>NZ_PHUF01000002.1 GCF_002813245.1 Novosphingobium kunmingense
CGTAATCGAGCGCCGCCTGGGTGTGGAACGAACCGGTCGCGCCGGTCATCCCCTGGGTGATGACCTTGGTGTTCTTGTTGATCAGAATGGACATTCGGGTGTCTCCGCGGGGAGGAAAAGGAAAGGAATCAGGCCAGCGAGCCGTCGATCGCCTTGCAGGCGACCAGCAATTCCTTGACCGCGTCGACGCTGACCTGGAAGTTGCCCTTGGCTTCGTCGTCGAGAGCGATCTCGATCACTTCTTCGGCCCCGTTCGCGCCGATCACGGTCGGCACGCCGACATAGAGCCCGTCGAGACCGTACTTGCCTTCGACGAAGGCGGCCACGGGCAGGATGCGCTTCTGATCGCCCAGATAGGCTTCGGCCATGGCGATCGCGCTGGTGGCCGGGGCGTAATAGGCCGAGCCGGTCTTGAGCAGACCGACGATCTCGCCTCCGCCCGAACGGGTGCGCTGGACGATGGCGTCGATCGCTTCCTTGCTCGACTTGCCCATCTTGACCAGGTCGTCGACCGGGATGCCCGAAACGGTGGTATAGCTGGTGACCGGCACCATGGTGTCGCCGTGGCCGCCCAGCACGAAGGCGTTGACGTCCTTGACCGAGACGCCGAACTCCCAGGCGAGGAAGGTGGCAAAGCGCGCGCTGTCCAGCACGCCGGCCATGCCGACGACCTTGTTGTGGGGCAGGCCCGAAAACTCGCGCAGCGCCCAGACCATCGCGTCGAGCGGATTGGTGATGCAGATCACGAAGGCGTCAGGGGCGTGGGCCTTGATGCCTTCGCCGACCGCCTTCATCACGCCGAGGTTGATGCCGAGCAGGTCGTCGCGGCTCATGCCGGGCTTGCGCGGCACGCCGGCGGTGACGATCACCACGTCGGCGCCGGCGATGTCGGCATAGTCGTTGGTGCCCTTGATGTTGGCGTCGAAGCCCTCGACCGGGCCGCACTGGGCGAGGTCGAGCGCCTTGCCCTGGGGCATCCCTTCGGCGATGTCGAACAGGACGATGTCGCCCAGTTCCTTCTTCGCGGCGAGGTGAGCGAGCGTGCCACCGATCATGCCGGCGCCGATGAGGGCAATCTTCTTGCGAGCCATAATCCGACGATGTCCTTCCCAAAATGCGGGATCAGCGTCTGGCCACAGGCACATCCATTCCATCCCGCTGGAAAAGCGGAGAGCCCGGCGAACCCGGTGCCCCTAGGCTGCGGTTTTGCCGATTGCAACCAGTTAAACGTGCGCGCAACGAACTATTTTGCGATAACGATTCGCAATATCAAAAAGCGCGGTTAACCTTACGGAAAAGGGCTCGTCGTCAACCTGCCGCCTGCTGCAGACCGAACTTCTCGCGCTCCTGCGCAAGCAGCATCCCGGCCAGGTAGTCGGGAACGGCCCGGCTGAAATAGTACCCCTGTCCCAGCGTACAGCCGGCGTCGCGCACGGCGTTCACTTGGTCCGCGGTTTCCAGGCCCTCGGCGACGATCTGCATGTCGAGCGTGCTGGCCATTTCGGAAACGGCGCGAATTATCGCCTCGCTCTTCTTGCCGGCATTGACGCCCGAAACGAAGCTGCGATCGACCTTGATCTTCCCGAATGGATACTTGTTGATGTAGCCGAGCGAGGAATAGCCCGTGCCGAAATCGTCGAGCGCGAACCGTACGCCCGCAGCCGACAGCTCCGCCATGAAATCATCGGTCTGCTTCGAGTTGTCGAGCAGCACCGTCTCGGTGATTTCGAGTTCGAGGCGGTGCGGCGGCAGGCGCGCTTCGCGCAGGGCGTTGAGGATGCCGAGCGCGGCGCCCGGCGCCTTGATCTGCAGCGGCGAGAGATTGACCGCAACCGTCACGTCCTCGGGCCACTGCGCTGCGGCGCGCGCGGCCTGCGCGGTAATCCAGTTGCCAAGCGTGATGATCGCACCGGTCTCTTCGGCGACGGGGATGAACTCGTCGGGCCGCAACTCGCCCTTTTCGGGGTGGAACCAGCGGACCAGCGCCTCGAAGGCGCGAATGCGTCCGGTATTGAGATCGACGATCGGCTGGAAGAAGATCGACAGCTCGTCACGCTGCAAGGCAACGCGCAGTTCCGCCTCGATTTCGCGCCGGCGGACGAGGTCGCGGGTCATGAAGGGGTCGAAGAAGCTGGCCTGGTTCCGGCCGTTGACCTTGGCGTGATACAACGCGAGATCGGCCCCCTGCATCAGCGTTTCCACGTCCTGCCCGTCATGCGGGTAGATCGCGATGCCCATCGAGCAGGCCACCTCGAGGCGGCTCTCGTCGACCCGCAAGGGGCGGCTGATCTCGCCCAGCAGCATCAGTGCGATGGTCTCCGCCTCGCGCCGGTCGCGCACGGCGCAGGCCATGACGAACTCGTCCCCGCCGAAGCGGCCGATCACGCTGTCCACCTTGCACTGGCTGCGCAGGCGCTGCGCAACCTCGACCAGCACGCGGTCGCCAGTCTGATGGCCCAGCGCGTCGTTCACTTCCTTGAACTTGTCGAGGTCGAGCCAGAACAGCGCGACATTCGACGAGGCCCGCCAGCTGGCGAGATGCTCGACGAGAAAATGGTTGAGGCCGGCACGGTTGAGCAGGCCGGTCACTGCATCGGTCCGGGCCAGAACCTGCATCTTTTCCGCAAGGCGGGCGCTGGTCTCCGCTGCCGAGACCGAATCGCGCAGCGTGCGGAAGATCTGGATGGCGATCGTGACCATGCCCAGGAACGCGATGACGATGGCCACGGCGAGCGCCTGACTGGCCAGGTCCGGTTGCATGATGAGCGCCCAGCAGATCGGCGCGAAGGCCAGGACCATGCCCCAGATCGCGATGGCCGGTCGCCCGGCGTTGCGTGACGACATGCCGCTGGCATAGCCGATCGCATAGCACACGATCAGCATCTGCGCGGGGCCGGGCAGACCGAACTGGATCGTCATCCCGCCGAGGATGCCGAGCACGAGACAGAACGAGAAGGCGCCGAGCTGGTACAAGCGTTCCAGCCAGGCCGTGTCGCGGTGGACCAGGCGCGGCAGGGCCAGGGCCATGGCAACGCGCAGGATGCCGATCGCGGACAGCAGGACGGCAGTGTGGAAGATCAGAGCAATGTCGGAATAGGACGCGGCGATCAACGCTGCGATAACCCCGTTGGCCGCGCCCAGCGTCAGCGCGCCCGGCTTGGTGTATAGGTTCGCGACCAGAATCCCGCGGACCCTGTCGTCGATGGCGTTGGTACGAAACAGTACCCGCAACAGGGTTCGCATGCGCTTTATGTGAAGGGCTCCCAACCGGCTCGTATGCTGCTGTAAGTGCGACAGATCACTGTTCGGTTAACGGTGCGCTTACGGTGTTTGCCGGGTTTCCGGCCCGTTCAGCGGGCGGGGGATTTTGCGTGCGCCGCGACAGCCGCTGCCATGCGCTGGTCGAGCGCGCGACAGATCGCCAGCCAGTGATCGTAGCCGGCCCGGTCGCCGGCGAAGAAGGCGTCGTGCGCCTTGTCCCGGGCGACGGTCGCCGCGCCAAGGCCAAAGCGGGCGAAGTGCAGCAGCGCCTCGCGCAGCACGGGATCGCGGCGCGGCGCAACGGCGTTGTCGTTGGCCGCTCGCTGGGCGACGCGGCGCTGCTGAACAGGGCTGAAGAAGATCGGGGCGGCTTTGCGCGCGGGGGCGAGGCGAATGGTCATCCTGGTGCAGCGACTCTTTGTTCTTGGCGTGAAGGCACGGTCTAGCCGATGGCGGCTAAGTCTTAGTGTGAGGCTATGGTTTGCAGCGGGTTAACAGAGCCAGCCGCGACGGTGGTCAGGTGCCGGGTTGTGCGATCCAGGCGCCCGAATTGGCGTATTCGGGTCGAACCTGCTGGCCGCCGGGCAGGCGATCGCCACGATAGAGGCCGTCGCCGCCGCGGTTCTCGACATCGGCGGAATAGGTTGGAACGGTGGACGCGCGGACCGACCCGGCCGCGTTCGCTTGCGACCCAGTCTCTCCGGGCGCGGCTTTCAGGCCGGCCTCGAAGGCGCGGGCAAGCGTCAGCGGATCGAGGCTGGGATCGGCCACGCGATCGGCCGCGGCATTGCGCGGGTGCGGTGCGGCCAGCGGCTCTCCGCCAAGGTAGGCGAAGCGGAAGTTCGCGGCATCGCCGGCGCGGCTCTTCCAGCGGAAGAACATGTGCGCGCCGATGGTACGGATGTGGTTCATGTCGCGGTCCCAGGCAGGATGGACCGCAATGGTGTGGTAATGGGTGGCAAGGCCCACGCTCGGCTCGACATAGCCGGAAAGCGCCGCCTGGGCCGCCAGCATGGCGCGCTGCCAGAAGAACCGGCTCGGCGCGCGGGCCAGCGATCCATCGCAGGTGAAGCTGAACTGGCATCCTGTGGTGCGTTCCGAACCCTGATAGACCACGCCGCAGACCGTATTCGGAAAGCTCGGGTGGGCGACGCGGTTGAGAACGACCTGGGCCACGGCGCGCTGGCCCTGATCGGGTTCGCTGGCCGCCTCGTAATAGATCGCGGCGGTCAGACATTGCAGCGCCCGGGTGCGGTCGACCCCGCTGTTGTCGACGCGCAGCGCGCGGGCGAGCGGGCCGACCAGCGGATCGACCGGACCGATCGCGCCGTCAGCATCGGAACGAATCCCGTCGCCGATCCGCAGCGCAGGATCGGGAGCCAGGTAATAGAAAGCCGAGCCGGGAAAGCTGTCGCCGCTGCGTTCGAACGGCATCGGGTCGATCACCGTCGCGCTGCGCTGCGCGTTGCCGATGTCGAAGGCCTGCCAGCCCCCGGGCGCGGCAAGCGCGGGGACGGCGAACATCGCAAGCAACACGGCGATACGCCGTCCGCGCAGCCGGCCTCGGTGCCGGCGGCCCACCGTGCGCAGCCCCCGGCGCGGCAGCCTGGCGGAAAACTCCCGCGGCGGCGTGTCCAGGGTAAAGGCAGGGCTCAGGTCCATCGATCCTCGAAGCTACGGTTGCTACGCGCAAGGCGCGTAACGCGCCCGCTGGCCTTGCGCCACGGCCCCATCCGGTCCGTGCCAAAAGGAAACGCCGGGCCGCGATAGCGTGAAGCGGTTAACAACTGCGCCAAGGCTTGCCTGCGCGAAACGCCGCGCCTAAGGGCGGGCCACGTCATGGGTTGCCGGTCTTGGCCGGCCTAAGAGGGAAGCAGGCTGAAATTCCTGCGCTGCCCCCGCAACTGTGACCGGGGAGTGCCGCTCCCACATGCCACTGGATCAATCCGGGAAGGCGGGAGCGGTGTTGCGATCCGGGAGCCAGGAGACCTGCCACTGACGGTCGTTCCGCAGCCGGGCGGGGTGTACCGGAATGCAGCGTGGACCCGTGATTTCGCGCGGGGCCTCTCGCCATGAACGGCATTCGTTCATTGCTGGAGGTTTGTCCGTGAAATACCTGTTTTGTTTGCCACTTATCCTGTCTGCTCCTGTCGCCGCGTGGGCGCAGGACACCATCGTCACGATGGAAAACGAGCGCGATCCTGACGCTGCCACCGATATCGTCGTTACCGCCACCGGCACTCAGTTGCCGATCGACCAGACCGGCCAATCGATCAGCGTCATCGGCCAGGACGAGATCGACGCCGTGCAGGGGCCGGACCTGACCCGCGTGCTTGAACGCTTTCCGGGCGTGACCCTGTCGCGCAACGGCGGGCTGGGCAGCACGACCAGCCTGTTCGTGCGCGGCGCCAATTCGCAGCAGCTTGTCGTCTTGATCGACGGGGTGCGGGTGGCAGACATGGCCGCGCCATCGGGCGGGTTCGACTTCGGCAACCTTGAAGCGGGCGGCATCGGCAAGATCGAACTGCTGCGCGGATCGAACTCGGTCGCCTGGGGATCGGACGCGATCGGCGGCGTGCTGGCGGTGACGACGCGCGAGATCGACGGGGTCGAAGCCAGCGCCGAATACGGCGCGCACGATACGCGGGTGCTGGATGGCGGCGCGGGGGTTTCCACCGATCGCTATGCCTTCAGCGTGGGCGGCGGCTACACCCGCAGTGATGGCATTTCCGCCGCCGCCGCCGGGACCGAGCCCGATCCCTATCGCCAGTGGCGCGTCAGCGGCAAGGCGCGGCTGGGGCTGACCGACACGCTCTCGCTGGTCGCCAATGCCCGGCACAGCGACAGCCGGGTGGCCTTCGACAGCTTCCTGTTCGTCGATGACGGCGAATACCAGACTGCCGAAGTGGACAGCGGCCGGGTGGGGCTGAACTACAATGGCGACGCCCTGCGCCTGTCGGCTGGAGTGGCCCTGTCGAACACTCACCGCGAATACTTCGACCCGGCGTTCAGCGCCGATCCGAACTATGTCACCAGTGGCCGTTCGGTCCACGCCGACATCAAGGGCAGCGCCGACCTTTCGCCGGCGCTGCGGCTCGATTTCGGGGCCGATGCCGACTGGTCGCGTTTCTCGTCGAGCTATGACCCGCGCCAGACCGCGCGGCTGACCGGCGGCCATGCGCTGCTGACCTACCACGGCGAGCGCTTCAGCCTGAGCGGCGGGGCGCGGTACGACGATCACGACCGCTTCGGCGGGCAATGGACCTTCGGCGTGAACGGCGCGGTGGGCCTGACCGGCGACTGGCGCCTGCGCGCCAGCTACGGCGAAGGCTTCAAGGCCCCTGCGCTGTATCAACTCTATGGCTACGGCGGGAACACCGCCCTGCGCCCCGAAAGCAGCGAAAGCTTTGAGGTCGGGATCGAGAAGGGTGACCGCAACGCACCGCTGCACTTTGCGGCAACGGCGTTCCGGCGGGATTCCAAGGACCTGATCGATTACCTCTGGCCGACCGGCTACCTCAACGTAGCCCGCGCGCGGGCGCAGGGGTTCGAGGTCGAACTGGGCGCGCGGATCAGCGATACGCTGCGGGCGCAGGCGGCCTACACCTATCTCGAACCAACCAACCGCGACACCGGGCTGGACCTTGCCCGCCGGGCGCGTCACGCGGTGACCACCTCGCTTGACTGGACGACGCCGCTGGCCGGGCTCGAACTCGGCGCCGACCTGCGCATGGTGGGCGACAGTTTCGACAACGTCAGCAACACCGTGCGGCTCGACGGCTACCGACTGCTGACCGTGCGCGCCAGCCTGCCGCTGGGCGAGAATGTCGAGCTGTTCGGCCGGGTCGAGAACCTGACCGACGAAGCCTACCAGATCGCGGCGGGCTACGGCACCTATGGCCGTTCCGCCTATGCCGGAGCGCGGCTGCGGTGGTGATCCGGGCCGCGGCCTTGCTCGCTCTGGCGCTGGGGGGCTGCACTGCCGCTGCCCAGGGCGAGCGGGCCGGGCCGCGCCCGACGCTGGTCAGCCTCAACCCCTGTACCGACGCGATCCTGGCCGAAGTTGCTGATCCGCAGCAGATCCTGGCGATCTCGCACTACAGCCAGCGCGAGGGCGCCTCGTCGATGGATCTGAGGACGGCGCGGCGGTTTCGCGCGGTGGGCGACAGCGTGGAGGAAGTCATCGCGCTGCAGCCCGACGTGGTGGTGGCCGGAACTTTCATGCCTCCGGCGACGCGCGCCGCGTTCAACCGGCTGGGGATGAGGACCGAACTGGTCGGCATCGCCTCGACGGTAGAGGACAGCAAGGCGCAGGTCCGCGCGCTGGCTGCGCTGGCGGGGCACCCGGAACGAGGCGAAGCCTTGGTGCGCCGGATCGATGCGGCCTTGGCGCGGTCCGCCGCGCATGGGGGCAGGGTGCCAGCCGTGGTCTGGCAATCGGGCGGTATCGTTGCGGGCGAGGGCACGCTGATTTCGCGCCTGCTGGACCATGCCGGGTTCGAGAACCAGGCAGCGAGCCGCGGGATGCGGCAGGCCGATCTGATGCCGCTGGAAAGGATGCTGGCCGATCCGCCGCGCGTGATCTTCACCGCCGGCAGCGACGGCGCGCAGGAAGACCGGATGCTGCGTCATCCGGGATTGAACGGGCTCAAGCACACACTGCGCGCGCCGCTGGACGGATCGCTGCTCTATTGCGGCGGGCCGACCATCCCGCGCGCGCTGGACCGGCTGGCGCAGGTGAGGGCTACGCTGTGAACCGGCTGAACCTCACCCTGGTCTGGCTGCTGGTTCTGGCCGTCCCGCTTTCGCTGCTGGCGGGCCGGGTGTGGATCGATCCATCGGGGCCTCTGCCTGCGGGGGCGACCTCGATTGTCATGGAACTACGCCTGCCGCGCGCCGTGCTGGCGCTGCTGGTCGGCGGCGGACTTGGCGCGGCGGGCGCGGCGATGCAGGGCTATCTGCGCAATCCGCTGGCCGATCCGGGCCTGTTCGGCATCGCGCCGGGCGCGGCGCTGGGTGCGGTGCTGAGCCTGTGGACCGGCTATGCGGCGCAGGGCTGGACCCTTCCGGCCTTCGCCTTGATCGGCGCGGCGACCGCCATGGCGCTGCTGGCGCTGATCGCGGGGCGCAGCGGTTCGGTGATCCTGTTCACGCTCGCAGGCATGATGATCGCCAGCTTGGCGGGCGCGCTGATGAGCGTGGCGATCAGCCTTGCGCCCACGCCCTTTGCGCTGAGCGAGATCGTGACCTGGCTGATGGGTGCGCTGGCCGATCGCAGCTGGAATGATGTGTGGATCGCCGCGCCGCTGTGCCTGGCGGGCATCGCGGTGCTGGCCTCTGCCGGCCGCGCGCTCGATGCATTGACGCTGGGGGAAACGGCTGCACGCTCGCTCGGCGTCGATCCGTCGCGGCTGCGCTGGCTGATGATTGCCGGGATCGGGCTGACCGTTGGGGGCAGCGTGGCCGTGGCGGGGATTATCGGCTTCGTCGGCCTGATCGTGCCCCACCTGATGCGCCCCTTGACCGACGGGCGTCCTTCGCAGCTGCTTCTGCCGAGCGCGCTGGCAGGCGCGCTCCTGCTGCTGGTGGCCGATTGCCTGTGCCGCGTGCTGCCGCTGGCCGGGGGCGAGCTGCGGCTCGGTATCGCGCTGTCCCTGCTGGGCGCGCCGTTCTTCCTGCATTTGTTGCTGCGACTGCGGAAGGACCTGGCATGAGCCTGACCGCCGACAAGCTGACCGTGGCGGGACGCCTGACAGCTGCAAGCGTCGCACTGCGCCCCGGCGAAGTGACCGCGATCCTCGGCCCCAACGGTGCGGGCAAGTCGAGCCTGATCGCCTGCCTTGCGGGTCTGCTCGACGCCGAAAGGGGGACGGTGGCGCTGGACCGTGCCGCGCTGTCCGCCCTCCCGCCGCGCGAACGCGCCCGCGCGATCGGCTTTTTGCCGCAAAGCGCGGAAGTAGCGTGGGACATGTCCGTCGAAACGCTGGTCGGCCTTGGCCGCTTGCCGTGGCGGCAGGACCGCGCCGAGGACGAGGCAGCAATCGCAGACGCGATCGCGGCGATGGACCTTGCCGATCTAAAGGACCGCGCCGTGAACCGCCTGTCGGGCGGCGAGCGCGCCCGCGCGCTGCTGGCCCGCGTGCTGGCCGGACAGCCTCGCTGGCTGCTGGCGGACGAGCCGCTCGCCAATCTGGATCTCAGGCACCAGCAGGCGCTGCTGGCGCGGTTTCGCGCCCTTGCCGATCGGGGGCTGGGCGTGGTGCTGGTGCTGCACGATCTGGCGCAGGCGATGAACCACGCGGACCGGGTGATCGTGATGGCCCAGGGCGCTGTTGCGGCCGATGGTGCACCGGGCGAAGTGCTTACGCCCGCGCTGATAGAACAGGTCTGGGAAACGCAGGCGCGCTGGCTGGGCGAACCCGGCCAGCGCGCGCTGATCGTTACTTGAGGCCGCGGGCCTTGAGCATCGGTTCGATGCTGGGATCGCGACCGGTCAGGTTGCGGTACATCGTGGCATAGTCCGCCGCGTGACCCTGCGACAGCACGGTGTCGCGGAACTTCTGGCCGTTGGCGCGGGTCATGCCGCCGTTGTCCTTGAACCACTGGTAGGCGTCGTGGTCGAGCATTTCCGTCCAGCCATAAGCGTAATAGGCTGCCGCATAGCCGCCGCCCCAGATGTGGCGGAAGTAGCTGGTGCGATAGCGCGGCGGCACGTGCGCCACGTCAAGCCCGCTGGCCTTGAGCGCCGCGTTCTCGAACGCGTTGACGTCCCTGGGTGCCGTGCCGGCCGGCAGCGAATGCCACTTGAGATCGAGCAGCTGCGCCGCCACAACCTCGCCCAGCGCATAGGCCTGGTTGAAGGTCGCCGCCTTCTCGATCTTGGCGACCAGTTCGGACGGCATCGGTGCGCCGGTCTGGTAATGCTTGGCGAAGTTCGCCAGCACGGTCGGTTCGGTCATCCAGTTCTCGTTGAACTGGCTGGGGAACTCCACGAAGTCGCGCGCCGTGTTGGTCCCCGCGATGCTGGGATAGCGCTGGTTCGACAGCATCCCGTGCAGCGCATGGCCGAACTCGTGGAACATGGTGTTGGCATCGTCCCAGGTCACCAGCGCGGGCTGGCCCGGGGCAGGCTTGGCGTAGTTCGACACGTTGTAGACCACCGGCTTGGTGCCCATCAGGCCCGACTGGTCGACGAAGTTCGACATCCACGCCCCGCCGCGCTTGTTGTCACGCTTCCACGGATCGAAATAGAACAGCGCCAGTTCGCTGCCGTCCTGGTCGTTGACCTGATAGACGGTCACGTCAGGATGATAGACCGGCAGGTCGGTGCGCTTGGTGAAGGTCAGGCCGTAGAGCTTGTTGGCGGCAAAGAAAACGCCGTTTTCCAGCACGTTCGTGATTTCGAGGTACGGCTTCACCTGGCTGTCGTCGAAGGCGTACTTCTGCTGGCGCAGCAGGCCGGAATAATAGTCCCAATCGGCGGGAGTAACGGCGAACTTGCCGCCGCGCGCCTTGACCAGCTTGTTGAGCTCCGCCGCGTCGCGCTTTTGCGCTGCGGCCAGGGCCGGGACCATCTGGTTCAGGAACTTGACGGCGTTTTCCGGCGTCTTGGCCATCTGGTTGCTGATCGCCAGGCTGGCATAGTCCTTGAAGCCCAGCAGCCTGGCCTTTTCGGCGCGCAGCGCGGCCTGTTCAAGGATCATCGCGCGGGTATCGTTGGCGCCGCCCTGTTCGCTGCGGGTCCAGCCCTTGGCGAACAGCGCTTGCCGCGTGGCGCGGTTCTTCAGGCTGGAAAGCTGCGGCTGCTGCGTGGTGTTCTGCAGCGGAATGACGAAACGCCCGGCGGGCAGCTTGCGGTCGGCCGCAGCCTTGGCCGCCGCGGCGACTTCGGCCTCGCTCAGGCCGCTGAGCGCGCCCTTGCCGGTCACGACAAGCGCGGCATCCTTGGTTCCGGCGGTCAGCTTCTGGCCGAACTGCGTTTCCAGCGTCGAAAGCTTGCCGTTGATGTCCTTGAGCTTGGCCTTGTCGGCGGCGGACAGCAGCGCGCCGTTGCGCACCATGCTGTCGTAGCGCAGCGTCAGCACCTGAAGCTGGTCGGGCGCAAGATTGAGCGCGGCGCGCTGATCGTAGAGCGCCTTGATGCGCGCAAACAGCTTGTCGTTGAGCGTGATCGAATCCGACAGCGCGGTCAGCATCGGGGCGGTTTCTGCGTCCACCGCGTCGAGCGTGTCGTTGGTGTTGGCGCCGGTCAGCGCGCTGAACACGGCGTTGACGCGGTCGAGCATCTGGCCGGATCGTTCCAGCGCCTCGATCGTGTTGGCGAAGGTCGGCGCTTCGGGGTTGTTCGCGATTCCATCGATCTCGGCCTGCTTCTGCTTGATCCCTTCGAGGAGGGCGGGACGGAAATCGCTGTCCTTGATCTTCGAGAAGTCGGGCGTCTGGAACGGCAGGGTCGATGCCTGCGCGAAAATGGCGCCATCGGCCAGCGGAGCGGTGCTGGTCTGGGCCAGGGCGGGAACGGCAGCCAGCGGCGACAGCGCACAGACGAGCGCTGCCAGCGGCAGGGTCTTGATCGATTGCATTGCGACCATCCTTGTTTTGTCTTGTCCCGCGGGGCGGGAATCTGCCCCGGGGATGGCCGCATGCGCCTGAATTGCCGATGAAGCGCAAGTTCGCGCTCGTCCCTATTCGACGAGCGTCCTCAATGCCTTGACCAGCGTCGTGTCAGCCGGCCTGCGCCGGACCGATCAGCCGTCGCAGTACTGGTAATGGCCCGACTGGCAAAGCTGCACCGCGCGGCGCCAGGCGGCGCGATCGCGTTCGTAACGGGCGCGTTCGCGTTGGTAATCGGCCATCGAATCGCGGTATTCGCTTTCGTCCACGCCGCGGCCGCGCACGTTGCCGTTCTGCTCGCGGTAGGCGCGCCAGCCTTCGGCGTACTGGGCGTCGCGCTTGCGCACATAGGCCAGCTGATCCTGGTTCAGCTTCTTGATGATCGCCTTGTCCCGCGCACGGTTGCGCGGATCGCGCATGTCCGGATCGTTGGGATCGTCTGCCAGCGCGATGGACGGCATGACGATAGCGCCGAGCGTCAGCCCGAGCAGAACCTTTGTAAACTTCATGAGATGCGACCCTCCTCCTGAACCCTGTCAGGCTGGATGGAAAACCTTGCCAAATCGTTCAACGCGAATGCGACGAGCCGCGCGCGGTTCGTCGTGATTACAGGCGGTTCTGCCGCGCTAGCGTGCGAAAGGGGGCGTTCGCCGCCTATGTTTCAGCCGAAGGAGAAGTCCGACGCAGTCAGGGTGTCCATGTTCACCCCCTGGAGGATGATGAAGTTGCCACCGCCCAGATCGATTGCGCCGTCCGCGCCGACCTGGCTGAATCCGGTGCGGATAGCCTCGAAGCTGTAGACCAGTCCGACCAGGTGAATTCGATCCTCGCCCGGGTGGAAATCGCCGATCACGTCGTGTCCCGATCCCGCGCCGAAGATGAACACGTCGTTGCCGGCCAGTCCGTCAGGCCGATCGCCGAACAGCACGTCGTTGCCGCCCATGCCCTTCAGCCTGTCGTTCCCTTCGTTGCCCAGCAACCAGTTCGCCGCGGCGCTGCCTTCGAGTTCGTTGTCGAGGTTGTTTCCGGCTGCGAACGGCGTGGTCCCGACCAGGGTGCAGTCCTCGACGTTGGCCCACAGGTAGTAGCCTGCCCCGACGATATCGGCCACGACGCGATCCCGGCCTTCGCCGGCCGCCTCGTAGATGATGTCGTCGGGCGTATCGACGAAATAGGTGTCGCTATCGGCACCGCCGTTGAGAATGTCGTAGTCGCCAAGACCGCTGTTGGCGTAGATTACGTCCTGGCCCGCGCCGCCGACCAGGATGTCGGTGGCAAAGTCATTGCCGCCGTCCAACTGGTCGTTACCGTCCTCGCCGTAGAGGGCATCGGCGTCCTTGCTGCCAGATAACCCGTCGTCGCCTGCGCCGCCGACCAGATAGTCGACTCCGTCCCACCCGATAAGATTGTCGTTGCCGGCCTCGCCATAGAGCACGTCGTTGCCGCCCGCGCCGAAAACGATATCGTCGCCATCGCCGCCCAGCAGGAGGTTGGCGTTGTCATTGCCGTTGATCTGGTTGTGCAGCGCGTTGCCGACGGCAAAGCCGGCGCCCGCAAGGTCGGTCAGGATAACCTGCTCGACATTGGCGTAGAGATAGAACGAGGTATCTGCGTAGATATAGTCCCAGCCGCCGTCCGCGTCCTCGAACACCAGGTCGTCCTGGCTGTCGAGAAAGTAGGCATCGTTGCCTGCGCCGCCATAAAGCCGGTCGGTCCCCGAACCCGCAAAGATCACGTCGTTCCCGGCGCTACCCAGCACCACGTCGTCACCGGCGCCGGCAACGACGGTAACCCAGGGCACTCCCGTCAGATCCACGGTGTCGGCGAAACCGCTGCCGCTGACCACACGGATCGTCTCGATTCCGGTTACCGTGCCGCCGCCGTTTCCACCGGCGATCCCGCCCACTACGTCGGCCAGGCGGATCGACACGCCATGCCCCAATCCGCCCAGATGAAGTGTCCCGACATCGGCGCCCGCGCCGCCATCGACGGTGTCGCCGATCCCGAAATCGATCGTGTCGTCGCCATCGCCGCCCTCGATGCTGTCCAGCCACGCATCGCGGTTGTCGAGGTAGGAATCGCCCGAACTGATCGTGTCGTTTCCGGCGCCGCCGCGCAGGGTATCGGCGCCGGCATCGCCGTTGAGAGAGTCGTTGCCGTCGAGCCCCTCGATCAGATCGTCCCCGTCCCAGCCGTTGAACGTGTCGCCAAGCGGGGACCCGCGCAGGGTATCGGCAAAGCCGCTGCCATAGACGACTTCGACCGAAGTCAGGATGTCGAAGATGTCCACGCCGTTGCTGGCGGTTCCGGCGGCAAGATCGATCGTCACCGCGTGGACGGAATCGAAATAACCCGCCACGTCCAGGCCCGAACCGCCGTCGATAAGGTTATGCCCGGAGCCGCCGACCAGGAAATCGTTGCCGGCATCGCCATAGAGCCGGTCGTCGCCAGCGCCGCCGGACAGGCTGTCGCCGTCATTGCCGCCATGCAAGGTATCTTGGCCGGTGTTGGCGGTTATTATGTCGACACCGCTGCCGCCGAACACCTCGACACCCGGAGCGGGAGCCGGGGCCGGGTAGTAGAAGGTCACGATGTTCGTATGGTCCGGCAAGAAGAGGACCTGGAGTTGTTCGACGTTGCGGATCGTGGCGCCGAAGATCACCGCGCCTTCGCTCGAACCCAGCGGCGTGTTCACCAGCGTCAAGCCGCTGGCGGCGCCGCGCAGGTCGAGGAGCAGCCGGTCGAAGCCGTCGCCGCCGTCGACCGAATCGCCGAGGCCGGCCTCGATATAGTCGTCCCCGCCAAGCGCTGAGATCGAATCCGCCTGCGTGGTTCCGGCAAGATAATCGTTGCCTTCGGTCCCGAGGATTTCAGCCACTGCGCGCTCCCGCCCGGCGCGCTGAGATGCCGCCTTGGCATTTGGCTAGGGCAATTTGCCCGCCAAAGCAACGCGTTGCCGGACCGGCACGGGTTCGGCGCGTCTCGTGTCCGAGCCAGGTGCCATGCGACCTTGCGCCGCCGTGCCGCGGTGCCCATCTTCCCACATGAAGCGGGTGTCCACCCCTTGAACCTTGCGAACAAATATGGAACACATCGCGCGCCATGTCGCTATCGAAAATCGTCGTCCGGGGCGCCCGGGAACACAACCTCAAGGGCTTCGACGTCGAGCTGCCGCGCGACGCGCTGATCGTGATCACCGGGCTGTCGGGTTCCGGCAAGTCCAGCCTCGCGTTCGACACGATCTATGCCGAAGGGCAGCGGCGCTATGTTGAATCGCTCAGCGCCTATGCGCGCCAGTTCCTGGAAATGATGCAGAAGCCGGATGTCGAGCATATCGACGGTCTGTCGCCCGCCATCTCGATCGAACAGAAGACCACCAGCCGCAACCCGCGCTCCACCGTCGCCACGGTGACCGAGATATACGACTACATGCGCCTGCTGTGGGCGCGGGTCGGCGTGCCGTACAGCCCCGCCACCGGCCTGCCGATCGAGGCGCAGACGGTGTCGAACATGGTCGACCGGGTGATGGCCCTGCCCGAGGGCACGCGCGCCTATCTGCTGGCCCCGGTGGTGCGCGGCCGCAAGGGCGAATACCGCAAGGAACTCGCCGAGTGGCAGAAGGCCGGCTACACCCGCGTGCGCATCGACGGCGAATTCTATGCGATCGAAGACGCGCCCGCGCTCGACAAGAAGTACAAGCACGACATCGAGGTCGTGGTCGACCGGATTGCGGTCCGCGAAGGCATGGAAACGCGATTGGCCGACAGTTTCGAACAGGCGCTCAAGCTGGCTGACGGCCTTGCCTACATCGACCTGGCCGATGGCGTCGTTCCGGGGCGCGAGGAGGAGGAAACCGGCGGCGCGATGAAGGGCGCAGGGCTCCCCGCCAACCGCATCGTGTTCAGCGAAAAGTTCGCGTGTCCGGTCTCCGGCTTCACGCTCGAAAGCCTGGAGCCGCGGCTGTTCTCGTTCAACGCGCCGATGGGGGCCTGCCCGGCCTGCGACGGGCTGGGCGAAAAGCTGCTGTTCGATCCGCAGCTGGTCGTGCCGAACGAGCATCTCTCCCTCAAGCAGGGGGCGATCGTCCCCTGGGCGAAGAGCAACCCGCCGTCGCCCTATTACATGCAGGTGCTGGCCAGCCTGGCCAAGGAATACGGCTTCAGCCTCGAAACCCCGTGGGACGAGCTGCCCGGCGAGGTGAAGCTGATCGTACTCCACGGCACGGGGGGCAAGGCGGTGCCGCTGACCTTCATCGACGGGAAGAAGAGCTACACGGTCAAGAAGGCGTTCGAAGGGGTGATCGGCAACTTGAGCCGCCGGATGCTGCAAACCGAAAGCGCCTGGATGCGCGAGGAGCTGGGCAAGTTCCAGACCGCGCAGCCGTGCGAGGTGTGCGAGGGCAAGCGCCTCAAGCCCGAGGCGCTGAGCGTCAAGGTCGCCGGGGCGGACATTTCCA
This sequence comes from Novosphingobium kunmingense, assembly GCF_002813245.1. GTDB lineage: Bacteria > Pseudomonadota > Alphaproteobacteria > Sphingomonadales > Sphingomonadaceae > Novosphingobium > Novosphingobium kunmingense. The sequence continues at coordinate 16,331 of NZ_PHUF01000002.1, forward strand.
GCGTCACCCGCCTGTCGGTCGCCGCGGCGGTGGACTGGTACGGCAAGCTCGACGCGCAGCTGACCGACCAGCAGCGCCAGATCGCCCGCGCCATCCTGAAGGAAATCAACGAGCGGCTGGGCTTCCTCAACAACGTCGGCCTCGATTACCTCAACCTCGACCGGACCAGCGGCACCCTGTCGGGCGGGGAAAGCCAGCGCATCCGCCTTGCCAGCCAGATCGGCTCGGGCCTGTCGGGCGTGCTCTACGTGCTCGACGAACCCTCCATCGGCCTCCACCAGCGCGACAACGACATGCTGCTCGCCACGCTGAAGCGGCTGCGCGACCTCGGCAACACGGTGATCGTGGTCGAGCATGACGAGGACGCGATCCGCACCGCCGATCACGTGGTCGATCTCGGCCCCGGCGCGGGCGTCCACGGGGGCGAGATCGTCGCCCAGGGCACGCTGAAGGACATCCTCAAGGCCAAGGACAGCCTCACCGGCCAGTACCTGTCGGGCAAGCGCAAGATCGAGGTGCCGGCCAAGCGCCGCAAGGGCAACGGCCACCACATCACCGTCCACGGCGCGCGGGCCAACAACCTCAAGAACGTGACCGCGAAGATTCCGCTCGGCACCTTCACCTGCATCACCGGCGTGTCGGGCAGTGGCAAAAGCTCGCTCACCCTCGATACGCTCTATGCCGGGGCGGCGCGTACGCTCAACGGCGCGCGGGTCGTCGCCGGGCCGCACGACAAGATCACCGGCCTCGAAATGTGCGACAAGGTGATCGAGATCGACCAGTCGCCGATCGGCCGCACGCCCCGAAGCAACCCCGCCACCTACACCGGCGCCTTCACCCAGATCCGGGACTGGTTCGCCGGCCTGCCCGAAGCCCAGGCGCGCGGGTACAAGCCGGGGCGCTTCTCGTTCAACGTCAAGGGCGGGCGGTGCGAGGCGTGCCAGGGCGACGGCCTCATCAAGATCGAGATGCACTTCCTCCCCGATGTCTACGTGACCTGCGAGGAATGCGGCGGCAAGCGCTACAACCGCGAAACGCTGGAGGTGAAGTTCAAGGGCCACTCGATCGCCGACGTGCTCGACATGACGATCGAGGACGCGGAAGAGTTCTTCAAGGCCGTCCCCCCGATCCGCGACAAGATGCACATGCTGAACGAGGTCGGCCTCGGCTACGTCAAGGTCGGCCAGCAGGCGACCACCCTCTCTGGCGGCGAGGCGCAGCGCGTGAAACTGGCCAAGGAACTCAGCCGCCGCTCAACCGGCCAGACCCTCTACATCCTCGATGAACCGACCACCGGCCTCCACTTCGAAGACGTGCGCAAACTCCTCGAAGTGCTGCAGCGGCTGGTCGACCAGGGCAATTCGGTGGTGGTGATCGAACACAACCTCGACGTGATCAAGGTCGCCGACTGGATTGTTGACCTCGGCCCGGAGGGCGGGGTGCGCGGGGGAGAGGTGATTGCCGAGGGGACGCCGGAGCAGGTGGTGAAGGAGCCGCGGTCGTTTACCGGGACGTATCTGGCTCCGCTGCTCGACCGGTAATCACAGCCTGCCCCAGCATAGGCAGGGGTGCCGAAGGGCGTTCTGCAAGGCGTCGAGTGCAACGCGGAGAACTTCATTGACGGCTATATGACGCCGTTCTTCAGCAAGTAGCTGGAATAAGGTCGGCCTTTAGCCTGGTTCGGGTTGGAGGGGTTTCTGCCGAGCAAGTGGGATTGATGCGGTATGACTCGGTAGAGTTTTTGAAGTGCATCCTTCGTCGGCGCGCTCACGTTCGAATCGATCTACCGAATAGAAAAAATTGCGAATTACGAGGGCGTCGATTTTCCTATTTAGTTGATATATTCGATCAGAGCCATAAGATCGATATTACGCAACCCTAGAGCCCTGAAGGTTAAAAATGACTGGGAAGTTCCACTATTTCGTTTGGCCGGAATTGGTCTTTGGAATTGCCGGGCCGATCGGGATAAAAATCGACGAAATATGCGAGTCCCTAAAGGAGGCTCTAAATAATGTTGAATATAAGTCTCGACTCATAAAAATAACATCTGAAATAAGTGACGTTGAATCGAGCGTTCAGAAGCCAGACGGGCCGAGCTTCTATAATTTAATGAAATACAAAATGGATCATGCAAGTGAAATCTGTCGTGAGGCGGACGATCCTAGCAGGTTGATGCACTATGCGTTAAAGGCGATTAAGAGGGAAAGATCTGATCCTCAGCTTGATGATTTACCACTTGTAGATGTTGAGCCAATATTTGACCCGAATGAAATTTTAGATAAATATGATTCGGCGGATGAGGCAGATAAATATAAATTCAAGCATAAGGTTGCCTACATTATAAGGCAAATCAAAAGACCTGAGGAGATTCAGTTCCTGAGAACTGTATACGGCAAACAGTTTATTCTTATATCTGCATATGGATCTGAATATGACAGACGAAATATTCTCGAAGAAAAGTTAAGAGAATCGCTTCCTGTGTCTATATCTTCTCTAGAATTGCGAAGCCAAGTAGAGGATTTAATATTACGCGATATGCATGAGGGAGCGGATGCTCATGGGCAGCATTTGCGCGACTCATATTATCAGGCTGATGCATTTGTTGATGGAATTGATCGATCCAAGATGGATGCGGGTATAGGACGGCTTGTAAAGGCGCTGTTTGGAGCGACCGATGTGGCCCCGACGAAATCAGAGTTTGGTTTGTTTTTAGCTAGCACAGCGGCTTTGAGGTCGTCGGATCTGTCTCGGCAAGTGGGTGCTGCAATTCTCACAGAGAATGGCGAACTAGTTTCTCAGGGTTGTAATGAGGTACCGAAAGCGTTTGGTGGAACTTATTGGGATGGGGAATTGCCGGACTTCAGGGATGTCAAACTCGGATATGATCCAAATGACATAAAAAAAGACGAGGTAATAAGAGATTTAATCGAGCGCCTTGAAGATGCTGGACTTCTGTCGCCGAAGATTAAAGAATTATCACCCGATATGATGGGTATCGTAAAAAAATTGACGAGCAAAGACCAGTTAACTGATGGAACAGGCGCGTTGAGAGATGCTGTAGCGTTAGATATTACTGAATACGGGCGTGTCGTTCATGCCGAGATGAATGCAATTTGTGAGGCTAGCAGACTTGGTCACAAAGTGGGGGATAGTATATTATATTGCACAACTTTCCCGTGTCATAACTGCACAAAGCATATAATATCCTCCGGAATTAGAAGAGTTATTTATCTAGAGCCTTATCCAAAAAGCAAGGCAAGAGAGTTGTTTAAGAATGAGATTTCAATAGAGTCAGAAGAAGAGGGTAAAGTCGTTTTTGTACCTTTCATGGGCATTGCTCCTAGCTTGTTCAGGCAAGTTTTTGCTAAGGGTAAAAGGAAGAAGGACGGGAAAGCATTGCGGTGGCTTGCACAAGAAGGTGCTGCTCCGATGGTACATGTCACACTTCCATCGTATGTTCTTTTTGAGGATGCAGCGACTAAGAATCTAAATTGACTATTGATTTTCTTAGCGATCGAGCAAATTTACGGATATTTCCTACAACCCCAAAATCTGCAAAATGATCGGTTTCCCTTCGCAGGAGACCGATCATGGACGACGCAGCGGATGGCCGTTTCGGGCTGACCTTTTCCCACAGTGACAGCACCGGCGCGGCGGCGGAGGCCGATGTGATCCTTCCGCCGCTGGTTCCCACGCGGGCGCGGGCCGATGGGTGGACGCCGCAGCGGCAGCGGGATTTTCTGGAGGCGCTGGCCTCGTGCGGTTCGGTCGGCGCGGCGGCGCGGCGGGTGGGGATGAGCCGGGAGAGCGCCTATGCCCTGCGGCGGCGGGCCGATGCGCGCGGCTTTGCCCAGGCGTGGGACGCGGCGCGGCTGCTCGCCGCCGAGCACCTGGTCGACCTCGCCTGGGACCGCGCGGTGGAGGGCGAGCTGCGCCCGCTGGTCTGGCACGGCGAAGTGGTGGGCGAGGTGCGCCATTATGACAACCGCCTGCTGCTGGGGCTGATCGCGCAGAACCGGAAAGTGCTGGTCGAGCAGGGGCTGGTGGCTCCGCCAGAGGTGACCGCGGCGGTGGCGCTGGACTGGGAGGCGGCACTGGAGCGGGCCGAGCGGGGCGAGGCGTTGGAGGCGGACGCCCTCGGGCAGGATCAGGGTGAGCGGGCTCTTGGGCCGGCTCAGGATGAGCGAGAGCAGGAGGACGTGCCGCCGCCTCTGCCCGAGGAGCGCGACCTTGACGGCGAGGTGATGGACGAGGCGCAGCAGCTCGAAGTCGGGCTCTACCGCTTTCACCATGCCCCGGACGGGGAGAGCCTACTGACCAACTGGCCCGCGTCCGAGGGCTTTTGCGGCCAGTGGTACCGCGTGGCCTCGGACGAGGCGGAGGCCGAGCCGATCGCCCGCGATCCCGCCGATCCTGCCATGGCCGACGACGGCGAGGAGTGGCCCGGGCTGGAAGAGGCGTTCCGCGCGCTGCTGCCTGCGGAGGCGGAAGGAATCGCCCGCATGGACGCGGCGCGCGCGGCGGCGCAGGCGGCGCGGCTGGCGCTCTATGCCCGCTCGGCCTGCGGGCTGACCACGGCGGCGGAGGAAGCCAGCCTGCGCGCCGCCAACCCGGGCGGCTGCTGGCCGCGCTGACGCGGGGGTGGGCGCGTCTTGGGCAGGGCGCTTTTTCCCCGATTGCACCCTGTCAGGTTTGTGAACTTCCGCGCCGCCTACGCCCGCCCCTTGGCAGGGCGGGGCGCGGCACCTAGACCGGCGGGATGAGGCGGGCGGCACTTCTCAGGCGCAGCGAGCAGGGGGGCGAGGACCCGGCCTATCTGCGCGGGCAGCTGATCACCTGCATCGGCAACAAGCGCCGTCTGCTGCCGCTGATCGAGGCGGGGCTGGTGGCGGCGCGTGACCGGCTGGGGGGTGGGCCGATGTCGGTCGCCGACCTGTTCACCGGATCGGGCGTGGTCGCCCGCATGGCGCGGGCCCATGCCAGCCGCCTGGTGGTGAACGACCTCGAACCCTATGCGGCGGTGACGGCGCGCTGTTACCAGGCGGACCCTGCCGGGGTGGACCGGGCGGCGCTGGCCGACGAACTGGCGCGGGTGGAGCGGGCGGCGGCGCGCAGCCTGGCCCCCGGCTTCATCGCCGAGCTTTACGCCCCGGCCGACGATCATGCGATCCGTCCCGGCGAACGCGCGTTCTACACCCGCGCCAACGCGGTGTTCCTCGACACCTTCTGCAAGGTGCTGGACGATACGCCGGAGGAGCTGCGCCCCTTCGTGCTCGCCCCGGTGCTGGCCCAGGCATCGGTCCACGCCAACACCGCCGGGGTGTTCAAGGGGTTCTACAAGAACCGCGACGGGGTGGGGCAGTTCGGCGGCCGGGGCGCCAACGCGCTCGGCCGGATCCTGCGCCCCATCGCGGTGGAGGCCCCGGTGCTGAGCCGCCTGTCCTGCCCGGTCGAGGTGCATCGCCGCGATGCGGGCGACCTGGTGCACGAGATCGGGGAGGTGGACCTGGCCTACCTCGACCCGCCGTACAACCAGCATCCCTACGGCTCGAACTACTTCATGCTGAACCTGCTGTGCGAATACCGCCGCCCCGCCGCGATCAGCCGCGTGTCCGGCATTCCCAAGGCGTGGAACCGCAGCGCCTACAACCGCGAGGCGACCGCCGAAGCCGCGCTGGCCGCCCTGCTGCGTAACGTGAAGGCGAAGATGGTGCTGCTGTCGTACAATTCGGAAGGCTTCATTCCGCACGAACGGCTGCTGGCCATGCTGGCCGAGGTGGGCGAGGTGAGCGTGATGGACGCGCGCTACAACACCTTCCGCGGCAGCCGCAACCTGTCTGCCCGCGACGTGCACGTGACGGAATACCTGTACCTGGTGGACAAGCGGTAGCGGGCCGTTGTCGCAAGCTGACCGCGGATGCGGTCAGCGCGCCTACATCGCCGAGATACCGCCGTCGATCTTGAGTTCGGCGCCGGTCACGAACCGGCTCTCGTCGCTGGCGAGGTAGAGCACGCCATAGGCGATGTCGTCGGGGTGGCCGACGCGCTTCAAGGGGATCTGGCGCGCGAGCTTGTCCATGATCACGTCCTTGGCCTTGCCGGTGCTAGCGACCATGCCATCGAGGATCGGGGTGTCGATGAAGGTCGGGTGGACCGAGTTGCAGCGGATGTCCCAGCCCATCTTGGCGCAGTACAGCGCGACCGATTTCGACAGCATCCACACCGCCGCCTTGCTGGCGTTGTAGCCGGGCATGGTGTCGCTGGCGATCAAGCCGGCGATCGAGCTGATGTTGACGATCGAGCCGGGCTGGCTGTCCTTCATCAGGCCCAGCGCCTTCTGGCAGCCGAGAAAAACCGAATCGACGTTGACCGCAAAGCCGCGGTGCCAGTCGTCCAGCGTCGCCGTCTCGATATTGCCGCGCACGCCGATGCCGGCGTTGTTGACCAGGATCGACAGCCCGCCAAAGGCGTCGCGGGCTAGCTCAACCGCAGCCTCCCACTGTGCCGGCTGGGTCACGTCGAGGTGGCAGGCGAGGGCATGGGCGGCGCCGAATTCCTCGTTCAGCGCGTTGGCGACATTGGTGGCCAGTTCGTCGTTGATGTCGGCCAGCAGCACCTGCGCGCCTTCGCGGCACAGCATCCGCGCCTGCGCCGCGCCAAGCCCCTGCGCCGCCCCGGTGACCAACGCCTTCTTCCCTGCGACCCGTCCTGCCATCCTCTTATCCTTCCATGATCCGGTTGCCGAGCAGCATCAGAAGGCGCACATCGATGCCGAGCCCGCGTGCGCGCGATGCGGCGATGAAATCCTCGATCCCGTCAAGTGGGACACGGTGGACCACGATGTCCTCGCCGTCCACCCCTCCGCCGGGGCCGACCTGTTCGAGGTCGTGCGCGCGCAGCAGGGTGAAGCTTTCGGTGACCATGCCCGGCGAGGAATAGAACTCGCCCAGCACCTCCATCCGCCCGGCGCGGTAGCCGGTCTCCTCTTCCAGCTCGCGCGCGGCGGCACCGGCCGCGTCCTCGTCCTCGCCGTGGTCGCCGATCAGGCCGGCGGGAAACTCGATGCAGGGGCGGCCCAGCGGCACGCGGAACTGCTCGACCAGGATCACGTGGTTGTCGGCGTCGACGGCCAGGATCACCGCAGCCTTGATGCCGCGCGTACGGCTGACGTACTCCCACTTGCCGCGGATCTTGGCGGCGATGAACTTGCCGGCCCAGACGGTCGTTTCGGGTTCGTCGGTCATGGCTGGGATCAGACCTCGATCAGGCGGTCGGGCAATTCGTTGCTGTCGTCGTCGGCACGGGGCAGGTGCAAGGCAAGCACCTCGCCGACCTTGGTGACGGCTGCGGCCATGCCGGCGGCGATCCGGCCGGCGCGCAGTTCGACCAGCATGGCGGCCATGGCTTCGCCCCAGACTTCGGGCGAAACCTTGCTGGCGATGGCTTCATCCGCGACGATCTCGGCGCGATGTTCAGCCAGGCTGAGGTAGACGAGTATGCCGGTGCGGCCCGTGGTGCGCCGTTCGGCCCCGACGCGGAACAGCGTGACGGCGCGGGCGCGCACGCGCGGGTTGCTGACGAAACGCGGGATCAGGAACAGCCGCAGCGGGCGCCACAGTTGCAGCACCAGCATGCCGACGAACTTGGCCATGGCGATGCAGGCGGCCAGCACCAGCGCCTGCTGCGGGGTCCATTCGTGCGACCAATGGCCGAGAAGGCGGTCGATCACGCCGAGGTAGAACGTGGGCAGAAGCGATACGACCATCAGCGCGGTCATCGCCGCCAGAGCCGACCAGGCCAGCGCGACGTCGAAATAGTCGTCCGACTGGCCCGAAACGATCGTCACGATCTCGCCCGAGCTCTTGCGTTCGGCCGCCTCGACCGCGGACGATATCAGCGCGTGATCGGCATCCGTCAGCTTTTGCGTCGGTCCAGCCATCACCAGTCCCCCGAGGCGCCGCCGCCGTCAAAGCCGCCGCCGCCGCCGCCGAAGCCGCCGAAGCCGCCGTCGTCGGACCCGCCGCTCCAACCGCCAGAACTGCTGCCATGACGCATCGCTTCGCTAATGCCCCACAGCACAATGCCGGGATCGATCCCACTGCGGTGATAGCCTCGGCGACGTCCCAGGCGGCCAAAGAAACCGATTAGAACGACGAACACGACCAGCCATATGAAAACGCTAGCTGCGCCCCCGGAAGGCGAACTGCGCTGCGCGCGCTGCGCAGCGGCCGCGTCGGCCGCCTCAGCCACTGCCTTGGCATCGACCGGGTCACGGTCGAGCTGGGCGATAATAGCGTCGACGCCTGCGACGATACCGCCCGCGTAGTCGTTTTCCTTGAAGCGCGGGGTCACGGTGTTGCGAAGCGTTTCGCCGACGAACCCGTCGGTTAGACGGCCCTGCGCGCCGACCGAAGTCTGGATACGGACCTTGCGCTCGGTCGGCGCGACAAGGAAAAGCACGCCTTCCTGGCTTTCCGCCCCGCCGATGCCCCAAGCCCGGGCGAGATCTTGCGCATAGCGTTCGGGAACCTGCCCATCGAGTGAGGGGACTGTAGCGATGATGATCGCTCTGCCGGTTGCCCTGTTGTAGGCACGCAACTTCTTATCTAGCGCGCTTTTCGGCTCATCAGGCAGGATAGCCGCGGCGTCGAGGATCGGGCCGTCCGGGCGCGCGGGCAGCTCGGCCCTGGCGGCCGTACCGGCGAAAGCCAGCAACAGCGCCATCAGGGCGAGCAGCAGACGCACGGGAGCCTGCAGGGAGGAAACGAGCCTCATGGCCGTTCCTTCCGACCGCGTCAGTTGGCTGCGGCGGACGAGGCCGGCGCTGCAGCGTTATCGTTGGCTCCTGCAGCCTTGGGTGCGGGCGCCATGTCGAAGTCCACCTTGGGCGCGTTTGCGGCACCGGCGTCGGCGGTGAAGGCCTGCTTCGGCTTGGCACCGTAGAAGATCTTGGCGCCGATCGCGTCCGGGAATGTGCGGATCGTGGTGTTGTAGTTTTGCACGGCCGCGTTGTAATCGCGTCGGGCTTCGTTAATTCGGTTCTCGGTTCCGGCCAATTCGTCCATCAGTTGGCCGAAACGGGCCTGGCTTTGCAGCTGAGGATAGTTCTCGACCACGGTGCGCAACTGGCCCAGCGCCTGGGTGAGCTGGTTCTGCGCGGCCTGGAACTTTTCGAACGTCGCCGGATCCGACAGGTCGTCGGTGGTGATGTTGATCGAGGTCGCGGCGGCGCGGGCGTTGGTGACGTTGGTCAGGATCGTGGTTTCCGATGCTGCGGCGCCCTTGGCGGTCGCGACCAGGTTGGGCACGAGATCGGCGCGGCGCTGGTACTGGCTTTCGACGTCACCCCACTTGGCGTTGACGTTCTCCTCGGCAGTGGGGACCGAGTTGATGCCGCAACCGGCCAGCGAGGAGGCGGCCAGCGCGACCACGATGGTGCGGGGCAGGATGCTCGAAAAACGGTGGGCCATCAGGTGTTCCTCTTCTCCGGCGGCAGCCGTGCCGCATGGTCCAGCAAATGTAATGCACTGTTTGACCTGCGCAAGACAGTTCGCAAAAATTCGACCGATCATGTGGTTGTCGCTGGTGCTGGCCTGTGTCACCTAGCGCATGGGATCGGCTTGAAGAGGGGATTTGACCATGTCCATGATGTCAGAGTTCAAGGAGTTCATCGCCCGGGGGAACGTGCTCGACCTGGCCGTCGGCGTGATCATCGGCGCGGCTTTCGGCAAGATCGTGACCTCCCTGACCGAGGACCTGATCATGCCGCTGGTCGGCAAGGTTTTCGGCGGACTCGATTTCACGAGCAAGTATGTCGTGCTGAGCGGGGACGTCGCGCCCGGCACGCCGCTCGACGCCGCCCGCAAGGCAGGGGCCAACGTCCTGGCCTATGGCAGTTTCGTGACTGCCCTGATCAACTTCCTGATCCTGGCCTGGGTTATCTTCCTGATCGTCAAGGCCGCTAACCGCGCCATGCCGCGCAAGGATGCTGCCCCGGCCGGACCGAGCGAGATCGAACTGCTGACCGAAATCCGCGATTCGCTGCGCAAGTGATTGAAAAGCGGGCGCTTGCCGTAGCGCCCCTTTTCTTTTGATTGCACCCGCCCTATATCGGGCCTGCCGGTTTCGGCCGGCTATGGTGATAAATTGCGGCGTGCAATAGGCACAGCGGACCCGGGGGCAGTACCCGGCGGCTCCACCACCTCTCTCGTTGTCGCGGGGGAAATGACGGGGCCGAACCAGGATCGACGTGTGTTGAAAAGCGTTGTTTTCACCCGGGCTGAGTAACCCGTTCAAGGCTCAAAACTCACAAGTGCCAACGACAACGAAGCACTTGCTCTCGCCGCGTAACCTGACGGCCTAACGGCCTGATCTTACAAAGCGAAAGCACGGTTCGGACCGAACCGGGTAACAGAATCGGAAACCGGGCGTCCGGGGGTACGTAGCAACAGAAACCCCCACTTCATTCCCAGGCAGATCAGAACACCGTTTCGGGCTTGTCCCGGACGCGCTTTTCGTGGGCGATGCAATCGAAGATCTTGGCGCCGGCCAGGAACACCGAGCCCGTGCAGGCGGCCATCAGCAGCCATCCGCCAACGCCTGGAAACGCATCGAGATAGACCTTGCCGCGTTCGATCGCTCCCAGGCCCAGCGCATAGATGATCAGGCACGCCTCGAAGCGGGTCTTTATCACAAACAGGCGGCCGATCTTCTTCAACATGGCGTTCACGTCCTCTGGCAGCCATCGTAGCAACGATCATGCCAGCATCGGGCACCCGCGCAAGACGGTGGTTAACGCTCCGGCAACTGTAAATCTTAGCGACAGCGTGGGGCGCAAAGCTCGGAAAGATCGAGAGATTCGAGCAGCGCGTCGCGCGCGGTGTTAACCTTGTCGGCCAGATCGGGATCGCCCAGATCGGCCGGAGCAATCGCTTCGGGCCAGTAGGCGGCGATGATCGTCTCGATCCGTTCGGCCTTCGCCGCATCGAGCAGAAAACGCGGGTCGACATGGTCCGGTTCCGCCACCACGCGCAGGCGCAGGCAGGCGGGGCCGCCGCCATTGGCCATCGACTGGCGCACATCGACTGGCAGGACCTGGCGGATCGGGCCGTTGGAGGCGAGCATCGCGTCGAGCCAGGCATGGACCCGCGGATGCTGCCAGGCTTCGAGCGGAATGACCAACGCCATGTCGCCGGCCGGCAAGGTCAGCAACTGCGCGTTGAACAGGTAGGAAGCAATGGCATCGGCCAGGCTGACCGCCTCTGCCGGAACGATAACGATCTCTGCCTCGGGCAGGGCGGAGCGGATCGCGGCATAGGTCCCATCGGGATCGGCGAAGGCGAGTTCGTGGGTGAACAGCACGCGCTCGTTTGCGACGGCAACAACGTCGTTGTGGAACGCGCCGGCGGCGATCGCGTCGGGGTTCTGCTCGGCGAACAGGGTCCGCGCCGGGTCGAGGCCGTGAAGCCGCGCCACCGCACGGCTCGCCTGTTCGTGCTGGCGAGCGGGAAAGGCGCCGCCGCTGCGGCCGTAGACGAAGATCTCGATCCCCGGTTCGCCATGCCGCGCGCACATGCGCATGTGGTTGGCCGCGCCCTCGTCGCCGAAGCATGGCGGTACCGGGTCGTGCACCGCAAAATGCGCCGCACTAGCGAAGGCAACCCGCAACTGAGCAAGCGTGTCGGGCCACTCCTGCGAGCGGTGGGGCATCGTCAACAGGTTGGCGACTGTCAGGTGGCAGCGCCCGTCGGCGCTATCGGCGGCCGGCGAGACGGTGGCGGCGTTGGCGGTCCACATCGAACTTGCCGACCAGGCCGCGGCGAGCAATCGCCGATCCTCGCTGCCGTCGGCGCCCAGCGCGGCAAGGAAGCCGGAATTGGGGCGAGGCAAGGGCAGGAAGAAGCCCTGGGTAAGTCCCAGCGCCATGTTGTGGCGCATCTTGGCCAGGCCTTGCAGCGCCGCCGCGCGCGGGTACGAGGTGTCGCCGGCATGAGCCGTGGCCGCCAGATTGCCGAGGCTGAGCCCGGCATAGTTGTGGCTGGGGCCGACGATGCCATCGAAGTTGATTTCCTGAACAGCCATGGTCACCACCTTGCCACGTGCGAAACGGTCATGCCGGGTTCGACGCCGAGTGCCTGGGCACAAACGGGGTCGATCGCCACTCCTTCGTCGCGCTGGTCGACCCAGCCATAGGCAACGCGGAACTCGGCCATGCGGCCGACCGAAACCAGGCGTCGCTCGGCGCCAGAGTGTTCGTCTACACCCTCATCGACCGCGACTACGGACGCGTCTGCGGCTTCCTTGATCGAGCGGATCTGGTCGGTGCGCGCCGACAGGGTCGGTCCGCCGTCGAAGATGTCGACGTACTTCTCCCAAGCGAACCCTTCGTTCTCGAGCATCCGCATGGCGGCGCGCCCGGTCGGGTGTGGTACGCCGATCACGGCGCGGGCCTGTTCGGTCAGCATCGCGATATAGACCGGATGCTTGGGCATCAGGTCGGCGATGAACTGGTTGCCGTGCTTGGCGTTGAATTCGTCGGCATCCTGGAAGTTCATGCCGAAGAAGCGGCCCGCGACGCCGTCCCAGAACGGCGATCCGCCGGCTTCGTCGATCACGCCGCGCAGCTCGGCAAAGGTCTTGTCGGCAAAGCGCGCACGGTGATTGCGGATGAACAGATAGCGGCTGCGCGCCAGCAGCATCCCGAGCCCGCCCGACCTTTCGCCGGGATGGAGGAACAGGCCGCCCACTTCGGAGCAGCCCTCCATGTCGGTCGACAGGTTGAGGATGTCGGCGCGGAAGGTGCGGCCAAGCTCCTCGCTGTGCTGGGTCAGCGAGCCGATGCGGTAGGAATAGAACGGATACTTGAGGCCAACGGCCGAAAATACCTGGCAGGTGCCGCGCACGTCGCCGGTGGCGGTGTCCTCCAGCATGAAGACGAACATGTCGTCGCTGATGTCGTCGCCCTCGCGGGCGAAGGCGGTGGCGGCCCGCTCCAGCTTGGCGGTCAGCGCCTTGCGATCGGGGGGCAGGTTGGTGAAACCGCCCCCGGTGCTTTTCGCCATGTCGTAGAGGTGCTGCAGGTCCGCCTCGGTGGCGGCGCGGATCACGTGGGTCACGTATCAGGCTCCGGTGGCAAGGCGGTGGAGCACCAGCGCCGAAAGCTGCGCGCGGTGTTCGAGGCTGGACACCAGCATGAACTCCTGCGGGGAATGGATCGCGCCGCCGATGACGCCCATGGTATCGACCACCGGGACGCCGCAGGCGGCAATGTTGTTGCCGTCGCAAACCCCGCCCGAGGCGATCCGTCCGATCGGCTGGCCCAGCAGCGCCGAGCATTCTTCGACCAGGGCGAACAGCTTTTCGGCTCCGGCGTCGAGCGGTTTGGGCGGGCGCGACAGGCCGCCGTGAACATGACAGGTCACATCGTGGCCGGCGCTGATCTCGGCAATGAGGGCGGCGAAATAGTGATCGAAGGCGGCGGCATCCTCGCTCGTCCTGGGGCGGATGTTGAAGCGCAGCACGGCATGGTCGGGCACGACGTTGCTGGCGCTGCCGCCGTCGATCCTGGCGGGGTTGACCGATAGGCCGTCGCGGTGGATCGCCTTGAGCCGCACGGCCAGCGCGGCGGCCGCAACGATGGCGTTGCGTCCATCGTCGGGATTACGCCCGGCATGGGCCGCTTTGCCGTTGATGGCCACGCTGTAGTTGCCGCTGCCCGCGCGCGCGCCGGCCAGGGAGCCGTCGGGCAGGGCCGAAGGTTCGTAGGTCAGCGCCGCGAGCTTGTCGCGGGCCAGATCCGCGATCAGCGGCGCGGACGACAGACTGCCGGTTTCCTCGTCCGAATTGATCATAACGTCATAGCCGACCCCGGCCGCTGCCGCGCTGCCCTCGAACGCCCTGAGCGCGGCGAGGATCACCGCAATGCCCCCCTTCATGTCGGCCGTGCCCGGGCCGTTGAGTACGTCCGGGTCTTGGCGGAGGGTCTGCTGGAACGGATGGTCAGCGGGAAAAACCGTATCCATGTGTCCGGTCAGCAGCAGACGGCGAGGGGCGTCGGGTCGCACGCTCAGCACCAGATGAGCGCCAAAGGCCTGCTCGCGCTCGCTGCCGTCGGCCGCCACGGTGACGACTGGTGAGGGCGCGACCGCGCGGATCGTGCCGGGCAGCGCTGCAAGGGCGTCGGCCAGTGCATCCCATTGCCGCGAAAGGCCGGAAAGGTTGCCTGTGCCGGTGTTGATCGCGCTCCAGGCGAGGACTTGGTCGAGCATCGGCGCGGCGTCGACACGCGCGATCACGTCGCGTTCGGATGGCGAAAGCTGTTGCATATGAAACCACTCCTAGCCGAGGCTGCGGGCCCGTCCAACCCCCGATCCCCAGGCCCGTTGCCAAGCGGTTGCCAAGCCCTTGAGCTTGCTTCATAGGCGCTCGCGTTCCTCCCCGGAATTGACGATAAGCATGGACCGTGCCGCAGGCAGGGACCATGCGGTTGCGCAAAACGAGGATGGAATGACCAATCGAATCGAGAAAAGCGGATTGCAGGTCGAAGCGGGTCTGGCGGACTTCGTCGAGCGCGAGGTGCTGGCCCCGCTCGGAACCGACGCGGCGATCTTCTGGCAGGGCTTTGCCCGCCTGCTCGACACCTTCGTCCCTCTGAACCGGGCGCTGCTGGCCAAGCGCGATGCCCTGCAGACCGAAATCGACGCCTGGCACGTGGCCCGCGCCGGCAAGTCCATCGACATGGGCGAATACAAGGCCTTCCTGACCGAGATCGGCTACCTGGTGCCCGAGCCGGCTCCGTTCGAGGTCACAACGCGGAACGTCGACCGCGAGATTGCCGGCATGGCCGGGCCGCAGCTTGTCGTCCCGGTGCTCAACGCGAGATTCCTCCTGAACGCCGCCAACGCGCGTTGGGGAAGCCTCTACGACGCCTATTACGGAACCGACGCGCTGGCCGCGCCCGCCGCGAGGCCGGGCGGCTACGACCCGGTGCGGGGCGAGGCGGTGATCGCAGCGGCGCGCGCCTTCCTCGATCTGTCGCTGCCGCTAGACGGCACGAGCTGGAGCGACTGGGACGGCGAAGGTGCGCCACCATTGTGCGATCCCGGCCACTTCTGCGGAACGCGCCCCGGCGGTCTTCTTTTCGCCCACCATGGCCTGCACATTGAAGTCGTGCTCGACCGCAACCACCCCATCGGCCGCACCGACAAGGCGGGGATCGCCGATGTCTTGTTGGAATCCGCGCTGACCACGATCTGCGATCTGGAAGATTCAATCGCTGCGGTCGATGCCCAAGACAAGGTTGCCGCCTACCGCAACTGGCTGGGCGTGATCCGTGGCGACCTTGCCGACACCTTCGAAAAAGGCGGGAAGTCCATGACCCGGACCCTTGCCGACGACCGCCGGTGGACCGGACGAGACGGCGACGAACTGGTCCTGCCCGGGCGCAGCCTGCTGTTCGTGCGCAACGTCGGCCACCTGATGACCAACCCGGCAATCCTGCTGGCCGACGGCAGCGAAGTGCCCGAAGGGATCATGGACGCCGCGATCACCAGCGCGATCGGCGCGCACGATGTGAACGGCCTTGGCAAGCATCGCAACAGCCGCGAAGGCAGCATCTATATCGTCAAGCCCAAGATGCATGGGCCCGAGGAGGTCGGATTCACCAACGCCCTGTTCGACGCGGTCGAGGATCTGCTCGGCCTCCCGCGTCACACGATCAAGGTCGGCGTGATGGACGAGGAGCGCCGAACCAGCGCCAATCTTGCCGCCTGCATCGAAGCGGTGAAGGACCGCATCGTCTTCATCAACACCGGCTTCCTCGACCGTACCGGCGACGAGATCCACACCTCGATGCGGGCCGGGCCGATGATCCGCAAGGGTGAAATGAAGCAGAGCGGCTGGATCGCCGCCTATGAAGCGCGCAACGTGCAGATCGGCCTTGCCTGCGGACTGTCGGGCAAGGCGCAGATAGGCAAGGGCATGTGGGCCGCGCCCGACATGATGCACGACATGATGATCCAGAAGATCGCGCACCCGCGCGCCGGGGCCAACACCGCCTGGGTGCCGTCGCCTACCGCCGCGACGCTGCACGCGATGCATTACCACCAGGTCGGAGTGTTCGACATGCAGCGCGAACTGGCCGCGCAGCCGACGCCGAAGGTCGAGGCGCTGCTCGAGGTCCCACTGGCGATCGGGCGCAACTTCTCGGACGAGGAGGTGCGCGACGAACTGGACAACAACGCGCAAGGGCTGCTTGGCTATGTGGTGCGCTGGATCGATCAGGGCGTCGGCTGCTCGAAGGTGCCCGACATCAACGACGTCGGCCTGATGGAAGACCGCGCGACGCTGCGCATCTCCTCGCAGCACATGGCCAACTGGCTGCTGCACGGGGTCTGCACCAAAGACCAGGTGATGGATTCGCTGCGCCGCATGGCGGCCAAGGTCGATGCACAGAACGCTGGCGATCCGGCCTACGAACCGCTGACCGGAAATGAGGATGCGCCGGCTTTTCGCGCCGCCTGCGACCTGGTGTTCAAGGGCGTGGAGCAGCCCAGCGGCTACACCGAACCGCTGCTGCACCACTGGCGGCAGGTGAAGAAGGCGGGCTAGGTCGCTTTCGAGAGCTCGCGGGCGATCGCGACGAACTCGTCCACGCGCAGCGTTTCGGCCCGGCGTTGGGGGTCGATGCCAAGGGATTCGAGCGCGGCGAGCGCGCCCGGCACGCCCTTCAGGCTCTGCCGCAACATCTTGCGGCGCTGGCCGAAAGCGGCTTCGGTTACACGTTCCAGCACGCGGGCGCTGACGCCGTGGGGCATGGCGGCGGGGCTCAGGTGGATGACCGCGCTCATCACCTTGGGCGGCGGAGTGAAGGCGCTGCGGTGAACCTTCATCGCGATCCGCGCCTGGCAGCGCCATTGGGAAAGGATCGCGAGGCGACCGTAGGCGTCGCTGCCACTTTCGGCGACGATGCGCTGGGCGACCTCGAGCTGGAACATAAGGGTGAGCGAGGCCCACTGCGGCGGCCAGTCCTGTCCGCCCAGCCAGCCGACCAGCAGCGCCGTACCGACGTTGTAGGGCAGGTTGGCGACGACGTGGAACGGACCGGTCAGGCCGTGGTCGACCCTGGTCGCGTCGCCCTCGATAACGCGCAGCTGGCCGGGAAAGACATCAGCCAGTTCGGCCAGGGCCGGAAGGCAGCGGCGATCCATCTCGATTGCGGTGACCTGCGCTCCGGCGCGCAGCAGCGCGCGCGTCAGCCCGCCGGGACCGGGTCCGATCTCGAGCACCTGTTGCCCGTCGAGCGATCCCGGGATGGCCGCGATCCGGTCGAGCAACTGCTCGTCGAACAGGAAGTTCTGGCCCAGCGCTTTGGAGGCAGACAGGCCGTGGCGGGTGATGACGTCACGCAGGGGGGGCAGAGCGGCAGGCACGGGCCGAGCCTTAGGCGATCAGTGCGCTAATTGCCAAATCGCCGCTGCGCGCAGTCCCCGGCCATGCGGATCGCGGCGATCATCGCGCCGGCATCGGCCTTGCCGGTCCCGGCAATGGAGAAAGCGGTGCCGTGGTCGGGGCTGGTGCGGATGATCGGCAAGCCCAGCGTCACGTTGACGCCCTGATCGAAATCGAGCGCCTTCAGCGGGATCAGGGCCTGGTCGTGGTACATGCACAGCGCGACGTCGAAGGTTTCGCGCTGGCGCGGGGCGAAGAGGCCGTCGGCAGCGAAAGGACCGTCGATCGCGATCCCTTCGGCCCGCAGGCGCTCGATAGCCGGGGCGATGAGTCGCGCCTCCTCGTCGCCCATGCGGCCTTCCTCGCCGGCGTGGGGGTTGAGTGCGGCGACCGCGATGCGCGGTGCGTCGAGGCCGAAATCGCGTTTCAATGCCGCGGCCACGATGCGGCCCTTGCGCTCGACCAGGGCCTCGCTGATCGCAGCGGCCACCTCGGCCAAAGCGACGTGCACGGTCAGTGGTACGGTGCGCAAGTGCGGCCCGGCCAGCATCATCACCGCATCGCCCGGCTGGACGCCGCAGGCCTCGGCGACGAACTCGGTCTGCCCCGGATGGATGAAGCCCACTTCGGCAAGGCGCGCCTTGTGGATCGGGCCGGTGACAACGCCGTCGACTTCGCCATCGACGGCGAGGCGTGTCGCCTCGGTCAGCGAGGCGAGCGCCAGTTCGGCTCCGGCGCGATCGGGCCGGCCCGGGGCGTAATCGCCGTCGGGTCCCGCCAGAACCGGCAGGGCGCGGGCGAAGCACTCAGCCGCTTCGGCCTGATGGAATATCTCTGCGACCGGCACCGACAGGCCGCGCAGGCGCGCCGCCGCAGCCATCAGCTGCGCTCCGCCGGTGACGAAGAACGGCGGGAGATCGTCCGTCTCCCGCCGAATCCAGGCTTCAGCCAGCAGTTCCGGCCCGACGCCCGCCGGATCGCCCAGCGATGCAGCGAGCGGAACGGGCGGCATCAGTTATAATCGATGATCGCGTCGCGGCGCAGGTCGCGAAGGTAGGTCTGGGCACGCTTGTTGACGCGCTCATCCTCGATCGAGGTTTGAACCTGCTCGAAGTTCGGCTCGACCGACGACTTGGGATCGTCGCGGCCGCACAGCATCAAGACGCGCACGCCGTCCTCGATCGAACCGAAGGGCGGGGTGGTTTCTCCGAGCGTCAGGGCCAGGACCATGTTCTGCAGTTGCGCCGGCAGATCGCGCGCTTTCATCTGATCGTTGGTCACGACCTCTGCCCCGAGCCCGGCAGCGATCGGATCGACCGTGCCGCAACCGCGCGCGGCCTGCATGGCGTCGGAAAACGCCTTGGCCTTGGCGCTGGCCTGGGCCGCGGTCGTGCCCTTGGGGAAGCTGATCGAGATCTGCTTGAGGCTGAGCAACGCGTCACGCGGGTCTGCGGTGAGCACCTGGCGCTTGTCGATGGCCAGCAGGATCGAAAAGCCGCCGCGGGTTTCGATCGGACCGACGAGCTGGCCTGCGCTCATCTGCTGAAGCGGGGTCGCCAGCTCGGCCGGCAACTGCGCGGCGCGGATCCAGCCCAGATCGCCGCCGACCGCTGCAGTCGATGCTTCGGAGAACTGCCGGGCATAGCCCTGGAACGATCCGCCCTGCTTCAACTGCTCGACGATCTTCTGCGCGTTCGCGAACACCGCCGCCTTGTTTTCCTCGGTCGCCGAAAGGAAGATCTCGCCGACGCGGAATTCCTCGGTGCCCTTCGATTCCTGCATTCGCTTGATGACGTCGCGCACTTCTTCGTCGGACACGTTGACGAAGGGCTGGACGTTGCGCCGCAGCAGCCGCTGCCACGACAGTTCGCCGCGGATCTGGCGCTTGAGCGAGGCCGGGGACGAACCGATGCGGTTCAGGTAGGCGTCCATCGCCTTGGTATCCTGGCCGAAGTTTTGCGAGGCGACGCGGGCATAGGTCTGGTCAACCTCGGCCTGGTCGATCGCGACGTCCTGGACCTTGGCTTCTTGGATCTGCAGCGTTTCGTCCATCAGATTGCGCAGGACCTGCAGCTTGAGCCGCTGCAATTCCTCGTCGCCGATCTTGTTGCCGCTGGCATTGACGATCAGCGCGACGCGCTGGTCGACATCGGTGCCGGTGATCACCTCGCCGTTGATGATGACCTTGGCCCGACGGTTGTTCGGGTCTTCCTTGGCGAAGAACTGCGGGTTCGACGGCAGGTTGAGCGAGCCGGACGCGTCCTGCGCGCGCACCGATGCACCTAGCACAAGAGCGGTGCCGACCATGGGCAGTATGGCCAGGCGGGCCGCGGTACGAAGGGACGACGTGGGTTTCACTGTGTTCCAATTCCCATATGCGACGGGCCAGTTGCCCGCCTGTATTAGCCGCGCGCCTTGCCGTTCAGCGGCTTAACGCAAGCTGAGCGCGGTCCGGCAGCACCGGCGCGTTTGCGGCGCGGATAGCGCAGTTGGTCAAGCCTGCCAATGCACCAGAGCCGCCTATCACCGGAAGCCGAGATTGCGCAGCGCGAGACGGATCTCGAACGAGTTGCCGCGGCGCGCGTCACCCGTCGCCACATAGTCGCGCCGCCAGGTGAAATCGAACTGCAGGCAGTCATCCGCATAGGCGATGCCAAGGCGCGTGCGCACGGGCTGGAACCCGTCGGCGTCGATCGCGGCCGGGTCCTCGTTGGTGCTGGTCAGGTCGATCACGCCCGCGCCGAACACCGACCAGTATCGGGCAAAGCCGACGCGGCCGGCAAAGCGCACTTCCTCGCGGTCGCGCAGGTCTTCGATACCGGCGGCGATGTTACGGTTGAGGCGCAGGTAGCCGACTTCGGCATAGGTGCGGCTGGAGCCGACCGTCGCGTCGAATTCGTTGCGGCGCACCGCGAAATTGTCCTTGTCGACCCGATAGCGGTGGGTGAACTTGACGAAGTCCTTGAAGCGGACCTCGGTACGGCCGACGATGTCCGACACGCGGTTCGACAGGCCGGTGCCGTCGGGCAGGAGGGTCGGGCGGCTGGTCAGGCGGTAGGACTGACCGATAGTCGCGTTGATCCGCCAGTTGGGTCGTTCCCAGAACCAGTCGAGGCCATAGGTAAACCGGACGCTGTCCTCGACCCGATCGTAACCCGGAAAACGGTTGAGGGCGAACAGGTTCGAATCCTCGAGGTCGATCGCGCGGGCGTCTTCGTTCGGGACCGACAGGTTGGCGATCGCCGGGCTGGCGACGACCTGGAAGCGGGGGGTCAGGATCTGACTGCCGCCAAGGAAGCTGCCGACCAGCGGCCATTTCACGTCCACCGCAGCCACGCCGATGCCACGCGTCTGCCAGCCCGGATTGCCACGGTAGATCGCGGTCGAGGTCAGGTAATTCTCGTCCGAGTGGTAGACGTCCCCGCGCAGCAGGGTGGTGAACGAGACCTCCTGGCCCCACGGGGTCAGACGGCGCAGGTCCCAGCGCGCGCTGGCAAAGGCGCGCGCGGTGTCCTGCCCTGCGGTCCGGGTGATCGCCAGCGAATTCAGCTGCAATTCGACCTTTCCACCAAGGACCGGATCGTCGAGCCGCTGGCGGTAGTCGAGCACGGGCAGCGCGATCGGCACCTGCCCCTGCGGTTCGCCCACGCGCAGCGTCTGGGTGGCCCATCCGGCCAGCGACAGGTAGCTCTTGTCGTCGATCCTCTCGAGGTCGACCATCGAGCGCAGCCGATCGTCGCGGCTGATGTCGTAGCGGCGCAGGAACGTGCGGTCGGACGCGACGCGGCCCGAGAAGGTCAGGCTCCAGTAGGGGTCGAACTGGAACTTGCCGTTGGCCGCGAAATAGCCGCGGAAATCCTTCTGGCTGGTCGGATCGGCGCTGCCCAGCGGAATGCGCGATCCGTAGGTCGCATAGCCGGTAATCTGGAACGCGCCCTCCGAGGCCAGCTGGCGGTAGGTGCCGCTGACCATTGGCGCCGCCTTGGTATAGACATAGCCCAATACGGCCAGGTCCTTGTTGACCGCCAGGCGCTGATACCAGGTGTTGACCAGTTCGATCCCGTTCGAAGACGAATAGCGAACGTCGGGGATCAGCAATCCGTTGATCGGGCGTCCGTCGGTTGCGAGGACCAGCCCGGGCAGCGGGAACAGCCTGGCGCCGAACAGTTCGAGCCGCGCGCCGGTAAAGCGGACCTTCTTCGCCTCGGGATCGTAGATCACCCGTTCCGACGTGATCCGCCAGCTCGGGCTTTTGGGGCATCCTTCGGCGTCTTCCACCGCGCAGGCCGAATAGGCCGCGTTGGTCAGGTATATCCGCCCGTCTTCCCCACGTTCGCCCTTCTGCGCTGCCAGCCGGCCACCTTCGCGCAGCGCCAGAAGCATGTTCTCCATGGCACCAGTCTTGAACTCGTCGGTCAATTCAAGACGATCGGAAAACAGCTGGTTGCCGTCCTCGTCGACGAAACGGATGTTGCCGGTTGCGACGATCTGGCCGCTCGCGCGGTTCCAGGTGACCTGGTCGGCCCGCATCGACTGCTCGCCGCGGCGCAGGATGACACTGCCGAAGGCGGTCACCGTTTCGCCGTTGCTGTCATAACTGACGCCGTCCGCCTCGAAAGCGACTGGGCCGCCTTCGGCGGAAACAGGTGCCGGCGCCGGTTCGGGCATCGTGGCAGGCGGAGGTGCCGCGTCCTGCGCGCGGAGGGCACCGGGCTGCGCGGCAAGCGCCAGCGCCACGGCTGCGGCACCAAGGCGCCAGCCGTCCGAAGCCAGATCGAAACGTGGCAGCCACGGCTGCGGGAGGGGGTGCATGGCTTGCCTATCGCACCGCCCGCGCCTAACTGCAATCCACGCCAATCAATTGCCTTTCCGCTTCGTCGCAAGGCCACCACGTTCCCTGGGAGCACGCATGCAGATCGAATTCATTCCCGCCCTCTTTGCCGCCACTGCGGGCCCGGTCGCCCGCATCGTCGACCTCGACGCGCTGCCGGCGGATCTCGATCCGGCGCTGGCCGAAGGGGCCCGTGCGGGGCGGTTCACCGGCAAGGCGGGCCAGGTCTACGAAGGGTTTGCGTCGGTCGACGGCGGCGTGGCGCACGTCGTCCTTGCAGGCGCGGGCGACCCCAAGGGCAAGGATCGCATTGCCTCGCTGGAAAAGGCCGGGGCCGCGCTGACCGCAAAGTACCTGACCTCGGGGGTCAAGGCGCTGGCACTCGACTTCACCGGCGCCGCACTGACGCCTGCCGAGGCAGCGGCCGTACTGCTCGGCGCGCGGCTGCGCGCCTGGCGGCACGACGCCTACCGCACCCGCCTGACCGACGAACAGAAGCCGACGCTCGAACAGATCCGCGTCGTCGCCGCGCCGGCCGGGACCGAAGAAGCCTGGACGATCGAATCGGCGCTGGCGGAAGGGGTCGAACTGGCCCGGGAACTCGTGACAGAGCCGGCCAACGTCATCTATCCCGAAAGCTTCGTCGAACGCGTGTCGAAGCGGCTCGAAAGCGCGGGAATCGCGCTGCGCGTCCTTGACGACGGAGAGATGAAAGCGCTGGGCATGGGCGCCCTGCTGGGCGTGGCCCAGGGTTCGGTCCGCCCGGCGCGCATCCTTGCGATGGAGTGGAAGGGCGGCGCGGCAGGCGCAAAGCCGACCGCCTTCGTCGGCAAGGGCGTGACCTTCGATACGGGCGGCATCAGCCTCAAGCCGGCGGCGGGAATGGAGGACATGAAGTGGGACATGGGCGGATCGGCGGCGGTGGCCGGCACGATGCTCGCGCTCGCGCGGCGCAAGGCCAAGGCCAACGTAGTCGGCGTCGTCGGCCTGGTCGAGAACATGCCCGACGGCAACGCCCAGCGCCCTGGTGACGTCGTCACCTCGATGTCGGGGCAGACGATCGAAGTCATCAACACCGATGCCGAAGGCCGCCTGGTGCTGTGCGATGCGATTACCTGGACGCAGAAGGAATACGATCCGGTCGCGGTCGTCGACCTGGCCACGCTGACCGGCGCGATGATCATCTCGCTTGGCTTCGAGCAGGGCGGGCTGTTCGCTAACGACGAGGGACTGGCCGCAAAATTGCTTGCCGCCGGCGAAACCTCGGGCGACAGGCTGTGGCGGATGCCGATGGGCCCGGCCTACGACAAGCTGATCGATTCGCCGATCGCCGACATGAAGAACGTCGGTCCGCGCGAGGGGGGCTCGATCACTGCAGCCCAGTTCATCCAGCGCTTCGTCGACAAGGACCGCCCCTGGGCGCACCTCGACATCGCGGGCATGGTCTGGTCGGCCAAGCCCGGAGCGACCTGGGAAAAGGGTGCGACCGGCTATGGCGTGCGCATCCTCGACCGCTACGTGCGCGACACGCTGGAAGGTTGATCCTTGGGGCGGATGCGGCGCAAGGTGGACCTTCCGACGAAGATCTGCCTTGCCTGCAGCCGCCCTTTCGCCTGGCGCAAGAAGTGGGAACGCGACTGGGACCAGGTGCGCTATTGTTCCGATCGCTGCCGGGCCACGAAGGGGAAGGCGTGATGCAGGTCGATTTCTACCAGCTTAGCCGCGATCCTGCCGAAACGGCGCTGGCCCTGCTTGCCGCCAAGACGCTCGATGCCGGTCAGCGCCTGCTGGTGGTTGCCGACGATGCAAACCTGCGCGAGCGGATCGGTCTTGCCCTTTGGGAACGGCGCGAGGCGTTCCTGGCCAACGGCGAGGCCGGCGGCGCGCACGATGCGCGCCAACCCATCCTGCTGTCGGGGCAGGTCGAGCCGGCCAACCAGGCCCGCTTCGCCGCTTTTGCCGACGGGCGCTGGCGGGACGAAGGACTGGCCTTCGACCGTGTGTTCCTGCTGTTCGACGGCGCAACGATCGACGACGCGCGGGCAACCTGGCGCGACCTATCTGCGCGCGACGGGGTGGAATGCCGGTACTGGAAACAGGACGGCGGCCGCTGGGTCCAGGCCGGATAGGCTCAGCCGTCCATCAGCACGATGTCCCAGGTATAGCGGGCAACGCCGTCGACGCGGGCAACCGTGTGCGAAGCCGCTCCGCCCATCGCCTTGTACAACTCGTCCTTGGCGTTGGTTGTCGCGTCCTCGGGGAAATACATCTGCGTGATCAGTCGGTGGCTGCGGCCGCTCACGTCAAAGTGAATGTGCGGCGTGCGAAATCCGATCGGCGAATCGTAACCGCCTGGCTTGACCGTCGTCATCCGCCATTCGCCGCCCTTGCCGGTCGCGATCTTGGCAAAGCCCTGGAAACCAGGATCGAGCGGCTGCTTCGAGACCTCGTTGGGATGGGCATAGCGGCCGGCCGCATTGCACTGCCAAATGTCCAGCCGCGCCCCGCTGACGGGATTGCCGAACCGGTCGAGGACGCGCCCCGTGATTTCGACGATCGTCCCCTTGGCGCGGTTGCCGTGCCCCGCCACGCGGGTCAGGTCCGCATCGACCTCAAGGGTATGCTGGACGGGGTAGAACGGGCCGATGTCCTGGCCTGGTGTCTGCGGCAATTCGGCGACGGCACCACCGGCGCGCGATGCCGCCGCCATGGTCGCTGCGGCAAGCGCCGAACCGGCAAAGGCGCGGCGCGAAATCAGGTTGTCGGTCGTGTGCATGGCCCTTTTTCCTCCCATGCGACCCTGGCACCAGCCTATCATCGCTTGCCGAAACGGCCTAACGATAACTAAAGCATGGCTTAACGCGGGCCAGCGTCCGCCTTGCAGTGCAGCGCGGTTCCCGCTAGGGGCGCGCGCAACTCTCCCGCATCAACCTACTCAAGGAACGCACAATGGCGGTTACCCGCACCTTTTCGATCATCAAGCCCGATGCCACCCGCCGCAACCTGACCGGCGCGGTCACCAGGATGCTGGAAGAAGCAGGCCTGCGCGTCGTCGCCTCGAAGCGGATCCACATGACCCGCGAACAGGCCGAAGGCTTCTATGCGGTCCACAAGGAACGCCCCTTCTTCGGCGAATTGGTCGAATTCATGATGAGCGAACCGGTTGTCGTCCAGGTACTCGAAGGCGAGGATGCCGTGACCCGCAATCGTGACGTCATGGGCGCAACCAACCCGGCAGAAGCCGCCGAAGGCACCATCCGCAAGACCCACGCCCTGTCGATCGGCGAAAACTCGGTCCACGGCAGCGACAGCGACGAAAATGCGGCGATCGAAATTGCCTACTTCTTCAAGCCGGAAGAAATCGTCGGTTGATCAATTAGCTGACACACAAAGTTCAGGAGTCGTCGGAGCAATCTGGCGGCCCTTTTCTTATGGGTCAAAGGACCGGGCCGAACATCGCCATGAGGTTCTGCCACAGACGTTCCAGCACGCCGAAGGACCTGACCCGCTGCAAGGTGACGCGGTCCGACTGGGCGATCCACCGTTCCTGCAGCGCCCCGACCTCGCCCGCCAGCACGGCGTCCGCGAACAGAACGTTGTTCTCGAAATTCAGTTCGAAGCTGCGGCGGTCTAGATTGGCCGACCCGATCAGCGCGGTGACCCCGTCGGCAACCATGGTCTTGGCGTGGAGCAGGCCAGGGCGGAATTCGTAGAGTTCAACACCGGCGTGCAGCAGGTCGGCATAGGTGCTCCGGCTGGCCCCGGCGACGATCCAGCTATCGTTGCGGCGCGGCACGATCAGCGCGACCCGAACGCCTCGCCGCGCGGCCGAAAGAAGGGCGTAGAGCAACTGGTCGTCGGGCACGAAATAGGGCGTCGTGATGGTCAATTCTCTGCGCGCGGCATGAACCAGTTCGGCGAAACATTCGGTCATGGCCGGGTGCGTGACATTGGGGCCGGTGCCGATCACCTGCGCGGCGATGCCGGGCGCACCCGGCGGTGCAGCATGCGAGCGCGGGGCGAGGAGAGCGGTGATGTCATCGCCGTCCTCGGCCATCCAGTCGCCGGCAAACAGGAACTGCAAATGCCGCGCGACCGGTCCTTCCCAGCGGGTCATCACATCGATCCAGGGCCCGAACCGTGCCTTGATGCGGAATTCGGGATCGGCGATGTTCTGGCTGCCGCACCAGCCGATGCGATTGTCGACGACCAGCGTCTTGCGGTGGTTGCGCAAGTCCAGCCGCCCGCGGATCAGCGTCCAGACCAGCCCACCGACCGGCAGCGCGATCCGCGCATCGACCCCGGCCGCGCGCAGTCGCTGCCAGTGATCGGACCTGTGGAAGCTGCGCGATCCCAGCGCATCGGTCAGCACGCGGACCGCGATCCCGCGGCGGCTGGCGCGGATCAGCGCGTCGCGCATCTTGATCCCGTTGGTATCGGCAAGCCAGATGTAGAAGCACAGATGAACTGTCGTTTCGGCAGCGTCGATATCGGCGATCATGGCGTCAATGGCGGTGTTGCTGTCGGCAAACAGCGTCGCGCTGTTGAACAGCGTCGGCGGCAGCCCGTTGACCGCGCGGCCTCGTGCGAAGGGAGCCGCGTGCGCCCCTGCGCCGACGAGGTGCGCGGCTTCGGGATCGCCGTCGGGGCGGGGCAGCAGGCGGTCGACTGCGGCGAAGCGGTCACGCCGCTTGGCGCTGATCCGCGCCTCGCCAAGCAAGAGGTAGGCGACGATGCCGACCACCGGTAGCACCAGGATCGTGATCACCCAAGCGATGCGCGAGGTCGGCTCGCGCAAAGGGCGCAACATCGCCCGCAGCACCATGGCCACCTCGGCCACGATCAGGGCAACCGTAAGCGCGAAGGTCACGTCCTGCTGCATCAAGGGTGCATTGAGCGTCTTTTCTTATTCGTGGCCAGCCTTATGTTGCCCGGCAAAGGAGAGCAGCCATGCTGGGAATGGGCCAGGGCGGAGACGATTGCCCCTTCGTGTTCAATTTCGATGCGGCGACGTTCAAGGTTGGCGACACGGTCAGCTACCGGGTCAGCACGATGGACGATTTCCCCTTCGTCGGCACCCTGCTCGAAGTGCACGCCGACCATGTGGTCATATCGCCGGGACCGACCGAACCCGACGCGCGCTATCGCGGGACCCGTGAAAGCCGGCCGATGGTCGACGGGAGCGAGATCTAGAACGCGTCGGCCGCATCCAACAGCGCGGTGAGGCGCTTGGGCGCAACGCTGCGCCAGCTCCGCGCCAGCCAGTCGGCAACGGCATCCCAGTCAGTATCGCCCAGGTCCAGCCGGATCGCGATCCAGCCGTCGCCGAAATAGGCAGGGCGGTAGTAGCGTGCCGAATCGTTGGCGATCAGCTGCGACTGCTCGTCGGCGCCGCTGATCTTGACCAGCAGCGAAACCCGACCGTCGCCGTGATGGTCATTCGACACGTAGGCGAACTTCTTGCCCTTGATCACCCCGAAGCAGGCCATGCCGTGGCTTACGATCTCGTCGCTCTCAGGAAGATCGAGAGCGCGTTGGCGCACCTGTGCGGTCAGATAGGCGGGCGAGGTGCCTTGCTGGACCAGATTGGCCAGGCACCGCGAATAGAGCTGATGCTCGGCGATCAGCACGCGCGCGGCAAGGCTATCGGGCGTGTCGCCGGGGAGGATCGCCACCGCGGTCTGGCCCAGCATCGGCCCGTCATCGAGCGCCGGGGTGACGAGATGAACGGTGCAGCCGCCATGGCTGTCGCCCGCCGCCAGAGCCCGCTCGTGGGTGTGGAGTCCCGTGTACTTGGGAAGCAGCGAGGGATGGATGTTGACCATCCGGCCGCCCCATTGCTCGACAAAGCCTGGCGTCAGGATCCGCATGTAGCCGGCAAGTGCCACGAACTGCGCGCCGCTTTGCCGGATTGCCGCGTCCATCGCCGCGTCGTGATCGGCACGGACCATGCCCTTGTGCGGGAGTGCGAAAGTCGGCACGCCCTCCGCAGCGGCCAGGGCGAGCCCGCCGGCCTCCGGGTTGTTCGAGGCGACCAGCACGATCTCGTACGGGCAATCCTCGGCGCGGCTGGCATAGAGCAGCGCCGCCATGTTGGTGCCGCTGCCCGAAATGAGCACGGCGACCCGCGCCCTGTCAGGCAAGGTGGATTGCTTCCCAGGTGGCGCGGGCCGACCAGTCGTCGGCGCTGCCCTGCACCGTGCAGCCCCTCGAACCTGCCTCGATCGCCCCGATCACGAAGACCGTTTCGCCCGCTGCTTCCAGGTCGGCCTTGACCGCGGCAGCATCGTCGGCGCTGACTGCCAGGACCATGCCGATGCCGCAATTGAAGGTGCGGGCCATTTCCTCCGGCTCGATGTTTCCCTGCGCCTGCAGGAACGCCATCAGGCGCGGCTGGGCCCAGGCGCCGGCGTCGATGCGGGCGTGAAGCCCTTCGGGCAGGACGCGCGGCACATTTTCAAGCAGGCCGCCGCCGGTGATGTGGGCCAGCGCGTGGATGCGCCCGGCGCGGATCACGGGCAGAAGGCTGCGCACATAGATCCGGGTCGGTTCGATCAGGTGATCGATCAGCAACCGGTCGGCATCGAACAGGGCCGGGCGATCGAGCTTCCAGCCCTTGTCGGCAGCAAGCCGGCGGACCAGCGAATAGCCGTTCGAATGGACCCCCGAACTGGCAAGGCCCAGCAGGACATCGCCTGCGGCCACCTTGTCGCCGGTCAATTGCTCGCCGCGCTCGACCGCTCCGACGCAGAAGCCTGCCAGATCGTAGTCGCCTTTTGCGTACATGCCCGGCATCTCGGCGGTTTCGCCGCCGATCAGCGCGCATCCCGCCAGCTTGCAGCCCTCGGCAATGCTGGCGACGACGCGCTCGGCAACGCCGGTTTCCAGCTTCCCCGTGGCGAAATAATCGAGGAAGAAGAGCGGTTCGGCGCCCTGGACGATCAGATCGTTGACGCACATCGCGACAAGGTCCTGGCCGATGGTGTCGTGGCGATCATGGTCGATCGCCAGCTTGACCTTGGTTCCGACACCGTCGTTTGCCGCGACCAGAAGCGGATCGGAATACCCCGCCGCCTTGGGATCGAAGAAGCCCCCGAAGCCACCGATCTCCGCGTCGGCGCCGGGCCGCGCGGTCGCCTTGACCAGCGGGCCGATGGCCTTGACCAGCGCGTTTCCGGCCGCGATCGAGACGCCGGCCTGCTCGTAACTGTAGCTCTTTTCGGACATGGAGCGTGCGCCTAACCTTTTCCGGCTTGGATTTCCACTTGCCTTTGGGCAAAAGGCACCCGGTTTTCCCCGATGACACCCCCGTCGCACTCCCTTTCCGCGCAGAACTGGCGCCCCGGACCTGCCGGTCTGCTCCTTGGCACGCTGGGCCTCGGGCTGGTCGGGGCCTTGCTGCTGCTCGATCCCGCCAGCCTCGTCGCCCAGGTCGAAGGCGATCGCGGAATCATTCCGGTCGCTGCCAGCCAGGACATCCAGATCGACGGCGTTGAGGTCAACGTGACGGGCGACAACGGCAGCGATGCGCGGCTGAAGGGCTGGCAGCAGGCGGCCAAGCTGGCTTGGGCCAAGGCCGGCGGACCCGACCTGCCCGAAGGCCAGATCCAGTCGATGGTCTCTTCGATTGTTATCGAGCGCGAGCAGATCGGCCCAAAGCGTTACGTCGCAACGCTTGGCGTGGTGTTCGACCGGACCCGCGCCGGCCAGTACCTTAGCGCAGATGGCAGCGCGATCGCGCGGTCGGCGCCGATGATGATCATCCCGGTGCTCTATTCGGGCGGTGTCTCGCAGGTCTACGAGGTCAAGGGCCAGTGGCAGGCTGCCTGGGCCCAGTTCCGTGCCGGGCAAAGCCCGATCGATTACGTCCGCCCGTCCGGCGCCGGGGGCGAATCGCTGCTGATCACGGCAGGCCAGCCCGGGCGTCGCAGCCGCGCCTGGTGGCGCAACGTGCTCGACCAATTCGGCGCGTCCGACGTTCTGATCCCCGAAGCGCGGCTCGAACGGCAATGGCCTGGCGGTCCGGTGCGCGGCGTATTCACCGCGCGATTCGGCCCCGACAACAAATGGCTCGGCAGCTTCGAGATGACCGCGCCTGACGAAGCAGGCGTTCCCAAGATGCTGGCCCAGGCCGTCGTCCGGATCGACGCGCTTTACGCCAATGCATTGCAGCAGGGCGTGCTGAGCCCCGACGCGACGCTCAATGTCCGTCCGCAGATCGATCCCGCGCTTGCCGCGCTGATCGCCGCAGGCCAGGCCGAGGACGAGGCGCCGGCAGCGGCGGCGACCGGTCCGGCCATCGATCCGGCAGCGACGCCCACTGCCACGCCGACCGAGGAAGCCAAGGTCAACACCTTCACTGTCCAGTTCGCTTCCCCCGATGCGTCGGCGGTGGATTCGGCGCTTGGCGCGGTGCGCTCGGCCCCCGGGGTGAAGGGCGCGTCGACCACCAGTCTGGCGATGGGCGGAACCTCGCTTATGCGGGTCAGCTATGCCGGCGAATTGCAGGCCTTGGCCGCGGCCTTGCGCGCCCGCGGTTACACGGTTTCGGTCGGCAACAACGCGCTTTCCATTCGCAAGTGATGACGCAGATCGCACTGCCGCTGGGCAGGGGGGAAGCGGCCCCGTCGCGGATCGTGGTCGGCAATGCCAATTCTGCCGCACTCGAGGCGATGGCCGCCGCAACGACCTGGCCTTTCCGCACTGCGGTGCTTCACGGACCGCCGCGCTCGGGCAAAAGCCTGATCGCCCGCTGGTTTGCCGAACACGGCATCGGCGAGGCGATCGACGATGCCGACCGGATGGACGAGACCGTGCTGTTCCACCGCTGGAACCGCGCGCAGGAGGGCGGGGCGCCCTTGCTGCTGGTCAGCGGCCGCGATGCCGAGGCCTGGACCATCGCCTTGCCCGACTTGCGGTCGCGGCTGGGGGCGGCGCTGCACCTTGCAATCGGCACGCCCGACGATGCCATGCTGGCCGATCTGCTGGCGGTTCATGCGGAGCAGCGGGGCCTGCCACTCGGCCCGGATGCGCCCGCCTATCTTGTTCCGCGCGCCGAGCGCTCCCATCTGGGGATCGAGCGGCTGGTCACGGTGATCGACCGGCTCAGCCTCGAACGCAAGGTGGCGCCGACACTTTCGGTCTGGCGCGACGCGCTCGAGGAGATCATGGGCCCCAAGGAGCCGCGCTTGCTTTGAGCGCAACTTGGTGGGACAAAGGGGGGACAATGCTGCAACGCCTGATCAGCTATCTGGACTCGATCGTCGCCCGCGATCCCAGCCCGCGTTCGCGCTGGGAAGTGCTGCTTTATCCGGGCGTTCTGGCGCTCGGCCTGCACCGCGTCGCGCACTGGCTGTTCGAGGCGGAACTCTATTTCCTGGCTCGGCTGGTCAACTCGCTGAGCCGGTTCCTGACCGCGATCGACATCCATCCGGGCGCGGTCATAGGGCGCAATTTCTTCATCGACCACGGCTTCGTCGTGATCGGCGAAACTGCGCAGATCGGCGATGACGTGACCATGTACCAGGGATCGACCCTGGGCGGGACAAACCCGACCAACGGCATCGGCGGCAAGCGCCACCCGACCATCGGCGACAACGTGATCGTCAGTCTGGGCGCCGCCATCCTCGGTCCCATCACCGTTGGCGAAGGGGCGCGGATCGGCGCCAACGCCGTCGTCACAAAGGACGTGCCCGAAGGCGCGACCATGGTCGGCATTCCGGCCAAGGCCACGCTGGTCGAGGTCAAGCCCGAAACGCAGAACTTCGTCCCCTACGGCACCCCGTGCTCCGACCGGTTCGATCCCGCGACGCAGAAGCTCGAACTGATGCAGTGCGAGATCGAGACGATGCAGAAGCGGATTGCCCAGTTGATGGAAGAGCGTGACGCCGCCGCGACCAAGCAGGCCGCTACCCGCAAGCGCGGGGAGAAGAAATCGGCTTGAGCGCGGTCGTCACTCCGTTTCCGACCGGCGCCGGACGACCGCTTCAGGTCGGCTTCGATCGCGAAGAACTGCTGCGCATCCTCGATCTGTATGGCCGCATGGTCGCCGCCGGCATGTGGCGCGACTACGCGATGGACTTCACCAAGGACGCGGCCAGCTTCGCCGCCTATCGCCGCACCGCCGAACGCCCCGAGTCGCGCATCGAGAAGCGCCCAGCCATGCGCGGCAAGCAGGGCATGTGGAGCCTGATCGGCGAGGCCGGCCAGGTGCTCAAGCGCGGGCACGAATTGCCCGGCGTGCTGTTTCCGCTCGAACGGCGCCTGCTGAAAGTCGTCGACAACTGACACGAAAAGGCCGCGCGGCACCTGGTGCACCGCGCGGCCTTTCGTCTTCTCTCAGCCGGTCAGGCGCCGAGCTTGCTCAGCGCCGCCATGACGATCTGGCTCTGTTCTCCGCCAGACTGGGGGACGATCTCGCCAGTGCGGTCGATGATCTGGTCCCAATGCGCCGCGATTCCTTCGGGGGTGCGTTCGTCGAGCGGCAGGGCCACGCCCGGGGTCAGCGTGACGTAGGCGGCGTGATAGGCGCCGGCTCCGGCTCCGCAGATCATGTTGGTCGGCGCGTCCTCGCTGACCAGATAGAGCGCCATCGGGGCGACGTTTTCGGGCGCGAGCATCTGGAAGAACTGCTCGGACATGCCGAGATCCTCGGTCATCCGGGTGCCGGCGACCGGTGCCAGGGTGTTGATCCGCACGTTGTACTTCGCGCCTTCCAGCGCCAGCGTCTTGGTGAAGCCGGCCAGGCCAAGCTTCGCCGCGCCATAATTGGCCTGGCCGAAGTTGCCGAACAGCCCGGTGCTGCTCGCGGTCATCAGGATGCGGCCATAGGTCTGATCGCGCATCAGGTCCCACACGGCCTTGGTGCAATTGGCGCTGCCGTTGAGGTGCACGTCGACGACCAGCTTGAAGTCGTCCATCGTCATCTTGGCGAAGCTCTTGTCGCGCAGGATGCCCGCGTTGTTGATCAGGATATGGACGCCGCCCCAGGCTTCCTTCGCCTTGGCGACCATTTCGACCATCTGTTCGTATTCGGTGACCGATCCGCCATTCGACATGGCTTCGCCGCCGGCCGCCTTGATCTCCTCGACCACCTTCAGCGCGGCGTCGGAATGCCCGGTGCCGTCGCGCGATCCGCCGAGGTCGTTGACCACGACCTTGGCGCCGCGGCGCGCCAGTTCGAGGGCATAGGCCCGGCCCAGTCCGCCGCCTGCGCCGGTGACGATCGCGACGCGATCCTTGAACGAGATAGTCATGATTTCTCTCCGCTGACTGGCTTGAATCCTTGGGAAGCGCGGCGTCGATGGCACGGAGAACACGCGCTGGCAATGCCCTGTGCCACAGCGCCATATTCCCTAGCGTCAAGTCGCGATCGCGGAACCGCGACTCGCGCGGCTAGAGGCGGGAAAGGGCCGGAATCAGGTCGTCAAAGTGGTCGATAACGGCATCGGCGCCGAGATCCCGGGCCGGCCGGTCGTTGAAGCCGAAGCTGACGGCGATGCAAGGCAGGGCCGCCGCCCGCGCGGCCGCTGTATCGAAGGTCGTGTCGCCGACGAAGGCAGCAGTCCCGCCGCCGCACTGCTCCACCATGGCGTGGAGCGCGTCGGGTGCGGGTTTCAGCGGATAGGTCCCGGCGCCGATTATCGCCGCGAAGCGATCGTCCAGGCCGAGTGCGCCAAGCAGCTTGCGGGCGAAGGCTTCGCGCTTGTTTGTGACGATCGCAATCTGGGTGCCCGCATCCTGCAGCGCGTCGAGCATCGCCGCGCCGCCGGGATAGAGGGACGAATGGACCGCGATATTGGCTTCGTAATAGGCCAGCAGCGCCTCGAACAAGGCGTCCTCGTCCAGCCCCACGCTCCCCCCGGTCAATTCGAGCGCGCGCCGCAGCATGAGGCGGGCGCCGCCGCCGATCAGATTGGCAACCTGGTCAGGGGGCACTGCATCGCGTTCGGCCAGGGCCAGAGCGTGGTTCACGGCGGCACCCAGATCGCCCGACGTGTCGAGCAGCGTTCCGTCGAGATCGAAGCCGACGATGGCAAAGCGGTGGATCATCCGCGGCCCCTCGCACGGCGCGTGTGGAAACGGCAAGAGTTTGGTGGCAAGGGTCGGGGGTGATGACCGATCCTGTTCCCCTTGCCATAGTCACCCTTGCCGCCGGCAAGGGCACCCGCATGAAAAGCGACCTGCACAAGGTTCTCCATCCGATCGCCGGGCGGCCGATGATCGAACACCTGCTGGCCGCCGCCGCCGAACTTGCGCCGCAACGCTCGGTCGTGATCGCCGGCCACGGGCGCGAACAGCTCGAGGCGCAGCTTGGCGATCGTGCGGATATCGCGGTGCAGGACCCGCAACTTGGCACCGGGCATGCGGTGCAGCAGGCCGAGGCAGCGCTCGCCGGGTTCGCGGGCGACGTGCTCATCCTTTACGGCGATGTGCCCTTCGTCAGCGCCGCGACCATGCGCGCGATGATCGAACGGCTGCACGGCGCTGACGAGCCGGCGGTAGTCGTGCTCGGCTTCGAGCCGGCCGATACGCTGAGTTACGGGCGCGTCATTGCCGAGGGTGACCGCATCGTGAAGATGGTCGAGCACAAGGACGCGACCGAGGCCGAGCGCGCCTGTCGCCTGTGCAATTCCGGGTTGATGGCGGTACGCAGCGCGGACCTGTTCGGCTTGCTCGCGCGTGTCGGGAATGACAACGCGCAGGGGGAATACTACCTAGTGGACGTGGTCAACGTCGCGAACGCGGTCGGGCGGACCTGCGCCGTGGTGGTCACGGCCGATCCACACGAAGTCGAGGGAATCAACAGCCGCGCCGAGCTGGCCGTCGCGGAACACCGCTGGCAGAACCGTCGCCGCCGCGCCGCGATGGACGACGGCGCCACCCTGATCGCGCCGGAAGCCGTCTGGTTCGCCTGGGATACCCAGCTAGGCCGCGACGTTCTGGTCGAACCCAACGTGTTCTTCGGCCCCGGTGTCGTCGTCGCCGACGCGGTCACGATTCGCGCCAACAGCCACATCGAGGGCGCGCGCCTTGCCAGCGGGGTCGAGGTCGGGCCCTTTGCGCGCCTGCGGCCCGGCGCGGTGCTGGAGGAAGGGGCCAAGATCGGCAATTTCGTCGAGGTGAAGAAGGCGGTGATGGGCAAGGGCGCCAAGGCCAACCATCTGTCCTACATCGGCGATGCCGAAGTAGGCGCCGGCGCGAACCTCGGCGCGGGTACCATAACCTGCAATTACGACGGCTATTTCAAGCACAAGACCGTGATCGGCGAGCGCGCCTTCATTGGCTCGAACTCGGCCTTGGTCGCGCCGGTCCGGATCGGGGCGGATGCGATAGTCGGGGCAGGCAGCACCGTGACGCGCGACGTGCTCGACGGAGAGCTGCGCATCGTGCGCGGCGAACAACTCGTCAAGCCGGGCTGGGCCGACCGTTTTCATGACGCGATGAAGAAAAAGAAGGCGGCCGAGAAGGGTAAGGCTTGATATGATATCATGATATGATATCGGTATATCAGTGACCCGCATTCTCGCCGATCTTGCCGAAGAGGACATCCGCTGGCTCGACGCCCGCGCGGCCGAGCAGGGCAAATCGCGCGCCTCTGTTCTGCGCGATGCGGTTCAGGCTTATCGCCAGGTTGCTGAGCAGCAGGGCATCGAACAGTATTTCGGCATCTGGGCCGAACGCAAGGCGCAGCGATGAGCGTGGCTGCCTTCGACACCGCGATCCTTGTCGATGCGCTGCACGGCCATGCCGGAGCGGCGGCCGAACTGAAACGCATTCGCCAGCGTTTCATCAGCCGCCTGTCATGGATCGAGGTGATGAGCCTCGCCCAGCCCGACGACGCGCAGCGGGCGGACGCCTTTCTGTCGCACTTCAGCGTGGTCGAGATAAGCGACGAGATCGCCCGCAGCGCCGCACAGCTATGCGGCCAGCGGACAGGGTTGTCGCTCACCAATGCTGTAATACTGGCTTCGGCGCAGGTCGCCGGCCGGATCCTCATAACCCGCAATACGGCGGATTTTCCGGCAGCCATGCCGGGCATCCGCGTTCCCTACAGCCTCTAACGAAAGCAGCAGCGCATGTGTGGCATCATCGGCATCGTCGGCAAGGAAGAGGTAGCCGACCGGTTGGTCGACGGGCTCAAGCGGATGGAATACCGTGGTTATGACAGCGCCGGGGTCTGCACCGTGCACGACGGGGAGCTCGTCCGCCGCCGTGCGCCGGGCAAGCTGGTCAACCTCGTGCGGGAACTGGCGCGTGATCCCGCGCCGGGCACCTCCGGCATCGCCCACACCCGCTGGGCAACCCACGGCGCACCGACTGCCGCCAACGCCCACCCGCACGCGACGGCGGTGCTGGCCCTCGTGCACAACGGCATCATTGAGAACTTTCGCCAACTGAAGGAAGCGCTCGCCGCACGCGGCCGCGTGTTCGAAAGCGACACCGACACCGAGGTCGTCGCCCACCTGGTCTCCGAACAGGTCGAGGCGGGGATGAGCCCGGAGGAGGCGGTCAAGGCCACCCTGCCGCAGCTGCGCGGGGCCTTTGCCCTGGCGATCGCCTTCAAGGACCACCCCGGCATGCTGATCGGCGCGCGGCTGGGTTCGCCCCTGGTGCTCGGCTTCGGGGATGGCGAGACCTATCTCGGCTCCGACGCCCTGGCACTCGCGCCTCTGACTCAGAAGATCGCCTATCTCGACGAAGGCGACTGGGTGGTGATCACCCGCCAGGGAGCGCAGGTCTACGACAAGGACAACAATCCGGCCGAGCGCGAGGTGACCACGTCCGGCGCTTCGGCTGCCGAAATCGAAAAGGGCAACTACCGCCACTTCATGCAGAAGGAAATCTTCGAGCAGCCGACCGTCGTTGCCCAGACCCTGCGCAGCTACATCCGCCAGGTCGACCAGTCGGTGGCGCTGCCGCAGTTCGACTTCGACCTGTCGGCGATTACCCGGGTCACAATCGTCGCTTGCGGGACCAGCTATTATGCAGGGATGGTCGCGAAATACTGGTTCGAGCAGTTCGCGCGCCTGCCCGCCGACATCGATTTCGCCTCGGAATTCCGCTACCGCAATCCGGTGCTCGAGCCGGGTGGGCTGGCGTTGTTCATCTCGCAGAGCGGGGAAACCGCCGATACCCTGGCCGCGCTGCGCCATTGCAAGGACAACGGTCAGACCATCGCGGTCGTGGTCAACGTGCCGACCAGTTCGATGGCCCGCGAGGCGGACTTGCTGCTGCCCACACACGCGGGTCCCGAGATCGGGGTTGCCAGCACCAAGGCCTTCACCTGCCAGCTTGCCGTGCTGGCGGCGCTCGCTGCGCATCTGGCGGTCAAGCGCGGCCGGATGGACCGCGCCGAGGAAGCCGATGTCGTCGCGCACCTTCTCGAAACGCCTGCCAGCCTCAACGCGGCACTGCGCCACGACGATGAGATTGCGGCCATGGCGCACCTCATCGCACCGGCGCGCGACGTGCTCTACCTCGGGCGCGGGCAGGACTACCCGCTGGCGCTTGAAGGGGCGCTCAAGCTCAAGGAAATCAGCTACATCCACGCCGAAGGCTATGCCAGCGGCGAGATGAAACATGGGCCGATCGCGCTGATCGACGAAGCCGTGCCGGTTATCGTCATCGCACCCAGCGGCCCCCTGTTCGAAAAGACCGTCAGCAACATGCAGGAAGTGCGGGCCCGGGGCGGCAAGATCGTGCTGATCTCCGACCGCGAAGGTCTGGATGAAGCGGGCGAGGGGTGCCTCGCGACGATCGAGATGCCTTCGGTCCATCCCCTGATCGCGCCGCTGGTCTATGCGATCCCGGTTCAGTTGCTGGCCTATCATGTCGCCTGCGTGAAGGGCACCGACGTCGACCAACCGCGCAACCTGGCCAAGTCGGTAACCGTCGAATAGCATCGGCCGCGCCCCGGCAAGGCATTGAACCGCCGCGATTAAAGTCCGCTGCGGTTCGTCGCAGTGCTGGCTGGCGCTTTACCGGGCGATAACCATTGGTCGCCTATGCAGCACGGGTGAGCAAGAAATCATCTGCCCCCGTCCTGCCCAAGGCGCTTCCCGTCAACGCCGTCCTCGGATTGAGCGATCCGGCGGAAGGCGACTGGACGCGGATGCGCGGCCTTCAGTATTCCAGCCTGGCGCGCGTCACCACGCTGCGCGTCGGCGCGCATGCGTTGGCCTCGCTGGGCGTGTGCTGGATCTATTTCGGCACGGTGCACTGGGCCTTCCTGCTGGCCTGGCTCGGCACGCTTGGCGCTACGCTCTACTACGGCGCGCGGATCGATGCCGACCTGGTCGACGCCGACCGCCGCCGCATCGGCCGCGACGAGGTGCAGCGCCAGACCGTGGGCGCAATCGCCAACGCGCTCGCCTGGGTCATACCGATGGCGTTCTTCGCGCCCTATGGTTCCGACCTTGCCAAGATGGAGCTCTGGGCGATCTGCGCCATGCTGATGACTGCCTGTGCGGTGATGTTGCCGGCGGTCCCGCTGGCCAACCTGATGTTCACCGGCATCGTCGGTCTCGCCTCGCTCGCAAGCTTTGCCTATACCCTGACCTTCGAGATGATGATCGTCTCGCTGCTGTTCATCGCCGTAGTGGTTAAGGGCGCGATCGAGAACGCGCGCTCGTTCCTCACTGCCCGCGTTGCCGAAGCCGGCATGGCCGAACGCAACGAAGTGGTCTCGCTTCTGCTGAAGGAATTCGAGGAGGGCGAGGCAGACTGGCTGTGGCAGATCGACACCTCGCGCCGCGTCCGCTCGGCCAGCCCGCGCTTTGCCTTTGCGCTCGGGCTTGGCCCGGATGAAATCGACGGCAAGTCGTTCATCCAGCTTGTCGCCGGCCCGGCCTGGGAAACCGGAATGTTTCCGCCCAGCCTGCACGACCTTGCCGAGCGGCTGAAGCGGCGTGAAAGCTTTTCGAACCTGCTGGTGCGGGTGACGATCGGCGGCAACCAGCGCTGGTGGGAACTGTCGGGCACGCCGAAGCTTGACGACAACGGCAATTTCGACGGTTTCCGCGGTGTCGGGTCCGATGTGACGCACGAGCGCGAAAGCTCGGAAAAGATCGCCCACATGGCGCGTTACGACACGCTGTCGGGTCTGCCCAATCGCATGATGATCACCGAGGCGCTTGGCGAGGCCATGCGCTACGCCGACCAGTGGCGCACCCGCTGCGCCTTCCTGATGATCGACCTCGACCGGTTCAAGGCGGTCAACGATACGCTGGGACATCTGGTCGGCGACCAGCTTCTCGCCAAGGTTTCGGAGCGGCTGCGCTCGATCTGCAGCGATAACGAGCTATGCGGCCGCCTTGGCGGTGACGAGTTCGCGATCGTGGTCAAGGATGCGTCCGATCCGACCCGCGTGGGCCGAATTGCCAACGCGATCATCGAGGTGCTGTCGCGTCCCTACGAGATCGATCACCACACGCTTTACATCGGTGCCAGCGTCGGATCGGCGACCGGCCCGCGCGACGGGACCACGGTCGAGACGTTGATGCGCAACGCCGACCTGGCGCTCTACCGCTCGAAGGAAGAAGGCGGCGGCCAGCATTTCAAATACGAGCCCGAGCTGCACGCCCTGGCGGAAGAACGCCGCAAGCTGGAATTCTCGCTGCGCCGTGCGCTCGAGCGCAACGAGTTCCTGCTCAACTACCAGCCGGTGGTCGATGCCAAGGACGAGAATATCGTCAGCTTCGAGGCGCTGCTGCGCTGGAACAGCGACGAGCACGGCTTCGTCAGCCCGGCCAAGTTCATCCCGCTGGCCGAGGATACCCGACTGATCGTCCCGATCGGAGAATGGGTGCTGCGCGA
This sequence comes from Novosphingobium kunmingense, assembly GCF_002813245.1. Classification (GTDB taxonomy): domain Bacteria; phylum Pseudomonadota; class Alphaproteobacteria; order Sphingomonadales; family Sphingomonadaceae; genus Novosphingobium; species Novosphingobium kunmingense. The sequence continues at coordinate 56,427 of NZ_PHUF01000002.1, forward strand.
GGCTTGCCGCGAGGCCGCGCGCTGGCCGGCCCACGTCAAGGTGGCGGTCAACGTCTCGGGCGAACAATTGCTCGACACCCAGTTCATTCCCAGCGTGGTCAACGCGCTGTCGATCAGCGGCCTGCCTGCCCAGCGGCTCGAACTCGAAGTGACCGAAAGCATCTTCGTGCGCGACGCGGTAACGGCGCGGGCGGCGCTCGAACAGATCATGGCGCTGGGCTGCGGCATCGCGCTCGACGATTTCGGGACCGGGTATTCTTCGCTCGCCTATATCCGCAACCTGCGTTTCTCGACGATCAAGGTCGATCGCAGCTTCGTCCAGGGCGCTGCAACCGGCAGTCCGGAAAGCCTCGCGATCATCCGCGCGGTGGTTGCCATGGCTGAAAGCCTCGACATGTCGACCACGGCCGAGGGCGTGGAAACCGACGCCGAGCTGAACGTGATCCGCCAGCTCGGCTGCCGCAAGATCCAGGGCTATTACTATGGTCGCCCGATGCCCGCGCTCGAAGCGCGCGGCCTCTTCGCCACCCCCACGCTGCAGCGCGCGACGGCGTAGAAGCTAGGCCGAAACCAGCGCTTTTACCGCGCTTTCGAACAGCGCGCGTCCGTCGGTTCCGCCCTGTTCCGCCTCGATCATCCGTTCCGGGTGTGGCATCATGCCGAGTACGTTGCCGGCGGCGCTCAGCACGCCCGCGATCTGCCGGGCCGACCCGTTGACCTCTTCGGCATAGCAGAACGCGACACGGCCTTCGCCCTCCAGCTGGTCGAGCGTCGCGTCGTCGGCGAAGTAGTTGCCGTCATGGTGGGCGACCGGGATGACGATTTCCTGGCCCGCTTCATAGCGCGCGGTGAACAGGCTCTGGCTGTTCTCGACCGTCAGGCGCACCTCGCGGCAGACGAAGTTCATGCCCGCGTTGCGTAACAGGGCACCGGGCAGGAGGCCCGCTTCGGTCAGCACCTGAAAGCCATTGCACACGCCAAGTACGGGAACGCCCCGGTTCGCCGCGGCGATAACGGCCTGCATGATCGGGCTGCGCGCGGCCATGGCGCCCGAACGCAGGTAATCGCCATAGGAAAAGCCGCCAGGCAGCGCGATGAAATCGAGGCCTGCGGGCAGGTCGGCATCGCCGTGCCAGACCCGGGTCACGGGCGCGCCCGACACCTTTTCCAGCGCGTCGGCCATGTCCCGGTCGCAGTTCGATCCGGGAAAGGTGATGACCGCGCTGCGGAAGGTCACGCCGCGAGCCTTTCGATCCGGTAATTCTCGATCACCATGTTGGCGAGGAGCTTGCTGGCCATTTCCTCGAGCTGGGAGTCGGTGACGCTGTCCTCGACGTCGAGTTCGATCATCTTGCCGGCGCGCACGTCCTTGACGCCGTCGATGCCAAGGCCCTCGATCGCGTGGTGGATCGCGCGGCCCTGCGGGTCGAGCACGCCGTTCTTCAGGCTGACAAAGACGCGGACCTTCATGGGCAGACCTTTCGCGGGAAGGGCGGGGGCTTGAGACTCGAGCGCGCCTATGCCTCCTGTCGCTTCACGGAGCAAGGGCGGCCGGCGCCCTTCCGGTCAGCTTTCCTGCGAATCCATCACATATCCAAGTGACCGCACCGTGCGCAGGGGATCGGGCGCGCCGTGTTCGGTCAGTGCCCTGCGCAGGCGGCCAACCCAGACGTCGACCGTACGCTCGTCCAGCGCATCGCCGTCCTTGCCGAGCCGATCGATGAGCGCGGTGCGCGAAAAGACCTGGTCGGGGTACTCCATGAAATGGGCCAGCAGACGGAATTCGTTCGGACGCAAGGCCACGATCGTGCCGTTGACGCGGACCTGGTGGGCCGAAACGTCGATCGCCACCGGTCCGTTGACGAAACGCTGGCGCACCGGCTGCGGCCCGCCGGTCTTGCGATCGACCCGCTGGATGACCTGCGCCGCGTCGAGAGTGCCGACGATGTAATCGTCGGCGCCGGCCTGCAGTGCGCGGCGGCGCGCATCGGGATCGGGATCGTCGAGGACCATGGTGAGGTGAGAGCGGCGGGTCGGTTCGGCCTCGCGCAGGCGGCGGCACATCTCGAGACCGGACATGGTCGGGCAAACCCAGTCGATGAAGGCCCAGAGCTCACCCGCGAGGCTATCGGGTACGATATCGGACAGCGGAACGACCAGCCAGTCGGGACGCTGGTTGCGCAGATCGTCAACCAATAGCGGCGAAGGCGCGGTAAGCAGTATGGTCGTTGGACTGGTCATCGGAACGGCATGGCTCTGTCAAGATTCTGCCGCCTTCTGCCGCGTCAAGGTGACGGTTTGATGATGATTATGTGACAGTTTGGTTGCTGTCGCATTCGAGCGGGCCGTTGCGCGGAAAATAGGTCCAGAACGTCATTAAACTGTCACCTAATTCGTATTCACCCCGTGCGACGACTCGGCTAGACTGTTCCCATGGGACAGGATCGATCGCTCGCTCGCGGGCTACGGCTTGCAATTTCGCTCCTCTTTGCGGTGGCCGTTGCAGCGCCGGCAAGTGCGGAAAAACTGACCTTTGATCACCGCAACCACCCCGGCCTCAAGGCCGTGCTCGATGGCGGTGATCCGGGGATGATCGATTTCGACGCCAGCAATCCGCGTTACGTCGTCGATCTTATTGCGGTGAAGGGTCGTTCTGCCCGGGACTGGACCGAGGCGCTGGAAATCATTGCCCGCACGCCGACTGGCAAGATCAGGACAGCGCGTGACTGGGCGGCGGAGATTCAGGGAGGGGCGGTTGCCGGATGCAATCCCGCTGTCACCACGCTGGCCGAAGACGCGATTTCGATCACCTTCGAGCGACTTGCCCCGGCCTGCCCCGCAGCGCGGGCCGAAACCATGATCACCCGCATCGTTCAGGGCAAGCGTTCGCTGTTTCTGCTGAGCGTTCTGGTCAAGGGCGTGCCCGATGCGGGGTCACGTCAGCAGTGGCTAGCCTTGCTGGAATCTGCGCACCTCGACTGATCGAATATTCACACCAACGTCGTTAACTGACGTCTAATTGTCGTACTGTTGTCATCAATCATACGCGGAAGCGACACACACCATCCCTAGAGGCGGCGGCGAGGCCGCTGGGGACGATTCGTGTTTCCCTGGATCGGCATCGAGCAGACCAGATCAATTTCCAGGAAAACCCGATGATCCGCTTTTCGTATCGTACCCACGCATCCCTTGCTGCACTCGGTGCGGCGCTTGCCCTTGGCAACGCCGGCGTTGCCGCAGCCAGCAACCTGACCGTCACCGCGACTGGCGTAACGGTGGATGGCGCGGCCCCGGCCGACGAGGCGGCAGAACCGGCTTCGGCGGAAGCTGCTCCGGCAGAAGCCGGCGCGCCGCCACAGTCCGACGCTGGGCTGACCGAAATCGTGGTCACCGCGACGAAGCGCGAAACCAACCTGCAGCGCACCCCGATCTCGATCTCGGTGATGGGTGCGGACGAACTTAAGAAGCGCAACGTGCAGAGCCTGATGGACCTGGCCGACGGCTCGGTCCCGTCGCTGCGCATCTCGACCTTCGAGGCCCGCCAGTCGGCGCTGACCATCGGTATTCGCGGCATCGTTCCCGACGATGCCAACCAGCCCGCCCGCGAACAGGGCGTGGGCGTTTATCTCGATGGCGTCTACCTTGGTCGCCAGCACGGCCTCAACGCGAGCCTGTTCGACGTCCAGCGCATCGAAGTGCTGAAGGGCCCGCAGGGCACGCTGTTCGGTCGCAACACCGAAGGCGGCGCGGTCTCGATGGTCCTGCGCCAGCCGACCGGCGAGTTCGGCGGCCGTGCCAGCGCCGGGGTCGGCAACTATGGCTCGTACAACGGCCAAATTCACCTCGACCTGCCGGCAATCGCCAATGTCAGCTTCAAGCTGGACGGCGTGATCCAGCACCAGGATCCGACCACCCGCAACACCATGCCGGGGCAGGCCGGTTTCAACCAGTACCACCGTGTCGGCGGCCGCATTGCCGCGCGCTGGAAGCCGGTCGACGGACTGAGCGTGGACCTCGCCTATGACAAGAGTCGCGACGAGAACACGCCGTTCTACAGCCAGCTCGTGACGATCACCCCGGCCGCGCTCGCCTCGCTGCCGAAGGACGCATCGGGCAAGCCGCTGATCACCTGGGGCTACGGGCGCATGGAAGAAACGGACATCCAGGTCCCGCAGCAGGTCAGCGTCGGCAAGGCCCAAGGCTTCACCTCGACGATCCGCTGGAACGCCAGCGACGATCTCGAACTGCGCTCGATCACGGCCTGGCGCACGGTCAGCGACGACCAGTGGGACAACTCGGGCGGTGCGCACCGCACGCCGGTCTGGGGTCCGAACGTCAACTTCAGCCGCTACTCGCTCGCCACGCTCGACCAGCGTCAGTTCAGCCAGGAACTCCAGGCGGTCGGCTCGATCGGCGATGCCGTCGAATATGTGGCCGGGCTCTACTACTTCAACGAACGCGCCAACGACACCGCGCGCACGCCCAACACGAACCGCTGGAACTCGACGGTCACCGGCTACACCATCAATGATCCGCTGACCTATCAGACCGCTACGCTCGCCCGTGCCTCGATCGCCTTCGCCAAGAGCTATGCGGCTTACGGTCAGGTTACCGTTGCGCCGATCGAGCCATTGCGCCTGACCGTTGGCGGACGCTACACTCGCGACGAAAAGGACGGGCGTCTCTACATCGTCAACGGCGCGGCCACCAACTTTACGTTCGATCAGGTCAACAACCGCTTCGATCCGCTGGCAGTGATCGCCTGGCAGGCCACTCCCGAAATCAACCTCTACGCCAAGTATGCCACCGGCTACCGCGCGGGCGGGGCCAGCTCGCGCTCGCTGACCTACCTGTCGTTCGGGCCGGAACAGGTGAAGTCCTACGAATTGGGCTTCAAGTCGGAGCTGTTCAACCGCAAGGTGCGCTTCAACATCGCGGGCTACATGATGGACCGCACCGATACGCAGGTTGATTTCAACTTCTTCCTGCCGCAGCCCAATGGCACCGTGCGCAACACGCTGGAGACGGTGAACGCGATGGGCACGACCAAGATCCGCGGGATCGAGGCCGATCTGACCGTCCGTCCGGTCGACGGCCTGTCGATGAACCTGTCCTACGCCTACACCTATTCGAAGATCCCGCCGGCGCGGAACACGGTGCAGGAAGCGCTCAACGCGACGCTTACCCCGCCGGTCACCACGCCGGTCTACCAGACGGTCTATATCCTCTACACGCCGAAGAACGCGCTGTCGGGGTCGGTCGACTATGACCTGCCGGTAAGCGACAACGGCACGCTGCTGCGCTTCCACCTCGATGCGAACTATTCGGATCCGGTGCACACCTTTGCCAACGAACCGACGCTCAGCGACAAGAGCTTCATCGTCAACGGCCGCCTCAGCCTGTCGGACATCCCGATGGGGACGGGCGATCAGCGTCTGACGCTGGCGCTGTGGGCCCGCAACCTGTTCAACGAGGAACACATCTACCGTCGCAGCGCCGCCAATACGGCGCTGGGTGACTACGCCAACTACAACGCGCCGCGCACCTTCGGTGTCGAAGCGACCCTGGCGTTCTAAGAGGCAACTTCGTTCCACCCTCGACGGGGCGGTCGCATGTGACAGGCGGCCGCCCCATTTTTTTGGCATTGCACATAACTGACCAGTCAGTTATTTATTTTGCCGTGCCCAGACCCAGCGTCCCGACCCGCCGCGCCGACATCCTGGAAGCCGCACGCGCGGTGTTCAGCCAGCGCGGCTATGCCGGGACGCGGATGGACGACGTGGCCAAGGCCATCGGTCTGTCGAAGGCGGCGCTCTACCTCCAGTTCGAATCCAAGGACGCGCTGTTCCAGGCGCTGGTGACCGACGTTATCGATCGCACGCTGCCGGACATGGTTCCTGCCGATTTCGCGGATGTGCCCGCGCCGGCCCTGCTGGAAGGGTTCGTCCATGTGGCCGCCCAGCGGATGACGAGTCCCGAGGTTGCCTTCGTGCCCCGCATCATCATCGGCGAAGGCTCGAACTTCCCCGATCTCGCACGCTTCTATCACGACAACGTCGTCGACCGCGGCCTCGGCATGGTGGAAGCGATCATTCGCCACGGGGTGGGGCGGGGCGAGTTCATTTGCGAGGATCCGGCCATGGCCTGCCGGTCGGTGATCGGTGCCCTGCTGCTGAACGCGGTCTGGCGTATGGTGTTCGAGCCGGTCGGCGCAGAGCCGGTCGATCCCGCGGCCATGGCGCGCGCGCACACGCGGTTGCTGCTCGACGGCCTTCTTGTCAGAAAGGATGCAGCCTGATGCCTCAGGTGCCCAAGCCCGTGATCGGTCTGGCCGTGCTGGCCATTGTCGGCGGTGCGGGCTGGTATGCCACGCGGCCGTCCGCAGAGGCGGGTTGGCTCGGTTACGTCGAGGCGGAGACGCTTTACGTCGCTTCGCCGGTCTCGGGCCGGCTGGCCACGCGCGCGGTCGATCGCGGTGCGGCCGTCGCTGCCGGCGCGCCGCTGTTCTCGCTCGATCCCGAAACCACCGACGCTGATACGGCGCGCATCGAAGCCCAGGTTGCCGCGGCCGAGGCCCAGGCCGGCGATCTTTCCGCCGCCCGCCAGCGCGCGCCCGAGATCGCCGTTTCTCGCGCGGCTGAGGCCCAGGCCGCCGCCCAACTGACCAAGGCGCAGAACGATTACTCGCGGATTTCGGCGCTGGCCGGACGGGGCTTTGCCAGCCGCGCCCAACTCGACGCGGCGCGCGCGGCGCGCGATGCCGCGGTGGCCGCCTTGGCCCAGACCCGCGCGCAGATCGCCTCGGGCCAGATCAGCGCCGGACGCAGCGAACAGATCGCCGCGGCGCGTGCGCAGGTGTCCGAAGCCGAAGCCGCCCTGCGCGGTCAGCGCCAGCGCCGCCGCGAGATTGCCCCGGTCGCCCCGGCGCGCGGCGTGGTCGAGCAGACCTTCTACAACCCCGGCGAGTGGGTGCCGGCCAATTCGCCGGTGGTCTCGGTCCTGCCCGACGACAAGCGCAAGTTGCGCTTCTACGTGCCGCAGGACCGGATTGCTGCGGTCCGGCCGGGCATGACCGTGCGCTATACCTGTGACGGCTGCGGCGCGGCGCGCCAGGCGCGGGTCAGCTATGTCTCGCCGCGCAGCGAGTTTTCCCCGCCGGTGATCTACAGCGAGACCGCGCGGGCCAAGCTGGTCTTCCTGGTCGAGGCGCTGCTTCCCGCCGATACCAGGCCGCTGCCGCCGGGCCTGCCCGTCGCAGTGGAACCGCTGTGAGTGACGCGCCCGCCATCGCCGTGCGCGGGTTGACCAAGCGGTTCGGCGGACGGACCGTGGTTGACCATGTCGATCTGGCGGTGCAGCCGGGCCGGATCTGCGGCTTCCTCGGCCCCAACGGATCGGGCAAGACGACGACGCTGCGGATGATCTGCGGCCTGCTGATCCCCGACGAGGGCGAGGGCGAAGTGCTCGGTCTCGACCTCAGGACGAGCCGCCGCGCCATCAAGCAGCAGATCGGCTACATGACGCAGAAGTTCGGGCTGTTTTCCGACCTTTCCATTGCCGAGAACCTGGAATTCATCGCCCGGGTCTACTCGCTCGACAACCGCAATGCGCGCGTCGAGGCAGCGCTCGAGCGGCTCGGCCTGACCAGTCGCGCCGGGCATCTCGCGGGCAAACTGTCGGGAGGGTGGAAGCAGCGCCTTGCGCTCGCCGCTGCTGTCCTTCACGAGCCGAGGATCCTGCTGCTCGATGAACCGACCGCCGGGGTCGATCCCCAGGCCCGGCGCGAGTTCTGGGACCAGATCCATGCGCTGGCGCGCGAAGGCATGACTGTTCTCGTCTCGACCCACTATATGGACGAGGCCGAGCGCTGCCACGAGATCGCCTATATCGCCTATGGGGTGATGCTGGCGCACGGTACTACCGACCAGGTCATTGCCGCCTCTGGCCTTTCCGCGCTCGAAGGCGAAGGTCCGGGTGCCGACCGGCTGGCCGCCGAGATCGAGGAACGTCCGGGCGTGGCCATGGCGGCGCCATTTGGCACGACGCTCCACGTCTGCGGCACCGATCCCGAGGCGCTTCGTGCGGCGGTGGCGCCCTGGGCCGAGCGCATCACCTGGCGGGCGGTTCCACCCACGCTCGAGGACGTGTTCATCAACCTGATGCGCACCGCCACCGACGGATCCGTGGTGGAGCAGGCCTGATGTGGGAACGGATCGGCGCGATGGTGTTCAAGGAAGTACGCCAGATGGCGCGCGACCCGGGCATGTTCGTGATGATGCTGATGTTTCCGATCATCCAGCTTGCGATCTTCGGCTTCGCGATCAACTCCGATCCGCGCCACCTGCCGCTGGCGATCGAAAGCAAAGACAATTCGGTCTATTCGCGTTCGATCGTCAGCGCGCTGCGCACAACCGGCTATTTCGACGTGGCCAAGGTAGTCACTACCTATGGCGAGGGCGACCGTCTGTTGTCCGAAGGCGAGGTGCAGTTCGTCCTTACCGTGCCGGCCGATTTTTCGCGCGATCTGGTACGCGGCCAGCGACCGCAGCTTCTTCTCACCGTCGACGCGACCGATCCGGCTTCGACCGGGCCTGCCGTAGCCGCCGTCAACGAGGCGATCGCCCGGGCCCTGGCGCGCGACCTTGCCGGCCCCCTGACAATGCGCCTGCAGACCCCGCCGCCGGTCGATGTCGTCCTGCACCGCAGCTTCAACCCCGAAGGTATCACCAGTCACAACACCGTGCCGGGGCTGCTTGCCATCATCTTGTCGATGACCATGGTGGCGCTCACCGCCATGTCGGTGACGCGCGAAACCGAGCAAGGCACCATGGAGAACCTGCTCGCCACCCCGCTTCGCCCGATCGAGGTGATGATCGGCAAGATCGTGCCCTATTTCGCCATGGGGCTGGTCCAGGTGCTGGTCGTCCTGCTGGCGGCGGCGATCGTGTTCGAAGTGCCCTTCGTCGGCTCGTTCGGCCTGCTGCTGGCGGTCACGCTGCTGTTCACTCTGGTCAGCCTGGCCTTGGGCTTCACGCTGTCCACGCTGGTCGACAGCCAGATCATGTCGATGCAGTTGTCGATGCTCTACCTGCTGCCCTCTATCCTGCTGTCGGGCTTCGCCTTTCCCTTTCGCGGCATGCCGGTCTGGGCGCAGTGGCTGGCCGAATTGCTGCCGCCCACGCATTACATCCGGCTGGTCCGCGGCGTCATGCTCAAGGGGTGGGACTGGCAGCTGGCTTTGTCGGAAACCGCCGTGCTGGTCGTGATGCTGCTGGCCTTCGGTACGATCGCGGTGCGGCGCTACCGCGACACCGTGGCCTGATCGGCGCCAGCCGCCACGCCGTCCGGCAGGACGGTGATCTCCACCCCCGCCTGCGGCGTCAGGTAACGCCGCGCAATCGCCTGGATATCGGCGGTGGTGATCGCTTTCACCCGTTCTACCGATCTCAGGTAGCGCTCGATCCGGTCCGGTTCGGTCTGGGCGCGGTCGACATAGGCCAGCCAGCCGGCATTGGTCTTGAGCAGGTTCTCGAAGCTCTCGATCATCGGCGCGCGGGCACGCAGCAGCACGTCGGCGGGTAGCGGCCTGTCGCGCAGGTCGGCCAGCGTTTCGGCAATCGCGGCCCGGGTCGCAGCGATCTCGCCCACCTCGACCGAAGCCGAAATGCCGAAGACGCCGTAGTCGCGCCACGTCCGCGAAGTGGTGCTGCTGGCGCTGGGCGAATAGGCCTTGCCCAGCTTCTCGCGCAGCGTGTCGGTCAGTTCGATCCGCACGACCCGTTCAAGCAGTTCGAGCTTGAGCATCTCGACCGGATCCTCCCCGTCGCGGGTCGGCCAGGTGATGGTGACCAGCGCCTGATCCTTGGGACCGCTGTGGCGCAGCACGCGCGGGCTGCGATCCGCGGTAAAGCTGCGGCGCCGTTCGTCGGCATAGGGCCGGAAATCGGTCTCGCGCGCGGGCAGGGCGCCAAAGCTCGCGGCGACGGCGGTGATCGCCGCGTCGGGATCGAAGTCGCCGACCAGGCCAATCTCGATCGCGCCCGAGGCCAGCCGCTCGCCGATGGTGCTCTTCAGCTTTTCGAAGGTCAGCCCGCGCCAGTCCTCGACCTTGCCCAGGCTGAAGCGCGGATCGTTGTCCGACAGGATCGCGCCGCCATCGGCGGCCAGCGTCGCGCCCGGCGTAGCCCGCAGCGAGGCGAACATGTTGTTGACCGACTGGCGGAACTGCACCTCGCCCTCGCGGCGATAGCCCGGATCGGTCACCTGTGCGGCCAGCAGTTGCATCTGCAGCAGCAGGTCCTGGCGGTTGGTCGTGACCAGTTGGGTGAAGGTCTCGTCGGTCACGGCAAAACTGGTTGCCGCGGTTTTGCCCGCCAGAAGCGTGTCGAGCTGGTCCTTGCTATGCTTGCCAAGCCCGCCGAGCGTCAGGACACTGCCCAACTTGGTCGCCAACGGCTGGTCTTTGGTCGCCAAGAAATTGCCGCCATCGATCGAGGTCTGGACCCAGATCCGGTCCTTCTGCAAGTCGGTCTGCTTGAGATTGAGACGCACTCCGTTGGCAAAGCGCAACTCACGGATACCCAGCAGCGGTTCCACCCGGTCACTGACGACGCGGCCTTGCGCGCCGAAATCGGTATAGGCAAACTGCCCGCTCTCGGCAGCCTTGGGCGGAGCAATGGCGGCCCGCATCGCCTGGTCCCAGGCCTGGCGAAGTCCTGCTTCGCCGCCAGTCGGCGGCATCCTGCCCTGAAAACGCAGCAACGGCACGTCGAGCGGCACCAGCTCACGCTTGAGGGCGGCAAGGACAGCCGCCGGGGTGATCTGCGGAATGAACGCCTCGAGCCTTGCAAGCGAGCGGCTCGGGGTGTCGGGAACGACCTCGTCAGTAACCAGTGCCAGCACCGCGCCAGTAAGCTGGCCGTTGCTGCGGGTATCCTGCGCTGCGGCAGAGTTGGCGTTCGCCGCACGGATCGCCGCAACCTGTTCATGCACTTCGTCAGCGCTGAAGCCGTAATGCAGCGCGCGGCGGTATTCCTGCGCCGCCGTGACCAATCCGCGGCGCCATTTGCCATCGACTGTATCGATGACGAGGCTGGTCGCGCGGCCCGCCTCGAACAGGTCTCCGGTGCCGAGCCCTGCGTTGCGGAACGGGGCGTTCGCCTCGCGCGTCAGGCGCAGCAGCCGGCGGTTGACGATGGCATAGCCGACCTGCCGCAACAGGTTCTCACGGCGCTGGGCCAAGCTGTCGGGCTCGTCCTTCCATGCGCCGAGGCGGCTCGCGGTGATCCGCTCCGACAGCGCGGGATCGATATAGATGTCGGTGCGCGGTTCGGCCCTGGTTGCGATGGGGCCTGCGGAGGGCTGGTCTTCGGCGGGCGCGGCCTGCCAGCTGTCGAACCGGGCGCGGATCGCCGTTTCGACCGCGGCGGCATCGACATCGCCGATCACCACCAGCGTGGTCTGCGCCGGCACGTATTCGCGGCGGTAGAAGGCGCGCAGGGCCTCGGCTGAGGCGCCGCTGAGGGTCTCGGTGGTGCCGATCGGCAAACGCTGCGCATAGCGCGAGCCGGGTGCAACGAACTCGGTCTGGTCGACATAGTTGCGCAGCGAGAAGCTGTTGCGATCGCGCATTTCCGACAGGATCACGCCGCGTTCGCGCGCCACCGCCTCGGGCGACATGGTCAGCTCGCTCGCGGTTTCGCGCATCAGCATCAGCGCCGTGTCGAGCAGCCGGCCATCAGCGCGCGGCAGGTCGAGCATGTAGGTCGTGCGATCGTAACTGGTCGTCGCGTTGGTGTCGGCCCCAAAGGCCAGCCCGTCGCGCTCGAGCAACTTGATCATCTCGCCTTCGGGCACGTTGGTCGAGCCGTTAAAGGCCATGTGCTCGACGAAATGGGCAAAACCACGCTCGGCTTCGCCTTCGTCGAGCGAGCCGGCCTCGACGTTCATGCGAACCACCGCCGTGCCCTTCGGCGTTGCGTTGTGCCGCACGACAAAGCGCATGCCGTTGGCCAGCTGGCCGAAGCGGTAGCCTTCGTCGACCGGCACGTCGCTAGCCTGGAAGGCCCAGGTCGGCTTGGCGCGAGGGATCGACGCCACGCCCGCAGTCTCGCCAGCGCGCGGGGCGCAGGCTGCCAGTGCAAGCATCGAAATGGTTAGAGCGGACAGGGCTTTGCGCGACAGCATCACAAGGCGACGTGCCGCATGGGGACGCAGCGGGCAAGGCCTTGCGGTCCACAATCGACGGACGGGCCATCCGGCCCGCCCGATGAGCGCTTATTTGCCGCGCAGCTTCCTGTGCGCGCCGAGATCGAGCACTTCGCTCGGGCCGTCGTTTTCCAGCAGGCCGAGACGGCGGGCGACTTCCTGGTAGGCCTCTTCCTCGCCACCGAGATCGCGGCGGAAGCGGTCCTTGTCGAGCTTTTCGCCGGTGGTCATGTCCCACAGGCGGCATCCGTCGGGGCTGATCTCGTCGGCCAGGATCACGCGGCTGTAATCGCCGTCCCAGATCCGCCCGAACTCCAGCTTGAAGTCGACCAGACGAATGTTGATCGCCGCGAACATACCGCAGAGGAAATCGTTGACCCGGATCGCCATCGAGGAAATGTCCTGCATTTCCTCGTTCCCGGCCCAACCGAAGCAGGCGATATGCTCTTCGGCGACCATCGGATCGCCCAGCGCATCGTCCTTGTAATAGTACTCGATCAACGTGTGGGGCAAAGGCTCGCCTTCGGGGATGCCGAGGCGCTTGGAAATCGAGCCGGCGGCCACGTTGCGCACCACGACCTCGATCGGGATGATCTCGACCTGGCGGACCAGCTGCTCGCGCATGTTGAGGCGCTTAATGAAGTGGGTCGGGATGCCGATGTGGTTGAGGCGAGTGAACACGTACTCGCTGATGCGGTTGTTGATCACGCCCTTGCCGTTGATCGTGCCCTTCTTCTGCGCGTTGAAGGCGGTGGCATCGTCCTTGAAGTACTGGATGATCGTGCCCGGTTCGGGGCCTTCGTAGAGGATCTTGGCCTTGCCTTCATAGATCTGGCGGCGACGCGACATGGGCACTTCCTTGGACGTGAAAAAGCCAAGCCCCGGCGCGGGCAAGTCAGCGAAAACCTGCATGGCCGGGGCGATTGCCGCGCCCTTACGCCAAAATCCCGGCCAGCGCAATCGAACCGCGCCGCCGCCGCGGGTGGACTTGTTCGGGGCGCGGCGGCAGGATGCCTGCAATGAGACTTGCCCTGACGTTCATCGCCTTGCTGCCGTTGGTTGCGCCCGCCGCCGCACAGACCGCCAGCCCGCTTTCGCTTCAGGTCGAGACAATTCTCGCCCAGGCCCCCAAGGGCGCCCGGTTTGGCGTGCTGGTCGTCGACGATGCGGGACAGGAGATCCTTGCGATCGATCCCGACCAGCGCTTCATCCCTGCGTCAAATACCAAGCTGTTCACGACTGCCGCCGCACTCGATGCGATGAGCGACGATGCCGCCGCAGTCGAGGCGCGGGCAGCAACGTCGCTGGCCCTGGTTCCGGCGGCCAGAGGCGCGCCGGACGTGGTGCTGACCGGCGGGGGAACGGCGCTTTCGACCGCGAACGAATGCGTCAAGCGGTGTCTTGGCGGGCTGCTGTCGGGCATCGCCATGAAGGCTCGCAAGGTCGGCAACGTGATTGCCGACGATACCGCCTTTGCCGACCAGCGATGGAGCCCGGGGATGAGCTGGAACAACATCCCGACCGAATCCGGCACGGCCGCCTCGGCCATCGTGGTCGATGACAACGAGGTGCCGCTGGTCGTGTCGCCGGGCACTGCCGGTGCGCCGGGCGTCGTCGCCGTGACGCCCTATTTCACCGTCCGGAACGAGGTCCAGACCATTGCCGAAGGGCAGACCAGGCTGGCGTTCGATCGCGCGGTCGGCAGCCGCGAACTCCGCGTCTACGGGATGATCCCGGTCAATGCGGCGCCTTGGCGCGAGCGGCTGGGGATCGACGATCCGGCCGAATTTGCCGGTTGGCTGGTGCGCGAAGGCCTGCTTGCCCGGGGGGTCAAGGTTGGCGGCAAGGTGATCGTGCGGCACCGCCCGCTGCAAGGCCTGGGCGTGGTGTCAGCGCCTGCGAAGGCACCCGAGCCGAGGCTGGCGCTCGCGGTCATGCCCGCTCCGCTGGCCGAAGAGGTCGCTGTGATCAACAAGCCCAGCCAGAACCTGCGCGCCGAAGTCCTGCTGCGCCGACTGGGCCTGGTCGCCGATGCGAAAGACCCGCTCGGACCGGTCACTGGAGAACCGGGATCGCTGGAAAGCGGGGTGGCGGCAATAAACGCCACGCTGGCACGGGCGGGCATCGCGCGAACCGCCTACGATTTTTCGGACGGATCGGGCATGTCGACTTACAACCGCATATCGCCGCGCGCTGCGGTCGGCCTGCTGACCTGGGCCAAGGGGCAGGCCTGGGCGCCGGTCTGGCGGGCCTCGTTGCCGGTCGGCGGGATCGACGGAACGCTGCGCCGCCGCTTCATCGGAACCCCGGTCGCCGGCAAGGTCTGGGCCAAGACCGGCACGCTCAACGCCACCAACGCGCTGTCAGGCTATCTCCAGGCGGCGAGTGGGCGCGAATTGACCTTTTCGATCCTGGCCAACGACGTCCCCGGCGATGCCAGCGCAGTTCCGATGATCGACGCGCTCGTCGTCGCCATCGCCGCAGCAAACTAGGATACGTCTCGCGACCTGTGCCATTGTTGCCACATGTGACGCGGGCCATGCACCGCTGTCACCGGCCTGTCGCCTTTCGCCTAGCCAAGCCTCAAGCTTTTGATAGTCTTTGTATTCGAAGCCCCGGTCGCCGTCAGGCCCGGTGGCTGACGGACAAGGGGGGTAATCATGATCGTTCGCAAACTGCTTCGCGCAGCGTGCCTTGGTGGCATTTCGCTTGGGGCCCTGGCCGGTGCGGCTCAGGCCCAGGACATTTCGACGCCGGACACCGCGCAAGCCGACGATAAGGACGGCATCGTCGTGACCGGCTCGCGCATTCGCCAGGACCCGGCCAAGTCCGCTCTGCCGCTTCAGATCGTCACGCCCGACGATCTCAGCCGCGAAGGGATCAGCAATCCCGAACAGCTGATTTCGTTCCTCGCCTCGAACGGCAACGGCGCTGACAATCTGGCCTCGAACTCCGACGTCATCAGCGGCGCAGGGCGCGGCGCGAACGGGCTTTCGTCTGCCAATCTCCGCGGCCAGGGGCCATCGTCCACGCTGGTCCTGCTCAACGGCCGGCGTGTCGCGGCCCACGGGCTGTCCGGGGCGGCTGTCGACGTCAACCAGGTCCCCCTGGCGGCAATAGAGCGGGTCGAAATCCTCAAGGACGGGGCTTCGGCGATCTACGGCACCGACGCGATCGGCGGGGTCATCAACTTCATCACCAAGAAGAACTTCCGCGGCATCGACCTGACCGGTTTCTACGATATTACGGAGGAAGGGGACAGCCCGATGCGCCGTCTTTCGGGCACGGTCGGTTTCGGTGATCTGGATAACCAGGGCTTCAACGTCATGGCCTCGGTCAGCAAGAGCTGGAACGGCGCGCTGTTCGGCAAGGACCGCGATTTCGTGAACGGCAACCAGCCAAGCCGGGGGCTGTCGATCGACACCCGCGGCACGCCGATCGCGACTGCCTTCCCGCTCAACCCGCCCGCGACGGGTATCGGCATCACGGGGGGCGGTACCTTGTTGGGGAACACGACGGGGACGTTGACCAACCTGACCGTCAATGGCGTCCGGATGAACGGCGGGGTCAACGTTCTCGATCTGCCCGGCGGCGCCGGTTGCGATTCGATGGCCGGTGGGATGGCATACGACGAAGTGCTATGGGTCACCCCCGGCGCGGCTCTGGCCTGCGCCTGGGACACGGGTCGTGCGGTTACCCTTCAGCAACCGATCGATACCCTGACCTACTACGGCCGTGCAACGGCGCGACTGGGCGATCACGAGCTGTTTGCCGAAGTGACCGGGTCCAAGGCCCACTCGAGCAAGCTGTTCTCGAACAACCAGTATTCAGCGAACAACACCTCGCTTCCCATCGCCTACCCGCTCAATTCCCTGACCGCCGCGACATACAACGACATCTATGACCGGCTGGCCGCGGTGTTGCCCGGCCTGGGCGCGGTTGGCGACCGCACCGTTGATGCCAACGGGCGATACGGATTGCCGATCGCCTACCGCTGGCGCTGCGTTGCCTGCGGCAACCGCGAATACACGACCGATACAAAGACTTTCCGTGCCGCGATCGGGCTTGAAGGCCCGATCACGGACAACTGGGAATACCGCATCGGTGGCGGCTATGCGGAAAGCCAGGCCACCTCGATCCTGGGTTCGGGCTACCATTACCGCGGCGTGTTCCCCAGCAATGCCGCAGCCGTCGCCTCCGGAACCGGCGCAACGCTTGCCGGTCAGGCCGATCCGCGCGCACCGACCGCGCCGGGCGCCACGGCACCGGGCATCGTCGGCCTGCTCAACAGCGGCATCCTCAATCCCTTTTCCATCGTTCAGACGCCCCAGGCGCTGGCTGCGCTTGAAGCGGTCTCGGCAAAGGGCACCCGGCTCTACGGCGGCAAATATACCCTGTGGCAGGCCGACGCCGCTGTGACCGGCGATCTGTTCGAACTGCCCGGCGGCACGGTCAAGATTGCCGTGGGTGCCGATTATCGCCGTGAAGGCTATGGTTTCGACGGGTCGGTTGCCGGCGACCAACTCAGATCGCCCGACATCTTCAATGTCGCGTTCGACAATGCGAACCAGTTCTCCAAGGTCACGCGGGACGTGAAGGCCGCCTATGCCGAAGTGCTGGTTCCGGTGATCGATTCCTTCGAGATAACCGGCGCCGTTCGGGTCGACGATTACACCGGTTTCGGGAGCACCGTGAACCCCAAGGTCACCGCGAAGTTCGAACCGGTCGACTGGCTGATGATACGCGGATCCTATGGCACCGGCTTCCGGGTGCCGACCTTCAACCAGATCTTCAATGGGGTGACCCAGACGCCCAACCCGGGCGGGGGTCTGACCGATCCGACGACCTGTCCCGCCGGTGGGTCAGTGAACGTCACGCCGGGCTGCAACCAGATCAATCCGGATTCGATCAACGGCGGCAATCGCAATCTCGGACCCGAGACGTCCGAGCAGTTCAGCGCCGGCATCGTCCTTCGGCCGACCTCGCGGTTCAGCCTGTCGGCCGACTACTGGAACATCGCCGTCGACAACGTGATCGGCTCGATCACGCTGACCCAGTTGTTCGCCAACATCGCGGCCTTCCCCGAACGCATCGAACGCACGAACGGGATCATCACGCTGGTCGATCTTCGAACCGGCAATTTCGGTTCGCGCCGGACCAGCGGGATCGACTTTTCTGGCCGCGCGGCGTTCGATGCCGCTGCCGGGACGCTTTCCGCCGGTTTCGATGGCACTCTGCTCCTGACGAAGAAGGAAAAGCTGCTGCCGAACCTGCCCTATACGAACCTGCGCGGCGTCTATTCGCTGACCGGCGATATCGGGATCAAGTGGAAGCACAACGCCTGGATCAGCTTCACCAAGGATGACTTTACCCTGTCGTTCTCGCAGATCTATCGTGGCGGCTATGCCAACGGCTGGCTACCGCGGATCACCAGCCCGAACGTCAGCGCGACACGTCCCGACTACAACGATCGCGTCAAGGCGTACCATATCTACAACCTCTCGGCCACGCAGCGCATCGACGAGAACTTCCAGCTCACGCTTGGCGTGCGGAACCTGTTCAACGCCGATCCGCCGTTTGCGATCACCTATGACACCGACACCGGCACCGGCAGTTCGTGGGAGCCGCGCGTTGCGGATCCGCGCGGGAGGTCGTTCACGGTTGCCGCAGAGGTCAAGTTCTGAGGCTGGCGAACAGCGACAATCCATGGGGCGGCCGTTGGGTCGCCCCATTTTTTTGTCCGATGGTCTGGGGAAGACAGAGGCTATCCGATTGCCCGTGCCATGCGGCCCGTTCATAAGCCCGCCATGACGGTTCACGAGGCGCACCGCGGGAAGACGCTTGTCGAGGGTGGATCGGCGCTGGCTCTGGTGCCGCGCTGGCTCGGGCGGCTGTGGGCGGGCGGCTTCAACCGCCTGCTCGACCGGGTAGACGCGGGGCTGGAGCAGGGCCTCGTTCGCGTCGGTCTGCCCGACGGGACGATCCGCCAGCTCGGCGGCCGCGCGCCCGGCTTCGAGGCGGAGGTTACCGTACACGACTGGCGCGCGTTGCTGCGCCTGGCCACGGCAGGCTCGGTCGGCTGCTACCAGGGCTGGGAGGCGGGCGACTGGTCCAGCCCCGATCCGGTCACGCTGTTTGCGCTGTTCTGCGCCAACGCCGTCCCG
Organism: Novosphingobium kunmingense; assembly: GCF_002813245.1. Lineage (GTDB taxonomy): Bacteria > Pseudomonadota > Alphaproteobacteria > Sphingomonadales > Sphingomonadaceae > Novosphingobium > Novosphingobium kunmingense. Next base: position 74,798 of record NZ_PHUF01000002.1, read on the forward strand.
CTGGGCGATGCGGCGCGATCGCATGGCCCGTGGCGCTGGGTCGGGCGGCTGATCCACCGTCTCAACCGCAACAGCCGCGGCGGCGCGGCGCGCAACATTCACGCCCATTACGATCTCGGCAACGATTTCTACGCCGCCTGGCTCGATCCCACGATGATCTATTCCAGCGCCATCTTCGGCGACGATCTTGACGAAGACGAACCGAACCGTCCGCGCAACCTGCACCAGTTCTTTTCCGAACTGAGCATCGGACAGAATCGCAAGTGCGATGCGATCGATCGGCGGTTGGCCTTGCGCCAAGGTGACCGGCTGCTCGAGATCGGGGCGGGGTGGGGCACGCTGGCCGCGTTCCTGGCCGAAAAGTACGACGCCGACGTGGTGGGGCTGAGCCTGTCTGACGAACAGATCGCCTGGGCGCGCGAGCACTGGAAGCTGACGGCCGGTTCGTTCGACTACCGCAAGCAGGACTACCGTGACATGGCGGGCACCTTCGACGCCGTGGTCAGTGTCGAAATGGTCGAGGCGGTGGGGCAGGAATACTGGCCCGATTTCTTCGATTGCCTCGATCGCAACCTGAAACCCGGCGGACGCGCGGTTCTGCAATATATCGCGATCGACGACCGCGTGTTCCCGGCCTATTCGCGCGGATCGGACTTCATCCAGACCTATATTTTCCCGGGCGGGATGCTGGTCAGCGAGAGCGCCTTCCGCGCCCTTGCGGCCGAGCGCGGTCTGCAATGGACCGACCAGCACGATTTCGGTCTCGACTACGCCGAAACGCTCTATCTGTGGCGGATGAACTTCGACGAGGCGGTGGCAAGCGGTGCCATTCCCGACGGTTTCGATGACCGTTTCATCCGCCTCTGGCGGTTCTACCTGATGTATTGCGAAGGCGGCTTCCGCGGCGGCCTGATCGACGTCGCGCAGGTCACGCTGATCAAGCCGGCCTGATCGCCGTCAGGCGACCGGGCGGAACTGGCTGCCACCGCGAAAGCGGGTGAGGATGTTGTCGTGAACGATCGGGCTCAGCAGGTTGTCGAAGGCGCAACCGGCCAGGCTGTTGTCCCACCAGATCACTTCGGCCTGCAGGCTTTCGAGGCCCGGCAGGGTCAGCCAGCATACGGTGCCCGGCTGAAGGCGGTTGACCGCCGCGGCGCAGAACCCGCTCAACGACAGGTCGTGGACCACCGTCTGGAAGCCACGGGCCCCCGAAATGCGCATGGTCGCTGGAATGTTGATGCGCGTCCGCGGCGCCGAACGGTCTTCCTGCGCGGCCGTGAAGTACGAGTCCCGAGTGCCCAGCAAATATTCGTTCATGTCGTGCGCCCCTCACTGCAAGCATGACCGTAAATCCGGTCCGATACGCCTTACATGGTATGGAGGGTTGCGGTTGCCGAGGCTTTAGGAGGAATGGTTAACGCGTTCGCGGTGCGGGCTGGCGATCTGTTCACCAAGTAACGCGACGATGCGGTCCGCAACGACTGACGCCGGCTTCACCGAAGCCGGGTCTTCGCCCGGATAGGCCCGCGCACGCATGTCTGTGCGGGTCGCGCCTGGATCGACGATCGCGACCTTCAACGAACTGATATTGCAGGTTTCCTGCGCGTAACAGTCGACCAGCACCTCGGCTGCCGCCTTGCTGGCGGCGTAGGCTCCCCAATAGGCGCGGGGCGCCGTCGCGACGCTGGTCGTCAGATAGACGAGCCGTGGATCGACCGCCTTGCGCAGCAGCGGATCGAAGCGTGCGATGAGCGCCTGGGTTGCGAGCAGGTTGACCGTCAGCGCGCGGCTTAGGGCGACCTGGTCGATATCCTTGACCGCTGTCAGCTCGGGCAGGACCGCTGCGCCATGGACCAGTATGTCAATCGACGGCCAGCGTCCGGCCAGGGCGTTGGCCAGTCGCGCGATGGAATCGGCGTCGGTCAGGTCGACCGGCGCTATCGTCGCCGCGCCGCCGGCCTCGAAGATCCGCTCTTCGATGGCTTCGAGCTTCGTGGTGTCGCGCGCAGTCAGGACAACGTGGGCGCCGGCGGCGGCCAGGGCCTCGGCCACGGCCGCGCCAATCCCCTTGCTCGCCCCGGTGACGAGCGCGATCCTGCCAGTGAGGTCAGTCATGCGACCTTGCCGACCGCCAGAGGAAGCTGATCCTCGTCCGCCTCGCGCTCACCCAGGTCGGTAAGCCGGGTCGGATAGTCGCCGGTAAAGCAGGCGTCGCAGTGCTGCGGGCAAGCGGAGTTGCGCTGATTTTCGCCCACCGCACGGTAAAGCCCGTCGATCGAGACGAAGGCGAGGCTGTCGGCCTGGATGAACTCGGCCATTTCGGGCACGCTCATCCGCGCGGCGAGCAGCTTGTGCCGCTCGGGCGTGTCGACCCCGTAGTAGCAGCTGTTGTTGGTCGGCGGGCTGGCGACCCGGAAATGCACTTCCTTGGCGCCGGCATCGCGCATCATCTGCACGATCTTCATCGATGTGGTGCCGCGCACGATCGAATCGTCGATCAGCACGATGCGCTTGCCTTGGACCAGCGCGCGGTTGGCGTTGTGCTTGCGCTTCACGTCGGCGTGGCGCGCGCCGTCCGACGGCTGGATGAAGGTGCGCCCGACGTAGTGCGAGCGGATGATGCCGAGGCCGAAGGGGATGCCCGACTGCTGGGCATAGCCGATCGCCGCAGGCACGCCGCTGTCGGGCACCGGAACCACCAGGTCGGCCTCGACCGGGGCTTCCCTGGCCAGTTCGGCGCCGATCTGGCGGCGCACTTCATAGACGGACTGGCCGCCCATCACCGAATCCGGCCGGCTGAAATAGACGTGTTCGAAGATGCAGGGCCGCGACGGATGGCTGCCGAAGGGGCGGTGGCTGGAAACGCGGCCATCCTGGCGCACTTCGACGATCTCGCCGGGCTCGATCTCGCGGACGAATTCGGCCCCGACCACGTCGAGCGCCACCGTTTCGCTGGCAAAGACCGTCGCATCGCCAATCCGCCCCATGACCAGCGGCCGGATGCCCAGCGGGTCGCGGCAGGCGATCATGCGCTTGGGCGTCATGCAGATCAGCGAATAGGCGCCTTCGACCATGCGCAGCGCATCGACCAGGCGGTCCATCAGCGTGGGGTATCGGCTGGTGGCGATAAGGTGGATTATCACCTCGGTATCCGAGGTCGACTGGAAGATCGCGCCCTTGGCCACCAGTTCGGCCTTGAGGTGCATCGCGTTGGATATGTTGCCGTTGTGCGCGATCGAGAACCCGCCGCGGGCAAGGTCGGCATGAAGCGGCTGGACGTTGCGCAGGCCCGAACCACCGGTGGTCGAATAGCGCACGTGGCCCGATGCCATGTCGCCGGGCAGTTCGGACAGGATCGCGTGGTCGGAAAACACCTGTGCGACGTGGCCGATGCCGCGACGGGCGAAGAATTCGTGGCCGTCCCAGCTGACGATGCCGCAGGCCTCCTGCCCGCGATGCTGCAGGGCGTGGAGCCCCAGCGCCGTCATCGCGGCGGCGTCCTTGGTGCCGATGACACCGAAGATGCCGCATTCCTCGCGCAATTTGTCGCCGTCCGCATCCCACGGCGTTTCGTCGCGCGAGCTGTCATTCATAATCATGGGTATCGCCTGGCCTCGATGAGCACCCTGTCGGGCGCGCATGTGGCCTTTCCGGCGTCCGAAAGCAAGGGCGCGGGCGCAGATCGCCGGTGAAAGCGGTCTGCCTTGCCACTGCGGGCCTGCCCGCCTACATCGGCGGCTCCTGCCAGCCTGACCAGACGAGCCCCTGCTTGATCCTTTCCCCTTTTGAATGGACGATTGCCAAACGCTACATGCTGCCCGGCCGCGGAGAGGCGTTCATCGCCCTGGTCGCAGGGATCAGCCTGGTCGCGGTCATGCTGGGCGTGGCCGCGCTGGTCATCGTGATGAGCGTGATGAACGGATTCCGCGCCGAACTGTTCGACAAGATCGTCGGCCTCAACGGCCATGCCATTGTCCAGGCTTATGGCGGGCGGCTGGAAAACTGGCGCGAGGTGCTGAAGCAGGTCGAGGCGACGCCCGATGTGACGCGCGCCTCGCCGTTGATCGAGCAGCCGCTTCTGGGCAGCCTTAACGGCCGGGTCGAGGCGGTCTTCGCCCGCGGCAACACCCAGGCCGACATTCAGCGGCTGGCGCCTAAGGTCAAGGCCGGTTCAATCGCCGGGGTGACGCCGGACAGCGGCAACGTGGCGATCGGCTCGCAGCTTGCGCAAAACATCGGCGCCCGGGTGGGCGACAAGATCACGATCATCAACCCGCAGGGTCAGTCGACCCCCTTCGGCACGGTCCCGCGCGAGATTTCGTACAACATCGCCGCGATCTTCGAGATTGGCATCTACGACTACGACGAACGCTTCGTCGTCATGCCGCTGCTTGACGCGCAGACCCTCCTCCTGTCCGGCGATACGGTGGGCATGATCGAGGTTCAGGTGACCGATCCCGACAACGTCCAGCAAATCCTCGAGCCGGTCCGGCAACGACTGGGCGGACAGGCCGTGGTCACCGACTGGCGGACGATCAACGCCAGTCTGTTCGAAGCATTGGCGGTGGAACGCGTGGCCATGTTCGTGGTGCTGTCGATCATTGTGCTGGTGGCGGTGTTCAACATCCTGTCGAGCCTGATCATGCTGGTTCGCGCCAAGACGCGCGACATCGCGATCCTGCGGACCATGGGCGCCTCGCGCAAATCGCTGCTCAAGATCTTCGTGACCATCGGCTTCGTGATCGGGGCTCTGGGCACGGTCGCGGGGCTCGTCCTGGGCCTGATCTTCCTGTTCTTCCGCCAGTCGATCGTGCGCGGTGTGGAGATCGTCACCGGGCAGAACCTGTGGGACCCGTCGATCCGCTTCCTGACCGAGCTGCCCAGCCGCAGCGATCCGTTCGAAATCGCGGTTATCTGCGGCATGGCGCTGGTCTTCAGCTTCCTCGCCACGCTCTATCCGGCGCTGCGCGCGGCGAGTACCGATCCGGTCCAGGTGCTGCGTTATGAGTGAAATGATGCTTCGCGATGCCGTGGTCAGGCTGACCTTGCTGACTCGCAGCTTCGAACAGGGCGGGGTGCGGATCGATGTGCTGCGCGGGGTCAACCTGGCGGTCGCGCCGGGAGAGATCGTCGCCCTGCTTGGCCCCTCGGGGTCGGGCAAATCGACGCTTCTTCAGGCTGTCGGCCTGCTGGAGGGCGGGTTTGGCGGCAGGATCGAGATCGACGGCGTCGATGCCTCGGCGCTCGACGGCGATGCGCGCACCGTGCTGCGGCGAGACAAGGTCGGCTTCGTCTATCAGTTCCACCACCTGCTGCCCGATTTCAATGCGATCGAGAACGTGGTCCTGCCGCAGATGGTCGCAGGCAAGACGCGCGGCGAGGCCGAGGCGCGGGCGACCGAGCTGCTCGATGCACTCGGCCTCGGCGCGCGGCTCGATCACCGGCCCAGTCAGCTTTCGGGCGGAGAGCAGCAGCGCGTCGCCGTGGCCCGCGCGCTGGCCAACCGCCCGACATTGGTCCTTGCCGACGAGCCGACCGGCAACCTTGACGAAAAGACGGCCGACACTGTGCTCGGCCAGTTCCTCGAACTGGTCCGCGGCACCGGCAGCGCCGCACTGGTCGCAACGCACAACGAACGCCTGGCCCTGTCGATGGACCGCGTGGTCCGCCTGCACGAAGGAGTGCTGCAATGAGCGAAGCCAAGACAATCGCCGATTTCACCGCCACGCTGCCCAGTGGCGAGGAGATCAGCCTTGCCGACAAGCTCGGCAAGGTGATCCTGGTCGTCAACACAGCCAGCAAGTGCGGCTTTACCCCGCAGTACGACGGGCTCGAAGCGCTGTGGAAGAAGTATGGCGCCCGGGGCTTCGAGGTCATCGCCTTTCCCTGCAACCAGTTCGGCGCGCAGGAGCCGGGCAGTGCGGACGAGATCGCCGAGTTCTGCAAGGTCAACTTCGGCCTCAGCTTTCCGCTGATGGGCAAGATCGACGTCAATGGCCCTGACGCGACCCCGCTTTACGACTGGCTGAAAAGCGAGGCGCCGGGGCTGATGGGATCGAAGTCGGTCAAGTGGAACTTCACCAAGTTCCTGATCGACCGCAAGGGCCAGGTCGTGCGGCGCTACGCCCCGCAGGACAAGCCAGCGAGCCTCGAAAAGGATATCGAAAAGCTGCTGTGAAAGGTGCTGCACAGGCTTTTCCCCGCCTAGCCCGGCGACTGCCCTTGATCGTGCGCATGCGCGGGCGTTAGCTTTCGCAGATGGCCTACGTCCCCTTCGTTCCGCTGCGCGTCTATTCGAGCTACACCATGCTGGAAGGCGCGGTGGAGCCCAAGGCCTTTGCCAAGATGGCCAAGGACCGCGGTTTTCCAGCCGTGGCGATGACCGACAAGAACGGCCTTTACGGGGCCATGGCCTTCGTTGGCGCCTGCCGCGACGCCGGGATCCAGCCGATCGTCGGCAGCTGCCTAGCCGTTGGCCGCGAACACGGCGACGCGATAGACTGGCTGACCCTGCTGGTGCAGAACGAGGACGGGTGGAACAACCTGTGCGACCTCGTCAGCCGAGCGCACCTCGACCGGCCGCTCGAACGCGATCCTCACGTGACTCTCGCCGACCTCACGGGCCGGACCGACGGTCTGATCTGCCTCACCGGCGCGGGCGACGGGGCCCTTGCGCGGCTGTTGGCCGAGGGCCGCAGCGAGGCGGCCGAGGCGCTGTGCGAAAAGCTCGAGGCTCTGTTCCCCGGACGGCTCTACGTCGAGGTCGCCCGGCGCGGCGATCCGGTCGAGGATGCGAGCGAGGACGCGCTGGTCGACCTGGCCTATTCCCGCGACCTGCCGCTGGTGGCGACGAACCCGGCCAATTTCGCCGATCCCGGCTTCCATGGCGCGCACGATGCCATGCTCTGCATCGCCAATTCGACCCACGTCGACGCGGCCGAGCGCCCGCGTTCCAGTCCTCACGCCTGGGTGAAAAGCGGCCCGATGATGGCCGAACTGTTTCCCGACCTGCCCGAGGCCCTGGCCAACACCCTGGTTGTCGCGCAACGCTGTGCCTTTGCCCCACCCAAGCGCAAGCCGCTGCTGCCCAGCCTTGCCGGCGACAAGGCGGGCGAGGCGCAGATGCTGATCGACGACGCCCGCGCCGGCCTTGATGCCCGGCTCGCGCCCTATGGCGAGCTCAGCGTCGAGGAACGGCAGGCCTATTTCGACCGCCTCGATTTCGAGACCGGCGTGATCAACACGATGGGCTTCGCGGGCTACTTCCTGATCGTCGCCGACTTCATCAAGTGGGCCAAGGACAACGACATCCCGGTCGGCCCGGGGCGCGGTTCTGGCGCCGGTTCGGTCGTGGCCTGGGCGCTGACCATCACCGACCTCGACCCGCTGAAGCTGGGCCTGCTGTTCGAACGTTTCCTGAACCCCGAACGCGTCTCGATGCCAGACTTCGACATCGACTTCTGCGAAACGCGGCGCGGCGAGGTGATCCGCTACGTCCAGCAGAAGTACGGGCACGATCACGTCGCCCAGATCATCACCTTCGGCAAGCTGAAGGCGCGCGCCGTGCTGCGCGACACCGGCCGTATCCTGCAGATGAGCTATGGCCAGGTCGACCGGCTCTGCAAGATGGTGCCCAACCACCCGACCGACCCCTGGACCCTGCCGCGCGCGCTCAATGGCGTGGCCGAGCTGAAACGCGAATACGACACCGACGAGGAGGTCAAGCGCCTGGTCGACCTGGCGGTGCAGCTCGAAGGCCTGCCGCGCAATTCGTCGACCCACGCCGCGGGGGTCGTCATCGGCGACCGGCCGCTGGCGCAACTCGTCCCGCTCTACCGCGATCCGCGCTCGGACATGCCGGTGACCCAGTTCGACATGAAATATGTCGAGGACACGGGCCTGATAAAGTTCGACTTCCTTGGCCTTAAGACGCTGTCGGTACTCAAGAAGGCGCAGCAGCTGATGCAGCGGCGCGAAATCGACATCGACCTGTCGGCGCTGCCCTGGGACGACGAGCAGGTCTATCGCCTGCTCCAGTCGGGCGACACGGTGGGGGTGTTCCAGCTCGAATCCGAAGGCATGCGGCGCACGCTGGCGGCGGTCAGGCCGACCAATTTCGGCGACATCATCGCGCTCGTCTCGCTCTATCGCCCCGGGCCGATGGACAACATTCCGTTGTTCGGGCGGCGCAAGAACGGCGCGGAACCGATCGAATACCCACACGCCAAGCTCGAAGGTATCCTGTCCGAAACCTACGGGATCTTCGTCTACCAGGAACAGGTGATGCAGGCGGCGCAGATCCTCGCTGGCTATTCGCTCGGCGATGCCGATCTGCTGCGCCGGGCCATGGGCAAGAAGGTCCAGGCCGAAATGGACGCGCAGCGCCAGCGCTTTGTCGACGGATGCCGCGAGGTTTCGGGGATCGACAAGGCCAAGGCCAACGAACTGTTCGACTTGATCGACAAGTTCGCCGGCTATGGCTTCAACAAGTCGCACGCCGCCGCCTATGCCTTGCTGGCCTATCAGACCGCCTGGCTGAAGACGCATTACCCCCACGAATTCTACGCCGCGTCGATGTGTTTCGACATGCACCAGTCCGAAAAGCTCGCGGTCTTCGTCGACGACATGCGGCGCAACGGGTATGCACTTGAAGGGCCGGACATCAACCGCAGCGAGGCCGAGTTCACGGTCGAGCGTACCGATGACGGCTACGCCGTGCGCTACGCGCTCGCGGGCATCCGCAATGTCGGCGAAAAGGCGATGGATCAACTGGTCGCCGAGCGTGAGGCCCACGGCTGGTTCGAAAGCCTCGACGAAGTGTTCCGCCGGGCGCCGGCGGGTTCGATGAACCGCCGCCAGCTGGAAGGGCTGGCCGCCGCCGGCGCGTTTGACAGCCTCGAGCCTAACCGGGCCAAGGTCATGGCCAGCGCCGACATGCTGCTGGCCGTCGCCGACGAAGCGACGCGGAGCCGCAACAGCGGTCAGGCCGCGCTGTTCGGCGGCGACGATCACGCCGCCCCTGCGGTGCGCTTGAACGAGGTCGAACCGTGGAGCCGGGCCGAGCAGATGACGAAGGAGCGCGAGAACTTCGGCTTCTATTTCGCCGCGCATCCGGTGGCGCAGTGGCATTCGGTCGCTTCGGCCAATGGCGCGCGATCCTATGTCAGCCTGATGGAGACCGGCGTGCCCGGCGGCGGACGCATGCCGGCGGTAATCGCGGCCATGGTCGAAGGCGTACAGAAGCGGCGCACCAAGCGCGGCGCGGATTTCGTCATGGCCGAGTTTTCCGACAGCTCGGGCCAGTTTTCCGCCTCGTGTTTCGAGGAAAGCCTGGTCGAACCGATGATCCAGTGGGCGAAGGATGGGACCTGCCTGCTGCTTCAGGTTGAACTTGATTCCCCCAGTGCCGACGAACCGCCCCGCATCACCGTGCGCGGCGCCCGGCCGTTGTCCGAAGTCAAAAGCGCCGCCAGCATGATGCTGAAGCTCGACGTGTTGCGGGCTGAAGCCTTCGCCACCCTGCGCGACATGCTGGTCGGTGGTGCCACCGGCCGGGGCGAGGTCGTCGCCACATTGCGCACCGGGGGGGATACCGAGCCCGTCATTCGCCTAGGCCGCGACTTCCAGATCGACGGTGATCTTGCAGAACGCTTGGCAAGCGTCGAAGGCCTTGCCAATGTGGTGCTGACGGCGCGGCGCGGCTCGGCAAACCTGAGGCTCGTCGCTTGACGATGAGTCTTGGGAGAATGAAATGCCGGCAGCCATGCACCCGCTGGGAGCAATGCAGGACTGGGATCTGCGGGTTACGCATCTGATCGATCACGCCGCGCGCGAACACGGCGCGCGCGAAATCACCACGCGCTGGGCCGACGGCAGCGAAACCGTCACCAACTGGGCCGGAATCCGCCATGATGCGCTGCGCATGACGCAGGCGCTGAGAAAACTCGGCGTCGTTGCGGGCGACCGGATCGCGACCCTTGCGATGAACCATTCGCGCCACTTGGTGTCGTGGTACGGTGCGGTCGGCGTGGGCGGGGTGCTCCACACCATCAACCCGCGGCTGTTCGACGACCAGCTCGAATACATCGCCAACCATGCCGAGGACCAGGTCCTGCTTTACGACAAGGCCTTCCAGCCGATCGTCGACCGGATGCAGGCGAAGTGGACCACGATCCGTCACTACATCTGCTTCGACAATGGCGATTTCGAGGATTGGATCGGCGCCGAGGACGGGCAGACCGAATGGGCCGATGGCGACGAACGCGACCCCTGCATGCTGTGCTACACCAGCGGCACGACCGGCCACCCCAAGGGCGTGCTCTACATGCACCGCTCCACCATGCTGCACGCGATCACCGGGCTGCAGCCGGCGATCTTCGACTTCGACGCGCGCAGCGTGATGCTGCCGGTGGTGCCAATGTTCCACGCCGCCAGCTGGGGCCTGCCCTGGTCGGGTGCCGCGGCGGGCATCAGGTTCGTCTTCAGTCAGGTCAACGACGCGGCGGTGCTGTGCCACCTGATGAACCGCGAAAAGGTGACCCACTCCGCCGGGGTGCCGACCGTGTGGCTGGCAACGTTCCAGCATATGGACGCGACGGGCGAGGGGTTGCCTTCGCTGCGCCACGCGATCATCGGCGGGTCGGCCGCCCCCCGCTTCATGCTGGAACGGCTGATGAAGATGGGCGTGAACGTGGCCCACGCCTGGGGCATGACCGAAACCAGCCCGATCGGAACCACCGGCGCCAAGACCTGGGACTGGGACGATCTCTCGTTCGACGAACAGGTGTCGATCAAGCAGATGCAGGGACGCGTGCCATTCGGTGTCCAGCTGCGCACCGTCGACCTTGACGACAACACCGTCGAACTGCCGCGCGATGGCAAGTCCGCGGGCGCGCTGCAGGTGCGCGGGCCCTGGGTGATCAAGCGCTATTTCAAGGCAGAAGAGGATGCCGCTCCCGATCCGGACCAGTGGTTCGACACCGGCGACGTCGGCATCCTCCACCCCGACGGCACCCTGCAATTGACCGACAGGACCAAGGACGTGATCAAGTCGGGCGGCGAATGGATCAGTTCGGTCGAGCTGGAAAACGCGGCCTGCGGCCACCCCGGCGTTGCCGAAGCGGCGGCGATCGGCATCTTCCACCCCAAATGGGACGAACGCCCGATCCTGGTGGTTGTCAAGAAGCCGGGTGCGGAGGTCACCGCCGATGATATCAAGGCGCACCTTGCCCAATCGGTTGCCAAGTGGTGGCTTCCCGACGCAGTCGAGTTCGTCGACGAGATCCCCCACGGCGGAACCGGCAAGATCAGCAAGAAGGACCTGCGCGACCAGTTCCGCGACTATCGGCTGGCGGACGCCTGAGCGGTGACCGCCTACGTCGATCCCGATCGCGAAAACTGGCAGCGCTTCAAGGACCTGCCGCGCGACCGGCCGATCCACATGCTCAACCTGATCAAGTTCCGCGATCTCGCCGCCTATCCTGAAGGTCACCCCAGTCACGGCATGGGACTGACGGGCCGCGAAGCCTATGCAATCTATGCCGAGGGCTTCCAGCGGCTCGTCGCGCAGGACGGCGCGGCCATGGTGTGGCAGGCGCCGCTGGAATGCGTTGTCACCGGGCCGGAAGGCGAATGGGACGAGGCCTTCGTGATGGGCTATCCCGACAGCGCCTCCTTCATGGCGATGGTCAAGAACGAGCAATACGTGCGCGATATCGTCCCGCACCGCACTGCCGCAGTCGCCGACAGTCGCCTGATCCGGTTCCGTGGCTAAACGGGACAGCTTCGAATAGGCGTGCACCACGGATTGCATAACCGCGGATTTGTGACATCCTCCTGTTCGGTCGCGCATCGGGGAGATTGCTCTCATGACGCTTGCTCGAATTGGCGGTCTCGCCGCACTTGCCGCAGGACTTATCGCCGTGCCCGCCTTAGCCAGTCATAGCTGGGGCAGTTACCACTGGGCCAATTCGTCCGGGCCGGTCGATCTGACGATCAACGTTTCCGTCACATCGCAGTGGACGTCGTCGGTAAGCACGGCAATCAGCGACTGGCAGAAATCTTCCAATCTGGCCCTGACACCGCAAGATTCGACCGCCAATCGCAAACGGTGCTCGGCGATCAGCGGCCAGATCCTGGTCTGCAACGAGGCGTACGGGCCGCGCGGGTGGTTGGGCATTGCGTCGATCACAACGGATTCCAGAGGGCACATCAAGTCGGGCACGACCAAGCTTAACGATACCTATTTCGCCAGCGGCACCTACAACACGCCCGCTTGGCGTGCGCTGGTCGCATGCCAGGAGATCGGGCACGACTTCGGTCTTGCCCATCAGGACGAAAATTTCGGCAATCCCAATCTCGGTACGTGCATGGATTACACCAGCAATCCGTCGACGAACCAGCATCCCAACCAGCATGACTACGACCAGTTGGCGGCGATCTATAATCACTTCGATACCTACTCGACCTCGTCCGCTGCGGTGGCGACCAATTTCGGCATTCGCGACTTGCGCAATCCCCGGCCAGCAGCCGAAGACTTAGGCGATCCGGGCGACAGCCCCGCCGACTGGGGGCGATCCGTTCACGATGACGCGAAGGGGCGGCCCGATGTGTTCGTCATGGATCTGCCAGGAGGCGGACGACGGATCACTCATGTGTTCTGGACGCTTGAGGTCAAGCGAAGCGAGATCCATCACGACTGAGAAGGACGACAGGCAGCCTTCGTCAGAGCAGCGAAAGCTGCCCGCCGGGGCTGGGTCGGACGAAATGGCTGCTGTCGAGCTTCAGGCTCACCGTGTTCATGCCGAGCCGCCTGGTGGCGAGGCGGAAGCGCGTGCGGAACACTTCGGCCCAGACGCCTTGCGGTTTCATCCGGCTGAAGAAGGAGGGATCGTTGTCGCGTCCGTTGCGGACCGACTGAACGATGTTCATCACCTTGCCGGCCCGTTCGGGGAAGTGGACTTCAAGCCATTCGCGGAACAGCGGCGCTACCTCGTGCGGCAGGCGCAACATGATCCAGCTGGCCGACGTGACTCCTCGAGCTGCGGCCTCCTGCAGGATTCCTTCAATGAACGCGTCGGTGATCGACGGGATGACCGGCGCGATCGAGACGTGAGCCGGGATCCCTGCCGCGACCAGGCTGCCCAGCGCCTCGAGCCGCTTGGCAGGCGAGGATGCACGGGGTTCGAGCAGACCGGACAGCCGCGGATCGAGGCTGGTCACCGATACGCCCACCGCCACCAGGTCGAGCCGGGCCAGCTCGCGCAGCAGATCCATGTCGCGCGTCACCCGCGCGCTCTTGGTTGTGATAGTCACCGGGTGCCGCGTCTCAAGCGCCACTTCTAGGATCTGCCGCGTGATCCGGTAGCGTCCCTCGATCGGCTGGTAGGGATCGGTATTGGTGCCCATCGCGATCGGCGCGGGCCGGTAGTTGGGCTTGGTCAGCGTTTCGCGCAGAATCCTTGCCGCATCGGGCTTGGCGAACAGCTTGGTCTCGAAATCCAGCCCCGGCGACAGGTCGTGATAGGCATGTGTCGGCCGGGCGAAGCAGTAGATGCACCCATGCTCGCAGCCCCGATAGGCGTTGATCGAGCGGTCGAACGGAATATCGGGCGATTGGTTGAAGCTGACGATGGTTTTGGGCTTCTCCTCGACCACCGTTGTACGCAGCTTCGGGCCGGGGCCATCGATATCCTCGCGCGCGTCGAGCCAGTCGCCATCAAGCTCGCGCGCGGCAAGGCCGAAGCGCTGCGGCACGGCGTCCGACTGCGCGCCGCGGCCATGTACGGGAGAGGGTGGACTCGCCATCCCGCCAAACTAGAACAAAATGAGAACTGTTGGAAGCGTCAGCGCGACCGTTGGATCGCTCCGTTGGCGCCGATGCGCACCGCCTGCGATCCGGTCAGCCCGGGGAAGGTCGGCCACAGGCCCTGTGCCAGCGCCAGCCGGCTTTCTGACGGTCCGCCGGCCTGCCGCTCGTACATCCAGTAATTGCGCATCACGATGTTCACATAACCGCGCGTTTCCCAATAGGGCACGCTTTCGATCCACAACAGCGGATCGCCCTTGTCCTTGATCTCGTATTGCCAGCGCGTGATCGGGGTCAGACCGGCGTTGTATGCGGCCATGACCTTGGGCAGCAGGCCCTGTGTCCCTGCCGAATTGCGCAGCATGTCGAGGTGACGCTGCCCGAAGGCGAGGTTCACGTCGGGCCTGTTGAGATCGCTGGGCGAGCCGGTGTAACCGAGGTCGGCCGAATGGTCCTTGGCCGCGGCTGGCATGATCTGCATCAGGCCGCGTGCCCCGGTCGGGCTGATCGCGCCAGTGCGGAACACCGATTCCTGCAAGGCGTGGGCATAGACCAGCGCCGGATCGACTTTCCAGCCGCCAACAGGGGTCCACTTCGGCGTGGGGAAGCGCGCGGCTGGCTCGGCCTTGCCGCCCTGTGGTGCGTTGTAGGCCATCCACAACTGGGTCGAAGGCAGGCCAAGATCGCGCGCCAGACGCGACAGGGGTTGGTACTGTCCTGCGCCGCCGATCCGCGCCTGGTGGCGAAGCACCTCGTCGGCGAGGCCGTCCTTGCCGATCTCGGCCAGTTCGACCGCGACGCGCACATTGTCCACGTCGCGCATCTTCTGCCAGTCCGCGGCACTGAAATCGGGCGCTTCGTGCGTCCTGGGCAGGGTAAGGCCAAGCTGTTCGGCGGCCATCATGCCGTAAAGCGTTTCGTCGAGTTTTGCCGCGCGCTGCAAAGGCGCGCCGGCCAGCTCGGGCTTGCGGCAGCGGACCAGCGCGCGGCTTTGCCAGTAGAGCGCGGCGGCGGTCAGCTCGCTGTTGTCGCTGAACGACGTGGTCCGGGCAAAGGCATCGGCCGCGCCCTGGCAATCATCGAGCCTCCAGGCGGCGAGCCCGGCCGTCCACCAGCCCTCGGCCACCCACGGACCGGCGCCGTCGTTTGCGGACTGCGCGAGCGCATAGGCCGACAGGTCATCGTTTTCGATATAATAGGACCAGGCGATCTTGGCGCGCCATTCGGCCCGGGCATAGGCGGAAAGCTGGGTATCTATCCCGTCGAGCAGGGCCTTGGCCCCGGCCGGGTTGTCCGCCTTGATCGCGCCCAGGATAGCGTTCGACACGGCGGCGGGCATGGTGCCGTCACTGGTATCGCGCGGCCGGATGCGCTTGGCTCGGTTGGGCATCTGCACCAGCGAGGTCGTGCCGGGCAGCGAAGGCACGGCGGTCACTCCGCGCTTGGCGGCAAGGCTGGCGATCTGCTCGGCCTGGGGCAGGGCGGTGCCCTGGGCCAGCCAGGCGCTCAATTCACCGCCTTCGATCTTCGGGGAATTGGCGGCGAGAAAATATTCGGCGCGGGCGACCTGGTGCAGCGGACCGTCGGCGCGTTCGGAGAACATCGCCTGGACGCGGGCCCAGTCCGCACGATCGATCGCGGCGAAGAGATCGCGGTAATAGGCGCGTTCGTCCTGGCTGAGAAGCGAAGGGACCGCGGTGTTGCTGGCCCGGTTGCGAAAGTAGTCGACTGCGGCGCTGTTCGCCTGCGCGGCGAGCGGCGCAATCAGGGCGCAGGCGGCCACTCCGAATGCGGCACAACGAGCCTTGGCAACAGCGATCAAAATCAGTTCGTCCCCATCCAGTCGGCGCCGGTCCAGTCGAGCAAGGTCTGCCACAGGCGGGCCTTGCCCCGGGCCCGTGTCGCAAGGGCGGCAAGCCCCGGTGCGACGAGCGCCGGAATCCTGCGATTGTCATGACCCGAAAACGGTAAAAATCCGTCTCTTTTCGCCGGATCGTGGCCAAGAAGCGATGAAACGTTGCCTCCCAGCACAAGAATTCGCTGCGGTGACGCGAGGGCTACGTGATGCGCAACGATCGATCCTAGCCCATCGGCCGCCAGCATCGCCCAGTCGGGCATTGGCATCGAACGCGGAAGGGCGCTGGCAAGGTAGACGTGGTCGTCGCGCAGACCCAGCGCGCGCAGTACTCCTTGCAGCAGCCCGCCCTGCGGCCCCGAAAGCAGCAATTCGGCATCCTCCGGCTCGGGCTGGTCGACCAGCACCATCAGCTTTGCCCCGGCCGGTCCGCGCGGCGCGACACGGCCTTCGACGCGCCCGTCGTCGAGAGTCGGCTCGCCCAGCCACCATGCGGCAAAGGCGTCGAGGCTCTGCGGCCAGTTTTCACTGGCGCCGCCGAAGCGCGCGCGGGGCGGCGCCTGCGACGCGGCGGCCCTTGGTGCGATGGCGGCCGGCGCCACGGGCTCGGGCACCGCGGCCTCAGGTTCCGCCAACCATGCCGTAGCCTCATCGGCAAAGTGGCAATCGACCCCGGCGAGCCGCCACCAGTCGAGCGCGGCGGCAATCGCGCCTGCTGGAAGGTTCGAACTGTTGCTGTTTTGTGAGGCCGGATGCACGATCAGGGTCTTGACCTGCCGCGGCGCTGCAATCAAGGCATGGGACGCAAAAAATGACGCAAAGCAGCGGGGACCTGGACTGGCCATGAGCGAACGTGAATCGATGCCCTATGACGTCGTGATTGTCGGGGGCGGTCCGGCCGGCCTCGCCGCGGCGATCCGGTTGAAGCAGGTCAACGCCGACCTTTCGGTCTGCGTGCTGGAAAAGGGCAGCGAAGTGGGTGCCCACATCCTGTCGGGCGCGGTGATCGATCCCAAGGCGCTGGACGAATTGCTGCCCGACTGGCGCGACCAAGGCTGCCCAATGGCGGAAACGCCGGTGACGGACAACTGGCATTGGGTGCTGAGCCGCAAGGGCAAGTTCTCGATCCCGCACTGGCCGATGCCGCCGTTCCTGTCGAATGACGGCAACTACACCGGCAGCCTTGGCAACCTGTGCCGCTGGCTGGCCGGCCAGGCCGAAAACCTTGGCGTCGAGATCTTTCCCGGCTTTCCAGCCAGCGAAGTGCTCTACAACGAGGACGGCTCGGTCAAGGGCGTCGCCACGCAGGACATGGGCGTGGCCAAGGACGGCAGCCACAAGGGCGATTACATGCCCGGCATGGAACTGCACGCCAAGTACACCTTCTTCGCCGAAGGCGCGCGCGGCCACCTGACCAAGCAGCTCAAGGCCAAGTACGATCTTGAGGCCAACTGCGAACCGCAGGTTTACGGCATCGGCATCAAGGAACTGTGGGACATCGATTCCGACAAGCACGTGCCCGGCCGCGTGATCCACACCCAGGGCTGGCCGCTGTCGGAAAGCGACAGCTGGGGCGGCGGATTCCTCTATCACCAGGCCAACAACCAAGTTGCTTTGGGCTTCGTCACCGCGCTCGATTACAAGAATCCGTGGGTCTACCCATTCGAGGAATTCCAGCGCTGGAAGCAGCACCCGGAAATCCGCGCCATCCTCGAAGGCGGCCGCCGCGTCTCTTACGGCGCGCGCGCGATCAACGAGGGCGGCTGGCAGTCGGTGCCCAAGCTCGACTTCCCGGGCGGCGCGCTGATCGGCTGCTCGGCCGGCTTCGTCAACGTGCCGCGGATCAAGGGCAGCCACACCGCGATGAAAAGCGGAATGCTGGCCGCCGAGGCCGCCGCTGCCGCCATTGCCGCGGGCCGCGAACATGACGCCATGGCCGAATACGATGCCTCGGTGCGCAGCAGCTGGATCGCCAAGGAACTGAAGCTCGTCCAGAACGCCGAACCGATGGTGGCAAAATGGGGCGGCGACCTCGGCACGATCCTGGCCGGCGCCGACATGTGGCTGCGCACCCTGTTCGGTTTCGGGCTGTGGAAGCCGATGAAGCACCACCGCGATTACGAGATGCTGCAGCGCGCCGATCTCTACCAGCCGATCGCCTATCCCAAGCCCGACGGCGTCATCACCTTCGATCGCCTGTCGAGCGTCGCGCAAAGCTTCACCAACCATGCCGAAGACCAGCCGGTCCACCTGCAGGTCAAGGATCTGGAACTGCAGAAGGTCAGCGAACTCGGCGTCTTCGCCGGGCCCTCGACCCGCTATTGCCCCGCCGGCGTTTACGAATGGCTGGGCGTCGAGGAAGGCGAACCGCGTTACCAGATCAATTCGCAGAACTGCGTCCACTGCAAGACCTGCGACATCAAGGATCCCAACCAGAACATCACCTGGGTCACGCCCGAAGGCGGCGGCGGGCCGAACTATCCGAACATGTGACCTGCCGATCCGGTGATCGAAACTGCCTATGCCAAGATCAACCTTGCGCTGCATGTCCGCCGGCGGCGCGAGGATGGGTATCACGAGCTGGAGACGCTGTTCGCATTCGTCGATGCGGGCGACCGGCTGAGTGTCGCATCGGCCGAGCGCGACAGCTTGAGGACGCTTGGCGAGTTTGGCGGGCAACTGGCTGATCCGTTTAGCAATATCGTTATGCAGGCGCTCAACGCGCTGCCGCGATCCCAGGGCTGGGCCGTGACGCTGGAAAAGAACCTGCCGGTAGCAGCGGGGCTTGGCGGGGGATCGGCCGATGCGGGCGCGGTGTTCCGGCTGGTCGAGCGCGAAGGCGTCCTGCCGGACGATTGGCATGCCCGTGCGGCGAAGCTCGGCGCCGATGTGCCGGCCTGCGTCCGTTCGGTCACGGCGGTCGGGCGGGGTATCGGCACCGACCTGGCCGAAGTGGATAGCGACATCGCCGGAATGCCGGTGCTGCTGGTAAACCCGCGGGTGCCGCTCAGCACCGGGCCGGTGTTCGCGGGCTGGGACGGCGTGGATCGCGGGCCGATGCCCGGCGGACCGGTAAGCGCCATCGCGCTGGGCGGGCGCAACGATCTTGAAGCCCCGGCGATTGGCCTCTGCCCCGCCGTGGGCGAAGTGCTTGCAGCCCTGGCAGCAACGCGCCCGTGGCTCGCGCGCATGTCCGGCTCCGGCGCGACCTGCTTCGCCCTGTACGAAAGCGCCAGTGCGCGCGATGCCGCGCAGGCGGCGATGCCGCCCGGCTGGTGGACGATGACGGGAGCCTTGCGATGAGCGAGGCCTGGCAGCTGCACGGCGCGCCGCGCTTCGGCGGGATACTGGTGGTGTCGGACCACGCCAGCAACCGCGTACCGGCCGACATCGATCTCGGCATCGATCCGGCGCTGCTAGAACAGCACATGGCGATCGACATCGGTGTCGGCGCGATCGGGCGGACCATGGCGCAGCGTCCGGGCATCGCCGCGTTCCAGTGCGGCGTCAGCCGGCTGGTCTGCGACGTCAACCGCGAGCCGCACGCCCCCGCCGTCATTCCCATTGCCAGCGATGGCCACGCCATCCCCGGCAACGCGCTCGACCACGCCGGGCATGAAGCGCGGCTGGAGCGCTTCCACATGCCCTATCACGACGCGCTGGCGCAGGTGCTGGACGACGCGCCGCCCGCGCTGATCCTCTCGCTCCACAGTTTCACCCCGCGCCTCGCCACCGGCGACGAGGCCAGGCCCTGGCAGGTCGGCGTACTCTACAACGAGGATGACCGCGCCGCCCGGATCGCCATTCCCCTGCTTGCCGCCGAAGCGCTGATCGTGGGGGACCAGCAGCCCTATTCGGGCAAGCTGCTCAACTACACGATGAACCGCCATGCCGAAGCGGACGGCCGCCCCTATCTCGGCATCGAGATCCGGCAGGACCAGATCGGCCACGCAGCGGGTCAGGCCGAATGGGCCGAGCGCCTCGCAAGGCTGTGCAACGAAGTGGCGTTGAAGCTGGGGGAATAAGGGTCTAGGGCGCGAAGCGAAGCCACATTCGCGAAAGATTCTGTCTCATGCCCGCCTATCGTTCCCGCACTTCGACCCATGGCCGCAACATGGCCGGCGCGCGCGGGCTGTGGCGGGCGACGGGGATGAAGGACAGCGACTTCGGCAAGCCGATCATTGCCGTGGTCAACAGCTTCACCCAGTTCGTGCCGGGGCACGTGCACCTGAAGGACCTTGGCCAGATGGTCGCGCGCGAGATCGAGGCGGCGGGCGGCGTGGCCAAGGAATTCAACACCATCGCGGTCGATGACGGGATCGCCATGGGCCACGACGGGATGCTCTATTCGCTCCCCTCGCGCGACCTGATCGCCGACTCGGTCGAATACATGGTCAACGCCCACTGCGCCGATGCAATGGTGTGCATTTCCAACTGCGACAAGATCACGCCTGGCATGCTTATGGCGGCGATGCGGATCAACATCCCGGTCGTGTTCGTCTCGGGCGGGCCGATGGAAGCGGGCAAGGTGGTGCTGCGCGGCAAGGAAGTCGCGCTCGACCTCGTCGATGCCATGGTTGCCGCCGCCGACGAGAAGTACACCGACGAGGAAGTGCAGACGATCGAGCGATCCGCCTGCCCGACCTGCGGATCGTGTTCGGGAATGTTCACCGCCAATTCGATGAATTGCCTGACCGAGGCGCTGGGCCTGTCGCTGCCCGGCAACGGATCGCAGCTCGCCACGCACTCCGATCGCAAGGAGCTGTTTCTCAAGGCCGGCCGAATCGCGGTTGAACTGTGCCAGCGCTATTACATCGACGAGGACGAGAGCGTCCTGCCGCGCGCCATCGCCAGCTTCGAAGCCTTCGAGAACGCGATGAGCCTCGACATCGCGATGGGAGGATCGACCAATACCGTGCTGCACCTGCTCGCCGCCGCGCAGGAAGCAGGCGTCGATTTCACCATGGCCGATATCGACCGGCTGAGCCGCAAGGTGCCGTGCCTGTCCAAGGTCGCCCCGGCCAAGCAGGACGTCCACATGGAAGACGTCCACCGCGCCGGCGGGATCATGGCGATCCTGGGCGAACTGGACCGGGCCGGGCTGCTCCACACCCACCTGCCGACCGTCCATAGTCGCACCCTCGGCGATGCGCTCAACCAGTGGGACATCAAGCGGACCAACGATCCGGCCGTGCAGACCTTCTTCAAGGCCGCACCGGGCGGGGTGCCGACCCAGACCGCGTTCAGCCAGTCGCGCCGCTGGGACGATCTTGACGCCGACCGCGAAAGCGGCGTGATCCGCAGCGCCGAACACGCGTTCAGCAAGGACGGCGGGCTTGCCGTTCTCTATGGCAACATTGCCCGCGACGGCTGCATCGTGAAGACCGCCGGGGTGGACGATAGTATCCTGAAATTCGCCGGCCCGGCCAAGGTGTTCGAAAGCCAGGACGCTGCGGTAGCCGGCATCCTCACCGGGCAGGTCGAAAAGGGCGACGTGGTGGTGATCCGCTACGAAGGGCCCAAGGGCGGGCCGGGCATGCAGGAAATGCTCTATCCCACCAGCTACCTCAAATCGAAGGGCATGGGCGCTGCCTGCGCGCTGCTGACCGACGGGCGGTTCTCGGGCGGCACCTCGGGCCTGTCGATCGGCCACGTTTCCCCCGAAGCTGCCGAGGGCGGCGAAATCGGTTTGGTCCAGCCGGGCGACCGGATCGAGATCGATATCCCGAACCGCACCATCCATCTCGACGTATCGGATGCCGAACTCGCCACCCGCCGCGCCGCGCAGGACGAAGCCGGGTGGCAGCCTGCCAAGCCGCGTCCGCGCAAGGTTTCGGTTGCGCTCCAGGCCTATGCCGCGATGACCACCAGCGCCGCGCGCGGCGCGGTGCGCGACCTGTCGCAACTGGCCGAGAAGAAGCGTTGAGGGGCGCTGCCTGCGCGCTTCCGCTCCTTGCCCTCGTGGCCTGCGGCCAGGCCGATGAAGCGCCGGTTGGCGAGCCGATCACCTGCGCGCTTGCCGGGGCGAGCGAGTTCACACCCGATTGCCGGGCCGAACGGGTCATGATCGGGGGACGATCGGGGGTTGTCGTGCACCATCCGGATGGCGGTTTCCGCCGGCTTGCGATCGCCGCCGGTGGCCAGTCGATCGAACCGCTCGATGGGGCGGACGAGGCGCGGTCGGCCTTGAAAGGCGACCGCTACGAAGTGATCGTCGGTACCGATCGCTATGTCATTCCGGTTGCGGGCAATGCCGCGGCGCGCTGACCCCGTCCTGACCGCAGGCGCGATGCGGGCCGCCGAAAAGGCCCTGATCGCGGCAGGCACCAGTGTCGACGAGCTGATGCGACGGGCCGGGCAGGGGGCGGCCGACTATGTCTGGCGGATGACCGCCGGCCGACCGGTGACCGTGCTGTGCGGGCCCGGCAACAACGGCGGCGACGGCTATGTCATCGCCGGGGCAATTCGCGCGCGCGGCGGTGATGTTGCCGTCGTGGCAGCGGCACCCCCAGCCACCGATGCGGCGCGCAACGCACGCACGGCCTATACGGGCGAGGTGCGGGACCCGGGCGACGACCGGCACGGCGATGTGCTAGTCGATTGCCTGTTCGGCACGGGTCTGACGCGTCCGCTCGAAGAGGGACATCTCGCCCTGCTGCAACGCTTGGCCTCCGCGCACGCGCTGAGGGTGGCGATCGACCTGCCTAGCGGGATCGATAGCGACACGGGCAAGGAGCTCAACGACGGTCTGCCGCGAAACGACCTGACCGTTGCGCTGGGCGCGTGGAAGCCGGCGCACTTCCTGATGCCGGCGGCGGCGAAGATGGGTGCGCTGCGGCTGGTCGGTATCGGGGTTGAAGCGTCGGACGCCCGGGCCAGGCGCCTTTCGCGCCCGGTTTTAGCTGCCCCCGGCGCCGGCGCCCACAAGTACACACGCGGCCTCCTTGGCGTGGTCGGCGGTGGCATGCCCGGCGCGGCCCTGCTTGCGGCCCAGGCGGCGCAGCACGCCGGGGCTGGGTACATCAGGATGCTGTCGGATCAGGCTGCCGGCGCGCCTGCGGATCTCGTCGTCGATCCGGCGCCGCTGTCCGATGCCCTTTCGGACAAGCGGCTGTCTGCCGTGCTGGTGGGTCCGGGACTGGGGCGGCAAGCGGCAGCCGTCGAACGCCTGGCCCTGTCCCTCGCGATCGCGCGGCCCGCCGTTGTCGATGCCGACGCGCTGATGCTACTGACGCCGCGCCTCGTCGCCGAGCGAACGGCGCCACTGATCGTGACCCCGCACGAGGGCGAGGCCAAGGCCTTGGAGCAGGCTTTCGGCCTTATTGGCACCGGCAGCAAGCCCGAGCGTGCGCTGGAGCTGGCCACCGTGTTGCGTGCTGTCGTCATCGCCAAAGGGCCGGACACCGTGATCGCCGCTCCGGACGGCCGGCTGGCTTTTGCGCCGCCTGCCACGCCCTGGCTTTCGACTGCGGGGACCGGCGACGTGCTGTCCGGGATCGTTGCCAGCCGCCTTGCAGTCGGGACCGAACCGTTCGAGGCAGCTTGCCAGGGCGTTTGGCTCCACGGCGAGGCAGCGCGGCTGGCCGGCAAGGCCTTTGCCGCCGGGCAGCTTGCCGAATGCGTGCAAGCCGCCTACGCGGCCTGCCTGTGAGCGAAGAGCCAGAAGAAATCATCCGCATCGCCGCCAAGGGCGACGGCGTCACGGCTTCGGGCCGGTTTGCCTGGGGCGCCGCGCCGGGCGACCGGCTTCGGCCCGACGGGACGCTGGAATGGGGCCCGCACCACGTTACGCCGCCCTGCAAGCACTTCGGGCGCTGCGGCGGTTGCCAGTTGCAGCAGCTCGATGAGGAGAGCCTTGCGAACTTCGTCTCCGCGCGGGTCGGCAATGCCTCTGCATCGCAGGAACTGGGCGCGGAAGCGATCGCGCCGCCGCACCTCTCGCCCCCGCACAGCCGCCGCCGCGCCTCGCTCCGCGCCGAAAGCAGCCAAGGACGGGTCGTGATAGGGTATCGCGAAGCGAAATCGCACCGCTTGGTCGAGATCAGCGAATGCTGGGTGCTGGACCCAGCGATTGTCGCCATCCTCGGCCCCTTGCGCAAGCTGCTGATCGCGCTTGGCTCGGGCAAGGGCGCGGGAAAGGGCAAGCACAGCCACGCCAAGCTGGCTGCCGACATCGAGATAACCTGCGCCGACCAGGGACTTGATCTCGGCATCAAGGGCGTGTCGGCCGAAGGGCTCTCAGCGACCGAAGCACTGCTCGACTTTGCGCGTGACCAGGGCCTGGCGCGGCTGACGCTGGACCAGGGATATGGCAGCGAGACGGTGTG
The DNA here is from genome assembly GCF_002813245.1 of Novosphingobium kunmingense. Taxonomy (GTDB): domain Bacteria; phylum Pseudomonadota; class Alphaproteobacteria; order Sphingomonadales; family Sphingomonadaceae; genus Novosphingobium; species Novosphingobium kunmingense. The sequence continues at coordinate 98,787 of NZ_PHUF01000002.1, forward strand.
GGAGCCGGAACCGGCAACCGTCACCCTTGGCAGCGTTGCCGTGCCATTCCCGCCGGGATCGTTTCTTCAGGCGACCCGCGACGGCGAGGCGGCGCTGGTCGATGCCGCACGCGAATGGCTCTCCGGCTGCGCTACCGTGGCAGATCTCTTTGCCGGGCTGGGCACTTTCGCCTTCGCGCTGGCGGGTCCGCAGACCAAGGTTCTGGCGGTTGAAGCCGCGCGAAGCGCGAGCCTTGCCTGCAAGGCCGCAGCGGCCCGCGCGCAGGTCCCCGTCCACACGCTGCACCGCGACCTGTTCCGGAACCCCTTGATGCCCGACGAACTGAACCTCTTTGCCGGGGTGGTGATCGACCCGCCCCGTGCCGGCGCGCGCGACCAGATCGAGCGGATCGCCGACAGCACCGTGCCGCGCGTCGTCTATATCAGCTGCAACCCTTCAAGCTGGGCGCGCGACGCCGCCTTGCTGATCGATGCGGGATACCGTCTGGCCGAGCTGCGCCCCGTAGGGCAATTCCGCTGGTCGACCCACGTCGAACTGGCGAGCCTGTTCATTCGCTAGACCTCTAGTTCGCGCCATTCGCCGGGCGCGAGGCCGTCCAGTTTCCATTCCCCGATCTGCCAGCGAACCAACCGCAGCGTCGGGTGCCCGACCGCCGCTGTCATGCGCCGGACCTGCCGGTTCTTCCCTTCGCGGATGGTCAGGCGGACCCAACTGTCCGGCACCGTCTTGCGAAAGCGCACCGGCGGATCGCGGGGCCAGAGGTCGGGAGCGGGGATCAGTTCTGCTTCGGCAGGCCGGGTAACGCCGTCCTTGAGAGCCACGCCCCTGCGAAGGGCGGTGAGAGCCGCTTCATCCGGATCGCCCTCGACCTGAACCAGATAGGTCTTCGTGAGCTTGAACCTCGGATCGGCAATCCGCGCTTGCAAGCGCCCATCGTCGGTCAGCAGCAGCAACCCCTCGCTGTCGGTATCGAGCCGCCCGGCGGGGTAGACCGAAGGCACTTGGACGAACCCTGCTAGCGTCGGCTTGTCCGATCCGTCCGCGCTGAACTGGCACAGCACGCCACACGGTTTATTGAACAGGATGAGGCGGGGCACGAAGGACGCGTACGTGGGAGACGCCTCATCTGCAATGGCGATCAGAGGGGGCGAAGGGCAATCCCTGTCGGTGGTTCCAACATCACCACCCGGCCATCGGCCAAGCGGTGGAGACTGAGCCCGGCGTTGCTCAAGATCTCCGGTCCAACCGTTTCAGCAAAACTACCCGTGCAAGCCTGGCCGGAAATGATCGCGTCCGAACCCTGAAAAATCGGCTCTGGAGCGCCGTTGGAAGCTGAACGGAGGGAATACCGGCCTGAGGCCCGTCGGCAGCCGAAACGCGCTTCGAAGCGCGTCTCAGAAAAATTCACCGCGAAGTCGGACCGTGCCGAGGTGTCGACGCCATTAACGTCCGTGATTGCCCAACGCGTGCCAGCGAGCCACGACGTTTGTGTTGGCGGAATGGTTGAGCAGCCGCCAAGTGCGATGGCGAAGGTGGCAATGCTTGCGGCAAGTGCAATAATCTTCATGCGAACCTATCCGTCCCAATTTGCATTCTGGTGTGCATTCTGAAGAAGTCGGTTGGGTTAGAGATGTTCCGCGCGCATGGACGCCGCGCTACGTGACGAAATTCGTTGAAGAGTTGGCTCGCACGGGCCTTGGCGTGACCAATGCAGGTGACAGCGTCATGCGTTTTCCGAAACGCCAATTTGACGCGCGCCTGAAGTCAGCCTGCCGTGCAAGGGCAGGGTCCGGTTTCTTTCGAACGTCCACGCGGGTGCCGTCAAAATGCAAATGGGGCCGATGTTGCCATCAGCCCCACGCTCGCCGCGTCGTCCGTCCGGATGAATTGGGCGATCGCTGTTACCTGTCCTTCCCGCCTGCCGCGGTGATGCTTTGCTGAGCACCTCGCGTGCCATCGCACCGTGAGTGCCACTGCATCGTGATGCTCATCGCATCGGGCTGGCCGTCTGGACCGGTGGCTTCCGAGGAAGCCGGCGTTCATCACCCGAACTTGCCGTTCCGGCGTCCGGTCCCGTCAGGCGGTTGGCGCCGGTCCGGGGGACCCTTGCCGTACCACCTGGCGGTTCCGTGACCGCTTCGATGCTTTGCCGTTCTGGTCCCGGACGATGCGCAACGCGTGAAGCGCCACTTTCCTTCCGTTTCCTTTCCGACCGCCGTCGAAGCGACCTGCTGACTGCGTTGCCGCTCGCTGCATCTGCGGTTCGCCAGATTCCGACCGAAGTCTTCCTGAGGCGTGTTTTCCAACACTGCTGCGGGCATCGCTGCCAGATCTTGACGTACTGTTTTCCCTTTCCGTTTCAGCGGTTTCCCGCTTCATCTTCAAGTTCGGTGTCACCGTCTCGACAAGACAAAGCTGCGCCTCTTGTCCGAGTCGCACAAGCGGAAAATGACATCCCGACCCACAAATCGTGACGCAAAATGTGGACAAGTCTGCGGATGAACTTGTGTGCGGTCGAATCTGCTTTGCGGGCGCAATTTGATTCGCCCGAAGCGAGTCGAAATTACCGGTCTCGCTGGGCCAGGAGTCGCAGGCGGAGAGCGTTGAGCTTGATGAAGCCCGCAGCGTCCTTCTGATCGTAGGCGCCGGCGTCATCCTCGAAGGTCACATGGCGTTCCGAATAGAGCGAATCGGGGCTCTTGCGGCCGACGACCGAAGCCTGGCCCTTGTAGAGCTTCAGCCGCACCGTACCGTTGACTCGTTCCTGCGAGTGATCGATCGCCGCCTGGAGCATCTCGCGCTCGGGCGCGAACCAGAAGCCATTGTAGATCAGCTCCGCGTACTTGGGCATCAGCTCGTCCTTGAGGTGCGCCGCACCCCGGTCGAGCGTGATCTGTTCGATCCCACGATGCGCCCGGGCATAGATTTCGCCGCCCGGAGTTTCGTACATTCCGCGGCTCTTCATGCCCACAAAGCGGTTTTCGACCAAGTCGAGGCGGCCAATGCCGTGCTTGCGGCCCAGGTCGTTTAGCGCGGTGAGGAGCGCAGCCGGGCTCATCGCCTTGCCGTTCAGGGCAACGCCATCGCCCTTTTCGAAGTCGATCGTGATGTATTCGGGCGCGTCGGGAGCGTCCTCGGGATTTACGGTGCGCGAATAGACGTAGTCAGGCGTCTCTTCCCACGGATCTTCCAGCACCTTGCCCTCGGACGAGGTGTGAAGGAGGTTGGCATCGGTCGAGAACGGGCTTTCGCCGCGCTTGTCCTTGGGCACGGGGATCTGGTGGGCTTCGGCCCAGGCGATCAGCGCGGTGCGACTGGTCAGGTCCCATTCGCGCCACGGAGCGATGACCTTGATGCTGGGATCGAGCGCATAGGCCGACAATTCGAAGCGGACCTGGTCGTTGCCCTTGCCGGTGGCGCCGTGGGCGACCGCGTCGGCGCCAGTTTCATGGGCGATTTCGACGAGGCGCTTGGAAATCAGCGGGCGGGCGATGCTGGTGCCGAGAAGGTAATCGCCTTCGTAGCGGGCATTGGCGCGCATCATCGGGAAGACGAAGTCGCGGACGAATTCCTCGCGCAGGTCGTCGATGTAGATGTGGTTGTCGGGCACGCCCATCAGCTTGGCCTTGGCCCGCGCCGGTTCCAGCTCCTCGCCCTGGCCGAGATCGGCGGTGAACGTCACCACCTCGCAGTTGTACGTCACCTGCAGCCACTTGAGAATCACCGAGGTGTCGAGTCCGCCCGAATAGGCCAGGACGACGCGCTTGATATCGGACATTGGGCTGCACTCCGCGCAGAATCTGGGTTACCTTGCGCGTGCGCCACTAGGACAAGCATCACAGCAGGGCAACCCAATGGCCAGTTCGGACGCCAAGACCAAGCCGAGCGACGTGTCAGTCGCCGACTTCATCGCCACGGTCGCCGATCCGCGGCGGCGCGAGGAGGCGGCGATCGTCGATGCGCTGCATCGGCGGGTCACAGGATGTGAGCCGTGGATGTGGGGGCCGTCGATCATCGGATACGGCAGCTATCGATACCGCTACCAGACGGGGCGGGAAGGGACGGCCTGCCGGGCCGGCTTCTCGCCGCGCAAGGCGGCCTTGTCGATCTACCTGATGGGACCTTACTGCGACGACCGATCGGAAGCCGACGCGCTGTTCGCGCGGCTGGGCAAGCACACCACCGGGCAGAGCTGCCTCTACATCAAGAAGCTGGCCGAGGTGGATCTTGAGGTGCTGGAAGAGCTTGTCGCACTGAGCTGGCAGATCATGAACGCCCGCTACCCGGACTGACCTATTCGGCCGCGTCGCGGTCCAGGTGCCATTGCGGCGCCTGTTCGGAGGCAGAGATCCGCGCGAACTCGACCTGGATGTAGTTGCGGGTCATCGGCACGGCGGTGCGGTTCTTGACGCTCTGGATGTGGAAGTTGACCATGCCGCCCGACCGGAAGCTCTGTTCGGCGCCGGCCAGGTAGAACTGCCACATGCGGAACAGCCGCGCGTCGTAGAGCGCGGTAATCTCGGCCTCGTGCAAGGTGGTGCGGCGATACCATTCGGCCAAGGTGTAGGCGTAGTGATAGCGCAGTACCTCTACATCGGCCACTTCCCAGCCGGTGCCTTCCAGCGCGGTGACAAGTTCGCTCATCGCCGGGATGTAGCCGCCCGGGAAGATGTACTTGCGGGTCCATTTGTCGGTCGTCCCCGGACCGCCGGTGCGTCCGATGGTATGAGTCAGCATGATCCCATCGTCGGCAAGGAGATCGTGCGTCTTGGCGAAATATTCGCGAAAATGCGCGGCGCCGACGTGCTCGATCATGCCGACGCTGGTGATCCGGTCGAAGGTTTCGTCGACGTCGCGGTAGTCGGTCAGGCGGAACTGGACCTTGTCGGCAAGGCCCGCCGCCTCGGCCCGCTCCTGCGCGAACCGGACCTGGTCGGGGGCCAGGCTGACGCCGACAACCTCGACGTCGAACCATTTGGCCAGGCTCAACGCGAAACCGCCCCAGCCGCAACCGATGTCGAGCACGCGCATCCCCGGCTGCAAACGCAGCTTGGCTGCGATCAGCGCCTTCTTGTCGACCTGCGCGCGTTCCAGCGTGTTCGCCGGGTCGGTGAAGTAGGCCATGGTGTACTGGCGGTCCTCGTCGAGGAACAGCTCGTAGAACGGGCGGGTCAGGTCATAGTGATGGACGACGTTGCGGCTGGCCTTGGCGCGCAGATTGACCTGGTCGGCCTTGAAGGCCAGCCAGTCGGCCGCGCGGCGCAGCGGGTTGGGCGCGGTCACGCCGCTGCCCTGGTTGGCATTGCGCATCACCAGCAGGACCATGTCGCGGATGTCGTGCGGCGGTTCGACCACCAGCCGTCCGTCCATGTAGGCTTCGCCCGCGCCGACTCGCGGATCGCGCGCAATGTGCAGCGCCGCGCCCTTGTCGGTCAGTCGGATGTGGACAGGATCGGGATCGACGGCATCGCCATAGGTGTAGACCCTGCCGTCGTGGTCGGTGAGAACCAGGCGGCCTTTGCGGACGACAGCCCGCAGCATCTTGTCCAGCAACCACATAGGCCGCCTAGCCTAAGTGTCGCAAACCCTCTGGCAAGCCCATTTTTTTCGGTTCCCTCGCAGCGGGCGCTCTGGCAGGTTCGGTTCCATGACAAAACCCTTTTTGCTGATCGCAACGGCGCTGGGCGCCTCCCTTTCCACCTTCGCCGCTCCCGCTCTCGCCGACGAGGGGATGTGGACCTTCGACAATTTTCCGGCCGAACAGATGCGCAAGGATTACGGCTGGGCCCCCGACCAGAAGTGGCTCGACCGTACCCGTGCGGCAGCGGTTCGCCTGACCGGCGGTTGTTCCGCCAGCTTCGTGTCGAATCAGGGCCTGATCCTCACCAACCAGCACTGCGTGGCGAGCTGCCTCGCCAACATCTCGACCGAAACCAGTGATTACCTCCTCAACGGCTTTCGCCCCGCCACCCGGGCCGAGGAAAAGCCGTGCCCCGGCCAGCAGGCCGAAGTCGTCACCACCATCGGCGACGTGACCGGCGACATCAAGAACGCGATCGGTTCGGCAACCGGCGAGGCGCTGATCAAGGCACGCGATGCGCGGATCGCCGCAATCGAGGCGGCCGGATGTCCCGACAAGGCCAAGACCCGCTGCCAGGTGGTCACGCTCTATGGCGGCGGCAAGTACAGCCTCTACACCTACCGCAAGTACAGCGACGTGCGCCTGGCCTGGGCGCCGGAAGGACGCGCGCAGGGCTTCGGCGGCGATCCCGACAACTTCAACTTCCCACGCTATGCCCTCGATGGCTCGTTCCTGCGGGCCTACGAAAACGGCAAGCCGGTGACCCCGGCAGCCTTCCTCAAGTGGAACCCGCGCACCCCGGTGCTGGGCGAAGCGACCTTCGTGGTCGGTAACCCGGGTTCAACCTCTCGGTTGTGGACCAGCTCGCAGATCGCCTTCGAACGGGAGATGCGCCTGCCGGTGACGGTTGCGACGCTGTCCGAACTGCGGGGCCGCCTCATCCGCGCCATGGACGAAAGCCCCCAGAAGCGCAGCGAGGGGCAGGACGACCTCGACGGGATCGAGAACAGCCTGAAGGTCTATCTCGGCCGGCAGAAGGCGCTTAACGATCCAGCCTTCACCGGGCGCCTTGCCGCGACCGAGGCGCAGCTCAAGGACGTGGCGGCCAAAAACGCTGCGATCGGCGATCCGTGGACGGCGGTCGACGGCGCTATGGCCGCCAACCGCAAGCTTTACCTTGCCAGCCGCTTCATCCGGCCGACCAGCGACCTATACAATTATGCGCGGACGCTGGTGCGTGCCGCGGCGGAACGGACCAAGCCCGATGCCGAGCGCTTGCCAGGCTACACGACGTCATCCCTGCCGCTGACCGAGAAAACGATCCTCGATCCCACCCCGCACCACGCCTGGGTGGAGGAACTCTACCTTGAGTGGAGCCTGTCGAAGGCGCGCGAATGGCTGGGCGCTGACGATGCCGACACCAAGCTGCTGCTGGGCAAGGAATCGCCCGAGGGACTGGCCGCGCGGCTGATTTCGGGAACCAAGCTGGGCGACCCCGCCGTGCGCAAGGCGCTGTGGGAGGGTGGCCAGACGGCCATCGACGCCTCGACCGATCCGATGATCGTCTATGCCAGGGCGCTCGACGCGCGCGACCGCGAGCTGACCCGGCTCGCCAACGCCGAGGTCAACGGACCGCTGACTGCCGCCAGTGCGGGCCTGGCCGACGCGCGCTTCGCCGCCTTTGGCGCCAGCGCCTATCCTGACGCGACGTTCTCGCTGCGGATTTCCTATGGCAAGGTGGCCGGCTGGACCGAGCGCGGCAAAGCGATCAACCCGGTCACCACGATCGGCGGAACTTTCGAGCGGGCAACGGGCGCCGCGCCGTTCGACCTCGCCCCGGCCTTTGCCGCGAACGAGGCGAAGGTCGACAAGGCCGTGGCCTACAACTTCGTCACGACCAACGACATCATCGGCGGCAATTCAGGCTCGCCGGTGCTGGACAAGGCGGGCACGGTGATCGGCGCCGCGTTCGATGGCAACATCCACTCGCTTGGCGGCAACTATGGCTACGATCCGGAGCTCAACCGCACCGTCGTGGTCAGCGCGGCGGCGCTGACCGAGGCGATGCGGTCGATCTATCCGTCGCCCGCGCTGCTTGCCGAACTGGGCGTCAAGAAGCGCTAGAGCCAGCCGAAGGCGCTGGCCAGCTGCCAGAGCCCGAGGACCAGGAACAGCGACGCGGCCGCAAGCCGCGTCGCGTTCAGGCTGATGCGCTTGACCAGCGCTTCACCCAGGAACACCGCCGGCGCGTTGGCGATCATCATGCCCAGTGTCGTGCCGGCAGCGACGGCCAGAACCGCCTTGTAGTGCGCAGCCAGCGCGATCGTCGCGACCTGGGTCTTGTCACCCATCTCGACCAGGAAGAACGAGACCAGCGTGGTCAGGAAGGCGCCGCCGCGCTGGCGCACCGAATGCTCGTCATCGTCGAGCTTGTCGGGCACCAGCATCCAGGCGGCCATGGCGATGAAGCCCAGCGCCACGGCGATGCGGAACCACGGTGCTTCCAGCAGGCCCGCGACCTCGCGCCCGATCAAGGCCGCCAGCGCGTGGTTGGCGATCGTCGCGGCAAAGATCCCGGCGATGATCTGCCACGGCGCGCGCAGCCGCGCGGCCAGAATGATCGCCAACAGCATGGTCTTGTCGCCGATTTCGGCAAGGGCGACCACTGCGGTCGAAGACAGGAAGGCTTCCATCACATTCTCCGGGCCAGGCGCGAGACAGGCAACGGCATCGCAACCCGCGCTTGGCCCGGCGAAGGTGCAATGCCATTGGTCTCGCCCGGGACGGTGACCCGTCCTGCCGCGCGCCACGACCTCTCGGCCGAGTGTGTTGACGATCGCGGACCGCGCCGGGTGCGCGGCTGGCTACTCCCCAGATGACGGCGGCGCGGTAGGCCCGCCGAGACGGCAATGCAACCGCTATTCGCGTGCCAGGAAGAGAACGTCGCGCGGCTGGGATAGGAGATGCTGACCCGAATCGACTATCAACGTCTCGCCGCTCGCCAGCCAGCCTTCGGCCAGGAACTGCGCGGCATCGGCCAACTCGTCGGGGTCGGTGAGCCGCTGGAGCAGGTTCATCCGCCCACTCGTCTCGTGTTCCTCGCTCGCCTGGTCGAAGCTTGGCAGCATGGCGCCGGGCGCTAAGCCGTAGACGCGGTCGCGCGGATCGGCCTGCGCCATGGCCAGCATCTTCACCGTCGCAGCAAAGGCGTGCTTGGCCATGGTGTAGCTGAAGAAATCGGGATTGGGGTTGAGCAGCTTCTGGTCGAGGAACTGGATTAACCGCCGCCCGCTCGTGGCGCGCGCCTGGCCGAGGAAGGCCTGGCTGATGCGGGCAGGAGTCTCGGCATTGACGCGCATCGCCTCGGCAAACACCGCCGGATCGAGGTCTTGGGCGGTGTCGAGATGAAACACCGCGGCACAGTTGATCAGCATCCGCCAATCGTCCAGCCGCGCGGCCAGATTTTCGATCATGGCAAGGGCCGCCTCGCCATCCAGCAGGTCGCACTGGACCACTTCGGCAGATGGAAGCGTGGCCGCGAAGGCTTTTGCGGCCTCGGGGTTATGGCCGACGTGGATCACGACGTGCCATCCGGCAGCACCGAAGCGCCGCGCCAGTTGGGCGCCGATGCGGCGCCCGGAGCCGGTAATGAGAACGGCCGGGGGCATGGAGCGATCCATGCACACCCGGCCGCCAGTAATAAAGGCTTTTCGGAGCGGCCGCTTAGCGGCAGCGCGACCGCGACTTCGCGACCTCGTTGCCGATCAGCGCGCCGGCAGCGGCACCGATGATCGTACCGGTGGCGCGATCGCCGCGGGTATCGATGGCCCGGCCGACCAGGGCACCGGCCGCGCCGCCGATCAGCAGGCCGACGGTTCCGTCAGGCCGGCGGCAATAACGTCGACCGTCCTGGCCGTCCCAGTACCGGATGCCGTTATCGGTCCGGCGATACATGATGTCGCCATTCTTGGCGCGGTAACCGTGGGCCGGGGCCCAGCGCGGCGGGTCCGCATAGGCGGCCGTAGCGGGCAGCGTGGTCGCTGCCATGACGGTCGCGATCAGAATCTTGCGCATTGGAATGCTCCTCATTGATGCTTCGCCATTTCAACGCGTCAAACTGAACGAGGGCTTGCCGTAAATGGTGAACCGTGTCCGTCCCGCGCCGAACCGTGCGAATGGTAGCACACGGAAAAGGCCGGATCGCAGCATAGTGCGACCCGGCCCTTCCGGAACAAGCAGCATGGCCGCTAAGGGTTAATTGCAGCGTTCTCCACCGCGATCGATCTCGCGCCCGAGCAGGGCGCCCGCAGCCGCGCCGATGATCGTGCCAGGGGCGCGATCGCCGTATCGGTCGACCGAGCGGCCAAGCAGCGCACCGGCAACACCGCCGATCAGCATGCCCGTGGTGCCGTCTCCGCGGCGGCAGTAGTAGCGGCCGTTGTCACCCCGCCAGTAGTTCACGCCGTTGTCCGAGCGATAGACGCGCGGGCGATAACCATCGCGATAGCCATAGCCGTCGTAATAGTCGCCGCGGCGGTATTCGCGGTACCCGTCACGGTAGCCATCGCGATGCGAGGTGCGATAGGTATATCCGTCGCGGTAGCGATCGTCGTACCGGTCGTAGTGCTTGGCCCGCTTGCCATGGGCCGGAGCCCAGCTTGGCGGGTCAGCCATGGCCGGCGTCGCGGTCAGCGTCACTGCAGCCAGGGCGGCTGCCATTACAGTCTTGCGCATGGGTGATCTCCTTGATCTGTTGAGGAGACCCTGCGCCGGGCTGGCTGAACGGCAGATGTAGCGGAGACAGACCGAAGGCGAATTGCGATCAGCCGAGTGCGGCCTGCTTTTCCTCGGCAAGCCGATCGAGCTCGGCCCGGCTCATCTTCTGGGCCGCGGTCTTGAGCTGGCCGCAGGCGGCATCGATATCCCGCCCGCGCGGCGTGCGCACCGGGGCGCTGATTCCGGCTTCGAAGACGATTTCGGAGAACCGTCGGATGCGCTCTGGGCTCGAACATTCGTAGATCGCACCGGGCCACGGGTTGAACGGGATGAGGTTGACCTTGGCCGGCAGCTTGTACTGCTTGATCAGACGGACCAATTCGCGCGCGTCCTCGTCCGAATCGTTCTTGTCCTTGAGCATCACGTATTCGAAGGTGATCCGCCGCGCATTGGACGCGCCGGGATAGTCGGCGCAGGCCTGCAACAGTTCCTCGATCCCGTACTTGCGGTTGATCGGCACGATCTCGTCGCGCACGTCCTTGCTGACCGCGTGAAGCGAGACGGCCAGGTTGACGCCGATTTCCTCGCCGCAGCGCTCCATCATCGGCACCACGCCGCTGGTCGACAGGGTGATACGCCGCTTCGACAGGGCCAGACCATCGCCGTCCATCACGATCTTCAGGGCATCGCGTACGTTGTCGAAATTGTAGAGCGGTTCGCCCATGCCCATCATCACGATGTTGGTCAGCAGGCGACCGTCGCTCGAATAGCCGCCTTCATCTTCGTCCGCGTCGAGCCCTGCCATCGACCCCTTGGGCCATTCGCCCAGCGCATCGCGCGCCAGCATGACCTGGTTGACGATTTCGCCAGGGGTCAAGTTGCGCACCAGCCGCATGGTTCCGGTGTGGCAGAACCGGCAGTTGAGCGTGCAGCCGACCTGGCTCGATACGCAGAGCGTGCCGCGATCGGCGTCGGGGATGAAGACCATCTCGTATTCGTGGTCGTCGGCGGTCTTGAGCAGCCACTTGCGGGTGCCGTCGCTTGAATGCTGGGCCAGCACGACGTCGGGACGGCCGATCACGAAGCGTTCGGCCAGCCAAGGCCGCATGGTCTTGGCGATATCGGTCATGGCGTCGAAATCGGTGACGCCGCGGTGGTAGAGCCAATGAAAGACTTGCTTGCCGCGCAGCTTGGCCGCCTTGGCATCGAGCCCGGCGGCCTCGAACAGTTCGGCGATGCGCTTGCGCGGCAGGCCCATCAAGTCGATGCGGCCATCTGCGCGCGGCGTGATGTCGCGCGGGGTGGGAACCGGATCGATCTGTCCGGGGATCGGCATGAGGGCGGTGTCGGCCATAAGGCCGGGCGATATAGTGCGGAAGCCCGCGAAAAGCTAGCGCAGCCGTGCGCAGGCGATTTGCGCCGCGTCCATGGCGGTTGCCGCGCCCGCCAGCGTCCAGGTGTTGGAAAAGCCGTTGCCCGCCGCATCGCGCGCGCTGACGGTCATTTCGCCCCCCGATCGCATGGCCGCTACGATGGCGGCGTCCATGCGTCGGTTGGCTGCCCAGGCGTCGGCCCCGCCGCCCGCCAGACGGAGCCGTTGCCCGCCGATCGACAGGGTGATCGGCGCGTTGGCCCGCAGGTTGCGCGACAGGCGGAAATGGACCTGGCCGCGAACCTGCGCGCGCGGCCAGAAGGCCACGTCGGCATAGGGTTGATGGTCGCGCCGCTTGAGCGAAGGCGCTGCCTTGGCAATCGCATAGCAGCGCGGCACGGCGGGATCGCGGAATACCCCCCAGGTGTCGAACAGCCCCAGCGCATCGCGCGCGGCGGCGGGCGTCGCAACCAGGACCAGAATGCAGAGAACACGGCGCAGCATCGATCGGCTTGTTGCAGAAAGCCTTGGCGGAGGGAAGGCGTTGCGGGAGAAGGATAAGTCGCGTTTAATCTCAATATCTTGAGGGGGTCACATGATTCGATTGATCGTATCTGCCGTTGCGTTGATGGGGGCATCTGCCGCGTCGGCGCAGGTCGCCACGATAGTGCTTCCCGCAGCCCAGAAGCTTGGGCCGTGCCCTGAACGCTGCTTTACGCCCGTTGAAGCCGTCGCGCTTGCCTCGCAGATCGCGCCCAAGGGCGGGCTGGCGGGCCGCTTTGCCGTTTACGTAAAAGCCGTGGACGAAAGCGGCGGCAAGTTCTTCCTCAACTCGGAAACCGACTACCGCGACCGCAACTGCCTGACCCTGGTGGTTTCGCCAGCCGCAGCCGGCAAGCTTGCCGGCCAGTCCAATCTGGACGATGTGCGGACGCGCTTTCTCGGCAAATGGGTGGTCGTCCAGGGAATCGCGCGCCGCGTTCGCATCGATTTTACCGCTGACGGCAAGCCAACCGGCAAATACTATTACCAGGTCCACGTCGTGGTGAACGACACGCGCCAGATCGGCCCGCGCGGGCCCGCGCCGTCAGAGGATCCGCAAGGCTAACCGCCGATCAGATCGACATAGGCCACCACATCGTTGTCGGTGGCGATGAACAGACCGTCCTGAACCTCATCGCTTTGCTGTTCGGCGATGCGCATCGCCTCGGACAGGGAGCCGTAGAACAAGGTGTTGGCAGCGCCGCCTTCCACCCCTCCATCAAGGTGATAAAGCCGCACCGTGGCGCCTTCATAGGTGGTGCGCATCAATCCTCCTCGCGCCGGGCGCCGTCGAGCATTCGCGCGGCGCGCTCTGCCTCGGTCTTCTGCCTGGTGCGCTCTGCCTTGGTGAGGCCGTGGAGCGCGCGGTTTTGCGCTGCCTTGTCGGCGGCCGCACCGCGCGCCCTGGCCTTGCGGACGAGGCGCAGGTTGACGATCTCGGCCATGCGGTCAGACCTCCTTCGGATAGGAGATGGCGATCACCTCCCATTCCTTTTCGCCGGCGGGCAGGCGGACGCGGCGCAGGTCGCCAACGGCTGCGCCGCGAAGCGCGCGGGCCATCGGCGCCGACCAGCCGATCCTCCCGGTCGAGGCGTCCTGCTCGTCGTCACCGACCAGAGTGACGGTACGATGCGCGTCGTCCTCGTCGGCAATGGTCACGGTCGCACCGAACCAGGCACGGGCACGGTCCTCCTGGCGGGCTGGATCGACTACCCGACAAGCCTTCATCCGGCGGGCGAGGAAAGCCAGTTCGCGGTCAATCTCGCGCATCCGCTTGCGGCCATAGAGGTAGTCGCCGTTCTCGCTGCGGTCGCCGTTGCCGGCAGCCCAGCTCACAACCTCGACGATCGCCGGGCGCTCGGTGCCGAGCAGGTGGTCGTAGCGTTGGCGCAGCGCCGCCATGCCGGCGGGGCTGATCGGCGGACCCGCCCGGTCAGGCAACGTGCTCATCCGGGATACCGCTTGCCCAGGAAGTGGCTGAGCGGGTTGGTGCCGCGATAGCTGGCCCGCTCGGGATTCATCGCCTCATAGACGACGGCGTTTTCCAGTACGCGCTGGACGTAGTTGCGCGTTTCGGTGACCGGGATCCGCTCGGCCCAGTCGACCCAGTCGATCCCGCCGTTGCGCGGATCGCCATTGGCGCGCAGCCACTTGTTCACGTTGCCGGGCCCCGCATTGTAAGCGGCGACCGCCAGCGGATAGGAGCCGCCGTAGTAATCCATCATCCGCGCGAAATAGCCGTTGCCTAGCGACAGGTTGTAGCCCGCGTCGGTGGTCAGCGACTGGGGGTCGTAGCTCATTCCCATCTTGCCCGCCTGCTCGCGCGCCGTGCCCGGCATCAGCTGCATCAGGCCGCGGGCGCCGGCGTGGCTGATCGCGTTCATCGCGAACTGGCTTTCCTGGCGGCTGATCGCGTGGACCATGGTCCAGTTGGCATAGGCCGGGGTCGGAATCAGCGGGAAGGCGATCTGATGGAAATCGCCATAGCCGTCGGCGTGGGCGGCCTGTCCCAGAATCACGCCGAGGTCGCGGCGGCCCAGTTCGCGGGCGAGATCGGCGACCATGACGTGTTCGGCCTCGGTTTCGGCCTGGTCGCTGATCTCGCGGAAGAAGCGCACCGCCACCGGCCAGTCGGCTCCGCGCGCCACTTCACGCACGGCCTGGGTCAGCGGTCTGGCGTAGAAGGTGCTGCGCTCGGCGCTGCTCGGCTTGACCTTGGGCACGTTGGCGAAGGCGGGAAGGGCGCGGCCCAGCCGCTCGACCGCTAGCATTCCGTAATACTGGTCGGGAAAGGCGGCGGCCATCTCGAAATAGCGGTTCGCCTCGGTCTTGTTGCCGGCCTGGGCCATGGCGCGCCCGGCCCAGTAGAAGCCCTTGGTCCGCGTCTGCGGGGTGCGTGCCGCGGCCCCATAGCGGTAGAACAACGGTGCGGCCTGGCTGCCGTTGCCAAGGCTGTAGAGCGCCTTGGTTCCGCCCAGCCACATCAGCGAGGTGTAGTCGTCGCGGATCTGGAACGAAGTCTGCGAGATGTCGGTGCCCTTGGCAAAGCCTTCGTCGGCGCCGGCCGCGATCCGCGCCGCGCTCGAGGCATCGCCGGCCCGGGCGGCGGCCAGCAGTTCCGCAACCCACTTGCGCTGGTCGCGCGCCGGTGCCGACAGGCTTGGCCGGCTGGCAACGAAATAGGCCGCGCTGGACCCCTGGCCGGTGGCGCGAAGCATGCGCGAGCGGTTGTAGACATAGCCGGCGTCGCGCGCGGCATTGGGATCGACCACGACGCCGACCGTGCCCGGATCCGATCCCTTGACCAGCGCCAGCCGCGCCGTGAAGCCGGCCCGGGCGGCTGGCGACACCCAGCCGAGCTGCTTTTCGGCGGCCGCCGCGTCGTTGGCCCACAGCAGCGCGTCCATCCGCGCGTCGTGATCGGCGGGAGACAGCGATCCTGCGACCAGCGGAAAGAGTGCCGCCTCGGCGCTCGCGCTCATCGGACCGCCGCGCCAGGCGTCGCGCGCCTGGTTGAGGGCCTCGGGCCGGCGCAGCGCGCTCAGCGCCACCGCGTAGGCCGCGCGGCCCTGGTTGGTGACCGGGGAGTAGCGGTCGAAGAAGGCCGCGACGCGGGCGGGATCGGCATATTCGCGGTCCAGGGCGCGTTCGGCGTTGGCGCGGAACTTGGCGGCTTCGGGAAAGCCGGGATAGCTCAGCAGGAAGCCGGCATAGTCGGCGAAGGAAAACCGGTCGCTGGCGTTCAGTTGCCGCCAGCGGTCGATTGCCTGCTGCATGGCGCCCATCGGCGCCACGGCCGTGGCCAGCCGCGCGCGGTCCCATTCGGTGCCATCCTGGGCATACGCATGGGTCGGGAGGAGAGCGGCGGTTGCGGCCAGCAAAGCAAATGTCGTGCGCGTCATGCTGGACATTCTCGAAAATTGCTCCTTATCACGCGCTGAATGAAAACGGCCCAGTGCGCGGCACGCCGGTTCGAACCGGCTATGGGGCAAGTCCAGGGGTGAAGTCCATGTTTTCCGGCTCGATTCCAGCACTCGTCACACCGTTTCGAGACGGTGCTGTCGACGAAGCGGCGTTCCGCCGGTTGATCGACTGGCAGATCGCCGAAGGGTCGAGTGCGCTGGTGCCCTGCGGCACGACCGGCGAGGCGCCGACGCTGAGCAACGAGGAACAGCACCGCCTGTTCGAGATCTGCGTCGAACAGGCCGCAGGGCGCGTCCCGGTGATCGCCGGCTGCGGCAGCAACGATACCCAGACCGCACTGTGGCACATGCAGGTCGCCAAAGAGGTCGGGGCCGACGCGGCGCTGATGGTTGCGCCCTATTACAACCGGCCGAGCCAGGCCGGCCTGATCGCGCATTTCAGCTTCCTCGCCGAACAGGTCGATCTTCCGATCGTACTCTACAACGTGCCGGGCCGCACGGTGACCGACATCAAGCCCGAAACCACGATCGAACTGGCGCACCGTTTCCCAGACCGCATCATCGGGATCAAGGACGCCAGCGGCGACATGACCCGGCTGACCGCGCACAGAATGGCGCTGGGCAGCCGCTTTGCCCAGATCTGCGGCAATGACGACATGGCGCTGCACTACAACGCGGGCGGTGGGGTCGGCTGCATTTCGGTCACCGCCAATGTCGCGCCCCGGCTCTGCGCAGAGTTCCAGGTCGCCAGTCTCGCCGGAGACATGGCCACGGCCCATGCGCTCAACGAACGGCTGTTCCCCTTGCACCAGGCGCTGTTCACCGACGCCTCGCCCGGGCCGGTCAAGTATGCCCTGGCGAAGGTCGTCGGCTGGATCGGCGAAGAGGTCCGCCTCCCGCTGATCGCCTGCAGCGCCGAAAGCCGCAAGGCCGTCGACGCCGGACTGGCCCACGCCGGGCTCGCCTGACAGGCGGTTTCGGCCGCGCGATATTTCCCGCCGCTGCCCCGTTCCCTTTTCGCCTGCCACGCCCTACATGGCGGCAAATCATGGTCCGTCCGCAATCCGCCCAGTTCGACAAGAAGAAGGTCGTCGCCGAAAACCGGCGCGCGCGTTTCGACTACCACATCGAGGACACCGTCGAGGCCGGCATCGCCCTGACCGGGACCGAAGTGAAAAGCCTGCGTTTCGGTGAAGGATCGATCGCCGAGAGCTATGCCGAGGTGAAGAACGGCGAGGTGTGGCTGATCAATTCGAACGTGCCCGAATTCAGCCACGGCAACCGCTACAACCACGAGCCAAAGCGCCCGCGCAAGCTGCTGCTTCACGCCCGCGAGGTCGATCGCTTCACCGGCGCGGTGGAGCGCAAGGGCATGACTTTGGTGCCGCTGTCGGTCTATTTCAACAGCCGCGGCCGGGCGAAGGTCGAACTGGCCCTTGCCAAGGGCAAGAACGTTGCCGACAAGCGCCAGACGATCAAGGATCGCGACTGGAAGCGCGAACAGGCCCGGATCATGCGGGATCGCGGATGAGCGAGCTTACCGCCCGGCTGCGCGCCTGGGGGCAGCGCAACATGCCCACGCGCGATCAGATGGCGCGCAGCCGCTGGATTCCGAAGTCCGTTCTGCGCACCGAATTGTGGCGCTTTACCCGTCGGTCGGTCCCGCGCGCGGTCGCTCTGGGGCTGCTCGTCGGCATTCTCCTGCCCTTCGCGCAGATCATCTTTGCCGCGATCCTCAGCCTGCCGGTTCGCGCCAACGTGCCGATCGCGGCGCTGACGACCTTCGTCACCAACCCGTTCACGACGCCACTGATCTGGGCCGTGTCCTATCAGCTCGGCAACATGCTGCTGCACTTCGACGACAAGGCCGGCGGCGCGATCGATCGTCTCTTTGCGCTGACCGACGTGTGGGACGCGATCCAGTGGCTGACCTCCGAAGGGCGGTCGCTCGCGCTGGGTCTGGTCATCATCTCGGTGGTCTCGGCCGCGGTCGGATATGTCGGTTCGGGCTGGGTGTGGCGCTGGTGGGTCGGCCACAAGCGGCGCACCAACCTGCGCACGGTCCAGCGCCGGAGCAGGGCGTGATCGAAACCACCTCGGGATGGCTGCGCCGCTGCGTTCCGACGCGCGACCAACTCGAGCGGAACCGCTTCGTCAGGCCCTTTGCCGGGCGCGTACTGCGTTCCGACCTGTGGCGCTTCAGCCGCCGTTCGGTGCCGCGGGGGGTCGCTCTAGGCCTCTTCGTCGGCGTCCTGATTCCCTTTGCGCACAGCATCGTAGCGGCCTTCTGCGCCGTTTTCGTCCGCGCCAACGTGCCCGTCGCCATTGCGACCACTTTTGCCAGCAACCCGGCTACCTGGATGCTGCTGTACCCCGCAGCCTACGAAATCGGGAAGACGCTGTTCCACCTCGAACGGGCCAGCGGTCTAACCCCGATCAGCGCGACAATGGAGCATACCCAGACCGATCATCTGCTGCAGAACCTCACCGGGGCCGGTCTCGACACGGCGGTCGGCCTGCTTGTCCTTTCGATCGTGCTTTCGTCTGCCGGCTATGCCGTCTCGGCCCTCGTCTGGCGCGGGATCGTTGCGCGCCGGCGCTGCGCGCGACTGGCCCAGGCTCGGATCGCGGAGCCGGCGGGATGAACGGCGCGGATTCCTTGGTGCGGGTTCGCAGTCCGCTTGACCAGGTGGCCGTGGCGCTCGGCGGCGTGGCCAGCCTCGCACTGGTTTGGCTCGCGACCGGTCAGATAGCGGCTGTGGCGGGCTTTGCCGCCGGACTCGCCGCGTTGGGCGCGATCGCCTTCACCATCGCGCGGCCGCGGCACGCTGCTGCCGCCAGCGAAACCATCCTGCCCGACTGGTCGGTCACGGTCGCCGCAATCGACCGCGACGATGCGGCTATCGCGATCACCGACCGCGCCGGGCGGCTGGTGTGCGCCAACGATCTCTACGAACGCTGGTTCGGCATCGCCCAAGCGCCGCCGCGCCTGGCGCTCGACAATGCCAGTCTCGAACGGCTGGCCAAGGCGGGGCGCTCGGGCTGGCGCGATGGCAAGGGCAAGGCCGACCTGATCGAAGGCACGGGCGAAACCGCCGGCGGCCGCTGGTCTGCCCAGGTCGTGCGTGCCGGCCGCGGCGACGATTACCTGGTCTGGACCATCGCCGCGATCGCCGGGACCGACCTTGTCGCCGACCTTGTCCCGCATCTCGACGGTAAGCTCGGGCGCGCGCTGTCGCAGGCCGGAATTGCCGCCGCAATCGTCGATCCCGACGGCAAGATCCGCGCCCACAGCGCCGGCTTCGCCCAGCGCGCCACCGGCGACGGCGCGGCCCTGCTCACCGGCACCGATTTCACCGCGCTGCTCCGCCAGGACGAGCAGGATCGGCTGTCCTGGGCGCGAGACGGTCTGCGCGGCGCGCCGCTGACGATGTACTACCTGCCGGTCGCCGATCCCGACATGGCGGTCGAGCCCGACTACAACACCACGCCCTCGCTGATCCTGCTCGCCGATAACGGAACAGGGCTGGGCGGGGGCAGCAGCGGCGACGGGACGGCGGCGGTCCCTCATCTCGAGGCGCTGATCGGCCCCCTGCCGCTTGGCCTTGCCATGGTCGATCGCGACGGGCGAATGCTGTTCGCCAACCCTGCCTTCATGCGCGCCGCCGGACGAGAGGCCGGCGGTCCGCCGACCTATCCGACCGACCTGGTCGTCCAGGAGGACAAGGGGCCATTATCGGACGCGATCCGACGCTTTGCGCAGGGGCCGGCCAGCAGCGGCGATATCGCCGTGCGGCTGAAGGGCATGGCCGAAGAACCGGTCAGTCTGTCGCTTGCCGGTGTGCGCGGGTTGGGGGACGCCGCCGTCCTGCTCGGCCTGACCGACAGCACCGAGGAAACCCGGCTCAAGCGGCAGGTCGCCCAGGCCACCAAGATGCAGGCGGTCGGCCAGTTGGCCGGCGGGGTGGCGCACGATTTCAACAACGTGCTGACCGCGATCCTCGGCACCTGCGACTTCATGCTGCTGCGCCATACGCCGGGCGACAGCGACTATGACGACATCCAGCAGATCCGCGCCAATTCCAACCGCGCCGCCAGCCTGACGCGTCAGCTCCTCGCCTTCAGCCGCCAGCAGACGCTGCGTCCTGAAGTGTTGCAGCTACCCGATGTGGTCAGCGACGTGTCGCACCTCCTGAAGCGGCTGATCGGAGAAAAGATCAAGCTGGTGGTCACGCACGACCGCGATCTTGGCGCGGTGCGGGCCGATCCGACCCAGCTCGAACAGGTGATCGTCAACCTTGCCGTCAACGCCCGCGACGCGATCCTGACCAAGGGCGATTCGGGTGGCCGCTTGACCATCGCCACGCGCCGCTTCACCGCTGCCGACGTGCGGGCGATGCGCACGGCGATCATGCCGCAGGTCGATTATACCGCGCTGGTGGTCGAAGATACCGGCACCGGCATCCCGGCCGACCACCTCGGCAAGATATTCGAGCCGTTCTTCACCACCAAGGACACCGGCAAGGGCACCGGCCTTGGCCTTTCGACTGTCTACGGCATCGTCAAGCAATCGGGCGGCTTCATCTTTGCCGACAGCGAGCACGGAAAAGGCACGCGCTTCACCGTCTACCTGCCGGTTCATTACCCCAGCGCCGAGGAAGTCGCCGCACAAATCGCCGTCCCGGTTGCCGAGCAAGCAGGCTGGTCGGGCGGCGGGCGCATCCTGCTGGTCGAGGACGAGGACATGGTTCGCGCCGTCGCCGAACGTGCGCTGACCCGGGCGGGCTACACCGTGACCACAGCCAGCGACGGCGACGAAGGGCTGGAGATCGTAGAGGGCGGGGCCGAATTCGACCTGATCGTCTCCGACGTCGTCATGCCGGCTATGGATGGGCCGACCATGGCGCGCGAAGTCCGCAAACTGCGACCCGACCTGCCGGTGCTGTTCATGTCGGGCTATGCCGAAGAGCAACTGCGCAAGCAGATCGACATTGCCGACGGCGTCCATTTCCTGCCCAAGCCGTTTTCGGTCCAGCAGATCGGCGACAAGGTCGGCGCCGTTCTGGCCGCATCGAAGGGCGGATAACCGTTAGCGCCAATCTTGCGTTGCGGCCGCAAACCTGCTTGGCCGCTGGGGCATGCAGCCCGCCAAACTCGCCTTCGTCGACCGTCTGCGCGGCATCGCGATCCTGCTGGTCATCGCCATGCATTACCTTCAGGTATTCGCCTCGCCGATCCTGCGCGACTGGAACGAGATCGGGCAGGTCGGGGTGCAGCTGTTCTTCGTCGCCTCGGCCTTCACCCTGTGCCTTTCGGCCGACAACCGCCGCGACGAACCGCACCGCCTGCGCGCCTATGCCATTCGCCGCTGGTTTCGCATCGCGCCTGTCTATTACGTCGGGATCGCGTTCTACGCCTGGATGTTCATCGTCAGCGGCGAGGGCGCGCCCTATACTGTCGAGAACGTGCTCGCCAACCTGTTTCTGGTCCACGGACTGTTGCCCTTCGCGAACAACAATGTGGTCCCCGGCGGCTGGACCATCGGCACCGAGATGCTGTTCTACGCCGCGTTTCCGTTGCTCTATCCCGCGCTCGAGGCGGGCTGGAAGCGCTGGGGCAACCGTGCGCTGATCGTCGCTTTCGCGCTCGCCGTGCTGGTCGCCGTGGCCTGGCAGCTCGGCTTTCGCCTGCACTATGGCCGCTGGCTCGCCAACAACAGCTATGCCTATGGCTCGTTCGTCAACCAGCTGCCGGTCTTTGTGGCCGGGATGGGCTGGTACCTCGCGGCGTGGCGCGGGGGCGGGATGGCGCCGCGGCCGGTCCGGGACACAGTGCTGGCGGCAGTATTGTTCGGCTCGTGCTGGCTGATCCTCGGGCTCGAGCTTCTGCCGTTCAACGGCATCCTGCCGACCCTTGCCGCGCTCGGCTGGGTGCTGTTCGGCAACGTATTGCGCGGAAAGGGCGGCGAGGGCGGTTGGCTTGGTGCGGTGGGGCGGGTGAGCTACAGCCTGTATCTCATCCACTTCGCCCTGGTCTGGCGTCCCTCGGCCTGGCTGCTGCAGGCGGTGGAGGACGTGCCGAATGCCCAGGCGCTGCTGCTCGTTCCGCTCTATGTGGCCGAGGTGGCGCTGCTTTATCCGATCGCCCGGCTCGTCTGGCGCTTTGTCGAACAGCCCGGCAACCAGCTTGGCCAGAAGCTAATCGATTGGAGCAACAATCCGCGGAAACCGGCGGCGCCGACCCCCACCTAGCAAAATTTCGTTCCCCCCTTGTTCCACGAGAACAAATGCGATACATCGTCGTCAGTTGACCTCTCCGGTCGGCTGGTTAGGCAAGGGGACGTATCATGGCTGCACAACTCAAGCTGATTCAGGAAGGTAAGGAAAGCATGGACCGGCAAAAGGCGCTCGAAGCGGCGCTGGCGCAGATCGATCGCGCGTTCGGCAAGGGCTCGGCGATGAAGCTGGGCTCGAAGGAAGCGATGGAGGTCGAGGCGATCTCCACCGGCTCGCTCGGCCTCGATATCGCGCTGGGCATCGGCGGCTTGCCGCGCGGCCGCGTGATCGAAGTCTACGGTCCGGAAAGCTCGGGCAAGACCACGCTGGCGCTGCACGTCATCGCCGAGGCGCAGAAGAACGGCGGCACCGCCGCCTTCGTCGATGCCGAACACGCGCTCGACCCGGTCTATGCCAGGAAGCTTGGCGTCGACATCGACGAACTGATCGTCTCGCAGCCCGATACCGGCGAACAGGCGCTGGAGATTACCGACACGCTGGTCCGTTCCAACGCGATCGATGTGCTGGTGGTGGACTCGGTCGCCGCGCTGGTTCCGCGCGCCGAAATCGAAGGCGAGATGGGTGACAGCCACGTCGGCCTCCAGGCCCGCCTGATGAGCCAGTCGCTGCGCAAGCTGACGGGTTCGATCAGCCGCTCGCGCTGCATGGTGATCTTCATCAACCAGCTGCGCATGAAAATCGGCGTGATGTACGGCAACCCGGAAACCACGACCGGAGGCAACGCGCTCAAGTTCTACGCGTCGGTCCGTCTCGACATCCGCCGGACCGGCCAGATCAAGGACCGCGACGATATCGTCGGCAACACGACCCGCGTGAAGGTGGTCAAGAACAAGGTGGCCCCGCCGTTCAAGCAGGTCGAATTCGACATCATGTACGGCGAAGGCATTTCCAAGATCGGCGAAATCCTCGACCTCGGCGTCAAGGCCGGGATCGTCGAGAAGTCGGGCGCCTGGTTCTCCTACGATTCGATCCGGATCGGCCAGGGCCGCGAGAACGCCAAGACCTACCTCAAGGAACATCCCGAGATCTGTGACCGGCTGGAGGCTGCGATCCGCGGCCAGACCGAAGGTCTGTCGGGCGAGATGATGACGGGTCCGGACGCGGACGACGATATCTGATCGCCCAGAACTTCCGGCCAGCCCCCAACCGCCAGGCCGGAGTTGAACGGAGGACGCCCGCTTTCGTCCCCTAGCCCAGAAACGGGCGTCCTCCACGAAACAGGCCGGCGCGGCTCCCTTTTGCGGATGCCGCGCCGGTTCTTCGTTCCGCGATTGACTCTCAGGCTGCTTCTGTCGCGCGCGCCTTGACCACGTCTTCGGCGTGCTTCCCGCTCAGTTCGGCAAGATGATCGAACCCGCTGGTGAAACTCGCCAGTCCCTGGCTCATCGAGCGCAGTTCCGCGTCGAGACCGTACAGACCGCTCTCGGGCAACAGCGCTTCGACCCGCTCCCACCGGCTCCAGTCGGGATGAGGCGACAGGCCCAGGATCTGCCCACGCCGCGCCGATAGCGCCGATCCAGCCTTCGAGCCCGTGCCGGTCGGCGTTTCGACCGTCACCTTGACCACAGGTTCGAGCAGGTAAGGCGCGGCCTGCGCCAGTGCTTCGCTCATCGCCAGGCGCCCGGCGATGCGGAAGGCGAGTTCGGAGCTGTCGACCGCATGGAACGAACCGTCGACCAGCGTCACCTCGACATCGACCACCGGAAAGCCCAGCGGTCCGCGCTCCATCGCATCGCGAACACCCAGCTCGACCGCCGGGATCCATTGCCGCGGAATGACCCCGCCAGTGATCCGGTCGATAAAGCGAAAGCCTTCGCCGCGGGGCAGGGGGCGGATCTCGATCACGCAATCGCCGTACTGGCCATGGCCGCCTGACTGCTTCTTGTGGCGGCCCCGCTGGGTCGCACCCTTGCGGATCGATTCGCGATAGGCGATGCGCGGCGGACGGGTGTCGACCGCCACTCCATAACGCCGCTGCAGGCGCCCGATCACGACGCCGAGATGATCGTCGTTGATCCCGCGCAGCACCGTCTCATGCGCGGCGTCGTCCTGGGTCCACTCCAGCGCGGGGTCTTCCTCGCAGAGTCGGTGTAGCGCAGTCGACAGCTTGACGTCATCCTTGCGGTCGCGGGTGCGGATCGCCAGCGCCGCGTTGCGTGCCGGGTATGCGATCCCGTTCGCCTCACCGACGCGGGCATCCCGCCGCCCGAGCAGCATCCCGCTGCGCGCGCCATCGACCTTGGCCACGGCAATGATCTCGCCCGCCATCGCCTCGGCCTGTTTGGCGGTCTTGTCGCCTTGGACGAAGAACAGCGATCCGGTACGTTCGGCGCCGCTGCCCGCCAGCAGTTCGTCGCCTTCGTGCAGGCCGTCGCCGAGCACGCGGCCAAGGGCGAGCCGCCCCATCGCTCCGCCATTGGCGATCTTGAAGACGTGTAGCGCACCGCCCGATTCGACGCCGATGCGCTGCGCGGCGGCATCGGGGCCGGGGGTTTCGTGGCGCAGCATCTTGAGCAGGCGGTGCACGCCGCCGCCCGAAAGCGCCGATCCGAGCAGGACCGGGACCACCTTGTTGGCGCCCGTATCGGCGGCAAGGTCGGACAGCACCAGCGCCGGATCGGGCACTTCGTCCATCAGCAGAGCTTCCATCAGGGCGTCGTCGAAATCGGCCAGCGTTTCGAGCAGGTGGGCGCGTTCGGACTGTTCGCGCGCGGCGACGTCCTCGGGTATGGCGACCCGTTCGCTCTCCTTCCCGGGGCGGTAGCGGTAGGCCCGTTCCAGCGCGAGATCGACATAGCCGACCACCGCCTCGCCATCGCGCAGCGGGATCTGGCGCAGCGCGAGCGGCTCGCGGCTGAGCGGCTGAAGTTCGGCGATGAGTTCGCGGATCGCGCCGGCGCGGGCGTGCTCGATCTTGTTGACGAAGATGGCGTGCGGCACGCCCAGTTCGTCGAGTCGGCGCAGCACCGGTTCGGCCAACATCGCGCGTTCGGGCGCTGGGTCGATCACGACCACGGCAAGGTCGGCCGAGAGCAGCGCCGACAACCCATCTGCGGCAAATCCCGTTCCGCCCGGGACGTCGATCACCGCAAAGCGATCGCCGAGGTATTCGAAACGGGACAGGTTGATTTCGGTGGAACTGCCGCGCGCGCGGGCTTCGGGGCTGGCATCGCCGACGCTGTTGCCGCCTTCGACGCTACCCTGTCGGGTTATTGCGCCGCTGGCGAACAGCAGCGCTTCGGCCAGGCTTGTCTTTCCCGTGCCGGCCGGCCCGACCAAGGCGACCGCACGGGTTGCCGCTCTGCCGCCGGGGTTACCATTTTGGGTGTTGCCCATCATCCGCCTCCTCTTAAAACGAAGGCGCGCCGGGCGCTTTTCCTCGGCACTCGGTCGCGCAAGGACTGGGCGGGATGCTCTGCCTGTCGCCAGCGAGTCGCAAGCGAAAAAATGCGTCTTGTGCGGTCCGCCGTGCGTGCCTAGCGTCCGCCGCCATGACAAGCGGATTGGAATGGCAGGACCGGGTCGGGCGCAGCTGGGCAGACAATTTCCGGCTGACCGATCGCGCCTTCGCCGGGCTGACCGAACGGCTGCTCTCGCGGATTGCGGAACGCGATGGAAACCGCCTGCTCGACGTGGGCTGCGGTGCCGGCGAACTCTCGCTCGCGCTGGCACGACAACGGCCGGGCGCCGACGTCGTCGGGGTCGACGTGTCGCAGCATCTGGTCGCCGCCGCCGAAGAACGCGGCGCGATGACCGGCAACGCGCGCTTCGTTCTCGCAGATGCGGCGGCTTGGGATCCTGGCGATTTCGCGCCGGACCTGGTGACCTCGCGTCACGGCGTGATGTTCTTCGATGATCCGGTGGCGGCCTTTGCCAACCTGCACGGCCTCAGCGCGCCGGACGCGCATCTCGTTTTCTCCTGCTTCCGACCGGCCTCCGAAAATCCCTGGGCGTCGGAAGCGGCGGCGCTGATCGGTGCGCAGCAGGCCGGCGATTCCACGGCCCCAGGCCCCTTCGCCTTTGCCGACCCTGCCCATGTCGCCGCGATTCTCGAAGGGGCGGGCTGGCGCGAGCCGCAGTTCGAGGAAGTGAACTTCGCCTATGTCGCCGGCAAGGGCGAGGATCCTGTGGAAGACGCGCTGGCGTTCTTCAGCCAGATCGGCCCTGCCGCTCGCGCGCTCAGCGCGCTCGCGGGCGAAGAACGGGTCCGGGCCGAGGGCTGGCTCCGCGACTGGCTCGAAGAGCATCGCAGCGGAGACATAGTCGCCTTCACCGCCGCAGCCTGGATCGTCTCGGCGCGCCACTGATGGCGGCGCGATCGCCCGAATCGATTGCCGTCGTGGTGAACGGCAGCGGTGGACGGGCGCGCAGGGAAGGCAGCAGTCTTCCGTCGCGGATCTCGGCTGCCTTCGCCCGTTGCGGGATCGCAACGTCGCCGCGCATCGTCGCCGGCGAGGACATCGCCGCTGCCCTCGCCGAGGTGCATGATTGCACCTGCGTCGTGGTCGGCGGCGGTGACGGAACCCTGGGTTCGGCGGCCGCGGTGCTGGCAAAGACGGGGCAATCCATGGCGGTGCTGCCGCTTGGCACGCTCAACCACTTGTCAGTCGATCTTGGAATTCCGCACGATCTCGATGCCGCCGCTGCCATTGCGGTCGATGGCGCGGTCGACGTTATCGACCTTGCCGAAGTGAACGGCACGACCTTCGTCAACAACGCCTCGATCGGGTTATATGCAAGGATGGTCCGCAGCCGCGAAGGCCAGCGCCTGCCCAAGTGGCTGGCGACGCTTCCGGCGGCCTGGACCGCACTGAAGGCGCTCCGACCGCGAACGATCGCGATCGAAGCCGATGGCCGCCACCACCGTATCGTCACGCCGCTGCTGTTCGTGGGCAACAATCATTACGCGATAACCGGCGTCGACCGTGGCCGCCGGGCCAGCCTGAACGACGGCAAGCTGGCGGTCTATGCGGTCAGGGAGCAGTCGAAGGCAGGACTGCTGGCCTTTGCGCTGCGGGCACTCGTCGGGCGGGCCGATCCGATGCGCGACTTCATCGGCATCGCCGACGTGACCGAGTTGACCGTCCACGGCGAAGGCACGATGAGCGTCGCCCACGACGGCGAGGTGAGCGACATGGCCCTGCCGCTCCGTTTCCGGGTTCGTCCGGGCGCCCTGCGGATCAAGGTGCCGCCTTCCCGACCTTGAGAATCGCGCTTGTTAGGCAGCCTCCAAAGCCCTAATCGGCGGCTGCTATGACCTCGACGAACGACATCCGCCGCTCCTTCCTCGACTATTTCGGCCAGACCGGGCACGAGATCGTGCAATCGGCCCCGCTGGTGCCGTACAACGATCCCACGCTGATGTTCGTCAACGCCGGGATGGTGCCGTTCAAGAACGTCTTCACCGGGCTCGAGGCGAGCGCCTTTCCCCGCGCCACCAGCAGCCAGAAGTGTGTGCGTGCCGGCGGCAAGCACAACGATCTCGACAACGTCGGCTACACCGCGCGGCACCACACCTTCTTCGAGATGCTGGGCAACTTCAGCTTCGGCGACTACTTCAAGGAACAGGCGATCCTGCACGCCTGGACCCTGCTGACCCGCGACTGGGGCCTGCCCAAGGACAAGTTGCTGGTCACCGTCTATCACACCGACGACGAGGCTTTCGGCCTGTGGCAGAAGGTCGCCGGCCTGCCCGAAAGCCGCATCATCCGCATCCCTACCAAGGACAACTTCTGGGCGATGGGCGACGATGGCCCATGCGGGCCGTGCAGCGAGATCTTCTACGATCACGGCGACCATATCTGGGGCGGCCCTCCCGGTTCTGCCGAGGAAGACGGCGACCGCTTCATCGAGATCTGGAATCTCGTCTTCATGCAGTTCGAGCAAACCGCCGGCGAGATCACCGGCGAACTGCCCAAACCCAGCATCGACACGGGCATGGGGCTGGAGCGCATCGCCGCGGTGATGCAGGGCGTCCACGACAACTACGATACCGACACGTTCAAGGCACTCATTGCCGCCTCGGAAAGCCTGACCGGCGTCAAGGCCGAGGGCGACCACCAGGCCAGCCACCGCGTGATTGCCGATCACCTGCGTTCGACCAGTTTCCTCTTGGCCGATGGCGTGCTGCCGTCGAACGAAGGGCGCGGTTACGTGCTGCGCCGGATCATGCGACGCGCGATGCGCCACGCGCATCTGCTGGGCGCCAGGGATCCGCTGATGCACCGCCTGGTCCCGGCACTGATCACCGAGATGGGACAGGCCTATCCCGAACTCGGCCGCGCCCAGCCGCTGATCGAGGAGACCCTGCAGCGCGAGGAGGTACAGTTCCGCCGCACGCTAGCCAACGGCCTCAAGCTTCTCGACGAAGCGACGGCGGGGCTTGGCGAGGGCGGCGAGCTGCCCGGCGAGACGGCGTTCAAGCTCTACGACACTTACGGCTTCCCCTATGACCTCACCGAGGACGCGCTGCGTTCGCGCGGGATCGGGATCGACCGTCAGAGTTACGATGCCGCCATGGCCCAGCAGAAGGCTGCCGCGCGCGCCGCGTGGAAGGGTAGCGGCCAGGCAGCCGACGGCGAGGTGTGGTTCGACATCGCCGAGCGCGTCGGCGCGACCGAGTTCACCGGTTACGCCGCCACCACCGGCGAGGCGCAGGTCGTCGCCCTGGTCAAGGACGGCAAGGAAGTGGACAGCGCGGCCACAGGCGACGCGGTCAGCGTCATCGTCAACCAGACGCCGTTCTATGGCGAAAGCGGCGGCCAGATGGGCGATGCCGGAACGATCACCGGCGCGAACGGCCTGAAGCTGGCAGTCAGCGACACCGCCAAGCCGCTCGGCCGCCTCCACGCGCACGACGCGATTGTAGAGGCCGGTTCGATCAGGGTCGGCGACATGGTCAAGCTCGATATCGACGCCGAGCGGCGCGATGCGATCCGCGCCAACCATTCGGCCACGCACCTGCTGCACGCAGCGCTGCGCGGGCGGCTGGGCGAACACGTGACGCAGAAGGGCAGCCTCGTCGCGCCCGATCGGCTGCGCTTCGACTTTTCGCACCCTACCGCCTTGTCTGCTGACGATATCGCTGCGATCGAGGCCGAGGTGAACGCCGAGATCCGCGCCAACGAGCCGGTCTCAACCCGCCTGATGAGCCCGGACGATGCCATCGCCGCCGGCGCAATGGCGCTGTTCGGCGAGAAGTACGGCGATGAAGTGCGCGTGCTGTCGATGGGCCGCGCAAGCGACCGGCACTATTCGGTCGAGTTGTGCGGCGGCACCCACGTTACGGCGCTGGGCGATATCGGTGTTTTCCGCGTGGTCAGCGAAAGCGCGGTCAGCTCGGGCGTGCGCCGGATCGAGGCGCTGACCGGCGAAGGCGCGCGCCAGTGGCTGGTCGGGCGCGAGGACGCTCTGAAGAATGCGGCAAGCCTGCTCAAGACGACGCCCGACGAAGTCGAGGCGCGGGTCGCGGCTCTGCTCGACGAACGGCGCAAGCTTGAGCGCGAGCTGGCCGAAGCCAGGAAAGCTCTGGCTCTTGGCGGCAGCGGCGCGAAGGCCGAGACGGCCGATGAAGACGTCGGCGGGGTGAAGTTCTCGGGCCAGGTGCTTGACGGGCTCGACCCCAAGGACCTGCGCGGCCTGCTCGACCAGGCCAAGCAGCGGCTGGGTTCGGGGGTTGCCGCGATCGTCGCCGTAAACGAAGGCAAGGCCAGCATCGCGGCAGCCGTCACTGATGATCTGACCGGCACGGTCAGCGCGGTGGACCTGGTGCGCGCCGGCGTCGAGGCGCTGGGCGGCAAGGGCGGCGGCGGCCGGCCCGACATGGCCCAAGGCGGCGGGCCCGACGGCGCCAAGGCCGCCGAGGCCATAGCTGCGGTCAAGGCGGCGCTCGCCGCCTGACCGGGGCTGCTCTGTCAGACGCGGTGACCGCGTCCGGCTTCGCGACGCTCGACTTCGCTGCCGCGCGGAACGTTGCGCATCGACGCGTTATCACGCTGTATCCGCTTGATCCGACCCTGACTCTCGTCGGCCTGCTGGGCGAGCGGGTGCCGCGTGTCCGGCTGATGGGGAGGGATATCGTGCATGGATCGTCTCCTTATGGGAGAAATAACCCGCAGACCGGCCACTCCGTTCCGGCAGCTTGCCCCGTCCGGCGGTCGCCCCGCCCTATGACGTTGGCACCATGACGAGATTCGCCAGCAGATGCTCGAGGTGGGCGCGGCCAAGGCGGCTCCACACGTTGTAGTCGCAGCCTTGTCCGCCGACGCGGACATAGGCGATCGAATTGAGGCCGTTTCCGTCGGGATTGGCGCGCGGATAATCCTCGGCACCTTCCACGCCGTAGCCGGCGTAACTGGGCTTGGGCAGTTGCGTGATTTCGCGAAAATAGGGCCATTGCGCCGCAAGCCGAGCGCGCTGCTTCTGCACGCTATTCGCATCCTGCGGGATGAAACCGGTTCCGGCGAAGCCATAGGCGCTGCGCAAGGCAGGC
The DNA here is from genome assembly GCF_002813245.1 of Novosphingobium kunmingense. Classification (GTDB taxonomy): domain Bacteria; phylum Pseudomonadota; class Alphaproteobacteria; order Sphingomonadales; family Sphingomonadaceae; genus Novosphingobium; species Novosphingobium kunmingense. The sequence continues at coordinate 129,209 of NZ_PHUF01000002.1, forward strand.
TGGTCGAAGGCCACGCCCCAGCCGCCGCTGAAATTGGCGCGCCGCGCCTTGCCGCCCGCGCCGGCGTCACTCTTCAGCGCCAGCGGGGCGCAGGTTTCGGGTTTTTCGGACTTGCGCCATCCGGAAAGGGCGATCCGCCGCGCCGCGGGATCGACGGCCGTCACCGGTGGCGGCGGATCGCCGACATGATCGGGGGGCGGCGACGCGGAGGGCGATGTGGACGGGGCAAGGGTGCCGGTCGCGGTTCCGTCGAAGTCGTTCGGGCCGCTGGTTGGAGCTGCCGGCGAGGATTCGGTAGCGGGGGCAGCAGGCTGTTCGGTCTCGCTGGGCGATGAACAGGCGGAGAGGGCGGCCAGACCGGCCGCCGGCAGAATTCGATTGATCATGAACGTCTAGACGTTCGGCTCGGGCTCCGGGTTCCCGTCGCCCGTCGGGCCGCGCCCGCGCAGCGACCGGCTGCGCAGCGAGGGCGGCGCGGTCAATTGCCCTTCTTCGCGGATGAGCTGGCGGTGCTCGTCGCGCTTTTCGTGGATGCTGGCAATGACCGGGCCCATCGGGACGCCAATGTCGACCAGGACCGCCTCGGACAATTGCAGGCTGCTTTCCAGGGTCTGGGGCACGGCCGTCGACGCGCCGGCGCGGTAGAGGCTGGCGGCGTGGCGGGCATCGCGGGCGCGCGCGAGGATCGGCAGTTCGGGAAACCGCGCGCGCAGTTTCTTGACGAGGCGCTGGGCGAGAACCGGCTCGTCCATGGTCAGCACGACCGCCGATGCGTTTTCCACTCCCAGCTTGTCGAGCATCGGTTCGCGCGTCGCGTCGCCGAAGACGACCGGCAATCCGTCGGCCTGGGCGCGAATGACCGCGTCGTTGTCGAGATCGATCGCCACCCACTTGCGCCCGTGCGCGTCGAGCATCTCGCCGATCAGGCGCCCGACGCGGTCGAATCCGATCACGATCGCGCGGGGTTCCTCGGGCGTCGCCCCGACTTCGAGCGGGGCACCGCGATCGACGCGGCGGGCGAGGCGTCGGCCCAGCCAGGCAAGGATCGGCGTGATGGTCAGGCCGAGCGCGGTGATCATCTGCCAGAACTGCGCATCCTCGCGCGAGATGAGGTGTGCGCTCACCGCGGCGCCAAGCACGATCAGCGTCGTTTCCGACGGGCTCGACATCAGGATGCCCGCTTCGGCCGAAGTGCCACGCCGTGCGCCCATCATGCGCAGCAGGACGCCGGTGACGATCGCCTTGGTCAGAAGGATCGCGGCGGTGCCGGCGATGATCGGCCAGGGATCGTCGAACAGCGCGTTGAGGTCGAGGCCCATGCCAACGGTGATCAGGAAGACACCGAGGGCCAGGCCCTCGAACGGCTTGGTGATCGTCTCGACTTCCTCGTTGTATTCGGTTTCGGCGATCAGCAACCCGGCGATCAGCGCACCGACGATCGGGCCAAGCCCGGCCGCGCCGGTGGCGCTCGACGCGACGATGATGACCAGCAGGCTCGCGGCAAGGAAGAGCTCCGGGCTTTTCGTGCGGGCGGCCTGGGCGAACAGGCGCGGGAACAGCAGGCGGCCGGCCACCAGCAGCACCGCAACGACGATGGCCCCGCGGATCAGGACCGACATGAGCTCGGCGGTAGACTGCGCCTCGCTCCCCTGGCCCATGGCGCCAAGGAGGAAGATGATCGGGATGAGGGCGATGTCCTCGAACAGCAGCATGGCCAGCGCGGCGCGGCCCACGGGTCGGTTGGGATCGACGATGCGCAGCACCAGCGCAGTTGAAGACAGCGCCAGCGCCAGGCCCAGCGCCAGCGCGGTGGTGGGCGGATTGCCAAGCAGGAGCAGACCGCTGCCGATCAGCGCGGCGCATCCGATCAGTTCGAGCGCGCCGAGCCCGAAGACCTGCTTGCGCATGTCCCACAGGCGTCCGAACGACAATTCCAGTCCCACCGTGAACAGCAGCATGATGATGCCGAACTCGGCAAAGGGTTCGAGCCGCGCCGTGTCCGATATGGTCATGTAGCCGAGCCAGGGGAACTGGCCGACATAGGTGCCGAGGCCGAACGGCCCGACGAGCATCCCGACCAGGATGAAGCCGATCACCGGGGTGATGCGGAAGCGCGCGAACAACGGAATGACGATCCCCGCCGCGCCGAGGATGACCAGCGCGTCGGACAGCAGAGAATGAGCTTCGATCGTTTCGGAGGCGGCCATGACCGTGACCTATGGCATGGCGGGCGCGCTTGTCACGGCCCCGCATACGAAAACGGCGGCCCGGAAGCCCGGACCGCCGCGATTACGTTCGTTGGAAAGGACCGGACTTACTTCCAGTTGCCCATTTCCTTTTCGAGATTCTGGACGATCGCTTCGAAAAACCCTTCGGAGGTCAGCCATGGCTGGTCCGGGCCGATCAGGATCGCGAGGTCCTTGGTCATCTGGCCGCCCTCGACCGTGTCGATGCAGACCTTTTCCAGCGTTTCGGCAAAGCGGGTCACGTCCGGCGTTTCGTCGAACTTGCCGCGATAGATCAAGCCGCGGGTCCAGGCGAAGATGCTGGCGATCGGGTTGGTGCTGGTCTGCTTGCCCTGCTGGTGCTGGCGGTAATGGCGCGTGACGGTGCCGTGGGCGGCTTCCGCTTCGACCGTCTTGCCATCGGGCGTCATCAGCACCGAGGTCATCAGGCCGAGCGAGCCGAAGCCCTGCGCCACCTGATCCGACTGCACGTCGCCGTCGTAGTTCTTGCAGGCCCAGATGAACTTGCCCGACCACTTCAGCGCCGAGGCGACCATGTCGTCGATCAGGCGGTGTTCGTAGACGATGCCCAGCTTGTCGAACTGCTGCTTGAAGCCTTCGCTTTCGAAGACTTCGGCGAACAGGTCCTTGAAGCGGCCGTCATAGGCCTTGAGGATCGTGTTCTTGGTCGACAGATAGACCGGCCATTCGCGGCCGATGCCGTAGTTGAAGCTGGCACGGGCGAAATCGCGGATCGAATCGTCGAGGTTGTACATGGCCAGCGCCACGCCGGGCGAGGGGAACTGGAACACTTCCTCGTCGATGGTCTGGCCGTTGTCGCCGTCCCACACCAGGCGCAGCTTGCCGGGGCCGGGGACCAGGAAATCGGTCGCCTTGTACTGGTCGCCGAAGGCGTGGCGGCCGACCACGATCGGATCGGTCCAGCCCGGGATCAGGCGCGGCACGTTCTGCATCACGATCGGTTCGCGGAAGACCACGCCGCCAAGGATGTTGCGGATCGTGCCGTTGGGGCTCTTCCACATCTTCTTGAGGCCGAATTCCTCGACGCGGGCTTCGTCCGGGGTGATCGTCGCGCACTTCACGCCGACGCCGTATTCGCGGATCGCGTTGGCCGAATCGACGGTGATCTTGTCGTTGGTCTCGTCGCGCTTCTCGACCCCCAGATCGTAGTACTTCAGGTCGATGTCGAGATAGGGCAGGATCAGGCGTTCGCGAATCCACTGCCAGATGATGCGGGTCATTTCGTCGCCGTCGATCTCGACGACAGGATTCTTCACCTTGATCTTGGCCATTGCGCAGGTCTTTCCCGGGGAGTTTTCAACGAAAATGCGTCGTCCCCTTAGCAGAGGGGCGCGCGGGTGCAAGGTCGGCGCTCGCAACTTCCCGCTGGACAGCGCCGCCGTCTGCGGCTTACCAATTTAACCGCACAATTAAACGTGAACGGAGGATGCCATGAGCGATGAACCCCAGGTCCTGACGGAGGTGCGCGGCGGCGTCATCATCGTCACAATCAACCGCCCCGAAGCCAAGAACGCCATGACCAAGCAGGCTGCGGAAGGAATCTCTGCGGCGATGGACCGGCTGGAAGCCGAAGGCGACCTGCGCGTCGCGGTGCTGACCGGGGCCGGCGGCACCTTCTGCTCGGGCATGGACCTCAAGGGCTTCCTGCGCGGCGAATCGCCCTCCATTCCGGAACGCGGGTTCGGCGGGCTGTCGCAGTGGACCCCCAAGAAGCCGATCATCGCCGCGGTCGATGGCTATGCCCTTGCGGGCGGCATGGAACTGGCGATGGCCTGCGACCTCATCGTTGCCAGCTCCGCCTCGAAATTCGGCATTCCCGAGGCCAAGCGGGGCCTGGTCGCCGCGGCCGGCGGCGTGGTCAAGCTGCCGCGCCAGATCCCGCCGCGGATCGCGATGGAACTGGCCCTGACCGGCGACTTCATCACCGCCCAGCGCGCCTATGAACTGGGCTTCATCAACCGGGTCGTCGAGGGTCCGTCGCTTGATGCGGCGATCGAACTGGCGGAAAAGATCGCGGAGAACGGTCCGCTTGCGCTCGTCGCTTCCAAGGCGATCATCCGCAACTCGCACACCTGGAACGACCAGGAGATGTGGTCGAAGCAGAGCGAGCTGATGGGGCCGGTGTTCGGTTCGAACGATGCGCGCGAAGGCGCGGCCGCCTTTGCCGAAAAGCGCAAGCCGAACTGGACCGGCACCTGAGCGCCGAAAACTTGCTCGAAAAACGAAAAGGCCCCGGAAATCCGGGGCCTTTTTAGCGAATGGTGGGCGTAGCAAGGATTGAACTTGCGACCCCTACGATGTCAACATAGTGCTCTACCACTGAGCTATACGCCCGCACCATTCAAGGTCTGCCCGAGGCCGTCGCCCCGGACAGGGGAGCGCCACTAGCGAACCGGTTCCGGCTTGGCAAGAGTTAGATCGTCGCGTGGGCCTGATGGCTGAAAATGCGTTCCACCTCCATCACCAGATCGCGCAGATGGAAGGGCTTCGACAGCACCTTGGCCTGCGGCGCTTCGCGGCTGGCCTTCAGCGTCACTGCGGCGAAACCGGTAATGAACATGACCTTGGTCTTGGGGCTGATCTCGGCGCAGCGCTGGGCCAGTTCGATGCCGTCCATTTCGGGCATCACGATGTCTGACAGCAAAAGGTCGAAGCTGCCGTTTTCCAGCAGCGGCAGAGCCGCCGTGCCGCGATCCACCGCCACTACGTCGTAGCCGGCGTTCTGCAACGCGCGCGCCAGGTAGGTGCGCATCGCTTCTTCGTCTTCGGCAAGCAGTATGCGGATCATTGCGACTGGTTTCCACCACAGGTTGCTGGGCGTCACTTTATAGGCCGTGACGCGCACAATGCTATATATCGTACCGGTTAACAATCTCGTCTGCTTTTCGGACTGACTTGCTTTGACACAGGCCGCGATAGCGGTCAGCTTGGCAGGCATGGCGGCCCCGAAACAGGTTGATGGCGAATCGGATCCGGACGGGGGCGGCATCATCCCCGGTGCCCCTGGCGAACCAGCCTTCACATTGCAGTCCGCACAACCCTCGGTCTTGCCGATCCTGATCGCCGTGCCACACGCGGGGCGGACCTATCCGGACAGCCTGACCGGCCGGATGCGGCATCCCCGCGCGGCCGCGCTGCGCCTCGAGGACCGCTATGCCGATCTGCTCGGCCAGGCGGTGGCCAGGGCAACCGGTGCCGCACTGCTGATCGCGCGCGCGCCCCGCGCGATGATCGACCTCAACCGCGCGACCGACGATATTGACAATTCCATGTTCGCATCCTGGCGCGGCGGGCAGGGCGAGGCGGCGACCGGTCCGCGCTCGCGCAGCGGGCTGGGTCTGATCCCGCGCCGTATCCCCGGCCTCGGCGAAATCTGGAAACACCGGCACGAGGACCACGAACTCGAAGCACGCGTGGCCGGGATCCATGCGCCCTATCACGCCTGTCTGGAGCGCGAACTGGCCGACCTGCGGCGCCGTTGGGGCGCCGCCTTGCTGATCGACCTGCATTCGATGCCCCCGCTGGGCCTGCGTGGCCCCCATCCACCGAGCGAATTCGTGATCGGCGACCGCTTCGGGGCCTCGTGCCACGGAACACTTATCGCGGCGGCCTTCGGCTATTTCGCCCAGGCGCGTCGCCTTGCCGGGCACAATCGTCCCTATGCCGGAGGCTATGTTCTCGAACGGCACGCGGCAGTCGACGACAACGTCCATGCCCTGCAGCTCGAGATCGATCGCAGCAGCTACCTTGACCGCGCGCTGGTCGAGCCGGGGGAAGGGATGGCGGACATGGTCGACCTGCTGTGCGGCCTGGTCAGCACGCTGGCGGCCCAGGTTGCCGAACTGGGCCGCTCGGGCCAGGGCGGACGCTGGGCAATCGCCGCGGAATAGGCGTTCTCAAAAGCCCAATAAAAAACCACCTCGTGCAAGCGCACGAGGTGGCCAAGGTTCAGGGAGGAGGTGCACAAAGTGCACCAGATACCTTGCCGGGCCATGAGGGAAGCGCCGACAAGACATTTCGAAAGATAGGGCTGAACCGATTTGCTGGCAAGCCCTATGCCAATGCATACGAATGACTCCGCGGAAATCCGCGGCCCTTGCAAGGGTCGCGGGATTTCCCGCGAGCGTCGAATCAGGCTGCGGGTACCGGGACGGGGACGGGGCCCTTGCCCTGCTGGACCTGGCGGCTGAACACCTCGCTCATCAGCTCGAGGCTGAAGAGGTGCGCGAAGATGAGGGCGAGCATGCCGTTCTGGTTCCACTGGCGCAGGACGTCGCCGCGCACTTCGCGCAGCTTTTCCTGATCGACCATCTTGAAGCCGCGATAGACGAACGGCTGGTCGTTCCCGGCCTGCTGGATCGCAACTTCACCGTCCATCAGCAGGTTGTGCTTGACCAGTTCCTCGACGAACGACTGGGTGCGGAAGCCCGCTTCCTCGAAGTTGCGGCAGAAATCGAGCGTCGCCTTGCAGGCATCGCTGGGTTCGCCATTTTCGAACAGCGCCGAACCTTCGTCGAACTCGCCGACAAGGTCGGTGGTCGGATCGAAGCACAGCGACAGTTCCTCGGTGTCGGGGGTCAGCTTGGCCAGCATGAACGGATAACGGCGCGCATAGGCCGGGACATAGACCGGATCGGTCGCCTTGCCTTCAGCGTCGATGAAGGTGTTGACCCCTTCGTTGAGGCCCATCAGCGCGAGGGGAACAGGCGGTTCGCCAACCGAGAAGACGATCGGGTAGTTGCGCGAGGCGTGAACGAATTCCTCGGCCGTCAGGGGTATGGCGTGCTGATCGATCAGCCACTTGGCCTTGTCGGTGGTGCGGCTCTTCCAGGTGGCGTGGTCGCGGCTGTTGAGCGGCATCAGGTCCTTGTAGAACAGCGGCAGGTTGGTGGCTTGCGGCGCGCTGGCCATCGAAATCTCTCCAAACTAAGTCGAATCCCGGCCGGTCCGGCAGGTTCTGGGCGAATGGGGGCCTTTAAGCCTTGGCGCTTTCGCGCGCAAGCGTGACCAGTTTTCCGGGGTTGAGCAGTTCGTCCGGATCGAGCGCGGCCTTGATCGCCCGCATCAGGTCGAGCGCGACCGGATCGTGCAGCCGGGCAAGCTCGCCGCGTTTCGACTGGCCGATGCCGTGTTCGGCCGAGATCGAGCCGCCCCAGGCGGTGACCAGATCATGCACCCGGCGGTTGATCGCCGCGCCCTGGCTTGCTTCCCACGTCGCGCGGTCGGTGCCCGGGGGCGCGGCGACGTGGAAGTGGATGTTGCCATCGCCCAGATGACCGAAGCCCAACGCGCGCACACCCGGGAAAGCGGTCTCTACCTCGGCGCCGGCTTCCTCGATGAAGGCGGGCATGCGTTCGACCGGCACGGAGATGTCGTGCTGCATTGCAGGGCCGCGGGCCCGTTCAGCCATCGAGATCGAATCGCGCAGCGTCCAGAACGCTTCGGCCTGAGCTTCGCTGGAGGCCAGCACGGCGTCTTTGATGAGATCGGCCTCGAAGGCGGCGGCGAGGCATTCCTCGACCCGGCTACGCAGGCTTTCAGCGCTGGCGGCGTCCTCGGCCACCACTTCGATCAGGGCGTGCCAGTCGTGCGCCTCTGCCAGCGGGCTGCGCGCATCCGGGAGGTAATCGAGCACCGATTCTAGGCAATCCTGCGGCAGCACCTCGAACCCTTCAAGCGCGCCGCCGAGCGCCGCCTCGCAATGGAGCAGCAGCGAGCGAGCATGGTGAATCGTGGCGAGACCGACCCAGGCGACTGCCCGGTCCGCCAGCGCCGGCACAAGCCGGAGGGTCGCTGCGGTGACGATGCCGAGCGTGCCTTCCGAACCGATGAACAACTGCTTGAGGTCGAACCCCCGGTTGTCCTTGCGCAGTGGGGTGAGAGCGTCGAACACCCGCCCGTCGGGCAGCACGGCTTCGAGCCCCAGGACCTGCGCGCGCATCACGCCGTGGCGCAGCACCTGCGTTCCTCCCGCGTTGGTCGAGATGAGCCCGCCGACGGTCGCCGAACCCTTGCCGCCCAAGGTCAGCGGAAATCGCAAGCTCTTTTCCGCGGCGGCTTCGTGCAGCGTTTGGAGGACCACGCCCGCTTCGCAGACGGCCTGCCGCGCTTCGGCGTCGATGGAGCGGATCGCGTTCATTCGCCGCGTCGTGAGGAGCAGCGAAGATCCGCTCGCATCGGGGGTGGCGCCGCCCGACATGCCGCTGTTGCCGCCCTGCGGGACGATCGGCACGCCGGCGCGATGGCAGGCCCGCACGACCCGCGCGAGTTCGTCGGTGCTGGCCGGAGCGGCGAGGCCGAGCGCCTTGCCGGTGTAGCGGCCGCGCCAGTCGGTCAGCCACGGCCCCACCGTCTCGGGGTCGGCATGAAAGCCGCGCGTGCCAAGGATGGCCCTCAGTTCGGCCAGAAGGTCTTGGAAGGTATCGGTCATCTCGGTAGCGGCTATGGCACAGCTTGGCGCGGGTTCCAACGCGCCCACGCGGGCGAGCGCACTTGCGCTTGTGCGCGGGAAGGTTAAGCGGTGGTTCAACACTGGGGTCTATCTACGCGGGGGCAATGAACGCGTTTCTCAATCTGGTTGCGCCGCTGGCGCTGATGCTGCCGGCGGCCGTGGCGGTGGACGAAGCGCGCGCCCCGGAGATCGCTGCGGAACCGGAGGTAGACGTTGGCGAGGCCGCGTTCAGCGTGCCTGCTGCACCGATCTCGCGCGCATCGGGCGACAGCTGGCGTGCTCTGACCGATTATTTTCGCCCCTCGCAAGGCCAGCAGGTGCGGATCGAGGAACGCGTGACCATCCGCATCGCACCGCGCCCGGCGCCGATCATGCCGTCGATGTTCGCGCAGGACTTTGCTCCGCAGCAGGGCATCCCGCGCTACGTCGAGAAGAAGATGGGCAAGTGCGTGCCGATGACCGCGATCCTCGGGGTCCAGCCTGGGAATGGCAATCGGCTCATCATGATGCTGAAGGATCGCCGCACCGTAAGTGCCACGCTGTCCAGGGCGTGCCAGGCCCAGGCCTATTATTCGGGCTTTCTGGTAGCAAAGAATGCCGACGGGATGATCTGCCAGGGCCGCGACCAGCTTCTGGCGCGCAACGGCATGAATTGCACGGTCAGCGGTTTTCGCCAGATCGTCGAACTGGGCGACTAGGCCTTTTCCTTGACTTTGCGCGATGCTTGCGCCTAGGGCGCCCCAACTTCGCGCGCATTGTGAACGCCCGCGCGAAGCGGCGGCCTGCCGGGGGGATGGGGCGCGAACAGATAGCTTTTTTCCGGAACACAGCACCAGCTTATGAAATTTGCCGATATCGGCCTGTCAGATGAACTGCTCGCGGCGGTCACCGCCAAGGGATATGACACGCCCACCCCAATCCAGGCCCAGGCCATCCCTTCGGTGCTGATGATGCGAGACCTGATCGCCATCGCCCAGACCGGTACCGGCAAGACCGCCAGCTTCGTGCTGCCGATGATCGATATCCTGGCCCACGGCCGGCGCCGCGCGATGATGCCGCGCAGCCTGATCCTCGAGCCAACCCGTGAACTGGCCGCCCAGGTTGCCGAGAACTTCGAAGCCTACGGCAAGAACCATGACCTCAAGATGGCTCTGCTGATCGGCGGCGTGCAGATGGGCGATCAGGTAAAGGCCCTGAACGAAGGCGTCGACGTGCTGATCGCCACGCCGGGCCGCCTGATGGACCTGTTCGAACGCGGCAAGATCCTGTTGACCGGCTGCGACCTGCTGGTGATCGACGAGGCCGACCGCATGCTCGACATGGGATTCATTCCCGATATCGAGACGATCTGTTCCAAGCTTCCCGCGACGCGCCAGACGCTGCTATTCAGCGCGACCATGCCGCCGCCGATCAAGAAGCTGGCCGACAAGTTCCTGTCGAACCCCAAGTACATCGAAGTGGCGCGGCCCGCCTCGACCAACACCAACATCGTCCAATTCAAGGTGCCGGTCGCCTCATCGCGCGTGAAGCGCGAGGTGCTGCGCCGCCTGTTGACGACCGACAACGTCGCCACCGCGATGATCTTCTGCAATCGCAAGACGACAGTGCGCGAGCTCAACAAGAGCCTGCAAGGCCACGGCTTTGCCAGCGCCGAAATCCACGGCGACATGGACCAGCCGGCGCGGCTGGCCGAGCTTCAGCGGTTCAAGGACGGCGCGGTCAACATTCTGGTCTGCTCGGACGTCGCAGCGCGCGGGTTGGACATCAAGGGCGTCAGCCACGTCTTCAATTTCGACACCCCGTGGCACCCGGACGATTACGTCCACCGCGTCGGCCGGACCGGCCGCGCCGGAGCGACCGGCCGCGCCTTCACCCTGATCGCGCCCGAGGATGCCGAGGCGATCGACAACGTCGAGAAGCTCACCAAGTCGGCCCTGCCGGTGTTCGAGGTTGCGGCAGAAGCGAAGCCTGCGCGTGCCGCGCGCGAAGACCGCGCTCCCCGTGAAGACCGTGCGCCGCGCGAGGAAAAGCCGCGGCGCGAACGTGCTGCCAGGGCGGAAAAGCCCGAACGCGCGCCGCGCGAGGAGCGCAGCCGCGAGGAGCGGACGCCCCGCACCGAACCGCGCCGGGAAAGCCGCCAGCGCCGCGACGAGGCGGCCGAACCGCCGATGCAGCCGGGCGAATGGAACGGCCCGGTGCCCAATTTCCTCAGCTTTTCCGCGCTCTGATTCAGAGGCGCTTCAGGGCGCCGGCTTGACGAAGCTGTCGATGACCCGCTTCGCGCCGGCGGTCTCGAACTCGATCTCAAGCTTGTTGCCTTCCTGCGAAGTCACGGTGCCGTAGCCGAACTTTTCGTGGAACACGCGCGCGCCCAGCGCGATGTCGCCGCGCGGCTTGGCGGCAAAGCTGGCGGCGGATCGGGTCGATTCGGCGATGCGCCGTGGCGCGGGATCGTAGTCGCGCGCGGCCGCGCGCTGCCAGCCGGGGCCGCGGGTGACGATGCGGCTGGGCTGGTTGCGGGCGACGTCGGCAAAGGGATCGCTCGCCTCGGACCATTGCGCCCGCCACAACGAGGCGCCGCCCGACAGCGTCGTTTCCTGATCGACATGCGCGGCCGGCAATTCGGCGATGAAGCGGCTCGGGATCGAGCTTGTCCACTGGCCGTAGATGCGGCGGTTGGCCGCATGGACGATCGTGCAGCGCCGCCGTGCGCGGGTGATCGCGACATAGGCGAGGCGGCGTTCCTCCTCGAGCGCGGACAGGCCGCCTTCGTCGAGCGCGCGCTGGCTTGGAAACACGCCTTCCTCCCAGCCGGGCAGGAATACGTTGTCGAATTCCAGCCCCTTGGCGGCGTGGATGGTCATTATGGTCAGCTTTTCGGCGCTGTCGTTGGCGTCGTTGTCCATGACCAGGCTGACGTGTTCGAGGAAATCGCCAAGCGTTTCGTATTCCTCCATCGCGCGGGCCAATTCGGCGAGGTTCTCCAGCCGTCCGGCGCTTTCCGCGCTTTTCTCGTTCTGAAGTGCGGTGGTGTAGCCGCTTTCCTCCAGCACGGTGCGGGCCAGTTCGGCGGGGCTCAGCGTCTTGGCTGCCTCGCGCCAGCGGCCGACGTCGCGCATCAGCGCATAGAGCGTGTTGCGAGCGCGGGCCGGCAACTCGTCGGTTTCGGTAATCTCGAAGGCGGCGAGGCTTAGCGGAACGGCGCGCGCGCGGGCGTGGCGGTGGATCTTCTCGAGCGTCTTGTCGCCAAGGCCGCGTTTCGGGGTGTTGTAGATCCGCTCGAAGGCTAGATCGTCGCTCGGCTGGGTGATCAGCCGCAGGTAGGCGAGCGCGTCACGGATCTCGGCGCGCTCGTAGAAGCGGAAGCCGCCGACGATCTTGTAGGGCAGGCCGATCGCGATGAAGCGGTCCTCGAACTCGCGGGTCTGGAACTGGGCGCGCACGAGAATCGCAACCTGAGCCAGCGACGCTCCTTCGCGCTCGAGCCGTTCGGCTTCCTCGCCGATGCGGCGGGCTTCTTCGGGGCCGTCCCAGACGCCGATCACGCGAACCTTGTCGCCGCCGTTCCGCTGGGTCCACAGCGTCTTGCCGAGGCGCTCGGAATTGGCGCCGATCAGGCCCGATGCCGCCGCCAGAATGTCCGGGGTGGAGCGGTAATTCTGCTCCAGCCTGATGACCTTTGCGCCGGGAAAATCCTTTTCGAATCGCAGGATATTGGCAACTTCTGCACCACGCCATGAATAGATCGACTGGTCGTCATCGCCGACCACGCAAATATTCTTGTGACCCTGGGCGAGCAGGCGCAGCCACAGGTACTGAACCTGGTTGGTGTCCTGGTATTCGTCGACCATGATGTACTTGAAGCGCTGCTGGTATTGCTCCAGAACCTCGCGGTTGGTTCGCAGCACGTTCAGCATGTGGAGCAGCAAATCACCGAAATCGCAGGCGTTTAGCGCCTTGAGCCGATCCTGGTACAGCCGATAGAATTTCTGGCCCTGGCCGTTGGCGTAGGCCTCGCTTTCTCCGGCATCGAGATCCTGCGGGTTGAGGCCGCGGTTCTTCCAGCGGTCGATGCACTGCGCCAGTTGCCGCGCCGGCCAGCGCTTTTCATCCAGCCCCTCGGCCTGGATGAGCTGCTTGAGCACCCGCAGCTGGTCGTCGGTGTCGATGATGGTGTAGTTCGATTGCAGGCCGACCAGTTCGGCGTGGCGGCGCAGCAGCTTGGCCGCGATCGAGTGGAAGGTGCCAAGCCACGGCATTCCTTCGACCGCCGGGCCGACCAGCTGGCCGACCCGCTCCTTCATTTCGCGCGCCGCCTTGTTGGTAAAGGTGACGCACAGGATCTCGCTCGGCCAGGCGCGGCGGCTGCGCACGATATGGGCCAGCCGCGTGGTCAGGGCCGCGGTTTTGCCGGTGCCGGCGCCGGCCAGCATCAGCACCGGGCCATCCAGCGCCAGCACAGCCTCGCGCTGCGGCGGGTTCAGCCCCTGAAGCAGGGGATCGTCGAGGGACTCATCATCGGGGGACACGGGTGAACAGTTAGGGAACGAAGCGGCGCGGCGCAACCCGCCGCATGGAACCGGGCGGCGATCCACGTGTTGTCCCACCCACGAGCCCCGAAGGAGACAAGATAATGAAGGTATTCCTGACCGGCAGCGCCGCCGCCCTGGCCATGGCGCTGTGTGCCGCCCCGACGATCGCCACTGCCCAGACTTCCGCGGCCACGACCACGACCACGACCACCGTTGTCCTGACGCCGGAGCAGCAGGCGGCCTACGCCGCGTGGAACGCCACCCAGCAGGCGGCCTACAACGCCTGGGCCAGCGATCTGCAGACCTATTACTGGGGGCTGACCCCCGAACAGCGCACCGCCTGGTGGGCGCTGACCGATGCCGACCGCACCAGCCTTTACGCCTGGCCGGCCGATGTTCGCAGCTACTACTGGGGGCTCACGCCCGAGCAGTCGACGGCGTGGTGGGATCTTACCGACGCCCAGCGCACCGGCTTCTATGCCTGGCCACTCGACGCGCGCACCTATTACTGGACCTTGACGCCCGAGCAGCGCACCGGCTGGTGGGCGCTGAACGATGCGCAGCGCACCCGAATCCTGGCGATGGACGCCGAGGCGCGGGCCAAGGCCTGGGCGTCGATCAGCAACCAGATGGCCAACCGCAGCACAGTCGCCGTCGCAGCGACGACCGCCGCCCGCGTCGACAACCGCGCACCGGGCGACGTCGCGGCTGCCGTGGCCGAGGCCAAGACCTATCCGATCTGCAGCAAGACGATCACCGACAGCTGTATCCAGCCGCGCGCGGCCGGGAAGAACTATGGCAACCGTCCGCTCGATTACTGGCCGGGCGCCCCGGCCAGCGAATTGAAGGCACAGGGCAAGGTGGTGGCCAAGGTCAAGCCCAACTGACAAGCAACAGCCCGAAAAGGGTCGCAGGGAAGGGCGTCGGTGGCAGCACCGGCGCCCTTTTCGTTTGACAGCCGGGAACAGCATCGCGACGAGCGGTCGCCATGAATCCGCTTCGCCAGCATCGCCGCGTGCTGACTGCCTCGCTCACTGGCACGGCGGTCGAATTCTATGACTTCTACGTTTTTGCCACCGCAACCGCGCTGGTGTTCGGCGAACTGTTTTTCCCCAAGAGCTCGCCCGAGGTTCAGGGCATTGCCAAGTTCATGGTCTTCGGCCTCGCCTTCATTGCGCGGCCGATCGGGGCGGTTGCCTTCGGCCATTTCGGCGACCGGGTGGGCCGCAAGGCTACGCTGGTCGCCTCGCTGCTGCTGATGGGCGCTTCGACCCTGCTGGTCGCCTTCCTTCCCGGCTATGCCGACGCAGGTTTCTTCGCACCGCTGCTGCTGTGCATCCTGCGCTTCGGGCAGGGGCTGGGCCTCGGCGGCGAATGGGGCGGGGCGGCCCTGCTCGCGACCGAGAACGCGCCGAAGGGCTGGGAAAGCCGCTTCGGTGCGGCGCCGCAGCTTGGCGCGCCGCTGGGGTTCCTCGCCGCGAACGGGCTGTTCCTGCTGCTCGGCCTGTGGCTGAGCGATGCCGATTTCCTCAACTGGGGCTGGCGCGTACCGTTCCTTGCCAGCGCGGTGCTGGTCGGCATCGGGCTGTGGGTGCGGCTCAATATCGGCGAAACCGCACAATTCCGCGAAGCGCTCGACCGCGCTCCGCCGCCGGCAGTGCCGTTGTGGGCCTTGCTGCGCGATCATGGCGGGGCGGTGCTTGCGGGGAGCGCCGGCGTGGTCGCCTGCTTCGCACTGTTCTACCTCTCCACCGCCTTCGCGCTCGACATCGGGACGCGGCAGCTCGGTTATCCGCGCGAGACCTTCCTGTCGCTGCAACTTGCCGCCAACCTGTTCCTGGCGCTGGGAATCGTCATCGCCGCCTGGCTGTCCGATCGGACGAGCGCGGGCCGGATGATCCTGTGGGGTGCGGTCGCAACCATCGGCGTGGGACTGCTGTTCGCGCCGGGGCTGGCGGGAGGTACGCTGGCGATCTTCCTGACTCTGGCCACGGCGCTGTTCGTGATGGGCTTCGTCTATGGTCCGCTTGGCGGCTGGCTGACGACGCTTTACCCGGTGCCGGTGCGGTATTCGGGTGTTTCGGTAGCGTTCAATGCCGGCGGGATCGTCGGCGGGGCGGTGACCCCGCTGGTCGCCAAGGCGATGACCGATGCCGGCCACGGCGACGCGATCGGTTACCTGCTGGTGGCCGCCGGCGCGCTGACCGTGCTGGGCGTCAGCCTGGCGCGCCCGGCGCCCGCAGCAGGGTGAGCCGCGCCTTGCCGACCTTGCGGTCGGCCACGGCCTCCAGCGATTTGAGCTTGGGCTCTTCCTTCTCGCCGGTTTCGAGGCTGATCCAGGTCGCCGGGCCAATCCAGCCGAGCCGCACCAGCTTGTCGAGCGCGACGGCTCCCGCACCGCTGCCATAGGGCGGGTCGAGCAGGATGAGGTCGAGCGGCGCCTTGAGCGGCCCCAGCGCCATGACCGAGGCCGCGCGCACGTCGCAGCGATCGGCGCAGCGCAGCGCCGCGATATTGGCGCGAAGCGCGCGGATCGCGGCGGGATCCTGTTCGGCGAACAGGCATGTCGCCGCGCCGCGCGACAAGGCTTCGAGACCCAGTGCGCCCGAACCGGCGAACAGGTCGGCCACGGCCAGCCCCTCGAACGTGCCGAGCCGGCTTGCCAGCATCGAAAACAGCGTTTCGCGGGTGCGATCCGCGGTAGGCCGGGTGGTCTCGCCCGTCGGTGCCTGCAGCTTGCGACCCCGCCATTCGCCGGCGATGATGCGCAGGCTCACTTGCGCGGTCCGGGCTTGCGTGGACCTGACTTGGGCGAGCCGCGCCTCGCCGACCCGGCGCGGGTCGGCCGATCGACCAGCTTGCCATCGTCGCGCGGCTTGCGCGGCAGCGGGCGCTTGGCGGCCTTGGCCGGAGCGCGCGGAGTGTCCGATGGCGCGGCGCGGCGCGCACGGTGCACGCGGGCGCGCGCCATCGTATCGGCATCGCGCGGCGCTTGTTCGGCCGGCACCGAGCCGGGCACCTTGAGGTTGCGGATGAAGCGTTCGACTTCGACCTGGCGGATTTCGACCGCTGCGCCGCGCGGCAGGTCGAGCAGTTCGAACGGGCCATAGGCAGTGCGGATCAGGCGGCTGACCTCAAGCCCGAGATGCTCGAGCACGCGGCGCACCTCGCGGTTCTTGCCTTCGGTGATCGTCACTTCGATCCACTGGTTGCGGCCGGTGCTGCGTTCGAGATTGGCGTTGATCTTTCCGTAGCGGACACCGTCGATTTCCACGCCCTCGATCAGGTCGTCGAGCTGTGCTTGGGTAATGTCGCCGAAGGTCCGCGCGCGGTAGGTGCGCGGAAGGCCTGTGGCGGGCAGTTCCATCGTCCGCTTGAGGCCGCCGTCGTTGGTAAGCAGCAGCAGCCCCTCGGTGTTGAAATCGAGGCGGCCGATCGGCATCACCCGGCGCGCGTCGGGGGGCAGGGCGTTGCGCAGCGCGGTGTAGATCGTCGGCCGCCCGGCCGGGTCGCGCTCGGCGGTGATCAGCCCCGACGGCTTGTGGAAGATGAAGATGCGTGGCGGCTCGGGCGCCTTGACCGGCTTGCCATCGACGCTCACTCGCTTGAGGTTGGTCAGAAGGGTAGCCGGCGTGGTCACGACATCATCGCCAATCTTCACGCGCCCCTCGGCGATCATTCGTTCCACTTCGCGGCGGCTGGCCACACCCGCGCGGGCAAGCAGCTTGGCGATGCGGTCGCCCGTGCGGGGGCTGTCGTCGGACTTGGTCATCGCGCGCCCTTACGCGAGCGCGGGCGCGGCGTCACCCCTCGGCGGCGGCGATCTGTTCGGCGCAGATCTCGTGGAAGCGGCGGATCCCGCCTTCGAGGGTGCCGATGGTCAGGTCGGCGATCGCCCCGCTTTGCAGGCCCTGCTGGCCAAGCGCCGCGGCGCGGAAGTCCTCGCCCGCGAAGACCCCGCCATCGAGCAGCTTCCACGACCGTTCCCAGTGATCGCGCGCCTTGTCGGTTTGCGGTGCCTCGGGAATAAGCATGAAATCCTCGACCAGGGTGCGATCGTGGGCCTGTGGCCATAGCGCCATGACGTTGATGTAGTCCGGGCTGACGACGATCACGGTCGCCGGGAACAGCTGGTAGGCGAAGGTCCCGATGCGGCGCAGCGCGGCCATGTCGGTCAGGTCGACGCCGCCCAGTTCCTCGGCCCGGCAGACCAGGCTGCGCTGGTGCGGGCCGACCTGGTCGCCGCTGGTCACCCCGTCCTTGAAGAAGGGGCCGATGGTCTGCGCGTGCAGGCGAGCGACGTGGTAGCTTTCGAGGAAGGCGTCCATGATCAGCTTCCAGTTCGCAGCGACATCATGGGTCGCTCGGGCGAACAGGTGATGGTCGCGAAAGGCGAAGGCGTCGAAATCATCGCCCAGTTCGCGCGCCAGGCTGAAGTCGGCTTCGCTTTCAGGGGCATACCAGATCAGGCCGCCTGCCTCGCAGCTGGGCAGTTCGACCAGACCGAAGTCGCCCTTGTCGATCCCGGGAAAGGTCTCGGGGCGGGGCAAAGCGAGCAGCCGCCCGTCGAGGGCATAGGTCCAGGCGTGGTAGGGGCAGGTCAGCCGCTTGCCGCAAGCAACGTCCTGGCCTTCGACCAGACGCGTGCCGCGGTGCCGGCAGACGTTGAGGAAAACGTGCGCCATGCCGTCAGCATCGCGCGTGATCAGCAAGGGCCGGCCAGTGGCGTCATGCGGCACGCTCATCCCCGCATCGGCGATCAGGGCCGAGGGGCACAGCACCTGCGGCAGGCGGCCGAACAGCGCGGCCTTTTCCCGATGCCAGTGCGCCGGATCGGTATAGACTGCGGCGGGCACGGTGGTCATGCCGAGGTTGGTGCGCAGGCACCCGTCGGCGATCTGTTGCGCCAGGTCGAGTTGTGCAGCGGTCGGGGACCGCGGGGCAAGCGTGGATGTCCTCTCCATGGGGCTGTTCATAGACTATTTGTGCGCTAGGTTCGCGCCTTAATTGGTGTCGTTACGGGGTGTGCATGTCGGTCGATCTGATCCGGTTCCTGATTTTTGCCGGTGTGCTGGTGGCAGTTGTGCTGGTCGCGCTGACCAGCAAGACCTTCCGACCTTATATCCGCAAGGCCCCGCTGGTTGCCTTCCTGCTCGGCATTTCGAGCGGATTTCCGCTGACCTTGCTGGTCGCGACGATGACCTTCTGGCTGGCCAAGGTCGGCATCGACACCGCGACGATTGGCTTCGCGGTGGCATTGGGCATCCCCTACACGATCAAGTTCCTCTGGGCTCCGCTGGTCGACAAGCTGCACCTGCCGTTCCTGACTAAGGCGTTCGGTCAGCGGCGCGGTTGGCTGTTCCTGATCCAGGGACTGCTGTTCGTGTCGGTCTGGCAACTGGGGGCCAGCAACCCGCAGCCCGGTCACCTGGGGCTGTTCGCGGTCTGGGCGCTGATCACCGCGTTCCTTTCGGCGACCCAGGACATCGTCATCGACGCTTACCGCATCGAGATCCTCGACGAGGAGGAGTTCGCCCACGGCACGGCGACCAACCAGTTCGGCTATCGCACCGGCAACCTGATCGCCGGCGCGGGAACGATCTATTTCGCTTCGGCGGAAGGGCTGGGGCTGGGCTGGGCGACGGCCTATGGCCTGACCGCCTTCTGCATCGTCCCAGCGATCCTCGGCGCGCTGTGGATCGGCGAAGGTCGCTTTGTCGACCGCTTCGCCCACGTTTCCGGCATGAGCGCGGGCCAGTTCCTGACCGAAGCGGTGATCAACCCGTTCCGCGAGTTCCTGTCGCGCCATGGCGCCTTCCTGATCCTTGCATTCGTGCTGCTCTACAAGGTCGGCGACGCCATGGGCCAGGCCATGCTCAGCCCGATGATCGTCGACCTGGGCTTTGCCGATCTCGACTATATCTCGGCCAACAAGATCTGGGGCTTTGCCGCGCTGATCGTCGGCTCGGCGCTGGGCGCGCCGTTCATCCTGTGGCTCGGCATGGGCCGCGCGCTGCTGATCTCGGGGCTGATGATGATGCTGTCGAACATCATGTTCATGGTGCTGGCGGCAACCGGCAACAGCTACTGGATGCTGGTCGCCGCGATCGGGACCGAGAACCTGACCAGCGGGATCGGCCTGACGGTGTTCACCACCTACCTCTCCGGCCTGTCGTCGATCGCCTACACGGCGACGCAGTTCGCGCTGCTATCATCATTTGCGGGGGTCGGGCGGACCTTCATGGCCGGGCCGGCGGGGATCGTGGCAGACAAGGTCGGCTGGATCGGTTTCTGGGGCTTTACCGTGGTCGCGGCGATCCCGGGAATGCTGTTGCTGTGGCTGTTGTGGAGCAAGGGCTATGTCGTCAAGGGCATCCGCCAGACCGAAGGCGTGAATGAGGCGACGCTGAAGGAGCCGATCGGGGCCGGACGGCTTGCCGGCTTCGCGCTTGTGGTGGTCGGGCTGGTCGGCGTGCTGCTGTCGCAGCCGCTGAAGTGGGAAAATGCGACGACCGCGATCTATGCCGCGGTGCTGGTTCTGGGCGCGGTGCTTGCCTGGCTCGGCAAGCGGCGCGCCATGGTCAGTCCGGAATCTCCGCGTTGAGGCGCAGGACCTCGCCTGCCAGGTAAAGCGAACCGGCGATCAGCACGTCGCCGCCGCGCGGCAAGGCCTTGAGGGCAGAGGACACATCGGCAAAGGCCTGCACCGGCCGATCGGCATGCGCGGCGATCTGTTCGGGGCTGTGCGCGTCGTGCCCCGGAGCTGGTACCACGGATAGGCTCAGCAGCCTGCCGCGCAGCGGCGCGACGATGGCGGAGGGATCCTTAGACGACAGCATGCCGGTGATCAGGTGGAAGGGTGGGGCCTCGGCAAAGTGACGGGCGATGGCAAGGCCGGCGTCGGCGTTGTGCCCGCCGTCGAGCCAGACGTCACGGCCCGGCGCCAATGAGGTGAGTGGTCCGTCGCCCAACAATTGCAGTCGGGCGGGCCAGAGCGCCGCCTGAATCCCCTCAGCCATGGCTTCGGGCGTGACACGAACCCGTGTCTGGTGGCGCAGCATGGCGACGGCCAGCGCTGCGTTGTCGGCCTGGTGCTGTCCGGCCAGCGCCGGCAACGGCAAGTCGAGCGCGCCGTGGCGATCGGCATAGGCGATGCGGGGGCCGATCTCGGCGCTCCAGTCCAGTCCCCGGATCGCGGTCTTCGCGCCGACTTTCATCGCATGATCGATGATCGTGCGAGTTACATCGGGACGGTATTCCTGCGTCACCAGCGGCACGCCGGGCCGGGCGATGCCGGCTTTCTCGAAGGCGATGCGCTGCATGGGATCGGCGGGCACGCCCCCTTCCGGGGCGAGCAGGAAGGCCTCGTGATCGATGCCCAGGCTGGCGATGCCGCAGGCGGCCTGGCCGTCGAGCACATTGGTCGCGTCGAACCGGCCGCCAAGCCCGACCTCGATCACGCAGGCGTCGGCGGACGCGCGGTGAAAGGCCAGGAAGGTTGCTGCCGTGGTCACCTCGAAGAAGCTCGGCGCAAGGTCGAGCCCGGCGTCAAGCACCTCGGCCAGCAGGTCTGCCAGCAGATCATCCGCGATCAGCGTGCCGGCCAGGCGGATGCGCTCGTTATAGCGGACCAGATGCGGCTTGGTTGCGGCGTGGACGCGCAGTCCCTGCGCCTCAAGCATCGCGCGCAAATAGGCGCAGGTGCTGCCCTTGCCGTTGGTCCCGGCGACATGGAACACCGGTGGCAGGTCGCGCTCGGGGTTGCCCAGCCGGTCCAGCAGGGCATGAATCGTTTCCAGCCCGATGCGCCCCTGCGGCAGGCTTAGCGCGCCCAACCGGTCGAGCTGCGCCTGGACGCGCGGATCGTCCGAAATCGCGAAGTCCCTCACGGCGGCTCAGGCCGCCTTGGCCGCGCCCAGATAGTCGAGCACGTTGGCCAGGGTGGCGCGCAGATCCTTGCGGGGCACCACCATGTCGATCATGCCGTGATCGAGCAGGTATTCGGCGCGCTGGAACCCTTCGGGCAGCTTTTCGCGGATCGTGTCCTGAATCACCCGCTGTCCGGCAAAACCGATCAGGCACCCAGGTTCGGCGATCTGCACGTCGCCCAGCATGGCATAGCTCGCCGTGACGCCGCCGGTGGTCGGGTCGGTCAGCACGACGATGTAGGGCAGGCCAGCGCGGTTAAGGCGGCTGATTGCGACCGTCGCCTTGGGCATCTGCATCAGGCTGAGGATGCCTTCCTGCATGCGCGCGCCGCCAGCGGCGGTGCAGATCACGTAGGCGCACTTGTCCTTGATCGCGCGTTCGGCCCCGGCGACGAAGGCAGCGCCCACCGCCATGCCCATCGATCCGCCCATGAAGGCAAAGTCCTGCACCCCCAGCACGCACTTCCGCCCTTCGATCCTGCCGGCCGCGTTGGTCAGCGCATCGGGATGCGGATTGGCGGCGCGGGCAGCCTTGAGGCGGTCGGGATACTTCTTCTGGTCCTTGAACTTCAGCGGGTCTTCCTTGACCTTGGGCGAAGGCAGGACGCTGAAGCCGGGGTCGAGCAGTTGGGCAAAGCGCGCGTCGGCGCCGATGCGTCCGTGATGCTCGCAGCGCGGGCAGACGTTCAGGTTTTCCTCGTACTCCTTGGTGAACAGCATCTCGCTGCACGAGGGGCACTTGATCCACAGGTTGTCGGGGGTATCCCGCTTCTGCGCGAAGGGGATCGATTTGCGAACGCGGTCGAGCCAGGACATGGGCGCCTACCTAGCACCGTGGACGGCAGCGGCAAGCGCAGCGGTCAATTCGCGCACAGGCGCGGCGGCGGCGGTGCCGTGCTGGGCGACGAGATCGACCAGCGCCGAACCGACGACCACCCCGTCTGCGACCCGCGCAATGGCGGCAGCCTGTTCGGGCGTGCGCACGCCGAAGCCGACGGCGACGGGTATCGTCGCCTGCGCCTTGAGCCGCGCCACCGCTTCCTCGATCGAGGTCTGCGCGGCCTGCTGCATCCCCGTGATCCCGGCGACCGAGACGTAGTAGAGAAAGCCCGATGACCCATCTAGCACGGCAGGGAGCCGCGCCGCGTCGGTGGTCGGCGTGGCCAGCCGGATCAGCGCCACGCCTGCCGCGCGAAGCGCCGGGCCAAGCTCGGCATCCTCTTCGGGCGGAATGTCGACGCAGATCACCCCATCGACCCCGGCCTTGCGGCACTGTGCGGCAAACCAGTCGGCGCCGCGCGTCACCATCGGATTGGCATAGCCCATCAACACCAACGGAGTGTTGGAATGCTTCTCGCGAAAGCGAGCCGCGATATGAAAGATGTCGGCAGTCGTGGTGCCCGCGCCCAGGCTACGAATGTTTGCTGCCTGGATCGCCGGGCCATCGGCCATCGGATCGGTGAAGGGCATCCCCAGTTCGATCACGTCGGCACCGCCGTCGACCAGCGCGTCGAGGATCGAAATCGTCGTTTCGGGCGTCGGATCGCCCCCGGTCACGAAGGTGACAAGCGCCGGGCCCTTGGCAAAGGCGGCCTCGAAGCGGCTCACAGATCCACCCCGAGATGTTCCGCGACCGAGAAGATGTCCTTGTCACCGCGGCCGCACAGGTTCGCCAGGATGATCTGGTCCTTGCCCATCGACGGGGCGACCTTCTTGACCGCGGCGATGGCGTGGCTAGGTTCGAGCGCGGGGATGATGCCTTCGGTGCGGCACAGCAGCTGGAACGCGTCCAGCGCCTCCTGGTCGGTGGCATAGGTGTAGTCGACCCGGCCGATTTCCTTCAGCCAGGCGTGTTCGGGCCCGATGCCCGGATAATCGAGACCGGCGCTGATCGAGTGGCCTTCGACGATCTGGCCGTCCGCGTCCTGCAGCAGGTAGGTCTTGTTGCCGTGGAGAATTCCCGGCCGGCCGCCCGCGAGCGAGGCCGCGTGCTGGTCGCCGTCAAGACCGTAGCCCGCCGCTTCGACGCCGAGCATCCTGACAGAGGAATCGTCGAGGAAGGGGTGGAATAGGCCGATCGCGTTGCTGCCGCCGCCGATCGCGGCAACCAACAAGTCGGGCAGCTTGCCCGTGCGGGCGAGCATCTGCGCCCGTGCTTCCTTGCCGATCACGCTCTGGAAGTCGCGGACAAGCTCGGGATAGGGGTGCGGTCCCGCAGCGGTGCCGATGATGTAGAAAGTATCGTGGACGTTGGCGACCCAGTCGCGCAGCGCCTCGTTCATCGCGTCTTTCAGCGTGCCTGCCCCGGCGGTCACCGGGCGCACTTCGGCGCCGAGCAGCTTCATGCGGAACACGTTGGGCTTCTGCCGCTCGACGTCGGTCGCGCCCATGAAGACCACGCAGGGCAGTCCGAAGCGGGCGCAGACCGTGGCCGTCGCCACGCCGTGCTGCCCCGCGCCGGTTTCGGCGATGATGCGGGTCTTACCCATCCGCATTGCCAGCAGGATCTGGCCGATGCAGTTGTTGATTTTGTGCGCGCCGGTGTGGTTCAGTTCGTCGCGCTTGAACCAGACCTGCGCGCCGCCAAGCTCCTCGGTCAGGCGCGGCGCGAAGTACAGCGGGCTTGGCCGGCCGACATAGTGTTCAAGCAGATCGTCGAACTCGGCCTTGAACGCCGGATCAGCCTTCGCCGCGGTGTATTCCTTTTCCAGGTCGAGGATCAGCGGCATCAGCGTTTCGGCCACGTAACGCCCGCCGAACTGGCCGAAATGCCCGCGCTCGTCAGGCTGGGTGCGATAGGAATTGGCAGTTGCTGTCATGATCGGGCCGCTTGGCAGAAGGCGGCGATCAAGTCCATATCCTTGACCCCCGGCGCCGTCTCGACGCCCGATGCCGTGTCGACCAGCGGCGCACCGGTGACCCGCACCGCTTCGGCAACGTTCGCGGGGTTGAGTCCGCCTGCCAGGCCCCAGGGGCCCGACGGTCTCCATGCGGCCAGCAGCGTCCAGTCGAACTTGAGGCCCAGCCCGCCGGCCAGCGCGCCCTTGGGCGTCTTGGCGTCGAGCAGGACGAGATCGGCTGCTTGTGCGTAACGCGCGGCGGGGGCGAGGTCCGCGGCACCGGAAACCGAGATCACCTTCCACACCGGAAGGCCGTGCCGGGCCTTTAGTGCGGCGACAGTTTGGGGCGCTTCGCTGCCGTGGAGCTGGATTGCGTCGAGGCCGGCTGCCTCGACCGCCTCGGCGATCGTGGCGGGATCGGCGTCGACGAACAGCCCGACTCTCGTGATGCGGCCGTTCGCCTGCGCGCCCAGGTCGCGCGCGGCGGGCAGGCTCAGGAACCGGGGCGAGGGCGGGCAGAAGTTGAAGCCCACGTAGTCGGCGCGCGCGGCGATACAAGCGTGCAGCGTGGCGGCCTGGGTTACGCCGCAGATCTTGATACGCGGGGCGGGCATGGCGCGCCGATGAACGCCGCCCGCCGCTACGTCAAGCAATCACGGGGCGAGTTCGAACTGGACCGTTACGTTGACCTGCGCCTCGACCTCGCCGACGGCCATCGGCGGGGGTGGCGGCGCGGGCGGGGCGGCCATGTCGGCGCGCGCATACATCACCGGCATCGGCGGGGAATAGCGTCCGGTCTCGCTGATCGAGACGATCCGCGCGACCCGCAGACCCGCGGCGCGGGCATAGAGATCGGCGCGGGCGCGGGCCTTGGCCATGGCGGCGACGCGCGCCTCGTCCAGCGCCCCGTCGGCCTTGTCGAGCTGGAAGCTGGGCCCATTGATGTTGTTCGCGCCCGCGTTGACCAGCGCGTCGATGACGCTGCCCATCGCCTTCAGGTTGCGCTGCTTGATCGAGACCTGGTTGCTGGCCTGATAGCCGGTGATCCGGGCCTCCTGCACGACCTGACCATTGGGACCGACCACCGCGTTGCTGTAGATCGGGTTCAGGTTGATGTTGCTGGTCTGCATGTCGCGGTCGGCGATGCCGGCCTGCTTGAGCGCGGCGAACACCTTGGTCATCGCGGTGGAATTGGCGGCCAGCGCATCTGCCGCGGTGCGGCCCTGCGTGGTCACGCCGGCGGTGTAGAAGGCGAGGTCCGGAGTGCGGGTCGAGCGACCGTCGGCCGACACGGTCAACAGGGTGCTACCCTGCGCGATGGCCGGAACGAGCGATGCATTTTGCGCCGAAGCGGCGGCAGGTATCAGGGCGGCGGCCAGCGCCGGAGCGGCGAAGAGCGTCCTGGAAGCAAGCGACAGCGATTTCATGGGGCGTGGGCTCCTTGTCTGCGATTTGCGCCCATGTGGACAGATCGTGCTTTCGCTGCGGTGAACTACAGCGTCGCCTCGATCGCGCGGGCGGCCGCGACGGGATCCTCGGCCCGGCTGATCGGGCGACCGACCACCAGAACGCTGGCGCCATCATCGCGGGCCTTGCGGGGGGTGACGGTGCGCTTCTGGTCACCGGCCTTGCCATCGGCAAGACGCAGTCCAGGCACGACGAAGAAGCCGTCCTTCCACTGCCGGTGCACCGCGCCGACTTCGTGGCCGGAACATACGATCCCGTCGAGCCCGGCCTTGTGGGCAAGGTCTGCAAGGCGCAGGACCTGGTCGTGGGCGGTCCCGCCGACGCCAGTTGCGGTCATGTCGCGCTCGTCGAGGCTGGTCAGCAGAGTGACTGCAACGACCTTGCAATTTTCCCCTGCCGCGGCCTTCGCGTCTTCCATCATCGCCTGTCCGCCGCTGGCATGGACCGTGACGATAGCCGGTTCGAGGACATGGATGGCCTGCATCGCGCCGGCAACGGTGTTGGGAATATCGTGCAGCTTGAGGTCCAGGAACAGCGGTAGGCCGATCTTGGCGATCTCGTGCACCCCGTGGTGGCCGTGGGCGTAGAAGAACTCCATCCCCAGCTTGAGCCCGCCGACATGGTCCTTGACCTTGCGGGCGATGGCTTCGGCGGTTTCCAGTCGCGGAAAGTCGAGCGCGAGATAGACGGGGTTGGTCTTCATGGCAGGCCGGCCGGCGGCGGAGCGGCCGGATCGGCAGCCACCGGATCAAGCGGCGACGGAACGGGCGCCGCGACGGGCGTGGTCACCGAGGCGGCGCGGACCGAGTTTTCCAGCGCGCTTATCCGCCGGTTGAAGCGCCACTTGGCGCCCTTGTGCAGCAGCCACATCGGCAAGAGTCCCAACAGGAACGAGGCGAACACCAACACCGGCAGCTTGGTGTCGAGGATCAGCCCCTCCCAGATCTTCACCGACACGGTCTCCCAGTTGTTGAGTGAAAACAGCAGCAGCGCGACCAGGACCAGGACCCAGACGATGGTGCGGATTATCTGCATCTGTGCGCTTCCCTGTTATCCGGTCTGGCGGGGATGCTAGGCAAAACGGTGCGGCAAGGGAAGGGCTTCGCGCCTGAGGGGCTCAGCCCGCGAAGACCCGCGCGAAGATCGTGTCGATCGCTTTGAAGTGGTAGTCGAGGTTGAACTTCTCCTCGAGGTCCTTCTCGCTCATCACTGCAAGAACTTCGCTGTCGCCCTTGAGCAGGTCGAGCAGGCTCAACTTCCCGTCCGATTCCCACACCTTCATCGCATTGCGCTGGACCAGGCGATAGGCAGCGTCGCGCTCGAGACCCGCCTGGGTCAGCGCCAGCAGGACGCGCTGCGAATGGACCAGGCCGCCCATCTTGTTGAGGTTCTTCTCCATCCGCTCGGGATAGACGACGAGCTTGTCGACGACCGAGGTCAGCCGCGCGAGTGCAAAATCCAGGGTGATCGTCGCATCGGGCCCGATGAAGCGTTCGACCGAGGAGTGCGAGATGTCGCGCTCGTGCCACAGCGCCACGTTCTCCAGCGCCGGGGTGACGGCGGAGCGGACCATGCGGGCAAGGCCGGTAAGGTTTTCGGTCAAGACCGGGTTGCGCTTGTGCGGCATGGCCGACGAGCCCTTCTGTCCCGGCGAGAAGTACTCTTCCGCCTCCAACACCTCGGTGCGCTGCAGATGGCGGATTTCAACCGCAAGGCGTTCGATGCTGCTGGCGATCACGCCAAGCGTTGCAAAGAACATGGCGTGACGATCGCGCGGGATCACCTGGGTGCTTACCGGCTCGACGGTTAGGCCCAGCTTCTCGGCGACATAGCCTTCCACCGCGGGGTCGATGTTGGCGAAGGTGCCGACCGCGCCGGAAATCGCGCAGGTCGCGATCTCGGCCCGCGCGGCGACAAGGCGCGCCTTGCAGCGGTCGAATTCGGCATAGGCTTCGGCCAGCTTCTTGCCGAAGGTGGTCGGCTCGGCATGGATGCCGTGGCTGCGGCCGATGGTCGGGGTATACTTGTGCTCCAGCGCGCGGCGCTTGATCGCGGCGAGCAGCGCGTCGAGATCGTCGAGCAGGATGTCGCTGGCGCGGGCCAGCTGAACCGCCAGGGTGGTGTCGAGTACGTCGCTGCTGGTCATGCCCTGGTGCATGAATCGCGCTTCGGGGCCGACCTGCTGCGCTACCCAGTCGAGGAAGGCGATCACGTCGTGCTTGGTCACGGCCTCGATCGCGTCGATTGCGGCAACGTCGATGGCGGGGGCCGTCGCCCACCAGTCCCACAGCGCCTTGGCACCCGACGGCGGCACCACGCCGAGCTCGCCCAGCTTTTCGGTGGCATGGGCCTCGATCTCGAACCAGATGCGATAGCGTGCCTCGGGCTCCCAGATCGCGACCATGGCGGGGCGGGCGTAGCGGGGGACCATGTTTCGACTCCTTGGCTGGACGCGCCCGCCGCTAGGGACCGGGGCGGATAATGGCAAGGGGACTGCACGCGCGAGGCGCGAAAGAATGGTTGCGCCGCTGGGGCTGGAGGGCCACGAGGACCGGGCGTGGGACCAGCTTCACCTACCCGTCGATCGTTCCTTGCCGGCGCAGCCGGGCTTGCCCTGTGGCCGCGCACCGGATCCGCGCAGGAGACCGCCATGCCCCCGTCGAATCGCCCCGCCGTCGCCGCGCGCCGCTTCGCCAGCCCTGCGGTTGAGCGCGAAATCGAGAGGGTATCCGCGCTGATTGCCGATCCGGAGCTGCGCTGGCTGTTTTCGAACTGCTATCCCAACACCCTCGACACCACGGTTCTTCTCGGCACAGTCGACGGCAAGGACGATGCCTTCGTCATAACGGGCGACATTCCCGCGCTGTGGCTGCGCGATTCGGCTGCGCAGCTGCGGCCCTATCTGCATCTGGCGCGTGGCGACGCGGCCCTGACTGCGCTCTATCGCGGGCTGATCCGCCGGCACGCGCGCTGCGTGCTGCTCGACCCCTATGCCAACGCCTTCACCCACGATCCGGCCGACACGACGGCGCTGGCCTGGTCGCGGGGCGACCAGACGGCGATGAAGCCGGGTGTCGCCGAACGCAAATGGGAGGTCGATTCGCTGTGCTATGTCCTGCGGCTGGCGCACGATTACTGGCGGGCAACCGGCGATGTCGAGCCGTTCGATGCAACCTGGGCCGATGCCGCACGAACCATCGTCGCGACATTTCGCGAACAGCAGCGCAAGGATGGGCCGGGGCCTTATCGCTTCCAGCGCCAGTCGACCCAGCCCACCGAGACGACCCTGGCCGGGATCGGTGTGCCGACGCGCAAGGTCGGGATGATCCATTCCGCCTTCCGCCCCTCGGACGATGCCTGCACCTATCCCTTCAACATACCGGGCAACCTCTTCGCCGTGGCCACCTTGCGCGAACTGGCGAGCCTTGCCGGCGCGGTGCTTGCCGACGCTGCGCTGTCGGCCGATGCGCTGACCCTTGCCGCAGAAGTCGAAGCCGCGGTCA
This sequence comes from Novosphingobium kunmingense, assembly GCF_002813245.1. GTDB lineage: Bacteria > Pseudomonadota > Alphaproteobacteria > Sphingomonadales > Sphingomonadaceae > Novosphingobium > Novosphingobium kunmingense. The sequence goes on from NZ_PHUF01000002.1 coordinate 158,197, forward strand.
TGGCTCACGGGACGATGCTGATGCCCGACGGCCGCCAGGTCTTCGCCTACGAAACCGACGGATACGGCAACCACCTGTTCATGGACGATGCCAATGTCCCCTCCTTGCTGGGGCTTGCCTACCTTCGCTGCCTGCCGGCGGACTACGCCCTGTGGCGAACAACCGCGCAGGCGGTGTGGAGCGCCGACAACCCCTGGTTCTTTTCCGGCAAGGCCGCGGAAGGAATTGGCGGACCGCACATCGGGGAAGGGCAGATCTGGCCGATGAGCATAATCGTGCGCGCCTTGTCGAGCGTCGACGATGGCGTGATCGAGGCAAGTCTTGCCACCCTGCGCGGCAGCCATGCCGCAACCGGCTTCATGCACGAGGCCTTCGACAAGGACGATCCGGCGAAGTTCACCCGCAGCTGGTTCGCCTGGGTCAACGGGCTGTTCGGCGAACTGGTTGTCAAGGTGGCGAACGAGCGCCCGCATCTGCTGGCGACGCGGTACGGCTAGTCAGGGTCGCACGTCACCAGGTGAAGGGCAGGCTGGTTTCGCCGGTTTCGCGGCCCAGCGCGTCGAAGCGCCGCTCGACGATCGTTCCGCGTCCATCGGCGTCGACCAGCACCACGGTCGAACAGCGCGTTCCATATGTCTCGTTGCGGATGAAGACGGATGAGAACGCATCCTCGGGATCGGCCGACTGCGGGGTCGGGTCGGCCAGCGCGGCGAACAGCGCTTCCGGCGCAGCGTCTGACGCCAGCCAGTCCTCAAGCGCGGCTTCAAGTCGCGCGATCTTGAACCAGCGATCGCCCCGCGCCCCGTTGGAGAGGCCATGAATGCCGGTCGAAAGGGATACCGTCTGCGCTGCGGGATGATTGGTGACGAAGCGCAGCGAATCGCGTTCGGCCAGCCACAGGTTGAACGGGTTCATGCCTTCGATCCCGCCCGGCTCGCGGCCGCGGAGCCAATCGCTGACCAGCGCGCCGCGCGAGGAAAGCTCGGCCCGCGGATAGCCCGGTACACGCAGGTTGGTGACCAGCCCGAACCGCCCCGCGCTGACCCCCAGCCATGTCCCCCCGGCCTGAAGATCGCGCCCCGCCACGAGCGGCGCGTCGTCCCAGGCGGCGAGCGGCGCGGTAGGCCGTGCGTGAAACTCGTCGCGGTTGCCGATGGCGACCACTTTCCAGCGCGGGTCTGCGGCCCAGGCGATGGCGGCGACGCACATGTCAGATCAGCCCCTTGGCCTTGAGGCTGACGTGGCCTTCCTTGCCGATGATCACGTGATCGTGGACCACGATGCCAAGCAGCCGCCCGGCCTCGGCAATGCGGTTGGTCACCTGAATGTCGGCGCGGCTGGGCTCGGGCGAGCCGGAGGGGTGGTTGTGCACCAGGATCAGCGCGCTTGCGCCTAGGTCCAGCGCCTTCTTCACCACCTCGCGCGGATGGATGGCGGCTTCGTCGATGCTCCCGTCGGTCAGCAGATGATCGAGAATCAGGCGGTTGCGCACATCGAGGTAAAGAATGCGGACCCGCTCGTGGGTCAGGTGCGCCATGTCGATGGTCAGGTAGTCGATCAGCGTCTGCCACGATCCCAGTACCGGCTGTTCCTGCACCCCGGTGCGCGCCAGCCGGCGCGCGGCGAGGGTAACAATCTTGATCGCCGCGGCGCTCGTCTCGCCCATGCCGGGGTGGTTGGCCAGCGCCTGGGCATCGGCATTGAACACCCCGGCGAGGGAACCGAAGCGGTTGAGAAGGCTTTTGGAAAGGGGTTTCATGTCCCGCCGGGGGATGGCGGTCATCAGGAGGTATTCGATCATTTCATGATCGGCCAGCGCGCCATCGCCGCCGTCCAGCAAGCGCTGTCGCAGGCGGGCGCGATGCCCGGTGCCGTCATGCGCTTCGCGTGGCTTGTCAGTCACTTCCATCCCCTGCCGGTTCGTGACTTCCTTGCCTTTCGCGCGCGCGGCGCGCAAGGGTGGGGGCGATGACCGAGGCCGCTGGCGATACCGCCGACCAGATCGAAGTGGTCCCTGCGCGGCGCAAACGGTCGTGCTTGGCGCTTGCCTTGATGATCACCGCCGTGCTCGGCCTGGTGACGATCGGCGTGGTCTGGTGGCAGCGCTACGGCATCGCCAACCGCATCATCGCCGGACAGCTCGGCGATCTGGGTCTGCCGGCAACCTACAAGATCGAATCGATCAGCACGCGCCATCAGGTCCTGACCGATATCGTCATCGGCGATCCGCGCCGCCCCGACCTTACGGTGGAACGCGCGATCGTGCAGATCACGCCGCGCTTCGGCACGCCGACGATCGAGACCGTCACCCTGATCCGCCCGCGGCTCTACGGCACCTTGCGCGACGCGAAGATCAGTTTCGGGACGCTCGACAAGGTGTTGTTCCGCGATACCGGCGGGGAGGGAGGGTTGCCCGACCTCAACCTCACGCTCGTCGACGGTCGCGCGCGGCTCGAAACCGACATGGGCGTGATCGGCGTGAAGGCCGAAGGGGCCGGCAACCTGCGCGGCGGTTTCAATGGCATGATCGCGGCGGTGGCTCCCGAACTGGCGTTCGGTTCGTGCAAGGCAACCGGGGCAAGTGCCTTCGGTGCGGTCAAGGTCATGGCCGCAAAGCCGGGATTCGCCGGTCCGTTGCGCTTCGGCAAGCTCGATTGCCCGGCCCAGGGGCTTGCCATTCGCAGCGCCGCCCTGCAGCTTACGGCCGAGACCACCGAAAAGTTCGATCGCTTCGCCGGCACCTACGACGCTTCGGTGCAGGGATTGGCCATGGCCGGCGCGGCCATGGCTGCGAGCACCGCCAAGGGTGACTTCACCTATGCTGGCGGCGACGTGACCGCCAGCTATGACCTCGCGGCGAAAGACCTGCGCTCAACCTATGGCGCGGCGGGCGCCCTGGGCCTTGAAGGCGTGGTCCGCACGCGCGACCGCTTTGCCACGATCGAGGCGGATGGCGCAATCAGCGGAGAGGCTGTTCGCCCATCGCAGGTCTTCGACAAGGCTTTGGCCGACGCTGCCCTCGCGGGCCGCGACACCCTTGTCGCACCTCTCGCCAGCCAAATCCGGGCGGCGCTGCTGCGCGAAGGGCGCGCCAGCTCGCTCACCGGCACCTATGTGTTCCGCAAAGGCGGCAACGTCACCAGTCTGGTCGTGCCGCGCGCCGCGCTGCGCGGGACAAGCGGGGCCGACATCCTCGCGTTGTCGCGCTTTCAGCTCACCGCGATCGGCAAGGCCACGCCGCAGTTCGTCGGCAATTTCGTCACCGGCGGGGAGGGCTTGCCGCGGATCGAGGGGCGGATCGAGGCGCAGGCCGGCGGCACCACTCTCGGCCGGTTCCGCATGGCCGAATACCGCGCCGGCGATACGCGGCTGGCGCTGCCCGAACTCGCGCTGGTCCAGCGGCCCGGGGGCGAACTGGGCTTTGCCGGCCGCGCGCAGGTGACCGGGCGGCTTCCGGGCGGGATCGCGCAGAACCTGCTATTGCCGATCGATGGCACCTGGTCCTCGGCGCGCGGCCTGTCGGTCTGGCGGCGCTGCACGCCGGTGGCCTTCGACCGGATCGCGGTCGGCTCGATTTCGCTCGATCGCCGCTCTCTGGTTCTGTGTCCGGGCGGCGGCGGCGCGATCCTGCGCAGCGACCGCGCCGGCACCCGCTTTGCCGTGGGGACCTCTTCACTCAACCTCAGCGGCAAGCTCGGATCGACGCCTTTGCGGATGCGCAGCGGCGCGTTCGGCTTCGCCTGGCCCGGCGCGGTTGCGGCCAACAACCTGGTTATCGAACTCGGCCCGGTGAACGAGGCAACGCTGCTCAACGTACGGACGCTGCGCGGAACCATGGGCGCGGTCAGCAGCGGCACCTTTGCAGGCACCGATTTCAAGCTCGCCAACGTCCCGCTCGACGTGTTCGACGCGGGAGGTCGCTGGCGCTGGGTGGGCAAGGACATGGCGCTATCGGGCGTGTCGCTGCGTCTCGAAGACCGGCTGGCAGATGCCCGCTTCCGCCCGCTTGTCGCGCGCGATGCCTCGCTGACGCTCAAGTCCACGACCTTCACCGCCGATGCGGTGTTGCGCGAACCGCGTAGCGACCGCCACGTCGTGACCGCGCACATCGTCCACGATCTCGACAGCGAGCGTGGCTTTGCCGATCTCGACGTGCCCGGCCTGGTCTTCGACCGGCAGATGCAGCCGACGACACTGACCCGCTTGGCGCTCGGCGTGATCGCCAACGCGAACGGCACGGTAGATGGCAAGGGCCGGATCGACTGGCAGCGCGGCGCGGTGACCAGCACTGGCCGCTTCCACACCGACAGCCTCGATTTCGCGGCGGCCTTCGGTCCGGTCAAGGGCGCAACGGGCACGCTCTATTTCGACGATCTGCTGGGCCTGCGCACCGCGCGCAACCAGACGCTGCGCTTCGCCTCGATCAATCCCGGGATCGAAGCGACCGACGGAGAACTGTCGTTCCAGCTAGAAGAAGGCCTGCACCTCCAGGTCAACGGAGCGACCTGGCCGTTCCTCGACGGCGAGCTGAGACTGAGGCCGACAGGGCTACAGTTGGGCAGATCGGAAATGCGGCGCTTCACGCTCGAAGTGATCGGGATCGAGGCGGGGCGTTTCGTCGAGCGGATGAACCTTGCCAACATCTCGGCGAGCGGGAAGTTCGACGGCACCCTGCCGCTGGTGTTCGATGAGAACGGCGGCCGGATCGAGGGCGGCAAGCTTGTCTCGCGCCCGCCCGGCGGCAATGTCAGCTATGTCGGAGAACTGACCTACAAGAACCTTGGCGCGATGGCCAATTTCGCATTCCAGGCGCTGCGCTCGCTCGACTACAAGCAGATGACCATTGCCATGGACGGCGAGCTGGAAGGGGACATCGTCACCCGCGTGCGCTTCGACGGAGTGACGCAAGGGACGGGTGCCAGGCGCAATTTCATCACCCAGCGCTTCGCCAACCTGCCGATCCAGTTCAACGTCAACGTGCGCGCGCCGTTCCAGAAGCTGATCGGTACGTTCCGTTCGCTCTACGATACCAAGGCCCTGCGCGACCCGCGCGAATTGGGCCTGATCGACAAGGACGGCAAGCCGGTCAGCGCCTCCGTCACCAATCCGGCACCAGCCGAAGATCCGCTCGTTCAGCCATCAGACACCAGGACCAAGCCATGACGACCAGCCGATTGACCAAGTGCGCAGGCACTGCGAGAATCCAGCCCATGCAAGGGTTGGAAGCACAGATCGGCGGTAAGGCGTGGCGATTGCAGCGTGGGGCGTTTCTGGCCGTGTTGATGGGCGGCTCGCTCGCAGCGGGAGGGTGCGTTTCCGTTAATGCTCCCGACAAGCCGATCGTGATAGAGCTCAACATCAACATAAAGCAGGAAGTGATCTACCGTCTCGCGGCCGATGCCGGGAACACGATAGATCAGAACCAGGACATTTTCTGATTTGGAGCATGAACCGATGAAGGCCCGCAATTTCAAGACAAGCACGTTGCTGACGCTGGGCGCCGGCGCCTTGGCGCTTGCCATGTTGTCCGCGGGGACCAGCGCGTCGGCCGAAGGCCGCGATCCGGTCTATGCCGCGGCCCGTGCCTCGGGCCAGGTGGGCGAGAAGCTGGACGGATATCTCGGCTTTCCGACCCCGCCAAGCGCGGCGCTGCGCAGCGTCGTCGAGGACATCAACATCAAGCGCAAGGCGGTCTACGCCCAGAAGGCCCAGGCCAACAACGCCACGGTCGAGGAATACGCCTTCACCGCTGGCTGCCTTGCCATAGCCCGCACCACTCCCGGGGAAAAATACCAGGCGCCGGACGGTTCGTGGCAGACCCGTGGCGCCGGCGCGCCCAACCGTGACAGCCGCTGCCCCTAAGTGGCGCACGGAAATCGGTTGATAAACAGGCCCCTTCGCGCCGACCGCGCGGAGGGGTCTTCGCGTTTTGCGGCGCAGCAATTCGCCTTTCAGGGCGGTTGACTCGAATCCTCTGCCTGCTAAGGGGGCGGCGCCTTAGGCGGGCCGCCGTTGCCCGTGCCCGTCTCTCGTATTAGGAGCCAGGCATGAACGACGAGCAGCCAGCCCGAGACCCCATCGGCGAAGACGCGCGAATCGACGCGCTCGAAGCGCGGCTTGCAGCCGCCAAAGAGCGCGAGGAAGACCGCACCAAGCCGCAAGGAACCGTGGAAGCCGACGCCAATTACAGCGCCGGCAACAGGGTCTTGGCGGAATTGCTGGGGGGCATCGGGGGCGGAGCGTTCATCGGCTGGGTCATCGACCGTTTTGCCGGAACGTCGCCCTGGGGTCTGCTGGTGGTGATGGCCCTCGGGATCATCGTCACCTTCAGGAACATTATCCGGATGTCGCAGCCGCCCAAGTAGGGCGCCGGCATCGAACCGAGTGAAGAGGCACGTCGCGTGGCAGCCGAACAGGGCAAAGTCGATCCGATGCACCAGTTCACGATCGAGCCGTTGTTCGGCACCGATCACTGGTCAATTGCGGGTTATTCCATACCCTTCACCAATTCCGCGCTGTGGATGGCGCTGACCACGGCCGTGCTGCTGCTGTTCGTGGTCGGCGGCATGAAGCGCGAGCTGGTGCCCGGCCGCTGGCAGATGGCGGTCGAAGGCTTCACGGGATTCATCGACAACCTTCTGGCTGCCAACATCGGCCCGGCCGGCAAGAAGTATGTGCCCTACATCTTCTCGCTGTTCATGTTCATCCTGTTCGCCAACCTGCTGGGCCTGTTGCCCCTCATGCTGGTCGGCGTTCACCCGTTCACGCCCACCAGCCATTTCACGGTTACGGGCGTACTCGCGATCATGTCGTTCGCGATCGTGCTGATCGTCGGCTTCGCGCGTCACGGCCTTCACTTCTTCTCGCTGTTCGTTCCGCATGGCACCCCCTGGTGGCTGCTGTGGCTGATCCCGATCATCGAGCTTATCTCGTTCCTGGTCCGTCCGTTCAGCCTCGCGCTGCGACTGTTCGTGGCGATGATGGCCGGCCACGTGCTTCTCGAAGTGCTGTCGTCCTTCGTGATCGACAGCGCCAATTCGGGCGCGCTGTGGGGCACGGTCGTCGGCCTGCCCAGCTTCCTGCTGATGATCGCCATCTGCGCGCTGGAACTGCTGGTTGCCGGCATCCAGGCCTACGTCTTCGCGCTGCTCACGTCGCTGTACCTGAACGACGCCGAGAACCTTCACTAAGTCCGTTTTGATCCAACCGAAATTTACGAAAAAGAGGAGTTTTTGACATGGAACCTGCAAGCGCCAAGCTGATCGGTGCTGGTCTCGCTGCCATCGGCGCCGGCATGGCCGCCATCGGCGTGGGTAACGTCTTCGGTTCGTTCCTGGAAAGCGCGCTGCGCAACCCCGGCGCCGCCGACGGCCAGCAGGGCCGCCTGTTCATCGGCTTCGCTGCCGCCGAACTTCTGGGCCTGCTCTCGTTCGTCGTCGCGATGATCCTGATCTTCGTCGCCTGAGCGCGAACGAAGACTGATTACCGATTTGGCACGCCCCTGCCTTTGATGGCGGGGGCGGCCCGAACCGACCGGAAACCCCGATGCCTCAAATCTCGCAGCTTGCCGCGACCTATGCCAGCCAGATCTTCTGGATGCTGGCTTTCTTCGGCTTCATCTACTTCGTCATCGGCCGGGGCATGGTGCCCAAGGTGATGGCTACCGTTGAAGCGCGCGACAAGCAGATCGCGGACGATCTTGCCGCGGCTGACGCCGCGCGGGCTGCCGCCGATGCCGAGGAAGAGGCATGGCGCACCGCCGACAACGCGCGCCGCGCCGAAGCCCAGGCAGTCATTGCCAAGGCCAAGGCCGACGCGGCGGCTGCAAGCGAAAAGCGCCTGGCTGCGGCCGCTACCGTGGTCGATGGCCGCCTGGCCGAAGCCGACGCGCGCATTGCTGCCGCCCGCGACGGTGCGCTTGGCGAGATCGAGACCGTTGCCAGCGAAGCGGCCGCCGCCATCGCTCAGCGCGTGGCCGGCCTGTCGGTCGACGCGAAGGCCGCTAATGCGGCTGTGAAGGAGGCTTTCCATGGCTAGTCCCCATGCGCCCGAAGCGGTCAATGCGGCCGAAGAAGCCAAGCTCGAACACGCCGACACGGCAATGACCCTGGCCGAAGGCACCAAGGAAGTGCACCACGCCGAACCCGCAGCCTTTGGCATCACGCCCGGCATGTGGGTGGCGCTGGCCATGCTCACGCTGCTGATCGTGATGATCGTGAAGAAGGTGCCAAGCCTCATCACATCGGGCCTCGACAACTCGATCGCCCAGATCCGCAAGCAGCTGGACGAGGCCAAGGCGCTGCGCGCCGAAGCCGAAGCGCTGCGCAAGGAATACGCCGACAAGATCGCTGGTGCCGAAAAGGACGCAGCAGCCATGATCGACCACGCCCGCCACGAAGCGGACGCGATCATCGCCAAGGCCGAAGCTGACACCACCGCGCTCGTCGCCCGCCGCGAAAAGATGGCCGAAGACAAGATCAGCGCTGCCGAACGCGGTGCCGTCGACGAATTGCGCGCCAAGGCCGCAGCTGCCGCGACCGCTGCCGCGCGCAAGCTGATTGCCGAAAAGCATGGCGCCGATGCCGACACGTCGCTGGTTGACCAGGCAATCGCGAGCATCTAAAGCGCGTTCAAAGGTTGGAGAGGGAAGGGCGGCCAACGAGCCGCCCTTTTCCGTTTCAGGCCCCAGGCTCCAACACGATCTTCCCTACGATTTCTCGGTGCGCCATCGCCTCGTAAGCCTCGCGCCAGCGCGATAGCGGCAGCACGCGATCGATGTGCGGATGAAGCTTGCCTTGCGCGGCAAGGCCCAGCCAGGCATCGCGGATCCGCGCCCCGCGATCCGGGAAGCGCCTTGCATATTCGCCCGCGCGCACGCCCACCACCGAGAATCCCTTGATCAGCGGGATATTGGTCGAGATGTCGGCAATCCGGCCTCCGGCGAAACCAATGACCAGCAGCTTGCCGCCGAAAGCCACACAGCGGGTGCTTTCGTCGAAGATGTCGCCGCCGACAGGATCATAGACGAGGTCGCACAGCCTTCCGCCGGTAATGCCGCTGACCGCGTCGCGGAAGCGGCCGTCGGCCACGATCACGGCGTCGGGATTGCACGCCGCCTTGAGTGCGGCGATCTTGCCCTCGCTTCCGGTCGTGGCGATTACCTTGGCGCCGAGCGCCTTGGCCAGATCGCATGCGGCAAGGCCGACCCCGCCGGTCGCGCCGTGAACCAGTACCCATTGCCCGGCCTCAAGCCCGCCGAGTTCCACCAGCCCGGTATAGGCCGTGCTGTAGGCGGCGCCGAGCGACGCGGCGGTGGCGTGGTCCATGCCGCCGGGAACGGAGCGCAGCGCAGCCGCGTCCACTACCGCGTATTGTGCAAAGGCCCCGGTCTTCTGCCCGCCGAATACCGCATCGCCGACGCGGAACGGGCCATCGGCATCGGCATCGGCGACGTCACCGGCAAACTCTAGCCCGGCGACAAAGGGGAGGGCGGGCTTCAGCTGGTATTCGCCCCTGGTCATCAAAAGGTCGGGAAAGTTGAGCGAGACCGCGCGGACCTTCACCAGTACCTGTCCCGGCTTGCGCTCGGGTCTGGTCACTTCGATCAGATCGACACCGGAAAGATCGGACGACAGCGACTGGACGACGAGAGCCAGCATCGCGATCAAAAACTGTCCTTGGCGGCTCGCAGGGCGGCAAAGGTTGCGACCGCGTCTCCGCCCCCCCAGCGCTGCTGCATGGCGGGGTCGTCGGCACGCAGGAACGGGTTTGTGCACAGCTCGCGCGAAAGCGTGGTCGGCACGGTCGGCCGCCCCTCGGCGCGGCAGCGCGTCACCCGTTCGACATAGTGCGCAAGCTCGGCGTTGTCCGGATCGGCGTGCAGGGCAAAGCGCGCGTTCGATGCGGTGTATTCATGCGCGCAATAGAGCAGGGTCGCCGGCGGCAAGGCCTTGATTCGACTCAGGCTCGCCCAGAACTGGTCCGGCGTCCCTTCGAACATCCGACCGCAGCCCAGCGCGAAGACCGAATCGCCGACAAAGGCAATCTCCGCATCGGGCAGGTGGTAGGCGATATGCCCTGTCGTGTGCCCGCCGACGTCGATCACCGCCGCGTCCCATTCGCCCAGCATGACGATGTCGCCATGGGCCACCACGCGATCGGGCGCGGTGCCAAGCTTCTCGACCTCGGCCGGACCGACGACCAGGCAATCGGTCGCGGACTTTATCGCGGCGTTGCCGCCGGCGTGATCGGGGTGCCAGTGGGTATTCCAGATCTGGGTGATCTGCCAGTCCTTGGCGGCCGCCTGGCGCAGGTATTCCTCGCCGTCGGGCGTATCGATAGCCGCCGTTTCGCCGCTTTCCGGATCGTGGACCAGATAGCCGTAATTGTCCGAAAGGCAGGGAAACTGGTGTATCTCAAGCATGGCTGGGCTCTCCTGGCCCGCATTAGACCTGCTTTGCCGGCGACATGCAAAGCAAAAGCCCGCCCGGATTTCTCCGGACGGGCCTTTTGCTGTCAGCCTAGCGGCGAGGGTGAAGCTTACTGCTTCGCCTTCAGCGCGGCGCCGAGGATGTCGCCCAGCGAAGCGCCGGCATCCGACGAACCGTACTGTTCCACGGCTTCCTTTTCCTCGTGCAGCTGGCGCGCCTTGACCGAGAAGTTGGGCTTCTTCGAGCGATCGAAACCGGTGACCATGGCGTCCAGCTTCTGGCCGACCTGGAAGCGGTCGGGGCGCTGTTCGTCGCGGTCGCGGCCAAGGTCGCTGCGCTTGATGAAGCCGGTGGCGCCATCGTCGCCGGCCTGAACTTCGAGGCCGCCGTCGCGCACTTCGAGCACGGTGACGGTGACGACGTCGTTCTTCTTGAGGCCCGAGGACGACGTCGCGACGCCGGCCGCCGGAGCGCCCTTTTCAAGCTGCTTCATGCCGAGGCTGATGCGTTCCTTCTCGACATCGACGTCGAGCACGACGGCCGAGACCTGCTCGCCCTTGCGGTGGAGCGCCAGCGCGTCCTCGCCCGAGATGCCCCAGGCGATGTCCGACATGTGGACCATGCCGTCGACGTCGCCGTCGAGGCCGATGAACAGGCCGAACTCGGTCGCGTTCTTGACTTCGCCTTCCACGGTCGAACCGACCGGGTGCTTCTCGGCGAAAGCTTCCCAGGGATTCTGCTGGGCCTGCTTGAGGCCGAGGCTGATGCGGCGCTTGTCGCTGTCGACTTCCAGCACCATGACGTCGACTTCCTGGCTGGTCGAAACGATCTTGCCGGGGTGGACGTTCTTCTTGGTCCAGGACATTTCCGACACGTGGACCAGGCCTTCGATGCCGGCTTCCAGTTCCACGAACGCACCGTATTCGGTGATGTTGGTGACGGTGCCGCGCAGCTTGGCGCCGACCGGGTACTTGGCGGCAACGCCTTCCCACGGATCCGATTCCAGCTGCTTCATGCCCAGGCTGATGCGCTGGGTGTCCTGGTTGATGCGGATGATCTGGACCTTGACGGTGTCACCGATGTTGATGACCTCGTTCGGGTGATTGACGCGCTTGTAGCTCATGTCGGTGACGTGGAGCAGGCCGTCGATGCCGCCCAGGTCGACGAACGCACCGTAGTCGGTGATGTTCTTGACGACGCCGTCGATGATCTGGCCTTCGACCAGGTTCTGGATCAGGCCCGAGCGCTGTTCGGCGCGGGTTTCTTCCAGCACGGCGCGGCGCGAGACGACGATGTTGCCGCGGCGGCGATCCATCTTGAGGATCTGGAACGGCTGCGGGATGTCCATCAGCGGCTGCACGTCGCGAACCGGGCGGATATCGACCTGCGAGCCGGGCAGGAAGGCCACGGCGCCGTCGAGGTCGACGGTGAAGCCGCCCTTGACGCGGCCGAAGATCACGCCGTCGACGCGCTTGCCTTCGCCGAATTCGCTTTCCAGCTTGTCCCAGGCGGCTTCGCGGCGGGCGCGGTCGCGGCTGAGCATGGCTTCGCCATCGGCGTTCTCGACGCGGTCGACGAAGACTTCGACTTCATCACCGACCTTGAGCCCGTGGGGCTGTCCGGCCATGGCGAATTCCTTAAGCGCGACGCGCCCTTCGCTCTTCAGGCCTACGTCGATCACGGCCTTGTCGTTTTCGATGGCAGTGATGGTGCCCTTGACCACGCGGCCTTCGAAGCCACCGTCGGCGGCGCCGCCGAGCGATTCGTCAAGGAGAGCCGCGAAATCGTCGCGGGTGGGGTTGGCAGTGGATGCCATAGGGTTGAGTTTCCTCGGTATCGATGTTTCCGGCCAGGCGGTTGGTTCCGCCGGTCTTTCCTCCGCCGCCGGGACCATCCCGGTTGCGGGCCAAAAGGGCCGCTCTGCCGCGCCGGCCGGATGCCGTTCGCAGCGCCCCGCACGCGGGACGCGCGGCCCCTATGCCAATGGGGACCCGAATGCAAGGAAATAGCGGCTTTGCGCGGTCTTCACGAGATGTGCCGGACCAAGGCCGACAGCGCGGCCCGATCTGGCCGGGCCGCAGAGCGGTCGTCCCCGCCGTGATCGATCTCGACGCGTGACCGGCCCTTGGCCTTGGCCATGAACAGGGCCAGTTCGGCCCGCTTGATCGTCTGGTCGACCGAAGCGGCAAGCGGCGTCACGCCGCAACTGGCAGTAACCGCGCAATCGCGCGCGCCGCGGCCAAGCGCGGCCAGCGTCTCGATGATCGGCTCGCACAGGTCGCGGGCGCTGACCGGATCGATCTGCGGCATCAGCACGGCAAAGCGTTCGCCGCCCACGCGCGAGAGGATGTCGTCGCTTCGGGTCAAGCTGCCGAGAAGGTCGGCAAAGGCGCGCAACAGGTCGTCGCCCGCGGCGTGGCCGTATGCCATGTTGAGCGTCATGAAGTGATCGAGGTCGAACAGCGCAACGCAGCCTTCGGCGTCGCCTTCGACCAGGTAGTCGAGCATGGCGGTGAAGGCGACCCGGTTGGTCAGCCGGGTCAGCGGATCGGTCAATTCGGCGGTGAACAGGCGGTCTTCGAGCAGCTTGCGTTCGGTCACGCTGCGCATCATCGCGAGGACGCCGTAGGGCCGCCCGCGCTCGTCACGCAGCGCGCTCATTCGTATTTCGAACCAGCCGCCTTCAGCGCCGCGGTATTCCTGCCAGCCGGACTGGCCGCGCCCGGCCAGCACTTCGCCGTGCTCGGCCTCAAGCGAGGCGGCGTGGGCCGGAGCGACCAGATCGCGGATATGCGGTCCGAACAGCATGGCGGGCAGTTCGACCCCGAAGCAGGCGAGGGCCGGCGAGGCCGAAAGTATGAAGCCGCGCGCGTCGCTTTTCACGATCACGTCGTCGACATTGTCCGCAAGCATACCGTAGAGCGCCGAGCGCTCGTGCAGCGTGAACTCCAGTCCCATCGTCTTGCCCCCGGTCGCCGGACGACAATCCCGCAGCCGCGCCCCCTGTGCGGACGGCTGCGGGACAAGGTCGCCACGGCGCAGTGTCGTTGCCCCTTCACCCGTTGCGTCTGGTTAGTCAGTTCAGTTAACTGGACTAAAAAAACGTCGTAGTTTCAATGTGTTAACTACGATTCGTGATTCGGCAAAGCGTTTTGTGGAGGCGACGAGCCGAGGGTCAGAGTTCGAGCAGGATTCGCACCTTACTGATGTCGATTTGCATCACTTCGGCGATCTGCTGGCGAGCCTGGGCGATCACCGCGCGAAGATGCGCACTGCCGGTGGTGCCGGCGAGATCTGCCTGATCGATGCCAAGGGTGCGAGCCAGAGCCGACATGTGCCCGGCGGTCGGTTTGGCACGGCCTTGTTCCCAGGCCCAGACTGTCGGCTTGCTGACGCCCAGTTCCGCCGCGATCGCCGCCAGGGTCAGCCTCTTGGCCTTGCGCAAGCGGAGCAGGCGCGAGGCGAAGGTTTCCTCGTCCTCGAAAGCGGATGCGGCGGCGAGGCCCGGGGCCGGGGCCGACGAATCCCCTGCCGGGGCCAGGGCGCGCAATTCGATCGCACTGACAGTCCCTTCGCTGATCGGCGATTCGAAGCGGCAGCCGTGAAAGGCGCCGTCGCTCCACACTATCCGTGCCTGTTGCACGCCAGCTTCGGGCAGGTCGACCTCGATCGATTCATTGGGCGCGAGGCCGAGCGGCGTTTCGAGCAACATGCCGGAGACCGACACATTGTGGACGATGACCGGGACGGCATCGCCCGCCGCAGTTTCGCCCGCGGTTTCGAGCAGCAGGCGGCGGCGCCGGGCACGAGCCTGGTCGGCGGGATTGTCGGGGAATTCGAAACGGGCGGCAACGGCCATGGGAAACGGGCTCCTGGGTAAGACCCGGTCCTCGTCGCCGTGGTGTAGTTAAGGATGGGTTGAAGTTGCGGCGTCCGTGCGACGAACGACGTTGCTGGCGTGTCGGGCCGTTCTGCCGGTTGCCTAACCGCGATACCGCATGGCGACGTCGCAGCGCTCGTACCGCGTGCCATAGGCGGCCATGATGCCGGCGTCGTGCGCAAAGCCCAGCTTCTCGTAAAGGTGGATTGCCGCCGCGCACTTGCGGTTGGTCAGGAGGTAAAGTGGGTCGGCTCCCATCGAGCCGGCGCGGTCGATCACGGCGTCGAGCAGGAACTCTCCCGCCTTGAGTCCGCGAGCGGTCTCGCGAACGCCCATCTTGGTCAATTCGAAGCCAGAAGCGCCGGTCTTTTGCAAGGCGCAGGCGCCGACGATGCCAAGCCCTTCTGCGGCGACGAACAGGATCGCTCCGCCCGGCTCGATGATTCGCTCGCGCGGGTTTTCCAGCACCTCGCGGTCGGTCTGTTCGAGCCGGAACATCGCCTCGATCCATTCGGCGTTGATGTCGTGAAAGTCGCGCGCCAGGCTGTCGTCGTATTCGACCAGACTGAGGCGCGGAGCAGCCCGCGCGGCTATCGTTGCCTTCGCAAGCCCCGCTTCGAGACGGTCGAGTTGGGCTAGGAAAGCCTCTGCCTCGCCGTGTGCGAACAGGCTTTCAGCCGCGCGCCCGACGCGCGGCCAGATATCGTTTTCCGCGCGCCTGGCGGCGGCCTTGCCCGATGGTGTCAGCGCGATGCGGCGTTCGCGCAGGTCTGCGCCTGCTGTCGCTTCCACCATGCCGAGCTTGACCAACTGTCCCACCGTGCGCGTGACGCCCGGCTGGCTCGTGCCAAGCCGATCGGCAAGCTGTCCGACCGGCAGCGGGCCATCGCGCAAGGCGGCCAGCACGCCCATGTGCCCGGGCTGGATAGGCAATCCGGCATCGGCAATGACCGCGGCCGCGCCGGCCTGCATTCGCTCGCCCAGCCGTTTGAGGCGGGTGCCGAGGAAGGCGATACCCATCTGCGATACCACGTCAGTCATACAAATCTCCATACCGCGATATATAACACGGTATGTTTTTGTGCGTCGCTGTCAAGACCAGAGCATGGCCTAGTGCCGCAGTGTGTCGGCGATGCGGATCGCAAAGGCGATCGCTGCTTCGCGATCCAGGTCCGAGGTGTCGAGCATCACGGCGTCCGCCGCTGCGACCAGCGGTGCCTCGGCGCGGGACCGGTCGCGCGCGTCGCGCGCTTCGAGGTCGGCGGCGATTTCCGCGAGGGATACTGCGCGGCCCTGTTCCTGCATCTCGCGAAAGCGGCGCTCGGCCCGGGCCGGGACGCTGGCCACAACGAACAGCTTCACATCGGCCTCAGGTGCGATGACCGTGCCGATGTCGCGCCCGTCAAGCACGGCGCCGCCCGGCTGGAGAGCAAAGGTGCGCTGGCGGTCGAACAGCGCCTGCCGCACCGCGGGGTGGACCGACACGCGGCTGGCCAGGCCGCCGCTGCGCTCGCTGCGCAGTTCGGGATCGCGCAACAGGCTGTCCGGAAAGTCGCAAGCGAGCAGTGCATCCTGCGGGTCGTCAGCGTTGCCGTGGTTGAGCGAGCACTGGCGCCCGACCGCGCGGTAGAGCAGCCCGGTGTCGAGATGCGGCAAGCCGAAATGGGCGGCCAGCGCCCTGGCGATCGTACCCTTGCCCGACGCGGTCGGCCCGTCGACGGCTATAATCACGCTGCCAGTCCGTCGAGCAGCGCTTCGAACACCGGAAAGCTGGTAGCGATCGGACGGGTATCGTCGACCTCCACCCCGGCGCGACTGGCAAGGCCGGCAATGGCCATGGACATGGCGATGCGGTGATCGAGATGCGTGGTTACCGCAGCCTGCGTTCCGGCCAGCGGTTCCCCGCCGGTGCCGTCTATGATCAGGCCGTCCTCGGTCTCGCTCACGCGCGCGCCGGCGGCAGCGAGGGCGGCGGCCATGGCTGACAGGCGGTCGCTTTCCTTGACGCGCAGTTCATCGAGACCCGAAGTGACCGTGCGCCCCTTTGCCAGCGATGCGGCCACGAACAGCGCGGGAAATTCGTCGATCATGCTCGGCGCCACGGCGGGATCGACAGCGATTCCCTGCAGGTCCGAATGCCGGACAACGAGATCCGCTACCGGCTCGCCGCCGACTTCGCGGCGGTTTACCTCTTCGATCTGCCCGCCCATCTTGCGCAGTATCTCGACGATCCCGGCGCGGGTTGGGTTTAGGCCGACATTCTGGATGGTCAGTTCGCTGCCTGGGACGATCAGTCCAGCGACGATAAAGAAGGCGGCGGAGGACGGATCGCCCGGCACCTCGATCGTCTGCGGCTTGAGCTCAGCCTCGCCGCGGATGCGGATCACGCGCTCGCCGCCCAGCTCTTCGACCGTCAGCTCCGCGCCGAAACCGCGCAGCATACGCTCGGAATGGTCGCGCGTCGGGACCGGTTCGATCACCGTCGTCACGCCCGGGGTGTTGAGCCCGGCGAGCAGGACCGCGCTCTTGACCTGAGCGCTCGCCACCGGCAGGCGATATTCGATCGGCACGGCGGGATAGGCGCCGCGCACCGTCAGCGGCAGGCGGCCGCCCTCGCTGGCCTCGAAAGCCGCGCCCATCTGGCTTAGCGGATCGATGACCCGGCCCATCGGTCGGTTCGACAGGCTGGCGTCGCCGACGAAGGTCGCGCTGATCGGATGGCTGGCGACGATCCCCATGAGGAGCCGGGTCGAGGTTCCCGAATTGCCCATGTCAAGCGGGGCCTGCGGCTGGAGCAGCGTGCCGACTCCGACCCCGTGGACTGACCATTCGCCGTCGCCAACACGCTCGGCTTGCGCGCCCATGGCCCGCATTGCGGCGGCGGTGGCCAGCACGTCCTCGCCTTCGAGCAGCCCGGTAACGCGGGTTTCGCCGACGGCGAGGGCGCCAAGCATGATCGAGCGGTGGCTGATCGACTTGTCGCCGGGAACGCGGATCGTGCCCTTCAGCGCGCCGGCCGGAAAGAAGCGACGCGGGCGCATGGCGGAAGGATCGTGGGACGTCACAGAGGAAGGGCTTTCGCTGGGAATTGCCAAGAAATGCGCGCGGCTTTTGACAGCGGGCGCAGCCTATGGCAAGGCGCGCCCGCGCTGGGACTGGCACAGCGGCCTCCCAATACGTATTTACCGGTTTTCCGCCATCGCTGCCTGCGATGGCGCAGTTGAGGAATATTCATGGTCAAGGCTGAATGGGGCGCCAAGCACGGCTGCCCGAAGTGCGGCACCCGCTTTTACGATCTGGGCAAGGACGATCCGGTCACTTGCATCGAATGCGGCTACGCCTGGCATCCGGAACCGGTGCTCAAGTCGAAGCAGCCGATTCCCTATGAGGAAATCCAGAAGGAAAAGGTCGAGACGGTCGAGGATACCGATCTGGCCGACAGCGATCTCGACATCGACGAGGACGGCGATTCGCCCGACAACGACGTTGACCTGGGCGGCGACGACGACCTTGGCGTCGGCATCGATGGCGACGATAACGGCGACGACAACTAAGTTCAAAATTACCCTTGCCAAGGGGAATGGCCGCCACTAGAGGGGCGGCCTTCCCGGCGAAGGTCGGGTTTGGCGCGCCTCCCAGGGCACGCCGGATGAATGGTTACGGGGCCTTAGCTCAGCTGGGAGAGCGCCTGCATGGCATGCAGGAGGTCAGCGGTTCGATCCCGCTAGGCTCCACCATTCGTTCGTGAGTTTGAGTATCTGAGCGGCAAGCTGGTCGGCGAGGTTTCGCCCACCGGCTTTTTTCGCGTTTCGGAGTTTGTGCTGAATGTTCGACACTCTTTCAGACCGGCTTGGCGGCGTTTTCGATCGCCTGCGCGGGCGCGGTGCGCTGAAGGAGCAGGACGTTCGTGACGCGATGCGCGAAGTGCGCATTGCCCTGCTCGAAGCCGATGTCGCCCTGCCGGTGGTCCGCCGTTTCATCGATTCGGTGACCGAAGCGGCGGTTGGCCACGCGGTGCTTCGCTCGGTCACGCCGGGCCAGCAGGTCGTCAAGATCGTCAACGACGCGCTGGTCGAGATGCTCGGCGGGGAAGAAACCCCCAGCCTCGACCTCAACGCCGCGCCGCCGGTCGTCATCATGATGGTCGGCCTGCAGGGTTCGGGCAAGACCACCAGCACGGCCAAGCTGGCCAAGCTGCTGAAGGAAAAGCAGGGCAAGAAAGTCCTGATGGCCTCGCTCGACGTCAACCGTCCGGGCGCGCAGGAGCAGCTTCGCGTGCTGGGCGAGCAGGTCAGCGTCTCGACGCTGCCGATCGTCGAAGGCCAGCTCCCGGTCGATATCGCCACCCGAGCGCTGCAATCGGCCAAGCTGCAGGCTATCGACGTGCTGCTGCTCGACACCGCGGGCCGCCTCCACGTCGACCAGGGCCTGATGGACGAGATGAAGGCTGTCGCTGCCATCTCGAAGCCGCGCGAAACGCTGCTGGTGGTCGACTCGCTCACCGGCCAGGACGCGGTCAATGTCGCGCAGAGCTTTGCCGGCCAGGTCGACCTGACCGGCGTCATCCTGACCCGCATGGATGGCGATGCCCGTGGCGGCGCGGCGCTGTCGATGCGCGCGGTCACCGGAAAGCCGATCAAATTTGCCGGGATCGGCGAAAAGATGGACGCGATCGAGCCGTTCCATCCCGGTCGCGTTGCCAGCCGCATCCTCGGCATGGGCGACGTCGTCTCGATCGTCGAGAAGGCCGCCGCCGCGATCGAGCAGGAAGATGCCGAGCGCATGGCCGAACGCATGGCCAAGGGTCAGTTCGACATGAACGACCTTCGCCAGCAGCTGCGCCAGATGCAGAAGATGGGCGGTCTCGGCGCGTTGGCCGGCATGATGCCAGGCATGAAGAAAGCCAAGGCGGCGATGCAGCAGTCGGGTATGGACGACAAGGTCCTGCTGCGCATGGACGCGATCATCGGGTCGATGACGCCCAAGGAGCGGACCAAGCCGGACCTGCTCAACGCCAAGCGCAAGATCCGCATAGCCAATGGGTCGGGCGTCCAGGTCCAGGACGTCAACAAGCTTCTCAAGATGCACCAGGAAATGGAGCGGGCGATGAAGCAGATCAAGAAAATGGGCGGCCTCAAGGGGCTCGGCGCGCTGTTCGGCAAGGGTGGCCTCGGTGCCGCCATGCCGGGGCTGGGCGGTCCGGGCGCCAATGCCGGCCTGCCGGGTCTGGGAGGAGGCGGCCTGCCGTCGAACCTCAACGACCTGCTCAAGAAATAAGTTTTCGTGATTAGTTAGAAAGGTAGTTCAAATGTCTGTTTCTCTTCGTCTTTCGCGCGGCGGTTCCAAGAAGCGCCCCTATTACAAGGTCGTCGTCGCCAACAGCCGCGCCCCGCGCGACGGCAAGTACCTCGAACAGGTCGGCACCTACAACCCGCTGCTCGCCAAGGATGACGAAAGTCGCGTCCGCCTGGTCGAAGACCGTGTCCGCTACTGGCTGGGCGTCGGCGCGCAGCCGACCGACCGCGTCGCCCGCATGCTCGACAAGGCCGGGATCAAGGAACGCGCCGCCACCGTGAACCCGCAGAAGGCCGAGCCGGGCAAGAAGGCCAAGGACCGCGCCGAGGAAAAGGCCGAAAAGGCCCGTGAAGCGGAAGAAGCCGCGAAGGAAGCCGAAGCGGCTGCAGCCGAAGCCGCCGCTGCCCCGGCTGCGGACGAAGCTCCGGCCGAGGAAGCTGCTGCCGAAGCCAACGAAGCGACCCCCAACAGCGATGCCGGCGACGAAGCTGGCGACGTTTCGGGCGAAAGCTCGCAGGAACCGGCCGAGGGTTAAGCCTTGTCCGGCGCATCTCCCGTCACCCTGGCCGCCGTCATCGGTGCGCATGGCGTGACGGGCGAGGTCCGTTTGAAGCTGTTCGGTGAAGGCGTGGCGTCGCTGAAGCGATTCCGCGCCTTCAACAATTCCAGTCTGACGGTGGAAAAGCTGAAGGACGACGGCAAGGGCGGCGCCATCGCCCGCTTTGCCGAGGTAAAGGACCGCACGGCGGCCGAGGCTCTGCGCGGCACGGCGCTAACGGTGCCGCGCGCCCTGCTGCCCGCGCTCGGAGCGGGCGAATATTACCACGCCGACCTGATCGGCCTTCCGGTTGTTTCAACAGAGGGCGAAGACCTCGGCGCCTGCATCGCGGTCGAGAACTTTGGCGCTGGCGACGTGCTGGAAGTACGGCGGCCGACCGGCAAGACCTTCATGGTCCCGATGAACGCTGCAGCGGTCCCCGAGTGGAGCGCTGAAAAGATCGTGATTACGGCTGCTTACGCGACGGATTGACCAGCGAATCCACCTCGTTGGCAAACATCGTCAAGTCGAAATTCTGCGGATCGTCGTGCGCGTCAGGAATTCCTGCGTCGACCGTGTTGTGCTGCGCGGGGATCAGCCAGCGTCCGGCCCGCGCGCTGGTGTAGACATATAGAGCGGCAAGCTGACGGTACTGGGCGTCTGAAAATCCCGGCTTCGGCCCGTGGGTGTGGCCGCGATCGGAATAGCCTTGGATGAAGCGGCGCGGCTGGACCGTCTCGATGTGCACGAACCGGCCGCGCGCGGCAGGGCCGACGACGCGGCTTTCAAGCTTGGTGGCGCGCCAGCCTTCCTGAAATTCGTGCCCGGCCCAGATCTGGCCGTAACGAGACAGGAAGATGTGGGCCACCGGCTCGCGCGCGAAAGTCCCGTCCATGTAGGGCGTGAAACTGTTGACGGTCCAGTCGGTATCGAGGTGCCTTGGGAAGGGCTCGTTTTCGTAGAACGGCGTGCTGGTGTCGTGGATCACGAAGTAGAGCGCGGGCAGACCCGCCTCGGTTTTGGACAACGGCGCATCGGCCCAGGTCCGCGCATAGTCCTGGTAGGGCCGGGGGAAGGCGGCCAACGCCGCCTCCTTCATCGCTGCGGTCGGCGTGCTGCCATCGGCGAGGATCCGGGCAAAGACCGGAGGCAGGGGCTGAGCACTGCGCTCGGCCAGCAGGCCGATCTTGCGCAGCAGGCAGGTCGCCTGTTCGACCGGGCTGCCCGCGAATGTCAGCGTGTCGCGGTCGAAGCGGCACTCGCCGATCTCTTCGGCAGAAGCGGGATTTGCGATCAGTGACAGCAGGAAGGCGAGGCGGCGCATCGCGCGAGTGTCGGCGAGGGGTGGCGCGCTGGCAAGACTTCGATTGCAGAAGCGCGGCCAATCTGAAAAAGGCCCAGTCGCCATGACCTTCCGTGCCACAGTCCTGACGCTTTACCCGGAGATGTTCCCCGGGCCGCTCGGCGTAAGCCTCGCTGGCCGCGCGCAGGCCGAGGGGAAGTGGAGCCTCGAGACCGTCCAGATCCGCGACTTCGCGATCGACAAGCATCGCACGGTGGACGACACGCCCGCTGGCGGAGGGGCCGGCATGGTGCTGCGCGTCGATGTGCTGGCCGCGGCGATCGACCACGCGCGGCTGGGAAATCCCGAAGCCCCCGTTATCGCCATGACCCCGCGCGGCAAGCCTCTTTCGCAGGCCCGCGTGCGCGAGCTGGCACAGGGTCCGGGCGCCATCGTCCTGTGCGGCCGCTTCGAGGGATTTGACGAGCGCATCTTCGAAGGAAGGGCGGTCGAGGAAGTCAGCGTCGGCGACATCATCCTGTCCGGCGGCGAACCGGCAGCGATCATGCTGCTGGACGCTTGCATTCGGCTGCTTCCCGGCGTAATGGGCGCCGCTTCAAGCGGTACCGAGGAATCGTTCGAGAACGGCCTCCTCGAGTATCCGCACTATACCCGACCCACCACGTGGGAAGGGCGCACGATCCCTGAAGTGCTGCGATCGGGGGATCATGCGAAGATCGCGGGGTGGCGCAAGTCACAGTCCGAGATCGACACTCGGTCACGCAGGCCGGATCTTTGGGAGCGTCACGAGGGCGCTCGGGTCCCGCCTGCCTCTGATGCGCGGCGAAAGAAGAAGGAATTGGACCAGTGAACCTGATCCAGCAGATCGAAGCCGAGGAAATCGCCAAGGCTTCCAAGGATATTCCCGAGTTCCGTCCGGGCGACACCGTTCGCGTCGGCGTGAAGGTCATCGAAGGTGAGCGCAGCCGCGTGCAGGCCTACGAAGGCGTTTGCATCGCGCGTGCGAACAAGGGCATCGGCAGCAACTTCACCGTCCGCAAGATGAGCTTCGGTGAAGGCGTGGAACGCGTGTTCCCGCTCTACTCGCCGAACATCGACAGCATCACCGTCGTCCGCAAGGGCGTGGTGCGCCGTGCCAAGCTGTACTACCTGCGTGGTCGTACCGGCAAGCGCGCCCGCATCGCCGAACGCCGCGACGTTCGCACCGAAGCCTGAAGTCAATCGACCAACGGCTCTGGCGCTAAGCCGAAGAGCATTTAAGAAGGGCGTCCCGGCATCGACCGGGGCGCCCTTTTTCCTGTTTCCGTGGGGACTTCACTTGTCATGCGTCTGCCGTCCGTCCTGCTTGCCGCAACCTGTCTTGCCATCGCGCCCGCAGCCCTTGCGCAGGAGGCTCCCGTGACGCAGGCGGCATCCGTCGGTACCGCGTTGCCGCTGGAACGGGTCTTCGCCAGCCCCAGCCTCAACGGCCCGGTGCCGCGCGGGGTCAAGCTTTCGCCCGACGGCCGTTTCCTGACCATGCTGCGCAACCGCGCCGACGACCGCGAACGCTGGGACCTGTGGGGGTTCGATCGCACCACCAGCCAGTGGACCATGCTGGTCGACAGTCTGAAGCTGGGGTCGGGCAAGGACCTGTCCGAGGCCGAAAAGATGCAGCGCGAACGCATGCGGCTGGGCGATGTGAAGGGCATCGTCAACTATTCCTGGTCGGCCGACGGCAAGGGCATCCTCGTCCCGCTCGACGGCGACCTGTTTCTCGCCAAGCTCGACGGCTCGGTGCAGAAGTTGACGGAGAGCAAGGAGGACGAGCTCAATCCCGCGCTGAGCGAGAAGGGCGCCTACCTGTCCTTCGTGCGCGACCGGCGGCTGTGGGTCGGCCCGGTGGGCCAAAGCGCCCGGCCGGTCACGCCCGCCGAGAGTTCGGAGACGGTCCACTGGGGTGAAGCCGAGTTCGTCGCGCAAGAGGAAATGGCCCGCTTCACCGGATACTGGTGGGCACCCGACGACAGTCGGATTGCGGTCCAGCGGTTCGACGATGCGCCGGTCGGGATCGTTACCCGCGCGGCGATCGGGGCGGAAGGGACCAAGACCTTCCAGCAGCGCTATCCGGCTGCCGGCACGCGCAATTCGCTGGTCTCGCTTTACGTGATGAAGCCGGACGGTAGCGAGCGGGTGCAGGTCGATCTGGGGAGCAATCCGGACATCTACCTGGCCCGCGTCAACTGGTCGCCCGATGCCAAGGCGCTCTACGTCCAGCGGATGAACCGCGAGCAGACCCTGCTCGACATGCTCAAGGTCGATCCCGCGACTGGCAAGGCGAGCGTGCTGTTCACCGAGAAGGCGGCCGCGAAGAGCTGGATCAACCTGACCAACAACTACCGCTTCCTCGACGACGGCAGCCTGGTCTGGTGGTCGGAACGCGATGGCTATGGCCACCTGTGGCACGTCAGGAACGGCAGGTGGAAGCAGCTGACCAAGGGGCCGTGGGTGGTCAGCAACCTGGTCGGTGTGGATCAGAAGAAGGGCCGCGTGTTCTTCACCGCCAACAGGGATTCGGCCATCGAACAGGGTGTTTATGCGCTGAACCTGTCTGCACCCGGCAAGATCGAGCGCCTGACCGAAACCGGCTGGGACGCGAATGCCAGCATGGACAAGACCGGGCAGACGCTGCTGGTCAGCCGGTCGGCCAACTCGCAGCCGTCGCAGGTCTATCTCGCCGATCAGACCGGCAAGCGGCTGGCCTGGGTGGAGGAGAACAAGCTGGACGCCAGCCATCCCTACGCGCCGTACCTTGCGGCGCACCGTCCCGCGCAGTTTGGCACGATCAAGGCGGTCGACGGCAGCGATCTGCACTGGAAGATGACGACCCCGGTCATGCAGCCGGGCAAGCGCTATCCGGTGTTCTTCCAGCATTACGGCGGCCCGACGGCGCAGCAGGTCACCAGCGCCTGGACGAACCCTCTGACCCAGGCCCTGGTCGCCAAGGGCTATATCGTCTTCGAGATCGACAACCGCGGGACCGAGAACCGAGGCGTCAAGTTTGCCAGCCAGATCTGGCACGCCATGGGCAGCGTCGAGGTCGAGGACCAGAAAGCCGGCGCGCTCTATCTCAGGAGCCTGCCCTTCGTCGATCCGGACAAGATCGCCACCTATGGCTGGTCCTATGGCGGTTACATGACGCTGAAGATGCTGCAGGCAGACCAGGGCCTTTACGCGGCGGGCATTGCTGGCGCTCCGGTAACCAAGTGGGAGCTTTACGACACCAACTATACCGAGCGGTACCTCGGCGATCCGACCAAGTTGCCCAAGGTCTACGAACAGTCCAACGCGCTGGCCGACGCCGCAAAGATCAAGGATCCGCTTCTGGTGATCCATGGCATGGCCGACGACAACGTGGTATTCGAAAACTCATCCGCGCTCATCGCGAAGTTGCAGGCCGAGAACGTGCCGTTCGAGATGATGCTCTACCCCGGCTACACCCACCGCGTTTCCGGACCGAAGGTCAGCGCGCACCTGTGGGGTACGATCCTGGCGTTCCTCGAACGGCACGGGGTGACGCCGCCGAAGTGACCGGCTAGGGCCTGGCACGAAATCTGCGGAGAATGACGATGGGTTACCGGGTGGTTGTGGTCGGCGCGACTGGCAATGTCGGGCGCGAGATGCTGAACGTGCTGGCCGAGCGCGAGTTTCCGATCGAGGAGCTCGCCGCCGTCGCCTCGTCGCGTTCGACCGGCGACGAAATCGACTTCGGCGAGACCGGGCGCACGCTCAAGGTCCGCAATATCGAGCATTTCGATTTCACCGGCTGGGACATAGCGCTGTTTTCCGCCGGGTCCGAAGTATCCAAGACCTATGCGCCCAAGGCTGCGGCGGCTGGCTGCGTGGTGATCGACAATTCGTCGTTCTACCGGATGGACCCGGACGTGCCGTTGATCGTGCCCGAAGTGAACCCCGAGGCGATCGACGGCTACAAGGCGAAGATGATCATCGCCAACCCCAACTGCTCGACCGCGCAGATGGTCGTCGCGCTCAAGCCGCTGCACGACAAGGCGAAGATCAAGCGCGTGGTGGTCAGCACCTACCAGTCGGTGTCGGGCGCGGGCAAGCAGGGCATGGACGAACTGTTCGAGCAGAGCCGCAACATCTTCGTCGGCCAGGCCAACGAACCGGTCAAATTCACCAAGCAGATCGCCTTCAACGTGATCCCGCACATCGACAGCTTCCTGGACGACGGATCGACCAAGGAGGAATGGAAGATGGTGGTCGAAACCAAGAAGATCCTCGACCCCAAGATCAAGGTGAACGCCACCTGCGTGCGCGTGCCGGTCTTCGTCGGCCATTCGGAATCGATCAACCTGGAATTCGAGGACGAGATTTCGGCCGAGGAAGCGCAGGACATCCTGCGCGAGGCGCCGGGCGTCATGCTGATCGACAAGCGCGAGGACGGCGGATACGTCACCCCGGTCGAATGCGTCGGCGACGGTGCGACCTTCGTGTCGCGCGTGCGCGAGGATCCGACGGTCGACAACGGCCTTGCGCTGTGGTGCGTTTCGGACAACCTGCGCAAAGGCGCCGCGCTCAACGCGGTCCAGATTGCCGAACTGCTCGGGCGGAGGCATTTGCAGAAGGGGTAAGGCATGACCCGGACCATGACCGGCGGCTGCCAGTGCGGCCGCGTGCGCTACAGCGTCGATCTCGAGAGCGACGATGCCTACTGGTGCCATTGCCGGATGTGCCAGAAGGCGACCGGCGGCATCGCGGCGGCCTTTGTGCAGGTCCCGGTCGCGAGCCTGACCTGGGAAAGCGAGCCGGACTGGTACCAAAGCTCGCCGATTGCGCGGCGGCCGTTCTGTTCGGCCTGCGGGACGCCGCTGGGCTTCGATTTCCTGCGGCAGGGCAAGGACATCGACCTGACGGTGGGCAGCTTCGACGATCCGTCCGCTTTCAAGCCGGTGGCCCATGCCGGCGCCGAATCGATTCACGAGGCGTGGCTCGACACCCGTGACCTGCCGCGCCACTACACCGCGACGACGCCAAGCGTGGCGGAGCGCTATGCCGAGGTCGGGCTGGGGGTTCCTGAGTGACGTTGAGCACCAAGTTCTACGACGGCTTTGATGGGGCGCGGTTGGCCCTGCACCGGATGGGTGCCGGTCGCCCGGTGATCCTGCTGCACGGCCTGTTTTCCAGCGCGGAAATGAACTGGATCAAATTCGGCCAGGCCGACCTGCTGGTCGAAGCCGGTTTCGAATGTCTTATGCCCGATCTTCGCGCGCACGGGCACAGCGAGGCGCCGCACGATCCGGATGCCTATCCCGACGACGTGCTGGCCAGGGATCTTGCCGCACTGGTTGCGCATCTCGATCTGTCCGACTTCGACCTTTGCGGCTTTTCGCTGGGCGCGCGAACAGCCGTGCGCGGCGTTATCGCCGGGGTCAGCCCGCGCCGCCTCGTGCTGGGCGGCATGGGCCTTGAAGGGCTCGCCGGCTGGACGGCCAGGGGCGCCTTCTTTATCGACGCGATCGATCGCTTCGAGACGATCAAGCATGGCGATCCCGCCTTCAACGCAGTTTCCTTCATGAAGACCATGAAGGTCGACCGGGCTGCGGTGCGGCTGCTGCTGCAAACCTTTACCGACACGCCGCCGACGGCGCTTGCCACGATCACCATGCCGACGCTTGTCGTCAACGGCGATCAGGACCGCGACAACGGCGATCCCGCAGCCTTGACCGAGACCTTGCCGAATGCGGTCCAGGCCGTGGTCCCTGGCACGCACATGAGTTGCGTTACCAAACCGGACCTGGGGCTGGCGATCCGCGACTTCCTTGCGGCCTGAACCGGGCGCTTAACGGAACGGCGGCTCGTTGAAGGCGCGCAGCTTGCGGCTGTGGAGACGTGCGCGTTGCGCGCGCAGCAGGTCGATCGTGGTGGTGCCGATCTGCAGGTGCGAGGCGATGGTCTCCTCGTAAAAGCGGTTTGCCTGGCCGGGCAGCTTGATCTCGCCGTGGAGCGGCTTGTCCGACACGCAGAGCAGGGTTCCGTAAGGCACGCGGAAGCGATAGCCCTGCGCGGCGATGGTCGCGCTTTCCATGTCGATGCCGATCGCGCGACTCTGGCTGAGGCGGCGCGCGGACTGGGTGTAGCGTAGCTCCCAGTTGCGATCGTCGGTGGTGGCGACGGTACCGGTCCGCATCCGCTTCTTGAGGTTCGCGCCGACATCGCCGCTGACCATTTCAGCGGCCTGGGCGAGGGCAATCTGCACTTCGGCAATGGCCGGGATCGGAATTTCCGGTGGCAGCACCGGGTCGAGCACATGATCGTCGCGCAGGTAAGCGTGGGCCAAGACGAAGTCGCCGATCTTCTGCGTGTCGCGCAGCCCGCCGCAGTGGCCGATCATCAGCCAGGCTTCGGGTCGCAGCACAGCCAGGTGATCGCAGATCGTCTTGGCGTTGGACGGGCCGACCCCGATGTTGACCAGCGTGATGCCCGAATGATCCGGGCGGATCAGGTGATAGGCCGGCATCTGGTGGCGGCGCCACGCCGTGTCGGAAAGCCGGTCGCGCGCGTTGTCGGTCGCTGCGTCGAGGAACAGGCCGCCCGCACCCGACAAAGCGGTGTATTCGTCCTTGCCGAGCTGCTGGCCCGCCCAGTCGACGAATTCGTCGACATAGCGGTGGTAGTTGGTGAACAGAATGAAGCGCTGGAAATGCTCGGCCGCGGTCCCGGTGTAGTGCGCCAGGCGCGCAAGGCTGAAATCGGTGCGCAGCCCGTCGAACAGCGCCAGCGGGATGGTTTCGTCCATGCCGTCGACCGCGACCCCGTCGGCCAGTTCGTCGCCGATCATGGCCAGTTCGGTCGAGGGGAAGTGGCGGGCCAGTTCGCTAGGGCTGACGCTGCCGAGCCCGGAGCTGGCATCGACCACGTAGGGAAAGGGGATTTCCTGCGACGAACGGCTTACCTCGACCGTGATCTCGTAGTCGCCGGCAAGCAGTTCGAGCTGTTCGGCGAGGTAATCGGCAAACAGGGCCGGGCGCGTCACGGTGGTGGAGAAGGTGCCGTCGTGGGCCAGTCGGCCGAAGGCACGCGCCAGATCCGGCCGGGTTTCGACACCGTGATAGTGCACGATAAGCGCCGGATAGCACCAGGCGTGGGTGCTGCGGCGGTCTTCGGGGGGAAGGGTGCCGTCGGTGGCGTAGGCGATCACGTCGCTGCGCAGGGTGGTGACGGCTTCGTCGTAAACGCGGACCAGTTCCGCGATGATGTTTTCTGTCGTTTCCATCGCGGGCCTATAACCATGGTCCGGCGACATTTCAATGACGGGAACTTTCGCGCGCTCCAGACAAAAGAAAAGGGGGCGCCGAAGCACCCCCTGATCCTGTTCGCGAAGAAACGGCGAAGGCTCAGGCTTCGTCGTCGCCTTCCGTAGCCTCGGCGGCCGGGGCCGGAGCGTCGGCTTCCAGATCTTCGCCGTTGCCGGGGGTGAAGTCGGTGATCGCGTCGGCCGCAGCTTCGTCTTCGAACATCGCAGCGATGACGTCGACGCCCTGGGCCTGCTGCTCCGCTTCATCCGGCGAGCGGGCGACGTTGACCTTGACGCCAACGACGACTTCCGGGTGCAGCGCAACCTTGACGTCGAACACGCCGATGGTCTTGATCGGGCGTTCCAGCACGATCATCGACTTGGTCACGCCAGCGCCTTCGGCGTTCAGCGCTTCGACGATGTCGCGCACCGAGACCGAACCGTAAAGCTGGCCGGCGTTCGACGAGGCGCGGATCAGGACGACCGACTTGCCTTCGACGTTTTCCGAGTTCTTTTCGGCTTCACCGCGACGCGACGCGTTGTCGGCTTCGATCTTGGCGCGGTTGGCTTCGAAGACCTTC
The DNA here is from genome assembly GCF_002813245.1 of Novosphingobium kunmingense. GTDB lineage: Bacteria > Pseudomonadota > Alphaproteobacteria > Sphingomonadales > Sphingomonadaceae > Novosphingobium > Novosphingobium kunmingense. The sequence continues at coordinate 187,521 of NZ_PHUF01000002.1, forward strand.
TTGTTGGCTTCGTTGGCGCGCAGCGCCTTCTTGTTGGGCAGCAGGAAGTTGCGCGCGTAGCCGTCCTTGACGGTCACGACATCGCCGATGGTGCCCAGCTTCTCGATGCGTTCGAGGAGGATGATATCCATGGTACCGGTCCCCTTACTTCACGAGGTAGGGCAGAAGGCCCAGGTGGCGGGCGCGCTTGATGGCCTGGCCCAGTTCGCGCTGCTTCTTGGCAGAAACGGCGGTGATGCGGCTCGGCACGATCTTGCCGCGTTCAGACATGTAGTTCTGAAGCAGGCGCGTGTCCTTGTAATCGATCTTGGGAGCGTTCTTGCCCGAGAACGGGCAGCTCTTGCGGCGGCGGAAGAATGCGCGGGCCATGACTTAGAACTCCTCGCGTTCGCGGCGCTTGGTGCGCTCGCGGTCGTTCTTGCGCATCTGCACCGACGGGCCGGTTTCGTGCTCGTCAACGCGGACGGTCAGCCAGCGGATCACGTCTTCGTTGATCGCGGTCTGGCGTTCCAGCTCGGCAACGACGCCCGCGGGGGCTTCGATGTTGAGCATCACGAAGTGCGCCTTGCGGTTGCGCTTGATCTTGTAGGCGAGATTCTTGAGGCCCCAGGTTTCGGTCTTGGTGACCTTGCCCTGGCCTGTTTCGACGATCTCGGTAGCGGTAGCGGCCAGCGCATCAACCTGCGCCTGGCTCAGATCCTGGCGCGCCAGGAACGTATGCTCGTAGAGCGGCATACCATGCCTTTCATCTTCATAACCGATCGCTGGCTGATCCGCGGGATTGCGGGGCCCCTCCGGCTTTCTCTGCATCCGGGAATCTCCCGGAAGCGGCGGCCCATACAGGCTGGACCGGGAAAAGCAAGCCTTGTCGCGCGCTGGGCGGGAACCCTTTGGCCCTTGCGCGTTAGGAAAAGGCTGGCCAAGACCGCTCGCACCAACAGGAGGATTGTAACCCCATGCCTACCGGCCTCGTCGCGCTGCTGGACGATATTTCCGTCATTGCCAAGGCAGCGGCCGCCTCGATCGACGATGTCGGCGTGGCAGCGGCCAAGGCCGGGACCAAGGCCGCCGGCGTGGTGATCGACGATGCCGCGGTAACGCCGACCTACGTGACCGAGTTCACGCCCGATCGCGAACTGCCGATCATCTGGAAGATCGCCAAGGGCAGCCTGTTCAACAAACTGGTCCTGCTTCTGCCCGGCGCGCTGCTGATCAGCGAGTTCCTGCCTTGGGCGATGACCCCGCTACTGATGATCGGCGGCCTGTTCCTGTGCTATGAAGGCGCGGAAAAGATCATGGAGAAGCTGGGCGGCGAGGAGCACGGCCAGACGCTTGAAGACCCCATCAGCGACGTGGCTGCGTTCGAGAAGGAACGCGTGTCGGGCGCGGTGCGTACCGACCTGATTCTTTCGGCCGAGATCATGGCCATTGCGCTTGCCGAGATCGCCGACACCCCGATCGTCGAGCGCGGGCTGGTCCTCGCCGTGGTGGGCGTGGCCATTACGGTGATCGTTTACGGCGCTGTGGCGCTGATCGTGAAGATGGACGACATCGGCCTGCATATGGTCGAGAATCGCAGCACGGCTGCGGCGAAGGCGGTCGGACGGGGCCTGCTCAGGGCGATGCCGCGCATCCTTGCGGTGCTTTCGGTGGTCGGCACCGCGGCCATGCTCTGGGTCGGCGGCGGGATCATCCTTCACGGCACCGAAGAACTCGGCTGGCATGGCCCGGCAGATATTGCCCACAGCGTGCAGCACGCGGTCGAGCACGCGACCGGCGTCCTCGGCGGCGTGCTCGGCTGGCTCACCTACGCCGTGGCTTCGGCCGTGGTCGGCCTGGCCCTGGGGTGGATCGTCGCCGTGCTGCTGCACAAGCTGCCCGCCCTGTTCAGCAAGCCGGCAGGCCCCACTGCCTGAGCGCGGCTTCTGCCCGCAGCGCGATCTGCGGGCTGTCCGGCCACAGGCGGATCAGCGGCAGCGTCTGGCCCTCTACCTCGAGGATTTCGGCTGCGTCGACGAAACGTGGGGCGGCCGGGTCCAGCGTCAGAACCAGGCATAGCGGCACCGCGTCGACGGTCGGGAAGGGCAGCAGGCCGACGTTGCGGACTTCGATCAGGCCGCTCGCCTTGGGCGGCGGGCTGGCGATCAGGCGGTTGCCGCGCGATTCGATGCGCAAGCCATCGTCGCCGATCAGCATGGCGCCGCGGTCGATCAAGGCCAGGGTCAAGCTCGATTTACCGCTGCCCGCCGCGCCCTCGATCAGCACGCCCCGCCCGGCGCAGGACACCGCGCTGACATTCAGAAGCAGGCTCATTCCTGGTCCTCGCGCTCGAGCGGGAGTTCGGCCACCAAGTTGGCACCCGGCTGTCCGTCGTCCCGGTCGGTTGCGTAAAGGCTGCCGTCGTGGGCTTCGACGATGGTGCGCGCGATAGCGAGGCCGAGGCCCGAATGTCCGCCGAAGTCCTCGCCCTTGGGGCGGACCGAATGGAACCGGTCGAACACCTGCTCACGCGCGTCGTCGGGAATGCCGGGGCCCGCATCGCGCACCGCCAGCCGGACATGGTCGTCCATGCGCTCCAGCGTGATGTCGACGCTGGCCTCTGGCGGAGAAAAAGAGACTGCATTGTCGACCAGGTTCTCCAGTACCCGCTCCAGCCGCGCCGGATCCCCCGGTACCACGAAAGGTCCAGGACCGAGCGGCACGAGGCGCACGCTGCGTCCCTGGTCGACCTGCCGCTCCTCGCGCGCGGAAACCAGAGTGCCGGCCAGCGTCTCGAGATCGACGGGGACGAATTCGGTGCGGCTCAGTTCGGCATCGATCCGGCTGGCCTCGGCGATTTCGGTGACCAACCTGTCGATGCGACGCACGTCATGGGCGGCAATGCCGACCAGTTCGGCGCGCAGCGCCGGATCGTCGACCTTTTCCATCGTCTCGATCGCGCTGCGCAGCGAGGCGAGCGGGTTCTTGATTTCGTGCGCGACATCGGCGGCAAAGGTCTCGACCGCGTCGATGCGGTGGCGCAGCGCGAGGGTCATGTCGGACAGGGCACGGGCGAGCAGGCCGATCTCGTCGCCGCGCTCGGGCAGGCGCGGGACCACCACCTCGCGATCGCGACCGAGCCGCACGCGGATGGCGGCACGGACCAGCGCGCGCAGCGGCTGAACGATGGTCCGCGCCAGGAACAGCGAAAGCTGGATCGAGATCAGCAGGGTAATTGCCAGCACGATGCCAAGCGTGCCGCGCGCATCGCGCACGTCCTGCGTGATGTCGCGGGCATTGCGCGTAGTCAGCAGCATCTCGCCGCGCACGCCGACGGGAGCCGCCGCGGTGATGACCGGAGTTTCATCGGGGGCCGATCGCTGCAGGACGTAGGCCTTGCCGGTTTTCTTGGCGGCGGCCAGCTCGGGCCAGGCATCTACGCTTTCGGTGGGCGGGTCGCGGTACTCGGGCACCGGCGTCGTCCCCAGCACCCAGCTCATTGCGCGGTCGATGTTGCGTGCGACGCGCAGCAGGAACGGCTCGCTGGCGGGATCAACGAAGGTGTAGGCTGGGCCCGAAACCTTATCGCTGTCGAGGATCAGCCGGCCCCTGGCATCGTAGAGCCGCAAACGCAGGTCCTGGTCGCGGCTGACCCGTTCGAACAGCGCCTTGCGCCCGGCGATCGGCGTTTCGGCAAGGCCGTTGGCCGTGATTTCGGCCTCTGCCCGGGCCAGCTTGAAACGCACGTCGAGCAGCTGCTTGCGGTAGGAATCGAGATAGAACAGGCTGCCCGCCATCAGCCCGAGCGCGATGATGTTGACCGCCAGGATGCGCACCGTCAGCGACGTTCGCCGCGTCCACGCCCGGCGGCGCTGCCAGCTTTCGGCAGGGCGGCTGTCAGCCATCGGAGTAGCTATAGCCAGCGCCATACAGCGTCTCGATCGCACCGAAGTGTGGATCGACGCTGCGGAACTTTCGCCGCAGCCGCTTGATGTGGCTGTCGATGGTACGATCGTCGACGAAGACGTCGTCGCTGTAGGCCGCGTCCATCAACTGGTTGCGGCTCTTGATCACGCCGGGGCGGGCGGCGAGCGCCTCGAGGATCAGGAACTCCGTCACGGTCAACGATACGGGCTGACCGTTCCACAGCACCTGGTGGCGCAGAGGGTCCATTTCCAGCCTTCCGCGGCGGATTGCCTCGGCCGGTTGTTCGTCGTTTTCGACCTCGGGCGCGCCGCGAACCAGGGCGCTACGGCGCAGGATCGCGCGAATGCGGGCGATCAGCAGGCGCTGACTGAACGGCTTTGCGATATAGTCGTCGGCGCCCATCGCCAGGCCCAGCGCCTCGTCCGGCTCCTCGTCCTTGCTGGTCAGGAAGATCACCGGCAAGGCGCTGGTCTCGCGCAGCTTCTGCAGCAATTGAAGACCGTCCATGCGCGGCATCTTGATGTCGCAGACCGCGAGGTCAGGCGGATTGTCGAGCAGCGCCTTGAGCGCGGTCTCGCCGTCGGAATAAACCCGCGTGACGAAGCCTTCGGACCTGAGCGCGATCGATACGGTGGTCAGGATGTTGCGGTCGTCGTCAACCAGCGCAATCACCCGGGGCGATTCGGCAGGGGACGAGGCTGGCGCGGTGTCGGTCATCGGCGCCTGCGGGGCTACCCGTTCGCGCTGCCTCTGGCAATCGGCGGCGAAGGCGGCGCCTACCGGACGGGTACGAGATATCCGTTACGTATTTGACGGAATCGGCCTGCTGGACTATGCGCCGGGACGAATCTTTGCATAGGTATGCGGAACTTCCCGTCCTGGCACGTATCCAGGCGGCCTTTTGGTTACGGAGATGGACTTGAACGGCATGCTTTCCCACCCGCTCGATCACCTGGGGATCACCACCAGCGCCACGATCTTCGCCAACCTCGGCACGGCGCCGTTGATCGAACACGCGATCGCGCGCGAAGAGGGCAAGCTGACCCGTCATGGCGCACTGCTCGTCGATACGGGCAAGTTCACGGGGCGCAGCGTCAAGGACAAGTTCATCGTCCGCGATGCGGTGACCGAAGACACGGTCAACTGGGGCGCGATCAACCAGCCGATGGCGGGTGAGCATTGGGCCAACCTCAAGGCCGATTTCATGGCTGCCCTGGCTAACCAGGACGAGCTTTTCGTCGCCGACCTGTTCGGCGGATCGCAGCCCGAATACCGCGTCAACGTGCGCGTCATCACCCAGATGGCCTGGCACAGCCTGTTCATCCGCACCTTGCTGGTCCGTCCGACCGCGGACGAGCTGGCCGGCTTCCTGCCGGAATACACGATCGTGAACCTGCCCAGCTTCAAGGCGAATCCCGAGCGTCACGGCTGCCGCAGCGACACGGTGATCGCGGTCAACTTCAGCGAAAAGCTGATCCTGATCGGCAACACCGAATATTCGGGCGAGATGAAGAAGGGCGTGTTCGGCCTGCTGAACTTCCTGTTGCCGGCGCAGGGCGTGATGCCGATGCATTGCTCGGCCAACATCGGCAACGACGGCAAGAGCGCGATTTTCTTCGGCCTGTCGGGAACCGGCAAGACCACGCTCTCGGCCGACGCCAGCCGCACACTGATCGGCGACGACGAACACGGCTGGTCGGACCAAGCGGTGTTCAATTTCGAAGGCGGCTGCTACGCCAAGATGATCAACCTTTCGGCCGAGGGTGAGCCGGAAATCTACGCCACCACGCAGATGTTCGGGACGATCCTCGAGAACGTCACCATGGACGAGGCGACGCGCGAGCTGGACTTTAGCGACGGCAGCAAGACCGAGAACACGCGCGGCGCCTATCCGATCGAATTCATTCCGAACGTGTCGGAAAAGAATCTCGGCCCGGCCCCGTCCAACGTCATCATGCTGACCGCCGATGCCTTCGGCGTGCTGCCTCCGATCGCGCGGCTGACCCCTGACCAGGCGATGTATTATTTTCTGTCGGGCTACACGGCCAAGGTCGCCGGCACCGAAATCGGCGTGACCGAACCGGAAGCGACCTTCTCGACATGCTTCGGCGCCGCCTTCATGCCGCGCCACCCCAGCGTGTATGGAAACCTGCTGAAGGAGCGTATCGCCAAGGGCGGGGCGCAGTGCTGGCTGGTCAACACCGGCTGGTCGGGCGGCAAGGCGACCCAGCCAGGGATCAAGCGGATGCCCATCAAGGCCACCCGCGCGTTGCTCAACGCCGCGCTCGACGGCAGCCTCAACAACGCGGAGTTCCGCAAGGATCCAAACTTCGGCTTTGAAGTCCCGGTCAGCGTGCCCGGCGTCGATGCGCAACTTCTCGACCCGCGCAAGACCTGGGCCGATCCGCAACAATATGATCAGACGGCGCAGGAACTGGTCGGCAAGTTCATCGCGAACTTCGAACAGTTCGTCGACTACGTCGACCAAGGCGTTCGCAACGCGGCTCCGACCGCCGCCTGACCGGCCCGGGACAGCTCCGCGGGCCTGATACCAGACCCAGGGAGTGTCCCGATGACCGAATACCCCGTTCGCCTGTTCGCTTCCGACGCGGAGATCCGCCGCGTCGGCGCGGGCCTGCTGGCGCGAACGTTGCCCAAGTCCGAGTGGACCCATGAAGCCCACCTGGCGGCCTGCGCCTGGCTTCTCCTCGAGCGCCCCGACATCGTGCCGGAAACCGATCTCCCCGACATCATCCGCAACTACAACGTGGCAGTGGGCGGGGTGAACGACGATAGCCAGGGCTACCATCATACCCTGACGCTGCTTTACATCGGCGGCGTGAGGAATTTTCTCGGTGAGGAGCGCGGCGCTGGACTGGCCAGGATCGTCAATGCTCTCCTTCTGAGCCAGATCGGCGACCGGAACTGGCCGCTCACGCTCTATTCGCGTGACCGTCTGTTCAGTGTCGAGGCCCGGCATGGCTGGCTCGGCCCCGATCGGGCCGAGCCCTGACGCGCATGATCAGTCGAGCAGTTCGGCCGGAACCTTGCCGCCGTTGTCTGCAAGCGCCTTCATGACCTGGCGGTGGAGGAGCAGGTTGTCCTCGGCCGAGCCGGAATAATTGGCGTTGCCCAGTTCCTGCGCCAGTTCCTTGCGGTTCTCGTAGCTGGAATCGATGTCGAGCAGCTTCATCAGGTCGACGATCGAGGTTCGCCAGTTCAGCCTGTCCGCGCCCGGCATCGAGGTGAGCGAGGCCTCGATGTCGACTTCCTGGACCGGTGCGGGGGCCGGCTGCGGAGCAGCGCCAGTCTGCGTGGCCGCAGGTGCGGCCTCGGGTGTGGGGGTCTGAGCCTGGGCCTTCTTGCCGAAGATGGCGTCCTTGATCTTGCTGAATATCGACATCGCGGGATCCTTGGTCTGCCAGTGCGCCTGATCGCGGCGCGCCTGTTGCATCAACGTGCCAGCGCGTGGTTCGATCCGCCCTCAGAATATTTCTGCCTCTACGCGAATTTTGCGGTCGATTGCGGAAATGTCGCTTTTTGATATTGGCCCTGCGCGCAATTGCCGTGTAGCCTGAAGCATAATGGGACGAAACCGGGTCGCGCGGTGGAGAGCCCGGGAAATGGCCGGACGTTACATGATGGAAATGCTGCGGAGAAGCGGCGGGCTGGAAGCTGTCTCCAGGGAGCTTGGCGTATCGCCAAGTGTTGCGGCTGCCGGGTCGGACGCGCTGCTGCCTGCGCTCGTCGGTGGTTTTCGCAACCACGCGGGAAAGGCTGGCGGCGGCGCGGAGGGCGTAGGCCAGCTGATCGATGCGCTGGACGACCTGGGCGGGGGAGGCCTTGCGTCCAACGTTCTGGGCCCCGATTCAACAGATATCGCGCGCGGCAACAGCGTTCTTGCGGCGATATTTGGCAACAAGGACGTCAGCGCGGCGGTTGCCGCCCACGCATCGGAAAGAAGCGGGGTTGATACCGATACGCTGAAAAGAATGCTGCCGATACTGGCCATGCTGATCGGCGGCTACCTTTCGGCCCGCGCGCAGACCTCCGCATCCGAAGGAAGTGGCATTCTGGACAATCTCGGTACGCTGCTCGGCGATTTCCTGACCGACAAGGGAGGGAGCGCGCCCAGCCGAGCGGCAGCGGCAGCGGCAAGGCCGTCCGTCGCAGCGATCCTCGACGACGAAGGCGACCGCAGCGTTCTCAATGCAATTCTGGCCGACCTCGGATCTTTGCGAAATCAGGACGGCCAGTGAGCGACACGATCCTGTCCGTCCTCGTTCTGGCCGCTATCGCCATGGTGATCGGAGCCATAGCCTGGTGGCGGCGCGGGATGCGCAAGCAGGCTGCGCTCATGCTTGTTCTAGCGGCCGTGATGGTCGCCAATGTCGCGATCTGGCTGGCGCCGGTGGACGGTGCTCATGCACCGGCCAGCGGCGCGCTCAGGTAGGAATCAGCGGATCGGACAATCCGGCGCTAGCCGGAAATCGAGGTAGTTGTCGACCGAACGCATCAGGTCGTCCATTTCGGTTTCAAAGAAATGGTTTGCGCGCGGGATTTCCTCGTGATGGATCGTGATGTGCTTTTGCGTGCGCAGCTTGTCGACCAGCTTCTGCACCGCGTTGGGCGTCACCACCGTGTCGGCCGCGCCCTGGATGATGATGCCCGAGGCGGGGCAGGGCGCGAGGAAGCTGAAATCGTACATGTTCGCCGGCGGCGCGACCGAGATGAAGCCGCGGATTTCCGGGCGGCGCATCAGCAACTGCATGCCGATCAGCGCGCCGAACGAATAGCCGGCGATCCAGGTGGTGCTGGCTTCGGGGTGGATCGACTGGACCCAGTCGAGCGCCGCCGCAGCATCGCTCAGTTCGCCGATGCCATTGTCGAAGCTGCCCTGGCTGCGGCCCACGCCGCGAAAGTTGAAGCGCAACGTGGCAAACCCGCGTGCGGCGAAATCCTTGTACATCGCCTGGGTGATGCGGTCGTTCATCGTGCCGCCGGCCTGGGGATGCGGATGCAGGATCATCGCAACCGGTGCGCGGGGGCGCGTGGCAGGCTGGAAACGGCCTTCGAGGCGGCCTTCGGGACCGGGGAAAATGACGGCTGGCATATGTCGCGCACCTGTTTCTGGGCTAGCCCCCGTCCGCGGCGTCCGTGAAAATCGGCTTGCCGGCCCGGATGGGGCTATCTTGAAGAAGAGTGCGCTATATAGAAACGAAGCCCTGAAAAGCAACGACAAGCGACCATGCCCGCCGAATTCATCTACCTAGACCACCAGGCAACGACGCCTCTGGCGCCCGAAGCGCGCGCGGCAATGCTGCCGTGGCTGGCTGGGCCGGAAAGCATGGGCTTTGCCAATCCGCACTCGATGCACAAGGCGGGAAGGGCCGCCGCCGCCGCAGTCGAGGTCGCGCGCGAACAGGTCGCCGCGCTGCTGCCCAGGGGCGGCCGGGTGATCTTCACCAGCGGCGCGACGGAGGCGCTGAACCAGGCGATCCGCACCGTCGTGCGCCCAACTGATCGGCCCGGCATCGCGCGGTCGGCGATCGAACATTCTGCCGTGGTCAATCCGGCACTGGCGACCGGCGCGCCGGTCCAGGAACTGCCCGTCGGTCCCGACGGGCTGGTCGATCCCGAGGTCGAGTTTGCGCAAGGCACCGGGCTGGTCGCGGTCATGCAGGTCAACAACGAGATCGGCACGATCCAGCCGGTCAACCGCCTGGCCGATCGCGCGCACGAGGCCGGCGCGCTGTTCCTGTGCGACGCGGTGCAGGGCGCGGGCAAGATTGCCCCACCCGAAGGCGCCGACCTCATCGCGATTACCGCGCACAAGCTTTACGGGCCCAAGGGCATCGGCGCGCTGTGGGTGCGCGACGGAGTCAAGGTCGGCGCGCTGATCGAAGGCGGAGGGCAGGAGAGCGGGCTGCGCTCGGGCACGCTCAGCCCAGCGCTTTGCGCTGGCTTCGGCGCGGCAGCGCGGCTCGCGGCCGAGCGGATCGACGCCGATTTTCAGCACCTGTCGGGCCTTTCGTCGTTGGCCCGTTCGATCCTGGCGCGCTGGACCCTCAATGGCAGCGACAGCGCCCGCTGGCCGGGCAATCTCAACCTGCGGCTCGAAGGCCTCAACTTTCCGCGCCTGCTGATGGACTGCCGGCATATTGCCTTTTCGGCCGGTTCGGCTTGCGGAAGCGGCACGGGTGCGCCAAGCCGGGTGCTGACCGCTATCGGGCTGGAAGCGGGCGAGGCGCGCAACTCGATCCGGCTCGGCTTCGGGCGCTACACGACGCGGGACGAAGTTGCAGCGGCGTGTGCGTCGCTGGAAGCTGCCGCACAGGCACAGGGGGCGTGATGATCAGGATCGTGTTTGTGACGCCGCAGGGAAAGAAGATCGAAGCGACCGGCGAGGTCGGCGATCTCCTGCTCAAGGTCGGGCAGGCGGCAGGCCTGCCGCTCGAAGGCACCTGCGAGGGGCAGATGGCCTGTTCGACCTGCCATGTCGTCATCGCGCCGGAGTGGTTCGACAGATTGCCGCGCTCCAGCGACGATGAGGAGGACATGCTCGACCTTGCCGCTGGGGTCACCCGCACCAGCCGCCTGTCCTGCCAGATCGAACTGACCGAAGACCTCGACGGCCTAGAGGTGCGAGTGCCCGGCGAAAGCCACGACATGCAGCGCCGCTAAAGGCAACCAGCGGCGGAAAACCCTGTCCGGGCTGTGGCGGCCCCTTCGCCGCGTTGCTAGGGCACAGTCGCGATGAGTACCGATCTGACCGAGCCCGATCCTTTTGACGCCATCGTCGACGCGCCGTTCGATTCCGCGCTGTCGCAACGTTACCTAGTCTATGCCCTGTCGACGATCACCGCGCGCTCGTTGCCCGACTTGCGCGACGGGTTGAAGCCGGTGCATCGTCGCCTCCTGTGGGCGATGCGGCAGTTGAAGCTCAATCCCAACGATGCGTTCAAGAAATCGGCCCGCGTGGTCGGCGACGTCATCGGCAAGTATCACCCGCACGGCGATGCCTCGGTCTATGACGCGATGGTGCGCCTCGCCCAGGATTTCAGCCTCCGCTATCCGCTGGTCGAAGGGCAGGGCAACTTCGGCAACATCGACGGCGATAACGCCGCCGCCTACCGCTACACCGAAGCGCGGCTGACCAAGACCGCGATCCAGCTGATGGCCGGGCTGGACGAGGGCACGGTCAACTTCATCCCGACCTACAACGGCGAGGAGGAAGAGCCAGAGATCTTCCCCGGCCTGTTCCCCAATCTTCTCGCCAACGGCGCCACCGGCATCGCGGTGGGCATGGCGACCAGCGTGCCCAGCCACAACGTGGCCGAGATCATCGACGCCACGCTGCTGCTGATCGACAACCCGCATGTCGAGCACGCGCAGTTGATGGAGGTGTTCAAGGGGCCGGACTTTGCCACCGGCGGGGTCGTGGTCGACAGCGCCGAGGCCATCTCGCGCGCCTACGAGAGCGGCAGGGGCGCCTTCCGCGTCCGTGGCCGCTTCTCGACCGGGCGGGGCGACGACGGTTCGTGGGAGGGGAGGGGGATCGAGAAGCTCGGCGGCGGGCAATGGCAGCTCGTGATCAGCGAAATCCCCTACATGCTGCCCAAGGGCAAGCTGATCGAACAGGTCGCCCAGGCAATCGCCGACAAGAAGCTGCCGATCCTCGAGGACGTCCGTGACGAAAGCGACGAGCAGGTGCGGCTGGTCTTCGTGCCGAAGAGCCGCAACGTCGATCCCGAGCTGCTCAAGGAATCGCTGTTCAAGCTGACCGATCTGGAAACGCGGTTCAGCCTTAATCTCAACGTGCTCGATGCCACGCGCACGCCGGGCGTGCTCGGCCTCAAGCTGCTGCTGCAGGAATGGGTGATCGCGCAGATCGACATCCTGCTGCGCCGCAGCCAGCACCGTCTGGACAAGATCGCCGCGCGGCTCGAGCTGCTCGAAGGCTACATCATCGCCTATCTGAATCTCGACCGGATCATCGAGATCATCCGGACCGAGGACGAGCCCAAGGTGCTGATGATGGCGGAATTCCAGCTGAACGACCGCCAGGCCGAAGCGATCCTCAACATGCGGCTGCGCAGTCTGCGGCGGCTCGAGGAAATGGAGCTGCGGCGCGAGCGCGACGAGCTGCTGGCCGAACAGGAAGAACTGCAAAAGCTGCTCGACAGCCCGGCCCGCCAGCGCACCCGGCTGAAGCGCGACCTCAATGCGCTGCGCAGGGACTATGCCGAAGACACCGTGCTCGGCCGCCGCCGCACAACGATCGCCGAAGCCGCGCCGACAGTCGAATTCAGCATGGACGCCATGATCGAAAAGGCGCCGGTCACGGTGATCCTCTCTGCCAAGGGCTGGATCCGGGGCGCCAGCGGGCACGAGCCCGAAGGCAAGGAGTTCAAGTTCAAGGAGGGCGACGGCCCCGCCTTTGCCGTCCATGCCCAGACCACCGACAAGCTGCTGATCGCCTGCGACAACGGGCGGTTCTACACGCTGGGCTGCGACAAGCTGCCCTCGGCGCGCGGCTTTGGCGAACCGATCCGCACCATGGTCGATATCGATGCCGGGGCAGAGATCGTCGGCGTGCTGGTCTACAGGCCGAAGGTACAGCTGCTTCTGGCCAGCAACCAGGGCCGGGGCTTCGCGGCCGAGGCGGACGAACTGCTTGCCGAAACCCGCAAGGGACGCGGCGTGATGACCACCAAGCCGGGGGTCAAGCTGGCCGTCGTGCGTGAAATCCCGCCCGAGCACGATCACGTTGCAGTGGTGGGTGACAACCGCAAGCTGGTGCTGTTCAGCCTGGAAGAGCTGCCCGTTCTCGCCAAGGGGCAGGGCGTGACCCTGCAGCGTTACCGCGACGGCGGCATGGCCGATGCGACGACGCTCAAGCTGGATGAGGGGCTGAGCTGGAAAATGGGCGGCGATACCGGCCGCACCCGAACCGAAAGCGACATGCGGCTGTGGAAGGTGGCGCGCGGGGCCGCCGGACGTCTTCCGCCCAACGGCTTCCCGCGCGACAACAGGTTTTAGGGCTTTGCGGTCAGTTTTTCGACAAGGTCACGCGGTGGTTCGATGCCCTTCGCGAGGTGATCGGAAATCTCTGTTTGTGATGTGATGAAACTTAGCCGGAAAATTATCAGGCAATGGTAGAGCCCGAACAGCGCAATGCCAGCCAAGCCAATCGCTGTTGCCGGACGCCTTGAAAGGCTATCGGCGCCCCACGCGACTAGCAACATACAGCCCACTGGGAGGGGATACAGCTTAAACGGGGGCGCTTGAGGGCTAGCACGCAAAAGCCCCTTGTCTGCCCATGCCAAATCAATCCAACGGTTAATACCTCTGAGCATGGGCATGGATTATCGACACCCGACCATTTGATAAATTACAAACGGTGGGATGGTAATGGAATTCTGCCGTACCCGATGAAAGGAGTGCTGCGCGCGGGGCCGCGGGACGTCTTCCGCCCAACGGCTTCCCGCGCGACAACAGGTTCTAGGTCAGTTCTGGGCGGTGGCGGCCTTGGTGCCGGCACCTGCGCGGGCATCTGCCAGCTGCTTTGCCGTTACCTTGAGCGCGACCCCGCCAGCAGCGCCAGCGGTGAACAGGTCCTTCTTGAGGGCAAAGGTGGTGCCGTTGTCGTCGACGATCACGTTGCCGCTGGCGTCGAGCGCCTTGACCGTGCCGACGCTGGTGCCGTCCGCGCTCTTGACCTCGCTGCCGACCGCGAGGTCGACGCTGGCCGCGGCGGCGGGCGTGGCAGGCGTGGCAGGTGTGGCCGCCGTGGCAGTGGCCGCGCCCGCGACCTCGGCTCCGGCCTGCTGCGCGCTGGCGGGAATGGCGCCAAGGCCAAGGGCAGCAAGGGTCGCAGCCGCGAAGGTGTTGATTTTACGCATGGGGATCAGTCCTTTGTTTCGCCCCCCTGTCTGCTTTGGGGCTAGCGGGCACAGAGCAAAGGCGGCAACCGCCAAACGGTCGGATCGGGCCATAGAAGGGACCGGTGGAAAGGCGCCTGCACGGTCCTGCGGCGGGCCGAGAGCGTCAGTCGACGGGCGGTTGCGGGTTCTTCGGCACCAGAATCAGTGTCCGCCCTTCGACCCGCCAGCTTGCCAGACGGGACAGCAGGTTCATGCCGATCACGTTGGTCTGGCCGAGCGCGGGGGCGATCACCGTATCGAGGTTGCGCGCCGCGACGTTGCCGAAGCGCAGTTCGTCGATCGAAGCCATTTTCGCGGGCGTCGCCCCGTTGGCTGTCTGCAACATGACCGAACGGCCAAGCGCAGTCGGCGCGATTCCCGCCGCATCGGCCGTAGCTGGCGAAATCGCAGTGAGAGTCGCGCCGGTATCGACGAGAAAGCGCCGATCGACCCCGTTGATCGTCGCCCGGACCCAGAAATGCCCGTCGGGCGCAAGTGGAATGCGCGTTTCCCCGCCGACGATGCGCTGCTCTTCGAGCCCCGCGATGGCGAGCGAGATGTCGCTGTTGGTGGTCAGCCGCGCCGCCTGCGCGATGGTAAGCAGAAGAACACCGACCAGCGCCAGGTTGCCTATACCGCGCAGCGACTTGCCCAGCCACGGCACCGCGCGCATCAGCATGGAGCCGAGCACGGACACGAAGATCGCCAGCAGCGCGATCAGCAGCAATGGTTGCTGCAACAGGAACTGGAGCAGTTCGGGCAGGTTCATGGATTGGGCCATAGCATGACGCGTCTTTCGCTGCGATGACCGGGCCTAGCCGCCAAGTTCTTCGTCCAGCATCTGCGCCACGCGCTTTGCGTCGGGAAAGCCTTCGGCGATCCAGCGCGCCTCGACCGCCTGAAGAGTGCGCGCCACCTGTGGCCCTGCCTTGACCCCGCGCGCGACGATCTCGCCACCCTTCAGTGGGAAGACCGGGATCGTCCAATCGTCCAGCGCGGCAATGTCTTCGTCAGCCAGCAGCAGCCGGTCGAGCGCCGCGTTGCGGCCCAGCCTGTAGGCCAGGGCGCGGGCGTCGGGTTCGCTGCCGTTGCGCGCCGCGGCGAGCGCCAGCCGCTTCTTCTGCGCGCCGGACAGGCGGAACCGGCTGGCGACGCTTTCGGCCAGGTGTGGGTCGGCAGGCAGTATCGAGGCGAGCCGGCGCAATGGATCGGGGGCAACGCCTTGGCGGCGTTCCTCTGCGATCAGGCGGGCGAGGGCCGGCGCATCGGCTTCGGGCAGGACCACAGGCAACACGCCCAGTTCGGCCATGCGGGCAACGGTCGGCGCCGGGTCGGCAAGGCCCAGCAGGTTCATCATTTCCATGCCGACCCGCTCGCGAGAGAGGCCCTTCAACGTGGCGGCAAGTTCGGCGCAAGCCTGCTCTGCCGCAGGGTCGGCGGGCTGCGAGCCGAACCGCGCCTGGAACCGGAAATAGCGCAGGATGCGAAGGTGATCTTCGCGGATGCGTTGGCGAGGGTCGCCGATGAAGCGCAGTCGCCGCGCCGCAAGATCGTCCCGCCCGCCGAAATAGTCATAGATCGCGCCGCTCTGCGGATCGGCATAGAGCGCGTTGATGGTGAAATCGCGCCGCGCGGCATCGTCCTGCCACTCGGTCGCGAAGGATACGGTGGCGCGGCGGCCATCGGTGCTGACGTCGTGGCGCAGCGTCGTGATTTCGACGGGGCCTTGCGGGAGGACGGCGGTGATCGTGCCGTGCTCGATCCCCGTCGGCACCGGCAGGAAGCCCGCCTCGCGCACCCTGGTCATCACGGTCCTGGGGTCAAGCGGCGTGGCAAGGTCGATGTCCTTTACCGGCAGGCTCAGCAGCGTATCGCGTACCGCGCCGCCGACATAGCGCGCATTGTCCGCACCCAGCGCGGCGACCAGCGCGGCCAGATCGTCCCGCGTGGTCCAGTCGGCGGGGGGAAGGCGCTCTACCACGCGATCCTCGTCGACAGGTTGGCGATGATCGCCGCGGTCACGCCCCAGATCCGATGTTCGTGCCACATGATCTCGATATAGAACCGTTCGATCCCCTGCCAGTGCACCGATTGGCGCACGTGGTTGGCGGGATCGAAGACGAAATCGACCGGCGCCTCGAACCATTTGGCCACTTCGGTGGGGTTTGGACGCAGCTCGAGGTCGGGCGGCACGACGGCGATGACCGGAGTCACCGCATAGCCGGTGCCGGTGCGATAGACGTCGCTTTCCCCGATTACCGTGACCTGCGCCGGGTCGATGCCCAGTTCCTCGTTCGCCTCGCGCAGCGCGGCTTCGATTGCGGTCTCGCCGGGATCGATCTTGCCGCCGGGAAAGGCCACCTGGCCCGGATGCGCGCGCATGGTCGAGGGTCGGTGGATCATCAGGAAGCCGGGCCGCTCGCTCTCGGTCACTGCGGCGAGGACGGCTGCAGGGCGCAGGCTGTCGGGGAGGTCGCGGTGGTCCTGCTGCAGCGCCTCGACGGGGCCGGCGTGACCCTCGGCATGGAGTTGGCGCAACCGCTCGACCAGATGGCTCATCGTGGCACCAGGGAAAAGGCCAGGCCAAGGCTTGTTACCGCAAGTTCGGCGTCGGCCAGATCGACAAGTTGCAACCACGTGCTGCGGTTGAGCCGCGCTTCGGTGCCGTGGCGCACGGCGAGATAGACTGCCGGGAGGTCGGCATCACCGCGCACCACGAGCGGGTGATCGGGGCCCGCGATCACGGTGTCGTCGGTGTTAAGCCGGAACACGAGTGCGCCGTCTTTTCGCGTTACGTCGGTGGCGATGAAGGCTGCATCCTCGACCGCGATGGATTGCTTATCGGCAGGGGTGACCAGCCAGTGCTGCCCGTCCGCGTCGCGGCGCAGCAGGCTGGCAAAGGCCCGGACCATCGCCGGACGGCGGATTTCGCCACCATCGTGGAACCAGCGTCCGTCGGACTTGATCACCATCAGGCTATCGGTGCTGGACTGCGGCTCCCATTGGTCAACCGGGGGGAGCTTGCGCGCGGCTACCAGCTCGGCAACCTCGGCCAGCGACAGTCCGGCAATGTCAGGGGGTGGCAGGTAAGGCATCGCTCATCCGATGCCAGATCGGCCTAGCCGCGCCAAGGCCCCAGCACGCCTTCGCGGGGCAGTACTGCAGGATTGTCGGTGCGGGCGAGGAGGCGATGCTGCTCGAACGGGCCGGGCAGGTTCCATCCGCCGGTGTGGGTGTTGGCGAAGCCCCAGAAGCGGCCGTAGTATTCGGGATCGCCGATCATCACCTGCGGCAGCGGCGCCTGCGGCGACAGGGCGGCAAGGCTGGCGGTCATCAGCGCCTGGCCGATCCCGGCGCCCTGGTGTTCGGGCAGGACCGCAACAGGGCCGATCATGATCATCGGATGCCGGCGACCGGCGGAATCGGTCAGCGCCACCGGCCAGCACTGGATCGTGCCGACCAGATGCTCCTCCGCATCGATTGCGGCAAAGCTGAGGCCGGGCAGCCAGTCGGCCCCCTCGCGCACCTTGTAGGCGGTGCGTTTGTGCCGTTCGGGCTCGAACGCGCGGTCGAGCAGCGCTTCGACCAGCGCAGGATCGACGTTGTCGAGCGGGATCAGGGTCAGGGCCTCGGTCATCGAGGCGCGCCGATAGGGGCTGGGGGCAGGCCTGTCTACTTCTTCGAAAGGCGCACCAGCCTCCCGCCCGCCTTGTCCTCGAGCAGCAGCAGCGATCCGTCCGGCGCTTCGACGATCTCGCGGATCCGCTTGCCCATCGGGTAGCGCGCCTGTTCCGTGCCCTTCGTTCCCGAAAGCGACACACGCACCAGGCCTTCATAGCCCATGCCGGCAATCAGCGCCTGGCCCTTCCATGCGGGCCACATCTTGCCCGAATAGAACAGGAAATCGCCAGGCGCGATCACCGGGTTCCAGCTGATCGCCGGGGCAGCCAGATCAGGCCGCGTGCTGTTCCTGGGGATAGCGCGTCCATCGTAATGATCTCCGTCCGACACCAGGGGCCAGCCATAGTTTTGGCCCTGCTCGACAAGGTTGAGTTCGTCGCCACCGGCAGGCCCGTGTTCGAGATCCCACAGCCGGCCCGATGCGTCGAATGTGAGGCCAAGGATGTTGCGGTGTCCCAGCGAATAGCGTTCCGCCGGTCCCGTGGGGTTGCCCTGCGCGTCGATCGGCAGGCGGATCACCTTGCCAAGGTCGCTCGCCGGGTCCTGCGCGGGGGTCATCTTCTGCCGGTCGCCCGAGGCGACGAACAGGAACTTGCCATCGGGCGAAAGGACGATGCGGTGCGAATAGTGACCGCGCCCGGTGACCTTGGGCTGCTGGCGCCAGATCACGCTCAGGCCCTCGATCCGGCAGGCATCGGCCGGGTTGCAAACCAGCGTGCCGCGTCCCAGCGCTGCGCCGCGCGTATCGCTGCCGCCTGCTTCGGCCCAGGTCAGGAAGATCGTGCGGCGGGCAAGATTTGCGGCAGATTCGGATGGCAGGAACGCGATGTCGCCAAGCCCGCCCTGGCCGCCGTAATCGACGGTCGGCGCGCCGGTGACAGAGCCCTGCCGTTTGCTGGCCACTTCGAAGTATCGGATCGCGCCCGATTTCTCTGTCACGAACAGCGTCTGCGTGCCCGGCGCGACGGCCGCGGCCCAAGGCTCGTTGAAGGTAGCCAGTTCTTCACGCGCGAAGGCCTCGGCCGCTTCGGATGCGGCCCCGGGGCTATCCCCGGCAGTCGTCGCGCCGCAGCTTGCGAGGAGGAGGGGAAGGGGCGATAGGGAAAGAACGATCTTTGCAAACATGGCTGTCATCATTCCCCACTCGAGCCCTAGTGACAAGGTTGCTTCCCCTTCGGTCACCATCGGTGTGGACGAAGCCGGGCGCGGACCGCTGGCCGGGCCCGTCGTCGCCGCCGCTGTCGTGCTGTGCAAGCCGCGCCCTGCCGGGCTCGACGATTCCAAAAGGCTGAAGCCCGCCCGGCGCGCAGAACTGGAAGCGGCGATCAAGCGCCGCTGCCGCTGGGCCGTCGGGGTGGTCGAGGTCGAGGATATCGACCGTCTCAACATCTTCGGCGCGACCATGCTGGCAATGACCCTGGCGGTGCGGGCGCTGTGCGAGCAGATCAGCGAGGAGGTGGGCGAAGTGCTGATCGACGGCAACCTCACCCCGCAGGGCCGCCGCCCGGAATGGTGCTGGCCTGCCCGGCCCATCGTCGGCGGCGATGCGATCGAGCCGTGCATCTCGGCCGCCTCGATCATCGCCAAGGAACACCGCGACCGGCTGATGCGCGATTACGCCGCCCAGCATCCGCACTACGGCTGGGACCGCAACGCCGGATACGGGACGCCCGAACATCTAGAGGCCCTGCGCACCCATGGGCCGAGCCCCCTGCATCGGCGCAGCTTTGCCCCCGTCGCGCAGATGGCATTGTTCTGACGCGAGAAAAATCCGGTCGGCGAGTCTTTGCGGCCACACCCACCAGATGTTGAGTCCGACTTCGCCTGGCAGACTCAACATGCTGTGCCGGACTCGTTCCGTTCTCGCCCTCTTAACGGTTGGCTAACCATCGCATGTCAGGATTCCTGCGGAGTCGCGGCTTGACGCGACCCTGTGGATAACTCACCCTGTGCTTTCGGTAAGGGGGCTGAACGACAAGATCATGGGTCAGGTACTGGTCAGGGACAAGGCGCGTGCGCGCGCCGCGAAGGCGGTTGTGCGCGGCGATCTGCCGCTGGGCCGCATCCTCGATGGCGACTGCGTGGAAGCGATGCGCTCGCTGCCCGGTGCCAGCGTAGACATGATCTTCGCTGATCCACCCTACAATCTGCAACTGGGCGGAGATCTGAGCCGCCCGGATGGCAGCCACGTCGATGCGGTGACCGATCATTGGGACCAGTTCGACAGCTTTGCCGCCTATGACAAGTTCAGCCGCGAATGGCTGACAGAGGCGCGCCGGGTGCTCAAACCCAATGGATCGCTGTGGGTGATCGGGAGCTACCACAACATCTATCGCCTGGGCGCGATGTTGCAGGACATGGGGTTCTGGATCCTCAACGACATCGTCTGGCGCAAGTCCAACCCCATGCCCAATTTCAAGGGCACCCGCTTCACCAATGCGCACGAGACGCTGCTGTGGTGCTCGATGGGCGAAAAGGCCAAGTACACTTTCAACTACCGCGCGATGAAGACGCTGAACGACGAACTGCAGATGCGCAGTGACTGGGTCCTGCCGATCTGCGGCGGGCAGGAACGCCTCAAGAAAGGGGGGCACAAGGTCCACCCCACACAGAAGCCCGAGGCGCTGCTCTACCGGGTCATGCTGGCAACGACCAACAAGGGCGATGTCGTGCTTGACCCGTTCTTCGGCACCGGCACCACCGGGGCCGTCGCCAAGCGCCTCGGCCGTGAATGGATCGGCTGCGAGCGTGAGGGACTGTACCGCGAAGCCGCGCTGGAACGCATCGAACTGGCCCTGCCGCTGGACGAAAGCGCCGTCACCACGATGCAGAGCCCCAAGGCTGCGCCGCGCGTCGCATTTGGCAGTCTGGTCGAAACCGGCTGGATTGCACCGGGCACTTTGCTGACTGACAAGAAGGGCAAGCTCAAGGCCACCGTGCGCGCCGATGGGTCGCTGATTTCAGGAACGGACACCGCGTCGATCCACGGCATGGGCGCGAAACTGCAAGGTGCGCCCAGCTGCAACGGCTGGTCGTTCTGGCACGTCGAGCACGAAGGGCAGACGAAGCCGATCGACGTGCTGCGCCAGCTCTATCTGCTCGCAACCGAGGACTGACCGATTCCGCACTACCTTCGTCCGATCGCCCTTGCCGATTCGCCGCAAAGCGAGGAGGGCGAGGCACTGCGCCTGGCGGGCGGACTGGTCTATGCCAGCCGCTTTGCCCTGATCGAGCGGGCGGGCGGCAGGGTCACGGCACGGGAGCGCTATTCGCTGCCCGAGTTGCGGGCCGCGCTGCCGGACCTGCCCGAGGCGGTGCGCGACCAGTTCGACAACCTTCAGCGTGTGCACGCGCCGCTGCAATGCGGCGCGCGCACGATTCGGCTCGACCAGCCGCAGGTCATGGGCATTCTCAACGTCACTCCTGACAGCTTTTCGGACGGCGGGCATTTCATGGACCGGCCCGAAGTCGCG
Organism: Novosphingobium kunmingense; assembly: GCF_002813245.1. GTDB lineage: Bacteria > Pseudomonadota > Alphaproteobacteria > Sphingomonadales > Sphingomonadaceae > Novosphingobium > Novosphingobium kunmingense. The sequence continues at coordinate 208,507 of NZ_PHUF01000002.1, forward strand.
AACGAACACGCCGCCGCCATGCTCGAAGCCGGCGCGGCGCTGATCGACGTCGGCGGGGAAAGCACCCGCCCCGGCGCGGCGGCGGTGTGGGAAGGCGACGAATTGAAACGCGTCATTCCGGCGGTCGAAAGGCTGGCGGCATCGGGCGCGGCAATCAGCATCGACACGCGGCGCCCGGCGGTGATGGAAGCCGCGCTAGCGGCCGGCGCGCACATCATAAACGACGTTTCAGCCCTGCGCCACGATCCGCGCAGCCTGGCCTTTGCCGCCGGCACCGGCGCGCCGGTGGTGCTGATGCACGCGCCCGGCGAGGGCGAGGACCTTCACGACGGCGCGGTCTATGCCGACGTCGTGCTCGACGTGTTCGACTGGCTGGCCGCAAGGCGCGATGCGGCCCTGGCGGCCGGCATCGCACGCGACCGGATCGTCCTGGATCCTGGTATCGGTTTCGGCAAGTCGGTGGCCGAGAACCTGGCCCTGATCAACGCCCTGCCGCTGTTCCACGCGCTGGGCCAGCCGCTGCTGCTGGGTGCCAGCCGCAAGCGCATGGTCGGGGCGCTGTCGAACGAGGCGCCCGCACACCAGCGTCTGGGCGGCAGTCTTGCCCTGGCCGTCAAGGGCATGGACGCGGGCGTGCAGTTGCTGCGCGTCCATGACGTTCCCGAAACGGTCCAGGCGGCGCGGGTCTGGCGCGGGTTGCGCGATGCGGCGCTGACCGATTTCAGCCAGCTTGCCTGACGCCCGTTGCTGCTGACCCGCCCGGCCCGGGGCAAGGCGCAAGCTTCCGTTTGCCTTCCGCAACCGTAATCACGCTGGCCAAGCGCGATTAGCGGCGGCATGAGACAGGTAATGGAACATTCCGGCCATTCGCTGCTCTACGAAGGCGGCATCCTGCTCGGCGCAGCGCTCGTTTGCGTCCTTCTGTTTCGGCGCCTCGGGCTGGGTGCGACGTTGGGCTACCTTGTCGCTGGTGCGCTGGTCGGGCCGCAGGTGCTGGGCCTGGTCGGCGGGGCAGAGGACAAGCTGGTCACGGCTGAACTGGGCATCACCCTGCTGCTGTTCGTCGTCGGGCTCGAACTCAACCCGTCGCGTCTCTGGGCGATGCGCAAGGACATCTTCGCCATCGGCCTGATGCAGGTGGCACTGTGCGGCTTGGTCCTGGCCGGCGTGGTCATGCTCGCGGCAGGGTTCACCTGGCAGGCCGCGCTCGCGCTCGGCCTGCCGCTGGCGCTCTCCTCCACCGCGCAGGTGCTGCCGATGCTGCAAAGTTCGGGCCGCATGAAAACGCCGTTCGGCGAACGGGCCTTTTCGATCCTGCTGTTCCAGGACATCTCGATCGTGCCCCTCATCACCATCATCGCCGCGATGAGCCGCAACCCTGCCGACCATGGCGGAACGCCGGGCTTGCTGCTGGCGATCTACACGCTCGGTGCGGTCATCGGCCTGATCCTTGCCGGTCGTTATGTGCTGGGTCCGCTGTTCCGCCTGATCGGCAACCTGGGCGAGCGCGAGATGTTCGTGGTCGCCGCGCTGTTCACGGTCGTCGCTTCGGCCGGCGTGATGCAGATGCTCGGCGTATCGCCCGCGCTGGGCGCCTTCGTCGCCGGCGTGATGCTCGCCGAAAGTCCCTATCGCCACGAACTGGAAACCGACGTCGAGCCGTTCCGCTCGATCTTGCTCGGCCTGTTCTTCCTGTCGGTGGGCATGCTGCTCGACCTTGGCGCGATTGCCGAACGACCGCTGTTCGTGGTCGGCATGGCCTTGGCCCTGGTGGTGGTGAAGACGATTGTGATCTTCGGCATCGCGCGCCTGTTCGGCATGGCCTGGCGCGGCGCGCTGGGCCTTGGCCTGCTGCTGAGCCAGGGCGGTGAATTCGGCTTCGTGCTGTTTGCCCAGGCAAGCGACGCCTGGCTGATCGAGCCGGAGGTCGCCAGCCTGTTCGGCGCGATAGTCACGCTGTCGATGGCGACAACCCCGTTCCTGATGATGTTCGCCGCGCGCTTTCGCAGCGACCAGCCGATTGCCGCCAAGCAGACCCGCGAAGGACCAAGCCCGGACGGGGCCAACGCGATCATCGTCGGCTACGGCCGATTCGGCCAGACGGTTGCTCAGATCCTCACCGCCGCGCGCGTGCCGGTGACCTTGATCGATACCGATATCGAGATGATCGACGTTGCGGGCGAATTCGGCGCGAAAGTCTATTTCGGCGATGGCACGCGGATCGACCTCCTGCGCCAGGCTGGCGCGGGCGAGGCCGAGCTGATCCTGTTCTGCCTCGATGGCGACAAGATCGACCGGTCGATCGCCGCTGCGGTCCACGAGGCGTTTCCCCAGGCTTCGGTGTTCGTCCGCGGGTTCGACCGCCGCTCGATCATCGAACTGCACGGTTCGCCGGTCGCCGGAGTGGTGCGCGAGGTGATGGAATCGGCCGTGAAGCTGGCCAGCTCCGCACTCGATTCGATCGACGTCAGCCGCGAGGAAATCACCCGTGCGGTGGGCAAATACCGAGCCACCGATGCCGAACGGCTGTCCCTGCAGAAGGAAAGCGGCGATATCCGCGCCGCGCGCGACCTGATCCTGACCCGCCCGCGCTGATCACGCGGCCGCGTCGCCGATGCCCAGTTCGCTAAGCTTGCGGTAGAGCGTCGAGCGCCCGATCCCCAGCCGGCGCGCCACCTCGGTCATGCGGCCGCGGTAATGGCCGATGGCCAGGCGGATTACGTCGGCCTCGATCTCTTCCAGCGGGCGCAGGTTGCCGTCGGCAGTGTAGAGCATCACGCCGACGCCTTCCTGCACGGGCGGCTGGGTCTGGGCGTCGCCGCCGATCAGGCTCGACAGTTGCGGGAAATCGTCCGCCGTCAGGGCATCGCCTTCGCAGAACACCGCGGCGCGGAACAGCACGGCCTGAAGCTGGCGGACGTTGCCCGGCCAGTCGTAGGCGGCCAGCAGCGCCAGCGCGTTGTCGGTGATCCCCAGCGCGCGCAGGCCCGGCTGTTCGCCGATCCGGGCGAGGAAATGGCGGGCCAGCGCCGCGATGTCGCCGGTCCTCTCGCGCAGGGGCGGCAGGTTGACAACCGCGCCGGACAGCGCGGTGATCAGTTCGGGCAGAAAGTGCCCGCCGTCGACCAGGTCCTTCAGGGGCAGGTTGCTCGCCACGATCAGGCGGACGTCGATGCGGAACGAATGGCGCGCCCCGATCGGGCGCACGTCGCCGCGCTGGATCGATTCGAGCAGGCGCTGCTGGACGTGGAGCGGCAGGCGGTCGACCTCGTCGAGCGCCAGGGTGCCGCCGTCTGAATGCTGGAGCGCGCCGATATGGCGGTCGAAGGCGCCCGGGAAGGCACCCTTTTCGTGGCCGAACAGCGCGCTTTCGACCGAATTGGCCGCCACGCCGCCGACGTTGAAAAGACGGAACGGCAGCTTGGCGCGCGGGCTCGCCGCGTGCATCGCGCGGATCAGCATTTCCTTGCCGCTGCCGCTTTCGCCCTCGATCAGCACAGGCGTGTGGCTGCGCGCGGCCTTGGCGGCGACGGCCAGAGCCGTGCGGAAGCCGGGTGAAGCGCCGATCATCGCGTCGAAATCGGGGTTCGACGGCATCTTCTCGGTCAGCGGCTGCAATTCGTCGCGCGGCGCCTCGCGCGTGGTGGCCATGCGCAGCGCCTGCATCAGCCGGTCGGGCGCGACGGGCTTGATCAGGTAGTCGGTCGCGCCGGCGCGCATCGCCTCGACCGCCAGCAGCGGCGAGGCGCTGGTGGTCAGCATCAGCAACGGCAAGGCGGGGCGGCGGCTTTTCAGTTCGGCGATCAGGTCGCAGGCGTCGTCGCCCGGGACCCACTGGTCAAGAATGATCGCGCCCAGTTCCATGCCCTGGCGGGTGCCCAGCATGGCGATGGCGGTTTCCGAATCGCGTACCACGATCGTGCGCCAGCCCTCGCGCCCGGCAAGCGCGGTGATCAGCCGGCTTTGCGCCGGTTCATCGTCGATCAGCATCAGCGTGCGCTGCTCGATGTCCGCCATTGTCCTGCCGTTGACCCCCGTGATCCAGGCCAATGCAATAGGGCAAGGGGGTAAAGAGCCGATTAAGGTTGGCAATTAGGCGCGATATTGGCCCTGTTGGCACTTGAGGTGCGCGATTGAGGACTATAGACGGACCGCAAAGGCCGCTAGGCGGCACAACCATGGGGATAGAGCAATGGCCTCCGGCAACGACATGAAGTCGCACAATTCGACCTACACCGGCTTTCTCGGCATGCTGAAGTGGGGCACGGCCGTCACGATTGCCGTTACAGCCCTTGTTATCCTGCTGATCGCCTGAGCGTCGCGGCCATGCGCATCGCGGTGCTGAAAGAACGCGCCGCCGGTGAAAGCCGCGTCGCGGCAACCCCGGAAACGGTGAAGAAGTTCATCGCGCTCGGCGCGACCGTCGCGGTCGAAACCGGCGCGGGCGAGGGGGCGTCGATTGCCGATGCCGACTATGCCGCCGCAGGGGCCGAGGTGTCGCCCGAAGCCGTGCGCGGCGCCGACATCGTGCTCGGTGTGCAAGGGCCGGAAATCGCCGCGCTGGCCGGAGCCAACCAGGGCGCGTGGATCGTCGCCGGGCTCGATCCGTTCGGCCAGCGCGCGCGCATCGATGGCTATGCGGACGCCGGGTACGAGGCGCTGGCGATGGAGTTCATGCCGCGCATCACCCGCGCGCAGTCGATGGACATCCTGTCCAGCCAGTCGAACCTTGCCGGTTACAAGGCGGTGATCGAGGCGGCGAGCCAGTATGGCCGCGCCTTTCCGATGATGATGACCGCCGCCGGCACCGTCGCCGCCGCCAAGTGCTTCGTCATGGGTGTGGGCGTGGCGGGCCTGCAGGCCATCGCCACCGCGCGACGCCTCGGCGCGCAGGTTTCCGCCACCGACGTGCGCAGCGCGACCAGGGAACAGATCCAGTCGCTGGGCGCCAAGCCGATCTTCGTCGAAAGTGTCGCCGGGATCGAGGGCGAAGGCGCGGGCGGCTATGCCACCGAAATGAGCGAGGAATACCAGAAGGCCCAGGCCGAACTGGTCAGCTCGCACATCGCCAAGCAGGATATCGTGATCACCACCGCGCTGATCCCGGGCCGCGCCGCGCCGCGCCTGATTTCGGACGCGCAGATTGCCACGATGAAGCCCGGCAGCGTGATCTTCGATCTCGCGGTGTCGCAGGGCGGCAACGTCGAAGGCAGCCAGGCCGATCAGGTCGTGGTCAGGCACGGGGTCAAGATCATCGGCTTTTCCAATACCGCGACGCACCTTGCCGCCGATGCTTCGGCGCTGTTCGCGCGCAATCTCTACAACTTCCTCTCGGCCTTCTGGGACAAGGAAGCGGGCAAGCCCGTGCTGGACGAGGAAATCGGCGATGCCGTCCGGCTGACGCAGGGGGGCAAGGTCGTGAGCGAACGGCTGCTGGGGGCAAACTGATGGATTTCATTTCGATCCTGTCGATCTTCGTGATGGCCTGTTTCGTGGGCTATTACGTGGTCTGGTCGGTCACCCCGGCGCTGCACACGCCGCTGATGGCGGTGACCAACGCGATCTCCTCGGTCATCATTGTGGGCGCGCTGATCGCGGCGGCAGCTGCAGGTAGTGCCTCGTCGAAGTGGCTCGGGCTGCTGGCGGTGGTGCTGGCGAGCGTCAACATCTTCGGCGGCTTTGCAGTCACCGCGCGGATGCTGGCGATGTACAAGAAGAAGGACCGCGCCGCCCCCACCCCTTCAGGGGAGGGGAGCAAATAAGCATGGAACACGCCGCCACTCCTTCCTGGGCGATGCTCGCCTACCTCGCTTCGGGCGTTCTGTTCATCCTCGCGCTGCGCGGACTGTCGAGCCCCGCGAGCAGCCGCGCCGGCAACCGCTATGGCATGATCGGCATGCTGATCGCGGTCGTGACCACGCTGGTTACGCACCAGATCGCCGCCCTGCCTGAAATCCTCGCCGCCATCGCCATCGGCGGCGGCATCGGCTGGGTGATCGCGCGCAAGATCGCGATGACCGACATGCCGCAGTTGGTCGCGGCGTTTCACAGCCTTGTCGGCCTTGCCGCCGTGCTGGTCGGCTGGGCGGCCTATCTCAACCCCGAAGCCTTCGGCATCTTGGGCGCGGACGGCCTGATCAACCCGGTCAGCCGGGTCGAGGCCGGGCTGGGCATCGCGATTGGGGCCATCACGTTTTCGGGCTCGGTCATCGCCTTCCTCAAACTGGCCGGCAAGATGAGCGGCGCGCCGATCCTGCTGCCTGCGCGGCACGTCATCAACCTCGGCGCCCTCCTCGCGATCTTGGGCCTGATCGGCTATTTCACGCTCGACCAGCAGGTCTGGGTCATCGCCACGATCACCGTGCTGAGCTTCATCATCGGCTTCCTGCTGATCATCCCGATCGGCGGGGCGGACATGCCGGTCGTGGTCTCGATGCTCAACTCGTACTCGGGCTGGGCGGCGGCGGCGATGGGCTTTACGCTGCACAACACCGCGATGATCATCACCGGCGCGCTGGTCGGCTCGTCGGGCGCGATCCTGTCGTACATCATGTGCAAGGCAATGAACCGCAGCTTCATCTCGGTGATCGCGGGCGGATTCGGCGCCGACGCCTCGGCCGGTGGCGGCGAAGCGCGCGAACAGCGCCCCTGGAAGCGCGGTTCTGCCGAAGATGCGGCCTACATGTTGGGCGAAGCGGAGAAGGTCATCATCATCCCCGGTTACGGCATGGCAGTATCGCAGGCCCAGCACGCCCTGCGCGAAATGGCCGACCTGCTGAAAGCCAAGGGCGTCGAGGTGAAATACGCGATCCACCCGGTCGCGGGCCGCATGCCCGGCCACATGAACGTGCTCTTGGCTGAAGCCCAGGTCCCCTATGACGAGGTGTTCGAGCTGGAGGATATCAACTCGGAGTTCGCCACTGCCGACGTCGCCTTCATCATCGGCGCCAACGACGTGGTCAATCCGGCGGCCAAGACCGACAAGTCCAGCCCGATCTACGGGATGCCGGTGTTCGATGTGGACAAGGCCAAGCAGGTGTTCTTCATCAAGCGCAGCATGGGCGGCGTGGGCTATGCCGGGGTCGACAACGACGTGTTCTACATGGACCAGACGCTGATGTTGCTCGCCGACGCCAAGAAGATGGTCGAGGACATCAACAAGGGCCTGGCTCATTGATGGTTCAGGCGTGAGCGGGCAGGGACGGTGTTCATGACCCGCCTGTTCCTTGTCCTGCCCTTGATCGCGCTGGCCGCCTGCAGTCCGTCGAAGCTCGCCTTCGGCCAGGTCAAGAGCGCCATGCTCGACGCGGGCCTTAGCGAACCGAACGCCGATTGCATGGCGACCCGGTTGACCGACCGGCTCAGTCTTGGGCAATTGCAGAAGCTCAAGCAGCTGAAGGGCGACAAGCGTTCCCTGGCCGATTACGCCGCCGCCGTACGCCGCGTCGGCGATTCCGAAGCCGTGGCGGTCACGGCCAGTTCGGCCGCGCTCTGCGCAACGGGACTGGCGGCCGAACGGCGCTGAAGCGGCGGGCGGGATTGACTTACACCGCTGTCAGTCCATCATCGCTGCCCATGAGGATGCCAGCAGCGATCGTCGCCGCGGCCTCGGCGCTGGCCGTGGCTGCTCCCATCCATGCCAGGACGATCGCGGTCGCCGCTGGTGCTGACGCGCAGACGCGGCTGCAGGAGGCGCTGATCCTCGCCCAACCGGGCGACGTCGTGCAACTGGGCGCGGGCCGCTTTGCGCTGAGCGACGGGCTTTCGCTCGACGCCAAGGGCGTGACGGTGCGCGGCGCGGGGATGGACCAGACCGTCCTCGACTTCACCGGCCAGAAAGGCGCGGGCGAGGGTCTGCTGGTCACCTCGGATGAAGTGACGCTGCGCGATTTTGCGGTCGAGAACGCGAAGGGCGACGGGATCAAGTCCAAGGGTGCGGACAACATCGTCTATTACCGCGTGCGCGTGACCTGGACCGGCGGGCCGAACGAAAAGAACGGCGCCTACGGTATCTATCCGGTCGAAAGCACCGGCGTGCTGATCGATGGCTGCAAGGTTTCGGGCGCGTCGGATGCGGGAATCTACGTCGGCCAGTCGAAGGGCATCACGGTCCGCTACAACATGGTCGAATCGAACGTCGCCGGGATCGAGATCGAGAACAGCCGCAATGCGCTGGTCTCTGCCAACATGGTCACGCGCAACACCGGCGGTATCCTGGTGTTCGACCTGCCCAGCCTGCCGGTGATGGGCGGGGGCAACACCCTGGTCGAAGGCAACACGGTGGTGGCCAACGACACCCCCAATTTCGCGCCCAAGGGCAATATCGTGGCCGGCGTGCCGCGCGGCACGGGCATCATGATCATGGCCAACGATCACGTGCGGATCGAGAACAACCTGCTTGCCGACAACCCGACCGCGCAGATCCTGGTGGTCGCCTATCCCAATGCTTTCAAGGACGAGCGTTACAACCCCTATCCGCGCCAGATCGCGATCGGCGAAAACCGCGTGATCGGCGGCGGCAACGAACCGCAGTTTTCCGGCGGCGACCAGCTCAAGGCAGCGTTTGGCGGCGCGCTGCCGCCGCTGGTCTGGGACGGTCTTGGCGGCAAGGACGCGCTGATTGTCGGGACCAAGCTTGCCGGGGTTTCGCTCAACCTGCCGAGCCAGGGCGCGGCGCCGACCTCTGCGCGTCCGGAAGGTCTGGCCTTTGCGCCGATGACCCTGCCGCCGCTGCCTGCTCCTGTCGGCGCCCCCGCCGTGCTGGACGCCCGGGCCCGGCCGTGAAGCTGCTCGCCGCCGCGGCTGCTGTTGCGGCGCTGTCGCTGGCGGCGGCCGCAACCCCCGCTCCGCGCGTCAACGATGCCGCGATCACCGCCAATGGCTTTCCTGCGAAACTGTCCGACTACGGCTTTTTCGCCGATGGAGCAGGCCATCGCCCCGCTGCGGGCGTGACGCCCTACCGCGTGCAGACGCCGCTGTGGTCGGACGGCACCGACAAGTCGCGCTTCGTCTATCTGCCGGCGGGAACAACCGCGCGGGCGCAGGGCGAGGGGATGCTGGACCTTCCGGTCGGCGCGGCGCTGGTCAAGACGTTTGCCCTCAATGGCAAGCGGATCGAGACGCGCGTGCTGCTGCACCGGGCCGATGGCTGGATCGGGCTGCCATATGTTTGGAACGCGGAGCAGACCGAAGCGACGCTGGCGCTGGCGGGCAAGCGGATCGATCTCGTGACACCGGCCGGTGCGGCGATTTCCTATGCCGTGCCGAACAAGAACCAGTGCAAGGAATGCCACGCCAGCGGCGGGCAGGTAACGCCGATCGGGCCCAAGGCACGCAACCTTTCGGCGGAATGGCTCCGGTCGTTCCACGAGGCGGGCCGGCTCGATGCGGTGCCCTCCGTCGCGCGGCGGGTGCCGCTGTGGGAGGATCGGGCAAAAGTCCCCATCGCCGATGCGGCGCGCGGCTGGCTCGACGCCAATTGCGCCCATTGCCACAAGCCCGACGGCGCGGCCTCGAACTCGGGTCTCTATCTCGGCTGGGAGGTGACCGACGCGGCCGCGCTCGGCGTGCGCAAGCGGCCCGTGGCGGCAGGGCGCGGTGCCGGCAATCTCGATTTCGCGATTTTTCCGGGCGATCCCGATCATTCGATCCTCGCCTACCGGATCGCCAGCCTCGAAGGCGGGGTCGCCATGCCCGAGCTTGGCCGTGCCAGCGTCGATCCCGATGGGCTGGCGATAGTCCGCGCGTGGATAACGGCAATGCGCTGATTGCGCCGCTGGACCTTCGTTCCGCACTTGCGTAAGCGACTGGGCTCGGAACAGGGGATTTTCCGGGAGTATCGTTTTGCGCAAGTTCGGCTTGATCGGCGGCATGTCATGGCTGTCGACCCGCACCTATTACGAACACATCAACCGGCTGGTGCAGGCCAAGGCCGGCTTTCCGGCAAGCGCGCCGCTGGTGATCGAAAGTCTGGACTTCGCGCCGCTGGCCCGCCTGTCGAGCGTCGAGGAATGGACGCGGGCGGCGACCACGCTGGCCGAGGCGGCGAAGCGCCTCGAGCAAGCCGGCGCCACGGCGATGCTGATCGGCGCCAATTCGATGCACAAGGTCTATGACGAGGTTGCCTCGGCCGTGTCGGTGCCGGTCATCCACATCGCCGAATGCGTCGCCGATCGCATGGCGGGAAAGGTGCAGAAAGCCGCATTGATCGGCACCCGCAACGTCATGCTGGAAAGCTTCTACCGCCAGAAGCTGATCGCCCGCGATATCGAGCTGCTGCCGCCCGAAATGGCCTTCGTCGATACGCTGGACCGGATCATCTATGACGAGCTGCTGCGCGGCAAGGCGACCCGCCAGGCCGAACGCGAACTCAAGACGATCCTCACCAACCTGCAGCAGGACGGAGCCCAGGCCGTGGTGCTGGGCGCGACCGAACTGGAAATGGTCGTCGACGTCGATGCCAACGTCCTGCCGATCTACGACTGCACCCGCATTCACGCCGAGGCTGCCGCTGCCTGGATCCTGGTCACGGAGTGAGCGGGCTCGCGCCCTTTGCCAGCGATCCCGCAAAAAGCCGCGGGCGCGAGTTTCCGCTCGAAGCGGCGCTGGCGCGCGGACCGCGCAGCGCGTTCCAGCGCGACCGCGACCGCATCGTCCATTCGATCAGCTTCCGCCGCCTGCGCCACAAGACCCAGGTGTTCATCGCGCCCGACGGCGACCATTACCGCGTCCGCCTGACCCACAGCCTCGAAGTCGCGCAGATCGGGCGGGTCATCGCCCGCGCTCTCGGCCTCGACGAGGATCTGACCGAGGCGCTCTGTCTGGCCCACGATATCGGCCACCCGCCCTTCGGTCATGCCGGCGAAGACGCGCTGGATGCCGCCCTGCAAGCGCGGGGCGGGTTCGATCACAACGCCCATTCGCTGCGCACGCTGATGCGGCTCGACAGCCCCTATATCGAGCATGACGGCCTCAACCTGTCGTGGGAGGTGCTCGAGGGACTGGCCAAGCACAACGGCCCGCTCGGCATGATCAACTGGGCGCTGGAAGAGCTCGACGCGGCCTTTCCGCTGGCGCTGACCTCCTGGCCCTCGCTCGAAGCGCAGGTGGCCGCAATCGCCGACGACATTGCCTATGACAACCACGACATCGACGATGGCCTGCGCGCCGGGTTCCTCACGCTGGACGAACTGCTGACGCTGCCCTTCGTCGCCGACCAGTGGCACGCGATCGAGCGCAAGTTTCCGGGCGCGCCGCGCGATCGCAAGCTGCGCGAACTGGTCCGCAGCCAGATCGGCTTGATGGTCAACGACGTGATAGGCGAAACCGCTGCGCGCGCCAGCGGCATGGCCGAGGTCGACGAGGTACGCGGGGCGGGGCGAGCAACCGCCGCCTTCTCGCCTGCTCTGGCCGAGGAGGAGCGCACGCTGAAGCGCTTCATGTACGACCGGCTCTATCACCACCCGCAGCAGTTGCAGACCGCCGAACGCGCGCGGCTGGTCACGGCCGGGCTCTACGCCGCCTACAGTCAGGAGCCCGAACTGATGGCGGAAAGCTGGGAATGCTGCCTCCCCGCGCAAGAACCGCAGGCGAGCCGGCACGTGGCCGACTATATCGCCGGGATGACCGATCGCTTCGCCATATCCGAGTACGCCCGGATCTTCGGCAAGACGCCCGAAGGGTTGAGCAATGTCTAAACCGGTCCGGATTGCCCTGGTCGGCGCGACGGGCCTGATCGGCCAGGCGCTGATCCGCGCCGCGGTGGGGCGCAGCGACGTCAGGCTGATTGCCATCGCACGGCGCGAGGTGCCCCTGCCGACCGGCGCGCGGATGGAAGTGCTGGTGGCCGAGACCGACGGCTGGGCCGATGCGATCGCGGCGGCCAACGCCGATGCCGTCATTTGTGCGCTTGGCACGACGATCCGGCGGGTTGGCGGTGATCGGGAGGCCTTTCGCGCCGTCGATCACGATCTGGTCCTGGCCGTGGCGCGGGCGGCAAAGGCCGCCAATGTGCGTCAGCTTATCGTTGTCTCCTCGGTCGGTGCCAGCCTTGCGACCGGAAACTTCTACCTGCGCACCAAGGGCGAGGTGGAACAAGCGCTGACGAAGCTCGGTCTGACCCGGCTCGACCTTCTGCGACCGGGGCTGCTACGCGGCCAGCGCGGCGAGCGCCGCCCGGCTGAACGCCTCGCCATGCTTGCCGCGCCGCTGGCCGACCTTGTCCTCCACGGCGGCTATCGCAAGTACCGCTCGATCCGGGATGCAGTGGTAGCAAAGGCCCTGATCGGCCTCGCCAGGGAGAAGCCCGCCGGCCGATTCGTTCACGAATACGACGCGATCCTGCGCGCCGCTCGCAAGGCCGGGGACTGAGCGCCGGAGCGGCGTTGACTTCGCATCTGCGAAAAGGCATCGCCGTGCCTGTCGCTGATCGCGCGGGAGAGTTCCGGTGATTCGCCAGAAATGGCGGGAAACCGGACGCCGAAGGAGCAACCGCCCCGGAATCTCTCAGGCCAACGGACCGCGTTGATCGACAGCGATACTCTGGAAAGTGTCCCGGTCATGTCCGGGGCCGCCGAAGGGGTAACCCCAGGCCCGCGGGCAGGGGGGAAAGCTCTCAGGTTTCCGTGACAGAGGGGGCACAGACGGTTCGTTTCCTGCTGTGCGGAAGGTAGTTCCCCGTGTCCGACGTAATTTCCATCGACGATGGCCTCGAGCCGATCGAAACCCTGACCCTGCCGCTCGATGCGTGGCACCGCGAACGCGGCGGCCGCATGGTCGAATTCGCCGGGTACTGGATGCCGGTCCAGTACGACGGCATTGTCGCCGAACACCTCTGGACGCGGGACAGCGCCGGCCTGTTCGACGTGAGCCACATGGGCCAGCTCTACATCGCGGGTGACGGGGTGGAAGCGGCGCTCGAAGCGGTGCTGCCGATCGATCTTTCGACGCTCAAGCCCTATGCGCCGCGCTATTCGCTGCTCCTCAGCGAAGATGGCGGGATTCTTGACGATTTGATGGTAACCCGCTGGGAAAGCGGCTTTTATCTCGTCGTCAACGGGGCGACCAAGTGGGACGATCTGGCCCACCTGCGCGAATGCCTGCCCGACGAGGTGACGATCACCCACCTGGAAGACAGCGCGCTGCTGGCACTGCAGGGTCCCAAGGCGGTCGACGCGCTGGCAAGGATTGCGCAAGGTGATGTGCCGGTTACCGCGCTGACCTTCATGAAAGGCGGCACCTTCAGGATCGCCGGGATCGACGCCTGGATCAGCCGCTCGGGCTATACCGGTGAAGACGGGTTCGAAATCTCGATCCCGGCCGAGAGCGCGGTGCAGATCGCCGATCTAATCTGCCAGCAGTCCGAGGTGAAGCCGATCGGCCTCGGCGCGCGCGACAGTCTGCGGCTCGAAGCGGGCCTACCGCTCTATGGCCACGACCTTTCACCCGAAACCAGCCCGGTCGAAGCGGATCTGCTGTTCGCCATAAACAAGCGCCGCCACAGCGAAGGCGGCTTTCCGGGCGCGGGTCGCATCCTTGCCGAAATCGCATCGGGCGCGGCACGCAAGCGTGTCGGTCTGGCCCTCGATGGTCGTCAGGCAGCGCGCGAAGGCGCGGAAGTTTATCATTCAAACCAGAAGGTTGGTGTACTGACCTCGGGTGGATTCTCGCCCAGTCTGAGTCATCCGATTGCCATGGCCTATGTCGATGCCGCCCATGCTGTGCCTGGTACGACACTGGAGATCGACGTGCGCGGGAAGCGCCTGCCCGCGCGTGTCGTTTCCCTGCCTTTCGTCCCCCACCGCTATTACCGCTGAGGAGCTGACCCATGCCCCGCTATTTCACCAAGGACCACGAATGGATCGACGTTGACGGCGGCACCGGCACCGTCGGTATCACCGACTATGCACAGGGCCAGCTCGGCGACATCACCTATGTCGATCTGCCCGCCGCCGGCAGCGCGGTGAAGAAGGGCGACGCCCCCTGCGTGGTCGACAGCGTCAAGGCCGCCAGCGACGTGTACGCTCCCGTCAGCGGCACGATCGAATCCAGCAACGAAGCGCTGGAAGCCGAACCCGAACTGGTCAACACCGATCCGGAAGCCGGCGGCTGGCTGTTCCGTGTCGCGCTGTCCGATCCATCCGAACTCGACGGCCTGATGGATGAGGCCGCCTACCAGGCCTACGTCGCGGAGCTGTAAGACCCCATGCGCTACCTGCCCCTGACCCCGGCCGACCGCAGCGAGATGCTCGGTGTGATTGGCGCCGCCACGGTCGATGACCTGTTCGTCGACGTGCCCGCCGAAGCCCGGCTGGACGGACCGATCGCTGGCCTTCCGCCACACGCCAGCGAAATGGCGGTCGAACGCCACATGGGCCGCCTTGCCGCGAAGAACCTCTCGGCCGGCGCTGCGCCGTTCTTCCTCGGGGCAGGGGCCTATCGCCATCACATTCCCGCTTCGGTCGATCACCTGATCCAGCGCGGTGAGTTCCTGACCGCCTACACGCCGTACCAGCCGGAAATCGCGCAGGGTACGCTGCAGGTGCTGTTCGAATTCCAGACCCAGGTGGCACGGCTCTACGGCGTCGATGTGGCCAACGCCTCGATGTACGATGGCTCGACCGCGTGCTGGGAAGCGATCGCCATGGCCGGGCGCATCACCAAGCGGCGCAAGGCGGTGATCGATCGCGGCCTACACCCGCACTACGTCGGGACCGCGCGCACCATGGCCAAGTTTACCGGCGACACGATCGACTGGAAGGCGCCCAAGCTGGAAGCGGACTGCGATACAGCAGGCCTGATTGCGGCCATCGATGCCGAGACCAGCTGCGTCGTGGTGCAGTACCCCGACATCCTCGGCCGCGTGCCCGATCTTGCGGCGATTTCCGACGCGGCGCAGGCCCATGGCGCGCTGCTGATCGCGGTGGTGACCGAACCGGTCGCGCTCGGCTTGCTCGAAGCGCCGGGGCACCTTGGCGCGGATATTGTCGTGGGCGAGGGACAGGCGCTGGGCGTGGGGCTGCAGTTCGGCGGGCCCTATCTTGGCCTTTTCGGCTGCCGCGAGAAGTTCATGCGGCAGATGCCCGGGCGGCTTTGCGGCGAAACCGTCGACGCCGAAGGCAAGCGCGGATTCGTGCTGACCCTGTCGACCCGCGAACAGCACATCCGGCGCGAGAAGGCGACAAGCAATATCTGCACGAATGCAGGACTTTGCGCGCTGGCTTTCAGCATTCACATGACCTTGCTTGGCGGTGAAGGACTGGAACAGCTGGCCTTGGTCAACCACGCCCGCGCGCAGGACCTTGCCGACCGACTGGCGAAGGTGCCGGGAATCACCGTACTCAACGGTGCCTATTTCAACGAGTTCACCGTCATCCTGCCGAGCGACGCCCGCGAAGCGGTTCGCGCGCTGGCTGACCGGCAAGTGCTAGGCGGGGTGTCGCTCGGGCGGCTCTATCCGGACGAGGAAGACCTCGCCCGAGGGTTGGTCGTCACCGCTACCGAATGCGCCACGGCGGAGGATATCGAAGCCCTGGCTGCCGCCCTTGAAGGAGTCCTGGCATGAGCGCGCTCAACGCCGCTGGTTGGCGCCCCGAGATGGGCCCCGCACAGCATCCCGATCACGAAAGCTCCCGCCAACCCACCGCCAGCGGTGACAAGGGCCTGATGCTCGAGGAACCACTGATCTTCGAACTGGGCAAGCCCGGTTCGACCGGGGTCGACATCGATCCCGCCAGCCGCGCCCCTGCGGATGCGCTGTCCAAGTTCCGCCGCCGGCAACAATGCCAGCTTCCCGGCCTGACCGAACCCGAGACGGTGCGCCATTACACCCGGCTCAGCCGCCAGAACTACGCGATCGATCTGGGGCCGTTCCCGCTGGGGTCCTGCACGATGAAGCACAACCCGCGCCTCAACGAAAAGGTCGCGCGGATGCCGGGCTTTGCCGATGTCCACCCGCTCGCTCCGCAGCAGACCGTGCGCGGCGCGCTCGAGGTGATCAACGAACTGGCGGTCTGGCTGATCGAACTGACCGGGATGCACGGCGTCGCGATGAGCCCCAAGGCCGGCGCCCACGGCGAACTGTGCGGAGTTCTGTGCATCAAGGCCGCGCTCGAAGCGCGGGGCGAGGACCGCCGCGTCATGCTGGTGCCCGAAAGCGCCCACGGCACCAATCCGGCGACCGCGGCATTCGCCGGCTTCGCCATAGAGAACATTCCGGCGACCGCTGCCGGCCGGGTCGATCTCGCCGCGCTCAAGGCCCGTCTAGGTCCGGATGTCGCTGGCGTGATGATTACGAACCCGAACACCTGCGGCCTGTTCGAGCCCGAACTTAAGGTGATTTGCGAAGAAGTCCACGCCGTCGGCGGCTATGTCTATTGCGACGGGGCGAACTTCAACGCGATCGTCGGCAAGGTGCGCCCGGGAGACCTCGGCATTGATGCCATGCACATCAACCTTCACAAGACCTTCTCGACCCCGCACGGCGGCGGCGGGCCAGGTTCTGGGCCGGTCGTCCTGTCCGAAGCGCTGAGCCCGTTCGGGCCGTTGCCCTATACGGCGCGGATGGCCGATGGCAGCGTGCGCCTGATCGAGGAAGAAGACGCGGCCGGGATGGGGCACAGCCAGGCGTTTGGGCGCATGGCGGCCTTTCACGGCCAGATGGGGATGTTCACCCGCGCTCTGACCTACATCCTCAGCCACGGCGCCGATGGCCTCAAGCAGGTCGCCGAGGATGCCGTGCTCAACGCCAATTACGTTCTGCGCAGCCTCGACGACGTGCTCGACGCGCCCTTCGGGAGCAGCGGCCCGTGCATGCATGAAGCGCTGTTCAGCGACGACAACCTGCCCGAAGGTTTTTCGACTCTGGACATCGCCAAGGGCCTGATCGACGAGGGCTTCCACCCGATGACGGTCTATTTTCCGCTGGTCGTTCACGGCGCGATGCTGATCGAACCGACCGAGACGGAGAGCAAGGCCGGCCTCGACCGCTTTGTCGCGGCTATGCGCAGCCTGACCGCGCGGGCCAAGGCCAGCGACGAAAGCCTCAAGACCGCGCCGCACTTCGCGCCGCGCCGCCGGCTTGATGAGACGCAGGCGGCCCGCAAGCCGGTACTGAACTGGAAGGGCGGCTGAACGGGGAGATCCGGCCATGTGGCCAGCGCTATTCTCACTGACCAACCTGGTCGCGGTCATGGGCTGGGCCACGCTTCTTGCTTTGCCCTATTCGACGCGGGCCCGGTCGGTGGTCATGTACGGGGCGACGGGCCTGCTGTGCCTCGCCTATGCAGCGATGCTGGTGGGTCTATTGGGGGGCGTCGAGGGATCACCGGCGGCAATGCCCTCTTATGACATCGCGGGAATCCGGTCCCTTTTTGCGGCAGATGGCGGGATCGTGCTGGGCTGGACGCACTATCTAGCCTTCGATCTGTTCGTCGGCATCTGGATCGCATCGGACGCGGCCAACAAGGCGTTCCCGCGTCTTGTGCTGGCCCCGGTACTGGTGCTGACCTTCCTGGTCGGCCCGGTGGGTCTGCTTGTCTGGCTGGCCATTCGCGAACGCCGCGCCCGCGCCTTGGCGCGGGCGTCGGGTACGCGGTAACGATTTAGTTGATCGCCTGGTCGCCGGCCTCGCCGACCGATTCGACGTCGCGGCCGAGGCCCTTCACGGTGTTGCAGGCCGTGGCCGTCAACGCGACGGTGGCGGCGGCGGTCAGGATGATGAGCTTGCGGATCATGTCGGTTTCCTTCCAGGGCTAGGGTACTTCGTGGCAGTAACTGGTGCTACGTTGCCAAAGCGTTGCGGGTGCGGTCCAAAAACGTTGCAGGTCCGACGATTGTTCCCGCTTGCGACGGGCCGCTAGTCGGCTGCGACCATCGACACCGGCGAGACTCTCTTTGCCAGGCGGTGCTCGCGCCAGGCGATAAGCGCACCGGCGCCAATGATCAACGGAGCACCCATCCAGGTCGTCGACGGTGGCAGCCGATCCCACACCAGCCAGCCATATAGCGTTGCCCAGACCAGCGATGAATAGTCCATCACGATGACGCTGGCGACCTGGCCGAGTTGTAGCGACGCCGTCAGCAGAAGCTGGGCCGCACAGCCCAGCACGCCGATCGTGACCAGCAGCGTCCATTGTCCGGCAGTGTGCCCGCTGACGAAGAACGGCAGCGCCAGCGTGTAGATCACCGAGGCCCAGAACGAGAACCAGAAGACGATGGCGATCGGCTCTTCCGTGCGGGCAAGGTCGCGGATCTGGATCGAGATCAGGGCGACCATCAGTGCGCCGCCGAGGCCGACGGCGGTGCCCGCCAGCGGCATGTGCGCATGGCCTGGCTGGGCGATGACCAGGATTCCGGCAAAACCGGCCAGCACCGCCCCCCAGCGCCACGGTCCTATCCGCTCGCGAAGGAGCATGGTGGACAACAGAACGGCAAATATGGGGGTGGTGAAGCCGAGCGTAGTCGCCTCGGCCAGCGGCAGCAGGATCGGAGCGCTGAAGGTCATCATCATGCCGACAAGGCCCATTGCCGCCCGGCGCAGGTGCACCGGCATGCGCCGTGTGCGCAGGCGGTGGATCTGCCCTCTGGCGGCGAGCCAGCCGGCCAGGATCGGCAGGGTGATGATCGTGCGCCAGAACAGGATTTCAGGAAAGGCGATGCCGCTTTCCGCCGCGACCTTCACCAGCATGATCAGCGTCGCGAGGCAGAAGGCTGCCGCGAGACGCAGCAGCAGGGCCAGGTACGGACGCTGGACGACGGGCATGGCGATGCTCTAGCGGGCGGCGATGGACTGGCAAGCGCTCATGGACGAAGACTGGGTCTGGTATTTCCTGATGCCGGGGATTGCGGCGGCAATTCTCGCCCTGGCCGCCTGGCGTGCTGATCGCAGGCGGATAGGTCGCAGCAATCCCGACGCGGTGGGCTGGTTGCCGTGGCGCGACATCGCCTTCTGGGCGACGCTGGCCGCCCTGCTGCTGCTCGGCGCCGCGCTGCGCGGCTACCTGTCGGGCGATCCGATCTAGAGGCAGGCCTCGAGGTAAGCCTGGTCGAAGCCGAACTGGCGCGCCTTTTCCAGCGTGTAGGGGCGCAGGCCCGAGGGGCGGAACTCGCCGATGATCTTGCCGTCGTCGGTTTCGTCCAGGTATTCGAACTTGAACAGTTCCTGGGTGACGATGACGTCGCCTTCCATCCCGATTACCTCGGTGATGTTGGTCGTACGGCGCGAGCCATCGCGCAGGCGCTTGACCTGGACGATGATGTCGACCGATTCGGCGATCTGGCGCGAAATGGCTTCCTTCGGAATCTTGATGTCGCCCATCAGGATCATGTTTTCCATACGGCCCAGGCACTCGCGCGGGCTGTTGGCGTGCAGCGTGCACATTGAGCCGTCATGGCCGGTGTTCATCGCGGCGAGCAGGTCGAAGCATTCCGCGCCGCGGATTTCGCCCAGGATGATCCGGTCGGGGCGCATGCGCAGGGCGTTCTTGACGAGGTCGCCGATGGTGATCGCGCCTTGGCCTTCGAGGTTCGGCGGACGCGTTTCGAGCGGCAGCCAGTGCGGCTGCTGCAGGCGAAGTTCGGCTGCGTCTTCGATGGTCAGAACGCGTTCGCCCGGGTCGATCATCTTCGACAGGGCGTTCAGCATGGTGGTCTTGCCCGAACCCGTACCACCCGAGATGACGATGTTCATGCGGCAGGCGCCGGCAATCTTCAGGGCAGTCGCCATCTTCTCGCTCATCGAACCGAAGTCCTTGAGCATATCGATGGTGATCGGCTTTTCGGAAAACTTACGAATCGAGATCGCGGTGCCGCGCAGCGATAGCGGTGGCACGATCACGTTGACGCGGCTGCCGTCCTTGAGGCGGGCGTCGGCCAGCGGGGTCGTCTGGTCGACACGGCGGCCGACCTGGTTGACGATGCGCTGGGCGATCTGGAACAGGTGGCTTTCATCGCGGAAGCGGATCGGGGCGAGCTGCAGCTTGCCCTTCTTTTCGATGTAGGTCTGGTCCGGCCCGTTGACCATGATGTCGGACACGTCGGGGTCGTTGAGCAGTTCTTCCAGCGGGCCGAATCCAAGCAGTTCGTCGATCAGCACCTTTTCCAGCGCGAACTGTTCGCGGCGGTTGAGGGTGACCTTCAGCTCGGCCAGCACTTCGAGGATGATCGGGCGGAATTCTTCCGACAGCTCGTCCTTGGACAGGGTGGCTGCAGCCTCGGGATCGACGCGTTCAAGCAGGCGCGGCAGCACCTGTTCCTTGATCTTGTGGACCGAGGCTTCGAACCCCTCGGCCTGGTAATTGCCCTCGTGGACCCCGTTGACGCGGTCCGCCAGGCGGGTCATCGCGTCTGCCTGCTTGTTGTTCGAGGAGTCGGCGGCGGGCAGGGCGGCTTCTTCGCCCGGCAGCGGCGGGAACTGGTCGCCGCCGAAGGCTGTGGGCGTAGCGGCCTTCGCCGCCTCGGCGCCGCCGCGCATCGGCCGAGCCACGCCGAATTGCGGACGTGCGGGCGCTCCCATGCCACTTGACCCGTTGCGGCGGCCGAATGCACTCATCTTGCCCAATCCCCGATAGCGTGAAGCGGGCCGGTGGCCCTGTATCCGGCCTTTCCCTACGCGCATTAGGGTTGAGACTTTACTAATGCCGCAAGCCTGCATCGCTGCCCCATCGTCCGAAACCGCACCGACAATCAGGCACTTCGCCGTGCCGGCCGCGCTCTGCGACGCCGGAAATGGCCTCTGGCCGAATTGGGGATTATCGCACCGGAATTAATGCTTCCTGCAGCCTGCGGTGGCATAACGGCGCCATGCATGGGGACAGTGCAGAAATGGGCGCTGACACGCTGGCGAGCGGCAGGGGGGCCGGCTTCCTGGTTGCGGCAGTGGTGGTCTGTCTGGTCGGGCTGGCGGGACGCCTGGCCGTGGGATGGACGTCCCCGCTGTGGTTTGACGAGACTTTCACCGCGACGATCGCCTCGCAACAGACATTCGGCCAATGGTTCGATTGGTGCCGCACCGAAATCGGCGGGCCGCTTTATTACCTGCTCGCCTGGGTCTGGGCCCGGATTTTCGGCCTCGACCCGACGGCGTTGCGCCTGCTCAGCCTGGCGGCGTCGCTCGGGGCGCCGGCGCTGGCCTGGTTCAGGGGGCATCCCGATCCCCGTATCAGGGCCTGGTGGGCGGCGATGCTGCTGCTCTGGCTGCCCGGCTTCGAAATGGCCAGCAGCGCGCGTTGCTATGCCCTGCTGGTGCTGGTCCTGACCGGACAGGCGATCGCCTTTCGCGCCGCTATTGACACCTGTTCGCGTCGGGATGTCGCTTGGTGGGCAGGGCTCAGCGCGCTGGCCTTGCTGACGCACGTGTACAGCGCCTTCCTGCTGGCCCCGCAGGCGATCCTGTTCTTCGCAATCCACCGGGCAAGGGCGCTCCGCCTATGGTGGATCGGCCTCGTGGCGCTTGTTCCGGTGGTCGGCTGGTTCGCCCTGCAATGGCAATCGCTGCAGAACTTCGCATCGGGCGGGACATGGTACCCGCTGGTGACCGGGGATGATCTTCTCGCCGCGCCGGTGCATTTCTTCTGGTCGGCGACGAGCGCCGCAGCCGTGATCGCAGTCGTGGTTGTCATCGCCCTTGCCAGGATACGCAGGGCAGAGCGACGCCTGTCCACGTCGGATATCGCCCTGATCGCGGCTGGTGTCGCCTCCTTGGCGCTGATGCTGGCGCTGGGAATGGTGCGATCGTCGTTCACCTGGCGCTACGCCGCAGTCAGCGCACCGGCGCTGCTGTTCGGCACGGCCATCGCGATAGAGGCGGCCAGCCGCCTGTGGCGTCTGGTCCCACTGGCCGTGATCGGCCTGTTTACCGCAAATGCAGGGGTCTTTGCCGCGATGAACTGGATCAATCCAGCGCGCAATTTCCGGGCGGTGTTCAACCTGCAGTCCCCGTCGGAGTTCATCGCTCCGGCGCGGCCGCAGCGGCTGGGGTTCCTGTGGGACAACCCCGCCGCGAAGATCAGCCATCCGGTCAAGACCGCAGAGGTGGTCGGTTATTTCCTGCGCCGGCAAGGCATCGAACCCGAAATCGTGCTGTTCACGCTCCACCCGGGCCAATCACCGGCCGAAACCATGCGCCGCACGATTGCAGACAAGAACCTCGATGCAATCATCTGGATGACCGACGTCGATGTCCCTGGCGCTGTCGGGCCGCTCGACGAAGGCGCGCTGACCACGCTCGGCTGGCGTTGCCGCATTTCGGGACGCCCACAGTTCGGCGTGATGGGTTGCTATCGGCCTAGGGCTGCGCGCTGAGGGGCTGGCCGAGGCTATGCCCTTGGCCTATCGTGCGGAAACAGGGCCTGATGCCCGCAACTGAGGTTTTCGCGTGTCCAGATATCTGCTTCTTGCCGTTGTTGCCGGGTGCCAGCTTGTCGTTGCGGGTGGCGCCCGGGCGGTCGACGCGCCGCTGCCGGAGTTCATGGCCGGCACCTGGATGATGGAGCAGGGCGCTGAATGGAGCGACGAGTTGTGGAGCGATGCCAAGGGCGGGCTCATGCTCGGCGTTGCCCGCACCGGATTCGGGACCGAACTCAAGACCTGGGAGCTGGCGCGGATAGAGAGAAAGGTCGACGGTTCGATCAGCTTCCACGCCCAGCCCAAGGGGGCGCCGCCGACCGAGTTCAAGCAGGTGCTGCGCAGCGCGGATTCGGTCGAATTCGCCAACCCGGCCAACGACTATCCGCAGCGCATCCGCTATTGGCGGCAGGGCCAGTTGCTGATGGCCGAGATTTCGAAGCTGGACGGTAGCCAGGTGATGCGCTGGAACTATCGCCCGGTGATCCCGCCGCGCGACGATCGCTGAACAAAAGCCACAGGGGATTGCCGATGCCGCGCCTACGCGCCTTCACACAGGTCGACGTGTTCACCGCCGTTCCGTTCAAGGGCAATCCGGTGGCCGTGGTGCTCGACGGATCGGGCCTCACCGATGCCGAGATGCAGGCCTTCGCCAACTGGACCAACCTGTCGGAGACGACTTTCGTCCTGCCTCCGACGGATCCGGCCGCGGACTATGCCCTGCGCATTTTCACGCCGAAGGACGAATTGCCCTTCGCCGGACACCCCACCCTGGGCAGTGCCCACGCCGTGGTCCACGCAGGGTTGGCCAAGCCCAAGGCCGGTCGGCTGGTGCAGCAATGCGCGGTTGGCCTGGTCGACCTCGCCGTCGATGAAGCGGGAATCGCGTTCCGCCTGCCGCGCTACGCGCAGACACCGGTCAAGGATCCCGAGGCGGTGGCCTGGCTGGGGGAGGGCGTCCGCGTGGCGGGCACGCCGCAAGCGGTCGATGTCGGGCCGGTCTGGCTGATCGCCGAACTGGCCGAACGATCCGCGCTCGAAAATCTGGCGCACGATCCCGCGAGGCTGACACGGTTTTACCAGGCGACCGGCATGACCGGGGCGACGATCTTCGCGCGCGACGGCGACGGCATCATGGTGCGCAGCTTCGCGCCGGGCGATGGCATCCCCGAAGATCCCGTCTGCGGGAGCGGCAATGCGGCGGTGGCGGCCTATCGCCTGGGACAGGGACAGATCGGCGCGGGCAGCCGCTACATAGCAAGCCAAGGCCGCCAGATCGGCCGCGACGGCAGCATTTCGGTGCGGATCGAGGGCGATTCCATCCACGTCGGCGGGGCCTGCGTCACCTGCATCGAAGGTACCGTGCTGCTTTGATGCAATCGTTGTTCAGTCAACGCGGGCTCTATTCCGGCCTGGTTAAAGTATTGATGGCAAGGGATAGTTGAAGCGGCATGGCACTTTGCCGCTCACTACCTGCTCTTGTCGCAAATATACAAGTTTTTGTGCGGGCGCAGCATTATCCTTAACAAACAATAAGCCGCAAAACGGTCGCCGTGTTGAAGTCTCACTCGGAAGGACGTTGCTTTGCCCAGGCTGCCAACAAATGCTCCGCAGTTCGACCCGCTCTACTCGCTGATCCTCATCAGCCTGACGGTGTTTCTCGTCGGCATGCTGATCACCAACGAACAGGCGCGCCTGATCCTGGCCCACCCGTTCGGATGACCGGTGACCCAGCGCAAACAAGAAGGGCGGCCCAATCGGACCGCCCTTCTTGTTTTGTGATCTCAAAGCCGCTCAGTCGACGTGTTCGGCCAGAACCGTCAGGCCGTTCTCGCCGACTTCTGCAAAGCCGCCCTGGACCTGAATCTCTTCGGGCGTGGCGCCTTCGGTCTTGTAGACCTTGAGCGTGCCGTCGCGCACCGTCGACATGAAGGGCGCGTGGCCTTCGAGCACGCCGAACTCACCCTCGGTGCCGGGGACGACGACCATGTAGACGTCGTCCGAACGGACCAGGCGCGCGGGCGTGACGAGTTCGAAGTGAAGCGCCATGGCCTTAGGCCTCGTCCGCCATCTTCTTGGCCTTGGCGACCGCTTCGTCGATCCCGCCGACCATGTAGAACGCGGCTTCGGGGAGGTGATCGTATTCGCCGTCGACCACCGCCTTGAACGACTTCACGGTGTCTTCGACCTGGACGAACTTGCCCGGGATGTTGGTGAAGACTTCGGCGACGTGGAACGGCTGCGACAGGAAGCGCTGGATCTTGCGCGCACGGGCGACGGTCAGCTTATCTTCTTCGCTCAGCTCGTCCATGCCGAGAATGGCGATGATGTCCTGCAGCGACTTGTACTTCTGCAGGGTTTCCTGGACGCGGCGGGCAACGTCGTAGTGTTCCTGGCCGACGACCGCCGGGGACAGCACGCGGCTGGTCGAATCGAGCGGGTCGACCGCCGGATAGATGCCCAGTTCCGAGATCGCGCGCGACAGCGTGGTCGTGGCGTCAAGGTGCGCGAACGAAGTGGCCGGTGCAGGGTCGGTAAGGTCGTCCGCGGGAACGTAGATCGCCTGCACCGAGGTGATCGAGCCCTTGGTGGTCGAGGTGATGCGTTCCTGCAGCGCGCCCATGTCGGTCGCGAGGGTCGGCTGGTAGCCCACGGCCGAAGGAATACGGCCAAGCAGCGCCGACACTTCCGACCCGGCCTGGGTGAAGCGGAAGATGTTGTCGACGAAGAACAGAACGTCCTGGCCTTCCTGATCGCGGAAGTATTCGGCCATGGTCAGGCCCGACAGGGCAACGCGGGCGCGCGCGCCCGGGGGTTCGTTCATCTGGCCGAACACGAGGGCGACCTTCGAACCATCGGGGGTCGGGTTGCCCTCGGCGTCCTTGGCGATGACGCCGGCGTCGAGGAATTCGTGGTAGAGGTCGTTACCTTCGCGGGTGCGTTCGCCGACGCCCGCGAAGACCGACACGCCGCCGTGGCCCTTGGCGATGTTGTTGATCAGTTCCTGGATCAGCACGGTCTTGCCGACGCCGGCACCGCCGAACAGGCCGATCTTGCCGCCCTTGGCGTAGGGGGCGAGAAGGTCGATGACCTTGATGCCGGTGACGAGGATCGCCGCTTCGGTCGACTGGTCGACGAATTCCGGAGCCTTGGCGTGGATCGGCGCGCGCATGTCGGTGCCAACCGGGCCGCGTTCGTCGATCGGATCGCCGACGACATTGAGAATGCGTCCCAGGGTCTGCGGGCCGACCGGCACCGAGATCTGCGCGCCGGTGTTGGTCACCGGCTGGCCGCGGGTCAGACCGTCGGTCGAGTCCATGGCGATGGTGCGCACGGTGTTTTCACCGAGGTGCTGCGCCACTTCGAGAACCAGGCGGTTGCCGTTGTTGTCGGTTTCGAGCGCCGAGAGAATGGCCGGCAGTTCGCCGTCGAACTGCACGTCGACGACGGCGCCGATGACCTGGCTGATCTTGCCGCCGGCGGTGTTCGCGGCAGCGACCGGGGTGGCCTTCTTGCGGGTGGTTGTCTTGGCGGCAGTAGCCATCGTCACTTTCCTTGCATCAAAGCGGGAGCGCGCCTTTCGGGCTGTCCCTGCGGTGTTGATGACGCTGGCCCGGGCCAGCCGTCAATTTCCTGTCTTTCCCTGCTCGGACCACGAAGGTGGCCGACAAATCTGTTCCGAAGCGGACGCTGAGTCGGTGGCCCTTAAGCACAACCGGCCAGCGCAGTCCACCTTGGATTCGACAATTGTCCGTGGCCGGCGCGAGCATTGGCGCGGGCATGGTCGGGCCGGCTCGTTCCGAACAGGCTGGAAAGCACCAGGGGGTGTCCGGTGAGGTATTGCAGAGCGGCCTCTGGCGCCGGTTTTCCGGTCGATTCGAGACGCTTTGCGAGGGCCTTCGCCTTGAACGCGAACCAGGGATCGTCGCGCAGCGCGCGAAGCAGGTACCACAGGCCTGAACGGCTTGTCGGTCGAAAGGATGAGGTGTCGAAACGGCCCCGCGCCAGGGCCGTGCCGCTCATCACTGTCTTGCCCGCAGCGACCAGCCGTTCCATTGCCGCGGCGTTGCGGAAGTCGGCCACGTTGTGCTGCAGCATGATCACATCGACCGGCGTATCGGCGGCGGCGGCGAGCACGGCGTTGTCGAACGAGTTGATCCCGGACAGCCCGATCCGCCCGGCCGCCTTCTGTCGTTCGAACCAGGCAAAGACACCGGGATTGAGATCGATCCGCGCGGGCCCGTGAAGGTAGAGGACATCGACCCGGTCGAGCCCGAGCCGCGCGAGGCTGGCGGCGAAGCTGCTTTCGAGCAGCACCGGATCGAACCCGCGCACGATGCGTCCGTCGATCAGGTTGGTGCCGACCTTGGTCGTGATGACGAAGTCGGCCGCGTCGCGGCCGGAAAGCCAGCGGCCGAGCCGGGATTCGCCGAGCCCTGCGCCGTAGCTTGGCCCGGTGTCGAAGTGGTTGACCCCCTCCGCGGCAAGAACGTCGAGGATTTCGGCGGCGAGGGCTTCCTCGAATCCGGGCTTGGCCCAGAGCGAGGAGCAACCGAAGCCGAGCGCCGAAATCGGCTTGCCGCAGGGCAGATGCCGTATCCAGCCGCGCGGTGCAGGTCCGGTTTCAGCCCTGGCCACGACGCCGCGCCTCGATCAGCCTTCGCCCGGCACGGACCGCGCGCAAGAGGGCGCTGTCGCCATGCGGATCGCCGTGATGCAGCAGCAGGGTCGCACGCAGCGATCCGGGCGCGCAGGGCAGGTTGCCGTGCAAGGTGCGATAGCCTTCGAACAGGTACAGATCGCCCGGCTTCAAGACCTGCATGTGTGCGGTGAGGTTGGCCCGCGCCTTCGCTTCGGTGCGCCGCCAGGCCCAGCGGTTCTGCGTCAGGGCCTTTTCCGCAAGGTTGCCGAGGACGCTGCGGCGATAGGGACGGTGCGCTGGAAAGGTCAGCAACTCGCCCGCCGCGCCCGGCTCGCCTTCGGGGATGAACAGCGGCACCAGCATGGTCACGACGCTGGCGTCGTAATGGAACTGGCAGGAACCGTCCCCGCCGCGGGGGCCGGCGATAACGCGCAGCACGTTGTAGACCGACAGATCGAACGTGGCATTGGGCTTCAGTCGGCGCCCGACCTGTTCCAGCAGCGCGACCACGCCGGGGGCGTGGGCGATTTCGGCCAAGGGGGAACTGGCATCGGCAGCGGGATCGACAAGCGAGAAGAACTTCTCGCCATGCCGCTCGAGGTGCGCGCGGACGTGGCCCCTCGCGCGTTCGAGCCATTCGCCGGGCACAGCCTGTTCAAGGCGGACGAAGCCGTCGCGTTGCAGCTGCGCCGCCGTGGCATCGGCATCGACCGGAATGGCGGGGATATTCGCGGCCTCAGGCATCGGTTTCGCTCAGCACGGGGCGTGTCTTGACGAGGGAAGCGGGATTGCCGCGATAGACGCCCCAAGCCTCGGCATCGCCGAACAAAACGCCGCGCGCGGCCAGCACGGCGCCGCGCCCCATCGTCACGCCAGGCCCGACGAAGGCTTCGGCTGCAATCCAGCATTGATCGCCGATCGCGATGGGGCGCAATCGCAGCTGGAAATGCCAGTCGTCGATCGCGTGGGTGCTGGCGCAGAGGTGGGCGCGCTGCGAAATCACGACATCGTTGCCAATGCGGATCGCGCCCTGGTTGTAAAGGTGCGCGCCGGGCCCGACCATGACGTTGGAACCGACCAGCAGATTGCGCGGATCCCAGATCCGGACGCTGGCGTAGATCCGGCAATTCGCGCCAATCCGCGCACCGAATGCGCGCAGCACGGCTGCGCGCCAGGCGTGCAGCGGGGGCGGGGTCCAGGCGGCGAGCAGGGTCCAGGCAACCTGCCACACCGCGCGATAGGCCCGGCTGCCGAGGCTGAAGGCCGGGCCGCCTTCACGGTTTCCGGACTGCGCGGACACAAGGGGTTCGCTCAAACTGGGATGCTCCGCGACCGAATGGCATCCGCCGGCGAGGGCAGGCGATGCAACCGCCCGTTAGTAGGACGCAGCGGGCGCCAATGGCAAGATTGCCAAAGGCGCCCGCGTGTCGTTCGATCATCCGGCGCCGTGGCGCCAGAGGCCGGCATGGCTGCTAGAGAGCTTCCGCGCCGGCGATGATTTCGATCAGTTCGGTGGTGATCGCGGCCTGGCGGCTGCGGTTGTACTGGATCGTCAGCTTGCCGATCAGGTCGCCGGCGTTGCGCGTGGCATTGTCCATCGCGGTCATCGACGCACCCTGTTCCGACGCCATGTTTTCAAGCAGGGCGCCGAAAAGCTGGGTCTTGAGGTAGCGCGGCAGCAGCGCGGCGAGGATTTCCTCCTCGTCCGGCTCGTATTCCACTGCGGCGCCAGCCGCCCCGCCTTCGGCCGCCTTGGGGGCGGGGACGGGGATGATCTGCTGTTCGGTCGGTTCCTGCACCAGCGCAGAGCGGAACTTCGAATAGAACAGGTGGGCAACGTCGAACTTGCCCGCTTCGTAGAGCGCGACCAGTTCGGCGGCGATCTTTTCCGCTTCACCGTAGCCCGGTTCGCGCACGTCGGTGGTGTCGAACATGGCAAGAATGTCGTTCGGAAACTCGCGCCGGATCACCGCGCGGCCCTTGCGGCCGACGAGGTAGAACAGCACGGTCTTGCCTTCGGCCTTGAGGCGGCGGGCAGTGCCGAGGGCAGCCTTGACGATGTTCGAGTTGAACGCGCCGGCAAGACCCTTGTCCGAATTGGCGACGACCAGCAGGTGAACCTGATCCTTGCCAGTACCGGCGAGCAGCCTGGGGCTGTTTTCGCTGACCGTGATCTTGCTGGCGATCGAGCCCATGACCGTGGCCAGCCGCGCGGCATAGGGACGCGCGGCTTCCGCCGCGGCCTGCGCCTTGCGCAGTTTGGCGGCGGCGACCATCTGCTTGGCCTTGGTGATCTTCTGGGTCGACTTGACCGAGTTGATCCGCCCTTTGAGTTCCTTAAGCGAGGCCATGAAGCCTTACCCTTTCAGTCGGATCAGGCGAACTGCTTCGCGAAAGCGTCGAGCGCGGCAACGGTCTGCTTCTTCGCATCGTCGCCGAAATCGCGGGTGTCGCGGATCAGCTTGAGCGTGTCGGCATGGCTGTCGCGCATGAAGCTGAGCATTTCGGCTTCGTATTGCGTGACCTTGTTGACCGGGATCGAGTCGAGGTAGCCGTTGGTGCCGGCGAAGATCGACACGGTCTGCTCCTCGAACGACAGCGGGCTGAACTGGGCCTGCTTGAGCAGTTCGGTCAGGCGCGAACCGCGGTTGAGCAGCTTCTGGGTCGAGGCGTCGAGGTCCGAACCGAACTGGGCGAAGGCCGCCATTTCGCGGTACTGCGCCAGCTCCAGCTTGATCGAGCCGGCGACCTTCTTCATCGCCTTGGTCTGGGCGGCGCCGCCTACGCGGCTGACCGAAAGGCCGACGTTGATGGCCGGACGGATGCCCTGGTAGAACAGGCCGGTTTCAAGGAAGATCTGGCCGTCGGTGATCGAAATGACGTTGGTCGGAATGTAGGCCGACACGTCGCCCGCCTGGGTTTCGATGATCGGGAGCGCGGTCAGCGATCCGCCGCCCTGGCTGTCGTTCATCTTGGCCGCGCGTTCGAGCAGGCGGCTGTGGAGATAGAACACGTCGCCCGGATAGGCTTCGCGGCCCGGCGGGCGGCGCAGCAGCAGCGACATCTGGCGATAGGCTACGGCCTGCTTGGAAAGGTCGTCGTACACGATCACGGCGTGCATGCCGTTATCGCGGAAGAATTCGCCCATCGTCGCGCCGGTGTAGGGTGCCAGGTACTGCAGCGGGGCGGGCTCCGATGCGGTCGCGGCGACCACGATCGAATATTCCATCGCGCCGTTTTCTTCGAGCTGGCGGACGATCTGCGCCACGGTCGAGCGCTTCTGACCGACGGCGACGTAGATGCAGTACAGCTTCTTCGATTCGTCCGTGCCGGCGTTGACTTCCTTCTGGTTGATGAAGGTGTCGATCGCGACGGCGGTCTTGCCGGTCTGGCGGTCACCGATGATCAGTTCGCGCTGGCCGCGGCCGACGGGAACGAGGGCGTCGATCGCCTTGAGGCCGGTTTGCACCGGTTCGTTGACCGACTGGCGCGGAATGATGCCCGGCGCCTTGACTTCGACGCGCTGGCGGCTGTCCGAAACGATCGGGCCCTTGCCGTCGATCGGGTTGCCGAGCGCGTCGACCACGCGGCCGAGCAGGCCCTTGCCGACGGGGACGTCGACGATGGTGCCGGTGCGCTTGACGACGTCACCTTCCTTGATCTCGGCGTCCGAGCCGAAGATCACGACGCCGACATTGTCGGCTTCGAGGTTCAGCGCCATGCCCTGAACGCCGTTGGCGAATTCGACCATTTCGCCGGCCTGGACCTGGTCCAGACCATGAATGCGGGCGATGCCGTCACCGACGGAGAGCACCGAACCGACCTCAGAAACCTGGGCGGCGGTGCCGAAGCTGGCGATCTGGTCCTTGATGACCTTCGAGATTTCAGCGGCGCGGATATCCATGTTCAGCCTTTCATCGCGTTCGCGAGGGTGTTCAAACGGGTGCGGATCGAGGAATCGATCTGGGTCGAGCCGATCCGCACGACGAGGCCGCCGAGCAGTTCGGGATCGACCTTTGCGGTAATCTTGACGTCCTTGCCCTGACGCGCCTTCAACTTTTCGGCGAGGCTGGCGATCTGCGAGGCGGACAGCGGGTGGGCGCTGGTGACTTCGGCGCTCGCTTCGCCGCGGGCGGCGGCGGCGATCGTGTGGAACGCGCTGACCACCTGGGGCAGGGTGCCCAGCCGACGGTTGGCGGCAAGCACGCCGAGGAAGTTCTTGGTCAGCGCTGACAGGCCGAGCACGTCGGCGACACCGTCGATAGCCTTGCCGCCAGCGTCGCGGCCGATCTGCGGATTGCGAATCAGCGCGGCGAGATCGGCGGAGCCGAGAATCGCCTGATCCAGTTTCTCGAGGTCGGATTCGACCACGGTGACAGAGGCCTGCTCACTCGCCAGATCGTAAAGGGCAGAGGCGTATCGCCCTTGCAGACTGGCCGTAATGCCGCCGGAATTCTCCACGCGCTCAGGTTCCTTGCATCGGGTGCGTTGGCAGGGCAGAACCAGCACTTGTCGTGCCAAATGCCCCTTGGACGGGGGCGCGCATAGCGACGATCTTGCAGCGATGCAAGAACGAGGGCGTGCAAACGGACTCAAGTGCAATATGAGGGAGTGGACAGTGGGCGACTGGATCACGCTGACAATGGGCGATGGCCACGCCATGCCCTGTTACCATGCAGCGCAGGAGGGCGAGCGCCGGGGCGGATTGATCCTGGTCCATGAAATCTTCGGCGTGACCGAGCATATCCGCGACCTGTGCGACGAATACGCCGATGACGGCTACGAGGTTATCGCCCCGCAACTGTTCGATCGGCAGCAACCTGGCTGCGACCTCGGCTATAGCGGAGCAGATTGGGAACGGGCGGTCCAGATCGCGCGAAAAGAACACGACTGGGACCAGGGGCTCGACGATACGGCCCGCTGCATCGCCTGGATGAAGGCGCGTGGTGGGCCGGTTTTCATCGTCGGCTATTGCTTTGGCGGATCGGTGTCCTGGCGGATGGCGCAGCTCTCCGACGATCTCGACGCGGCGAGCTGCTATTACGGCGGATACATCGCCACGCGCTTTGCCGACGAGGCGCCCCGGTGCGCGACGATCACCCACTTCGGGCGCTACGATTCGATGGTGCCGATCGAACCGGTCGAAGCCCTGATCGCGAAGCAGCAACCGACGGCGCAGCATTTCATCTACGAGGCGGGTCACGGCTTCAATTCGGACCGGCGCAAGGACTGGCATCCCGAAAGCGCGGACCTCGCCAAGGAGCGCACGCTGATGCTGTTCCGCGCCCTGGGAGGTTAGGCCCGACTTTGAACGCAAGTTGCGGGACGCGCCCGGCACTGGCCATGTCCTAACAGGGTGGCACACCGACAGGAGCCATCCCATGACCTATCGCATTGCCGGCCTCGATCCGGCGCAATTCGCACCGCTGTTCGCCATGTCAGATGACAAGCTGGCGGCGCGCAACGCCCGCCGCGTGACGGCAGCCGCCTCGCGCGGCTATCCCTGCCGCGTCTCGCTCCAGGACGCAGACGAGGGCGAGGAGCTCATCCTGCTGCACCATGTCAGCCACGATGTCGCGACGCCTTACCGCAGCGCCTATGCCATCTATGTCCGTCGCGGCGCAGTTGCGGCCGAGACGATCGACGCGGTTCCGCCGGTGTTCGAGGGTCGGCCGCTCGGACTGCGCGGGTTTGCTGCGGACGGAACCCTGCAGGACGCACGCCTTGCCTTGCCGGGCGAGGCCGACGCGCGGATCCGCGACCTTCTCGACAACCCGGCGATTGCCTATATCCATGCCCACAACGCCGCGCACGGCTGCTTTGCCGCGCGGATCGATCGCCACGGAGACCGGCTGTGACCCTCGACCTCGACGAGTGCTGGACTGCAGTTATGGCCCGCGACCGCGCCTTTGACGGCCGCTTCGTGACCGGCGTGCTGACCACCGGGATCTATTGCCGCCCATCCTGCGCCGCGCGGCATCCAAGGCGGGAGAACGTCCGCTTCTACGCCGCGGGCGCCGAGGCGCGCGAGGCCGGCTTGCGGCCGTGCCGGCGCTGCCTTCCCGACGATGTCAGCCGCGACGAGCGGGCGGTGTTGTCCGCCATCGCCGCGATCAAGGCGGCAGGCCAGCCGCTGGCCCTGACCGCGCTTGCGGACGAGGCGGGCTATTCCCCGACGCACTTCCAGCGGATGTTCACCCGCCATACCGGGCTGTCGCCGGCGGCCTATGCCCGGGCACTGATGGCCGAGCGCGCCGCCGATGCCCTGACTGACGAGGGGCAGGTGACCGGTGCGATCTATGCGGCAGGCTATTCGGCGCCGTCGCGATTTTACGAAGGAACACGTGGGAGACTGGGAATGACGCCATCGGTCTGGGCAGGCGGCGGCAAGGGCGCGACGATCCACTGGGCCGTGGTCGATACCTCGCTGGGGCGGATGCTGGTCGCCGCGACCGACCGGGGGGTGTGCCGGCTGTCGTTTGGCGAGGGCCGCGAAGCGCTCGAGCAGCGCTTTCCCAAGGCAGAACTGGTCGAAGGCGGCGCATCGCTCGAAGGGCTGCTGGCCGATGTCATCGCCGCGGTCGAAGCTCCGGGCGACTTCTCACACATCCCTCTCGACGTGAAAGGGACCGCGTTCCAGGAAGCGGTGTGGCGTGAATTGCAGCGCATTCCGCCCGGCGAAACGCGCAGCTATGCCCAGCTTGCCGCTGCGGTCGGTCGGCCCAGGGCGGTGCGCGCTGCGGGGAGCGCCAACGGCGCCAACAACGTCGCCGTGCTGATCCCCTGCCACCGCGTCATCAACAGCGGCGGCGGCCTCGGCGGCTATGCATACGGCCTCGATATCAAGCGAAAGCTGCTGGAAAAGGAAGCCAAATGAACACCAAGGTCGACAAGTTTCGCGCGCTTCACGTGCCGGGCGATCCGCTGATCCTGTTCAACATCTGGGACGCCGGCAGCGCCCGGGCCGTGGCCGAGGCGGGAGCCAAGGCGATCGCCACCGGCAGCTACGGCGTGGCCGAGGCGCAGGGCTTCAAGGACGGGGAGGAATTCCCGCTCGACCGCGCGCTCGACGTCGTCGCCGGCATCCTGCGGGTCACCGACCTGCCGGTCACCTTTGACATGGAGTCGGGTTATGGGGACACCGCAGTGGCGGTCGGCCTATCGGTTGCGCGGGCCCTCAAGGCAGGCGCAGCGGGCATCAACATCGAGGACCACCTCCCCGGACAGAGCGCGTTGGTGCCCGTGGCAGAGCAGGCGGCCCGGCTCAGGGCGGCAGCCGATACCGGAATATTCGTCAACGCGCGGTGCGACGTCTATCGCGGGGTGAAGCCCGATGATTACGGTCCGCACCTGGTCGACGCCGTGCTCGAACGGGCCCGTGCCTATGCCGATGCGGGAGCAGGCGGGCTGTTCGTGCCGTTCCTCGGCGATCACGGCGCGATTACGAAGATCTGCGCAGGCTCGCCTTTGCCGGTCAACGTCTTGTGGGGCCCGGGGCGCGGTACGCGAGACGAACTCGCGGCGCTGGGCGTGGCGCGGATCAGCTATGGCCATGGCCCCTGGGCGGCAGCGATGGCCTGGCTCAAGGACCAGGCGGGCGCGGTTTTCGGCGGGGAAGTGGCTCCCTACGCGCGGTAGGGATCAGGCAAGCATCGGCGCCATGCCGGGCTCGGCCTTGGCCATGGCGGTCTGATAGGCCGGACGCTCGCCAATGCGCTGGAGATAGGCCGCGATATTGGGGAAGGTGGCCAGCGACGCGCCGCCGAACGCGCGCGACGTGGTCAGGTTGAAGCCCATCATGATGTCGGCCAGCGTCAGGTTGCGTCCGCCAAAGAACGGACTTTCGGCCAAGCGTGCTTCGGCCAGTTGCCAGCCCTTGGCGCCGCGATCCGCGACGAAGGCCGGCAGCTCGGTCGCACCGGCGGACTGCGCGGCCAGGGCCATCATGCCGTTGGTCATGAAGGTGGCGTTGGAGAAGTGGAACCAGAACAGGTGGCCGGCAAAGTCCGCGTCATCCGGCCCAGGCGACAGACGGTTGCCGCCATACTTGCGAGCAATATATTCGCAGATCGCGCCGCTTTCGCCCAGGACAAGGTCTTCGTCCTCGATCACCGGGGCGATCCCCATCGGATGCAGCGCCTTGTAATCGTCGGGCGCCATGCGATTGTCCTCGCGCCGGTTGTACAGCCTGAGGTCGTAGTCGAGGCCCAGTTCCTCACACAGCCAGACGATCCGTTCGGATTGCGAAATGCGCAGGTGATGAACAGTCAGCATGGCGTGTCTCCCAGCGGCCGACGACGGGCCGGCTCAGCGGGTGGCATCGCCCGCCGGTTTGCCCGTGTCAACTGCACTTGCGCCCGCTGCATCGCGCATGGTCTTGATCTGCATCAGCATGGCCTTGCCCGATTCGCCGCGATGCGGGTCGTTGGCCAGCACCTCTACCAGGCGGATCGCAGCGTCGTATTGCCCCAGCCGGGCGAGGTCGAACACCCGAACCGCAACTGTCGAAGACCAGGCTATCTTTAGCAACGCGCCTTGGCGTTTCAGACGAAGCTATAGGGATCGATGTCGATCGCGACGCGCACGCCGGGGGGGAAGGTCAGCGCGCCCAGCCAATCGCGGATGACGTCCTGGACCTGCGCGCTGCGCCGCGCGTTGATCAGCAGACGGTAGCGGTATCGGCCGCGCAGCAGGGCCATCGGCGCCGGCGCAGGGCCAAGCACCATGACGTCGGGCAGATCGGGGCGTGCGCCGCCGATGGCGCGCGCCGCCTCGCGTGCCTCGGCCTCGTCCTCGCTCGACACGATGATCGCAGCCCAGCGGCCGAAGGGCGGAGCGCCTGCTTCGCGCCGGGCCTCGGCCTCGGCTTCGTAAAAGGCGTCGCGGTCGCCGGCGGCCAACGCGGCGATCACCGCGGCTTCGGGGTGGCGGGTCTGGATCAGCACCTCGCCGGGCTTTTCGCCGCGGCCGGCGCGGCCCGCGACCTGGGCGATCTGCTGGTAGGTGCGTTCGCCCGCGCGCAGGTCTCCGCCTTCGAGGCCAAGGTCGGCGTCGACTACGCCGACCAGCGTCAGTTCGGGAAAGTGATAGCCCTTGGTGACCAGTTGCGTGCCGACGATCACGTCGATTGCCTTGCCTTCGGCCGCCGCGACGAAAGCGCCGATCTTGTCCGGGCTGTTGAGAGTATCGGAGGTGACCACCGCGATCCGCGCGCCGGGCAGCACCTCGGCCACTTCGTCGGCGATCCGCTCCACGCCGGGGCCGCAGGCAACAAGACAATCGGGGGTGTGACATTCGGGACATTCGGCCGGCACCGGCACCTCGTGCCCGCAATGGTGGCAAGCGAGCCGCCGCGACAGGCGGTGCTCGACCAGCCAGGCGCTGCAATTGGGGCACTGGAAGCGATAGCCGCAGTGTCGGCACAGCGTGAGCGGGGCATAGCCGCGGCGGTTGAGGAACAGCAACGACTGTTCGCCCCGGGCCAGTCGATCCTTCAGTTCGGCAACCAGCCGCGGGGCCAGCCAGTGCCCGCGCTCGGGCGCCTCGACCCGCAGGTCCACCACTTCGATCGCGGGAAGTTCCGCCCCGCCGAAGCGCGCAGGCAGGTCGACCTTCTCATAGACGCCCGCTTCGGCCAGTTGCAGCGATTCGAGCGCGGGGGTGGCGCTGGCGAGGATCACCGGAATGCGCTCGAACTTGGCGCGGATCACGGCGACGTCGCGGGCGTTGTAACGCACCCCGTCATCCTGTTTGAACGACACCTCGTGCGCCTCGTCGACCACGATCAGGCCGAGCCTGGCAAAGGGCATGAACAGCGCCGATCGCGCCCCGACCACCACCTGGGCGTCACCGTGGACGATGGCCCGCCAGGCACGGCGGCGCTCGCTTTGCTTGAGGCTCGAATGCCATAGCACAGGCGGGACGCCGAAACGCGCTTCGAAGCGGCGCAGGAAGTTCTGGGTCAGCGCGATTTCGGGCAGCAGGACCAGCACCTGCCGACCCAGCCGGATCGCTTCGGCGACGGCCTCGAAATAGCACTCGGTCTTGCCCGACCCGGTCACCCCGTCGAGCAAGAAGGGTGCGAACGCCTGGTCCGCGACGGCAGCGACGAAACGGTCGGCCGCGGCCTGCTGGTCGGGGGAGAGGTCGGGAGCAGCGTGGAGCGGGTTGGCGCGCGCATAGGGCCGGTCGAGGTCGACCGTCACCGGTTCGAGCAGTCCCGCCGCGACCATGCCGCGCAGCACGCCCTCCGATACGCTGGCAAGGTCTGCCAGTTCGCGAATGCTCGCCTGTTCGCCGTGGAGCGCATCGAGGGCGGCGGCGCGCTGCGGGGTCAGGCGTTTGGGCTCAAGGCCGGTCAGCCGGTATTCGGTTGCCGTTCCGCCGCCGCGCAGCGCCGCCATCGATCCCAGCGCCATGCGTGCCACCGCGTTCATCGGCGCGCAGTAATAGTCGGCCGTCCATTCGATCAGCCGGCGCAGGGCCGCAGGAAAGGGCGGCACCGGCAGGACCTCGAGGATCGGCCGCAGCCTGGCTTCGGGAACCTCGGCTCCGGCAAGGCGTTCCGGTTCCCAGACAATTCCGAGCACCTGGCGCGGACCGAGCGGCGCGATCACGACCGAGCCGGCTTCGGCCGCGACACCATCGGGCAGCCGATAGTCAAGGACGTTGAGCACGGGATTGAAGACAAGGAGTCTGACGCGGGTCATGGCTCGCGCCTCTATGCCGGAGGTGGCGTGGCGGCGTCACCCCCGCAGGCGGGTATCTTTCGGTGAAAAGGGAATGGTGAGGATCATGCAGACGACAACACGGACATCGATCGGTCGGCGCGGCTTTCTGGTCGGCGCGGGGGCTACCGGCGTTGCGGCGCTGAGCGGCTGCACCACGTTCGGCGGATTTTCCATGACCGAGGCGATCAAGCGGCTCTTGACCCTTTCGGCGCAGAACGCCTTTTCCCGGCTGACCGCGCCGGGCGGGTTCTGGGACAGCGAGGTCGCCCGCTTCGACCTTCCCGAACTGTTCCGCGGTGGGAGCACGCTGCAAAGCCTGCTGACCTCGACCCTGTTCCGCAATCAGTTGCAGCGCCAGCTCAACATCGTTGCCGAAAAAGGCGCCGAACGCGCTGCGCCGCTGGTGCTGGATACGGTCCGCAACATCTCGATTCCCGATGCCGTCGGCCTGCTCCGCGGCGGTCCGACCGCGGCGACAAGCTGGCTGCGAGGGCAAATGGGAACGGCGCTGATCAACGCGATGGTTCCAGGCCTTTCGGACGCGGTGCGCCTCAGCGGCGACCAGACGCTCAATCGCGCGATCACCGCCCTGTCGGGGATCGACATCGGCTCGGTCGCGCAGGCGGTCGCCAGCCGCGCCGACAATTCGATCTGGTCCCAGATCGGGGTCGAGGAGAGCGCCATCCGTTCCAACCCGCAAAGCACCAACGATGCTTTGCTGATCGCCGCGCTCAAGATTCTCTGATCCGCGGCAGGGGCAAAAAACGACGGGCGCGGGGCTTTGTCCCGCGCCCGTTTGCTGTCTATAGCGACCCAGACTCGCTATCAGGAGCGCCTTGCCGTGAAATTCTTCGCCGACACCGCCGAAATCGCCGACATCAAGGAACTGGCCGCCACCGGCCTGCTTGACGGCGTTACCACCAATCCCAGCCTGATCATGAAGTCGGGCCGCGATTTCATCGAGGTGACCAAGGAAATCTGCGGGATCGTCGATGGCCCGGTCAGCGCCGAAGTGGTCGCGCTGGACCACGATGGGATGATGAAAGAGGCCGAAAAGCTGCGCAAGATCGCCGACAACGTCTGCATCAAGGTGCCGTTGACGATCGACGGGCTCAAGACCTGCAAGGCGCTGACCAGCGACGGCACGATGGTCAACGTCACGCTGTGCTTCTCGGCCAACCAGGCGCTGCTGGCGGCCAAGGCCGGGGCGACCTTCGTCTCGCCCTTCGTCGGCCGCCACGACGACAACGGCTTCGACGGGATGGAACTGATCAGCGACATCCGCCTGATCTTCGACAACTACGATTTCGGCACCGAGATCCTCGTAGCCTCGGTCCGTCACGGGATCCACGTGCTCCAAGCCGCCAAGATCGGCGCCGACGTGATGACCGCGCCGCCCGCCGTGATCCGCGGACTGGTCAAGCACGTCCTGACCGACAAGGGCATCGAAGGCTTCCTGGCCGATTGGGCCAAGACCGGGCAAACGATCTGACCTAGCCGCCGATGTCCGACGAATCGCCTCTCGACCGCTTCAAGACCGTGCTGGCGGGCACCGCCCGGGCGGTGGCGCACGAACCCGAGGTCGAGATCGCGTGGACCGCGGATAATCCGGTGTCGAACGGCAAGAACCTGCGCGTGCCGATGCCAGGGCGCAACCTGCCGCGCGACCAGGCGATGGAGGCGCGAGGCTTTGCCGACAGCTTCGCGCTCAAGCTGCGCCACCACGACGAAGGGCTGCACGGCCGCAACGCCCCGTCCGAGCCGACCGCGCGCGCCGCCTTCGACGCGGTCGAACTGGTTCGGTACGAGGCGCTGGGCGCCAACGCCTATGCCGGGATGCGCGGCAACCTCGATGCGGCGCAACTGGTGCGCACCGCCGGCGATCCGATCGTCCGGGCCAGCTGCTCCGACGAAGTACCCTTGCCCGCTGCCCTCGCGCTGATGCTGCGCGAACGCCTGACCGGGCAGGCCGTACCCGAGGCCGCGCAGGGCGGCGTTGCCCTCGTCCGCAAGTGGATCGAGGACAAGGCGGGCGCCGATTTCGAGGCCCTGGCCGGCAAGCTGGACGATCAGGAAGCGTTCCAGAAACTCTCGCTCGACATGCTGCAGCACCTCGAACTGACGCGGGCCGACCAGCTCGATCCCGACAGCGAGGAGGGCGAGGACGACGAGGCCGAGGACGACGGCGAGGAAAAGCCCGACGATAGCGAGGGGGCGGACGATCAGAGCCCCGCCGAAGCCGCCGCCGAACCGACCGAGGGTGACGACGACGGCGACAGCGAAAGCGAACGCCAGGCCGAGGACGACAGCGCCGAGGCCGAAGAGGGCGACGAGGGCGAGGAGGGCATGTTGCCGGTCCGGCCCAACCGTCCCTGGACCGAAGTCCCTGCCAACTTCGATTACAAGGCCTTCACCCAGGCCTTCGACGAGGTCGTGGCCGCGTCCGAACTGTGCGACGAAGAGGAGCTGACCCGACTGCGCGCCTACCTCGACGCGCAGCTGAAGGGCCTGCAGGGAGTGGTGACCAAGCTCGCCAACCGGTTGCAGCGGCGGCTGATGGCGCAGCAGAACCGGTCGTGGGATTTCGACCAGGAGGAGGGCCTGCTCGACGCCGCGCGGCTGGCCCGCGTGGTGATCAGCCCCGGCCAGTCGCTGTCCTACAAGGTCGAACGCGACGTCGAGTTCAAGGACACCGTCGTCACCCTGCTGATCGACAATTCGGGGTCGATGCGCGGGCGGCCGATCTCGATCGCGGCAATCAGCGCCGACGTCATGGCCCGCACGCTCGAACGCTGCGGGGTCAAGACCGAGATCCTCGGCTTCACCACCCGGGCGTGGAAGGGCGGGCAAAGCCGCGAGGCCTGGCTGGCCGGCGGCAAGCCGCCGCAGCCCGGACGACTCAACGATTTGCGGCACATCGTCTACAAGAAGGCGGACGAGCCCTATCGCCATGCCCGTAAGAGCCTCGGCCTGATGATGCGCGAAGGCCTCCTCAAGGAAAACATCGACGGCGAGGCGCTGCTCTGGGCCCACGCCCGGATGCTCGCCCGGCCAGAGAATCGCCGCATCCTGATGGTCATTTCGGATGGTGCGCCGGTCGACGATTCGACCCTGAGCGTGAACAACGCCGGCTACCTCGAACTGCACCTGCGCCGCGTCATCGACTGGATCGAGAAGCAGTCGCCGGTCCAGCTTGTCGCGATCGGCATCGGCCACGACGTCACCCGCTATTATCGCCGCGCAGTGACGATCATGGACGTCGAACAGCTCGCGGGCACGATGATCGAGCAGTTGGTCGGATTGTTCGAGGACGATTGAGCTTGACCGACCGGTTTAATCGAACGATTAACCCGCGCATGAGCCAAGCGAAGACCGTTTCCGAAGCTGTCGCCACCCGCCGCACCGTGCGCGCCTTTCTTGACCAGCCGGTGGACCAGGCTGTGCTGCGGCGCGTGCTCGACAAGGCCCAGAACGCGCCGTCCGGGGGCAACACCCAGCCGTGGCACGCCACGGTCCTGACCGGAGCGCCGCTGGAGCGCCTGCTGGCCGACGTGGCCGCCGTGCTTCCTGAAGGATCGGCACGGCACAAGCCGGAATACAACATCTACCCACCCGAACTGGACGGCGCCTATGCCGACCGACGCCGCGGCGTGGGCGAGGCGATGTATGCCGCGCTCGAAATCCCGCGCGACAACAAGGCGGGCCGGCTCATGTGGTTCGCCAACAATTTCAGGGCCTTCGGGGCGCCGGTGCTGATGCTGATCCACACCCCGCGCTACATGGGGCCGCCGCAGTGGTCTGATATCGGCATGTGGCTGCAGACAGTCATGCTGCTGCTGCGCGAAGAGGGGCTCGATTCGTGCCCGCAGGAAGCCTGGGCAATCTATCAGGAACAGATCCGCGGAGCGGTGGATATTCCTGACGACCATATCTTCTTCTGCGGCCTCGGCGTGGGCTGGCGTGATCCGGACGCTGCGGTCAACTCCTTCCTGGTGCCGCGCGCTCCGCTGGACGAGGCGGTGCGCTGGGAAGGGTTCTAGTCAAACCCTGCCCGACCACTTATGGCCCCGGCCATGACCGACACCCCGCTCAAGCTGTTCAACAGCCTGACCCGCCAGCTTGAAACGTTTAGCCCCGTCCATCCGGGCGAAGCACGAGTCTATACCTGCGGGCCGACGGTCTACAATTACCCGCACATCGGCAACATGCGGGCTTACGTCTTTGCCGACGTCCTGGGCCGCACGCTGAGCTTCAAGGGCTACAAGCTGACCCACGTCATCAACATCACCGACGTCGGCCACTTGACCGACGACGCCGACGCTGGCGAGGACAAGATGGAGAAGATGGCGGCGGCCAAGGCCCAGTCGATCTGGGACAT
This sequence comes from Novosphingobium kunmingense, assembly GCF_002813245.1. GTDB lineage: Bacteria > Pseudomonadota > Alphaproteobacteria > Sphingomonadales > Sphingomonadaceae > Novosphingobium > Novosphingobium kunmingense. Next base: position 250,598 of record NZ_PHUF01000002.1, read on the forward strand.
CGCCAGGCACTACACCGAGGCTTACTGGGCCGACATCAAGGCGCTCAACATCCGCCAGCCGGCGCAGTGGACCGTGGCGACGGACTTTATCGACCAGATGGTCGGGTTCGCGAAGGGTATCGCCGCCAAGCACTGCTACGAACTGGACAGCGGGCTCTACTTCGATGTCTCCACCGTTGCCGACTACGGTCGCCTGGCGCGCGCCCAGACCGACGAGGGAGAGGGCCGGATCGAGGCGGTCGAGGGCAAGCGCAACGCCGCCGACTTCGCGATCTGGCGCAGGACCCCGCCGGGTGAGACGCGGCAGATGGAATGGGACAGCCCGTGGGGGCGCGGCGCGCCGGGTTGGCATCTCGAATGTTCGGTGATGAGCGGGGCGGTCCTTGGCTTTCCATTCGATATCCACACCGGCGGGATCGACCACCGCGAGATCCACCACCCCAATGAGATCGCCCAAAATCAGGCGCATTGCTGCACAAATGGCCTCGACGTCGCCGCCAATTCCGGCGCCAACGTGTGGATGCACAACAACTTCCTGGTGGAACGCAGCGGCAAGATGAGCAAGTCGTCGGGCGAGTTCCTGCGGCTGCAGCTGCTGATCGACCGGGGCTATCACCCGCTCGCCTACCGGATGCTTTGCCTTCAGGCGCATTACCGCAGCGAACTGGAGTTTTCGTGGGAGGGGCTCGGCGCGGCGCTGACCCGGCTGAAGCGCACGCACATGGCCTTTCGCAAGCACGCCGACCGGTTGGCCGATCCGCGCCAGACGCCCGGCGACAGCTGGGAATACGAGCGCGTCACGCGGGCGCTGATGGAGCGGTTCGACGCGGCGATCTCGGCCGACCTCAACACGGCCGAGGCGCTGACCGTGCTCGACGAACTGCTGGCGACCAAGGGGACGGCGCCAGAATGCATCGCCACCGCCGCCAGCCACATGGACGCGATCCTCGGCCTGGGGCTTGGCCGCATCGAGCGCGCCGACCTGCGCGTGCAACCGAAGTCGGCCACCATCACCGAATCTGAAATCGAATCCGCTCTCGCCGCGAGGAAAGAAGCCCGCGCGGCCAAGGACTTCGCGCGGTCCGACACGCTGCGCAACGACCTGTCCGCCAGGGGTGTCGAGGTGATGGACGGCGATCCGCTCGGCTATGACTGGAAGCTCGCCGAATGAAGCTCTGGCGCCTGACCCGCTTGCCCTTCGTGGCACTGGACGGGAAGGGCGCCGAACTGAGCGGCGCGCGCTATGCCCCGCCGGACCGCGCTGTGGTCAGCCTCGCCAGCGAGCCCGGCCTCGCCGTGCTGGTGGCGCTGCGCTATAATCTGCCCGACCTGTCCGCCGCACCTGAGGACCTGGTGCTCGGCTGGACCGAGGTTGCGGCCGAGCCCGAGCGCGTCGACCACGCCGACGAGGCGGACGTTGTGGCGCACATCGGCGAATGGCTGGGCCAGGCGCGCTCGCTGACCGCGGCGATTCCCTCGCGCGTGCTGCCCGAAGCCGACGTGATCTACTTGAACCCTCGTCATCGCGATGCAAGGCTGGTGGCACCACTGGTCACGCGGCCGTTCAGCTTCGCCGACTGCCTGCACCACCCGCCGATGCTCGACCGTTTCAGGAGCCTTCAATGACTGTCGCCGTTCTGTCCGCGATGACCCGCCCACTCGTCGAACCGCATCTGCCCGACTGGGTCGAGGCGCGCTGGTTCGCGACAACCGAGGAGCTGATGGACATGATCCCGGATGCAGAGATCGGCTGGTTCGATCTCTACAGCAAGGAGGCCATGGCCGAGGCGGCACGGCGGGGCGAACGGCTCAAATGGTTCAATTCGCTTTATGCCGGGCTCGATCACATGCCGCTCGATCTGATGGCGCAGCGTGGAGTCGTCGTCACCAACGGGGCCGGGATCAATGCGATCACCATCGCCGAATACGTTGTTATGGGGATGCTGACCGTGGCCAAGGGCTATCGCGACGTTGTCCGTGCGCAGGACCGGCACGAGTGGCTGCTCGATTCGCCGGGCAAGAGAGAGCTTTGCGGGTCCAAGGCGTTGCTGCTCGGTACCGGCGCGATCGGATCCCTGATCGCCGAGCGGCTGGCGCCGTTCGGGGTCACGGTGACCAAGGTGCGCCGGAGTCCGGCACCCGATGCGCTTGGGCCGGGCGAATGGCGCGCGCGGCTGGGCGAGTTCGACTGGGTGATCCTGGCCGTCCCCGCCACGCCCGAAACCGACGGGATGATCGGCGCGGCCGAGCTCGCGGCGATGAAGGGCGATGCCGTGCTGATCAACATCGCCCGCGGCACCGTGGTCGATCAGGACGCTTTGGTCGAAACCCTGCGCGCCGGGCGGATCCACGCCGCCTTCCTCGATGTGACCACCCCCGAACCGCTGCCGGCGGACCATCCGCTGTGGGACCTGCCCAACGCGCACGTTACCATGCACCTTTCCGGCCGCGCGCAGGACAAGATGATCCAGCGCTCGGCCGAGCGATTTCTGGCCAACCTGGCGCGATACGGGGCCGGCGAGCCGCTCGAGCCGCAAGTGAACCTGGCACTGGGATACTAGCCTTCGTCGAGCAGCAGAAGCTCGACCGTCACCTCCAGCCGCGGCTCTGGCAGGGCGGTGTGCACCACCGACCGGATCGCGGCGTCGGCGACAAGCTGGCGCGGAATCGCGAACTCGTGTTCGGGCAGGGCGTCGATGAAGCGCTCGCCCGTGTTGACGGCGTCACGACCCGTGAAGGTCATGCGCACGGTATGACGCGATCCGGAAAACGTGACGCTGGCCCAAGGGCGCTCGGCATGACTGACCAGCTCGGCCTGGCCGTTCCCCAGCGCAAGCAGTTCCGACAGCAGCGGCATCCACGCCCTTGACCGCATGGGTTGTGCGGCCAGGGACAGCATGGCCTGGCTGGCGTGGGGATCAAGCTGCATGGGTGGTCTCCCGATAAATGTTCATGAAATGTTCTACACGCTGTTCGGTCGCGGGGCGGGGGCTGCGACCGTTGCGCAGGTCCTGGACGAAACGCGGATCGTGCGCGGCAAGGCGCCCGAACTTCGTCCACGGCATTCCGGTTTCGCGCAGGAAGCGCTCGATCCGGGTAATCAGCATGCACTTGCCCCTTTTTCTGCTTGCGAATCAACGCAGGAAGTTTCCCCTTTGTTCGCGGTGAAATCCTACTTGTCTAGGAAAAATACATCACGTATGTGCATTTCATGGTTACCGCCGATTCACGCGCCCGCCTGCTCGAACTGGCCACCCTGCGCGGGGTGAGCTTGTCCAGCCTGTCTGAACTCATCGGGCGTAACTCTACGTATTTGCAGCAGTTTATCCGCAAGGGCAGCCCGCGCAAGCTGGAGGAGACGGATCGCCGCACCTTGGCGCGTTTCTTCGGCGTGGCCGAATCGGAACTCGGCGCGCCAGAGGAAAAATCCGTGCAAGCCGCAGGAAGCGTGCGGCGCGGCGATTGGGTCGATGTCCCTCGCCTCGCTCTGGGTGCCTCGGCCGGGCCGGGGGCCCTCGCAGGCGAGGAAGCGGCGATCGGCACCTTCCGCTTCGCCAGCCGCTGGCTGCGCGAGCAGGGCCTAGATCCGGCGCAGTTGTCGGCCATCCGGGTCGAAGGCGATTCGATGGAAGGCACCCTGCGCGACGGGGACGAGATCCTGGTCGATCGCACCCCGCGCCCGGTGCGCGATGGCATCCACGTGGTCCGCGCGGGCGATGCTCTTCTGGTCAAGCGGCTCGACACGGCGCAGCCCGGCAAGGTCGTGCTGGTCAGTGACAATCCCGCCTACCGCCCGATCGAGCTCACCCCCGACGAAGTCCAGGTGATCGGCCGGGTGGTGTGGAAAAGCGGGCGGCTTTAACCGAAGCCGTAGATCGCCGGGGCAATGCCGTTCCACCAGGCGCTTCCGGCAATGAACGGCTCCACCGTATGGAACGGTATCAACAGCAGGATCGACCACAACGTCACCGGATGGACGCGGCCAAGCACCTTGCGGTCGTGCCAGGCCAGCGCGAACAGCAGCGCATCGGCAACCAGGTTGGGCCCCATGTCGAGCCAGGGCGACGGCACAGCGGTCAGGAAGACGATTCGCGAAAACGCCGGTCCGAACAGATTGAGGGCGGCGACGAACATCAGCCGTCGGTGCCATTCGATCCGCCGCGTTGCTTCGTAAATTGCCCAGAAGAACAGAACGGCGAAGACCGCGATATCGACCAGATTATAGAGCGCAAACTCGAACGGCTGCCTGAAGCCTTGGCCCTGGCGGTCGAGGATCGCCGTCACCGCCTGCCACAGGCCCAGCGGCACCATGGCACCGGCCAGCGCCACCCCGGCAACGCCCAGTTCGCGATGGGCCTTGATGCGGCCGCGCCGGACCAGCTGCGTCTGCACGACGAGCAGCCCGATCCAGGCGAAGAAGGCGAGGCCATGAAGGTGCCGCAACAGGGTGAAAGACTTTCGGCCGGTCGCGAGCGGGATGAAATAGGTCACCGGAAAGCTGGCCACGACCAGCACGGCAATGACGATGGCGGTAACGGAGAAGAACCGGCTGCCCCTCTGCCGCGGTGTCGTATCGTTCATCCAGCCCCCCTTGGCGCGCGACCGCCACCCCGGACGCTACCAGCGACGAGGGGATTGGCAAGGCGGACGGCGGCGCTAGGCTGCGCCGATGATCACCGAGATCGAGGACTACTTCACCAGGGGCTGCGGGCGGTGCGAGCGGTTCGACACGCCCGATTGCTCGACACGCAAATGGCGCAAAGGCCTGGCGGACCTGCGCCGCATTTGTCGCGCCGCGGGACTGGAGGAGGCGGTGCGGTGGGGTCACCCGTGCTATCGCCATGCGGGCCGCAATGTTGCGTTGATCGGCGCGCTGCGCGGCGATTTCCGGTTAAACTTCTTCAACGCGGCGCTGCTGAAGGACCCTGACGGCGTTCTCGAAAAGCAGGGGCCGAACACCCAGCACCTCGATTCGATCCGCTTTACCGACAACGCCCAGCCTGCTGCGCTGAAAGACACCATCCTTGCCTACCTGGCCGAAGCGAAGGGCCATGCGGAAAAGGGAACCAAGCCGCCCAGGACCGAAGCCGAGATCGAGATGCCCGAGAAACTGCTCGATGCGCTCGATCGCGATGCGGCACTGGCCGAGGCCTTTGCTGCGCTGACCCCGGGCCGCCAGCGCAGCTATGCCATCACCATCGGCGGAGCCAAGGCGGTGAAGACGCGCCTCGCCCGGATTGCCAAATATCGCGACCATATCCTGGCCGGGAAGGGCGCGAACGAGCGATAGCAACGCCAAGCCTTGCCCAATTCCGCACCTGTCGCCACATTCGGGCCATGACAGAAAGACCCGAACCCCCGCTGCGCGTCGGTATCGTGCCCGTGACTCCGCTCGAACAGAACTGCTCGCTGATCTGGTGCACCCGGACGATGCGCGGCGCGCTGGTCGATCCAGGCGGCGATCTCGACAAGCTCAAGGCGGCGGTGGCCAAGGTCGGCGTGACGATCGAGAAGCTGCTGCTAACCCACGGCCATCTCGACCATTGCGGGCAGGCCGGCATCCTGGCGAAGGAGCTGGGGGTGCCGATCGAAGGGCCGCACGAGGACGACCGCTTCTGGATCGCGCAGCTGGGCGATGACGGCAAGCGCTGGGGCATGCACGCCGAGACCTTCGAACCCGACCGCTGGCTCAAGGACGGCGATACGGTGACCGTCGGCGATTCGAACCTGCAGGTGATCCATTGCCCAGGGCACACCCCGGGGCACGTCGTGTTCTACACGCCCGAAGGCCATCTGGCGATCGTCGGCGACGTGCTGTTTTCGGGCTCGATCGGGCGCACGGACTTTCCGCGCGGCAACCACGCCGATCTGATCGCCTCGATCACCCAGAAGCTGTGGCCGCTGGGCGACGACGTGACCTTCATTCCCGGACACGGGCCGACCAGCACCTTCGGCCGCGAACGGCAGGTCAACGCCTTCGTCAGCGACTATGCGTTGAGCTAGATCTTCCCGAGCACGATCAGTACGGCGGCGATCGACAGGCCGATCAGGGTCAGCATCGTGATGATGGTTCCGATCATCCGCCCCTTGGCCAGCGCCGTGCCGTCCATCCCGAGCCCGTGGGCGACCCGGCCAAGCATGAAGACCGCGCCAACCACAGCCAGCCACTGGCCGCCTTTGCCGGCCAGTTCGATCCCGGCGATCAGGAACAGCACCCAGGGGGTGTTTTCGGCGAAGTTGAGCTGCGCGCGCATCCGGCGTTCGAGCAGGTCGTGTCCGCCGGTGCCGATGCTGACCCCCGACTTCGAGCGCACCTGGCCGCAGCGCAGGGCAAGCCAGAAGTTGATCAGAGCCGCGGCGGCGGCAAGCGACAGCGTGGTAGGCAGCAGCATGGATTCGGTTCCCCCCTCAACAGGCCGGACAACCCGGGGCAGGCGGAGCTTGCAACGCGCGCCAAAATCGTTATAGGCGCGCCTTCGCAACCGCCGGTCCCCCCGGGTCCAGCGCGGTCTTGGTAATCGACTTAAGACAATTCAGGAACAGGTGCCGCAATGGCTGTCCCCAAAAGAAAAACCTCGCCCTCCCGCCGGGGCATGCGCCGCAGCCATGACGCGCTGAAGGTCGAAGCGTTCCACGAATGCCCCAACTGTGGTGAACTCAAGCGCCCGCACAACCTGTGCCAGGCCTGCGGTCACTACAACGGTCGCGAGATCGTTTCGGTCGGGCTCTAAGCCCTTTTAACCGGAGAATGCGCACATGACCCTGCCGCGTATCGCCGTCGATGCGATGGGCGGAGATGAAGGCGTGCGCGTGATGATCGAGGGCGCGGCGCTGGCACGGCGCCGCCACGATCGTTTCAAGTTCCTGCTGGTCGGCGATGAGGAGCGGATCAAGACCGCACTCGAAAACCATCCGAACCTGCGCGGGGCTTCCGAAATCCTCCACGCAACCGACGTGGTCAGCGGCGACGAAAAGCCGACCCAGGCGCTGCGCCGCGCCAAGACCACGTCGATGGGCCTGGCGATCAACGCGGTGAAGACCGGCGCAGCCGGCGCTGCCGTCAGCGCGGGCAACACCGGCGCGCTGATGGCGATGAGCAAGCTGGCGCTGCGCACCATGCCGGGGATCGACCGGCCGGCGCTTTCGGCGCTGCTTCCCACCCTTGGCGAAAATGACATGGTCATGCTCGACCTTGGCGCCAACACCGAATGCGATGCCCGCAACCTTGTGCAGTTCGCGATCATGGGCGCGGCCTATTCGCGCATCGTGACCGGGCGCGACGAACCACGCGTGCGCCTGCTCAACATCGGGACCGAAGAAACCAAGGGCACCGATGAACTGCAGATGGCGGCCGCGCAGCTCAAAGCCGCGGCCAAGGACCTTGCCATGTCGTTCGACGGCTTCGTCGAGGCGGACAAGATCAACCGCGGCGAAGTGGATGTCGTGGTGACCGACGGTTTTTCGGGCAACATCGCGCTGAAGGCGGTCGAGGGTACGGCGCGCTTCGTCGCCGACCTGCTGCGCCGCAGCTTCGCTTCGTCGCTGCGTTCGAAGTTCGGCTTCCTCGTCTCGCGCCCGGCGACCGAACTGCTCAAGCACCATCTCGATCCCAACAACCACAACGGCGCGGTTTTCCTCGGCCTCAATGGCGTGGTCGTGAAGAGCCACGGTTCGGCGAATGCCGTGGGCGTGGCCAACGCCGTTGCAGTCACCGCGCGGCTGCTCGAACACAATATAACCGAACGGATCGTGGCCGACCTCGAGCGGCTGGGCGGGAGCCACCTGCGACGGACGGCGAAGGCGGCCGAATGACCCGCCGGTCGGTTCTGATCGGCACGGGCTCAGCCCTGCCGCGCCGCGCTGTCGCCAACGCTGAAATGGCGGCCATGGTCGATACGAGCGACGAATGGATCGTCGAGCGCACCGGGATCCGCAACCGCTACATCTGCGGCGATGACGAGAACACCGGCAGCCTGGCGATAGCCGCCTCCAGGGCCGCGATCGAAGCGGCCGGGATCGAGGCGGGCAGTATCGACCTTATCGTGCTGGCCACGGCCACGCCGAATCAGACCTTTCCCGCCACCGCGACGATCGTGCAGGACGCGCTGGGTTGCAACGGTGGCATCGCCTTCGACGTCGCGGCGGTCTGTTCCGGCTTTCTTTACGCGGTCAGCGTCGCCGATTCGCTGCTGCAGACCGGCATGGCGCAGCGCGCGCTAGTGATCGGCGCGGAAACCTTCAGCCGGATTCTCGACTGGGAGGATCGAACGACCTGTGTCCTGTTCGGGGACGGTGCCGGGGCGATCGTGCTCGAGGCGCGGGATGTGGCCGAAGACGGGCCGGGCATTCTTGCCTGCCGCCTTCATGCCGACGGCGCGCACAACGAATTGCTCTATGTCGATGGCGGGGCGGGGACCACCGGTACGGTCGGTCACCTGCGCATGAAGGGCCGCGAAGTGTTCCGTCATGCCGTTGTCAATCTGGCCCAGGTTCTTGGCGAAGTGCTTGAAGATGTTGGTCTTTCGGCAGGTGATGTCGACTGGGTGGTGCCGCACCAGGCCAACCAGCGGATCCTCGACGCGACGGCCAGGAAGCTCGGATTGCCGCCTGAAAAGGTCGTCGTCACGGTCGATCGCCACGCCAACACCTCGGCCGCGTCGGTGCCCTTGGCGCTCGACACGGCGGTGCGCGACGGGCGCATCAAACCTGGTGATCTCGTCGTACTCGAGGCGATGGGCGGCGGATTCACTTGGGGGGCAAGTCTCATTCGGGTTTGAGGACGGCCGCCTAACCCACAGGATTTGTGGGGTTCCGTTGCCTTTTCGCGCCACTTGGGACAGACTGCGAATCGCAGGTCGCGCTGCCAACAGGAAAGGAGCTCGCTGCGCTCCATGTCTACTCTTACCCGGGCCGATCTGGCCGAAGCCCTGAACCGCAAGCTTGGCCTTTCGCGGTCGGATTCCCTCAACATGGTCGAAGCAATTCTTCGCCATATGTGCGAAGCGCTGTCTAACGGCGAAAACGTCAAGATCTCCGGATTCGGGACGTTCCTGCTGCGGGACAAGGGTGAACGCGTGGGCCGCAACCCCAAGACCGGGATCGAAGTGCCGATCACGCCGCGCCGCGTCATGACCTTCCGCGCCAGCCAGATGCTGAAGGATCGGATCTCCAAGGGATGAGCGATTCGCCGTTGTTCGACGATGGCAAGGATCCCGGGGCGCTTCGCACGATCGGCGAAGTGGCCAAGGCGCTTGGAATTCGCCAGCATGTCCTGCGCTATTGGGAAGAACAGTTCCCCACGCTCCGCCCGCTGAAGCGGGGCGGCGGACGCCGTTATTATCGGCCCGATGACATCAGGCTGGTCGAAACCATCGACCGGCTCGTCCACCGCGAAGGCTATACCCTGAAGGGCGCACGCATGGCGCTGGGCAGCAAGGGCGCGCCGGCTCCGGTTTCCGGCACCCCAGTCGGCGTGACCCCGGCCGCGCCGCGCAGCGCGCCGGCCCCTTCGCAGGGCGGCGTCTCGCGCGACCGCCTCATTGCCCTGCGCAACACGCTCGCCACTGCGCTAAAAGACGCCTGAGGCGACGTCCCCCTCGAAATCGTTCCGATCAGTCGCTAGATGCCGTTCCCCAACAGGAGCGACACATCATGACCACCGGATACGACGCCGATCTGGCACTGCTGATCAACGGTAGCTGGAAACTGGGCGAGGGGCGCGACCTTTTTCCGGTGGTCGATCCCGCCAAGGGCGAGACGATCGCCGAACTGCCGCTGGCCAGCCCGGCCGACCTCGACGAGGCGCTGGACGCCGCCGACAAGGGCTTTGTCCTGTGGCGCGCGACCCCGGTTGAACAGCGCGCCGCCATCCTCCACAAGGCCGCCGCGCTGATCCGCGAACGCGCCGATGCGATCGCCCGCCTGCTGACCCAGGAACAGGGCAAGCCGCTGGTCGAGGCCAAGGGCGAAGTTGCCGGCAGCGCCCAGCTGTTCGACTGGTGTGCCGAAGAGGCGAGCCGGATCTACGGCCGCGTGCTGGTGCGCCCCAGCGGGCAGCGCGCTATGGTGCTCAAGCAGCCGGTCGGCCCGGTCGCTGCCTTCAGCCCGTGGAATTTTCCGGTCTACCTGATGGCCAAGAAGCTGGCCCCGGCGCTGGCGGTCGGTTGCTCGGTCATCGCCAAGCCGCCCGAGGAAACGCCCGGCAGCTGCGGTGCGCTGATGCGCTGCCTGACCGATGCCGGCTTGCCCGCCGGAGTCGCCCAGATGGTTCACGGCGTTCCCGACGAGGTCAGCCGGCACCTTCTCGGCAGCCCGGTGATCCGCAAGGTCAGCTTCACCGGATCGACCCCGGTCGGCCGCCATCTGATGCGGCTGGCCGCCGACGGCCTCAAGCGGATCACGATGGAGCTGGGCGGCCATGCGCCGGTGCTGGTGTTCGAGGATTGCGACCTCGACAAGACGCTCGACATGGTGGTGCCGCAGAAGTTCCGCAACGCCGGGCAGGTCTGCGTCAGTCCGACCCGCTTCTACGTTCAGGCAGGCATCTACGAGCGCTTCGTCGAAGGTTTCGCGGCGCGCACGGCGCAGGTGAAGACCGGCCACGGGCTCGAGGCCGACACCAGGATGGGCCCGCTGGCCAATGTCCGCCGCCCCGACGCGATCAGCGCGCTGGTCGAGGACGCCGCCGCCAAGGGCGCGCGCGTGCTCGCGGGCGGGCACCGCGGCAACCAGGGCTTCTTCTTCCAGCCGACCTTGCTCGCCGACGTGCCCGACCACGCCGATATCATGAACAACGAGCCCTTTGGCCCTGTCGCCGTGGCCGCGCCGTTCACCACGCTGGACGATGCTATCGCCAAGGCGAACCGGCTGCCCTACGGCCTTGCCGCTTTCGCCTTTACGGAGAACATGCGCCAGGCGAACTTGCTGGGTGACGCGGTCGAAAGCGGGATGGTCGGGATCAACACCTTCGCCATCAGCGTGGCCGATGCGCCGTTCGGCGGGATCAAGGATTCGGGCTTCGGCAGCGAAGGCGGGATCGAGGGGATGGAAAGCTATCTCGCCACCAAGGCGATCCACACAGCCTGACCATTCAGGTCAGTTGAGGGCCCAATGTGGGATCGAGGTCGCGCGGGCGGGTGAGGTGGACCAGCCGGGCGCAGTTGTCCGCCAGATCCGCCCAGCGATCGATGTCCAGTTCGAGCACGGCATAAGCCGCGGTCGGGAACTTCACTTCGACCACGTCGCGCAACGGGCTCGATCCGTCGTCAGGCACCAGATCGAAGATCAGATCCTCAAGACCAGGGTTGTGGCCGACCATGAGCGTTGCGGAAAAACCCTCGTCCTGTTCGCGCAGAAGGTCGGCCAGGGTCGCGCTGCTGGCGAGGTAGATGCGCCGGTCCCAGTTGACGGCAAGGGGGCGCCCGGCTGCCTCGGCGGCGATCTCGACGGTTTCGGTGCAGCGCACGGCGGGGCTGGAGATCACGTGATCCCAGGCCACACCGTGATCGCGGATATGACGGCCCATGATCGCCGCGCCGGTGCGGCCGCGCTTGTTGAGCGGGCGATCGAAATCGCGCGCGCGCGGGTCGGCCCAGTCGGACTTGGCGTGACGGAACAGGCCGAGGAGTTTCACGGGGACCTTTCGTGTAGGGCGGGCGCTCCAAAAGCACTGGTCGCCACCCGTTGTAAAGCCTCGTCCAGCGTCACGCGCATGACGGGCGTGCCGTGCGGAAAGGCATCGAGCAGGCGGCTGGGGAAGGCGGCCGAAAGAACCACGAAATGTCCGTGGTCCTCGCGGCTGCGGATCAGCCGGCCAAAGGCTTGGGCCAGCCGGGCGCGGATGATGGCATCGTCATAGGCGCTGCCGCCGCCCGCCAGCCGCCGCGCCCGATGCAGGATCGACGGCTTGGGCCAGGGTACCTGCTCCATTATCACCAGCCGCAGCGAGTGGCCGGGCACGTCAACCCCGTCGCGCAGGGCGTCGGTACCGAGCAGGCTGGCACGCGGATCGTCGCGAAAGATATCGACCAGCGTCCCGGTGTCTATCGGGTCGACGTGCTGGGCATAGAGCGGCAGGCCAGCGCGGGCGAGGCGGTCGGCAATGCGGCCGTGGACCGCGCGCAGGCGGCGGATCGCGGTGAACAGGCCAAGCGCGCCGCCCTGCGCCGCCTCGATCAGGCGGCCATAGGCGCCGGCCAGCGCGCCGACATCGCCGCGCGGAACGTCGGTGACGATCAGGACCTGTGCCTGCGCAGCATAGTCGAACGGGCTGGCAAAGCTCGACAGGTCGGGCACCAGCCCCAGTTCGGACGCGCCGCTGCGGGCGATCGCCTCGTCCCAGCCTTGCTCGCCGCCGCTGCTGCCGTCCTTCAGCGTGGCCGACGTGATCATCACCCCGTGCGCCGGTTCGAGCACGGTATGTGCAAAGGGCTTCATCGGGTTGAGCCAGCGGCGGTGGATCCCGACGTCGAATTCACGCGCGTCGGACCGGTCGACCGCCAGCCAGTCGACGAATTCGGGATCGGCCGGTCCGCCTAGCCGCCCGAGCAGCGCTTCCCACGCGGCAAGCAGGTCGATCCGCCAGGCGAGCGAATGGCGGGCGCCCTCGATTCGCGCGCGGCCCGCGCCGTCGAGCCAGTCAGGCGGCTCGGCTGTGAGGGCGTCAATCCGGACCCCTAGCCGGATCAGCGGGCCGCGCAGTTCGGCGAGTGCCGCCTGCGCCGCGCCGGCCCGCTCGACGAAGTCGCCATCAAGCTGGGCGGCTTCGGTCTCGAGGCCATAGCCAGCTTCCTGGCCGCCGCTTTCGTCGCGGGCATAGACCGTGGCGCGGACCCCGGCGAACAGCTCTTCCAGTGGGCCCCACGGAGCCCCTTCGTTGAGCCGCTGCAGCCAGCCGTCGCCAGGCAGGGCCTCGGCTGCCTCGCGTGCTGCGGCGATTGCCTTGCCGCCGCCCTCGTCGTAGCTGGCCAGGTCCGCGAGCCGTGCGGCAAGTCCGCGCCGGCGGCCCTTCGATCCGCGTTCGGGGCCGATCACCCAGCGGCGCAGTTCGATCGTTTCGGCCCCGGTCAACGCGGCGGCAAAGGTCGAATCGGCGGCCTCGAACACATGGTGGCCTTCGTCGAAGACGATGCGGGTGGGGCGCTGGCCTGCGTCGCGGCTGCGCGCGGCGTTGACCATGACCAGCGCGTGATTGGCGATGACGAGATCGGCCTGGGCACTGGCCCGCGCGGCGCGCTCGATGAAGCATTTGCGATAGTGCGGGCACCCGGCATAGACGCACTCTCCGCGCCGGTCGGTCAGCGCCGCAACGCCTCGTTGGCGGAACAGCGTGCCAAGCCAGCCCGGCAGATCGCCGCCAATCATGTCGCCGTCCTGGCTGTAAGCGGCCCAGCGCGCGACAAGGTGCGCAAGGATCGCGGCTCGCCCCGAAAAACCGCCTTGCAACGCATCCTCCAGGTTGAGGAGGCACAGGTAGTTCTCGCGCCCCTTGCGCACCACGACCGGGCGCGTCCCATCGGCGCGGCTTTCGCCCCAGGCGCGGCGACTTTCGCGCCGCAGCTGGCGTTGCAGCGCCTTGGTGTAGGTCGATACCCAGACGGTCCCGCCGCTCTGCTGCGCCCACAGCGAGGCGGGCGCGAGATAGCCCAGCGTCTTGCCGATGCCGGTCCCCGCCTGCGCCAGCAGCAGGTGCGGCTGGCCTTCGCGCCGGCGCGGGGCAAAGGTGCTGGCGGCCTCGACAGCGTAGGTTTGCTGCGCCGGACGCGGTTCGGCACCGACTCCGGTCAGCGCAGCCAAACGGGCGATTACGTCGGCATCGTTGAGGGAAACCTGTGAAGGCTGGGGCCTTTCGGGTGCGTCCTCCCATTCGGGCAGGCGCGCGAACAGCCAGCGCTCGGCCTTGTCGGGTCGCGCGATACGGGGAGCAAGGAGGGTCGCCCAGGGCCATCGCTGCCGCGTCAGGCTTTGCAGCGCGGTCCAGGCGCCCTCGCCCTCTGTCCAATCGGGGGCGGCGCAGTGGGCCAGCAGCGCCTCGGCGGCCTGCTGAAGCAGCGCCGGGACATGCTCGTCGCCGAGCGGTTCAGGGAGGTCGAGTGCGTGGGCCAGCCCCTTGGGCGTCGGCACCACGAAGCGGGCGGGATGCACGAAGGCGAACAGTTCGAGAAGATCGAGCCCGGACAGGTCCGGATAGCCGAGCCGGGTCGCGACCAGCGGGGCGTTGACGAGAATGAGCGGGGTATCGGCAGCCGCGACGATCGCATCGCCCTTGGCCACGGTACGGGTCGTGCCCGATCCGTCTCGCAGCCAGCAGCCGCCATGGCTGGCGTGCATGGCAGGCAAGGGAAGAAATGGCGGGCTGCCGGACATTGCCCGCATCTAGAACGAAAAGGAAACGGATGGGAAGGGCGGCGGCGACCTCAGCGGCGGAAAATGCGCTCCCACCAGGTCATGTCTTCGGCGAGGGGGCGAATCCGGCCATAGGTGCGCAGGCGCAGCGACGGGTCCATCGGCGGGCGCGGCGCGGACCAAGTGCGGGCCGTGCTGGTGTCGTAGCCGTGCGAGATCATCGATGCCTCCTCCGTTTGCGCTACCCCTTGAACACTCTCGGCCCCGAACGGTTCCCGTGGGCGCCTCGCGACTCGGCCATTGCGGACCCGGCAAATGCGCGGCCCGCCCACGCACATGAAAATCCGCTTACAATTCAGGTGCAAGCAAATAGGACTCACTGACCCGCATGAAAGGGTACTAATGTACACAATCGGGTTGCGACTCGTATCCATAAAAATCGAAATGACGATGCCCTGCCGCGGACCTCAGGTCCGGCGGTACTTTGTGCGTACTTGCGAAAAATGCATAGAAACCGAGGGGATAGACCATGAAAAGCTTTGCCTACCTTGCGACGGGTGCTCTTCTCGCCATGGGTTCGACGTCCGTTCTTGCGCAGAATTTCACATTCGAATCAACGGCCAACGCGCCGACAACGGTTGGTGGCCCGGACATGCGCGGCCAGCCGGTGCTGGGTGCGTCGTGGACGGGCACGAGCGCAGTGACCTGGGCCGACGGCCGCAAGGCGAGTGACAAGTATACCTGCGTCAGCACGACCCAGCCGTCCAATGCCAAGATCTTCGACAGCCATGTCATCTGCGACGGATCGAACAGCGAGGGCACCTATTCGGCGGTGTTCGGCTGCCAGTTCACGTCCAAGGACCTGCAGAGCACGGGATGCGTCGGCGGCCTGACCGGCCGCACCGGCAGGTACGCGGGCATGGGCGGAACCATCACCTTTGCCGGTCGCAGCGGCAACGGTTCGGGTACGGGCACCTGGGCCAAGGCTGGCAACTAGCAAGAGTTGCGGTTGCGGCGCGCTGCCAGCCCGGTTGCGCGCCGCAACACCCGGATAAGGCGTTGACCGCCAAGCGGCGCTCGGCCAGCCTTGGCCCATGCCGAATCCCGCCCGCGACGCGCTGATCGCCCGCCTGCCCAAGGCCGAACTCCACCTGCACATCGAAGGTTCGCTGGAGCCCGAGATGCTGTTCGCGCTGGCCGAACGCAACGGCGTGGCGATCCCTTTCGCTTCCGCGCAGGAGGTGCGCGCCGCCTATGCCTTTTCCAACCTGCAGGACTTCCTCGACATCTATTACCAGGGGATGGGCGTGCTGCAGACCGAGCAGGACTTCTACGACCTGACCTGGGCCTACCTGGAACGGGCGGCTGCCGACAACGTCCGTCACGTGGAGATCTTCTTCGATCCGCAGGGCCATACCGAGCGCGGCGTGGCCTTCGAAACCGTGCTCGACGGGATCGAGCGCGCGCTCAAGGACGGCGAGGCACAGCTGGGCATCAGCTACCGCCTGATCATGTGCTTCCTGCGCCACCTGAGCGAGGACGAGGCGCTTTCGACCCTGTCCGAGGCCGCGCCCCATGTCGGGCGGATCCACGGCGTCGGCCTCGATTCATCAGAAGTCGGCCATCCGCCCCGCAAGTTCGAACGCGTCTTTGCCAAGGCGCGCGAACTGGGCCTGCACGTTACCGCTCACGCCGGCGAGGAAGGCCCGCCCGCCTATGTCCACGAGGCGCTGGACCTGCTGAAAGTCGAACGGATCGACCACGGCAACCGCGCGCTGGAAGACCCGGCGCTGATCGCGCGGCTTGCAGACGAAGGGATGACGTTGACGGTGTGCCCGCTGTCGAACCTGCGGCTTTGCGTAATCGACGCGATCGGGGCGAGCCCGGTCAAGCGGATGCTCGACCTCGGCCTCAAGGTGACTGTCAACGCCGACGATCCGGCCTATTTCGGCGGCTACGTCAACGACAACTTCCGCGCCGTCGCCGACGCGCTCGACCTCACCCACGCGGAGATCGTGACGCTTGCCGAGAACAGCTTTGCCGGATCGTTCCTGGCGCCAGCGGACAAGGCCCGTCACATCGCGGCCCTGCGCGAGGTAGCAGAGTGAGCGCCAAGACCTGGTTGACCGCCGACCGCCTGCTGGAGGACAGCTACCGGCTG
Source organism: Novosphingobium kunmingense (assembly GCF_002813245.1). GTDB lineage: Bacteria > Pseudomonadota > Alphaproteobacteria > Sphingomonadales > Sphingomonadaceae > Novosphingobium > Novosphingobium kunmingense. The sequence goes on from NZ_PHUF01000002.1 coordinate 267,102, forward strand.
GCCAACCTCATCCTCGATGCGGGCTTTCGTCCGACCCACATTGTCGGCATCTGGCGCGGCGGCGCGCCGGTCGGGATCGCGGTGCAGGAACTGCTGCAGTACCGCGGGATCGAGGCCGATCACATCGCGATCCGCACCGCTAGCTATTCGGGCATCGACCAGCAGGACAAGGAGGTCCGCGTCTATGCGCTGGGCTACCTGATCGACACGCTGAACCCCGACGACCGGCTGCTGGTCATCGACGACGTGTTCGATTCGGGCCGGTCGGTCGAGGCTTTCCTCAAGGAACTGAAGGCGCGCTGCCGCCACAACATGCCGCAGACCGTCAAGGTCGCGACGGTCTATTACAAGCCCAGCCGCAACCGAACCTCGATGCAGCCCGATTTCTACGTCCACGAGACCGAGGACTGGCTGGTATTTCCGCACGAGATCTGCGGTCTGACGGTGCAGGAAATCCGCGATCACAAGCCCGGCGCCGACCTGATCCTGCGCGGCCGCGGCTAGACTTCGCACTTGCGCAAGCGGCGCGTTCGCGCGAAGGCGCGCGGGCTATGACCGACGATGCACTCCGTTCCGCCGCACAGGTTTCCAAGGCTTGGCCCTTCGAGGAAGCGCGCAAGTTGCTGAAGCGGTATCCGGACGGTAAACCCGGCGGTGCGCCCGTGCTGTTCGAGACCGGCTATGGACCCTCGGGCCTGCCGCATATCGGCACCTTCCAGGAAGTGCTGCGCACGACGCTGGTGCGCCGCGCCTACGAAGTGCTGACAGGCGGCGCGCCGACACGCCTCGTCGCCTTCAGCGACGACATGGACGGTCTGCGCAAGGTGCCCGACAACATCGAAAACAAGGCGGTGCTGGAAGCCAATCTTCACCGGCCGCTGACCCGCGTGCCCGATCCCTTCGGTACGCACGAAAGCTTCGCCCACCACAACAACGCGATGCTGCGTCAGTTTCTCGACCGGTTCGGCTTCGATTACGAGTTCGTCTCCTCGTCCGACATGTACAATTCGGGCGCGTTCGACGAGGCGCTGAAGAATGTGCTGCGCAACTATCAGCCGATCATGGATATCATGATCCCGACCCTGCGCGCCGAACGCGCGGCGACCTATTCGCCGGTGCTGCCGGTGTCGCAGAAGACCGGGCATGTGCTGCAGGTGCCGATCGAGGTGATTGACGCCGATGCCGGGATCATCCGGTTCGAGGACCAGGGCGAGCTGGTCGAGCAGTCGATCCTTGGCGGCCTGTCGAAGCTGCAGTGGAAGGTCGACTGGGCGATGCGCTGGGTCGCTCTCGGCGTCGATTACGAGATGTGCGGCAAGGACCTTACCGACTCTGTGCGCGAAAGCGGCAAGATCGCCCGTGCGCTGGGGGGACGCCCGCCCGAAGGCCTGATCTACGAGCTGTTCCTCGATGCCAATGGCGAGAAGATCTCCAAGTCCAAGGGCAACGGCCTGACGATCGACGAATGGCTGACCTACGGCAGCGAGGAAAGCCTGGGGTTCTACATCTACCGCGAACCCAAGAGCGCCAAGAGCCTCCACGCCGGGATCGTGCCGAAGGCGGTCGACGAATACTGGCAGTTCCGCGAGAAGATTCCGTCGCAGCCGGTCGAGCAGCAGCTCGGCAATCCGGTCTGGCACCTGTTGCGCGCCAATGGCGTGGCCGAGGGCGAGGGTGAGCGTCTGCCGGTGACCTATGGCCTGCTGCTCAACCTCGTCGGCGTGCTGGGCGCTGGCGCCACGCGCGAACAGGTGTGGTCCTACCTTGGCAACTATGTCGAGGACGCCGATCCGGCGCAGCACCCCGAACTCGACAAGCTGGTGACCACGGCGCTGGCCTACAACCGCGATTTCATCGCCCCGACGCTGAAGCGCCGCAAGCCCGAGGCTGCCGAGGCGCTGGCGCTGGCCGCGCTCGACGAGGAACTGGCCGCGACCAGCGACGATGCCACGGCAGAGGAATTGCAGAACATCGTCTACGATATCGGCAAGGATCCGCACTACGGCTTCGAACAGCTGCGCGACTGGTTCAAGGCGCTCTACGAGACGCTGCTGGGATCGAGCGCGGGTCCCCGCATGGGCAGCTTCATCGCGCTCTACGGGATCGAGAACACGCGCGAACTGATTGCCGAGGCATTGGCCTGAGCGCTTCGCTCAGGCGATGATGTGCGGCAAAAAGCGGGCGCGGTTGCCAGTGATGGCGCCGTCCTCGCGGATGCCGAGGCCGGCCGCTTCGCCCGCCACGATCCACGATCCGAGCACCGGCATGCCGCGTCCGAAATCGCGCAGCGGATAAAGCTGCTGGAACACCAGGCGGCTGCGGCTGTAGTCGCCGCCGCTGCGCTGGACCAGGCGGCCGCGGCGGACGATCTCGATGTTGGCGCCTTCGCGGGCGTGGACCGGTTTGGACACGTAGTCGCTCTTGATCGCGCCCGCATCGAGGCTGGCCGGCAACAGGTTGGGGTGGCCGGGGAACATGTCCCACAGGATCGCCAGGATCGCCTTGTTGCTCATCAGCATCTTCCACACCGGCTCGAGCCAGACCGTGTCGGAAAGCCGTGCCCGAGCTGCCTCGCCGAATTCCTCGGCCACCAGCCACTCCCAGGGATAGAGCTTGAACAGCGCAGTGATCAGCTGGTCGTCTTGGTCGACCAGCCGCCCCTCGGCGTCGAGGCCGATCTGGTCGATCAGCACGGCGAGGGTGTCGAATCCTGCCTCCATCGCCAGTTCGCGCATGTAGGTGGTGGTGATCGCGTCCTCGTGCGCTTCGTCCGCTACGTGCGTGAACCAGGCCTGCGCGCCGGAGATCTGGCCCCGCAGCGTCTGCCAGCGCGCCAGCAACTTTTCATGCAGGCTGTTGAGCTGGTCGGCCTCGGGGAAGACCTCTTCCTTCCAGAACCACTGGACGATCGCGGTTTCCAGCATCGCGGTCGGCGTGTCGCAGTTGTATTCGAACAGCTTGGGCGGGCCGCTGCCGTTGTAGCCGAAATCGAAGCGCCCGTAGTCGAGCGCGGGAACAGCCGATTTCCAGCTGGTGCTGACCGCTTCGTGCCATGAGCCGGGGATGCCGCACAGCGCCATCAGTTCGGGGTTCGAGGCGATGCGCTCCGCCGCGTCACAGTAGAGCCGCTGGACCTCTTCGGTCGCGTCCTCGATCGTCGCGATCTCGGGCAGGGTGAACTCGTAGCAGGCGCTTTCGTCCCAGTAGGGGCCGTCGGCGTCGCTGTGCCAGACAAGGCCGTGTTCCTCGACCCTGGCCTGCCAATTGCTGCGGGGCTGGAGCGTCAGCCGCCGCACCGCTCAGGACCGGCCGCCGCCGAAGGAGCGCCCAAGCGATCCGAAGCCGCCGCGCTTGACCGCGGCCGACCGGGTGACGTTGGCACGTTCGGGTGCGGCGGCATAGCTTTCGCCGGGGGCCGCTACGGGCGAACCGCTGACGCCGCTGCGGGAGATGGCATCGCCATAGTAGGGAACGCGTGACCGGCGGTTGAGATAGTACCAACGGCTGCTGGTGCCGCCGATGTAGCGGCCCGAGGTGGTATCGCACTGGAAATCCTCGATCCGCTCGCCCGCCTCGTTGACGCAGATGCGGGTGTTGCGATCGGCGACGACACCGTCGTCCCAGTCGTCCCCGCCGGACGAGCAGCCCGACAGTGACGCGAGGGTCGCCGCCATGGCCGGGGTCAGCAGCAGGCGCCGGCTCATGGCACCATGCACGCGGCCTGGAGAATACCCATGCCAAGGCCCATGCCGCCCACGAACACGCCCGAGGCGACGCAGCCTTCGGTGATCCGGTCGGAGATCGCCTTGAACAGGAAGCGGGCAATCACGACGAAGACTGCCAGCTGTACCAGCCCGGCGACCAGCCCCCACAACAGCATGTCGGCCAGGTTGACCGAATGGCCGATGACCATGGCGACCGGAATGCAGAAGCCGATGAAGGTGCCGGTCAGCTGGCAGGCCGCCGCCGTGTTGCCTTCGCGGATCAGCGCAAACTCGCGGTGCGGGGTAGCCATCGAATAGAGGAACAGGAACAGCGCGGCCAGGGCCGCGGCGCTGGCGAAATAGGCGAGGAAATGCGGCAGTGCCGCCAGGAAATAGGCAAACATGAAATCCTCCCTCGGCCCTCAATATGGCGCGGCCGGGGTCCTGGCAAGCAGGTTGCCTCCTGGACCGACAGGGCAATTCGGGTCGGCGGCGCGGCGAGTTTACGACCGCCGCGAACGGGCAATCCAGCGATCGATCTTGGCCTCGAGGATAGGCAGCGGCAGGGCGCCCGACGACAGCACCTGGTCGTGGAAGGCGCGCACGTCGAACCGGCTGCCCAACGCGCCTTCGGCCTTGCGGCGCAGGCGCTGGATGGTCATGGCCCCGACCTTGTAGCTCAGCGCCTGGCCCGGCCAGGCGATGTAGCGTTCAACCTCGGCCGTGGCGTCGCTTTCGCCCATGCCGGAATTGGCCAGCATGTAGGCGATTGCCTGTTCGCGGGTCCAGCCCTTGGCATGGATGCCGGTATCGACCACCAGCCGCATCGCCCGCAGCATCTCGTCGTCGAGTGTGCCCCAGTGCTGCAGCGGGTCCTGGTAGAAGCCCATCGGATAACCAAGCGTCTCGGCGTAGAGAGCCCAGCCTTCGACATAGGCGTTGTTGCCGCCGAAGCGCTGGAAGTCCGGCAGGGTGCGGTCTTCCTGGGCAAGGCTGATCTGGAAATGATGCCCTGGCGCGCCTTCGTGGAGGTAAAGCGTGGTGATCCCGCTGAGGAAGCGGCTCTCCACGTCGTAGGCGTTGTAGTAGAACACCCCCGGGCGGCTGCCATCGGGCGAACCCTGGTTGTAGCTGCCGCCCGCCTCGTATTTCTCGCGGTAGGCGGGATAGGGTTCGATCAGCAGCTTGGTGCGCGGGGTGCGGTTGAAATACTGCGGGACCAGCGCATCGACCTTGCGCGCCACTGCCGCAAAGCCTTCGGCCAGTTGCTCGCGGGTTTTGGGATGGAAACGAGGATCGGTGCGGATCGTGTTGAAGAAGGTCCGCAGGTCCCCTCCATAGCCCAGTTCGAGCCGCACCGCGTCCATTTCGCGCTGAATGCGGGCCACCTCGCCAAGCCCGGTCTGGTGGACCTTCTGCGGATCGAGCGACAGCGTCGTGTGCTGCAGGATCGCCCTGCGGTAGAGCGTCATGCCGCCCTTCATCGCCGAAATCCCGACCTTGGCGCGCGCGGCGGGCTGATACTCGTCGTTGAGGAAGGCGCGCAGGCGGCGGTAGGCGGGATAGACCTCGTCGCGCAGCGCGGCGGTGTAGGCCGTGCGAAGTTCTGCCCGCTCTGCCGCGCTCAGCCCGGCGGGAAAGTTCCGCACCGGCGAGGTAAAGGGCGACTTGTCGAGCGGCTGGGCCAGCAGGGCGTCGATCTGTCCGACCATGTTGATGGTGGTCAGCTGCGTCTCGACCACGCCCGATGACAGCCCTTCGCGAAAGCGCGCGATGGCGTTGTCGAGCACGCGGGGGAAGCTTCGGATCAAGGCAAGGTTGGCGCGGTAATCGTCGATATCGTCATAGGGCAGCGCCCCGTCGCGCGCGACGAGCGAGGGAAACTCGACATGCAGGCCGCCGAAATGGTTGAAGGGCCGGACTGCGGTCAGCGCAACCATGTCGGGCCGCAGCCGGTCGCGTTCCTGGCGCTTGTCGACGAGGAACACGTCATAGGAAATCTGCCGCTCCGCGCTCAGCTTGCGGCGATCTATGCGCCGCATGGCGGACAGGCTCTCCTCTACCGACAGGCGCTCGGCGCGGACCAGGTTGTCGGTCAGGAGGTCACGGAAGGCTTCTGGCGAGGGCGTGCCGCCGCGGTAGATGACCGCCATGGGATCGAGCGCGTCCTCGCGCCGGGCATCGTCGCGGAACAGGGCCATCAGACGTTCGTCCTCGGTCCCGCGCGAGATCGCTGCGGCGCTGACGATCGGCGATTGCGCGGCTCCTGGTGCTGCCCCCGCGATCAGCGATGCTGCCCCCAGCATCGCCCAGACGGCCCTTTTCAAGCATTCCCCCATGTGCGCGTTCGATACCACTTCGTGACGATGTACTTGGTCCCCTTAACGACGGGCGTGCCGGCGTGAAGGGTGAATTGATTCAAAGACCCGTCAAGGCCCGCATTGTTCCAGGCCAGCAACACGCCGCGCTGCGGCGGGATCGACAGGCCAAGGTTGAGGAACGCCGTCTCGCCGCCTTCCTCGACATCGTTGAGGTAGATCATCGCGGTGTAGGTGCGCTGGCCGCCGCGTTTCGCCTCGGTCTTGAAATAGGGCGCCTTGGTCCAGAACCAGTCCATGTGTTCACGGAATTCCTGCCCCGGCGCATAACGCTGGCCCTGCATGGTCTCGCCCCATTCGTGGGGCAAGCCGATCAGGTCGTCGATGCGCCGTTCCACCATGCGCACGAAACTGTCGTTGCGGTCGACGTCGCCCGAATAGGAGGTGCGCCAGACTTCGTTGTAGCCGTGGTCGAGGATCTGCGAGGGCACGGCCGTGCCGTCGATCAGGGCGATCAGGCGGTCGCACTCCTCGCCCGAGAGGAAATCGCCGACGGCCCAGACCTCGGCATGTTCGGCAGGCAGTCGTTGGACCAGCGGATCGGCTTCCAGCCGCGCGCGGACACGGTCGCCCACCAACTTCATCGCCGCCCTGTCGGGGTTGGGGCAGGGCGGATAGTGCCTTAGCGGAAGGGGCGGGCTGTCCTTGGTCACGCCGCACCCATGCCATAGCCGCGGCGCGGCACAAGCCCCGCGCGGGTCGGCACCTGGCAATTCCACTTGTTCAGGCCCTTGGCTTGCGGCAGACAGTACACATGAACACGCAAGCCGCACCGTCCGCGCGCTATTCGCGCGGAGCCGTCATCCTGCACTGGCTGATCGCCGTGCTGATCGTCCTCAACTTCGTCTTCGCCTTCATGGCCGAGGACAAGCCGCGCGAGGAAGCGCTGGCGATCATGGCCAACCACAAGGCGATCGGCATCCTGATCCTGCTGTTCACGGTGCTGCGCGTCGTTTGGCGGCTAACCCACCGGCCTCCTGCGCCGCTGGCCGATCTGAAGCCGTGGGAGCTGGCACTGTCGCGGGTGGTGCATTTCCTGCTCTACCTGTTCATGCTGGCCGTGCCGCTGGGCGGCTGGGCGACCCATTCGGCCTGGTCGGGCGGGCAACCGGTCAACCTGTTCGGCTTGATCGACTGGCCGGGCCTTCCCTTTGCCGCGAGCAAGACCCTGGGCGAAACCTTCGGGGAGATGCACGAGGTCGGGGCCTTTTCGATGGCGGCGCTGGTGGTGCTGCACATCGCCGGCGCGCTCAAGCACCGTATCGTGGACCGCAACCCCGATACGCTGCGACGCATCTCGATCGGAGCCTGACCGGACCAGGCCAAAACGAAAGGGCCTCTGCGGCATGCCGCAGAGGCCCTTCGCCTTTCCGGTGAGCCCTTGGGCTTACCAGAAGAAGTCGTAGATCACGTCGACCACTTCGCCATCGTAGACGTTCACCAGCAGCGCGTCGTCGTAGTAGCGCACCCAGCGATAGGGGCCGTAGACGTCGGGCAGGCGGTACTGCCACGGATCGTTGATCCAGTAGCGCGAGCCATAGAACAGCGAGTCGAGATAGAACCCGATGCTCAGGCGCCGGTAGCTGTAGTTCCGGTAGGGCGAATAATAGGTGCCCCAGCGGTAGATCGACGGGTTGGTCCGGCGATAGCTGGACCAATTGTACCGGGTGTTGTCCCGCCAGCGGCGGTCCCAGTTGCGGTAGTCGCCATGGCGATAGGTCGAGCCGCTGCGATAGCGGTCGCCGTCGCGGGTCCAGGTGCCGTTGCGGTTGGTCCAGTTGCCGTCGCGGGTGCGGTCGTTCCACGACCCGTCGCGGCGACCATCGCGGGTGCGATCGGTCCAGTTGTTGTCGCGGCTGGAACCAGACCACTGGCCATCGCGGCGTCCGTCGCGGTTGCGGTCGGTGTAGGTCTGGTTGTCGCGGCGGGCATCGCCCATGCGGCCGGCCCATTCGCGCACGCGCGACTGGTCGCGGCGGTCGCTGTCGCGGACCTCCGGAGCGGCCTGCCGGCCCCAGCGCGGGTTGGCCTGCGGTGCGGGCGCAGGATTGGCGACCGGAGCCGAGCGATTGGCCCAGCCGCGCGCTTCGCCCTGGCCCTGGTTGGCCGGATTTCCGCCGTTGCGACCCCAGGCCCGCGCCTCGCCGCCGTTGCCGCGCGACTGTTCGTTGCGGGCGCCCCAGGCCGGGCGTTCACCGCCACCGCCGCTGCGGGCTTCGTTGCTGCGCGAACCCCAGGCGCGACCTTCCTGGCGCTGTTCGCCGCCGTTCTGGCGGGTTTCGGTCTGCTGGCCGCGATCCTGGCCGCGACCCCAGCCGCGCTCCTGAGCCGATGCCGTTGCGGGGAGGGCCAGCGCCGCCGCGGCGAGGGCCAGCGTCGCGCTGCCCCACAATGTAGTCGATTTGACGGCCATGGCCGTGTCTCCATCCCAATGCGCCGCGCCGTCGCGGCGACCTATGGGACAGGGCCTACCCGATTCGCGCTGTCACCAGCGTGAACGGAGCGTTAGGGATTTCGTTCAGAATCAAGGGGGCCGCGGCAAGGCGGCCCCGCTCGGTTCAGCGCGAAAGCTTCTTGTAGGCCAGGCGCGTCGGACGATCGGCCGCATCACCCAGGCGGCGGCGCTTGTCCTCTTCATAGGCCGCGAAGTTGCCTTCGAACCATTCGACGTGGCTGTTGCCTTCGAAGGCGAGGATGTGCGTGGCGAGCCGGTCGAGGAAGAAGCGGTCGTGGCTGATGACCACGGCGCAGCCGGCGAAGTTCTCGATCGCGTCCTCGAGCGCGGCGAGCGTCTCGACGTCGAGGTCGTTGGTCGGTTCGTCGAGCAGGAGGACGTTGCCACCCTCCTTGAGCATCTTGGCCATGTGGACGCGGTTGCGTTCACCGCCCGACAGCTTGCCGACGTTCTTCTGCTGGTCTGCGCCCTTGAAGTTGAACGCGCCGACATAGGCCCGCGTGCTCATGTCCTGGCCGTTGACCTTCATGTAGTCGAGCCCGTCGGAGATTTCCTCCCAGACGTTGTGCTTGGGGTCGAGGTGGTCGCGGCTCTGGTCGACATAGCCGAGATGCACCGTCTGGCCGATCTCGATAGTGCCGGTGTCGGGCTTTTCCTTGCCGGTAATGATCTTGAACAGGGTTGACTTGCCCGCACCGTTCGGCCCGATCACGCCGACGATGCCGCCCGGCGGCAGCATGAACGACAGGTCTTCGAACAGCAGCTTGTCGCCATAGGCCTTGGAGATGTTCTTCACCTCGATCACCTTGCCGCCCAGGCGCTCGGGCACCTGGATGACGATCTGGGCCTTGCCGACGGGACGGTTGTCCTGCGCATTCTGCAGTTCCTCGAACTTGCGGATGCGGGCCTTGGACTTGGTCTGGCGCGCGGCCGGCGTCTGCCTGATCCATTCCAGCTCGCGCTGCAGCGCCTTCTGCTTGCCCGATTCCTCGCGGTCTTCCTGGTCGAGGCGCTTGGCCTTCTTTTCGAGGTAGGTCGAGTAATTGCCTTCGTAGGGGAAGTACTTTCCGCGATCGAGCTCGAGGATCCAGCCGACCACGTTGTCCAGGAAGTAGCGGTCGTGGGTGATCATCAGCACTGCGCCGGCATATTCCTTGAGGTGGTTTTCCAGCCATTCGACGCTTTCGGCGTCGAGGTGGTTGGTCGGTTCGTCGAGCAGCAGGATGTCCGGCTTCTGGATCAGCAGGCGGGTCAGCGCGATGCGGCGCTTTTCACCGCCAGAAAGGCTTTCGACCGACCAGTCGCCCGGCGGGCAACGCAGCGCTTCCATCGCCACCTCGAGCTGGTTGTCGAGCGTCCAGCCGTCGACCGCGTCAATCTTGGCCTGAAGCTCGCCCATTTCCTCCATCAGCGCGTCGAAATCGGTGTCGTCCTGGGGATCGCCCATTTCGGCACTGATCGCGTTGAACCGGTCGACCAGGTCGGCCGTCTCGCGCGCGCCGTCCTTGACGTTCTCAAGCACCGTCTTGGTCTTGTCGAGCTCCGGCTCCTGCGGAAGGTAGCCGACGGTGATGTTCTCGCCCGGCCAGGCTTCGCCGGTGAAGTCCTTGTCGATCCCGCCCATGATCTTCATCAGCGTCGACTTGCCGGCGCCGTTGGGGCCCACGATGCCGATCTTGGCGCCCTGGTAGAATTGCAGGTTGATGTTGGCGAGCACCGGCTTCTGGGCACCGGGGAAGGTCTTGGTCATGTCCTTCATGACGAAGGCGTATTGGGCGGCCATTCGGGGGAATCCTATTGGTAAATCGGCAAAGGGGGCAAGTTGCCGCGCCCTCTACAGGCCCGCGTGGAGACGGGCAAGGGCGCAGGCAATCGGCGGACGGCAAAGCGAGGTCGACGAACGCCGCTTGGCATGATGCCGCAGCGGCCCTAGCGCTGGCGGCGATGCGTTTTCCTGCCCTGGCCCTGGCCGCTTCCGCCCTTGCTTTCGTCAATCCCGTGGCGGCCAAGCCGGCCAAGCCCGACCCGGTCCCGCCGGCCGACACGGCCTGGCGGATCCTCGAGGACCTGACCACCGAGATCGGCCCGCGCATCGCCGGGTCCGATCGCGAGGCGGCAGCGCGCGACTGGGCGGTGGCGCGCCTAAAGGCGCTCGGCTTCAGCAACCCGCGGATCGAACCGTTTACCCTGCGCGGCTTTGTGCGCGGCGCGGAAACGGCACGGATCCTCGCGCCATACCCACAGCCGCTGGCGATCACGGCGCTGGGCTACTCGGTCCCGACGCCGGCAGGCGGGATCGAGGCCGAACTGGTCTATTTCGCTTCGCTCGACGCCTTGAAGGCAGCGCCCGAGAGGTCGCTCAAAGGCAAGATCGCGTTCATCGATCATGCCATGAAGGCCAACCAGGATGGCTCCGCCTATGGACCGTCGGGCGCGGTCAGACGCCAGGGGCCGCGCATCGCCTCGCAGAAGGGCGCGCTTGCCGTGGTGATCCGCTCGGTCGGGACCGACAGCCACCGAAACCCTCACACGGGCAACACCGCTTTCGGCGATGCCACGCCGATCCCCGCCGGCGCAGTTTCGCTCCCTGACGCGGAGCAGATCGCCCGTATCGCGGCCAAAGGGCAACCCGTGCGGCTCGCCTTGACGCTGACCGGCTATCCGCAGGACAACATGCCCTCGGGCAACGTCCTGGCCGAGCTGCCGGGTCGAGATCCCGGTCTGCCGCCGGTGCTGGTCGCCTGCCATCTCGACAGCTGGGATCTCGGCACCGGGGCCTTCGACGATGCCGCCGGCTGCGCAATCGTGACCGCCGCGGCGCTGCGCGCGCAGCAGGGCGGCAAGCCCTTGCGCACGATCCGCGTGCTGTGGGCGGGGTCGGAGGAAATCGGCGTCTTCGGCGGCGCGGCCTATGGCCAGGCCCATGCCGGTGAGCCGCACGCGCTGGCGATGGAAAGCGATTTCGGCGCCGACCGGGTCTATGGCCTGCGCACCAGCTTCGCGAGGACCAATCCGGCGCTTCGCGATCGCCTGGTTGCCGCGCTCGCCCCGATGGGCGTCGTCGACTACGGCGCCGACGCGCGAGGCGGAGCTGACATCGGCGCTATCGTGGAAGCGCAGAAGCTGCCGGTGATCGATCTGATGCAGGACGGCACGCGCTATTTCGACCTGCACCACACGCCCGACGACACGCTCGACAAGGTCGATCGCGCGCAATTCGAACAGAACGTGGCGGTATGGGCGGCGACGCTCAAGATCGTCGCCAACGAGGCGCGACCGCTGGCCGGCGCCAAACAGGATTGAACGAGAGTCTTGGTCGGGGAGACAGGATTCGAACCTGCGACCCTCTGGTCCCAAACCAGATGCGCTACCAGGCTGCGCTACTCCCCGACCGGGAGTCGATGTGTCCGTGGTGGGCCCGGCAGGACTCGAACCCGCGACCTAGCCGTTATGAGCGGCCAGCTCTAACCAACTGAGCTACAGGCCCATGCCGGATGCCCGGGTGGACGCCGCGCGGGTTAGCCGCTGTTCGGCGTTTAGGCAAGCGCCACCGACGCCATGATTTCCGCGACGCTGGTCGGGCGGATCTGCCGTCGTTGGAGATGCGCGAATACCCCGCGCCACCAATCGTAAAGCCGGTCGAGATCGTCTTCGTCGCGAACATAGGGCGTGTAGCCCGGGGCCAACGACGGGCTGTGGAACGAGAAGACCAGGACCGGCAGCGCCATGTCGAGCGCGATGTCGATGCCGCGCAACGCCTCGTCCAGCGTCACCCCTTCCGGCGTCAGCGGAATGCGCTCGAGCAGGTGCAGGCGTGCCAGCACGCCGCGCAGCGGCGGCATCCGCCACAGGCGGGGGTAGAGCCAGTCGCCCATTTCGCGCAGCAGGCCCGAATAAACGGCAGTCAGCGGCAACTCCATCAGGCGCCGGTCGGCATCGACCCACCAGGGGTGAAGCGGGAGATTGAGGAAATCCGGCCCGCCGGCAAAGCTGTAGGTGAAATGCGGGCGGATCGAGCTGTCGATGGCAATGCCACCATCGGCCAGGATCTGCGCAGTGTTGGGCCCGACGCCATAGCGTCCCGCGCGGTAAATCAGTGGCGGAGTGCCGATTGCGTCGGTGATCGTTTCGCGCAGGCGGTCGAACTTCTCGCGTTCCAGTTCGGCGGGCAGGTTGCCGGCAAAGGTGTTGTGTTCGGTCACCGTTTCGGTGTGAGGCGGGCTCACCCAGGGATGCAACTGCACGCCGATCTCGGCCCGGCCCGCGGCAACGGCCGGGCGCAGGATCTCGATTGCCGCGGGTGAGCTGGCGACGGGGTAGTCGATCAGGTAGATCGGGCAGATGCCGACCCCTTCGCAGAATTCCTGGAAGCGGGCGAGGCGGGCGATGGTGTGCACCGTGTGACCCGACCGTTCGATCGGCTTGCCCCAGTCGAACTCTTCCTCGGTATCGACGGTGAGCACGAAGCGCTGGCCGAACCCGGGTGCAAAGCGCACCGCGCTGCCTGGAGCCGGCGGATCGGTGATGTGGATGCCGGCCACCTTGCGTCGATCCCCTGTCCTAGGTCCCCGTATTGCTGTCAGCCTCGTCCCTGACCACGGTCACGGCCCGGCCATCGCTATGGTGCGGCGGAGATAGGGTCAACCCCGGCAGGACAAGGCGCAGCCGGTCACCCTTGTGGATCAGTCGCCCGCCCGCGGCCCTGGCTTCGGCTGCCACCAGGCGAAGAGCGAAGCCGATACCGAACACGCCCGCGGCGATGACCTGCGGGACGGAACCGGCTGCAGTCTCGAACAAAGCCTGCTCATCGCGCGATGCGAGAGCGGCCGGGAGTGCGACGTCGAGCCGGATGCCGCTCTCGCGCGATTGGAGCTTGAGCTTCAGCACTTCGCCGGGGCCAGCCACGCCGGCCAGCGTCGCGAGCAGTCGCCAGACCAGCCGCTCGACCTCGATCCGGGCGAGGCCGACGGGCAGCGGGCGCGGGGGAACTTTGACCGCGAAGCCGCTGCTGCGGTGGCGGGTGTGGGCGGCAAGCTGCGCGACCGTGGCCTCGACGACGTCGGCAAGGTCGGTCTCACCTTCGTCGAGTTCGAGCGCGCCGCTGTCGAGCTTGGCGAGGCGTTCGAGCTCCTCGAAGGCGGCCAGCATGCGCGCCGCGTCGCCGGCGATCGTCGCGGCCAGCGCGCGGTACTCGTGCGGGGTCGGTCCAAACAATTGCTGCTGGATCACTTCTGCAAAGCCCTGGATCGCGTTAACCGGCGTGCGCAGTTCGTGCAGCATCTGGCGAATGCGATCGGATTGGCTGTCAGGCTTGACTGCGGGCGCGGCAGCGGCGGGCGGGGTCTCTGCCGGCCGGCGCATGCGCCCGCGCCAGCCGAGGTGCCGCCCGGTCAGCGTATCGAACCAAGGCGCGGCATCGATCTGCCAGTTTCCGGCGATCGCCGGTGCGCCTTCGAGCGCCACCGGAATCGCGCGCAGGGGCTGACGGGCGCGCAAAGCGTCGCGCAGCGCGCCGCGTGGCTCCGCGCGAAGCGCCGACAGCGACTGGCCGATCATCATCGGCGCCGTTCCAGGATCGGACCAGATGATCCGCCCCGCCGCGTCGGTCGCAAAGTCGAACGCGCGCAGCCGCGACGGTGCGTGCAGCACCGGGTCTTCGCCCAGCGGCAGGCGCGGCGCATCGCTGGCGCCGGACGGTTCGCCGGCCTGGCGCGACTTGCGATAGGCTTCGATCTTGCGGACGATCGCGCCGATACCCTCATCCGCGTTGCCTTCGGCCGGAACCGGTGCGGGGCGCGGGGGACGGATCAGCGGGGTTACGTTGCTGGCGATTTCGGCTTCGTAGCCGTCGTCGGGTTCGAGGGCGGCGCTTTGATCGAGCTCGAGAGCGGCGGCAGCTTCGCCGGCGCCGGCCGGCGGCAAGCCGCGCTCGCGGATGCCAAGACGGGCGAGCTGCGCCTCGACCGCGAAGCTGAGGTCGCGCCGCCGCCGCACATAGCCGCGCGCCGCAAGCGGCAGCGCGGGAATCAGGTCAAGCCATTCGTCCTCGGTCAGTTCGGCGCGGTCGAGCGCGGCAACCGCGATAATCGAATCGTCTGCCGCCAGCGCGGCCACCAGCCGCGGCGAGCGCATTCGCAGCCCCTGGTCGCGGATCATCGCGACGCGATCGGTCACGGGGATCGTCGCGGCGAGCTGAACAAGTCGGTCGAAGGCGCTGTCGACCTGTTCGCCGCGCGCTTCGCTGGGCATGGTGCCGAGCAGGTCGAGCAATTGCCGGAACTGGATTCGGCGCACCGCCGGGCCGTCCGCCCGAAGGCGCAGAACGGTTCCAAGGCGGTCGTCGAAATGCATCGTCACTCCTGTGCGGGCGGCCGCTGCTATACCTCAAAAGCCGCGGCTCGCAGGGTCCATAACAAACTTGTCAACAACACGCTCCGGTAGCAAAAGCGGCGTTGCAAAGCGGGACAATTGCGATATGAAATAATAATATTAGCAGATCGTCGGTGCTGACCTGCGATTGTTGCGATTGGTTAACGGCGGACCGCGGCGCGATCAAAGGCGTGCCAGGGCCGCCCAAACGGGGGGTTGCGTGGCAAATCTCGACAGTATCGACCGGCGCCTCCTTGCCGAATTGCAGGACGAAGGCCGGGTCACCAACGTGGAACTTGCCAACCGCGTCGGGCTGACCGCGCCGCCATGCCTGCGCCGTGTCCGCGCGCTCGAGGAATCGGGCGTGATCCGTGGCTACCACGCCGATCTCGACGCTTCGAAGCTGGGTTTTGCCATAACCGTCTTCGCGATGGTTAGCCTCAAGAGCCAGGCCGAGGATTCGCTGCGGCAGTTCGAGGATGCGATGCGCGACCTGCCCGAAGTGCGCGAATGCCACATGCTCAACGGCGAGATCGACTTCATCCTGAAGATCGTCAGCAAGGACCTGCAGAGCTTCCAGGAGTTCCTGACCAGCAAGCTGACGCCTGCACCCAACGTGGCGAGCGTGAAGACGTCGCTTACGATCCGTACGGCGAAGCAGATGCCGGGCGTGCCGCTGGAGTAAGGGGTACAAGCCTTTCCGTCAGCCGCTGGGCGGCTACCACGTTCCCGTTTGTGCAGCGCAATGACCGAGAGGTTCAGCCGGCTTACACAGCCCGCTTGGCCAGCCACTCCTCCAGCCACTTGATCGTGTAGTCGCCGTGGATGAAGTCGGGTTCGCTCATCAGGGCCTGATGCAGCGGGATGCTGGTCTTGACGCCGCCGATCACCATTTCCTCCAGCGCGCGCTTCAGGCGCATGATGCAACCTTCGCGGGTGCGGCCCTTGACGATCAGCTTGGCGATCATGGAATCGTAATAAGGCGGGATCTTGTACCCGGCGTAGAGCCCTGAATCGACGCGCACGTTCATCCCGCCGGCGGCGTGATAGCTGCTGACAAGGCCCGGCGAGGGGGCGAAGGTCCAAGGATCTTCCGCATTGATGCGGCATTCGATCGCGTGGCCGTTGAACTCGATGTCTTCCTGGCGGACCGACAGCGGCTTGCCATCGGCGATGCGGATCTGTTCGCGCACCAGGTCCATGCCGGTGATCGCTTCGGTCACCGGGTGTTCGACCTGCAGGCGGGTGTTCATTTCGATGAAGTAGAACTCGCCGTTTTCCCACAGGAACTCGATCGTGCCGGCGCCGCGATAGCCCATGTCGGCCATGGCCTTGGCGACGATGCCGCCCATGCGGTCGCGTTCTTCGGGGCTGATGACGGGCGAGGGGGCTTCTTCCAGCACCTTCTGGTGGCGGCGCTGGAGCGAGCAGTCGCGCTCGCCGAGGTGGATCGCCTCGCCGTTGCCGTCACCGAACACCTGGAATTCGATGTGGCGCGGGTTGCCGAGGTACTTCTCGATATAGACGGTGGCGTCGCCGAAGGCGGCCTTGGCCTCGCTCCCGGCCTGGGCGATCAGCGTTTCCAGCTCGTCCGGGCCGTTGCACACCTTCATGCCGCGCCCGCCGCCTCCGCTCGCGGCCTTGATGATCACCGGATAGCCGGCAGCTTCGGCAATGGCGCGCGCCTCGGCGATGTCGCTGACCGCGCCGTCCGATCCGGGGACCAGCGGCAGGCCCAGCGCGCCGGCGGTGCGCTTGGCCTCGATCTTGTCGCCCATGGTGCGGATATGCTCGGGCTTGGGCCCGATCCAGGTGATGCCGTGGGCCTCGACGATCTCGGCGAACTGGGCATTTTCGGACAGGAAGCCGTAGCCCGGGTGGATCGCGTCGGCGTGGGCGATTTCCGCCGCCGAAATGATGGCCGCGGTGTTGAGATAGCTGTCCCTGGCCGCCGGCGGGCCGATGCAGACCGCATGGTCGGCCAGCCGCACGTGCATGGCATCGGCATCGGCGGTGGAGTGTACCGCAATCGTCTCGATGCCCATTTCGTGGGCCGCGCGGTGGATGCGCAGCGCGATCTCGCCGCGGTTGGCGATCAGGATCCTGGAAATTGCCATGGGCTTGCCTTAGCCGATGACGACCAGCGGCTGGTCGTATTCGACCGGCTGCGCGTTATCGACGAGAATGGCGGTGACCGTGCCGGCCTTGGGCGCGGCGATCGGGTTCATCACCTTCATCGCCTCGATGATCACCAGGGTGTCGCCCTGCTTGACCGACTGGCCAACCGCTACGAACGGCGCGGCGCCCGGTTCGGCCGAAAGGTAGCAGGTCCCGACCATCGGCGATTTCACTGCGTTGGGATCCTCGGCCGGTGGGGCTGCCGCGGGCGCGGCGGACGAAGCGGCAGCCGGCGCGGCAATCAGTGGTGCTGCCGGGGCGGCAGCGGCGGCGTAGTGCTGGACAGGCGCGGCAGTGATCTGGCGGGCCACCTTGATCTTGCGATCGCCATCCTCGACCTCGATCTCGGTCAGGCCGGTTTCGGCCAGGAGTTCGGCCAGCTCGCGAACCAGGTTGCTGTCGATGTTCATGCCGCCTGCGGCACGGGGGGCGCTCTTTGCGTCGCTCATGCGATCCTCGTGATTGCTGTCGTGCGATCGCCTATGCGCGGGGGGAGCGGCGCTGACAAGTGGCTTTGCCGCCCTGTCCACACGGCAAAAGGCTAGAGCGCGGCCGCCTTTTCGAGCGCCACGCGGTAGCTGTCGGCCCCCAGGCCCTTGACGCAGTCGATGGCCGCCATGCCGACGTAGGAGATGTGTCGGAACGGCTCGCGCGTTTCGGGATCGGACAGGTGGACCTCGATTACCGGCACCGTGATCGACTTGATCGCGTCGTGCAGCGCGATCGAGGTGTGAGTATAGGCCCCGGCGTTGAGCAGCACGGCGTGGACCTTCTCGAAATGGGCCTCATGCAGCCAGTCGACCAGGTGGCCTTCGTGGTTCGACTGGCGCATGTCGATGGTAAGGCCAAGCGCTTCGCCCTGGGCGACCAGGCGCGCGGCGATATCGTCAAGCGTATCGCGACCGTAGATCTCGGGCTGGCGGGTGCCCAGCATGTTGAGATTGGGTCCGTTGAGAACGTAGATGATCTTGTCGGCCATGATGAAGCGTACCGTCCGGCTGTGGAACCGGTCTGCTCCATAGCCGGGCTGCGCGGGCTGGCAAGCCGCGGATTACTGCTGCGCCTTGGCCGCCTCGGCCTGGGCAACGGCGCGTTCCATCTCTTCCATCGTCGGCTGGTTGGGGCCGGCGGGGATGGGATTGCCGTTCTCGTCGAGTTCCGGTTCGGGCGCGTCCTGCTGGGCGTTGAGGCGATCGGCGCGGTCCTGCGCGCTTTCGGTCGCAACGACCATGTCGGGTCCGGCAACCGCGACATCGGTTTCGGTGGCGCTGGCCTCGGCAGCCGGCGCTTCGTCGGCGGAGCCGCTGCAGGCCGACAGGGCAATGGTGCCAAGGGCGAGAGCGAGGGCGGGGGCAAGGCGATTGCGGTTCACGTCTCGAAGCTCCGATGAAGCGTTTTCAGGATCGCGCCGGTCCTAGCCGAAAATGGTTACCCCTTCGCAACCGGGGGGAACATGGTTACTTGTCGACGCCGGCAATCTTGCCCCACTGGCGCGCCGCCGTGTAGCCGAGGTAACCGGTGCCGAACAAGGCATAGAGCGGTTCGGGCAGGCCGGTGAGGTACGCGTTCATGCCCCTGGCGATGGCCATCGCGCGGTCGGGGGCAAAGGCGGCGAGGACGCCCATCGGCAGGGCCCAGAGCAGCAGGACGTAGATCACGTAGAGGAAGCTCGGTCGGGCACGGCTGGTCCAGGGATCGTGCGAACCGGCTTCAGCGACGATCGCGGACAGGCGGGCGTTGATTTGGGCAAGGTCCTGCGTGCCCTGCAGCGCGAGCAGTTCGAGCTTGGCCTTGTCGCGGGCCGTCTTGTCGGGAATGACCTTGTCGATGATCGCGCTGATCGGGCCGATGAGCGCTTCGAGAATCGCCATAATGAGTGCTCCAATTTTCAAGGAGCGATCCAGATAACCAAAACGTGCTGTGTAGGAAAATGGTGAGTGTACCGACGTGCCCGGGGCGGAAATCGGCACTGGCGATCCGAACGGGCCAGAGCTGGCAAATTCCCACCTCAGGCTTGAAAAATCCGCCGACCCGTTCAACGGCTGCACGCGCGCCCATCCGGGCACGTCTTGAGAGGAGATCGCGTGAGCGAAGTCTACACATTGCGGGCCCAGTGCGACGACAGGCCTGGCCTGGTCGCCCGCGTCGCGACCTTCCTGGCGGACCGGGGCTGCAACATCGTCAACTCCGAACAGTTCGACGACCGCGAAGCGACGCGCTTCTTCATGCGAGTCGCCTTCGAGCCGGGTGCCGGGCAGGGCTTTGCCGCGCTGCAGGCCGCTTTCGCGCCGATTGCCGCGGACCTTGGCATGGACTGGACGCTGCATGACCAGGCGGTGCCCAAGAAGGTCCTGTTGATGGTTTCCAAGTGGGACCATTGCCTCGGCGACCTGCTCTACCGCCAGCGCATCGGCGAACTGTCGATGGACGTTGTCGGCATCGCCTCCAACCATCCGCAGGACGCTCTGCACACGCCGCTCAATGGCGTAGCGCCCTATCACCATCTGCCGGTTTCGCCTGACACCAAACCGCAGCAGGAGGCCCGGATAAAGGCGCTGGTCGAAAGCAGCGGCGCCGAACTGATCGTGCTGGCGCGCTACATGCAGATCCTGTCCGACGACATGGCCGCATTCCTGTCGGGCCGGTGCATCAACATCCACCACAGCTTCCTGCCCGGATTCAAGGGCGCCAAGCCTTATCACCAGGCCTTCGAGCGCGGGGTCAAGATGATCGGCGCGACGGCGCACTACGTCACCGCCGATCTGGACGAGGGGCCAATCATCCATCAGGACGTCGAGGCGATCAGCCATTCCGACACGCCCGACGAACTGGTGCGCAAGGGCCGCGACATCGAACGGCGCGTCCTGGCCGAGGCAGTGCGCCTGCACCTCGAGGATCGCGTCTTCGTCAACGGCAACCGCACGGTGGTGTTCAAGGGCTGAGGCGAGGCATGGAGCAGGCGCGGGCTCGTGCCCTCGCCTGACGTCGCCAAGTTTTCAGGAAATTGGTCGGGACGAGAGGATTCGAACCTCCGACCCCCACACCCCCAGTGTGATGCGCTACCAGGCTGCGCTACGTCCCGACCGGTTCCGTTGATCCCGCTGGGCAGCAGGACCGAGGAGCCGCGCCTATAGGCACCGGGTGAGGGCTTGGCAAGCCGCCGCGCGCGGCAAAAAGGGCACACTTGAACCTGGGTGCTGCGTCGCCATCTGCACCGTGCCGGGCGGCACGGGTGGCCGGGGCGGCGCGTTGCTATCACCCACCATTGCTGCTAGGCGCGCGCAATCGCGTCCGGGGCGGCCCGGACCAACCGCTTTACAAGGCTACAGTCGCAACCGTCATGACCGCTTCCTCCCTTTCCCTGTTCGCCTCGGCCGCTGCGGCCGGATCGCCTCCCGGCTGGGTCAGCTTCCTGCCGCTGGTCGGCATGTTCCTGATCTTCTGGTTCCTGATCCTGCGCCCGCAGATGAAGCGCCAGAAGGATCTGCAAGCGAAGATCGGCGGGCTGAAAAAGGGCGACCAGGTGCTGACCGCCGGCGGACTGCTCGGCAAGATCGTCAGGGTCGATGAAAACTACGTCGATCTCGAACTTGGCCCGAACATCAAGGTCAAGGCGCTGCGCTCGACAATTGCGGATGTCGTTCCGCCCACCGGCACCAGCCCGGCGAACGACTGACCTTTCCGGTCCGTAGCGAAAGCGATTCCCGATGCTCGATTTTCCCCGCTGGAAACAGGCCTGGCTCTGGTTCATCACCCTGGCCTGCGCCCTCGCGGCACTGCCTTCGATCTTTTCGGTCGCGGGCCTGCCCTGGCCGTCCGCGCTGCCCAATCCCAAGATCAACCTCGGCCTCGACCTTGCTGGCGGCAGCCATCTGCTGCTCGAGGCGAGCACCGACCAGGTGCGCCGCCAGCGGCTCGATTCGATGGAAGAGGAAGTGCGCAACCGCCTGCGCCAGGCCGAGCCGCAGATCCAGATCGGCGACATTTCGACGCGCGACGGGTCGGTCAGCTTCATGCTCCAGGACCCGGCGCAGATCGACGCAGCGCGCGAACAGTTGCAGACCCTGACCCAGGGCGCCGGGATGACCGGCCAGCGTGACTGGGATCTCCAGGTGCTCGACGGCAACCGCATCGTCCTGACCCCGACCGAAGCCGGGCTCAAGCTTGCGGTCACCCAGGCGATGGAAACCGCCACCGAAGTGGTGCGCAAGCGCATCGACGCGCTGGGCACGCGCGAACCGACGATCATCCGCCAGGGCGACGACCGGATCGTGGTGCAGGTGCCGGGCCTCAAGGACCCGGCGGCGCTCAAGGATCTGCTCGGCCAGACCGCCAAGCTTGAATTCAAGCTGGTCGATACGACCGCCAATCCCGCCGAACTGGCGCAGGGGATCGCCCCGCCGGGCGCCGAGATCGTCTATTATGCAGATCCGGCCAAGGATGGTGCGCAGCCGATCGCGGTGCGCCGCCTCGGCGGGATCAAGGGCGATCAGCTTTCCAATGCGCAGGCCGGCAACAACCAGCAGAACAACCAGCCGGTGGTCAACATCACCTTCGACCAGCAGGGCGGGGCCAAGTTCGCCAAGCTGACGACCGAGAACGTCAACCGACCCTTTGCCATCATCCTTGACGGCAAGGTGCTGTCGGCGCCGAACATCAACGAACCGATCATCGGCGGAACCGCGCAGATTTCGGGCAGCTTCACGGCGGAAACTGCCAACCAGCTGGCCATCGCACTGCGCTCGGGCGCGCTGCCGGTCGACCTCAAGGTGGTCGAGGAGCGCACGGTCGGTCCCGACCTTGGTGCGGATTCGATCGAGAAGGGCATGATCGCCTTCGGCGTGGGCACGCTCGTGCTGATGGCCTTCATGCTGTTTACCTACGGCCGCTTCGGTGTTTACACCTGCACCGCGCTGATCCTCAACACGCTCATGATCCTCGGCATCATGGCGGTGATCGGAACCACGCTTACCTTGCCGGGCATCGCCGGGTTCGTGCTCACCATCGGTGCGGCGGTCGACGCCAACGTGCTGATCAACGAACGCATCCGCGAAGAACGCGCGCGCGGCCGCAAGGTCGTCCAGGCCGTGGAATTCGGTTACTCCGAAGCCCGCAGCGCCATCTTCGACGGCAACATCACCAACGTCATCGCCGCGACGCTGATGTTCCTGATCGGCTCCGGCCCGGTCAAGGGCTTTGCCGTCGTGCTGATGATCGGCATCGCCACCTCGGTCTTCACCGCGGTGACCCTGACCCGCATGTGGGTTGCCGGCTGGCTGCGCAGGGCGCGCCCGACCGAGCTGGTGCTGTAAGGACCGACACAGATGAAACTTCTCAAGCTCGTCCCCGACAACACCAACATCCGCTTTCTGCGCTGGCGCCTCCCGTTCTACGTGATCAGCCTGTTGCTGATGGTGGCATCGATCACGCTGGTGGCAACCCGCGGCCTCAACCTGGGGGTCGATTTCGTCGGCGGCCAGATGATCCGCGTCACCTTCGTCAACAGCGCCGAAGCGCCGGTCGCCCAGCTGCGCGAAGAGGTCGGCCGGCTTGGCTATGGCGAGCCGACGATCCAGCAATTCGGCAAGCCCAACGAAATCTCGATCCGCATGCATCTGCCCGAAGGCGGGGAAAAGGACGCGTCGCTGGCCGATGCCATGTCCAAACGGATTGTCGCCGACATCAAGTCGAAGCACCCGGATGCGCGCCTCGACGGCGTGGATTCGGTGTCGGGCAAGGTTTCGGGCGAACTGTTCAAGACCGGCATGCAGGCCTTGATCGCGGCGATGGTCGCGATCTCGATCTACATCTGGATACGCTTCGAATGGCAGTTCGGTATCGGCGCGCTGTTCGCCCTGACCCACGACGTGACCCTGACGCTCGGAATGTTCGCGCTGACCCAGCTGGAATTCGATCTCAACATCGTCGCGGCGGTCCTGACGCTGATCGGATACTCGCTCAACGATACCATCGTGGTCTATGACCGCATCCGCGAAAACCTGCGCAAGTATCGCCGGATGCCGCTGCCCGAACTGCTCGATCTCTCGGTCAACGAGACGCTGAGCCGGACCATCGTCACCTCTTCGTCGGTGCTGATTACGCTGCTTGCCCTGCTGCTGCTTGGCCCGAACGTGATCTTCGGCTTCACCGCGGCGATCACATTGGGCATCTTCGTCGGCACCTACAGCTCGATCTACATGTCGGCGCCGATCCTGATCTGGCTCAAGGTCAACCCGTCGAGCTTCGTGCCGACCGAGAGCGCGGTCGACAAACAGGAACGCCTGGCGCGCGAGCGGGGCTAATCCCGCCGCGCCAGCCGCGTCCAATGGGCTACCAGCGCCTCGGCATTGGCCTCCCAGCTCCACGCTGAAACGGCTGCGCTGACTGCTTCGGGCGCCGGCTTGTCCGTCAAAATCGCGCGCACCGCCGCCGCTATCGCGGCGCCGTCGCGCGCGACCATCCGCCCACAGGCCGGATCGCTCAGAAGTTCCCGTGCGCCCGGAATCGGGGTCGTCACGACGGGCGTTCCGCAGGCCAGCGCCTCGACCCAGGCGTTGGCCAGTCCCTCGCTCGCCGTAGGCAGGACGAAGACATCGGCCGCGTTGAGGATGATCGGCATATCGCCATGCGGCACCGGACCGAGGAAATGCACCCGCCGCCTGATGCCGAGCCGGTCGACCAGGTTCTTCAGCGCGTTTTCGTCCGGGCCGGTCCCGGCAATCAACAGGATTGCATCGGGAAGCCCCCTCAGCGCCTCTAACGCGAAGCGCTGGCCCTTGCGTTCGATCAGCGCACCGACGCAGGCAAGGATGGGGAAATCGCGCGGCAGGCCAAGCTGGTCGCGGCACAGCCGCCGGTCATAGGGCCGGAACAGGTCGGCGTTGATGCCGGTGCGGTGGACGGCGATCCTGTCGCGCGGCATGCCGAGAGCAACCATGTCCTCGACCAGGCCCTGCGACACAGCGAGCATTCCGTCTGCAGCACGGCCCGCTGCCAGGATCTGCTCGCGCGTGGCGGGGGCGGTGCCCCAGTGGTGGATGTCGGAGCCGCGCGCCTTTATCGAAACCGGCAGTCCCAGCGCTTCGCCAATGGCGATGGCGGCCGGTCCGTCGGGATAGAAGAACTGCGCGTCGATGACATCGAACGGCGCCTCGGCGTGAAGCTGGCGTGCAAGGGGCAGGACTCCTCGCACCTCGGCCCGCGCGTTGCGATGGGCGCCGATGCTGGGAACCAGGCGGAAATGCGGGCGCAGCACGGTGACGCCGCCGCGCTCCTCGCGCCCCGGAAGCCGGGAAAGGGCTGCGTAACGGGTGTGAAGCGAGAGGGGGAAAGGCGGAATGCCCAGCGGGTTGACCATGACCAGGTCGACGTCCTTGCGGCGCATCACGGCCTGCATCTGGCGCTCGACGAACACGCCGAAGTTGGGGGTCTGCTCGTTGGGGTAGAGGGTCGATAGCGACAGGACCCGAAGGGCCGTCACAGTTTGCGCACCAGCATTTCCGCTACCGCGATCCAGGCCGGTCGCTCGACCACGATCTGGCGGTGACCGGCATCGGGTGGCAGGATGGCAATGCGGCTTTCGTCGCGGTCGATCATTCGGCCGAAGGCGAAACGACCGCCAGGGCGGGGGGCCAGCACGTCGCGGTTGAGGACGCGGGCAAAGTCGGCCGCCTCGATCCGCCGCAGCCAGACCTGGTCGCCGGCGCGGTACTGGCCGACCGGCACCTCGACGGCCAGAGCCATTACGCCTTCGCTGCCGGCCAGGACCGAGGGCAGGATCGCGTCGCGCGGCGCTGTCAGTGCCTCAGCGCCGTCGTCCGTCAGCCGGGCGACATAGCTTGGCATCGCGGCCACCTCGCCGCGCACGAGCAGCTCGGATTCGACGTCGAGCGCTGCGGCGATGCGGTTCATCCAGGTCAGGGATAGCTGGCGCGTTCCGGTCTCGAGCCGGCCGATCGTCTGCGCCGTGGTCGGCGGCGAGCAGCGCGCCGCCACATCGGCAAGGGTCAGGCCCTTTTCCCGGCGGATATGACGGATCCGGTTGATCATTCATGCCTCGCTTGAACCATATTGGTTCAAGATATTGCCCGAAACACTCCTGTCGGCAAGCGCTTTCGCGGATCAGCCTTCGACAAGCTCGGCAAGGTTCAGCCAGCGTTCCTCGGCCGCGTCCTTTTCGCCGCGGGCGGTCTCGATCGCCCGGGTGAGTGAAGCGAAGCGGGCAGGGTCGCGAGTGTAGAGCGCGGGGTCGGCCATTTCTTTCTCGTCGCGCGCGATCTGGGCGAGGAGTTCCTCGATCCGCGCCGGCAGCAGCTCGTAGTCGCGCTGGTCCTTGTAACTGAGCTTGCCTTTGCGCGGCGTCGACGCGGCGGCGGCGACTGGGGCCTCTGCGGCAGGCTTGGCCGCAGTTTTCACGGCACCGGTTCGCTGGGTCCGCTTGGCCTCCCAGTCGGCATAGCCGCCGGCAATGACATCGACCTTGCCGCTGCCGTCCAGACCCAGAGTAACTGTCACCGTGCGGTCGAGGAAATCGCGATCGTGGCTGACGATCAGCACGGTTCCGTCGTAATCGGCGATCACTTCCTGCAGCAGGTCGAGCGTTTCGAGGTCGAGGTCGTTGGTCGGCTCGTCGAGCACCAGGAGGTTCGATTTGCGGGCAAACTCGCGGGCCAGCAGAAGGCGTGACTGTTCGCCGCCCGACAGCGTGCCGACCCGCGCATCGACGAGGCCCGGGTCGAACAGGAAGTCCTTGAGATAGCCCTGGATGTGCTTGCGTACGCCGCGCACGTCGATCCAGTCGCCTCCTTCGGCAAGCACGTCGCGCACGCGCTTTTCTGGGCTGAGAAGGCTGCGTTGCTGGTCGATCATCACGCCGTGCAGCGTCTTGGCGAGCGTCACGGTCCCGCTGTCTGGTTGCAGTTCGCCGGTCAGCAGCTTGAGCAGCGTGGTCTTGCCCGAACCGTTGGCGCCGACAAGCCCGATCCGGTCGCCGCGCTGGATGCGCAGCGAAAAATCCTTGATGATCGTGCGGTCGCCAAACCTCTTGGTGACCTTGTCGGCGGTGATCACCGACTTGGTCTTCACGTCGTCGACCGCCAGTTTCATCTTGGCCGCGCCCTGCGGGTTCAACATGGCGGCACGCTGGGCGCGCATTTCCCACAGCTTTTCGAGCCGGCCCTGGTTGCGCTTGCGCCGCGCGGTGACGCCGCGTTCCAGCCAGTGCGCCTCGATCTTGAGCTTGGCGTCGAGCTTGTCGGCCGCGCGCGCCTCCTCGGCGTAGACCTGTTCCATCCACGCCTCGTAACCGCCGAAGCCCACGTCCTTGCGGCGCAGCGCCCCCCGGTCGAGCCAGATCGTCGCCTTGGTCAGGCGCTCGAGAAAAGTGCGGTCGTGGCTGATCGTCACGAAGGCACCGGTGTAGCGTTGCAGCCACCCTTCCAGCCAGTCGATCGCGGCCAGATCAAGGTGGTTGGTCGGCTCGTCCAGCAAGAGCAGGTCGGGATCGCTGGCAAGCGCGCGGGCGAGGGACGCACGGCGGCGTTCGCCCCCGCTGGCGCTCGCTGCGCTGCGGCCAAGGTCGATGCCAAGCTGGCCGGCGATTGCCTCGACCTCGTGCCTGGGTGGGGCGTCCTTGCCGGCCAGGGCAAAGTCCATCAGCGTGTCGTAACCTGTGAAGAAGGGATCCTGCTCCAGCATGACGATCCGGGTGCCCGGCTGGATCGAGCGGGTGCCCTTGTCGGCTTCGATCTCGCCTGCGATCAGCTTGAGCATGGTGGTCTTTCCCGCGCCGTTGCGGCCGATCAGTGCGAGCCGGTCGCGCGGGGCGATGGCGAGGTCGAGATCGCGGAACAGCCAGCCCGATCCCTGGTGCAGGCTGAGGTTCTCCCAGGACAGGATCGGTGCGGCGGCCATGGTGCGCGCGACCTAGGGGCAGTGCCTTTCCTTGACAAGAGCGGGTGTCGTCCACAGCGCCGCGGGTTTCATCCATCGTGCCTATCTGCCATGGTTGCCGCAGTGCCCGGCAAGGCGCGTTTCGATCACTAACCCTGCAAGGATCATGAGCTTCCGATGCGTACAGTCTGGCTGAACGGCGATTTCGTCCCCGAAACCGAAGCTGCCGTTTCGATCTTCGATCGTGGGCTCAATTTCGGGCAATCGGTCTACGAGGTCACCCCGGTGATCGAGGGGCATTACTGCAACTGGCCGCACCACCAGGCCCGGCTGGACCGTTCGCTCGCTACGGCGCGCATCGACGATGCGACCGACTGGCCGCCGATCCTGGCCGAACTGATCGCGCGCAACGGGCTGAAAGAAGGGCGGATCTACTTGCAGGTGACGGCAGGCGCGACCGCCGACCGCGCGTTTCCCTTGCCCGAGCCGGGGACAACGGCAACGCGGTTTGCCTTCACCCAGGCGGACGCGCTGATCGCGAACCCCGTGGCCGAACGCGGACAGAGGATCGTGCTCCGCCCGGATCTGCGCTGGCAGGTGCGCTCGGCCAAGACCACGCAGCTGCTCTATGCGGTGCTGATGAAGGCCGAGGCGAAGGACGTCGGCGTCGACGACGTGTGGTTGGTCGAGAATGGCGTGGTGACCGAGGCGACGAGTTCGAATGCGCACATCATCGATGCGCGCGGCGTGCTGGTGTCGCACCCGGTCGATTTTGGCGTGCTGCCCGGCGTAACACGCATCAACGTAGTCGCCATTGCGCGGGCCATGGGTCTCATGGTCGAGGAACGACCCTTCACCCCCGATGAGCTGCTGTCCGCTCGCGAGGCCTTCAGCAGCGGAGCGGGAACGCTTGTCCTGCCGGTGGTCGAGGTGGATGGAAAGCCGATCGGCAACGGCGGGCCCGGCGCGGTTACTGCCGAGATCCGCGAACGCTACATCGCCTTGCTGCGGCAAGGATGAGACGGAACCGCTGCGCCCGCGCGGCGTTCCAATGCTCACAAGTTACCGCAAAAGTGGGAGAACCTGCCAGATGATCCGTTTCGCCCTTGGTGCCTCCGCCGGGCTCGCCGCCATGACCGCGCCGGCAATCGCGGCCGAAATCCAGATCGCCTCGGCTGGACCGGTGATCGAATTGACGGTGAGCGATACGGTCAACGCCAAGCCCGATGCGGCCATGGTCTCGGCCGGTGTCACCACCCGCGCAGCCAGTGCCAATGAGGCCGCGCGGCTCAATGCCGTGCGAATGGACCAAATTATCGCCAAGCTGAAGCAGCTCGGCGTCCCGGCCGATGATATCCAGACCAGCAACTTCTCGCTGAACGCGCAGTACACCTACAACAACGATGGCCGTCAGCCGACGTTCGTCGGCTACGACGTCAACAACCAGGTGATGGTCAAGCTGCGCGATATTCGCAAGATCGGCCCGACGCTCGACGCGCTGGTGGCGGCGGGCGCGAACAATTTCAACGGGCCGAACTTCGTCCTCGAGAACGATGCGGCCGCCCGCAGCGAGGCGCGACGCAACGCCTTTGCCAGTGCCGAGGCGCGCGCGCGCGAACTGGCCGGCTATGCCGGGTTCAAGAGCGTGAAGTTGCTGGAACTGTCTGAAACCTACCAGACGGTCAGCCCGGTCTATGCCCGGGGCGAGGCTATTGCCGTCAGCGCCCAGGCCATGGACAAGACGACCCCGATCCAGCCGGGTCTGGTCGGAACTGCGGCGCAACTGAACGTCAAGTACGAGATGACGAAGTAGTCAGCTGCCTGAACGTGGGACGGTGCAACTATTCATGGCGCGTTCAATGCCTTCTGGGTAGAGCGCGGAACCATGAAGACGACCTCCCTTCTTGTTGCGCTGGCCGTTCTTGCAACGCCGCTGCCTGTTATCGCCGGTCCCGGCGGGGAGCAGGGGCAGGCGCGCAAGGAACTTCGCGCGGGCAACGTGCGATCGCTGCGCGAGATCGAGCAGCGGGTGCTGCCGACGATGGGCGGGTCGCAGTATCTTGGCCCGGAATACGATCCGGCGGCCATGGCCTATCGCCTGAAGTTCATTCGCGACGGCCGGGTCATCTTCGTCGACATCGACGCGCGGACCGGCCAGGTCATGCGCCAGTCGCGCTAGGGCGTTTGCTTGACGCCTGTGGGGAATGTCCCCATCTGATGCGCACAATCTAGGGGACATTTTGCGATGCGCATCCTTATCGTCGAGGACGAACCGACCCTCGGCAAGCAGCTCAAGGCAACGCTCGAAGCGACGGGTTATGCGGTCGATCTGTCGACTGATGGCGAGGACGGACATTTCCTCGGCTCGACCGAAGAATACGATGCGGTCGTGCTGGACCTGGGTCTGCCGGAGATCGACGGCCTGACCGTTCTCGGCATGTGGCGCAAGGAGGGCCGCAAGTTCCCGGTGCTGGTCCTGACGGCGCGCGACAGCTGGTCCGACAAGGTTGCCGGTCTCGACGCCGGAGCGGACGATTACCTGGCCAAACCCTTCCAGACCGAAGAATTGATAGCCCGCCTGCGCGCTCTTATCCGCCGCGCCTCGGGCAACACGAGCAGCGAACTGATTGCCGGCGACGTGCGGCTCGACACGCGCTCGGGCCGCGTCACGCTGAGCGGAGAACCGGTCAAGCTGACCGCGCAGGAATACAAGCTGCTGTCGTATCTGCTGCACCACAAGGGCAAGGTCGTCAGCCGGACCGAGCTGATCGAACACATCTACGACCAGGATTTCGACCGCGATTCGAACACGATCGAAGTCTTCGTGACGCGCATCCGCAAGAAGCTGGGCGCCGATGTGATCACCACGATCCGCGGGCTGGGTTACAGCCTGGACGATCCGGCGCTGCCGCGCGGATGACCTGACCGGTGGGCGAGCAGGATCGCCCCGCTCGGCCGGGCGGGGGTTCGGGCACAAGGGTCGCCCACACCGGCTCGCTTTCACGGCGCATGATGCTGATCGCGGCAGGCTGGATCGCGGTTCTGTTGCTGGGCGGCGGCATCCTGCTCGACCGGACGATTACCAGTCTGGTCACCCGAAACTTCGACAACCAGCTGGGCTACATGCTGACCGCGATGGTCGCCTCGGCCGAGATCAGCTCGGACGGGGAAGTCTATTTTAATCGTCCGCTCGGCGACCAGCGCTTCCTCGAACCCAACAGCGGGCTTTATTACCAGATCAGCGGCAAAGGCCACGAGGATTACCCTTCGCGTTCGCTGTGGGACCGGACGCTGCAGGTCAGCACCGACCATTTCGACAGCCAGCCCCACACCTTCAACGCCGATCCGTTCAAGGGGGAGCCGCTGCGCATCATGGAGCGCACGGTGATCCTGCCCGGCAGCGACACGCGCTGGACATTCGTGGTTGCCGAAAGCCGCAAGGAACTGGACGACCAGATCCGCCAGACCCGATCGATCCTGGTCTACAGCTTCGTGGTCCTTGGCCTTGGCCTGATGCTGATGGCCGCGCTGCAGACCTGGTACGGCCTTGGCCCGCTGCGCCGCGTGCGGCTTGCGATCCAGAGGATGCGCACGACTGGCGAAAACCGCGTGAACGAGCCGCTGCCGCTTGAAGTGCAGCCCCTGGTCGAGGAACTGAACGGGCTTCTCGCCCACTCGGTGAAGCAGGCCGAGGAAGCGCGGACCCATGCCGGTAACCTTGCTCACGCGCTGAAGACCCCGCTGACCGTGGTGATGAACGCCGCGACTGCCAAGGCGCCAGACCTGTCGGACACCGTGATCCGCGAGGCGGCCGTCATGCGCCGCCAGGTCGATCATCATCTGGCCCGCGCTCGCGCAGTGGGGCGCCGCGCCGTCGGCCAGGCCCGCGCCAATGTCGGCGAGAGCGTGGAAGCCGTGTTGCGCGCGGTGACGGTGCTCTACGACCAGGCCCGCTTCGACCTCGACGGCGACCGCGGGGCCACGGTCGCGATAGAGCGCCAGGATCTCGACGAGATTCTCGGCAACCTGATCGAAAACGCGGCCAAGTACGGCGGCGGCAGCGTCTTCGTGACGATCGATCCCGAGAATGATCCGCAGTTCTGCGAGATCTGGGTCGAGGACGATGGCATGGGCATCCCGGAAGAGGAACGCATTCGCATCTTCGACCGCGGCGCGCGGCTCGATACCGGCAAGCCCGGGACCGGACTTGGGTTGGCGATCGTGCGCGACGTGGCGGAAATCTATGGCGGATCGGTCACGCTTGAAGAAAGCGAGGACCTTGGCGGCCTGCTCGTCCGCCTGCGCCTGCCGCGTGCGGCTAACCTAGCCTAGTTGCCAGCCGCCTGCTCGTGGTGGCGGATTACTTCCTGGATGATGAAACGCAGGAATTTCTCGGAAAATTCAGGATCGAGTTGCGCGTCTTCGGCCAGCTTGCGCAGCCGCGCGATCTGGCGCTCCTCGCGGCCGGGGTCGGAGGCGGGAAGGGCATTGGCTGCCTTGTACTGGCCCACAGCCTTGGTGATGCGGAACCGCTCAGCGAGGATGTGGATCAACGCGGCATCGATATTGTCGATGCTCGAACGATAACCGGCCAGGGTGGCGTCGGCGGTGGAGGACAGCGCAGCGTCGGACATGATCGGTGCGCTAGCATGACTTTTTGCGCAAGACCATTGCCCGCTTTGCACTTGCCTTGCCGCAACCGGACAGGCAAGGCGCTGGCCGCAATGAGCGCCGAAATTGTTCCCCTGCGCCCGCGTGACAGCGCGCCTTCGCTGGCCCCGATGATGGCCCTGACCGCGTCCGGCATGAACGCGGTCAATTCGGTCATCCTCGAACGGATGCAAAGCGAGATCCCGTTGATTCCGGCGCTGGCCGGACACCTGATTGCCGGTGGCGGCAAGCGTATGCGGCCGATGCTGACGCTCGCGGGAGCGGCGCTGTGCGATTATCACGGCACCCGCCACCACAAGCTGGCCGCCGCGGTGGAGTTCATCCACACCGCGACGTTGCTGCACGACGACGTGGTCGACGGATCGGAGCTGCGTCGGGGCAAGGCGGCAGCCAACCTGATCTTCGGCAATCCCGCCACCGTCCTGGTCGGCGATTTCCTGTTCACGCGCAGTTTCGAACTGATGGTCGAGGACGGATCGCTGCGCGTGCTCAAGATCCTGTCGAACGCCAGCTCGATCATCTCGGAGGGTGAAGTCGATCAGCTCACCGCCGCCCGCCAGATCGAGACGAGCGAAGAACACTACCTCAAGATCATCGGCGCCAAGACGGCCGCCCTTTTCGCCGCCGCGACCCGCATTGCCGCGGTGGTCGCCGAGAAGGGCGATGCGGAGGAGCGGGCGCTCGATTCCTACGGTCGCAACCTTGGCGTTGCGTTCCAGCTGGTCGACGACGCGATGGACTACGATTCCGATGCAGGCGAAATGGGCAAGGGCAAGGGCGACGACTTCCGCGAAGGCAAGATGACCCTTCCGGTGATCCTGGCCTATGCCCGCGGCGACGAGGCCGAACGTGCCTTCTGGCGTCAGGCGATCGTCGGCCACCGCACCTCGGACGAGGACCTCGCTCATGCGGTGAGCCTGATCGCGCAGCACGATGCGGTCAGCGCGACCCGCGAAAGGGCGCGCCACTATGCCCAGCGCGCGATCGATGCGATCGCCGGCTTTCCGCCCAGCGAGGCCCACGCGGCAATGGTCGAGGCGGCCCAGTTCGCGGTAACCCGCCGCACCTGATTCGACTGCGATTCGCGTTAGTTGCAGTTCATCGTCGCTGCCGCTCGCCCTGCCGTGAGCCGTGGCCTCGCAGCGATAGGATGCAGCAGCGCATTTACCCGGATTTAACCACCGGAACGCCAAATTCACCGTGCTTGGGGGCCAACGATTTGACCAGAAATCGAGGGTCCGAACGATGATCGAATACCATAACTCCCGCGCTGCCCGCATTATCGGGCCGCACCGCGAAGTCCTTGACCGGGACAGTCTTCCGCCGCCCAACACCACCCGTTGGGTTGCAAGCCGCAAGGCCCAGGTCGTAGCCGCCGTCCAGGGCGGTCTGCTGACCCTGGAGGAGGTCATGGCGCGGTACAACCTCAGTCTTGAGGAGTTCTATGCCTGGCAACGGGCGATGGACCGTGCCGGTGTGTCGGGGCTCAGGGTTGCCTGGTCGTCCGCCGATCGCGCCGCCCGGCGTCGCGACCGGCCGCAGCTTCCGATCGCCGTTGCCGAGCGCCGGCATCTTGTCGCGGTCTGAGCGCGCAAGCGCCCCACCAGCAATCGCCTGCCCATCGCGTTGCCGCTTCCCCGAGCGGAACCTTTTTCAAGCAGCCGCCGAGGGTCCTTACCCCCTGGTCTCCAAGCAGGACCCTCGGCGCACGGGCTTGACCTTGTCGGCCTGACCGGCCACGACCCGTTGCGAAACACTACCAATCGCACCGGAGACTGATCGCATGGAACGCCGCCGCCTGGGGAAAAGCTCGATCGTCGTGTCCGATATCTGCATGGGCACGATGACATTCGGGAGCCAGACCGACGAGGCCGAAGCGATCCGGATCCTGGATGCCTGTTTCGATGCCGGAATCGATTTCTACGACACCGCCGAAGGCTATCCGGTGCCGCCCGACGCGAAGTGGGTCGGCCGCACCGAGGAGATTGTTGGCCGCTGGCTCAAGACCAAGCCGCGCGAGGCGATTATCCTGGCCACCAAGGTCTCTGGCCCCAGCCACGTCTGGTTCCGCTCGCCCCTGCGCAGCGGCATGACTTCGCTCGACCGGCGCAACATCGTCACGGCGGTGGAAGCAAGCCTCAAGAAGCTCCAGACCGACTACATCGACCTTTATCAGACGCACTGGCCCGACCACGATCTGCCCTATGACGAGACGATGGAGGTGCTCGACGAACTGGTCCGCGCGGGCAAGGTGCGGGTACTCGGCTGCTCGAACGAAACCAGCTGGGGCCTGATGAAGAGCATCGCGGCGTCCGAGCGTATGGGTGGCGCCCGCTACCACACGATCCAGAACAACTTCAGCCTGAACAACCGGCGCTTCGAGGACGAACTGGCCCAGGTCTGTCGGCAGGAAGGCGTAAGCCTCATACCCTATTCACCGATCGCTGGTGGGGTGCTGTCTGGAAAGTACCAGAACGACGCCCGCCCGGAAGGCGCACGGTTCACGCGCTATCTGGGGATGGAGGGGCGGCAGGCCGCTATGGGCCGGCGCTTCGTCAACGAAAAGTCGCTCGCCTCGACCGCCCGGTTTGCAGACATCGCCAAAGAAGCGGGGATCAGCCCTGTCACCCTTGCCGTGGCCTGGTCCAAGCAGCACGACTTTGTCGCCTCGACGATCGTCGGCGTCAGCAAGTTCGATCAGTTGGCGGAAATCCTCGCGGCGAAGGACCTGGTGCTGAGCGCCGACACGATGAAGGCAATCGACAAGGTGTCGAAGGACATCATGTACCCGATGGGCTGAAGATTCAGGCTGGCTGGATCTTCGCTTTCAGGCGTTCGCGGATCTTGAACTTCTTGTCGATGAACAAGGGCACGATCACCGACAGCGCGATGCCGCCGAGCGAGCAGACACCCAGCCAGATCGCCATCAGCGTCCCACCGGCCTGATACATGCCGTAAAGTACCGGCCCCGCCAGCACGATACCGCGGATTTCGTTCGCGACGAAGGCGACGATGGCTGACTTGAGCAGCAGGTCGACGAGAGTGGCGAAGAGCGTTGTCATGTCCATGGGAATGGCACCATTTGCTTACGAAAAAGTTGATGGAACGCCGGGATTCCCTATGCCCAGCGGTGTGAACGACCTCCCGATCCACAGTGTCCTGCCAGAGCTTCTCGCAGCCTTGCGCGTGCGCGAGAGCGCGGTGCTGATCGCCCCGCCCGGCGCGGGTAAGACGACCGCCGTGGCGCCGGCCTTGCTTGCTGAAACCTGGTGCGACCGCACTGTGCTGCTCCTTTCACCAAGGCGCGTTGCCGCGCGCGCTGCGGCCGAGCGAATGGCCGAGCTGCTGGGCGAGAAGCCGGGTGATACGATTGGCTATGCAACGCGCCTGGACAGCAAGCGTTCCAGCGCAACGCGCATTTTGGTCATGACCGAGGCGATCTTCGTCACGACCATCCTTGCCGATCCCGAACTGGCGAACGTGTCGGCGGTGCTGTTCGACGAGGCGCACGAGCGTCATCTCGACTCCGATCTGGGGCTCGCCCTGGCCCTCGAGAGCCAGGCAGTACTGCGCCCCGACCTGCGTCTTCTGGTGATGAGCGCGACGATCGACGGCGCGCGATTTGCCGACCTGCTCGGCGATGCACCTGTGATCGAAAGCGAGGGCAAGAGCTGGCCGCTCGCCATTAGATGGCTGGGCGCGCGCGCCGAGACGAGGGTTGAGGACGCGACGGTGTCTGCGGTCGTCACCGCCTGGCGCGAGGAGCACGGCGACCTGCTTTGCTTCCTGCCCGGCGTGGGCGAGATCGAAAGGGTTCGCGAAAGCCTGGCCGACCGATTGCCCGGAGCGCTGGTCCTGCCGTTGCACGGGCAGTGCGAGCCCGCCGCCCAACGTGCGGCGATCCGCCGCGATCCCGATGGACGCCGCCGCATCGTCCTGGCGACCGCGATCGCAGAGACGTCTTTGACGCTGGATGGCGTGTCGGTCGTGATCGACGCGGGACTATCGCGCCGGGCGGAGTTCGACAAGGCGGCGGGCGTTACCCGGCTGGTTACCCACCGCGCAAGCCAGGCCGCAGCCGCCCAGCGCGCAGGTCGTGCAGCACGGCAGGGCCCTGGCATCGCCTACCGCCTCTGGGAGGAGGCCGCACACGCCGGGCGGCCGGCCTTCGACCCGCCGGAAATGCAGACCGCAGACCTGGCGCCGCTGCGGCTGACTCTCGCCCAGTGGGGCGCAGCAGATCCTGCAGCATTGCCATGGATCGACGTGCCGCCTGCCGCGGCATTGGCCGCGGCAACCCGCAGCCTTCAGGCGCTGGGCGCGCTCGACGGCAGCGCGATGATCACGCAGCATGGTCGCAACATGGCGCGCCTGCCGATGGCGCCGGCGCTGGCGCACATGCTGCTCTATGCGGCGCAACATGGCGCCGAGAATGCTGCGGCCAGGCTCGCGCTGCTGTTGCAGGAGCGGGGTCTTGGCGGGCGCAGCGATGACCTGGCCGCGCGCCTGCAACGCTGGGATGCCGAACGATCCGGCCGCGCGCAGGCCTCGCGCGATCTGGCCGCGCGATGGGCGCGCCTTGCAAGGGCGATGAGCGAGGCCGAGGGGGCTGACGATCCGCCTCTGGGTATCCTCCTTGCCGAAGCGTTTCCCGACAACATTGCCCGGCGCCGCGACGCGAGCGGGGAACATTGGTTGGCGGCTGGCGGACGAGGCCTCCGGCTCGATCCGGCCTCACCTCTTGCGCGGGCCGAGTGGCTGGCGGTTGGCGATGCGCAAGGCGAGGCAAAGGGCGCGCGGATAACCAGCGCGATCGCCCTCGACGAAGCGGATGTGCTGCGCTGGCTGGCACACCGGATAGAAAAGCGCAGCAGGCTGCGCTGGGTCGCCGACGAAGCCCGGGTCGAGGCCCTGGTCGAGGCCGGGCTTGGTGCCATCACCCTTTCGCGCGGATCGGACCCCGCTCCCGATCCCGGGACTATCCGCGCTTTCCTTATCGGCAAGATCGCGAGCGAAGGCCTTTCCTTGTTGCCGCTGTCGAAAGCCAGCGAGGCTCTGCTTCGGCGGGCGCGGTTTGCCGGGATCGAAGCGTTGGGCGACCTGGCGCTGCGCGATCGGGCGGCGGATTGGCTTGGTCCGCTGCTTGGCCGTAGGCTCGATCAGACCGATCCGGCAAAAATTCACGACGCGCTGCGTGCCCGGCTCGATTATGCGGGCCAGCAGGCGCTGGACCGTCTGGCGCCTGCACAGTTCGTCAGCCCCGCCGGCACCTCGCATCCGATCGACTATGACGATCCGGGCGGCCCCAGCGTGGAACTGCGCGTCCAGGCGCTGTTCGGGCTGGATCGGCATCCGACCTTCGGCCAGCCGCCGCAGGCGCTGCTCCTCAAGCTTACCGATCCAGGCGGCAAGCCGCTCCAGACCACACGCGATCTGCCCGGCTTCTGGCGAGGATCGTGGAAGGATGTGCAGCGCGATATGAAGGGCCGCTATCCCAAGCACCGCTGGCCGGACCAGCCCTGGACCGAGTCGCCCAGCCTCAAGACCAAGAACGCGTTCAACCGCAGCATGTGACTGGGATCTTGATTTGCCGCGCGTTTCGTCGCAGGGCGCAGGCCATGGCCGCTCGCATCTATCAACGCCCGAAAAACGCCATGCAGTCCGGCAAGGCCCGGCTTGGCGAATGGATCCTCGACTTTGCGCCCGCGGAGGCGCGGAAGGCCGATCCGTTGATGGGCTGGGCGGGGTCAGGCGATACGCAGGCGCAGGTGCAACTGACTTTTGCCTCGGTCGACGAAGCCAGGGCCTATGCCGAACGCTACGGCATCGATGCTGCGGTGCATGCCGTGCCACCGCGCCGCCTGAAGCTCCAGGCCTACGCCGACAATTTCCGCTGATCCGGGGAAGCGGACCCGATCGATGCCTGGGTCGCGCAGGTAAGCAGCGACCAGGTCCGCCTCGCGGCCGAGCCTGAACGGCACGGCCATGCGACCAGCCCCGTGGGCCGAGTCGCGCAGCGATACTACGCCTCGGCGGTTTTGCAGGCTTGCTTAAACGCGACACCGCCGCCATATGCGCCGCCGGGAGTCGGTCGGACGTTTGCGTTCGCCAACCTGGTCAGGTCCGGAAGGAAGCAGCCACAACGGATTGCGGCGGGTCGGCCGGCTCCTTTTCCACCCTTATCTTTTCGACAATTGGGGCGCCTCCGCCTAGTCTCGCGCTACCATGGGTGATTCCCCCGACATCTTTGGCGACGCGCCGCACGAGGACGACGACACACCGTCTGCGGCCGAACTGGAAGAGGCTGGCCAGGCCTCGATGTTCGGCGGCCCGGACCCTGCGCCGGCCGCTCCTCCGCCCGCCGAGCCCGTTCCCGCCAGGCAGGAAGCGGCGCAGCCCTATCGGGTACTTGCGCGCAAATATCGTCCCCAGACTTTCAGCGCGCTTATCGGTCAGGACGCGATGGTGCAGACGCTCGGCAACGCGATCAGGCGCGACCGGCTGGCCCATGCCTTTCTGATGACCGGGGTGCGCGGGGTCGGCAAGACCAGCACCGCGCGCCTGATCGCCAAGGCGCTCAATTGCATTGGACCCGACGGGCAGGGCGGCCCGACGATCGACCCCTGCGGCCAGTGCGAACCTTGCGTGGCGATTGCCGAAGGGCGGCATATCGACGTGATCGAGATGGACGCCGCCAGCCACACCGGCGTCGACGACGTGCGCGAGATCATCGAGGCGGTGCGCTATGCCGCTGTCTCGGCGCGCTACAAGATCTACATAATCGACGAAGTCCACATGCTCAGCCGCAACGCCTTCAACGCGCTGCTCAAGACTCTCGAAGAGCCGCCGGCGCATGTGAAATT
Organism: Novosphingobium kunmingense; assembly: GCF_002813245.1. GTDB lineage: Bacteria > Pseudomonadota > Alphaproteobacteria > Sphingomonadales > Sphingomonadaceae > Novosphingobium > Novosphingobium kunmingense. The sequence continues at coordinate 305,611 of NZ_PHUF01000002.1, forward strand.
CCTGTTTGCGACGACGGAGGTCGACAAGCTGCCGGTCACCGTGCTCAGCCGGTGCCAGCGCTTCGACCTGCGCCGCATCCCGACGCCCATGCTGGCCGAGCATTTCGCGGCGATCTGCGCCAAGGAAGGCGTCGCGGCCGAGACCGAGGCCCTGGCCATGGTCGCCGCTGCGGCCGAGGGGTCGGTCCGTGACGGCCTCTCGATCCTCGACCAGGCGATTGCCCATGCCGATCTCGGCGGCGAGGGCACGGTTACCGTCGGACAGGTCCAGGACATGCTGGGCCTAGCCGACAAGAGCGCGCAGCGCCGCCTGTTCGCGGCCCTGCTGACGGCTGACGGCGCGGCCCTGCTGGACCTGATCGACCACCAGTTCGCGCTGGGGATCGAACCGCTCGCCCTTGTGCGTTCGGCAATGGAGCTGGCACACCGCGTTGCGGTAGTACAGCTTGGCAAGGGCGCGGACGATGCGATCTCGGCCGAGGAGCGGCAGGACCTTGAAACCTGGGCGCAGCGCCTGACCCCGGGGCAAGTGCACCGCCTGTGGCAGCTTCTGCTGAAGGGGCATGACGAGGTGCGCACCGCGCCCGATCCGCTGGTGGCGGCAAAGATGGCGCTGCTGCGCATTCTCCATGCCAGCGACATGCCTGATCCCGGCGCCTTGGTGAAACGGCTGGAAATCATGGCCGCGAGCGGTTTCAGCGCGCCGGCCTCGGCGCCGGACTCTGCACCGGCCCAGGCCGAGCCCGTGGCAAGCGGCGATGCCGAATGGCGCGCGCTGGTCGAAACGGTCGACCAGTCGGGCCAGCTGCGGCTAGCCCAGGTGATGCGCGACTGGGTTCGGGTGATCGAATTGAAGCCGCTCGAACTTCTCTACGCGCTTGCACCGGGCTATGCGGGCGATCCAAACGCCGAGCTGCGCGATGCGCTGCTGCGGGCCACTGGCGAGCGCTGGCAGGTTTCCCGCGGCGAGGGCGAAGGGGCGCCGACCCTGCGTGAGCAGGCCGAGGCGATCAAGCTGGCCGAGCACGAGGCCATGATGCGCCATCCGCTGGTTGAGGCGGCCTTTGCCGCGTTCCCGGATGCCCAGTTGATTGAAGAAAGCCCCGATGCGCGCGTTGCGCAGGGCGGCAACAGATGGAGCAGGTGACGTGAAGTCGATGGAAGAGATGATCAAGGCGGCCCAGCAAGCGGCCGAGACCATCAGCAAGCAGATGGAAGAAAGCCAGGTCAAGCTCGACGGGATCGAGGTCGAAGGCAAGGCGGGAGGCGGCCTCGTATCGGTGCGCGCCACGGCCAAGGGCCGGATCATCGGCGTCTCGATCGACGACAGCCTGCTTCAGCCCAGCGAAAAGGGCATCCTGGAAGACCTTATCGCCGCCGCGTTCAACGATGCGCGGAACAAGGCGGACGAGGTCGCGGCGCGCGAGATGGCCTCGATGCAGCAAGGCATGGGCCTGCCTCCGGGATTCAAGCTGCCCGGGATGTAACTGGCGTGCGAGCCTGGCCTAGCGTGCCGGCTCGATGCGTTTCCCGCCCTTGACCACACCGGCGACTTTTTCGAGCACGCGCACGTCCCGCAGGGGATCGCCGTCGACCGCGACCATGTCGGCATAACGGCCGGTGGCGATCTGTCCGACGTCGCCTTCGCGGCCCAGCGCCTGCGCGGAGTTGATCGTCGCCGCGCGGATCGCGTCGAGCGGGGTCATGCCATAGGTCACCATGGTGTTGAGCTGGCGCCCGGCAAGCCCGTGCGGCATGACGCCGGCATCGCTGCCGAAGACCATCTTCACCCCAGCTTTGAACGCCTTGCGGAAGTTGTCGCGCTGGATCTGGCCGATTTCGCGGTCCTTGCGGAGGTTGTCTTCGAGAACGCCGTTCTTGCGACCCTCGGCCTGGGTGTAGTCGGTGTTGTAGATATCCATCGAGAACCACACCGGCTGCTTGCGCGCGGCGGCAAGGCGAATGCCCTCGTCATCGACCAGGCTGGCGTGTTCGATCGTGTCGATACCGGCGCGGATCGCAGCCTTGATGCCTTCGGCCCCATGGGCGTGGGCAGCGACGCGCAGGCCCCATTGGTGCGCCTCGTCGGCGATCGCGCGCAGCTCGCCTTCGCTTAGCTGCTGCTGGCCGGGTTCTGTGTTGTGGGAAAAGACCCCGCCGGTGGCACAGACCTTGATCACCTGGGCGCCGTACTTGCGCTGGCGGCGAACCTGGTAGCGCAACTCCTCGGGGCTATCGCCAACGCCTTCGAGCTTCTTTCCCGGGTCCATGCTGGGCGGCATTCCGGTCCGGTCGCAGTGCCCGCCGGTCGCACTCAGGGCGTGACCGGCGCCGATCACGCGCGGCCCGATTACATAGCCGCCGTCGACCGCTTCCTGCAGGCCGACGTCGTTCCAGTTGCCCGATCCGACATTGCGCACCGTGGTGAAGCCGGCATCCAGCATCGCCCGGCCGTTCGCAACCGCGGTCATGGCAAAGAAGCTGTCGGTGAACTCCAGCCCGCGATGGCCGCCGATGTCGGCCGGACTGTCGAGATGCACGTGCATGTCGATCAGCCCCGGCACCAGGGTTTTTCCGCCGAGGTCGATATGGGTGACGTCCGATCCCCAACGCACTGTCCTGGCATCGGCGATCGAGGTGATGCGCCCGTCGTCGCCCACGAAGATCGCCGGATGCTCGACATAGGTGCCCTTGGCGACGTCAAGGAAGCGATCGGCCGTGATCACGGTCGGGCCGGCCAGTGCCGGAGTGGCGACGACGAGCGAAAGTGCGGAGGTGAGAAGGCGGCGCATGGGGCTCCCCGAAGTTGCATTGTTGCCGCATGCCTAACCCATGGCCGGCAATTGGCAAGCGGCCGGCATCCACAGCCTGATCGCCTGCCGGCATTGCGCCGTGCCGCAGCCGACCCCATATCTCGGGACAAAGGCGGGATTCACCCGCGCGGCGCGGTTCGGCGCCGGATTGGATAAGCTATGACCAAGACACTGCCCCTGCTGCCCCTGCGCGACATCGTCGTCTTTCCCGGCATGGTCGTCCCGCTGTTCGTGGGCCGCGACAAATCGGTCGCGGCACTGGAAACCGCCATGGCCTCGGCCGAGGACAAGGACATCTTCCTGCTCGCCCAGCTCGACCCGGGTTGCGACGATCCGGACGATGAAGATCTTTACGACGTCGGCGTGATCGCCACGGTCCTGCAACTACTCAAATTGCCTGACGGTACGGTGCGCGTGCTGGTCGAAGCCAAGCAGCGCGCAACGCTCAGCGGTCTTTCCATCGCCGCGGGAGCCAATGGCGAATATGTCGCGTCGAGCATCGACCTGGTCGATCCGGTGTCGGTTTCGGGCAACGAAGTCGCGGGCATGATGCGCTCGGTGGTCGAGGCCTTCGGCGAATACGCCAAGCTCAACAAGAAGCTGCCGAGCGAGGCGGGCGAGAACCTCGGCGAAATCGTCGACGCGTCGGCGCTTGCCGATACGGTCGCCAGCCATATCCAGGCCAAGGTTTCGGACAAGCAGGCTATGCTGAGCGAGGCCGATCCCCTGAAGCGGCTCGAAATGGCCTATGCCTTCATGGAAGGCGAACTGGGCGTGCTCCAGGTGGAACGCCGGATCCGCGGGCGTGTGAAGCGCCAGATGGAGAAGACCCAGCGCGAATACTACCTCAACGAGCAGTTGAAGGCGATCCAGTCGGAACTGGGCGGCGGCGATGAGGGCGAAGCCGACGAAATTGCCGAACTCCAGACCAAGATCGACAAGCTCAAGCTGTCCAAGGAAGCGCGCACCAAGGCCAATGCCGAACTGAAGAAGCTCAAGGGCATGCAGCCGATGAGCGCCGAGGCGACCGTGATCCGCAATTACCTCGACGTGCTCCTTGGCTTGCCCTGGGGCAAGCGTTCGAAGCTCAAGAAGGACATCGGGGCCGCGCAGGCGATCCTCGATGCCGATCATTATGCGCTCGACAAGGTCAAGGACCGGATCGTCGAATACCTCGCGGTCCAGGCCCGCACCAACAAGCTGAAGGGGCCGATCCTGTGCCTCGTCGGCCCTCCGGGCGTGGGCAAGACGTCGCTCGGCAAGTCGATCGCCAAGGCGACGGGGCGCGAGTTCATCCGCCAGTCGCTGGGCGGTGTGCGCGACGAGGCCGAAATCCGCGGCCACCGGCGCACCTATATCGGCTCGCTGCCGGGCAAGATCGTGACAAACCTCAAGAAGGCAGGGACCAGCAATCCGCTTTTCCTGCTCGACGAGATCGACAAGCTTGGCCAGGACTTCCGCGGCGATCCGGCCTCGGCCCTGCTCGAGGTGCTCGATCCGGAACAGAACGCCAAGTTCCAGGATCACTATCTGGAGCTCGACTACGACCTGTCCGACGTGATGTTCGTCTGCACGGCCAACAGCCTCAACCTGCCACAGCCGCTGCTCGACCGCATGGAGATCATCCGGCTCGAGGGCTATACCGAGGACGAGAAGGTCGAGATCGCCGAACGGCACCTGATCGCCAAGCAGGTCGAGGCGCATGGGCTCAAGGATGGTGAGTTCACCCTGACCACCGAGGCGCTACGCGATCTGATCCGCTATTACACCCGCGAAGCCGGCGTCCGTACGCTGGAACGCGAGATCGCGCGGCTGGCGCGCAAGTCGCTGCGCCGGATCCTCGAAGGCAAGGACGCGGCAGTCACGGTCACGCCGGAAAACCTCGGTGACTTCGCCGGGGTGCGCAAGTACCGCTATGGCGTCGCCGAGGAGGACCACCAGGTTGGCGCCGTTACGGGCCTGGCCTGGACCGAGGTTGGCGGCGAATTGCTGACCATCGAAAGCGTCACCACGCCGGGCAAGGGCACGGTCAAGACCACCGGGAAGCTTGGCGAGGTGATGAACGAGAGCGTCCAGGCGGCCTTCAGCTTCGTCAGGGCGCGCAGTCCGGCCTACGGGATCAAGCCCAGCCTGATCGCGCGCAAGGACATCCACATCCACCTGCCCGAAGGCGCGGTGCCCAAGGATGGTCCCTCGGCCGGCATCGGGATGGTAACCTCGATCGTTTCGACGCTGTCGGGCGTTCCCGTGCGCAAGGATATCGCCATGACGGGCGAGGTCACGCTGCGCGGGCGTGTCCTGGCGATCGGCGGCTTGAAGGAAAAGCTGCTCGCGGCGCGGCGAGGAGGAATCAAGACCGTACTGATCCCCAAGGAGAACCACAAGGACCTTGCCGAGATCCCGGCCAACGTCATCGAGGGGCTGGAAATCATCCCTGTCAGCCACGTCGATGAAGTACTCGAACGCGCACTGATCGAACCGCTCGAAGCGATTGAATGGAGCGATGCGGACGACCTGTCGAGCCAGCCCGTAAACGGCGCGACGGACACTTCCGGGCCCGCCCCGACCGCCCACTGATTCGGCGGCCCGGTCATGCTGCATTGCGGCATTCCCGGGTCGTCCCGATTCGCTGCGTCGCACCATCGCCGCGAAGCGGCGGCGCGGGCACTCGTTTCGTCGAAAATGGCGGAAAAACGTGCCTACCGGGGCGTTAAAACGCAGGATTGGCTTTGACAGCTTTGTGAAAAGCGGTTCAAGTCCGGCCACCTTTCGAGGCGAATCAACAAACACCGCTATCCCAGACCATTAGGGGGTTCACGAATGAACAAGAATGATCTCATCAGCGCCGTCGCGGATTCGAGCGGCCTGTCTAAGGGTGATGCCACCAAGGCCGTCGAAGGCGTATTCGATGCCATCTCGGGCGCGCTGAAGTCCGGTGATGAAGTCCGCCTGGTCGGCTTCGGCACCTTCTCGGTCGCCAAGCGCAAGGCGTCGACCGGTCGCAACCCGCGCACCGGCGAACCCATGAAGATCAAGGCCTCGACCCAGCCCAAGTTCAAGGCTGGCAAGGGCCTGAAGGACGCCGTCAACTAAGACGGCGGCGGGACGCACCGCCTCGCCGTCCCGCACAATCTTTCGCCGCGCCTGCCCCTGGGCAGGCGCGGTGCTTGATTCCGGAGCCCGGTCCCTGTCGCCGTACTGGACGCGTTAACCTCCATGTCCTATACCGCTCGGCGATGAACCGCATTGTTCTTGCCCTGCTTGCCCTCTTCGCCGGGATCGTCGCGCAAGCCGCGCCGACCCAGGCGCGGATGAGCGGCAATGGCAACACGGAAATCAATGCTCTCGAACGGATAGAAAGCGCGGCTCGCCCTTGTGCGGCCTCGCCTTCGGTTGCCGATCAGGGAGGATGCCGGGTATCGCGGCGCGAGCGGACGGTCAGCAAGCCGCGCGGCGTGCGCACGCGCGTCTACATTCCTTCAGTACTTTTTGGACCTGACCGCGCTTTAGAATAGCGCCGGTCCGAACCCCCATACCTATCCTCGCGCTGGCTTCGCTTGCCGGCGCGGGGCGCACCGCTATCCAACAGACAATACAGGAATTGCGCCATGTTCGGCTCGCTCGCCAAGGCCGTGTTCGGCTCGTCCAACGACCGCTACGTCAAATCGCTGGACAAGATTGTCCGCCAGATCGCCGCATTCGAACCCGTTCTCGAGGCGCTTTCGGATGAGGAACTGAAGGCCCAGACCGACAAGTTCCGCGGCCAGCTGGCCGATGGTCGCACGCTCGACGATATCCTTCCGGAAGCCTTCGCCACGGTTCGCGAAGCCGCACGCCGCGTGCTCGGGATGCGTCACTTCGACGTCCAGATGGTCGGCGGCATCGTTCTCCATCGCGGTGAAATCGCCGAAATGCGCACCGGTGAGGGCAAGACCCTGGTCGCGACGCTGGCGGTCTACCTCAACGCGCTCGAAGGCAAGGGCGTCCATGTCGTGACGGTCAACGACTACCTTGCTCGCCGCGACGCCGAATGGATGGGGCAGATCTACACGTTCCTCGGTCTGACGGTCGGTGTGATCGTGCCCAACCTCAACGAGTTCGAACGCCGCGAAGCCTACAATTCGGACATCACCTACGCCACCAACAACGAGCTTGGCTTCGACTACCTGCGCGACAACATGAAGCACGAGCGCAGCCAGATGGTGCACCGTCCCTTCAACTTCGCTGTTGTCGATGAAGTGGACTCCGTGCTGATCGACGAAGCGCGCACCCCGCTTATCATTTCCGGTCCGACCGAGGACAAGACCGACCTCTACGTCGCGGTCGATGCCATCGTGAAGCAGCTGCCGGAGGACCTGTACGAGAAGGACGAGAAGACCAAGAACATCAGCCTGACCGAGGACGGGGTCGAGTGGGCGGAACGCCAGCTCGAAGCGGCCGGTCTGCTTGTCGGCTCTAACCTATATGACGTCGAGAACACGCAGGTGGTCCACCACCTCGACCAGAGCCTCAAGGCCAACGTCATGTTCAAGCGTGACATCGATTACATCGTCAAGGACGACAAGATCGTCATCATCGACGAGTTCACGGGCCGCATGATGGACGGCCGTCGCTGGTCCAATGGTCTGCACCAGGCGGTCGAAGCCAAGGAAGGCGTGAACATCGAGCCCGAGAACCAGACGATGGCCTCGATCACTTTCCAGAACTATTTCCGCATGTATCCCAAAATCGGCGGCATGACCGGCACAGCGGCGACCGAAGCGGCCGAATTCTACGACATCTACAAGATGAACGTCGTCACCATCCCGACCAACGTTCCCGTCCAGCGCGTCGACGAAGAGGACGAGTTCTACAAGAACACGACCGACAAGTTCCAGGCGATCGCCAAGCTGATCGAGGAAAAGTCGGTAGCGGGCCAGCCGGTCCTGGTCGGAACGGTGTCGATCGAAAAGTCCGAAATGCTGTCCGAATACCTCAAGGCGCTGGGCGTGAAGCACAACGTGCTCAATGCCCGCTTTCATGAGATGGAAGCGCACATCGTCGCCCAGGCGGGCCGTCTTGGCGCGGTGACCATCGCCACCAACATGGCCGGCCGCGGCACCGACATCAAGCTGGGCGGCAATGCCGAGTTCCGCGTCGAGGACGAACTGGCCGAAATGCCCGAAGGGCCGGAGCGTGAGGCCGCTATCGCCGCGATCGAGGCCGAAATTGCGGCGGAAAAGGCCCAGGTTCTTGCCGCCGGCGGCCTCTGCGTGATCGGCACCGAACGCCACGAAAGCCGCCGCATCGACAACCAGCTGCGCGGCCGTTCGGGACGTCAGGGCGATCCGGGCCTGTCGAAGTTCTACCTGTGTCTCGAGGACGATCTGCTTCGCATCTTCGGCCCGGACACACTGTTTTCCAAGATGATGAACTCCAACCTGGCCGATGGCGAGGCAATCGGTTCGCGTTGGCTGTCGAAGGCGATCGAGACCGCCCAGAAGAAGGTCGAGGCGCGCAACTACGACATCCGCAAGCAGGTCGTCGAATACGACGACGTGATGAACGACCAGCGCAAGGTCATCTACGAACAGCGCTCGGATATCATGGATTCCGAGACCGTCGACGATGTCGTCGTCGACATGCGCCACGATACCATCAACGCGCTGGTCGGCGATGCCTGCCCGCCAGGATCCTACCCGGAACAGTGGAACATCGACGGCCTCAAGCAGCGCGTGGCGGAAACACTCGGCCTCGACGTGCCGATCGATCAGTGGATGAACGAAGACGGCCTCGAGCCCGAAGACATCGAGAACCGCGTGCGCGAAGCCGCCGATGCCAAGATGGAGGCCAAGGTCGGTGAAGACGGGGCGATGTGGCGCCAGGTCGAAAAGCAGGTCCTGCTCGAACGCCTCGATTTCTACTGGAAGGAGCATCTCGCCACGCTCGACGCGCTGCGTCAGGTAGTATTCCTGCGCGCCTATGCGCAGAAGACGCCGATCAACGAGTACAAGCAGGAAGCCTTCGGCCTGTTCGAACGCATGCTAGAAGCGATCCGCGAGGACGTGACGCGCATCCTGATGAACAGTGAACTGCGCATGCCCGAGCCGGTCGAACTGCCCGACCTGCCGGACTTCCTGACCAGCCACATCGATCCATTCACCGGCGAGAACGACGCTGCGCGACCGACCCCTGGTGCGGCGACGATGATGAGCGCGCTGGGAGCGGCGGAGGCTTCGGCCGCGAGCGCCGTGCCGCCGCGTCCGGGCGAAGGCGATCCCTATGCCGGCATGGGTCTGTCGCGCAACGCGCCCTGTCCGTGCGGATCGGGCGAGAAGTACAAGCACTGCCACGGCGCGGCTGCCTGAGCGTCATGTCCTAGGGCCCGAGTGGGTCGGCGATGATCTGGCTTCCGCTCGGCTTCTTCCTGACCGCACTTTCATATGCCTCGGTCGGGTTTGGCGGCGGCTCGACCTACAGTGCGCTGCTGGCCTTGGTCGGATTCGACTACCGGCTGCTGCCGTTGGTCAGCCTGGCCTGCAACATCGTGGTCGTGACGGGCAGCACGGTGCGGTTCGCGCGCAGTGGGGTGATCCCGTGGCGGCGTGCGCTGATCGTGTCGCTGGTGGCGGCGCCGCTCGCCTTCCTTGGCGGTCTGACGCCGATCAAGCAGGCGACGTTCTTGTTCATTCTTGGTCTCAGCCTCGTCGCGGCGGGGCTGGCGCTGCTTTTGCCCCGCGCGCCTGAGGCCGAGGCGCAACCTCACCCTGCCGCCCGCTACATGGCCTTCGCCGCCGCGCCGCTCGGCTACCTTGCTGGTCTCGTGGGCATCGGAGGCGGGATCTTTCTTGCCCCGCTGCTGCACCTTACGCGCTGGGCCAAGGCGCGCGAAATCGCAGCGACGACCAGTCTGTTCATCCTGATCAACTCGGCCGCGGGGATTGTCGGGCAACTCGCCAAGAACGGACCCGAGCGCCTCGCCGAAGCCATGGGCGGCGTACTACCGCTGCTCATTGCGGTGGTGATCGGGGGCCAGCTTGGCAGCCTGCTTGCGCTGCGCTTCCTGCCTGAACGCGTCATCCGCTGGCTGACCGCAGCCTTGACGATCTGGGCCGGAAGCCGGCTGCTGCTGGGTTGAAACGAAAAAGCCCCGCCGTTTGGCAGGGCTGCTTTGCAGTCGGAAGGTGGCTCCCCGAGTAGGATTCGAACCTACGACCAAGTGATTAACAGTCACCTACTCTACCGCTGAGCTATCGGGGAATGCTCGGCCCGCCTTCAAGACAGGGGTGCGCCTATAGCAGCGCTTCGATCTTTGGCAAGCGGGACCGATGGAAAATTTCGTCAGAAATGGAACTGCTCGGCAAAGATGCGCTCCTCGAGCGTTAGCCCCGGATCGAACAGCAATTGCAGCTTCATCTCGTGGGCGACCCGCACCTGGACAGCGTGGACGTCGCGCAGCTCCTTCTGGTCGGCAACCACCGCGACCGGGCGCTTGACCGGTTCGATAACCCTGAACTGCATCTCGTAATGGTCGGGAATGATCGCCCCGCGCCAGCGACGGGGGCGAAACGGGCTGATCGGGGTAAGGGCCAGCATGTTCGAACCCATCGGCAGGATCGGGCCGTTGGCCGACAGGTTGTAGGCGGTTGAGCCGGCTGGCGTCGCCACCAGGATGCCGTCGCAGAACAGCTCGGGCAAACGCACCTTGCCATTGACCGAAATTTCGAGCTTCGCGGTCTGGCGCGTTTCGCGCAGCAGCGACACCTCGTTGATTGCGCAGAAACGTTCTTCCACTCCGCTTCCGGTGGTCGCCACCATTTCGAGCGGCGTCACGGCCAGCGGCTTGGCCCGCGATATCCGTTCTTCAAGCGGGCGGCTCGACTTGGGCTTGTTCATCATGAACCCGACCGTACCGTAATTCAGGCCATAAGCGGGGATGACCCGGCCTTGATCGAGCATGTGGTGAAGGCAGTGCAGCATATGGCCGTCGCCGCCCAGCACGACCAGAGCGTCGGCCTCGGCCAAAGGCACGAAATCGGTCGACTGGCGCAGGATTTCCGCAGCCTCTCGAGCGCGATCGGTGTCGGACGGCATGATGGCCAGGCGGTGGCTCGGTGGCATGGGGCGGGTGATATGGCCCGCCGCTGCGCTTGGCAACGCAACAATTTGGCAAAGGGTTTGGGCCTATGGCTGCGGCGATGAAAGGCAGCCTGGCCATAGCGGAGGACAGCCCGCATGACGTCGTGACGGGCCTGGCAACCCGCGACGCGGCCCGCGTCCGGTTGACCAGGTGGCTGGACGATGGCCGGCCGGTGCAGGCGATGCTCATCGGCCTAAGACGATTCGATGCGATCAATCTGGCCTATGGCAAGGGTGTCGGTGACGCCGCGCTTGCCGAGGTGGCGCAGCGCCTAAAGTCCTTCGCCGCAAGCGAGATGGACGGTCTGTGGCTGGTGGCAAGAACCGGCGGGGGCCAGTTCCTGATCGCCTCGGCGGAACCGTGCAGCCGCGAAAGCTGGCAAGTTGCTGCAGAGCAGTTGCTTGGCACGTTGGGACGTTCTTTCGCGGTGCAGGCGACCACCCTGCGGCTGTCGCCGCGCGCGGCCTTGCTGAGGGGGCTAGTCGGTGAAGATGCCGATTCGATGCTCGATCGGCTGGCCCAGGCCCTGTCACGCGTGATGGACCGGCCCGGGGGGCTGCTGCTGGGCTGGGGCGATGGCGAGGGATCGGCTGCGGGACACAGCGCCGCGCAGTTCGAGGCCGACCTACTTCGCGCAATCGACGATAACTCGATCGAGCTGGTCTTCCAGCCGCAGTTCGCCTGCGCCGACGATCGCCTTCTCGGAGCTGAGGCGCTTGCCCGGTGGAACCACTCGAAGGTGGGGCGGATCGGTGCTGGTGCGCTGTTCGCCATCGCCGAACGGGCCGATCATGTTGCGCCTCTGTCGCGCCATATCGCGCGGCTTGCGATGCAGCAGGCGCGGGCCTGGCCGATGGATCTGCGCCTGTCGCTAAACGTGACGCCGAACGATCTCGCGGCGGCCGACTTTGCCGACCGCTTTGCCGCACTGGCCGGCGAATGCAGCTTTCCGCTGTGGCGCCTGACGCTGGAGGTGACCGAGCAGGTGCTGGTCGCCGACATCGGCCATGCCGCCCGCTCTCTCGCGGCGTTGTCGGCACGCGGCGCGCGGATTGCGCTCGACGATTTCGGCGCGGGATTCTGCAACTTCCGTTATCTGAAGCTTTTGCCGCTGCACAAGCTCAAGCTCGATCGCAGCATGGTCGATGGCATCGTGACCGATCCGCGCGATCTTGCGGTGCTGCGCGGCATTGTCGCCATGGCACGGGCACTCGATCTCGAGGTGATCGCCGAGGGAATCGAGAGCGAGGCCCAGCGAGTCATGGTCGCGGCCGAGGGGTGCAGTGCCTACCAGGGCTTCCTGCGCGCGCCGCCGCTGTCGGGCGATGCGTTCCTTGCCCTCGCGACGGGGGCATGAACCCGTCTATTTGACCGCCTTGCGTGCGATGGCGCTGAGACCCTTGGTGAGCTGGAACAGCCCGTTGAGACGCGCCAGGGGATCGCCCCAGGCGCGTTGCACGACGATCTTGCTGTCAGGGCGCAACTTGATCGTGCCTTCGAGCCGCTGGGCATAGGCGAGAAGACCTGCCGGATCGGGAAATTCGTCGTTGTGGAAGGCGACGAGCGTGCCCTTGGGACCGACGTCGATCTTGGCGACATTCGCCTCGATCGCCTGGCGCTTGATCTGGATCAGCTTGATCAGGTTCGCGGTCGGCGCGGGGAGCGGGCCGAAGCGGTCGATCATCTCGGCCGACATGGCCTCGATCTCTGCTTGGTCGTCGGCATCGTTGAGGCGGCGATAGAGTGCCATGCGCACCGCAAGATCGGGAACGTAGTCTTCGGGAATCATGATCGGCGCGTCGACCGTGATCTGCGGGCTGAGCGCGCTGCGCTCCCTGGCGAGGCCCAGGTCGCCGGCCTTGGCCGCCAGGATCGCGTCCTCCAGCATCGACTGGTAGAGTTCGAAGCCGACCTCGCGGATGTGGCCCGACTGCTCGTCGCCCAGGAGGTTGCCCGCGCCGCGAATATCGAGGTCGTGGCTGGCAAGCTGGAAACCCGCGCCAAGGCTGTCGAGATCGCCCAGCACCTTGAGGCGCTTTTCGGCCACTTCGGACAACTGTGTGTCGACCGGCGTGGTGAGATAGGCATAGGCGCGCAACTTCGAGCGTCCAACCCGGCCGCGCAGCTGGTACAGCTGGGCAAGGCCGAAGCGATCGGCGCGGTGGATGATGATCGTGTTGGCGCTGGGTATGTCGAGGCCGGATTCAACGATGGTGGTCGACAGAAGCACCTCGTACTTCTTCTCGTAGAACGCGCTCATCCGTTCCTCGACTTCGCTCGCCGCCATCTGACCGTGGGCGGTGACGGCGCGTATTTCCGGCACGGTTTCGCGCAGCCACCTTTCCACGCCCTCCATGTCGGAGATGCGCGGCACGACTATGAAGCTCTGCCCGCCGCGGTGATGCTCGCGCAGCAAGGCCTCGCGCATCACCATGTCGTCCCATTCCATGACGTAGGTGCGCACCGCCAGGCGGTCGACCGGCGGGGTCTGGATCGTGGACAGGTCGCGAAGCCCGCTCATCGCCATCTGCAGCGTGCGCGGGATCGGGGTGGCGGTCAGCGTCAGCACATGAACATTGTTGCGCAGCTGCTTGAGCGCTTCCTTGTGATTCACGCCAAAACGCTGTTCCTCGTCGACGATGACGAGGCCAAGGCGCTTGAACTTCAGGCTCTTGGCGAGCAGCGCATGGGTGCCGATGACGATGTCGATCGTGCCATCCTCGAGCCCCGACTTGGTGGCGCGAGCTTCCCTTTCGCCGACCAGTCGCGACAGGCGCCCAACGTTCAGCGGGAAACCTGCGAATCGTTCGGTGAAATTGGCGAAGTGCTGGCGGGCGAGCAGCGTGGTGGGCGCGATCACCGCTACCTGCTGGCCGCCCATGGCTGCAACGAATGCGGCGCGCAGGGCGACCTCGGTCTTGCCGAAGCCGACGTCGCCGCAGACCAGCCGGTCCATCGGCATGCCTTCGGACAGGTCGCCCAGCACGTCGTCGATGGCGGCTTCCTGGTCCTCGGTTTCCTGCCACGGGAAGCCTTCGACGAACTTGTCGTAACCGCCCTGGTCGGGCACGACCACCGGCGCCTGCTTTAGCGCGCGCTGGGCAGCGGTCCTCAGCAATTCGTGAGCGATCGCGCGGATGCGCTCCTTGAGGCGGCTCTTGCGCTTCTGCCAGGCTTCTCCGCCGAGCCGGTCGAGCGCGACGAACTCGGTGTCCGAACCATAGCGGCTGAGTACGTCGATGTTCTCGACCGGGACGTAGAGTTTGTCACCCCCGTGATACTCCAGCATCACGCAATCGTGCGGGCTGTCGCCGACGGGGATCGATTGCAGACCGCCGTAGCGGCCGATGCCGTGATCCATGTGGACCACCAGGTCACCCGGCGTCAGTGCGGCCAGCTCGGCCATGAAGGCGTCGGCGCCCTTGCGCTTCTTCTTTCGGCGAACCAGCCGGTCGCCAAGGATGTCCTGTTCGGTGACCAGTTCGATCTGGTCGTTGGCGAAACCGGTCTCGAGCGGCAGGACCATGGCGACCGGTACGCCCTTGGCGGCAAGGCCCAGCGCTTCCTGCCAAGTGTCGGCCATCACCGGCTCGGGCTTGACCGCCTCGCCGAGGATCGCTGCTATCCGGGAGCGACTGCCGGTCGAATAGGCAGCGATCAGCGCCTTTTTGCCGCGTTTCGCTTGTCCGGTCAGATAAGTCGCGGCCGCTTCATAGACATTGTCGCCGCGTGCGCGTTCGGGGGCAAAATCGCGACTTCCGGAAAAGCCGCAGTCGATAACGCTGCTTCCCTCCGGCTGAGCAAAGATATCGGTGCGATGGAGGGGGCGTCCCACCGACGCGGCGCCAAGTTCTTCTTTGGTCAGGTAGAGCGCATCGGGCTGCAAGGGACGATAGTTGCCCGCCGCCTTGCCGGCGGTGTCGGTCCGGGCCTTGAAATAGTCCGCGATATCGTCGAGCCGCTCGTCCGCCGCGCCAAACGCTGCGTTGTCGATCAGGACGAGGTCGCTGGCATCGAGATGGTCGAACAAGGTAACGAGCCTGTCCTCGAACAGGGGCAGCCAGTGTTCCATGCCGGCGAGCCGCCGCCCGTCGCTGACCGCCTGGTAGAGCGGATCGCCGGTGGCGTTGGCGCCGAACAGTTCGCGGTAGCGGGTGCGGAAACGCTTGACCGATTCGTCGTCGAGCAGGGTCTCGCTCGCGGGGAGCAACAGATGCTTGTCGACCGGCCCGGTCGAGCGCTGGGTGGCCGGATCGAACAGCCGCAGCGTTTCCAGCTCGTCCCCGAAGAAGTCGAGCCGGAGCCCGCTTTCCAGACCCGAGGGAGAGATATCGAACAGCGATCCGCGAACCGCATATTCGCCCGCATCGACCACGGTGTCGGTCCGCGAATAGCCCTGGCGCTGCAACAGGCCGATCAGGCTTTCGCGCCCGATCTCCGTGCCAGGCTTGAGCAGGCGCACGTTCTCGCGCACGCGGAAGGGGCTGAGGACGCGTTGCAGCAGGGCGTTGATCGTCGTGACCAGCAATTGCGGGCCATCGGCCTTGCCCTGCAGCCGGTGCAGCGTTGCCAGACGCCGCGCGCTGATCGACAGGGCCGGACTGGCGCGGTCGTAAGGCAGGCAGTCCCAGGCCGGAAAGGTCAGCACTTCTAGTTCGGGAGCGAAGAACGCGGAGCTGTCGGCAATCGCCTGCATCGCCGCTTCGTCCGGGGCGACGAAGACGGCACGGCCTTTCGCGGCGCGGGCGAGGTCGGCGAGGACCAGCGGCTGCGCGCCGCGGGGCAGGGCGGCGAGGGTCAGCGGTGTGGTGGCGGATAGCAATCGGGACAGGTCAGGCATGGCTCTGGTGCAACAGCAATCGCCCCGCGGGCCGTTTTGCGGCAAGCGGGGTATCAGGAGAACGAGGCCCTAGCGCCCCGGTTCCAAGTTGTCAGCGGGGTATGTCGACGAAATCGAGTTTGCGCAGTGCGTCCATCTGTGCGCCCTGGTATTCCGGGGGCACCGCAAGGCTGCCCAGCGCCCAGCCGATGATGTCGACGTCCTCTTCGTCGAGCAGACGTTCGAACCAGGTAACTTCGGCTTCGCCCCATTCCGCTCCGTAGCGATCGAAGAAGCAGCCGATCATATAGTCGGCTTCGCGCGTGCCGCGGTGCCAGGCACGGAACTTGAGCCGCTTGATTCGGGTTTCGTCGATCATTGCGCGCGATTAGGTTGCGCCACGCAGCGGCGCAACCCGGTTGCCCGCTTCCGGCAGGTCAGTGGACCTCGCGCAGGGCGGCCACGACCTCGGCGACCGGGCGCCCGACCAGATCCTTGGCGATCTCCTTGCCGATCACCTGGGCAGTCAGCTTGTGGACATGCTTGCGCAGTTCGCCGAGCGTGCGGGGCGGGGCGATCAGGACGAGGTCCTTGATCGTGTGATCGAGCACTTTGCTGTTAAGCCAGTCCGCCGCGGCGAGCGCGTGCGCATCTTCGCGGACCAGCGAGTCTGCGTGATTGCCGGTGCTCGATCGGTGGCTTCCGCCGGAGTGATTGCGGCTATCGAGCCGGGGCGCGTCCAAGGCGGCCAGTTCGGGTGCCGCTTCGGTTCCGGCATTGCGATAGAGTTCGAACCGCGCGCCGTCGATCAACGCAATTACGGCTCCGTGGGGCAAAAGCATAGACGTCTCCTCTGCAATTTCGCGTCAGTCTGGAGTCCGGCTACGCGCGCAGGTCTACACCCATCCATGCGCTGCATCAAATTGCGGCAAAAATCCGCTGCTCTGCGACGCGCAGCCGGCTATGGGAGGAGAATGCGTCCCGACCGGCTCAATCCCCTGTTCGTTTCGGCCGACAGCCTGAAGGGGGTGGGACCAGGGCTGGCCCGTCCGCTTGAACGGCTGGGCCTGACCCGGGTGCGCGACTTTCTTTACCACCTGCCGGACCGCTTCGTCGAGCGGCGCGCAGTAACCGATCTCGACCAGGCGAGCGTCGGGGAAAATATCGTCGTGGCGCTGACCCCGATCGAATACCGCAGTTCGGCGGGGCGCGGCCCGTTCCGTGTGCTGGCGACCGATGCGCCGGGCAATGTCTGCGCGATCACCTATTTCGGGCGCAACGCGGGCTGGGCGAAGAAATCGCTCCCGCTCGGCGAAACGCGGTGGATCGCCGGGCGGCTCGACCAGTTCGGGCAGATGCTGCAGGTCGTCCATCCCGATCATGTCAGCGAGGAAAGCGCAGTGGCGCTCGGCCAGTTGGTCGAGCCAGTCTATGCCTTGTGCGAGGGCCTGACCCAGGGCAGGCTGACCGCGCTGATCCAGCAAGCCTTGGTCGGCATCGACGATCTTCCCGAATGGATCGAGCCCGGGCTGTTCGACCGGATGAAATGGCCCTCTTGGCGCGATGCGCTGGACTTGGTGCACAAGGGCGAACACCGCGAGGCGCGCGATCGGCTGGCCTATGACGAGTTGCTGGCCAACAGCCTGGCGCTGCTCCTGGTCAAGACCGCCAACCGGGCCCGGCGCGGGACGCCGCTGGCCGGGGACGGACGGCTTCGGGCGCGGGTGAACCTGCCGTTTGCCCTGACTGGCGCGCAGCGGCGCTCGATCGCCGAGATCGAGGCCGACATTGCGCAGGAGGCGCCGATGCTGCGCCTGCTGCAAGGCGATGTCGGATCGGGAAAGACTGTGGTCGCGCTCGAATCGATGCTAATCGCGGTCGAGGCCGGGGCCCAGGCCGCCTTGCTTGCCCCAACCGAGATCCTTGCGCGCCAGCACTTCGAAACACTGACCCGCATGGCGCAGGGCACCGGCATCGAGATCGCCTTGTTGACCGGCCGCGACAAGGGCCGCGCACGCGAGGCGACCTTGATGGGACTTCACGACGGCTCGATCCCGATCGTGGTCGGCACCCACGCAATATTCCAGGATGCGGTGCAATACCGCAACCTCGCCCTGGTCGTGATTGACGAACAGCACCGCTTTGGCGTCGGCCAGAGGCTGATGCTGGCGCAGAAGGGCAAGCGCACGCCGCACTGTCTGGCCATGACCGCGACGCCGATTCCGCGCACCCTGACGCTGGCGCAGTATGGCGAGATGGACGTCTCCAAGCTCGACGAGATGCCGCCGGGTCGCCAGCCGATCGACACGCGGGTTGTCGCGATCGAGCGCATGGCGGACGTCATTGCCAGCCTGTCGCGCCATCTCGGCACCGGACAGCAGGCCTACTGGGTCTGCCCGATGGTCCGCGAACTCGAAAGCGAGGATCTTGCCGCCGCCGAGGCGCGGTTTGCGGAACTGAAGGAGCATTTCGGCCAGGATGTCGTGCTGGTCCATGGCCAGCTTCGGCCCGAGATCAAGGACGCGGCCATGGAACGCTTCGCGGCGGGCGGGGCGAAGCTCCTCGTCGCGACCACCGTGATCGAGGTCGGGGTCGATGTGCCCAATGCTACGCTGATGGTGATCGAACAGGCCGAACGCTTCGGTCTTGCGCAGTTGCACCAGTTGCGCGGCCGGGTGGGGCGGGGCTCTGCCGCCAGCACGTGCTTGCTGCTGCGCTCGAACGCATTGTCGGAAACGGCCAAGCGGCGCCTCGCCCTGATGCGCGAGACGCAGGACGGTTTCCGCATCGCCGAGGAGGACCTCGAACTGCGCGGCGGCGGCGAACTGCTCGGCACGCGGCAATCTGGGGAGACCGCCTTTCGCGTCGCCAGCCTGGAGCAGATCCAGAAGCTGCTGCCACTCGCGCATGACGATGCCCGCCTGCTGATCGAACGCGACGGCGGCCTGACCGGAGAACGCGGCGAGGCGGCGCGACTTCTGCTCTATCTGTTCGAGCGCGACTGGGGCGTCCAGTTGCTGCGTGGAGGCTAGCGGTTTGATCACAACTCCGATTCGCCTGCTGGTCAGCGACATCGACGGGACCATGGTGCGCCATGACAAGTCGCTGCCCGAGGCGAACATTGTCGCCGTTCGCGATCTGGTGGCGCGGGGAGTTCCGGTCACACTGATTTCGGCGCGCCCTGCGGCGGGTATCCTGCCGATCGCGGCGGCGCTTGGCCTGGAAGGCCCGTTTGGTGCCTTCAACGGCGGGACAGTGTTCGAACGGGACGGCACGGTACTGTCCGATTGCGTCCTTCCCTCTCCGACTACGATGCGCTTGCTCGACCTTTATGCCGCCGAGGGAATCACCTGCTGGCTCTTCACCGCCGACCGCTGGCTGACGACCGACCTGGACAATCCGCATACCGGACGGGAAATCCAGTCATCGGGCCTTCAGCCCGAACCGTGGGATGCCGCCGATGCGCTTATCGAGGCGGCACACAAGGTCGTGGCGGTTTGCGATGAGGATGCGCAGATGGACCGGATCGAACAGGCTGCGCGCGAAATTGCCGGCCAGACGATCACCCTTGTCCGCTCGCAGGATTATTATCTCGATGCGACGGCGCCGGGCGCGAACAAGGGAGCGGGCGTCACCGCGCTAGCCGGACACTTCGGGGTCGATCTGGGCGCAGTAGCCGTCATCGGAGATCAGGCCAACGATATCGCCATGTTCAGGAAGGCCGGGCTGGCGATCGCGGTCGGCCAGGCGCGGCCTGTGGTCAGGGATGCGGCGCATCGGGTGGCGGCCAGCAACGAGGACGCGGGCGTGGCCGACGCCATCGCGCGCTTCATTCTTCCGACGCTGCGATAGTTGGAAACGATGTGGTCGGGGAAAGAGGATTCGAACCTCCGGCCCCTGCCTCCCGAAGACAGTGCTCTACCAGGCTGAGCTATTCCCCGACCGATCGTTCACCCCCCCGAAGCCGCGAGGGCGAGGCAGGAGCGCGCCTATAGTCAGGCATTTGGACGGTGGCAAGCGGGCAATGTCGCGGCTAGGGTCATTTCATGGCCAGCGCAGCGATTCCCGACGATTCCCAAGCATCCGACCACTGGGAATGGCAGTATCTCGACCTGATGCGCCGCATCTGGGATCACGGTGACGAGCGGGTTGATCGCACCGGGATCGGCACCCGGTCGATCTTCGGCACGCAGATTCGTTGCGACCTGGGCGGCGGAGTCATGCCGCTGGTGACTACCAAGCGGGTCTATTGGAAAACCGCAACGCGCGAGTTCCTGTGGTTCCTGTCCGGCGATACGAACATCCGCGCCCTGTGTGCCCAGGGGGTCGAGATCTGGACCGACTGGCCGCTCGATCGCTATCGCCGCGAAACCGGTGACGACATCAGCCGCGAAGGGTTTTCGCAGCGCATCGTCGCCGATGCTGCGTTTGCCGAGGCCTGGGGCGATCTCGGGCCGGTCTACGGCAAGCAATGGGTCGACTGGGCAACCTACGTTCCAACGGGCGATGGCCTGTTCGCGAAGGGGCCAGGCGTCAACCAGGTCGAGCAGGTGGTTGAAAGCCTGCGCGCCAATCCGGGTAGCCGTCGCCACATCGTCGAAGGCTGGAATGTCGCCGAACTCGACCGAATGGCTTTGCCTCCGTGCCACAAGACGTACCAGTTCCATGTCGCCGGCAACAAGCTCAACTGCCTGCTGTACCAGCGCAGTTGCGACCTGGCCCTTGGCCTTCCGTTCAACTTGTGGGGCGGGGCGCTGTTCACCCGCATGGTGGCCCAGCAGGCCGGATTCGAGCCCGGCGAACTGGTGTGGATGGGCGGAGATACCCACCTCTACCTCAACCACGCCGACCTGGTCGAAACGCAGCTGTCGCGTCATCCATCGGGCACTCCGCGGCTCGAGATCGCACGCCGGCCTGCCAGCATCTTCGACTACGCGATCGAGGATTTCGAGGTGAGTGGCTATGTGCCGCAGGGCGCGCTCAAAGCTCCTGTGGCCGTCTGATAACGACAAAATCTGCACACTATTGCTTTCCCGCGATCCTTCGCCATATTTGCGCCTCCTACTCTGGAGGGTTTATCAATGCGCAAGTTCACTACCGCTGCTGTTCTCGTTGCCGCCTCGCTCGCTGTTGCCGCTTGCGGTGAAGCCGAAGCTCCGGTTGCCGAAGCCACCACCGAAGCCGCTGTGGAAGCTCCGGCGGCCGACGCTGCCACCGATGCTGCCACCGACGCTGCCGGCGCCACGGAAGCGGCTACCGAAGCTGCAATGTAAGATTTCGGCAGCAATGCCGTTTTCGGACGGGGCGGACCGAAAGGTCTGCCCCGTTTGCGTTTCCGGGAGGTACGTCAATCCACGAAATGGCTCGTTCGTTCGGTCCTCGGGACGTGTTGACGGCGAAATAGCTTTGAAATATTATATCGCCTGTATAAAATATGCTTCCACTGACGCGTTTTGCGTCCGGTGGAGCGGGAGAGCGCGATATGGCCAGCCGGCCGCCCTTCAAAGATCACAACCGCGGCAACCTGCCGCCCCTGTCGCTCCATGTTCCCGAGCCGCCGTTTCGCCCTGGCGATCCGGTCGATTATTCCTTCCTGGACATCCCTGCAGCGGGTGCCCAGCCGCGCCCGGATGAAGCCTGCGAGGCGGCCGAAACCCATCCGCTGTGCCACGACCTGATTCGCGTTCTGGACGATGACGGCCGCGCGGTCGGACCCTGGGACCCCAAGCTCGATCCCGAAACCCTGCGCCGGATGCTGCGCACCATGGCACTGACCCGCGCCTTCGACGACCGGATGTATCGCGGCCAGCGGCAGGGCAAGACCAGCTTCTACATGAAGTGCACCGGGGAAGAGGCGACGAGTGTCGCTTCGGCATTCGCCCTGGCTGACGACGACATGGTGTTCCCCAGCTATCGCCAGCAGGGCATCCTGATCGCGCGCGGCTATCCGTTGACCGAGATGATCAACCAGATCTACTCGAACCGCGCGGACAAGCTGAAGGGCCGCCAGCTGCCGATCATGTATTCCAGCCGCGAGCACAGCTTCTTCACGATCAGCGGCAACCTGGCGACGCAGTATCCGCAGGCCGCGGGCTGGGCCATGGCCAGCGCGATCAAGGGCGACAGCCGCATTGCCGCAACCTGGATCGGCGAGGGATCGAGCGCCGAGGGCGATGCGCACGCCGCCTTCACCTTCGCGACGGTGTTCAACGCGCCGGTGGTGTTCAACGTGGTCAACAACCAGTGGGCGATCTCGAGCTTCTCGGGCTTCGCCGGCGGAGAGCGCGCCACCTTTGCAGCCAAGGCCGTGGGCTATGGCATCGCCGGCCTCCGCGTCGATGGTAACGACGCGCTGGCGGTCTATGCCGCGATGCGATGGGCGGCGAATCGTGCGCGGGCGAACAAGGGCCCGACCCTGATCGAACACTTCACCTACCGCGCCGAAGGCCATTCGACGTCCGACGATCCGAGCGCCTATCGTTCCGCGCAGGAGCGCGGCGAGTGGCCGCTGGGCGATCCGATCACGCGGCTGAAGCAGCACCTCATAGCCCTGGGCGAATGGAGCGAAGATCAGCACGAGGCGATGGACAAGGAGCACGTCGACCAGGTCAAGGCGGCCACCAAGGAGGCCGAGAAGAACGGTATCCTCGGCCATGGGCTGCATCACCCGTTCCACACCATGTTCGAGGACGTGTTCGAGGACCTGCCGTGGCACCTCAAGGAACAGGCCGAGCAGGCCATCCGCGAGCGCCGGATCAAGTGGCCCACCTGGAAGGAGTACGAATGATGGGCCTTGAGGAAGCTCCACTGTCGCTGGCCAACGCGCCGACCAAGCGGCTCAACATGATCGAGGCGATCAACGATGCGCTCGACATCATGATGGAGCGCGATCCCAATGTTGTCGTGTTCGGTGAGGACGTCGGCTATTTCGGGGGGGTGTTCCGCGCCACGGCCGGCCTGCAAAAGAAATACGGCAAGACCCGCGTGTTCGACACCCCGATCAACGAATGCGGTATTATCGGCGCGGCCGTCGGAATGGGGGCCTATGGCCTGCGCCCCGTGCCGGAAATCCAGTTCGCCGATTACATCTATCCGGGCCTCGACCAACTGATCTCCGAAGCGGCGCGGCTGCGTTACCGTTCGGCGGGAGAGTTCACCTCGCCGATCACCGTGCGCAGTCCCTTTGGCGGGGGCATCTTCGGCGGCCAGACCCACAGCCAGAGCCCCGAGGCGCTGTTCACGCACGTGGCCGGGATCAAGACCGTGATCCCTTCGACCCCGCACGATGCCAAGGGCCTGTTGATCGCGGCGATCGAAGACAACGATCCGGTGATCTTCTTCGAGCCCAAGCGCATCTATAACGGGCCCTTCAACGGCTATTACGACAAGCCGGTCGAGCCCTGGGCGCGGCACAAGGATAGCGAGGTGCCCGAAGGCTATTACCGCATTCCGCTGGGCAAGGCCCGCGTGGTGCGCGAGGGCGAGGCGATGACCGTGCTGGCCTATGGCACGATGATCCATGTGGCCGAGGCGGTCCTGGCCGAAAAAGGCGTCGATGCCGAAATCATCGACCTGCGCACGCTGGTTCCGATCGACATCGACACTGTGCAAAAATCGGTGGAAAAAACCGGCAAATGCCTGATCGTTCACGAGGCGACCCGGACCTGCGGCTATGGCGCGGAACTGTCCGCGCTGGTGCAGGAGCGCTGCTTCTACCACCTCGAAGCGCCAATCGAGCGCGTGACAGGGTTCGACACCCCCTATCCGCATAGCCTCGAATGGGCCTATTTCCCCGGACCGGTCCGCATCGGCGAGGCCGTCGACCGGCTTTTGAAGGCATAAGACAATGGGCAAGTTCACCTTCAAGCTCCCCGACATCGGCGAAGGCATCGCCGAGGCCGAGATCGTCGCCTGGCATGTCAAACCGGGTGACCGGGTTGAGGAAGACGGCAAACTGGCCGACGTGATGACCGACAAGGCCACGGTCGAGATGGAGAGCCCGGTGGCGGGCGTCGTGCTGGAAGTGGCCGGCGCAGAAGGCGACATGATCGCCATCGGATCGCCGCTGGTGATCATCCAGACCGAGGGTGATGACGCGAGCGAAGGCGAGGAAGCCGCTGTTGCCGAGCGCATCGACGCTGAAACGCCGGATGCGGGCGACGTTGCGCGCGTCGAAGCGGCGGTGGCGGACGAACCTGCCGCACCCCCGCCGCCGCCCGCGCCAAAGCCTGCTCCGGCACCGGCGCCGGAACCAGCATCGGTGCCCCAGTCTGCTGCCAGCGCCGGTGCCAAGGTGCTGGCAAGCCCTGCGGTCCGCTCGCGCGCGAAGGAACTGGGCATCGATCTTGCCCAGGTCCGTCCGGCCGAGGACGGGCGCCTGCGCCACGCCGACCTCGACGCGTTCCTCGCCTATAACGGCGCCTACCGCGGCGCCGGCGGCACGGTGCCAGACCAGCAGGTCAGGGTCATCGGAATGCGCCGCCGCATCGCCGAGAACATGGCGGCGTCAAAGCGCAACATCCCGCACTTCTCCTATGTCGAGGAATGCGACGTCACCGCGCTTGAGGACCTGCGCGCGCAGCTGAACACAGGGTTCGGGGCAGACCGGCCGAAACTGACCATGCTGCCGCTTCTGATCGCCGCGATCTGCAAGACGCTGCCGGATTTCCCGATGCTCAACGCGCGCTATGACGACGAAGCCGGCGTGGTGACGCGCCACGGTGCGGTTCATCTCGGCATGGCGACCCAGACCGACGCGGGCCTGATGGTCCCGGTCATCCGCGATGCGCAGGACAAGAACCTCTGGCAGCTGGCCAACGAGATCCGCCGCCTGGCCGATGCCGCCCGCAACGGCAGCGCCAAGAGCGAGGAACTGTCGGGTTCGACGATCACGATAACGTCCCTCGGTCCGCTCGGCGGGGTCGCGACGACGCCGGTGATCAACCGGCCCGAAGTGGCGATCATCGGCCCCAACCGTATTGTCGAACGGCCGATGTTCGTGCCTGACGGCATGGGCGGAGAACGGATCGCCAAGCGCAAGCTGATGAACGTTTCGATCAGCTGCGATCACCGGGTGGTTGACGGCTGGGATGCTGCCAGCTTCATTCAGTCGGTAAGGCGCCTGATCGAAAATCCGGCGCTGCTGCTGGCGAACTGACGGAGAACGGCATGGCGAAGGACCCGCGGATCGATGCCAAGATCGCAGATGCCGCACCCTTCGCCCAGCCGGTACTGACGCATCTGCGCGCCCTCGTCCACGCGACGTTTCCGGATGTGGAGGAAACCATCAAGTGGGGCATGCCGCACTTCATGGTGGGCGGAAAGAACCTGGCCGGCATGGCCGCGTTCAAGGCGCACTGCGCGTTCGTGATCCACGGACAGGGGCGTCAGGGCGATGCCATGGGGCAATACGGCAAGATCGCCAGCCTGTCGGACTTGCCCGCCGATGCCGCGCTCGCCCGGAAATTGCGCGCAGCAAGAGCGGATATCGAAAGCGGAACGAAGAAGGAAACTGCGCCGCGCCGGGCCAAGCCCGATCTGCCAGTCCCGGCAGAGTTTCAGGCGGCGCTGGATGGCAACCCGGCGGCCAAGGCCGTGCTCGAGCAGTTCGCTCCGTCACATCGACGCGAGTACGTCGAATGGATCAGCGAGGCCAAGCGGCCCGAAACCCGCGACAAGCGGATCGCCCAGGCCGTGGAGTGGTTGGCCGAGGGAAAGAAACGCAACTGGAAGTACGAAGGGTGCTGATTCAGCGCACGATCGCGCTGTAGGCAATCTGTCCCGATCCGCGCGCGGCGACAGGGGCCGGAATGCGCCAGCGCACGTGAGTGACATCTTCGGGCGTGGCAAGCCGAGTGCCGATGCGCAGGTCGTCGAGGCGGCCCCAGGTTCGGCCTCCGTCGATGGAAACCTGTTCGCTGTCGTCGGCGCTGGCCTGGTAATAGACCGTGCGCGGGAGGGGATTGGTGACCACGAAGCCGCCATCTCCGGCCTGGCGCGTCCAGGTCACGATATAGACGACGCGGTCGCCGCGGCTGAGCCGCCGGGCAGGTTCGAGCATGCGCCCGTTCGCCCGTCCGCCGCGTTCGACGAAGACCGCGCTGTCGAGTGCCACGGACACGCGCGCCTGGGCGAAATTGGGCAAGGCGACTGCCATAGTGGCGAGCAGGAGATGTACCATGCGCGCGGCGCTGATGCGGAACTTTGGCACGAACGATTTGCCCCCGAATGCACCCGTTTCCGGGCCTGTGGTGCCGTTGTCGCCGGCAAGGGCAAAGATATGGTTAACAGGGCGTTTGCCGTGGCGGCGCGGCCTGTCGCACGGATGAAAAAATCGTCGCGCGAAGCTGTTGACAGGCCTGTGCTGCTGGCCTAGTGGCGCGGCTCCCAAGTGGCTGCGCGGGTGTAGCTCAGTTGGTTAGAGTGTCGGCCTGTCACGCCGAAGGTCGCGGGTTCGAGCCCCGTCACTCGCGCCACTTGGGACTTTCCTTACAAATCAGAACCCTTCGCCGAAGCGAACATCCTTGCTGCCCGCCGGCAGGGTGACGATCATGCCGTCGTGCGCCAGCTTCACGTCCGGATAGATTTCCGGGGCGTTGCCAAGGAACAGTGGCTCGATCAACCGGGACGGAGGCGCCGGGACGAGGTGGTAGAGAACCAGAGCCTTCGCGCCGGCCTGCTTGGCAGCGCGGGCGGCGTCCTCTGGGGTGGCGTGATAGTCCCTGATATCGGACATGATCTGCGCGGTATCGGCGTGGCCGCGCTCCTTCAGCTTTGCGCCAAGCGCTTCGACCATCGAACGGTTCAGCGCCTCGTGGAACAGAAGATCGGTGCCTTTCGACGCCGCAACCAGATTGGTATCGTTAACCGTGTCGCCGCTGATCACGATCGAGCGCTCCCGGTAATCGATTCGGTATCCGAAGGCCGGTGAGATCGGGCTGTGGTTGACCCTTATCGCGGTGATCTGCACGCCGTCCTTGGCATAGACCGGAACCTTCGAAGCACCCGGCGGTATCGTAATCTCAACCGGCACGGCACCGAACCCGTCCGGCCTGGCGATAAGTGGTCCGTGGTGGGCGATGCGAAAACCCCTGTCCGGCCGGTAAGCCTGCGTGAAGCCGGCCACTACCGCGCCGGTTCCTTCGGGGCCATGGACCGGCAGCGGCGCCGAACGGCGGCCAGCGATCCAGGCCTGCAGCATCAATTCGCCAAGGCCGTCGATGTGATCGGAATGCAGGTGGGTCAGGAACGCGCCCTGCAGCTTTTCCATCGGAAAGCCCATCCGGCCAAGCTTGCGGATCGAGCCAGCTCCGGAATCGAAGACGAACGCCTGTTGTCCCGCCAGGATGGCGATGCACGGACCTGCTCGGGCGGCATCCGGCATGGGCGAGCCGCTGCCGCAGACATAGGCATGTAGACCGTCGGGCAGGGCGCCCGACTGGTCGATCCCGACCGTCCGGTCGATCGCCGCATGGAAAAGCCGCTCTGCAACCCAGATGCGGGCGAGGAACAGGCTGAGTCCGAGACCCAGGACCAGGCCGCCCAGCGCCAGACCGAACCTGCGTTTCATGCCGCAATCCCCTCTTTGGCCGAAGGTTGCCGTGTGTGCACGAAACGAGCAAGGGGCGTCGCATGACCCTTGCCGCACCGCTCCGTTCCACCCTGCTTGCCGTGGCCGATGTGATGGCGCCTGCGCGGCACGATTGGTGGATCGTGGCCAGCGCGGCCCTCGCCCTCCACGGCGTAGAAGTAGGCGACGTGCGCGATGTGGACGTGCTGATTGATCCGCGCGATGCCGCTGCCGTGCTCGACCCGCTTGGGCTGAAGCCGGCTGTCGGACGGAGCGATGGCCGATTCCGCTCGGACCTGTTCGTTACCTGGACGAGCGCCGCACTGCCCATCGAACTGTTTGCGGGCTTCGACGTTTTTGACGGCGCCACTTGGCGCGGCGTGATCCCAACCAGCCGAGAACCGATCTCGGTCGGCGACAGCATTATCTGGGTGCCGTCGCGAGCGGACCTTCACGCAATGCTGCTGCGCTTCGGGCGGGACAAGGATATTGCCCGCGCCGCGCTGCTCAACCCCAGCGACCCGTTTCCATCCAGATCAGGAAGCGCTTGAGCGGCAGCAGCCAGATGACGCCGAGCAGGATATAAACCGGGGTCTGCAGGAGGGCGTGCCAGCCTTCCATCACCGGTGCTACGTAACGCGCGACGAGTACGCCATAGATCAGCAAGGCCACCAGCAGCGCCAGGACGCCAAAGGGTATGCGCAAGGTCGGTTGTTCGCGCATCGGTTCAGAACGGTCCGTAAAAGCGTGTGGGCGTCACCACCGCGCGCAGCGGCATGTCGTGCGGCTCCAGTGGCAGGCTGTCAACGCGCTGGCAATCCCAGGCAAGGCCGATGGTCAGAGCGTCCTGGTTGTCCGCCAGGTAGCGGTCGTAGTGCCCGCCGCCCTGGCCGAGTCGAAGGCCCAGGTCGGTAAAGGCAAGCAGGGGGACGACAAGCACGTCGGGATCGACCGGATCGGCCGAACCGTCAGGCTGCATGCCGTCCCAGGGGCTTGGCTCAAGCTCGTCCTCGACGAAGGGGTTGCTCCACAGGCGGAACCGCATCGGGCTGGAGCGGTCCGCAAACCAGGGCAGGGCGACCGGATGCCCGGCTTCATAGAACCAGCGGGCGTAGCCGAGGGGCGAAGCCTCGCTTCCGACGGGGTGATAGAGGCCGATCGTCGCGCCCGGTGCAATCAGGCCGAGCAGCGGAGCAGGCGGGCGCAGGAACAGCAATGCGCGCATGGCAGCGGGAATTGCGGCCTCGTGTTCGCGTCGCGCTGCGCGCATCCGGGTTCGCAGCGCTTGCTTGTCGATCACGAGGGGCGGCCTTGCTCAAAAGATCGGGTGACGGGACCGCCATGGGCCGTTGCCGGGGAAATCCTCTGACGCCTCAAACGTCAGGTGGGGACCATGTGTGCCGGACCTCTGCGCGAAACAGCGGCCCGACCAGGGACAGCCCCCATGGATTGCTTATAGCCTCAGGGATATTCTGTCGGTTCG
Source organism: Novosphingobium kunmingense (assembly GCF_002813245.1). Lineage (GTDB taxonomy): Bacteria > Pseudomonadota > Alphaproteobacteria > Sphingomonadales > Sphingomonadaceae > Novosphingobium > Novosphingobium kunmingense. The sequence goes on from NZ_PHUF01000002.1 coordinate 334,414, forward strand.
CACCGGGCAGTACCCGTCGCGCCCCATGTAGGGCCGAGCGCCCTAAGCCTCAAGTGAAAGCGCGACTTTTTCCAGCCGGTCGGCAATCGATTCGAGCAGATCGGCGGAATCGTCGGTGCCCGTCGCGGGAACCGGGCCACTCGTTCCATCCGGGCGTCCACGCGCTTCGTGCAGTTCGTCGGACAGCAGCAGCGCGGCGAACAGCAGTTGGCGTACTTCGCTGTGCCCGGGGCCGAGCTGTTCGACCTTTTCGCCGATCTTGCGGCCCAGCGCCGCGATGTGCTCTTCTTCGCCGTCGGCGCAGGCTACCGTGTAAGACCGTCCGCCGATCTGCAAGGTTACGTTGCTCATAGCAAGGCTACCTTTCCGCGTTGTCGATCAGCAGGTCGAGCTGGTCGAGTGATTGCTGGACCACGGTGCACAGGCGATCGTGCCGCCTCTGCAGGTTGGCCAGGTCGGCGCCATCTGCCGGACCCTTGCTGGCGCGTACCCCCGCCTCGATCCGGGCGAGCGCCGCGTCGATGCGCGCCTTGGCGCGGGCGGTGCGATCCCCATCCATGACAGCTGGCTAACCCAAAAGCGTCACGCTGCAAAGGGATGGGCCCTGCTTTTCCCACGCTTTGACAAAGCGGCCGGGAAGGGCCGGGTTGACGGGGGGCGGAGCCACCCTAAAGGAGGCCCCGCGCCGACTCGGCGCAGTTTCAGCGATCTTTCCGGGAGCCTTGTCGAATGAGCCCCTCTGCCGCGAACCTGGCTCCTTCCCGCCTTGCCCCCATGGCAAACGCCATTCGTGCCCTTTCGATGGACGCCGTTCAGGCGGCGAACTCGGGCCATCCCGGCATGCCGATGGGCATGGCCGATGTCGCCACGGTGCTGTTCAGCCAGTTCCTCAAGTTCGATCCCGCAGCGCCCAAGTGGCCCGACCGCGACCGTTTCGTACTTTCGGCCGGCCACGGTTCGATGCTGATCTATTCGCTGCTCTACCTGACCGGCTATGACGCGCCGACCATCGATGACATCCGCAAGTTTCGCCAGCTGCACAGCCCATGTGCCGGCCACCCGGAGAATATCGAGCTGGAAGCGATCGAATGCACCACCGGCCCCTTGGGCCAGGGTCTGGCCATGGCCGTGGGCATGGCGATTGCCGAACGCCACCTCAACACCGAGTTCGGCAGCGATCTGGTCGATCACAAGACCTGGGTGATCGCCGGCGACGGCTGCCTGATGGAAGGCATCAACCACGAGGCGATCGGCCTTGCCGGCAATCTCCAGCTTGGCCAGCTCAACGTGCTGTGGGATTCGAATCACATCACCATCGACGGTGACACCTCGCTGTCGACCTGCGAGGATATCCTTGCACGCTACCGCGCGACCGGCTGGCATACCGCCGAATGCGACGGCCATGACTTCGCCGATATTGCCCGTGCCCTGGCCGAGGCGGAGGCCGACCCGCGCCCGTCGCTGGTCGCCTGTCATACCGTCATCGGCAAGGGCGCGCCCAACAAGCAGGGCACCCACAACGTTCATGGCAGTCCGCTTGGCGCCGAAGAGATCGCCGCGACCCGCGCGGTGCTGGGCTGGACAGCCGAGCCTTTCGTCGTGCCCGATGATGTGATGGCCGATTGGCGCAGCCTGGGCGCCAGGGGTGCCGAAACCCGCGCCGAATGGGAGAAGCGCCTGAACGCCGAGGCGCGCGGCGGCGAGTTTTCCGCCCGCATGGCGGGCGAATTGCCGACGCTGAACGGTTGGCACGAGTACCGCGCCAAACTGGCCGCCGATAAGCCCAAGCTGGCAACCCGCAAGTCGAGCGAGGACGCGCTGACGGTCCTCACCGCCGCCGTTCCCGCGATGATCGGCGGATCGGCCGACCTCACCGGTTCCAACAACACCAAGACCAAGTCGACCGGCCCGTTCACGGCTGATGATTACTCGGGCCGCTATCTCTATTACGGCATCCGCGAGTTCGGCATGGCGGCGGCGATGAACGGCATGGCGCTGCATGGCGGCATCGTGCCCTACGGCGGCACCTTCCTGGTGTTCTCCGACTATTGCCGCAACGCGATCCGTCTGGCGGCGCTGCAGCAGACTCGCTCGATCTTCGTGCTGACCCACGATTCGATCGGTCTGGGCGAAGATGGTCCGACCCACCAGCCGATCGAGCACGTCGCTTCGCTGCGCGCGATCCCCGATCTGTGGGTGATGCGCCCGGCCGACGCGATGGAGACCGCCGAGTGCTGGGAACTGGCGCTTCGACGCAAGGACGGTCCGAGCGCGCTGGCGCTGACCCGCCAGAACCTGCCCGCGCTGCGCGACGATGCCGACGAGAACCGCAGTGCCAAGGGTGCCTATCGTCTGGTCGCGGCCAAGGCGGCACGCCGGGTCGTGCTGCTCGCGACGGGCTCGGAAGTGCAGATCGCGGTAGAAGCGGCCAAGGCGCTCGAGGAAGCCGGCATTGGCGCCGATGTCGTTTCCATGCCGTGCTGGGAGTTGTTCGAGGCACAGGACAAGTCGTACCAGGACAGCTTGATCCCCGAAGGCGCGCTGGCCGTGTCGATCGAAGCCGGCACAACCTTCGGCTGGCACAAGTGGACCGGCCGCGACGGTCTGGCCATCGGCATCGACCGCTTTGGTGCCTCGGCCCCGGCCGAAGCGCTGTTCCCCTATTTCGGCCTCACCGCAGAGGCGATTGTTCCGCAGATCAAGGCCAAGCTTGGCCTTTAAGAGGAGTTGAGTTCATGGCAATCAAGGTTGCGATCAACGGTTTCGGGCGCATCGGGCGCAATGTCGCGCGCGCGATCCTGGAGCGGGACGACCACGATCTCGAACTGGTTTCGATCAACGATCTCGCCTCGGCCAAGGCCAACGCCATGCTGTTCCAGCGCGACAGCGTCCACGGCGCCTTTTCGGGCACGGTCGAAGTCGATGGCAACGATCTGATCATCAACGGCAAGCGCATCCAGGTTACCGCCGAACGCGATCCGGCGAACCTGCCGCACAAGGCCAACGGCGTCGACATCGCGCTGGAATGCACCGGTTTCTTCACCGACCGCGCCTCTTGCGAAAAGCATCTGGCTGCCGGCGCGAAGAAGGTCCTGATCTCGGCCCCCGGCAAGAATGTCGACCTGACGGTCGTGTTCGGTGTCAACCATGACAAGCTGGAAGCCGCGCACACCATCGTCTCGAACGCATCGTGCACCACCAACTGCCTCGCGCCCTTCGCCAAGGTCCTGAACGACGCCATCGGCATCGAACGCGGGCTGATGACCACGGTCCACGCCTATACCAACGACCAGAAGATCCTCGACCAGATCCACGAAGATCCGCGCCGCGCCCGCGCTGCCGGCATGTCGATGATCCCGACCACCACCGGCGCTGCCCGTGCCGTGGGCGAAGTCCTGCCTGAACTGAAGGGCAAGCTCGACGGTTCGGCCATCCGCGTGCCGACCCCCAACGTTTCGGTCGTCGACCTGACCTTCCAGCCCAAGCGCGACACGACAAAGGATGAAGTCAACCAGCTGCTCAAGGATGCCGCCAATGGCGCTTTGAAGGGCGTACTGGGCTTCTCCGACGAACCGCTGGTCTCGATCGACTACAATGGCTGCGCCAATTCCAGCACCATCGACAGCCTCGAAACGGCGGTGATCGACGGCAAGCTGGTTCGTGTGCTGAGCTGGTACGACAACGAATGGGGCTTCTCCAACCGTATGGTCGACACGGCCGGCACGATGGGCAAACTCATCTGATGGCTGCCGGGCGCCTCCTCGGCATCGCGCGGCACGATCGCCCGCGTGGACCGATGGAGGTGCTCGACCATGTATCGGTTTCCGCAGCAGGCGGCGTGCAGGGCGATTTTCGCGGTGCCGTGCGGCCGGGGCGCAAGCCACGCCGCCAGATTTCGTTGATCGAAGCGGAAAGCTGGGAGGCCGCGCTGGCCGATCTGGGCCGCGCCGGTGACGACGACCTTCAGTGGTGGAAACGTCGGGCCAATCTGCTGACGCAGGGAATTCGCCTGCCGCGCCAGGCCGGAGCGATCATCGCAATCGGCGACAGCCTGCGCATCGAAGTCACCACCGAATGCGATCCGTGCAGCCGCATGGAAGAGATCGCGCCCGGCCTCAAGGCCGTACTCTTGCCCGATTGGCGCGGTGGCGCGCTTGGCCGGGTCATCGCCGACGGCGAAATCGCCCTGGGCGACGAGATAAGGATAATCGAATGACGCGGTTCAAGACGCTTGACGATCTCGGCGACATTGCCGGCAAGGTCGCACTGGTGCGGGTCGATCTCAACCTGCCGATGCATGACGGCGCCGTTACCGATGACACCCGGGTGCGCGCCTCGGCCCCCACGATCCTGGAACTGGCGGGCAAGGGCGCCAAGGTCCTGCTGCTCGCCCACTTCGGCCGCCCCAAGGGCGAGCGCGTTTCGACCATGTCGGTGTCGATGACCCTCGACGCGGTGCAGGCCGTCCTCGGCGAAGAAGTGATGTTCATTCCCGAAATCACCGGCCCGGTGGTCGAACAGGCAGTCGGCATTCTTCAGCCAGGCGATATCGCGATGCTGGAGAACACGCGTTTCTGGAAGGGCGAGGAAGCCAACGATCCGGATTTTGCCGCAGCAATTGCCGCCAATGGCGATATCTACGTCAACGACGCCTTCTCCGCCGCGCATCGCGCCCACGCCAGCACCGAAGGGCTGGCCCGCCTGCTACCGGCCTATGCCGGGCGATCGATGGAAGCCGAACTGAAAGCGCTCGACGCTGCATTGGGCAATCCGGTCAAGCCGGTCGCCGCCGTCGTTGGCGGGGCCAAGGTTTCCTCCAAGCTCGATGTGCTCAAGCACCTCGTCACCCAGGTCGATCACCTGATCATCGGCGGCGGCATGGCCAACACCTTCCTTGCCGCGCGCGGGGTCAATGTCGGCAAGTCGCTGTGCGAACATGACCTGACCGGTACGGCCGAAGCGATCCTCGATGCGGCTGACGCGGCGGGCTGCACCGTCCATCTGCCCTATGACGTGGTCGTGTCGAAGGAGTTTGCCGCAAACCCGGCGAGCTTGCGCACCTGCAACGTCCACGAAGTGGCCGCCGACGAAATGATCCTCGATGTCGGCCCCCAGGCGGTCGAGGCGCTGGCCGATGTGCTCAAGACCTGCCGAACGCTGGTCTGGAACGGTCCGATGGGCGCGTTTGAAATGCCGCCGTTCGATGCCGCGACAGTGGCCTTGGCGCGCAGCGCGGCGGCGTTGACCGCCGAAGGCGCGCTCGTATCGGTCGCCGGCGGCGGGGACACCGTTGCCGCCTTGAATCACGCCGGCGTGGCCGAGGATTTCTCCTACATCTCCACCGCCGGCGGCGCCTTCCTCGAATGGATGGAAGGCAAGGAACTGCCGGGGGTGGTTGCGCTCGAAAACGCCTGAAGGCGCTCTTGCAGCTTGGCCGGCGGCTCGTTATGGGCCGCGTTCACATACGTATGCAACAGGGGCTGAAATCGCATGAACACTGCCGAGATGACTGCCAAGATGGCCGCCGGGAACGGCTTTATCGCCGCGCTGGACCAGTCGGGCGGGTCAACCCCGAAGGCGCTCAAGGGCTATGGCGTGGAAGAAGGCGCCTGGTCGAACGACGAGGAAATGTTCGGCCTGATCCATGACATGCGCAGCCGTATCATCCGTTCCAGCGCTTTCGACGGCAGCAAGGTGATCGGCGCGATCCTGTTCGAGCGCACGATGGACGGTTCGGTGGATGGTCAGTCTGTCCCCTCTGCGCTGATCGCGAAGGGGATCGTTCCCTTCATCAAGATCGACAAGGGGCTCGAAGACGAGGCCGAGGGCGTGCAGCTGATGAAGCCTATGCCCGAACTCGACGCACTGCTGACCAAGAGCAAGGCGCTGGGCGTGTTCGGGACCAAGGAACGCTCGGTCATCAATTCGGCAAACGCGGCAGGCATCGCCGCTGTCGTCAAGCAGCAGTTCGAGGTCGGCAACCAGGTTCTCTCGCACGGCATGATGCCGATCATCGAGCCAGAAGTGAACATCAAGAGCGCGACCCGCGCGGAATGCGACACCATCCTGAAGGACGAAATCCTGAAGCAGCTGGATGCGCTTGCCGAGGGCCAGCAGGTCATGCTCAAGCTGTCGCTGCCGGTCGTCCCCGGCACGTTCGATGCCTTGGTCGACCATCCGAAGGTGCTACGCGTCGTGGCGTTGTCGGGTGGCTATGCACGGCCCCAAGCCTGCGTCGAGCTAGCCAAGAACCGCGGCATCATCGCCAGCTTCAGCCGCGCTCTGCTCGAAGACCTGCGCTTCCAGATGAGCGATTCCGAATTCGACGCCGCGCTGGGCAGTGCGATCGACGAGATCTACACCGGATCGACCGTCAAGACCGCCTGAGCGATCAAAGCCCCCCGGCGAACTTGAAGCCGAAACGGTATTCGTCGGGGTAGATCGTCTGGTCGGCGCGCTTTTCCGGGAGCACTTCGACCAGCGTCAGCGAACCGTCGGCGACCTGCTGCGGTTCGCCCAGAACCAAGTCGCGGCTTTGCGATCCGGTGCCAAGGTCGATCCGGACGGTAACCTTGACCCGGCCGGCCCAGACGCACTGGACGTCCCGCGCGCAGCGGCTGTCCTCCAGCACGGTCAGCGGCGTGACGGATGGCCCGCCGACCACGCCCGTTTCCCCGATGCGCAACCGGGTGATGCCGTCGCTGCTGTTGCGATAGGTGATGCACCCCGGCAGGACGAGGGCGACGGCGAGCGGAATCGCGATGGCGTGTCTCATAGTGCGCATAACGCAAGGCACGCCTGAACGGTTCCGGAACGCTTGGCGAAGGGCCGTGGCGCGTCTAGGGCAGGGGCCATGTCCGATTGCCAGCTTTACCTGATCTCGCCGCTCGACGTGGCGGGTGCCTATCCCGACCGGCTGACCCGCGCACTTGATGCAGGGCCGGTGGCGGCCTTCCAGTTCCGCGTGAAGGGCTTCGACGAGCACGAGGCCGCGCGCCTTGCCGATCCGCTCCAACGGATCTGCGCCGATCGCGATGTGGCCTTTATCGTGAACGATTCGATTTCGCTCGCGAAGCGCCTTGGCGCCGATGGCGTGCACCTGGGGCAGGGCGATGGCGACGTTGGCGAAGCGCGCCAGCGTCTCGGTCGCGACGCGCAGATCGGCGTCACGTGCCACGACAGCCGCCATCTTGCCATGGAAGCGGGCGAGGCGGGGGCCGACTACGTCGCTTTCGGGGTCTTCTATCCCACCACGACCAAGCAGACCGAACACGTCGCGACGCCAGATCTGCTGACCTGGTGGCAGGAACTGTTCGAGATTCCCTGCGTCGCGATCGGGGGGATCACCCCCGAAAACGCCGCGCCTCTGGTTGAGGCCGGCGCGGACTTCCTGGCCGTCAGCCATGCCGTCTGGGGCGGTGACGAGGCCGCTGCCGTCAAGGCCTTTGCGGCGATCCTCAAGGGATAGGGCGTCAGATCGGAAATTGCGCTGGCTGCGTCGCGATCCTGTTCAAGCGTGTTTCGGTAAAGCTGCCGAGGTCTAGCCGACCGCCGATCCGGCCGTGGCCCGGCGATCCGACCGCGATCATTTCCTGCTGCGCCGAATCCTGCAACATAGGGCCTGGCGGCTCGGTGAGCGCACGGCGGACTTCTATTTCTCTCGCCAATCGGTTCGAAGTGTGTGAACCATTTCAGATTGATGGCTGCTAGAATGATTGAGGGGGCTGAATGACTGCCGAGCCGACGCCGCGCGAACTTACCCTTCGGTCGATCATTCTGGGCGGGGCGCTGACCTTCCTGTTCACGGCCGCCAACGTCTATTTCGGATTGCGGGTCGGCCTGACCTTCTCGACCGCCATTCCCGCCGCCGTCATTTCGATGGCGGTGCTGAGGACCATGGGCGGGGCGACGATTGTGGAGAACAACATCGTCCAGACCATCGGCAGCGCGGCGGGCGCCGTGGCGACGATGGTGTTCATCCTGCCCGCGCTGGTTATCGTCGGATGGTGGCAGGCGATTCCGTACTGGGAAACAATGCTGGTCTGTGCGACGGGCGGGATCCTGGGGGTCATGCTCTCGGTGCCGATGCGCCGCGCGCTCGTTGTCGACAGCGATCTGCCCTATCCCGAAGGCGTTGCCGGGGCCGAAATCCTGAGGGTCGGCATGGGCGATGCCGAAGGGCAAAGCGAAAACCGCGTCGGCCTGGCAACGATCCTGCTTGGCGCGCTGGCCGGGGCCGGGTTCGGCGTGCTGACCATGCTGCGGCTGGCCGCGGGCGAAGTTGCGAAGGTGTTCAAGATCGGCGCCGGCTATGCGACCATCGGATCGACGATGTCGTTGGGCCTCGTCGCGGTCGGACACCTGATCGGGCTGGCGACCGGGCTTTCCATGCTGGCCGGCCTCGTCATCGGCAAGCTGATCCTCCTGCCCTGGCTAAGCGCGGGAATGCCGGGCCCTGCCGAGGAGGTCGTCGGCACGGTCTTCGGCCAGCAGGTGCGGATGGTTGGCGCAGGCGCCATGGCCGTGGCCGCGCTGTGGGCCCTGCTGCGCATCACCGGGGCGATCGTGCGCGGGTTGGCCGGCATCGCCGCGACGTCCCGCGCGCGCAAGGCCGGGGCTGCGATCGACCTCACCGAACGAGACCTGTCCGCCGGGTGGGTCGTCGGGCTGTCTGCCGCGATGTTCGTGCCGATCTTCGTGCTTGTCTGGCAATTCGTCCAGGGCGGACCGCTGGCCGGATCGATCCCCGCCGTGCTGCTGTTGACCCTGCTTTTCGTTGCCGTCATCGGCGTCTTTACTGCGGTCGTTACCGGCTACATGGCAGGTCTGGTCGGCACGTCGAACAGCCCGGTCTCGGGCGTCGGCATCCTGTCGATCCTGATCGCCGCCGTGGTGGTGGCGGCGATCTTCGGCGGCGGAGTGGGCGAGGGCGAGCGTGCTCCGCTGATTGCCTTCGCGCTGTTCCTGGTGGCGTTCGTTTTCGGCATCGCGATCGTCGCCAACGACAATCTCCAGGACCTGAAAACAGGGCAACTGGTCGGATCGACTCCGTGGAAGCAGCAGGTCGCGCTGATCATCGGCGTGGTCGCGGGATCGCTGATCCTGCCGCCGGTGCTGCAACTACTGGCCACCAGCTTCGGATTCGCGGGCGCGCCGGGGGCGGGAGAGAACGCACTGGCCGCGCCGCAGGCGTCGCTTTTTGCCGCGATTGCACAGGGCGTGCTGGGCGGCTCGCTGCGCTGGGACCTGATCTGGCTAGGCGTCGGTATCGGCGCGGTGCTGATCGCGATCGACGAAGGGCTGCGCAAGGCGGGCAAGGGCAAACTGCCTCCCCTCGCCGTCGCCATGGGCATCTACCTTCCCGCGACGCTGGTCTTTCCGGCGGTTATCGGCGCCGTGATCGGGCATTTCTGGAACGTGATGGCGGCGCGCACGTCGCGGCCCGAGTTCACCGAACGGCTCGGCGTGTTGCTGGCGACCGGCCTGATCGTCGGTGACAGCCTGTTCGGCCTCGCCTTTGCAGGGGCCGTGGGCGCGACCGGCGATCCGGCGAAGCTGGCGATCGTGGGCGACAGCTTTGCCCCCGCATCGGAATGGGTCGCAGTTGTCGTGATCGTCGCGTTGCTGGTTCTGACCTATCGCCGCACCGAGACCCGGGCCCAGGCCGCAGACTAGCCGTTGTTGACGACGCGGCGCACGCAGCGCAGCGCGCTGTCCTTGCCGTCGGGTCCGATCATCCGCAGGAACCGGCCGGAAATTCGGTGATAGCGGGTGCCCTTCTTGGGGCCGCTGGTCATCGTCACGGTTTCGCCGGTGAGAAGGTAGGTGCCGCGCCCGGCCGCGGTGCGATAGGTGTTGGCGTTGACGATCTCGAAAGCTTCGTCGGGCTGGCGGATGCCGGCCGGACCAGCGGCGTCGCCGGGCAGTTCGCAGGCATAGCTTCCCGCCTCGAGAGTGCCCAGCTTTCCTCCCGGAACGGCAGAGGCGGGCGCTGCGGCGAACACGATGGCGGCGATGGCGAGGGTGCGGATCATGGCGCGCTCCGTTGGACGAGCGCCGCTTAGCAGGCGATGAACGACGCCGCCACCTTGACGTATGCCACCTTGCCGGATGGCGCGCCTCGCGCTAAGGGCGCGCCTTTCCCGGTGCAGACCGGGGCGTCTTTCTCAACTTCTGAAGGCATCCCATGGCGAAGATCAGCGGCGTGGACATTCGTCCCGGCAATATCCTTGAATATGAAAAGGGCATCTGGAAGGTCGCCAAGACCCAGCACACCCAGCCGGGCAAGGGCGGCGCCTTCATGCAGGTCGAAATGAAGAACCTGATCGACGGCCGCAAGACCAACGTCCGCTTTCGCAGCGCAGACACGGTCGAGAAGGTCCGCCTCGACACCAAGGATTTCCAGTACCTCTACGCCGAAGGCGATGACCTGGTCTTCATGGACAAGGACAACTTCGAACAGATCACCCTGCCGCGCGACCTCCTTGGCGATGCGGCCGATTTCCTGCAGGACGGCATGGATGTCGTGCTCGAACTGTGGGAAGAACGCCCGGTCAGCGTCGAATTGCCCGCGCAGATCGAAGCCACCATCGTCGAAGCCGACGCCGTGGTGAAGGGACAGACGGCCTCGTCGAGCTACAAGCCCGCGATCCTCGACAACGGCGTGCGCGTGATGGTGCCGCCGCACATTTCGAGCGGTACGCGCATCGTCGTCGACGTTTACGAGCGCACCTACGTCGGCAAGGCGGACTAAGGACAGGTCATGGCCGTCATTTCCGGCATCATCCGCGTCATGGAAAAGGCCGCCCGCAAGGCGGGTGGCCGCCTGCGCCGCGACTTCGGCGAGGTCGAACACCTGCAGGTCAGCCGCAAGGGTCCGGCGGATTTCGTCTCCAAGGCCGACCAGCGCGCCGAACGCATCATCTATGACGAGCTGCTCGCCGCCCGCCCGGACTGGGGCTTCCTGATGGAAGAAGGCGGCGAGATCCACGGCGCCGACGGCAAGCCGCGCTTCATCATCGACCCACTCGACGGGACGAGCAACTTCCTCCACGGCATTCCGCACTTTTCGGTGTCGATCGCGGTGCAGGAACCCAAGCTCGACGGGTCGGGCTGGGGTGAAATAACGGCGGCTCTGGTCTATCAGCCGATCACCGATGAAAGCTTCTGGGCGGAAAAGGCGCGCGGTGCCTGGCTCCACGACCGACGCCTGCGAGTCTCGGCCCGCCGGCACATGGACGAAAGCCTGATCGCCACGGGAACGCCCTTTGCCGGTCGCGGCGATGCCACCGAATGGACCAAGATCTTCAACGCGATCGCGCCGCAGGTGGCGGGCATTCGCCGCTTCGGTTCGGCCGCGCTGGATCTCGCCTGGGTTGCCGCGGGTCGCTACGAAGGGTTCTGGGAAAGCGGACTGTCGCCTTGGGACAGCGCGGCGGGTTGCCTTCTGGTGCGCGAGGCCGGCGGTTTCGTGACCGATTGGCGCGGTATTTCGCAGCCGATCTGCGACCGTCAGATTCTCGCGGGCAACGACGCGCTCCACTCGCGCCTTCACAAGGCCCTGGCTGCCGCCATCAAGGCCTGAACTATTTGTCCTTAACGCGCCGGTGAAGGGAGGTTTTAATCCCTTCTTAGGCACGCTTGCCAATACTCGCCCCATAGGGACACTTGCGGATGGGGTGGCAGTATGACGGGACTTCTTGTTTTCGAGAGCCTGGGGCTTGCTCTGGCGGCAGCCGGCGGGCCGGTCGCGACGACGCACACTGTCGCCGTCAGCGAGCCGCGGCAAGCCGCGCCGATGTCACAGCGCGCACGCACCCGTGACGAACGGATCGGTTCGGTCGCCTTGCGCGGCTTTCCCAGCGGCGACCGTTGGGAGCCGCCGGCCAAGTCATGGGGCGATCAGGCGAGCGGCCCGGTCCTGGAGATCGGCACGCTTGGCGGAAAGCGCGTGCGCGGCCCCGACCTGGCGCATGTATCGCTCGACTGGCAATTTTGATTCGATCGCTTGAACCCTTGGACAGGGGCGGCTAAGCGCGCGGTCTGTCGTGCCCCTGTGGCGGAATGGTAGACGCGAACGACTCAAAATCGTTTGTCGCAAGGCGTGCCCGTTCGAGTCGGGCCAGGGGCACCACGACTTGGCCGCCGACGACCTTTGCGCCGTCATCGTGCTTTCGCGGCTTTAACCAAAAGCTGTAAAGTTTACCGACATTTCACTTTCGGACGTTAGTCCCGGGCCTGACTTGCAAAGGAAGGCTGCCAGGGTTCGATGATCCGGCTGTTCAAACACTATGTTCCGCACGCCGTGCTGCTGCTCGGCCTGGTCGATTTCGCGTTGCTGTTCCTGGCATCGGACTTCGCCTGGCAGGTGCGTGCCATGCAGATCGGCGTCAGTGTGGGCGGCTTCTCGGACCGCTTCTGGCCCTCGCTCGGCTTCGCGCTCACTCTCCAGACCGCGATGATCGCGGTTGGCGTCTATGGGCCGCTGGCGCTGCGTTCGATGCGCCAGGCGGTCGCGCGGCTGCTGGTGGCTGTCGCGCTCGGCATCATCGGCCTCGCGTTCCTGAACTTCGTTTTCGGCGCACAGGCTTTCTGGCGCTCGACCCTTGCCTATTCGATGGCCCTGTCGATCACCTTCACCATGATCAACCGGATGTTCGCTGATCGCGTGCTAGGAGCCGAGGCCTTTCGTCGGCGGGTGCTGGTACTCGGCGCCGGCAAGCGGGCCGAGCGTCTGCGCAGGCTGTCCGAAAGGCCAGGCAGCGGTTTTGTCATCGTCGGGTTTATCGCCATGACGGATGCGCCGCCGGTCGTGGAAAGCGCAATCAGCCGCGGCGCGATTGCCAATCTGACGAAGCACGTACAGACCCTTGCCGCGGCCGAGGTCGTTCTTGCGCTCGAGGAGCGGCGCAACGCGCTGCCCCTGACGGACCTGCTGCGGATCAAGACAACCGGGGTCCACGTCAACGAGTTCGCCAGCTTCATGGAGCGCGAGACCGGCCGGGTCGATCTCGATTCGGTAAACCCGAGCTGGCTGATCTTCTCGGACGGCTTTTCGTCCGGACGAGCCGTGTCGGGCGCACTCAAGCGCATGTTCGACATTGCCGCAAGCTCGCTGCTGCTGGTGCTCAGCGCGCCACTCATTGCGGTGTTCGCCGCGCTGGTGAAGCTCGACAGCCGAGGCCCGGCATTCTTCCGCCAGCGCCGAGTCGGGCTTTATGGCGAAGGATTCGACGTCATCAAGCTGCGCTCTATGCACACCGACGCCGAAGCAAACGGCGCGCAGTGGGCCCAGGCCAACGATCCGCGCGTGACCCGGCTGGGCCAGTTCATTCGCAAGACCCGCATAGACGAATTGCCGCAGACCTGGACGGTTCTCAACGGCAAGATGAGCTTCGTCGGTCCGCGCCCCGAACGGCCCGAATTCGTCGGCGAACTGGAACAGCAGCTGCCCTATTACGCCGAACGCCACATGGTTAAGCCGGGTATTACCGGCTGGGCGCAGATCAACTTTCCCTATGGCGCGTCCATCGCGGATTCGCGGCACAAGCTCGAATACGATTTGTACTATGCCAAGAACTACACCCCGTTTCTCGACCTGCTGATCCTGCTGCAGACCCTGCGCGTGGTCCTGTGGCGCGAGGGCGCGCGATGAGCGCGGCCTTCGGCAGCGACGGCCTGTGGCCCAATGTCGCAACCCTGGCGTGGGAAGCAGGGGCGCTGGCCTGCGTGATCGCGGGCGGCTGGCTTCTCGCCATGCCACGGCGCTACGGACCGGCCAGCCGGCCGCTCGGCATCGCGCTGGCGCTGACCGCGGTCTGGGCGCTGTCGGGCGCGTTCAACGGGCTGCACGATCCGGCCACGACGATGCTCGACTGCGTGCGCAACCTGGCCTGGCTGTTCGCGCTCTACCGTCTGTTCTCGATCGACGGGCGTCACACTTCGATGGCCCCGATCCGGCCGATCCTTCTTGCGGTCGCCTTCGTCGAAGTGCTCAAGATCGGCGGCGTCATGGCCCTCCTGCGCACCGCTCCCGGTGCAGTCGAGCCGGTCGGCTTCCACACCTTCGTCTCGCTCGGCCTGCTCGTGTCGATCGGCGGGCTCGTGCTGGCCCACAACCTCTACGGCGGCGCTTCGGCCCAGGCCCGTCTCCTGCTGCGCTGGCCGGCGCTGGCGCTGGCGCTGTTGTGGGGGTTCGACCTGACCTATTACGTCATCGCCTATCTTTCCGGTTCGAGCCCGGTCGTGCTCGACGGGCTGCGCGGCGCGATGGGCCTGGTCTTTGCCGGCCTGGTCGTGCTGGGCGCGCGCGACGACAGCGTGCAGATCCGGTTCCGTCCCTCGCACGCCGCCACGTTCCAGAGCCTGTCGCTGCTCCTGATAGGCGGATATCTGGTCGTCCTCGTCGCCATCGCGCAGTGGCTGGCCTTCTCGGGGACCGACTTTTCGGCGCAGATGCAGATCGGCTTCGTCGCCGTGGTCATGCTGGCCGGGCTGGCCGTCTTGCCTTCCAGGCGGCTGCGCGGGTGGCTTCGCGTCTCGCTGACCAAGCACCTGTTCGCGCACCGCTTCGACTATCGCGCCGAATGGTTGCGCTTCACCCGCACGATCGGACAGGCCGGCGGCGATGCCGCATCGCTGGAAGAGCGTGCGATCCGTGCGCTGGCCGATATTACCGAAAGCCCCGCTGGACTGCTTCTCACCCGCGGTGAGGACGGCCTGTTCGAACTGGCCGCGCGCTGGCAATGGCCGACTGCCGACGTGCCGAGCGTCGCGCTCGACGCCGAGACGGTCGGCGCTTTCGAGCAGACCGCCTTCGTCGCCGATATCGACGCGCTGCGGAACGGCGGATCGATGCCCGAGCGCTGCCCGCCGCTGCCCGATTGGCTGATGGCGGAACCGCGCGCGTGGAGTGCTGTGCCGCTGCTCCATTTCGATCGCCTGGTCGGCCTCGTCGTCCTGGCGCGGCCTGCCTATACCCGCGCGCTCGACTGGGAAGACTTCGACCTGCTGCGCGTCGCCGGGCGCCAGCTTGCCTCCTAC
Source organism: Novosphingobium kunmingense (assembly GCF_002813245.1). GTDB lineage: Bacteria > Pseudomonadota > Alphaproteobacteria > Sphingomonadales > Sphingomonadaceae > Novosphingobium > Novosphingobium kunmingense. Next base: position 349,456 of record NZ_PHUF01000002.1, read on the forward strand.
CTCGCCGAGAGCAAGGGGCAGGAGGCGCTGGCCGAAGCCAGTCGGTTCGACGACTTCCACCGCCGCATCGCCTTCGTCATGCACGATATCAAGAACCTGGCGAGCCAGCTCAGCCTGCTTGCCCGCAACGCCGAACTGCATTCCGAGAATCCCGATTTCCGTGCCGACATGCTGCTGACGCTGCGCAATTCGGCGGACAAGCTCAACGCGCTGCTGGCGCGGCTGTCACGCTATGGTTCGATGTCGGTACAGAGCCTTGCGCCTGTCCGCGTCGATGAGATTGCCGCCCGTGTGGTCCAGCAATTCGCGGGGATCCACCCGGTCCTTCTGATCGAGAGCGAGGGCTGCGAGGTATCCGGCGAACCGGAATCGCTCGAACAGGTGATCCTCCACCTTGTCCAGAACGCGGTCGATGCCAGTGCTGCGGACAGCGAGGTCATGCTGCGGGTAACCTGCGACAACCTCAATGGCGGGATCGAGATCGTCGATTCCGGCTACGGAATGAGCGCCGAGTTCATCCGCAACCGCCTGTTTAAGCCGTTCGATTCGACCAAGTCCGGCGGCTTCGGCATCGGCGCCTACGAGGCGCGCGAGCTGGTTCGCGCCATGGGCGGCCGCCTCGAGGTCGAGAGCCGCGAGGGCCTCGGCTCGCGCTTTGCCATTCATCTGCCGCTCGCCAGTTCGGCGGCGCTTCGCAAGTCCCTTGAACACGCCGGCAAGAAAGTCGCCTGATGTCCCAGACCAAACCCAAGCTGCTCATCGTCGAGGATGATCCCGGGCTGCAGGCGCAGCTCAAGTGGGCCTATCCCGACTTCGACGTGATCATCGCCGGCGATCGCGCCGCCGCGATCACCGCCCTTCGCGCCGAGGAGCCGGCCGTGGTCACGCTCGACCTCGGCCTGCCGCCCGATCCCGACGGGACCAGCGAAGGCTTTGCCGTCCTCGACGAGATCATCGCGCTGAAGCCCGACACCAAGGTCATCGTCGCCTCGGGTCATGGCGCGCGCGAAAGCGCGCTCCAGGCGATCGCCAAGGGGGCCTACGATTTCTATCAGAAGCCGGTCGATATCGAGGCCCTGGGCCTGATCGTGCGCCGCGCGCTGCAGCTTCACCATATCGAGGGCGAGAACCGACGCCTTGCCGTGCGCTCGGACGACGACAACCGCGTGCTCGGGCGGATGATCACCGGGGCGCCGGAAATGGTCAAGGTCGCGCGCACGATCGAGCGAGTCGCCAACACCAACGTTTCGGTCATGCTGCTGGGGGCCAGCGGCACCGGCAAGGAACTGCTGGCGCGCGGGCTGCACGAGGCGAGCGACCGCGCCGATGGTGCCTTCGTCGCGATCAACTGCGCGGCGATCCCCGAAAATCTCCTCGAAAGCGAGCTGTTCGGACACGAGAAGGGCGCTTTCACCGGCGCAGTAAAGACAACCGAGGGCAAGATCGAGCAGGCCCATGGCGGCACGCTGTTCCTCGACGAAGTCGGCGACATTCCGCTTCCGCTGCAGGTCAAGCTTCTCCGCTTCCTTCAGGAACGGGTGATCGAACGGATCGGCTCGCGCAAGTCGATCGCGGTCGATACCCGCATCGTCTGCGCGACGCACCAGGACCTCGAGGCGATGATCGGCGACGGCCGGTTTCGCGAGGACCTGTTCTACCGGCTTGCCGAAATCGTCGTGAAGATCCCCAGCCTGGCCGAGCGGCCGGGCGACGCGGGACTTCTTGCCAAGGCCTTCCTCGCCCGCTTCGCGCGCGAGATGAACCCGCAGGTCAAGGGTTTCTCCGCCGATGCGCTGGCCGCGATCGACGCCTGGCACTGGCCGGGCAACGTGCGCGAGCTGGAAAACCGGGTGAAACGCGCCGTGATCATGTCCGATGCCAGGCTGGTCCACGCCCATGATCTTGATCTCGCCGCGGACGAGGCTGACGACAGCCATTTGCTCAACATCAAGGTGGCGCGCGAGGCGGCGGACCGGCGGGTGATCCGCCACGCTCTGGCGCGCAGCGAAGGCAACATCTCGAGTACGGCCAAGATGCTCGGGATCAGCCGGCCGACGCTCTACGACCTGCTCAAGCAGTATGACATGCAGGTCTGAGCGGCGGTGAAGCCCGCCCTGTGCCTTGCCGCGGCACTTGTGGTGCTGACCGCGCCGGGCAGGGCCGCCGCACCTGCGGCGAACGATCCGCTGGCCTGGGTCGAGAATGGGCGACGGCTCTATTCCCAAGGGGACCAGCTTGCCGCGATCGACGCGGCGAACCGGGCGCTGCTGATCGATCCCGACAACGTCCGCGCGCTCGAACTGCGCGCCCAGATGCTGCGCGAGCAGGCGGGCTGGGTGGCGGCGCTCCCGCTATACGAACGTGCCTTGCTCGGTGACCCCCGGGATCTCGATCTGCTGGCCGGATACGCCGGGACGCTGGGGGAGGCCGGGCGCGTGCGCGACATGCTGACCGTGACCCGTCGCATGATCGAGATCGACGCGAAGGATCCGCGATCCTGGTTCTTTCAGGCCGTGCTGGCGGCAAGGGCGGGCAAGACCAGCCTTGCCCGCAACCTGATTGCGCGGACGGGACGACGACTGGACGCCATGCCGGCGGCATCATTGCTGCGCGGCGCGCTGGAACTGGAGGCAGGAAATGCCAATGTCGCGGCGACTATCCTCGACCCGCTGGTCCAAAGGCAACCTGCGAACACGACAGCGCAATTGCTGCTGGCGCGCGCGCTCTACGAAGCCGGCGACCTGCGCGGGCTGATCGGGCGGTTCACCGGCGCGGCGCAACGCCCCGATGCATCGCCCTATCTGCTTGCCGTGATGGGACGCGCGCTCGAGGAGGCGGGCGACCGCGCGGCGGCGGCGCCCTATCTCGACCGGCTTGCGGCGGCAAAGCCGCTGCCGGTCATGCCGATGCTCTACCAGCCAGCGAACGATGCCGCCGGAGCAGTGCGCGCGCGCTTGCTGGCCGGCGATCTCACGGGTGCCGATACACAGGCTGCAACTCTTGCCGAGCGGCGTCCCGGCATGTTTGAAGCCCAAGCCCTGGCCGGTGATGCAGCCTTGGCAAATGGCAAGGCACCGATCGCGCTCGACCGGTTCCGCAAGGCCATGCTGGTGCGGTTTCCCGAGCGCCTGCTACTGCGCACCACCGAGGCGCTGGAGCAAACGGGGCAGGGGCGAAGCACGCCGGCGCTGGTCACCGGATATCATGCAGCCTTTCCCGGCAGCCTGCTGGCCAGCCGGCTTGCTGCCGGCCATGCTGCCCTGTCCGGGGACTGGGCGCGCAGCCGGTCCGATCTGGAAGATCTGGTCGCGCGAACCGGAACCCGCGATGGTCGCGTGATGGCGGACCTGGCCTTGGCGCAACTCCAGACTGGGGACGCAGGGGCGGCGCTGGTCTCGGCGGAGCGCGCGGCGCAGCTTTTGCCCAACAGCGGATTCCCCGCCTTGGCCTGGGGGCTGGCTCTCAGCGAACTCGGCGAGCAGCCCGATCTTGCCCGCCAGTTGCTGCGGAAGGTTCGGTGCATCGAGGGTGACAGCCCGCGTCTTGCCGAGGCCTTGGACCGGGTCGGCAATTAGCCCCCTCGACAAGCGGGAAACTTCGCCTAAAGCCAATTTCATCGATCGATTAAATTTCGAGGATGAGGATGGCAGGCGTACTTTCTGGGGTAACCGTTATCGAACTGGCCGGGATCGGACCCGGCCCCTTTGCCGGCATGATGCTGGCCGATCATGGCGCGCGGGTGATCCGGGTCGAACGGCCGGGAACCAGCGGCCGGTTCGGTGACGGCGGCAACCGCGACATCCTCAACCGCAACCGCGAACGGGTCGAACTCGACCTCAAGGATCCAGCCGCGATCGCAAAATTGAAAGACATGGTGAAGACCGCCGACGCGCTGATCGAGGGTTATCGTCCCGGCGTGATCGAGCGCATGGGCATCGGCCCCGACGTGCTGCTGGGCATCAATCCCAACCTGGTGATCGGACGCATGACCGGATGGGGCCAGGACGGACCGATGGCCCCGCTGGCCGGTCACGACATCAATTATATCGCGCTGTCGGGCGCTCTGCACACCTATGGCCGCAAGGGCCAGAAGCCGACCTTCCCGGTCAATGCTGTCGGCGATTTCGGCGGCGGCGGCATGATGCTGGCCTTCGGGGTGGTGGCCGCGCTGCTTCACGTTCGCAGCGGCGGGACCGGTCAGGTCGTGGACTGCGCGATGGTCGACGGTGCGGCTATTCTGTCGGCCATGACCTACACCTTCCTCGGCAACGGCCAATGGCAGGACGAGCGCGGCGTCAACATGCTCGACAGCGGCACGCACTTCTATGACACCTACGAGACGAGCGACGGGAAATACATCTCGCTCGGCTCGATCGAGCCTCAGTTCTATGCCCTGCTGATGGAAAAGACCGGCCTTGCCGGCGATGCCGATTTTGCCCAGCAGATGAACCCGGCCAAGTGGGACGACCTCAAGCAGCGCATGACAGACCTGATCCTGACCAGGACGCGCGATGAATGGTGCGAGATCATGGACGGCACCGACATCTGTTTCGCCCCGGTACTGAGCCTGCGCGAAGCGCCGAAGCATCCGCACAACGTGGCGCGGCGCACATTCGTCGAGGATGGCGGCATGGTCCAGCCGGCCCCGGCGCCGCGCTTTTCGGCAACGCCTGCACCGGCTCCCAGCCTGAAGGGGCGCTAGGGTCCGGTTGCGTTGATGACGGGACGCAGGAATAGAGCGCTACGATGAGCGTTCTGTCCCGTATCGATCCGATGGTTCGGCTGCTGGTCGTGGCCATCGCCCTGGCGTTCGTCCTGCCGGTTCACGGTGCGGCGCGCGAGGCTGCGCAGTTCGTCGCCAACGCCGCGGTGTTCCTGCTGTTCTTCCTTAACGGCCTGCGGCTGCCGCGGCACGAGGTCTGGGAGGGCCTTGGCAACCACCGGCTGCTCTGGCCCCTCGTCGCCTGGGTCTTCGGCGCGATGGCCCTTGCAGGCTGCTTGGTCTGGCAGGCGGGGCAGGGATGGATGCCGCCGCTTATCGCGCTGGGGTTCCTCTATCTCGGCTGCCTGCCGTCAACGGTCCAGTCCGCGACGGCCTATTCGTCGCTTGCAGGCGGCAATGTTGCGAGCTCGGTCGTCGCCGCGGCGCTGCTCAACATCCTCGGCGTTTTCGTCACCGCGCCGCTGTTCTCGTTATTGGCGGGCAACGCGGGCGTCGGCTTTCACGCCGACGGGCTGGTCAAGGTCGTGGTCATCCTACTCGTCCCGTTCGTTCTCGGCCAGGCGCTGCAGGGGCGCCTCGGCAACTTGGTCAGGGATAACCGCCCTCTGGTGTCCGCCATGGACCGGGGCTCGATCGCGATCGCTGTCTATGTCGCTTTCTCGGGCGCGGTGGCGACCCGGTTCTGGACCCAGATCGATGCTTCGGGCTGGCTATGGCTGGCAGGCGGCACCGCGCTGATGCTGGCGATCGGTCACGGGGGGGCCTGGCTGCTGGGCGGGGCGGTCGGCCTCGATCCGGCCAACCGCCGCACCATGCTTTTCGCCGGCGCGCAAAAGAGCATCGCGATGGGCGCGCCGCTGGCGACTGTGCTGTTTGCGCCGGCAGCGGCCGGGGCCATCCTGATGCCGATCCTGCTCTATCATCTGGCGCAGCTGGTGCTGGCAGCGCCGCTCGCCGCGCGGCTCAGTCGGCCCTGACCGCGGCTTCAAGCTCGGCTTCGGGGTGGCGGCGCTTGTGCCGCACCGACCACCACAGCGACAGACCGATCAGCACCGCGCCGATCAGGCCGGTGATCGTTTCGGGAATGTGGAAACGCGCCGACAGCAGCATGATCGCGCCGAGCACGATGATCGCCCAGAAGGCCCCATGTTCGAGATAGCGGTATTCGGCCAGCGTACCCTGCTTGACCAGGTGGATGGTCATCGAACGCACGAACATGGCGCCGATCGACAGGCCCAGCGCGATGACGACCATGTTGTTCGACAAGGCGAAGGCGCCGATCACGCCGTCAAAGCTGAACGAGGCGTCGAGGACGTTGAGGTAGAGGAACCCGCCGAGCCCCGAGCGGACGATCTGGCCGTTCACGGTCATGGCCTGGTCGCGCATCTCGAGGATCGTGCTGATCGCTTCCACCGCGATGAAACTGACCAGGCCGAGTGTGCCCGCGACCATGAAGGTCAGTGCCTCGTCCGGCGGCAGCATTCGCGAGATGAGGTAGAGCACGACGAGGAGCAAAGCGATCTCTGCGGCCTTGATGTTCGAGACCAGCGCCAGTTTCTGTTCGATCCAGCGAAGCCAGTGGATTTCCTTCTCGCCGTCGAAAAAGAACGACAGGCCGACCATGGCGAGGAACGCACCGCCGAACCCGGCTATGCCGACGTGGGCGCTGCTGACGATCTGTTCGTATTCGTCCGGGTTGTTCAGCGACAGGCGCAGCGCATCGACGGGGCCAAGGCCCGCCGCGATCGCGACGATGGCCAGCGGGAAGACGATGCGCATGCCGAACACCGCGATAACCATGCCCCAGGTCAGGAAGCGTTTCTGCCAGACTTCGTCCATGTCTTTCAGAACCGCGGCGTTGACCACCGCGTTGTCGAACGACAGCGATACTTCGAGGATCGCCAGAACGAAGATGATCCACAACATCGATGCCGTCGCGGCCATGCTGCCGCTTTGCGACCAGCCGTACCACGCGCCGAGCAGAAAGCAGGCGATCGTGAAGAAGATTGAGCCCTTGTAGAAACGCATCAACATGGAAATGCCCTGTTTATCAATTGATTATTTTGCGACCGTGAAGAGCGCAATCACTTGGGTTGGTAGGTCTGCTCGACGCCCGGAAAAGCGCGAGTGCGCACTTCGGATGCATAGCGCTCGGCGGCGGCGGAAATGGTGTCGGCGATGTTCTCGTAACGCTTCACGAACCGGGGCACGCGTTCGAACATGCCCAGCATGTCTTCGGTGACCAAGACCTGCCCGTCGCACTGGTTCGACGCCCCGATGCCGATGATCGGGCATCCGGTCGCCTTGGTCGCCTCGATCGCGATCGGTTCGACCACGCCCTCGATGACGATGGCAAAGGCCCCGGCCTGATCGAGCGCAACCGCGTCGGAGACGATCTTTGCGGCCTCGGCGGCGCTACGGCCGCGCGCGTTGTAGCCGCCGAGCGTGTTGACCGCCTGCGGCGTCAAGCCGACATGGCCCATCACCGGCACGCCGCGCTGCGAGAGAAAGGCCACCGTATCGGCCATGACCGCGCCGCCCTCGAGCTTGACTGCCGAGCAGCCGGTTTCGGCCAGGATCCGGGCCGCGCTTTCCAACGCTTGGTCGGGCGACCGCTCGTAGGTGCCGAACGGCAGGTCGACCACCACCGCCGCATGATAGGATCCGCGCACGACCGCCGCGCCGTGCGCGATCATCATGTCCAGCGTCACCTGCAGGCTGCTGGGGAGGCCGTAGATGACCTGGCCCAGCGAATCGCCGCACAGCAGGAGGTCGCAGTGCGCGTCGAGCAGCTGAGCCTGGCGCGCGGTATAAGCCGTCAGCATCACGACCGGTTCGGCCGTCGCGCCATCTTCCTTGCGCTGGCGGATCGCCGGGATGGACAGTCGGCGTAGCGGGGCGGGTGTCGGATGCGCGCGGCTGGTCGCCGTATCGAGTTGATAGGTCGTGGACATGGGGGAGCCCCATAGCCGAGCCGGTAAAGCTGGGGAAGGCTTGCTGTTTAGCGCTTGCCATTGGCCCCTTTGCCGTTAGCTTCCCGCGCAGGAAATAACATGCGGCGCTGTGCTTGGAATGTTGCGCAGACCGCCGCCAGTCTAGGGGACATGCATGTTCGGGCGCGTCAAACCGCTGGACGCCATCTTGGCGACCGCCGAAAAGAAATCACTTCACCGATCGCTTGGCGCGTTCCAGTTGACCATGTTGGGGATCGGCGCGGTCATCGGTACGGGTATCTTCGTGCTGACCGCCGAAGCAGCCCAGAAGGCCGGTCCGGGCATGATGGTCAGCTTCATGATTGCCGGCTTCGTCTGTGCCGTGGCGGCGCTGTGCTACGCCGAAATGGCGGCCATGGTTCCGGTTTCGGGATCGGCCTACACCTACAGCTACGCCGTCATGGGGGAACTGATCGCCTGGATGGTCGGGTGGGCGCTGATCCTCGAATATGCGGTTGCGGCGGGTGCGGTCAGCGTGGGCTGGTCTGGCTATGTGGTCGGCCTCATAGAGAACGCGCTATCGATCGATATTCCCGACACGCTGGTGCGCGGGCCCTATGACGGCGGCATGGTCAATCTCCCGGCCATGCTGATCGCGGGTCTCGTCACCTGGCTGCTGGTGATCGGCACCAAGGAAAGCGCGACGGTCAATGCGGTCCTGGTGGCTATCAAGGTGTCGGCGCTGACGATTTTCGTCATCCTGGCCGTGCCGGTGATGAACATGGCCAATTTCGAGCCGTTCTCTCCGCTCGGTTTTGGCGGCATAGGGGCTGCTGCGGCTTCGATCTTCTTCGCCTATGTCGGCTTCGACGCGGTCTCTACAGCGGCCGAGGAGACCAAGAACCCGCAGCGCAACATGCCGATTGGCCTGATCGGCAGCCTCGGCATCTGCACCGTCTTCTACCTGCTGGTCGCCGCCGGCGTGATCGGATCGGTCGGCGCGCAGCCCGTGATGGGCGCGGGCGGCGAAGTGCTGGAACCCGGTAGCCGCGAACTGGCCGCGCAGTGCAGCGCGATTGCCGATCAGGCAGTCGTCTGCTCGAAGGAGGCACTGGCCTGGACGCTGCGCGAAATCGGCTGGCCACAGATCGGCAACCTGATCGGGCTTGCCGCAGGTCTGGCGCTGCCCTCGGTCATCCTGATGATGATGTTCGGCCAGACCCGCATCTTCTTCGTGATGAGCCGCGATGGCCTGCTTCCGGCGACGTTCTCGAAGATCCACCCCAAGTACAACACCCCTTCGACGATCACGATCATCACCGGGGCCGCTGTGGCGCTGTTCGCCGCCTTCTTCCCGGTCGGTCTTCTGGCCAACATTTCCAACTCGGGCACGTTGTTCGCCTTCGCCGCGGTTTCGATCGCTGTGCTGGTTATTCGTCGGACCGATCCGGGCCGCCACCGTCCGTTTCGCACTCCTGCGATCTGGATCACCTCGCCACTGGCGTTGCTGGGCTGCCTCTATCTGTTTTACAAGCTCGATCCGAAGAGCCAGATGCTGTTCGTGATCTGGGCTGTCGTCGGCCTGCTGGTGTACTTCGGCTACAGCCGCAGCCGCAGCCATGTCGGCCGCGGTCTGGTCGAGGTGCACGAGCGCGATGCCGACGCCCCTCCGCAGCCGGTCCCGCCGATCGAGGACTGAGGCACGCAAGAGTTCACCCCTTGAAGGGCCGCTTCCCTGGTGGAAGCGGCCCCTTTTTTGGGTCTACAGCGCGACCTCGGCGTAGCCGCCCTTGATGTCGTCGCGCACGTTCATGCCCAGCGCCATCTTGGCTGTGTTGAGTATGCCCGTTTCACCCGACCAGATCGAAGCATCGCCCAAGTCCATGCGAAGCAGCAGCGCGCTCGCCTTGCCTTCGGGAAACCAGGCTTCGACGAAGTTGTTCCACAGCGCGTCCTTGCGCTCCTGGCTGGTTTCCTCGGTCAGGGTGCCGGCAAAACGGGCGTGAAGGTCGTGGCCCTTGCTGGTGTAGGTCGCGGTCGCCGGACCCATCGCGGCAAAGCGGTTGTCGGGCGAGGTAAAGAACCAGATCATGTGGTGCGCGTCCTTGTCGAGCTGCGCGGTCATGGGCGCAGCGCTGTCGGGATCGGCATCGAGCTGCAGCATCACGTAAGGCGAATTGGCCAGTTCCTTCCAGAACTTGTCCTTGAGCTCGGTGGGGTTGCCCTGGTCGTACTTCATGGCTGTCTCCTGCTTGGGTATCTCGATAACCGTGGGGCACGGGCAGGGTTCCACTGCCCCTTGGGCCATGCGGCAGAGCGTTCGCGGCGCCCTTGCGAATCACCGTGCATAAGAACATAATAAGAACATAGATTCGCATGGTACCGACCCCGACCCCTCTTTCCGCCTTTGCGCGGCGTCCCTTGCTGCCCGCGCGCGGCCTTGCCGGTGCGCAGGCCGCGGGCTGGCAACCCGGCCAGGACGACGGCACCCTGCACGGGGAAGTGTTCGCCGCCTCCAGCGAAGGGGGCGGGGCCGCGCTGGCGCTGGCGTTGGTGCTTGACCGCATGGCCGCCCTTGCGCCCGATCCGGTGGTCGACGTGCCTGATCAGCGTGCCTGGCTATGGGTCCAGGATGCGCAGGCGCTGCGGCTGACGGGGCGCCCCTACCGTCCGGGCCTGCCGCCGGCCTTGCGCCACCGCCTGGTCCATGTTGCCGCGAAAACCCCGGAAGAGGCGCTGTTCGCGCTGGAAGAGGGGCTGCGCTGCCGCGATCTGGCCTTTGTCATCGGCGAAGTGGCGGGCAATCCCCGCGCGCTTGATTTCACCGCCTCGCGCCGATTGAGTCTTGCCGCGCAGCGCCATGGGGTTCCCCTGTGGCTGGTGCGGCTCGACGCCCGGCCCGACCTGTCCGCGGCCCGCCAGCGCTGGCAGGCCCGGGCCGTGCCCAGCCTGCCGCCGCGCTGGAACGCACAGGCCCCGGGCGCTCCTGCCTGGCAGGCCGAACTGTTTCGCGCGCGCAATCATCCGCCCGGCGAATGGCTGCTGCACCACGCCGCGGACGGGCGCCTTGCCCACCGCGATGCGCCGGAACCGGCCCTTCAGACGTTGTCCTGACCGTGGCGCGCCGCATTCTGGCGATCTGGTTGCCGCGCCTGGCGATCGAGCGCTGGCTGCTGGGCCAGGGCGATGATCAATCCGGTGATGGTTCCCCGCTGGTCCTGATCAGCGATACCGCCCATGGCCCGCGAGTGACGGCCGCGACCCGGGCCGGGCTGGAAGCGGGCGCGCGGCCGGGCATGATGCTGGCCGATGTCCGCGCGCTGTGCCCGCAGATCGCCGTCGCCCCGGCCGATCCGTCGGGCGATCTGGGGCTGCTCGAACAGCTCGCCCTGTGGGCACAGCGCTGGGGGCCGTGGTCGGCGCTCGATCCGCCCGACGGGCTGGTGGTCGACGTCAGCGGCGCCGCACATCTGTTCGGCGGAGAGGACGCGCTGCTGGCCGATGCGCGGCGACGACTGGCCGCGCGGGGGCTGTCCACGCGCCTGGCCATCGCCCCCACCGCCGGCGCGGCATGGGCGCTGGCCCATTACGGAGCGGACGGCGCCACCGTGCAGCCGGGCGACAGTCTCGACCCCTTGCCGGTGGCGGCGCTGCGGCTCGATCCCGCGGTGCTCACCGTGCTGCGCCGTCTCGGGCTCAAGCGGATCGGCGATCTGACCGGCGTGGCGCGCGATGCCCTGGCGCGGCGGTTCCGCAGCGCTCACGCTCCGGCGGCCAATCCGCTGATCCGCATGGACCAGCTGGCCGGCCGCGTGCCCGAGCCGCTGCTGCCGGTGGTCTCCCTCGAATCGCCGCTGGTGCAGCGCCGGCTGATGGAGCCGATCCGCCACCGCGTTCTGCTCGACAAGGTCCTCGAGGATCTGTGCGCCGACATGGCGCGCATACTCGAAGGGCGGGCGCTGGGCGCGCGGCGGCTCGAACTGGCGCTGTGGAAAGTGGACGGCGAAGTTGTCGCCCGCCGGCTGGAGGTCTCTGCCGCCAGCCGCGATGCTGCGCACCTGGCCGGCCTGTTCGCCCGCAAGCTGGACGATGTCGACGCCGGCTTCGGGATCGAGCTGGCCCGCTTGCGCGCCGCCTGGATCGAACCGCTGCCACTGGCGCAGAAGGATTTCGAGGCCAGCGCCGAGCGGCAGGGCACCAGCCTTGCCGCCTGCATCGACCGTCTCAGCGTGCGTCTGGGCGAAGGGGCGATCCGCCGCCCGGTGCTCCACGCCAGCCACGTTCCCGAACGCGCCCAGCGCTGGGTTGCGCCGCTCGATCCGGCGGCTGTGCGGCAGGAAAGTCTCGCCTTTCACGCCAGGCCGCTCAAACTGCTCGACCGGGCTGAGCCGATCGCCGTGCTCTATGCCAGCCCCGATGGACTGCCACGACGGTTTCGCTGGCGCGGCGACGTGCACGAGGTGATGCGCGCCGAAGGCCCGGAACGGATCGCGCCCGAATGGTGGCGCGAACGCTCGACCGTCCGGCTGCGCGATTACTACCGGGTCGAGGACGGGGAGGGGAGGCGATACTGGATCTACCGCCACGGCCTGTCGGGCGACGGCCGCGGCGGTACTCCGGACTGGTATCTGCAGGGGCTGTTCGGCTGACCTTACAGCTGCGGCAGGACCAATGCCTCGCGCGTCATTTCGTCCAGCGCTTCCTGGCTGCGGGGGGCTTCCTCGCCCAGCAGGAAGGCCAGCAGGTCGCTCTTCAGCCGCTCGGTCTGCGTGGCAAACAGGCCGTGCGGTTCGCCATCATATTCGATCAGCCGCGCACTATCGACCCGCCGCGCCACTTCGTGGCCCGTTGCGGCGATCGGCACCGTTTTGTCCGCCGTGCCGTGGATGACCAGCGTAGGCACCCTGAAGTGCGGCAGATCGGGACGGAAGTCGGTGGTAGCAAAAGCCTTTGCCGCGCCAAGCGTCGGGCGCAGCCCTGCCTGCATCGCGGTCGCCCAGGCCAGGTGGAGAACCTCGTCGCTGACCGGGTGCGCCAGCATCCCCATCCCGAAGAAGTCCTTGAAGAAGCCGGTAAAGAACTTCGCCCGGTCTTCCAGCATACCCTGCGTCATCTGGTCGAAGGTCGCCTGCGGCACGCCATCGGGATTGTTGTCCTCTTTCAGCATGTAGGGCACCACCGACGATATCAGCACCGCCTGGCTTACGCCCTTGCCGCCGTGCCGCGACATGTAGCGCGCGATCTCGCCGCCGCCCATGGAGAAGCCGACCAGCGCGGCGTTCTCGGTCACGCCGTAATGCTTCATCACGGCGGCCAGATCGTCGGCGAAGGTGTCGTAGTCGTAGCCTCCCGAGGGCTGGCTCGAACGGCCGAAGCCGCGCCGGTCATAGGCGATGGCCTTTAAGCCGGCGTCGGCCAGGGCGTGGCTGATCGGATCCCAGCTGTCGCCCGACAGCGGCCAGCCGTGGATCAAGATCACCGGGCGGCCTTCGCCCCAGACCTTGGAGTAGAGGTGGGTGCCGTCAGCGGTCTCGATAATGTGCATTGTGGGGAGTTCCTTGTCTGGTCTGTTCAAATGCGCCGCCGCTTGGGAAAGTTCCGTATTTGCGACACTTTGCGACGAAAAGTGCAGCCAGAGGCTTGAATGGGACTCGCCAAGGGCGATGGGAGAACATATAAGGAACAAATGTCGCAACCCAGCCTTATGGACCGTCTCGCCATTCTGGCCGATGCCGCCAAGTACGACGCCTCCTGCGCCTCGTCGGGCACGGCCAAGCGCACCAGCAAGGGCGGCAAGGGGATCGGCTCGACCGAGGGCATGGGCATCTGCCACGCCTATGCGCCGGATGGGCGCTGCATTTCGCTGCTCAAGATCCTGCTGACCAACCACTGCGTGTTCGATTGCCACTATTGCATCAACCGCAAGAGCTCGAACGTGCGGCGGGCAAAGTTCACGCCCCAGGAAGTCGCCGACCTGACGATCGCCTTTTACAAGCGCAACTACGTCGAGGGTCTGTTCCTCTCCTCGGGCATCGTCAAGAATTCCAGCCACACGATGGAGCAGCTGATCGAAACCGCGCGGATCCTGCGCGAGGAGCACGATTTCCGCGGCTATATCCATTTGAAGACCATTCCCGAAGCGGAGGCCGAAATGGTCCGGCGCGCCGGACTCTATGCCGATCGCGTCTCGATCAATGTCGAACTGCCGACTGTCGCCGGCCTGACCCGCCTTGCGCCTGACAAGGACGTCGGTGTGATCGAAGGCGCGATGGGCGATCTCAAAAGCGCGATTATCGAGGCGAAGGACGCGAGGAAGCGCTTCAAGTCCGCGCCGCGCTTTGCCCCGGCCGGGCAATCGACCCAGATGATCGTCGGCGCCGACGATGCCAGCGATGCCACGATCGTCGGCAAGGCCAGCGCGCTTTACGATCGGTTCCGCCTGCGCCGCGTCTATTATTCGGCCTTCAGCCCGATCCCCGATGCCAGCGCCGTCCTGCCGCTGCAGCGCCCGCCCCTGATCCGCGAACACCGGCTCTACCAGTCCGACTGGCTGATGCGGTTCTACGGCTTTGCGCCGGGCGAAGTGCAGCAGGCAGCCGACGATGCCGGGATGCTGCCGCTCGACATCGATCCCAAGCTGGCCTGGGCGCTCAAGTTCCGCGACCGTTTCCCGGTCGACGTCAACCGCGCCCCGAAGGAAGCGTTGCTGCGGGTGCCGGGACTGGGCACCCGGGCGGTCGGCGCGATCCTCGCGGCGCGGCGGCAGCGGCGCCTGCGGCTCGAAGACGTGGCCAAACTGACCGTCTCGGTTGCGAAGATCCGGCCGTTCATCGTTGCGGCCGACTGGCGCCCGATCCTCCTGACCGACCGGGCCGATCTCAAAGCTCTGGTCGCTCCGAAGAGAACCGAGCAGCTCGAACTGTTCGCGGCATGACCCAGCTGTTTCGCGATGCGCGCAGCGGAGAGGCCTTTGCCGCTCCGCTTGCCGCGCCCGACGATTTTGCCGGCTGGCGCGAACAGGCGCGGCGGCTGGTCAGCGCCGACGTGCCGCCCGATCGCGTGGCCTGGCAGGTCCCGGGCGAGGGCGGCGAGGACCTCTTTGCCGGGGCGGGCAAGGCCATGCGCCTGCCCGCGCCGCGCGACGACGCGCCGCAGCCGCGGGTGCCGCGCGCCTTTCTCGACCTTGCCGGAAAGGCCGCGCTCCATTCCGATCCGCAACGCTTCAGCCTGCTCTACCGCCTGTTGTGGCGCCTGCAGACCCGGCCCGGCCTGATGGAGGACGGCGCCGACGATGACGTGCGCCGCCTTGCCATGCTGGCCCGTACCGTGCGCCGCGACATCCACAAGATGCGCGCCTTCGTGCGTTTCCGCGTGATCGAGGACGAAGACGGCGAACGCTACGTCGCCTGGTTCGAGCCGGAGCATCACATCCTGCGCGCCAACGCCGCCTTTTTCGTCAACCGCTTCACCCAGATGAAGTGGACGATCCTGACCCCGCAGGGCTCGCTCGACTGGGATGGCCAGACGCTGCGCGAAGGCCCGCCCGCCGCGCGCGGCGATGCCCCGGCGCAGGACGCGGCCGAGGACCTGTGGAAGACCTACTACGGCTCGATCTTCAATCCGGCACGGCTGAAGATCGGGGCGATGCTCAAGGAAATGCCCAGGCGCTACTGGAAGAACATGCCCGAGGCGGCGCTGATCCCCGAACTGGTCGCTGGCGCCCAGGCCCGCGAGGCGCGGATGGTGGAAACCGGGGCCGCGCTGTTCACCGAAAGCCGGCCCGACAGTCTGGAGGCCATCGCCGCGGGCATTTCCGCCTGCACGCGCTGCCCGATCGGCTGCAACGGTACCCGAGCGGTGGCGGGCGAGGGCCGCGCCGACGCCGCGCTGATGATCGTCGGCGAACAACCCGGCGACAGCGAGGAGCAACAGGGCCGCCCCTTCGTTGGCCCGGCGGGTCAGGTCCTGCGCAGCCACCTGGCCGGGGCCGGGATCGATCCGGGGCAAGCCTGGCTGACCAACGCGGTCAAGCACTTCAAGTTCGTGCTGCGTGCACCCTCCAAGCGGCGGCTGCACCAGAACCCTTCGGCCAGGGAGATCGACACCTGTCGCTGGTGGGTGGAAAGCGAACGCCTGCTGGTGCGCCCGAAGATGGTCCTGGCCTTGGGCGCCAGCGCGGCGCGATCGGTGCTGGGCAAGACCGTGAGCGTGCAGAAGGTGCGAGGGCTTCCGCAGCGGCTGGATGACGGGGCAGAGCTGTGGATTACCACCCATCCGTCCTACCTGTTGCGCCTTGATGAGGGCGCCCGCGCGGGCGAGGAAGCGCGCTTTGCCGCCGATCTCGCGGCCGCCGGCGCGCGGCTGCGCGACCTGGCATGATCGATGCCGGAACCCGCTCTCACCCCTGAACGCCGCCGGGTCGAGCAGAGCCTGCCGCCGCCCGAGGCGCGCGCGCCCTTCGTCGAACTGGGGCTGGCCAGCTGTTTTTCGTTCCTGCGCGGGGCGTCCGACGCGGTCGACCTTGCGACCACGGCGCGCGCGCTGGGCTACGACGCCATCGGGATCGCCGATGCCAACACAATGGCCGGCGTCGTGCGCCTCCATAGCGAGGCGCTCGCGCTGGGCCTGCGCCCGGTCATCGGTTGCCAGATCGAGACCGTGGAGGGGCTGGCGTTCCTTGCCTATCCGGCCGACCGGCAGGCCTACGGCCGTCTCTGCCGCCTGATTTCTGCGGGCCGCATGGCCACGCCCGATGGACAATGGCAGGACAAGGGCGCCTGCGACATCACGCTGGCCATGCTCGCCGATCATTCGGAAGGCGTGCATCTCGTCCTGCTGCCGCCCGACGACCTGGATGCCGAGCTGGCGATCGAGGTCCAAAGCAACGTGATCATCTTGCGCGGAGGTGAGGGGCAGGGCGCAACGGCGGTGCTCAGGGTGCCGTTCCCGGATCTTGTGCCCCACCTTGCGGCCCGGTTGCCGACCTTGCGCCATCTGGCTGCCGCGCACCTCTACACGGGCGACGACCTTGCCCGCATCGCCCGGCTAGATGCCCTGGCGCGGGGCAATGGCATGGCGATACTCGCCACCAACCGGGTGCTCTATGCGCAGGCCCATCGCCGCCCCCTGCACGACGTGATGACCGCGATCCGCCACAAGACCACCGTTGTCGCTGCCGGACACCTTCTCGAAGCCAATGCCGAGCGGCACCTCAAGGGGCCGGAGGAAATGGCCCGCCTGTTCGCGCGCTGGCCCCACGCTCTGCAGTCCGCGCGCGACCTGACCGATGCCTGCGCGTTCAGTCTGGAGGAACTGCGCTACGAATATCCGGAGGAAAGCTGCCCCGACGGGCTCGAACCGCAGCAGCACCTGGCCAACCTGACATGGGAAGGGGCGGCACGGCGCTATCCCTCGGGCGTGCCGGCCAGTGTCGCCGATACGCTGCGCCGCGAACTCGATCTGATCGGCAAGCTCGACCTCGCACGTTACTTTCTGACGATCAAGGATATCATTGATTTTGCGAGAAAACAGAATCCACCCATCCTCTGCCAAGGACGTGGGTCGGCGGCCAATTCGGCGGTCTGTTATTGCCTCGAGATCACCGCGGTCGATCCGGCCCGCCACGCCTTGTTGTTCGATCGCTTCATATCCGAGGAGCGCCGCGAGCCGCCGGATATCGACGTCGATTTCGAGCACGAGCGGCGCGAGGAGGTGATCCAGTACATCTACCACCGCTATGGCCGGCATCGCGCGGGACTCTGCGCGACAGTGATCCACTACCGCCCGCGCATGGCGATCCGCGAGGTGGGCAAGGCCATGGGCCTGTCGGAGGACGTCACGGCCTCGCTGGCCCGCACGGTCTGGGGCGGGCACGGCCGCTCGATCAAGGAGGCCCATGTCGAGCAGGAAGCGGGCATGGACCTGTCCGACCCACACCTCAAGCGGGTTCTCACACTTACCGAACAAATGATTGGCATGCCGCGTCATTTGTCCCAGCACGTCGGCGGGTTCATCCTCACCCAGGGTCTGCTGACCGAGACGGTTCCGATCGGCAACGGGGCGATGCCCGATCGTACCTTCATCGAATGGGACAAGGACGATATCGACGCGCTGGGCATCCTCAAGGTCGATGTCCTGGCGCTCGGCATGCTGACCTGCATCCGCAAGTGCCTCGACCTGCTGGGGGCACATCACGCGCAGGACCTGACGCTGGCCACGATCCCGCGAGAGGACCCGGCGGTCTACGACATGTTGTGCCGGGGCGATTCGCTCGGCGTGTTCCAGGTCGAGAGCCGGGCGCAGATGAACATGCTGCCGCGCCTGCGCCCGCGCGAGTTCTACGACCTGGTGATCGAAGTGGCGATCGTTCGCCCCGGGCCGATCCAGGGCGACATGGTCCACCCCTATCTCAAGCGGCGGCGCGGGGCGGAAGCTGTTGAAATCCCGGCGCCCGGCTCCGAACACGGCCCGCCGGACGAACTGACCTCGATTCTCGGGCGGACGCTGGGCGTGCCGATCTTCCAGGAGCAGGCGATGAAGATCGCGCTGGATGCAGCGCGGTTTTCCAGCGCCGAGGCCAACCGCCTGCGCAAGGCCATGGCCACCTTCCGCAGCCGCGGCATGGTCGACGAATTGCAGGACATGATGGTCGGTCGAATGATCGCGCGCGGCTACGATCCCGTCTTTGCCGAACGCTGCTTCAACCAGATCAAGGGCTTCGGCGAATACGGCTTTCCCGAAAGCCATGCCGCCAGCTTTGCCCTGCTGGTCTATGTCTCGTCGTGGCTGAAGTGCCATTTTCCGGCCGCCTTCGCCGCCGCCCTGCTCAATTCGCAGCCGATGGGCTTCTACGCCCCGGCGCAGATCGTGCGCGACGCGCGCGAGCATGGCGTCATGGTGCTGCCGGTCGACGTCAACCACAGCGACTGGGACAACACGCTGGAAGGCGCGGGCGAGCGCATTGCCCTCAGGCTCGGGCTGCGCCAGGTCGACGGCTTTCCCGAGGCCGCCGCCGCGCGCGTCGTCGCCGCGCGCGCGGAGGGAGGCGGGTTTCGCGACGTGCGCGATCTCAAGGAACGGGCGGCGCAGTCGCCCGCTCTGATCGAACGGCTCGCCAGTGCCGACTGTCTCGGTTCGCTTGGTCTCAGCCGCCGCCAGGCGCTGTGGGACGCGCGCAGCCTGATTGCCGCGCCCGACCTTCCGCTGTTCGCCGCTGCTGCCACGCGCGACGAAGGCGCCGAACGGGCTGTCACGCGCCTGCCGCAAATGCCGCTGAGCGAAGAGGTCGTCGCCGATTACCAGACCCAGCGCCTCAGCCTGAAGGCCCATCCCGTGGCCTTCCTGCGCGCCAGCCTGGCCGAACGCGGCTTCGTGAAGGCCGGCGATCTGCGTGACAGGAAATACCGTAGCCTGGTCCATGTCGCCGGTGTCGTGTTGATCCGCCAGCGCCCCGGCAGCGCCAAGGGGGTGTGCTTCATCACGCTCGAGGACGAGACGGGGGTGGTCAATCTGGTGATCTGGCCCGACCTCATGGAAAAGCAGCGCAAGGTGATCATGGGCGCGCGGCTGATGGAAGTGCGCGGGCGCGTGGAATATGACGACGAGGTGATCCACGTCATTGCCCAGCACCTGACCGATGCGACGACCAGGCTCCACGCGCTGTCGGACGACCTCCTGAGCGCACCCGTGGCCCGCGCCGATCACGTCAACAACCCGTTGCCATCGCGCTTCCAGGCTCCGGATTTCGAGAAACCGGGGCCGGGCAACCGCGATTGCGGGTGGCACGGCGGGCATCCGCGCGATACGCGGATCATTCCGCCGTCTCGCGATTTTCACTGACCGTGTCTTCGCTCGCCCGCAATTTCAGCCTGATTGCCCTGCTGCTGATCACTGCTGGGGCGCTGTGGGCGTTCGGCAAGGCCTGGCTGGCCGATCATCCCGAACACGATCCGGCAGCCCCATTCACGCTGACCCAACGCGACGGCTGGGCGACCGACCGCAAACTGACGGCGCTGCGCAGCGATCCGGCGGTTTGCCGCGCCGTCCTGGTCCGCAGCGGCGTTTCGTTCACGAAACTGAATCCGATCGGCGAAGGCACGTGCCGGCGGGCCGACCGGATGACCCTGGACGACGGCCTGCCGCTGCGCCCCCGCGGTGCGGACGCGACCTGCGCGGTGAAGGCAGGCACCGTCCGCTGGCTTCAGCAGCGGGTCCAGCCGGTGGCCATCCGGATACTCGGGAGCCGCGTTACCTCGCTCGAGCATCTGGGGACGGGCTCGTGCCGGCGGATCGGCGGCGGCGAGACGGGAACGTGGAGCGAGCATGCCATGGGCAACGCCATCGATATCGCTGCTTTCCGTCTGGCCGACGGGCGGCGGATCAGCGTGCTGGACGACTGGTCGGGCCAGGATCGTGAGCGCCGCGCATTTTTGCGGGCGGCGCACGCGGCGGCGTGCCGCGATTTCGGAACCGTGCTCGGCCCCGAATACAACACGGCGCACCGCGACCACTTCCATCTCGACCAGGCTTTGCGCGGTTGGGGCACATTCTGCCGGTGAACCGTTGTCGCGGCGGCGACTGGCGTTAAGTTCGCATTTCGAAGGGGGATTCGACGATGTTTCGTTCCATTCTCATCGCGCTTGCTCTGGCTGTTCCCGCAGCCAGTGCGGCAAGGCCCGAACCTCGCATTCCCGCCGCTGTCTTCACCGATCCCGCGCCGGACAAGGATTTCCCGGCGCGGATGGAGGTGTTGCACGTGCCGAGCGGCGGGGTAGAGATCAACGGCGTGGCCTATCTCGCCGCAGGGAAGGGCCCGCATCCGACCGTGATCATCTGCCACGGTTGGCCGGGCAACGAGAAGAACCTCGACCTGGCCCAGGCCGTGCGCCGCGCGGGATGGAATGCGGTCACCTTCAACTACCGGGGGTCATGGGGCAGCCCGGGCAGTTTCCGTTTCGCCCAGAACCCGGAGGATGCCCGCGCCGTTCTGGCTTTCCTGCGCGATCCCGTCACTGCGCGGCGGCTCCGCGTCGATCCGAGGCGCCTTGCGATCGTGGGCCATTCGATGGGTGGATGGGTCGCGGCCATGGTTGCCGGGCAGGACGCCGGCCTGCTCGGTGCCGGCCTGATCTCGGCGGCCAACATGGGCTTCGTGCGCGGCATGGACCGTGAAGGGATCGTCAAGATGGCGGCGGGCAATGCGGAAACGCTGGCCGATACCTCGCCCGAGCGGATGGCCGACGAGCTTCAGGCCAACGCGGCGGCGTTCGACTTTCTGAAGGCCGCACCGGGCCTGACCGCGAAGTCCCTACTGGTGCTGAGCAGCGACGACGGCCTTCGCCCGCAGACCGACGGGCTTGTGCAGGCGGTCCGTGCCGCGGGCGGCAGGAGGATCACCGCCTACCACGCGGCGACCGATCACAGCTGGTCGGACCGGCGGATCGAGCTCCAGGCGCGCGTGATCCACTGGCTGAAGACACTCAGCCCACCGGTGAAGTAGCCGTCAGACCGCTTCCAGCGCGTAGCCGGCAGAGCGGACGGTGCGGACCGGATCGGCGCTGCCGGCCAGTTCGATGCCCTTGCGCAGGCGCCGGATGTGGACGTCGACCGTGCGCAATTCGATGTCGCTGTCGGTGCCCCAGACCGCGTCCAGGAGTTGCCCGCGGCTGAAGACCCGGCCGGGATGCTCCATGAAGAACTTCAGGAGCCGGAACTCGGTCGGGCCGAGGGCGACGACCTGGCCCTTGCGGGTTACCTTGTGCGCGGTTGCGTCGAGCGACAGATCGCCGACCGACAGCGTCTCGCCGGCCAGGGCCGGACGGATGCGGCGCATGATGGCGTTGACCCGGGCGATCAGTTCGCGCGGAGAAAACGGCTTGGTGACGTAATCGTCGGCACCGGTGTCGAGTCCGCGGATCTTGTCGTCCTCGGCCCCGCGAGCGGTCAGCATGACGATCGGCACGTGTGCCGTGGCCTTTTCGCGGCGCAGTCGGCGGCAGACCTCGATCCCGCTTGTGCCTTCGATCATCCAGTCGAGTACGACGAGATCGGGGCTTTCCTCGACCGCCAGCAGCAGCGCCTCGTCCCCATCGGGAGTGGCAGTGACAGCATAGCCTTCCGCGCTGAAGCGGAATTCCAGCAGTTCGGCGAGCGCGGGATCGTCCTCGACCAGCAGCAGGCGCGGTGCGCTCATAACGTCAAGCTCCCGCCCTGTCTTCCTTGTCGGTCAAATAGCCGCCGGTGGCAGCATAGTAGACCATTTCGGCAACGTTGGTGGCGTGATCGCCGATACGTTCGATGTTGCGGGCCACAAAAAGAAGCTGCGCGCCGCTTGAAATGGTCGCAGGATTTTCCATCATGTGACTGACAAAATTACGGAATATGCTTTCGTAGAAAGCATCGACCTTGTCGTCGCGGGCCACGATCTCTGCCGCCATCTTCGCGTCGCGCGCGGCATAGGCGGTCAGCACGTCATGGACCATCGAGGTGGCTATCTCGGCCATGGCCGGGATCAGGGTCAGTGGCTCGAACTGGCGGCGGCCCTCGATCTTGCCCGATGTCTTGGCGATGTTCTTGGCATAGTCGCCGATGCGTTCGACGACACCCGCGATCTTGAGCGCCGCGATCACCTCGCGCAGGTCGTCTGCCATCGGCGCGCGCAGGGCGATGATGCGGATCGCCAGGCGATCGATTTCGGCTTCCAGCGCGTCGATCCGCTTGTCGCGGGCGATGACCCCGTTCGCCAGGTCCTGGTTGCCCTTGGTGAGAGCTTCCATCGCTTCGCCGATCGAGACTTCGGCGAGGCCACCCATTTCGGCGATCAGGCCGCGCAGGCGGGTAATGTCCTCGTCGAAGGCCTTGACGGTGTGTTCCTGTGCCATCTCAACCGTACCTTCCGGTGATGTAGTCCTTGGTCCGTTCTTCGCGCGGATTGGTGAAGATGTCGGATGTCTTGCCGTATTCGACCATCTTGCCGAGGTGGAAGAATGCGGTGCGCTGCGACACGCGGGCGGCCTGCTGCATCGAGTGGGTGACGATGACGATGGCATAGTTGCCGCGCAGTTCGTCGATCAGTTCCTCGATGCGGGCCGTGGCGATGGGGTCGAGCGCCGAGCAGGGTTCGTCCATAAGGATCACCTCGGGCTCGACCGCGATCGCACGGGCGATGCAGAGGCGCTGCTGCTGGCCGCCCGACAATGCCGTTCCGCTGTCGGTCAGGCGATCCTTGACTTCGTCCCACAAGCCGGCTCGCTTGAGCGAGCGTTCGACGATTTCTTCGAGCTCGGTCTTGCTGGCGGCGAGTCCGTGGATGCGCGGGCCGTAGGCGATGTTCTCGAAGATCGACTTGGGAAACGGGTTGGGCTTCTGGAAGACCATGCCGACGCGGGCGCGCAACTGCACCACGTCCATGCCGGACTTGTAGATGTCGACGCCGTCGAGCGCGATGTCGCCTTCGACACGGGCCCCGGCGATGGTGTCGTTCATCCGGTTGAGCGTGCGCAGGAACGTCGATTTGCCACAACCCGACGGGCCGATGAAGGCAGTGACGTACTTGGGGCTGATGTCGATCGATACGTCGTCGATGGCACGCTTTTCGCCGTAATAGACGGAAACGTTGCGCGCGGTGATCTTGGGATCGATCGAATCAAGGGTGTGAAGGGTGTTCATTACCAGCGTTTCTCGAAGCGGTTGCGAAGGTAGATGGCGAGGCCATTCATCACCAGCAGGAAGAGAAGAAGGACGATGATCGCCGCCGAGGTGCGTTCGACGAAGCCGCGGTCGATTTCGTCCGACCAGAGGAAGATCTGCACCGGCAGGACGGTGGCCGGCGAGGTGAAGCCGTCGGGCGGACTTGCAACGAAGGCGCGCATGCCGATCATCAGCAGGGGTGCGGTTTCGCCCAGCGCGCGGGCCATCCCGATGATGGTGCCGGTGAGGATGCCGGGCAGGGCGAGCGGCAACACGTGGTGGAACACAGTCTGAACCCGGCTCGCTCCCACGGCCAGCGCGGCGTCGCGGATCGAGGGCGGGACCGCCTTGATCGCGTTGCGCCCAGAAATCACGATGACCGGCATTGTCATCAGCGCCAGCGTCATGCCGCCGATCAGCGGCGCCGAACGGTAGTTGGGGAAGATCGCGAGGAACACGGCAAGACCGAGAAGGCCGAAGATGATCGAGGGAACGGCCGCCAGGTTGTTGATCGACACCTCGATGATGTCGGTCCAGCGGTTCTTGGGTGCATATTCCTCGAGATAGACAGCCGCCAGAACACCGATCGGAAAAGCCAGGAGGAGCGTGACGAGCATGGTCAGCATCGAACCCTTGAGCGCCCCCCAGATGCCGACGTCCTGCGGACCGGTGGCATCGCCCCGGCTGAGGAATCCCCAGTCGAAGGCGGTCACGAGTTTGCCCTGCGCGGCCAGCTGATCGGCGAGGCCGCGCAGCTGCGGTTGCCCGTCCTTGCGAAGCGCCGCGGCAAGGTCGTCGCTGGCGGGAAGGGCGGCCTGGAAGGTCCCGCCGAGGCGGCTTGGATCGTCGATCAGCGCCTCGCCGACTTCGCGCCAGGCGCCGTCGGGCAGCTCAGCCGCTCCGGCATCGCCCAGTGACTGGGATGCGGCAAAGGCGACCACGTCCTTGAGACCGGCACCTTCGAGCACCTGCATCGCGTTCGCCCCCTCGAGCTGGGCCGGATCGACGGTCATCGCGCCGCTGGCGAAATCGATCGGGAAGCGCAGCTCGGCACGCTGGAAACCGCCCAGCGCATTGGCCGTCATGGTGACCAGCAGGAAGGCGAGGACAAGCGCCGAGAACAGCACGGCGACGAAGCCCAGCGCCTTGAACCGGCGCTCGGCGGCATAGCGCCGGTTCAGGCGCGCGGCGATGCGCGCATCGCGCGAGAGGGTGGCAGGATCACTCATAGGCTTCGCGGAAGTGCTTTACGACGCGCAGCGCAATGAAGTTCAGCGCGAGGGTGACAAGGAACAGGACCATGCCCAGCGCAAAGGCCGAGAGCGTGGCAGGATGATCGAAGCTGCCTTCGCCGGTCAGCATGGCGACGATTTGGAAGGTAACGGTGGTCATCGATTCGAACGGGTTGGCGGTGAGGCGCGCGGTGGCCCCAGCGGCCATCACGACGATCATCGTTTCGCCGATCGCGCGGCTGACCGCCAGCATAACCCCGGCGACGATGCCGGGAAGCGCGGCCGGGATCAGCACCTTCTTGATCGTTTCCGACTTGGTTGCACCCATGGCCAGGCTGCCGTCGCGCATCGCCTGGGGAACGGCGGCGATCGAATCGTCGGCCATCGAGGAGACGAAGGGTATGATCATGATGCCCATGACGAGACCTGCTGCAAGCGCGCTCTCGCTTGACGCGCTCGCCACGCCGATCATGTGGCCGAAATCGCGGACCAGCGGCGCCACCGTCAAGGCCGCGAAATAGCCGTAGACGACGGTCGGCACCCCGGCGAGAATCTCGAGCAGCGGCTTCATCCACTTGCGCAACAGCGGTGTGGCGTACTGTGTGAGGAAGATCGCGCTCATCAGGCCCAGCGGAATCGCCACTGCCATGGCGATTATCGCGCCGATGAAGATCGTGCCCCAGAACAGTGGAACCGCGCCATATCGGTCGCCACTGACGGAGGATGGCTCCGACATCGGATCGGGACCCCAGTGGGTGCCGAACAGGAAGTCGACGGGGCTGACCACGCTGAAGAAACGTGCCGTCTCGAACAGCAAAGAGGCGAGGATCCCGAAGGTCGTCAGGATCGCTACAAGCGAGGCAGCCAGAAGGCCGACCATTACTGCGCGCTCGACGCGCGTGCGCGCGGTGAAGTGCGGGCGGAGCCGCAGATAGGCAAAGGCACCGCCGGCAAAGCCCAGCACCAGCGTGACGATCAGGCCGATGACGGCATAGGTGTGCATCGCAGCGCGGAACGGTTCGACGAGCGCGGCGCTGCCCTTCTGGAAGCCGGTCGCCCCGCCGCCTCCGGCAAGGGCCTGGGCCTCGGCCAGGATCGCGTCGCGCTGGATGCCGAAAGCGGGCAGGCCCTGCGCGGCCGGGTCCGAAAGGACTTGCTGGAGCACCAGGTTGGGGCTCAGCGAGCTCCAAACCGCTGCGAAGGCCAGGGCGGGAACTACCGCCCAAAGTCCGACGTACCAGCCATGGTAATTGGGAAGCGAATGAAGCTCGCCGCCTTCGGCCCGAACGGCCTTGCGCATCGCCCAGGCACGCGAACGTGCCGCCAGCCACCCGATGAGCCCCAAGGCAAGGGCAAGCAGAATCGGAATGGCAGGCGACATCGTTGGCATTGACCCTTTAGGCGGTGATTCGCCGGCTTCTTACTTCAGTTCGGCCGGATCCAGCAGCGTGAACTCGCTGGCAATGCGACCGCTGTTGGCAAGCACCGCATCGGGAGCCACGACCATGCCCTGCTTGGCGAGCAGGCCGTCCTTGCTCCAGCTCTTGGCCCATTCGGCGACGTATTCGCGCAGGCCCTTGATTGCGTCGAGGTGTGCGACCTTGACGTAGATGTAGAGCGGGCGGGCGCCAGGATAGCTGAAGTCCGAGATCGTCGCATAGGTCGGCTCGATGCCGCCCATGGTCAGGCCCATCAGCTTGTCGGCGTTTTCTTCGAGATAGGAGAAGCCGAAGATGCCGATGGCCTTGGGGTTGGCTTCAAGCTTCTGCACGATCAGATTGTCGTTTTCGCCGGCATCGACATAGGCGCCATCGCTGCGCACTTCGGTGCAGATCTTCTCGTACTTGTCCTTGTCGCTGTCCTTCAGCGCTTTGGTCTCGGCGTTGGCGTTGCAGCCGACTGTGAGGATCAGTTCCTTGAGCGCGTCGCGGGTGCCCGAAGTGCTGGGCGGGCCATAGACGAGGATAGGTTCGGCCGGGAGGGCAGCGTTGACATCCTTCCAGGTCTTGGCCGTGTTGGGCTTGCCATAGGGGTTGGCGGCCAGCGCCTTGTAGACGTCTTCCGGGGTCAGCTTGATGCCGAGACCGCCCTTGGCTTCGGCGAAGGCCACGCCATCGAGGCCGATCTGGATCTCGGCAATCTTGTCCACGCCGTTCTTGGCGCAGTCCTCGTATTCCGACTTCTTCATGCGGCGCGAGGCGTTTTCGATGTCGGGGAACGCGACGCCGACGCCGCTGCAGAACAGCTTCATGCCGGCGCCGGTGCCAGTCGATTCGATGATCGGCGACTTGATCGCGGTGTTCGACTTCGCAAGCGAATCGGCGACAGCCTTGGCAAAGGGGTAGACAGTGGACGAACCGACCGCGCGGATCTGGTCGCGCGATGAGTTTTGCGCGCCGCCGCAGGCGGCCAGCAAGGCGGAGGCGGAAATGACGGTAGCGAAGGTCAGCAGTTTGTTGGTCATGGCGATTCTCTCGTTCGCGGGTATTGCCGCCCCTCTGGTGCGCTTTCGTGACAACTTCGTGACAATGACTGTCAGCTAGCTGACAGTGTGGTGACATGACAGGGGCTCTGTCGCAATCGTGTCGAAAATCTGAGGTATAGCGTCACGTAAGTGTCACAAAAAAGACTTAATGGCCGCCGCAAGACCAACCTCCGGGAAACCAATTTGATGCGCAAGATACTAGTCGCCGCAGCCGCTTCAGCCGTGTTCGTCGCTTCGAGTGCCCAGGCGGCAGAGGACGAACAATTCTGGCAGACTCTAAGCGTCGGCGTCGGCCTCACGCCAGATCTGAAACTGACAAACGAACTTGTTGCACGGGTTAGCGATGCACGCGGATTCTACGAGCTCGAGAACTCGACCATGCTCAACTACAAGGTGTCCAAGCAGGTCACCCTGGCTGCCGGCTATGTCCACAATCCGACCTACTCGCACGGCGATTTCTCCGCGATGGAACACCGCGCCCGCGAACAGGTCACGTTCGACAATATTGCCAAGCTTGGTCCAGTGAAGTTGAGCGCGAGGCTGCGCATGGAACAGCGTTGGCGCGACAACGCGGTCGGGACAGGCTGGCGCCTCCGTCCCTATGTGAAGGCCAGCGCACCCTTCGTCGGCAAGTCGACGCTCAACGTCAGCCACGAAAGCTTCGTCAACCTCAACACGACTGCGTTCCAGCGCGTCGAGGGCTACGATCGTATGCGCAACGCGGTCAGCATTGCCGTGCCGCTCAACAAGCAAATCGGCATCGAGGTCGGCTATCTCAACCAGCTTGGCGTTGTTCGCCGCGGGCCGGACAACATGGACCATGCCGCGACGGTGGCGATCAGCGCCAACTTCTGATCCGGTTCAGGCGTCGGCCTGCGCGATCGCGGGCAGGCTGACGCTGACCCGCGTGCCTTCGCCAAGGCGGCTGGCTATTTCCAGTTGGCCATCGTGGCGTTCGACGATGTGCTTGACGATCGCAAGGCCAAGGCCGGTCCCGCCGGATGCCCGGCTGCGGCCGGGATCGGTGCGGTAGAAGCGCCGTGTCAGGTGGGGGAGGTGCTCGGGCGCGATGCCGGGCCCGCGATCGGCGACGGTGACCACCAACCGCGCGTCGTCGTGCTCGACCAGGGACACCGTGACCGGCTCGTCCGGTGCACCATATTTCATCGCGTTGTCGATGAGGTTGCGCAGAACCTGCTCGAGCTGTCCCGAATCGCCGGCGATCATTGCGCCGGACCTTACGTCGGCCAGGACCACGCGTTCCTTGCCGGTCAGTGCGTTCACTTCCGACGCAACGCGCCGCACCAGGCTCGACAGATCGACCAGTTCGGCAGGACGATCATGCTTTTCAGCCTCGACATGGCTCAGCGTCATCAGGTCCTCGACCAGGGTCAGCATGCGCTTGGCCTCGCGCTCGGTCACGCTGAGGAAGCGCTTGGTCGCAGCCTCGTCCACGGCGGGGCCGCCGTCGGCCAGCGTCTCGACATAGCCGATGATCGCGGCAAGCGGGGTGCGCAGCTCGTGGCTGGCGTTTGCGACGAAGTCGGTATGAGCGCGGCTGACGTCCGCTTCGGCGGTGCGGTCAATCATCTCGATCATCCAGCGATCGCGATCGACCCGGCGGCGGGTCAATTGCCACAGGCTGCGTCCGCCGGTGAACCCGGCTATGCTGACGCTGGCGCCGTTTTCCATATCGAGAAGGCGCATCGCTTCGGGATGGCGCAGCGCGATGCGCGCGTCCTGGCCGACGATATGGGCGCCCAGCGCGGCGCGAGCGGCTGCGTTGGCTACGAGGATGCGCCGCCCATCTAGGATCAGCAGGGGCTGGCCCAGCGGTTCGATCGTTTCGCGCGCTGCGTCGCGCGACACCTCGCCCGCGTCGATTCGTGCCGTTGCGATTTCGGGCTCGGGTGCGGCCAGCCACAGCGAGCCGAGCCACAGGAGCGCCACAACCAGCGCGATCCAGGGGCTGGCACCGGCAAAGACCACGGCGATCGAGGCGACCACGGCGATTGCGGCGCTGGGCCAGGAGAAAGTGCGGGCGACGCTCATCTCGGGTGCTTTAGAAAGGGCAGGTCCATCGTGCCAGAGGCAATTAGATGGGCTTTGCTGCGATTTGGTGACCCCTACGGGAATCGAACCCGTGTTTCAGCCGTGAGAGGGCCGCGTCCTGACCGCTAGACGAAGGGGCCGTCGAATCAAAATGCCCACGGCTGCGTCCGGTTGGTGACCCCTACGGGAATCGAACCCGTGTTTCAGCCGTGAAAGGGCCGCGTCCTAACCGCTAGACGAAGGGGCCTCACCGGGTGTGCCGTGGGCAGGCCGCGCCTTTAGGGTCGCGTGCAAAAACGGTCAAGCCCCCGCGAGCAATAATGTTTCAGTCGGCAAAAGCGGCGTCTTCAAGATGCAGTTCGGCGGCGGGACGGCTGCCCCAGTCGTCGATCTTGGCGCGACCGGCGAGCCAGAGCCGGCGCTGGTGCGTGGCGTGAAGCAGGACCTGGCCCATTTCGCTGCCTGCCGCGCGGAAGGCGATGGCCTTGAAACTGGCGCCGTCGTCGCCGCGCACTATCAGGCGCAGATGTTCGGCGCCGACCACGTCCGCCTTGACCAGCCGCACCGGCCCGACCGCCACGCGCGGACCGGGCCAGCCCACGCCATAGGGCCCGGCGCTTTCCATCGCCTCGACCAGCGATGGCACAAGGCCGCCCGGTGCCACCGCCATGTCGAGCAGCAAGGCCTGATTGGCCATGGCCGCCGATACGGCGTGCCCCAGTTGCCGGTCGAGCCACTCGCCCAGCGCGTCGATCCGGCCTTCGGCCACGGTCAGCCCCGCTGCCATAGCGTGTCCGCCTCCAGCCACGAGCAGCCCGTGCTCTCGCGCCGCAATGATGGCGGCGCCGAGATCCACTCCGGCGATCGAACGGCCAGAGCCCTTGCCATTGCCGTGTTCGTCGGCGTCGAGCGCGACAACCAGCGTCGGCTTGCCTGTCTTTTCCTTGATCCGGCCCGCGACGATACCGATTACCCCCGGGTGCCAGCCGCGCCCGGCCAGGGTCAGGACGGCCCGGTTGTGCTGGGCATCTATCTGCGCCTCCGCCGCTTGCTGGACCTCGGCCTCGATCGCGCGGCGCTCCTCGTTGAGCACCGACAGTTGCGCGGCGATTGCCCGGGCCTCCTCTGGGTCCTGTGTGGTCAGCAGGCGCACGCCGAGCGTCGATTCGCCCACGCGTCCACCGGCGTTGATCCTTGGTCCCAGGGCAAAGCCCAGGTCGCTGCAGGTTGGCGCGCGATTCAGGCGGCTGGCGTCGATCAGT
Source organism: Novosphingobium kunmingense (assembly GCF_002813245.1). Taxonomy (GTDB): domain Bacteria; phylum Pseudomonadota; class Alphaproteobacteria; order Sphingomonadales; family Sphingomonadaceae; genus Novosphingobium; species Novosphingobium kunmingense. Next base: position 379,830 of record NZ_PHUF01000002.1, read on the forward strand.
GCGGCCATGCCGACGTTGTCGCGCCGGGCCATGACCTTGAGTCCCTGGGCGACCAGCGCACGATTGATGCCGTGCAAAGCAGCGACATCGGCGACGGTGCCCAGCGCCACGATATCGAGCAGGGCAAAGAGATCGGGTTCGGTTCGACTTTCGAAGTACCCGCGCTGGCGGAGCGCGCGGACCAGTGCGATGCCGAGAAGGAAGGCGACGCCGACCGCCGCGAGGTGCCCGTGGGCCGCCCCGATCTCGCTCTCGTCCAGCCGGTTCGGGTTCACCAGCGCGGCGGCACGGGGCAATTCGGCCGAACACTTGTGATGATCGACCACGATTACGTCGACCCCGGCCTCGTGCGCCATGGCCAGCGCCTCGTGTGCCATGGCGCCGCAATCGACCGTGACGATCAGGCTCGACCCTTCCTCTGCCAGGCGAACCAGCGCCTTGCCCGAGGGGCCATAGCCTTCAAGGAGGCGATCGGGGATGTAGTAACCAGCCTCCAGACCCAGTTCGCGCAGCAACCGGATCAACAAGGCCGCACTGGTCGCACCATCGACGTCGTAGTCGCCGTAGACCGTCACCCGCTCGTGGGTCAGCACGGCCTGGGCCAGACGTTCGGCCGCCTGGTCCATGTCTCGGAAATGGGAAGGGTCGGGCAGAAAGGCGCGCAGCGAAGGGTTGCGGTGCCGTTCGACATCGTCGGGGGCGACCCCGCGCGACAGCAACAACTGGGTCACCAGGTCATGGTCCAGCGTTGCGGTCCCGCCCAGGTCCATGTTTCCGCCACGCCAGCGCCACAGCCGACCGGACAGGGATCGGTCAATGCCTAGGACGGAGTTGTGCTGCGCGGACATGATCCTTGCGCTATCCGATTGCGCGGCCAAGGCAAAGAGGGCCGCGTTCGCCCATCGACAGTTGACGGGCGCGGGGACGGCGGTTCATCGCAGAAAGGTCGATGCCGCCAAGGAGGGAGCGATGCTGACCATCGTCTGGCACAGCCGAACCGGCGCTGCTCGCGCCATGGCGCAAAGCGCGGCCCGCGGGGCGGGCGCAAGGGGCCGCCTGCTTTACGCAGGGGATGTACGGCCGGAAGACCTTCTCGACAGCGGGGGCTACCTGTTCGTCTGCCCGGAAAACCTCGGCAGCATGACAGGCATGATGAAGGAGATGTTCGACCGCTCCTATTACCCGCTGCTCGGTCAGATCGAGGGGCGCGCCTATGCTACGGCCATCGCAGCCGGGTCCGACGGGCGCGGGGCCCAGACCCAGATCGACCGGATCGTTACGGGCTGGCGGCTGCGGCGGGTGGCCGATCCCATAATTGTCAATCTCGGGGCGCAGACGCCCGAGGCGATCCTGGCCGACAAGTTTTTGACCGAAGCCATGCTGCAGCCCTGCTTTGAACTGGGCGCAGCGATGGCCGAAGGGCTCGATATGGGGCTCTTCTGAGCAACTGACACAATTGTCACCAAATCGGATCAGCTCGGCCCAACAGGACTCGACTAAGCTTCTGTAATAATGCCAGAGAAGGGCCCTTGATGGCGCGTGACTGGGGGGCGAACATTACTGACCTGGGCGACACTGGCGACCTTGCAGCCGAGGCAGTCCTTTCGCTGCTTTTCGCCAAGGGAGCGCGACCGGACGCCGAAGGCGTGGCCGGGGTCGGCGCGCCGCAGGGCAGGGCTGGCGCGTTCTCGGTCAGCCATCGCCCACCGGCCGAGGACGGCTGGCTGGAGCTGCTGGCCAGTGGCCTGACTTTCGATTGCCGCGGGCTTGCGCCCGCCGAACCGATCCCGACGCCGCCTGCTGGAGCGCTTCTTGGCCTCGACAGTATTCCCGAGGGAGAAGTGGTCACACTGGCGCCGGGTCCGCACATCGCGCAGGGACGCGGCCTCCTTCCCGTGGTCCGGGTTCTTGCCGGAGTTGGGCGGCGTCTCGCCGACCTGCCGCACCTCAGCGCCGTATGCTGGCTGCCTGCGGGGAGCTGGATGGAAGCTGGATATTTCTGCCGCGTGGTGGATGACTGGTTGGGCGGTGGAGCCTTCCCCGCGCTTGGGCTCACCTCGCTGCGGCGCGAAAGCAACGGGGCGATGGTTTCGCTCGGTCTCGATCTGCTGATCGGGCAGGAACTGCGTTTCGAGCCGGATCGCACCCTCTCGGCGAGCGCGGTGGCGCGGATCTCGGTGCGGTTGATCAACGAGCTGGTCGTTAATGGACCGCTCGTATCAGCGCAGGAGTTCGCGGGTCCGGACGGCGAGGTATTGGTTGCCGTGCCGGTGAGGGGCGGGCGGCAACTTCGGGTCATGGTCAGCCGGTGATCGCCGCCGCCGCCGCTCGGCCGAGGACGCTGGTTGCCTGAACCCGGCGACCGCGGTTCCGGCCATCCGAAAGCTCGGAAGCGTATAGCCTTCCGAACGGTCAATTGCCGCACAACCCCCGGTTTCGATCCAAGTCTGCACCGGCACCATATCCTGCCCTTGCAGGTCCTGCGCATGCCCAGCTTTCGTCCGCTGTTTGCAGCCCTGGGCCCCGACCGGCTGTGCTTCGACGATTTCCGCGCCAACGGCGTGTTGCTTCCCGCCAACGACGATGCCGCGATCCGGCATGGACTGCCGCTGCACCGCGGGCCGCATCGCAACTACAACGCAATGGTCATCGAACGGGTCGGCCAGATCGAACGAACGTGGGCGTCCAGTATCTCGCGCTATCCGGATGGTGCCTTGCGCGATGCTTACGAGCGGCTCGCCCTGTTGCAGCGTGCGCTGCGCCGGCGGCTGCTCGACCAGCGCAAGCGGATTGTGCTCAATCGCCGCGATCCGCTTGGCGCAGGAATCGACTTTGCAGAGCTTGACGCGATGGCGGACGTGCTGTGGCCCGCCACCGCCCCGCCAGAGGATTAGGCCAGCGCCATGCGCGCCTTGGCCGCGAGTTCGCTGCGCGCCTCGTCGTATTCGCGCGACAGCCGCTCGACCCGGTCGGCCACGCTGTCCACGGCGTCGACCGCACCGATGCCCTGGCCCGAACCCCAGATGTCCTTCCAGGCCTTGGCTTCGGTATTGCCGCCCGATCCGAAATTCATCTTGCTAGGATCGCTTTCGGGCAGGTTGTCGGGATCGAGCCCGGCCGCGACGATCGAGGGGCGCAGGTAGTTGCCGTGGACGCCGGTAAAAAGGTTCGAATAGACGATGTCGTCTGCGCGCCCTTCGACGATGGCGGTCTTGTAGCCTTCGATCGCGTTGGCTTCCTTCGTCGCGATCCATGGCGTGCCGATATAGGCAAAGTCGGCGCCCATGGCCTGCGCGGCCAGGATCGAACGGCCGCAGGCGATCGAACCCGACAAAGCGACGAGGCCGCCGAACCACTGGCGGATTTCCTGCATCAGGGCGAAGGGCGAGAGGACGCCGGCATGGCCGCCGGCGCCGGCCGCGACCGGGATCAGCCCGTCGGCGCCCTTTTCGATCGCCTTGCGGGCGAAGCGGTCGTTGATCACGTCGTGCAGCACGATCCCGCCCCACGCGTGGACCGCCTGGTTGATGTCCTCGCGCGCGCCCAGCGAGGTGATCGTCATCGGCACCTGCCACTTGGCGCAGACCTCCATGTCCTCTTCCAGGCGGTTGTTCGATTTGTGGACGATCTGGTTCACCGCATAGGGCGCGGCAGGGCGATCGGGATTGTCGCGGTTGTGCGCGGAAAGCTCCTCGGTGATGCGGTGCAGCCATTCGTCGAGCACGCCCGACGGCCGCGCGTTGAGCGCCGGAAAGCTGCCGACGATTCCCGCCTTGCACTGGGCGATCACCAGTTCGGGCCCGGAAATGATGAACAGCGGCGAACCGATGACGGGCAGGCGGAGGCGATCGAACGGAGCGGGTAGCGGCATCTCTCTGGGGTTCCTGTTCTCGTGAGTTTGGGTTTTCCTATGAGACTTAATTGCCCCTGTCGAGTGGTGGAAGCGCGGTCCCGAAAGCACCTGATGATTGGGAGGACATCTGCGCGATAGCTCGCAAGTCTTGTCCGTGGAGGGTTGGGGGCCTAGCCTGAAGGCCATGCTTCCAACCGTCATCGGACTTGCCCGCGACAGGGTGCACCGCTTTTCGAAGCAGCCGTGCGAGACGCTGACGCTGCTGGCCGGGCTGGGCGTCGAGGGTGACGCCCATGTGGGTCGGACGGTCCAGCACCTGTCGCGGATTGCGAAGGACCCGACCGTCCCGAACCTCCGTCAAGTGCACCTGATCCATGCCGAATTGTTCGACGAACTGGCGGAAAAGGGCTTCGCAATCGCGCCTGGGCAATTGGGCGAAAACGTGACGACCCGGGGGATCGACCTGCTCGGCCTGCCGCGCGGGGCGCGCTTGCGCCTTGGGCAGGACGCGCTGATCGAGGTTACGGGCCTGCGCAATCCGTGCCGGCAGATCGACGGCCTGGCGAAGGGGCTGATGGCTGCCGTGGTGGACAGGGCCGACGATGGACGGCCGATCCGCAAGTGCGGGGTCATGGCCATCGTCATCGCGGCCGGCGACGTTCACACGGGTGACCGGGTTAGCCTCGCCTCTTTGCCGCTGGAACACCAACCGCTCGACGTGGTCTGACGGTCTGGCGAAAGGGCGGTCCGATCAGTTGCTGTTGGCCCTGCCTATGGCACCGTCCATCTGCGGGCGTGCATTTTCCCAGGCGTGGCTGGTGCAGGCCTTGCTGTCCTTGACCTGCCAGTGCGCCGCGCGCGCCGGCGGTGCGCACATCGTCTTGATGGCGGCGGTCACCCGGCGCTCCATCGTGTCGACACCGGCGACGGTCTTGAGGTTGAGGTCGCTGATTGCCACAGTCGTGCGCACCGGCTCCATTCCCTGCGGCAGCTTGCGCGGGGCCGTGACGATTATGTCCGGCAAGGGCGCCTGGGCCGCGAGCGGCAGTGGGGCGGCAAGGCCTGCCAGAATGAAGGCAAGGTGGCGAAGCTGGGCCATGGTCGATCCTCTCCCTTGTCCGACGGCCGGCGCCACTTTGGCGACCGCACGTCGGCCATGATCGCCGTGATAGCCGCAGTTCGTCCGGTACGCCTTGATCCAGGTCAATCGGGGATCGGGCACAGCAACCGCCAAACCCGGCTATGCCGTAGCGTCATGGCGGCAACGACCCCGCCCATCCGCGCGATTTCGTGGTAAACACACACATCACGGACGAGTCGCTCTGCGATTTTTTCGGCGGAAATCTCGGCCAGCGCGCAAGCCAATGGGAGGCAGACATGGCGTTGATCGAGGGGAAGGCGGGATCGGACTTCATCAACGGTACCAGCAGGAAGGATACAATTTACGGCTACGGCGGCGATGACTGGATCTACGGCTTGGGCGGTGATGATCTGATATTTGGTGGTGGCGGCGCCGACTATCTGTCTGGCGGAGATGGGAACGACATCCTGAGAGGCGATCATGGCGATACGGCAATCGCGGAATCACTTGGCGACCATCTCGATGGCGGAGCCGGCAACGATGATCTCGGCGGCGGCTTCGGCGATGATCAACTGTTCGGCGGAACCGGCAATGACAAGCTTTGGGGCGACATGGGCAATGATTTCCTGGCAGGCGGTGACGGAGCGGACTGGCTGCGGGGTTTCACGGGGGAAGATACTCTCAATGGTGGCGCCGGAGCAGACATCTTTGACATCGGCACGGTCAGTTCATCCTCGCTGGCGACGTCGACTGACCCGCTCAATCCCTATGGGGTCGACCTTATCCAGGACTTCCAACAAGGCCTCGACCGGATCGACCTTTCGTTGATCGATGCCGATGGCGCGGGGAGCCTCAACGCTTTCTCCTGGATTGGACAAGCCGCGTTCACGGGTCAGTCCGGAGAGCTTCGCTTCAGCGCTGACCCCCTTTCGGGTCGTTCGGTGGTCGAAGGCGACGTCGACGGCGACGGCGCGGCCGATCTGACGATCTACGTAAGTTTCAACGCCCAAAGTGTTCAACTGACGGCAAGCGACTTCATCCTCTAGGCCCAGGCCCGGCGGTACAGCTCGATGATTTCCCCGGCTTCGGGAACGCGCGGGTTGTTGCCCGGCGACCCGCTGGCGAGGGCCTGCTCGGCCATCAGCGGGAGAAGGGCATCCCAGCGTTCCTTGTCTATGCCATAGGCGGCAGGCGTCGGCACCTTGAGGTCGGCATTGACCTGCTGCAGCGCTTCGACCAGACGGCCGACCGCGCCCTGGTCGCTCACTCCATCGTCGGACAGGCCCATCGCGCGGGCGCAGTCGGCGTAGCGGCAGAGGGCCGACGGCGCGCTCCACTGGGTGACGACCGGCATCAGCATGGCGTTCGACAGGCCGTGGCTCACATGGAAGTGCGCCCCGATCGGACGGCTCATCCCGTGGACCAGTGCGACCGAGCTGTTGGAAAACGCGATTCCGCCCTGAAGCGCGCCCATCATCAGTGCTTCGCGCGCGGTGCGATTGCCCGGATCGGCGCAGGCCAGCGGCAGGTTCGGCCAGATCAGCCGCATGGCGGTCAGCGCGGCGGCATCGGAAAACGGATTGGCGCGCTTCGATACGTAAGCCTCGATCGCGTGGACCAGGCTGTCGATGCCGGTGTCTGCCGTCAGCCGCGCGGGCTTTGTCAGGGTCAGTTCGTAATCGACTATCGCCACCGTGGGGAGATAGGCCAGCCCCGCACAGAGCATCTTCTCGTCGCTGGCCTCGTCGGTGATGACGGTGAAGCGGGTCGCTTCCGATCCCGTTCCGGCCGTGGTCGGCACGGCAATGATTGGCAGTCCGGGCTCGTCCTGCTGGTGCGGGGCCTTGAACGCGCTGACCGGAGCATCGCGCAAGGCCTTGACCGCGACGATCTTGGCCGTGTCGATCGGGCTGCCTCCACCAAGGCCTATCACGCAATCGTGCGTCGCTTCGCGCAGGAAGGCCAGTGCCGCCTCGACAGATGCGACGGTGGGATCGGTGACCACACCGCTGAAGCTGCGGACCGCGAACCCGGCCGTTTCCAATAGGTTTTCCACCCGCTCGAGCACGCCCGAGCCGGCAAGCCAGCCATCGGTCAGGACCAAGGGACGCGATAGGCCGAACTGCGCGAGTACCTCGGGCAGTTCGGCCAGCGTTCCGCCGCCGATGCGCATGGCGCGGGGCAGGTGGATCGCCGCCATCGATCAGGCCAGCAGGTGTTCCATGCCATAGAACCGCGCGGCGGATCCGGCATAGAGTTCGCGCTTCTCATCGGCCGAGGCGCCGGCGGTCAGCCGTTTGAAGGCGTTCCACAGCACCGGGTAGCTCGCCCCCCACTTGTCGACCGGGTAGTTGCTTTCGAACATCGCGCGGCGCGGACCGAAGGCTTCGATGCAGGTTTCGATATAGGGCTTCCACATCGCAGCCAGTTCTTCCGAGCCTAGCCCGGCGGCGGGGCCCTGTTCGGGCATTCCGGGGAACGACATGGCAAGGCCGCCCAGCTTAACCGAGACGTTCTCGCACTTGCCGATTTCGCGCATCTTCGTCGCCCAGGTGTCGAACCGCTCAGGCAGCTTGCCGCGATAACTGGCCGATCCGACCGGCGTGCCGCAATGGTCGAGGCAGATCGGCTGATCGGGGAAGGCGCGCGCCAGATCGAGCAGATCGTCGAGCTGAGGTTCGAGCAGCCAGGCATCGAAAGTAAGGTCCAGCGCGCCGAGATGCCGGAACCCTTCGCGAAAGGTGGCATCGCGGTACAGGCCTGCGGGATGGTGGAACGGCGGACCCAGGACGTCGGGATCAGCATCCCAGGCGGCAGCGTGGCGAATGCCCTTGAAGCGCGGGGTTGCGTCCATCAGCATTTCCAGCACGCGGCGGGCATCGTCGCCCAGGCTTAGGTCGGCATGACCGATGATCGCATCGCACAGGCGGATCGAGCCATAAAGGCCGCTGGCGCTCTGCGCGGCGACGCCGTTCACGTATTCGATCTCGCCGATGACCTTTTCGGCGTCGCCGGCCCCGGCGCGGTAAAAGGCGCCGCATTCCATGAACACCGTGCCGATCACGTTGTGTCCGCTGGTCGCATCGGCAAGCAGTTCGTTGAAGGTGTAGTAGGGCGTCAGCGCGATCGAGGCGAGAAAGCTGTGCAGCGGTTCGGGAAAGGCGCCCAGCACCGGTCGCAGGTCCCACAGGTGGTGATGCGGATCGATGATCGGCAGGTCAGGTTCCAGAATCGCTTCGGTCATGGGCGTCCTCTCTCGTCGTTCTTTCGTTCTGGGCAGTGTGCGGTCTTCAGTCGTCGAGTTCAATCATCGCAGTCAACGAGCGGGCGATCCTGCCCAAGGTGGCATCGGCGCTCCAGGTCGGGTGGGGGCGCGAACGGTCGGCCAGCTCGCCTTCGCGCGCCGCCAGGATCGATCCCAGCGCGGAGCCCATGAACAGCAGCCGCTGGTTTATTTCCTTGGCCGGAATCTGCGGCATCAGACGGCGGACGTGCGCGAAGCAACGCAGGTAGCCCGAGTTCCAGCGTCCCTCGAGCGCGTCCATGAAGGTCTGGCGATGGGCCAGCGCCAATCCGACGACAAAGCGGTTGTAGCATTCGCCGCCTTCGGGCGGGTCGTGGTCGATCGACGTGCGGACCAGACCCTCGACCACTTCGCGCACGGTCCGGGGGCCGCCGCGCGCCTCGACCGAATCGAGCCAGGCGTTGCGTTGGTCGTCGATCCGGCGCGCGCCGTCGACGATGATTGCGCGGACCAGTTCCTCCTTCGATCCGAAATAATAGCCGACCGCCGCGTGGTTCTTCTGTCCGGCGGCCTCGGCGATCTGACGCACGGTCACCCCGTCGACCCCGCGCTGGGCGAACAGCCGCAGGGCGACCGACTTCAGGTGTTCGGCCGCTTCGGGGCGAGGCGATGAAGGCACGGTTGCCATGGGGACAAATTGTAGTTTGACTCCCGGTTACGTCAATTGCATTATCCAAATGGATAAACGATCGAATGGAGAGAGGAGTGCAAAGCGACACTGACTTCACCGGCAAGCGCGTGCTTGTCGTCGGCGGATCGAGCGGGATCGGCAACGGCATTGCCCATGGCTTTCGGATGCGCGGCGCCGATGTCCACGTGTGGGGCACCCGCGGTTCGGCGGACGAATACGACGCGGCGGACGGATCGGACCTGACGGGGCTGGGCTACGCCTGCGTCGATGTCGGTGATCCCGACGCGATTGCGGCAGCGCCCTTGCCCTTTGACGGGCTGGACGTGCTGGTGCTGTGCCAGGGCACGGTGGTCTACAAGCGCGGCGAGTTCCAGCGCGAGGGCTGGGACCGGGTCATCGGCGTCAACCTCGACAGCCTGATGCACTGCGGGATGAAGTTTCGCGACGACCTGGCCGAGGCCAGGGGCAGCATGATTATCGTCAGCTCGATTTCGGGGCTCAAGGCCAACATCGGCAACCCCGCCTATGCCGCGTCGAAGGCCGGCGCGATCAGCCTGACCAAGACACTGGGCCAGGCCTGGGCGCCGCTGGGCATCCGCGTCAACGGCTTGGCCCCCGGCCTGGTCGATACCAAGCTCACCAAGGTGACCACCCAGCATCCCGATCGCCTCGCCGGCGCACTGGCCCATATCCCGCAGGGCCGCATGGGCACGCCGGCCGACATGGCCGGTACGGCCATCTTCCTCGCTTCCCCGCTCGCCTCCTATGTCACCGGCCACACGGTGATCGTGGATGGCGGCCTGTCCCTTTAAGAAAGGCATTTTCCATGGATTTCGAACACAGCGACAAGGTGAAGGACCTGCTGGCCAAGGTCAGCGCCTTCATGGACGAGCATATCTATCCCAACGAGCAGTCCTACCACGATTTCGTCACCGATCCGGCCAACATCTGGAAGGAATGGCCGGGGATGGAAGACCTCAAGGCCAAGGCCAAGGCGCAGGGGCTGTGGAACCTGTTCCTTCCGCATGAGTACGGCGCGTTCTCGCCGGGGCTGACCAACCTGGAATACGCGCCGATTGCCGAACTGCTTGGCCGCGTGCCGTGGTCGAGTCAGGTCCTCAACTGCTCGGCCCCTGATACCGGCAACATGGAAGTGCTGGCCAAGTACGGCAGCCCCCAGCAGCAGGAAAAGTGGCTGAGGCCGTTGCTCGATGGAACGATCCGTTCGGCCTATGTGATGACCGAACCGCAGGTCGCCTCGTCCGACGCGACCAATCTTGAACTGTCGATCACGCCCGACGGCGATGACTATGTCCTCAACGGGCGCAAGTGGTGGATCTCGAACGCGATGCATCCGCGGTGCGACATCTGGATCGTGATGGGCAAAACCGATTTCAACGCCCCGCGCCACGCGCAGCATTCGCAGATCCTGGTCGAACCGGACACTCCCGGCATTACCATCGTGCGCCACCTGACCGTGTTCGGATCGCACAATTCGCCCGGCGGCGAATGCGAACTGCGCTTCGACAACGTGCGCGTGCCCAAGGAAAACCTGATCCTTGGCGAGGGACGCGGCTTCGAGATCGCGCAAGGGCGCCTTGGCCCGGGCCGCATCCACCACTGCATGCGCTCGATCGGGCAGGCCCAGCGTGCGCTCGAGATCATGGCCCGACGGGTCGACAGCCGCGTCGCCTTCGGCAAGAAGCTGGCCGACCAGTCGAGCATCCGCCAGGAAGTGGCCAAGAGCTTTTGCGAAATCGAGATGTCGCGCCTGCTGACGCTGAAGGCGGCCGATGCGATGGATCGCTATGGCAACAAGGTGGCGAAGGACCTGATCGCCGCGATCAAGGTCGTCGCCCCGCAGATGGCGCAGACCGTCTGCGACCGCGCGATCCAGGCCCATGGCGGCATGGGTGTTTCCGACGACACGCCGGTCGCCCGGTTCTTCACGCTGAACCGCTTCGTGCGCATCGCCGACGGCCCGGACGAAGTGCACATGAGCCAGCTCGGGAAGTCGAAGATCAAGGAATACGTCTCGATGAACGAGCGGTAAGGCCATGGCCTCGCTGTTCGATCTGACCGGCAAGGTGGCTCTGGTTACCGGCGGCAACAACGGCATCGGGCTGGGCATGGCGGAAGGCCTTGCCCAGCACGGCGCCACCGTCGTGATCTGGGGCACCAACGCCGAACGCAACGCCGCCGCGGCCGAGACTCTGCGCAAGCATGGCGGAGAAGTGCGGCACGCGCAGGTAGATGTGTCAGACGAAGCGGCGGTGGCGTCCGGCGTTCAGGCCATCGTCGACGAGTTCGGGCGGATCGACCAGGCAATCGCCAACGCCGCTATCTCGATCTCGCGCAAGAGCGTTTTCGAGATCACCGAGGACGACTTCCGCCGGATCGAGGCGGTGAATGTCCACGGCGTGCTGTTCACGCTGCGCGAAGCGGCGAAGCACATGATCGCGCGGCACGAGACCGGCGACAGCGGCGGTTCGCTGATCGGCATCTCCTCGACCTCCGCGATCCACGGCGCGGCGCGAAACGAACATTACGCGGCCACCAAGGGCGCGGTGGTGACGATGATCCGGGCGATGGCGGTCGAACTGGCCCGCTACGGCATCACCGCCAACTCGATCCTGCCGGGCTGGACCCGTTCCGGGATGACCGAGGGCCTGCAAGGCTGGGACAAGTTCACCGAAGCCGTGATCGGCCGGGTGCCGCGCGGCGACTGGCTCGACGGGTCGGACTTCGCAGCTATCGCGGTCTACTTCGCCAGCCGCGGATCCCGCAACCATACCGGCGATACGATCGTCATCGACGGCGGCTACACCATCTACTGACGGAGCGCGCGCATGGGCTGGATCAAGAGCGGCGACCAGACACTGACGGCGGAGCAGTTCGATGACCGCGCTCGCCGCGCCGCCAGTGCAATGGCGGCCTTGGGCGTCGCGGCGGGAGACGGCGTAGCGCTCTACCTGCGCAACGATCTGGCCTATTTCGAAGCGGTGTTCGGGGCGGGGCTGCTCGGCGTCTATCCGGTGCCGGTCAACTGGCACTACACGCCGGACGAGGCGAACTACCTGTTGAACGACAGCGCGGTGAAGCTGCTGGTCATCCACGCCGATCTTTACGGTCCCGTCAGCCATGCCATCCCGGACGGCCTGCCGGTGGTGATCGTCGAAACCCCGCCGGAAATCCGCACCGCCTACAATCTTGGCGAGGTGCCAAATCCGCTGGGCTTGCCGCTGTGGAACGATCTGGTTGCAGCCGCCGAGCCGTGGCAGGGCGAGGCCGGAATTGCGCCCGGGTCGATTATCTACACCGGCGGCACGACCGGACGTCCCAAGGGCGTGAAGCGCCCCGCTTTCAGCGAGGAGCAGAACGCGGCGGTCAGCGCCATGCTTGCCTGGTCCTACGGCTATGGCGATGTTCTGGCCGGCACCCGCGATCCGGCGACCATCACCACGGCGGTGATCGGCCCGGTCTATCACGCGGCGCCCAACGCCCATTCGGGTTTCTCGATCCGCGCGGGCACCAACGTGGTGATCTGTCCGCGCTTCGATGCTGAGGGACTGCTCGCCCTCATCGAGAAGGAGCGGATCACGCACCTCAACATGGTGCCGATCATGTTCAACCGCCTGCTGCGCCTGCCAGAGGAGGTGAAAGGCAAGTACGATCTGTCCAGCCTCGAATACGTCACCCACGCCGCCGCGCCGTGCCCGCCGCCGGTCAAGCGCGCGATGATCGAATGGTGGGGGCCGGTGATCTGGGAATATTACGGCTCGACAGAGATGGGCAACGTCACCGGCTTGTCGTCTGAGGAGTGGCTGGCCCATCCGGGATCGGTCGGCAAGGTCATGCCGGGCGCCACCGTGCGGGTCGTGGACGAAGCGGGCAACGATGTCGCCCCCGGCGAGATCGGCGAGGTCATGGGCCGCAACAGTTACGGCATCGATTTCACCTACCAGAACGCGCCAGAAAAGCGCCGCCAGATGGAACGTTATGGCCTCGTGACCCCGGGCGACATGGGCTACTTTGACGCCGACGGGTTCCTCTATCTGTGCGACCGGATCAACGACATGATCATCTCGGGCGGGGCCAACATCTACCCCGCCGAGATCGAGGCCGAGCTGCACAAGTTGCCCGGCGTTGCCGACTGCGCGGTGTTCGGCATTCCCAACGAAGAGTTCGGCGAAGAGGTAATGGCCGTAGTGCAGCCGATGCCGGGCGTCACGCTGCACGCCGATGACCTGCGCGCCGATCTGCGCAAGGTGCTGACCAGCTACAAGGTGCCGCGGCGGATCGAGTTTGCCGATGCCCTGCCGCGCGAGGATTCGGGCAAGATCTTCAAGCGCAAGTTGCGCGAACCCTTCTGGGAAGGGCGCGAGCGGCGCATCTGAGAGGACGATAATGAAAGCTCTGCGATACTACGGCGAACGCGACGTCCGCTACGAGACGATGGACGATCCCGATCCTCAATCGGTGCGTGATGCCGTGGTCAAGGTCGACGCCTGCTCGATCTGCGGGTCGGACCTGCACATCTACCACGGCCACGGCTTTTCCGAGGATGTGGGCTTCTGTGTCGGCCATGAGGCCGTGGGCGAGGTCATGGAAGTGGGCAGCGGCGTTCACCGGCTCAAGGTTGGCCAGAAGGTCATGCTTCCCGCAGCGGTGGGTTGCGGCCAATGCCGGTCGTGCCTTGCCGGTGTGGTCAACACCTGCGAGTTCAGTGCCGGGTCCTGCTATGGCCTCTCGGCGAAGCTGCAAGGCTCGCAGGCCGACGCGGTGCGCGTGCCCGCCGCCGACATGAACGCGGTGCCGATCCCCGACGGGGTCAGCACCGAACAGGCCCTGATGATGACCGACGCGCTCGCCACCGCCTGGTTCGGTGCTCGCAATGCCGATATCAAGCCGGGGTCGAGCGTGGCGATCGTCGGGCTCGGTCCGATTGGCCTCATGGCGGTCGACAGCGCCTTCGTGATGGGCGCGCACGTGGTCTACGCAATTGACCCGATCGCCGAACGGCGCAAGCTGGCCGAGGAATCGGGCGCAATCGCGCTCCATCCCGATGAGGCGATGGAGCGGATCAAGGACGATACCAAGGGCATGAAGCTCGACTGCGCGGTCGAAGTCGTCGGCAGCGACGCCACGGTCGATTTCGCGCTGCGTCTGGTGCGCAAGCGCGGCACCGTTTCGGTGATCGGCGTGCAGCAATCGCGACGCTTCCCGTTCCCGCTCGAACGTGCCTTCGCCGGAGGGCTGACCTTCCGCGCCGGGACCTGTTCGGTGCCGGAGGAACTCCCCGCGCTGTTCCCGCTGGTCCAGTCGGGCCGTCTGCGCCCCGAGCGCTACATCAGCCACCGCATGCCGCTGAGCGACGGAGCGGAAGCCTATCGGTTGTTCGAGGCGCGCGAGGCCGGCGCGCTCAAGATGGTGCTGACGCCGGACTGACCGGCGCTTACCCCTCGGTCGCGGCGTTCGCGGCGCTAAGCACGGCGCGGACGCTGGCCGTGGCCACGTCCTCGTCGATCCCGACACCCCAGATCGTCTTGCCCTGCGGCGTTACGCATTCGACATAGGCCGCCGCGCGCGCATCCGACCCTGCGGTCATCGCGTGTTCGGAATAGTCCTTTACCTCGAGCGATACGCCGAAGGCGTCGTTGAGCGTGCCGACCACCGAACTGATCAGTCCGTTGCCGCGGCCCGAGACCGAGCGTTCCCTGCCGTCGAGCTCGATCTTGCCGGCGAACAGCCGGGTACCGTCAGTGGCCTTGGATTCCTCGTAGTCGACCAGCTGGAAATGCTGCGGGGTGTTGAGCTTGTAGGTCTTCTGGAACACCGCCCAGATATCCTCTGCGAACAGCTCACGGCCCAGATCGTCAGCCAGGCTCTGCACGCGGTTGGAAAAGTGCGCCTGCATCTTCTTGGGTAGCTTCAGGCCCTGGTCCTGTTCGAGAACCCAGGCAAACCCGCCCTTGCCGGACTGCGAATTGACCCGGATCACCGCTTCGTAGCTGCGCCCGAGGTCTGCCGGATCGATCGGGAGATAGGGCATTTCCCAGACCGGATCGTTCTTCGCCTCCATTGCGGTGAAGCCCTTCTTGATCGCGTCCTGGTGGCTCCCCGAGAACGAGGTGTAGACCAGTTCGCCGACATAGGGATGGCGTGGGTGGATCGGCAGCTGATTGCAGTATTCGACCGTCTTGGCGATCGCGTCGATGTCCGAGAAGTCGAGTTCGGGATCGACGCCCTGCGTATACATGTTGAGCGCGACGGTAACGATGTCGCAGTTGCCGGTGCGCTCGCCATTGCCGAACAGGCAGCCTTCAACCCGGTCCGCGCCGGCCATCAGGCCCAGTTCGGCGGCCGCGATACCCGTGCCGCGATCGTTATGGGTGTGCAGGCTGATCACCACGCTGTCACGGTTGGGGATCAGGCGTCCGAACAGTTCGATCTGGTCGGCATAGATATTGGGGGTGGCGCATTCGACCGTTGCCGGCAGGTTGAAAATGATCGGCTTGTCGGGTGTCGGCTGCAACACGTCCATCACTGCGGCGCAGACCTCGACCGAATACTCGACTTCGGCCGTCGAAAAGGTCTCGGGGCTGTATTCGAAGCGCCAGTCGGTGCCGGAATAGCGCGCCGCCTGGTCGCGGACGACCTTGGCTCCATCGACCGCGATCTGCTTGATCTCGGCCATGTCCATGCCGAACACGACCTTGCGCCAGACCGGCGACACCGCGTTGTAGAAGTGGACGATCGCCGTCTTCGCGCCCTCGAGGCTGGCAAAGCTGGTCTCGATCAGGTCGCGTCTGGACTGCGTCAGGATCTGGACGGTGACGTCGTCGGGAATGCGGCCCGAACGAACGAGGCCCGAGATGAAATCGAAGTCGGTGGCGCCCGAAGCCGGGAACCCGACCTCGATCTCCTTGACACCGACCTTGAGTAGCAGGTCGAAGAAACGACTTTTCTTCTCCGCGCCCATCGGATCGATCAGCGCCTGGTTGCCGTCGCGAAGGTCTGTCGACAGCCAGCGCGGCGCCTGCGTGATCGCGCGGCTCGGCCACTGCCGGTCGGGCAGGTTGATGAGCGGGAAGGGACGGTACTTGTCCCCGGGGGTCTTCAGCATGGTCATGTCGGGCCTCGGCTCGGCTAAATGCGACTATCGGGTGCGGTTAGATATCCCTTGAGCGGCGCTGCGTGCCGTTCAGGTCGCACGCCAGCCTACGCCCAAGGGCGGATAAGTCGCAGGGTAAGACCAAGAGCGAGAGTCATGGCCGCAGCCTATGGCTTCGGCAGATCGTGATGTAAAGGGCGAAAGCCTGCTTAGCGCCGTGGGCGCAGTTGCCCGATCAGGTTTTCGAACACGGCGTCGTGGAGATCGCGTTCGAATTCAATCCCGACGAGGCCGTTCTCGATCCACAGCACCTTCGATGGCATGAACTCGAGCCCTGGCAGGCGGACCAGCACCCGCGCGCCCTCCTCGAACGAGATGGCCTTGCGTTCCACCATGCAGCCCGCGATCGACAGATCGAGAACGTCGACTTCCGCCACCATGCCCGATTTCATGCGGCATTTGGCGCGGATCGACGGGCGGACGGCAATGGTCTCTTCGGTTTCCATGGGTCGTGCCTCTGAGCCGGGGTTCGTGATGGATTCCCTATTGCAGAACGGCCTTGGCAATTGCCTTCGAGGTCTGGGCAATGCGCGGCAAACAGGTGTGGTTAGCGATCGTGAAGGGATGTTTCGACGTCGGCGAAACGCGCTTGCGGCGGCGACGCGCAGGGGCAATACAAAGGAAACTGCAGGAACAAAGATGGGAGCGGGAATGGCGATTTCGATCAATACGACGGGGTTTGACACGGATCGCCTGGCCCTGATCGACGCTTTCCTGAAGGAACGGTATCTCGACACCGGTCGCCTTGCCAACGCGCAGTTGCTGATTTCCCGCGAAGGCGCCATCGCCCACTTTTCGTCGCAGGGGCCGGCCCGCGAGGGCGGCGCAGCTCTGCGCGACGATGCCTTGTTCCGCATCGCGTCGATGACCAAGCCGGTCACCTCGATCGCCTTCATGATGCTGGTGGAGGAGGGCAAGGTCGCCCTTGATACGCCGGTGGCGAAGGTCCTGCCCGAACTGGCCGGCCTTGCAGTCTACAACGGCGGCGGAGGCGGCGTCGCCTTCCAGACGAAGCCGCTGGCCCGGCCGCTGCTGATGGTCGATCTGCTGCGCCACACATCCGGGTTCACCTACGGCTTCCAGAACCGGGGTAACGTCGATGCCGCCTACCGCGACGGCAAGATCGAGAACTGGCACGACAATCTGACGCTTGATGAATTCGTCGCCGCGCTCGGCAAGATCCCGCTTGAGTTCTCGCCCGGGGAGAGCTGGAACTATTCGGTGTCGACCGACGTGCTCGGCGCCGTCGTGCAGCGGCTGTCGGGCGTGCCGCTGGACGAATTCCTGGCGACGCGGATCTTCGCGCCACTCAAGATGGACGATACGTTCTTCACCGTTCCGGCGGACAAGATCGACCGATTGACCGACTGCTATTCGATGGTGCCGGGCAAGGGCCGCGTGTTGACCGATCGCGGTGCCGACAGCGCATGGAGCCGGCCGCCGCGGCTCGTATCGGGTGGCGGCGGGCTGGTCTCCACCGCACTCGACTACAACCGCTTCTGCCAGATGCTTCTTAACGGCGGCTCGTACGACGGCGCGCGGATCGTCGGGCGCAAGACGATCGACCTGATGACCCAGAACCACCTGCCCGATGGTGGGGATCTGGCGTCGTGGTCCAAATCGATGTTCAGCGAAGCCTCGAACGCGGGCGTTGGTTTCGGTCTTGGATTCGCTGTCACGCAGAACGTGGCGAAGCTGATGATCCCCGGGAGTGTCGGCGAATACTACTGGGGCGGGCTCTATTCGACCGCTTTCTTCGTCGATCCGGCCGAGCGGATGACCATGGTTTTCATGACCCAGCTTGCCCCCAGTTCGACGTGGCCGGTCCGGCGCGAGTTGCGCACGCTGATCTATTCGGCGCTGGCCTGATGGACGATCTCTACACGACCATGGGCCTGGTCGAGGTCCGCGAGATGGATCCGGCCGGGCGCGCCGTGCTGGTCTATGAGGCGCGGCCGGGCATGTGCCATTCGGGCGGGGTGGTGCAGGGCGGATTCGTTACCGGATGGATCGACGCGGCCATGGCCCACGCGGCCATCGCGAAAAACGGCGACAGCGTCACGCCGATGACGCTTGAACTGAAAGTCAGCTTTTTCGCGCCCGCACGGCCAGGACCGGTCATCGCCGAAGGCTGGGTCGAACGGCACGGCCGACGCACCTGTTTCTATGAAGGCTGCCTCAAGGACAGCGCGGGGACGGTGCTGGCCAAGGGAACATCGACGATCCTCCTTGCCGACCGCGCCCGGATCGAGGCGGCATCGCGCGCCGCACAGGCGCCGTCCTGACGATTTTCGGTTGGTTTAATCGCCCGATTAGGCATAGTCTGCCGCCAAACGGACGAGGGAGATGGCAATGGCCGATCACGACCTGATGGACGCCACCGCGCAGTTTCACACGATGGCCGAAGGCACCCAGGAAGACTGGGACATCATCATGACCCACATGAAGCCCTTCGCCCAGAACGGCGGGGCACGGGTGCTCGATCATCTCAAGCTGCTCGACGGCGATTGCGGTGGCTTCGCGGTAGACCGGCTGACCCACTGCCTGCAGACCGCCACTCGCGCGCACCGCGACGGGCGGAGCGAGGACTACGTGGTCATGGCGCTGCTGCACGATATCGGCGACACGCTGGGGGCGTTCAACCACCCCGATATCGCCGCCGCGATCGTCAAGCCCTTCGTCTCGGACGAACTGCACTGGATCACCCAGCACCACGGCATCTTCCAGGGCTACAACTTCTTCCACTACATCGGGCTCGATCGCAACATGCGCGACCAGTTCCGCGGCCACGAACACTATCAGGCGACCGCCGAATTCATCGAGAAATACGATTGCCCGGCCTTCGATCCGGACTACGACACAGCGCCGCTGTCGTTCTTCGAGCCGATGGTGATGAAGCTGTTCGAGCGGCCCCTGACCAGCGTCTACAAGCGATCGATGGAATAGGACGCGTGACCGCGATCCGGCCCTTCACGCTGGACGTAGCCCAGCCGCATCTCGACGACCTCAAGGCCCGGCTTGCGCAGACCCGGTGGCCCGAAAGGGAGACCGTCGACGACTGGTCGCAGGGCGCGCCGCTCGAGGCGGTCAAGGACCTCGTCGGCTATTGGCGGCGCGACTATGACTGGCGACGGTGCGAGGCGCGGCTCAATGCGCTGGGACAGTTCGTCACCGAGATCGACGGGCTCGACATCCACTTCCTCCATGTCCGGTCGCCCTATCCCGAAGCCATGCCGCTGGTCATTACCCATGGCTGGCCCGGATCGGTGATCGAGTTCATGGGCGTGATCGAACAGCTGGCCGACCCGGTCCGTTTCGGCGGCCGGGCCGAAGACGCGTTTCACGTCGTTGCGCCGTCGCTCCCCGGTTTCGGCTTTTCGGGCAAGCCGGCCACCAAGGGCTGGGGCGTCGAACAGATCGGCCGCGCCTGGGGCCAGCTCATGGCACGGCTCGGCTACACCCGGTGGGTCGCGCAGGGCGGCGACTGGGGCAGCGCGGTTACGACTGCGATCGGGGTGCAGAATGTCGCCGGGTGCATCGGCATCCACATCAACATGCCGATCGGCCGCCCGACCGAAGCGGACCTTGCCAATCCGACGCCTGCCGAACTGAAGGCACTGACCGCGCTCAAGCATTATCAGGACTGGGATTCGGGCTATTCGACCCAGCAGCGCACCCGGCCGCAGACCGTAGGTTATGGATTGGTCGATTCGCCGGCCGGTCTTGCCGCCTGGATATTCGAGAAGATGTGGGCCTGGACCGACAACGAGGGTTCGCCGTACGACGCGCTCAGCCGCGATCAGATCCTCGACAACATCATGCTCTACTGGCTGCCGGCGACAGGCGCGTCTTCGGCGCGGCTCTATTGGGAAAGCTTCGGCAGTTTCGTTCCCCAGGAGATCGCGGTTCCGGTCGGCGTCAGCGCCTTTCCCAAGGAAATCCTGCCGACCCCGCGCAAGTGGGCGGAGCGCAACTACAAGCGTCTCGTCCACTGGGGCACGTTGGAGAAGGGCGGTCATTTCGCCGCCTGGGAGCAGCCGGAGGCCTTTGTCGGCGAATTGCGCACGGCTTTTGCGCTGATGCGCTGACGTGGCCGCTATTTCTTGAAGGCTGCCGCGATGTCGAGCGTGACCTCGTCGGACACCAGCGGGATGATGAACGTCAGGCCGAAATCGCTGCGCTTGATCGTGGCGCGCGCGGTAAAGCCGACGTTTTCCGCCCCGCCCATCATCGCCGGCGCTTTACCCGCACCATAGAAACTGGCCGCAAGCACGACCGGTTTGGTGACGCCGTTGAGCATCAGGTTGCCGCTGATCATGGCGCGCTGATTACCCAGCACCTTGACGCCGGTCGACACGAACCTGGCCGGGGCCGGGTTGGGGCCGAAGAAATCAGGCTTGGCACCGGCTTCCTTGGCAGCGCGCAACAGGTGTCCGGTCAGGTCCTTGTTGGCCGTTGTTACCTCCGCCACCGGGATGCTGACGTCGACCCTGGCTGCAGCCGGGTTCTTCGGGTCGAGGACCAGGGTTCCGGTCACGTTGCCGAATATGCCGGTGTAGGGTGAAAAACCGAAGTGGTCGACGGTCCAACTGACAAGCGTGTGGGCCGGGTCGACGCTGTAAGTCCCGCCGGTGATCCCGGTGACGGACTTGCTTCCCGGCTTTTGCAGTGCCGGCTGAGCACCCAGCGGAGCGATGAGGGCGGCAGTCAGAAAAACGACGGACAGCAATCGCTTGTGCATGGTTTTAGCTCCGGTCTGGACAGGCCCACCTGTCTAGAGGACATCGTTTGCCTGACAAGGCCGAACAGGGGGTTGCGCCATGCCGAATGCCGTGCCTGCCGAGGATGTTGCCGCTGGGGCCTATGGCGCGCCCGGTCTCAGCCAGAGCTTGCAGAACCGCCATATCTCTATGATCGCCATCGGCGGAATCATCGGTGCGGGATTGTTCGTCGGTTCGTCCACTACCATCTCGCAGGTCGGCCCCGCGGCCGTCGTTACCTATGCCCTGGCCGGTCTCATCATCATGCTGGTCATGCGGATGATCTCGGAAATGGCCATGGCGATGCGCGGGGTTCAGGCCTTCCCCGATTTTGCGCGCGCCGGGATCGGCCATTGGGCCGGGTTCCTGTCCGGCTGGCTCTATTGGTATTTCTGGGTCGTGGTCGTCGCCATCGAGGCGATTGCCGGGGCCAAGATCCTGGCAGATTGGTTCCCGCAATTCCCGACCTGGCAGATCGGCGTAATGCTGATGGCGCTGCTCACCGGGGTAAACCTGTTGTCCACGCGCTCCTATGGCGAGTTCGAGTTCTGGTTTTCGTTGATGAAGGTGGTCGCGATCGTTGCCTTCATCTTTGTGGCCGGCGCCTGGGCCTTCGGGATCAGCAGCCCCTCGGGATCGACTTTCGCCAACCTGAGCGCCCACGGCGGATTTGCGCCCAATGGCTGGGGCGTGGTGTTGGCCGCCGTGACATCGACGATCTTTGCGCTCTGCGGCGCCGAGATTTCAACCATTGCCGCTGCCGAAAGCGCCGAGCCGGCCAAGGCGGTCGCCCGCCTGTCGCTTACCGTGACCGTCCGCATCGTGGTGTTCTACATCCTTGCAATCCTGATGATCGTCGCGGTGGTGCCGTGGACGCAGATCGTGCCGGGCTATTCGCCTTTCGCCTCCACTCTGGCGGCGATGAACATGAGCGGAGGCGAGACGATCATGAACCTGGTCGTGCTGGTGGCGGTGCTGTCGTGCCTCAATTCCGGGCTCTATGTCACCTCGCGCACGCTGTTCGGCCTTGCCAGCCACGGCGATGCGCCGCAGTGGCTGGTCGCGGTCAACAAGCGCAAGGTGCCGGCGCGCTCGATCCTTGTCGCCAGCCTGTTTTCCTATGGCGCGCTGGCGATGGAGCGGATCAGCCCGGACACCGTGTTCAGCTTCCTGCTCAACTCGTCGGGCGTGACGATGCTGCTGCTCTACCTGATGGTTGCCGTTGCTCAATTGCGCACACGCACCCGCGTCGAGCAGCAGGATCCGGCATCGCTTGAGCTGAAGATGTGGTTCCACCCCTTCGCCACCTTGTTCGCGATCGCGGCGATGCTGGCGGTGGTGCTGTTCATGGCGATCGATCCCGCGCTGGCCAGCCAGTTCTGGGCGAGTCTGGCGGTCGCGGCGCTGTTCCTGCTGGGCTTTGCCGCGATGAGCCTCAGTCGGCGCTGACGCCGTTGCCAGAAGCCTTGAGCGTCGCCTTGTGCGCTGCACTTTCGATCCTGCGAAACTGCTGCTCGATCAGCCGAATTGCGCTCCGCATTACCCGGTCAACAAATCCGAATACGGCCTGCCACGAATTGACCACATCGCGAAAACGCCAATTGGCGCCTGCCTCGCGAAGACGCTGTAGGTGGCTTGTATGGCCAATGAAGGGGTGTTCCGTAAGCTCGTCTAACGTCCCGGGGGGAGGGGGTTAAGTCGAGGCAAACTGACGATGAGCAGGGCCTATCGCATCGAATAGAAAGTGCCGGGGCGGACTATCGCGCCCGCCTCGGCACCTGCCTTTGCTGGATCAGTTCTTTTCCTGATCGACCAGCTTGTTCTTGCCGATCCACGGCATCATCGCGCGGAGCTGAGATCCGGTCTGTTCGATCGGGTGGGCTTCGGCGGCCTTGCGGGCTGCCTTCAGTTCGGGCTGGCCGGCGCGGTTGTCGAGGACGAAGTTCTTGACGAAGCGGCCCGACTGGATGTCGGCCAGCACGCGCTTCATCTCGGCCTTGGTCTCGTCGGTGATGATCCGCGGGCCAGTGGTGATGTCGCCGTACTCGGCGGTGTTGCTGATGGAATAGCGCATGTTGGCGATACCACCCTCGTAGAGCAGGTCGACGATCAGCTTGGTTTCGTGGAGGCACTCGAAATAGGCCATTTCGGGGGCGTAGCCGGCCTCGACCAGCGTTTCGAACCCGGCCTGGATCAGGTGCGTGATCCCGCCGCAAAGCACGGCCTGTTCACCGAACAGGTCGGTCTCGCACTCTTCCTTGAAGTTGGTCTCGATGATGCCCGAGCGGCCGCCGCCGACGCCCGAAGCATAGGCCAGCGCCACGTCATGGGCATTGCCGGTCGCGTCCTGATGGATCGCGATCAGGCAGGGCACGCCACCGCCACGCTGGTATTCGCTGCGCACGGTGTGGCCGGGACCCTTGGGCGCAATCATGATGACGTCGATGTCGGCGGGAACCTCGATCAGCCCGAAGTGGATGTTGAGGCCGTGGGCGAAGGCCAGCGCAGCGCCCGGCTTCATGTTGCCCTTGAGGTCGTTTTCCCAGATCGCGGCCTGGTGCTCGTCGGGCGCGAGGATCATCAGGATGTCGGCCCAGCTGGCCGCGTCGCTGTTCGACAGCACCTTGAAGCCGGCTGCTTCCGCCTTCCTGGCGCTGGCCGATCCCGGGCGCAGCGCGATGGCCACGTCCTTGACCCCGCTGTCGCGCAGGTTTTGAGCGTGGGCGTGGCCCTGCGATCCGTAACCAAGGATTGCGATCTTCTTGCCCGTGACCAGGTTCAGGTCGGCGTCGGAGTCGTAATAAACCTTCATGACTTTCCCGTTCTTTTGCAGTCGTCATCGCGCGATGACGGATAGGTGGTATTGAAACTGGTTCAGACCGCTTCGGCCCCGCGCATCATGCCTACGACGCCGGTGCGTCCGACCTCGACCAGGCCGAGCTCGCGCATCAGGGCGACGAAGCGGTCGATCTT
This sequence comes from Novosphingobium kunmingense, assembly GCF_002813245.1. Classification (GTDB taxonomy): domain Bacteria; phylum Pseudomonadota; class Alphaproteobacteria; order Sphingomonadales; family Sphingomonadaceae; genus Novosphingobium; species Novosphingobium kunmingense. The sequence continues at coordinate 403,606 of NZ_PHUF01000002.1, forward strand.
GTCGGGCGATCCGGTCAGTTCGAAGATGAAGCTGCTGGTCGTGGTGTCGATCACCTTGGCGCGAAACACGTCAGCCAGGCGCAGCGCCTCGACCCGATGCTCGCCCGTGCCGGCAACCTTTACCAGTGCCAGCTCGCGTTCGACGTGGTCACCCATTTCGGTGAGGTCGACGACCTTGTGGACCGGCACCAGCCGGTCCAGCTGCGCATGGATCTGGTCGATCACCGCAGGAGGTCCGTGGGTGACGATCGTGATCCGGCTGACCGCATGGTTTTCGGTGATGTCGGCCACGGTGAGGCTGTCGATGTTGTAGCCGCGCGCAGTGAACAGGCCGGCGATCTTGGCAAGGATCCCGGCTTCGTTGTCGACCGTGATGGTCAGGACGTGGCGTTCCGACGCCTCATGCTTGATTTTCATGGGGTTACACCAGCGCCTTGGCTTCGTCGTCCATCGATCCGGCAACCTTGTCGCCATAGAGGATCATCTCGGTATGGGCCGCGCCCGACGGGATCATCGGGAAGCAGTTGGCTTCCTTGGCCACCAGGCAATCGACGATCACCGGCCCGTCATGGTCGATCATGGCCTGGATGCCGGCGTCGAGCTGGCTCTCGTTCTCGATGCGGATGCCCTTCCAGCCATAGGCCTCGGCTAGCTTCACGAAATCGGGCAGGCTGTCCGAATAGGAGTTCGAATAGCGGCTTTCGTAGGTCAGTTCCTGCCATTGGCGGACCATGCCCATCCATTCGTTGTTGAGCACGAAGATCTTGACCGGCAGGCGGAACTGCGTGGCCGTGCCCAGTTCCTGGATATTCATCTGGATCGAGGCGTCGCCCGCGATGTCGATGACCAGGCTGTCGGGGTTGCCGAGCTGCGCGCCGATCGCGGCGGGCAGGCCATATCCCATGGTGCCGAGGCCACCCGAGGTCAGCCACTTGTTGGGCGAGAAGAAGTGGAAGTACTGCGCCGCCCACATCTGGTGCTGACCGACTTCGGTGGCGATGATCGGGTCTTTGTCGCGGGTCAGCGCGAACAGGCGTTCGACCGCAAGCTGCGGCATGATTGCCTTTGCGTCGGCCGGATAGGCGAGACTGTCGCGCGAGCGCCAGCCATCGATCTGGGCCTTCCACGGCGCAAGGTCTTGGGGCTTGCGGCTGCCCCAGGCGGTGATCAGCTGGTCAAGCACCTTGCCGCAGTCGCCCAGGATCGGCAGGTCGACCTGAACCGTCTTGTTGATCGAGGCACGGTCGATATCGATGTGGATCTTGGTCGAATTGGGTGAGAATGCGTCGAGCCGTCCGGTAACCCGGTCATCGAAGCGCGCGCCGATGCAGACGATCAGGTCGGCCCGGTTCATCGCCATGTTGGCTTCGAAGGTGCCGTGCATCCCCAGCATGCCTAGCCATTCGGGATGATCGGCCGGGAAAGCGCCGAGCCCCATCAGCGTCGAGGTGACCGGCGCGCCAGTGAGGCGCTGCAACTCGCGCAGCCGCTCGGTCGCGTTGGGTCCCGAATTGATCACCCCACCGCCGGTATAGAAGACCGGCGCCTTGGCATTGGCGAGCAATTCGATCGCGCGGGCAATGTCCCGCTCCCCACCGGTCGACGGCGGGTTGTAACGCTTCGGACGCTGCGGCGGCGCATCGCTCCACGTGGCCGACGCGACCTGCACGTCCTTGGGAATGTCGATAACCACCGGGCCGGGGCGACCGGTGGTGGCGATCTCGAATGCCTCGTCGATTATCGCGGCGAGTTCGGAAGGGTCCTTAACCAGGTAGTTGTGCTTGGTGCAGTGGCGGGTGATGCCGATGGTGTCGGCTTCCTGGAACGCGTCCGATCCGATCAGCGCCGACGAGACCTGTCCGGTTATGACGACCAGCGGAATCGAATCCATGAAGGCATCGGCAATGCCGGTAACGGCATTGGTCGCGCCGGGGCCCGAGGTAACGAGCACGACGCCGGGTTTTCCGGTGGACCGGGCATAGCCTTCGGCGGCATGGGCCGCGCCGGCTTCGTGGCGGACCAGGATATGCCGGATCCGGGCATCATCGAACAACGCATCATAGATCGGCAGCACCGCGCCGCCGGGGTAGCCGAACACGAATTCGACGCCCTGGCGGGCCAGGCTTTCGACCAGGATCGACGCGCCGCTGCGCTCTTCACTCACGTCTTCAGACCTTTCACCTTGCGACCTGCGTTCCCACTAAAAGACCGACCCGGCGCAGGGTTGCTGCGCCGGGCCACCTCTCCAACTCTGGAACGTGCCGGAAAACCGGCTTGTCGGGTGCCCTATGAGACAGTTTGTATCATGTCAAGCGCTAAGTGCGCAATAATTGTGCGAATGAGGCGCTGATATCGTAATTAATATCGTCGAGGCGCGGCCAATCGCCGGGTGGCTGCTGGCGGAACCACGTATATTGTCTTTTGGCATAGTTGCGGGTCGCTTGCGCCCCGCGCTTCAGGCAAGCGATACGGTCTATTTCTCCGGACAGCAGTGCCGCCATCTCCGATACGCCGATCGCGCGCATCACCGGCATTGCGGGATCGATCTGACGGGCGAGCAAGGTCTGCACCTCTGCCAGGCCGCCGCCGTCGAGCATCTCGGTGAAGCGCCGGTCGCAGCGCTCGTAAAGCCAGTCGCGCGGGGGCAGCAGCAGGGCGGGGTGAAGGGTGACCTTGCCGCCGATGCCGCCGACCAACTCGTCTTGCCAGGAGGCCATGGGTCTTCCGGTCGAGCGGACGATCTCGAGCGCGCGAGCGATGCGGGTGGTGTCGGCCGGGGCAAGGCTTGCCGCCCGCTCGGGATCTTCTGCCTGCAACGCGCAATAGGCGTCGGCCACGGGAAGCGCGCGGACCGCGCTGCGGATCGCAGGATCGATCGGCGGTACCGGCGCGATCCCGTCGAGCAGCGTGCGGATGTACAGGCCCGTCCCGCCGACCAGGATCGGCACGCCGCCTGCCTCGTGGATACTTGCGATCTCTGCGCGGGCCGCAGCGGCCCAGTCGGCGGCAGAGCAGGCGGTCGCTCCATCCCAGGTGCCGAAAAGGCGGTGCTCGATGCCGCGCATGTCCTCGGCCGTCGGACGGGCGCTGAGCACGGCAAGGTCGGCATAGACCTGCGCACTGTCGGCGTTGACCACCACGGCGCCACGCCCACGCGCCTCCAGCGCCTCCGCCAGCCGGACCGCCAGATCGCTCTTGCCGCTGGCGGTCGGCCCTGCAATGAGCGCCAGCGGCGGCTTTGGGGCCGATTCAGGAGATCCGGACGTGCTCATTGCCCGCGTGATAGCAGAACCTTCGGCGCTGTCTGCCTCTGGCGACAAGGCTGTGCAGGCGCTCGAGGCGGCGGGCCTGATCGTGCGCACCATGGATGCTCTTGCCGGGTTCGACGACGTGGTCGAACTGGCGATCGAGGGCGAGGCCGCCGCTGCCCGTGCCGCGATCGATAGTGCGCTGCACCCTTCTGACCTCCTGCTCAGCCGTGGTGCGCCGGTCGTGCCCGGCGTCTTCGTATCGGACATGGATTCGACAATGATCGGGCAGGAATGCATCGACGAGCTGGCCGACTTTGCCGGCCTCAAGGACCGTATCGCCGCGATTACCGAGCGGGCCATGCAGGGCGAGCTCGACTTTGCCGAGGCGCTGAGCGAGCGCGTGCGACTGCTCGACGGACTATCCGTGGATGCAATCGAGCAGTGTCTTGCCGAACGCATCCGGCCGATGCCCGGCGCACGGGTGCTGGTCGAGACGCTGAAAGCGCACGGCTGCGCGACGGTGCTGGTTACCGGCGGCTTTCACCAGTTTGCCGATCCGGTGGCCGAGTGGCTCGGATTCGAGGATGTCGTCGGAAACCGCCTGGCGACGGGGCAGGGACATCTGACCGGCGGCCTGGTCGGCGACATAGTCGACAGCTCGGTCAAGGAACGCGTGCTGCGCGAGGCTGTGATCCGCCACGACGCCGCGGCCAGTCTCGCCACCGGGGACGGAGCCAACGATATTCCGATGCTGGTCGCAGCCGACTATGGCTTTGCCTATCACGCCAAGCCCAAGGCGCGCGCGGCGGCCAACGGTGCGATCGATCGCGGCGACCTGACCAGCGTCCTCAAGCTGCTGGGCATTCCGCAGACCGACTGGGCAGGCGCCTAGGCGGCGGCGGGCCGCCGGGTTCGCCCCTGGAACCGGACGGCGATGCGCAAGGTCAGCGCGGCGAGCGCCGTAATCGTTCCGGACAGGCCGATCGACATCGTTCCGGGTTGCATGATGCGGCCCGCATAGCTCGCCAGGAACACGAACCACAGCCAGTGGATGCCCAGAGCGTGCAGGCGCCGCCAATTGGTGCCCAGTGCGCGCATCGCGGCGTCATTGCTGGTCGCCACCATGACGAACATCAGCGCATAGCCGGTGCCGGCAACGAACCAGACCAGCGGCGGGCGGGTCTCGCCGCTGACCTGCAGGAACGTGACCAGCGCGCCGAGATGCACCGTATGGGCCGCAGCAAAACCAAGGCCCCACCAGCGCCGGTCGCGCCACACGGCCCGGGTGACGTCGTTGCGCCACAGCCGGCCCACGGCGCTGGCGCTGTAGGCGACAATGAAGAGCGGGAAGCCGACGCGTGCCGTCCACCGGGCGGCAAGCCGCCATTGCTCGATGGTATCGTCTCCGCTGAACAGTCCCGATGCGAGTGCCGCCAGTCCAAGCGCGAGGCCCAGTCCCAGGGGCCATTGCCGTGCCGTCATCGTTCGTCCTTCCCGTAAGGCGAAGATGCCACGATAGGTAGGCGATTTGCAACTTGTCTTGGTGGTGGGGGTGATGTATTGACAGTTTTGTAAGTAAATTGATCTAGCAGGCCCCGCCATGAACATGATGTCAGCGCCTCCCGAAGTCCGGCCGTCGCAGCGCCAGGCTCACGTCGATTTCGCATCCCCCGACCTGCCGATGATGCTGCCCGGTCGTCCGAAGATGCGCTATGACCTGCCCAAGGCGTGGCGGCACTTCAAGGAACTGGTCAAGGACAAGGAAGACACCTCGCAGGTTGCACCGATCTTCGAAGCCTTGCCCTGGCGCGGGATCTACGACGCGGCGCTTGGCTTCCTGGCAACCGAGCGCGGGCAGGAAATCCGCCGCAAGGAGCCCTCGCTGATGCGGATCCTCGACGATCACGAAGCGCTGCGCAAAATGCCCGAGGGCAGCCTTGCCCATGCCTATTGCGATTTCATGGAGCGCGAAGGACTCTCGGCCGAAGGGCTGGTCGACGAACTCGACAAGAACCGGCCGCTCGACATGTACTGGGACGACCAGGTCAGCTGGTACTTCAACCGGATGCGCGACACGCACGACCTTATGCACATCATCACCGGGTTCGGCCGCGATGCGCTGGGCGAGCAGTGCGTGCTGGCCTTCACCTACAGCCAGCAGCCGAGCCTGGCCCATCTGTTCCTCGGCTATGCCGGCGGCCTCGAGATCCGCAAGCACCCGGTCAAGGTGCCGGTGTTCCGCTCGGTCCGGGAAGCGCAGAAGATGGGCAAGGCGTGCCCGCGCCTGGTCGAAATGGCGATTACCGACCTGCTGCCGCTGTCACTGGATGAAGTGCGCCGCAAGCTCAACATCGATCGTCCGCGCAATTACTGGGCGGCGCACGCCACTTGGCGCGCGGCCGGGGTCGATCCCTACGATCTCATGGCACCCGTCAAGCAGGCGGCGTGATCGCCGCCTGACGCAGGTCCTTGCGGATCACCAGCTTGAGGCCGGACCAGGTCTCGTCGATCGCGCAGACCTTGGTGTCGACAAAGCCCAGCGGCAGCGCAAGTTCACGAATCGTATCCTCGATGATGTCGGTCGGCACGTTGGCGGCCTTCTTCGGCCAGCTTACCCAGACCTGACCGTCGGGCGCGATCTGGCTGCGCAGGGTTTGAAGCCGCGTAGCCAGCACATCGCGCTCGGTCACGAAGATGTGCGCGCCATCGATCCCGTGCCCGGGCAGGGCAACGATCGTCAGGTCGAGCGCATATTCGGCGATTTCCTCGAACACATGCTCGGGCATGGCATCGAACCAGACCCGCATTCCGTCCCGCAAGCTGAGCTTCTTGGCCAGCGGCGTGCCGGAATAGCCGGTGGCCATCAGGCCTCCATCCAGTCGCGGAAGAAGGCGTCGTTCGCTTCGCGCAGCGCGTCCAGCGGCACTTCGGGATAGATGGCCTCTTCGCTGCCGCGCACCAGAGCGATGGTCTCGCCGCCAGTCCAGCCGACGAAGCAGCAGCCGATGCCGGCTTGCCTGGCGAGCGTCTCGACGACGTGGCTGTCGAATGGCTCGGTGACGAGGTAGCGCCCCTGATTCTCTCCGAACAGCGACCAGGCGTGGTTGACCTTCTCGCGGTCGACCTGGTTTTCGAAGGCCGCCATGTCCAGCCGCGCGCCGATTCCCGAAGCAAGCGCCATTTCCGCCACCGCGACAAGGATGCCGCCATCGGACACGTCGTGGACGGCGGTCACGCGGCCGTCGGCGATAAGCTGACGGACGAAATCGCCGTTGGCGCGTTCGCGCGCCAGGTCGACGCGCGGCGGCGCGCCGTCTTCCCGGCCATGCACTTCGCGCAGCCAAAGCGACTGGCCGAGTTCGGGCGCCGCCTTGGGATCGGCGCCGACCAGCAGGATCCTTTGCGCGCCATTCTTGAAACGGATCGTCGCCATAGCGGCGTAGTCCTGCATCAGACCGACGCCGCCGATCGCCGGCGTCGGCAGGATTGCCGAGCCGCCGCCGGTGGCCTTGCTTTCGTTGTAGAGGCTGACGTTGCCCGACACGATCGGATAGTCGAGCGCGCGGCAGGCATCGCCCATGCCGCGCAGCGCCTCGACGATCTGGGCCATGATCTCGGGCCGCTGGGGATTGGCGAAGTTGAGGCAGTTGGTAATGGCAAGCGGCTTCGCGCCAACCGCAGAGATGTTGCGCCAGGTTTCGGCGACCGCCTGCTTGCCGCCTTCGTAGGGATCGGCATAGCAATAGCGCGGGGTGCAATCGGTGCTGATCGCCAGCGCCTTGCGGGTGCCGTGGATCCGCACCACGGCTGCATCGCCGCCGCTTTTCTGCAGGGTGTCGGCGCCTACCTGGCTATCGTACTGCTCGAAGATCCAGCGGCGGTTGGCGAGGTCCGCGCAGCCCATCAGCCTGACAAGGTCCGCGCCGGGGTCGGCGCTGGCCGGCACGTGGCCGAGCGGCTTGACCTTGGCCCAGGCCTTGTAATCCTCAAGGCTGAGGTGCGGGCGATCATAGAGCGGCGCGTCTTCGGCCAGCGGGCCCAATGGAATGTCGCAGACGGTCTCGCCCTTCCAGGTCAGGACCATGTGTCCGGTATCGGTCACTTCGCCGATGACCGAGAAATCGAGCTCCCACTTCCTGAAGATCGCCTCGGCCATGGCTTCCTTGCCGGGCTTCAGCACCATGAGCATGCGCTCCTGGCTTTCGCTCAGCATCATTTCGTAAGGGGTCATGCCTTCTTCGCGGCAGGGCACCTTGTCCATGTCGAGCACGATGCCGGCCTTGCCGTTGGTCGCCATCTCGACGCTCGAGCTGGTCAGGCCGGCGGCGCCCATGTCCTGAATCGCGACGATCGCATCGGTTGCCATCAGTTCGAGGCAGGCCTCGATCAGCAGCTTTTCGGTAAAGGGATCACCGACCTGGACGGTGGGGCGCTTTTCTTCCGAATCCTCGCCGAAATCGGCGCTGGCCATCGTCGCCCCGTGGATGCCGTCGCGCCCGGTCTTCGAGCCGACATAGACGATCGGATTGCCGAGCCCGGTGGCGGCCGAATAGAAGATCTTGTCGGCATCGGCGACGCCAACGGTCATCGCGTTGACCAGGATGTTGCCGTCATAGGCGGCGTGAAAGTTGGTTTCGCCGCCCACGGTCGGCACGCCCACGCAGTTGCCGTAACCGCCGATGCCGGCGACCACGCCCTTGACCAGCGACTTCATCTTGGGATGGTCGGGCCGCCCGAAGCGCAGCGCATTCATGTTCGCGACGGGACGCGCGCCCATGGTGAACACGTCGCGCAGGATGCCGCCAACGCCCGTCGCCGCGCCCTGGTAGGGTTCGATGTAGCTCGGGTGATTGTGGCTCTCCATCTTGAAGATGGCGGCCTGTCCGTCGCCGATGTCGATCACGCCGGCATTTTCGCCGGGGCCGCAGATCACCCACGGCGCTTCGGTCGGCAGCTTCTTGAGGTGCAGGCGCGAGCTCTTGTACGAACAATGCTCGGACCACATGACCGAGAAAATGCCCAGCTCGACCAGGTTGGGTTCGCGGCCCAGGGCGTGCAGCACGCGCTGGTATTCATCCTCGGACAGCCCGTGCTGGGCGACGACGTCTGCGGTGATCTCGGACATGCGCGGGCGCATAGCGTCCGCGGGCGGGCGAGGCTAGAGCAATCAGGCCGGCGCGCGCGCGCTTTTCCCCATCCACACCGCGACCAGCGTGACAAGGCCATAGGCGGCGATAGCCATGACGCTGTTCGACGGCGTCGCTTCGGGCGGGGGCGGGACGAACCAGTTGAAGGCCTGAAGCGCGAGCAGAAGCGCGGCAAAGGTCCACAGCCGTACGGGCATGGGCCTGCGATGGCGGGCATAAAGCCACAGCGCACCGAAGGTGATCCCCAATTCCAGCGGCATTTCGATCGCCGGATGGTTCCACAGCCCAAGGCCCAGCTTGGGCGGGCTTCCGGCAAGGGTCAGGTCGGGCACGTGGACCAGGAGATCGATGAACCAGTGCGATACGACGACCGCTGCCGCCAGAAGCGCGGCGGTGCGGTCGCGAATGGCCAGCCAGACACAGGCTGCCAGCGCCAGCCCGAACCCGGCCGCGCCGGCCAGGCTGTGGCTGTAGGGCATGTGGTAGAGGTCCATCGGGTTCATCGCGCTGATCCCTGGGGTGAAGCGCATGTGTTCGATCCCGGCGAGGTGAAACGAGAAGAACGCCCAGTCGATCAACTGGCCTGCAATCATCAGCACGCCGAGTGTCGGTGCCGGACGCTTGGCCGCAACGGCGAGGGCGGGGGCCCAGTGTCCGATGAACATCAGGCAAGGCCCAGTTTGCGCACGGCAAGGGCGGCGATCCCGCTGGCCAGCGCCGTTGCCGCCGCGCCCCAGGCAATGTCGATGCCGGTGATCGAGGCCGGCCAGACCTTCATCGTCGCCTGATTGGTCAGATCGTAGGTGGCATAGCACAGCGCGCCCAAAAGGGCGCCGTTGAGCACGGCCTGAGGAACGCCCTCGTCGATGCCCGGACGAACCGCGAACCAGACCATGCCTGCAATGTATAACGCATAGAAGACCAGCGCCGGTGCGGGCCGGAAGGCCGGGGCGAGAAGCTCGCCCAAAGCAGGCCGGTACAGGTTCGGCCCGGCCCAGCGCAGCCACATCGCGTCAAGCGCACCGAACGACACGGCGGCCGCAACATAGGCAACTATCCACTTCATCGCCGCGTCTCCCTCGGGAAGGCAGCTTGACCATGGCTTGCTGCAAGGTCAATGCTGGCAGCGATGGAAGACACCGCTGCCGATATCGCCTCCCTCAGCTTCGAGGATGCCCTGCGCGCGCTGGAAGATGTCGTGCGCAAGCTGGAAAGCGGAGAGGTGCCGCTCGACGCCACGATTACGCTGTACGAACGTGGTGAAGCGCTGCGCAAGCATTGCCAGGCGCGGCTCGACGCAGCCCAGGCGCGGATCGAAAAGATCGTCGCGGGACCTGACGGTCAGCCCGCCGCTCTTCAACCGTTCGATCCTGAAACCGGACGGTAGGGCCATGGTCACGCTGACCGGCGATTCGCTGCTGGCCAGGGCGCTGCCCGCGATTGCGCGGGACGTCGACAGCATGTTCGACGCCCTGCTCCCCGGTGAGGGGCGCCTTGCCGAGGCGATGCGCTACGCCACGATCGGCGGGGGCAAGCGCCTGCGTCCGCTGCTCCTCACCGCCACGGCCGCGCTGCACGGCGCCGACCGCACCCAGGCGCTGCGCGCGGCGATCGCGCTCGAATCGATCCATGCCTATTCGCTGGTTCATGACGACCTGCCCTGCATGGACGATGACGCCATGCGCCACGGCAAGCCGTCGACCCACAAGGCCTTCGGCGAGGCCATGGCCGTGCTGGTGGGCGATGCCCTTCACGCGTTCGCATTCGAAGTGCTGGCCGATCCGGCCACCAGCGGCGATCCCTTCGTCCGGTCCGAACTGGTCCAGATCCTGGCTACCGCATCGGGTCCGGCGGGCATGGTCGGCGGCCAGGTGCTCGATATCGAAGGGGAAGGGCAGGCGCTCGATCTGCCCGCGATCACCCGAATGCAGCAGCAGAAGACCGGCGCACTGTTGTCGGCCTCGGTCGAGATGGGGGCGGTGCTCGGCCGCTTGCCACCCGAGGGACGCACGCATCTCAAGGGCTACGCCCGCGATATCGGCCTTGCGTTCCAGATCGCCGACGATCTTCTCGATCATGCGGGCGACGAGGCCAAGGCGGGCAAGGCGCTGCGCAAGGACGCCGGGGCCGGAAAGCAGACCTTCGTTGCGCTTCTGGGAGAGGAGCGCGCACGCGGGCAAGCGCGCATGCTGGTCGACCAGGCCCTCGCGCACCTCACCTCTTACGGCCAGGAGGCCGACCTGCTGCGCAGCATTGCGCGCTACATCGTCGAAAGGGATCGCTGAATGGCTAAGCGGATTGGCGTCTATCCGGGGACCTTCGATCCCATCACGCTGGGCCACATGGACATCATCAAGCGCGGCGCGCGCCTGGTCGACGAGCTGATCATCGGGGTGACCACCAACATCGCGAAGTCGCCGATGTTCAATGACGACGAGCGCATCGCCATGGTCGAGCGCGAAGTGGCCACAATCGGCGACTGTTCGATCCGCGTGGTCGGATTCAATTCGCTGCTGATGGACTTTGCCGACGCCATGAACGCCTCGGTCGTGATCCGCGGCATTCGCGGGGTTACCGACTTCGAATACGAGTACCAGCTTACCGGCATGAACCGGCAATTGAACGACCATGTCGAAACGGTGTTCCTGATGGCCGATGTCTCGCTGCAGCCGATCGCTTCGCGCCTGGTAAAGGAAATCGCGGTCTATGGCGGCTCGATCCACAAGTTCGTCAGTCCGGCGGTAAGGACCGACGTGGAGTCGCGGATCGCGGCGCACCGCGGCGCCGGCAGTTCTTAGCGAAGGCGCCTTTTCCGTTCATTGCCACGACAGCCCGGCACGGCTATCTGGCCATCCAATTGCCCCCTGTTTGTCGAGACAATCTCATATGATCCGTCGTTCCGTTACTGTCCTGGCATTCGGCCTGGCCCTGCTGTCCGCACCCGTCCTGGCGCAGGACGCAAAGCCTGCCGAAGCCGCCGCTCCAGCGACGGCAGCGCCTGCTCCTGCTCCTGCGATGAGCGCGGTGGTCAACATGGACCCGGCAGTCGATCCCGATAACGTCCTGGCGCTCGACCTGTCGAACGGCGGGCGGGTCCTCATCCGGCTGATGCCAAGCTGGGCGCCCGGCCATGTCGACCGCGTCAAGACGCTGACCCGTGAAGGGTTCTACAACGGCGTCGTCTTTCACCGCGTGATCGACGGCTTCATGGCCCAGACCGGCGATCCGACCGGTACCGGGCAGGGCGGTTCGAAGCTTCCCGACCTCAAGGCCGAGTTCAATTACATGCCGCACGTGCGCGGCACGGTTTCGATGGCCCGCACCAATGAGCCCGATTCGGCCAACAGCCAGTTCTTCATCGTGTTCTATCCGCGTTTCGCGCTCGATCACCGCTACACCAATTTCGGCCGCGTCATTGCCGGTATGGCCCAGGTCGATGCCATCGAACGCGGCGAACCGCCGGCGAACCCGACCCGGATCGTCCAGGCCTCGCTGCTCAGCGAAGGCAAGGCTCCACCGGTCCTCGCGGCACCCGTTGCCACCCCGGCGATCTCGGCCGAGATGCTCAACAACTCTAATTCGAACTGAGCCCGGTTATCGTCTAGGGACGGCGCGCCATGCGCGTTGACCTGTTCGACTTCGACCTTCCGCCCGAAAGCATAGCCCTGCGTCCGGCGCGGCCGCGCGATGCGGCGCGCCTGTTGCTGGCCAAGGGACGATCCGCGCCGCTGGAAGACCACGTCGTGCGCGATCTTCCCGGCCTGCTGCGCAAGGGAGACGTGCTGGTCTTCAACGACACCCGCGTCATCCCCGCCCAACTCGAGGGCCTGCGCGGCGAGGCGCGGATCGGCGCGACGCTGCACAAGCGGATCGACCTGCGGCGCTGGCAGGCCTTCGTGCGCAACGCCAAGCGACTGCGCGACGGCGATGTGATCGCCTTTCCCGCCGGGGTCGGGGCTGTCGCCGAAGAACGCGGCGACGATGGCAGCTGGACGCTGCATTTCCTGGGTGACGAACCGGTCGAAGTGCTGCTCGAGCGCGCCGGGCAGATGCCCTTGCCCCCCTATATCGCCGGCAAGCGCGCCACCGACGAACAGGACCGCGCCGATTACCAGACCATGTTTGCAGCGCAGGATGGCGCTGTCGCCGCACCGACGGCAGCGCTTCACTTCACACCGGACCTGATCGCCGCGCTGGACGTGGCCGGCGTGGCGCGCGAAACCCTGACGCTGCACGTCGGGGCCGGAACCTTCCTGCCGGTCAAGGTCGATGACACCACCGACCATCGGATGCATGCCGAATGGGGCACGATCGACGCGGCCACCGCCGAGCGCCTCAACGCCGCGCGCGCCGCCGGGGGCAGGGTGATCGCGGTCGGCACGACCAGCCTGCGCCTGCTCGAAAGCGCGACCGGCGAGGACGGCCTGATCCGTTCGTTCAGCGGTGACACCGCGATCTTCATCACCCCGGGCTATCGCTTCAGGGCGATCGACGGATTGATGACCAATTTCCACCTGCCCAAGTCGACGCTGTTCATGCTGGTATCGGCGCTGATGGGGCTGGAGCGCATGCACGAAATCTATGCTCACGCCATTGCAGGCGGGTACCGCTTCTATTCCTATGGCGATTCGTCGCTGTTGCTGCCGAGCGCATAACCGCCGAACAGGGTTCGCGCATCGATCACCCTGTCGATCAACGCATCGTCCGCGGGAAGCTGGCGGTCGAGCATCAGCATGGCGAGGCCGTGAACCACGGCCCAGGCCTGGATCATCAGGGTCTGTTCGGCCTCGGCATCGCCGCGCGATGCCCGTGCCGCCCGTTCGCGCAGCATCTTGGCGGCAAGGTTTTCGCCGAACAGGGAATGCCCGGCCCGGTCGCACTGGCCGAAGGTCAGGCGAAACAGCGACGGGTTGGCCAGTGCGAACCGGACATAGGCGCGGCCCGTCGCGGCAAAGGCCTCCGCGCTGCCATGCGCCTTAGTAGCGGCTCGCTGCTGATAAGCGCCAAGCTGGTCGATGCCCGCCTGTGCCAGCGCCTGCATCAGCGCCTGCTTGTCAGGAAAGTGCCGGTAGACCGCGGTGGCCGATACGCCAACATCGCGGGCCAGCTGTCGCAATGAAATGTCTGCAATGTCAGTTGTTTCCAGCGCCTTTAGCCCGGCGTCGAGCAGGGCCGACCGCAGATCGCCGTGGTGATAGGCGCGCTGGACGTCGTTGGCGGCCACCTTCGATGTTGACACTGTTAGCATTGCCTCTATGTTTACGGCATCAACATTTAGGTGGAGAGTCGCGTCATGGCAAGCATGGTCGAAACCGCAATCCGGTCCGTCGTCACCAAGGGCGTCACTGCCGTTGCCGGCATCAACCGTGCGCGACAGGACAAGGGGCGCGAGCATCCCTTCCTGACCGGCATCCACGCGCCGCTCCACGACGAGCGGACGATCGAGAACCTCGCCGTCACCGGCACGATCCCGCCGGAACTCGACGGTCGCTACGTCCGCAACGGGCCGAACCCGTTCAACCCCGATCCGCGCGGCCACCACTGGTTCATCGGCGACGGCATGGTCCACGGCGTGCGGATCAAGGACGGCAAGGCACTGTGGTATCGCAACCGCTACATCCGCTCGCTCGACCTTGAGCACAGGGGCGGGCCCAAGGCCGCGCCCGGTCCGCGCCGCGGCCGGCGCGACCTGGTCAACACCAACGTCATCCAGCACAACGGCGAGATCCTTGCCATCGTCGAGGCCGGGTCGTTCCCCGCGCGGCTCGACGGCAATCTCGAAACCCTGGCCTACACCGATTTCGGCGGCACGCTGACCGTGCCGTTCAGCGCTCATCCGCATGAGGACCCGAACACCGGAGAACTCAACGCCATCGTCTATGACGGAATGACGCAGGACACCGTCTGGCACGTGGTTGTCTCGCCCGAGGGCAAGGTGACCCGGCAGGAACCGATCCCGGTTCAGGACGGCCCATCGATCCACGAATGCTCGATCACGCAGAGCTACGTCCTGGTCTTCGATCTGCCGGTTACCTTCTCGATGGGGGCGCTGGTCGCGGGGCAGCAGTTCCCCTTTGCCTGGAACCCGCGTCATCAGGCGCGCGTCGGTCTGCTCCCGCGCACCGGGCGCGCCGACGAGATCGTCTGGTGCGATGTCGATCCGTGTTACGTCTTTCACGTCTCCAACAGCTTCGAGCGCGAGGACGGCGTTGTGGTCTGCGACATGTCGGTTCACGAAACGATGTTCGCCGGCGGCGCCGATGGCCCGAACGGCACGCCGCTCGGCATGGAGCGCTGGCTCATCGATCCGCGCACGCGCAAGGTCGAGCGCACCACGGTCGATGCCGCACCGCAGGAATTCCATCGCCCGGACGAGCGCTATTTCGGCCAGCCCTACCGTTACGCCTGGTCGCTGGGCCTGCCACAGGACAGCAACGGGTTCCTGGGCGAAGCGCCGATCTATCGCTACGACATGCAGACCGGCGAACGGCAGGTCCACGATTTCGGTCCCGGCAAGGTCGCGGGCGAATTCGTCTTCGTCCCACGCAGCGCCGATGCGCCCGAAGGCGACGGGTGGATCATGGGCTATGTGATCGACACGGTGAGCGATACGACCGATCTCGTCATCCTTGACGCTGCCGACATCACGCGGGAGCCGCTTGCCCGCGTTCATATTCCGCACCGGATTCCGCCGGGTTTCCACGGCAACTGGTTGCCCGATGCGGGCTAGGTTTCGAACGGCAACTTAAATTGCTTGGCAAATCGATCGGCGTGGCTCAACAGTCGCGCCGACCATGCAGCCGATTCTGGAAATTGTGGGCCTGTCCAAGCGTTACGCCGACGGCCCGACCGCGCTCGACACCGTCGATCTGACCATCAACAAGGGCGAGATCTTCGCCCTGCTGGGCCCCAATGGCGCCGGCAAGACCACGCTGATCGGCGCGGTTTGCGGGCTGGTGCGGCCAAGCGGCGGGACAATCCGCGCCTTTGGCATGGACCTGGCGAAGGACTGGCGCTCGGCCCGCGCGCGCATCGGCCTGGTGCCGCAGGAAATGGCGACCGACATGTTCACCAAGGTGGTCGATGCGGTGACCTATTCACGCGGACTGTTCGGGCTGAAGCGCGATCCGGCGCGGATCGAGGAAATACTCACGTCGCTCACCCTGTGGGACAAACGCGACAACCAGATCCGCCACCTGTCGGGCGGGATGAAGCGCCGGGTGCTGATCGCCAAGGCGCTGGCGCACGACCCCGAACTGCTTTTCCTCGACGAGCCGACCGCCGGCGTCGACGTCGAACTGCGCCGCGACATGTGGCGCCAGATCGGCGCGATGCGCGCGAACGGCACTACCATCGTGCTGACGACGCACTACATCGAAGAAGCCGAGGAGATGGCCGACCGGGTCGGCATCATCGACAAGGGAAATCTCCTGCTGGTAGAGGAAAAACGCGCGTTGATGGCGCGAATGGGCAGCATTGAGGCAAGCTTCACGCTGGCTGTCCCGCAACCGCGCGTGCCGGCGGCTCTCGCGGACTTTCCGCTAAGCCTGTCTGAAGATGGCGCGACCCTGACCTACCGCGGTCATGGCGGCGCCGACGAAGCGCGCGCCGAGGTTGCCCATCTCGTCGAAGCGCTGGTCCGCGCAGGCATCGGCTTCACCGCAATCGACACGCACCAGTCGAGCCTCGAAGACATCTTCGTCGATCTGGTGGAGCACTCTGCGCAGAAGGGAGCCCGGGCATGACCTTCAACGCGCGCGGCGCCTTCGCTATCTTCACCTTCGAACTGATGCGGGCCTTCCGCACTTTCTTTCAGTCGATCTTCGCCCCGGTGCTGACGACATCGCTCTATTTCATCGTCTTCGGCGCGGCGATCGGCGGGCGAATGACCGAGATCGACGGGGTGTCCTATGGCGCCTACATCATTCCGGGGCTGCTGCTGCTGACCCTGCTGGGCGAGACGACCAGCAACGCGAGCTTCGGCATTTACATGCCGCGCTTCACCGGAACGATCTACGAACTGCTCTCGGCACCCGTGGGCGTGGCGGAAACGCTGATCGGGTTTGTCGGGGCGGCGGCGGCCAAGTCGCTGATCCTTGCCGCGATCATTCTCGTCACCGCGAGCTTCTTCGTCGATTATCACATCGCCCATCCGGTGCTGGCGCTGCTCTACATCGTGCTCGTCGCGGCCGCCTTCGCGCTGTTCGGCTTTGCCCTGGGCGTCTGGGCCGACGGGTTCGAGAAACTGGGCATCGTGCCGATGCTGATCCTGCAGCCGCTGACGTTCCTTGGCGGCACGTTCTATTCGATCACCATGCTGCCCGAACCGTGGCGGCAGATCGCGCTGGTCAATCCGATCGTTTACCTTGTCAACGGCCTGCGCTGGACGTTCACCGGCAAGAGCGACGTCAACATCTGGATCAGCCTAGGCCTCACTCTCGCATTCCTCGGCTTGTGCGCCGGGGTGATTGCATGGATGTTCAAGACCGGATGGCGTTTGAGGAGCTGATCCATGGCCGACCCGCGTAGCGCCCTGATCCAAGCCCGGCTCGAACGCTATGTGGCGGAGCGGGGCGATCCCGCGGCAGCCGTGCTCGACCGGTTTTTCGCCCGCTACCCCGAGGCGCGCGCCAACTTTGCCCGCCATTCGCCAGGCAATCCCGAAAAGCTCGAGACCGAGATGGTCGGCAACACGCTCTATTACGTGATGACCTGGTTCGACAGCCCGGTCGAAGCGCGGATCTATTTCGATACCTCGGTGCCGCAGCACCGCGTCGCGCTGGACGTGCCGCCCGACTGGTACCGCGCGTTCATCGAAGTCACCCTGGACGAGATCGAGGCGGCGGTTCCGGCCGAAGGCGCCGCCGAGGCAGCGGCCTGGGCCGAAGTAAGGGAAGCCCTGGTGGGGCTGGTCGAGCGCAACCGGTTCGTCTAGCGCAGCGGGCATGACTGCCCCGCGCTTCGCCTTCGACGTTCACTCAACCTGCGGCAAGGCCCGGACCGGCACGATCCGCATGCGGCGCGGCAATATCCGCACACCCGCCTTCATGCCGGTCGGAACCGCCGCCACGGTCAAGGCGATGAAGCCCGAGACGGTGCGTGCAACCGGCGCCGACATCTTGCTGGGTAACACCTATCACCTGATGCTCCGTCCCGGGGCGGAGCGCGTCGCGCGGCTTGGCGGGTTGCACCGGTTCATGAACTGGGATCGCCCGATCCTGACCGACAGCGGCGGCTACCAGGTGATGAGCCTGTCCGACCTGCGCAAGATCACCGAGGAAGGGGTGACCTTCAAGAGCCACCTTGACGGCAGCAAGCACCTGCTCACGCCCGAACGCTCGATGGAGATCCAGCGCCTGCTCGGCAGCGACATCGTCATGGCCTTCGACGAATGCCCCCGCGCCGACGCCCCGCGCGACGTAATCGAGAAGTCGATGCAGATGTCGATGCGCTGGGCCGCGCGCAGCCGCGCCGGCTTCAACAGCGGGGACGAGCACGCTGGCCGTTCGGCCCTGTTCGGAATCCAGCAGGGCGCGCTCGACGAGGGGCTGCGCCGTGAAAGCGCCGAGGCGCTGCAGGCGATAGGCTTCGACGGCTATGCCATTGGCGGGCTGGCCGTCGGTGAAGGGCAGGAGGCGATGTTCGCCACGCTCGATTTCGCGCCCGACATGCTTCCCGCCGACCGGCCGCGCTACTTGATGGGGGTGGGCAAGCCCGACGACCTCGTCGGCGCGGTAGAACGGGGGGTAGATATGTTCGACTGCGTCCTGCCGAGCCGATCGGGCCGCAACGGTCAGGGGTTTACCTGGAACGGGCCCGTCAACCTGCGCAACGCGCGCCATGCAGAAGATGCAGCGCCGCTCGACGAGACCTGCCCCGGCGATTGCTGCACCAAGTACAGCCGTGCCTACCTCCACCACCTCCACAAGAGCGGGGAGATCCTCGGCGCCATGCTGCTGACCGAGCACAACCTGACGTTCTACCAGCAGTTGATGGGGGCGATGCGAACCGCGATTGCCGCCGGAACCTTTGCCGACTTTGCCACTGCCTTTCGCCGCGACTACGTCAGGAATTAGGCTTCCTGCCGGGTTTCCATCCGGGTCGTGCAATAGGCCACGAACTGGCCGGTTCGATGGTCGAGAAATCCCGCGCCGATCTGCATAGCCTGGCGGTGCGCCAGGGCGAGATCGGTATACCATTTGCCGATGCGGTGAGGGGTCACGAAGCGAAACTTTGTCATCGCTGTGCAGAACACGGCAGAGGTCGCCTGGTTGCAAGGCCGCAGACGCTTTTTTCTTGCCCGTTCAGACATGTTGCGCGCGTCCCTGCTGACGGTTGACCGCGCGAGGCTTCGCGCGCAAAGTTGCACAAAGCAACGGACAATCGGGACGAAGGAGCACGGGCAATGGCGACGATGAGCACGGCAACCGCCGCGAACGACGAACACATCCGCGGCGCTGTCAGCGACGAGGAATGGGCGATCCGCGTCGATCTGGCCGCCGCCTATCGCCTCGTCGCGCTTTATGGCTGGGACGATCTCATCTTCACTCACCTTTCGGCGCGCGTGCCCGGGCCGGAACACCACTTCCTGATCAACCCCTACGACATGATGTTCGAAGAGATCACTGCTTCCTCGCTGGTCAAAATCGATGTCGAGGGCAATCCGGTCGTGCCGACCAGCCACCCGGTCAACCCGGCGGGCTTCACCATCCATTCGGCGATCCACATGGCACGCGAAGACGCCCATGCGGTGATGCACCTGCATACGCCTTCTGGGCAGGCCGTCAGCGCCATGGAGTTCGGCCTTCTGCCGCATACCCAGACCGCGATGATCGCTCAGCACAACGTCGCCTATCACGACTACGAAGGCATCGCGACCGACCTCGAGGAGCGTGAGCGTCTGGTCGAGGACCTCGGCGAAAAGCACGCGATGATCCTGCGCAACCATGGCACTCTCGCCGTGGGCGAAAGCGTGGGCGACTGCTTCCTGCGGCTCTATTTCCTCGAGCGGGCATGCGACGCCCAGGTGAAGATGCTGAGCGCCGGGTACGACCATCTCTACAACCCGCCGCAAGGCACGCCCGAAAAGGTCGAGACGCAGACACCGGCAGGCGGCATGGCGATGGTGGCACGGTCGTTGGCCTGGCCGGCGCTGTTGCGCAAGCTCGACCGGATCGATTCCTCGTTCCGCGATTGAGGGCCTAGTCGAAGCCGACGAACCGCGCGGCTTCGCCCACGTCCTTGCGCTCCGATACCACCGCGTTGGCGGGGAAGGTGTCATCGGGCCA
This sequence comes from Novosphingobium kunmingense, assembly GCF_002813245.1. Classification (GTDB taxonomy): domain Bacteria; phylum Pseudomonadota; class Alphaproteobacteria; order Sphingomonadales; family Sphingomonadaceae; genus Novosphingobium; species Novosphingobium kunmingense. Next base: position 423,292 of record NZ_PHUF01000002.1, read on the forward strand.
GCCGAGCGCGACCGCCTTCATGATGACCTGATCGTCGGGAATGCCGGCGTGTTCGCGCACGACGGGGCTCTGCATGATGCCCTGGCTGTTGATCACGCAGCCCAGGCCCCGCGACCAGGCGGCGTTGACCAGCATGGTGGTGACCGCGCCGCAATCGAAGGCTGTATCGTCGCTGTCGGCCAGTTCCTTGTCATAGGTGATGATCACGCAGACGGGGGCATCGAACTGGCGAAACCCGCGCATTACCCAGTCGAGCCGCGCGTCCTTGTCGTCGCGGGCGATGCCCTGTGCGGCGAACAGCTGCTTGGCGACCCCGACCTGGCGTTCGCGGTGCACGCCTTCGAAGGGGCGGCCGGTGCGAAACTCGCGGCTGTGCGGCACGCCGGCCAGGTTGCGTTCGGTGTTGCCGGCGCGGATGCGGTCCAGCGGTTCGCCGGTAATGACGTGGAAGTGCCAGGGCTGGGTGTTCATCGACGAGGGAGCGCGCATGGCCAGCTTCAGAACCTCCTCGATCAGTTCGCGCGGCACAGGTTTGTCCAGATAACCGCGGGTCGATTTGCGGCCCATGATCACGTCGTCGAATTGCATTGCGCTCTCCCTTCGCGTCTCGTTTGTGCGTAATGTTAACCGCGCGATTAAAAGGCGCAAACAAAAAGGGCGGCCCCGCAGGACCGCCCTTTCGTAATTCGATCGGAGGACCGGATCAGCGCGAGTAGAACTCGACGACCAGATTCGGTTCCATCTTTACCGGGTAGGGCACTTCGTCGAGCGTGGGGACGCGGACGAAGGTCGCCTTGTCGGTGCCGTCCTGCGACACGTAGTCGGGGATCTCACGCTCGGGCAGGCTCTGCGCTTCGGCGATGAGAGCCATTTCCTTGGCCTTCTTGCCCAGGCTGATCACGTCGCCCGGACGCACGCGGCGGCTGGCGATGTTGCACTTCACGCCGTTCACGTAGATGTGACCGTGCGAAACGACCTGACGGGCCGAGAAGATCGTCGGGGCGAACTTGGAGCGGTACACGACCATGTCGAGGCGCTGTTCGAGCAGGCCGATCAGGTTCTGACCGGTATCGCCCTTCATCTTCGACGCTTCCTGATAGGTGCGCTTGAACTGCTTCTCGGTGACGTCGCCGTAGTAGCCCTTGAGCTTCTGCTTGGCGCGCAGCTGGATACCGAAGTCCGACAGCTTGCCCTTGCGGCGCTGGCCGTGCTGGCCGGGGCCATAGGAGCGACGGTTGACCGAGCTCTTGGGACGGCCCCAGATGTTTTCGCCCATACGGCGATCGATTTTGTACTTCGACGAATTGCGCTTCGACATGGCGCGTCGTGTCCTTCAATTTGCATGTGCCGGGCACTGTGCCCAGCTTCTAGTCCGGAACCGCACCATCCCGCCAGTTGCGGGATGCGAGCCAGGCTTCACCGGAGTGCCCGCTCAATTGCGAAGGCGCGCGCTTAGCGGCGCGTGCCCCAAAGGTCAACCCCGGCGCGACCCCGTCCGCTCGAGCGCGGAGAGAACGCCGCGCAGGGTGCGCACCTCAAGGTGGTTCCAGCCCGGCTTGGTCAGCAGGTTCCGCAGTGTCCGCCGCGTCGCCTCGGCGCGGGCCGCGGGAAAGAAATAGTCCTTGGGTTCGAGCAGCGCCTCGAAGTGCCCGATCAGTCCTTCCAGTTCGTCCTGCGGGGCAGGGGGCAGCAGTTCCTCTTGCGTCGGCTGCTGGAGATCCGCGCCCTTCGACCATTCATACGCGCAGAGTATGACCGCCTGGGCGAGGTTCAGCGAACCGAACTCGGGATTGATCGGCACAGTGATGATCGCGCGGGCCAGCGCCACGTCGTCGGTTTCCAGGCCCGAGCGCTCCGGCCCGAACACGAAGGCCGAACGGCCCGGTGCCGTGTGGACTTCGCGCGCGGCTTCTTCGGGCGTGAGGACGGGTTTCGTCACCCCCCGCTTGCGGACGGTGGTGGCATAGACATTGGCGCAATCGGCCACAGCTTCGGCCAGTGTTCCGAAAACGGTAGCGCCGGCCAGAACCTGGTCCGCACCTGCCGCGGCAGGTCCGGCCGAGGGGTTGGGCCAGCCATCTCTCGGCGCGACAAGGCGCATTTCGGTCAACCCGAAATTGAGCATGGCCCGCGCCGCTTTGCCGATGTTCTCGCCCAGTTGCGGGCGTACCAGCACGATGACGGGCTGGCGATCAGTGCTTGACGGCATCGCGCACCGAACTGGCGAATTCCTCGAAGTCCCTGGCCTCGGTGAAATCGCGGTAGACGCTGGCGAAGCGGATATAGGCCACCGCGTCCAGCTGGCGCAGGCCGTCCATCACCATTTCGCCGATCGCCCGGCTGGCGATCTCGCCTTCGCCGGACGTCTCGACCTGGCGCTGGACGCCGGACACGAGCTGCCCGATCTGTTCGGGGGTCACCCCGCGCTTGCGGCAGGCGAGTGTGACCGACTGTTCGATCTTGGCCCGGTCGAAGGGTTCGCGCGCGTCGTTGCTTTTCACCACGGTGATGTCGCGCAACTGGACGCGCTCGAACGTGGTGAAGCGCGCGCCGCAGCTTTCGCACTGGCGGCGGCGCCGAATCGCGGTGTTGTCCTCGGTGGGACGCGAATCCTTCACCTGGCTGTCGTCATGGGCACAAAAAGGGCAACGCATAAGGGTTTAGGGGCGAAGCCTCTTGTAAAGCATAAAGCCCGCACCGGCGAGCAGACCGATCGGCCAGCTGACGACGGGAAGGACCGCGCCGGCCACCGCACCGACTGCGGCGCCGGTCAGCACCGGCTTGGTCGACGGATGATGCATGCCCTGCTTGGCCATGCCGGTGACTTCTTCCTTGGCGTCCTGGAGCAGGTTGTCGCTCATGTTCCTCAAACCTCCGGATAGATAGGGAAACGCGCGCAAAGCGCTTCCACCTGGCCGCGCACACGCTGCTCGACCTGACCGTCGCCATCATCGCCGTTTCGGGCCATGCCGTCCACCACTTGCGCGATCAGCTGTCCGATTTCGGTGAACTCGGCCTCGGCGAAGCCGCGGGTCGTGCCGGCCGGCGTGCCAAGGCGGACGCCGGAAGTAACGAAGGGCGAACGGGTGTCGAAGGGAATGCCGTTCTTGTTGCAGGTCAGCCAGGCGCGATCGAGGCCCTTTTCGGCGGCCTTGCCGGTCACGTTCTTGGCCGTAAGGTCGACCAGCATAAGGTGGTTGTCGGTCCCGCCCGAGACGATGCGCAGCCCGTTGTCGCCGAGGCTTTTGGCGAGCGCGCGGGCGTTGGCGACGATCTGCGCGGCATAGGCCTTGAATTCGGGCTGGAGGGCTTCACCGAAGGCGACCGCCTTGGCGGCGATGACGTGGACCAGCGGTCCACCCTGAAGCCCCGGGAAGACGGCCGAGTTGAACTTCTTGGCCAGATCCTCGTCATTGGTCAGGATCACGCCCGAGCGCGGGCCGCGCAGGCTCTTGTGGGTGGTCGTGGTGACGACGTGGGCGTGGGGAAAGGGCGAGGGGTGCGCGCCGCCGGCGACGAGGCCGGAGAAGTGGCTCATGTCGACCATGAGCCAGGCGCCGACCTCGTCGGCGATCTCACGGAAGCGCTTGAAATCCCATACGCGGGAATAGGCGGTGCCGCCGGCGATGATGATCTTGGGCTTGTGCTCCCGGGCGAGCCGCTCGACCTGCTCCATGTCGAGCTGTTCGTCATCCTTGCGCACCCCGTAGGCGACCGGATTGAACCATTTGCCGCTCATGTTGACGGGGCTGCCGTGGGTCAGATGCCCGCCCGAATTGAGGTCGAGGCCCATGAAGGTATCGCCGGGTTGGAGCAGGGCGAAGAACACCGCCTGGTTCATCTGGCTGCCCGAATTGGGCTGGACGTTGGCGAACTGGCAGCCGAACAAGGCTTTGGCGCGCTCGATCGCCAGGGTTTCGACCACGTCGGCGTATTCGCAGCCGCCATAGTAGCGCTTGCCGGGATAGCCTTCGGCGTACTTGTTGGTGAAGACCGAGCCGGTCGCCTGGAGCGTCGCGAGGCTGGCAATGTTCTCGCTCGCGATCAGTTCGATCTTGTGCTGCTGGCGGCCCAGTTCGCCCTGGATTGCGGCGAAGACTTCGGGGTCTGCCTCGCGCAGCGGGGCGGTGAAGAAGCCGGCGCTGCGGATCGCGGGCTTGGCGTCAAGGATGGCACTCACGGGTGAAACTCCTCAGCAGGACGGGTGGGACAGCTTGTCGACGCGGGGGCCATGGCGACCCCCGGCGAACTGGCCGGCAAGAAAGGCGTCGAGACAGGCCTTGGCCATGTCTTCACCGGTCAGGCGCGCGCCCATGGCGATGACGTTGGCATCGTTGTGTTCGCGCGCCAGCGTGGCGGAATAGGGTTCGCAGACCAGCGCGCAGCGGCAAGCGGGGTTGCGGTTGACGGCAATCGAAATGCCGATGCCCGATCCGCACAGCGCCACGCCGAATTCGGCGATACCCTCGGCCACGACCGAGGCCAGCTTGTATCCGAAATCCGGATAGTCGACCCGGTCAGCCGTGTCCGGGCCAAGGTCGGCGACCTCGTGCCCCTGTTCGATCAGGTATTCGCGCAGGGCGGCCTTGAGGTCGACGGCGGCGTGATCGGAAGCGATAGCGATGCGCATGGATCAGGATCCTGCTGAATGGAGAGTCGGGCCTGCCATTAGGCGCATGGGCGCGCCAAGGCCAGCCACGAGAGGAAAGGCAGCAGGATGATTGCAGCGGACGCAGGGCACGGCGCACCTCGAATGGTTCGATCGGGAGTGCCCAGACGAGCGGCTTTCGAGGGTCACGCTCCACGGCGGTGCTCCGCCTGCCTCGTCAGTCACGTGACGCGCGCTCAATAAGGGCGCGCGGGCGGGATGTAAAGCCGCCCACCGCGCTGTGGACCGCCCCATCGGGCCGATTGCACATTTGTCCGGCCGTGCTAGCCCATGCCGCCATGACGATGACGCTACGCGACAGATCGAGCACTCTGGTTTTCCTTGCTGGCGCGCTGGCCGTTACCGTCGGCGTCATTCTCCACCTGCCGATGTTCTGGATGGGCCGGATGGATGGCTTCCGCCTGGTCGGGATGCCGATGGACCAGGGCATGATCGTCGGCATGGGGCTGATCGTGCTGGGCATTGCCATGGCCGCCTATGGCCTCTTGCCCCGTAACGTCGGCGAGCAGATCCACGCCTCCCGCCACATCAGCGTCGCAGCGCCCGAAGATGCGCCGCTATCGCCTGCGCATTTCCGCCTGATGGTGGTCCTGGTCGTCGCCCTTGTGATCGACGTGATGAAGCCCGCCTCGCTGGGCTTCGTCATGCCGGGGTTGAGCGAGGAATATGGCATTCCGCGCTCCGAAGGCGCACTGGTGCCCTTCGCCGCGTTGACCGGGACGGTGATCGGATCGGTCCTGTGGGGCATCGCCGCCGACCTCTACGGGCGCAAGGCAACGATCCTCCTGTCGGCGATCATGTTCGTCGGCACCTCGATTTGCGGCGCCATGCCCAGCCTCGAGTGGAACATCGCCATGTGCTTCCTGATGGGGGCGGCGGCGGGCGGAATGTTGCCGGTGACCTACGCCCTGCTGGCCGAAGCCATGCCCAGCCGCCACCGTGGTTGGTCCCTGGTGCTGGTCGGCGGAATGGGAGCGGCCGGGGGCTATTTCGCGGCGAGCGGCTTTTCTGCCTGGCTCGAGCCGATCTATTCCTGGCGCATCCTGTGGCTGCTCAACCTGCCGACCGGGCTTCTGTTGCTGGGGCTGGGCGTGTTCATCCCCGAATCGGCCAAGTTCCTGCTGGCCCGCGGCCGCCGGGCCGAAGCCCAGGCGGTGATGGCGCGATTCGGCACGGTCAGCCACACCCACGGCAAGGAAGAGGAGGACGTCGACTTCGCTCCGGTCCACGCCGCCGAAAATGCGCCGGTGGCCGGCATCTGGTCGCGAGACATGGCGGGAACCTCGCTGGCGTTGACCATGCTCGCGTTGAGCTGGGGCTTCATCAACTTCGGCATCCTGCTGTGGCTGCCATCGGACTTGGTCGAAAGTGGCGTGCCCAAGGCGGTCGCAGCGGGGCTGATCGCCAAGTCGGCGCTGATCTCGGTCCCCACCGTGCTGGTCGTAGCGGTACTCTACAGCCGGTGGAGCACGAAGTACTCACTGATCGCGATGACCGCGATCACCGCACTGGGACTTGCCGGGATCGTCGCCCTGAAGGCCGACGCGGCGCTGCCGCCGTTGCTGTTCGTGACCCTGCTGATCGTCGGGACCAACGGGATGCTGGCGATTGTCCTGCCCTATGCAGCCGAGAACTATCCCCTGAGCATCCGAGGCCGCGCGACCGGCTGGGTTGCGGCCTGCACCAAGGCCGGCGGCCTGATCGCGCAGGCGCTGGGGATCACAGCGCTGGTGCCCGAACTGGGCATGGCGGCGATCGTCGTCGGACTGCCGGTCCTGGCCGCGATCGTCCTCACCTGGCGCTATTGCCGCGAAACCAAGGGCATCGACCTGCGCGACGTCGACCGCGCGGCCGGCGGCTAGTAACGAAAGACGGCGGAACCGCAGTCCCGCCGTCCTTCGTGTTCTCCGGTTCCGACCGCTTACTGGTCGAGGAACGAGCGCATCTTGCGGCTGCGGCTCGGGTGCTTGAGCTTGCGCAGCGCCTTGGCCTCGATCTGGCGGATGCGTTCACGTGTGACCGAGAACTGCTGCCCGACCTCTTCCAGCGTGTGATCGGTATTCATCCCGATGCCGAAGCGCATGCGCAGCACGCGTTCCTCGCGCGGGGTGAGGCTGGCAAGGACGCGGGTGACCGTTTCCTTGAGGTTCGACTGGATCGCCGCATCGACCGGGATGACCGCGTTGGGATCCTGGATGAAATCGCCCAGGTGGCTGTCTTCCTCGTCGCCGATCGGCGTCTCGAGGCTGATCGGTTCCTTGGCGATCTTCATCACCTTGCGAACCTTTTCGAGCGGCATCGACAGCCGCTCGGCCATTTCCTCAGGGGTCGGCTCGCGGCCGGTCTCGTGGAGGAACTGACGGCTGGTGCGCACCAGCTTGTTGATCGTCTCGATCATGTGGACCGGGATGCGGATGGTGCGCGCCTGGTCGGCGATCGAGCGGGTGATCGCCTGGCGGATCCACCACGTCGCATAGGTGCTGAACTTGTAGCCGCGGCGATACTCGAACTTGTCGACGGCCTTCATCAGGCCGATGTTGCCTTCCTGAATGAGATCGAGGAACTGCAGGCCGCGGTTCGTGTACTTCTTGGCGATCGAGATCACCAGCCGCAGGTTCGCCTCGACCATTTCCTTCTTGGCGATGCGCGCTTCGCGTTCGCCCTTCTGGACCATGTTGACGATGCGGCGGAACTCGCCCAGCGCCATGCCGGTCGCAGCAGCAATATCGGCGATCTCGGCGCGGATACGCTCGACGGCATCCGCCTCGTTGGCGGCGAAAGCCGCCCACTTCTTGTCCTTGCCGGCCTGGTTCTGCAGCCAGCCGTCGTCGAGTTCGTGCCCGACATAGCTGTCGAGAAAGTCCTTGCGGCTGACCTTGTGGCGTTCGGCCAAGCGCAGCATCTGGCCGCCGAGCGCGGTCAGGCGGCGATTGAAGGCGTAGAGGTTGTCGACCAGGTATTCGATCTTGGTCGCGTGGAACTGCACGCTTTCGACCTGCGCGGTCAGGTCTTCGCGCAGCTGCTGGTACGAGCGTTCCTTGGCGGCCGAGAAATCGCTGCCCAGGCTCATCGCCTCGAGCCGCTCGTTCTGGATCTTCTCGAACTTGCGGAACAGCGAGGTGATCAGCGCGAACTTTTCCAGCGCCTCCGGCTTCAGCTGGGCTTCCATCTGCGCCAGGCTGAGCGTGTTGTCTTCCTCGTCGTCCTCGGCCGGACGGCGGGCGCGGCGTTCGATGCCGTCCTCGTCCTCGTCCTCGTCCGAAGCCTCTTCCTCGACGTCCTCTTCCTCCTTGTAGGAGGGGCCGGCGGTCGCTTCGCTGATTTCGCCGTCGCCTTCTTCCTCACCGTCCTCGGTCAGGTTCTCGGGCTGCGGCTCCTTCGACAGCATGGCGTCGAGATCGAGAATCTCGCGAAGCTGCATTTCCTCGTTGTTGAGGGCTTCGGACCACTGGATGATGGCGTGGAAGGTGATCGGGCTTTCGCACAGGCCCAGGATCATCGTGTCGCGACCGGCCTCGATCCGCTTGGCGATGGCGATTTCGCCCTCGCGGCTGAGCAGTTCGACCGCGCCCATTTCGCGCAGGTACATGCGCACCGGATCGTCGGTGCGCTCGACCGTTTCCTTCTTTTTGACGATGTCCGGCCGCTCGGCCATGCCGTCGGGCTGCTCGTCGATCTCGTCGACGTCCTTCTCTTCCGGATCGACCGCGTCCTCGTCGCTTTCGACGATGTTTACGCCCATTTCGCTGATCGCGGACATGATGTCCTCGATCTGTTCGCTGGTCATCTGGTCTTGCGGCAGGGCCTCGTTCAGCTCGTCGACCGTGATCACGCCGCGGCGCTTGGCGCGGGCGATCAGCTTCTTGATCGATGCTTCGTTGAGGTCGATCAGGGGAGCGTCGCCGCCGTCCTTTTCGTTGCCGGTGAAATCTTCGTCCATCAGTCCGCCATACTAATCATTTCGGGGCCGCTTCATCCGAAGCGGCGGCGCGCGCGCTGGCCATTTGCCGCAGACGGGCATCGAAAGCCAGCTTTCTCTTCAACAGCCTCTGCTGTTCGGCATAGGCCCCTTCGGAAAAGTCGCGTTCCAGCCGTGCCGTCGCGTCCGCAAGGGCTGCGTCAAGGGCCGGGCGTTCGACCAGCAGGCCGATTGCCTGTGCCAGTTCGCCGCGTGCCTGGTCGGGTGACTGGCCATCGAGCAGAAAACCGAATCGGAGTGCGCCGTAATCCTCAGGGGTCGGGGGTGCCATGCCCCGGCTTGCCAATATGGTAACAAGGTGCGCGGTTTCAAGCGCTTCGCCGCTGTCCACCGCATCGAGCAGCACGGCAAGGCGTGGATCGGTCAGTCCCGACTGCGAAAGCGTATCGGCGTGGCGAGAAAGCTCGCCCGGAAAGCGCAGCAACCCGGCTATGATCGCAAGCGCTAGCGCGTCGCGCGCGCCGCCGCCCACTGCGGCGCGCAGCCGGCGCGTCTGTCCGGCGTCGCGCTGCGGAACCGGCGCCCCCGACCGCCGGCCGGGCTGCCATTCGCGCTGCTCGCGCCGGGGGAAGGCAAAGGCGGAGAACCGCTCGGTCAATTCGCGGCGATACAGTGCCTGGATGTCGCGGTCGGCAATGGTGTCGACATGGGCCATCAGCCGTGCCTTGAGGCCGGCCTTGTCTTCGGGCGTGGCGAGGGTGTGCGCGTCGCGCTCGTGCTCCCAAATGAGGTCGATGAGGCCGATGGGCTTGGCCAGCAGTGCCTCGAGCGACGCCACCCCGTCGCGCTTGATCAGGTCGTCGGGGTCCATGCCCGCTGGCAGGCGCACGATGCGCAGCGAATGGGCGGGGCGCAGCATCGGCAGCGCGCGGGTGGCGGCGCGCATCGCCGCGCGCTGGCCGGCGGCGTCGCCGTCGAAACAGAGGATGGGGGTTGCGACCAGGCGCCACAGCATTTCCAGTTGCCGTTCGGTCAGCGCGGTGCCCATTGGCGCTACCGCCTCGGCAATGCCGGCGGCGGCCAGCGCGATCACGTCCATCTGCCCTTCGACCACCACGATCCGCCCGGCGCTGCGCGAGGCGGGACCGGCGCGGTGCATGTTGAACAGGGTGCGCCCCTTGTCGAACAGCGGGGTGTCTGGCGAATTGATATACTTGGGCGCGTCCTTCTTGTCGGCGTCCAGAATGCGCGCGGCAAAGCCGATAACCCGCCCGCGTGCGTCGTGGATCGGCATGGTCAGCCGGTCGCGGAACCGGTCGTAGGGTTCCTTGTCGTCCACCGCAATGCGCAGGCCGGCCTCTATCAGCATCGCTTCCGGAAACCTGGCCAGCGCGGTCTTCAGCGCCTGCCGCCCCGAAGGCGCGAAGCCGAAGCCGAACCGCTCCATCGTGTGCGCATCGAACCGGCGCGAGGCCAGATACTGGCGCGCCTTGGCGCCTTCAGGTGTGTCGAGCTGGGCGCGATACCAGTCCTGCGCCGCGCTGAGCACATCGTGTAGCCCGGCGGCCTGCTCGGCCCGCTGCGCCGCGCGCGGATCGGGGGCGGGGACCTCGAGCCCAGCCTCGGCGGCCAGGTCCTTGACTGCATCCATGAAGGCCATGCCGCGCTGGTCGGTCAGCCAGCGGATCGCGTCGCCATGCGCCCCGCAACCGAAGCAGTGGTAAAATCCCTTTGCGTCGTTGACGTAGAAGCTGGGCGATTTCTCGTTGTGGAACGGGCAGCAGGCCTTGAACTCGTGCCCCGCCTTGATCAGCCGCGTGGTCCGCCCGATCACCGCCGAAAGCGTGATCCGGGCGCGCAGTTCGTCAAGCCATTGGGGCGACAGCGCCATCAGGCCAGGGCGGCTTTGACCAGGCCGCTCGCCTTGCCCATGTCGATCTGGGTGCCGTGGCGGGCCTTCAGTTCGGCAATCACCTTGCCCATGTCCTTCATGCCCGCCGCGCCGGTATCGACGATGATCGCGGCGATGGCGGCGTTTACTTCGTCCTCGCCCATCTGCTGGGGAAGGAACTCCTCGATAACCGTCAGTTCGACCTTTTCGGCATCGGCGAGTTCCTGGCGGCCACCCTGTTCGTAGAGCGTGATCGATTCGCGGCGCTGCTTGGCCATTTTCTGCAGGACGTCGACCACCAGGGCATCGTCATCGGGCGTGGTCGTGGCGGTGCGCAGTTCGATGTCCTTGTCCTTGAGCTTGGCCAGGATCAGGCGAACGGCGTTGAGGCGGGGCTTGTCGCCGGCCTTCATGGCGGCGACCTGCGCGGCCTTGATCGAGTCGCGAAGCATGTCTGTGTGGTTTCCTGCGTGAATGCGTATGCGAGAATGGGGAAAGGCGGACACTAGCCCAAAGATTCTGGTTTTCCTAGGTTGACCCTGCCCCCCAAGGCGTCTAGCCGCCGAGCCTTAGCAACATCGCCAAAACCAAGCCAACGGAGCGCCCCACAATGGCCGACGCCGCCTCTTCGCACGCACCCCAACCGCAGGGTGCGACGGGAGTCCTTGTGCTCGCCGACGGGACGGTCCTGTGGGGCCGTGGCTTCGGCGCCGAAGGCAGCGCGGTGGGCGAAGTGTGCTTCAACACCGCCATGACCGGATACCAGGAGGTGATGACCGATCCCTCCTACGCCGCCCAGATCGTGACCTTCACTTTCCCGCACATCGGCAACGTCGGGGTGAACGAGGAAGACCTTGAGGCCCATGTCGATGGCGCCGTGGGCTGCGTGGTGCGCGAAGACGTGACTGCGCCCAGCAACTTCCGCTCCGAAGGCTCGTTCGGGGACTGGCTGGCGGCCAAGGGCAAGATCGGCCTGTCGGGGGTGGACACCCGCGCGCTGACCCGCCGCATCCGCCTGTCGGGCGCGCCCAACGCGGTGATCGCGCACAGCGAGGACGGAGCGTTCGACATTCCCGCGCTGGTCAAGCGCGCCGCCGACTGGCCGGGACTGGAAGGCATGGACCTTGCCCGCGTGGTCAGCCGCACCGCCAGCGAGGACTGGGAAGGCGGCGTCTGGACTCTGGGCAAGGGCTACGCCGCCGAGACCGGCGCCGCACGCCCCCACGTCGTCGCGATCGATTACGGCGCGAAGGACAATATCTTTAGAAGCCTGGTGAAGGCCGGGGCGCAGGTCACCGTGGTACCCGCGCAGACGCCGCTTGACGCGGTGCTCGCGCTGAAGCCTGACGGGGTGTTCCTCTCCAACGGCCCGGGCGATCCGGCGGCGACCGGCGAATACGCCGTGCCGGTGATCCAGGGGCTGCTCGAACGCGACATTCCGCTGTTCGGCATCTGCCTTGGCCACCAGATGCTCGGCCTCGCCGCCGGGGCCACGACGACCAAGATGCACCAGGGCCACCGCGGCGCCAACCATCCGGTCAAGCGGCTGGAAGACGGGGTGGTCGAAATCACCTCGATGAACCACGGCTTCGCGGTCGATAACGCCGCACTGCCCGCCGGGGTCGAGGAGACCCACGTCAGCCTGTTCGACGGCAGCAACTGCGGCATCGCCATCACCGGCAAGAATGCCTTCGGGGTGCAGTACCATCCCGAGGCAAGCCCCGGGCCGCAGGACAGTTTCTACCTCTTCGAAAAGTTCATTGGATCGCTCGGCTAATGCCCAAACGCACTGACATCTCCTCGATCCTCGTCATCGGCGCCGGGCCGATCATTATCGGCCAGGCGTGCGAGTTCGACTATTCGGGCACGCAAGCGATCAAGGCGCTGAAGGAGGAGGGCTACCGCGTGGTCCTCGTCAACTCCAACCCGGCGACGATCATGACCGATCCCGAGTTCGCCGACGCGACCTATATCGAGCCGATCACCCCCGACGTCGTCGCCAAGATCATCGAGAAGGAGCGTCCCGACGCGCTGCTGCCGACGATGGGCGGGCAGACCGCGCTGAACACCGCGCTGGCGCTGTTCAACGACGGCACGCTGGAGAAGTTCGGCGTGCAGATGATCGGCGCCGATGCCGACGCGATCGACAAGGCCGAGGATCGCCAGCGCTTCCGCGAGGCGATGGACAAGATTGGCCTGGAATCCGCGCGCAGCGGCGTGGCGCATACGGTGGACGAGGCGTTTGCCGTGCTGGAACGCACCGGCCTGCCCTCGATCATCCGGCCGAGCTTTACCCTTGGCGGCACCGGCGGCGGTGTGGCCTATAACAAGGCGGAGTTCGAAGCGATCGTGCGCTCCGGCCTCGATGCCAGCCCGACCACCGAAGTCCTGATCGAGGAATCGCTGCTCGGTTGGAAAGAGTACGAGATGGAAGTCGTGCGTGACCGCAACGACAACGCCATCATCATCTGCTCGATCGAAAACGTCGATCCGATGGGCGTCCACACCGGCGATTCGATCACCGTCGCCCCGGCGCTGACGCTGACCGACAAGGAATACCAGATCATGCGCTCGGCCAGCATCGCGGTGCTGCGCGAAATCGGCGTGGAAACCGGCGGATCGAACGTGCAGTTTGCGGTCAACCCGGATGACGGGCGCCTGATCGTGATCGAGATGAACCCGCGCGTGTCGCGCTCCTCGGCGCTGGCATCCAAGGCCACCGGCTTTCCCATCGCACGCGTCGCGGCGAAGCTTGCGGTCGGCTACACGCTGGACGAGCTGACCAACGAGATCACCGGCGCGACCCCGGCGAGCTTCGAGCCCAGCATCGACTACGTCGTCACCAAGATCCCGCGCTTCGCCTTCGAAAAGTTCAAGGGCGCCGAGCCGCTGCTGTCGACCGCGATGAAGTCGGTCGGCGAGGTCATGGCGATCGGCCGCAATTTCAAGGAATCGCTGCAGAAGGCGCTGCGCGGCCTGGAAACCGGGCTCGACGGGTTCAACCGCGTGCTGCATCTCGAAGGGGCGGGGCGCGATGCGATCACCGCCGCGCTGTCGCAGCAGACGCCCGACCGCCTGCTTCACGTCGGGCAGGCTTTCCGCGAAGGCTTCACCGTCGACGAGGTCCACGCGATCACTCATTACGACAAGTGGTTCCTGCGCCACATCGACGAAATCATCGCGGAAGAAACCGCGATCATGGAAGTCGGCCTGCCCAACGACGCGGCGGGCTTGCGGCGGCTCAAAGCCATGGGCTTTTCCGACAAGCGGCTGGCGACGCTGGCGGTGCGCGGCATCGGGGTCGCCGGCGGTCTCGCCGAAACGCGGGCCAAGCGTTCGGGTCTGCTCCACGATGCGCTGAAGGCCATGGCAGGCGCGACGAGCGAGAAGGAAGTGTGCCAGCTGCGCCACAAGCTGGGTGTCCACCCCGTGTTCAAGCGCATCGACAGCTGTGCCGCCGAGTTCGAGGCGATCACGCCCTACATGTATTCGACCTACGAAGCGCCCAGCTTTGGCGAGCCCGAGAACGAGGCGATGCCGTCCGACCGGCGCAAGATCGTGATCCTGGGCGGCGGGCCGAACCGGATCGGGCAGGGGATCGAGTTCGACTACTGCTGCGTCCACGCCTGCTTCGCGCTGGCCGAGGCGGGCTATGAAACGATCATGGTCAACTGCAACCCGGAAACGGTTTCGACCGACTACGACACCTCGGACCGCCTTTATTTCGAGCCGCTGACCGCGGAGGACGTGCTCGAAATCCTGCGCGTCGAACAGTCGAAGGGCGAGCTGGTCGGCGTGATCGTCCAGTTTGGCGGGCAGACCCCCTTGAAACTGGCGCAGGCGCTGGAGGATGCGGGCATCCCGATCCTCGGCACCAGCCCCGACGCGATCGACCTGGCCGAAGACCGCGAACGCTTTGCCAAGCTGGTCAATGACCTGGGCCTGCGCCAGCCCGAAAACGGCATCGCCCGCAGCCGCGACGAAGCGATCGCGGTGGCCAACCGCATCGGCTATCCGGTGCTGATGCGGCCCAGCTATGTCCTTGGCGGTCGCGCAATGGAAATCGTCGACAGCGAAGCCCAGCTCGATGACTATATCGCCACTGCCGTCCAGGTCAGCGGCGACAGCCCGGTTCTGATCGACCAATACCTGCGCGACGCGGTGGAATGCGATGTCGACGCCCTGTGCGACGGCGAACAGGTCGTGGTCGCCGGCGTCATGCAGCACATCGAGGAGGCCGGGATCCATTCGGGCGACAGCGCCTGCACCCTGCCGCCCTACAGCCTTTCGCCTGCGGTCATCGCCGAGATGGAGCGCCAGGCCGAGCTTCTGGCCAAGGGCCTCGGCGTCAAGGGCCTGATGAACGTGCAGTTCGCGGTCAAGAACGAGACGGTCTACCTGATCGAGGTCAATCCGCGCGCAAGCCGCACCGTGCCCTTCGTCGCCAAGGCGATCGGTCAGCCGGTGGCCAAGATCGCTAGCCGCGTCATGGCGGGCGAAAAGCTGGCCGATTTTCCGCCGTTCAAGCGCGACCTGCCCTACATGGCGGTCAAGGAAGCGGTCTTCCCCTTCGCACGCTTCCCCGGCGTCGATCCGGTGCTGTCGCCGGAAATGAAGTCGACTGGCGAGGTGATGGGAATCGACGCGACCTTTGCCCAGGCCTTTGCCAAGGCCCAGCTTGGCGCCGGGATGCGTCTGCCGACCGGGGGGGTCGTCTTCGTCTCGGTCAAGGAAAGCGACAAGCCGGTGATCCTGCCGGCGGCGCGCAGCCTGGTCGAGCAGGGATTCAGCCTGATAGCGACCGGCGGCACGGCGCGGTACCTCGCCGATGCCGGAGTGCCGGTGGAACGGGTCAACAAGGTCGCCGAGGGTCGCCCGCACATCGTCGATCGGATCATCGACGGTGAAGTGGCGCTGATCATCAACACGACCGAAGGCTGGCAGAGCCTCAAGGATTCGCAATCCATCCGCGCTTCGGCGCTGACCGGCAAGGTGCCCTACTTCACCACGGCGGCGGCGTCGCTGGCTGCGGTTGAGGCAATTGCCGCCGTTTCCGGCGCAAACCTTGAAGTAAAATCACTGCAAGCCTATTATAGCTGAAACGAGACGCGCTTTCCGACAGCAGCGACAGGCCATCCCCCGTGCCACAGGCGGCACGGGACAGCGGCTTAGTCACTCTGCCGATAGCGGCACAGGAGGACAAACAGGGACATGGCAAGCGTTGAAAAGCTGCCCATGCTGGCCGAAGGCTATGAACGGCTGATCGCCGAATTGAAGGCGTTGCGCGAGGAACGGCCGAAGATCGTCGACGCGATCGAGGAAGCGCGCGCCCATGGCGACCTGTCAGAAAACGCCGAATACCACGCTGCCAAGGAGCGCCAAGGCCAGGTCGAGATGTCGATCGCGGACCTCGAGGACAAGGTCAGCCGCGCCCAGATCGTCGATCCGAGAGCGCTGTCCGGCGACAAGATCATTTTCGGGGCGACCGTCACCTTGCTTGACGATGACGACAAACCGGTACGGTACCAGATCGTCGGCCCGTACGAGGCGGATGCCAAGGTTGGGCGGATCAGCTATAATTCGCCGCTTGGCAAGGCCCTGATCGGCCGCCGCGTGGAAGACGAGATCGAAGTCTCGGTTCCGGCCGGCGACCGGTTCTACGTCGTCGACAAGATCGAATTCGTATGAAACGAGAAGGCCCCGGAAATCCGGGGCCTTCTTGTCTCAGCGCTTGAGCATGTCGGGTTCGAGCAGGCGGTGGAGATGCACCACCACATATTTCATCTCGGCATCGTCGACCGTGCGCTGCGCAGCCGATCGCCAGGCGTCTTCAGCGCTGGCATAGTCCGGAAACACGCCGACGATATCGAGCGCATTCAGGTCGACGAATTCAAGATGCTGCGGATCGCGAATGCGGCCGCCCATGACGAGATGAAGTTTCTGATCGCTCATTGCTGACCTTGGGGAGGGAGGGGGACAGCGGCCCTTTAGCGATTCGTGCGCTTGGCGCAAGGGTCGGGCGATCTAATTCCGGCTGCGGACCTGCGCGACCAAGCGCGCCCCCTCGCGAAGAGCGCCTGACGCTACGTCAACCGCATGATTTCGCGCGCTCCGCACAAGCCGTGTCGCCTGCCGCCGGGCAGGTTCGGCAGCATCGATCAGTCTGGTCGGGGCATCCCGCTCAGCCTCGATCACCTCATCGCGCGCCTGCTTCCCCAGAGCCAGCGCGAGCTCGGTCGCGGCGGTCGCCAAAGCGATTGCGCGCTTGCCCAGCAGTCCGGGCTTTCGCTTGGGCAGCAGCGCTCCGGCCAACAGGCCAAGGCCTAGCCCCAGTCCGACCGTCAGGAGCGGGTATTCGCTGGCCAGGGTCCGGTAGTTTTCGGGTGGATAGGCATCGGGCAGGTTGGGCATGCGCTGCGCCGCAGGGGCTGTGTCGCCATCCCGCTTGAGTCGCTCCTGCGAGGCGGCAACCTTTTGCCTGATGCGTTCGCGCCTGGCGTCGATTTCGGTCACGACGGGTCTTGCTCCAGTTCGGCGGCGCAGTCTTCGTCCGCGTCATCGGCAGCGAACATGCACCCGTCTGCGTTAACGCTGTCTTGCCGGCCCATACCGAAAAGGCGCGCAATCCTGCCGCGAAACAGCCAAAGCCCGATCCCGCCGGCGACGGCAGCGACGATGCGCTTGTTGTCGGCCGCGACATCGAGGCCCGTCGCGATCGCTTCGGTCGTTTCGGTCTTGATCGTGTCGACGACGCGGCCGGGCACGCTGCGGGCTGACAGATCGCGCTTCACCTGGTTGACGCCTGCGTCGTAGTTCGCCTTGGCGGCCTGGCGCGTGGCGCGGTCCTCGGCAAGGCGACGTTCGGCTTCGGTCACGCGGCGTCCTCCGCATCGGACAGCAGCCGCGCCGTGTGCTTCCAGCGACGCGCAGCGATCATCGCGCAAAACGCTGCGGCAAGGGCCAGCGCGGCCGTCACCGCAGCGGTCGCCGCCCATGGGCCGATCACGGTGCTGAGACCGAGCAACGTGCCTATGACCACCGCCATCAGCGCAAAAAAGACCAGGGCGAGCGCCAGCGCGCCCCAGCTTGCCACTCCTTTTGCCCCCGCACCGGCGACGGCGGCCCGGCTCTTCTGGTAGGCCAGTTCGGCTTCGACGAGCGTCTTGCCGTCTTCGACCAGTGCCCGAACGTCATCCACCAGCGAACGCTCGGCGGCGTCGCTGGTGGAGGGAAGCGATTCTCGGTTCGTTTCGTCGGCCATCGGCCCTGCCAAAGCCTGTCCGGCGCGTCAGGTCAATCGCTGGCGGAGCTACCCTTGAAAACGCGCGACAGCATGAACCCGGCAACCGCGGCGATGCCGAGGGCTAGGCCCGGGCTCTTGCGGACGAACTCCTTGGTATCGTCGGCCAGCTCGTTGAGCTCCTTGGCCTCGATCTTGGCGGCGGTTTCCTGCATGGTGCGGGCCGCGGTGCGGGCATAGTCACCGTAGCGCGCGCCCAGCTTCTCATCGATCACCTTGGCGTTGTCGGCCACGATCTTGCCGAGGCTGGCGATCGCATCGCTGGTCTTGGCCTTGCCTTCGTTGGCCAGCTCGCCGGCACGGACCTTGGCCTGGCCGGCCATGTCCTTGGCTTCATCGACCCAGTCGCTGCTGCGGTTGGAAAACTGGTCGCGGTAGACGCCGGCCTTGGCCTGCGCTTCCTTGCCGAGGGCCTGAGCACCGGCGCGGGCTTCCTCGATCGCCCGGGCAAACTTGGCCTTGGCGTCACTGGTGTTGGCGTTTGCGCTCTTGCGCGCGGCGGACTTGCGCGCGGTTGCCGGCTTCGGCGTCGCAGCCTTGCGCGCGGTGGACTTGGTCGCGGCCTTCTTCGGGGTCGCCTTCTTGGCTGCGGGCTTCGCGGCGGCAGGCTTGCTCTCGGCAGGCTGGGCGGTGGAATCGGCGGGAGGGTTGCTAGCCATCGACGGGACCTTTCTGTGCAGCGGGCCCGGAAGATCCGGGCGGATAATGGAAATGGTAACGCGTGCCTGCGTCTACAAGTTCCCACATAATGCTGCATTGCAACTTGCCTGCCAACAATTGCCTGCTAAGCGGCATCGCAACGGCCGCAAAGGCCATCAGCAGCGAGGATTTGAGCCATGACCGCGATCATCGACATTCACGCCCGCGAGATTCTCGACAGCCGCGGAAATCCGACCGTCGAAGTCGACGTGTTGCTCGATGACGGCAGCTTCGGCCGTGCCGCGGTACCCTCGGGCGCCTCGACCGGCGCGCACGAAGCGGTCGAACTGCGCGACGGCGACAAGGGGCGCTATCTGGGCAAGGGCGTGCTGAAGGCCGTCAACGCCGTCAACGAAGAGATTCGCGAGGAACTGATCGGCCTCGATGCCGAAGACCAGCGCGATGTCGATGCGGTGATGATCGATCTCGACGGGACCGACAACAAGAGCCGCCTTGGCGCCAACGCGATCCTCGGCACCTCGCTCGCCGTGGCCAAGGCTGCCGCCAACGCGCGCGGCCTGCCGCTCTATTCCTATGTCGGCGGTGTATCGGCCCATGTCCTGCCGGTGCCGATGATGAACATCATCAACGGCGGCGAGCACGCCGACAACCCGATCGACTTCCAGGAATTCATGATCATGCCGGTCGGCGCGGACAGCCTGGCCGAGGCGGTGCGTTGGGGCGCCGAGATCTTCCACACGCTGAAGAAGGGTCTCCACGACAAAGGCCTTGCCACCGCGGTCGGCGACGAGGGTGGATTTGCGCCCAACCTGTCGAGCACGCGCGCCGCGCTCGATTTCATCATGGAATCGATCGACAAGGCGGGCTTCAAGGCTGGCACCGACATCAAGCTCGCGCTCGACTGCGCTGCGACCGAGTTCTTCAAGAACGGCAATTACGAGATCAGCGGCGAAGGGCTGTCGCTCAGCCCGGTGCAGATGGCCGAATACCTCGCCGACCTGACGCGCGCCTATCCGATCATTTCGATCGAGGACGGCATGGGCGAAGACGATTTCGAAGGCTGGAAGGCGATCACCGACCTGGTTGGCAAGTCGGTTCAGCTTGTCGGCGACGACCTCTTCGTGACCAATCCCAAGCGCCTGACCATGGGCATCGAGCAGGGCCTGGCCAACTCGCTGCTGGTCAAGGTCAACCAGATCGGCTCGCTTTCGGAAACCCTGGACGCGGTCAGCATCGCCAACCGCAACGGCTACACCGCCGTCATGTCGCACCGCTCGGGCGAGACCGAGGACGCGACCATTGCCGACCTCGCCGTCGCGACCAATTGCGGCCAGATCAAGACCGGTTCGCTCGCGCGGTCCGACCGGCTTGCCAAGTACAACCAGCTCATCCGGATCGAGGAAGAACTGGGCGACGCGGCGGTCTACGCCGGGGCCGGGGCTTTCGGGCGTCTCGGCTGACGGCTCGGTCAACCGTCGAGGCGGATCGACGGGCGCAATTGCCAAAGACGACGTTCCGGGCTTAAACCCCGCCCATCGCGGGGGAGGCCTGCCGCTTTCGTGCGGCGGAAGCCCGGAAGGAATCCTGAACGCATGCGCACCACCAAACTGACCGTCGCCCTGTTTCTGGGCGTCGCCACGGCATCGCTTGGCCTTGCGGCCTGCAAGATGCCCGAAACCACCCAGACCGCGGCCGGAACCAGCCTGGGAATCGACCCGGCAATGATGGACAAGGCGGTCAAGCCGGGCGACGATTTCTACGCTTACGCCAACGGCAACTGGCAGAAGACGACCGAGATCCCGGCCGACCGGTCGAGCGTCGGTGGTTTCTACATCGCCAGCGAGACGACCGACAAGCAGCTGGGCGAACTGATCCAGGCGATCAGCAAGTCGGATGCCGCGGCCAACACCGATGAAGGCCGGATCCGCGATTTCTACAACGCGGTCATGGACACGGCGGCAATCGATGCCGCCGGCATGGCGCCTATCCAGCCCGAACTCGACCGCATTGCCGCGATCGGCGACGTCAAGGCGCTGTCCGCTGCCATCGGTGAGACGGTCCGCGCCGATGTCGATCCGCTCAACGCGACGGACTTCCAGACCGAAAACCTGTTCGGCGTGTTCGTGACCCAGGCGCTCGCCGGGGGCGAGGTGCTGCCCTACCTGATGCAGGGCGGGCTCGGCATGCCCGAGCGCGAATACTATCTGTCGAACGACGCCAAGATGATCGATCTGCGGACCAAGTATCAGGCCTATATCGCCCAGCTTCTGACCCAAGCCGGAATGTCCGATGCTGCCGCCAGGGCGAAGCGCATCTACGACCTTGAAATGAAGATCGCCCAGGCTCACGCCAGCCGCGAAGAGAGCGAGAACTTCCAGAAGAGCGCGACCGAATGGACCCGCGCAGACTTCGCCGCCAAGGCACCGGGCATCGACTGGGAAGCGCTGTTCGCTGCGGCGCAACTGGGCAGCCAGCAGAAGTTCTCCGCCTATCACGCCCAGGCGATTCCGCGCCTGTCGGCACTTGTTGCCAGCCAGCCGCTGGAAGCATGGAAGGACTGGCTGGCGTTCCACCGCATCAACCAGAACACCGAAGTCCTGCCCCAGAAGCTCGATGCTGTGCGCTTCGCCTTCTATGGGCAGGCCTTGCAGGGCGTTACAGAACAGCGTCCGCGCGAAAAGCGCGCGCTGGCCCTCGTCAATCTCTATCTCGGCGATGCACTGGGCAAGCTTTACGTTGAAAAGTACTTCCCGGCATCGGCCAAGACCGAGGTCGAGGGCATGGTGACCAACATCAAGAACGCCTTTGCCAAGCGGGTCGAAGCGCTCGACTGGATGGCGCCCGCCACGCGCAAGGAAGCGCTGGAGAAGGTCCGCACCATCGAGGTCGCTGTCGGCTATCCCGAAACCTGGAAGGACTATGGTGCGCTGGCCCTGGCCAAAGGCAGCGCCTTCGCCGATGTCCAGGCGGCGTCGAAGGTCGCCTACCAGCAGCAGCTTGCCAAGATCGGCAAGCCGCTCGACAAGCGCGAGTGGTGGATGAATGCCCAGCTGGTCAACGCGGTCAACCTGCCGGTGCAGAACGCGCTCAACTTTCCGGCGGCGATCCTGCAGCGTCCGTTCTTCGATCCCAAGGCCGATCCCGCCTACAACTATGGCGCGATCGGGGCGGTCATCGGGCACGAGATCAGCCACAGCTTCGACAACAATGGCGCCGCCTTCGACAGCACGGGCCGGATGCGCAACTGGTGGACGGCGGCGGACATGACGCAGTTCGACAAGGCGGGCAGTGCCCTTGCCGCGCAATACGACACCTACGAGCCGTTCCCCGGCGTCAAGGTCAACGGCAAGCTGACGCTGGGCGAGAACATCGCCGACGTGGCGGGCCTTGCCGCATCCTATGACGCCTATCACGCCTCGCTTGGCGGCAAGGAAGCGCCGGTGATCGACGGTTTTACCGGCGACCAGCGTTTCTTCATCGCCTTTGCCCAGACCTGGGCGACCAAGATGCGCGACGAGGCGCTGCGCGGCCGGATTGCGACCGACGGGCACGCCCCGGGGATGTATCGCGCGTTGACCGTGCGCAACCTCGACGCCTGGTACAAGGCCTTCGACGTCAAGGCAGGCGACAAGCTATACCTGCTGCCCGAAAAGCGCGTCAAAGTCTGGTAGTTGCCATCGTCCATCCTCTCGTTTAACCGTTCGCTTAAACGAGAGGATGGACAAGGCATGGCGGACTTTCCGACGCAGCCCGAAGCGGTGACGGCCGAATGGCTGGAGGCCGGGTTGCGAACGAGCGGAGCAATCGGTCCGGCGCGGATCCGCTCGGTCGACTGGGAGGCCATCGGCACCGGCCAGGTCGGAGACAGCGCACGCTTCACCCTGGCTTACGATCAGGAGGCCGCTGGTCCGGCAACCGTCGCGGGCAAGTTTCCCGCAGCCGATCAGGTCAGTCGCGGAACGGCGGCAGCATTCGGCCTCTATGCGAAGGAAGTGGGCTTCTATCGGGAGCTGCGCCAGCAGGTTGGCGTCCGCGTCGCCGTGCCGCACATCGCACAGATCGCCGAGGACGGCGTCGACTTCGTCCTGATCTTCGAAGACCTCGGGCCAGCGCGAGGCGGCAACCAGCTTGCGAGTTGCTCGCTGGAGGATGCCCGCGCCGCAGTCGTCCAGGCCGCTTCGCTTCACGCGCCGTCATGGGGCAATGCGGCGATCCTGGGCACGCCGTGGCTCCAATCGGCTCCAGGCCAGGCCGAACAGGTGAGGGCGCTCTATCCCAACGCGCAGGCAATCTGGCGTGAACGCTATGCCGACCAACTCGAACCGGAATACATGGCGATCTGCGAAGAGCTGAACGACCTGGCCGGTTCGTATTTCATCCGGACCGCTGAGCCCAAATGCTTGATCCACGGCGATTTCCGGCTCGACAACATGCTGTTCGACATCAAGGGCGGGGCGGAGCCGATCGCCATTCTCGACTGGCAGACGGTGGCGCTCGGCAACGGCCTGACCGACATCGGCTACTTCCTCGGCTGCGGGATCGGCGCCGAGCTGCGCCGCGCGCATGAGGCCGAACTGCTCGACCTGTACTGCGGCGAAATGACGGCCCGCGGCGTTGCCATGACGCGTGACGGCGTGTGGGACGATTACCGCCTTGGCGCGCTGCACGGCATTTCGACCGCCGTGTTCAGCGCCGCCTACGTCGAGCGCACGCCGCGCGGCGACGAGAACTTCCTGTCGATGGCCCGCGGGGCCTGTGATCTTGCGCTGGAGCACGATTCGCTCGGCGCGCTGCGAAAGGCTTGCTGACATGGTACTGACCAAGGGTGACGACTATCCGCTCCACCAGACGCCCGAGCCGATTGCCTACGCCGGCACGGATCGCAATTTCTACGACCGCTATTTCTTCAACGGCTACGCCCCTGACGGTTCGGGATTCTTCGCCGTGGCGCTCGGCATCTACCCGCACCTCAACGTCGCCGATGCGCATTTCTCGACCATTCGCGACGGCGTGCAGCACTGCCTCCACGCCAGCCGCGAACTGGGCATGGAGCGGTTCGACATCGAAGTCGGGCCGATCCGCATCGAAATTCTCGAGCCGCTGCACAAGCTGCGCGTGGTCGTTGATGGCGAGGGGCTGAAGGCGGACCTTACGTTCACCGGCCGCGCCTTCCCGATCGAGGAGCCGCGCTTCGTCCACCGCATCGGCCCGCGCACCTTCATGGACTACACGCGCCTGACCCAGAACGGCCACTACACCGGGTGGATCGAGGTTGACGGCGAACGCCAGGACGTCGCGCCCGGCACCGCTGGGACCCGCGACCGCAGCTGGGGCGTCCGGCCCGTCGGCGCGCGTGACGAACAGCCCCACGGCCACGGCGTCGTGCCGGGCTTCTTCTGGCAATGGACCCCGCTAAACTTCGCCGATCGCAGCGTGTTCTTCCACGTCAATGCCGACGCCGGCGGGCACAAGTGGAACACCCGGGCGGTCATCGCCCCCGACGGGGGTAAGGCCGGGGACCTGGTCGAGACCGAAGGCGAAATGACGGCGGGCCTCGACGCCGGCACGCGCTGGCCCAAGGATGGCACGCTGGTCATCGAAGGGCCGGACGGGCCGGAAACGCTGACCTTCACGCCGATCGGCCGGTTCCAGATGCGCGGCATCGGCTATACCTCGCCCAAGTGGAATCATGGCCTCTATCACGGCGCGCTGGCGGTGGAACGCGAGGATTTCGGACTTGCCCAGTGCGATCCCCAGGCCATGGACAATTTCCACGTCCAGCTGTTCAGCAAGGTCGTCAGCGACCGCCACGGAGAAGGCTTCGGCGTGTTCGAACAGCTCATCCTCGGCCCCTATCAGCCGATGGGGCTGACGGGCTTCATGGACATGGCCTGACCGACTGTCAGAGAGCTGCGGTCAGCCGGGCAAGCTGGTCGGCCGAAAGCTCCAGCGTTGCTGCCTCGCACAGGTCGCGGACCTGTTCGACCGAGGTGGCGCTGGCAATCGGCGCGCCGATCCCGGGCTGCATCCGTAGCCAGGCAAGGGCAACCTGCGCGTGGGTCGCCCCGGTTTCGCGCACGATATCGTCCATGGCGGCGAGCATCGGCTTGCCGCTTTCGATCAGCTTGCCCATCCGCTGCCCGCGCACCGACTTGCCGAGATCGGCCTCGGTCCGGTACTTGCCGGTGAGAAAGCCCGAGGCGAGCCCGAAGAACGGCAGCATCGGAATGCCGCGCGTGGTGCACAGCGCCTGCAGGTCGGCACCATAGGCCTCGCGCGAGACGAGGTTGTATTCGTTCTGGAGCACGCTGAACGGCGTCGCGCCCTGATCGGAAGCCGCCTGGAGCGCGGCGCCGAGCCGCGCGGCGGTGAAATTCGAGGCTCCGAGCGCCCGCACCTGGCCCGTTCGTACCGCGCGGTCGAACGCCGCGACGATATCCCCGATGGGCAGTTCCTCGTAATCGCGGTGGGCGTAGTAGAGATCGACGTAGTCGGTCTGCAGCCGGTCGAGCGAGGCGGCGAGCGAGGCCACCACGCGCGCCGGCTCGTACAATTCCTGCCCACCGAGCATACCGGTCTTGGTGTGAAGCCGCATGTCGGCGCGCTTGCCGCCTTGCGCAAACCACTTGCCGAGAACCGTTTCGCTTTCGCCGCCCTTGTGACCCGGTACCCAGGCCGAATAGACGTCCGCCGTGTCGATCATCCGCCCGCCGGCGGCGTGAAACGCGTCGAGAACGGCAAAGCTTGCGTCCTCATCGGCGGTGAAGCCGAAGACGTTGCCGCCGAGGACCAGCGGGATGCCAGCGATGGCCGGATTCGTGCTCATGCGAACTTCTCCCGCAGCTTGAGGAGGGCCATGGCTGCCTTGGCCGCCTCGCCGCCCTTGTCCTTCTGCTTCGGATCGGCGCGGACGAGGGCCTGTTCCTCGTTCTCGACGGTCAGGATGCCGTTGCCGATGGCCATGCCGTCCATGGTCAGCGCCATGATGCCGCGCGCGCTTTCGCCGGCGACGATCTCGAAGTGGTAGGTTTCGCCCCGGATGACGACGCCGATCGCGACATAGCCGTCATAGCGCTGGGCTTCGTCGGCAAGGGCGATCGCGCCGGGGATCTCGAGTGCGCCGGGCACGGTAAGCACGTCGACCTTGTGGCCCGCGGCCTTCAGCGCGGCGCGCGCGCCTTCAACGAGCATGTCGTTGAGGTGATCGTAGAAACGCGCTTCGACAATCAGGAAATCGGCCATCGATCAAGCCTCCGTAATGGGGGCATTCGCCCGGGATGTTGAGGCCGTGGCCTTTATGAAACGGTCGCCGTGGACCGAGCCGCTGGGCCCTGTCTGCCAGCATCGGCCCGCCAAGGCCATAGCCAAGCACGCGCATTTCAGAGCAGGCGTTCGATTAGCCAGAAGCTGGCCGTCGTGCCAATCACGTAGGTCGCCGCCAGTACGGCGGGCCGGGTGGCGAAGGGTGCCGCACGCCGCAGGATGGCTAGGACGGCAAGAACGGCAGCGACGATGACCAGCTGACCCGCCTCGACACCAAGGTTGAAGGCGACGAGCGCCATAGGCACTTCGCCCTCGGGCAGGCCGATCTCGCGCAGCGCGCCGGCAAAGCCGAAACCGTGTATCAAGCCGAAAGCGAAAGCGACGAGCCAGGGCGCGCGTTCGGCAAAACGCGGTGCGTCCGGCTCCTGCTTGACGATTTCGACCGCGAGAAAGACGATCGACACGGCGATCAACGCCTCGACCGGGGCCTGGGCGAGGCCGATGAAACCGAGGGTCGTTCCGGCCAGGGTCAGCGAATGCGCGGCGGTGAACGCGGTGGCCGCGCCCGCGATGGTCCAGGGCCGGCGCAGCAGCAGGACCAGAGCGATGACGAACAGCAGATGGTCGTAGCCCGCCAGGATGTGGTCGATGCCGAGCGCCAGATAGGTGCGCGCCACCTGCCAGCGATCCGGCACCGTCGCAACCGTCACCATGGCGCGCACCGGGGTGAGCCGTTCGGCCTGCACCGGCCGCCCCAGCGGCGCGATGCGCAGCAGCGCGTCGGTATAGGCGGAGTCCATCCCGGCAAGACCGACCCGCTCTCCCGCAAGATCACGCGTGCAGGTCGCTGTCATGGCCGCCACAACCGCGCCGCCGTCGAGCCGGGACTGGGCCGGTCCGAGGGTGCAGAAGCTCGGCAGCGCGGGTCGCGTGCGCGTCGCAAGGCCCCCCAGGACAGGCGCCTTCCACAGCACGGTCCAGGTGTGCCCATCGACCTGTGTCAGTTCCAGATAGCCGGGGCGCAACTCGTCCGCGCGCGTCGGCTTCGCACACCCCAGGAACACGATCAGGACTACGAATACCGCAAGAGACCTCATTCGGGCATCTCGATCACGACATCGTAGCCAGCGACGATGCGCTTGTAGGCGGCGTCCTGCGCCTGCTGTGCGGCGCGGGCCCGCCAGGCGTTTTCCGCCGCCTGGCGCACATCGGCAAGGCGCGGCGCGCCCGGACTCGTGCGCCGCATCACCCTGACCGCGTGCAATCCCACCCCGGATGCGATCGGTCCCGACCATTGCTGCAGGGACGCGGTTTCGAGCGCGGCGACGAACCCGTCGCCAAGGGTGGATGCCAGCACGCTGGCCGGCTGGTCGGTGAAATGCGCGGGGAGGGGCGCCGGCAGGGCAACGTCGGTCGGCTCGGCACCCGCCCTCAATTGTGCCAGCGCCTGCACGGCACGTTTTCGGCCTGCTGCGTCGTCTGCGCCCAGATAGGCCTGGTCGAGGGTGTAGCTCGCTCCGGGAGCGAAGCGGGCCGGGCTCTCGTCGATCAGCGCCTGCAGCTGGGCGTCGGTCGGCGTTGCGACTTGCGCCTCGCTGGCGGCAAGGGCGAGCATCTTGTTGCGCATCCGCCGGACCACGACTTCGTCGTCCTTGTCGAGCCCGAGGCGCAGCGCTTCGCGGTAGTAGGCCTGGTCGCGGACGTGATCGGCGATCATGCCGTCCAGTTCGCTTGGACTTGGAGGCCGGCGGAACGACTGCGCGAAACGCGCGGCAAGCTGGCCGACAGCGGCCTCATCTACGACGATGCGCCGATCGCCGGCATCGGGCGGGCGGCCCGCCAGCAAGACATAGAGAATGGCCCCCGCCACGAGGAAGTGGACTAACGGTTCGCGCAGCACTTGGCCCGCGCGGCTCCATATTTTCATGCCGGGCCGGCCGGCGAATACCAGATCGGCGAGCTGTAGGCGCGTTCCTGGGCCTTCTGGATCACCTCTGGCCCCAGCTTGAGCTTGAAGCGAAGCGCATCGTAGGCCGGCCAGGTCGGCGTCGGGATCTCCAGCACGCGCAGGTAATAGAACGCGCGGAAGCGCGGGTCGAACTCGGGATCGGCCCATACCGTAGACAGCGCCGGCGCGCCGATGGAATTGGTATAGCTGGCCCGCGCCAGGTCGACAGTGTCGCCCACGGCAGGGACCTTCCCGCCGCTGGCCTGGCGCCTTTCCATATCGCTCCACACCACGTCGAAGATCTTTTCGTGAAGCTTGCCCGCAGCGTCGACCCAACCCTTGACCACCTGCACGCGGTCGAGATTGGCGCCGTCCGGGTCCTTCAGCGCGGACACGATGAAGCTGGGCCTGCCCCCGGCACCTAGCGCCAGCGACCCGCCCATCGGCACCCCGCGGGCATAGCCGGCCTTGACCCAATCGCTCTTGAGGTCCGCAGCGGTAAAGCCAGCGCCGCCGAAGAACCGCACCGTCATGCGCGGACCGGTGGTGGCATAGACTTCGCGCCGGGCAAGCGCGTCCCAGATCGCCGCGCGCGTATTCGCCTTGGCCCAGACCCCGGCATAGCCGCCGGCGAGATACTGCCAGCCGAAACGGCCGAGCCGTGTGCCGAGGCTCTGCGATCCCATGGCGCGGGTGGGGCCGGGTTCGTTGCCGCTGTGCTTGCCGAAAAAGTTGTTCTCGTCCCCGGTTGAGAGCGAGGTGTGGCTGTCGGTCGATCCGATCAGGCCGAACTTGTAGGGGTTGGCGCCCAGCTTTGCTTCCAGGGCCAGACCGCGTTTCAGCGCTTCGCGGACATATTCGGCGGCGAACATTTCGGGCTTCTTGGCTTCGTTCAGCATAAGGTTGCCGATGTCCCATCCTGCGGTGCCATAGCCGGCGAATTCGTCGTTGGGGGACAGGAAGGGATGGGCCTCGCTGTCGCCCTTGATCTGCGTGATCTCGACCACCGGCTCCTTCTCGGCCCGGCGCCGGGCCCAGGCAGCGGTCATGGGTTGGCCCGCGCCGTCGGTCATCATGAACATCAGGCCGTTGGACACGTTGGAATTGTGCGGGATCGCCAGCACCTTGCCGCCGGTCTTCGCCTGATAGGCGTCCATGTAGTCCCACAGCTTGTCTGGGGTCGCCTCGTTTGTGGGGTCGAGCGGATCGACCTGGCTGACCAGATCCTTGCCATCGCGGAAAATGACGTTGCGGTGCAGATTGTTGCCGCCCTGCATGAGGGTGTATTCGAAGCCCATCATCGCCGTGAATTTGCCCGGTTCGTTGTAACGTTCGACCACGCCCAGGTGAGTATTCCAGACGTTGTGCGTGCGCTCGGCCGAAGCCTTGGGATCGCGGAACATCGGGGGAAGGGTGTTGTTCGCTCGCGCGGCCAGGATCTCGGCCATGGCGGCGACCGATTGCCGTGGCCCTTCGTGCATCATGTCGTACCACCGCAGCACCTGTGGGTCGCGGATCATGATGCGCGGCGCGTTGTAGAGCGCCATGGTCGATCCCATGCCCTCGGCATGGTCGGTGATCACCACGAAGTCGAGCGGCCGCGCCAGCCTGGCCTTGATTCCGGTGGAACTGGTGACCTCTTCGCCCCTGGCAAAGCGCAGAGCTTCTTCCGGGCCGAGCCGGTTGCCGAACCCGAAGGCGTCGACCGAATTGGCGGTGTGGAGATGCAAGTCCCCCCACAGCACCCGCTCGGGATAGGCAGTTTCGGGGATCTGCGCTGCCGGCGCCGTGCCGGTCATCGCCTGGCTGACCTTTTCGCATCCGGCCAGCGAAAATCCCGCCAGCAGCGCCGCCGCTGCGCCCAGCAAAGGTGCCTTCATGCCTCGTCCCCTCCCGCGCCGATCGGTTGCGATTGGCAATGCGATCTTGCCATGCCCGCAGCGAAGATCAACCGCCTGAACTAAGATGCACGATTGCCAATCTTAACCGGTCGGTTAAACCTACGGCATAACCGGGAGAGAATCACCCATGTCGATATTGTACGACGAAGGCCAGCAGGCCATAGCCACCGAATCCCGCCGCGTCCTCGACGCGCGGATGGACAAGGCCCGCCTGCTCAAGCTGCTCGAGGAAACGGGCAGCCACGACCAACCGTTCTGGGACACTGCGGTGGAACAGGGATGGACCGCGCTGGCAATCCCCGAAGAGTTCGGCGGCCTTGGGCTTGGTCTGGTTGAACTGGGCCTGGTTGCTCAGGCTGCCGGTGCCGCCACCTCGGGCGCGCCATTCCTGACCGCGGGTTATGGCCTGTCCTCGGCTCTGCTCCAGGGCGGATCGGATGACCTAAAGTCCGCCTGGCTGCCGCGCCTTGCCGCTGGCGAGGTCACGGCCGCGATCGCTTTTGCCGAAGGCAACGCGATCCTGCCGGCAAGCCCGTCGGTTACCTACGTCGACGGCAAGCTCACCGGCACCAAGCCCGCCGTGGTCGGCGGCGCCAAGGCCGACGTTGCGCTGGTTTGGGCAAAGGGTCCGAACGGTCCGGTGCTGGCCGTGGCGGAATTGGCCGGGGCCGCGCGCAACCCGCTCAGCAGCTACGACAACACGCGCCTCCATGCCGATCTGGCCTTTTCGGGAACGCCGGCGACGCTGGTGGCGGAAGGCGCTGCGGCGCAGGCCCTGGCGCTCGACGCGCTGGCGCGCATGGCGGTCGTCACCGCGCACGAACAGGTTGGCGGCGCCGAGGCACTGCTGACCATCGCGCGCGACTATGCCGTGACGCGCAAGGCCTTCGGCCAGCTCATCGGCGCCTTCCAGTCGATCAAGCACCGGATTTCCGAAATGTACGGCCTGGTGGAGATCGCCCGGGCCAATTGCATCCATGCGGCTGCCAGCGAAGGGCAGTCCAATTTCCTGATCGCCGCCGCCGATGCGCGGATTTCGGCAACCGAGGCCTATGACACCAACGCCCGCGACTGCATGCAGATTCACGGTGGGATCGGGGTTACGTGGGAGCTCGGCCTCCACCTTCACATGCGCCGCGCGCGCAGCCTGGCGGCGGAACAGGGCAACCTCCTGTTCTGGGAAGACGTCCTTGTGAACCAACTGACCGGAGAAGCGGCATGATCGAGATCGAAGACTTCCGCCAGAAGGCGCGTGCCTTCCTCGAGACGATGGCGCCGAAGTACGGCCGCGCCGCGCGCGAGGGCAATACGATGGAGCAGGACCTGGCGCTGGGCCGTGAATACATGGCCGCGCGCTATGACGCTGGCTTCGGCGGCATCAACTGGTCGCCCGATGTCGGCGGGCAGGGTCTCTCGAACATGCACAAGATCGCCTACGACGCCGAAGAAATGCAGTACGGCATGCCGGTGCAGTTCTTCGGCATTTCGCTGGGCATGCCGGTGCCGATCCTGATGGCCTATTGCCAGGACAAGGCCTTCGTGAAGGAACGGGTCCTCAAGGCGCTGCGCGGCGAGGAGATCTGGTGTCAGCTTTTCTCCGAACCGTCGGGCGGCTCGGACCTTGCCGCGCTTCGTACGCGGGTCGAACCGGACGGCAACGGCTGGCGGATGAACGGCCAGAAGATCTGGACCAGCTGGGCGCAATATTGCGACTACGGCGTGATCGTCACGCGCAGCGATCCGACCGTCGAGAAGCACAAGGGGCTGACCTACTTCTGGCTCGACATGAAGGCACCGGGCGTCGACGTGCGGCCGATCAAGCTGGCCGGCGGCGACAGCCATGTGAACGAGGTGTTCTTCGATGACGTCCGGCTTGAGGACGAACAGCGCCTCGGTCCGGTTGGCGGGGGCTTTGGCGTCGCGCTCCACACGTTGATGATCGAACGCTACATCGCAACCGACAGCGCCGGATTCGGCCCGCACCTCGACGAGTTCGTCAAGCTGGCCCAAGGAACCGAGATCAACGGCAAGCCGGCGATCGAGGACGGCCGGGTGCGGTCGGCGATCGCCCGCAACCACGCCATGCGCGCCGGGCTCGATTCGATCACCAAGCGCGCCTTCCTGATGATGCAGGCGGGCATGCAGCCGGGACCCGAAGGCAGCCTGCAAAAGCTGGTCGCGGTGCGGAGCCGGCAGAAGCTGTCGGAAATGGCGATGGACCTCAAGGGCAACGAGAGCTTCGCCTTCGATCCCCACGCCTACGTCAAGACCGACTGGGGGGCGAGCTGGCTCAACGCGCCGACCGGACGCATCGCCGGCGGTTCGGACGAAGTGTTGCTCAACACTATCGCCGAGAAGATCCTCGGCCTGCCGCAGGATCACCGTCCGGACAAGGGTGTTCCTTTCAATCAGATCCCGGCCTGAGCCGACCGGATGACCGAAAGCGAAGATATTGCGGAAATCCGCCGCGCAGTGCAGGCGCTCTGCGCGGAGTTTCCAGGCGATTACTGGCGCGAGAAGGACCGCGAGCGAGCCTATCCGGGTGAGTTCGTCGATGCGCTGACCCGCGCCGGCTTTCTCGCCGCGCTGATTCCGGAAGCATACGGCGGATCGGGCCTGAAGCTCGATGCAGCGGCGGTCATCATGGAGGAAATCCAGGCCGCCGGCTGCAACGGGGCGAGCGCGCACGCGCAGATGTACATCATGAACACGCTGCTGCGGTATGGCAGCGAGGAGCAGAAGGCGGCCTACCTTCCGGGCATTGCCGACGGATCGCTGCGCCTGCAGGCCTTCGGCGTGTCCGAGCCGACCAGCGGGACCGACACGCTGTCCTTGCGCACCGTGGCGGTGCGTGACGGCGATCATTACGTGGTGAACGGCCAGAAGATCTGGACCAGCCGCGCGGAATATTCCGACCTCATGCTGCTTCTGGCGCGGACCACGCCGCGCGATCAGGTGAAGTCCAAGACCGAGGGCCTGTCGATCTTCCTGGTCGACATGCGAGAGGTCGTTGGGAGCGGGCTGACGATCAAGCCGATCCGCACGATGATGAACCACTCGACCACCGAGGTGTTCTTCGACGACATGCGCATTCCCGCTTCCAGCCTGATCGGCGAGGAAGGCAAGGGCTTTCGCTACATCCTGTCGGGCATGAACGCGGAGCGCATTTTGATCGCGGCCGAGTGCGTCGGCGATGCCAAGTGGTTCATCCGGAAGGCGACCGATTATGCCAAGGACCGGTCGGTTTTCGCGCGGCCGATCGGCCAGAACCAGGGCGTGCAGTTCCCGATCGCGCGCTGCTATGCCCAGATGTGCGCGGCCGAACTGATGGTCCACCATGCCGCACAGGTTTACGACCAGGGCGGCAACCCGGGCGAAGAGGCCAACATGGCCAAGCTCTTGGCCAGCGAGGCCAGCTGGGCCGCGGCCGACATGTGCGTCCAGACCCACGGCGGCTTCGGCTTTGCCGAGGAATACGACGTGGAAAGGAAGTTCCGCGAGGCGCGGCTCTATACCGTGGCGCCAATCAGCACGAACCTGATCCTGTCCTATCTGGCCGAGCACGTGCTGGGCCTGCCGCGCAGCTACTGATCGATCAGCCGCGCTCGCCAGCCCGGCATGTATTGACGCAGGATCATCGCAGATCCGCCGTCCATCAGCGCGTCCACCGCGTCCAGTTCGGCCGCAACCCGTTCACGGGCCGGAGCGCCGTGACGCTCGTCGAGAATGACAGCGAGTGCGGCATGAGCTCCGGCCTTGAACTGGTTGGTGCCCGAGACCGAGCAGCTCGCAATAGCCTGCCGGGCCAGGGCTTCGGCCTCGTCGAGCCGCCGCGCCACCACTAGGCACCAGGCAAGCTGCGCCTGAGCCGCGCCGGTCCACTGCATTTCGGTCCGCTGGGTCATGGCAACGGCCTGCTGTGCTGCGCGGACAGCGGCCTCTCCGTCGCCGGCCATCCGGTGCGCAATTGCGTGCGAGAAACTGTCATAGAGTACCAGAAGCTGCGACCCCAGCGTTTCGGCGATTTCACGCAGCCGCCGGGCATAGTCGCGCGCCGCCGCCCCGTCGCCGCGCCATTCGGCACACTGGGTCATGCCGTACAGTGCCCACCCGGTCAGTTCGGGCGTGCCTTCCTGTTCCGCAAGGTCGATGGCGGACTGGAATTTCGTCATCGATTCCTCGAGCATTCCCGCCCAGCTCAGGAATATCCCGCTCATGAAGAGGAAGAAGGCGTGGGGATCGATTCCACTTTGCCAGTATTCGCGGGGCAGGGGATCAGGCCACAATTCAAGTGCCCGCCTGCATTCGGCAAGGCCGCGTTCGTCCTGTCCGGTGTGGCTCAGGGAATCGAGGAACAGCACCATGGCCAACGCGCGCAAATCTTCCATTCCCGGACGGAATGCCGCCTCAAGGTTGCGTTCGGCCAGCGCCGCATAGCCGGTGGCATCGCCCGCCGCGCAGAGATTGCGCGAGTGGCACAGTGCCAGCACCAGCCGCATCTGGTCCTGGCCGATTGCGGCTGCCAAGGCATCGCCTTCGGCCAGCACCGCATCGGCCTTGGCAATGTCGGGCTTGCCGGCGCGGTAGTTGAAATTGAGCAGGTTGATGTAGGCATCGAACGCCATGGCGAAGTCTTCGGGCGTCTCGAGCCTGCCGCGAGAAAGCTCGCGCACCTTCTCCCAGTGGCGTAGCGAAGCCTGGAAGTCGGTGCGCACCACGCGCAGCGCGGCATCTCGATGGCGGCGCGCGGCGTTCATCGCTTCGCCGGCCTCCTCCCAGTGCATGGCAAGGGTGGCGGCGTTTTCCTCGATCAGGTGCGGCTCCTGCCGCTCCAGCGCTTGGGCAACACGGGCGTGCATGTCGCGACGATCGTCCTTAACCAGGCTTTCGTGCGCCATTTCACGGGTCAGCGGATGCTTGAAGGCATAGATTGCGGCGGGAAAGGCTGCCTGTTCGACAATGAAGGCGTTGCGGCGAAGCTGGCCCAGCACATCGGCCATTTCGGCACCGGTAAGTGCAGCCACTTCAGCGACCAGCGGCTCGGGAAAGGCCATGCCGATCGTCGCTGCGATCTGCAGCACACGCCGCACCGCCGGTGGCAGCCGGTCGATGCGGGCGGCGATGACAGCCTTGACCGTCGGTGGAACCTCAAGCCCGGTATAGCTTGCGGAAAGACGGTGCTTGCCGCGCTCACCTTCGATCTTGCCGGTTTCGACAAGGGTGTGGACGATCTCTTCGACGAAATAGGGGTTGCCCTTCGACAAGTCGGCGATGGGCGCGGCGAGAACACCGAGGCTGGGATCGTCGCCCAGAAGATCGTCGAGCAGCCCGCCGATTTCCGCATCGCCAAGCGGGGCGAGGGACACCTGCCGGCAATTGCTGTTCTGCATCCAGTCGACCCGGAACTCTGGCCGGTAATTCAGCAGCATCAGGTTCTGGACGCCGTCACGCGCCTCGACCAGTTGCTCGAGCACGCTGGCGCTGGCTTCGTCGATCCAGTGCAGGTCCTCGACGATGATCACCGTCGGGCGGTCCAGGCTGTCGAGCCGGATAAGGTGGCGCAGCATGCCGACGAGCTGGCGTTGCCGTGCCTCGGGGTCGAGGCTGACAGGCGGCGCGTTCGGGACCGGATAGCCGATGAGGTCGCTGATCAGCGCGGCCGATTGCGTGAGGCCGGTATCGATCGCCACCAGGCG
The DNA here is from genome assembly GCF_002813245.1 of Novosphingobium kunmingense. Classification (GTDB taxonomy): domain Bacteria; phylum Pseudomonadota; class Alphaproteobacteria; order Sphingomonadales; family Sphingomonadaceae; genus Novosphingobium; species Novosphingobium kunmingense. Next base: position 458,539 of record NZ_PHUF01000002.1, read on the forward strand.
TCGTTCGATCTTGGCGCGGGCGTTGGCCGGCTCATCCTTGGCGACGATGCCGAAGAAACTGCGCGCCAGGTCCATGATCGCCAGCAGCGGGGCCTGCTGGCCCGACTGATCGGCACTGCCGGTGTAGACGGGAATGGCGTGGCTGCGACAAAGTTCAGCGAATTCGAAACACAGGCGGCTCTTGCCGGTACCCGCTTCGGCCATGATGCCGATGACCTGCCCGGTGCCCCCGGCCGACATTTCGAGGCCCTGCATCAGCAGTTCGAATTCCTCGCCGCGTCCGACGAAGCGTGTAAGACCCCGCGCGCGCGAGAGTTCGAAGCGGGTGTGGGTTTCGGCCTCGCCCGCCACTCGAAAAGCGCGGGGGCTGATCTGTTCGAGCCGGAGATAGCCGCCCGCCACCTTGGCCACGGCGCTTCCGATCACGACCGATCCGGGCGCTGCCAGCATCTGCAGTTGCGCCGCGCTGTCGAGCGCCAGGCCCGCCGGGGCCGACGCACCGGCACTTGCAATCACCGGCCCGCTGTCGAGCCCGCAGCGGACCCTGGCAGACAGGCCCTGCGGCAAGTCGACCTCACCGGACTGTTCGATCAATGCCAGGGCGGTCTGCACCGCGTGCAGCGCGTCGCGCTCGTTCTGCTGATCGAGCCCGAACAGCAGCGTGGCCCCACTGCTGCCGGAAATGACGTGCGGTTCATAGGGCGCGGCCAATGACGACGCCTTGGCTTGAAGGTCGCGCACTGCCTTGTCCCAATCCTCGGGATCGAGGTCATAGACATCCCCCTCGAGGGCGAGTGCCGCGTTAAGGACGGTCACCTGTCGACGTTCCGACGCACTGCGCAGGGGCGCTATCGCTACCGGAGCCGCAGAAGCCGGCGTGCCGCGCCGCTGCGTCAGGTGACGGCGAATGTCTTCCACCAGATCGCGCCAGACACGGTCGCGGCGGTCACCCCGCCAGCCGATCAGATTGGCGCTTTGCGTCAGTTCGAACATGACCGGGCGCAGACAGTCCTCGATCATCAGGGGGATGAGCGTGCCGTTGCGCAGGGCGACCGCCGCTTCCGAGCGGACCCACCGTGAACTGACCGAGCGCGGCGACCACAGCACCACCACGGCCTCGGCCTCGTTCAGCGATTGCTCGGTGATCGCGTCCCAGTTGTCGCCGGTGCGCAGCGTGGCGTCCCACCAGACGTCGAAGCCTTCGGACGCCAACCCTTCCGCAAACAGGCGGGCGTGCGCCTGGTCCTGGCGGTTGTAGGAAATGAAGACTTCCGGCACGCCCCGCGATCTCCCTATTCGCCCGATACTTGCATTGCCGCGCAATCTGCGCAAACCTTTGTTCCGGGATTTTGCGGATCGGGTCGCACAGTACCGCCGACAGGAAACCCATGCAGCGGGATCTGGCCGGGGCGGAGCGGGGGGCAGGGCGTGGCGACCAGGACCATTGCGATCTTCGGCGGCGGCGTTGCGGGACTGAGCGCCGCGCACGAATTGGCCGAACGCAGCGGGCATGGCGTCGATTTTTCCATCCATGTCTATGAAAAGCGGTCACATCAACTGGGCGGCAAGGCTCGCTCGATTGCGGTACCCCACTCAGCCCGGGATGGACGCGATCCACTGCCGGGCGAACACGGCTTTCGCTTCTTTCCGGGCTTCTACCGCCACCTGCCCGACACCATGACCCGCATCCCGAGCGAGGGAACCACGGTGTCAGACTGTCTCGTCGTGGCCGATCGGATGGAAATCGCTCGGACCGGTGCCGAACCGATCGTGATTTCGGCGAGGTTTCCCCATTCACTCGACGACCTTCGCATCGATTTCGAGGCCCTGTTCGCCGACTCGGGCCTGCACCTTGGCGAGGCGCGGTTCTTCGCCGAACGGCTTTGGCAGGTCCTTACATCGTGTCAGGACCGGCGCCTCGCCGAATACGAGAAGATCACGTGGTGGGATTTCCTTGGCGCCGGGCAACGGTCGAAAGCGTACCAGAACCTGCTGGTCAGCGGCTTGTCGCGGTCCTTGCTGGCCAACGATCCCATGTACGCCAGCGTGCGCACCGTCGGCGATACCAACATCCAGCTGATCCTCGGCATGGTTTCACCCGCGCGGCCCACCGACCGGCTGCTCAACGGCCCGACAAGCAAGGTGTGGATCGAGCCGTGGCGCCGGCATCTGGAAGGGCTGGGCGTCCAGTTCCATCTCGATACCGCCGCGCTGTCGTTCGGGATCGAGAACGGCGCCTGCACCGGGGTGGAGGTCATAGAGGGCGTCACCCACCAGACGGTTGTGGCCGATGCCTATGTCTTCGCCCTGCCGGTCGAACGGATGGCAAAAGTCCTCAAGCAAAGCGAAGCGCGCCCCGATGCGCCGCTCAAGGCCGACGCCATTCTCAACGGCGTAATGGAGGTGTGCGGCAACGTGCGCTGGATGAACGGTATCCAGTTCTTCCTGTATCGCGACGTGCCGATCACGCACGGCCACCTGCTGTTCGCCGACACGCCGTGGGCGCTGACCGGCATCTCCGAGGCGCAGTTCTGGTCGGACGAGCACCTGCCGGCCTGCGGCGATGGCACGGTTGGCGGCATCCTTTCATTGTGCATTTCGGACTGGGACGCGCCGGGTCCGCTCTATGGCAAGCCGGCGAAGCATTGCACCCGCCAGCAGATCGCCGAAGAAGTCTGGGCCCAGGCCAAGGCCGCGATCAACGTCGGCGGCAAGGTATTGCTGGAAGACTCCAACGTCCACAGCCACTTCCTCGATCCCGACCTTGCCAGCCATCCCGATGCCGAGGTCAGCCTGACCGATGCCGAGCCGCTGTTCGTCAATTTCATCGGCAGCTGGGCGCAGCGGCCCCCTGCCGTACTTCCGACACGCAACCTGATGCTGGCGTCGGACTATGTGCAGACCTATACCGATGTCGCCTGCATGGAGGCGGCCAACGAAGCCGCCCGCCGGGCGGTCAACGGCGTTCTGGCGCTGTTCGGTTCGACCGCCGATCCTTGCGAGCTGTGGCCGCTTCACGAACCGGCGCTGCTGGCGCCATTTCGCTGGCATGACCAGCGCCGCTTCGACCAGGGCCTGCCCTGGGATGGGCACATCCTGTGAAAGGCCCTGCGATGAGCGATCTTCCATCTTACGTGACCCGCCCCGGCGAGGCGGTCCACCTGCAGCCGTTCCAGTGCGCCAACACCCAGATGTACGGTTTCTACCTGCGCGGCGACAAGGCGGCGATCCAGCAGCGGCTGGTCGACCCCGTGCTCAACACGCCGACCGACGGGGGCATCACGTTCCGGGCCATCTCGGACCTTGTCCTGTTGAGTTTCGCCATGGCCAACCGCTGCACTTCGACGCTCGCCCCCGACAGCCGGTTCGGTTGGGTCCCCGAAGGATCGTGGACGCTGTGGGTGCCGGTTGTCACGGTCAAACGCGAACTGGGAATTGAAGTCGCCCAGAGCCTCTATTTCTATCCCGCCTATATCACGGTCGACAACAGCTGGTCGGTCGCTGCGGGGCGCGAGATCTATGGCTTTCCCAAAGGCTACGGCCCCGTCGAACTTCCTTTGCAGGGCCAGCACGGCCTGCGCTTTGCCGCCTCGACCCTGGTGATGGAGCGCTATGGCCCCGATAGCGAGGGTCAGGTTCGTCCCGTGATCGAGGTGACGCAGACCGAAGCAGGCACTGCCGCCGGGGCAGTCTGGCAGGACATCGAGGACGCGGTCGGAGCCATCGCCCACCTCCTGACCGGATCGGGTGCGCACCTGACGCTGCCCGGTCTCAACTTTGCGCACGACCTGGCGCGCCTGGCACGCGAGGAAGAGGTGCCGGGTGTGTTCCTCAAGCAGTTCCGCGACGTCGCGGACGGAAGCAGGGCCTGCTACCAGGCCATCGTCGCGGCCGGCTCTTTCGTCGACCGGTTCAATGGCGGGGGGCTGCTGACCGGCACTTTCGAGGCCACCATCGCCGATTTCGACAGCCATCCCATCGCACGCGACCTCGGCCTCGCGCCCGGTGCGCAGCGGCTGGAGTTTCCCTTCTGGGTCAATATGGACTTCACCATCGGGCAGGGCAGCGAACTGTGGACAGCGGGGCAGTGACCGAGGCATCGCCACAGCGCCGGAAGAAGATCGCCGTGATTGGCGGCGGTGTGGGCGCAATGACTGCCGTTTTCGAGCTGACCGAACAGCCCGGTTGGCAGCAGCGGTACGAGATCACCGTCTACCAGCTTGGCTGGCGCCTCGGCGGCAAGGGGGCCAGCGGGCGAAACCAGGCGCGCAACGACCGCATCGAAGAGCACGGCCTGCACTTCTGGTTCGGTTACTACGAGAACGCCTTCAACCTGATCCAGCGCGTCTATGCCGCGCTCGACCGGCATGCGGGTGCGCCGCTGGCCACCTGGCGGGACGCGTTCAAGCCGCACAGCCTGTTCATCCTGATGCAGTTCTACGAGGCGAAGTGGTCCGAATGGCACCTCTCGCCCCCGCAGATGCCCGGAGTCCCGGGGGACGGAGAGGTCCCGCCATTCTGGCACGCGGTCGATCGCCTGCTCGAACTGCTGCACATCCATGTCCAGACCACCATGCCCGGAGACATGCACGACGCCCTTCACGAACATCACGGGCTCAAGGCCTGGGCGATCTGGGCGCTGGAAAAGCTGGGGGTCGAGCTGGTCCGCGGCGTCGAGGCGATCGACTTCCGCGCCGCGCGAGAGGCGGTGCAGCGCGTCGCCGCCAACCCGCAAGACGATGGCGCGCATGCGCTGCTGCACGACGCGGTGGCCGCGCTCGAACATTTCGTTGCGCGGATTGCCGAGACGGTACACGCCCGCTTTGCCGCGATGATCGAACGCGACGTCGAGGCGATCCCGATCCTTCGACGCGCGCTATCGCTGCTCGAACTCGGCTTCTACATGTTCAAGGGCATCGTCGTCGACGATGTGGCTCGCAAGGGGTTCGACCAGCTCGACGGCATGGACCTGCGCGAATGGCTGAGCAGCCACGGCGCCGGGTCGGCGGCGCTCGATTCCGATGCGCTGCGCGTTGCCTACGAAAGCATCTTTGCCTTCAGCCGCGGCTCTTACCAGCTGCCCGACCTGGCTGCCGGCACGGGACTGCGCGGGTTGCTGCGTCTTAGCGGGACCTACAAGGAGGCCTTTGCCTACAAGATGCAGGCCGGCATGGGCGACACGATCTTCGGCCCGTTTTACGACGTTCTTGCGGCCCGCGGAGTGGACTTCCAGTTTTTCAGCGCCTTGCGCGAAATAGTGCCTTCAGCCGACGGCACCCGTATCGAGCAGCTGGTGATCGGCCGCCAGGCGCTGGTCAAGAAGGGTGAGGCCTACGATCCGCTTTACGAGGTGAAAGGCCTGCGCTGCTGGCCCAGCGCACCCTTCTTCGACAAGCTCGAACAGGGCGACGAGATCGCCAAGCTCAAGCCCGGCCTGGAATCGCATTGGTGCCAGTGGCCCGACCGGCGGACCGACCGGCTGCTCTGCGGCGAGCACTTCGACACGGTGATCCTCGGCACTTCGATCGGTCCGATCCCGACCTTCGGCAAGGCGCTGATGGATCAGAAGCCGCCGATCAGGGCCATGGTCGATCAGGTCGAGGCGATCGGTACCCAGGCCTTCCAGATGTGGACCCGGCCCGACGATGCGGCACTGCGCCGCGCCCACAACGGCGAAGAAGTCGAGAAGACCGGCGTGCAGCCGATCTACGGCGGCTTTGCCCAGCCGCACAACACCGTGGCCGACATGTCGCACCTGCTCGAGCGGGAGAACTGGCCGAGCGACGATCCTCCCGGGGCGATCTACTATTTCTGCGGCCCCCTGGCGCTGAAGCCCGAGCTTCCGCCCCGATCCGACACGTCCTATCCGCAGGACCAGGGCAGCGCCGCCGGGGTTCGCGCGGCGGAATGGATGCGTAGCAACCTGCAGTTCCTGCTTCCGGGGTCGATGTTCCCCGGCTATCCGGCGAGCTTTCCCGTTACGCTCGATTTCAGCATGCTCTACAGCCGCAACTGGCAGCAGATCCCTGCCAGCGGCAATTTCGACGACCAGTTCTGGCGTGCCAACGTCGATCCGTCGGAGCTCTATGTCCTGTCCTGCCGCAAGACCACGCAATACAGGCTCCATTCGGGGGATACGGGCTATATCAACCTTGTGTTCGCCGGCGACTGGACGCGTACCGGCCTCAATTACGGCTGCGTCGAGGCGGCGGTCATGTCGGGCATGGAAGCATCGCGCGCGATCTGCGGCGCGCCCAAGATCATCTTTGGCGAAAATTACCCGCTGCCGTAACCCTGCTCAGACCGGCACGGCGATCTGCTTGCCGCCGAAGACCGCCTGCCAGCTTTCGAGTTCGGCCACGACGATATCGTCGGCCGCGTGCGCCAGTTCGGTGACCTCGCCATAGCCCACCGCCGAGGGCGGCGCACTGGCGAGGATGTCGATGCGCTTGGAAATGCCATCGAGCTTTTCGGCTGTGACTTCCGAAATCTCGCCGAACCGTTCGAAATCACCGAAATAGCGCACCCCGGCGACGCCCGCGCCAAAGGTCGGGAAGGCGACGCCAAGGACAGTGAAGACTTTCGACAACTTCTCGAAGACATAGGGTGAAATCGCGCCGGCCGATTCAAAGCTGCGCAACACGAGGTAGAGCGTGACCGCGCCGACGGCGAGCTGGAACAGCCCTTCGGACAGCACGTCGAGCCGGTGGTGCACAGTCGCGAGGCGCTTGGCCTTGCCGAAATGGTAGTCGCGCTGGCCGCGGACATGGCTCGCCAGGGGGCCGAGCAGGACATCGCGGACATATTGTGCGCTCATCGCCATGCGCGGCAGGCCGACCTCGCGCAGCACCTGGCGCACGTAGAATTCGGGCCAGCTGGCGTCGGCGCCGTGTGGCCAGCGCCCCGGCGGCCGCGAGACGCCCAGGATCATCATCAAGGGTGCGTGGCGGAAATATTCGGCAACGCGGCGCGTTTCGAACCAGCGCGTGTGGTATCGCCGGCGCTGTCCGACGATGGTGATGATGAGGATGCCGCTCAGCAGGACGAGTTCGGCCAGCGCGAACATCCATTTGTCTTCCACGCCGACGAAGGGAAGGTACATGATGCCCGCGACGATCGACAGGCTCGACAGGACGAAGTTGAAGGTCATGCCGCCGCGGTAGGCGTCGGACAGGTGCGCCGAGATCCCGTCGCTCCACGCCGCGCGCCGCATCACCTCGGCGCCGATCCGTTCGACCAGGCCCGTGTCGGCGCCGGGCAGCGCTGCTGCTTCGCACAGAAAGGCGCTGCCGCTGCCGGTCTGGATCTGCTCCGGCCGTTCGTATCGCTGGCGCAGCGACCGCAGCCGCTGACGCATGGTATCGCCGCCGAACAGCGCTTCGACCCGCCTGTAGCCGTGGGCGAGCGGATTGCTGGTGCCATGCCAGCGTTCGCGCAGCAGGGCGGTAAACCCGGGCTGGGCTTCATCGGACCCGGGATCGAGCGCGGCATGGACCAGTCCGGTGAGGACGGCAACGCGATCGTCCGTCGGGGGATCGATGGCTACCGTGGTGAGCGCTTCTGGCGCCAGCAGGATGCGCCACCGATCGGGACGCGACGGGTCTATCCAGATGACCGGCGAACCCAGTTCGAGCGCGACAGCGATGGTGTGCCCGGTGCCGCCGACGTGGGCAGTCGTGGCACCATCCCATACGCCGATGACAAGGTCCGACTGTTCGATCAGGATCCGTCCGGCCAGCGCGACCCTGCGAGACGTTTCCGCCGCAAACAGCGAGGCCAGCGTCGCGTCTTCGGGCTTGTCGAGCTTGGCGAGGAACAAGCGGGCGATCTCCTCGTCGGCATCGGCCAGCGAAAAGACATGGGCCTTGTCGGACAGGTCGCGGATCTCGGCGGCGTGCGACTGGGTCAGCGGATCAAGGGCATCGTCGCCGGCAAGCAGTCGCCGGGCTTCGGCAGGATCGGTGGTCAGCGAATTGATCGCGCGATTGAGCCGTCGTCCGAAGGGCAGGGGGGCGACGATCTCGTAGCCGCGCTCCAGCCCGAAGCGGGTCGCCATGCGGTCGGTCCCGTCGGCCAGCAACGTATGGAGGCGCGTCGGAGCGAATGGGCCGACCGCCGCGTGACTGGGCGCCGAAACCGCCGCCGCTTCGATGATGTCGAGAATCTCGCGCATGGTCGCGGCAATCGCCGGTTCGTTCGCCGCAAAGCTTCGGTGGCCTGCACGGTGGCCTGTCGCCCCCAGCGCAAGCCGCACCCGTGGCGGCGGCGGTACGGTCACGTCGGTATCACGCATGCGGGCCGAGTGTGCAGGAGTTCACAGGCGCCCGCAACCGTTGAGATTCGCGCCATAACCGGAAACATCGGTTTCCGTTTGCCCCTGTCGCTGCGGCTTGGACCAGCAAGTGGCAGCAGCGCGAGCGCTGGCGATTGCATGCCGAGCCATTCGCCTACTAAACCGGCGCTGCTGGCAGGAAAAGAAATCGAACGGCGCAAGCGGAATGCGTCGCGGCTATCGGCAAGCTTGCGATTCGCCGATCCGCCGTTCAAGTCCGGTGGGTAAAGGAGTACAATGCCACCACGTGCCGACACGATGACCCTGACGCATCTTCAGCGTCTGGAATCCGAAGCGATCCACATCATGCGCGAGGTGGTGGCGGAGGCCGAAAGGCCGGTGATGCTCTATTCGGTGGGCAAGGATAGCGCGGTCATGCTGCACCTGGCGCGCAAGGCGTTCTATCCCAGTCCGCCGCCGTTCCCGCTGCTGCACGTCGACACCACCTGGAAGTTCAAGGCCATGTACGACCTGCGCGACAGGATGGCGCGCGACAGCGGGATGGAGCTGCTGGTCTACCAGAACCCCGAAGCCAAGGAACGCGGCATCAACCCGTTCGATCACGGCGCGCTGCACACCGACATGTGGAAAACCGAAGGGCTGAAGCAGGCGCTCGACCGTTACGGCTTCGACGCAGCCTTCGGCGGCGCGCGCCGCGACGAGGAAAAGAGCCGCGCCAAGGAGCGAATCTTCTCGTTCCGCACAGCCAGCCACGGATGGGACCCGAAGAACCAGCGGCCCGAGCTGTGGAACCTCTACAACGCGCGCAAGCACAAGGGCGAATCGATCCGCGTGTTCCCGATCAGCAACTGGACCGAGCTTGACGTGTGGCAGTATATCCAGCTCAACGATGTGCCGATCGTCCCGCTCTATTTCGCGGCCAAGCGCCCGACTGTGGAGCGCGACGGCATGCTGCTGATGGTCGATGACGAGCGCTTTCCGCTGAAGCCCGGCGAGGTTCCCGTCGATCGCTCGATCCGCTTCCGCACCCTGGGTTGCTATCCCCTGACCGGCGCGGTCGAGAGCGAGGCTGCGACCCTGTCCGAAGTGATCCAGGAAACGCTTCTGACGACCACCAGCGAGCGCCAGGGCCGCGCCATCGACAAGGACGCGGGTGGTGCCGGCATGGAAGTCAAGAAGCAGCAGGGGTACTTCTGATGGCGGATGCCGACGCGATCTACCGGACCGATGCCCTCATCGCCGAGGATATCGACGCCTATCTCGATGCGCACCAGCACAAGACCATGCTGCGCTTCATCACCTGCGGATCGGTGGATGACGGCAAATCGACGCTGATCGGGCGGCTGCTCTACGATTCGAAGATGATCTTCGAGGACCAGCTGGCCGCGCTGGAAAGCGACAGCCGCAAGGTTGGCACGCAGGGACAGGAGATCGACTTCGCGCTGCTGGTCGACGGGCTTGCTGCCGAGCGCGAACAGGGCATCACGATCGACGTCGCCTACCGATTCTTCAACACCGAAAAGCGCAAGTTCATCGTCGCCGATTGCCCGGGGCACGAGCAATATACCCGCAACATGGTGACCGGCGCCTCGACTGCCGATTTGGCTGTCATCCTGGTCGACGCGCGCAAGGGCGTGCTGGTCCAGACCCGGCGGCACAGCTACCTCTGCCACCTGATCGGCATCCGCAACATCGTGCTCGCGGTGAACAAGATGGACCTGGTCGATTACGACCAGGCGACCTACGATGCCATCGTCGCCGACTATGCCGGGTTTGCGAAGTCGATCGGCATAGACAGCTTTACTGCGATGCCGATTTCGGGCTTCAGAGGCGACAACATCACCTCCCGCTCGGCCAACACGCCGTGGTATCGGGGGGCGACACTGATCGACCATCTCGAGACGGTTGAAGTGCTGTCGTCGGTCGATGCCGACAAGCCATTCCGCCTGCCGGTGCAGTGGGTCAACCGCCCGAACCTTGATTTTCGGGGCTTTTCCGGCCTGATCTCGACGGGCACGGTCAAGCCGGGCGATGAAGTGCGGGTGCTGCCTTCGGGAAAGACCAGCACGGTCTCGCGCATCGTCACTTTGGACGGCGACCTCGATCAGGCCAGCGCGGGCCAGTCGGTCACGCTGTGTTTTGCGGACGAGATCGACTGCTCGCGCGGGAATGTCATCGCCTTGGCCGATGCGCCGCCGCAGGCGGCCGATCAGTTCGAGGCGACGCTGGTGTGGATGAACGACGATGCGATGCACGTCGGGCGCGCCTACTGGCTCAAACTGGGGACCCAGACGGTTTCGGTCACGGTCCAGCAGCCCAAGTACGCGATCAACGTCAACACGATGGAACACGTTGCGGTCAAGACGCTCGAACTCAACGCTATCGGCGTGGCCGAGATCTTCACCGACAAGCCGATCGTGTTCGAACCCTATGCCGACAATCGGGCCTTGGGCGGGTTCATCCTGATCGACAAGCTGACCAATGCGACGGTCGCGGCGGGCATGATCCATTTCAGCCTGCGCCGTGCGCAGAACGTCCACTGGCAGCCGACCGACCTGACCCGCGAAGACCACGCCCGGATGAAGAACCAGGCGCCCCGCGTGCTGTGGTTCACCGGGCTGTCGGGGGCCGGCAAGTCGACCATCGCCAACGCGGTCGAAATGCGGCTCAACCTGATGAACCGCCACACCTTCCTGCTCGATGGCGACAATGTCCGGCACGGCCTCAACAAGGATCTCGGCTTCACCGAGGCCGACCGCATCGAGAACATCCGCCGGGTCGGCGAGGTGGCGCGGTTGATGGCCGATGCCGGGCTGATCGTGCTGACCGCCTTCATCAGCCCGTTCCGGGCCGAGCGCGAAATGGTCCGCAACATGCTGCCCGAGGGCGAATTCGTCGAGATCTTCGTCGATACGCCGCTCGAAGTGGCCGAGGCGCGCGACGTGAAGGGCCTCTACAAGAAGGCGCGATCGGGCGAGCTCAAGAACTTCACCGGGATCGACAGCCCCTACGAGGCGCCAGAAGCGCCAGAAATCCGGGTCAACACCGCGGACATGACGGTCGACGAAGCGGCCGAGCACATCATCCGCCAGCTCATGCCGTTGAAGTAAGGGCGGCGCAATGGGCATGACCGACGCCGAACTGGCCGCGCATCTGGCGACCGTCGCAGGAAAGCTGCTGCTGACCGTGCGCGAGAGCGGAGTTATCAGCGGCAAGGCGCTCGGCATAGCGGGCGATGCCACCGCCAACCAGTTCCTCTGCCATGCGCTGCGCCAGCAGCGCCCCGAAGATGCCGTGCTCTCCGAAGAGGAAAATGACGACCTGTCCCGCCTGTCCGCCTCGCGGGTGTGGATTGTCGATCCGGTCGATGGCACCCGTGAATACGGCGAGGCGCGGCCCGACTGGGCAGTCCATGTCGGCTTGGCGATCAACGGTGAAGCCGCAGCCGGTGCCGTCGCTCTGCCAGACGCCGGCGTGGTGCTGCGCAGCGATCGTCCCGTCGACGTCCCGCCCGCACCAAGGCAATTGCGCATCGTGATCAGCCGCACCCGCCCTGCCGAACAGGCCGTGGGGCTCGCCGAAGCCCTCTGCGCCGAGCTTGTGCCGATGGGCAGCGCCGGTGCCAAGGCGATGGCAGTGATCCGCGGCGAGGCGGACATCTACCTTCATTCCGGCGGGCAGTACGAATGGGACAATTGCGCGCCGGTGGCCGTCGCCCGCGCCCACGGCCTCCATTGCAGCCGGATCGACGGCAGCGCGCTTGCCTACAACCAGGCCGACACCTTCATGCCCGATCTCCTCATCTGCCGGAAGGAACACGCCGACCGGGTGCTGGTGGAGATTGCCCGGCTGTCTCGAGGTTGAGCGCGGACTGGCGATCAGACGGTCTTGGGGAAGAGGGGCCTCAGGTTACGGATGGTCAGCCGCGAGCCGCCAAAGGCGACCATCAGATGGGCCGCCGCCACGCTGACCGGGATCGCGAGCCAGACGGGCAAGGCAGCCTTGTGGATGGCGAGGACGATCGGGGAGTGGATCGCGTAGAGCGGAAAAGATAGGTCGCCAAGCCAGACCAGCGGACGCAGCAGCATCGCGGGCGGATTGCTCAGCGCGCAGACCAGGATCGTCATAGCAAGGGGGGCGATCAGCCAGTCGGGCGGCGAAACGAGAAGGAGCGCCGGCAGCAGAAGGACGGGCCAGAACGGCAGGGCCGGAGCGTCGCGAAAGTGGCGATAAAGGACGATGCCAAGGCAATAGGTGCACAGCGCCCGCGGGACGGCCCAGAGGAAGTCACCGGTCAGCGTGCCGCTATGCCAGTGCGGCGCCCATGCCAGCATCGCGACATAGGCGGCGAACGAGAGTGCCAGCAGTCCAATAACGCCAAGGCGGCGGACGATGACGTGCAGCGCGTTGACGGCAAGCTCTATCACGACCGACCATTGCGGACCGTTGAGAGGAAAGGGCGCCAGCGCCAGTACCGGCACCGGCAACCACAACAGCATCATGAAATAGCGGGACAGACCGGTTGTCGGGGCCAGCAGCAGATAGCCCAGCGTCGCACCGATGGCGAGGACCGGCCAGAGCCGCCGGATCCGTGCCCGCAGGAATGCAAGGCCCGACATCCCTTCGGCAAGGCGGCCCTCGTAGGTCCGCGCCATGACGTAGCCCGACAGCGCGAAGAAGACGTCGACGGCAATCCACGGCCGGCCCTGCTCGGCCCCATCGCGGGCGAGGAAGCAGTGACCGACGACGACCAGCAGCGCCGCCAAGCCGCGCAGCGCATCCAGTCCGGGCAACCGTTTTGCGGCATTCTGCATGCGTTGCCCTCGCCAGGATAGGATCCTGTCAGGCTAGTCGCAGAATGGTTGAAAAGTGGTGGAGGCGCGGGAAGGCCTTTACCCGCCTTCGCGCAGGCCAAGCAGCGCCATGGCCGCCTTTGCGGCTTCTCCGCCCTTGTTCTTCTGGCCGGGATCCGCGCGGACCAAAGCCTGTTCCTCGTTCTCGACGGTGAGGATGCCGTTGCCGATCGCCAGGCCGTCCATCGTCAGGGCCATGATGCCGCGCGCGCTCTCTCCGGCCACGATCTCGAAGTGGTGGGTTTCGCCTCGGATGACGACGCCGATTGCGACATAACCATCGTAGCGGCCGGTCTCGTCCAGAACCGCAATCGCTCCGGGAATTTCGAGCGCGCCGGGCACCGTGACGACATCGACATCATGCCCGGCCGCCTTCAGCGCGGCTTTTGCGCCCGCCACGAGCATGTCGTTGAGATGGTCGTAGAACCGTGCCTCGACGATCAGAAAACGCGCCATGGTCGGTCTCTCCGCCTCAGACGATCGCGCGCTCGCCAACGATGTTCAGGCCATAGCCTTCCAGCGCCACCAGCGAATGATGCGTGTTGGTCAAAAGGACCATGTCGTGAATGCCGAGTTCAGCAAGGATCTGTGCGCCCACGCCGTAGTCGCGCAGTTCCTCGACCGGCGCCTCGCCGCCATCGCGCAGGCTCTTCTTGATTTCGATCGTGCGCGACATAAGCCGCTGCATCGGGCGGTTGATCACGACGATCACCCCGCTGCCTTCCTCCGCGATCATCTCCATCGACCGGTTGAGCAGCGAGGCGCGCTCGCCTTCCTCGCCGAACACGTCGGCGAACAGCGACAGCGCGTGCATCCGCACCAGGGTCGGCTTGTCGGGATCGACGTGACCCTTGACCAGGGCCATGGTCTCGTCGCCGGTCGCCTTGTTGTAGAAGGTGATCGCCTTCCACTGGCCGCCCCAGCGGCTGCTGAAATCGAATTCCGCGCGCCGCTCGACCATGCGGTCGTGCTTGCGACGATAGGCGATGAGGTCGCGAATGGTGCCGACCTTGAGATCGTGAAGCCGGGCGAACTGGACAAGGTCGTCAAGACGGGCCATCTCGCCGTCGTCCCGCATGATCTCGCAGATCACCGCCGACGGGTTGAGCCCGGCAAGCCGCGAAATGTCGACTCCGGCCTCGGTATGACCGGTGCGTACCAGCACGCCGCCATCCCTGGCTTGGAGCGGGAAGACGTGCCCGGGAGAGGCGATATCGGCCTTGCCCTTGGTGCCGTCGATCGCGACCGAGATCGTCCGGGCGCGGTCCGCGGCGGAAATGCCGGTGGTGATGCCCTCACGGGCTTCGATGGAAACGGTAAAGGCCGTTCCCAACGGCGTTTCGTTGCGCGGTGCCATCGGGGGCAGATCCAGCTGCTCGCAGCGTTCGCGGGTCAGGCACAGGCAGATCAGGCCGCGCCCGTTCATCGCCATGAAGTTCACCGCATCGGGCGTCGCCATCTGCGCCGGGATGATCAGATCGCCCTCGTTTTCACGGTCCTCGTCATCGACAAGGATGAACATGCGTCCGTTGCGGGCCTCGTCGATGATTTCCTCGATCGGCGCCAGCATCGGCCGATCGTCGTTCGCCAGCATGAAGCGTTCCAGCTTGCCAAGCGTCTCGGCGGTCGGGTTCCAGTGCGGCTGCCCGCAATCGCGCAGCGTGTTGGCGTGAAGCCCTGCGGCCCGCGCCAGGCCGGAGCGAGTCATTTTGCCGTCTTCGATGAGGAGCGCGATTCGATCGATGAGTTCGTTTGCCATATCCCGCCGTGCCACATTGCAATGTTAAGGGCAAGGCGCAATCACATTGCGATGTGAGATTACCCATATGACCTGACTCTCGGGGCGCATGCCAAACGCCAAGGCCGACGGGCGATGCCACAGCTATCGAATGATTTTGGAGGGTTTGGTGGACGCACTAGGGCTCGAACCTAGGACCCGCTGATTAAGAGCTGCAATCAGAGGGTCCTAGCGCATCCGCATGGGTCCAAAAATGGCGGAAATCTGCGATTCATAGTCCGTATTGTTCTTGAAATGTTCGCCAGTATCCAGTACCAAAAGCTACCTAAGGTAGCAGGTACATATGGCGAACAAAGTTGGTTTGACGGATGCTCGGATCGCAGGCTTGAAGGCTCCTGCCACCGGGCAAATTGAGCTTGCTGATGGCATCGTGACCGGGCTCCGGCTTCGGATGGGTGCAAGCGGCATCAAGACGTACATCTTGCGCAAGCGCGTTCAAGGCAAATGGTTGAATGTCACGATCGGCCGACATGGCCCGAGCTTCACTCTTGCCAATGCTCGGCGGAAGGCGCGAGACCTTCTGGTCGATGTTGAGCAGGGCAAGAACATCGCCAGAAAGCCAGGCGCGAAAAGGAAGGGATCGAAGGGCGTCGGGACGGTCGCTGAGCTCTACGAGATTTATTTGTCTCAGCAGATCGAGGGCAAAAAACGGAGCGCGAAGGAGTTCGACCGGGTTTTCCGGAAGTACATCGAACCCGAGCTGGGTGACCGTCTCGCGGATTCCATCACTCGAAGCGACGTGAGCCGCTTTGTCGAGAAGATCGCCTTCGAGCGGGGCAAGGAAACCCTGACGATGGCGCGCATCGTGTATCGCCATCTTTCAACTTTCTACACTTGGGCCCTCACCAGGCTCGAGCATTTGCCAGCCAATCCTTGCCGGGATGCATGGCGTCCGAAGCGAAGTGAGCCTCGCGACCGCGTACTCAGCGATCGAGAGCTCGCCGCATTGTGGCAAGCCGCTGTCGAGGATGGCTATCCGTTCGGTCATCTCGTGCAAATGCTTGTTCTCACAGCCCAGCGCCGGGGAGAGGTGCTCGACGCCACTTGCGACGAGTTCGATTTCAAGGCGAAGGTTTGGACCGTCCCAGGAGACAGAGCGAAAAACGGCAAGGCGAATGTCGTGCCGCTGTCCGCCCAGGCACTCACAGTCGTCACCGACATCTTCGCGGCCGCGGGGATCGCTCCTGACGACGCCCACAAGCAGTCCCAAATTCTATTGGCATCCAAGGTCACCAACACAAACAGTGTCAGTGGGCTGTCAAAGGCCTGGAAGCGGATTAGGGCAAGCGTGGACGAGAAGCTTGGCTATGACGCCGGTCATTTCACCATGCATGACATTCGCCGGACAGTGGCAACCGGGCTGCAGAGGCTTGGAATACCGCTGGTCGTTTCTGAAGCTGTTCTCAATCATCAGTCGGGCTCGGCAATGGCCGGTGTCGCCGGAGTTTATCATCGGCATCAGTACACCAATGAGAAGCGCGAAGCTCTCGCACTGTGGGGCAGGGAGCTTCTCCAACTCGTCGCGAAATATCCGCCGCAGAATCAGGAAGGATGACTGTCCGCACCAATCCAGTCGGCGCGTAGGCGATCCATGCCTGCAACGACGCCTTCAACAGTCACGTTGGAACCGATGAGATCGTCGGTAACTTCCTCGCTTTCGACGATCCAAACCTCGTCCGATTTCGTGGTCAGGATCATTCCGCGTCGTCCGCGGCTCAGCATTCCCGACACGCGTATTCGACCGGAACTCACAACTACCCCCTGCTCAAAAGCGCCAATGACGCAGCACATCGCGCACATAGGCCGGTGTCTCGCCATTGCGTGGGATACCGCCGGCTCGCTCGACGGCGCCAGGGCCTGCATTGTAGGCAGCGAGGGCCAGATGCACTACCCCGAACTTGTCGAGCATCTGGCGGAGATACCGCGCCGCACCGAAGATGTTGGCCATTGGATCGAAGCGATTTGAAACGCCAAGGTCGCGGGCGGTCCCCGGCATCAGCTGACCCAGGCCGGCGGCGCCAGCCTTGCTGATCGACAGAGGATTATACCGCGATTCCGTCCATAGCAGCGCGTCGAGAAGACCACTCGGCAGCGAATATTGAGCCTCGGCAGCATAAACATGGGGAAGGTAGCTTGCCCGTCGAAAGCCTGAGGGTCCGCCAGCTTCGGGCTTTGCATAACGATAGGGAAGGTAGGTCCGGCCTTCTTCGAGAACCGGAGCCCCTGACGAAGCGGCTAGGGGCTGGCGCCAAATCCCATGCTCCACCAGCTGGAAACCGTTCGCCCCCTCGGCAATTCGGAAGCCGTCAGGTCGCAGCTCAGGTGCAGCAGCAGCCATTTCCTCCTGCGCCTGAGCCGGGACGACGAACGCCAATCCCGCCAGCGCGGCTGTGATCGTTGCCCATCTCAGTCTCATATCTCGATTCCTTCTATGGCCGAATCGAGTGAGAACATATATAGAACATCTCATGTAGGAAAACGCATTGGCAGCAGCGCAGAGCGGAGGCTGCGCGGGTGGAGGCATGTCATGATGGAGATGCCCCATGTCCCAGATTCAAGGTCGCGAAACGCTCGAAGCCCGCGCTCGTAAGATCGTCGAGGCGCTGAGCGGGACCTGGTCGCGCTCGCGCGGTATGTGTTGCTGCCCGGCCCACGCTGACCGCACCCCCTCGCTCAGCATCACGCTCGGCAAGCGCGCGATCCTGGTCCATTGCTTCGCCGGCTGCACCAACGAGGCAGTCATGCAGGGCATGGCCAAGCTTGGGGTGCGAATCTCGGGCCTGTTCGACGGGACGGGCGGCCCGGTCGCATCCGCGCCGCGTCACGAAATCGCTGACCGCAACGCGCTGAGACTGTGGCGCGAGGCCTCGCTACTCGCAGGCAGCCCGGCCGAGCGCTACCTTGCCGCGCGAGGCATTACGATCTCATCGTCCGACCTGCGCTTTCATCCGCACATGCCGCTGGGGCCGAAGGGCGCGGTGCGGTTCCTACCGGCCTTGGTGGCAGCGGTACGCAACGACGCCGGTATCCTGGCGCTGAACCGGACGTTCCTCGATCCCGACAGTGACCGCCTCGCCTCATTTGAGCAGCCCAAGCGCTCACTCGGCAGTCCGGGCTCGGGAGCCGTACGTCTGGCATATCCGCGCGATGGCAGGCTCGGACTCGCCGAGGGCAACGAGTCTGCGCTTTCGGCGATGCAGATGTTCGACATTTCCTGCTGGGCGACGCTGGGCAACGAGCGGTTCGGCCTGGTCACGATCCCGGAATCGGTGCGCGAGCTGCATCTCTTCGTTGACAACGACGCCGGTGGTCTCCTCGCCGAGGAGCGCGCGCGTGAAGCCTATGCCTGCAAGGGGCGCCGGATCGTCACCCGGCGGCCCGAGCGACCCGGCGACGACTGGAACGACGTGCTGATGCGCCGGATTCGCGCGGCGGCTTGAGCCAAGCAGAGAGGAGAGGGGGCTTGGGGCCTTTTGAGGCCCCCAGACGGACTTGGGCCTCGTCAGGAGGTTTCCAATGTCCCATGCTTCTCCCGCTCTCGCCTTTACCATCCCCGCCGAACCGCAGGTTCTGGCCGCGGCAAGGTCGCTTGTGGCCCGGATCGGTGCCGATCAGGCTATCTCCCGCGCCGTGCTGAACGCCACAATGCGCGAGCATTTCGGCGGCAGCGATGCCGAAGGCCGCTGGTCGGTGCGAGATGCCCATGCCGCGCTCGAATTGGCCCAGGTGCTATTCTTGGCTGACGAGTCCGAGCTCGTCACCGCTGTGTCGCCTGAATTGGCCGATCGGACCTTTTCTCGCTTGGAAGCGCTGGTGCCGAGCCAGACCACTCGCAGCGACGAGCAGATCGAATGGCAGCAGTTCGCAACGCCGCCCCGCATCGCCTGGCTCTCTGCCCGGGCCTGCGCGATCTTTGCGGGCGAACTGGTGCTCGAACCCTCGGCCGGGACTGGGATGCTGGGCATTTGGGCGGCGAAGGCAGGCGCGCGCCTCGCGCTCAACGAGATCTCACCGCTCCGTCGTGAATGCCTTGGAGCACTGTTCCCCGAAGCCACGGTGACGGGATACGATGGCGAGCTGATCGACGAGCTGCTCTCGCCCAATATCGCGCCGAGCGTGGTGTTGATGAACCCTCCCTATTCGCACGGGATTGAGCGCGGCCACGATGGACGCACCGGTGCGCGGCACCTGCGTTCGGCCTGGAAGCGGCTGCTCCCCGGCGGTCGCCTCGTCGCGGTGATGCCCGAATGGTTCGACCTGCCTCGCTTCCTTGCCGGGATCACCGGCCCGGTGGCGCTGCGGCTCAACGCCGCGATTGAGCGCGGTTTCGTCAAGCAGGGAACCTCGATCACCACCCGGCTCTTGGTGCTCGACAAGGTCGATGGCGGCGATAGTCCGGCCATCGCCAAGCCCGTGAACTTTGCCGAGCTCTGCTTCCTGGTCGACCTTTTGCCACATCGCACGGGGCAGGTCGCTGAGCCGATCATCGCCCAAAGACCGGCGCTCCCGCTGCGGCTCGTCGCACAGCCGAGCAAACCGGTCCCGCTCGCGGTTCGGCCCATCGCGGCCGCGCCGTCGATCCAGCCGCTGGCTTACCAACCGCTCGATGCGCCCGCACCGATCGCCGAGCAGGTCGGGCATTATCTGCCCTACCGGCCGAGCCGCATCGCGATTACGGGCGCAGTCGAACATCCGACGCCACTGGTGGAATCGGTCGCGATGGGCTCGATCACCGCGCCGGTGCCCGAAGCGGTGCCGCAGCTGCCTTCCGATCTTATCGCCAAAGGCGTTCTCTCCGCCGCGCAGACCGAGACCCTGATCTATGCCGCAAACGCCCATGCCCGCGATCTTTCGGGCAGGTTCGAGCCCGACGACAAGGGCTGCGTGCTGAAGGCGAGCGCCGAGGGCCGGACCTACCGGATGGGCTACTTCCTTGGCGACGGGACCGGGGCGGGCAAGGGCCGGCAGGTCGCCTCGGTCATCCTCGATCGCTGGGTGAGGGGCGAGCGCCGCCATATCTGGATTTCAAAGAACGAAGCGCTGCTCGAAGACGCGCGCCGCGACTGGAGCGCACTTGGGGGCCTGCCGATCGACGTTCAGCCGCTCGGGCAATGGAAGCTCGGGATCCCGGTCGGAATGCGCGAGGGTATCCTCTTCGTCACCTATCCGACCCTTCGCTCAGGCCGCAGCGATGCGACCCGGCTCGAGCAGATCCTCAAATGGGCGGGTGACGACTTCGATGGGGTGATCGTCTTCGACGAGGCCCACGCCATGGCCAACGCTGCGGGCGGTGAAGGCTCACGCGGTAAGGTCAAGGGATCGGAGCAAGGCGTTGCCGGGGTGCGGCTGCAGAACCTGCTGCCGCGCGCCCGCGTGCTCTATGCCTCGGCAACCGGGGCGTCAGACGTCAACAATCTCGCCTATGCGACCCGGCTTGGCCTCTGGGGACCGGAAACCGCCTTCGCCAACCGCGAGGCCTTCGTCGCCGACATCCGCGATGGCGGTATTGCCGCAATGGAACTGGTCGCCCGCGATCTCAAATCGTTAGGGCTCTACACCGCGCGAGCGCTGTCATTCGCCGGGGTCGAATACGAGATCCTCGAACATTGCCTCTCCGTCGACCAGATCGCGGTCTACGACGCCTATGCCGAAGCCTGGGCGATCATCCATGGCAACCTGCGCGATGCTCTGGAGGCGACCCGGATTATCGATGCCGACAGCGGAGATACCCTGAACTCCGGGGCCAAGGCGGCGGCGCTGTCGATCTTCGAGGGCACCAAGCAGCGGTTCTTTGCGCAATTGCTGCTCTCGATGAAATTGCCGAGCCTGCTGCCGGCAATCGATACGACACTTGCCGAAGGCAATGCCGTGGTGGTGCAGCTCGTCTCGACTGCGGAGGCCATGCTTGATCGCCGCCTCGCCGACCTTACCGATGCCGAACGTGAAGCGCTTGAGATCGACCTTTCTCCCCGCGAATACGTGATCGACTACCTCACCAAGAGCTTTCCGGTGCGGTTGATGGCGGTATTCAAGGACGAGAACGGCAATCCGCGCTCCGAGCCGATGGTCGACGATGCTGGCGCCCCGGTGCTGTGCCGCTCGGCGCTCGACGCGCGCGACGGAATGATCGAGCAACTCTGCGCGTTGCCGCCGATCGCCACCGCGCTCGATGCGATCATCGAGCGGTTCGGGACCGACCAGGTAGCCGAGGTCACCGGGCGAACCCGTCGGCTGATCGTCGGACGCGATGGGCGCCAACAGCTTCAATCCCGTAGCCCCCGTGCCAATGTTGCCGAGACACAGGCGTTCATGGACGGCTCGAAGAAGGTTCTGGTCTTCTCTGACGCCGGCGGTACGGGCCGCAGCTATCATGCCGACCTTGCGGCAAAGAACCAGGCGCGCCGCGTCCATTTCCTGCTTGAACCGGGCTGGCGCGCCGATGCCGCCATCCAGGGACTCGGGCGGACCAACCGCACCAACCAGGCCTCGGCCCCGCTGTTCCGTCCTGTCACCACCGATGTGCGCGGCGAGCGGCGGTTTATCTCGACCATAGCGCGACGGCTCGACAGTCTCGGCGCGCTAACCCGCGGTCAGCGCCAGACCGGCGGGCAGAACCTGTTCGATCCCGCCGACAATCTTGAAAGCTCCTATGCCAAGGAGGCGCTTCACCGCTGGTTCGGCTTGCTGTTCATCGGAAAGCTCGACGCCGTGAGCCTCGCGCGGTTTGAGGAACTGACCGGACTCAGGATCGAAGGCCCCGACGGATCGATGGTCGACGACCTGCCGACGATCCAGCGCTGGCTCAACCGCATACTCGCGCTGCCGATCGCTCTGCAGAACGGCATCTTCGACGAGTTCCTCGGGTTGGTCGAAGCGCGGATCGATGCCGCGCGGCAGGCGGGCACGCTCGAACTCGGGGTCGAGACCATCGCGGTCGAGCATTTCGAGGTGCTCTCCGACACCCTGCTGCGCACCGATGCGCTCTCGGGTGCGACCACGCACCTCCTCGAACTCGAGATCGCCCGCGCGCTGAAGCCCTTGGGCCTCGCACGGCTTGAGGAGCTCTATGGTCTCTCGGGCGAGCGCCAGCAGTTGCTGCGCAATGCCCGTTCGGGCCGGATCGGGCTGTTGGTTCCGGCACGCAGCCTGCTTGCCGACGACGGCACGCGGGTTGCCCGTTTCGAACTGGTCCGGCCCTTGAAGCACGGCCACCTAACCGCCGAGCAGCTTGAGGAAAGCAACTGGGAGCCAGTCGATTTCGCCGAGTTTCGCCGCCTCTGGCAAGCTGAGGTCGGTGAAGCCGCTGCGAGCCACAAGCGCGAACGACTGCATCTCGCGACTGGGCTGCTGCTTCCGGTCTGGGACAAGCTCCCTTCCGACTATGTTCGGGTCAGTCGGATCTCCGCTCGCGACGGGCGCTCGCTACTGGGTCGCGAAGTGCCACCCCACTGCGTTCCCGAAATCTGCCAGGCCCTGGGTCTGGAGGACGAACATGCGTTCTCGGCCGAGCAGATCGTCGACGCTGTGCTCACCGGTGGCCGGCCGATGCAGGTCAAGGGCCGCGAGGCGCTCACCCTCAAGCGCAGCCTGGTCAACGGGACTCAGCGGCTCGAGCTTGCCGGCTGGTCGGCGGCGCGGCTTGACTGGTACAAGGCGCAAGGCTGTTTTACCGAGATCATCCGCTATCAGACGCGGTTGTTCGTGCCGACGACAGGCGCTGCGGGTATCCTCGCGCGGCTTGGCCAGTAGCTGCGAAACATATTGCCAAATGGCAACCAATGGAATATATAGTGCCATATGGAGACTTGCCATGCTGGCTTTGCAACCCGTTGATACTACTGCTCCGGCGTTTCGTCCGGATCCGATTACCCAGGACGAAGCTGCCGCTATGTTCAGGGCGGTTCTCAACCTCTTTGGCAAGTGGGAACTTACCGACGAACAGGCGGCGACGCTGCTTGATATGCCAGTGCGCTCCTATCGGCGCTGGAAGGCTGAAGGGCCCGGCCGGGTCTCGCGTGATGGCGCGGCTCGCCTTTCCAACCTGATGGGCATTCACAAGGCGCTACGGATTGTCTTTTCGGACGCCCAGCGCGGTTATGCCTGGATCAAGGCAGGAAATAGCGCCTTCGCCGGATCGAGCGCACTTGATGTCATGCTCGGCGGTGAACTCACCGACATCATGCGCGTGCGCCGCTACCTCGACGCCGAGCGCGGTGGCTGGTGACGGATCAAGAGCAAGGCCCTGTTTCCCATGTTGAGTGGAAAGGCGCTGTCCGGATCCTCCGCAGCGCCTTTCCGCCGATCGACCTGTTCGAGGACATCGCCGACCCCGCCGACTGGCCGCTGCTGATCTCGGCAGAGCAAAAGACCAATCCCCGGATCATGGCGACCATCGGCAATCTGGACCTTGTGCCAGCGGACCGGCGGGTAGGCGGAAACGGTGCGTCTTATCTGATGGCGCCGTTCACCCATGTCAGCACGGATCGGCCAAGCCGCTTCACCGATGGCAGCTATGGCGTTCTCTATGTCGGAAATGCCTTCGAAACCGCTCTCTTCGAAACCATCCATCACCATGCCCGGTTCATGGCCCGCACCACCGAAGAGCCCGGTTGGACCTCTCAATTCCGGGAGATCGTTCTTTCGGTCAGTGCCGATCTGCACGACCTGAGGGGAACTGAGCCCGCCAATCCAGCCCTTGATCCCGACAGCTATGTGGCGTCCCAGAGGCTTGCAGCAGCCCTTAAAGCGGGTGGGGCCGATGGCATGGTCTATCCGAGCATCCGGCATCCCGGAGGGGAATGTGTCGGACTGTTCTACCCTGACTGCGCATCAGAACCCGTTCAGGGGCGCCATCTCGACTATCATTGGGATGGGACGCGCGTCGATCTGGTGCGTGACGCGGGGACGGGCGCGGTCTTTCGTGTGATCGATCTACCGGCGGATGAGTAGCGGTCCGATGATCGCAGCATGGAGTTGCGACGGATGGGAAAGCGGAATCTCGCGATAGTGGGAACGCATGTGGACTTCTTCGCCAACATTTTCGACGAGAATGTTGGGGCCGATCCCTCCCATGTTTCCCGCTGCGCTTCGCCTCAAGATGCTGCGACCAGCTACTTCAAAGACATCTTTGAGAACTCGAACGGCCGCATTCGTTCGGCCGTGGTCGCCGTTTGGCCAGTCACATCGCCCGTCGAGCACCGCATCGTCTTTGATGCGGATGCCGTTCTGACACCGTGCATGGAGCCTGATGCCGAACCCGGCGAGTTTGATGTCTTTCTGGACGTCCGCGAGCGGATGTAGCGTACTGCTGCGCGGCCTGGCTTGGTGTCCTCAAGCGTGAACCCGTCGCGACGAGAATGAGCCCTTCAGCTAAATTGAGCAGAGGGGAGGAGGCTTTGCCCTGATTGAGTCAGTTGGGCGTCGATGGTCGATGCGCTGGGCTCGCAATCAGGAGTATGTGCCATGATCAAGACAATCCCGCTGAACAAGCTGGTTCCCTCGCCGCGCAATGTCCGCCGCCATAACGACCCGGCGGCCGACGCCGAGCTTAAGGCCAGCATTGCTGCCCGCGGGCTGCTGCAGAATCTCATCGTGCGCCCGGGCGCCAAGGGCAAGTTCGAGGTCGAGGCCGGCGAGCGCCGCCGTAAGGCGATGCTGGCGCTGGCGGACGCCAAGGTCCTGCCCAAGGACCACGAAGTGACCTGCCTCGTGCTCGAAGACACCGCCGAAGGCGCCATCGAGACCAGCCTCGCGGAGAACTTCCATCGCCTGGCGATGAATCCGGCCGACGAGGCCCAGGCCTTCGCATCGCTGATCGAGGCGGGCGCCTCGATCGAGGATGTGGCGCGCCGCTTCGGCCTGACAGTCCGTTTCGTCGAAGGTCGCCTGCGACTTGCCAAGCTCGCGCCGGTCGTGTTCGAGGCGCTGGCTTCGGGCGAAATCACGCTCGACCTCGCCAAGGCATACGGCGCCACTTCGGACCAGGCGATCCAGGCCCGGGTCTTCGAACAGGTCTCGACCGGCTACTATGCCCCGAACCCGGACTCGATCCGCCGCATGGTGCTCTCGGGCACGGTCCGTGGCAGCGATCCCCGTGCTCGGCTCGTTGGGCGCGATGCCTACATCGCCGCCGGTGGCCTGATCGAGCGCGAGCTGTTCGATGACGAGGACAGCGAAGCCTGGGCCGATGTTGCGTTGCTGGAGACCCTCGCCGCGGCGAAGATGGAGGAACAGGCCAAGGTCCTCGCCGAAGAACAGGGCCTCGCGTGGATCAAGCCGACGCTCGATCCCTACGCCAGTCATGACCTCATCGAGGGCTTGGTCCGGCTCCCCGCCGAACCTGCGCCACTCACCGAAGCCGAACTCGCTCGGCTCGATGAACTCGACAACTCCTATGACGAACATGCCGCGATCCTCGAAGATGAGGACAGTGCCGAGGAAGCCGTGGCCGCGGCCGAAGCGGCGATCGAGGAGATCGAACGCGAGTGTCAGGATATCCGGGCTCGTCCGCCGGTGATCGCGCCCGAACTCAAGTCCGAGGCAGGGATGATCCTCGTACTGTCGCGCGATGGCACGCCGGTGCTCCAGCCGGTGTTCTACGGCGAACGGGAGGTCGACGGCGGAAACGATGACGCGGTCGAGATCGTGTCGGGCGAAGCCGGCGAGGGCAGACGCCGCGCGGCGCTGTCGAAGCGCCTTGTCGATGAACTCGCGATGCAGCGCCGAGACGTCCTTGCGCTCCATGTCGCGTCCGATCCCGGTCTCGCGCTCGACCTGATGGTCTTCACGCTCGCCGACGCCGACACGCTCGACTACCGGGCGCGTTCGGCAACGACACTGCGGGGCGGCACACCTGCCGGCCCGATCATCGGGTTTGAGGCAAAGGATGCCGCGGCAAGCGCCTCGCTCGCCGAGTTCAAGTCAGGCCTCGACGAGAACTGGCGTGGCGGCGCGAACGTGTCGGAGCGGTTCGACCGGTTCCGGGCGCTTTCCGATGAAGCCCGTGCCGCCTGGCTCGGTCACGTCGTCGGCCGCACCCTGGAAGCAAGTCTCAACATGGCAGGCGAGCGCAGGATCGACTTCCACGATCATCTGGCCACCCTCATCGGCATCGACATGGCCGCCTGGTGGCGCCCGACCGCGGCGAACTACTTCGACCGGGTGTCGAAGGCGGTGATCCTCGACGCGCTGGCTGCGGTAGGTGGTCCGGACCTGTCGGGCCGGTTCGCCTCGGTCAAGAAGGGTGATCTCGCGATGAGCGCCGAGCGCGTCTTCGCCGGGACCTACATCACCGAAGTCGAGGTGCGCGAACGCGCGCTCGCCTGGGTGCCGGAGGTTATGCGCTTTGCGGGCGTCGCGACCATCGAGGTCGAAGCGGACGATGAGCAGATCCCCGAGCCGACCGGCGAAGCCGTCGCGAGCGCCGAAGGCGCCAACGACGACAATCAGACCCCCCGCGAGCTGGCTGCCTGACCTCCTCCTGACAGGCAGACCACTCGTCCCCCTGAAGCGGTCCCTTGGCTCTGCCCGAGGGGCCGCTTCCTCTTTGGGAAGAGAGCGGAGCAAGCTGCGAAGCGATTGGACCTGACTGGCGAACGTGCCGGAAGGCCGGATCAGGAGACCCGACATGGCCTATCGCAAGGCTTCTGGCAGCGCGCTGTCGCCCGCTACCCGCATCACTCACGAAATCATTGCCCGGCTCGAGGCGGGGACAAAGCCGTGGGTGCAGCTCTGGCGCGGCCTGCCCGTCTCGCGGCTCTTGCGCGTTTGCGGCATTCCCTATCGCGGCATGAACGTATTCTGGCTGTGGATGGTCGTCGACATATGCGGCTATGCATCTCAGGCTTGCCAAGGGCGCGTCTGCCCTAATCGAAGCCGCCGCGACCGATCTGGGCGTTGAGGTGGGCGGCATGGACACGCCGATTTCGATCGATCCCGAGAGCGGTCGATTCTGGCGGTTCCGCTTCGACGTCAAGACGCTCGCCCAAGAGTAGAGCATGCTGCAGGCGGCCGCCTATATCGTGTGCGCCTATTTGACCGGCATGCGCGACTGCGAGGTGCAGGCGATGCGGCGGAGCTGCCTGTCGGACGTGCGCAGCGAGGATGGCCTTGTGGAGCGGCATCCTGTTCGTTCCACCCTTTACAAGGGCCGGTCTACCACGGGTGAGGGGGTGAGTTGGGTGACGATCGAGCCGGTGGCCGAGGCGATCACGGTGCTCGGGCGCCTGTCGGAACGCGCAGCGCGGAAGACCGGAAGCGATACGCTCTGGCCGCTGCTACGGCGCAGCGCTGTCAGCAAGACGCATCTGTCGAGCGAGGTGGTGCGCCAGCTCAACGCCTTCCGCGATCATCTGGGCGCCGCCTTCGTCAGCCCCGATACGCCGGTCATTCCGCCCGGACCCGACGGCAAACCCTGGCGCATCACGGCGCGGCAGTTCCGCCGCACCATCGCGTGGCATACCGCCAACCGCCCGTTCGGCACCATCGCCGGCATGATCCGGTACAAGCATGCCTCGGTCGCCGCATTCGAAGGCTATGCCGGCACCAGCGCATCGGGGTTCCGCGCGGAGGTCGAGGCGCAGCGCCGGATCGGCCAGCTCGAACCTCTGCTGGACTATTTCGACCGACGGCAGGGCGGCGCCTCGCTTGCGGGTCCGGCGGGACCGCGCATCGCACCGACGCTCGACGATGCGGCCGTTCACCTCGGGCCTTGGCCAGCCATGATCGCCGATCGGGCCCGGCTGCGTGTCATGCTCACCAGCGTCGCGCGTAGCCTTCATGTCCGTTCGCTCGCCCATTGCTTCTTCGATCCGGCCACCGCGCTCTGCCTCAAGCTCGTAACGCCCCCATCCCAGACAGTCGCTCAACGACCTGTGCGAGCCAACCCGCTGCCCCAACGCCTGCATGACCGACCGCCACAGGCCGGCGTGGAGGCGGGCGGCCGACGATGCCAGGATCCTGCTGAGAGAGCGGCACCTTTCGGATCTTCAGCGCATCGCACTCACCTCCGAGCTCAATCGGCTCACTACATTGATCGACGCCATCGACCCCGCGCGGCCGGGAACTACCTCCGGCTGACGGCGGAGGCTCTGCGCCGGTCGACGCGCTGGCGCAACGGCGTTGCCGTCCTCCGCTCCGCTGCGGCCCTCCGGGTGCGCAACCGCGCCTGTGCCCGGCGCTGGTCGAACTCCGCCGCCGGGGATGGTCCCCAGCGGGCAAGCGGAGTTCAGATCATGTCATCACCTGCACATGCCGATGTCTACGCTCGGGTCACCGAGGCGATCATCGCCGCGATCGAGGCCGGCGCGGGCACCTGGCGCATGCCCTGGCACCATAGCGGCGCCGATGTCACCCGCCCCACCAACATCGCCAGCGGCAAGCCGTACCGAGGCATAAACACCGTGTCGCTCTGGGCGGCGGCCTATAACAGCGGCTATGCGAGCGGGGTCTGGGGCACCTATCGCCAGTGGCAGGAGCGCGGCGCCCAGGTTCGCAAGGGCGAGCATGCCAGTCTCGGCGTCCTCTGGAAGGAGGTCAGCCGGCGCGACGAGCAGGATCACGACGACGGGGACGATCGGCGGCGGCTTTTCGCTCGGGCATTCAGCCTGTTCAACGCTGATCAGGTCGAGGGCTATGCGCCCGAGCCCGGCCCGTTCCTACCCGAGAGCGAACGCCTCGCGACCGCCGAACAGTTCATTGCCGCGCTCGGCGTCGATGCGGTCTACGGATCGACCAGCGCCTATTACCATATCGGCGAAGACCGCATCCACATGCCGGATTTTGCAGCCTTTCGCGATGCGCATGGGTTCTACGCCACCCATATTCACGAGGCGGCCCATGCCAGCGGCGCGGCGCATCGGCTCGACCGGGATTTCAGCGAACGCTGGACCAAGCACGCGCTCGCGATGGAGGAAGCGACCGCCGAGCTGACCGCGTCGTTCCTGCTCGCCGATCTCGGGATCGCGCATGAACCGCGACCCGACCACGCGGCCTACATCGCCTCGTGGCTGCAACTCCTCAAGGACGAGCCTCGGGCGGTCTTCACCGCGTCCAGCAAGGCCCAGGCGGCGGCAGACTGGATGCACGCCCAGCAACCGTGATGCTCACGCGACCCGCGCCGCGGCACCAAGCGCGTCGAGCAGCGGACAACCCGGATCCTGACCGGCATCGCAGTCTCGCACCGAGTCTGCCAGCACCCGCTCCATCCGCTTGAGGTCGGCGATGCGCGCTCGCACGTCTTTCAGATGCGATGCGGCGAGGTTACGCACCTCGGCGCAGGACGCGTTCCCGCCGACCGCGAGGCCAAGCAGGGCGCGCACCTCGTCCAGCGTGAAGCCCAGCTCGCGAGCCCGGCGCACGAACCCGAGGCGGCCCACATCGTCCGCGCCATAGCTCCGGTAGCGGCCTCGCCGAGGCGGCGCCGGCATCAGGCCGATCCGCTCGTAGTAGCGGATCGTCTCGATGTTGCAGCCCGTGCGCCGGGACAGTTCGCCAATTTGGATCGCGGAATCCGCCATGCTGCTCTGCGCCTCTCAATTTTGGGCTTGAGTCTGTAGTCGCTACAGATCGTATATAGCGATTCTCAGCCCTAATTGGCAAGCTGCGGTCATGATTGCAGCGTCGCTCTGACGGGCCCACCGAAGCAGCCGAGGCCGTTCCTATGCCCATCCAGAATCCCCTCACACGCGCGGCCGACAAGGTGGGCGTCATCGGCTCGATTGTCACCGCGATGGGATGTGTGGCGTGCTTCCCGGCGCTTGCGAGTCTTGGCGCCGCGCTGGGTCTCGGTTTTCTGAGCCAGTACGAAGGCGTCTTCATACGTTACCTGCTACCGCTGTTTGCCGTGATCGCCCTCATCGCCAACACGGTCGGCGGGCTTCGTCATCGCCGGTGGGCGCGAATGGCGCTGAGCATCGTCGGGCCGATATTGGTGCTTGCGGCGGCTGTGCTCATGGCCACCCGCGGCTGGCCGACGGAGTGGCTCCTCTATCCCGGACTAACCTTGATGGTGGTCGTCGCGATCTGGGATCTTATTGCGCCGCCTTGCAATGCGCCCGCTATCCCCCGCGAAGGGGCTGCTCCTTAGCGTCATGGCGGAGTTTATCGGAAGGAGAATCCTCTTGTCGGAATCCAAAGACGGCCGCGGCGTGTTGGCGCTCGGAGGCTTGGCTGCCATCCTAGCCTCGACCTGTTGCCTCGGGCCTCTCATCCTGGTCGCCCTCGGATTCAGCGGCGCCTGGATCGGCAACCTGACCATCCTTGAACCGTATCGTCCGCTGTTCATCGGCGCGGCGCTGGTCGCCATGGTCTTCGCCTACCGCCGCATCTTCCGCCCGACCCGCGCCTGCGAGCCTGGCGACATCTGCGCCGTGCCCAAGGTCGGGACCACCTGCAGGGTCATCTTCTGGGCTGTGGCGGCGCTCGTCCTTGTCGCGCTGGCGTTCCCCTATGTCCTGCCCGTGTTTTACTGAGAGGAAGTCCCCATGAAGAAGCTCGTTTCCCTGATCGCCCTGATGGGCGCGCTCAGCTCGCCCGCGTGGGCCGCGACAAAGACGGTCACGCTGGCGGTGCCCGGCATGACCTGCGCGGCCTGCCCGATCACCGTCAAGACGGCGCTCGCCAAGGTCGCCGGCGTCGAGAGAACCGACGTCAGCTTCGAAAAACGCGAGGCCGTCGTCACCTACGATGACGCCAAGACCACGGTCGCCGCCATGACCAGGGCGACGGCGGACGCGGGCTACCCGTCCACCGTGAAGCGCTGAGGAGTCCGTCCCGTGACCGCTGCGATCGCCCTGCGCATTGACGGAATGACCTGCGATTCATGCGCCACGCACGTGAGGGAGGCGCTGGAGCGCGTCCCAGGCGTGCGCTCGGCCGCCGTCTCCTATCCGAAAGCCCGAGCGGAGGTCGCGGCCGATGCTGGGGTGAGCTTCGAAGCGCTGGCGACCACCGTCGCGAAGCTCGGCTATCGCGCTTCGGTCGCCGACGCGGGTTCACCGCCCGTGGGTGTCCTCGACAAGACGCTGGGCTTCCTGGCGAGCGGCGCGCAACGCGACGCCGGCGGCCTTCAGCTGCACATCGCCGTCATCGGCAGCGGCGGCGCGGCGATGGCGGCGGCGCTGAAGGCCGTCGAGCAGGGCGCTAAGGTCACCCTTGTCGAGCGCGGCGTCATCGGCGGAACCTGCGTCAACGTCGGCTGCGTGCCGTCCAAGATCATGATCCGTGCGGCGCATATCGCCCATCTGCGCCGCAAAAGCCCGTTCGATGACGGGATCGGGGCCTGCACGCCCGCGATCCTGCGCGAGCGGCTGCTGGCCCAGCAGCAGGCGCGCGTCGATGAGCTGCGGCAGGCGAAATACGAGACCATCCTGGCCGACAAACCGTCCATCACGGTGTTGCGCGGCGAGGCCCGCTTCCGGGATGCCCACAGCCTGCTCGTGCGCCAGGCCGACGGGGTCGAGCAGCATGTGACCTTCGACCGCTGCCTGATCGCTACCGGCGCCAGTCCGGCCGAGCCGCCCATTCCGGGGTTGTCGGATACGCCGTATTGGACCTCGACGGAGGCCCTTGAGAGCGAGACCCTCCCGCCGCGCCTGGCGGTGATTGGCTCATCGGTCGTCGCCGTCGAACTCGCCCAGGCCTTCGCCCGGCTCGGCAGCAAGGTGACGATCCTGGCGCGCAGCACCCTGTTCTTCCGTGAGGACCCGGCCATCGGCGAGGCGGTCACGGCCGCCTTCCGCGCCGAGGGCATCCAGGTGTTGGAGCACACCCAGGCGAGCAAGGTCGCCTACGCTGACGGCGAATTCGTGCTCGCCACCGGCCAGGGCGAACTGCGCGTGGACAAGCTGCTCGTCGCGACGGGCCGGGCGCCCAACACCCGAGCGCTCGCCCTGGAAGCGGCCGGCGTCGCCGTCAACACGCAGGGCGGCGTCGTGATCGACGCGGCGATGCGCACCAGCACGCCGCACATCTACGCCGCCGGCGACTGCACCGACCAGCCGCAGTTCGTCTATGTCGCGGCGGCGGCGGGAACCCGGGCGGCTATCAACATGACGGGCGGCGAGGCCGCCTTGGACCTGGCCACGATGCCGGCGGTCGTGTTCAGCGATCCGCAGGTCGCCACGGTCGGGCTCAGCGAGGCGGAGGCCCACCGCGCCGGGATCGAGACCGACAGCCGGCTCCTGACCTTGGACAACGTCCCGCGCGCACTCGCCAACTTCGACACCCGCGGCTTCATCAAGCTGGTCGCGGAAGCCGGTAGCGGCCGGCTCATCGGCGTCCAGGCGGTGACGCCGGAGGCGGGCGAGATCATCCAGACGGCGGTGCTCGCCATCCGGGCGCGCATGACCGTCGTCGAGCTGGGCGACCAGTTGTTTCCCTACCTGACGATGGTGGAAGGCCTGAAGCTCGCAGCCCAGACCTTCTCCAAGGATGTGACGCAGCTCTCCTGCTGCGCCGGTTGAAGGTCCACTTTGGACGGCGAACGGAACACGCGCCTGATGGTGACTTCTACTTCACACGCTGAAACCGCCGAATGGCCCGCCGTCGAGTTTCCCGGCAGCGTGATCATCCCAGACTGGGGGGCGGTCACGACGCCACAGGCCCAAAACGCCCTGCGCGCCGTCGTCGAGGCCTTCATCGGCCCCAAATGGGATGGGCTAGATGAGACCGAGAGCCGGATCCATGGCATCGTCCTGAGCGGCTACGCCTTGAGTGGGCACGCTCCAGAGACCATGGATGTCGCCGCAGCGGCCGGGCTCGCCATCGATGAGGCCAACAGCGTGCTGCGGCGCCTGGCCGGGCGCGATCTGCTCATTCTCGACGCTGCCGGCCGGATAAGCGGGGCTTATCCGTTCACCGATGGTCCGACCGAGCATCACGTGGAGGCCGGCGGGTTTGCCGTGGGCACCATGTGCGCCATCGATGCGCTTGGTGTTGGGGCGATGCTGGAGCGCGATATCACCGTCCGCTCGGCGTGCCGACAGTGCGCGCGTCCGCTCGTCATCCACACGCGGAGCCGCGGCCACGAATTGGATCGGGTCGAGCCGTCGGGGATTGTCGTCTGGTCCGGCCATCGCTACGCCGCCGGCTGTGCGGCGTCTTCGCTCTGCACCTTGCAGGCCTTCTTCTGCTATGACGCTCACCTGGCGACCTGGCGCGCGAACAGCCCGGCCGCCAGCCAGGACGGGGTGCGCCTGAGCCTTGCCGAAGCGCTGGAGGTCGGCCGGGCGATCTTCGCGCCAATGCGGATGGAGATGCTGCCATGGCTTCATACGACCTGATCGTCATCGGAAGCGGCACGGCGGCCCAGGTTGCCGTTGCGAAGGTCCACGCCGCCGGCTGGTCTGTCGCCGTGATCGATCACCGGCCATTTGGCGGGACCTGCGCGCTCCGGGGCTGCGATCCCAAGAAGATGCTGGTCAGCGGCGAGGAAGCCATCGACGCGGCCAGGCGCATGGCCGGGCATGGCGTCGAAGGCGCCCTGGCGATCGATTGGCCGGCTCTGATGGCGTTCAAGCGGACCTTCACCGATCCGATCCCGGCCAAGCAGGAGCGCCGCTATGCCGATCTCGGCGTCGACGCCTTCCACGGGCTCGCCCGCTTCCTGGGCCCGGACACGATCGAGGTGGACGGCCGCACCTTGCAAGCCCGCCATGTCCTGATCGCCACCGGGGCGCGGCCGATCGCACTCGGCATCCCGGGCGAGGAATTGGTCGTCACGAGCGAGGACTTCCTGGAGCTTGAGAACCTCCCACGCCGCATCGTGCTGATCGGCGGCGGCTACGTCGCCGCGGAGTTCTCTCACCTGGCGGCGCGTGCCGGCGCTGAGGTCACCATCCTGCAGCGGGCCGCGCAACTCTTACCGCAATTCGATCCGGACCTAGTCGGCTGGCTCACGCCGCGCTTCCGTGAGCTCGGCATTGCTATCGAGACCAGCGCCACGGTCTCCCGGGTCGAGCGGACCGAAGACGGCCTGGTGGTTCATGCTACCCGCCAGGGCGCGCCGGAGTTCAGCGTCGCGGCTGATCTCGTGGTGCATGCTGCCGGGCGTGGTCCCGACCTCGAGGCCCTGGACCTAGCCGCCGGTGAGGTGGCGGTGCGGGACGGACGCCTACAGCTCGACGACCACCTGCGGAGTCTCTCCAATCCACGCGTCTATGCCGCCGGTGACGCTGCAGGGGTCGGGCCGCCCCTGACGCCAGTCTCCAGCCACGACGCCAAGGTGGTGGCCGCCAATCTGCTGGATGGCGCTTCGCACCGGCCGGACTATCGCGGCGTGCCGAGCGTGGTCTTCACCGTGCCACCGATCGCCACCGTCGGGCTCTCCGAGGAGCAGGCCCGCCGCCAGGGCCGTAAGTTCCGCATCAACGCCGCCTCGACGCCGGACTGGTTCACCGCCCGCCGCCTTGCCGAGCCGATCTACGGCCATAAGGTACTGATCGACGAGGACACGGACCTTATCCTCGGCGCCCATCTCGTCGGACCGAACGCCGACGAGGTGATCAACCTCTTCGGCTTGGCGGTCCGCCACGGCCTCACCGCGGCCGACCTTCGCTCCACCATGTTCGCCTATCCAACCAGCGCCTCCGACGTCGGCTACATGCTCGCTTAACGCACAAAGCCATCCGCGGTTACCGCAAGCACCGCGACGGGCGCGAGGCCGATACCGCAAGCGTGCCGCCTGAGACCGAGCCGGTCGCACCAGCGTTTGCGCTGCGCCTTCCGATCCTGGCGGGACAGCGCAGCTCATGGCTCGCACCATGCGAGAGAGGCCCTGGGCCAGCCGGCGGCGCCCGCGCAACCCGGCTTGGCCAGGCCCGTGTTGACCGGTCCCTGCGGGACACGGCCTGCCCGCGCCAGCCTGTCCAAGCGGGTTTCCCTTCGGTGCGCGTGTCCGCCCAAAGCTGGCCCTAACGGGCTCTCGCTGGCGCAGCCAAGAGCGGCCTGCGTCAGCCTCACGCCAGTCAGGAGGACACGCCCATGCATGCCAGTTTTGCCGACCAGCTCGCCGGTCTCGATCTCGCCGGATTTTCGATCGGTCCCGCTCCGGTTTCGAGCAACGATTTTCCGGTTCGCGAAGCCATCGTTCAGACGCTTGAAGCGGTCTGGTCCGATCTCTTCGCGCTCGTTTCCGGGACCGCGCTCGAGGCCGACGCCGAGGATCTTGGCTGGGCCTTCGTCAACTTGTTCCACCGCTCCGCCGAGCGCAAATCGACCGCGCTCGACCGCGCCACCGACGAAGTTCGGGCGCTTGTCGCAACCGCCGATGGCTCCGAAATCCACACCCACGAACTCGAAACCCAGGTCGAGCGTGCGCAATGCGCCGAAGCCGCCATGCTGGCGCTCGAAGAGATGCGAGAGATCGCAGCAAGCCTTTATCTCAACGAGTTCGGCTCGTCCTGGAAGCCAGTGTCGAGTTCGCGCTTCAACCACGGCGCGATGCTGACCTCGGCGCTGGTCGAGGGGCGTGACTTCCTGCGCGCCCGGGCCGAGGCCAAGCGCCGCGCGGCGATGCCCGAGGGCACGCCGGTCGTGTTTGCCGGTGGACGCACCCGTCATCCCAGCGAAGCCGACGCACTCACCTTCGCCAACAATGTCTGGGCGACCCTCGACAAGGTTCGCGATCGCGTTCCCGACATGGTGCTGATCCATGGCGGCGACACCAAGGGTGTCGATCGCCTAGCGTCGAGCTGGGCCGAGCGGCGAGACATCCCGCAGGTAACCTTCTCGCTCGACATGCGGCTTGGCGCCCGCGCGGGCTTCAAGCGCAATGAGCGCATGCTTTCGCTCGATCCGAGGTACGTCGTCGCCTTTCCGGGCAATGGCGTCCTCGAACGCCTGGTCATCGAAGCCAAGACGCGCCGCATCACCGTCGTCGATCGCCGCGGTCCGCTCGGCACCAGCCCCAAGTCGGGAGCCCATTCGCCCAATTGAAGGCCGATTGGCCTTTGCGCCAGCGCCCCGGCGGCGCTGGCGTAGCTGTTGAAGAGGGGAGGTGAGCCCTTGTGCTGGTGGATCATGCGGAGGGCCGCACGACCGTACAGCACAGGAGGATTTCATGATCAGCCCCAGCATGGCGCTTGCCGAATTTACCGAGCAGCAGGCCGCCAATCGCGCCCGCGCCACCAGCGAAATCGACCGCCTCAAGCGCGCGGTGATCGCACCGCTGCGTCACCATGGCATTGCCTCAGTGGAAGTCGCTTTCGACGGATGCGGCGACAGCGGCGCTATCGAGGACATCGCTTGTCGGGACGCCAGCGACATCGCCGTCGACCTACCCGAAGAGTTCTCGGTTTGCGTCGAGGAAGACGGGGCCGAGCCGGTTCAGACGACCCTCAAGCAAGCGCTCGAGGACCTTGCCTACGCCGCGCTTGAACTCCATCACCCAGGCTGGGAAATCAACGACGGTGCCGGGGGTACGCTCGAGATCGACGTGACGGCCGAGACGTTCATGCTCGACTGCAAGCTGCGCTACACGGCGTACGACGACCACTACACCGAGCTGTGAAGGAGGCCGTCATGGCACATTGCTATTACCATGCCCTGTCCTCAGTCCGGAAGTGGGGCGGCGCGGTCGAAGACTACCTCGCGCTTCACCAGTGGTTCGATCAGTCCAAGGCCATCTTCGCTGATCCCCGGCACCGTGCGCTTCGGCACCATGCCGAGGGCATCTTCATGCTCGAAACCCTCTTCGGGGCAACGATCGTCAATACCGACGGCCGGGTCGTTCCGGTGCGTCTTATCGGTGAACAGCACGTGCGCGAGGATCTGGGCTCGATCCCTTCCTTTGCCGACTGGGCTCGGCTCATCACCCCGCAGGGTTGGATGCTGCGCGGGCATCGACTGGACGAACCGGATTCGGTGATCGGCGAAGATCTTGCCGATGACGGCGCGGTCCCGTCAGGCAGTCCGACCAAGACGAGGCGATCGGTCCGCGTCGAAATATGAGCTCCCGCTGGGGGTGGAACGGGCCGCTTCGGCTTTGACCACGCGGGATTAAACAAGGGCTGGGTCAGGTTCCCATCAAGGTGTCCGGGACCAATCCGGCTCTGGGGCAAACCTGTCCTGAAGCAGCCCCGTCGAGACGCGCAACCCGGATCAGGTCCGGCCGAGTTGCCGGGCTGCGCCCGGCTGCCCGCACCACCCGAACCGGATCCGGGTTCCCCTTCGGTGCGCTTCGCCGTGGGCCGCTTCTTCGTCGGGTTTGCAGCCGGGATGGACCCGGAGTGCTCGATCAGGAGAAGACCCATGACCAATCTCGTTATCCTCGTCGGCCGCATCGCCCGCGACCCCGAAGCCCGCACCACCCAGGGCGGAACCAGCATCACGTCGATCTCGGTGGTGACCGATCGGCCCGCCCGCAAGGACGGCAAGACCTACAAGGACGAGAACGGCTACACCGTCAAGGACAGCGAATTCCACCGCGTCACCTGCTTCAACGGGCTCGGCCAGAACGTCGCCAAATACTGCACCAAGGGCCAGCTGGTGACGATCGAGGGCCGCATCCACTACACGCAGTGGGAGGATCAGAGCGGCACCAAGCGCTACGGCTGCGAGATCATCGCCGACAAGGTCGACTTCCTCACCAAAGGCGGCCGCTCGAGCAGCAATGAAGGCGCGCCCGACATCGACGAGGACTGATCGTCATGCCCGACGACAAGGCCCCGGTGGCACACGCCATCGGGGCCTTTTTTGTGCGCGCCGCCGCGGGTGACCGACTACTTCGCCGCCAGGCGCTTCAGAGTTTCGTCGATACCAAGCGCCATCGACGCCTGAACGACCCGCTTGAGTTGCGCCGGTTCGATCGTCTCGGCGCCGCATTCGACGAGCAGCTTGCCCAGTTCGGTCGCGGCTTCATCGCGGAGCCTGACCTCCTGCGCGTCGAGTTCGAGACGCTGTTCGCGCAGTTTCTTGAGTGCATCCCGAGCACTCGGTTTGGACCTGGCCATCAGTGTTCCTTTCGGTGGCCGTGGGTTCCCTCCGCCGCCGACAATGTCAGTCGTCCGCGCTGTAGGAAATCGGTTTTTACGCTGATCGTGCGCCTGGGCGGAGAGGTTGGAGAGGTCTCTCTCGCAGAAGTCCGATCGTGATGTAGGCTTTGGGGCCGCGTCAAGGACGACGGGGCCCCACCATTTTTCCGGGCAAGCCCGAAAAAATCGTGACCCCCATCGCCGCTTCGCGGCCGCGCGTGCCGCGCGGTCCCTGACCCGGCCCGTCGCCCACATCCTCGCAGCTCCTGATGCGACGCATCGAACATCAGGAGGTTAGACATGTACGTTTCGATGAACATTGCCCACGGTGGTTTTCAGGCCGATCAGGCGGCCTTCGTTGCCGCACTGGATCAGGCCCATGCCCGGTCCTATCACAGCTACTTCACGCAGTACGTCCTCACCGATGACGAGGCTGGCTTCATCGCGGTCGACGAGGGCGATTACGGCGCACTTCCGGCCGGGATGCTGGACCGGGTTATCGACACCGTGCCGAGCAAGCTGAGCGACGAAGCTTGAGCACATTCGAAAGGAGGAAGTCCGCACCGGGCTTCCTCCTTTTCTTATGCTCGGCGACCGGATCGCGGCGCCAGGCGATGATCAGACCGTCTGGTCCTCGCGGTCCATTGCCTCGAGTCTCTCGGGCATGTCGAGCATCTTGATCGCCGCCGCCGAGATCGCCTCGGCCATCGTCGGATAGGTTTCGGCGGAGCTGATCGAGACCCAGCTGTCATAGCTGACGGTCGCCTGAAAGCCGTTGCCCTTGGGTGTCGCGGACAAGGTCACGCTGGCCATTGTCGCTCTCCATGACGGTGGAAGTTGTCCGCGATCATACCCCGGATTTCGCATCGCGCCCAGGGTCGATCAGGCCAATCCTTCACGTGCAGGATGGCGCTTCCATTCCGCCGGAAGATCGTTCCTTGGGGATGCGGGATAGGTCGGATCAGCTTGCTGGTCCTACTCCAAAAGCGGGGAACAGGGGGCACACCCTACGCGACGGGTCGCATAGAAATAGTGAGATATTACAATTTGATAGGTCCAAAAATGGCCAGTGGTAGCTTCTCCGTCAAAACTGACTTGATCCCATCCGATGACGGGGATTTGACCAAACACAGGTGGAAAATCGCGGATTTGCGTCATCATCCTTGTTCTTGACATGTTCTTGTATTTGACTTAGACCTGTCGTTGCCTTTCGCAGTGCGTTCCGGGCTCCTCGATCAAAAGGAGTCCGTGCATGACACGGCCAATCTGTCTTCAGGTTTACATCTCAAGCGAACTGTCGGCGCTCATCCGCAAGGCGGCAAAGGCCAAGCGGATCAGCATGAGCGAATGGGTTCGCGCGCTCCTGGCAAATGCCTGCGCAGAGGAAGACCTCGCCTCCCGGCTGAGCACTTCGATCGAACGAATCTCACGCCAATCGGTGTTCATGATGGTGGGCGTCGATGCCCTCCTGGCAGGGCATTCGGACAATCGCCTGCGTGAGCGAGCCCATCAGGCTTACGCCCGCAAGTGCAAGGAGCTTGGACTGGTTCCCGGCACCGACGAGGGAGGCTCAAATGAAGCGTAACCTCGTCAATTTTACGCGCGGCAGCCAGCTCCTTGGCCATTTCAGCTTCATGTTTGCCGCCGGTCTCAAGGGACCGCTCATCGTCGCGCTGCTGGTTATTTCGTGGACGTCCTGGTGGACGCTCTCGGCCGGCCTCAGCGACCATGAAGTCTATCTCGTCTGGATGCGAATTTACGCAGCGATCTACGGCTTCATGGAATTCGATCCAGCCAAGCAGGTCGCGCTCAAGACGGCGTTCGGCGGTACGGTTCAGTTCCCCATCCGTCTGCTTGAAAGCTTCCCTCCCGTTGTTCGTGCGTGGGGCCATATGCTTGGCCTGCTGGGCGATGCGATCATGCGGTCGGCGCTGTTGCTCGTACCAGCCTTTGCGCTCTTCTACTGGTTCGCGGCGCGCTTCGGCAGCCGCTCGAAGGAGCGCAAGCATGAGCGCGGCGCGATGCTCGTCACGCTTCCCGAACTGGTCGATGAACTGAGCACTCACAACCGGCGCGAGCGGGCAAGCGAATTGTCGGATTCCTTGGGATGGAAATGGCGGCTGTGTACCCCAAGCGAACTGGCCCGCGCGTTCCCTTACAAGCCCTCACATCTCGCCACGGTGACCTATCCCTGGCGGCTCGAGCAAAGCCACGCGATGCTCATCGGTACGACCGGCATGGGCAAGACTGTCGCCATGTCGGACATGATCGCCGAGGCGCGGGCGAGACGGCAGCGCATCGTCATCTTCGATCTCACCGGCGCCTTCATCGAGCACTTCTACGACAGCGGCCGCGACGTCATCCTAAATCCGCTTGATGCTCGCTGCCCCCGGTGGAGCCTGTTCGACGAATGCCGCAGCGAGGGCGAATTCTGGGCAGCCGCTGAAGCGCTTGTGCCCCATGACGGGGGCGGCGAGGCCCAGTTCTGGGTAATCGCTGCGCGCGCGCTCTTCGTGGAATTCTGCCTCAAGCTCGTCGCCGATGGCATCGGGACAAACGAAGCGCTCGCCCAGCAGTTGATGACTGCCGATTTGTCGCAGGTCCATGCCATGATGCGCGGCACGATCGCGGACCCGCTGACCGCGCCAGAAGCCGCCCGCATGGCGGAATCGATCCGCGCCGTGTTCAACGTGAACGCAAAAGCCCTGAAGCTCCTGCCAGCCTCGGGCAAGCCTTTCTCGGTCCGGCAATGGATCGAAGACGACGACGATCGGGATCAGGGCAAAGGCTCTGCCGTGTTCATATCGGCGCGCTATGTCGACATGAGCGTGTGCGCGCAGCTGCTCACGCTCTGGCTCGATACAGCGATGAATACGCTCATGACGAGGCCCCGAACCCAGGACTTGCGGTTCTGGTTTTTCATCGACGAACTAGGCGCGCTGCACCGATTGCCAGCCCTCGAAAAGGGACTTCAAACCGCCCGCAATTTTGGCGGTGCGATAGTCACCGGCATTCATGCTTATGCCAAGCTCAAGGAGGTCTACGGCGAGAACATGGCGATGACCCTGTCATCGCTCGCCCGGACCAAGCTGATCCTCGGCACGGCCGATCGCGAGACGGCAACCTGGTGCTCGGACTTCATCGGCCATCGCCAGGTTCGCGACATGGAAGAAGGCTATACCTATGGTTACAACAATGCCCGCGATGCCGTCAGCCTGACCCCGCGCAAGCACATAGAACCACTGCTCTTGCCCGACCAGTTGATGAACCTGCCGCGGCTTTCAGGCTACATCAAATTCCCCGACGGGTTCCCTGCCGCACCGGTCAAGTTGAAGCCGGTGACACGGCCAAAGATCGCGGAAACCTTCATCAGCCGCGCCAAGGATCGGCCATCGAAGAGGCTTGAGGTCCAGGTAGTCGCCGAACGCCCGGCACCGGCATCGGCGGCCAGCGACACGGCCCCTCATCCGTCGGCCAATGATGACGGAGCGGGCAAGCCGGTCGTCCCCAAGCAGGGAGAACTGTCGCTCACGCCGCGCGGGCCTGAAGACAATTCCAGCTTGCGCGAGCGGGCGAAACCGGAGGCTGGCGCGCATCTTCGCGAGGGTGCGGACAAACCATCGGTGATCGGAACGGCGGATCAGCAAGCGATGGGTGCAAAGTCGCCGTCGGGACGAGGGCGGGCTGCCGTCACACTACCCAAGGACGCCGTCCTGCGTACCGGTGAGAAGCCTGCCGAGGGCAATCCCGCGAAGGGCAAACAGGAAGCGCGTCGGCCTGATGCACCTGCGGCCAGGGATCAGGCGAACCAGACGCAGAAGCCCGACAAATCGGTCGCCCGTCAAAGCATTGCAGAGGCCCGCAAGCTGATGCTCGAAGACGGCGTGCCCGAGCAGGATACGCCTCCTCACGATGGGCCTGATCTTGGCGATCTGGAGATGTGACGATGGTTGGCGGCGCCTCCAACAGATCAGGTGAGACATGCTCTCGGTAGCCAATGTCCGCACCGCCGGCGGCGCCGCCAACTACTTTGCCGCTGACAATTATTACACGCGTGCCGACGCCGAGCGGTCGGGCGAATGGCTGGGCAAGGGCGCTGAGAAGCTGGGGCTTGGCGGAAGGGTTGAGGCCAAAGAGTTCGAGGCGGTGCTGAAGGGGTTTTTACCCGACGGCAGCCGGGTTGGCAGCGATAACCGTGTTCACCGGGCGGGAACCGATCTCACATTCTCGATGCCCAAGAGCTGGTCGATCCTTGCATTGGTGGGCGGAGACAAGCGAATCCTCGATGCTTATGCCGCTGCGGTCAGGGAGACCCTCAACTGGGCGGAGAAGAACCTGGCCGAAACCCGGATGGAGGTGAAGGGCAAGGAGCGCGTGGTATCCACCGGAAACCTCGTTATTGGCCTCTTCCAGCACGACACGAACCGCAACCAGGAACCCAATGCGCACTTCCACGCCGTCGTTGCCAATGTAACCGAGGGTCCTGACGGCAAGTGGCGCGCGCTGCGTAACGACAAGCTGTGGGAGCATAATACGCTCCTCAATGCGATAACGATGGCGCGCTTTCGCCTGTCCGTCGAGAAGCTCGGCTACGAGGTCGGCGAGTACGGCAAGCACGGCAATTTCGAGGCGGTCGGCGTTCCCAAAACGATCCGCGAGGCGTTCAGCACCCGGCGCGCCGAGATACTCGCGGCCATCGCGCAAATGGACCATCGCGGACCACATGCTACCGACACTGCAACGCTCATGACGCGGGCCGACAAGGCCAGGATCGAAGATCGCAGCGCCCTGACCCGGCAATGGGGCGAAACGGCGTCCCAACTCGGGTTCGACGCGAAGGCAGTCATCGAAAGATCCAACGCGCGCGCCGCGAAGGACATCGGCAATGTACCGGGATTTTCAGGGGCGGTCCGCGACCTGGTCGATCACGGACGCGCCCTTGCGTCTGCCTTTGCCGAACGTCTGGGACTGCGCCAGGGCGATCCCCTTGTTCCGACCAACATGGGCAATCGCGACGCCGAACAGGTGGCCGCAGTCCATGCCGTCGCGTCGGCCATCCGGCATTTGGGCGAGCGTGAAGCCGCCTTTTCGCGTACCGAGATTTATCGCACGGCGCTCGGGTTCGCACTGCCGACGTCGATCGCCGAGATCGAGCACCGGGTCGACCAATTGCTGCGACAGGGGCAACTGCTCAAAGGCAAGGGTGCCGATCGCGCACTGGTGACCACCCGCGATGCCATCGGGCTCGAACAGCGCATCATCACGGCGGTGGAGAGCGGGCGCGGGGCTGCACCGCCGATCATGCCTGCGGATGTTGCCGGAGACCGGCTCCAGGCGCTCTCCCAGCTCAAATACGGCATGACCTTGAACCCCGGGCAGGAAGCGGCAGGACGCCTCCTGCTTGGTTCGCACAACCGCATCGTCGCCATCCAGGGTGTCGCAGGCGCGGGCAAGACTACCGTTCTGAAGCCGGTTGCCGACATCCTGGCGGAACAGGGCAGGGCCGTGCTCGGCCTCGCTGTCCAGAACACTCTCGTCCAGATGCTGGAACGCGATACCGGCATTCCTTCGATGACTGTATCGCGCTTCCTGCGTCAGCACAGCGAACTGCTCGAAGGCGGAAAACCGGCCAAACTAGCCGAGGCACGGGCGGCATTGCGCGGCACCGTCGTGCTGCTCGATGAGGCGTCGATGGTCGGCAACGCCGACAAGGAGAAACTCGTTCGGCTTGCCAATGTCCTCGAGCTCGGTCGCTTTGCGAGCATCGGCGACAAGAAGCAGCTTGGCGCAGTCGATGCGGGCAAACCCTTCGATGTCATGCAGCAGGCCGGCGTTGAAACCGCGATCATGAACGTGAATGTTCGTGCGCGGGACAAGGCACTGCGCGACGCACAATTTGCTGCGCAAGGCGGCCATATCGAGGAAGCACTGCGCCACCTCGGTCCGCAAGTGGTCGAGGTTGCCAATGGCGCTGCCATCGCGGCC
Source organism: Novosphingobium kunmingense (assembly GCF_002813245.1). Lineage (GTDB taxonomy): Bacteria > Pseudomonadota > Alphaproteobacteria > Sphingomonadales > Sphingomonadaceae > Novosphingobium > Novosphingobium kunmingense. Next base: position 502,438 of record NZ_PHUF01000002.1, read on the forward strand.
GCTGCCGATTGGCTCGGTCGTTCGCCGGACGAGCGCGAGAAGACCTCGATCTATGCCTCCGGCCGGGAACTGCGCAGCCAGGTCAACGAAGCGGTGCAGACCGGTCTCAAGGCGAATGGCGAACTGGGCACTGCCTCGCTGCGCGTGAACACGCTTTCCCGGGTTAACGTGACGCGCGAGGAGTTGCGTTACGCACGCACCTATGCGCCGGGGATGGTCGTGAGTGTCGAGCGTCGCCAGCGCGGGCAGGGACTGCTTGCGGGGCAATATCGCATCGCGGAAACCGACATTGCGCGTGAGCGCGTGACCCTCGAAAACGAAAGGGGGCGCCGCTTCGAGTTCCGGCCGGGGCAACTGCGGCCGCAAGGGGAGATGGATCCCCTAAGGTTGTTCGAGGTGAAGCCGCTCGACCTCTATGCAGGCGATCGCATTCGCTGGACCGAGACAGACCATAAGCGCGGACTGCTCAATGCTGACCAGGCCAGTATCGTTGCGATCGATGCAAAGCAGGTGACCGTGAAGACGTCGCTCGGTGCAGAGCATCAGCTCCAGCATGGCGACCCAATGCTCGAGCGCCTCGATCTGGCTTATGCGCTCAATGCCCACATGGCCCAGGGCCTCACCTCAGACCGCGGTATTGCTGTCATGGATAGCCGTGAGCGCAACCTGTCGAACCAACAGACATTTCTGGTGACGATCACGCGCCTTCGGGATGGGCTGACCCTCTACGTCGATAATGCCGCCAAACTGGGGGTGGCGGTCGAACGCAATCCCGGCATGAAGAGGTCTGCGCTCGAAACCGTCGATCTGCTACGGGACGCAGCCGCGAAGGGGCAGGCAAAGGGCAGGGAAGCCATCCCGTCGCGCGAGCCGCCCGAACTCGACCGCGCGCTCGTCAAGCCATTCGAGATCGGCATTTAACTCTGATGTTCGTCTCAGGTCCAGGCAGTTTGGTGGCTCCCCGATTGACACAAAGTTCTATATTTGTTCTCAAGGCGGCATGGACCGAATCGCTGACGATATTCTGCTGACCCATCTCGAGGTTGCCCTCGCCGTGGCGCCGGAGCCGACCCTGGCTGGGCTGAATGCGGTCGATCCGCGAGCACAACGCAGTGCTCGCGTTGATCTCGCACGTCATCTTGTCGAACGGATGCGCGGCTTCGTGATTGAAGGCGAGGTCTACCCGTCGGGCACAGGTCAGCCATGCCTGTTCCCCGGCGACTTGTCGCCCATCGGTTGAATGCCTGTGACTGAGATGTCTTGCGCTTCAGCGAGAGCGATCATTGCCTCGTGACTGGCCCATGTTCGTCCGAGAGTTCAGTAATCCGACGTGCGATTGCCTGCCAGGTCTTGATGCCATCGTCGTCGCCGGCAAGCGCCAGCGCGCCGATCTGTTCGGCAACATAAAGCGCTGCCTTATCACCCTGTGCCTTGAGCACCTGGTTGGCGCAGGCCCAGAGCTCCCAGTCGCTCAGCATCAGCCAAGCCTGCTGACTAGGCCGGCAACGGAGGCATAGATGCCATAGGCGACGAAGGCTGCCGCGATCAGGAGTTCGAGCCGCAGCCTGAATGCACGCGGGCGAGGGTGCCCGGCGCGCCAGATCTGATCGCAGATGAACCCGTTGAAGCCCGAGCGCTGCCCGACGACCTCCACGCGCGAGCCCATTAGCTTGCGCGCCTTGCGACTGTCGTCGAGTTCCCACATCCCGCCACCATCGGTTCGCAGGACAATGCCATTGGGGCCATGGTCGAGGGTGCCCGTTAGATGTTCGGTGCTGCTCACCGGCAGGCAGGGCCTTTCCAATAGCGGTCCCAGCGCAGGACCGTGCCGGTCTTGATCATCGCGCAGGACAGATCAGCGCCAGATGGGAAACGGCACCAGGCTGCTGTCCTGCTGCCACCGGCCGAACCTTCCGAATGGCAAGCCAGTCGAGGTCCCGTGACAACGACGTGGCCGGTGGAGATGGTCCCGCGCGGCCCGCCCAAAAGGTGAACCAGTGCATCTCGCGCTTCGATGGCAGAGGTGCGTGGGCAGGGCTGGTTCGAGCGGCAAGTGCCATCTATCTCGCGGGCCGCAATGCCGCCGATGCGGATGTGCGGCCCCTCGGCGCACCATATCGGTCCATCGCCATCCCAGACATGGGTGGGGGTGCAGGTGAATGTCTGGCCCGCAGAAACGACTGCGGCGGCGAAGATCAAGAACATGGCTTTGCCAAACCTACTGGAGCTTGCGGCCGAACCATAGGACGCGCCCGACGATGTTGATCGCCCGCCGTTCCAGGCCACGCCAACTGGGATAGGCCGGGTTGTCGCTCAGCACGGAAATTCGCCGACCCTGCGGCTCGATGGCAACGCGCTTTACATTGAGCGCATCGTCCATCCTCAGGACATAGATGCCGTCGCGCAGCCGGGCTTGCCCGTCGCCAAGATCGACCATGACCTCGTCGCCGTCATTGAGCGTGGGTTCCATCGAGTCGCCATGTACATGGATGATCGACAGGCTTGAAGCCTTGCTTGGGGTCAGCTTACGGAGCCAGCCTTCATCGAAACCGAATTGTCCGCTCTTGCTTTCCATTTCGGCGAGCGCGCCGTGGCCGGCGGAGGCCTCCACGTCCAGAACCGGGATCTGCACCAGTTCTACAACAGGTGCGCTGCGGTGAAGGGGGGCGCCCAACACGCGCTCATCCACGCCAAAGAATCGCGCGAGAATGTTGCGATCACTCTCGTCCAGATACCGCGGGCTGCCTTTGCGAATGTACTGCTGGATGTAGGAGACGTTACGACCGAGCAGGCGCGAAATCCCCGAATATGTGCAGCCCTTCCGGGATAAGATGAGCTCGTCGAGAGCCTGTCGTGCTTCGTCCATCACTCTGTCCTGTCACGAATGCTAGGAAAAGTCATCCTAGACTCTAGGACGCATTCCTAGTAGGAACATAACAGGAACGCAAGGCTAAAGCGAGTCGATGGACGATGGAGCTATTGGAGCAGATCGAGGCTTATCTGGAACGGACGCGGACGCCCCCCAGTAAGTTTGGGCGGATGGCCGTCGGTGATCCACGTTTCGTTGACGATCTGCGTGCAGGGCGCCGGCCAAGGCGCAAGACTGAAGCTCGGGTTCAGCAATATCTTCAAACCTCGAAAGTCAAATGACTGACAGTTGGGTAAGCTGCTTTTGGTCCCATAGTCACCCTATACAGCCATCTGCAGACGGGGTGGATAGGTGAACAACGACGTTATTGCCGCACATGATGCGCAAGCTGCCCAACTGGCAGAGCGCTATGATCATCCTGATTTGTTGGCGTCTTACAGGCCGGTTGAGGATCTGATCACAACGAGAACCGAGGTCACGTCCGTCAATGAGGTGTAATTTCGGGTGTGGTCACCGGGCGGCATGGTCAGGCGGCCTTGGGTGTAATCTGTAGCGGCTGGGCCTCCTCGATCATTGGTGTGGCAAGGGCAGCCATGCCCTCGATCTGCATGTAGCGGTGCTGGAGCTGCCACTCGTCGTTCTGCTCGAGCAGGACGGCGCCGACGAGGCGGATGATGCTGTCCTCGTTGGGGAAGATCCCGACGACGTCCGCGCGGCGCTTCACCTCCTTGTTCAAGCGTTCGAGTGGATTCGTGCTGTGCAGCTTCACTCGGTGCTGCTCGGGGAAGGTCATGTAGGCGAGGACGTCGTGCTCGGCGTCGTCCATGCAGGTTCCCAGCTTCGGCCAGCGGGTGCGCAGCTGGTCCGCGACCTGGCGCCAGACCTGGGTAGCGGTCGCGTGATCGGGCTGCAGGAACACCTGGCGGATGGCGGCGGCGACCACCGTGTTCTGCCCCTTGGCCACGTAGGCCAGCGCGTTCCTCATGAAGTGCACACGGCAGCGCTGCCAGGTGGCGCCGAGCACGCGGGTGATCGCCGCCTTGAGCCCCTCGTGGGCATCGGAGATGACCAGCTTCACGCCCGTGAGGCCGCGGCGGGCCAGGTCCTTGAGGAAGCTCGACCAGAACGGCTCGGCCTCGCTGGGACCGATGTGAAGGCCGACGATCTCGCGCTTGCCCTCGGTGTTGACCGCGACCGCTATTATTGCCGCGACACTGACGATGCGGCCGCCCTCGCGGACCTTGAGATAGGTCGCATCCAGCCAGAGGTAGGGCCAGTCGCCCACCAGGGGCCGCTTGAGGAAGGCGTGCACGCGCTCGTCGATATCCTTGCACAGCTTCGAGACCGACGACTTGGAGATGCCGGTCATGCCCATGGCCTGGACGAGCTCGTCGACCCGGCGGGTGCTGACGCCGGCGATCCATGCCTCCTGGATGACCGAGACCAGCGCCTTCTCCACGGTCTTCCTGGGCTCGAGGAAGCCGGGAAAGTAGGCGCCGGTCCTGAGCTTGGGGATCTTCAGGTTGAGTGTGCCGAGCCGGGTATCGAGGCTGCGGTCACGATAGCCGTTACGCCAGGTCGTGCGCTCGCCGGACCTCTCGTGTCGGCCGGCGCCGATCACGCCGTCAACGTCGGCCTCCATGATCAGCTGCAGCACGCTCTCGGCAATGCTGCGCAGGAAATCGCTGTCTCCGGTCTTCGCCATCAGCTCGGCAAGCGGTAGTCTGTCTTCGGTCATCGGGATCAACTCCTCGGTGGGTGTGAAGTGTGGAAACTCCACCTTACCGATGAGCCCGGTGGCCACCGAGATCGAAACCGCTGGTGGTGGGGCATGCCCCACCACCAGCAGCACCTCAATCTACACCGGAAATTACACCACGAGCGCGGACGCTAACAGAACCGAAGACGCTTTAGCCCTCGATATTGGCGCAGGAGCAGGCCGGGATGCGGCTTGGCTATCGTCGAAGGGATACGAGGTAGTGGCGGTCGAACCGTCGCGCGGAATGCGTGCCGAGGGCACCCCTTCAGCGCTCCGCAATCGCGACCACCGCGTCGAGCAGCACCTTGACTGCTCCGACGGCAGGTCCTTCGACCAGTATGCCACACTCGAGGTTCGTTGACTTCGACCGGCGCAGCAGGTTCGCCGATCCGACATAGGCTGCGACGCCGTCCGCCAGGACGATCTTGGCATGGAAGGTCTCGTTCGCGAGGTCGGCGCCACCGTAGTCGATGATGCGCGTCGTGGCGGCTTCGACACGGCGACCCGCACTTCCGCACGCGAGCAACTGTGACGCGTCGCGTAGCACCAGCAGCCGCTCGAATGCGGCGGTGGCCTCGAACAGATCGGTCGCCCACGCAGCACCGACGCTGTCGATGTAGGGGATCATGATGGTGAAGCGTTCGCGTGCTAGACCGGCCAGGTGTCGGAAGGCGTCGGTCGTGCGCGTGAGCGCGACGTAGTCGCTTGCGATGTCGGCGGCAAGCGCGTCCGCCAGGCGGCTGGGCTCGGGCGGCATCGTCACCACGAGGCGGGCAGCAGCCTTTGGTGATACGAGAGTTTTACCGGACATCAGGTGAGCTTTGGATCGAAGAAGCCGATCAGATTCGGGGCGGTCTTCGGCTCCCACTCAGGACCCTTGCCGCCTTTCAGCACGGCCCTCGACAGCAGGAGGTTCGACGCGATGCAGCTGACCTCGGAGACCATCACGCACGCGGGGCATGCGCCGCCACGGGAGTCGCACAGGTTTCCCGAACCGCACCGCAGCGTCCTGGGGTCGAGGGTCCGCTTGAGGAACGACTCCGAATAGTTTCGCCACATCGCGGAGATGTTGCCCAGGTCGGGGGTCATCCCCTTTCGGTAGATGACGAACGCGAGGTCGGCGGGGAATATGTGCTCGCCGATGCCATCTCGGTCGACGCCCGACGTGTCGGCGAGCGAGTGCATCATCTGGTGCGAAAGGGTATGCAGCAATAGGTAGACGTATGCCGGCAGTGTCCGGGGATATCCGCCCATGCCCTCGCGGTCCTTGAACACCTCGAGGAAGGGCCCGAAGTCGTCATAGCGCTCGAGATAGGTGCGGCCGACATCGTCCTTGGGCACGTCGACGATCTGGTTCGCCGCGAGCCAACGCAGCACGCGGGCCTCGTCGAGCTTGAAGTAAAGAGCCTCGTTCAGCTGCTGCGTGACGTAGATCGGCCGCTTGTTGTCGGCGATCGGCAGCGGGTCGAACGCCTTCAGCCGCACCGGCATGTCGACACTCATGCCGTTGTGCTCGCGCTTGTAGATCGGCGTGGCCGAAACGCGGGTGTAGCCGAAGCTGAACTCGCAGATCGGAAGCCCGCGGACTAGCACGAGGCGCTCGACGCCGATGTGGCCTAGGAGCGACCCGACCTTCTCCTGATACTTCGCCTTGCGCGCGGGATCGTTGACCACGTCGGTGAGCGCGATGTCGGGGTTCATGACGTCGACTGCCGCGTGCCGCGTCATCGCCTGCTCGATGTGCTCGCGCACGAACGCGTCGTGCTGGATCGTCAGGCGGATGGGATCGTAGCGGCGCGTCCAGTCCTCGCGCACCGCGATGGCCTGCAGTACGGCCGGGCTGCCGAGCCGGCCGCGCTCGACGATGCCGTCGTTGAACCATGCCCCTCGCTGCTCGCCCGCGTTGTCGCGGTGCCGGCGGGCGGCTTCGGCGCGCCCGGCCTCTTCCGCGTTCCTCGCCATGTTGAGGTAGGTCTCGTACTCGCTCCACTCCCCGGCGCGCGCCGGATCTGCCTCCACGCTCTCGCGGATCTCGTCGTCAGACGGTTCAGCGAATGGAATGTCATGGATCTGGGCGAGACGGGTGATGAGCGCGTCGCGTCGCTTCGGCGTCATCAGCTCGACGACCGCGCTGTCCTCGAACACGATGAAGCTGGTTCGCTGGACGTAGAATGTCGAGTTGGCCCGGTATGACACCGGCAGCATGTTAACCTCGATCCACTGAAACGCTCGGCCGCCGTCGTTCTGCTGGATCTGGAGGCGAGTGAGGACCTCGGGGTTCGCCTTCTTCAGCGACCGCGTCTCGCCGCACCCCTCGCAGATGTAGCGCCATTCCGAGAACACGGGGGCGTCGTTGCGCAGCTTGAAGCTGGTTGATCCGCAGGTGCACATCCGGATTGGCCGGGCGGTGCCGGTCTGCGGGTCGAAGTTGAAATTGAACGGGCTGAGCGGCTCAATGTCGCCGGACCAGTGGACGTATACGACGTCGACCTGGGTCCATCGGGCCTCGTGTCCGTTGCATTTCCTTGGCAACGGCTGTCGCGCCTGGTCGGCAACGCTGTCGAACTCCCGAGTCGATCCGCAGATGCCGCATCGGTAGAGGAGTGGGAAGGGGACGTAGCCGACCTTGTCTGGGCTCGTCATCTGGAAGTCGGTGCGCTCGACCCGCGCCTCGCCGGACTTCGAGTCCCGGAACGGCGTGTCGAGGACGAGTTCAGGCAGGGCGTCGGGCAGCACCTTGATCACGCGGTCGCGCCAGTTGGTCACCGAATCGCTCAGGTTCTCAAAGATGAGCGCGATGGTCGCGGGCTTTAGGTCCTTCGCCTCGTTGGCGAGCGGGACCGACCGGCAGATCCCCTTGCCGCCTTCCCAGGTCATCAGGACGCCGGGCGCATAGGAGCCGGCGATCTGGACGCGCGAGCGCGACATAGTCGGCGGCTCAAGCGGGTCCGGCTCCGATCGGGCTGTCCCGAACGCGGCGGGGCGCCGCGTCGGGGCGGTGCGCCAGTCTTTTCCCTTCGTGTCAGCCATTGCTACCCCCATCCGCATCCATTTCCGACGCGCTGCCGCGCTGGGTCCTGATGGCCTTCATGACCTTGGCCAGGTCGCGTCGATCGACATCGGTGGACTTGCCGCGCGCCAGTGGATCGCGCGCGGCCGCGACGATGTACCCCGCCTCATCCACGTCGCGCAACGACGTCATCGGGGGCTTGAAGGCGGGCAGGTCCTTCCAATAGTCGCGCAGGCTCGAGATCGTGCCTCGACCGGAGATGTCGCGTGCGAAGTTCTCAACCTGCTTGTCGACGAGGCCGCGGTAGAACTCCTCGTAGTGCGGCGATCCCAGGTGCGACGCGCCCTTGCCGGCGAAGCCGCTTGCCCGCAGCATGAAGACGACAAGTTCCTTCGTGAAGGCGAGGTGGTCGCGCTGCTCCAGCGCCGCGAGCCGGTTGACCTGGTCCATGTGTACGACCTCGAACTTGCGAGCGGCGTCCTTCCCCATGAAGTCGCGGGCCTCGCGCAGCATCGCCCAGGCCTGGACGTATGACGCCATCGTCCGCTTGATCGCGTTCTCCGCCCAGCGCTCGACCGCGGGCGGTGCGATCATGCGCTCGAGGAACCGGTGGAAGATGTCGTGGGTCTCAACGACGTAGCGGTCGCGGCGGTTCTGCGGCGTGGGCAGCAGCATGACGAACCCGACGTGGGTGCGCCCGACGCGGCTCGAGGCCTGGATATATTCGGCGATGTCCGAGGGAAGTCCGGCGAAGAACATGCTGTTGAAGCGGTCGACGTCGACGCCGTGGCTGATGGCCGAGGTCGCCACGATGTTGCGCACGGTCTGTGCCACGTCCGGATAGTCGGCGCCGGCGAACGACTTGTCGGCCGCCTCCATCACCGCCTGAATGTCCTTCATGTCGATGCCGCCGGAGATGAGGCGGCTGTCAAAGGAGGCGTGGGCACGGCCGATGCGGCGGTGCTCGTGCTCGACGGCGGCGCTAAGGGCGTCGATGATCTGGTCGCCGCCCTTCTTGTTCGTGACGTAGGCGAGGGCGATCCGGTGCAGGTCTACGAGTGCCATGATGTCGGCCTCGTGCCCCTGATCGGTGGCGCGATCGATCGCGGCGCGGTGCCAGTCGCCCGCGCGGCCGGGCGAGATCGCTGCGCGGATCGTCGCGATCGCCTGGGCGCGGCGCGTATCGTCCCTCATGCCGTCCCACAGCGCCGTAACGATGCCGTGGAACGCCGCGAGGACGCCGACCGTCGTCACCGTGTGGGTGGCGTCGTTGGTCATGAGCGAGACGTAGAGCCGCATCCAGGGCGCCGTTGCCTCGGGCGCGTACGCGAAGGGCAGCGACGCCGCAAGCGCGACGCGGTCCTGGTTCCAAGCCGGCGGCGCGGCGGGCTCGGCGAAGAAGGAGTGGTAAAGGTCGGGCCCGGGGTAGGGGAAGCGCAGCGGTATGCGCTGGTACAGAGTCTCGAGCTGCCGCTCGGGTGCCGAGATGGTCGCGGTCGCCGCGATGATCTTGGGCATTCGGGGAGCGCCCCAGCCATCGCCGGTCCAACGCCTCGCGACCCCGAGACCGTCGCCCGCCATGTCGGCGATGTCCTCAAGGGTGGTTTCAAGCAGCGTGTCGAACAGGCCGCTGAACGTGCCGAGGCTCTCCTCCAGCAGGTGGGCCTCGTCCTGGATGATGAGCGATGGGAACGGGTCGTGGAAGACGCGCTTGCCGTTCGCGTATGCCGGGAACACGTTCGAGCAGCGTTCGGTGGCGGGGTCCCGTTTCAGGTCCGCCTCGCTGCGCGGATTGTCGAAGTTCCCCCGGTCGTCGGCGCGACGCGCCAGGCCGAACATTCCCAGCACCTTGCTGATCGTGCTGGTGTTCTGTCCGAGCATGGCCAGCTTGTCGATGGTGCCGAGGACGATCGACGGCGCACGCGCGTAGACCGCGTCGTCGGTGAGCAGGAACGGCAGCGGGTAGCGCTGGCCATGGGCGCGATTCCAGTCGCACCTGTCGTTGAAGCACAGGATCGCAGCGCGACGGCCATAGGGGCCATCGCCCTCGTCGCGTCTCAGGCCCGTCAGCTCGCCGCACACTGGGCAGTCGGGAATCTTGTCGTATGCCTCGCGGGCGTCGACATACCGCCGGCCGCGGTCGCGTTCTTGGTCGTCGCCCGTCTCGCCGTCTAGGTTGGCGTCGTCGGGATGGTCGTGATCGGCGACCAGCGGGATTTCCGCCTTGAATTCGCGGTAGTGGTTCGGCGTGTTCTGGCTGCCCACCCAAAAGCCCATCTCGAACGGCCATGCGCCGACGGCATGGCGCTTGCGGACCATCTCGGCCCGGATCACTAGCTTCAGCAGCCGCTGCGCCTGCTGCAGGGTGAGAAGCCGCAGTGGATAGCGGATCATCGCGGTGATGCCGCGATCCTTGCCGCGCAGCCGGTCGAGGAACATCGCGAACAGCAGCGTGCCGTAGAAGGCCTCGGACTTGCCGCCACCGGTTGGGAAGTAGAGCAGGCTGACCCCGTCCTCGTCGAGCAGCGGGTCGTGGGCCTCCCGCCACTCGTCCATCCGTGACGCGAACACGGGGACGTGCGCGAGCATGAACGCCATCTGGAACAGGCGCCAGCCCCGCTTGGCGTCGAAGGAGTCGCGAAGAGCGAACGCTTCGTTCGTCATGGTCCAGGCGCGCCACGGCGCCGCGCGCTGCTCGAGGGCGTGGCGGTCGCCGTCACCGCCGGCGGCAAGGTTGTCGGCCGCTTTTTTGGAGGCGATCAGCAGTTCGACGCCGCGCTCAATGTAGCGCGCCTCGGCGCGCTGCGCCGCGATGTCCTTGCGTAGCCGCGTCTCCTCGATCGCGGCGTCGGCCGGCTCCAGCCCGACTGTGACCGTGTCCCTGAGCCGCACCTCTTGTTCGTCGATCCACCTCACGTATTCACGGGGCAGGGCGAGCAGCCGCTCCGCCTCGAAGGACGGATCCTTGAGGATGGCGAACTGGAAGGGAAGATCGAGGTTGCGCGCGACGATGCGCGGCTGGGCGAAGCGAGGCGCGCACGTCGTGCGCAGGTGAAGGTTCGCCCCCTCGGTTTGCGCGTCGACGCCGCAGTTGAGGCCGATCGCCGGGTATTCGAGGTGCTCGCGGAAGCGGTAGGACGGCTCGACCCGGTCGAGGCGGAGCGGCCGGTGTGCGGCGCGGGGCAGCGCGATCGCGAGGCCGGCATTGAACACGGTGTTGCAACGGCCGCGGGCGTCGATGGGGGACAGCTCGGCCGACTGGTTATCGAGCATGATGCGCATGGACATCGAGCTCGGGTCAAGGAAGTCGGTCTGGCGCTCGACCTTGACGACGACGCGCGAAAGGTCGGGCACGATCCGGTTGCGGTCCACCGGGCGTGTGGAGAGCGTGGCTATTGCGGCGTTCCACTTCTCCTCCGAGAGCGTCTCGCCAGGCTGGACCGTTACGTCTCGCCACGCGATGCCCGCACCGATTCCGACCACCCAGGCCTCGAGCTGCGCCGCGATCGCGTCGGCCAGCGCCCGGTTGTAGACTTCAACGGAGGTGGCGAGGTCGCCGTCGGCGGCGTCGCAGCCGAATTCGAGCGTGGGCAGTTCGAGGTCGAGCCTTGTCCACTTTCCCGGGATCGGGGCCGAATCGACGAGGTTGAGAGGAAGCTCTCGCCCTTCCCGGACAAGCCTTGCGATCGGAGGGACTGGGGGCTTGATCTCGTCGGGCGTGTTCGGATCGGTGTCTGGCGTGTCGCCGGGCCCCTGTGTCACTGCGTCGGGTTCTGGTTCGCCGCTGAGCAGCTTGATACCATGTGCGGCGTAGGCCTTCCTGCGCACCTCCGCTAGGATCTGCGCCCGCGTCGCCCTGACCTTCGAGCGCTTGGTCTCGTCCATCCCCTTCCAGTCCGGCCGGTCGACTCCGGCAGCCTGAAGTGCCGGCATTCGCTCCGTCCGGATGGCGTCGTCGATCTGCTGCTGGATCGTCGTGCGCAGCCGGAAGTCGAACTCGAGCTCGCCACCGCCGGCTAGCAGGTCGGTCCAGTTGGGAATGACCCGGACGTAGACCGAGAAGCGGGGCGTGACGCGCATCGTCGCGCTGGTTCCGGCGACGGTGATCAGGTCGATGCCGACTGCGGCGATGCGGATGTCCGTAGTCTCGTCGTCGTTGCCCGAAATGTCGAAGCGCGGCAGCAGCTGGTCGGCGAAGACGCCTCGCCGCGGCGAGCCGCCCAGCAGGTTCTTTCCACGCTCATCCGCGCCGCAGACCCGGTGGACCAGCGCGTTGACCAGCGCGTCGCAGACGGCTTCCTTCAGCTCGACGTCGATCGTCGCGAGCTCGCTGTTCGACTTACCCTTCATGACGCCTGTAGCTCCGAACTTGATCGACGATCGCGACATGCTCCTCCGCCATCGACCTGAGCATGCGGATCTGGTCCGTGCGGTCGCGGTTGCTCGCCATGGCCGCGTGCGGATCGGTAAGTATTCCGCGAAAAGCGTCGTGGAACACGTTGCCGTAGCGGACGCGGTGCGACCGCTGCGCCACGACGGCCCACCTCCAGAAGTTGCCCGCCATGCGCTCACTAATTCCGAGCGCGGCGGTGAAGCGCATGAACGTGACCTCGTCCTGTGGTGCGTGCGGCACGACGTCGTGGAGCGGCTTGTCGATCTCGTCGTCGAGGTCGATCCAGTATCGCGCGGTTTCGGGCGGCACTGCGGGTTCGCGCATCACGGCGACGAGGGATCGCAGCTTCCCTATCGTCGTTGGCTCGGGCACTGCGGCGAAGCGCTCGGCAACCAGCTGGTGATAGTCGCGGATTTCCTCGGCGGCGGTCGCGCGGATGTTCACCAGCGTGCGTGCTCGCTCGACGAAGCCCTGGCCGATGACGCAAACCTCGTCGCCTACCTTCACTTGCGATGCCGGACGCTCGACAAACGAGGTCGTCGCGGCGCCGTCGTCGCGCAGTACGATCTCGGTGCTGCGGCGGGCAATGATGCGCTGGCCGTTCTTCAATTCGATTTCGACAAGGTTCCGCTCGCCCTTGCCGCCACCGCTTAGATCCACCACGAGGCCGTTGGGGAACTCGACGTCGTCCGTAGGCATCTCGAATCGGACGACATGGCGGCCGATCTCCTCGACTCGCTCGCCGGCCCTTGCTGCAAATGCGCGCAGCCGGGCCGCCAGCGGCGCGATGTCGATTTCTTCCGCAAGACGCTCGGCGTCGCGCGTGGCGAACGCGAGTGTGTCAGCGTCCGCTAGCACGGTAACGTGCTCGGGAAGCCAGGGCTGGGTGAGCGCCGTCAGTATCGCGGTCCGCGTCGGCGCCACGAGGACGACGCGCTTAAACTGGTTCCGTGCGGTCTGTGGCAGGTCGACGACGGTCCTAAGCGCGCGTTCGCCTCCGAAACGGACGAACTCAGATTCGATCCGCGCGCCCAGCTTGGGATGGGCGGCGCCGAGCCGGTCGGCCGCGAACTCAGCGACCAGGTCCGACCTGAACACGAACACAGATTTCGAGCTTGACCTGAGCGCGGGCTGGATCGCGTCCTCGAGCAGCGTCGTCATCGGCGTGGCGCCATTGAACGTGCGCATCAGTTCGCGGGCGGCAGCCAGCGCGCCGGCCTCGGCATCGACTTGGCTGGCGAGGCTTCGCGGATCGTTCAGCGTCGCGAGGTCGCCCGTTACCCGGTAGACCGCGAGTAGGTCGTCGGCTGACGCGGTCGACGTCTCGTGCTCGAGAAACGTGCTCAACTCGGCGAGAGAGCCGGGCAGGGAAGCCGTGCGGCGGACGGTCGCGATCAAGTTGCGCGCCGTCGTCGCTCCGTGCGGGTCGCCCTTGTCGGCGAGGCTGTTCGCCAGGCGTCGGAGCGCCTCGATCCCATGGTCGACCTCGCCGAAGAAGCCATCGACATCGATGCTGCTTCCGCCTTCGAACGCTGGCGCGCCGGACGCGACGGGCCGGACGATGTCAGCAACTTCCGAATATGCGACATGGCCGGTGGCCGGCGTGACCTTACCGTTTCGCCCTGGCCGGCGCGTGCCCAGGACGTCGAACCGCGCGGTGCGATAGGTCCAGGGATCGTCGGCGATGGCTAGGATACCGGTCATCGGATGGAACTCGCGCAGGCAGGTGACACATTCAGTTGCCTTTTCCACCCAATCCCAGCCCAGCCGGTTGCGAGCGTTCCGAGTTAGGTCGAGAATGAGCAGGTCCGGGCTGTGCTTGATCGCCCGCAGATTGACGCCGAGCCGCTCGCCGGTGCGCAGTGTGTAGAGAAAGAAGTCGGCCTTCGATGGATCGTCGGCGTCATTCGACCGCCGCTGCGTCGCAATATCCGTCTTTGAACGCGTCCGCCAAAGGAGTGTACTGTTGGAGGAGCGGTCGCCCCCCGGCGATCCATGCGGCACGAGCTCGTCGAGGATCGGATGCTCAAACTCCGCATAGTCGCGCCCATCGGAGGCGCGTCCGGTCAGCTTGCGAACGCGCGCCAGCACCTGATGGTAGTCCTTTGCGGCGTCACCGCCGCCATTCAGGTATCGCTTCACGTGCTCGAAGTTAACCGCCCCGAGCGTGTGTCGTCCCACTTGGACTTGGCGGGCCTGCGCATGCGTGCTGCGCGCGTATGGAAAGACGATCGCGCGCACCTCGTCGGATCGACGGCGGCAATTCTCCAATGAACCTTGGACGACAACTTGCTCGACTTCCGCGCTGCCGACGGCCGCGATCGTCAGCAGGCTGACGATTGCCGACGGCGAGATGCGCACCGGCGGCCAGGGCATTACTACCTGCACGGACCCGTCGGAGGCTACCTCGGCCGCCGAGCGCACCAGCCGTGTGTACGCTGGCGTGATTTCCGCCACCTCGGAGTGCCCAAGCTGGTGGAATGGCTGCGCGGCAAGCGTCGCCATGTAGCGTTCCACCTCGCGCCGCGGACGCTCCGGTGCGGCCGGTTTCAGCTGCATGGCGGCCGCGGCTGCACTTCGCGCCGCGTTGGCCTTCGCCATCTTCGAGAGTAGCGCCTGACGCTTATCGAGCGCGACCCGCCGCTGTTCGGCGCGATCGTTCAGGTCCATGCCCGGTGGCTTCTGGAATGGACGGTCGCGTCTCATCAGGCGCCAACCGACTCCGGCAAAAGCTGGTAGGCTGTCGAGGCAGCGGCCTCGGCATCGTCGCAATCGGCGAGGGCTGCGGTGAAGGCGGCCGGCGTGGGGAGGTCGAGCTGTCTCAGCAGCGTCACGGAAATAGCCGCTGTTCCCGAGACGCGGCGGTATCGCTGGTCTACCGCGGCGGTGTTTAGCAGCCGCACCGCCAACTCAAGATTGTCGGGATCGTGGCCCGTCAGGACGATGGTGTGGTTCTCGCTCACGAATCCACCCCATCTGGAAAGAACGGTCGGATCGACCATTGCGGCGACCAGCCGGCGCGGCTGCTTGTCGTTGGTGGTTCGCTGCATGACCGCGGCGGCACGGGTCACGATTGCGGAGCTGTCGCCAGGGAAGGTCACGAAGTCGGTCCCCGCGCCCTTTTTCCCCGCTGGCCTGCAGAGCTCGCCGGGCCGCACGTTCTTTGCCCATACCAACGGGTAGCCCCGCTGCCGCCGGCCGAGCTTCGGAACGAGCCGGGCCTTCTCTCGGTTCCACACGAAGTAGCCCGCCCGGGCGGTGACGCCGTAGTCGGCGAGGGTCGCCCCGCCGACGAGTTTCGGATCGATGGCGGGAAGCGGCCAGGCGTCGCCCGGCTCCGCGGGAAGCCGCTGCTCGACTAACGGTGCGCTTGAAGGCATCAGGCCGACTACTGGGAAGCGCACGGGCGCATCCGGATCGTGAACCTTTCCCTTGCGGGCGATCAGCACGCTTATGTCCTGCGCGACATCGATGAACACGCCGTCCCGGCCGGCGATCGAACCGACAGCGAGCACCTCGGCCTTTGAGCGGATGAAGGCACGCATGCGGTCGTAGAGCGGTCCCGCGCGGAAGCTGGACGGGATGACTAATGCCACGATGCCGCCAGGCTTTGCGTGTCGAAAGCAAAGCTCGGTGAACAGTGCGTATTTGTTGATGTGGCCGCTGTGTGCGACCTTACGCCAGGACTTGCCGCGCACCTCGTCGAGCGCGATGCGGCCATAGGGAGGGTTCGCTATCACTAGGCCGTACGAAGCCGGGATCGTCACGCGGAGCGCGTCGCCGGTGAGGACCACCTCGCGGGGCAGAGCCGAGCCGAGCCTCTCCGCGATGAGCCGGCTCGACAGTGTTGCGAGCCCCGCGTCGATCTCGATGCCATTGAGCCGGTATGCGACCTCCTCCGCGTTGAGTCCCGCGGTTGCCATGCGTCCCGCCAAGGTTGACAGGAAGGCGGCGCCGCCGGCGGCCGGGTCGAGTACCGTGTCGGTCCCAAGGTCGAACCCGGCCTCGATGGCGAGATCGACCACAGCATCGGCTACGGTCGGCGGAGTGAAGTAGGTAGCCTGTGAGCGGCGAACCTTCGTCGGAAGCATCAGCGTGTAAAGCGTCCCGATCCAGTAGTGGCGCTCGTCAGTGGGCAATGCGTGCAGCACACGGCGGAACGCGTCCTGCCGTGGATCGGCGCCGATGTCCGACAGCAGGTCGAGGCATAGGTCAGCCCGCGCCTGGGTTGTGGCCACATCCTTGACGAGGTTTCGCGCGGCCGCGCGCGCATGCGCGAGGAGCGCCGACTTCGTCCCCTTCTGACCCATATCCCCCGCTTCCCCTACGCTCACTATGCCGCGGTGGCTCGCAGTTATACGATAGTCTTCTCGTCTAGCAAAATCACTTAATGCGCTATTTTCTTCGATTTCGGACGAACTTCGGCGGGCACGGTGATTTCTTCGCTACCGTCGGCAGATCATCTATCGGTGTTGCTTCGTTCACAACGGCCACCCGCATCCCACAACCTCCTCGATAGATAAGGCAATCAACTCGGCGGAAACGCTCTTCAGTGGCCTCATCTCACCCCAAATAGCGGTTCTCACGATGCCACCTAAGCGCCTCGGGCGCTGGCGAGGCGAAGCCGGGACGAGGACTTCCGATTTCGGTGCCCTGCATCGCGTAGTAGTGGACGCCATTGTCGAAGTCCGCCTTCAACCGCTCGCTTACCGCGAATC
The DNA here is from genome assembly GCF_002813245.1 of Novosphingobium kunmingense. Classification (GTDB taxonomy): domain Bacteria; phylum Pseudomonadota; class Alphaproteobacteria; order Sphingomonadales; family Sphingomonadaceae; genus Novosphingobium; species Novosphingobium kunmingense. The sequence continues at coordinate 519,187 of NZ_PHUF01000002.1, forward strand.
GGTTCCGCTCGGTGACCGTGACGTAACCGAGGTCGAACAGGCGGTGGATGTCGGTGCGTAGCAGAAGGCCGTTGGAGATGTCGTGGTCGCCGCCATCGCGATAGGCGCGGATGTGCGCGGCATCGAGAATAGGAAGTGTCTTCTCGCCGGATACCGCGCAGCGGCGGCCGTAGCCATCCGTCACGGACAGGCGGAATGCTCCCTGGCCGAGCCGCTGCCGCATCGAAACCGGCTTTCCGTAGCGGTCACCCGAGACTGGCAGCGGCGCGGCAGGCGTTGCGGCGAGCCGCTCGCTGACCGCTTGCCAGAGGCGCAGGCCCTCGTCAGTGTCGGTGGAGTAGCCCTTGCCGACCACGATGTTGCGCGAGAAGCTGTCAGGCACCGGGATCCAGCGGTCCCTCGGCCAGAAGAAGGGTTCGGTCAGGATCCGGCATCCGATAACCGGGTCCTCGCGCTGCTCCAGGGGAGCGCTCTGGTGGCGCAGTTTGGCGATCGTCGCGCGCATGTCGGAAAGCGAATTGTTACCGTTCTTTCGGCCGAACGCGTCCCAGGCCAGCGATAGTGGCGCAAGCGAGGCGTGGCCAAACACCCCGCCGCCGGCGATTGCCGCGTCCGCGCCCTTGAGCTTGAACAGGAACATATCGCCCGGCTGCAGTGCCTTGAACTCGCCCGTCCCGGACGGCTGCCAGAAGTTGACTTCATCGGGCGCGATGCCCGCCAGAAAGTCGAACCACGGCTTGTAAGTGACGCCAAGGAAGATTTTGACCACAGCATGACTATGGCTGGTCTAAATTGCTTGGCAAGCTTCGTCGCTGCTCTAGAACTTCCAAGTCCTTCCTTCCCGATTGCGTTCCCACCCGCTAACTCGCTCGATCCGGGGAGATTGTATGACGAAGCTATGGAACATCGATGGGGACTCGCTCAGTCCGATGACGGCGGAGCGTCTTGACGCGGAGGATCGGCTCGAGCGTTGGCTTGAGGCCGACATATCGATCCTTGATCCATCGCTTCTCGTAATCGGCAGGCAGGTCGTGACGTCTCATCAGGGGCGCATCGATCTCATCGCGATCAACGCGGAAGGCTCGGTGACGGTGATCGAGCTCAAGCGTGATCGAACTCCCCGCGATATCGTCGCGCAGGTGCTTGACTATGCGAGCTGGGTCTCCGGCCTGGATACGCCTGCGGTTCATGTGATGGCGGATGAATACCTTCGACGAAGGGGAAGCGGCTTCGTCGAGGCGTTCCAGAGGAAGTTTGGGGGACCGCCGCCCGAGCCACTGAACGCCACCCATTCGATGGTCATTGTAGCGAGCGCCCTCGACCCGGCCTCGCAGCGTATCGTCGAGTATCTCGCCCGCGTCCATGACGTCGGCATCAACACGGCCTTCTTCACCGTATTCGGCGATGGCCGGGGCCAGTACCTCGCGGCTGATTGGCTGATGGACCAGGAGGAGGTGGTCGAGCGCACCGAGCGTAGGGCGAAGGCGCCTTGGTCAGGCCTTTGGTATGTCAACGTCGGGGAAGGCGAGTCACGCTGCTGGGAGGATATGCGGACATTGGGCTTCCTCGCCGCCGGCGGTGGCCGCACCTATTCCGGCGCTATGGACAAGTTGGAGCCCGGAGCACGCATCTACGCCTACCAGAAGGGTGCTGGCTATGTAGGTTTCGGCACGGTGACGGAAGCGGCGGTGATGGCCCGCGACGCAGTAATCGATGGTCGGCCGCTGTTCGATTACTCTTTGGCGCAGCCGAACATACGCCATCACTCGGAAGATCCCGAACTCGCCGAATACATCGTCCGCGTCGACTGGCAGATGCAGGTGCCACTGCCACAGGCGAAGACCTTCCCCGGCGTCTTTGCCAACCAAAACGTTGTGTGCCGCCTGCGCGATGCCGCCACCCTGGATTTCCTGGCTCGCGAGTTTGGTGCGCCCGAATGACGATGACCATCCCCGAGACTATAAGCGTGCGAGGATGCCAGTGACCGACCAGCGATACTACACGGATCGGGCATATGGACCGCGTCCGGCTGTGGTCGTGACCATCGACGAACGGGTGTGGGGTGGTCTGCTCGCACTGATCGAGACGCGCATCAGCGGCGGCGCCTTTGGTGCCCGCTTCCCCGAGCAATGCCCCGATGGTCAGGGGCCCTGCGGCTGTGACGAACAGGCGTTTTCACGCGTACTCCTCGCGGAGGTGCCGTGGATCGAGTGGCCGTTGCGCGCCGGAGAGGTTCCGGAAACCCCGGTGATCCTCGACTTGCTCGAATTCTGCGCGTCTGCGGTGGGCGAGCCGCTCGAAGGGTTTTTCCATCCCTTCTACCGACATTACCACCTGAGCTGGGATCGAGAGGCTGGGCTTGCCGCCTTCGTTGCGGACGTGAACCTGCTTTTCCGCAGAAATGCGGTCGCGTATCAACTAGACGACGTTGGGCAAGCAAGGCGGATATTGCCACAGCCGGTGGCGGAAACCCTCGGCTGGGCCATGTTCCAGACTGGGGAAGAAGAGACCGACCGCCTGCTGGAGGCGGCGCGCTCTCGCTTCATGTCGCCGAAGCCGGAGGACCGGAGGGATGCGCTCGAGAAGCTCTGGGACGCGTTCGAGCGGCTCAAGACACTCGAGGCCGGTGCGGACAAGAAGGCCCAAGCAAACGCGCTCCTAGACCGCTCCGCCGATCCCGGAACCGCCCTACGCGAGACGCTCGGGGAGGAAGCTGTCGCGTTAACGAAAATCGGTAACAGCTTCCGCATCCGCCATTCGGAGACCAGTCAGGAGCCGATCGGTCGATCCGAGCAGCTTGACTGGCTCTTCGTTCGCATGTTCGCATTCGTGCGTCTCGTGCTGAGGAGCTCAGGGCGCGGCGGCTGATAGGCGCTTGAGTGGATCTATTCTATCCGCCTGTTGTCCAGTTCGTCTGGGCGGACGATCCCTCCACTGATGTAGGAGCCACCGGTCAGCTTGCAGGGGCCAGAAGCAGTCGCTTCGTGACAACGGTCTCAACGGCGGCTTACCGTTTTCTAGGTTCCAAGTCCGGAAAGTCCGCAAGGTCCCGACATTCCCGCCGTTAGAGCAGAGGCGGCCGCTGGTTGGTGAAAAGGCATTGAACTCATCGAATTTGCTATTGTGCAGACGCCGTTTTCGCTATGTTCCAAGGAGAAGAGAGATGAATGCCATCATGACGAACTTCGACCTTGAGGGTGCCGAAGCGCACGTATCCCGCAAATGGGAAGGGCTGTCTGAAATCGATCAGGCGATCCGTGAGAACCGCCTGATGGAGTATCGGATCCAGAAGTCATGGGCGGACCCTTGGGGGAGAACGCTCACGATTCTTGGAGTCGTCGTGATCGTGGGCGTTTTCGCGTTCTTGGCCGGTGCGTCGTTCGGTCTCTGGTGATCTTCATTCGCCGATCACCACTCCTTCACGTCGTCGGCGGATTCAGCGCTTGCGCCTTGCGCGCCCTTGGTGACGGCATCGAGACGCCCTCTGGAACTGCCAATGCGCTGCCGACCAGCCCCCTGGACGCGCTGAACCTCGTCGTGAATTCCTTGGGGACTCACCGCCGGGATGTCTGACGGTGCGCCGCCGCCAATTGAAGCGCGTCCGCGTATTGACCCTGCACTGGTCACCGCAGTGCGCGATACCGGCTGGCCCGGAGCAAGGACAAGCCGGTCTTCGATACCATCACGAACCTGGTCAGCGTAGCTTTCGATAAATTTGGCTTGGAGCGCCTGCCCTTCGGGGCTGAGCTGGAAAGCAACGTCGTCGAAGCGGGCGTTACCATAGAAGTCTCGGTTTCGCTCAATCTCGGCCAGTCCCCATTCCCTGTATGCCTGGGACAGATTGAGGCTTGCCGCTGCACTGTTACCTTCGAAGAGTGAAGCCTGAGTTTCCAGTCGCTTCGCGAGCTCCTCGGTGCGCCGCGCCTCGCGGCTGTAGCTTTGGGCCTCGGTGAGTGATGCGTTCATGCCGCCAGCTGTGGTCGATACCGACGAACTGGAGGAGGTGCTGACCGAGCGAATGAACCCGTCGCGCGTGCTCGACCAGTTACGACTGTCAGACATCTGGGCAAGGCTTCCAAAAATCCGGGAACGGTCTTCGGATGCGATGCCGATGTCACTGTCGGTCCAGGTTCTGGTGCCGCCACCTTTGGCTCCTACGTTTGCGGAGAGAACTCCATTGGTAACCCCTGCGCTTGCGCCGGCTTCGCCACCCAGGAACCAGGCCGTGGAAATATCGTCTGCGGCGCGGCGTGAGAGAGCAAATTGGCGCTGTAGGCTGGTGGAAGCCTGGTCGACTTCGCTGAAGGCAGTCTGGATGCTGTCAGAGTTGGATGTACCGGTCGCACTTTCGAAAGCGCTTCCGCGGCTGAACTGGTTCCTCAACTCGCGGAACTTGGTGACGGCGCTGGCCGTCGATTCCGTGGCCACATTCGCGTAGGTCTCGCTGTTGGACCGCGCTTGCGAAGCCATGGTCGACAGCCGTGAGGTGAATTCCTGCCCGAGGCTCGGCGTGAAGGGATAGCTCGAGTTCGGGAGCTGGTCGTAGCTGGCTTCGGGAAAGCTTGTCGTCATCGAGCCGGTATCGCTGAATGTGCGGGTCTGCCCGGCACCATAGGTAAAACTTGGCGCGATCGTTCCTTGCGCGAACTGGCGCGTGAGCACTGTCGAATTCTCGAAGCTCGTGTTCCCGAGCGCGACGTTGCCCGTGCTGGCCTCGCGCGCGGCTTCCTCCGCCGCGTTTTGGCTGGGATTGAGGTAGCTCGTCGCGTTGTGCGAAATGGCCATCGCTCCCTTGGCGACCCCGCCCGCCAGGAAGGGCACCGAGGCAATGAGGTAGCCCGCAAGAATGCCGATATCGCTGTTGACGTCGGCCATCCCGGTGAAGCTCGCAAGGCTGAGGCCATTGGCCCCGGCAACCGCAGTCATATCGGCGGCGCCCTTGTACATCAGCATCATGTGCAGGATCACGAAGAGCGGACCCCACGCGGCGAGGTAGAAGAAGCCGGTGACATAGCCTTTCAATGCGACTGGCCCCGTTTTGGGCAGAAGGAATAGCGGGAAGAGCACGGGAAACAGGGCATAGAACAGGACGGTCAGAACGACGTTCAGGAGCGGCACCCACTTCATCGCATTGCTGGCGATCGAGCTGTAGGTCCGCTCGGTCTGGATATCGGCCCGTGTCTGGGCATAGACATCGACGTTGCCGGCCCCGCTGCCACCAGCCATCGAATGCATCGCCTGGCTCATCGCGTTGATGGTCAAGGTCTGTTTGAAGATTTCGGTTGCGCTGGCCGACACGCCGCTGAGATATTGATAGGCAACGGGAAGGTCGGCAAACAGCTTGGCCTTGGCGAGCGCCGCTGTCTGGTTTGGATAGAGCTGGCGGCCGAACACGGTCCCCATGCTATCGACCAGGCCCGCCCACCCGGCATTCAGAGCATCATAGGCCTCGCGGCAGGTGACGATGTTCGAGGTTACCTGGCCCGATGCCGCATCGTGGGTAAGGAATCGCTGTGCGCGGGCCTGGCTCCCCGGCGCGATCGTCGCCCAGATGTCGTTGGTCTCCGCGAGCTCCTTCATCGAATAGCGGCCGAGCAGCACGTCGTAGAAGATGCACTGCCGGAAATGCTCGTCCAGATTGGCGGCAAATTCGGGGTCAGAGATGCGCAGAGATCGCGTGGCATCATAGAGCCGGGCGCCGTAGATCATGCCGTTCTTAGAGTAGTTGAGATCGCCGGGCAGGCCGAACACGACCTCAGCGGAGCCTGTGAGGTAGTCGCCCACCTGGCTGGTGAAGCTGGCCATGAGCGCGAGGCCCAGGGGCACGTTGCTCACATTGGCCGGTGCAAGGCTCGGGTTCAGCCTGTCAGTCACATGGACGTCGAGACGCGGCACCATCAGGCAGGAGTAGATCAGGGTCGCGCCGAGGAACCAGTTGATCCAGGCGCGCCAGTCCTGATTGAACGCAAGTGTGAGTGCGGACAGGCCAAGGCCCATCACCATGACCACCTGGAGCAGGCTCTTGTAGCCGCCGTTTCCGGTCCAGGCCGCGACTGCCTGGAACACGTTCACCAGATAATCGCCGCCGCCGACCGTGAAAATTTCAACCATGTCTCATGTCCCGCTTGGGTGCGTACTCAGGTGCGATCAGTGGGTGAGGGCGCGGTTCTGCACTCCGCGCGACCAGTCGAGCGAGGCGGCCATGCCCGGCGACATCGAGGCCGCGAGCACGTTCTCGATGAATGCCGTCTTCTCGATGATCTGCATGATGGCGTTGACCTTGAGGTGCGTGTTGGCCTGACGATCAGCCAGGGCCTGGCGCACCACGTTGACCTGTCCCTGCCACATGGTGATCTTGGCCTCGTCGGCGCCGATGAAGCTCGACATCGAACGACCCGCTTCACCAACGATCCGGTCCAGGACGGCGAACAGCATGTCGACGCCGGCGATCTCGGCCAGCGTCTCGCGATCGTCGGTCGGCATACCGCGGCCATAGGCAGCCTGCACGGTCAGGATCTTGTAGAGCGGCACCGACGATACTTGCAGGAGTTCCTTCTGCGCCGCGGTGATTGCCGTGTCGTCGTGGATCGCCTGCACCATGCCGGCAATGAGCGCGGAGATACGGGGGCGGAGCGCTTTCGAAGCGGGGAGACTCAGCGACTTGAACCCCGGATCGAGGCACTTGTCGGGCTCGTCGCAGTGGAAGATCAGGACATTGCTGCCCGACGTCCCATCGAGGAGCGATGTCACCAGGGTCGAGGAGGATTCCCCTACGATCGGCACGAACTTGCCTGGCTCGTCATCCTTGGGCGGCACGTAGATGATCGTGCCCAGGAGCGTCATGGCGTATTCGGCGAGCTCCTGGTCGAACGTCCCGTTCGGCGAGAAGAACGCCGACTTCTTGAGGATGGTCCAGGTGTAGTTTCTCGCCACGCCCGTGTTCACGTCATCATATTTTCCAGCGCCCTGGGCGGTGGTGCTGGCGCGCTGTCCCTTGGTGCCGCAGCCATGCTTGGCGGCGGCATAGTCGGTGAAGATGCCTTCCGAATTGCCGATCGCCTCGCAGATCGCCTTGTCGGCAAGATCGCCTTTCGGCCAGACGCCGCCGACCAGCCCTTGGGCCAGTTCGCAGCTGTTGATGTTGAGGTTGTTCATGAGCTGAGCCTTCTGGCTGAACTCCTGCATGATCTTCGAGCATTCCGGGCAGACGGTGTCGATCGCAAGGCTGAAGGCGAAGCCGACCGCGTTGTTGGCGACCGCCTTGAGCATGGCGACGATCTCGCTCGCGTTGATGAAGCTGAAGGAGCCGGCGAAGATGTCGATGCCGCCGCAGCCTGCGCGGGCGCGAGGCAATTGCAGGTTGGCGATGTTGGTCGTCTTCTGCGGGAAGCGCGTCCAGATATTGCCGAGGCTGTAATAGCCCGCCGACTGCCCCTGGAATGCGGTCGGGCCGTTCACATTCGCCGCGCCCCCGACATCATTGAGGAACGAATCCATCGAACTCCCCACATCGGCAGAGACGCTGGTGAGGGGGAGGGCTGCCGCGAGGATCGCGGCGAGCAGCGCTGTCTTTGGGCGTCTCATCCTAGTAGTCACGTCCGGCTTCCTTCGATGTGAGGAGGTAGATGCGGTCCTGAAGTTCGTCGGCGGACATCACGCCGTAGCCGATCGGGATCGCCTGGCCGTTGGCGGCATCCCACAGCACGACGGCCGGAGTAATCTTGGGCTCAAGCCCCATGCGGGTCCGCTGGTTGGTCTCGACGGTGTAGCTCGGGAAATGCCGCGATGGACCGCCATCGGTCGAGATCGCGCGCACTGTGATGTGCCAGGTCGAAGCGACGCTCTGCACGATTGGCGACATGACCTCGCAGGCGCCACAGGTCTGGGCAAAGAAGTAGAACAGCCCGAAGCGCTCGGAGAGGTGCGCCATGACGGCATTGCGCTCCGCTCCGCGCGCATCCTGCCACTGGCGCTTGCCGAGCGTCGAAACCGGCCTCTGCAGCGTATAGTCGAGGTCGGGATCCTGCCAGATGGCGCGCTGCCAGACATCGCTGAAGAGCGATGCCCGGTCGAGTTGCTCGCGCTGGAAACGGATGTAGGCTGTCACGTTGGCCGGCGTCGGCTCCATGATCGCCCTGGCCTTGAGTTCGCGAAGCTCGGCCGTGACCGCGTCGAGCTGGCTTGTCGCGCTCACGGCCGGGGCCTGAACTGTCTTGTCGCGCTCAGGTGGCTTCGGTCTGGCGCAGTAGAACCAGTATCCGAGCCGGCGCTCCGCGCAGTAGAAGCTGTCCTGTCTGTCATCGGTCGTGACAAGCGGCGGCTCTTCGGCTCCCGCCGGGGCGGTAATGAACTGACTGGAGGCGGTGAGGGCGAGGCAGGCGGCCAGAAGCCGCTGGCTCGCCTTACTGGCGTGCACGGGCATAATAGTCCTCGATCTTCTGCTGGATTTCTTGGGTTGCCTGCAGTTCGTCAGGCAGACGGGCGGCATCGGTGAACTCGGCGTAGACTTCGCTGAAGTCCATTTTCGAGAGATCGAGCCGGGCGAACTCGTCGACGGTGAAGCCGAGGCACTGTTCGGTCTTGGGCTTGCCCCAAGGCTTGCCCAGCTGCTGGCGACCCTGCTCCTGGAGTATCCGCGAGAGCTTGGATTCAAAGCAGCAGTAGACCTTCCGCTTGGTCAGGCACACGCCGAGGAAGGAGGACGAGCAGTAGGTTCCGACGTAGGCGCACAGGCCTTGCGCGTCCTTCTGGTGGAGCAGCATCTCCTCGCGACTGCAACCGAGCGCCACGAGCAGCTGGATGCCCGGAATGAGCGGGAATCCCTTGCCCTTGCAGCAGTTCAGGATGCCGAAGACCTTGGATGAGCAACTCTCGCGCGTTCCCTTGAACAGGGTGAGATTATCCGGGTCGAATTCGCGGCGCGCCTGATTCATCGCGTTCAAGGCGACGGCCGCATCCTTGAACTCGTCGTTGGCTTCGCGCTGGATCGTCTCGCACGACCCGTCGATGCAGTAGACATCGCCATCGCAGATGAACTGATTGGTGCTCGCAGGCTGATCCGGGACCGGACAATCATAGACCCGCTCCCAGGTCCGGCAGGGCTCGTCTGTCAGGCAGTCTTCGCGGACCAGATTGCAGCCCGGCGTGGTCTCGAGCGTCTGGCAATCCTGTGCCTGCGTGAACTTCGCGCAGGTGTAGCTGCGCGACCAGGCCCAGCACGGCTGGGTGACGGCGACGCCGTCGACTATCCGGGTGACCGGATCGCTGTCGGAGCAGGTCTCGGTCTCCTGCTGGCAGGTGCTGTCGGCCGCCAGAGCTGCGCACGGACTTTCATCACGGGTCGTCGTGGCGACATTTTCGCCGGTCACCGTATACGGCGTCGCGCCATCGACCGGCGCCGTGCAGCTCATTTCGTTGACATAAAATCTCGGAAAGCAGCCGAACATCGGATCGCAGATGTCGACCGGCCATGACTGGACGACCTTGCACTGCGGCGCCGGATAGTGGCTGCAATCGTAGATATTGGCGGGATCGCCCGTGCCGGGGATGCAGTAATAGCCATAGACCTGCCGCTGCTCGACCTTGGCGGTGAGCGTGACTGGGCAATTCCTGGTTTCCTGGGTCGCGGTATAGCCGGTGTTGCAGGTTGCCATGTAGCGACCAGCAGTGCCGGTTCCCGGCGGCAAGGGCACGCAGCGGCCCTGCGTGCCGCCGATGCCCATGCCGCTGGTATAGGAGAGCGGGTCTTCGCCAATGACCTTGCTGCGCGCGATCGTGGCATCGAGATCCTGCGGCGCGAAACGTGCGCGCCGGTCCATGGAATCGCGCATGGTCCGATAGCCCGTGCTTGACGAAGCCTGGCTGGCCGCTTCCCGGCTCATCCGGTCAGGATCGTCGAAATAGCCCGACTGGCTCGGCACACCGCCGAAATTGGGAATGCGGCTCGCATCAGGATTTATGGTTGCTGCGCCCTGCGCCGCTGCGGCCTTGTCACGGCCGAAGGCCTTGCCGTCCGCCTTTGCCGCATCGGTCGTGGTCTGGGCATGAAGCGGCCCGGCCGATGTCAGGCTGATAGAGGTGAGGCAGGCAAGGACGAGAACAAGCCGTTTCATGGGCCATAACCTTTTCACTGAGGCGCCCTTTCAAGGCGGGCAAGGTGCTGGGTGGCGAGCAGCGCTCCGGGGCCGCCGCCGCGCGCGAAGGTTTCCAACGCGTACCCTGCGGTCACATTGCCGATCATGCGGTCGTGCGGAGGGAGCGGGCCGACGCAGTCAAAGCCGTCGCACAGGTCAAAGTCGCTGCTGGTGACGACATAGGCAGGGACGGCCTCGATCCCGAAAGCGCGGAACAGCCGCGGATCGATCCCCACGCCGTCAAGTTGCTCGCCCGGCTTCGCGACCTTCGCCAGTGCAGCCGTCAGAGCCTTGGCGCTGTTTTGCGGCAGCCCGCGAAACACCACCACGCCGCCAGCGCGGGCCACATCGTCGATCATCGCGCGAAGTGCGGCAGGAGGCATCGAAGTGCTGGCAAAGGCGATGAACCGAGGCGCCTGGCCCATGCCTTCGCTCGTCATCGTGCCGACATCCGCGAGTATCTTGTCGAAATCGAACGTGCTGTCGGGGCTGGCTGGCCTTCTGACTTTCGCGGCTTCACTGACATAGCGCTTGCCATGGGCCTCAGCACTTGCAGCGCTCGCCTTGGCTTCGTTTGCCAGCTTTTCTGCGCGCGCTCGCGCGCTTGCGGCAAGGGCATCGGCCTCGCCAGCCTGGCTGGCCGCCCGTGCACGGATGGCCTCGAGGTCGAGATCTGAGCTGGCGGTCTGGGCCGTTGCGCCCGCGAAGGCGGCAGCGCTTGCAAAGCACGCGATTACAGCAAGATGGGGAAATGTTTTCATAGCGCGCAACAGTTCCGCTTGCGCCAGACCAGATAGCCCATGTCCTCGCCGATGGCGGGATAGACCTGACCTGCCGACATGAAGGTGGTGGAAGCGCCAATGGGTGCGCAGGCATAGCGGCCCTTGGTCTGCGGATTGGGATTGGTGGCCTGGAAGCGGTATTGCTGTTTGCGCATCACCGGCATCAGGTACTTGCCGCAAAGCCCCTTGCTGCCCATCGTGCCCCAGGACACCAGTTCGCGGTGGAGCTTGTACGAGAAGCGGGCGAGCGCCAGACGCGAGGCCTGAACGTGGCCGATCGTCGCCGAAACATTGCCGTTCAGCGGATACATCGTCCCCTGGCAGCCGGCGCACCAGAACAGTTCGTCCGTCGGCAGCTTGGCGGTGGCCGCAACGCAATCGGCAGCGCAGACCGCCAGCGCCAGCGGATTGGCAAAGAGCACGGCCTCGGGATTGATGATCGCGGTGAGTTCGCTGTCCTGCCACAGCGGATCGATCTCGGTGATGTAGAGGATATCGATCGAACCGGACTCAAGGCACAGGAAATCCGCGACGATCTCCATCCAGTAGATCAGCGGATAGGCGTACCAGTGGACGTGCCACTGCGAGTTGTACTGGGTCGCGCCGCCAACCGCCGAGGGGCCTGCCATCGACTTGAAGCCGATGTCGAAGCCCGGATCGAGTTTCATCCCGCCAAGATTGACGAAGCACCACGGCTTCATGCTCACGTCGGCGAGCCTGACCGGCTCCCAGAATCCCATGGCGATGCCGGGCCTGAGGCCACAGAGACATACCGGGAGCGCAGGGTTGCTCGTGTCCGGTCGACTCGAAGGCCAGATCTTCAGGCCCCCGATCGAGATAGGAAACAGGCACGACCAGCAGATGTCGGTGATCGGGTTGACGAACTTGCCCGTGCAGCGACCAGGCCCGGCCGAAGCCTGGGCAGGAGTGCTCGCCATCATGCTCACGCTGGCGAGCAACAATGCGCTGCAAAGCCATGCAAAGAAGCTTCTTTTCGTCTTCATGATGGTGACCGCTCCTGCGGCTTGATGGGCGCCTCGGTGATGATGAGGACGCGGCCCTGCTGCTCGACCGTTGCGGGCACGGCGCGAATGCCGAAGTGCTTCACGAGGGTCCCGCCCTGGTCGAAATAGAAGCGGCGCTGGCGGGCCTTCATGAGTTCCAGTGGCGCGCCGCGCACCAGGATGAGTTTTGCGCGTGCCGGACCAAAGCGCAGAGCCGCCCAGGCGAGCTGGGCCGGGTCATCGCCGTCGAGAAAGACAAGGGGACTCCGCAGCGGAACGGTGTCGAGCGGGTTGACCCTCGTGCCAGCGGCGATGATGATCCGGCCCTTGTCGTCGGCAAGGTCACGCTCGACCGTGATCGTTGGATCGAAGCGCCAGCTGCGTGTTTCAGAGGCCGATGTGATGCCGGCAACGGGCACGGGCCGGTTGACCCGCGCGATCGTCCGGCGCTTCAGTTCCTCATTCAAACGCGCGGTTTCACCGGTGGCTTCGAGATGCTGGAGCCGTGCATGGATCTGCTGAAGCAGATCCGGCTCAATCACGGGCCAGACCGTACCCTGCTGGCCGTAGTCGCGCGCCGCAGCGGGCGCCGCGCTTACCACGCAGCCAAGGAAGAACGCGATGAGGAGTGGGGGCCCCTTCACAGGATCGGCCTCCCCACACCGAGGATGCGCTGGCGGCAGATCCAGCCAATGGCGGCATAACGGCTGTCGAAGCCGTCCTTGTGTTCGGTCGTCACGAAGTAGCAGCCCTTGGGAACTGGTCCGGTTGGCCCGAGCGCCAGCGCTTCGCCGAGGCGGCTCTTGAGCTTTGCCTTGGCGACCAGCCGGCCATTGACGAAGAAGGCGCGGTCCTTCTCGGTCACGATGTCACCCGGCACGCCGCTGACACGCTTGCCGAAGGGCTTCGGCTCCTTGCCGAAATGCTTCTCGAGCAAGGGCGAGGCCGGCGGATCGAACAGGATGATGTCGCCCCGAGCGGGGACAGAATCCCGGTCGAGCCAGATGGCCCAATAGGGCAGGCTCGGGCTCGCGTTGATCATCAGCGCATGGCTCTGCCCGAAGGCAGCAAGTGACGAGAGCGCCAGCGCCCCGGCGCCAAGCCCACCCCACAGCGCCAAGCGCCGCGATGCGGGTGATCGGGACAGGATGTCAGCGGCGCGCATCGGGAATGGCTCTCATTCGCCGCACGACATCGGCGCGTACAGCCTCGGTGAGGTCCGGCGTGCTGCCGGCCACTACGGCCTCGGCGACGAGAACCGTGCGGCCATCGCGGGACAGTCGCTGGACCGATGCTTCGACGGCTTGAAGGTATGCCTGCACCCGCTGCTTGGTTTCTTCGGACGGCCGTCCGGCGCGGGCTTCGGCTTCGATGAATTCGCCCATGATCCGGCTCAGCTGAACCGTCACGACCTCGCGCTTCTGGAGGTCGAGGAGTTCGTGCGTGGCCCAGACGCCCCAGAGCGTCGAGGCCAGCATGCTGGCGCCAAGTGCGATGGCGGTGAGATTGAGACCGGCGAGGCGCTTGGATATAGTCGATGTTGCCATAATGTACTTCACGGCTTTTCCTCCCGGAGTCCTTCGGCCACCTCATTGAGGAAGCGCGGCATGCGCCAGATCGCCATCAGCGTGGCGAGACCTACAGCTGCAAACTTGAGCTCTTCGACGAAGCTGGCCTGCCGAACGGGGTCGGCGAACAGAAAGCGGTCGGCCAGATTGGCGATTTGCGCGAACAACAAATCCACGCGGCCGCCAGAGATCATCAGGAAGAACAGCAGCGGCAGGCCGAGCGTCATCAGATAGGTCGAGCCAAGAAAACTGCCCGCCTTCACAAGAATGTAGCAGATGTCAGCCGCGTGCTGGCGCCAGGTTTTACCGGGCGGAAGATCGAGGTCTTCGTCCAGACGGGCATCCTGTGCCCGGTCGAAGGGCGTGACGACATGAAGAGGCATGAAAACGGGAATCCTTGATTGAGGGTGAAATTCAGGTGCGATTGGAGAAAGCGATCCGCTCGATCGCGTCGGCGAGCTGATGGCCACGGGCGATCTCGGCATCGATCGCGGCAAAGGTCTGGGGTGAGCTTGAAAACAGCGTCGCCGAGTAATCATCGAGCACGAGCCGGCCGATGGCCTCGGTCTCCGGGCCTTTGATGAAGACCTCCGAATAGTCGTTGCCCGAGCGCTTCAGGCTGCGGATCAAGGTCTCGGTGCGGTCGTCCATATCGAGACGCTTGGAGGCCTTGAAATCTGCGATCGTCTCGGGCTTCTGCTGGAGGATCAGCATCCAGTCGCTGTTCTCGAGCGCGGCCGTGGCGCCATCGGACTTGTAGTAGTCGTTGAGCGACTGGGTCGCAGTCGCGAGCGCACCGCCATATTTGCGGCAGGTGCGGGCATAGGTTTCGACGAACTCGCCCATCGAGCCGCCCTTCAGCATTGACCAGGCCTCGTCGATCAGCAGCAGCTTTCTGACCGAGCGCGAACTGCGGGTCATCGCCTGGCTGGTCATGAACATGATGGCGGACAGGACAACGGCGCGCAGTTCCTCGCGGCTCGCAAGGTCCGACATCTCGAACACCGTGAAATCGGCATCGAGATCGAGACTCGCCTGGCCTTCGAAGAAGGCGCCGTAGGTGCCCCCGGCCATGTATGGTGCGAGAGCCGTGGCGAGATCGCCGGCAGCCTCGTTCCCGAGCGCCGCCAGCGAGTCACCCACAGCGGTGATGCTCGCATTGGCGCCGTGCTCATTCCAGACGGTGTTGACCGCCCGGTCGATGAGACCGCGCTCGGTATCCGTGAGCTTCGCACTGTGCCGCGCCATCTGGCCGACGATCGCCTTGATCATGCCGAAGCAGTCGAGACGATAGTCGTCGTCTTCTTGCGCCCGCGCCACATCGATCATCGAGAACGGATTGAGGCAGAAGCCTGCCTTCATCGTGAACTCGACAAATCGCCCGCCCTGAAGCTTGACCGAATGCTCGAAGCTGCGTCCATCGTCGATGACCACGACCTGCGCCCCGGCTCCGCGCAGGGCCGCGCACATCTCCTGAAGCAGCACCGACTTGCCCGAACCTGACTTGCCGCAGATCGCGACATTGTGGTTGCCCGCTTCGTTCTCGAACGGCGACCAGAAGAAAGGCTGGCCGCGGCGCCCGACGAACAGCAGGTGCGGGTGGGTGCCGCCCAGATATTCGCCCTGCATCGGGGCGATGTTGGCGGCCGTCGTCGACAGCACGGTCTTGAAGCGTTTGAGGCGCTCCATGTCTGCGCCGAGACCATCGGCCAATGTCAGCGGCATGGCGGCAAGCAGACCTTGCACCTGAAGATAACGCTCGTCGGCAAGGTCCCAGCCTGCCGCCTTGTAGATCGACTTGATCGCCCGCTCGTGCC
Organism: Novosphingobium kunmingense; assembly: GCF_002813245.1. Lineage (GTDB taxonomy): Bacteria > Pseudomonadota > Alphaproteobacteria > Sphingomonadales > Sphingomonadaceae > Novosphingobium > Novosphingobium kunmingense. The sequence continues at coordinate 534,491 of NZ_PHUF01000002.1, forward strand.
GGTCGCCATGGCCCAGCGGCGAGAAAGTCGTGAGACCGTAGAAGACCCGGACGAGCCGGCGGCCTTCCTGGAGTTCGGACTGAACGTGCTGCCATTCGGTAGCCTGCTCACCGATGCGCGGCAGGAAGCGGGCGCTGCGCGTGCCGGCAAGGCTTGTCGTGCGCATGAACTTGAAGCCCGCTTTCGCCGCAGCGGCTTCCTGGTCGGGATAGACGAGACAGAGCATGGTCGCGGCGGGACAGGGAAAACGCAGCTTGTCGGTGAAGAGATCGCCGATCAGCCGCGCGCACTCCCACGGCGCCCAGCGCTGCGGCATGTTCCGTGATGCAAAATGCCTGACGTCGAAGGCATCAGGATAGACGATGCCAATCTCGGGAACGCCGTCATTGATCTTGCCGGTCGCACGGAAACGCTCGGTCCTGAGCTGCATCCGATCTTCGTGCACGATGAGTTCAATGTCGTGACGGATGGCCTGCACGGCGATCGGATCGTTGGGATTATAGGGAACCGCATCGTCCTGCGGTGCGGTCGTCGGCGACGTCAGATCGTCGATCACGCCGATAAGTTCCTGCGGCCCCACTTCGGCAACGCCGAGGTTCAAGGACTTGAGCATCGCAATCAGGCCGTCACGGGTCTGTTTGAGCTCTTCGTTGCTGGTTGCCTTGGAAGCGGGAACGCCGACCGACATGATCACCTGATGGTGGCGGGCATGGAAGGGTGCGTCCGCCGACCCCGACTGCCAGACGAGCCCGTAAAGCCGCTTTGCCCGGTGCCGGGCAATCGCCTCATAGACGCCGGCCTGAACATAACGCGGCGCGAACCAGGGGGCGACGATCCGGCTGATGCGGGGGCTGGCGAGGTGCAGAACCTGAAGGCAAGCGCCCGCCGGAAGCCCTTCGGAGAAGAACTGCCCGAGGATTTCGCCGGTCCGTTCGTCGGCTCCGATCAGCGGCGTCACCGAGAGGATGAAGCCCTTCGACCGCGCGTTGAAATAGAGCCGGCTTTGCGGGTCGTAGACGCGGTAGGGCAGCCAGTCCGACAGCATGTCCAGCATGAGGTGCGGCCGCTCCTTCTCGGCATGTTCGGCATCGCCAAGCAGGCCAGAGAGCACGCGGTCGATAATCGACTTCAGTTTCTCGGCCATCACTTGTGATCCTTGATGGGTGTGGCGGGTTCGGTGGTCTTGCCTGCTGAGCGCTTGGCGATCGCCGCCTGAATGGCCTCGATGCTCGGGAACTTGGGCGATGCAGCCTGCCCAAGAGGCCGAGGGGTCCGATCATGCGGGGGAGAAGGCATGTCGAACCCCTCGACCGCCGGTGCCTTCGCACCGGCTACGGCCTCGCGCGCCGTGGAGGGGAGGGCCAGCGGCGAGGCAACGGCGGAATCTGGGCTAGGCGGGGCGGCAAGCGAGAATGGCGAGGCCTGGGGTAGGGGATCGGGTGCTTCGAGCGGCGCCGCATCGCCCTGTGCTGCGTCCGCGTTCGGCGCGGGCTCTTCGCTCGCCGCGCCAGCCTTCTGCTGGGCCGTTTTGAGCTGGCGCCGCAACTGACGCATGAGGGGCGGAGCGGTTTCCTCGCCCGCCTTGCGCCGCAGTTCTGCGGCCCAGCGCGGATTTTCGATAACAGTCCAGGCGACGGCTTCATCGTGAAGTGTGCCCGCCTCATCGACATGCGCCGGGAACACGATCTTGAGGGTGCGTTCGGCCGTGCGTGTGGTGTCACCGCCTGCAACCCCGGCGCGGACGCGGGCAATGTCATGCGGCGCGGCGCCATCCTCGACCACAGCGGTGGCACGCGCATCGATCACATGCGAAGGCGCGCAGTCGCCCTTGGGCGCGCGGCAGGTGAAGTCCCCTTCGACATTGGTGCCGAAGGTGGCGCAGCCGCTGACCAGGGCCGCAAGGCACGCACAGGCGAGAAGGCGCATGGGTTTAGCCATGGGTTTTGTCCTTTGTGATCGAACGAGTGGGAGCGCCGCTCAGGAATGCCCGGAGCGCAGCCGCAGGGCGGAAACCTTCGAGGACGGCGCCGTCGGATGGGCGGACGATGACCGGGGTGCCGCCAAAGCCGTGGGCCTTGGCAAAGGCTTCGTTGGCATCGAGCCCGCTCGTGTCGCAGGGCTTGGGGTTGGCGAGTGCCAGCCCCGAGTAGGCCATGTGCAGCGCGACTTCGGGCCGGGCCGAGCAGATCACGCGCTCGGCATCCTTGCGGCTTTCCGCGCCGAAGATCGAAATCGGCCTTTCCTCGACCCGTGCGCCAATCGCCTTCAGCTCGGCTTCGAGCTTCTTGCAGTAGCCGCAGTGGAAGTCGGAGAAGACTACCACTCTGGGGCCGGCCGCCGGTCCCCAGCCAATCGCGCCGTTGGCAGGCAACCCGGCCAGCGAAACCCGCGTCGGCACGCTTGCGCGCTGGGGGGGAGGCGCATCCTCGTCGCTTGGGCGCCGGGCGGCGCCTGCGGCGAGCAGGTCGGGATTGAGCGCCAGCAACCGGGCCGCCGTAAGGTCCTGGCGCGCCTCCATGTCATAGACCCGTCCGATGACGAGATACTTGGCCGCCCGATCGACATAGAAGAGCGTCGACTTCGAAGCGACTTCGCACAGGCCGCCAAGGTCCTTGCAGTTGATCGCGTCGATCGGCGTCTTGGGCAGGCGCAGCTTGAGCGCTGCTCGCACCTTCGCGGTATCGGGGCCGCTTGCCGTCGAGGCGAGACTGGCCACGCCCCAGCCGGTGGCGGCGGACAAGGTAACAAGGGCGACAATGCCCGCAGCCGGGCGGAGCCAGCGGCGAGTTGGCGGATCAAGGCTCTCAATCATCGGGAATTCCTCACGTAAACGCCGTCCAGAAAGACGATTTCGACATCGATGCCGGTCGGCATCTCGACGACGGGCTGGTATTGTTCAGCGCGCTCGATCAGATATTTGCTGACCGTATCGGCCGCGTCCGCCGCACCTTGGCCGAGTCCGCCGCCAACGATGTCGCCGACGGAAAGTTTGGCGCGACTGCCGTCGGGATTGGTGGTGACGCCCGAAAAGACGCTGTTCGAGTTGGCGGAAAAGCCCCGGCCGAACCCGCCGATGATCCCGGCGAGGAGCGCCTGGCTGACGAGGCTGCCCTCGCGGCTGACGACACGGCCGCGCACGCCGGACTTGCCGGCAAAGCTGATGAAGCCCTTGACCTCGGAGACGGCCACACGTCCGCCCGGCTGGTCGCAGGTCATGCGGGCAAGCTTCACGTAGACCTTCTCCGAAGAGAGATCACCGCGCGCCGCGCCATTGACCACACAGCCCTGGATCCGGGTCGTGAGCACCTTGCCGTTCTGCAGGACCGAGCGAGCCGGTCCCGTAATCCTGAGAACGACAGGCAAAGGATCCGTCTGGCTGGCAACACCAGCCGAAGCATCGACCCCGACAATCACCCGCGCCCGCGCATAAGAGTTGGGCGGCAGATAGTCGGGCGAGTCTTCGACCACGACCGGAGGAGCATCGGGCCTTGCCGCCTTCAAGCCGCCTGTATTTGCCTTATCCGAGGTAAAGCTCATTAGCTTCACCTCGCCGGGGGCAGGAACCATCGCCTCTCCGCCAACCGATGTGCCGGCGCCGGCCTGTGGCGGCGTCGCCGTGCGGCCTCGCGCGTCATAACCTCCTGCCTGCGAGCCATAGGCCGGTGCAGGCGGCGCCGCAGCCGGGGCCGCGGGCTGGGCGGCAAGCCGGGACTTGAGGTCGGCATTCTCTGCCGAGATCGCATCGATCGCCGCCTGGCCATCGACCCGCATCGCCTGGTTCTCTGCTTTGAGGGCAGCAAGTTGGGCTTCGACTTCGGTGCGCGGGGCCGCCGCGTCCTTGAGAGCCTTTTGCTCACGCGTCACTGCGTCGAGACGGTTGCCATAGGTGGCGACAAATTCGCGCTGCGACAGATCGCGGTTGACGAGGCCTGCCGTGTCGATGGTCTGCGCCGCGTTGGGATCGCTGGGCTTCGCCGTGTCGTCACCGCCCAGGATGAACCAGCTGCCGCCGACCAGAGCAATCGCGCCGATGGTGCCAAGAAGGAGCCTCTGCCGCCGTGCAGTTCGGGCGTTGAGACCGGTCACTTCCGATGGCGACGCAGGTTCGGCCTGCAGAGGCACCGGATGGGTTTGGGTGTCAGTCATGGCTGCTCTCCCCATTCGCGCCGACCACGAAGGCCGTCGTGCTGGTGCCGGGTTCGAGCACCGGATTGGCGATCGAAACTGCGAGGGTGTCCTTGGGGGCGAGATCGCTCGCGCTGAGGGTCAGGCTCTTGCCGCCGCGGTTGGTGACGCGGATGACCTTCCCGGCGAGGCTGGCGCCGCGATAGTCCGCGACGAGCTGGATCTCGAGATTGCCGACCCGCGCCGGCAGGGCCGACGATTGCCGTACTTCGAAGCCTTTGATCGTCCGGTCATTGGCCATGGCCTGGACCAGGCGCACCGCACTCGTGGAGAGCGGCGTTTCGCTTTCCCAGCGCGCGGCATCGCTCTTCGCGATCGCGGGGTTCGTGATGAAAACCTGCGCCGCAGGGATGCTCTCGATGCGGCAGGCGATCTTGTAGACGAACCCCTTCTTGGTCGTGGCAAAGAAGCTGATTGACCTCGCCGCGTAGGTCTCTGGGACCGACACATAAATGTCGCCGCGCAGCGGTTCATTGGTGACCGCGAAATCATTGTACGGCGTGCCCGTAGAGATCTTCGAGACGCTGGCGAACTGGTCATCGACCAAAGCGAACCGGGTCAGTTCACGGGCCGAGACCTCGCAGTCGATGCCGGCGCCGTCGGCAGCCTGCTTGAACTGATCGGCAAATGCCGGCTCGGCGATGAAGGTCGCCAGGGGCATGAGGCCAAGCAGTGCGGCTCTTGCCCAGCTGCGGGATCGGTAAGCCATCACTGGGGCTCCTTGAATTTGTCTTGCGGGGGGAGCTGGACGAAGCCCGAGAGTGCGAGGCGCAGCCCCCGGTAGGTCCAGCTGAAGCGGAAGCGGCGCTCGTCGCTGGCGATGACCTGCGCGCCCACGAAGGTCTTGAGCGTGCCGGTTACGTCGGACGTCAGTCCCTTCGGATCGACGGTCATCGAGCGGATGACGAAGGCCTGGGTGACGTCCGAGCCGCGCTGTTCCTCGACGATGCGAACCAGGTCGGCCTTGAGGCGTCCGTAGCTGCCAGGATCGGCGAGCTTCAGGATCTCGTTCATCCAGTAGTCGAGACCTTCGGGGCTTCGGTTCAGGAGAATGAGCGCGGCGTCACGGGTAACGAGTTCGAGATAGTCGGCCTGAACGCCGGCGCTGGTCACGGTCAGCTGTTTGGGCAGCGTCGGCAGCAGGACGACCTCGCGATCACGGGTCGCGGCGAGGCTTGTCGCTACGACGAGGGCTAACCCAAGCCCTGCGCTCGTGAGCGCCAGGAGGTTACGTTGGCGCAGCAGCGACTGCTGACGCTCGTGCGAAATGTCGGCAAACATGGGTTTCTCCCCTCAACCTGCAAGCAGGCGGCAGTGGGAAGGCGGCGTCGCTTTCAGGCCCAGAAATCCGGCCGGCAGATACCAATATGCGGCATGGGCTACCCAGGAGCTGGCGCGTCCTGCTTTTGCCTTTCGCAGCGCGAACCAGGCGCCGAAGGCGACAAGGATGCCGATGAAGATATGCTGGCTGAGGATCCCCCAGGTGAAGGGGACAATCATTCCGGCGAACTCGTCGATGGTCCAGAAGCCGATAAGCTCCGGGTCGTCGAGCCGCCGGGGAATGATGTATGGGTCCGCCATGACGACGCGCCTTCCCGTGCCCGTCCGTCAGATGACCGCGGTCACGACCGAGGTGACGATCGGGACACCCGTGCCGACGCCGATGCCGACGCCCACCGGAACCGCGACCTGCCCGAGCGAGAAGCGACCCGAGGCAAGGCCGATGAGGCCGCCGGCGAGGCTCATCACGGTGATGATCTTGCCACCCGACCCTTCGAGAAAGTCGGTAAACTTGGTCAGTGCCGGGGTGAAGGTCGTGTCCGCGCCGGCATAGGCGGCGCTCGCGGCCAGCGCGGCGATGGCGACGGGTATGGCGAGATTGACGGCCTTGCCAAGGCCGTTGGTGTGCATGCGCCGGGGGAGGGTGAGAGACTGCATGTGAAGCTCCGCTTGGAGGGGTGAACACAGCGCCATTCGTTCGCTGTGCTTTCTTCATGCGTCTAGGAAATCCATGTAGGAAATAGTCGGCGATGCAATTCCCATCTAGCCGGACTGATATGGACAGATTTTGGGTCGACCGTCGGAGCTAACGACCGGAAATGACGGTATTCTGTGGGTGGCTTGCTGGGAGAATCGGGCGATTGCGTCGGAGTATTCCGGCTGCCTCGCCTCTCGTTGTGATTCGCCTATAAACGCGATGTTCTGTTACTGTTCTTTTCTATTTCCTACAGATATGGCCATGCGTTATGCCACCGACTCGATCCACGACCACGAAGGAGTGACAAAAAATGGAACACGCCGCGACCGCGATCCGGCAGGCCAATGATTGCCTTGCGCGAACACTGACATTTGCCGTTGAGGGGGCAGACAAGCCTCGTCATCAGATCGCTCGCGAGGTTGGGATGCATCGCGAGACGTTGCTGCGCGTAATGCGCGGCGAACGCCCGATCGGAGTCGATGAAGCGGCCCGCATCCTGGATTCCTGCGGCGCCTATCCGCGCGCGACCCTCGTTCTTGCGCTCACGGGTCAGGAAGATCTCGCGTGCGAGTGGATGCGCTGCGCGATGGGCGAATTCCTTGAGCAGTTCTTCGAGGCCTTGCCAGGTCAGCTGGAACGGACCCTCGGCCAAAGAATTGGGGACCTCAGTCCGCGTTGGGCCAAGGGAACGTCTCAACTTGTGGCGCGCATGCTGGCTAAGCACATCGACGATTTTGCCGACCGCGACATCGCGTTGGCGCTCGCGCGCTGACGCCTGCTTGAACCTCGGAGGGGACCGAGCTTCTCAATCTTCCAGGAAACAAGAATGTCTGCGATTTCCCCGGAGTCCAAATCGAATTCGGTGCCGGAACCTTCTGACATCGATGGTCCCGCGAAGTACGCCGGTAACAGGTTGCTTCGTCTCCCCGAAGTGATGGCGCGCGTCGGCATGAAGCGATCGGCGATTTACCAGCGCATGAGTGATGGGCGCTTCCCGAAGTCGCGCTCCCTCGGCGCCAAATGCGCCGTGTGGGTCGAGCGGGAGATCGAGGAATGGATCGAACGAGTCGCCAACTCACCTCACGGCTCGTGATAAGCGGGCTTGATCATCTTGCACGCTGATGACGGCGACTCAGCAGAACCTCGCGCCCGAAAAGTTCATCAATTATGAGATCGGCGCGAAGTGGGACATCCGGCCCGACCTCAATGTCGCGCTCGCGCTGTGTCAGCTTGAGTGGACCAATGCAACAATGCCCGATCCGAACAATGTCACCGCCACGATCAATGTGGGTGAAACGCGGACCAAGGTCGTCGAGCTAGCTCTGACTGGGCGGCTCACGCCCAACTGGCAGGTGAGCGGCGGCTATGCCTACCAGGATGCGCAGCTGCCCGGAAACAGCTTCGAACATGCGCGATGAGACCGCAACGAACGGAAATGTTCTTTTGGTCCGCGCCGGGGCGGGCTCAATCAATCGTCATCATGATTCCGATAACGGTTACGGTAATAGCGATTGTTATAACCGTAACCGTTATAGCCGTTCCAGGAACGGTCATGCCATGTCTCGTGACGATCTTCCAACCTATCATGCTGGCGATTGTGCTGACGGTCTAAATAGCGATGGAGGCGGCGATGTCCCCGCCGGCTCACGCCTTCGTCATGGGCCTGCTCGTGGACCGAATCGAGCCTGTCATGTCCATCGTCATGCCTGTCTTCCAGACGGTCGTGCACGCGCGCGTGGGGATTGTGAGAACCGTCTACGTCGTCGGGGTGGGCCATCGCGGGTGTTGCCAGGCCGACGGCGAAGACGGAGGTGATTAGGGTAATTACGAGCTTACGCATTCGAAGATCTCCTCAAACTTCCGAGGATTAACCTTCTGCTACCGCTCGATTGAATGGATGATGAAGGCCCAATGCAGGCAGTGGCCTGCCTCCGGGGAAGTGGTCCATTTTGAGAGCTAGAAATCCGGCTATTGAAGCGCTTGGAAGGAGCGAGGAATAGCTCGCCCGGTCGTTGCATGAGGCGATGGGGAACATGCCTGATAGGGAGCGGGAAGGGCCGCGAAGTTAGTGGCGTTCCAAAAGCAGAAACCGGCGGGTGATCGCGCCCCGCACGAGCTGCGCAATAGCCGGTTTCCGGGTGCCGGTCCTTGACTCGATCCAGCAGCAGGCAGAGAATGTACGCATGAGACGAGCGCATAAATTAGCGCTGATCTTAGGCGTCCTACTCGGCCTGTTCGGACAGATAGTCACAGTTGCCGCAAGTCCTGCTGTGGCAACTGCCGTAAGCGGGGCGGCGCCAGCGATGATGCCCATGGACTGTGTCGGGATGATGCAAGACGATGGCGAGAAATCGCTACCCTGCCAGCAGATGACCCTCGCTTGCCTGGCGGGCATGGGTTGTCTCCCCCTTTTTGCGGTCAATAACCGGTCGTCCCCCGTGGCGGAAATGGTGAGCACGGATTTACTGCTCATCTCGCCATCTTATCCGGCGCTCCTCGGACGATCGACCCAGCCTGAACAGCATCCACCCAACACCTTGGCCTGATAATTCGCCAGGCGAACCCTTCCGAACGCTGGACAGCGCCGCGCGCTGCCCACCTCTTCGGGACCGGTTTTGCCCAAGGCACTTTCAGTCCAAGGAGAAGAATCATGAAGACCTTGATATTCAGCGTAGCCATCCGGTGAAGGCCGCAGCCGACTTCGGTTAGGCGGCGATGGCGGTGCGGTTGATCTGCCAGTTCCAAGGCAGCAGCTGATCGAGCTGACTGGCGGGATGGTCGGCGATGCGGGCGAGGACATCAGCAAGCCAGGCCTGCGGGTCGATGTCGTTGAGCCGTGCGGTCTGGATCATCGTGTAAAGGACAGCGGCACGTTGGCCACCGCGATCTGACCCGCAGAACAACCAGGCCTTGCGGCCGAGCGGCACGCAGCGCAGCGCGCGTTCGGCGGCGTTGTTCGTGAGGCAGACCCTGCCGTCGTCGAGGAAGCGGGTGAAGGCGTCCCAGCGCCGGAGCATGTAATGACATGCCTTGGTGAGATCGTGGTTGCGCGAGAGCCGGGCGAGCTGAGTGGTGAGCCAGGCGTGCAGTTCAGCCATGAGCGGTGCGCTCAGCTCGCGGCGCACAGCGAGCCGCTCGTTCGCATCCTTGCCGTTGATAGTGCGCTCGACATCGAACAGGGCATCGATCCGCTGCACGGCCTCCACCGCAATCGGGTAGATCATGCCTGCGTGCTCGCCGCGGCTCTTCTTGCGAGCCGCGCTGGCAACGTCCGCTAGTTCGAAGAACTTACGCCTTGCGTGGGCAAAGCAGCCAGCCTCGAGCACGGGCGCGGGCATGCGCCCGGCAGCATAGAGCTCGCCGTAGCCGCCATAAGCGTCGGCCTGCAGGATCCCTGACCAGGACGCGAGATGGCTTCTTGGATGTTCGCCGCGCCGATCGCGAGAGTAGTGAAACAGCGCCGCAGGCGGATCGGCACCGGCGAACGGCCGGTCATCGCGCACGTAGACCCACAACCTTGCCGTATCGGTCTTGACCTTGGCCATGACCGGCACGGTGGTATCGTCGCCGTGCAATCGCGTCGCAGCAAGCACGTGGGCCTCGATGAGCCGGTAGAGCGGCATCAGCGCGAACGCCGCGGCGCCGACCTGGTCGGCGAGGGTCGAAGTGCTGAGCGGCACGCCTTCGCGTGCAAAGCGCTCGGCCTGGCGGTTAAGCGGCTGGTGCTGCCCGTACTTCTCGAACAACAGCATGGCGAGGAAGCTCGGTCCCGCCCAGCCGCGCGGCACGACATGGAACGGCGCCGGTGGCTGGGTGATCGTCTCGCAGTCCCGGCAGGCGAACTTCTCGCGCACGGTCTGGATGACCTTCCAGGCGCGCGGGATCACCTCGAGCGTCTCGGTGACGTCCTCGCCCAGCTTGGACAGCCGGCTGCCGCCACAGGATGGGCACGAGCACGGCGCCGGCACGATGACCCGCTCGCGCGGCAGGTGCTCGGGAAAGGGCTTCCGGGCCGGCCGCTTGCGTTCGAAGGCAGTGACGGCCGCGGTCTTCTGGGCTGCGGCTTCGGCAGCGAGGTCGTCCTCGGCCGCGTCGGCCTCGAGCTCTTCGAGTTGCAACTCCATCTGGTCGAGCAGCCGCCGAGTGCGCTCGGCGCTGGCGCCGTACTGCTCGCGCCTCAGCTTGGCGATCTGCAGCTTGAGGTGCGCGATTACCGCCTCGGTCGCGCTCTCCCGAGCATGTGCATTGGCGAGCTTGGCCTCGGCCTCTTGGGCCCGCTGGGTCGCGCTCGCCAGCAGCGCCTTGAGCGCTTCGATATCATCAGGAAGGGGCGAAACGGCTGCTTCCATGACCGCGATGGAATCACAGAAAAGCGCCCGAATGAAGCGCAAAATGCGAGGGCAGAGAAGAAAACGGGCGTACTATCCCGCGCTCTGCGGACGCCAGGAATACTGCGGGTTACGCCAGTCGATCCCGTCGAGCAGACAGGCCAGTTGCGAGGCTGTCAGCGACACCATGCCGTCCTTCGCCGAGGGCCAGACGAACCGCCCCTTCTCGAGCCGCTTGGCGTAGAGCGACATGCCGATCCCGTCATGCCAGATCAGCTTCACCAGCGATCCGGCACGCCCACGAAACACGAACAGATCGCCGCCGTGGGGATCGCGCTTGAGGCCTTCTTGGACCAGCAGGGCCAGGCCTTGCATCCCCTTCCTCATATCGGTGTGGCCCATCGCGATCCACACGCGCGCACCTGCAGGGATCACCGCAGCGCTCTCAAGGCCGCCGCGACCAAGGCTGGCGATGCCGAAGTGAAGATGCTGACCCGGTTGCCACGCGCCAGATCAACGACAATCGCTGGGGCAAGGCCTGGCCGGGCCAATCCTGCCTCCTCGGCCATCATCGCCTCGGCAAACCGCGGTGCCGAACCCTCGGTCACCGCCTGCTCAGAGCTAGCTTCACGCAGCTTGCGCCGCCACGTGTAAACCAACGACGTCGAAACATCGTGCTGCTGGGCCACCCTAGCCACGCAGGCACCGGGCGAAAACGCCTCAGACAGAATCCGCAGCCGCTCTTCGTCACTCCAGCGCCGGCGCCGCTCAGGCCCTGAAAATACCGTCACCTGACCCATCAACCGCTCCTAAGCGCGCTCTTGAGCACGAGCTTAAGACCGGTCACTCACCTCCAGGACAAGGCGGGACCCACCGGATGGGTACTATTCAGCGCCGCGGTGGCCGCATTCACGATGCTCGTCGCCGCCCCGGTTCCGGCATTGGCACAAGCAGATGTCCAGAAACCAGCTGCCATCAAATGTGAGTGGCAACCCCAGGCTCCTGGTCCGCGTGCGCCGCTGAGTGCGCGGGTCTGCAGGAAGGTCGCCGATCAGCGCGAGCAGTCGACAGGGATCGGCGGACCGGAAGGTAGTGTGCGGGAGGTTCTGCAAAATCGCTTGAGGAGCGAGGCGGTCATGGCAGGCTGGTGATGTTCTACGTCACCAAGGAGACCCGCCATGACCAGGAGCGAAGTTAAGCCCGCGATCGCCGCTGTCAAAGAGTTGATGTGCCAGGAACCCGATGCGCTGCGCGAGATCGTGCGCAGCGTGATGCAGGCGATGCTCGAAGCCGAGATGGACGGAGCGCTTGGCGCGGGCAAGGGCGAGCGGACCGAGGGGCGCCTGGGCTATCGCTCGGGATATTACCCGCGCACCCTGGTGACCCGCGTCGGCAAGCTGGAACTGCGGGTGCCGCAGGACCGGGCCGGACGCTTCTCGACCGAGCTGTTCGAACGCTATCAGCGCTCCGAGCAGGCCCTGGTCGCCACGCTGGCCGAGATGTACGTCCAGGGGGTCTCGACCCGCAAGGTCAAGGCGATCACCGAGGAACTGTGCGGCCACGCCTTCTCGGCATCGACGATCTCGGCGATCAACAAGAAGCTCGATGCCAGCCTCGCCGCCTTTGCCCACAGGCGGCTCGACGAGCCGTTCCCCTATCTGATCCTCGATGCCCGCTACGAGAAGGTGCGCGAGGCGGGTGTGGTGATGAGCCAGGCAGTGCTGATCGCCATCGGCATCGACTGGGACGGCCGACGGCAGATTCTGGGCGTCGTGATGGCCAACCGCGAGAGCAGCTCGTCGTGGAAGGACTTCCTGCTGCGGCTGCGGACCCGCGGCCTGCACGGCGTCGAGTTCGTCGTCGCCGATGACCATGCCGGCCTGCGCGCGGCGATCCGCGAGGTGCTGACGGGCGCGGCCTATCAGCGCTGCTACGTGCACTTCCTGCGGAACGCGCTCGACCATCTGCCGCGCAAGGCCGACGACGACTGCCTGCAGGAACTGCGCTGGCTCTACGACCGGCGCAACCTCGCCGAGGCCCGCGCCGATCTCGCCCAATGGCTCGCCAGATGGCAGGGCAAGTATCCCAGGCTAACCGACTGGGCCGAGGAGACGATCGAGGAGACCTTCTCCTTCTACCGGCTGCCGAGGCAGCATCACAAGCATCTCAAGAGCACCAACATGCTCGAGCGCCTCAACGAGGAAATCCGGCGCCGAACCTACGTCGTGCGGATCTTCCCCAACGCTCCCAGCTGCCTGCGCCTGGTGCGGGCACTCGCCGTCGAAACCCACGAAAACTGGCTCGAGGCAAACCGCTATCTCAACATGGGCGATCTGCGCGAGCAGAAGAAGCTCGAACTACGCCAAGCCGCATGACCAGAACCGTGACCGCCAATTTGCAGAACTTGACGCACACTACCGACCGGAATGCGATCCGGCCTATACCGGCGAGACCGGCCGTTATGTGTGGCGGTCGCGGCCACAGTATGGTCCGCGCGCGCCGTTGCAGGGACCGGTCCGCGTTTGGGTCGACGGGCGCGATGTCTGCTGACGCATGATGTGATGGCGAGGCGCTAACTTGGCCTCGCCGTCGATCGTGGACCGGGCGAACATCGCCTGTTCCAGGCTTGTTGGAGCTCTTCGGGAGGCGCTTTCTTGGCTCCTCCCGAAGCCCTCTGCGACAGTCTACTGTTTGTTGATGGCCATCAGCTCGCCAGCGTTGCCATCGAGCTTCAATTCGAAATTCACCTGATCGCCCACCTTCACGCTGTCGATCAGGGTTGGCGCTGCCTTGAACGCCATCGTCATCGCCGGCCAGTTGGCCTCGGCGATCGGACCATGGTCGAGCGTGATCGTCCCGGCGCTCTTGTCGACGGCTGTCACCTTGCCGGTGCCCTTCGCCATCTTGGCTGTAGGCGACATCTCCATTTTACCCATGTCGCCCGCCATCGCATTGGTCTCCGCAGCCGCAGGCGACGCCGTGTTCGTGGCCGCCGTCTCGTTGGACTCGGTCTTGGAGCCGCAGGCGGCGAGCGCAATAGTGATGCCGAGAACGGTCAGTGCGTGCAATTTCATCATAGTCTCCTTTCGTGGTGCTTCATGGTTTGGTGTGAGGGGACCGTCGCCTCAGAAGCAGATAGGCGGCGGGAATAACGAACATGGAGAGGAGTGGCGCGGTCAGCATCCCGCCGACCATGGGCGCCGCGATACGGCTCATGACTTCCGAGCCCGCGCCAGATCCGACTAGGATCGGCAGGAGGCCAGCAATGATGACGGCCACCGTCATCGCCTTGGGCCGGACCCTGAGCAGCGCGCCTTCGCGTACCGCCTCTGCAATATCTGCCTGCGACGGCCTTTGGCCGCGGGCCTGAAGGGCGTCCTTCAGGTAAATCAGCATCACCACCCCGAACTCGGCGGCGACGCCGGCGAGCGCGATAAAGCCTACGCCGGTGGCGACCGACTGGTGGTAACCGAGGAGGTAGAGGATCCAGAAGCCACCGGTGAGCGCAAAGGGCAGCGTGCCCATGATGAGCGCCGCTTCGTCGAGCCGTCGGAAGATCAGATAGAGCAGGAGGAAGATTATCGCGAGCGTGGCTGGCACGACGATCTTCAGCCGGTCGATCGCGCGCGAGAGATATTCGAACTGACCGGAATAGGCGAGGCTGACTCCGGGCGAGAGCTTCACCTTGTGCGCCACTGCTGTTTGTAAATCGTCGACCACCGATGCGAGATCGCGTCCTCGAACGTCAATATAGACCCAGGTCGAGGGCCTCCCGTTTTCGGTTTTAAGCATCGGCGGTCCATCGCTGATCGCGATCTGCGCGACGCTGCCTAAAGTGATCTGCTGGCCGGACGGGGTAAGCAAGGGGAGGGCGTGCAGCGCGTCCGGACTGTCGCGCAGTTCGCGAGGGTAGCGGACATTGATGGGATAGCGCGCCAGCCCCTCGACGGTCTGGCCAACATTTTCGCCGCCGATCGCACCGGAGACGATCGCCTGGACATCGGCAATATTGAGACCATAGCGCGCGGCGGTCATCCGATCGATCCGGACATCGACATAACGTCCACCGGTGAGCCGTTCGGCCAGGGCCGAGCTCACCCCAGGCACGGTCTTGGCGACCTGTTCGACCTCGCGCGCAATGTGATCGATGGCGGCAAGATCCGCGCCTGAGACCTTGACGCCGATCGGGCTCTTGATGCCGGTTGCCAGCATGTCGATCCGGTTGCGGATTGGGGGCACCCAGATGTTCGCAAGGCCCGGCACTTTCACCGCACGATCAAGCTCCTCGACCAGTTTGTCGGGGGTCATGCCCGGCCGCCATTGATCGCGCGGCTTGAAGCGGATCGTCGTCTCAAACATTTCGAGCGGCGCAGGGTCGGTCGCGCTTTCCGCGCGCCCGGCCTTTCCGAACACGCTCTGCACCTCGGGCACCGACTTGATCATACGATCGGTCTGCTGGAGGAGCTCCGATGCCTTGGCGGCTGACAAGCCAGGCAGAGCCGAGGGCATGTAGAGAAGGTCGCCTTCATTCATGGCCGGTAGGAACTCACCGCCAAGCCGCGACAGGGGCCAGGCGGTCGTCAGGAAGACCAGCCCCGCCAAGACTAGGGTCGCCTTGGGCCGCTTCAGTACCCAGTCGATGGCGGGGCGATAGGCCCTCGTCAGCGTCCGATTGACCGGATTCGCCTGCTCGGACGGTATCTTGCCTCTGATGAGCCAGCCCATCAGCACCGGTACGAGCGTCACCGAGAGGATCGCGGCCGCTGCCATGGTGTAGGTCTTAGTGAAGGCCAGCGGCGCGAAGAGACGCCCCTCCTGCGCTTCCAACGTGAAGACCGGGACGAACGACAAAGTGATGATGAGGAGCGAGAAGAAGAGCGCCGGCCCCACTTCGCGCGCCGCGTCGGTGACAACGGTCCACCGCGCCGGCCCTTCCAGCTCTTCACCGGGGTGATCATGCTCCCATTGCTCTATCCGCTTGTGGGCGTTCTCAATCATCACGATTGCCGCGTCGACCATGGCGCCGATCGCGATCGCAATGCCGCCGAGCGACATGATGTTGGCGTTGACGCCCTGCAAGTGCATCACGATGAAGGCGGTCAGGATGCCGAGCGGCAACGTGACGATGGCGACGAGGGCCGAGCGCACGTGCCACAGGAACAGGGCGCAGACGATCGCAACGACGACGAACTCCTCGACGAGCTTGTGCGTAAGATTCTCGATCGCCGCATCGATGAGGTGCGAGCGGTCATAGGTCGGCACGATCGCGACGCCGCGGGGAAGGCTCTTCTTAAGGACCTCAAGCTTGTCCTGGACCGCCTGGATGGTGGCGCGCGCATCCGAACCCGAGCGCAGGATAACGACGCCGCCAGCCACCTCGCCATCGCCATCGAGTTCGGCGATGCCGCGCCGCATTTCAGGGCCGAGTTGGATGGTGGCAACGTCCCCGAGGGTCACCGGCACGCCGCCCGCCGCGGTGCGTAGCGGGATGGCGCGGAAATCGTCGAGCGTCTGCAGATAGCCCGAAGCGCGCACCATATATTCGGCCTCGCCGAGCTCGAGGACCGAGCCGCCGGTTTCCTGATTGGCCTGCTCGATCGCCGTGACGACCTGGGCATGAGTGACGCCGAAGCCGGCCAGCTTCACCGGGTCGAGCACGACCTGATATTGTTTGACCATGCCGCCAATGCTGGCGACTTCAGCGACGCCCGGCAGGCTCTTGAGCTCATAGCGCAGGAACCAGTCCTGCAGCGACCGCAGTTGGGCCAAGTCGTGTCCGCCGGTCCGGTCGACCAGCGCATATTGGTATACCCAGCCAACACCGGTCGCGTCGGGCCCGATGGCGCTCCGAGACGTGTCGGGCAGGCGCTCCTGCACCTGATTGAGATATTCAAGCACGCGCGAGCGCGCCCAATAAAGGTCGGTGCCATCCTCGAAGATCACATAGACGAAGCTGTCCCCGAAAAAGGAATAGCCGCGCACGGTCTTGGCACCCGGCACCGAGAGCATCGTCGTTGCGAGCGGATAGGTGACCTGGTTCTCGACGATCTGCGGTGCCTGGCCCGGATAGGTCGTGCGGATGATGACCTGGGTGTCGGAGAGGTCGGGCAGCGCGTCGATCGGCGTGCTACGCAGGGCGAGCAGTCCGCTCAGGACCAGCGCCAGCGCGCCCAGCACCACGAACAGGCGGTTGTTGGCCGACCAGTCGATGAGCCGACCGATCATCGCGCTGCCATTCGGGTCAGGGTGCGAACGACGGGGCCTTCCGCGCCCTGGTCGAAGCTGAAGGCAACCCGGTCGCCCTTCTTGAAACCGCGCGCAAGCGCTGGGGCGCCCAGCCTGAACGTCATCGTCATGGCCGGCCACTTGAGCGCAGGGACAGGCTCGTGGCTGAGGGTGATCCGATCTCCCGCGAGGCTCTCGATCCGGCCATTCGTGCGATAGGCACCGTTCGAAGGTGCTGCTGCACCCGGAGCGGGGCTTGCTCCGCCGATCGGACGCGCCTCGATGCCCGAGAGACTGGCCTCGGAATCGATCAGGAACTGGCCGGAGGCGACGACCTTCTCCCCTGCGGCGAGACCGGCAAGGATTTCGGTCTGGCCTCCTGCCTCCGCGCCGGTCTGCACCTCCGCGGGCCGATAGCGCCCTTGTGGCAGAGCCAACATGACGATCGTGCGCTTGCCGGTCCGAATGACCGCCTCCGAAGGGACGAGCAATGCCGGGCGCGCTGTGCTTCCGAAACCGACCGAGGCGAACATGCCGGGCCGCAGGCGTCCGCCTCGATTGGGAAGCTCGATGCGCACGGTGAGGGTTCGGCTTTCGGCGGCGACGCTTGGAAGGATCGCGGCGATGCGGCCGGTGAAGCGTTCGCCCGGATAGGCCGCGAGTGATGCGGTTGCGCTTTCACCCGGACGGAGACTTCCGGCCATCGCTTCGGGCACGGCAGCATACAGCCATACCGTGCCAAGCCCGTTTATCTCCGCGAGCGTCTGACCGCTCGTCACCGTCATCCCGGCCCTGACGCCCAGCGTCTTGATGGTGCCGCCGGTCGGCGTCGAGATCGTCGTGACATTATGCGGTCGCCCGCTGCGCTCGACGGCCGCGACCGTCCCCGGTGGCATACCAAGCAGCAGAAGACGCTGCCGGGCGGCGCGGCCGAGGCCCGCATCGCCGATCCGCCGCACCGCCAGATATTCGGTCTGCGCGCCCGCCCATTCCGGCACGAGGATATCGGCGAGCGGCGCGCCCTTGCCAATCACGTCGCCTGGCGCGCGCGCATAGACACGCTGAACGAAGCCACCGGTCCGGGACTGCACAATCGCAACGTCACGCTCGTTGAACTCGATCGTACCGGTTGCCGTGAGGGCGGAGCCAAGCGTGCCCGTGCGCGCTTCTGCGATGCGCAGACCCAGCGATTGCGTCCGTGCGGGGTCTATCGATACGCCGGCCTCGCCGCTCGCCGCCTCGTCGGCATATTTGGGGACAAGCTCCATATCCATGAACGGCGACTTGCCCGGCTTGTCGAAATGCTGGCTCGGGACCATCGGATCGTACCAGTAGAGGATCTTGCGCGCGCCGGGACCTGCCGCAGTGGGCGGGCCGCCATGGTTCCAGCTGGCCAGTCCGTAGCCAAGCCCCCCGGCCGCAATAGCAAGTACGGCTGCGGCAATCCCCAGCTGCACACGCGAGGTCGTGTCGAATTTCATTGGCTGTTCCCCCCAAAGGTGAGGACGAGCCGCGCGGCATCGCGCGCGACGGCGGCCTCCCTGTCGAGCAATTGGAGCTCGCTGTCGGCGAGCATGGCCCGGGCCTCGATCACGTCGAGAAGCTCAGCGCGACCCGCCGCATAGCTGGCGGTCTCGAGCTCGGACCGGTTGCGCGCAAGCGGTAGCAAGGTCTCGCGTGCGCGGACCCATTGTTCATGGTGCATGTCATGGTCGGCAAGGCCTGCCTCGAGGTCCGCGAGGAGGGTTCGCCGCATGTCCTCCTGACTGGCGAGCGCCGCTGCCGCGGTCGCCGTGCTGGCCGCGATCATCGGGTCCTGGCGCCTGCCCGCAAAGAGGGGCAGGCTGATGGTCACGCCGGCTGAGACCATGTCGCCGTAGCGATCAGCCCGGCGCTGGTAGGCAACGTCGAACCCCCAGTCGGGCCGTTTGTCGGCCCGCGCGATGGCGACGTCGGCCTCGGCCTGGGCCACGCGAGTATGGGCGGCTCCGAGATCGGGATGAGCGGCTATGCTTGCCCGAAGGGCGGCGCCATCGATGATGAGAGCGGGAACGTCGCCGGCGGTCTCGGGCGCTAGCTCGCCCGTCCAGCGCGAGAGGACAGCGCGTTGGCGCGCCACTTCGGCGACGAGCTCACTCCTGCGGTCTTCCAGGGCCGCAAGCGACTGCTGAATCTGCAGCGTTTGCGCCGGACGCGCTGCGCCTGAGGTGACGCCCGCTTTCGCGGCCGAGGGAAGGGGGGCAAGGCGAGAAAGGACTCGGTCGAGGGCATCGAGGCGACGCTCCGCATAGGCGAGATCGATCCAGGCCAGCGCCGTTGCAACCTTGACTCGGCGAGCCTCCGACAGAAGCGTGGCTTCAGCTGCCGCGAGATCGGTCCGCGCCCGGGTCGTGCGAGCATGGCGCTTCGCGGCATTCGGAAGCTCCTGCGAGATTCCCACCCGCGCCATCGTCATGCTGTCCTCGGCAAAGCTGCCCGCCGGTGGGCCAGACACGGGAAAATTGTCGATGCCGAGCCCGAGCCGGGGATCGGGTAGCTGACCGGCGGCGGGCAATGCGGAGCGCCGGGCGTCGGCCTCCAGCGCCTTGGCGCGCAGGGATGGCGCCTGCGCCTCCGCACGGGCCAGCGCTTCCTCGAAGCGCAGCGGCTCGGCGAGCGCGGAATTCGTGGTCAGCGCGAGCACAGGGATGGCGAAGAAGAAGATGCGCATGGAGGACTCCCATTGCGGAGGTCCCGGGCCGTCATGAGAAGTAGTGAGAACCAACATGCGCCGACGCGGGATCGTGCCCGCGCCGGCGCGACGCGCCTGGCCTCACTGTTTTATCTTATCGGCCGGGAACCGTGGTTCAGCCGGCCGAAGGCGACATGCGGTGATCATGCATGGATTTCATGCAATCGGCCGCGCTCGTCTTCATCATGTCGCAGGCGCAATTCGCCATCTGCGCGCTGTCGGGTACCCACAAGCGCTTTTGCGCCGGGCCGGTTGCTCGCGGCCCATATTGTGGCACCGACTTCCATTCCCAGTGTCCTTGTGGCGCACTGTTCTGGTCAGTCGCCCATGCGGGCGCGGCGAGGCTGAGGACCGCCAGCAGGGCGGCCGAAATCGACTTCTTGATCATCACGAATATCCTTGGCTGAATGGAGAGGAATCGCGGGGCGTCTGGACGCGACAAGAAGCCGCGCGCCTGACGGGCGCGATTGTTCAATCAGCCAAGGAGGGTGGGCGGCTCTGGTTCGGGCGCGTACTCGTGCCCGTGCAGGACACTGACGGTGGTCCAGAAGGTGGTCTGGTCGTGAAACCATGGCGACCCGGGCGTGGGCAGTGCATTACCCAGCAGGATAGGTACGACGCATCCCATCGCCCCGATGCAATCGAGCGTAAGTCCCCTGCACGGGGTTCCTTTTGGCGCGGGCTGCTGCTTGGCCATCATCGCCATGCAATCGGCGTCCATCGCCATCGCTTTGGGTGCACTCGCGGTAACGGGCACGCCGTGCGCATAGGCCAACTGCGCCCCGAAGAGGCCGAGGAGCGCTCCGACGAGGAGCAGAGAGGCGAAAAAGCGTTTCAAGACCGTTTCTATCTATCGCAGCCCAACCTTGCCGACAATGGCCAACTATACTTGATGGCGCGCAAATATCCGCGTTCCCGAAGGACCGAATGCAATGACAACATAGGCATCGCCGCGACGACCCGGGACTTCCATGCCCGGTGATCCCACCGGCATGCCGGCCACGGCAAGGCCAGCAATGCCCTTCGGGCGCTGGGCGAGCACCCGCTTCATGTCTGCGATGGGGACATGACCTTCAAAAACCATGCCGTCGATGACCGCGGTATGGCAGGAGGACAGCGAGGTCGGAACGCCGCGAGCCCGCTGGAACGTAGCTCGGGATTGATCGTCGACCATGCTGATGCGCCGCCCGAACTGCGCGCGCACTTGTGCGGCCCATTGCTCGCAGCACCCACATCCAGGGTCGCGATGGATCACTATCGGTCCCGCAGCGCTTGCTGCGGTTGCCAGGAAAAGCGATGCGGCTCCAAGCAGGCGGCGCTTCAGCACGTTCGGTTCCTCTTTCCTTCATCTGCCTATACGCGATCGGGGGAAGCACCCCTCGAAATCTGTTCGCGCGTCAATCGAGGCGCGAAAGGATGACCTTCATCTCATCGATCTAGCGGCGCTGAGACGTGCGGATTTCGCCGCACAGCCGCTTGACCTCTGCATTCCGGATATCCGCTTGGCGGCACATCAGGATCGCGCCCGAATGATGCGGGATCATCGAACGCAGAAAGGCTCGGTCACCGATCGTCGTCTGCGAACGGATCAGGGCGAACGACCCAAAGAAAGCGGCCGCCGATACGACGATGATCGCAATATTGGTGGAGCGCGACGCAAACATGTGCTTCATCGCCAGGATCATCAGCACCACCATGGGCGCCACCATCATCAGCGTCATGTAGAGCATGTTGAGATTGTTGTAGAAGCTGTCGAAGTTGTCGATCATGACGAACATCACGAGGTACATGATGACGGCGCTGACCAATGTCTGCACGGCAAGGCTCATATAGCCGTTCATCTTACTGCCTGCGTCCTGCGAATGGTCCATCTCCGTTCTCCTGTCTGCCCCCGCTGAGTTATGGGCTCGCTTCCCACCCTCCTTGTGCGCTCAGAACCAGATCCGGACACCGGCAACAAAGCTCGTCGTTGTCGAATCTTCGCCGTCGTCGCGCGCGTAACGGGCCGTCTGCCCGCTTTTCGCGTCGTAGGACACACCCACATAGGGCGCGAACTGGCGCGTGATCTCATAGCGAAGCCGCAAGCCGAGTTCGGCGTTGGAAAGACCGGCCCCGATGCGGTTTTCCGGCACGTCTTGCGCAGCGAAGTTCAGTTCGACCCGTGGCTGCAAGACTAGGCGCTGGGTGAGGCGCTGGTCATAATAGCCCTCGACGCGCCCGAGCAGGTCGACCTTGTCCGAGAGGAAGACAGCGCCCTCGACCTCGAACCAATAAGGGGCAAGACCTTCGAAACCGAGGACGGCATAGGCGCGCGAGGGATTGGGCTTGAAGTCGTAGCGCACCCCTGCCTGAAGGTTGAAATAGGGTCCTATGGCGCAGCTGTAGAGCGCCTGGATCTCGGCGGCCTCCACGCCGTTGCGGAAGGCACCTTCTCCTTCGGACTTCAGGGTCAGCCGGTTGATGTCGCCGCCGAACCAGGCCTCACCGTCCCACCGATAGCCGTCATGACCCTGGCGGACCTGATACTCGGCAAGGTTGAACATGACCTGTGACAGCGTCTGCCCCCCTTCTTCCGCCATCATTTTCCGACGCGCCCGCGCCATTTCGGCGGGGGGAAACTGGCGATCGGCATAATGGTCCATTGGCGGCCTTGGAGCCGGCTCACTGCCTGCAGGCAGCGCCGTCCCGGTCGGCTGCATGGCGGGCATCGCGGTCATGTCGTGACCGGCAGGTTCGTTCTGCTTGTCCATGCCCGGCATGGCATCATGATCCATCGTCTCTGAGGGGCTGGCGGACATGCCCGGCATGGTGGAGTGATCCATCTCCTTCATATCATGACCCTGATGCACCGCCGGTGGCTTGGCGGGCTTGGGCGGTGCGCGCCTGGCCGGGCGCGCCGCGGGCGCTGATCGACGCGGCGCTGGCTTTCTCGCTTTGGGCTTGGGTTTTGCAGCCTGCGGCTGTGCCGCCGGCATCGACATGCCCGGCATATTGTGCATCGAATGATTCTGCGCGAACGCGGGTGCTGTAAGGGCCATGGTGGCTGCGGCGGCGAGGAAGGGGGCGAGCCGCATCATGCTGCCTCTCCCTTGGGACGGACGCTGACGACGCGCATCATGCCGGCGTGCATGTGGTAGAGCAGATGGCAGTGGAAGGCCCAGTCTCCGACGGCGTCCGCCGTGAAGTCCCAGGTCACCTTTCCGCCCGGCTGAACGATCACGGTATGCTTGCGCGGCCCATGATCCCCATGGCCGGTCACCAGCTCGAAAAAATGACCGTGGATATGGATCGGATGGCCCATCATGCTGTCGTTGATCAGGTTCACCCGCACGCGCTCGCCCTCGATGAACGGAATGGGCTCATGCACGTCGGACATCTTCTCGCCGTCGAAAGACCACATGAATCGCTCCATGTTGCCGGTGAGATGGATGTCGATGCTGCGAGACGGCGCGCGCACGTCGGGATTGCGGTCGAGCGCCATCAGGTCCTTGTAGACGAGGACCTTGTGACCAACGTCCTCGAGACCCTGTCCGGGCTCGCCCGTCCGATCCGTCGGCATCGGCGAGATGGTCTGGACGCCGGGTCCGCGCTTGACCTGAGGTGCGTTAGAGAAGTCGCGCATGTTCATCGCGCCCATGTCATGACCCGCCATGGGCTGACTGCCTGACATCGCGCCATGGCCCATCGCCGCGTGATCCATGCCGCCCTGGGCCATGGAGGAATGGTCCATCGCGCCCATCTGACCATGGTCCATTCCCGCCATTTCCGGCATGGTGCTTTGGATGGCGGCTCCGGCAGCGACGCCCGAAGCAAGTCGCCCCGACTCATTCTTCTCTGCTGTCGGATCGACCCCGCGAGACGGGCTCATGCCACCCGACATGTCCATGCCTTTGCCCTGCATGCCGGACATATCCATCCCCATGTCCTTCATCGTCGCGATGGGACGTTTGCGAAGGGGCGGAACCGGCGCGCTCATGCCGGCCCGAGGCGCTAGGGTTGCCCGCGCCATGCCGGAGCGGTCGATCGCCTCGCCGACGAGCGTGTAGGCCTTGTCCTCGGTCGGCGCGACGATCGCGTCATAAGTCTCGGCAACGCCGATCTGGAACTCGTCGACCTCGACCGGCATGACATTCTGGCCATCGGCCTGGACGATGGTGAGGCGTAGCCCTGGGATGCGGACGTTGAACGTTGTCATCGCGGAGGCATTGATAAACCGCAGGCGGACCCGCTGGCCTGGCGTGAAAAGCGCGGTCCAGTTGTCGAAGGGGCCATGGCCATTGACGAGATAGGTATAAGCGGCACCCGTGGCGTCGGAGATGTCGGTCGGATCCATCCGCATCGCCCCCCAGTCGACCCGGTCCTTGAGCCGCTGGTCCTTACCTGCAAGCAGGCCCGCGAGCGTCTGCCGCTGGAAATTGAAATGGCCTGGATCGACCTTCATTCGCCGGAAGATCGCCTCTGGCGAAAGCTGGCTATGATCTGACAGAACAATGACATGTTCGCGGTCGAAGCGTACGGGATCGGCTCCAGCGGGATCGATGACGATCGGGCCGTAATGCCCAAGCTGCTCCTGGAGGCCGGAATGGCTGTGGTACCAATAGGTGCCGTTCTGACGGACGGGAAACTCGTAGAGATAGCTCGACCGCGGCTTGATGCCCGGAAAGGACACACCAGGAACGCCGTCGTGCTGGGGCGGCACGAGAAGCCCATGCCAGTGAATCGAGCTGTCTTCGTCAAGCTCGTTGATCACGTTGAGTCGTACCGTCTGGCCTTCGCGTAGGCGGATGAGGGGTGCCGGCACGGTGCCGTTGACGCCGATCGCGGCCGACCGGCGCCCATCGATCGTCATCGTTTGCCGCGCGATCTTCAGCGTAATGTCGGTGCCCGATACGGTTGGAAGCGGCGCGGTGAGCCCTTCGGAAACCGGTTGGGCCCATGCCGGCATCCAGGCCGCCAGGGCGGCCGTCCCGCCTGCAAACCCGACCCCTCGCAAGAAGTCCCGGCGGTCGAGGGTTGAAAGGTCCATTGCGCGCGATTCCTGTCCTGAACTCTCAGGAGTTACGCAGGGTCGGCATCAACCCCTCAAAATTTCCGCCAGTTTCGCGCGCGCGCGATAGAGCCTGGTCTCCACGGCCTTTTCGCTGATGCCGAGAACGCCCGCACTTTCAGCTTGGCTCATACCTTCGATCGTTCGCAGGACGAGCACATCCTTGAGGCTGGCAGGTAGGGTGGCGATCGCGGCCATTGTCCGCTCAAGTTCGCGCCGGTCGTCGAGCCGGACGTCGGTCGAGATCCCGGGATCAGCCACATCGATCGCCTCCTCGATCGGCCGCGCAAAGGTAAAGAGACGGCGCACCGCGCGGCGGCGAGCCCAGTCGCGCGCTTTATTGATCGCGATGCGCGAGATCCAGAGACGAAAGGGCCGTTCGCCGTCATAGCTGCGTAGCGCGGCGAATGCCGCGATGAAGCTCTGCTGGGCCAGGTCGACCGCGGCGTCCGCGTTTCCGGTATGACCGCGCAGCAGGCGAAAGACGCAGTCCCGGTGGCGCCGCATCAGCTCGCTATAGGCTGTCTGTCGCCCACCCAGCGCAAGCGCGGCTAGCTCGCCGTCCGAGCAGGCGGCGAGATCAAGGCTCACGGTTCCTTGGCCGTGAGCGCCTTTACGACGGCCGCGTCAAATTTGGCAGCCTGGTCGGGTTTCAGGACCGCTCGCATGGCGAAGATATGCTCGAGCGTTTCCTTCTGAAGCTGACCCATCGCCTGATGCGACCGATCGACTGCGCCGCCGACAGCGGGACCATAGCCATGTTCGGCCTGGATAGCGTCGGCGAGCCGCGCATTGTCCGCCCGAAGTTCGAGCTCCAGCGCCTGTTTGCGGATCGCGAAGCGGCGCTCGATTTCGTCCATGCGCGCTTGTTGCGCACTATCGAGGTCGAGCTCGTGGTGGAGCAGTGCATGCAGTTCAGTTTCGACCGGGGCTGGCGGCGCGATGAAGGCCCGGCCAAGGAAGGCGCCAGCGATCGCGGCCACGAAGGCGACCACCGCAATCAGCACGAGGCGACGGCGATCGGTCATTCGCTCGTCCCGAGAAGCGTCGATGGCGCCAGTGCCGGCGGCGCGCCGAAGGGGGCGATCGATGCCACCCGAGTCTCGCGCGCAGGTATGGCTGATCCCAGAAGTCCGACGGAAAGGGCGACGCCGGCGGCGATGCCGAAGACGGCTCCTGATAGAGGCGCACCGTGCCGGCGCTGGTAGGCAAGCGCGTCGATCACCGCGCCGTCGATCGCCTCCAAACGCGGATCGACCGGAAGCTCTCTCAGGCGGCTCAGTGCTGCATCAACGTCCATCATCTCGCTACTCCCGCCCCTGCGCATTGGATTTACGCATGGTAGCGAAAAATCCCTCATCGCCAATCGAGTGGGCACCGATGAGGGATCGGCACTCAATCTGCGTAATGGTCATCGAACGCGAAGGAGATGTTCGATGAAGACCAAGACTCTGTTCGCCGCGTTCGCGGCCCTTTCGATCGGCGTGTCGGCCCCGGCACTGGCGCATCCCAAGCTGGTGAGCTCATCGCCCGCCGCGAGCGCGACCGTTGCCGCGACAAACCGGCTTACCCTGACGTTCAGCGAGCGTTTGATGCAATTATCCGGTATCGACCTTGCGATGACCGGCATGCCCGGAATGGCAAATCATGCGCCGATGAAGATTGGCGGCGTGAGGACCACCGTTGGCCGGGATGGCAAGACGCTGATCGCGGCTTTGCCGCGTCGGCTCGCCGCGGGCACCTACAAGCTGGATTGGCACGTCGTCTCGGTCGACACGCACCGCATCGCCGGCAGCCTGACCTTCACGGTCCGCTAAATTGGCGGACTGGCCGCTCATCGCGATCCGCTGGGCTCTCTACGCGGATCTCGGGCTGCTGTTCGGACTGCTCCTCTTCGCGCTCTACGCCCTGACCGGCGACGAGCGCGAGAGATTGCTGCCCCTCCGCGGGTTGACCGTGGCGCTGGCCGTGCTGGGCATCCTGCTGAGTGGCTATGGCTTCCTGCTGTCCGCCGCTGCCATGCTTGGCGTGGGTGTCGAAGGTGTCGATCGCGCGAGCGCGATGATGCTGCTCACCGAGACGAATGTTGGATGGGCTCTGCTCGCGCGGATGGCGGTTCTGGCCATCTTGGGCATCGCCGCCCTGACCTCTGTGTTGCGTCGGGTGGCCGGGCTCGCCCTCCTCACCGGTCTTGCTGCCATAGCTGTCGCGAGCCTGGCCTGGTCGGGCCACGGCGCCGCCACCGAGGGACCAGCAGGGATGGTCCAATTGGCCAGCGACATTATTCATTTGCTGGCTGCCGCGGCCTGGATCGGCGCCTTGGGTGCGTTCATCCTTATCGTATCGCGCCGGGTCCAGACACCGGACACGCTCAATGCGGCGCATCGAGCGCTTGCCAGTTTCGCGGCTTCCGGGACGATCATCGTCGGCCTAATCATAGTGACGGGGCTGGTGAACAGCTATTTTCTCGTCGGTCCACAAAATGCGTTAAGACTTGCAGAAAGCGACTACGGCCGGCTCCTTCTGATCAAGCTCGCCTTGTTCGCCATCATGCTGGGGCTGGCGGCGGGTAATCGTTTTCGGCTGACGCCGGCGCTGGGCAAAGCCGTCGGCGGGGATGGTGCCGCAGCGGCCGTGGTGCGGCTGAAACGAAGCCTGTGGATCGAAATTGTCTCCGGCATCCTGATCCTCGGACTGGTTGCATGGTTAGGAACGCTGCCACCGCCAGCTTCTTGAGGTGCGTAAAAGGGGCCTTGACCCTGACATGATGTCAGACCCTAGATCGGCATGCGTTGGAAAGGAGACGGTTTATGACCGATTCGAATACCACGGCGCATGAAGATCATGGCTGCTGCGGAGCCCATGCACATCACGCGCAGCGCGAAGGCATGACGACAGAAGTCAAGGATCCGGTCTGCGGCATGACCGTCGATCCGGCAAAGACGCCGCATCATGCTGTCCACCAGCGCCACGATTATTATTTCTGCAGTTCGAGTTGTCTCGCCAAATTCGAGGCAAATCCAGCGCGCTATCTGACGGCGGAAACGCCTGCGACAGTCGAGGCCGCGCCGGGGACAATCTGGACCTGCCCGATGCATCCGGAAATTCGCCAGGATCATCCGGGCCCTTGCCCAATCTGCGGGATGGCGCTGGAGCCCGAAACGGTCAGCGCGGACACGAGGCCCAGCGCGGAACTTGTCGATATGACTCGGCGGTCCTGGATCGGGCTGGCGCTGACCCTTCCCGTGTTCGCCCTCGAGATGGGAAGTCACCTCATCCCGGCCCTTCATCGCCTGATCGATCCGAAAACATCGACTTGGCTCCAGTTTACGCTCGCAACCCCGGTCGTGCTGTGGGCGGGGTGGCCATTCTTCGAGCGAGGCTGGACATCGATCCGCAGCCGGAATCTCAACATGTTCACGCTGATCGCCATGGGAACGGGTGTCGCCTGGGCCTACAGCGTCATCGCGACGCTTGCTCCGTCAATCTTCCCGGATGCCTTCGAGGGCATGGACGGAACCGTCGCCGTCTATTTCGAGGCGGCCGCGGTCATCACCGTCCTCGTCCTGCTAGGGCAGGTTCTTGAGCTTCGGGCGCGCGAACGCACATCAGGCGCCATCAAGGCGCTTCTGAATCTTGCGCCGAAGACCGCCCGACGGGTCGTCGGGGATGGACGGGAGGAGGAGGTCTCACTTGAGACTATTGTCGTCGGTGATCGTCTGCGCGTGCGTCCCGGTGAAAAAGTGCCTGTGGACGCGATCGTCGAGGACGGACGATCGGCGCTCGATGAATCGATGGTCACTGGCGAATCCATGCCGGTCAGCAAGAGCGTGGGCGATGCCGTCATCGGGGGCACACTCAACCAGAGCGGCGCGCTTGTCGTCCGCGCCGCGAAGGTGGGCCGCGACACGATGCTATCCCGGATCGTGCAAATGGTTGCCGATGCGCAGCGCTCACGCGCGCCCATCCAGCGCCTCGCCGACCAGGTGGCGGGGTGGTTCGTACCCGCCGTCCTGCTCGTCGCGATCCTGGCCTTTGTCGTTTGGGGAATCTGGGGTCCCGAGCCACGCTTTGCCCATGGTTTGATCGCCGCGGTCGCGGTGCTCATCATTGCGTGCCCCTGCGCGCTCGGTCTCGCGACTCCCATGTCGATCATGGTGGGTATCGGCCGTGGGGCAGGGCTGGGCGTGCTCATCAAGAACGCCGAAGCGCTCGAGCGGCTCGAAAAGGTTGATACGCTGGTTGTCGACAAGACCGGCACGCTGACGGAGGGCAAGCCCTCGGTAACCCGGATCGTGCCTGCCGGAAGCTTTGATGCCGATGAATTGCTCCGCCTTGCGTCTGGCGTCGAGCGTGCATCCGAGCACCCGCTCGCACTGGCGATCGTCGCGGCAGCTGAAGCTAAAGGAATTTCAATTCCGCAGGTCAGCGAGTTCAATTCTCCGACCGGCAAGGGGGCGATCGGTTTGGTCGATGGGAAGCGCATCACGCTCGGCAACGCCCGCTTCCTCGAAGAGAATGGCATCGTTGCCGGCTCCATGGCCAAGCAGGCCGACGAACTTCGCGAGGACGGCGCTACGGGAATCTTCATGGGGGTCGACGGCCAAGTCGCGGGTGTCTTCGCGATCGCGGACCCGGTCAAGGAGACGACGCAAGAGGCTTTGTCGGCATTGCGGGCCGAAGGCATTGCCGTGGTGATGTTGACCGGCGACTACCGGACCACGGCGCAGGCCGTGGCGCGAAGGCTGGGCATCGAGAAAGTCGAAGCCGAAGTCCTGCCCGACCAGAAGAGCGCGGTCATCGAACGGCTCAAAGGTGAGGGCAAGATCGTCGCCATGGCCGGGGACGGCGTCAACGATGCGCCGGCGCTTGCCGCTGCTGATGTCGGCATAGCGATGGGTTCGGGCACCGACGTCGCGATTGAAAGCGCCGGGGTAACGCTCCTCAAGGGCGACCTGACTGGCATCGTGCGCGCGCGTCGACTGAGCGAGGCGACGATGGCGAATATCCGCCAGAATCTGTTCTTTGCCTTCGTCTACAATGCGGCCGGCGTTCCGATTGCGGCGGGGTTGCTCTACCCCTTCTTCGGTATTCTGCTCTCGCCGATCATCGCCGCCGCGGCCATGGCATTGTCTTCGGTGAGCGTCGTTACCAATGCGCTCAGATTGAACAGAGTGAAGCTATGAATATCGGCGCAGCGTCCGAGGCCAGCGGTGTCTCCCAGCGTATGATCCGCCACTATGAAAAGATTGGGCTCATCCCATCTCCTGCCCGGCGCGGGAGCGGTTATCGTGACTATTCACCAGACGATGTCCACCGGCTCTCGTTCATTGCCCACGCGCGCGACCTGGGATTCCCGATCGACGGAATCGGAGAATTACTGTCTTTGTGGTCGGACCAGAGCAGGGCAAGCGCCGACGTGAAGGCGCTTGCCCTCGCACGTGCGGAGGAGCTTGGCCGCAAGGCCCGCGCGCTGGAGGCGATGCGTGCTTCGCTCCTCGACCTTGCATCGCGATGTCGGGGCGATAGCCGGCCTGAGTGTCCAATCCTTGACGGTCTGGAACAGGATTGAGCGCCAGCCCGTGCCGCGTCTCGCGGGCAACGTCGGACTTCGCTGAGCCACTGCGGCTATGAAACTGGCCACGCGAGAGGGTCTAAGCCGCAACGGGCAGTGGTCTTGGCATGCGGGCCGTGAGGCTAGTCATCGCGTTGGTAGCCTCCGCCTGTACGGTGGGAGCGCGAACCGCGCCGTTTCGTGATGCCACGCGATCCCAGATCGCTCCTGCCCCGAAGACTGGGTCAACCGTGCCGGCCTGCGGGGTCCGCTGCCTCCCGGGCCTGGCCGACGCAGGAATGCCGATGGGCTCTCCCGGCATGGAGGCAGACGGCCGCATTCGGCCGCTTCAGGTGATGGCATTCGGCGACTTGGGGCCACGCGTGTTCGCCCGTTACTCCTGATCAGCGAACCCAGCGGAAGACGACCGTGGCTCGATCAGCCTGGCCATGTCTCGCTCGAACACGCTTTGGCGCTCCTCGATCAAAGCGTTAGACGCACGGTCCCCAGAACCGTTCGGGGCGCTCCGGGCAGATTGAGGTTCGGCGAGGTGCCGTGGCCTGAGACGATGTAGCGCCGGTCGAACAGGTTGTAGACGTTGGCCTGCAAGCGGATCTTCCCGAGCTGCACCCAGCCGAGCGCGTCGACAGTGACGAACTTGGGCAGAACGACGGTGTTCCCCGGATTCGCGAAGCGATCGGCAACGTAGTTCGCGCCCGCGCCAAGTCCGAAGCGCTCGCCAAAGGACTTGGTCACAAACACGTTGGCGCTGTGCTTGGGCGTCAGCGTCGCCCGCTTGCCGAGAACGGGCTGCCCGTCATCAATGGCGACCGACTGGATGATTTTCGCGTCAAGATACGAGTATCCGGCAATCGCGCGGAACCCCGACGGCAGATCAAGATGAAGCGTCGCTTCGATGCCGCGGGTGCGCTGCGTACCGATAGGAATGATCGTGGTCGTACCCGGCACCGTCTGCTTGATCCCCGTTCGTTTGAGCTCGAACAGCGAAAGCGTGGCGCCCAATTGGCCGTCGAAGAGCGTGTACTTGGCGCCGACCTCCTTGTTTGTGGTCTTCTCCGGTTCGATGTCGGCGTTGTTTACCGCGAGCGCGAAGCCTTCGCCTGAGGGCTGGAAGGACTTGCTGTAGGAAACATAGTAGCTTTGTGCATTGTCGGGCTGGAACACCAGACCGACACGAGGGCTCCACTCGCTGTCCTTGCGCGAAACGTTCGGCAGAGCGAGCTTCTGGATGGTCTGCTGGTCGAACCAGTCGTGGCGCAGGCCGAGCAGCGCCTTGAAGCCCGAGCCGAAGTCGATGAGGTCCTGGACGTAGACACCCTCGTTGCGGAACTTGCCAGTATTGTTGGTGGCCGGCGTGCCGCCGAGGTCGATCTGCACGACCGGGAGGACCGGGTTGAACAGATCGACCGTGGTGAAGTTGTTGCGTGAATAAAGCAGCTGGCTCTTGGTTTGACGTGCGATCTCGACACCGACGAGCATGGTGTGGACCGTCCCGGCCAACGTCGCCTTGTGGGTCAGCTCGAGCTGGTTGGACCAGCCGTCCTCGTCACGGAAGAAGTTCGAGCGATTGAGTGAGGCGAGCGGCCGCGGCCGCGTCGCTGTCACACCCAAGACCGCACCGGTAAGCGTGTTGCGGCGGTCGAGCGCGTAGTCGTAGTGACGGAAGCCGTTGCGCAGCGAAGTGTTGTCGCCGAGCTGCTGGACCAGCGACACGGTCTGCGAGAACACCCGGGACTCGCTGGTGTCCGCCTCTTTGGCATTTGCCGCGCCGTAATAGGTCTTCGGATCAACATCGACCGGGCGGCCCAGGTAAGCAGGGATGCCGAAGTCGGTGATCCGCTTGTCACGCAGGTAATCGGCCTGGACTAGAACCTCGGTGCGCGGACCGGGGCGGAACAGGAACGAGGGCGCGATCGCCTCGCGGTCAAGGAACTGATATTGGCGGAAACTGCCGCTGCGTTCGAGCGCGCCGGTCAGGCGGAACCCGGTTTCACCACCGGCTGCCACGCGGCCAACATCGAACTCGCCGCGCCTGGTATCCCAGCTGCCTGCGGTGAGCGTGACCGAGGCGACGTTCTCGCCCGGCTTGCGCGTCACGCGGTTGATCAGCCCTCCCGAGGAACCTCGCCCATAGAGCACGGCGGCGGGCCCCTTGATAACCTCGATCCGCTCGATGTTGGACAGGTCCCGGAAATAGAGCGCGTCGTCGCGGAAGCCATCGATGAACTGATCGGAGATCGCGCTGAAGCCGCGGATCGTCACCTGGTCCCGCTGGCCGTCGCCATGGCTCATGCCGACGCCCGGCACGTTCTTGAGCGCGTCCTGTACCGACAATGCGCGCTGATCCCTGAGGACCGCGTCGGGGATAACATCGATCGTCTGGGGAATGTCGCGCAGTTCCGCAGGGACCTTGGCTGCAGTGGTCTGCTTGGGCGCGTAGCCATCCTGTTCACGGACACCGGTCACGACGATGGTATCGGCCGATGTATTTTCGGCTGCATCGGCCTCGACAGCGATTGCAGGCGTGCTGAATACAGGAACGAGGGCGACCGCGGCGGCGGTTGCAAAAAGCTTGGCGTGCATGAAATTCCCCTTCGAATGCGTGGCCCCCTAACGATATTGCGAAACACTCGCAATTAAATTCTTTCGGTGGATGGATGGTTGGGCTACGGGCCGTTCGCCGCCTTGAGGAAGCTAATGACCAAAACCTATTCACCTCGCACCCGTGTTAAGCGGGCCTTGGTCCTGGCCCATCTGTGGCTTGGACTAACGCTGGGATTGGTGTGGGCTATCCAAGGCCTTACCGGCGCCTTGCTCGTGTTCCACCGCGAAGCGGACAAGGCCGCGCTTGCCGCCCCTCTGCCGGGAACATTGCCGCTAGACACGCTGCTCGCCGCGGCCGCTCGAACCCAAGCATCCCCACCGGAGTCGATTGGGCTCTACTTCGCCGATCCAGGACACCCTAAGGTCATGGGAGTGTCCTTCGCGGCGCCCGACGGCGGAAAGAAGACGGTCCTAGTCTCGACATCGACTGGGATGGTGGTGGCCGACCGCCTCCGCGCTCCGACGGCGCCGAGGGGCAACCTGGCCCGGTGGATATACAACCTCCACCATTTATTGTTGCTCGGCGAAAATGGCGGCCTGCTGGTAGGAGCATCCGGGTTGTTCCTGCTAAGCGGCGCACTGTCCGGCCTGTGGATCGGCTGGCCGCGGCGTCGCTATTGGCGCGCTGCTTTCGCAGCCGGTAATTGGCGCACTCGGCTACAACAACTGTTTGGCTGGCACCGCGCAAGCGGTCTCCTCGCCGCCTTGGCGCTGGTCATACTCGCGCTCTCGGGTGCGGCCATGTCGTTCGGCAAGCAACTGCGCGAGTTCGTCCCACAGATCGCTGCTTACCGTACTGCCTACAAGGTAACGCCAGGCCATTTGCCCGAACAGCCGATCGGCGCCGAGCGCGCGGTGATGGCTGCTTCCGAGGCGCTGCCGGAAGGTCAGTTCGTGGCGGTCAGCCTCCCATCGAACAAGTCGCCTGCCTACCAAGTGCGGCTACGAACGCCGGGCGAATGGCGGACCTGGTCAGGCACTAGTGTTGTGACCGTCGCGGCTGCGGACGGCCGGGTCCTCGACGCATACGACGCGAGCCGCGCGCCGCTTGCCAACAAGGTCCTCGAGTCCGCGTTTGCTGTCCATAGCGGCGAGGTCGCCGGATTGATCGGACGTATGTTGACCATACTCGCGGGTCTTTCGCTCCCGGCGCTCTACCTGACCGGGGTTTGGGCATGGCTGCGCAAACGTCGCCTTAGAAAACGTCTGCAGCGACCGCCGGGGCAGCGACAAACTTTTCGCATCCAAGAACTATTCGAAACGGGGGGGGTAAATCCATGGTGATTAGCGCGCCCAGCCGTTTCATGAGGATCGGGGATTTGCGCTTCGCGGCACGTCGAGACCGCGTAGACCAAGCATCGCAAAACGACCCATTGCGGAAATTTGGGCACCTTCCCAATGAGTCACGATGTGCAGCCGCAACGCGATCCGCTTCGGCCGACATGCGAGATTCCGTATGATGCGACTGGCCCTTGCCGCCCTCATGCTGGCAGTGCCGCAGGCCGCGTCTGCAGCTGACCGGCCAGCCATCGACATTTCGGGCGATGTCCGGCTCAGGTTGGAGCAGGATTGGGACAGCCAGACCGAGACGGGTGCGAAGCGGGAAGAGCGGACCCGAGCCCGTTTCCGCGCACGGCTCAGAGGCAAGGCTGATCTGGACGGCGGTTTCATAGCGCGCGCTCAGGTGCGGACCACCGGCCAAAGCCAGCAAAGCGCAAATATCACTTTTGCGGACTTCGACGGCAATCCGGAAGACGACCTGAAGGTCCTCCTGGATCAATATTCGGTGGTTTGGCAGCGTGGATCGGTGGGCGCCGAGGTAGGCCGGATGGCATTCCCCTTCTTCACGTCCAACGAGTATTTGTGGGACAACGACGTCTCGGTCCTGGGCCTGTCTGGCAATGTTAGCCTGCCGCTTCCCGGCTCCGGCAAGCTCAAGTTCAACGGCGGCGCGTTCAAGCTACCTGTGGGGCCTACGCAATTGTCGGGCAAGCTGTTCGCCGGCCAGGCTGTGCTGGAACGGGGACACATCGTGCTCGCCGCCGGTCTATTCCGCTTCGATGCGGATCGCGGCGACAAGGACCGGCTGCGGCTGCTCGACGGCAATGGCGGCCGCGACTACGCGATCCTCTCGCTCAATGCGCAATACAAGCTGCGCGCGGCCAGCAAGCCGCTCGTCCTTGGCGCGGATCTCTACCGCAATCTCCAAGGCTACAGAGGCGCGCTCGACTCGATCAGCCGCGCCCATGCCAACCGGCGCACCGGCTACGTCCTTTCCGCCGGCTGGGGCGACACCAGCAAGCCCGGTCGCCTCGAGGTGGGCTATCGCTGGTTTCGCATGGAAAAGCTCGCCGTCAACGGAAGCTACGCGCAAGACGATACCTTCCGCGCCGGCACCGGTACCGATTTGAAAGGGCACGACATCTACGCGAATTATGCGGTCACCAGGGTGCTCACCTTGGGCATCAGGGCCGCGGCTGTCGAGCGTCTCATCACCAGGGAAGGCGGCAAGCGCGTGCGCCTCGATCTCACCTACAGGTTCAATTGATTCTCTGGTTCGGTCCCGCTGGGAAAGCATACCACCGGCGGATCGGCCGCTTCGGGGTCGATAACCTCATTACCTCCCAGGAGGTCAAGTCCTGCAAGGTGCCACCGGATGGGGTTTCCCCAGAGGCAGCACCCCAGGCCCATCCTCAGTCATCGTCGTCGGCATCGTTGTCCCGGTAGCGATACCAATTCTGGCCGTCGTTGCGATGCCAACGGCCATTGTTCCAGTCACCATGGTTCCAGTTGCCATTGTTCCAATCGCGGCGGCCGTAGACGTCCGAGCGAATGTGCCGGAGACGACCAAGCAGGTCCTCGCGCTCGTTGTAGTTCAAGCCGTTCCACCGATAGCGGTCGAACAGACGATCAACCTCGGAAAGCCTGCGAAGGAGCCAGCGCTCCTGTCGCGAGGAAATTCGCCCGCGGTCGGCGGCAAGATTGATTTCGCGCTCCAGTTGGTTGATCTGCCGCTCGATCCGCTGGCCAGAACCATAGCCGGATCCATATCCATATCCGCGATCGTACCACTGGGCAGAGGCGGGAACCGACATCAAAGCCGCCGCCAATGCCCCGGCAAGAAAGATGCTGCGCATATAGTTTCTCCCAAAGAAGTGTCGGGAGATTTATGCTCGCTTGCCCGTTGATCACCCCTGAATACAGGCGAAGGCCACGGTTAATGGAATCCGAAGGTCAGTCGCCACACAATCGGCGCGCCTCAGCGACCGTAGACGGCGATCTTGACCTTCTGCACGGCGAACGAAACCTACGGCATCGCCTGACACATCTTCGTCGGTCCATCTCCCTTTGCAGGTAACGCACACCGCCAACCTGCAATTATGCCGAAGGTTCCTTTCCGATGGAGAGCGATCCCAGCCCGAGCCGGGCGAGGGCGAATTTCAGTCCCGCCCGGTAGCTATCAATCGTCATCATCGTCGTCGTGATGCCGATAGCGGTAATAATTGTCGTAGCCATTGTAGTTGCGATAGACCGGATAGCCATTGTAGTAGTATTGGTTGTGATGTCGGCGATAGTAATGTCGCTGATTTCGCGGATAGTAATAACCGCGATCATAGTAGTAGTATCTGTCGTCATAGCGCCGGTCACTGCGTGACGCGATTGCCGCGCCAATGGCCAGGCCGAGTATTCCCGCGCCGATGGCAATCGCTGCATCATCGCCACCACGATGACGATGACGATAATTGCGATCGTGCGCCGAAGCCGGAGTTACGACGGACAGACTGGTAGCCGCCAGCGCCAGAGCAAGCGCAGACTTCCTGAATGCAGTAAGCATGATCCATCTCCCGCTCCGATACGGATTTCATATTTAAAACCGAGTCGAAGCTGAGCGGCTATCAAGCCAGAAAACCGCTGAACCAGCCGTTAACCTATTGATCCGATTGCTGCGCCCGCGACTCAGCAACAGTTTCTCCGAATGCCGCCGTGGCGAATTTCGGAACGAATTAGGCGGAGATGCTCGACGATAGCCTTGCGTTCTCGGTGGCTGAGAGCCTTCCAGCGGCAGCGGTCGTAGAGACGATCAATTGCGGCAAGACGATGAAGCAGCCGGCGCTCCTCCCTGGAGGAAATCTCGCCTCGGTCGGCCGCGATGATGATACTGCATTCCAATCGGCCGAACTCCCGCTCGATCCTCTGGCCATACCCATCGCCGTAACCGCTGCCCCATCGCGCGAAGGCGGGATCGGGCTTTAGGTCGGTTTCCGATGCGCGCGGAAGAAACACGCTGTGCATACAATTTCTCCCAGCGACTATTGGGGAGAATTGTGTTCGCCTGTCCGTTGATGCCCCCTGAATGCCAGCGCAGGCTGTCGTTCAGGGGGCATCACGAGGACCTGACAGGACCTTCGGTCAGCAACCCCTATTGCGTTCAAGTTCGCGGCCGATGAGCGCTCCGCCGCCCGCCCCGAGGATGGTGCCAACCGCCCGATCGCCGCGGCGATCGATGCCTCGGCCGATCAGAGCGCCAAGTGCGCCGCCGACGATAGCGCCCGTCGTGCCGCCGGAGCGGCAGCGATGGCGCGAACGGTTCACATAGCGCGGCCGCTCGCGATAATAATCGCGATCCTCATAGTCGGAGCGATAACCGCGACGATCTCGCCAATCGTCATCTTCGTCATTGTACTCCGAGTGGCGGTGACCCCAGCGGTCACCTGCCAGTGCAGTCGATGGCAAGGATACGACGGCACTCACTCCGAGCAGGCTCGCCAGCACGATCTTCTTTGCAAATGCCATGTCCGTTCCCTTCCTTCGCGATGTGGTCGGTGGACCTCTCGCAGAGGGAGTGGAACGCGATCCTGAATCGGCCGTTATCCGACGTTCAGGATCGGCCGATGGGAATTGCCGCCGTTAGCTTTGCAGCCAACGTAGCCGGGCAGTTCCAGCGGCCGCTTCGAGTCCATCGCCCTCAGAATTTCACTTTCGCGGTAAAGCGCGCATTGATCGGTGCGCCCGGCGTGATGTTGTTGTTATTGTGGGCATCGGAAAAATATTCCTCGTCGAGGAGGTTCTCGACGTTCACCTGGAATTGCAACTTTTCCGACGCCGTGAAGAACAGCGCGGCGTCGACGCGGGTGAAGCCCGGCAGGCGTGTTGTGGTCGCCGAGGTGCGGATCGCGGCGAACTGGCTCGACTGGTGGACCACACCAAGGCCTGCACCGACGCTGTCATTGAAATCATAGCGGTTCCACAGTGCGAACTGGTGCTCGGGCACCTGCGCGAGCCGGACGAAGCCGTTCCCGCGCAGCTTGGCATCCTGATAGGTATAGCCGCCGCTCACTTGCCACTTGGGTGTGATCCGCCCGGTCAGCGCCAGTTCGATGCCCTTGGTGCGCGTTTCGCCGACATTGATCGTAGCCGTTACGTTGTTCGGATCGGGCGTGGTCGCGTTTGTCCGGTCAAGCTGGAACAGGGCCAGTGTCACGTTGAGGTCGGGACGGATGTCCCATTTCGCGCCGACTTCATAGTTGGTGAACTTTTCCGGCGCGAGGTTCTGCTGGGTGGCCGACATCGTGAGGAACTGGTCGCCCGAGCGCGGCAGGAAGGACTGGCTGTAGCTGCCGTAGATCGAGATGTTCTCCTGCGGCTTGACGATCAAACCGATGCGCGGGCTGACCTTGTCATCGGTGCGGGCGAACGGGCGCGGCGTGCCGATCAGGTCCGTGCCCTCGATTTCGAACCGGTCATAGCGCAAGCCGACCACCAGATCGACATGATCGCCAAAGCTGATCTGATCCTGGGCATAGGCCGAGAAGAACTGTACATTGGACTCGCTGTTGCGCGCCAGCGCGCCGAAGGTCACGGTCGGATAGACGATATTGGCAAGGTTGAGCGTGCCGCTGGACAGCGTGCCGTTGCGGCGCTGGTTGATCGAATCCTGATCGCCATATTCAAGGCCGAGCAAGACCTTGTTACCGATGGAACCCAGATCGACGTCCCACACCAGATTGCTCTGGGCGATGAAGTTCTTGCGCTTCGTCGGGTCGGTGTAGCTGGAAAGCGCAACCGTACCCGTCTGCCCGGTGGCTGCGCCGTTGGCGAAGACATTCGTGTAGTATTTGTCGTAGTCGCCATAAAGCACGGTGGTCGACCAGTTCAGGTTCTCTGCCAGTTCGCCATCGAGCCGCGCCTTGACGATATGCGCTTCCAGACCGGCGCGATTGACGCCGGGCGTGCCGAAGAAGGTATCGCGATAGCCGGTGATCGGTCGGTTCGGCTGACCTGGGGCCGTGGCGATCGACGGCACGCCGCGATCGGTGACGCGGTCGTCGTTCACATATTCATAGGACAGGCCCAGCTTCCATTGGCCCAGATCGACCGCGAGATAGGGATTGATCGCATAGCGTTCACCATCGAAGAAATCGCGGTGATTATCCAAGTTCTCGTAGGTTGCGTTCAAGCGGAAGGCCGCATTCCCGCTGATCGGCGCGTTGATGTCCGTCGAAACGTCCCAGGCGCCGAAGCTGTTGACGCTGGCCGTACCGCCAACCGCCAGCGCTTCGGCCGTCGGGGTCTTCTGGACGCGGTTGATGATGCCGCCGCTGCCGCCGCGCCCGAAGATCAGCGCAAAGGGCCCCTTGAGGATTTCCACCCGCTCGATGTTGTAGAGGCTGCGATAATATTGCACGTCATCGCGAACGCCATCGAGGAAGAAGTCCGCAGTGGTGTTCTGGCCGCGCAGCGTGATCTGATCGCGGTTGCCTTCGCCCTGGCCGACGGTGGTGCCCGGCACGTAGCGCAGCACATCGGCGATGCTGCGCTGTGCCTGGTCATCCAGCCGCTCGCGCGTCACCACCGTGATCGTCTGCGGCACGTCGTTGAGCGGCGTGTCGGTCTTTGTCGCTGTGACGGAATCTACCGCCAGATAGCCATCTGCCTTGCCGGTCACGATGATAGTGCGGCCGTCCTCCGCTTCAGCTTCGGATGCCCACGCTGAAGTGGAAGGCAGCGCCAAGGCTGCGGAAGCGAGCAGTAGTTTTTTCATAACCCCCCTGGACCGTTTTCGTCAGATTGCCGACCCGTAGAGCTATTGCGAGGCGTTTGCAATGGGTGCCCGCCAACCCCGCTTGATGATCCCACATTCAACATCAGCAGTAGCTGGGGATCCTCCCGCTTCCAAAAGATGGGACGAGTACCGCCCATTTTGGCATGGTTTGCGCACAGTTGTCGCAGGACGAGCCGCTTAGGGGCTGCGCGTCCCGCGCGACTGAGAGAATAACTGCCCGAATGTAGCCACCTCAACGTGCCGGCGACGTAGTGTTATACGCCGACCTGTTTCGCCAGTCGCCGAGCTGTGACTTGAGCGCGCGAAAGGCAATGCCGCGGTCATCGCCAATAAGAAAGGCGTTCACGCTCTGCTGACGCAACTCCTCAATCTGGCCATCGGTTCGTGGGACAGCGCAGAACGCCACGCCGGCCGCGCGACTTCGGCCGACGATATGCCTAAGTGCTGCCTGAACATCGGGATGCAATGGCTCTCCTGGCACGCCGAAGGACTGGGATAGATCGACGGCACCCTCGATAACGAGGTCGATTCCGGGAACGGCTAGGATGGCATCGATGGCGTCGACACCGGCGCGATCCTCGATCATCACGGCGACGAAGATTTCATCGTTGGCCAGAACGAAATAATCCTTGAGGTAAAGCGTGCCGAAGCCGGTCGTACGTCCACCGGAAATACCGCGGCTACCCAGCGGATGGTAACGGCTGGCCGAGATCGCGAGCCTTGCTTCGTCGGCGCTGCTCACATGGGGAATGACAACTCCCTGGGCGCCAGCATCGAGGACGCGCAGAATGATCTGTGGATCGGGCCCGGGCACCCGGACCAGCGCCGTTAGGCCCGCGCATTCAGCGGCACGCAATGCATGTTCGACCGTTTCGAGATTCATGCATGAGTGTTCAAGGTCGATGATGACGAAGTCATATCCGGCATAGCCGATCATTTCGACAAGGAGCGGCGCTGCAACGGAATTGATGAGACCGAACACCGGCGCGCCGGCCTTCAGAGCGTGCTTCAGCTTATTCGGCCGCAACATTCAGGCTCTCCTGTGCGCTAAGGAAAATTTGCTCGGGGTGGGGATGTCTGAGGAAATCGTGATGCGAGATATGCCATGCATAGGCCCCGGCAAAAGTGAAGATCAGCAGGTCGCCGAGGCGCAACTCGTCGACGGAAATGTCGGTCGCGAGCACGTCCTTGGGCGTGCAGAGCTGCCCGACAATGGTTACCGGCTCGTCGGTCGCTGCAAGTCGCGGGTACGGACGTGACCAGCGATCGATCGGCAGCACGAAGAAGGGATGGCTGTGGCCTTGCGCATAGGGGGTGCGAAAATGATGCGTCCCGCCGCGGCCGACCACGAATGTGCGGCCGAAGCAGCGCTTGATGTCGAGCACTTCCATCGCATAGGCGCCGCAGCTGGCGGCAAGATATCGGCCAATTTCGAAGCGGATGCGCCACCTCGACAGATCCATGCGATCGATCAGCCTGTTCAGGCCGCGGGCAAAACCCGGCCAGTCGAACTGCCGCGCGGGATCGCGGTAATTGACACCGATGCCGCCGCCTACGTTGACATGGCGCACCGACAAGCCATGGGCGTGCTCCCAGCCTTCGAGCGTCCTGAAATAATGTTCGAGAAGGCGCAGATGGGCTCCTGCATCGAGCTGGCCCGACAGGAGATGGAAATGCACGCCGTCCAGGCGCAGCTCGGGAAAGCTTTCCAGCAGTTGCAGGCATTCCGGCAGCAGTGCCGCATCGATACCGAAAGGCGTTGCCTGACCACCCATGGCGAGCGGGACGTCGGGCGCTTCCGGAAGCGGCAGATTGATGCGCAACAGGATCGCCTGGCTGACGTCGCGCTGGCGTGCCAGCAGCCCGAGCCGCACCAACTCCCCCATGCTCTCGACGTGAATATACTCCAGCCTTGTGTCCAGCGCCTGGGCCAGCTCCGCGTCGGTCTTGCCGGGCCCGCCGAAGACTACCGGCAGATGCGGAAAGCGCGCGCGCACCCAGGCTAATTCTCCTTCCGAAGCAATTTCGAAACCGGCGACGAGCGGCGCAAGTGTTTCGAGGATCGGGTAATCGGAATTGGCCTTGATCGCGTAGAAGAGGTCGCAGTTGGCGGGCAATGTCGCGACCAGTTCGCTTGCGTGCTGCCTCAGGATCTCAAGGTCGTAGATATAGCCGCACCAGGGCTCGCTTGCGGCCCCTTGGGCGCGGCGCGCGGCGGCGGCGATCCGGTTCCATTCGGAGCTCATTGGCCGGCCTCCACCAGCGGATTGTCGAGCGGCGCATAAGTCGCATGGCGGTCTGCCTGCCGCGTGAAGCGGACCAGAAGGTTGGTCTTGGCGGGCAACGGCGCTCCGGAAAGAAGCGAATCCAGCTTTTCGGCGGACTTCCGCGATCCGTGTGCTGTTTGATACTGCTCGATCTTGTGACGCACGATGCGCCAGAGCTTTGCCGCGAGCACTGCGTCTCCTGCCGCCAGATGATCCACGGCCTCTCCGAGTTGATTGACGAACAGGCAATAGGCGATGCGGTTCCAGCCCCGTTCTTCGTCATACCACAGCGCCTGCCCGGCAGCTGGGCTGACATGGGCTAGGCGGTTTTCGTCGAAGCGGCCCGTGACGAGCTTTACCCCTTCGAAATCGCGCAGCACGATCCGCTCGGGCCAGCCATCGCGCAGCCCGACAAGCGTGTTCTGGAGGTGGGGTTCGAAGACAATGCCCTCGGCGAAAAGTGCATGGAGAACGGGCGCTATGAGACCGTCGGCATAGGCATCGAACCATCTCTCGGCCGCCGCCAGATAGGAAAGGCGTTCTCGCCTGGCGATGGCCCTGCACAGATCACTGGCGCGGGGCATTCCTCCGGCATCGTCCGCGAACAGGGCGGCTGCGAGGATCGGTGTGATTCCCTCTCCGGCGATGCTCTGCACGCCCTCGCGCAGGATCAGCCCGAAGGCTTCCTGCACGTCCGTTCGCGCGGTGGGCTCGGCATCCGGAAAATCGACGGTAAGATAGGCCGGCTCTTCCAGTACGCGCAGGTTGGGGAACATCGCCATCCGGGGCATGACCTCGCGCATCAGCCGAGTGACCTCGACAGCGCCTTCAAGCTCGTAATGCGCATTCTTGCGCAGGCAGTTGGTCAAGCGAACATGCAGCGACAGCTTGAGGAAGAACGGCGATGAGGGATGGAACAGCGTGCGAACGGAAGAGGTCGGGATATAGTCCCTGCCTAATGGTCCGAGGTCCATAAGCCGCCCTTCGGCCATCGCCTGACGCACGGCGGGTAGGCCAAGGATATGCCAGGCCTGCCAGGGATGGACGGGAATGAGCGCCCGGTCTGGTGCGGCCAATCCCGCCGCATCCTCGCCGATGAGTGCGTCGGTCGTTTGTGCGAGCAGCGAGCGTTGGCGCAGCAGTTCGCGAGGGACAGCGAACCAGTGCAAGGGAAAGTGCGTGCGCAGCTCTGGCGAATAGCGGGCGCAATCATTCTCGTCGAAGCCGAGCCGGCTTTTCGGCGCGGGGTGGAAGGCGTGGCCCAACACCAGTGCCTGCTCGGATTCGATATAGCCCGTCAAAGGCTGTGCGGCGCCGGCACGCCGATTGCTTGCGCTCAGGAACGCCATGACATTTTCCACACTGTCGCAGATCTGCGACAGCAACTCGTCATTGAATGCCACGCCTTCGCGCAGGGACAGTTCGCGTATCAGCAAGGCGGCGACGTCGCGCCAGTCCACTAGCGCCCATGGCTTCTCGGGCATGCGGCCGTAGAGCGGCGAGCGCAGCCGCAGCCGGCCCACCGGCAGCGGCGGATTCGCCTGCGCTACCAGGCGTACATGCGAATGCGGCAGGTGCAGCTGAAATATCCGGCCGCCGCCATTCGCCGACCGGAGCGCCATCGGCCAGTCATTCTGGCCAAAGGGCGAGGCGAACAGCACCTGGCCTTCCGGAGCGGCCACTTCCCTGTAGTAGCAGTTGAGCAGCGTTTCGAGGCTGTGCCAGCCGGCATTGGTGCCGGCATCGTCGGACCAGGCTGCGGCGCGAATATTGTGCATGAGCATGAGAGATCTCCGATTTATCGGGTTCGCAGAAGAGGCGCGGAGGCTTGGCCAGCAATCGCCGCCGCACTGGCACAAAGAACCAGCAACCCGAGCAGCAAAGGTGCATCGGTCCCGAACGCCTGAGCAGCGAGGCCCGCGATCACGCCAGCCGCGACGCCGCCCCATTTCGAGGCGCTGTCGAGCAATCCAAACATGCGTCCGGCACTCCCCGCTTCGCTTGCCTCTGCGATCAGGCCGTGGAGGGCGATGAAGCTCGCGGTCATGGCAAGACCCATGACCAGGCGCCACAGCCCGAGGGTCAGCACGCCATGGGCGAGAATCTGGCCGCCCAGACTCACGGCCAGCAGCAAAAAGGCCGCCGACAACGTCAGCAACAGATGTTTCCGCCCCAGCCAAAGACTGAGCGGCGCGGCCGTCACCAGGTAAACAAAGTGTGGGAGGCCGAACAGCAAGCCGGCCAGCGCCGGGCTGCCCCCTTCCACCCGCACCTGCGTGAATGGCACGAAATAGGGAAAGGTCACCACAGTGCCGAAGGCGAAGGCAAATTGAACAAGGATGAGCAGACGCAGTCCGGGGCCATCTGAAGCGTTTTTCACCGAGGCCTTTTTGGCGGGCTCAACAGGCTCGGGATTCGGTAGAAAGGCAATCATCACGGCGGCCATGAGGGGCAGCAGTGCCAGATAGCGATAGGTTTCGATCGGTGAAGCTTTCAGAAGAACAAAGCCAAGTCCAACCGGGGCAGCAATAAGCGCAGCGCGCGCAGATCCCTGCAGAAGCGTCAATATCCGCGTCAGGCCCTGTCCCTCGAACAGGGTCGCGAGATAGGCATTGGATGCCGCCAATGTACCGCCGAACAGCCCTTGAAGCGTGAGCGCCAGGAGGAAGACGGGAACCGTCTCCGCGAACCCCGCAAGCAGGAAGCTTCCCGCGAGACCGAGCTGCGCACGCAGCAGCAAGGCCTTCCTGCCGAAACGGTCCGAGAGCCGCCCCCACCAGGGACCGCTCAAGGCGGTCATCGCGGCCGGCAGCACATAGGCCCAGCCGATGAGAAAGTCGGCGTCGCTGTGCAGCGATTGTTTGAAGATCAA
Source organism: Novosphingobium kunmingense (assembly GCF_002813245.1). Taxonomy (GTDB): domain Bacteria; phylum Pseudomonadota; class Alphaproteobacteria; order Sphingomonadales; family Sphingomonadaceae; genus Novosphingobium; species Novosphingobium kunmingense. The sequence continues at coordinate 579,366 of NZ_PHUF01000002.1, forward strand.
AGGGAAAAAGGGCGGCATGCCCAGCGCCGAGAAGGCCGCGGTGAAATGTCCGGCGACAACCGCGGCTATCGTCCACGAGCGTCTGTTCATATTTGCCTCAGGAAATTGGGTGCGGTCAGGCCGTAAAATTTGTTGACGTCGGCGGCGCCGGTTTGGGCCTTGCTTTCAAGACTCGCCGCCCGCAGCAAATATTTGAGCGGCAGTCGCTCGGCCTCGAGGAGGTGCCGTCTGGCAGCGACTATGTTGATGCCGTCCATCGCCAGTTCCTCGAGGATTGCGACGATTCGCGCGCGCACATGCCGGTAAAGGTCGCTCCGGTCGGCGCGGCCGGCATGGTGCAGCGCTTCGACGATCACCGCGATGTTGAGCTGAAGCGTGATGGTAATGAACATCTGCGCGAGCGGCAGATCGGCATCCACAATGATGCGTCGGTCCCTGATCGCGTCGACCCGGCCAGCGACATCCGGCCGCCGCGCGGCAAGCACCGAGCTGTGGATGCGCGCGGCGTCATTATCCTTGAGCAGCAGTCGCAGCCCGCTGTCCGAAAACACCAGCAAAGAGTTCTGCTGATTGGCTTCGAGCGCGACGCCATATTTGAGCCAAAGGGACAGATGAAGACGCAGCAGGAGGTCGCTGTAGTCTCGGAAAAGAGCTTCTACATCGTCTTCATAAAAGCGGTCGGCCAGGGCTTCGATCGTCAGCCGTCCGTCCGGAGCCGGGGCCGCCAGCGCTGCGACGGGGGTGACCGTTTCCTCGTTCAGTTCTGGATATCGGCGGAGTATGTAGCCAAGAAACGATTGGCCAAACGCGGTGGCGCCTGTCGCCTCATCAGTCAGCAGGAGGCGGCCGGAGATCGCCGGCAGATCGGCCGTCACGTCGCGCAGGATCGTCTGCACGATGTCGCCGTCGATGATGGTGCTGGGCTTGATCGTTCGCAGATTAGTCGCTCCCAGCGTGCGGATCGTCAGCGGCAGCTTGAGATGGAGGCCAGGACAGGAGAGGGGCACCACCGTGCGAACGGACAGGGTCGGCATGACTGAGAGATAGGACCGCGGCGCACGGACGACGGCTTTCGCCAAGTCGGCCTGAGCAAGAAAATCGCCGAGCCCTGCATCCCAGAGCGCCGGATGGACCGGCATCAGCACATGGTCTGCGGTCAGTGCCTCGTCGAGGCCGACGTCGGTGAAGCTGGGACGCAGGCATTGCGGCAACGCCGCGCCTTCATAGGACGTCCGGGGCACCGCAAGCCAGCGCAACGCGAACACCGGCTGGAATTCGGGCGCATAGGCACGCAGATGTTCGGCCTCAAAACCCAGCTTTGCTCGCGCCGTGGGATAGAAGGGATGATCGTGCAGCGCAGCTAGGCGGTCGTGCCGCGCGAGGCTTCTCGCCCAAGCCGGCCAGTAGGACGGCTCCTCGTCCGGCATTGCAAACCAGCGCGTCCGTTCGGCTTCGCACCAGGTGCGATGCTCACTGGCGGTGACGCATTCTTTGCCAAAAGCGACGTGCAACGCCTCGGTTTGCGGATCCAGGCCCGAGCGGAAGCAGGTCAATATCTCCGCAAGATCATGTAGCGGCTTGGCGTTGGTTCTGCGGCACGATAGCGCCGGAAACGCGCGAAACCGCCAATCCTGCATAAATTGGCCGGGCTCGACTGCGAGCCAAAGCTGTTCATCGAAATGATCGATGCGCAGCCAGCTTCCCTCCCGGAACGTGGGAGAAAGCTGATCGAGGAGTGGATGGGCAAAACCATGGACAATCGCGCCGCGGCTGACGCATTCGCGCACGTCTTCGCGCAGAAGGGCGTCGATGACTCGCCGGGTGAGATAGTCAGGAACGCCGGCCGCTTTGAGCATGGGCGGCGCGTTCATGCGCGGATATCCCAGGTGAGACGGTCGCTCGCCGCTTGCATTGCTTGCGTCAGTGCGGCTGTATCAGGGGCGCTGGCGCAAAGGACGCCGAGATAGTCCTTGTTGGAATTGGTGACGGTGACTGCATCGCCCGCCCGGCGCAAAGGACGGTAGTTCAGCCAGACATCACCATCATTTTTATGGAACGCATCCGGCGCTTTGATCAGTTCACCGGCTTCCCTCGTCGGGAAGTAGCGCATGGCAGCTGTCCGGTCGCCGGACTCCAGATCGGGTAGAGCTTCGCCCAAATGTAGCCGGAGGATTGTTTCAAACAGCGAGAAATCGAGTGTTTCCTCGAGCAGGAACTCGCGGCGGTCGCCTACCGTCCGGTAGTTGATCTCGATCAGCCTGGGCCCGTTGGGAGTGAGAACGAATTCCGTGTGGCATGAACCGAAGCCGACGCCGAATGCCGCAATCTGGTTCATGATCGCCGCCTGCTGATCGGCGGCGAGCCAGTTGCCCCATTCGGCAGCCAGTTCGACAAAATGTGGGGGAGGACTCAAGGTGACCCGGAATCCGCCGAGTGCCCGAATGCTCCGGCCGTCGCCCAGGGTCTCCAATGTATAGAGATCGCCCGAGATATATTCCTCGATAAGCAGGATGCATCCCGGGCGCTCAATCCAGACTGCCCGGCAGTACTGGCTGAGTTCGTCGAGGTTATGGACAAGCCGGACAAGTTGGCTGCCAACCCCTTCGCGCGGCTTTACGACACACGGGAACGGAGCCTCCGTTACAGTCGCCAAGTCAGTCTCGCTTGTGACGACTTTGTGCCACAACATGTCGATGCCATTCTGAGCCAAGAAGACCCGCATCGCCGCCTTGTTCTTGGCTCGGTAGACGACGCGTTGGTCTTTCCCCGGCAAGCCGAAGTGAACGGCGGCTGTGGCCGTGCTGGTCTGAAGGTGGTCGCTGTTGGAGAAAATGGCCTTCGGCTTCTGGCCTTCGGCCGCCTCGATGAGAGCGATAGGGTTGAACACATCGCAGGCAATGATCTGATCGGGATAGGCGGGCAAACCCGCTCGCGCAAAGTGGCGCTCATGCGAATCGGCATGGTCGGTGAGCAGGGTCACGGACAGTCCGAGCCGGCGCGCGGCCGGCAGGAAGCCGTCATTGACGGAGTCGGTGGGCACATGTGCCACGATCACGAGATTGGCCAAAATGATACTCCGGCAAGAGACTGGTACTAAGGGAGGTATCGGTTGTCTTAGGCAGCGGGCGACGCCCGTTGGGCATCATGTTGTCACCGATGCATCGATGACGAGTGCCGCCTGGATAGCGCGCCGTGGCCAACGGATTCCCGGCTGGTTCGCCGGGCCGATCTGGCATTGAGGAAGCCTCGGCTTGCTACCGCTGAACGCCAGATCATCTCGGCTTCCGCTGCTGGTGCCGCGAAATTTCGTGTCCGCATAGGGCGGTTAGCTCCTCAATTGGGATGTCGCGGAGCCTTTATCGCGAATCATAATCAATAGCAACAACGTAAATATTTCATCCCGGGTCGGGATAATTTATGGCGCGGACGTTGAGATGGCTCGGACTTCGATGGCCGCTTTTCGGCCTTCAGCTTGACCCTCGCAGTCGAGGGGGCCGGCAGTTCCGCAGCCAGCAATTCCTGAGAGGAGCCTGCCAGGGTACCTACCTAGCGGATGCTTCGTTCCCTATCTTGGGCGCCGATGCTCTATTACTTGACAAACTACTGCGGAAATTTGCTGGCTTGTCATTCAGGCACGTCACCGCGCACTGGAGAGCGAACCCCATTCAAGGGACACGTAGATTTGAGACCAAGGGTTCCCTCTTCCGGACGATCTGAACCGTTCATGCCGTGAATGTTCAGGCACGGGCTATCGCATGACTGTCACTTTGCCCTCGTCAACGATTGATACGGAAAGGGAACGAACATGACGCGAGTGAGGGGCATATTGTTGGTGGGCATCGCGGGACTGAGCGCGTTGGTCTCAGTCCCAACTGCAGCGCTCGCGCAAGAGCGGGTCGTGCGCGAGTATCATTCGTATTCTTACGAATCCGACAGCGATGATGACGATGACGGCAACTGGCGCGACCATCGTCGCTACCGTGATGAGTACGACTATCATGAGCCGGTCGAATATCGCCGCTCTTATTACTCCGAAGAGCGTCGCCGCTACGATCGACGCTATCGTGAAAACCGCTACTACCGCGGCGACTGCCGTACCAGCGGCACGACCGGTGCGATCGTTGGCGGCGCGCTGGGCGCACTGATCGGTCGCGGATTGGATCGCTATGGCGACCGCGCCGCAGGCACCATCCTCGGCGCCGGCGGCGGCGCGGTGATCGGCCACGAAATCGATAGCAAGCACCGCTGTTAAGCAAGCCGCAGCTTGTAATGAGGGAGCGATACAGGCCAGTCGTGTCGCTCCCGAAGCTCCAACGCTGTGTCCTCGAAGGGGCCTGTGTTCGGGCGATTGAATGACCGGACTGTTGGCGATCAGAGAGCCTTCCACTCAACAGCTAGGGGGCCTGGCAACCCGGGGGCATCCACACCACTGCCTCGTCGTTGCTGGTCACAAAGTGCCGACTATGCATTCCGTGTGAACGGTGATAGGTGCGCCCGCAGGAATCGGCATTTGCTGGTTTCTGATTGATCGCGCCGGTGCCCTGAGAAGGGCTTAATCGGGAATGCGGTGCGGGGTTTTCCTCCAAATCCGCGGCTGTCCCTGCAACTGTAAGCGGATAGCGCGATGCACATAGCTCCTCCTTGAAGGAGCAGCCACTGGGCCGGACGCTAAATCATGCGAGGCCTGGGAAGGCGTGCATCAAGCTGTGACCCGCGAGCCAGGAGACCTGCCGGCGTCTGGTCGCTCTTGCCTGGTCCAGGGGATGGCCGCGGCACGGTGAACTCCGTCTGAGCGACGAACGAGCGGCTGGGGCCGCATCGGAGACGTGCGTCGGCCGCCCTTGGCGTCCGGCCGCCGCGCGTGCCGGCCGTTCGCGAACGGTACGCCCCCGTCACGTCGCAAGACGCCGGGGGACTATTTTGTGATCAAGACCATTCTTTCCAGCGGTGCGGTTGCCGCGCTTCTCTTGCCTACCCTTGCTCATGCCGAAGCGGCATCCGAGGCAGGCGACAAATCCGATATCCTCGTATTCGGCACACACACCGATGATGCCAACACGCCAACGCAAACGGGAAGTCGCCTCGGCCTCACGGTCCTGGAGACGCCTGCCAGCGTCGAGACATTGACCGGCAATGAGATCCGCGCGCGCGGTGATCTGTCGATCGTCGACGCTGTGACGCGGGCGACGGGAATTAGCTCGGTCGCCAATCCCGGCAATGGGGGCACCGGCCTTGCCGCGCGCGGGTTCAGCGGACCGGGCTCCATCATGCAGCTTTATGACGGTGTGCGCCTCTATCCGGGCGCCGGCACAGTTACTTTTCCGACCGATCCTTGGACGGTGGATCGGATCGAAGTGCTACGCGGCCCCGCCTCGGTACTCTACGGCCAGGGTGCAATCGGCGGCGCGGTCAATGTCATCTCCAAGAAGCCGAACGCCGGCCATACCGAGTTCGAGGCGGAGGCCGGCTATGGCTCCCAGGACAGCTGGCGCATCGCGGCAGGCGTCGGCGGACCGGTCGATGATCTGATCGCCTATCGGTTCGACATCAGCCGGATGCAATCCGACGGCTGGGTCGATCGTGGGAATTCGAAGGGGCTGGCGATCTCCGGCTCGGTGCAGCTGCAACCGGCCGACTCCCTGACCGTCACCTTGTCCGATGATTACAGCGATCAGGAGCCGATGCTCTATTTCGGCACGCCGTTGATCAATGGCAGGCTGGACGAACGCAACAAGCGCCGGAACTACAATGTCACCGACGCGCTGATGCGCTTCAGGGACAACCGGACGACGATCCGGGTAGAGTGGGCGCCAAGCGATTCCGTCAGTGTCCGCAGCACCGCCTACCGTCTGACCACGCATCGCAAGTGGCGCAATCTCGAAAGCTATTTCTGGAATGGCGCCACCGGGAAGATTGATCGGTTTGATTTCTTCGGCATCGATCATGATCAGACGCAGATCGGCAACCAGACCGATGTCACTCTCCGCAGCGCCTGGGGCGGATTGAAGAACGAGCTGCTGGTCGGCTTCGACGTCAACAGCATCAAGTTCAGGCATTCCAACGACTTCGATTCCGATCCGCCGCCGCCCGGCTTCGCCGAGCCGGTCGACCCGTTCACCTTCGATCCGGGCCTCTATTACAATACGTTTGGGGTGCGTCCCCAATATCGCACCCGGACCCGTCAATATTCACTCTTCGCCGAGGATCGGCTGACGATCAGTGACCAGCTCTCGGTATCGGCGGGCATCAATTTCGATCGCGCCAACGTGAAGCGCTATGTCACGAGCTATGGCCCGGGCGGCGCAACGATAGAGACGCTGCGGCTCGACAAGACGTTGCACAACATCACCTGGCGGGTGGGTGCGGTCTACCAGCCAACCCCGGCACTTTCGCTCTATGGCCAATATGCGACTGCCGTCGATCCGCTGGGCTCGTTGATCACTTTCTCCATCGGGCAGGCGGCGTTCAAGAATACCACGGGCGATCAGGTCGAGGCCGGGATCAAGGCCAGCTTCCTCGGCGGCCGCGGGCTGGCGACGTTCGCTGCCTATCGGATCGTCAAGAAGAACCTGCTCGCAACGGTTCCGGGCAGCCTGCCGCCAAGGCAAGACCAAGTGGGGCAGCGCTCGGCGAAGGGGCTGGAGGCCTCGCTGACGCTGGACCTCCCCGGCGGCTTCGGGATCGACGCCAACGGCACAATCCTCGACGCGCGTTTCGATGAGTTTCTGAGCGGCGGCACGTCGTTTAACGGCAAGACTCCGCCCAACGTGCCCGAGACGACCGCCAATCTCTGGTTGCGCTACGACGTCACCGCGCGGCTCCAGACGCGCCTTGGACTGCGCTATGTCGGTCGAACCTTTTCGGACAACGCCAACCAGTTCCGTGTGCCCGGCTATGCGGTGGTGGATGGCGGCATTTCATTCGCGGTGACGAAGAATATCGCGGCCAACTTGCGGGTCTACAATCTGTTCGACAAGGATTACGCGAGCACCACCTACAATGACGAGCAATGGCTGCTCGGGCGGCCACGCTCGGCCGACTTTTCGATCAGCGCGCGATTCTGACCGTGCACGGCGTCACGAAACCCGTGACGGCACCACGCCCGCACAGCCGAGGCAGGCTGTTGCGGGCGCTGCTCGTCCTGCACCGCTGGATGGGTGTCATCATCGGCGCGGTGATGACGCTGTGGTGCCTCACAGGGTTCGTGATGCTCTATGTCGACTATCCCCGGCTGCTGCCTGCCGAGCAGTTGCGGGGCTTGTCTCCCCTGCATTTGCCGGCGGGTGGCAGCCTGTCACGGATCACCCTGCCACCTGACACCGGCCTGGCATCTGCCCGCCTCGAGATGGTCGCAGGCAAGCCCGTGCTGCGGGTCGTGCCGGAAAAGAGTGGTGGACGCACGATCTGGCAGATGCGCGCCACACCGCAAAGCTATGACCTGGGGTCCGGCGCGCTGCTGGCACCGTTGTCCCGCGAAGACCTCGGCAAGGTCGGGACGGAATTCGGGCGGAACGTCGGGATCGACGGACCGGTGGCGGCGATCGTGCCGATTTCCGTCGATCAATGGACCGTCCAGGCCTTTCGCGCCAACCGTCCACTCTATCGGGTCGACTATGCCGATGCCGCAGGATCGACGGCCTACATCGCCGGCCTGACTGGAGAAGTCGTCCAGAAAACGACCCGATTTGAGCGGTTCTGGGGCTGGCTAGGTGCAGTGCCGCACTGGCTTTACCCGACGGTGCTGCGCCAGAACCCCACCGCCTGGAGCCAGGCGGTCATCTGGACGTCGCTGATCGGCTGCTTCCTGACCGTTACCGGGATCTGGGTCGGGATTAGCCGATTAAGGCGAGGCAAGGATGGAACGATAGGGTCGCCCTATCGCGGCCTGTGGTGGTGGCATCATATGGCGGGGTTGGTCTTTGGCCTGCTCGCCCTCACCTGGGTTGGCAGCGGCCTGTTCTCGATGAGCCCCTGGGGCCTGTTCGACAGCGATGCCGGGCTAGTCGAGCGTCAGCGCCTTGCGGGCGCCATGCGCTGGACCGACATACGAGCGGCGCTGGCCAACGTGAACCAGCTCCCCATCGATACAGTCCGTGTGGAGAGCGCACCGCTCGGCGGGAAAATGGCGTTTGTCGCCATTGCGGCAGATGGCCGCATGGTGCGGCTGGACAGTTCGGGCAGGCCCGCGATCCTGACCAGGGCCGATGTCGCCGCAGCCTTGCAGAATGGTCCTCGCGTCGTGTCGCTTGCCCTGCTGTCCGAGGGTGACAGCTATTATTACGCCCACAAGGAGCGGGTGCGATTGCCTGTGTGGCGAGCTGTGCTGGCCGATCCGCAAGCCACACGCGTCTACATCGACGCGGGGTCTGGCACTTTGCTGCGCGCGGTCGATGGCACCGGTCGTGCCGAACGCTGGCTGTGGAACGCGCCGCACAGCTTTGATCTGCCCGGCCTGCGCCAGGGCCTCTTGCGGTACATCATCATCCTGCCCTTGCTCGCAGCCGTCACCCTGGTCTGCGGGACCGGAGCCTGGATGGGCATGCGCAAGCTTGGCTGCGACCTGTGGCGTATTTGTCGCCGTATCCGGCGACGGTTGTCCCGCCGCTCATTCTTCCTTCGATCACGGAGCCAGTCATGATCTCATCGGCCGCATCGGCTTCGCTGTCCTTGCGCCGACGGATCGGCGCCGTGTTCACGGGTTTGATCGCCGCAAACATTGCGGTCTGGGTCTGGGCATATAGCCTTTTTCACGCGCAGCCCCTGATGTTGGGCACTGCCTTGCTTGCCTGGGGACTTGGCCTGCGTCACGCGGTCGATGCCGATCATATTGCTGCCATCGACAACGTGACCCGCAAGCTGATGCAGGATGGTCAGCGCCCGATTTCGGTCGGCTTTTGGTTTGCGATCGGGCATTCGGGAATCATCGCCATAGCGTCGATCACCATCGCGCTGACGACCAGCGCATTGTCGCGCTTCGATGCGTTCAAGGACATCGGCGGCATGGTGGCGACGATGATTTCCGCACTTTTTCTTTTCGCCATCGCCGGCATGAACCTTGTCATCCTGCGCTCCGTCTGGCGAACCTTTGCCCATGTTCGCGCGGGCGGCGACTATGCCGAAGACGATCTTGATCTGCTGATGGGGTCGCGCGGCCTGCTGGCGCGTCTCTTCAGGCCGATGTTCCGGCTCGTGAACAAGAGCTGGCATATGGCCCCGCTGGGTTTTCTGTTCGGGCTGGGGTTCGACACCGCAACCGAAGTCGCCATTCTGGGCATGTCGGCCAGCCAGGCTGCCAACGGCCTGTCGATCGGCACAATCCTGGTCCTGCCTGCGCTGTTCGCGGTCGGCATGGCGCTGATCGATACGGCGGACGGCGTGGTCATGCTGGGCGCTTATGAATGGGCCTTCGTGAAGCCGATCCGCAAGCTCTATTACAACATCACCATCACCCTGATTTCGGCGATCGTGGCAATCGTCATCGGCGGCATCGAGGCAATGGTCCTGATCGGCGACAAGCTTGGGCTAGCGGGATGGCCATGGAGCCTTGCCGCGAAACTGGGAGAGAACTTCAACAGCCTCGGCTTCGCCATCATCGGGCTTTTTGTGCTCTGTTGGCTTGCCAGCTTCGCGATCTATCGCTGGAAGCGCTTCGACGAGATTGAGGTGTCTGTTGCCTGACCGTACCCGCGTGGACCGTTGCGTCATACTCAGGTGCGACGACAAGTCCTGCACCGTCTCGATCGATCTCGACGTCCGCATGCCGCTCGGGCTTCGCGTGCATCGCGGCGAATGCAAAGCGGTGATCCGGATGTTGATGACGCGTTCTGCCGGAACTTTCGTCAAATCCAATCAAAGCTGTGTGTTCGATCCGGATTCAAGGCAGGCCGCGGAAAATCTTGCCCATGATATCCGGGAACGGTTTTTCCGGATAGCGCACAAGCCCGTCAGCCAGCGGCAGGTTGAGGATGTTCTCAGCATCACCTCCCGTGAGCGGATACGGTGGGGCAAGGATGGCCGGCTGCCTCGATCAGGCACCGCCAGAATACGGAAGGGCAGAACCGAAATTTCGCTTTGGACCTATCCCTGCGATGCGATCGAGCGTCTGGCCGCCGATCCAGCTGAGATAAGTCGGTGGCGCGAAACCGATGAAGCAACAACATCAATTGGCGTGGCCGCTATTTTCGTTTAGGGCGGTCCGCGAAAGGCGGGGTATCCCGCCCTTCAATGATCGCGCCGGTGCCCCGGATGGGGCTTAATCGGGAATGCGGTGCGGAAGCTTGCTTCCAAATCCGCGGCTGTCCCTGCAACTGTAAGCGGATAGCGCGATGCACATGCCTCTGCGCGCAGGGGCAGCCACTGGGCAGCACATAGGTGCGAGTCTGGGAAGGCGTGCATCAAGCTGTGACCCGCGAGCCAGGAGACCTGCCGGCGCACCGGTCGCTCTTGCCTGATCCAGGGGATGGTCACGGCACGGTAACTCTCCGTCTGAGCGACGAAGCTGTGCGGCTGGGGCTGCACGGTCGCGTGGTCACGGGTGCTCTGTCGCGCCCGCCCGTCGTTGCGCGCCGACCGGACATGTCCGGCAAGCCCCCGCTTTCTCGCTCCGGCGCGCGGGGAAGTTGCTTGTGTCCGAACTGTCCAAGGTGCCTGTCACCATCGTTACGGGTTTTCTGGGCGCGGGGAAAACCACGCTTATCAGCCACCTGATCCGCAATGCAGGGGGCCGCAGGCTGGCCGTGGTGGTCAACGAATTCGGCACGCTGGGCGTGGATGGCGACATTCTCCAAGCCTGCGCCATTCCCGATTGCCCGGCTGAAAACATCATCGAGTTGGCCAATGGCTGCATCTGCTGCACCGTGGCGGACGATTTCATTCCCACTGTCGAGAAGCTGCTCGCGCTCGATCCGCGCCCGGATCACATCCTGATCGAGACATCGGGCCTGGCGCTCCCCAAGCCGCTGCTCAAGGCGTTCGACTGGCCTGCCATCCGCAGCCGGATCACCGTCGATGGCGTGCTGGCTCTGGCCGATGCCGAGGCTGTCGCTGCTGGTCGGTTTGCACCCGACGTAGCCGCGCTGGATGCCCAGCGCGCCGCCGATCCGAGCGTCGATCATGAGGCACCGCTGTCGGAGGTGTTCGAGGATCAACTTGCCTGCGCCGATATGGTTTTGCTCACCAAGGTCGATCTGGCCGGACCTGAAGGCGTGGCTGCCGCGCGCGCCGTAATCCTACGAGAAGCGCCGCGTCCGGTGCCGGTGATCGAACTCACCGAAGGCGTGGTCGATCCGCGGGTGATCCTGGGCCTCGGCGCCGCTGCCGAGGACGATGTCGCCGCGCGCCCATCGCATCACGATGGTGAGGACGATCACGAGCATGAGGATTTCGCCAGCACAGTCATCGCGCTCGGCGAAATTGCCGACCCGGCGGACCTTGTGGCCCGGATCGAAACGCTGGCACGCGATCACCATATCCTGCGCGTGAAGGGCTATGCCGCCGTTGCGGACAAGCCGATGCGGCTGCTGGTGCAGGCGGTGGGCGCGCGGGTGCGCCATCAATATGATCGCCCATGGCGGCCGGACGAAGCGCGGCACACCACGCTCGTCGTCATCGCCGAGCATGATCATGTCGATGCCGACACCATTCGCGCCGTCCTCGTGGGCTGAACCCCGCAATGCACGTCATCTTCCGCGAAACCCATGGGATGGAGGAGAATGCCGTCCCGCAGGATCTGGGGCAGCAGCCTGCGGATCTTGTGGTGCTGTCCTTTTCGGACAGCGATCTGGGAGCATTCGCGGCCGCATGGCACGGCGCGCGCGCAGCCAATGAAGATATGCCCGCGCTCAGGCTCGCGAACCTGTCCGCGCTCATGCATCCCTTGTCGGTCGATACCTATGTCGAGCGCACGCTGTCCGGCGCCAAGGCGATCCTGATCCGGCTGATCGGCGGCACGCCCTATTGGAGCTACGGGCTGCAGCAGGTCGAGGCGCTGGCCCGCGAGCATCGGATCGCGCTGGCCGTCCTGCCTGGAGACGGTCGGCCCGACGAACGCCTGGATGCGGTATCGACCTTGCCCGTGCCTGTCCTGCGAGAGCTTGCGCGGCTGTGTGATACCGGCGGCGAGCGAGCGGCACGGGCAGCGCTTGTCGAACTGGCGCGGGCTGCGCTGCTGGTCGATTTGCCCACGTCGACCAGCGAAGCATTGCCGGAGGCAGGCGGCTGGCATCCCGAACATGGTGTCATCTGCCCGGAAGCCTTCGCGCGCGATTTGGGCCGGCCTCTCGTATTGCTGGTATTCTATCGCTCCTACCTGACGGCCCACGATCTCGCCCCCTTTGCTGCCCTCCATGCCGCGTTCGAGCGGCGGGGCTTTGACACATTGTCGATTTTCGTCCCCTCGCTGAAGGTGCCTCAGGTGCGCGGCCAGGTCGATCATTGGGTCCGTGGCCTTGCCCCGGTCGCCATCGTCAACGCCACCGCCTTCTCAGCCCGTGGCGACGGGATCGATACGCCGCTCGACGGCGCGGATGTGCCCGTGTTCCAGTTGGCGCTCGCCACATCGGGCCGGGCTGCCTGGGCAGGCGCAGCGCGTGGACTATCGCCCGCCGATCTCGCAATGCATGTCGTGCTGCCCGAACTGGATGGCCGCGTCTTTGCCGGGGTCGCCAGTTTCAAGGAAGCGGGGACGCGCGATCCCGCGCTGGAATTTTCCCGCAGCCTCCATTGCGCCGATCCGCACCGGATCGAGGCGATCGTTGCTCGCGTGGCCGGCTGGATCGCGCTGGCCCGGAAGCCTCTTGGCGATCGGTGCGTGGCCCTCGTCCTCTCCACCTATCCTGGCAAGGCCTACCAGATGGCCCATGCCGTGGGATTGGACACTTTTGCCTCCGCCGAGGCGATACTCGCGGACCTTGCGCAGGCCGGATATACGGTGGTCCCCCGCGCGGATTTGCCGACAGCGCTCCGGTGCGAGCACTTTCGCTGGGCTGTAGCCGATTATCGCAGGGCGCTGGCCGCCTTGCCCGAGGGCCTGCGCGCCGATCTTGCCGCTGCCTGGGGCGACCCGGAAAGCGATCCGGCGGTGCAGGACGACGCATTCTGCTTTCCTGCAATCGCGGTGGGCAATGCCCTTGTCGCCTTGCAGCCCGAGCGGGGCTTCAGCACCAGTCGTGCGGAGGATTATCACGACCTCTCGCGCTGTCCGCGCCATGCCTTTGTCGCCTTCTACCTGTGGCTGCGCGAACAAGGCGTGGACGCCTTGGTCCATGTCGGCGCGCACGGTACGCTCGAGTGGCTGCCGGGCAAGGCGGTCGCCCTGTCGGATGGGTGCTGGCCGGAGGCGCTGGTGGGCCCCATGCCGGTGATCTACCCCTTCATCGTCAATGACCCGGGCGAGGCGGCGCAGGCCAAGCGCCGCATTGGCGCGGTCACTATCGGTCACGTCCCGCCGCCTCTGACGCAGACCGGCAGCGGTGCGGGCCTTACGCGCATCGAGGCGCTTCTCGACGAATTTTCCAATGCCGACGGACTTGATCCGGCTCGCCGCAACCGGTTGCAGGATGCCATTCGCGAGGAAGCGCGCGCGCTGGGCCTGGAAGCCGAGCTGGGTCTGGATAGCGCGACCACATTGGTCGAGGCGATCACGCGCATCGACCGCTTCGTCTGCGATGTGAAGGCAAGCCAGTTCGGCGATGGGCTGCATGTCTTTGGCCGGAACGAGCACGGCGCGGCGGAACGGGCCGGGTTGCTCGCGGCGCTGGGCGGGAAGCGCGTGGCGCCCGGTCCTTCCGGCTCACCCTATCGCGGGCGCAGCGATGTGCTGCCGACCGGACGGAACCTCTACACCATCGACCCGCGCGCGGTGCCGACCCGGGCCGCCTATGCGCAAGGGGTTTGCCTTGCGGAGGAACTAATCCGGCGGCACTTGCAGGATCATGGCGACTATCCGCGGGGGCTGCTGGTCGACCTGTGGGGCTCGGCGACGATGCGCACGGCGGGCGAGGAATTCGCCATGGCGCTGCACCTGCTGGGCGCCAAACCGCTGTGGGATATGGCGTCCGAACGGGTGACGGGGATCGAGATCCTGCCGCTCGCTCTGCTGGATCGCCCGCGCATTGACGTGACTCTGCGGGTTTCCGGACTGTTCCGTGATGCCTTTCCGGCGTTGCCGGCGTTGTTCGGGCAGGCGGTGCGGGCGCTGGGCGCGCGGGACGAACCGGCGGACTGGAATCCCTTCGCGGGCAAGGCCGTTGCACCGCGTGTCTATGGCCCGCGACCGGGCCGCTACGGCCTGGGAATGGGCGATGCGGCCGAGGTCTATACCGACGATGCCCGGCGCGCTGCCGGAGAAGCGTGGCTGGCGGCATCGGACCATGCGCTGGACACGATCTTCGATCCGGCCGGCACCCCCGCCGACCCCGAAGGCCTGCGCCAGCGTCTGGCGGCGGCCGATGCCTTCGTCCATCTTCAGGACCTGCCCGAAACCGACCTGCTGCTGGCTGCCGACTATGCCGCGCATGAGGCGGGCTTTGCGGCCGCCAAGATGCTCACGGGCAATATGGCGACGCTCTATCACCTCGACAATCGTGACCCGGCCAGCCCTGTAGCCCGTACCCTTGCTGAAGAGATTGCCCGCGTCGTTCGCGCCCGCGCCGCGCATCCTGGCTGGGTTGCCGGCATGATGCGCCACGGCTTTCGTGGGGCTGCCGAACTGGCGGCCACCCTCGATCATATGGGCATGTTCGCGCATCTGTCGGGCAGCGTGCCATCGCATCTGTTCGATCTCTATCATGATGCCACGCTGGGCCAGGTGGAGGTCCGCGCGTTTCTGGAACGTGAGAACCCCGACGCGCTTGCCGCGATGGAGGCCCGCTTCGCCGCGCTTCATGCAGCCGGGCTGTGGCAGACGCGGCGCAATTCGATCCTCGCCGGCCTGCCCATTTCCTCCGGCCGGAAGGACGGGGCGTGAACCGTTGGGCGGTAAGGGGCTGGTGTCCCGATGCGTGGCGCCCGATGATGGCGGGCGATGGCCTGTTGGTTCGGGTAAAACCACGGCTTGGCCGCCTGACGCGCGAGCAGGTGCTGGGCCTGTGCGATGCCGCCATGACGCATGGCAACGGCCTGATCGACATGACCCGTCGCGCCAATCTCCAGATCCGCGGGGTGGGTGAGAATGACGGGCAGGCGCTGCTGGACCGGCTTTTGGCCCTAAATCTGGTGAACGCCGATCCCGTTATCGAAATGCGGCGCAACATTCTGGTCGCCCCGGACTGGCGGACCGGGGATGACAGCCACGGTATCGCCAGCGAATTGCAGGAACGGTTGGGTGAACTACCCGATCTGCCTGGCAAGGTCGGATTTGTCGTCGACGCCGGACAGGCCAGCGTCTTTTACGATGAGGCGGGCGATTTCCGCATCGAGCGCGGCGAGGAGGGTAGCCTCATCCTGCGGGCTGACGGTTGCCCTGCCGGCGTTCCGGTCACACCGGGCAAGGAAGTGGACGCTCTGATCGCGCTCGCGCACTGGTTCGCGACAAGCGGCGGCGCAGAAGCGGGGCGGATGGCCAGGCACGGGATTGCCCTGCCTGATTGGGCTGACGGCGATATTTTGCCCGTGTTGCCCACGGCCCGCATCGCGCCAGGCCGGCACGATTTGGGTATGGCCTATGGCCTGCCGTTCGGCCGTGTGGAGGCACGGATTCTGGCCGGGATGATGGAAACGCTGCCAGCCGGGGCTGTACGGATCACACCTTGGCGCTTGCTGCTCCTTGAGGGCGCGCCTGCCGTGCGGATCGAGGGTCTACTCAGCGATCCTGCCGATCCGCTGCTGCGTGCAGAAGCCTGTCCCGGCGCACCCTATTGCCCCCAGGCCACGGTCGAAACCCGCGACCTCGCCAGGCGCCTTGCCCCGTATGTCGAAGGACGGCTGCATGTTTCCGGCTGCGCCAAGGGCTGTGCCCACCCGCGCGCCGCCGATATCACGCTGACCGGCCGGGGCGGCCTGTTCGATCTGTGCCTCAATGCGCCCCCCGGCGGGCCTCCGCTTCGCTCTGCCCTTAGCCCGGCCGAGATTTTCGCCCATTTCGGAGCTGCCTGATGCCCCATGTCTATGAAACCGACGGCGCGGCAATCTATCGCCAGTCCTTCGCCATGATCCGCGCCGAGGCCAATCTTGCGCGCTTTTCGGCCGACGAGGAGCCGGTGGCGGTCCGCATGATCCACGCCGCCGGAATGGTCGAACTAGCGGCGCATATCCGCTTTTCGTCCGGTTTCGTGGCGATGGCGCGTGCGGCGCTCGCCGATGGCGCTCCGATCCTTTGCGACGCCCGGATGGTGTCGGAAGGGGTCACCCGTGCGCGCCTGCCCGCCGCCAACGCGGTTATCTGCACTCTGAACGATACCCAAGTGCCGGACCTGGCGCGGACGATGGGCAACACGCGTTCCGCCGCCGCGCTGGAACTGTGGCGGCCGCATCTGGCGGGTGCGGTGGTTGCTATCGGCAACGCGCCGACCGCGCTCTTCCATCTGCTCAATATGCTGGAAGATCCCGATTGCCCACGCCCGGCGGCGATCATCGGGTGTCCGGTGGGTTTCGTCGGCGCGGCCGAATCCAAGGCCGCGCTGTGGGCCGCGCCGCTGGTGCCCTGCAGTATCGTGGAGGGGCGCCTTGGCGGCAGCGCGATCACGGTGGCCGCGCTCAACGCTTTGGCGAGCCGCGCCGAATGAGCACGGCGTCATTGAGCGTGCCGTCATTGACTGCGCATGTGCCGTGCGGAACGATCCATGGCGTCGGGCTTGGCCCCGGCGCGCCCGATCTGTTGAGCGTGCGCGCCGACCGGCTGGTGCGCGGCGCCCGTCATGTCGCCTATTTCCGCAAAGTGGGACGCCCGGGACAGGCGCGGCGCATTGCCGAAGGAATGCTGCGCGCCGACGCGATCGAGATACCGATGGAATATCCGGTGACGACCGAGATCCCGCTTTCCGATCCGCGTTACAACGCCTGCCTGTCCGCCTTTTACGCCGACTGCACGGAACGATTGGCCGAGCTGGCGCGGGCCGGCGAGGACATCGTCGTCCTGTGCGAGGGCGATCCGTTCTTCTACGGTTCGTTCATGCATCTTCACGCCCGTTTGACGGGCATGGTTCCGGTGGCGGTGGTTCCGGGCATCACCGGCATGGCTGGAGCCTGGAACGCGACGGGTGTCCCCATCACCTGGGGCGACGACGTGCTGACGGTGGCGATGGCCACCCTGCCCGAGGAGGAACTGGCGCGGCGCATCCGCGATACCGATGCGCTGGTGGTGATGAAGATCGGGCGCAACCTGCCCAAGCTGCGCCGCGCGGTGGCGGCGGCAGGACGCGAGGACGCGGCCTGGCTGGTCGAACATGCCGCCATGCCAGGCCAGCGTGTTACCCGGCTTGTCGAAGCGACAAGCGTCACGCCCTATTTCTCGATCCTGCTGATCCATGGCCAGGGGCGCAGACCATGAACGCCGGGCAAAACAGCGGCTGGATCGCCATTGCCGGCCTGGGGCCTGGAGACGAGGCACTGGTCACGCCGGAAGTCACTGCCGCTCTGGCCGGGGCGAGCGACGTCATCGGTTATATCCCCTATGTCGCCCGGGTCGCCCCGCGTGAGGGGCTGACATTTCACCCGTCCGACAACCGCGTGGAACTGGACCGGGCGGCCCACGCGCTCGAACTGGCGTCGCGCGGCCGGCGCGTGGTTGTGGTGTCCTCCGGCGATCCGGGTGTTTTCGCGATGGCCGCCGCCGTATTCGAGGCGCTGGAGGCTGGTCCGGGCCACTGGCGCGAACTCGACATCCGAGTGCTGCCCGGCATCACCGCCATGCTCGCCGCCAGTGCCCGGGCGGGCGCGCCGCTGGGGCATGATTTCTGCGCCATCAATCTGTCGGACAATCTCAAGCCCTGGTCTTTGATCGAACAGCGGGTGCGGCTGGCGGTGGAGGCAGATTTCGCCATGGCTTTCTACAACCCGAGGTCCAGGGCCCGACCCGAGGGTTTCGAGCGCGTGTTGGACCTGCTGCGCGCGGTGTGCGGCGATGATCGCCTGATCCTGTTCGCCCGCGCCGTATCAACGCCAGAGGAGCAATTGCGGATCGTGCCGTTGGGCGAGGCTTCTGCCGACATGGCCGACATGCGCACCATGGTCATCGTTGGATCGAGCCTGACTCGCGTGATCGAACGGGCGGTCGGCCCGATCCTCTATACGCCGCGGTCAGCATCCGGGCTGGCATCGTGACCGAGCCAGGCGAGCACATCCTCGGGGCGACAGACCTCTGCCCGGTCTGGCATGGCGGGCCGGTCGATGATCAGCACCGGCAAGCCGAGTTGCCGCGCGGCAAGCAACTTGGCCTCGGCGCCTTGGCCGCCGGCGTTCTTGCACACCATCACCTCGATGGCATGGGTCTGCATCAGGCGGCTGTCGCCTGTGACGGTGAAAGGACCACGATCCAAGATCAGGCTATGGCGGGGCAGAGCGGGCGGGCGTTCGGGGGTATCCACGAAGCGCAGCAGATAATGGTGCTGCGGCTGGGCGAGGAACGCTTCCACATGCATCCGCCCCAGTGCCAGCATGACGCGGCGGGCCGGCCCGCTGAGCGCGGCGACCGCGCCGCCGATGTCGGGAACACGGGTCCAGCGGTCTCCGGGGGCCGGCTTCCAGGCCGGACGGGTCAGCGCGACATGGGCGGCGCCAGCCAGCCGGGCCGCGTCCACGGCATGAGCGCTCATCGTCGCGGCAAAGGGATGTGTCGCGTCAACCAGGTGGGTCACGCGATGCTTGCGCAGATAGTCGGCCAGCCCCGCAACGCCGCCGAAGCCACCGACCCGCACCGGCACCGGTTGCGCACGGGGATTCTCCGTGCGGCCGGCATAGCTGAGCGTTGTCGCGACGCCCTGTGCCGCGAGCAGTCGGGCGAGAGCGTTCGCCTCGGTCGTGCCGCCCAGCAGGAGGACATTCGGCATGGCTGACACGGCTCCCCAGTCTCGGCACATGCCGTGGTTGACAATCATCGGCGTCGGCGAGGACGGGGCGGATGGCCTCGGCGGCGCAGCGTGTGCCGCGCTGGCGCAGGCCGAACTGGTCATGGGGCCGGCCCGGCACCTCTCCCTGCTGCACGCGATTACCTGCCCCGCGATCGAATGGCCAGTGCCCTTCACTGACGGGATCGCGCGCCTGATGGAACATCGCGGGCGGCGTGTGGTGATGCTGGCTTCGGGCGATCCCTTCTGGTTCGGCGCGGGAACCAGCGTGACGCAGCTCCTCGATCCAGACGAGTGGCTGGCGCATCCCGCGCCGTCGACCTTCGGGCTGGCCGCCGCGCGATTGGGTTGGCCCCTGCAAGAGACGCCTTGCCTCGGACTGCATGCCGCGCCGCTGGAGCGGCTGAGGCCCCATCTTGTGCCGGGTGGGCGCGTGCTGGCACTGCTGCGTGATGGCGAGGCGGTAGCCGCACTCGCGCACTATCTGACGCGGGAGGGCTTCGGCCCCTCGACGCTGCATGTGATGGAGGCGCTGGGCGGTCCGCGCGAACGCGTGCGCCGCGTACCTGCTGACGCGCTGGATTTCGCCGATATTGCCCATCCGGTAGCGGTCGGAATCGACTGCGCCGGACAGGGCAGAACATTGCCCGTCACTGCGGGGCTACCTGACGATTGGTTCGCCTCCGACGGGCAGATCACCAAGCGGCCGGTGCGTGCGCTTACCCTCTCGGCGCTCGCCCCGCGTCCGGGCGAGCTGCTTTGGGACATTGGCGCGGGGTCGGGGTCGGTCGGGATCGAATGGCTACTGGCCCATCCGGCCAACCGCGCCTGCGCGATCGAGGCCGATCCGGCGCGCGCGGACCGTGCGCATGCCAATGCTACCGCGCTGGGCGTGGACCGGCTGGAGGTCGTCATCGGAACCGCGCCTGACGCATTGCCGGCGTCACCCTTGCCCGATGCGGTGTTCATCGGCGGCGGACTGTCGGATACCCTGCTGGAAACGTTGTGGGTGCGTTTGCCCGTCGGAACGCGGCTGGTCGCCAATGCGGTGACGCTGGAATCGGAAGCACTGCTCACCCGGTGGCATGGTCAAAAAGGAGGCAGTCTCCTCCGGATCGAACTCGCCGACGCCGCAGCACTCGGGAACCGACACGGCTGGCGCGCGCGCTATCCCGTGGTGCAATGGAGCGTCACACTGTGATCGTCGCGGGCTTCGGCTTTCGATCGGGCGCCGGCCTGTCCTCGCTGCGTGGGGCTCTCGCCCTGGCGCAACAGGGGCAGCCGCCGATCACGCATCTTGCCACGGCGCAGGACAAGCTCGCCGCGCTGATCCCGCTGGCCGAAGCCTTGGGTTTGCCGCTGACGGGCGTTGCGCCCGACGCACTGGTTGCGGTTTCCACCCCCACACGCTCCGTCGCCAGCGCGACCGCCCGCAACGTCGGCAGCGTTGCAGAGGCATCCGCCATGGCTGCCGCGGGCGCGGGCGCACACCTGCTGGCGCCGCGCTGCGTCTCCCCCGATCGCATGGCCACTTGCGCCCTTGCTCAAGGAACTCTGTCATGACCGTCCATTTCATCGGCGCCGGCCCCGGTGCGCCCGACCTTTTGACCCTGCGTGGGCGCGACCTGATCGCGGCCAGCCCGGTGTGCCTTTATGCCGGGTCGCTGATCCCGGCGGCGGTGCTCGATCATTGTCCGCCTGGTACCCGGATCGTCAACACCGCGCCGCTGGAACTGGATGAGATCATGACCGAGATCGCGGCAGCCCATGCTGCCGGGCTTGACGTGGCGCGGCTCCATTCGGGCGATCTTTCGGTGTGGTCGGCGATGGGGGAGCAACTGCGCCGACTGCGCGCGATGGATATTCCCTTCACGGTCACGCCAGGCGTTCCCGCCTTTGCCGCTGCCGCCGCCGCGCTGGAGGCGGAACTCACCCTACCCGAACTGGCGCAATCGCTGGTGCTGACCCGCACACCGGGGCGCGCGAGCACTATGCCACCCGCCGAAAGCCTCGCCAATTTCGCCGTTACCGGTGCGACGCTGGCTATTCACCTCTCGATTCACAACCTCGCGCGCGTGGTGGTGGACCTGACCCCGGCCTATGGGGCGGATTGCCCCGTCGCCGTGGTCTGGCGAGCTAGCTGGCCCGACCAGCGGATCGTTCGCGCTACGCTCGAAACCATCGAGCAGGCCATCGCGGGCGGCATGGAGCGCACCGCCCTGATTCTTGTCGGGCGCGTGCTGGCAGCTGAGAATTTCGCTGAAAGCAGTCTTTATGCGCCCGGCTATGACCGGCGCTTCCGGCCCCTGGATGCCACTTCGCGCTTTGCAGGTGCGTCCGAATGAGTGTGCCCGGCTTGATCATTGCCGCCCCCGCGTCGGGGACAGGCAAGACCACCGTGATGCTGGGCCTGCTCCGCGCGCTGAGCGAGGACGGGTTGACGGTGCAGCCGTTCAAGAGCGGGCCGGACTATATAGACCCGGCCTTTCACCGTGCCGCCTGCGGTCGGGCTTCGTTCAACCTCGACAGCTGGGCAATGGACGGCGGGCTGCTCGACGCTATCGCAGCCGACGCGGCAGGGGCGGACATGGTGCTCGCCGAAGGGTCGATGGGGCTCTATGACGGCGTCGCCAGCAACGGCGCCTCGGGCAATGGCGCCAGTGCCGACATGGCTCGCCGCATGGGCTGGCCCGTGGTGCTCGTGCTGGACGTGTCCGGGCAGGCGCAGTCCGCCGCCGCCACCGCGCTGGGGTTCAGGAGCCTCGATCCGCAACTGCCGTTTGCGGGGGTGATCCTCAACCGCGTGGCCAGTCCGCGCCATGAACGGCTGGTACGCAAGGGGCTGGAGGCGGCCGGTATCCCCGTGTTGGGCGCCCTGCCCAGGCGGGGCGACCTGACCTTGCCCGAACGGCATCTGGGGCTGGTGCAGGCGGTCGAGCACCCCGACCTCGACCGGGCGATTGCCGACTATGCCGCGTTCCTTCGCGCCCATGCCGATCTCGATGCGATCCGCAGCGCGGCTAGCGGGAGTGTGTCGGCAGTTTTGCCCGAGGGCGGGCAGCTCCCTCTCCCTCCAGCTCAGCGCATCGCCATCGCCCGCGATGCCGCCTTTTCGTTCGTCTATCCGCATTTGCTCGAAGGCTGGCGGCGTGCCGGGGCGGAGATACAGCCTTTTTCCCCGCTGGCGGATGAAGCACCCTGCCGTGACGCGGATCTGGTCTGGCTCCCCGGCGGCTATCCGGAACTCCACGCCGGGACCATCGGCGCTGCGGCGAACTTCCTATCCGGCCTGCGCCATCATGCCGAGACGAGGCCCGTCCACGGCGAATGCGGCGGCTATATGGTGCTGGGCGAGGGGTTGATCGACAAGAGCGGGGCGCGGCACCGCATGGCCGGCCTGCTCGGGCTTGTCACCAGCCATGCCCAGCGCCGGATGCATCTCGGCTATCGTCATGCCGAGCTGCTGGTGCCGGTATCGGGCCTTGCCGCCGGGACAAGGCTGCGCGGCCACGAATTCCACTACTCGACCATTGTCGAACAGAACGACGCGCCGCTTGCCCGCGTCACCGATGCCGATGGCGCGGAGGTCGCCGAAACCGGATCGCATCGCGGCCATGTGACCGGAACCTATTTCCACCTGATCGCGCCGGCTCAATGATCGACCTCCACCTCATCGGCATAGGAACTGGCAACCCCGATCACCTGACGGCCGAGGCGGTTCGGGCGATGAACAGTGCCGACCTCATCCTGCTGCCGCGCAAGGGTCGCGCCAAGTCCGACCTGATCGACCTGCGGCGCGCTATCTGTGCGGAGGTGCTTACCGGTCCCGCCCGGATCATCGAGTTCGATCTGCCCGTTCGTGATGCGGATGCGGTTTATCTGGATGCCCTCAACGACTGGCACCAGGCCATAGCCGCCGCTTGGGAATCGCAGATCGCCATGCATCTGCCTGATGGCGGCCGGCTGGCGCTGCTCGTCTGGGGAGATCCCTCGCTTTACGACAGCAGCTTGCGGATCGCCGAACGGCTGAAGAGCGGAGGCATGGATATTCAGGTCCGGGTCGTGCCGGGCATCACCAGTATCCAGGCGCTAACCGCAGCCCATGCCATGCCGTTGAACCCGCTGGCCGGGCCGGTGACGATCACCACCGGGCGGATGCTGCGCGCGCATGGCTGGCCCGAGGGTGCGGACACGGTCGTCGTCATGCTCGACAGCGGCGGCGCCTTCGAGGTGCTGGAGCCGCAAGGCATAATCATCTGGTGGGGCGCCTATCTCGGCATGGCGCAGGAATCGCTGGACCAGGGGCCGCTGGCCGAAGCCGGTCCCAGGATCGCCGCGCACCGGGCCGAACTGCGCGCGCGCCATGGCTGGATCATGGATGTCTATCTCATGCGAAGGGAGCAACTCGATGGAAACTGACAGCGCGGAGGAAGCGGCGGGCGGCGATACCCGCCACGCCGAAAAGATGCGCAAGAAACAAGCAGCGCAGGCCAAGATCATGGCCAACAAGACCCGCGAACAGGGCCTGCTGATCGTTCACACCGGCAAGGGCAAGGGCAAGACCAGCGCGGCGCTCGGCATGGTGATACGCGCGATCGGCCATGGCATGAAGGTGGGCGTGGTCCAGTTCGTCAAGGGCGCCATGACCACCGGCGAGAAGACCGTGTTCGACGCCTTTCCGGACAATGTCGAATTCAAGCCGATGGGTGAGGGCTTCACCTGGAACACGCAGGATCGCGCGCGCGACATCGCGGCGGCGCGCATGGCGCTGAATGAGGTCGAGCGCATGATCGCCGATCCGGCCTACCACATGGTGCTGGCCGATGAGCTGAATATCGCCCTGCGTTATGAGTATCTGCCGCTCGACGAAGTTCTCGCGGTGCTGACCGCGCGCGACGAGATGAAGCATGTCATCGTTACCGGCCGCAATGCGCCAGAGGCGCTGATCGAGGCGGCCGACCTTGTCACCGAGATGACCATGGTGAAGCACCCCTTCCGCTCCGGGGTCAAGGCGCAGAAGGGGATCGAGTTCTGAGCGCGGCGCCCCCTCTGTTTGATGCGGCATTCGCGGCAGGGTTCACGCAATTGCTGCGCTGGCGCCGCGATGTCCGGCATTTTGATTACCGAGCCGTGGCGGAGGAGGACATGCGCGAGATGCTGGCCTGTAGCTCTTTCGCGCCTTCGGTCGGCAACGCTCAGCCGTGGCGTTTCGTACGTCTGCGATCCCCCGGCATTCGTGATGCGCTTGCCGCCCATGTCGATATGCAGAGCGCGCGCGCAGCGGAGCGTTATGCCGGGCAGGCGCGGTACGATCACTATGTCTCGCTCAAGCTGCACGGTTTGCGCGAGGCTCCCGAACTGCTGGCGGTGTTCTGTGACGAACGACCCGAGGCGGGTCACGGCCTCGGCATTGCCACGATGCCCGAAATGCTCCGCTACTCCTGCGTGCTGGCGATCCACAATCTGTGGCTGGCCGCGCGGTTGCGCGGCATTGGCATGGGCTGGGTGTCGATCCTCGATCCGCAAACCGTTCAGTCCCTGCTGGATGTGCCCACCGAATGGTCGCTGATCGCGCTGCTGTGCGTCGGCTACCCGGCCGAAGAATCCGACACATCCGAACTGGAACGGCGCGGATGGCAGTCCCGCGAACCGTGGAGCGACCGGGTGTTCGAGCGATGACCCTCTACCGAAGGACAGGAAGACCATGCTGAAACAAGTGGAGGATGGCCCCGCCATCGTGGCCTGCAATACCTGCCGCCACAGCGCGGACGAGCGGGAGGATGACACCGGGCTGCGCGGCGGCGCGCAAATGGCGGCGGCGTTGCGCTCGGTCCGGGAGAGCGATGCTCGCTATGCCGGAGTCGCCGTGCAGGAAATGCCCTGCCTGTTTGCCTGCACCGACTTCTGCACAGTTCACCTCCGCGCGCCGGGCAAAGTCGGCTATGTGCTGGGCCGGTTCACGCCGGACGAAGCGGCTGCCACCGCCATTCTCGATTATGCCGTCCACTATGCCGCCAGCGAACATGGCCGGGTGCCGTTCAAGCAATGGCCGCAAGGCGTGAAGGGCCATTTCATCACCCGCACCCCGCCGCCGGGCTATGTGGCTGAATGAGCTGGTTTACCTCTTCTGCCGCATTCGAAGCGGCGCTTGGGCATCTGCCCATGGCCGATGCAGATGCCATCGCCGCTGCGGGCGCGCGGCAAGCCAGCCTGACCAAGCCGGCGGGATCGCTCGGGCGGCTGGAAGAGATTGCGGTGTTTTTGGCTGGATGGCAGGGCACGCCGCAGCCCGTGATCGAGCAGGGGCGCGCGGCGATCTTCGCGGGAAATCACGGTTTCGTCGTTCACGGCGTCAGCGCTTTTCCGGCCAGCGTGACGGCGGCGATGGTCGGCAATTTTTCCGCCGGCGGCGCGGCGATCAACGCGCTGGCAACGGCCGCCGGGCTCGACCTCGAGGTGGTCGCGCTCGATCTCGATCGGCCCACGGCGGACTTCACCATCGCTCCGGCCATGGACGAGGCGGAGTGCCTTTCTGCGCTGTCCGCCGGAGCTGCCGTGGTTAAACCTGGCCTGGACCTGCTGGTCGTGGGTGAAATGGGCATCGGCAATTCGACCGCCGCCGCCGCGCTCTGCGCGCGCAGCTATGGCGGGACGCCAGCGCAATGGGTCGGGCCGGGAACGGGGGTCGATGCGGAGGGCATTGCGCGCAAAGTGGCGGTGGTGGAACGGGCGCTCGCCTTTCATGACGCCGCGCCGCGCACCCCATTCGAGACCCTGCGCCGATTGGGCGGGCGGGAGATCGCGGCGATCGCGGGAGCCGTGCTGGAGGCCCGCCGCCAGCGCGTGCCCGTGGTGCTCGATGGCTTCATCAGTTGCTCTGCCATCGCTCCCCTGGCCATCGCGGCTCCGGCGATCACCGATCATTGCCTGGCGGGCCACTGTTCCGCCGAGCCGGGGCATATTCGCCTGCTGGGGCATCTGGACCTTGATCCCTTGCTCTCGCTCGGCATGCGATTGGGGGAAGGCAGCGGGGCAGCAGTGGCCATGTCGGTGATCCGGGCCGCGCTCGCCACGCACAATGGCATGGCGACATTTGCCGAGGCCGGGGTGGCGGACAGTCTGTGAACGGTTTTGCCCTCTATCTCCTGCGTCATGGCGAGCCGGAAGGCGCGGGACGGCTGATCGGCCGTACCGACGCCCAGCCCACGGCCGCCGGTATCGCGGCTTGCGTCGATCAGGCGCGGGAACTGGAGCCAGAGGTGCTGATCGCCTCCAATCTATCCCGCGCGCGGTTGGCGGGTGAGGCGATCGGCCTTGCAACAGGCGTGCCGCTGTCCATCGATCCACGCTGGCGCGAGCTGGACTTTGGGGCGTGGGACGGGCTGGCGCCCGGGGACGTCGAAGGCGCGGCCTTGGCGCGGTTCTGGGACGACCCCGAGGTCCATGCGCCGCCGGGAGGAGAATGCTGGTCGGAGCTATTCTGTCGCGTGTCGGGCGCCATTGGCGATCTGGCGGCGAGGCCCACGCTGATCGTCACTCACGCCGGCGCGATGCGGGCGGCGCTGGCGGTGCTTTGCGGGTTCGACGTTCGCCAGACCTGGGCGATCGATCTGCCCTACAACTGCCTTCTGTCGCTGCGCGTCTGGCCTGGGAGCGGACTTGGCCAGCGGCCCACGGCACAGATCGCGGGTCTCTATCCGTGAAGGGCTTCATCATCGCCCTGCAATTCCTGACGCGCCTGCCGACACCCGCGATCGTCGTCGACGATGCCGCGTTCGCTCGGTCCATGCGTTGGTTTCCTGCCGCGGGGCTGGTGATCGGTGCACTGGTCGCGGGGGCCGCATGGGCGGGAGGGCTGGTCGATAGCCGGCTCGGTGCGCTGGCCGCACTGATTGTCTGGGTGGGCGTGACCGGCGCCTTGCACCTCGATGGCGTGTCTGACTTGGCTGACGCCAGCGGAGCGGTGCACAAGGACCGCGAGCGGCTGCTAGCCGTTTTGGCCGACCCGCACGTTGGTAGTTTCGGCGTTGTCGCCATTGTCCTGCAACTTTTGAGCAAGTTGCTGCTCCTGCATATGCTGGTCGAGGCGCATGCGTTTCTCCCGCTCGTTCTTGTGCCTTTCGCCGCGCGCATCGGCCCGCTCGTCTGGACCTGGTGGCTTATGCCGCTGCATCAAGGGCTGGCTGCCAGCTTTCGCTCAGCCGTCGGTCCGGTCGAGTTGATGGCGTGGGCCGCCGCGCTGCTGGCGGCGTCATGGTTCTATCCGGCGCTTCTGGTCACGCCATTGCTGATCCCGTGGTGGGGCTGGCAGGTGCGCCGGATGATCGGCGGGATTTCCGGCGATGGCCATGGCGCGGGCATCGAACTTATCGAAACCGCGCTGCTGCTGACCCTCGCAGTCAGCGCCCCATGGATCCCTGGAACATGAACAACTTCAGCTTTCATGGCGGCAGGCTTGCCGATGCCATGGCGCAGTTCGGCATGGGCGATGCGCCTTGGATCGACCTTTCGACGGGCATCAATCCGCATGGCTGGCCAGGCGTCGGCGATCTGGCGATGGACTGGCAGGCCCTTCCCGATCCGGGCGCGCTGGACGATCTGGAAGCCGCCGCCGCCGCCTGCTTTGGCACGGACCGCGCCCATGTCTGCGCCGTGCCCGGCACGGAGATCGGTCTGCGGATGCTGGGCGACATTCTGCCGGGACCGGCCATCCATGCCCAGCCCAGCTATCGCACCCATGGCGAGATGATACCCCAGAGCCGCCCTGTGGCCCTGTCCGATCTGACGGGGGCGGAGGAGGCGACCCTCGTTCTTGCCAATCCCAACAACCCCGATGGACGAATCACCCCGCCAGCTACATTGCTGGGCTGGTTGGAAACACGGCACAGCAATGGGGGGGGCGGCGCGTCCTGGCTCGTGGTGGACGAAGCCTTTGCCGATGCCACTCCAGAGATCAGCCTTGCCGCCCATGTGCATGACGGGCAGCGGCTGATCGTCTTTCGCTCCTTTGGCAAATTCTTCGGACTGGCCGGGGTGCGGCTCGGCTTTGTGCTGGGGCCACGCCCGCTGATCGCGCAATATCGCCAGAGGCTCGGCAGTTGGCCGCTCTCGGCGGCGGCGCTGGCCATCGGAACGGCGGCCTATCGGGATGCGGATTGGAGCGCCTCCATGCGGATTGGCTTACGCGAAGAGGCGGATGAGCTGGATACGGTTCTGGCCCGGCGCGGCTTCAGGGCGATGGGCGCCTGTCCCCTGTTCCGGCTGATCGAGACGGCCGATGCCGCCGCCCTGTTCGAACGTCTCGCGCGGCATGCGATCCTGACTCGGCCGTTCGACTATGCTCCGCGCTGGCTCCGGCTGGGCCTGCCTGCCAACCACGCGGCGCTGGACCGCCTCGATGGGGCGCTGGCCGATGGCTGAGCCGGTCGCCTTGCTCGCCCTGGTGTTCGATGCCGCGATGGGCTGGCCGCATTCGCTGTATCGCCGGATCGGTCATCCGGTGGGCGCTTTTGCCCGGATCATCGACGAGGCGGAACGGCGATGGAATGATCCCTCGCGTTCCGATGGACAGCGGCGAATGGCCGGGGTGGCCACCGTGCTGATCCTCCTGGCTATCGCGGGCGGGACGGGCTGGGTTCTGCAGAGTCTGCTCGCGGCTATTGCCGGGGTTTGGGCCTGGCCCTTGATCGCGCTCCTGGCCTGGCCGGGTCTGGCGCAGCGCAGCCTTCACGACCATATCCGCCCCGTTGCCGAGGCGCTGGAGCGGCAGGATATTCCCGCCGCGCGCGTCGCGGTCGGCATGGTCGTGGGCCGCGATACGGCGGATCTTGATGAAGCGGGCGTCACGCGCGCGGCAATCGAGAGCCTGGCGGAAAGCTTTTGCGATGGTGTGGCGGCGCCGCTGTTCTGGCTTCTTGTTCTCGGCCTGCCCGGCATCTGGGCCTATAAGGCGATCAACACGGCCGACAGCATGATCGGTCATCGCGAGGAGCGATGGCGCGCTTTTGGTTGGGCCGCGGCGCGTAGCGACGATGCGATGAATCTTGTGCCAGCACGCCTCGCCGGATTGCTGATCTGCCTGTGCGGCAAGGGCGGTTGGCGGATCCTGTGGCGCGATGCCGCCAACCACGCCTCGCCCAACGCCGGTTGGCCCGAGGCGGCGATGGCTGGCGTACTGGGACTGCGACTGGCGGGGCCCATCGCCTATGACGGCATTCTTTCGCACAAGCCGTGGATCGGCGAGGGTGGTCGTCTCGCCCGGGCAGTGGATATTCGGCGTGGGCTGAGCATCTATCGCCGGGCTTGCCTGTGTCTGTGGTTCATGGCGGGGGGTATCGCATCGGCGCTGTAATGCTTCAGGGCACGGGCTCCGACGTTGGCAAATCCGTGCTGGTGGCGGGGTTGTGCCGCGCGCTGGTGAAACGCGGACTTCGGGTCTTGCCGTTCAAGCCGCAGAATATGTCGAACAATGCGGCAGTTACCAGCGATGGCGGCGAGATCGGGCGGGCGCAGGCTTTGCAGGCGATCGCCTGCGGGGTTGCACCGCATACCGACATGAATCCCGTACTGCTGAAGCCTCAAGCCGACCGCACGTCGCAATTGATCGTGCATGGCCGGGTGCGCGGCACATTGCGTGCGGACAATTTCCGGCAGGCGCGCGGGACGCTGCTCGGCGAGGTTCTCGCCAGCTACGACCGGCTTCGCCAGGCTTGCGATATTGTCGTGGTCGAGGGCGCTGGCTCTCCGGCGGAAATCAACCTGCGCGCCGGCGACATCGCCAACATGGGATTTGCGCGCGCGGCGAGCGTGCCGGTCGTCCTGGTCGGCGATATCGATCGCGGCGGGGTCATCGCCGCCATCGTTGGCACGAGGACGATCATCGACCCGGCCGACGCGGCGATGATCGAGGGCTTCATCATCAACAAGTTCCGGGGCGATCCTGCCCTGTTCGCCGATGGCTATCGCCAGATCGAGAGCTTGTCAGGCTGGCGAGGATTCGGCGTTGTCCCTTGGCTGAATGCGACCGCTCGTCTCCCAAGCGAAGATGCCGTAGTGCTGGAGCGCGGCAAGACGCGCGCGGGACACAGCAAGCTAGTCGCTTGCCCGATCCTGCCGCGCATCTCCAATTTCGATGATCTCGATCCGCTGAAACTCGAACCTGGTATCGAACTGCAAATGGTTCCACCCGGCCAGCCGATCCCGGCGGAGGCTGCGCTCATCATCCTGCCCGGGTCGAAGGCGACCATTGCCGACCTGGCCGCGCTGCGCGGCGAAGGCTGGGACGTCGATATTCTTGGGCATCACCGGCGCGGCGGGCTGATCCTGGGCCTTTGCGGGGGCTACCAGATGCTCGGCAAAAGCATCGCCGATCCCGATGGACTGGAAGGGCCAGCCAGCGCTTCATGCGGCCTTGGCCTGCTTGAGGTCGACACGACCTTGCACGCGCACAAGGCGCTGCGTCCGGTCTCCGGGATGGCGATGGGTGCACCTTTTCAGGGATATGAAATGCATATGGGCCAGACCAGCGGACCGGATACGGAGCGTCCCTTCGCGCTGCTCTCCGATGGCCGCCGCGATGGCGCGATCAACGCGGCGGGGACAGTGTTCGGCTCCTATGTCCATGGTCTGCTGGCCGATGCGAAGCTGCGTCGCGCGCTTCTGTCGCGCATGAATGTCGAAGCCGGGGGCGTGGACTATGGTGTCTCTGTCGAACGGGCGCTGGACGAGATCGCATCCGCACTGGAGGAGCATCTCGATATCGATGCGCTCGTGGCGCTGGCCAAGGCAGAGCGATCCGCATCCGGCCCGACAGGATTCAGGACATGAGCAATGCTTTCTCTCACCTGCTGGTGCTGGGCGGTGCGCGTTCCGGGAAGAGCCGCTTTGCCCAAGGCCGGGCTGAAGCCCTGACGGGTAAGCTGGTCTATCTGGCGACGGCCCAAGCCTTCGATGAAGAGATGCGCGAGCGGATCGCCCTACACCGCGCCGATCGCGGCACGCGCTGGTCGACTGTCGAGGCACCGCTGGAGCTGGCGGAGACGATCACGGCATGCAGCACATCTGAAACGGTAGTGCTGGTGGATTGCCTGACGCTCTGGGCATCGAATCTGATGATGGCGGACCGGGATATGGCTGCGGCCACGGAAGGGCTGGTGCGTGCGGTTTTGGCTGCGCGGGGACCGATCATCCTGGTGGCCAATGAAGTGGGGCTGGGCATTGTGCCCGACAACGCCCTTGCCCGAAGATTCCGTGATGTCGCGGGCAGGATCAATCAGGAGATGGCCGCAGCGGCTGATGAGGTCGTCATGATGTTCGCTGGCCTGCCTTTAGCGCTCAAGTCCAAAGGATGAATGGCGTTCAGGTGCTTGTACAGACTGCTGCGGCACGACGGCTGCTCAACGCCCATACGCAGCATTGCCGGGAGTTGCTCAGGTTCTTCGACGAGGCTCGTAATCTCTAGCTGATTCTGCTGCTGGCTGGACTTCACACAAAGCAGCCGAATCGCAGAGGCTTGTCCTCCGGCCGAACTCGCTTTGGCGCGATATCACTCGGAAGGCCTACTTAAATCGGGCGAGTTTGGGGAAGTAGAATCCGAAGTGCGTTCGTTTGACAGCGAGGATGATTTTTTGGCCTGCTACCTAGAGAGCTACCTAGGAGCTAGGCCCCGCTGGCAGGGGCCGCTCGCCGCCTTATTAAGGAATTGATTTAATAGAGAAATGTGGTGGACGCACTTGGGCTCGAACCAAGGACCCGCTGATTAAGAGTCAGCTGCTCTACCAACTGAGCTATGCGTCCACACGGGCGGTACTCCGCGAGGCCCGACGCGTCGGGAGACGCCCCTATAACGATCTTTTTGACGCTGCAAAGGGGGCAATTGCACTTTTTTCAGATGCCGAGAGAGCGGCCCCTGCGGTTCCAGCGATCGACCGCCATGAGCGTGCCGATGCAGATCATGTTGGTCATCAAGGCGGAGCCGCCGTGACTGATCCACGGCAACGGGATGCCGACCACCGGTGCCAGGCCGAGGACCATCATCGTGTTGATCGCCATGTAGAAAAAGATCGTGAAGGTCATGCCGGCCGCCAGCAGGCCGGAGAAGCGGTCTGGCGCGTTCTGCGCCACGCGCATGCCCCAGCGGAACACCCACAGGAAGATCGCGATGGTGAAGATGCCGCCGGCCAAGCCCCATTCCTCGGCCATGGTGGCAAAGGCGAAGTCGGTGTGCGCCTCCGGCAGGTAATCGAGGTGGCTCTGGCTGCCGTTGCCGAAGCCCTTGCCCCAGAAGCCGCCCGATCCGATCGCGATTTTGGACTGCGTGATGTGATAACCCTTGCCGAGCGGGTCGCTCTCGGGATCGAGGAACACCATCACCCGGTCGCGCTGGTAGCCGTGCAGCAGGGTGAAGAAGGCCAGCGGGGCGACGACCGCGACCGCGGCGCCGGCACCGATGAACCACCACATCGGCAGTCCGGCCAGGAACACGACGACCACCGCACCCGCCGTGATCGACAGCCCCGTGCCAAGATCGGGCTGGGCCATGACCAGAAGCGCAGGTACGCCGACAATCCCGCCGAGCGGCACCAGGATGCGCCAGGTGCGCGTCATGCCGGGCGGCATCAGGTCGAAGAACTTGGCAAGGGCCAGAACGATCGTCGGCTTCATGAGCTCTGACGGCTGCAGTTGCATGAACCCGAGGTCGAGCCAACGCTGGCTGCCGCCCTTGACCGCGCCGACCAAGTCGACCAGCACCAGCATGATGACGACCGCGACGTAGATCGGGATCGCCGCCCACTTGAACACCTCCTTGGGCACGCGCGAAATCACGAAGGCCATGGCCAGAAATACGGCAAAGTGGATTTCGTGCAGCATGGCCCAGGGCCACAGGTGTCCGCCGGCCGCGGAATAGAGCACGACCGAACCGAATGTGTTGAGCACGAACAGCGGGATCAGCAGATCCCATGGTTCGCGGGCGATGGCTTCCGGGACGACGCCGTGCCTCATGGGGTGGTTCCTTCGGCGGGCGGCGAGGCAGACGGCGCGCCGGAAGGCGAGGGGGTTGCGACGGGCGCACCGCTGGGCGGGGTCTCGTCCTCGCTGATGACCGTTTCGACCGGGATCGGGGAGGGGTCGGGACGGTTGAGCGCGGCAGTCACGGCCTTGTCGGCTTCGACCTTGGGCGCGGTCCCGCCGTACTGGGCGACGAAGCTGGCATATTTGCGGGCCATCCGATCGGCGGGTGTGCCGCCCCAGCCTTTTTCCATCTCGAGCAGCGTTTCCCACGCTTTGCCGGGATCGAACAGGTAGGTGTAGACGTCCTTGGCGATCGGCGCCGCCGCGCGTGCGCCGAAGGTGCCGTGTTCAACCACGACCGCGATGGCATAACGCGGGTTGTCGGCCGGGGCATAGCTGACGAACAGCGCGTGATCGCGGCCCTTCCAGTCGCCGAAATGGCCGCGCGCGACGAGGGCGCGGACCTGCGCGGTGCCGGTCTTGCCGGCCATCTGGACGCCGCTGTCGAGCTTCAACTGGCTGCCGCGCGCAGTTCCGCTTCCGTTGACCACGCGCCACATGCCTTCGTGAACCACGCCGAGCTGTTCGGACGTGAAGGGCAGCGCCGGACCGGGCGGCTTCTTCTGGCCGTGCAACAAATAGGGCTGGAGGTTCTTGCCGGTGGCGATCCGCGCGCTCATCACCGCAAGCTGCAAGGGCGAGACCGAGACATAACCCTGCCCGATCGACGCGTTGAGCGAATCGGCTGCGGTCCATTCCTGCTTGAACTTGCGCATCTTCCACGCCGCGTCGGGGATGGTCCCGTACCGCTGGTTGATTCCGGGCAGGTCGAATTCGACGCCGAGGCCCAGAACCTTGGCGACAGGCGCGATGGCGTCATAACCCACCCGGTGCGCCATCGACCAGAAATAGGTGTTGCAGCTCTGCTCGATCGCCTTGCGCATGTCGGTCGCGCCGTGGGTCGCGTCGCAGCGGAAGAAGCGACTGCCCAGTCGGTAGCCGCCGGGACAGTTGACCACCTCGTCCGGCGACACACCGGCTACCTGCAGAGCCAGGCTGGCCATGGGTTTCATCGTCGAACCTGGCGGATAAAGACCGCGAACCGACTTGTTGAGCAGGGGGATGTGATCGTCCTCGTTCAGCATCTTCCACTGCAGCCGCCCGATCCCGCCGACAAAGGCGTTGGGATCGAACGAGGGCATCGACGTGAGGGCGAGGATCGCGCCATCGGTGCAGTCGATTACCACGCAGGCCGCCGATTCAAGGCCGATGCGCCGCGCCGCATAGTCCTGGAGCCCGCCATCGATGGTCAGCTTGAGCGCCTCGCCCTGGACATCCTCGCGCATGTCGAGGTCACGCACGATCTTGCCGCTGGCGGTCACCTCGGCACGGCGGGCACCGGGAACGCCGCGCAGCGACGGCTCGAAGAACTTCTCGAGCGAATCCTTGCCGACCTTGTAGCCGGGCGTGATCAGGAGAGGATTGCGGTCCTTCTCGTAGTCCTCCGCCGATGCAGGGCCGACGTAGCCGACGAGATGGCCGACCGACGGACCGGTCGGATAGCTGCGGGAGAAACCACGCTGGGCGATGACGCCGGGCAGGTCGGGCAAGCGCACGCTGACCGCCGCGAACTTGTCCCATTCGAGGCCCGAGGCGACTTCGACCGGCTGGAAGCGGTGGGCCTTGTCGACCCTGTCGGCAAGGTCCTGAAGCTTGTCGGGGCCGAGGCCGAGCAGCTTGCCCAGCTCGGCGATCGTGCCGCTGGTGTCGGCGAGGCGCTCGGGGATCAGGTCGACGCGGTAGTCCGAGCGGTTGGCGGCGAGCGGATTGTCGTTGCGATCGAGGATCAGGCCGCGCCGCGGCGGGATCAAGGTCAGGTTGACGCGGTTGCTCTCCGACGCCGTTTCGTACTTGGCGTTCTGGACGACACCGATCCACCCCGTCCGCACCGCCAGCAGCACGCCGAGGCCGGTCTGCAACCCGGCGATGAGCACGCCGCGCCGCTCGAAGCTGTTGCGCAGGGTGCCCGTGCTGACGTGCCGCGGCTCGTTGAACATCATACCGCCTTGAGCGGGACCAGTCGCAGCCGGTCGAACAGGCCGACCAGCCGCGCCGCCAGCGGGTAGGTGAGGATCGAGACGACCAGTTGCGGCAGCAGGACGGCGAGCGGCGCGTGACCGCCTGCGACATTCGACAACGCGAGGCCCAGCATCAGGTAGACGGTGATCAGCGCCCCGGCGACCAGCCAGTTGATCCAGAACCCGCGCCAGGGAAACCGCACTTCCAGCACATCGAGCCCGATCATCGTCGCCGACCAGAGCAAGACGGCGGAACCGAACGGTTGGCCGCTGAACAGGTCGTCGAACAGGCCGAGCGGAAGGCCGGCCCAGACCGGGAACAGGCCGGGTCGCAGTTGCTGCCATCCGATCAGAAGCAGGAACCCGAACGGCGGCACCACCGGGGCCGAGGCGATCATCGGCAGCAGCGGGCTGAGGCTGCCCAGCATGACCAGCACCCAGGGAAGGGTCACCGCGATCACCGGCGAAGGGGCACGGTTGATCCGCTGGCGACCGATCTGCTGGAGCTGGCGGGGCAGGGGCGTGGGCATCAGCGCGAAAATCGCCTCACGGAGCCGGCGCGGCAGGTGCGACGCTAAGCGCAACGCTCGGGGCGAACGGTTCGTCGACTGCAACGAAATCGGTGCTGCCCGGATCGCTCAGCGGGCGGCCAACCGCGCCGTCGCGGGTCAGTTCGCTGACCACGGCCACCGCGATGTTGGGCCGGTAAAGTCCGCCCGATCCGGAGGTCACGAAGGCATCGCCCTTCTTCAGGGGATTGACGCCCAGGTTGATCAGCCGGATCTGCAGCGATCCGTCGGCACGGCCCGTCGCGTAGGCAGGCAGGCCATCGCTGGCCCGCCGGACGGGCACGATGCTTTCGGTGTCGGTGATGAGCAGCACGCGCGAGGTGTTGCTGCCCACTTCGAGCACGCGGCCGACAACGCCCAACGGCGATCGCACCGGCATGCCCACGCCGACGTGGCGGTTGGCCCCGGCGCCGAGAGTGGCAAAACGGCGGGTGCTGGTAGAGGTCGATGCGATCAGGCGGGCGACGGTGACAGGTCGCGGGTCTTCTTCCATCAGGCCGAGCATGGCCTTGAGGCGGCCGTTTTCGCCCTTGATGGCTTCCGCCTCGGCAAGGCGGATCCGCGCGGCGGCGACCTCCTTTTCGAGCCGGGCGTTGCGGAAGCCCGCGGTGAAATAGCCGCTGACGACGGAGAAGAACGTCTGGGTGCTGTCGCGCGTGGCCGCCGAGGCGCGGCCGACCGGAGCCACGGCGTCGTCGGCCGTGGCGCGCAGCCCGGCAAAGGCCGAGGCGTTGCCCGTCGATACCACCAGCAGAAGCACGCCGAGGCCGGCCCCGATCACCGCGAGGACGTAGCCGAAAAATGTTCCGTATTGCGCCCTGCGGGAATATCCCGGGCGCCGGTTGACGGGCGGCGCCATGCCAAGTTCACTCCTTCAGCCTGCGCCAATTATGGCAGGCAATCCTTAATCAGGCCGTCATCAGCACGCCGCGGTAGATCGGATCTTCCATGGCGCGGCCGGTACCGAGCGCCACGCAGGACAGCGGATCTTCCGCGATCGAGACCGGCAGTCCGGTTTCTTCGCGCAGATATTCGTCAAGACCCTGGATCAGCGCGCCGCCGCCGGTCAGGACGATGCCTTGGTCGACAATGTCGGCAGCCAGTTCAGGTGCGGTATTTTCCAGTGCGATGCGCACGCCTTCGATGATCGCGCCGATCGGTTCGGACAAGGCTTCGGCGATGTTCGCCTGGGTGATAGTGATTTCCTTGGGCACGCCGTTGACGAGGTCGCGGCCCTTCAAATGGATCGTCTCGCCAACGCCGTCGACCGGCACAGTGGCGCAACCGTAATCCTTCTTGATGCGTTCGGCCGTAGCTTCGCCAATCAGCAGATTGTGGTGGCGGCGCACGTAGCTGACGATCGCTTCGTCCATCTTGTCGCCGCCGACGCGCACCGAAGTCGTATAGGCGAGACCGCGCAGCGAGAGGACGGCAACTTCGGTGGTGCCGCCGCCGATATCGACCACCATCGAACCCACGGGTTCGGTCACCGGCATGTCGGCGCCGATGGCCGCAGCCATCGGTTCGAGGATCAGGAAGACCGAGCTGGCCCCGGCGTTGCTGGCCGCGTCGCGGATGGCGCGTCGTTCGACCGAGGTCGAGCCCGAGGGGACGCAGATCACGATTTCCGGCAGCGGCATGAAGGTGCGCTTGCCATGGACCTTGCGGATGAAGTGCTTGATCATTTCTTCGGCGATTTCGATGTCGGCGATGACCCCGTCGCGCAGCGGACGGATCGCTTCGATGCTGTCGGGGGTCTTGCCCATCATCATCTTGGCATCGTCGCCCACGGCCTTGACGCGCTTGATCCCGTTGATCGTCTCGATCGCCACCACCGACGGCTCGTTCAGCACGATCCCGCGGTCCTGAACATAGACCAGCGTGTTCGCCGTCCCCAGGTCGATCGCCATGTTCTGCGCACCAAACTTGAAGAATCGCGAAAAGAACGAAGCCATTGAGAAATCCGTATGTTTTCCGGCAGCTTGGCGCGTGAATCGCGCCAGTCACAGTACCGGCGGTGGGCGAGGAAGCGGTGGCATTAGCGCGAAGGCGAAACAAAGGCCAAAAATTTGTGCGAATGGTTCCGGATATCGGATCGACCGACCTTAAAAAATCGCCGCTTCGTCGCTAGGGTCGATAGCCCATGCCAGTCATCCGCCGCCTGCCTGAAAACCTCGTCAACCGCATCGCCGCTGGCGAGGTGGTGGAACGGCCCGCCTCGGCGCTCAAGGAGCTCGTCGAGAACGCGATCGATGCCGGGTCGCGATCGATCCTGGTGCGGCTGACCGCAGGCGGTGTGGACGGGATCGAGGTGATCGACGACGGCTGCGGCATGACGCCGGACGAGATCGCCCTCGCGCTCGAACGCCATGCCACATCCAAGCTGCCCGATGAGGCGATCGAGCAAGTGGTGACCCTCGGCTTCAGAGGCGAGGCCTTGCCCTCGATCGCCAGCGTCGCGCGCCTCACGCTGGAAAGCCGCCCGCGCGGCAGCGGCGAAGGCTGGCGCCGCATGGTCGATCACGGCGAAGTCGTGGCCGAAGGGCCCGCAGCCCTGCCGCCGGGCACACGGATCACTGTGGACAGCCTGTTCGGCAAGGTGCCGGCGCGGCGCAAGTTCCTGCGTTCGGCCCGAAGCGAATACGCCGCCTGCCTCGATGTGGTGCGCCGCCTGGCCATGGCGCGGCCGGAAGTCGGCTTCACGCTTGAACACGATGGCCGCCGCGTTCTCGCCGTGCAGCCGGACGAGGCGCTGGCAGCGCGCGTGGCGCGGATCGTTGCGCGCGAGCTGGCCGAGGACGGCGTCGCCATCGACCTCGAACGCGGCCCGGTACGTCTTACCGGCGTCGCCGGCCTGCCGACCTTCAATCGCGGCGTGGCCGATCACCAGTTCCTCTTCGTCAATGGGAGGCCGGTGAAAGACCGGCTGCTGGTGGGCGCGGTGCGCGGCGCCTATGCCGACATGCTCGCCCGCGACCGCCATGCGGTGCTGGCGCTGTTCCTCGACGTTCCGGCCGATGAGGTCGACGTCAACGTCCACCCGGCGAAGACCGAGGTGCGCTTCCGCGATCCGGCCTTCATTCGGGGGTTCCTCGTTTCCGGGCTGCGTCACGCACTGGAAGGGGCCGGGCAGAAAAGCGCACAGGCGCCCGCCGGCTCGGCGATGGGAATGTGGCAGACGGAACCGATTGCCCGCGCGCCCGAAGCGGCGCCGGCGCTATCCTCGCTGTTTGCGCGCGAATACGGCTCGGCCGGCGTGCGCGAGGCGGGGCAGGCCTGGCGCGGTTACGAACAGGCGATCATGGCCCCTCCGCAGGGCCGCGCCGAACTGGCTGAGGAGCGGGTCGAACCGGCGTCCAGCCACCCGCTTGGCGTGGCGCGCGGACAAGTGGCCCGGACCTACATCGTGGCCGAGGCGGAGGATGGTCTGGTCATCGTCGACCAGCACGCCGCCCATGAACGTCTGGTTCTCGAACGGCTCAAGGCTGCGGGCGCGCAGGACGCGGTGACCGCGGCGCAGGCTCTGCTGATCCCCGAAGTGGTCGAACTGGACGAGCCCGACTGCGACCGCGTCGAGGCTGCCGCGCCGCACCTGGCGCGCTTCGGCCTGGCGCTCGAGCGGTTCGGGCCGACCGCGTTGCTGGTCCGCACCGTGCCTGCGGCCCTGGGTAAGGGCGATGTGCAGGCTCTCGTGCGGGACGTGGCCGACGACCTTGCCCAGAACGGCGACGCCCTGCTGCTGGGCGAACGGCTCGACCATGTGTTGGCGACCATGGCCTGCCACGGGAGCGTTCGGGCCGGCCGTGCGTTGTCGGTGGCAGAGATGAACGCCCTGCTTCGCGAGATGGAAGTGACCCCCCGTTCCGGCCAGTGCAACCACGGCCGGCCAACCTGGGTCAAGCTGGCGCACGGCGACATCGAGAAGCTGTTCGGGAGACGCTGATGCGCCGCTTTGCTGTTCTGGTTCCGCTCGCTCTGTTGGCCGCCTGCGGACCGAGCGAGGAGGAAAAGGCCGAGCGCGCCAGCAAGGTCGCCGCCGACATTGCCGAGGTCGAGGCGGCACAGAACGCCAAGCCCCCGCTTCAGCCGCTGCGGCTCGAACCGATCACGCGCCAGGACGTGGAAGCGAACAATTTCTACGGCGCTGGTTGCACCTTCGGCAGCAGGGACGGGACAAATCCCACCGTCATCGCCCAGTCGGGCCGCGCGGTAATCAAGGTGACCGCCGAACTGCAGGTGCTTTACGCAGACATCGGCGGATCCAAGCTCGAGATGGGGGCCTGGGAACACTACACCGGCAAGAACAACACCCTGACCATCCGCCGCACCGACAAGGACGCCAAGCCGTCCGCAACCAGCGGGGAGGCCGAATACACGGCCGAATTGACCGTGTTCGACGGCTGGGGCCGCGAAGTGGTGCGCCAGGCGGGGCCGATCCACTGCAAGGATAATTGACGAGACTGTCTGGTCAGTTTGGCCTCGTGCGGATGAGGCCGATCGACTTCATCGTCATCACGACGGTATCATCCTGGTTGAATACTCGCACCAAGGACTGGAAACTGCCCATTTCGGGGCGCGATCGACTGGGGGTCTTGGACACCAGTTCGGATTCCACGCGCAACACGTCGCCCGGATAGACCGGCTTCAGCCAGCGCAGTTCGTCAAGCCCGGGCGATCCGAGGCCGGCTTGCTTGCGGTCGGTGATGTTGTCGACCAGCATCCGCATCGTCATCGCGCAGGTGTGCCAGCCGCTGGCCGAAATGCGCCCGAAGTGGGTCTCCGCCGCGGCTGCATCGGACAGGTGAAAGGGCTGCGGATCATAAGCAGAGGCGAAGGATAGAACTTCCTCGCGGGTAACCTCGTAGCGCCCGAAACGGGCAATGGTACCAACTTCCAGATCCTCGAAATAGGTCAGTCCATCGTCCATGGCAGGCGTCTTCCTCTCGGTTGTCGTGACGCCTTGTGGGTCGGGACCGCGATGACGGTCAAGCCATCGGTCGCAGCTAGCCTGCCTTCGCCTCTTCGCGCACTGCGTCGATCTTTTCCTTGGCCGCCCCGGCCTTGTCCTTCGCTTCCTCGACCACGTCGATCTTGGGCACGATCCGCCAGCGCGCTTGCATCAGGCTGAAGGCGCCGAACAGCATCAGCCCGAACGCGATGGCGTTGTAGAGCAGCGCCTGGCTGCGGATTCCCTCGATCGCGCCGCCCATGCCGACGGCTTGCCGGCTCGATTCGAACCACGCCGCGCGCAGCATCGACCACCCGATCATTCCGGCGATTGCGGCCTGGGTAAACATGCCGAAACGGCCGGCCTGGGCCACGAAGCCTGGCGCGTTCGCCGCGCAATGCTTCATGTGCTTGCCGAGCAGTGCGTTCTTCACGTTGAGCACCAGCGATACCAGAAAGCCGATCCCGACCAAGCCGAGCAGGATCGGGCCAAGCGGCATGTCGAGCAACTGTTCAGCCAGCATTCGACTGGTTCCGTCCTCTGATTCCTGTCCGACATGGCGCAGGCCCATCGCGATTTCGGCCGCAAGATAGGACAGGACGAAATAGGTCAGGGCGACACCGGCATGGCCGATCCGGTTGATGATCCCCATGGCGTCCGTGCCGTTCCGGTCGGCATCGAACAGGGCCGTGGCCAGGCGATAGACTGCGTAGGCGAACAGTCCGGCGGCCACCAAGACGAGCAGGATCCAGCCCATCGGCACCTCGGCAAGGGCAGCAAAGGCCCCGGTCTGGCCCTCGTCGGCATGACGCCCCGAGTCGAACACCAGATAGCCGATGATGACATAGACGATGCCCCGCGCCGCCATGCCGACGCGGGCAATCACGTCGAGCCGCGTCAACTCGTGGATTGCCGCTTCCGCCGTCACGCGTGCGCACCGCTGCCGGCTGTGCGGACGTGGTTCGAGTACCGGGACAAATCGCTCATGGCCGACTAGCGCGCCGGCACGGCGTTGGTTCCCGGCAGCGGTCAGACGTTGAACTTGAA
The DNA here is from genome assembly GCF_002813245.1 of Novosphingobium kunmingense. Lineage (GTDB taxonomy): Bacteria > Pseudomonadota > Alphaproteobacteria > Sphingomonadales > Sphingomonadaceae > Novosphingobium > Novosphingobium kunmingense. The sequence goes on from NZ_PHUF01000002.1 coordinate 621,019, forward strand.
GTGCATTACGTCGCCATCGGCCACGAGGTATTCCTTGCCCTCCTGGCGAAGCTTGCCGGCATCCTTGGCCGCGGTTTCGCCGCCCAGCGCGACGTAGTCTTCATAGGCGATCGTTTCGGCCCGGATGAAGCCGCGCTGCATGTCGGAATGGATCTCGCCGGCTGCTTCGGGCGCCTTGGCGCCCTTGTGGACGGTCCAGGCGCGAGCCTCTTTGGGGCCGACGGTGAAGAAGGTGATCAGGTGCAGCAGGTCGTATCCCGAGCGGATCACCCGCGCGAGCCCGGTCTCCGACAGGCCCATCTCCTCAAGGAATACTATCCGCTCGTCCGGCTCCATGCCGACCAGCTCGCTTTCGATCGCCGCCGAAACGATCACCGCGTTGGCGCCTTCCGCCTTGGCCTTGGCAAAGACCGCTTCGGTGAAGGCGTTGCCGCTTGCCGCGCTTTCCTCCTCGACGTTGCAGACGTACAGCACGGGCTTGGCGGTGAGGAGCTGGGCCTGGTCGAACACCCGCAGCTCTTCCTCGTCGTCCGGACGGGCAAGGCGGGCCGGCTTCCCGTCGCGCAGCAGATCGAGCGCGCGGCCGAGAACGCCAGCCATCAGCTTGGCTTCCTTGTCGCCCTGCGCGGCCTTCTTCTGCGCGGCGGGAACGCGCTTCTCCAGACTTTCGAGATCGGACAGCATCAATTCGGTTTCGACTGTTTCGGCATCGGAAACGGGGTCGATCTTGTTGTCGACATGCTGGATGTCGTCGTTGACGAAGCAGCGCAGCACGTGGACGATCGCGTCGACCTCGCGGATGTTGCCGAGGAACTGGTTGCCGAGGCCTTCACCCTTGCTCGCGCCGCGCACGAGACCTGCGATGTCGACGAAGCTCAATTGGGTCGGGATGATCTTGGCCGAACCGGCGATCGCCGCCAGCTTGTCGAGCCGCGGGTCGGGCACGCCGACCTGCCCGACATTGGGCTCGATCGTGCAGAACGGGTAATTCGCCGCCTGTGCCGCCTGCGTTTCAGTCAGCGCGTTGAACAGCGTCGACTTCCCGACATTGGGCAGCCCGACGATCCCGCAACGAAAACCCATGATTCACTCCGTACCTCTGCAAGCGGCGGCCCATAGCGGGGGCGGGGCGCTTTGGCCAGTTTCGAGACGGTGCAATTGCCTTCACTCTAATTTCAGCGCTTTGACGTATAGGACCCGCGATGAAGAAGCTGATCCTCCTTGCCGCACTGCTTGCTCTGGCATCCTGCGCCGACAGCCCGGAGGACCGGCTGACCAAGGCGCAGGAGGCATTCGCCGCCAACGACTATCCGGCCGCGCGGATCCATCTTGCTGCAGCTCTGGCCAAGAAGCCGGGCGACCAGGCCATGCTCGCGCTTCAGGCGCGAACCTTGCTTGCGCTTGGCGACGGCGAAGGGGCACGAGTTGCGATAGAGCAGCTCGCCGGGAGCAAGGCGCCCACAGGCGAGCTTGCGGAAATGGCGGGGGAGGCCGCCTTGCTGCGCGCCAAGCCCGACCTCGCCGTTGCCGCGCTGGCCGGACTGGACAGCGTCGAGGCCGAACGCATCCGCGCGCTCGCTGCGATCCAGCAGGAAGACAACCGCACCGCTATCATTCATTTCGAGCGCGGTCTGGCAGAGGGTGGGAACGCACGGCTGCTGGCGGACTATGCCCGCTTCAAACTTATCGCAGGCGACGTGGCCGGCGCGACCGAGCTTGCCGCCAAGGCGGCCAGTATCGCGCCCCACAGCATCGATACGCTGCTGATCGCGGGTCAGCTGGCGGTTCGCCGCGGCGACCTCAAGTCCGCGCTCGATCTCTACGAAGACGCCGCCAGGCGTTATCCCTCGAGCCTCGCGGCCTTGATCGGCAAGGCCGCCGTGCTGGGCGACCTGGGGCGACGGGACGAAATGAAAGCGGTGCTCGATCGCGCTGCCGCTTTCGCCCCGCGCGCCGGCGGCATCCTGTTCCTGCGCGCCAAGGCCGCGGCGCAGGGCAAGGACTGGGCCGGGGTCAGGGCCATCGTGCAGCCGGTCGAAACCGGCCTCGATCAGATCGACCCGGTCCGCCTGATCTATGGCGAGGCGCTGCTGCGTCTCGGGCAGGTGGAGCTGGCGACCGCGCAGTTCGAACCGATCGTACGATCCGTTCCGGGCAACCGCGACGCGCGGCGACTATTGGGCGAGGCCCGCCTCGCCAGCGGCGACGCCAAGGGGGCAATGGAAGTGCTGAGGCCGGTGGCCGACCTGCCCTTTGCCGTGAAGGACGAGCTGGCGCTAATGGCCAAGGCGGCCAGGGCCGCCGGAGATCCCGCCGCAGCACGGTACGAGGCTCGATCGCGGCAACCCGAGCCCCAAGCACTGGGCCGTGACCTGGCAACCGGCGACGCGGCCATGAAGGCCGGGAACTGGGCCGGCGCCAGCGCGGCCTACCAGCGCCTGCTCGACAATACCGATGGCACCAGCGTGGTCGTGCTCAACAACATGGCCTATGCCCAGGCCATGCTTGGCAACTTCAATCGTGCGCGCACTCTCGCCGACCGGGCTTTAAAGCTCGCGCCGGACAATGCGTCGGTGCTCGACACGGCGGGTTGGGTGCGGATCAAGTCGGGCCAGGACGTCGAAAACGGAAAGCGCCTGCTGCGCAAGGGAGCACAGCAGGCGCCGGGGAACATGACGATCCGCGCGCACCTGGCCGAGGCCGAGCGCGCGAAGCCCTGAAGTCAGGCGAAGGCCGCGTCCGCAGCGACCTTGCGGCGGCGGCGAAGGAACGCGGTTGCCAAAAGCGCACCGCCGATCAGTCCGACCATGCCGGGTTCGGGGACCTGGTTGCCCGACGACCCGCCCGACGTGTTGGTGAGCGAGCCGGCACCGCTGGCCGAGGTCACTCCGCGCACGCCTTCGACCGACTGGTAGCGGACGTAGAAATCGCTGAGAGTCAGCGCCGTTATCGGCTGCAAGAAGCTGAGCGTGAAAGTGCCCGTTCCGGTTTGGCCGTTGTCGATGCCACCCCCGCCGCCGCCGGCGCAGGATCCGGTGTCGTAACCCTTGAAGCACACATCGATATCGCCAATCCCGTTGGGGTAGGACGAGTCGAGGGTTGCGAAGTTGAACGTCCCGGTCGACGAAGCGCCGTCGGCGTCAGGATTGGTGTTGAATCCGAAAGACGATACGCGCGACGAAACAGGCGCGGTCGATGTGTTGGTGATCGAGTAGTTGAACACGTAGGCGTTGGTGCTGATGCTGGCGAGCGTGAAGGTGGTCGAGGCGGTCAGGCCAGCGATGGTCGCGCCGCCATTTCCCGAGAAGCCGTTGTAGTTCAGCGTATAGCTGTTGCCGACATTGGCAGGGGTCAGCGGGATGGTGTCTGCGTGGGCAGCGCTGGCGAACGCCAGGCTGGCGATGGCGGCAAGAGGTGCAATGGCTTTGAACACGGTCATGGGAGCCCCCAGGTAATTGGTTAACTCCAAACTAAGCAATGCCCGTGCCAAGCGCGGACTTGTGCGGGAAACGTTGATTAACGCGCTATTGGCGCAAGCGCTGATGTAAGGAATTTCGACAGTCTGACAGCTAATCCGGTTAACCAGGCCGATCAGTCGTGCAGACGCAGGGCGACCTCGTTCATGAAGCGCGTGTCGTCGCCGTCGGCAAGCCAGCCGGCTTCGGCGCTGATCGCCCCGAGCATGTCGGCGAGGGCATCCATCTCGCTTTTGGCATAGTTGCCCAGAACGTGGCCCGTCACGCGGTCCTTGTGGCCGGGATGGCCGATGCCGATCCGCACCCGGCGAAATTCCGGACCAAGATGCCTGTCGATCGAGCGCAGCCCGTTGTGTCCGGCAAGTCCGCCGCCGGTGCGCACCTTGATCTTGAAGGGCGCAAGGTCGAGCTCGTCGTGGAAGACGGTCAGCGCCTCTACGGCCAGCTTGTAGAAGCGCAGCGCCTCGCCGACCGAACGGCCGCTTTCGTTCATGTAGGTCGCGGGCTTGAGCAGCAGGATCCGGTGCCGTCCGATACGTCCTTCCTGGACCCAACCCTGGAACTTCTTCTGGACCGGGCCGAAGCCGTGCACCTCGGCCAGGGCGTCTATCGCCATGAAGCCGACATTATGCCGGTGCAGCGCATATTGCTGGCCCGGATTGCCGAGACCGACCCAGACCTGCATGCGCGATCAGCGTCCCGCTTCGGCAGGGGCTGCCGACGAGCCGCGGAGGCCAGTGCCAAGATCGGCAATTGCCGTTTCCGCGACGCGCAGGCATTTCATCGCCTCGGCTCCCTGCCGCTCGCGCGGTAAGGCGGCGAAGGCCTTGAACGCGGCTTCCGCGGCTTCCGGCGTGCGCGCATCGGCCGGCCCGGACAAGAGGTTTGCAGCATAGAAATAGACGCCGCGGTGGGCACGCTCGTTCATCGCCGAGGCTTGCTGCTTGGCCGAAGCGTCGGTGGACTTCTGCGCTGTCGCGGCGGTGGCAGCCTGGGCGAAGCGCAGACGGATCACGCAGCCCAGCGGATCGGTATTGTAGGCCGATTCGACGCTGACTGCGGGGGTCTTCGGCTTGGCCTTCCCTGCGGTCTGCGCCGGCAGGGCCGTTGCCGCCACGGCGAGGGCCAGGGCTGCGACGGCACGAACGGCGCACAGGGCGGGAAGGGAAGGGGTTGCGACCACGGTTCATCTCCAGACAAAAGCCGGGCCGCATCGCTGCGGCCCGGCCTTGTGATGGGGTAGCCATGCCACCCCGGTCAACCGGTTGTCGGCCAGCCGAAGGATTACTCCTCGCCGGCTGCCTCGGTCTTGCTGTTGTCGCCTTCTTCGCTGCGCAGGCCCGAAGGAGCAACGATGGTGGCGATGGTGAAGTCACGGTCGGTGATGCCCGAGCTGGCGCCCTTGGGCAGCTTCACGTGGCTGATGTGGATCGAATCGCCCACATCGAATCCGGTCACGTCGATTTCGATCTGGTCGGGGATCTTGTCGGCTTCGCAGACCAGGTCGAGTTCGTGGCGCACGATGTTCAGCACGCCGCCGCGCTTCAGGCCCGGGCTGGCGTCTTCATTGGCGAAGACCACCGGCACGTTGACGTGGACGGTCGCGTTCTTCGACACGCGCAGGAAGTCGACGTGCAGCGGACGGTCGCTGACCGGGTGGAAGGCCACGTCCTTGGGGAGCGTACGCAGGGTCTTGCCGTCAACTTCGACCTCGACGATCGAGTTGAAGAAGTGGCCGGTGCCGAGCTGCTTGACCAGCAGCTTTTCCTCGACGTGAACGGCGAGAGGCTCTTCATTGCCACCATAGACAACGGCGGGGACACGGCCATCGCGACGCAGGGCACGGGAGGCTCCCTTGCCTGCCCGATCGCGCGTCTCGGCCGGCAGAGTAAGCGTATCGCTCATAGGACTTGCCTTTCGAAAAACGGTTTTTGCACAATTCCGCCGCCACGCCTCCAGGGATGACCATGACGGGGAAGCGCGGGCCGTTAGCGGCAATGGCACGGAAATGCAAGGCTTGAGGCGTGCTACTGGATCCGCGTGACACGGTATCCTTGCGAGGTCAGCATGGCAGGCAGTCCGTCCGGCCCGGCGAGATGAGCCGCGCCCACCGCCACGAAGGGCCGTTGCCCCTGGGTCAGCATGGCGACCAGCCGTGCGGTCCAGGCGCGATTGCGATCCAGCAGCAGCGCTGTGCGCAATTCGCGATCGGCCATCATTCCGGTGCGGGTTTCTGCTTCGATCGCGGCAAGATCGCCGGTCATCCAGGCCTGTTCGAGCCGCCGCGTTTCGCTGCCAACCGCTGCGGGATCGGCGACAACCGCGGCGAGCAGGTCGCGCTGGTCGGCTTCGGGCAAAGCGTCGAAGGTGCGGAACTGGCCGTCGGCGCCTTCGAACTCGTCAATCGGCCGGCTGCCGGCAAGCTTGGCGACCGCGCGGTCGACGCCGTTGCCGCTGTCGCTCCCGCTCGCAGCCTGTGCGGCCTGGGCGAGGACGATGGCCGCCGCCCACGTGTCGAGCCGATCGAGTGGAGCGGCATCGACATCATAGTGATCGACATAGCGGTCGAAGGCCGCCCGCGCGCCAGGCGCGATGCGACTGCGCAGCGGCTGCGATCGAGGCGCCGCACCGAGGCGGGCGAAGATTTGCTCGAGCGCCGTCTGATCGTCGATCCGCGCAACTTCGAGCACGACGCGGTCGGACTTGTTGAGCGCCGCGTCGATGGCCGGCGAACGCCAAGCGACTGGGCGGGACAAGGCGTGGATCGTCCCGAACAGCCAAGCCCTCTGGCCCCCTGGTCCTTCGACCTGCCACAGCGCGGGTCGGGCCGGTTCGGCCTGTCGACAAGCAGCGAGCGCAAACAGCGCGAGCAGCGCTGCCAGCAGGCCGTGCTTACTGGACACGGGTGGTGGCGGTGCCAGCCTTGGTCAGTGCGTCCTGGACCGACGCCTTGCCGCCGAGGTGACCCGCGCCGACCGCGACGAAGACCGTGCCCGGACGGTCGAGCCGCGCCCTGATCCAGCGCGCCCAAGCCGCATTCCGATCGTACAGCAGCGCCTTCATCATCGCCGGATCGTTCTGGTCGTCGTTCAGCAGTTCGGCAAGGACCAGCGCATCGCCCTTGGCCCAGCTATCGACCATCTTCCCGATCTCGCTTTCGATCGTCGGCATCGACTTGATCGTGTCGAACAGATAGCGCTTCTGCACCTTGGCGCTGAACGCGCCGAACAGTCCAAGCTGCATGTCGAGCGTTTCGAGGCCGGAGCGCGGCTTGCCCGCCTCCTTGGCCAGTGCGGACAGGTGCGTCTCGACGCCATGATCCATGGCATAACCCTTGCGCTGGAGGGGCAGGGTGGCGAGCATGACCGCCGCATACCACGGACGGAAGCGGTCGAAGGCCTCCACCGGAACACCAAGGCCCTTCAGCGCCGCTTCGTAGCGGATCTTTTCCTTCTTCGACATGCCGGCGCGCAGCGACTGGCCCGGCGGCATCATGCCGTACTTCATGACCGCGGCGGCGGTTTCGGTATCGCCGTATTCCGGGATTTCCGTCACCAGTTCGCTGCTATCGCTGAAGGCCTGGGCAACCGGGCCGGTGTACCATTCGATCCCTTGGGGCAGCAGATGGATGGTGCCGAACAGGTAGATCGTCGTGTCGGCATCGGCGACCTTCCACAGCGCTGGCCGCGCGGTCTGCGCTGCAGGTGCGGCGGGAGCGGGTGCGGCGGTCTGGGCAGCGAGCTGCGCCGGAGCCAGGAAGGCAAGCATCAGGGCAAGCAGGCGGGACAGCGTCTTGATCGGGTTCATGGCGCCCGCTTCTAGCCGCGCACACCCCGCCCGTCGATGAACGAATGGGCCGCTTTCCCCTGCAAACCTTGACCGCCCGCAGCGGCCAAGGCAAAGGCGCGGGCCATGAGCGAAGCCAAGCAGCCCCTCAGTTTCCAGGACATGATCCTGCGTCTCCACAGCTTCTGGAGCGCGCAGGGCTGCCTGATCCTGCAGCCCTATGACATGCGCGTGGGTGCGGGCACGTTCCACCCGGCAACCACCCTGCGCAGCCTTGGCCCGACGCCGTGGAACGCCGCCTATGTCCAGCCGAGCCGCCGCCCGACCGACGGCCGTTATGGCGAGAACCCGAACCGGCTGCAGCACTATTACCAGTACCAGGTGATCATGAAGCCCAGCCCGGAAAACCTGCAGGAGCTCTACCTGCAGTCGCTGGGCGAAATCGGGGTCGATCCGCTCGCCCACGACATCCGCTTCGTCGAAGATGACTGGGAAAGCCCGACGCTGGGCGCCTGGGGGCTGGGCTGGGAGGTCTGGTGCGACGGAATGGAGGTCACCCAGTTCACCTATTTCCAGCAGATGGGCGGGTTCGATTGCAAGCCGGTGGCGGGCGAGCTGACCTACGGTCTCGAACGCCTCGCGATGTACATCCAGGGCGTCGACAACGTCTATGACCTTGCTTTCAACAGCGCCGGCGTCACTTATGGCGAGGTGTTCCTGAAAAACGAGCAGGAGTTCTCGAAATACAACTTCGAGGTCGCCAACACCGAGCAGCTGTTCGAAGGCTTCAGGAACGCCGAGCGCGAATGCCAGGCCTGCATCGAAGCCGACGTGCCGCTGGCCGCCTATGACCAGGCGATCGAGGCCAGCCACCTGTTCAACCTGCTTCAGGCGCGCGGCGTCATCTCGGTCCAGGAACGCGCCAGTTACATGGGCCGCGTGCGCGATCTCGCCAAGGGCAGCTGCCAGGCGTGGATCGAGAAGAACAAGGACCAGTGGGCCAAGGACTATCCGGAGTGGAGCCTGTGAGCGATTTCCTGCTTGAGCTTCGTTCCGAGGAAATCCCCGCGCGTATGCAGGCCGGCGCGCGCGCCGATCTGGAAAAGCTGTTTCGCAAGGAAATGGACGCCGCCGGCATCGCGTTGGGCGAGCTTAAGGTCTGGTCGACCCCGCGCCGCCTGGCGCTGATCGCGCGCGACCTGCCGCAGGCGACCGCCGCCGTCAGCGAAGAGATCAAGGGCCCGCGCGTTGGCGCACCGCCGCAAGCGCTCGAAGGGTTTCTGCGCAAGACCGGCCTTACCGAAGACCAGCTGATCGAACGCGATGGCGTATTGTTCGCGATCAGCGAGAAGCCGGGCCGCGCCACGAACGAGGTCCTGGCCGAGGCGATCCCCGCCATCGTCCGCGCCTTTCCCTGGCCCAAGAGCCAGCGCTGGGGCGCCGCCTCCATCGCCAGCGAGAGCCTGCGCTGGGTGCGCCCGCTGTCGGGGATCGTCGCGATCCTCGGTGAAGACCTGGTCGAATGCGAAGTCGGCACGATCCGCTCGGGCTACGTCACCCGCGGCCACCGCTTCCACTGCCCGGGTGAAATCACGATCGGCGGAGCAGGCGACTACGCGGAGAAGCTTCGCGCCTGCCATGTCATCGTCGATCACGCCGAGCGCCAGAACCTGATCCGCGCCGGTGCCGCCAGGGTCGCGGCCGAGGCCGGCCTGACCCTGGTCGAGGACGAGGGCCTCGTCATCGAAAACGCCGGGCTTACCGAATGGCCGGTGCCGCTGCTCGGCCGCTTCGATGAAGCGTTCCTCGACGTGCCGCCCGAAGTGATCCAGCTTACCGCGCGGACCAACCAGAAGTATTTCGTGTGCAACGATGCGGCAGGCAGGCTCGCCAACGCCTTCGTCTGCACTGCCAACATCGTCGCCACCGATGGCGGCGCTGAAATCGTCGCCGGCAACCGCAAGGTCCTCGCCGCGCGGCTTTCCGACGCGCGCTTCTTCTGGGAACAGGACCGCAAGGTTGCTCTGGCCGAGCAGGCCAAAAAGCTTGAGCGGATCACCTTCCACGAAAAGCTCGGCACCGTGGCCGACAAGGTCGAGCGCGTGGCGAAGCTCGCCCGCTGGCTGGTCGAAGAAGGCGTGGTCAGGGGCGCCGACGCCGATCAGGCCGAACAGGCCGCGCGCCTGTGCAAGGCCGATCTCGTCACCGAAATGGTCGGCGAGTTTCCTGAGCTGCAAGGCCTGATGGGCGGCTACTACGCCCGCGCAGAAGGCCTGCCCGATGCTGTGGCCGACGCAATCCGCGATCACTACAAGCCGGTCGGGCAGGGCGATGACGTGCCGACCGCGCCGGTGACGGTGGCTGTGGCATTGGCCGACAAGCTTGACACTCTGGCTGGTTTCTATTTTGAACAAATGCCCCCTACTGGTTCCAAGGATCCGTTTGCACTGCGGCGCGCTGCATTAAGCGTCATTTCCTTGGTCCAAGAAAACAAACTTCGTTTGCCGCTGGCCGATGTCCTCACGGTATCTCTTTGGATATTGGCGTTTGAGGATCAGATTGATGTGACCTCAATCAACTCTCGCATTGGTAAGATTAATGCGTCTGATCTCGAGCAAGAAACACCGTGGGGTATCAAGGGATTGCGAGCTGAAGTGGCTGATCTGCAAACCGTAACTCAAATCAATGCAGATAAAGCCCAGCGTTTTGTACCGACGCGCGAAGAATTGCTGAGCTTTTTCGCCGACCGCCTCAAAGTCCAGCAGCGCGAAGCCGGTGTCCGTCACGACCTGATCGACGCGGTGTTCGCGCTCGGCGGGGAGGACGATCTCGTCCGCCTGCTCGCCCGCGTCCACGCGCTCCAGGCCTTCGTCGGCACCGCGGACGGAACCAATCTCCTCGCCGGATACAAGCGCGCCGCCAACATCCTCAAAAAGGAAGGCGTCGATACCGCGGAGGGCACGATCCCGCGCGACGGGGAGGAAGATCCCTTCGCGCTCGTCGACGATCCCGACGTCGCCTTTGCCGCGCGCGAACGCGCCAAGCTTGGCCCGGCGCTTTCTTACACGCCCGAAAAGGCGGAGAAGGCGCTGATCGATGCGCTCGATGCGGCGGGACCGAAGGCGTCGGCGGCAGTGACTGCGGAGGACTTTACCGGGGCCATGGCCGCTCTTGCCATGCTGCGCTCGGCCGTGGATGCCTTTTTCGACGAGGTGACGGTGAACGATGCCGATCCGGTCAAGCGGCAGTACCGCCTGTGGCTTCTGGCGCGGTTCCGCGACGCGGTGCACCAGGTCGCGGATTTCTCGCGCATCGAGGGGTGACGCAACGTTACCAAAGGTGACCGGGGGCGCGGCGACATATTTTTCCGCCTGCAACCCTGTCAGGATTGTGAACTTCCGCAGTGTCATCTTGCTGCAATGCACAACCATGGCTAGGGGCCGAGGGGCACCGGCCATCGATTCGCCGGTTCATGGAACTGGCGGAAAACCATGACTTCATACGTATTCACATTCGGTGGCGGGGCAAGCAGCGCTGACCCGCGCAGTCGCGACAAGACGGTGGTCGGGGGCAAGGGCGCCAATCTGGCGGAAATGGCCGGGATCGGCCTGCCGGTGCCTCCCGGCTTCACCATCACCACCGAGGAATGCGTACGCTATCTGGCCGATGGCGGCGAGTTTGCCGACGACCTCAAGGCCGATGTCGCCGCCGCGCTCGGCCATATCGAACGTGCTGTCGGCAAGAAGTTCGGCGATGCGACCGATCCGCTGCTGGTGTCGGTCCGTTCGGGCGCGCGCGTCTCGATGCCCGGTATGATGGACACGGTCCTCAACCTAGGCCTCAACGATGCCACGGTTCAGGGCCTTGCCACCAGTTCGGGCGATGCCCGCTTCGCCTGGGACAGCTACCGCCGCTTCATCCAGATGTATTCCGACGTGGTGCTGGGGATCGACCACCACCTGTTCGAGGATGCACTGGAAATCGCCAAGGAAGACAACGGTTTCTACGCCGATGTCGAGATGCAGGCTGAACACTGGCAAGTGCTGGTCACCGAATACATGCAGATCGTGAAGGGCGAGCTCGGCCGCGAGTTTCCGCAGGACCCGACCGAGCAGCTGTGGGGCGCGATCCGCGCGGTGTTCGATTCGTGGGATTCCGACCGCGCCAAGGTGTACCGCCGCCTGAACGACATTCCGGGCGACTGGGGCACGGCGGTCAACGTCCAGGCCATGGTCTTCGGCAACATGGGCGATACCAGTGCCACCGGCGTCGCCTTCACCCGCGATCCCGCGACCGGCGAAAAGGCCTATTACGGCGAATGGCTGGTCAACGCGCAGGGCGAGGACGTGGTCGCCGGCATCCGCACGCCGCAGTACCTGACCAAGGCCAGCCGCGAGCGCGCCGGGGCCAAGCCCTTGAGCATGGAAGAAGCGATGCCCGAGGCCTTCGGCGAACTGGCCGCGGTGTTCGAGCTGCTCGAAAAGCATTACCGCGACATGCAGGACATCGAGTTCACCGTTGAACGCGGGCACTTGTGGATGCTGCAGACCCGCAGCGGCAAGCGCACCGCCAAGGCCGCGCTGAAAATGGCGGTCGAGATGGTCGAGGAAGGCCTGATCGACGAACCGACCGCGATCCGCCGGGTCGATCCCATGGCGCTCGACCAGTTGCTGCACCCCACGCTTGACCCCAATGCGACACGCGACGTTCTGACCAAGGGCTTGCCCGCCAGCCCTGGCGCGGCCTCGGGCGCGATCGTCCTCGATGCCGATACCGCGCAGACCCTGGCCGAGCGCGGCGAGGCGGTGATCCTTGTCCGCGTGGAAACCAGTCCCGAGGATATCCACGGCATGCACGCCGCCAGGGGTATCCTGACGGCGCGCGGCGGCATGACCTCGCACGCCGCCGTGGTGGCGCGCGGCATGGGTCGGCCCTGCGTTTCGGGGGCCAGCGCGCTGTCGATCGACATGGCCAGCCGCACCCTGCGCATCGGCAACCGCGAACTGAAGGAAGGCGACGTTCTCACCCTCGACGGGGCGACCGGGGAAGTCATGGCAGGGCACGTCAAGACGATCGAGCCCGAGCTGGTCGGCGATTTCGGCATCCTGATGGACTGGGCCGACCGGCACCGCCGCATGAAGGTGCGCACCAATGCCGAGACCCCGGCCGACTGCCGCACCGCGCGCCTGTTCGGCGCCGAGGGCATCGGCCTGTGCCGCACCGAACACATGTTCTTCGATGACAAGCGCATTGCCGCCGTGCGCCAGATGATCCTGGCCGAGGACGAGGGTGGCCGCCGCGCCGCGCTGGCCAAGCTGCTGCCCGAGCAGCGCGCCGATTTTCGCGCGATCTTCGAGGTCATGGCCGGCCTGCCGGTGACGATCCGCCTGCTCGATCCGCCGCTGCACGAGTTCCTGCCGCACGGGGACGAGGAGTTTGCCGAGCTGTCCGACGTGATCGGCATCGGCGTCGACACGTTGAAGCGCCGTGCCGCCGAACTGCACGAATTCAATCCGATGCTCGGCCACCGCGGCTGCCGCCTCGGGATCACCTTCCCCGAGATCTACGCGATGCAGGTTCGTGCCATCTTCGAAGCGGCCTGCGATGTTGCGGCGCAAGACGGTCTGGCACCGCTGCCCGAGGTGATGATTCCCCTCGTCGCCACGCGCAAGGAGCTGTCGATCTTGAAGGCCCTGGTCGACAAGGAGGCCGAGGCTGTATTTGCCGAGAAAGGCCGCCGGGTCGATTATATGGTCGGCACCATGATCGAACTGCCACGCGCTGCACTGATGGCTGGCGAAATCGCCGAGGTCGGTGAGTTCTTCTCGTTCGGAACCAATGACTTGACGCAAACGACTCTCGGCGTTTCGAGAGACGACGCGGCACGCTTCCTGCAACCCTACGTGGAACAGGGAATCTTCCCGCGCGATCCTTTCGTCAGTCTGGACATTGAGGGAGTCGGCCAGTTGGTCGAACTGGCAGCCGAGCGCGGGCGGGCGACGCGGCCTGCGATCAAGCTTGGCATCTGCGGCGAACATGGCGGCGATCCGGCAAGCATCGCCTTCTGCGAGAAGGTGGGGCTCGACTACGTAAGCGCCAGCCCGTTCCGCGTGCCGATCGCGCGGCTTGCCGCGGCCCAGGCCGCGCTGGGCTAAAGCCGCCAGCCAGTCAGGGTCAGGATTTCGAAAGTCTCGATCGTGCCCTGACCGAAGGAATCGGCCGCCAGCGCGGCCTGGGATCGCGTAAGCGGCGGGCCGGGGCGGGCAAGGCAGTTGCCGAGCGCCTGGGCGCGTAGGTCCGCGACCAGGCTCGAGAGGCTGGAATAGCGCACCGAGAGCGCGCGGGTGTCCACCACCGGGTTGCCCCAGCCGGCCCGCTGGAGAAGCTGCGCGCCGGCGCGCACGTCGATCATCGGGTGCAGGCGCGGAGCCGGGCGATCGCCGTCTGCAACCAGCATGGCACTGCGCAGCGCGTCGAGGCTGCCGGCACCGACCAGGCAGGCCAGCGCCAGTCCGCCGGGTGCGAGGGCCCGGCGCAAATGGATCAGCGCTCCGACCGGGTCGTTTAGCGTGTCGAGGCTCGACAGGCTGGCGACCAGATCGAACCCCTGGACCGGGAGAGGCTGCTCTTCGTCCAGGCCCTGGGCGGCATCGGCTTGGGTTACGGCGCAGCCCAGCGCCCGGAGTTCAGCGGCGAGCGCGCCGAAGCGGTCGCCGATGAGGAACGCCGTGCCTGGCTCATGACGCAGAAAGGCGAGCCGCTCGACCACGTCCTCGACCATGTCGTCGAGCACGTAGCGCGCGGCATCGGATTGAACCGCACGGCGATCCGCGCGACGGCGAGCGGCACGGCGCCGGGCGGGGGCAAAGATCTGGGGCGGGGCCTGTCCTTCCATCGCCGGGCCGATGCCTTGCGCGGGCGGCCCATGCAAGCGATACGAGCAGGCGATGCAGGTCCACCCGCTACTTGCCCCGGTCGTCGACCTCGTCTTTCCGCCACGCTGCCCCTTGTGCGGCGAGGGCTTGGCGGCACAATCGGGCCTGTGCGGCTCCTGCTGGGGCGAGCTTGCCATCCCCGGCGCCCCCTGCTGCACAGCCTGCCAGCGCCCCTTCGGCGAGGGCGTTCCCGATGGCGCCTTATGCGCGGTATGTCTGGCCGACCCGCCCCGGCACGACGGCATAGCCGCCGGAACGCTCTACAATGAGGCTTCGCGCCGTCTGGTGCTGGCCTTCAAGCACGGGCACCGGATTGCACTGGCCCCGATGCTGGCCCGTCTTGTGGCGGCGCGCCTGCCCGAACAGGTTGGCAAAGGATGGCTGGCCGTTCCCGTGCCGCTGCACCGTTGGCGCCTGTGGAGTCGCGGTTTCAACCAGTCAGCCTTGCTGGCGCGCGAACTCGCGCGGTTGCGCGACCTCGGTATGGTCGTTGACGGACTGGTGCGCACCAAGCGTACGCCGCCGCTGGGTGGACTCGGCCGGAAGGCGCGGTCGCGCATGCTGTCCGGGGCGATCGCGGTCGACGCCCGCCGCGCCGGACTTTTGAAAGGCGCGCGGATCGTGCTGGTCGACGATGTGCTGACGAGCGGAGCGACGAGCGACGCATGCGTTCGGGCCTTGAAGCGGGCCGGGGCGGAAACGGTCGTTATCGCGTGTTTCGCACGGGTCCTCGACGAGGCGCTGGACGTGACCTGACGCGCAAACGAAAACGCCCGGGTACAAGCCCCGGGCGTTCTCGTGACGAAACTCGTGAGCGCCTTGCGGTTCAGCGGCGCCCCCTTGCACCGCTTCGCTCAATCCCTCATGCGGTGGCCCTTTTCGGACCTTTCCCTGAACCTGGGCCGCTGCGCTTCAGGAACGCTGCCGCTTTGGCGGGCGGATCATCACCGCAGAGCCTCAATCCCCGAAACAGGGCTCGATTGGAAGTACCATGTGGCGCGCCTGCAATTTTTGATCGACAGATGTGGCTCCTATGCAACAAAGGAGCGCGATGGCCGATATCTCCACCGATCGCGAGCAGGGCAGCGTGTTCCTGCCCAAATTCGACGCTCAAGGGCTGCTTACCGCCGTTGCCGTCGATCATGAGAGCCGTGCCGTCCTGATGGTCGCCTTCATGGACGTCGAGGCGCTCGAGGCCACGCGCCGGACTGGCTTTGCCCATTTTCATTCCCGGTCACGAAACCGCTTGTGGATGAAGGGGGAAACGTCGGGTCATGTGTTGGCAGTTCGCGAGATCCTGGTGGACTGCGACCAGGACGCCCTTGTGCTGGTTTGCGATCCTGCCGGACCCGCCTGCCACACCGGGGCGCCAAGCTGCTTTTACCGGCGACTCGTCGGCGAGGATCTCGTCGCACGGAGTTGACGCTTACGTAAAGGTAAGCTAATGGCGCGGGCATGGATAGCCTAGGCAAACCGTCGAACCAGTACGAAGGGGCACACCTCGATCGCCCCGACGCTCTCCAGCGCGAGCAGTTCTCGATCTCGGACCTCACGGCCGAATTCGACGTTACGGCCCGCGCGTTGCGCTTCTACGAGGACGAGGGTCTGATCTCGCCCGCGCGGGTCGGCCTGACGCGGGTATATTCGAAGCGCGACCGCGCCCGCCTCGCCTGGATCATGCGCGCCAAGAACGTCGGCTTCAGCCTGACCGAGATCAAGGAGATGATCGATCTCTACGATCTGGGTGACGGCCGGGTCGAGCAGCGCCGCGTAACCATCACCCGCTGCCGCGAACGGATCGCCCGGATGCGCCAGCAGCGCGACGATATCGATGCGGCGATCGCCGAACTGACCGACTTCATTGCCGTGATCGAGAATCTCGACCTGTCCGGCAAATCCTGACCTCGACATCGCTTTTACAGGACCGAACCCCATGCCCGTCTACAAGGCTCCGACCCGCGACGCCCGCTTCGTCATCAACGAAGTGCTCAAGCTCGAAAGCTACTCGAATCTGCCCGGCTTCGAACAGGCTACCGCCGACATGATCGATGCGGTCATCGAAGAGGGCGGCCGCTTCACCGCCGAGGTTCTGGCGCCGCTCAACCTGTCGGGCGATCAGCAGGGTTGCACCCGCAATGCCGACGGCAGCGTCACCACGCCGAGCGGCTTCAAGGAAGCCCACGCGCAGTTCCGCGAAGCGGGATGGGGCACGCTGTCCGCTCCCGAACAGTTCGGCGGGCAGGGGCTGCCCCATGTGCTCGGTTTCGCCATGGAAGAGTTCGTCTCGAGCGCCAATCAGGCCTGGGGCATGTATCCCGGCCTGACAAACGGGGCGGTGTCCGCCATCCTCGCCAAGGGATCGGCCGAACAGCAGGCCAAATATCTGCCGAAGATGATCTCCAACGAATGGCTTGGCACGATGAACCTGACCGAACCGCATTGCGGGACGGACCTCGGCCTTATCCGCACCCGGGCCGTTCCCAACGCCGACGGGTCCTATGCCATCACCGGCACCAAGATCTTCATTTCGGCCGGCGAGAACGACTTTACCGCCAATATCATCCACCTGGTCCTGGCCAAGACGCCCGACGCGCCGGACAGCACGAAAGGCATCTCGCTCTTCATCGTGCCAAAGGTCCTCGTCAACGACGACGGCTCGCTCGGTGCGCGCAACGCGGTGTCGTGCGGCAGCCTGGAACACAAGATGGGCATCCACGGTAACGCGACCTGCGTCATGAACTATGACGGCGCAACCGGCTGGATGGTCGGCGAGGAGAACAAGGGCCTCGCCGCCATGTTCATCATGATGAACGCTGCGCGCCTCGGCGTGGGCGTGCAGGGCCTGTCGCAGGCCGAAGCCGCCTACCAGAACGCGGTGCAGTATGCGCAAGACCGCCGCCAGGGTCGCGCCCTGACCGGCCCAGCCGAACCCGACCAGAAAGCCGATACGCTGTTCGTCCACCCTGACGTGCGCCGCATGCTGATGGACGCCAAGGCCTTTACCGAAGGGATGCGCGCGCTGTGCCTGTGGGGCGCCCTGCAGGTTGACCTGACGCACAAGGCGGCCACCGAGGAGGAGCGCCAGATGGCTGACGACCTCATCAGCCTGCTGACACCGGTCATCAAGGGCTATGGCACCGACAAGGGCTTCGATACCGCCGTCAACATGCAGCAGGTGTTCGGCGGCCACGGCTACATCGAGGAATGGGGCATGAGCCAGTTCGTCCGCGATGCCCGCATCACCCAGATCTACGAAGGCGCCAACGGCGTGCAGGCAATGGACCTCGTCGGCCGCAAGCTCGCTCAGAACGGCGGCCGTGCGGTGCAGGCGTTCTTCGCGCTGGTCGATGCCGAAGCTGCTGCTGCCAAGGCCAAGCCCGAGCTGGCCGGTCTCGCCGAAAGGGTCGAGAAAGCGAACGGCGAACTGAAGGCCGCGACGATGTGGTTCATGCAGAACGGCATGACCAATCCCAACAACGTCGGCGCAGGCGCCCACCACTACATGCACATGATGGGCATCGTCGCGCTGGGGCTGATGTGGCTGCGGATGGGTGAGGTTGCGGCCGAGGCGCTGGCTGCGGGCACCGGGGATGCGGCCTTCTACAAGGCGAAGCTGGTGACGGCGCGCTATTTCGGTGAACGCTTCACCCCCGACGCCGGGGCGCTGCGCCGCAAGATCGAGGGCGGAGCCGAAGCTATCATGGAACTGCCGGTGGAAGCCTTCGCCCGCGCCTAGAAGGTCTCAGGCGCCGCTCAGCACCTCGTCGAACAGGCTGTGCATGGCCGCCCAGCTCTGCCGGTCGGCGCTGGCGTCGTAGGCGGGGTTGGGCGAACCATCGAGCATTCGCTGGTTGGTGAAGCCGTGGTCGACCCCGGCGTAGCTGTGGAAATGCCAGTCGGCTTTCACCGCGTCCATCTCTTCCCAGAACCGGGTTACGTCGATGCGCGGCACCAGCGCGTCGGCGTCGCCGTGGCAGACGAGAATGCGCGGTTTAATCGGTTCCTTCGCGGGCAGCGCCGTGGCCAGCAAGCCATGGAAGCTGGCGACCGCGAGAAGATCGGCGCCGTCGCGGGCTAGTTCGAGAACGGCGTGACCACCGAGGCAGAAGCCGATCGCCAGATGCGGCAACCCGGGATCGAGCGCGGCGTGCTGAGCAATCGCAGCCTGCAGTCTTAGCCGCATCACACGCGGATCGGAGCGCAGCTTGTCCATGGCGGCTCGCGCTTCGTCGAAGTTCGACGGATCATCCGGCCCGTAGAAATCGGCGATGAACGCCGCATAGCCCGCTTCGGCCAGAGCACGAGCCTTCGCTTCGACCCCCGGCGTGGTGTTCATGAAGGTCGGGAAAACCGTGACGGCAGCCCGCGCGTTGCCGACCGGGCGCAAGTGCAGCCCGGCCAGCGCGGTGTCGCCATCGTCATAGGCGACCTGAGCGAAGCCGCTCATTCGGGCAGGAAGTCCGGCACCGAGAGATAGCGTTCGCCGGTATCGTAGTTGAAGCCCAGAACGCGGCTGCCAGCGGGCAGATCGGGCAGTTTCTGGGCGATGGCTGCCAGCGTCGCGCCCGAGCTGATGCCGACCAGCATGCCTTCCTCGCGGGCGCAGCGGCGGGCCATCTCCTTGGCATCGCCGGCATCGACCTGGATAGCGCCGTCGATCGCCTGGGTGTGCAGGTTGCCGGGAATGAACCCTGCGCCGATCCCCTGGATCGGGTGCGGGGCTGGCTGACCTCCCGAGATTACCGGCGACAGCGCCGGTTCCACTGCAAAGGCCTTCATCGATGGCCAGTGGCGTTTCAACTCTTCGGCACAGCCGGTCAGGTGGCCACCGGTGCCGACTCCGGTGATCAGCACATCGATCGGGCTGTCGGCGAAATCGGTTAGGATTTCCTGCGCCGTGGTGCGGACATGGACCGCCACGTTGGCGGCGTTTTCGAACTGCTGCGGCATCCAGGCCCCCTGGGTCGTCTGGACCAACTCGTGCGCGCGTTCCAGCGCTCCCTTCATGCCCTTTTCGCGCGGGGTCAGGTCGAAGGTCGCGCCGTAAGCGAGCATCAGGCGGCGGCGCTCGATCGACATCGATTCGGGCATGACGAGAACCAGCTTGTAGCCCTTGACCGCAGCCGCCATCGCCAGGCCGATGCCGGTGTTGCCGCTGGTCGGTTCGATGATCGTGCCGCCAGGCTTGAGGCTGCCGTCAGCCTCGGCCGCCTCGATCATGGCGAGACCGATCCGGTCCTTGATCGATCCGCCGGGATTCGCCCGCTCGGACTTCACCCAGACCTCGTGGTCGGGGAACATCCGAGCCAAGCGGACGTGGGGGGTGTTGCCGATGGTGGCAAGGATGCTGTCAGCCTTCATGATACAGGCTCCTTCAATGATTGACGGTATTGCGGCGCAAAGGTTCTGGCACGGCGCAATTCGGGGAAGATGACGGTCCAGATCGCTGTCACGACGATAGCTCCGGCACCGCCAAGAGCAACAGCCCCGACAGGCCCCAGCAACGCAGCGGCGAGGCCCGACTGCATTTCGCCGAGTTCGTTCGATGCCGAAATCGCGAGACCCGAGATCGAGGATACCCGCCCGCGCTTGTCGTCTGGCGTGTTGAGCTGGATAAGCGTGTTGCGGATGAACACCGATATGCCATCGGCGGCGCCAAGCAGGGCCAGCATGCCAAGCGACAGCGGGAAATTCTTCGACAGGCCGAACACCAGCGTGGCAAGGCCATAGAGCGCGACCGACCACAGCATCTTCGATCCGACTTGGCGCTTGATCGGGGCGATCGACAGCCACAACGCGACGAGACTGGCGCCGAGCGCGGGGGCTGCGCGCAACAGCCCCAGGCCTTCGTCGCCGACGTGGAGGACGTCATAGGCGAAGGCGGGCAGCATGGCAGTCGCCCCGCCAAGGAGGACGGCAAACAGATCGAGTGAGACGCAGCCGAGCAGGAACCGCTCGTGCCAGACATAACGTGCGCCTTCGGCAATGAGCGTCAGCGGCGGGTCCTTGGCGACGACCGGACGCGGGATGGGCCGGATCAACAGGATACAGCCGATGCTGAGCACAAGAAAGACCGTTCCGTACCAGTACGGCAGCGAGGGATCGCGGGCGAGCAGCAGACCGCCCAGCGCCGGACCGATGATCGAGGCGCTCTGCCAGGCGATCGAGCTGAAGGCGATTGCCCGCGGCAATTGTTCAGCCGATACCACGTTGGGGACGATCGCGCTGAGCGATGGACCGATGAACACACGCGCCGCCCCGTGCGCCGCCGCCAGGATGAACAACAGGGGAAGGGTAACCGCGCCAACCGAATTGGCCCAGCCGAGGATGATCGCGATGCATAGGTCGATCGATGTCGCCGCGGCAACCACGTAGCGGCGGTCAAGCTTGTCGGCCAGCAGACCCGCAACCGGGGTCAGCAGGGCGAAGGGCACGAACTGGACGAGGCCGAGGATCCCCAGGAGGAAGGCCGCCTCACTAGGCGCCATGCCTTCGGCGGTCCTGGCGACGCGATAGACCTGTGCGCCAAGCACCACGACCAGGGCGCTTGTCGCGCTGACGGACAGGAACCGCGCCAGCCAGACCAGGCGGTAATCGCGCAAAAGAAGGGGGTGGGTCGGTTCGCTCACCTCTGCCGCATGGCAGGGCGCGAATGCCTTGCCAAGCGGTCAGAAAATTGAAGGTCTGAAATCGCGGCTTTACCGTCCGGCGATGTGCTCAGCGCGAGCGACGCAGGCGCGGATTAGGCTGCAGCGTGTCGATCATCTTCATGAAGTCGTCGAGACGGATGATCCGTTCGAACTGGAAACCGGCGCGGTTTTCGGTCGCCCAGATCAGATGGGCCTCGATCCGGCCGATCTCGGGAAGGCGGATGCTAACGCGTTCGCCGCGTTCGACACCGGTTAGGCCGTCGGCCATGAAGCCGTGCGCGGAAATGTTGATGACGTGCAGGTGCACATCGCCCAGGCGGCGATGCTCGGCTATCACCCTGTGATCGACAGGGTGGCGCGCGGCGCGGCGCATATCCGTGACGGTCAGTTGAGCTCCGACGCCCATGTTCCCGGTCCTTCCTTCGAATTCAAACCTGCGTTCGAAGGGCGTAACCCGCGATTGGCTTATATTCGGTTAAGCCGGGTTAGGAATCTGTCTCAGGCCGGTCGCAGAACGCCGTGCTTCTTCTTTCCCGAGGAGATCCTTACATCGGCCGCCGACGCCGCGATCATGTGCGCTTCGTCGGTGATTGCTTCGCCGTCGACTCGCGCGCCGCCACCGGCGATCAGCCGCTTGGCCTCGCCCCGGCTTGCGGCAAAGCCGATTCCGACCAGGGCGTCGATCAAAGTGATCCCGTCAGGAGGCAGGACGATGACCGGCAGATCCGCACCGAGGCCGCCGCCGGCAAAGGTTTGCGCGGCAGTTGCTTCGGCTGTGCGGGCAGCCTCCTCGCCGCGGCACAGACGCGTGACTTCGTTGGCGAGCGTAACCTTTGCGGCGTTGATCTCGCTGCCCTCGAGCGATTCGAGGCGGGCGATCTCTTCGAGCGGCAGGTCGGTGAAAAGGCGCAGGAACTTGCCCACGTCGCGGTCGTCGGCGTTGCGCCAGTATTGCCAGAAATCGTAGGCGGGCAGGGCATCCTCATTGAGCCAGACGGCGCCGGCCGCGGTCTTGCCCATCTTGCCGCCATCGGCAGTGGTCAGCAGCGGCGTCGTTACACCGAACACCTCGATCCCGTCCTTGCGGCGTGAAAGCTCGATCCCGTTGACGATGTTGCCCCACTGGTCCGATCCGCCCATTTGCAGGCGCACCCCGCCGGTCTTGGCCAGGTGCCAGAAATCGTAGCCCTGGAGGATCATGTAGTTGAACTCGAGGAAGGTCATCGGCTGCTCGCGCTCAAGCCGCAGCTTGACCGAATCGAAAGTCAGCATGCGGTTGACCGTGAAATTGGTGCCGACTTCCTGGAGCAGTTCGATGTAGCCGAGCTTGCCCAGCCAGTCGTGGTTGTTGACCATCACCGCGTCGGTTGGCCCATCGCCAAAGGTCAGGAACCGTTCGAAGACCGTGCGGATCGAGGCGATGTTGGCGTCGATCGTTTCGGCCGTCAGCATCTTGCGGCTTTCGTCGCGCCCCGTCGGGTCGCCGATCCGCGTCGTACCGCCGCCCATCAGGACCACCGGCTTGTGCCCGGCTTGCTGCAGGCGGCGCAGCAGCATTATCTGGACCAGCGAACCGACATGAAGCGATGGCGCGGTTGCGTCGAACCCGATGTAGCCCGGGACGACCTGCGTCGCTGCCAGCTTGTCGAGCCCTTCGGCATCGGTCATCTGGTGGATGTAACCACGCTCGTCGAGCAGGCGGAGCAGGGCAGAGGTATAGGTCATCGCGTCTTTTCCGAATTTCGGGCGCGCGCCTAGCACGGAGAAGCGCGCATGGAAACGTTCGGTCTTGTCTGTCATCCCGATCATCCGCCCGTCGCGGTGCGCAGCGTCGACGCGCGGATCTCGGCAATCGACAACGATTGGGTGCGACTGCGCTGGCGGATCGACGGATCGGATCGTCTCGTCGTGCCGCGCTTTGCTGGCAAGGGGCGGGCCGACGGGCTGTGGCAGACGACCTGCTTCGAACTGTTACTGCGCCCTGCCGCGACCGACCATTACGTGGAGTTGAACCTGTCACCGTCAGAGCGCTGGGCAGCCTATGACTTCACCGGCTATCGTGCCGGAATGAGCCAGCGATCCGTCCCGCGCGAGCCCGATTGCACTATGCGTGCAGGCCGGACGAGCGCGATCTTCGACAGCGCCGTTCCCCGCCCAGCCCTGCCACAATTGCCCTGGACCTACGGACTGTGCGCCGTGATCGAGGAGGAGGGCGGCGTCAAAAGCTATTGGGCGATCGAACATCCGCCCGGAAAGCCCGATTTCCACGACCCGGCTTGCTTTGCCGCCACGCTTGCGGCACCCGCCGATCAATGACTGTCCAATTCGGTATCGACCGGCTGCTTGCCGATCCCGCCCTAAGCGCGCCCTTGCAGGGCAAACGCGTTGCCCTGGTCGCCCATCCTGCCAGCGTGACTGCGGATCTGACCCATTCGCTCGACGCGCTGGTCGCAAGCGGGCTCAACGTCACCTCGGCCTTCGGTCCGCAACATGGTCTCAAGGGCGACAAGCAGGACAACATGGTCGAGACCGAGGACGAACTCGATCCGACCTACAA
This sequence comes from Novosphingobium kunmingense, assembly GCF_002813245.1. Lineage (GTDB taxonomy): Bacteria > Pseudomonadota > Alphaproteobacteria > Sphingomonadales > Sphingomonadaceae > Novosphingobium > Novosphingobium kunmingense. The sequence continues at coordinate 644,423 of NZ_PHUF01000002.1, forward strand.
CATTCCGGTGTTCAGCCTTTACGGCCAGGTGCGCCGGCCCGGCGGCCAGATGATGAGCACGGCGGACGTGTTCCTGTTCGACCTGCAGGACCTGGGCTGCCGGATCTACACTTTCGTCACCACGCTGCTCTACCTGCTCGAGGCAGCACACGGCACTGGCAAGGCGGTCTGGGTGCTCGACCGGCCTAACCCGGCAGGCCGGCCAATCGAGGGGACGACCCTGATTGCCGGACAAGAGAGCTTCGTCGGGGCAGGGCCCATGCCGATGCGCCACGGTCTGACGCTCGGCGAAATGGGGCGCTGGTTCGTCGATCATTTCAAGCTCGACGTCGACTACCGCGTGATCGCGATGGATGGTTGGCAGCCCGAAGGCGACGGCTTCGGCTGGCCGGGCTCGCGCCTGTGGATCAATCCGAGCCCCAACGCGGCCAGCCTCAACATGGCACGCGCCTATGCCGGGACCGTCATGCTTGAGGGCGCGACGCTGTCCGAGGGACGCGGGACGACCCGGCCGCTCGAGGTGCTGTTCGGCGCGCCGGATGTCGATGCCAAGGCCGTGCTTGCCGAAATGCGCCGTGTCGCTCCCGGCTGGCTGGCAGGCTGTGCGCTGCGCGAATGCTGGTTCACGCCGACGTTCCACAAGCATGCTGGAACGCTCTGCAACGGCCTGATGATCCACGCCGAAGGCGCGTTCTACGATCACCATGCCTTCCGCCCCTGGCGGCTTCAGGCGCTGGCGTTCAAGGCGATCCGGGCGCTCTATCCCGGCTATCCGATCTGGCGTGACTTCGCATACGAATACGAGTTCGAGCGGCTGGCAATAGACGTGATCAACGGCGGCCCGTCGCTCCGCGAATGGGTTGATGATGCGAGCGCTCAACCGGGCGATCTCGACGGCCTTGCGCGCGCTGACGAACTCGCCTGGGCCGAGACGATCCGGCCATACCTCATCTACTAAATCGACCGACCGACCGCGCAGGGCGCTTGACGCGTCTGGCACCTGGCGGAATGATGGCGCTCAACGATAAAGCGGCGACTTCCGCTGTCAGGAGAGTGCATGGCTACCGGCGTCCAAACGGCGCATGACCCCCGCGGCGTGCGGATCATGCTGGTCACCTTGCTGGTGGTCTACGTGTTCAATTTTCTCGACCGGCAGATCGTCAACATCCTGGCCGAACCGATCCGCAAGGACCTGGGGCTGAGCGACACCCAGATCGGTTTGATGACCGGTCTAGCCTTCGCCCTGTTCTATACGATCCTCGGGCTGCCGATCGCGCGCTATGCCGACCGGCCCAGCACCGACCGCGGCCGCCTGATCGCCGTGGCGCTGGTCATTTGGTCGGGCATGACCGTGCTGTGCGGCATGGCACAGAACTTCGTGCAGCTGCTTCTGGCCCGCATCGGCGTCGGCGTGGGCGAGGCCGGCTGCACGCCTGCCGCCCACTCTCTGATCGCCGATCGCGTTCCGGCAGAACGCCGATCCAGTGCCATGGCGTTCTATGCGCTTGGGATTCCGATCGGATCGCTGCTCGGCATGGTCATCGGTGGTTACCTCTCCGACGTGCTCGGTTGGCGGCACGCTTTCATGTTCGTCGGTGCGCCGGGCGTTGTGATGGCTCTGTTCGTCGTCTTCCTGGTCAAGGACAAGAATCGCGCGGTGCGTCCGTTGCCCGAAGGCATCACGGCCGAAGGCATGCTCGCAACGGTCCGAGCGCTCATGTCCAGGCCGACCTTCGTCCTCTTGCTCGCAGCGGCGTCGGCGTGTTCCTTCCTGTCCTATGGCAAGACCACGTGGACCACGATCTTCTTCCAGCGCACCCACGGGCTGACCCCCGGCGAAGTCGGCTTCTGGTTCGGCCTGGGTGGCGGCGTGGCCGGCATATTCGGCACCTGGCTGGGCGGCTGGCTGGCCGATCGCTTCGCGCGGACCGATCGCCGCAATCTGGTGCTCGCGCCAGCGATCGGCATGGCCTTGGCCGTGCCGATGGCGATCTTCGGCTACCTGTCAGCGGACTGGCGCACGTCGCTGCTGCTGCTGCTGGTACCGACCGTGCTGAACTCGCTCTACTACGGGCCGGTCTTTTCCTCGACCCAGGGTCTGGTCGCGCCGCGCCATCGCGCCATGGCCAGCGCCTTGCTGTTGCTGTGCCAGAACCTCATCGGCCTAGGCCTCGGTCCGCTATTCTTCGGCATGCTGTCGGACTGGATCAAGCCCAGCTTCGGCGAGGAATCGGTCCGCTACGTGCTGTACGGCGCGGCGCTGCTCGGCCTGGTGCCGGCGCTCCTGTTCTGGTTGCTGCGACCGGGCCTTCCGGCCGAACTCGACCGCAACGCCTAGACAGCGGACTCAAGCAGGGCCGTGTCGCCGATCAGAAAGCTGGTCATCGACAACGCGCCATCGATCGTATCGTTGAACACGCCCACCTTATCGCCTTCAAGCCGCGCGCCGACGATCGGGAGGAGCGGGAGATAATGTTCCGCGCTGTTGATTGCCGCCGACGCAGCCTGGTCTTCGCGCGCGAAACGGGTCAGCGCGCCGACGTCGCCAGCCTCGACCGCGGCATTGATCCGTGCCTGGAAGTCGACCGCCCAGTCCGGGCGAGTGCCGGCAAACTGGCGCCAGAGCCGCAGATTGTGCACGATATTACCGCTCCCGACGAGCAGAACGCCTTCGTCACGCAAGGGAGCCAGATCGCGCCCGAGCTCAAGCAGTTGCTCGGGCGACAGGGCGCGGTCGAGGCTCATTTCGACCATGGGAATGGCGGCGTCCGGAAACATCGGCAGGACCACGCCCCAGGCACCATGATCGAAACCCCAGCTCTCGTCAGGGACGACGCGGCCATCGCCCAGCAGGGCAGTTACGCGGTCGATCAGCCACGTCGATCCGGGAGCGGGATACTGCACGGCATAGAGTTCATCCGGAAATCCGCTGAAATCGTGGATCGTGCGCGGTGCATCGCCGGCGGTCACGTGAACCTTGCCACTCGTTTCCCAATGGGCGCTGATCACCAGGATGGCCTTGGGGCGTGGCAGCGCCTCGCCCAGCGCAATCCAGTTGCGGCGTTCGGGGCCGTCGGTGATCGTGGTCATCGGCGAACCGTGGCCGAGGAACAGGGCAGGAAGGCGTGTAGTCATATCCGCGATGTGGCACGACACGTCATCCATTCAAGCCTAGAAAAGGTTGAACGGCGCATAGGTTCGATGCGGTAACCCTCGGGTCACCGAGAGCCTTAGTGCTTCTTGCGGGTCAGCTCGCGCATCGCATCGTCAAGGCCTGCCAGTGTCAACGGATACATAGAACCACCGACCAGTTCCTTGATGATCTTCGTCGACTGTGAATAGCCCCACTGCTTCTCTGGCACCGGATTGATCCACACCGTCGCCGGATAGACATGAGCAACGCGCTTGAGCCATTCAGCGCCCGATTCCTCGTTGAAATGCTCGACCGAGCCGCCCGGATGGGTGATCTCGTAGGGGCTCATCGCCGCGTCGCCGACAAAGACGACCTTGTAGTCATGACCGTACTTGTGGAGGATGTCCCAGGTGTTGGTCCGTTCCGAAAAGCGGCGGCGATTATCCTTCCACACGCCTTCGTAGATGCAGTTGTGGAAGTAGAAGAACTCGAGGTTCTTGAACTCTGTCGTCGCCGCGCTGAACAATTCCTCGACCAGCTTGATGAACGGATCCATCGACCCGCCGACGTCGAGAAACAGCAACAGCTTGACCGCATTGTGCCGTTCCGGCCGCATCCTGATGTCAAGCCAGCCCTGACGCGCGGTGCCCTCGATCGTGCCTTCGAGGTCGAGTTCGTCCGGTGAACCCTCACGCGCGAAACGACGCAGGCGCCTGAGCGCGATCTTGATGTTGCGCGTACCCAGTTCGCGCGTATTGTCGAGGTTCTGGAACTCGCGCTTTTCCCAAACCTTAAGCGCGCGCTTGTGCTTGCTTTCTCCGCCGATGCGCACACCTTCGGGGTTGTAGCCGTTGTTGCCGAACGGACTGGTTCCGCCCGTGCCGATCCACTTGCTGCCGCCTTCATGGCGCTTCTGCTGTTCCTCAAGCCGCTTCTTGAGGGTGTCCATGATCTCGTCCCACGAACCGAGCTTCTCGATCGCGGCCATCTCCTCCGGCGTGAGGAACTTCTCCGCGACGGCCTTCAGCCACTCCTCGGGAATGTCGACCGGGTTCTGGCCGTAGTCGGTCAGCAGGCCCTTGAAGACCTTGTTGAAGACCTGGTCGAAGCGATCGAGCAGCCCTTCGTCCTTCACGAAGACCGCGCGCGACAGGTAGTAGAACTGTTCGGGCGTCTGCTCGATCACGTCCTTGTCGAGCGCCTCGAGCAGCATAAGGTGCTCCTTGAAGCTGGCCTTGATGCCGGCGCTGCGCAGTTCGTCGACGAAATTGAAGAACATCGGATCAGACCTTTTTGCGCGGACGATGGACCGCCGCGACGAGGATGAAGGAGATATACATCAGAAGATACCAGGCGCCCAGCTTGGCAGGGCTGACCATGGCCCAGCCGTCCCTTTGGCTCGGGTAGAGCCAGGCGCGGCTGAAGGTACCGATGTTTTCGGCAAACCAGATAAACAGCGCGACCAGAAGCCAGCCCAGCAGCAAGGGCATCCAGCGGTCCTTGCGCCACACCCTGAACCATACCCGCGTCCGCCAGAACAGCACACCAAGCGTCGCGAACAATGCAATCCGAATGTCGGGCAGCCAGTGATGCGCGAAGAAGTTGACGTAGATCGCGACGGCCACGAGCCCGGCCAGGACCTCGCTGGGATAGTGCGAAAAGCGGAAGTCGAAGATCCGGCTGACCCGCGCCAGATAGCTGCCGACGGCGGCGTACATGAAGCCCGAGAACAGCGGCACGCCGCCGATCCGCAACACGCTGGGTTCGGGGTAGAGCCATGAACCGAAATAGGTCTTGAACAGTTCCATCACCGTGCCGACGACGTGGAAGGCAAGGATGACCTTGGCTTCGTCCAGCGTCTCAAGCCGCAAGGCCAGCATCCCGGCCTGGATCGCGACGGCTCCCAAGGTGAGGAAATCGTAGCGGGCGAGAGGGGCGCCTGCCGGGTAGAACAGGTGCGTCCCCAAGAGCAGCGCCAGCATCAGGCCCCCGAACAGGCAAGCCCAGCCCTGCTTGAAGCCGAACAGGAGAAACTCGTAAATCCATGCCTGCCAGCCCGGACGCGGCTCGTAGGCTTCGAGGCGCGCGCGAACCACGGCAAAACGCGTGTGCGATATGGACTTGGGAATATTCACCGGGCCGGAGGCGGTGGGGGCTGTCGCTCGAATCGCTCGAGCGCTGGATCGAATACCGCCCAGTCTGGTGCGTCGTCGGTCCAGATGATCGTCAGGGGCCGAAGGCCATGCGGCGCGTCGATCACGCCGAGCCGCACAGTCTTCAAGGTCGGGCGCGCCGAAGACTGCGCATAGATCTGCGTTCCGCAAGCCGGGCAAAAGGAATGGGTCAGCGTGTTCCCGCTGGCGGCGGTCCACGACGAGCTGGCGCGATTACCCGCAATTTCTACCGCTTCGGCCGGGAATATCGCATTGTTGGTTGGGCCGCCCGCCGCGATGGCCTGACATTGCCGGCACCAGCACTGGCGGGAGGCCAGCGGCTCGGCATCGATCCGCAGCGTGACCGCCCCGCAACCGCAGCGCCCGGAATAAGGCGCGGCCATGGCTCAGTTCTGCCGGCGCGCCATGAAGGCGAGCCGTTCGAACAGCATGACGTCCTGCTCGTTCTTGAGCAGCGCACCGTGCAGCGGCGGGATCGCCTTGGTCGGGTCGCGGTTCTGCAGCACGTCGAGCGGCATGTCCTCGTTGAGCAGCAGCTTGAGCCAATCGAGCAGTTCGCTCGTGCTCGGCTTCTTCTTGAGGCCCGGCACTTCGCGCACTTCGTAGAAGACGTCCATCGCCTTGGTGACCAGCGCCTTCTGGATGCCGGGGAAGTGGACGTCGATGATCGCCTGCATCGTGTCTCGATCGGGGAACTTGATGTAGTGGAAGAAGCAGCGGCGCAGGAAGGCGTCGGGCAGTTCCTTCTCATTGTTCGAGGTGATCACCACAATCGGGCGTTCCTTGGCCGCGATGCGCTCCTTCGTTTCGTAAACGTCGAAGCTCATGCGATCTAGTTCCTGGAGAAGGTCGTTGGGGAACTCGATGTCCGCCTTGTCGATCTCGTCGATCAGCAGGACGGGCAGCTGGGGCGAAGTGAAAGCGTCCCACAGCTTGCCCCGCTTGATGTAGTTGGCGATGTCGTGAACCCGCTCGTCGCCAAGCTGGCCGTCGCGCAGGCGGGCGACCGCATCGTACTCGTAGAGGCCCTGTTGCGCCTTTGTGGTCGACTTGACGTTCCACTCGATCAGCGGAGCGCCGGTCGCCTTGGCGATTTCGTGCGCCAGCACGGTCTTGCCCGTGCCTGGCTCCCCCTTGACCAGCAGCGGGCGGCGCAGCAGCACCGCGGCGTTGACGGCCACCTTCAGATCATCGGTGGCAACGTAGTTGCTGGTCCCTTCGAAACGCTGCATGCGCTAATTCCTGTCCCGGTTTAATCGTTCGATTAGTTGGCATAGGTGGCACTTTGCAACGAGGCAAGAGCGATTGCGCATCGCTGCGCAGCCGAGAAACCGATCAGGCGTCGATCATTTCCGGATCGATTTCGCCGGCGCGGTTCTGGATGAACATGAAGCGCTGCGCGGGGTCGCGGCCCATCAGCTTGTCGACCAGGTCCTTGACCGCCGCACGCCCTTCGTATTCGAGGGGCAGGGTGATGCGCAGCAGGCTGCGCTTCTCGGGATCCATGGTGGTTTCGCGCAGCTGTTGCGGGTTCATTTCGCCAAGTCCCTTGAACCGGCCGACCTCGACCTTCTTGCCCTTGAACTGCGTCGCTTCGAGTTCGGCGCGGTGCGCGTCGTCGCGGGCATAGGCACTCTCCTTGCCGGCAGTCAGCCTGTAGAGCGGTGGCTGGGCAAGATAGAGGTGCCCGCGCCGAACGACCTCGGGCATTTCCTGGAAGAAGAAGGTCATCAGCAACGTGGCAATGTGCGCTCCGTCGACGTCGGCATCGGTCATGATGATGATGCGGTCGTAGCGCAGGTTGTCCGGATTGCAGTCCTTGCGGAACCCGCAGCCCAGCGCGAGGCCGAGGTCGGCAATCTCGCTGTTGGCGCGGATCTTGTCCGCCGTGGCGCTGGCAACGTTCAGAATCTTGCCGCGGATCGGCAGGATCGCCTGGCTCTTGCGGTCGCGCGCCTGCTTGGCGCTGCCACCGGCGCTGTCGCCTTCGACAATGAACAGTTCGGTTTCGGCATCGCTTTCGCCCGAGCAGTCGGTCAGTTTGCCAGGCAGGCGCAACTTGCGGGCGTTGGTGGCGGTCTTGCGCTTGACCTCGCGCTCGGCCTTTCGCCGCAGGCGATCGTCCATCCGCTCCATGACATGACCGAGCAGTGCCTTGCCCCGCTCCATGTTGTCGGCGAGGAAATGGTCAAAGTGGTCGCGCACCGCATTTTCGACCAGGCGAGCCGCCTCGGGGCTGGTCAGGCGATCCTTGGTCTGGCTCTGGAACTGGGGATCGCGGACGAAGACCGACAGCATCACCTCGCTCCCGGTGATCACGTCTTCGGGCGCGATGTCCTTGGCCTTCTTCTGGCCGATCAGGTCGGCGAAGGCGCGGATTCCCTTGGTCAGCGCCGCGCGCAGTCCTTGTTCGTGGGTTCCGCCATCGGGCGTCGGAATCGTGTTGCAATAATAGCTGTAGGCCCCGTCCGACCACAGCGGCCAGGCGATCGCCCATTCAACCCGACCCTGTTCCTCGCCCGGAAAATCCTGGCTGCCGGAAAAGAACTGGGTGGTCACGCATTCGCGCGAACCGATCTGCTCCCTGAGGTGATCGGCAAGGCCGCCTGGAAACTGGAAGACCGCTTCGGCCGGAACGTCGTCGCTGACCAAGGTCGGCGAGCACTTCCAGCGGATCTCGACCCCGGCGAAGAGATACGCCTTGGACCGGACCAGCTTGAACAGGCGCGCAGGCTTGAACTTCGCGTCCTCGCCGAAAATTTCGGTGTCGGGGACGAATGACACGCTGGTGCCGCGCCGGTTGGGCGTACCGCCGAGGTGCTGCAACCGGCCCAGCGTCTCGCCGCGCGAGAATTCCTGCGCGTAAAGCTGCTTGTCGCGCGCCACTTCGACGCGGGTCAGGGTGGAGAGCGCGTTGACCACGCTGATGCCGACGCCGTGCAGGCCGCCGCTGGTGGCATAGGCCTTGCCCGAGAATTTGCCGCCCGAGTGCAGGGTCGACAGGATCACCTCAAGCGCGGACTTGCCAGGATAGCGCGGATGCTCGTCCACCGGGATCCCGCGGCCGTTGTCGACGATTGTCAGCTTGCCCGGCGTTGCCGCCTGCTCCTCAAGCTTGACCTCTATGCGGTTGGCATGGCCGGCGACCGCCTCGTCCATCGCATTGTCGAGGACCTCGGCAGCGAGGTGGTGCAGCGCGCGTTCGTCGGTGCCGCCGATATACATGCCGGGACGGCGACGGACCGGCTCAAGCCCCTCGAGCACCTCGATGGCGCTGCCGTCATAGGAATCGCCGCTGCTGGCGGGCAGCTTGTCAAACAGGTCATCGGCCATAAGGGACAGTCTATAGAATGCCGCGATTCCGCCGCGCAAGGTGCGCGCGGCGGTTATCGTCAGTCGGCAAATTTCGCCGGAGCGGGGCTGACCACTGTGACCGATCCAGCCTTGGCCTCGCGCACTTCGAGCGCGCGATCGATCGCACCGTCAAGGCCGAAGCGGAACGGCCCGTCGAGGCCAAGGAAGCCGTCGCGCTCGGTCAGGCGGGCGACGGGGAAGGGCGTGCCCGGTCGCCAGTCGCGCGCGACCCGCACGGTGAGGAGGACGCTGTCGTAGCCCATCGTTGCCATGCGATAGGGCGCCGCGCCGAACCGCGCCTTGTAGCTGTCCGAGAACTGCCGGAAACGGTTGTCCGGCACGGCCGAGAACCACGATCCGCGCAGGGCCGCCGTTTTGGCAATGGCGCTTTCGCCGCTCCACAACTCGGTGCCGAGCAGGCGGGGCGTGGCTGCCCCGCGCTTGAGGTTGGGAGCGGCAAGGACGGCAAAGCGAGACCCATCGGCAATCATGATCGCGTCGAATGCGCCGCGCCCGCGCAGCCGCTGCGCCGCGCTGATCACCGAGGTGTTTGCCCGGTCGTAGGTCGAGGTAGCGACGACCGTTCCGCCGCTCGCTCGGACCGATGTGTTGAACGCGGCCGACGCACGACTGCCGTAGTCGCCGTTCGGCGCGAGCAGGCCAAACCGCAGCGCGCCGCGCCCGCGGGCCCATCGCACAGTACGGTCGATCGAATTCTCGGGCGTGGTACCCATCTGGAACACGTCGCGCGTCGCAACGCCCTGGTCGCTGCTGTAGGTGATCAGCGGCACCTTCGCGGCGCGCGCAACGCTTGCAACAGGAGCAACCTCGTCCGCCTGCAATGGTCCGAGGATCAGTTTGGCGCCTTCGCCTACCGCCTTGCGCGCCGCCGCCGACGCGCCGGTGGCCGTGTCGTAGGTGGTGATGCGGATGTTCCTGGCGTTGGTGTCGAGCAGGGCCATGGTGGTCGCGTTGGCGATCGACTGGCCGATCCCGGCGTTCGCACCCGACAACGGCACCAGAAGGGCGACGCGGTGGCGCGACTGGTCACCCGGCAGGTTGTCGGTCGGCGGAGCAGGGGTCTTGCCGGGTCCTCCCGGCACCATCTTGCACCCTGCCAGCAGCAGGGCCGTCGCGGCGACGATCACCCGCCGTTTGGTAATGCGACCTTCGATCATGCTTGTAGCTCTCCTCCGCGCGGTCCATTGGGCTGTGCCATGGACGCGCCGCTCTTACCCGGTCTCTACATTGTCGCCACGCCGATTGGCAATCTGGGGGACATGACGCTCAGGGGGGCCGAGATACTCCGTGGCGTGTCTGCGATAGCCTGTGAGGACACCCGGGTCACCGGCAAGCTTCTGCATCACCTCGGCATCAAGACGCGGATGATCCGCTATGACGATCACGCCAGCGACAGTCAGCGCGGCGGCATTCTCTCGCTGGCGGCCGAACAGCCGGTGGCGCTGGTCAGCGATGCCGGCACGCCGCTGATTTCCGATCCCGGCTTCAAGCTGGTGCGCGAAGCTCGCGCGCTCGGCATCGCGGTGACCAGCCTCCCTGGGCCGAGTGCCGCGATCGTCGCGCTGACCCTGTCGGGCCTGCCGACCGACCGGTTTCTCTTCGCCGGCTTCCTGCCGAGCAAGGCCAAGGCCCGCGCCGATGCGCTAGCCGGCGTGGCCGCCGTCCCGGCTACGCTGGTCTTCTACGAGACCGCCCCGCGCCTTGCCGACAGCCTTGCCGCCATCGCCGATGCGCTTCCCGGGCGCGAGGTTGCCGTGGCACGCGAGTTGACCAAGAAATTCGAGGAATGCCGCAGCGGCGCTCCCGCCGAGCTCATGGCCCACTATGCCGCGCAGCCGCCCAAGGGCGAGATCGTGCTGATGATCGCCCCGCCCGGTGAAGCGCCCGCAGATGCCATCGATCCCGACGAACTGCTGCGTGCAGCGCTCCGCACCAGCAAGGCCTCGCAAGCCGCAGCCGAGGTGGCGCGGGTGACCGGGCTCGACCGCAAGGCGCTTTACGCCCGCGCGCTGGAGCTCAAGTGAAGGACCGCGCTGCACGCGAACGCGACGGTCGTCGCGGCGAAAGCCTCGCGGCCTGGTATCTGCGGCTGAAGGGATGGCGAATCCTGGCGCGGCGGGTCAAGACGCCCCGCGGAGAGATCGACCTGATTGCGCGGCGCGGCAACACCATCAGCTTCGTCGAGGTCAAATGGCGCGCTACTGCGGCAGAAGCCGACCAGGCGATCGATCCCTGGCGCCTGCGCCGGGTGGTGGAGGCCGCCCACGCGGTCGGCCCGCGTTTCGCACGCAAGGGCGAAGACCTGCGCATCGACGTGCTGCTCCTTGCGCCCGGCCGCCTGCCGCGCCACATCGTCAACGCCTCGCTGGCCTGAACCGGAGTCTCACATCCCATGTCCTTGCGCGTCGCGGTCCAGATGGACCCGCTGGAAACGATCAATATCGCCGGCGATTCAAGCTTCGCCCTGATGCTCGCGGCCCAGGCGCGCGGCCACAGCGTCATGCACTACGATGTGCGGACGCTGGCCTACGAAAGCGGACGGCTGACCGCCTGGGCCACACCGGTCACCGTGCAGCGCGTGCTGGGCAGCCACTTCGATCGTGACGACCATCGTCGGATCGACCTGGTCAAGGATGTCGACGTTGTCCTGATGCGGCAGGATCCGCCCTTCGACCTGTCCTACATCACGGCGACCCATCTGCTTGAACGGCTCGAGGGCCAGACGCTGGTGGTCAACGATCCGGCCAGTGTCCGCAACGCGCCGGAAAAGGTTTTCGTACTCGACTTTGCGCAATTCATGCCGCCCACGCTGGTCGCCCGGCGGATCGAGGACGTACGCGATTTTCACGCCCGCCACCCCGGCGATCTCGTGATGAAGCCCTTGCACGGCAACGGCGGCAAGGCGGTGGTGCGGATTCCGGCCGACGGATCGAACCTGGGCGCGCTGATCGAACTGTTCGACAACGCCTGGGTCGAGCCGCACATGTTCCAGCCCTTCCTTCCGGACATCGCGCTCGGCGACAAGCGCATCGTCCTGGTCGATGGCGCGGTGGCCGGGGCGATCAACCGCCGACCGGGCGAGGGCGAATTCCGCTCGAACCTAGCTCAGGGCGGTTATGCCGAGGCAACCACGCTGACGGCGCGCGAGGACGAAATCTGCGCGGCGCTTGGTCCCGCACTCAGGGAACGCGGCCTCGTCTTTGTCGGTATCGACGTGATCGGCGGCCAATGGCTGACCGAGATCAACGTGACATCGCCCACCGGTATCGTCGCGATCGACCGCTTCAACGGCACCGACACGCCCGGCCTCATCTGGGAGGCGATCGAACGCCGCCACAAGGCGCTCGCGGCCTGACGCCCGGAACATAAGCAAGCGCGACAGGTTGCTGGCGGATGGATGTCTGGATAATTCGCTTGATCGAGCAAGGCGGCTACTGGGGCATCGCCGCGCTGATGTTCATCGAAAACGTTTTTCCGCCGATTCCCAGCGAGCTGATAATGGGTCTTGGCGGTGTGTTCGTAGCGCGCGGAACCATGGAGTTCTGGCCGCTTATGTTCGCCGGAACCGTCGGCTCCACGCTCGGCAACTATGTGTGGTTCCTGGCCGGTGACAAGCTTGGCTACCGCCGTTTGCAGCCTCTGGTCCGCCGACATGGCCGCTGGCTGACCATTTCCTGGAGCGATGTCGAGAAGGCGACAGCTTTCTTCCAGCGTCACGGCCAGTGGATCGTCTTCTTCCTGCGTTTCTCGCCGTTCCTGCGCACGCTTATCTCGTTGCCGGCCGGGCTGACCCACATGAAGCACTGGAAGTTCCTGGTCTTCACCTTCGCTGGCGCGGCGGTATGGAACGCACTGCTGATCGTCGGCGGGCACTGGCTGGCCGACTACATGGCAGCGATGGATCATCTGATTGGCCCAACCATCATGGCGATGATCCTGCTGGCTGTCGCCGCCTGGCTTTACCGCGTCATCCGGTGGCAGCCCGACGCCTGATCAGTCGCCTCGCGGGTGTGCGTGGCGGTAAACGTCCAGCAAGGTTGCGGCATCGACCTTGGTATAGATCTGCGTCGAACCCAAGCTGGCGTGGCCCAGAAGTTCCTGCAGCGATCGCAGGTCCGCTCCCGCGCCCAGAAGATGCGTCGCGAACGAATGGCGCAGCGCATGCGGCGTGGCGCTGGCAGGGAGGCTCAGCGCTGCGCGGGCCTTTGCCATGGCCTTCTGCACCATCCCTTGCGACAAGGGGCCTCCCTTTGCGCCGCGAAACAACGGCTCGCCCTTGACCAGAGCCCACGGGCACTTCGCCGCGTAGTCCGCCACGGCATCACGCACCAGCGGCAATATAGGCACGGCGCGCTGCTTGCTGCCCTTGCCGGTGACGACCAGCACGTCGCCCATGGGGAGGACCTCGCCGGTGAGGGACAGTGCCTCTGCAATCCGCATGCCTGCGCCATAGAGCAGCAACAGTACCGCACGGTCGCGCGCGCCGATCCATTCGGCAGACGCATCCTCCTCCACCGCGACGGCGAGGTTGACCGCTTCGTCGGGGGTCACGGGGCGGGGAATTCCCTTCTTGATGCGCGGTCCGCGCATCCGCGGCGCGGCGGCGTCGAGCAATCCGGCGCGGTCGCGGGCAAAGGCGACGAAACCCTTGAGCGCCGACAGTTCGCGCGCGGCCGAAGCGTTGGTCAATCCCTCGGCGCGGCGGCGGGCAAGCTGGGCGCGCAGGGCCGGGGCCTCCATGCGAGCCAAAGTCGTCCAGTCGGCCGCGCCCGTCGCGTCGAGCAGGCGCGCGGCCGTAGCGACATAGGCGCGCACCGTGTGCGGACTGCGACGCCGACCGAGCGCAAGGTGGTTATGCCAGGCTTCAAGCAGTTCGGCGCGGGTCATGCCGCCAGCAGCCCATCCGGCACCAGTTCGCCGAGAAGACCGTCGAGCAAAGGAATGCCTGCGTCGGTGACGCCGATCCGCTGATGATTGTGCCAGCACAGACCCTGGCCGGCGTAGAAATCGAGCTTGGCCCAATCGATCAGCGCTGACGCTGGCAGCCCGAACCGGGCGGCAAGCGCGGCGGGATCGATCCCTTCGGTCAGACGCAGTCCCATTAGCAGGGCCTCGCTCGCCTGCTCGGCAAGGCCAAGCGGGCGCGCTTCGGCAATGCCGTGGCCGTGAGCTGCGACCGCCTCAAGCCAGTTTTCGGGTTTCTTGTGCCGCACGGTGGCGACACCGCCGCTCCGGGCATGGGCTCCGGGCCCGACGCCGCCGGTATCCTGGTAGCGCCAATAGGCGAGGTTATGGCGGCTTTCCTCGCCCGGCCGAGCGTGGTTGCTCACTTCGTAGCGCGGCAGTCCGGCCGCTGCTGTCATCGCCTGGGTCAGGGCATACAGGTCGGCCGCGGCGTCATCGTCGAGGGGCTCGAACCGGTTCTGGCGAACCATGGTCGCAAAGCGGGTGCCGGGCTCGATCGTCAATTGGTACAGCGACAAATGCCCGGTGCCGAAGCCCAGCGCGCGGGCGAGTTCCGCTTCCCATTGCGCGATCGACTGGCCGGGGCGGGCATAGATCAGGTCGAAACTGACGCGGCCGAATTGGCGCTGCGCGATATCGAGCGCTTTGAGTCCCTCGTCGGCATCGTGGAGCCGGCCGAGAAAGCGCAGCGTTTCGTTGTCGAGCGCCTGCAGGCCGAGCGAGGCGCGGTTGATTCCGGCCGAGGCCAGCGCCCCGTAATTCGCCGCCTCGACCGAGGACGGGTTGCCTTCCAGCGTTATCTCGATGCCTGGCGCGAACCCCCACAGGTACTCGGCTTCCGTCAGCAAGCGCTCGACCAGCGACGGCGGCATCAGCGACGGAGTGCCGCCACCGAAGAACACGCTGGCGAGCGGCTCTCCACCGGCGGCTTCGGCTTCGTGGCGCATGTCGGAAAGGAGCGCCGCTTCCCACTGCGCGTGATCGACCCGGTCGCGCACATGGCTGTTGAAGTCGCAATAGGGGCACTTTGCGAGGCAGAACGGCCAGTGGATGTAGAGCGCGCGGGCCATGGCGGCGATCCTAGCTGCCGAATTGCTCCGCGACCAGCTTGGCAAAGGCATCGGCGCGGTGGCTGATGCGGTGCTTCTGCGCGGGTTCGATCTCGGCAAAGGTCTGCGTCGCACCCTGCGGCACGAACACCGGGTCATAGCCGAAGCCCAGCGTGCCGCGCGGCGGCCAGGTCAGAGTGCCGAGGGCCTTGCCTTCATAAACCGCTTGCTCGCCATCAGGCCAGGCGATCGCCAGCACGCAGGCGAAATGGCCCGACCGGTCAACGTCATCGCCCTGTTCGCACAGCAGGCCCTCGACCTTGCCCATGGCCATGTACCAGTCGCGGCCCGGCGCGCCTTCGAACCATTGCCGCTCGGCCCAGTCGGCGGTGTAGACGCCGGGCCGTCCGCCAAGGGCATCGACGCACAGACCCGAATCGTCGGCCAGCGCGGGCAGGCTCGAACCCTCTGCCGCGGCCCGGGCCTTTATCAGCGCGTTCTCGACAAATGTCTTGCCGGTCTCAGCCGGTTCGGGAAGGCCAAGCGACCCAGCCGAAATGCAGTTCAGGCCATAAGGCGCGAGCAGGGCCGAAATCTCCTTCAGCTTGCCCGCGTTGTGGGTGGCGATGACCAGCGTTTCGGAACCGAGCTTGCGGGTCATGCCGTTACCGCGTCGCCTTGCGCAGCGAAGATCCGCTCGCAGCCGATCCGGGCGAGGCGGAGCAGGCGGAGCAAGGCTTCCTCGTCATAGGTCGCGCCTTCGGCGGTCGCCTGGACCTCGGCAATCTGGCCGCCTTCGATCAGCACGAAATTGGCGTCGGCATCCGCGCTCGAATCCTCGTCGTAGTCGAGGTCGAGCACAGGTGTGCCGCCGGCGATGCCGCAGCTGACCGCCGCCACGCGGCGAGTCAGCGGGTCCTCGGCGATCAGGCCCTGGGCCATCAGCTTGTCGACGGCGATGCGCAGCGCCACCCAAGCGCCCGAGATCGCCGCGGTGCGGGTGCCGCCGTCGGCCTGGATCACATCGCAGTCGAGCGTGATCTGCCTTTCGCCAAGCTTCTTGAGATCGCAAACGGAGCGCAGGGACCGGCCGATCAGCCGCTGGATTTCCTGGGTGCGGCCGCTTTGCTTGCCCTTGGCCGCTTCGCGCTGGCCGCGTGTGTGGGTGGCGCGGGGAAGCATCGAATATTCCGCCGTCACCCAGCCTTCGCCCTTGCCACGCAGCCACGGCGGCAGGCGTTCCTCAACGCTGGCGGTGCAGATCACCTTGGTGTGGCCGAAGCTGACCAGCACCGACCCTTCGGCGTGCTTGGTGTAATGGGGTTCGAATCTGATAGCGCGCATCTCGTCGGGCGCGCGGCCGGAAGGTCGCATGGGGGTTCCTTTATGCCGTTTCGCGCCGCGTTAGGCGCATAGGGGTTGAGCCTGCAAGCCTGGTGGCTAAATTGACGGGATAATGGCCGGTCCCCCCATCACAGAACTGAGCACCCGGGCGCGCGATATCTTTCGCCTCGTGGTCGAAGGCTACCTCGATACCGGGCAAGCCGTCGGATCGAAGACGCTCGCCGGGGCAGGGGGATTGAACCTGTCGCCCGCTTCGATCCGTTCGGTCCTCCACGAACTCGAAGGGCTGGGCCTATTGGCCGCACCGCACACCAGCGCAGGACGCATGCCGACCGAGCAGGGCCTGCGCCTGTTCGTCGACGGGATGATGCAGGTGGCTCAGCCCAGCGTCGAGGAACGCGCCGCGATTGAACGTCACGTGACTCAGCCCGGCCCGATCGAGGCGGCTCTTGCGGCGGCGAGCGCGGTCCTGTCGGACCTTTCGGCCTGCGCCGGCGTTGTCATGGTGCCGCGCCGGGAACCGCGCCTGGCGCAATTGCAGCTCGTGCCGCTGTCCGCCACCCGGGCGCTGGCGGTGCTGGTCGGACTCGACGGTGGGGTCGAGAACCGCGTCATCGATCTGCCCGGCGGGGTGGCGCCAAGTGTACTGGAGCAGGCGTCGAACTACCTGACGGCGCAGTTGTCGGGCCGCACCCTCAGCGAAGCAGTGCAGGCGATCGGGGCCGAGATCGCGAGTGGCCGCACCGCGCTGGATTCGGCAAGCCGGGACCTCGTCGAACGCGGGCTGGCGGTGTGGAGCGAGGACGCCGCGCGCCGCCCGGTCCTGATCGTGCGCGGGCAAGCCAACCTGCTCGACGACGGGGCCTTGACCGACCTTGAACGCGTGCGGATGCTGCTCGACGATTTGGAAAGCAAGCAATCGGTTGCCGATCTGCTCGACGCCGCGCGCGAGGCGGAGGCGACGCGCATTTTCATCGGAGCGGAGAACCGCCTGTTCGCCCTGTCGGGGTCTTCTGTGATCGCCTCGCCCTACCGCGACGGCGAAGGCCGGGTGGTCGGCGTCGTGGGGGTTATCGGGCCGACTCGGTTGAATTATGCGCGCGTCGTCCCCATGGTGGACTTCACGGCCCAATCGCTGGGCAAATTGATCGGATAACGGGTTACAAAACGACATGAGCGACGACACCAAACCGCACGGCGATCCGGCGGTCGAAGCCGAATTGGCAGGGGTTCCCGACGAATTGCTGGACAAGGAAACCGACAAGCTGGGCGAAGCGCTCGACCGGCTTCGCGACGATCTCGAAGCGGCGCGGCAGGAAGTCCTCTACGCCAAGGCCGAAACGCAGAACGTGCGCCGACGCCTGGAAAAGGACATCGCCGACGCGCGCACCTATGCGGCGACCGGCTTTGCCCGCGACATCCTCTCGGTGTCGGACAACCTCACGCGCGCGCTGACCGCCGTGCCGCAGGATCTGCGCGAGGACGAGCGCATGAAAAGCTTCATCGCCGGGATCGAAGCCACCGCGCGGGAGATCGACAAGGTTTTCGGTCTTCACAGTATCAGCCGCATCGCCGCGGTTGGCCTGCCGCTCGATCCCAACCAGCACCAGGCCATGCTCGAAGTGCCCTCGGCCGACGCCGAACCCGGCACCGTGCTGCAGGAACTGCAGGCCGGCTACATGATCAAGGATCGCCTGCTGCGTCCTGCGATGGTTGCGGTGGCGAGGAAGCCGGATTGATCGGTTTTCGAAGGTTTCCAATCGTTTCCGTATGACGTTTCATGCGCTCGCTCAGCGATTTGATACGGGCGAGTGGGAGAATCCTTACGGGCGCGTCGGCTCAAGGAAAGTTTGCGAGCAACTCATAGGCAGTCTGGTCGCCTACCCCCGCAATCTTCGCCCCGTTCCGCAGCATGAAGGCGTGGCGCACGATCTCGGCCTGCTGTTCCAGCCCGTAACTTTCCAGCCTCGCGCCAGGGCGCAGCGCGTAGTCATAGCGGCAGAAAGGGTGGCGCATCAGCACGAGGTACCAGCGGCCGCGGGTCTGGGCCTGCCAGACGTGGGTCATCTCGTGAACGAAGTGGCCCTGGAGCGATAGCCCGGCTTCCGAAAAATCATCGCAATAGCTGTGCGATCCAGGGTGAAAGTGCATGTGCCCCATAGGGGCCATGGTCACGTGTCGCGGCTGGAAGGGGAACCAGCGCTTGCGTCGGATAGTCACGCGGGCGCAGTCGATCGCCGTGCCGAAGACCGAGCGCACCAGCGCGATCTCGCCCGCGGTCAGCGGGCGCGAGCCACCGACCGGACAAGCGTGCGCGGCGCTGCTCAGTGTTCCATCCCCGCGTGGTCCTCGCCCATGGCAGCATCGGAAACGCTCAACACCGCCATCGGCGCCGCCAGCGTGTCACCGGATGCGAAGGTGACCCTAACCGTTGTCTTGCCGCCGGATTTCAGCGCATCCGCTACGTCGAAGGCCATCACGTGCAACTCACCCGGATCGAACGACAGCGTCGATGCCGGCGGCACCTCGACCCGCTCGACCCTGGTCATGGTCGTGCCATCGGTGCGGTGGACTTCGGTGCGCCCGACGCCCTCGATGGAAATGGCCGCGATCACGCGGCGCCCGCCTTCGGGATTGGCAATGGTCAGGTAGGCCGCGCCCGGATTGCCTTTGACCGCCGGGAGAATCAACTCCGCCTCGCGCAATTCCATCCCTTTCGCCTCGGCGTCCCTCGCTTCGGTGGCCGCCGGAGCGGCTTCGGTATCAGCCGATTGCTTGCAACCCGCCAGCAGGACAAGCCCCAGCGTCATGGGTGCGGTGGCAGCGGCGAGGCGGAGGTAAAGCACGGCTTTGCGTTCCTTTGCGGGTCAATGCGGGACGGGGGACTCGCTAATAGCCCGCGGCACTTGTGCCAAGCAAAACCACTCTTATATCGGCGCCGATAAGGAGCTGCCCAAACGCTTTGCCGATCACGGGAAGCCAAGGATGCGGCGTCACTGCACTGACTCAAGGATGGGGTTTCATGGCTAAAGTAATCGGTATCGACCTCGGCACCACCAACAGCTGCGTTGCGGTCATGGACGGCGGCAAGCCGAAGGTGATCGAAAACGCCGAAGGCGCGCGCACTACGCCTTCGATCGTCGCCTTCACCAAGGATGGTGAGCGTCTGATCGGGCAGCCGGCCAAGCGCCAGGCCGTCACCAACGGCGACAACACGATTTTCGCGGTCAAGCGCCTCATCGGCCGCCGCTTCGACGATCCGGTGACCAAGAAGGACACCGAATTGGTCCCCTATACCATCGTCAAGGGCAAGAACGGCGATGCCTGGGTGCAGGCCGGCGGCGAAGACTATTCGCCCAGCCAGATCTCGGCCTTCATCCTTCAGAAGATGAAGGAAACGGCCGAATCGTACCTCGGCGAAACTGTCACCCAGGCGGTCATCACCGTGCCCGCCTACTTCAACGACGCGCAGCGCCAGGCGACCAAGGACGCCGGCCAGATCGCAGGCCTTGAAGTGCTGCGCATCATCAACGAACCGACCGCGGCCGCACTCGCTTACGGCCTCGAAAAGAACGACGGCAAGACCATTGCGGTCTACGACCTCGGCGGCGGCACCTTCGACGTCTCGATTCTCGAGATCGGCGACGGCGTGTTCGAGGTCAAGTCGACCAACGGCGACACGTTCCTTGGCGGCGAGGACTTCGATTCGAAGCTGGTCGAATGGCTGGCGGACAAGTTCAAGGCCAAGGAGAACATGGATCTCCGCACCGACAAGCTGGCCCTGCAGCGCCTGAAGGAAGCGGCCGAAAAGGCGAAGATCGAGCTGTCGAGCACGGCATCGACCGAAATCAACCTGCCCTTCATCACCGCCCGCATGGAAGGCGGCAGCACCACCCCGCTGCACCTCGTTGAAACCGTCACTCGTTCGGACCTTGAAAAGATGGTCGCCGACCTGATCGAGCGCACCAAGGAGCCGATGAAGAAGGCGCTGGCCGATGCCGGTCTCAAGGCGTCGGACATCGACGACGTGGTCCTGGTCGGCGGGATGACCCGCATGCCCAAGGTCCGCGAAGTGGTGAAGGACTTCTTCGGCAAGGAACCGCACACCGGCGTGAACCCGGACGAAGTCGTCGCCATGGGTGCGGCGATCCAGGCCGGCGTCCTGCAGGGCGACGTCAAGGACGTGCTGCTGCTCGACGTGACCCCGCTGTCGCTGGGCATCGAGACGCTGGGCGGCGTGTTCACCCGCATGATCGACCGCAACACCACGATCCCGACCAAGAAGAGCCAGGTGTTCTCGACCGCCGAGGACAACCAGCAGGCGGTCACGATCCGCGTGTTCCAGGGCGAGCGCGAAATGGCGACCGACAACAAGCTGCTCGGCCAGTTCGACCTGGTCGGCATCCCGGCGGCGCGCCGCGGCGTACCGCAGATCGAGGTCACTTTCGACATCGATGCCAACGGCATCGTGAACGTGTCTGCCAAGGACAAGGGCACGGGCAAGGAACAACAGATCAAGATCCAGGCCTCGGGCGGCCTTTCGGACGCGGACATCGACCAGATGGTCAAGGACGCCGAGAAGTTCGCCGAAGAGGACAAGAAGCGGCGTGAGGCGGCGGAAGCCAAGAACAACGCCGACAGCCTGGTCCACGCGACCGAGCAGCAGCTCGCCGAACATGGCGACAAGCTCGACGCCGATCTGAAGGCCGAAATCGAAGCCGCCATCGCCGAAGCCAAGACTGCGATCGAAAGCGGCAATGGCGAGGAA
The DNA here is from genome assembly GCF_002813245.1 of Novosphingobium kunmingense. Lineage (GTDB taxonomy): Bacteria > Pseudomonadota > Alphaproteobacteria > Sphingomonadales > Sphingomonadaceae > Novosphingobium > Novosphingobium kunmingense. The sequence goes on from NZ_PHUF01000002.1 coordinate 665,231, forward strand.
ATGACCGCCAAGACCCAGGCGCTGACCGAAAAGGCCATGAAGATGGGCCAGGTGATCTACGAGAAGGAGCAGGCCGCTGCCGCTTCTCCGGGCGCCGAAACCCCGGCCGAAAGCGCCGAAGACGTTGTCGACGCCGAGTTTTCGGAAGTCGACGACAACAACAAGGGCTGAAGAAGCTGTGATCTCCCCCCGTCATCCCGGCCACGGCCCGGGTGACGGGATCGGGTCAGGGACGATATCATGGCGGTAGAAGCCGACTATTACGAACTTCTGGAATGCGAACGCACTGCCGACGATGCGACGATCAAATCGTCCTATCGGCGCCTTGCGATGCGCTGGCACCCCGATCGAAATCCTGGGGATGCCGAGGCGGAACACCGCTTCAAGACGATCAGCGAAGCCTACGAATGCCTCAAGGACCCGCAGAAGCGCGCGGCCTATGATCGCTTCGGCCACGATGCCTACAAACAGGGCATGAACGGCGGCGGAGGCGGCCCCGGCGGCATGGGCGGCGGAGCCGGCTTTTCCGACCTTGGCGACATCTTCGAGACGATCTTCGGCAGCGCCTTTGGTGGCGGTGGCGGCCGGCAGCAACAGCGCCGCGGCGCCGATCTGCGCTATGACCTCGAGATCAGCCTCGACGATGCATTCCATGGCAAGCAGGCCGAAATCGAAATCGAAGTCGCGGCCAAGTGCGAGCCGTGCGACGGCTCAGGCGCCGAACCCGGTACCGGTACGCGCCGCTGCAACCTGTGCGGCGGTCACGGCCAGGTTCGCGCGCAGCAGGGCTTCTTCATGGTCGAGCGGACCTGCCCGACCTGCCACGGCCGCGGCGAGGTCATCGAGAAGCCCTGCCGGTCTTGCCGCGGCGATGGCCGGGTCGACTCGCCGCAGAAGCTTGACGTAACGATTCCGCCGGGCGTCGATACCGGTACGCGGATCCGTCTGGCCGGACGCGGCGAGGCCGGGCCCTTTGGGGCGCCCTCGGGCGATCTCTACATCTTCATCCACATCCGCCGGCATTCGGTGTTCGAGCGCGACGGGACCAATATCGTCACGCGCGCGCCGATCGCTTTCACCACGGCGGCGCTGGGCGGCACGATCGCGATCCCCGGACTCGACGGCAAGACCATCGAGGTGGAAATTCCAGCAGGCATCCAGAACGGCAAGCAGCTGCGCAAGCGGGGTGAGGGCATGCCGGTCCTGCAAGGGCGCGGCAGAGGTGACCTGGTGATCGACATCATGGTTGAGACGCCGACCAAGCTCAGCGCGAAGCAGAAGGACCTGCTGCGCGAGCTTCAGGCGACCGAGACCGGCGACGAATGCCCGCAATCGAAAGGCTTCTTCAACCGCCTCAAAGAGGCGTGGGAAGACCTGACCGATTAGCTGGGTTTTCGCACGCCGCGCGATCTGTTACGCTCCTTCGCGCTAGCCAGCCCTCGGGTCGCACACTCCCGGGAGATGAATCACATGGCGCAGGCACTCGACGAAACGAGACTCAACGAATTCGTGGGCAAGATGCTGGGCGATCTGGGCGGCGCGATGAGCGTGCCGACCACCCGCATCGGCATCCGCCTCGGGCTGTTCGATATTCTCGGCAAGGGGCCGGCAACAGCCGCGCAGCTCGCCGCCGCGGCAGGTGGCCTGCACGAGCGCTACGTGCGCGAATGGTGCCTGGCCCAGGCGGCCAACGGCTATATCGACTACGATCCGGCGTCGGAAACATTCGCCATTTCGCCCGAGCAGGCCATGGTCTTCTGCCTAGAAGACAGTCCGGTGTTCCTGCGCGGCGCCTTCGAGATGATCGCCGCGATGCACGAGGTCGAGGCGCGGGTTGAGGAATGCTTCCGCAACGGCAGCGGGGTGCGCTGGGGCGATCACGCCGGATGCCTGTTCTGCGCGACCGGCGCCTTCTTCCGCCCGGGCTACGTCAACAACATCGTACCCAACTGGATTCCCGCCCTCGACGGCGTGGAAAGCGCCTTGCGCAAGGGGGCGAAGGTCGCGGACGTTGGCTGCGGAGTCGGCTTCTCCACCCTGTTGATGGCCGAAGCCTATCCCGCGTCGAGCTTCGTGGGATACGACTTCCACGAACCCTCGATCGAGGAAGCCCGCCGTCACGCAGCCGCGCACGGACTGGGCGACCGGGTCCGCTTCGAAGTCGCCAAGGCGAAGGAGATCGGAGAGGGGGGCTTCGACCTCATCACGATGTACGACTGCCTGCACGACATGGGCGATCCCGCCGGCTGCGCGGCCCACATGCACAAGATCCTGGCTCCGGGCGGAACCTGGATGGTCGTCGAGCCCAATGCCGGCAACAGCCCGGCGGACAACATGAACCCGGTCGGCCGCCTGTTCTACAACGCATCGACGATGATCTGCGTGCCGACCTCGCTCGACCAGGAAGTCGGAGCGGCCCTGGGTGCGCAGGCCGGCGAAGCCCGGCTGTCCGAAGTGATCCGCAGCGGCGGCTTCGACCGGGTTCGCCGGGCCACAGACGGGCCGTTCAACATGGTTCTCGAAGCGCGCTAGGCTCCGGCTGCGGCCACCCTGCGGCGCTCGTCGACCTCTCGTTGCAGGCCGGTGACCAGCCCCGGATCGGCATTCAGCCGTCCGGATTCCTCGGCCAGAACGGCGGCAAACCCGTCGAACTTGTAGGTGGAGATCTCGGCAGCCGGCAATTCCATCCCGGCAGGCAGCGCCGAGACGACCAGATCGATCAGCCGCTCGACCCCGTGCAGCCGCCCCCACAAGTAATCGTTCTCGCGGTAGGCACGGCTGAAGAACGCGCCAAAGTTGTAGAATTCCGATCCTCGAAGGGTCGCGCGCGCGCCGCCGACGCGGATCGCGCTGCAATCGTCGGGCGAGATGCGATCGACCTTGGCGCCGTCGAACTCGCTCATCCCTTCGCCGCGCAAAAGCGGCAGGGTAACAGTATCGTAGAACGGAAAGCCCAGATAGGTCAGCAGGATTCGCCGCCGCAATTCACGCGGCAGATCGGCCATGCCAGCCACCAGCATGGCATCGACGACAAGGTCGGTCGCGGGAAGCTGGCGCCGGTCGGCGATAGTCTGCAGGACAAGCGCCGGGTTGGTCAGCGCGTGCTGCGCCACGTCCGGGAAATCGGCACCCAAGGTCTGACTGTTTTCGCGGTCGAAGTAGAGCGATAGCGCGCGGTAGACCACGTCGCGCGCGGCCTGCCGCGCTTCGGGCGCGGCCAGATCGATGTCGTCCCAGTCCTCGGAAAGGCGGCGCGCAAGAAGGCGCAGGCGGCGAATCCGAAAGCCGAGATCGTGGTTGCGAAAGAATGCGATCGAGGCCTCGCTCGCGCCTCCACGCGGGCCGCCGATATGGTCAAGGCCGCTGACTGCGAGGTGCAGGTTGAGCGCGCTCACCACATCTGCCGCCCATCCGCGGTCCCGCTCGGGCGTTGCCTTGGCCACCGCATCGGCGATGGCGAGAACGATGCTGGTCAGCTTGACCTGGCCATAGGCCTGGAACGCAAATCCGGCCTGTTCTGCCGCAGCCTGCTGGGCCTTGGCACGCCAGGCGGTCAGGCGCCCGACGGTCGGGCGGTCGAAGAACAGGGTGCGGCCGAACAGGCGCTCAACCGTCTGCTCGACCTCGGGCCGCAAAGCGTCGACGATCTGCTTGAGCCGCACGCGTTCGCGCGATTGCCGCTCGATCGCTTCGAGGTTGTCGCGAACCGGTTGCTCGCGCGGGATCGAGGACAAGGAACCGAAGATCACCGAAAAGAACCCCGGCGGGCGCGGATCGCCTCGATCGATGCCGCCGACCTGGTCGGGCTGTGGATCGATATAAACGAAGCGTCGGTCGACCTCGCGCTGCGCCGGGCGCTGCGGGATCGCGGCGATCGCCTCGGCGAAGGGCGCGTTGACCAGCACCGAGCCGTCGATCAGCGACACGCCGTCTTCGTCGCCGCGGTGGCTGTGCTCGGGCATGGTTCGTTCGACAAAGGCGGTGCGGCTGGGCCAGCCGTGGGCCTCGTCACCGGCGAGTACATCGATCTCGGCCAGCTGAAGCGCCGGAAAGGCGCCCGGAAAGCTGGCAGTCGCACGCGCGGCGAAGACCAGTTCGAGCGGTGCGGCCAGCGACTGTCCGCCGATGCTGGGCGTTGCGGCGCGAAATCCGATCGACAGGCGGTGTTCGTATTCCTCCACTTCGACCGGGCTGTTGAGCCGCAGCCGCTCGCGATGGCCCTTGAAGTCGGTCGCGGTAACGAACAAGTCGATCGGATGACCGGGCGGAAGCAGAGGCGTTTCCGCCTCGCCGCGGGACATGGCAGCCAGCGCCTCGCGAAGCAGGCGCGAAAAGCCAAGGCCGGAGAAGGGCGGCTCAAACCACCGCGAACGGATCAACCGTGACAGCTTGGCGCGGACTTCGGAGCGGGTTTCCGGCGCGACGCTGTCGCTGACCACGTTGCCGGGACGCTTGAGCATCCAATAGACCAGGGGCATCGCCCAGAACTTGCTGATCCGCGACCACGGCCGGGCATCGGGATCAAGCAGCACGTCCACATCGGCGCGTTCGAGCCACAGGTCGGTCAGCGGCTCGAGGCTGTGGCCCGAATGAATCGCCTGGGCAAGGAACACCGCGTTGATCCCGCCAGCACTGGCTCCGGTCAGGATGTCGGGCAGAACGCGCAAACGAAGGCCGTGAAGCGCCTCGATCCGCTCGAGCAGCCGCAGATAGACCGCCTCGGTTCCGCCGCTGACCGGGCTGCCGCCATGGTAGGCGCGGCTGGCCCGGGCGAGCTTCCACAGCTCCTTGGTGACCCCGTGCATGTAGACCGCAAGGCTGACCCCGCCATAGCAGACCAGCGCAATGCGAAGCTCCTTCTGCCTCATAGCGCCCTCTTTCCACGGCGCGTTCGGCTTGGCAATTGCGTTCTCATTACGTTCCGCTTAGGGAAAGGCATGGCCAAGCCCAAACGCCGTTATGTCTGCGCCGCCTGCGGCTCCGTCTCGACCCGCTGGCAGGGCCAATGCGCCGACTGCGGCGAATGGAACACACTGGCCGAAGAAGCCCCGCAAACGGTCTTTTCGCTAAAGCACGACCTTTCGTTCGGGGGGCGGCCGATCCTGTTCGAACCGCTCGATGCGGCAACCCCGCTGCCGCAGCGGCGCAGTACCGGCCTGGCAGAATTCGACCGGGCTCTCGGCGGGGGACTGGTGCCCGGTTCAGCAATCCTGATGGGCGGCGATCCGGGGATCGGCAAATCCACCCTGCTGCTTCAGGCCGCCGCACGGATCGCAAGGACGGGGTGCTCTGCCGTCTACATCAGCGGCGAGGAGGCGGCCGGACAGGTGCGACTCCGGGCCGAGCGACTGGGTCTTGCCGCAGCGCCGATCAGCCTGGCGGCGGCAACCTCGGTGCGCGACATCCTGACGACGCTGGGCGGCATGACGGCGCCCGACTTCCTGGTGATCGATTCGATCCAGACGATGCATTCCGACCAGATCGAAGGCGCGCCTGGCACCGTCAGCCAGGTACGCGGCTGCGCCTTCGAACTGATCCGGTACGCCAAGGAAAACGGGGTCGCCCTGGTCCTGGTCGGTCATGTGACCAAGGACGGTTCGATAGCGGGTCCGCGCGTGCTCGAGCACATGGTCGACGTGGTGATGAGCTTCGAGGGGGAGCGCAGCCACCAGTACCGCATCCTGCGCAGCCTCAAGAACCGGTTCGGTCCGGTGGACGAGATCGGCGTCTTCGCCATGGCCGGGGCGGGATTGGAAGAAGTCGGTAATCCGTCGATGCTGTTCCTGTCGGGTCGCGATCAGCCGGTGGCCGGCAGCGCAGTGTTCCCGGCGATCGAGGGGACGCGCCCGGTCCTCGTCGAGGTGCAGGCCCTGATCGTGCGGCTGGCCAGCGGAGCGACCCCGCGTCGCGCAGTGGTCGGTTGGGACAGCGGGCGCCTCGCGATGTTGCTGGCCGTGCTCGAAGCGCGCTGCGGGCTCAATTTCTCCTCGGCCGAAGTCTATCTCAACGTCGCCGGGGGTTACCGTTTGGGAGATCCTGCCGCCGACCTGGCGGTCGCCGCCGCACTTGTATCCGCTCTGGCCGACAAGCCGTTGGCCGCCGACAGCGTGTGGTTCGGCGAAGTGTCGCTGGCGGGCGAGATCCGTAACGTCGCCCATGCCGGCGTTCGCCTGCGCGAATCGGCAAAGCTCGGATTTCGCAGCGCCTACGGCCCGCCCGACCCGCCCGCGAAATGCGACGGAGCGCGCTTCCATCCATTAACCCTGCTGCCAAATCTCGTTGACCGCATCATGGGCGACGCATAGTTTCCGCGCCATATGACGGGTTTCGACATCGCTGTTCTTCTGCTGGTGGGTCTTGGCGCCATTACCGGTTTCATGCGCGGCTTCGTGCAGGAAGTGCTGACTCTTGCGGCCTGGGTGCTCTCGGTCTTCGCCATCCACGAGATGCACACCCCGCTGACCGAATGGCTGGTGCCCCGGGTCGGTACCGATAGCGGGGCCGCCGTGCTGGCCTTCGCCCTGCTGCTGCTGATCCCCTATGCCATCGTCAAGCTGCTCGCCGCCCGGCTCGGCGCGGCAAGCCGGGAATCCTCGCTCGGCCCGATCGACCGGGTCCTGGGATTCGGCTTCGGCACGATGAAGGGCGTCCTGATCGCGGTCATGGCCTTTTCGGTGCTGGTCCTCGGCTACGACACGGTCTGGGGCGCGAACGGACGTCCGGACTGGATCAGCCAGTCGCGATCCTATCCGTTCATCGACGCCGCCAGCCGCGAGATGGTCGAGATCCTCGCCCAGCGCCGGCAAGAGGCGCTCGACGCCGATGCGAAGAACCAGGCCGCTAAGAAGGCCGCCAAGAAACGCCAGCAGGACTAGGCGATGGCTGCCGCAGCGGCGCTCTATTCGCCGCAGGTTCTTGCGCTGGCGACCGGCCTGGCCGCCTTTCCGCCCGACACTGCCTTGCCGCTTAAAGGCCAGGCGCGCTCCCCGGCCTGCGGCTCCACCCTGACTATGCACCTGTCCATTGACGCGGCGGGCCGTATCGACCGGATCGGCCTGCGCGCCCATGCCTGCGCGATCGGTCAGGCCTCGGCCGCGATCTTCGCCAGCGCCGCCCCCGGCCAGACCGCCAAGGACATCGCAACCGCGCTGAGCGGAATCGAGCGGTGGCTGAAGGGAGAGGGTGAGCTTCCCGACTGGCCCGGCCTCGAAGCCGTGGCCGCGGCGAGGGCCTATCCTGCCCGGCACGGCGCCATGCTTTTGCCGTGGAAGGCTGCGGTCGCGGCGCTTTCCTCCACACAAAGCTGACGCTAGAGCGCTTGGCGCAATTGCTTGAGGGGAGATCGTGCATGACCGAAGCGGCCGGCCACATCGAGGTCCAGCCCAGCGCATCGGACATGCGCCTCGTGATCGGCGCGTCGTCCGCCGGGACCGTGTTCGAGTGGTACGATTTCTTCATCTACGGCACCCTCGGCGCGATCTTGTCGAAGACCTTCTTTCCGACAGGAAACGCCACGCTGGAAATGCTGCTGTTCTGGCTGGTTTTCGCCGTGGGCTTCGGGTTTCGTCCACTGGGCGCCGTGCTGTTCGGCTATCTGGGCGACAAGTTGGGCCGCAAGTATACATTCCTTGTCACGGTGACATTGATGGGGATCGCGACGGCCGGCGTCGGCCTGATCCCGTCGGCGGCAAGCATTGGCTACTGGGCCCCGGCCATCGTCATCTTCCTGCGCATCCTCCAGGGCCTGGCGCTCGGCGGTGAATACGGCGGCGCGGCGATCTATGTCGCGGAACACGCGGCATTCAACAGGCGCGGCTACCAGACCAGCTATATCCAGGCGAGCGTGGTCGGCGGCTTCGTGCTCAGCCTGATCGTGGTCCTTGGTTGCAAGGCCGCGATGAGTGCGGACACCTGGAACGCCTGGGGCTGGCGCGTGCCATTCCTTCTCAGCCTGGTCTTGCTCGCGATTTCGCTGTGGATGCGATTTAAGCTGTCGGAAAGTCCGGTGTTCAAGGCGATGAAGGAGCAAGGCGAACTGGCCGGCAATCCCTTCGTCGAAAGTTTCACCTATCCGGGGAACAAGAAGCGCATCTTCGTGGCGCTGTTCGGCGTTGCCGCCGGCCTCACCGTCATTTGGTACACGGCCATGTTCAGCGGCCTGTCGTTCCTCAAGTCGGCCTTGCATATCGAGGATACGGCGGCGGAGATAATCGTCGGCATCGCCGCGGCAATCGGCATGGTGTTCTTCATCTGGGCCGGCATCCTGTCCGACCGCTATGGCCGCAAGAAGCCGATCGTCATCGGCTATGTCCTCACCCTTCTGCTGTTGTTCCCGACTTTCTGGTTCATCGGCTCGGTCGGCAAGGATCCGACGCAGACATCGGCCATTGCCTGGACGCTGCGCGGACCGGACTGCAGCTATGCGCCTTTCGCGCCCAAGCAGGAAACCGCCTGCGGCAAGCTGATGGCCGATTTCGCCGGGGCCGGGGTGCCCTACACGCTGGAGCGCAGCGACCGGCTCGAATTGGTGGCTGACGGCACGCGCGTGATCGCGGTCGACGACCTGGCGCTCGACGATGCCAAGGCGCGCAAGGCGGCGATCGAGGAGCGAGCCGGGCAGACCGTATTCAACTTTGCCAAGCACACTCCCTCGTTCGGTCAGGCGGCGGCGATCATCGGCGGTCTATTGTTACTGATGGCCTTGTCGGGAGCGACATACGGCCCCGTTGCGGCCTTGCTGACCGAGATGTTCCCGGCGCGGGTGCGCTATTCGTCGATGTCGATCCCTTATCATATCGGCACCGGCTACTTCGGCGGCTTCCTGCCGTTCATCGCCAGCTATATCGTCGCGCGCACCGGCGATCCCTATTCGGGCCTGTGGTACACCTGGGTGGTCGTGGTGATTGCGCTGGTCGTCGCCGTGTGGGGCTTGCCGGACGGAAAGCCACGCGATTTTGCCGATGATACCGCCTGAACCCGCACTGCGGCTGGACGTCGATGCCGCGGCGCTGACGCACAACTGGATCAAGCTCGACACACTGTCGGGCCGCGCCAGGGCTGGCGCGGCGGTCAAGGCCGATGCCTATGGCCTGGGAGTGGCCACGGTCGTTCCCGCATTGTGGCAGGCAGGATGCCGCGATTTCTTCGTCGCGCACTGGAGCGAGGCAACGGCCGTTGCCGAGCTGGTTCCGGCGGGCGCCGTGTCGGTCCTTCACGGCCCGCTGACAGGGGCAGACGCCGCGTTTGCCCGTGCTCTCGGCGTCAAGCCCGTGATCAATTCGCTCGCCCAGGCACAGCGGTGGATCGCCGCAGGAGGCGGCGCGTGCGACCTCATGGTCGACACCGGGATCAACCGCCTGGGCTTGCCCATGGTCGACCTGTCCGATCCGCTCATCAAGCAGCTTTCGATTGATCTCCTGCTGTCGCACCTCGCCTCGGCTGACGACGAATCGCCGCTCAATGGCATCCAGCTTGGCCGGTGGAATGAGGCCCGCGGCCTGATTGCGCACCGGAAGGCCAGCCTTGCCAATAGTGCCGGAATCGCGCTCGGCCCCGATTACCACGGCGATGTCACGCGTCCCGGGATCGCGCTCTATGGCGGCGTGCCCTGCGCTGCGCTTGCCGGCGAACTGCGCCAGGTCGCCCGCCCCCATGCCGCGCTTATCCAGGTTCGCGACCTTCAGGCCGGCGACAGCGTCGGCTACAACGCAACCTTCACGGCTCCGGTCACGATGCGCGTCGGGGTGATCAGCCTGGGCTATGCCGACGGCTACCTGCGCGCCTGGTCGGGTGGCGGTACGATGGTCCACCAGGGCCGGACGCTTCCCGTGCTGGGCCGGGTTTCGATGGACATGACGGTGATCGACCTTTCGGCAGCGCCCGATCTGGGCGAGGGTGACTGGATCGAGGTCGCCTACGATCTGCCGCACTCCGCGGCGTTGACCGGACTGTCCCAATACGAGTTACTGACCGGCCTCGGTCGCCGCTTCGCGCGATGATGCTGCGCAGCAAGGTTTTGTTGCAATGCAGTTGCTGCAAATGCTAACACTGCCTGGTGAAGCGGGAATCCGGCCCGCAGGGGATAGGGCATGACCGAGGCGACTGGCGAAACCGTCATCATCAAGAAATACGCCAACCGGCGTCTCTACAACACCAAGTCGTCAAGCTACATCACGCTCGACCATCTTTCGAAGATGACGCGCGAGGGCGTCGACTTCAAAGTTCTCGATGCCAAGACCGGTGCCGACATCACCCATTCGATCCTGACCCAGATCATCATGGAAGAGGAAAGCCACGGCGGCGAACAGATGCTCCCTGTCAATTTCCTGCGTCAGTTGATCAGCATGTACGGCAATTCGATGCAGAGCCTTGTGCCGCATTACCTTGAAGCATCGATGGACAATTTCCGCTCCAACCAGACCAAGCTACGCGAGGCGTTCGAGGCCAGCCTGGGCGCCAATCCGCTGGCCAAGCTGGCCCAGCAGAACCTTGCCATGTTCAAGGCGGCCGCCTCGGCCTTCGTTCCGGGCCTCCAGGAAGAAAGCAGGCCCACCCCCAGGGACGACGGCCGCGACGACGAAATCGCCGCGCTTCGCGCCCAGATGGCGGCCATGCAGGACAAGCTCGACAAACTGAGCAAGTGATCGCGGGTTTGAACACCTCGCGATAACCGTCTAACGGCGCAGGCATGAGTCAGAAGCCTGCCATTCGCCACGCCCTTTCAATCACCCGTGAAGCCGATTTTGCCGCCTGGTATCAGGACGTCATTTCCGAAGCCGAAATGGCCGAGGAAAGCGGCGTGCGCGGCTGCATGGTCATCAGGCCGTGGGGCTATGGCATCTGGGAACGCATCCAGAAGCTGATGGACGCGCGGATCAAGGCCGCCGGCGTCGACAACTGCTATTTCCCGCTGTTCATCCCGCTGAGTTACTTCGCCGAAGAAGCCGAACACGTCGAAGGCTTTGCCAAGGAAATGGCCGTCGTCACCCATCACCGCCTGATCCAGGACGGGAAGGGTGGTCTCGTCCCCGATCCCGACGCGAAGCTCGAAGAGCCGTTGATCGTCCGCCCGACGTCGGAGACGGTGATCGGCAAGGCCATGGCGCGGTGGATCCAGTCGTGGCGCGACCTGCCGCTCCTGACCAACCAGTGGGCCAACGTCGTGCGCTGGGAAATGCGCACCCGCATGTTTCTGCGCACCAGCGAATTCCTCTGGCAGGAAGGCCATACCGCCCATGCCGATCGCGATGACGCGATGGCCGAAACCCTGCGCGCTCTCGAGATGTATCGCCAGGTCGCCGAGGACGATCTCGCCATTCCGGTGATGGTCGGCGAAAAGCCCGAGAATGAACGCTTCCCCGGCGCTGTCGCGACCTATTCGATCGAGGCGATGATGCAGGACGGCAAGGCGCTTCAAGCCGGCACCTCGCACTATCTCGGTACCGGCTTCGCCGAAGCGGCCGGCATCCGCTACCAGGACAAGGAAGGCCAGCAGGCGCTGTGCCACACCACCAGTTGGGGCGTTTCAACCCGCATGATCGGCGGCCTCATCATGGTCCACGGCGACGATGACGGTCTGCGCGTGCCGCCGCGCGTCGCCCCGCAACAGATCGTCATCCTGCCGATGTTGCGCGACGACGACGGCGACGAGACGCTGCTGTCCTACTGCGAGGAGATCCGCAAGGCGCTCGCCGAGCAGAGCGCGCTTGGCGAACCGATCCGCGTCCTGCTCGACAAGCGCGCCGGAAAGGCTACGCAGAAGCGATGGTCCTGGGTGAAGAAGGGCGTTCCTGTTATCCTGGAGATCGGCGGACGCGATGCTGCCGGAGGACAGGTCTCGGTCGTGCGCCGCGACCGGCTTTGGAAGCCCGACGGCAAGGTAAACTTCATCGCCCAGAGCAAGGACGAGTTCTTGGGACAGGCTGTTGCAGAACTGGAGGACGTGCAGCGCTCTCTCCACGCCCAGGCCACCGAGCGCCGCGATGCACAGATCCACCGCGGCGTGACCGACCTTGCCGGGCTTGAAGCCTTTTTCGCCGAGGACAAGCGGTATCCGGGCTGGGTCGAGCTTAGCTGGTCACGCCCGACCGGCACCGCACTGGAGGGCGTCGTGCAAAAGCTGAAGGCGCTCAAGCTTACCATTCGCAACACGCCGATGGACGGAGGACCGGTCTCTGGCACCTGCCTCTTCACCGGCGAACTGGCAGTCGAACGGATCTATGTCGCCCGTGCGTACTAAGGCCTTCGCAGCGCTTGGCGCCCTTGCACTGGCCGCCCCGGCGCAGGCCCAGCCCGATCCGGTATCACCCGCGCGCCTGCGCGCCGACGTCGAAAAGCTGGTTTCGTTCGGCACGCGGCACACCCTGTCGAGCCAGGACGATCCGGCGCGCGGGATCGGCGCCGCGCGGCGGTGGGCCGAGGCGAACCTTCGCGAAACGAGCAAGGCGTGCGGCGATTGCCTGGCAATCGTGCTGCCCGAAACAATGATCACCGGCGACCGGATCAAGGTGCCGACCCGGCTGGTCAACGTCGTTGCGATCCAGCGCGGAACCGAGCGCCCGAACGAGGTCGTCATCGTCCAGGGCCACATCGACAGCCGCGCCAGCGACGTGATGGATGCAACCTCCGATGCACCCGGGGCCAACGACGACGGATCGGGGACCGCGCTTGTCCTCGAAGCGGCCCGCATTCTCTCGAAGCACAAATATCCGACCACGATCGTCTATGCCGTCCTGTCGGGCGAGGAGCAGGGCCTGTTCGGTGGGCAGCTCCTAGCGGATTACGCGAAGCAGCAGGGCTGGACGGTCAAGGCCGTGCTCAACAACGATATCGTCGGCAACACGCGCGGTTCGGATGGCCTGGTCGAGGACAAGGTCGTGAGGGTCTTTTCTGAAGGCCCGCGCGCCGATTCCGACGATGCGACCCGCAACGCCGCGCGCCGTTTCGGCGGAGAGAACGACAGTCCGAGCCGCAGCCTGTCGCGTTATGCCTCTAGCCTTGCGAAGCCCGAGCTGCGCGTCCGTCAAGTCTGGCGCACCGACCGCATGGGCCGTGGCGGCGATCACGTGCCGTTCCTCGGCATGGGCTATCCGGCGATCCGGTTCACGGTCGGGGTCGAGAACTATGATCACCAGCACCAGGATCTGCGCACCGAAAGCGGCACGATCTATGGTGACACGATCGATTTCATGGACTTCGCCTATCTCGCCAAGGTGACGCGCCTCAACGCTGCCATGCTTGACAAGCTGGCTCGCGCGCCGATGCCGCCCGCGCCTAAGGTCGAGGCAGCCGTGCAGACCTTCACGACCCTGAGCTGGGACACCGTCGCGGGCGCCAGCAGTTACCGGATCTGGCGCCGCCGCACCGATGCGCCGGCATGGGAGGTGAGGCCGCAGGTCGTGCGCGCCGGCCAACCGACCGAAGTCACCCTCAAGGGCGTGCGCGGCGACGACTGGCTGTTCGGGGTATCGAGCGTCGCCGCCGACGGGACCGAAAGCCCGGTGGCATCGGCCGTGCCCGGCGGCGCCTTCCGGCCGCTCAGGTAATGGTCCGTCCGCCCAAACCCCAACCCGGCCTGCCGAGCCGCCAGCAGGTCCTCGACTTCATCGCCTCGAGCGACGAGCCTGCCGGCAAGCGCGAGCTCGCGCGTGCCTTCGGCCTCAAGGGGCAGGAAAAGATCGCACTCAAGGCCTTGCTCAAGGACATGGCCGACGAGGGCCTGATCGACGGCAACCGCAGCGCCTTCCACCGGATGGGCGGGGTGCCCAAAGTTACCGTGCTGCGCGTGGTCGACACCGACGAGGGCGAGGCGGTGGCCGTGCCGGACAACTGGTCGCCTGATGACGCCACCCCGCCGCCGCGGCTGCGCGTGCGCGAGAAGGGCCGCTCCGCATTGCGCAAGGGCGACCGCGTGTTGGCGCGGACCGAAGAAACAGGCTCGGGCTGGATAGCCCATCCGATGAAGAAACTGCCCGCCATGGCCGATCAGGTCATGGGCGTGGTCGAGATCGACAAGAGCGGGAAGGGCTGGCTGGCCCCCGTCGACAAGCGCGAACGCAACGCCTCGCCGATCGCCGACCTCGGCGGCGCGGAAGCCGGACAACTTGTCCTCGCGGAGCCGGCGGGCAAATCGCCCCGCTCGGGCGTCAAGGTGACCGAGGTTCTGGGCGATCCGCTTGCACCCAAGGCGTTCAGCCTGATCGCGATTCACAAGCACGGCATTCCCTTTGCTTTCCACCCGGAAACGCTGGCCGAGGGCGAGCTTGCGGCAAAGCTTCCGGTCAGTGCCGATACGCGCGAAGACCTGCGCCATCTGCCGATCGTCGCGATCGACCCGAGCGATGCACGCGACCACGACGATGCGATCTGGGCGGAGCCCGACGGCGAGGGCGGCTTCCGCGCCGTCGTCGCGATTGCCGATGTCAGCTATTATGTCCGCCCGGGCGGCGCGCTCGACCGCGAGGCGCGCAAGCGCGGCAATTCGGTCTACTTCCCCGACCGGGTGGTGCCGATGCTGCCCGAAGTGCTCAGCGCCGACGTCTGCTCCTTGCGTGCCGGCGAGCCGCGTGCGGCCATGGCTTGCCACATGGACATCGCGGCCAGCGGCAAGGTCACGGGCTGGCGGTTCAGCCGTGCGATCGTTCAGATCGGCGAGGTCATCGCCTATGAGGAGGCGCAGCGCCGCATCGACGCAGGCGAAGCCTCCAGCCACCTGACTAACCTGTGGGACGCCTGGCGCGCGCTGGAAAAGGCACGGACCGACCGCGACCCCCTGAACCTCGAACTTCCCGAACGCCGGGTGGTGCTGAACGAGGCCGGCAAGATCGAACAGATTGCGCTGCGAGAACGGCTCGACGCGCACCGCGTGGTCGAGGACTTCATGATCGCCGCCAATGTCGCCGCAGCGAAGGCGCTGGAAAGCAAGGTCGCGCCGGTCGTCTACCGCATCCACGAGCCGCCGAGCCGCGAGAAGCTGGTTGCGCTGAAGGACTATCTCTCGACATTCGAGCGCAAGCTCGCACTCGGTCAGGTGATCACCCCAAGCCTGTTCAACCGCTTGCTCAAGGACGTCAGCGACGAAAGCGAAAAGGCGCTAATCATGGAGGCGGTGCTGCGCAGCCAGACCCAGGCCTATTACGGCCCGCGCAATGCCGGACACTTCGGCCTGTCCCTGGCGAGCTATGCTCACTTCACCTCGCCGATCCGACGCTATGCCGACCTTCTTGTCCACCGCGCGCTGGTCGATAGTTTCGGGCTGGAGCAGCCGAGGCCCAAGGCCGATCTGCCGCCTGCTTCGGGCCTGTCCGAACGCGACCGCGGCGATCTTACCCGCGTCAGCGAAGCCATCAGCGTTGCCGAACGCCGCGCGATGGAAGCCGAACGCGAAACCATAGACCGCTACGTCGCAGCCTGGCTGGCGTCGCGCGTGGGCGAGGTGTTCGAAACGCGAATTACCGGCGTCCAGCGCTTCGGCCTGTTCGCGACGATCGTCGGGCTGGGCGGCGACGGGCTGGTGCCGGTCTCGGTGCTGGGGGACGAACGCTACTTCCACGACGAGAAGGCCCAGGTCCTCGAGGGCGAGCGCAGCGGCACGCGATATGCCATGGGCCAGCGCCTGCGCCTCAAGCTGGCCGAAGCCAATCCATTGACCGGGGCGCTGAAGTTCGAACCGGAACACGGTGCTGGCTCGCGCGTCGAACCGCGCGGCCGGCCGCTACCGCTCAAGAAGAAAGGTGGACATCTCGCCGGCAAAAGGGGCCGCCCGGGGAACATCCGACATCAGGGCAAGCGCCGCTGATCAGCTCAGCCGTTCGAGGTCCTCGTCGGTTAAGCTGCCGGGTATCACATAGACCGGACAGGCGAGCTGGCCCGCCATCCCGGTAAAGTGGCTAACCAGCGGACCGGGCCCGCCATTGGCAGCCGCACCCAGCACCAGGGCCGAAACCTCGGGATGATCGGCCAGATATTCACGCACGACCTGTTCGCCATTGCCGGTCTTGACCGCGATCGCTGGCATTTGCCCGCCTTCGCTTAGCAGACTGCCGGCAGCGGTGGTGACCAGTGCTTCGGCGCGGGCCCGCGCCTCTTCCTCGATCGTTGCCTGGATCCCGCCGAAGGCAACAAAGGGCTGGCGCGGTACCAGCGCGAGCAGATGCACCTGTCCGCCGGTTCGTGCAGCACGGCGTGCAGCAAAGCGCAGCGCGGTGGCGGCCTCGTCGGTTTCGTCCATGATAACCAGATAGACGCGCATCGCTGGCAATTTCCCCTCTGGGCGGCGTATCTGCTACAAACGTATTCGACGCAAGGACCTTGCCGAACGGCACGGATTTGGCCAAGGACGCACTAGCGTCAACCCTCCCTGAACGGAGCCCGGATCCTCCCCATGCCGATCGACATCAAGATGCCAGCCCTGTCTCCCACGATGGAGGAAGGGACCCTTGCCAAATGGCTGGTCAAGGTGGGCGATACGGTTTCCTCGGGCGACATCATGGCCGAGATCGAAACCGACAAGGCGACGATGGAATTCGAAGCGGTCGACGAAGGAGTCATCACCTCTATAACGGTCCCGGAAGGGAGCGAAGGGGTGAAGGTCGGCACCATCATCGCCACGATCGCGGGCGAGGACGAGGACGCCAGCGCGGTGCCGGCACAGAAGACCGGGGCGACTGCAGCAAAGACCGAACCTGCCGCCGAGGCAAAGGCTGTTTCGGCGCCTGCACCGACCGCAGCCAAAGCTGCCGCACCGGCCACCGCCGGCGAACGCGTCGTCGCCTCGCCTCTCGCCAAGCGCATCGCCGAACAGAACGGTGTAGACCTCAAGACCGTCAAGGGTTCGGGCCCGAACGGACGCATCGTCAAGGCCGACGTCGAAGGGATCACGGCTGGCAGCGCTGCGCCGGTCGCTGCGGCTGCACCTGCGGCAAGCGCCCCGGCTGCGTCCGCGCCGGTTCCCGATTTCGGCGTCCCCTACGAAGCCGAAAAGCTCAACAACGTGCGCAAGACCATTGCGCGCCGCCTGACGGAAGCCAAGCAGACCATCCCGCACATCTACCTCACGGTCGACGTGCGGCTCGACGCGCTGCTCAAGCTGCGGGGCGAACTAAACAAGGCGCTCGAACCCGATGGCGTCAAGCTGTCGGTCAACGACCTGCTGATCAAGGCGCTGGGCAAGGCTCTGCTGCGTGTGCCCAAGTGCAACGTCAGCTTCGCCGGAGACGAACTGCGCAAGTACGGCCGCGCCGACGTTTCGGTGGCCGTTGCCGCACCGTCCGGCCTGATCACGCCGATCATCGTCGATGCCGCGGGCAAGGGCGTTGCCCAGATCAGCACCGAGATGAAGACCTTGGCGGGCAAGGCCAAGGACGGCAAGCTGCAGCCGCACGAATACCAGGGCGGCACGGCCAGCCTGTCGAACCTCGGCATGTTCGGGATCAAGCAGTTCGAGGCTGTCATCAACCCGCCGCAGGCGATGATCATGGCCGTCGGCGCGGGCGAACAGCGGCCTTTCGTAGTCGATGGCGCTCTGGCCATCGCCACGGTCATGTCGGCCACCGGCAGCTTCGATCACCGCGCCATCGACGGCGCCGATGGTGCGCAGCTGATGCAGGCGTTCAAGGATCTGGTCGAGGCGCCGCTCGGCCTGGTGGCCTGATCGCGCCGTGGCCGAAACTCTGGTCATCCGCGCGACCGCCATGCCGACCGACCTCAACCCCTATGGCGGGGTATTTGGCGGCTGGTTGATGAGCCAGCTGGCGCTCGGTGCCGGCTCGCTCGCTTCGCGCGAGGGCAAGGGCAAGGCCGTGGTGGTGCAGGCGACCGACTTCACTTTCCCCGGCGCGATGCAGGTGGGCGACGAGCTATCGGTCTATGCAGAGATCACGGCGCGCGGACGCACGTCGCTGACCATTCTCGCGCGCGGCGAGGGCCGGGAGCGCAATGGCGAGACCGTGAGCCAGGTCGCCAAGGGGCAATTCAAATTCGTGCTGCTGGACGCAAGCGATCGTCCGCGCGCACTCGATGATGGGAACTGACAATGGCTGATCAATACGACGTTATCGTGCTCGGTTCGGGCCCTGGCGGATATGTGGCGGCGATCCGCTGCGCGCAACTCGGCCTCAAGACCGCGATCGTCGAGCGCGAGAACCTGGGTGGCATCTGCCTCAACTGGGGCTGCATTCCGACCAAGGCGCTGCTTCGCTCGGCCGAGATCTTTCATTACATGAACCACGCCAAGGATTATGGCCTGGCTGCGGAAAAGATCAGCGCCGATCTCAACGCGGTCGTGGCGCGCAGCCGCGGGGTGGCCAAGCAACTTAACCAGGGCGTCACGCACCTGATGAAGAAGAACAAGATCGCGGTTCACATGGGCACCGGCGTTCTGAAGGGGGCGGGCAAGCTTGAAGTGACCGGCGACAAGGGCACGGAATCGCTAAACGCCAAACACATCATCGTTGCCACCGGCGCGCGGGCCCGCGATCTGCCTTTCGCCAAGGCCGATGGCGAGCGGGTGTGGACCTACCGCCACGCGATGACGCCCAAGGAAATGCCAGGCAAGCTGCTGGTCATCGGATCGGGCGCGATCGGGATCGAGTTCGCCAGCTTCTACAACGATATGGGTGCCGATGTGACCGTCGTCGAAATGATGGACCGGATCGTGCCGGTGGAGGATGCCGACGTCTCGGCGTTCCTTGAAAAGGCGCTCAGGAAGCAGGGCATGACGATCCTGACCGGTGCAGGAGTCGAAAGCCTCGATGTCGGCAAGACCGGCGTGAAGGCGAAGATCAAGGGCAAGGACGGCAAGATCGTCGAAGGCGACTTCAGCCACGTCATCGTCGCGGTCGGAATCGCCCCCAACACCGAGAACATCGGACTGGAAGCCTTGGGCATCAAGGCCGATCGCGGGATTATCGCCATCGACGACTACGGCCGCACCAACGTCAAGGGCGTATGGGCGATCGGCGACATAACGCCTGGCCCGTGGCTCGCCCACAAGGCCAGTCACGAAGGCGTTATCGCGGCCGAAAGTATTGCCAAGGAACTGGGCAACAAGGATGTCCATCCCCACGCGATGGACCGGCGCAACATTCCGGGCTGCACCTATTGCCACCCGCAGGTCGCCTCGGTCGGCCTGACCGAAGCCAAGGCAAAGGAAGAAGGCTACGCGGTCAAAGCCGGAACCTTCCCGTTCATCGGCAACGGCAAGGCCATCGCGCTGGGAGAGGCCGAAGGCTTCATCAAGACGGTGTTCGATGCCAAGACTGGCGAGCTGCTGGGCGCGCACATGATCGGTGCCGAAGTGACCGAGCTCATCCAGGGCTACGCCGTGGGCAAGACGCTGGAAACGACAGAGGCCGAGCTGATGGCCACCGTCTTCCCGCATCCGACGCTTTCGGAAATGATGCACGAGAGTGTTCTTGCCGCTTACGGGCGTGCGCTGCACATCTGATTGCGGCGGGATACCGCCTGTTTGAAAAATGACTGGATCACCCGCCTGACATGCGGTCTACTGCATTCCGCAACCGATAACGGAGCGGAGGAGAGGACATGACCACGGACAGCACGACCATATCGGCAGAGGCCGCGCCGCCGCCTGGCCCGGCGATCGGCTTTGGCATTTTGATCGTCGTCCTCATCGGGCTGATTGTCTGGACCGTGCTGATGACGCGTTTCGTGACGCCTCTGTCGTTGTTCGGCGGGTACCTGATGCTTTGGTACTGGGCGAATATCGAGCAACTGGCGATCCGCCGCCTGCCCGCAGCACTGGTCGGAGCTATGACCGGCATCGCATTGGCCTGGATCCTGGTCTATGCTCCGGCTCACTACGGGACCGCCGGACTGATCATCGGACTGCTTGCTCTGATTGTTGCGCTGTACCTCGATATTCTCAAGGCAGTGCCGTTCGCGATCAATGCCGCAACGATGCTTTATGTCACGGTGGCGGCGGCGCCGCTCATCCAACTCAAGGTCGACTGGATCGAACTGATCCTCGCAACGATTGGCGGCGGGCTCTTCTTCGCCGGCTTCGTCGAATCGATCAAATGGCTGGCAGGGAAAGTATTCGGAACTCCCGCAAGTTAACCAAATTACGCCATTATCTTGCTGAATAGCAGAGATAATAGTCGAAACAACTACGCCTCCTGTTTAACGACGCTCGAACCTGACACAATGTCTGCAACAGGGGAGTATCCGTTGCACAGGTTGGCGCATGCAATGACAGTCATCGATCGCGCCGCGGCGGTGCGGTTCTGGCATGACGCGCGCGGGCAGGCTTCGGCCGAATACGCCCTGATTCTCGGCATTGTCGGTGCCGCGATCGCAGCCGGTGCAATCCTGCTCGGCATGTCCATCGCCGGGTCGATGACTGCGCGTGGCAACGAGATCGGCAACGGTGTGCCTTCTGGTACTACGGCATCGAGCACGAGCAGCGGCGGCACCTCTACCGGCAATGCCTCATCCGGCAATGCCTCATCCGGCAATGCTTCGTCCGCAAATGCCTCATCTGGCAACGCTGCGTCCAGCAACGCATCGTCCGGAAATGCTTCTTCGGGGAATGCTTCGTCGGGCAACCCGAACAGAGCCTGACCCAACGAGCCGGTAGAAAAAAAGATGGCGGACAGGGTGGGATTCGAACCCACGGTGAGCTTGCACCCACGGCGGTTTTCAAGACCGCTGCCTTAAACCACTCGGCCACCTGTCCTCTGTTCGCGTCCGCTAGCGTCCGCTTTGCCGCTTGTCACGCCCTTAGCGGTTTCCAATCCGGGCGGCCTGTGCGAAACCCTTGGCAATGAAAGCGTTTCGCCTGTTTCGAATGGCCGTTCCTGCCCTAGCGGTGCTTGTCGTCTTTTCGGCACCGACCCTTCCGGCCAGTGCCCAGGTCGAAATCAGCCAGGATCAGGCCTTCCAGGGATATCTCCAACTCCTCGCGGCGCGCGCGCGACGCGAGGGGGTGAGCGAGGCGACGATCGGGCGCATGACCAGCGGCCTTACTTTCAACCCACGCGTCGTCGTGCTCGACCAGTCGCAGCCGGGTTCGAATTCGGCGCCTGGCACCTTCGAACCGTTCGCTCCATACTACCGCGACCATGTCGATGCGGCGCGGATCATTGGCGGAAAGAGAACCCTCGCCGCCAATTCCGATCGCCTTCCGCAGATCGAGGCGCAGTATGGCGTGCCGGGCAAGATCCTGGTCGCGATCTGGGGCCACGAAACCAACTACGGTAGCTACAAGGGCGATTTCGACCTTGCCCGGTCGCTCGCCACGCTGGCCTACGAAGGGCGCCGCCGCGAGCTTTTCGCCGGAGAGTTCATCGCACTTCTGAAGATGGTCGATCGCGGCGTTCCGCGCGAGCGGCTTTACGGCAGTTGGGCCGGCGCCTTCGGTAATCCGCAGTTCCTGCCGTCGGTCTACTTGCGCGTCGCGCAGGATGGCGACGGCGACGGCGACGCCGATATCTGGAACGACCGCGCCGACACGCTGGCCTCGATCGCCAACTACTTTCGCGATGCCGGTTGGCGCCGGGGCGAACCGTGGGGCGTGAAAGCTTTCGTTCCGGCCGGCCTTGATCGTTCGTCGCTCACCACCCGTCTCGACGCGCCGTCCTGTCCGCGCGTCCACCTGCGCCATTCGGCGTGGAAGCCGGTCAGCGAATGGCGGGCGCTGGGAGTCATTCCCCAAGGGGTCATCGCCGATAGGACGCTCGCCACCCTGCTCGAACCCGATGGTGCTGGAAGCGGGGGCTTCCTGTTAACCGGGAATTACCGGGTGATCCTGCAATACAACTGCTCGAACTACTACGCGCTGTCCGTGGGGTTGCTTGCAGATGAGATTGCCCGTTAACCAGATCTGGCCGTTAGGCGCCGCACTTGCCCTGTCCGCTTGCGGCGGCGGCGCTTCCGTCAGCAATCTGCCGCTTCAGGCCGCCACCGGTCCGGCCGCCGACTATCCAATGGTTCTGGGCGCGCCGTTCACCATCGACGGCACGACCTATACGCCCGCCGACACGCTGAATTACGATGCGGTCGGCTATGCAGCAGCCGGAACAGCAGGCGGTTCGGGTGTAACCGGTGCGCACCGCACACTGCCGCTACCCAGCTATGCCGAGGTCACCTCGCTCGCCACGGGCAGGACCATTCTCATTCGCCTCGAACGGCGCGGCCCGATGCACGGCGCCGCGCTGATCGAACTGTCGCCCGCCGCCGCCGATCTGCTCGACCTCACCGGTTCGGACCGGGTGGCGGTGCGCATGCGCCGGACCAATCCGCCCGAAACCGAACGCGCGCTGCTTCGCGAAGGCCGGGCGGCGCCTGCGCGGATGGATACGCCCAAATCGTTGCTCACCGTACTCCAGCGCCGGCTCGACCAGCAGGGAAGCGGGCCGACACGCAACGCGGTGGTTGCGGCTGGACAGGGTCAAGCACCGCTCGCGGTACCGCAGCCCAAGCCCGAGCCTGCCAGAACGGCAACGCCGGTGAAGGGACCTGTGGTCGTCTCGCCGGACGGTCCAGCGCAAGGCTGGTACGTGCAGATCGGCGCCTTCTCCAGCAAGGCCAACGCCGCTGCCGCCGCCGCCCGGACAGGGGCGAGCGTCGTCCCGGCCGGCAAATTGTGGCGAGTTCGCGCCGGACCCTACGCCGATGCGGACAAGGCGCGCCCCGCGCTGGCGAAGGTCAAAGCAGCGGGTTATACCGACGCGATCATTCAACGCGCCGGATAAGGCCTTGCCCTTACGGCGCTTTTTGCCGGGGACCGCCTTGCTCTTCAGACGCCTGCCCGTGGTGCTGGCCGCGCTGCTACCGACGTTGGCGCTTGCGGCCGACAGACCCACGGGTCATGCTGCGCCTCTGCCGCGCTCGGTGGCGCAGGCGCGGGTGGCGCTGCTTTTTGATCTGTCGAGCGAGCGTACGCTCTACGCCCGCAACGAGGAGGCCCGGTTTCTCCCCGCCTCGATGGCCAAGGCGATGACCCTGCTGGTGGCGTTCGACGCGATCAAGGCCGGGTCGCTGCGCGAAGATGCCCTGATCACGGTGCGGCCGGAAACCGCGCGGCGGTGGTCGGGTCGCGGCACGACGCTGTTCCTTCAGGAAAACGAGCGCGTGGCGGTGCGCGATCTGCTCGCCGGGGTAGCCCTGATCTCTGCCAACGACGGCGCGGTGGCCCTGGCCGAAGGAATGGATGGCAGTCTCACCCGCTTTTCAGAGCGCATGAACGCGCGCGCCCGCAACCTCGGCATGGCCGACAGCCACTTCACCTCGCCCAGCGGGTTTCCCGACGGTGGGGCGACCTATGTCTCGGCCATGGACCTCGTCCGGCTGACCCGCGCGCTGGTCGAAGATCACCCGATGCTCTACCGCCGCTACATCGCCGCGCCGTCGATGATGTGGAAAGGGCAACTCCACGCCAGCAAAAGCCCCTTTGTCGGCGTGGTGCCGGGCGGGGACGGCGTCAAGACCGGTCACACCTATGAAGCCGGGTTCAACTTCCTGGGATCGGCCGAACGCGGCGGACGGCGACTGGTCGTCGTCGTGGGCGGGGTCTGGACCGCGCCCGGACGCGCGCAATCGGCGCGCGATCTGCTGGAATGGGGATATTCGGAATGGGACGCGCGTAGCTGGCTCAGCCCCGGCACGCCGGTCGGACACATAGCGGTGCAACAGGGCGCACGGCGCAGAGTAGCGGTTACGGTGCCGCGCGCCTATCGCCTGACTGTGCCGCGCGGCGCCAGGGGCAGGGCCGAAGGCACAATCGTCTACTCCGGCCCAATCGCCGCGCCGATCGCGAAGGGGGCAAGGGTTGGCGAACTGCGTGTCTCGGTCGACGGGGCCTTGCCCTATGCCCTGCCGCTGGTTGCAGCCGAGACCGTCGAACGCGCCGGGCCGTTCGACAGAACGGTCAACGGGCTGCTAGGCCTGTGGCGATGACGATCGGACGATTCATTGCGCTGGAAGGCGGGGAAGGGGCGGGCAAGTCGACCCAGGCCCGCATGCTGGCAGCCGAGCTTGCGGCACGCGGAATTCCCTGCCGCATGACGCGCGAACCAGGAGGCACGCCCGGCGCCGAGGCGATCCGCGCGCTCCTGCTCGGCACCGATGGCGAAGGCTGGCACCCCCGCGCCGAGGCGCTGCTGTTCGCAGCGGCCCGCTCCGACCACGTCGAACGGTTGATCCGCCCGGCACTGGCAGGCGGCGAATGGGTGATCTGCGACCGCTTCGTCGATTCGAGCCGCGCCTATCAGGGCGGCGCGGGCGGCTTGTCGGACCGCGACGTCATGGCCCTGCACGCAATCGGCAGCGAAGGGCTGCTCCCCGATCTCACCCTGCTGTTCGAAGTGCGCCCGGACGTCGCACGCAGCCGTCTTGCCGTGAGGGACGGTGAGGTCGCCGACCGCATCGGCGGACGCGACACATCTTATCACGCCGCAGTCGCCGCAGCCTTCGCCCGCTTTGCTACTGACGAGCCCGAGCGCTTCGCGCGGATCGACGCCAATGATGATGCCGAGAGCGTCGCTGCACGCGTTATCGCCGCTCTCGCGCCGCTACTGGAACGCGCATGATCGGGCTGACCGGCCATGATCAGGCCTGGCGCGCCTGGGCCGAAGCGGCGGGATCGGCACGAATGCACCACGCCTGGATTCTCGCCGGGATCAAGGGGCTCGGCAAGGGCGCCTTCGCCCGCGCCGCCGCAGCGCGGCTTGTCGCCGAAACGGGTTTGCCGCAACCGGCGTGGGACGCACACCCCGACATCATCGTGCTCGATCATCTGCCTGCCAACGACAGCGAGGAGGAAAAACGCGCCGAAGGCAAGCCGTGGCAGAAGAAGCGCAACATCACGATCGACCAGGTGCGTCGGATGCAGGCGCGGCTGATCACTCGCCCGACGCTTGGAGCGCGGCGCGTCGTGATCATCGATCCGACCGACGACATGGAGAAGGGTGCCGTCAACGCGCTGCTCAAGAGCCTCGAGGAGCCGCCGGCAGGAACCTTCTTCCTGCTGGTTGCCCATCGCCTGGGCCGATTGCTGCCAACGATCCGTTCGCGCTGCCGCGTGCTGCGCTTTGCGCCGCTGGATGATGACGCGATCGACGCCATCTTGCGCAGCGAAGTCCCCCGGGCCGACGCCCTGACGCGTGCGGCGGCTATCGCTGCGGCCGAAGGGTCACCGGGAGCGGCGCTGTCTTTCGTCGAACAGGACCTCGGCGTATTGCACGGTATAATGCAGCGCCTGATCGACGAGGGTGACGAGCACCTCGCTCTGCGTGGCGCGCTGGCCGAGGCCATCGGCGCCCGTCCCGATCGCGAACGCCAGCAGGCGGTGATCGACCTAGCCCGCGCAGTCGCCGCTGCCGAACTCGCGCACAGCAGCAACGAGCGGCAGCAGCGCGTGATCGCGGCGCACGGCGAGCTGGTCCGGCTGGGAAGCCAGGCGAGCACCTACAACTTCGATCCGGCGCTACTGGTGATGGAGATTGGCGGCTTGCTGGCATCGCTCGCCATGCCTAGAGAGACCGCCTGACCTTCCGCACAGAAAGATTCCACGCCGGCCATGGGCGATCCGTTCTATATCACCACTGCGATTTCCTACCCAAACGGCAAGCCGCATATCGGCCATGCCTACGAAGCCATTGCGGCCGATGTGATCGCCCGCTTCCAGCGCCAGATGGGACGCGACGTGCGCTTCCAGACCGGAACCGACGAGCACGGCCTGAAAATGGCCCAGAAGGCTCGCGATCTCGGCACGACACCGGCCGCGCTTGCCGATGAAATGTCACAATATTTCATCGACATGGATGCAGCTCTCAACATTTCCTACGATGTCTTCCAGCGCACCACCGAACCGCGCCATCACGCCGCTTCGCAGGAACTGTGGCGCCGGATGGAGGCCAACGGCGATCTTTATCTGGACCGCTACGAAGGCTGGTATTCGGTCCGCGACGAGGCCTACTACGACGAAAGCGAGCTGGTGGGCGGGGACAGCGGCGAGAAACTGTCGCCCCAGGGCACACCGGTCGAATGGACGGTCGAGGAAAGCTGGTTCTTCCGCCTCTCGGCCTATCAGGACAGGCTGCTCGCGCTGCTCGAGACCGACGGTTTCCTGCGCCCCGAGAGCCGCCGGAACGAAATGATCGCCTTCGTGAAAGCCGGCTTGCGCGATCTCTCGATCTCGCGGACCAGTTTTGACTGGGGGGTCAAGGTGCCCGGCAGCGACACGCACGTCATGTACGTGTGGATCGATGCGCTGACCAACTACCTGACTGGCCTTGGTTTCCCCGACGAAGGCGCTGATTTCGCACGGTTCTGGCCCTGCGACCTGCACCTCATCGGCAAGGACATCACGCGGTTCCACACGATCTACTGGCCGGCCTTCCTGATGAGTGCGGGGATCGCTGTCCCGCGCCAGGTGTTCAGCCACGGGTTCCTGCTCAACCGCGGGCAGAAGGAATCGAAGTCGCTCGGCAACGTCACCGATCCGATCGAACTCGCCGACCGCTTCGGAGTCGATACCCTGCGCTATTTCCTCATGCGCGAGGTCGCGTTCGGACAGGACGGATCCTATTCGCCCGACGCCATCGTCACACGCGCCAACGCCGAACTGGCCAACAGCTTCGGCAATCTGGCTCAGCGAACCTTGTCCATGATTTTCAAGAATCTGGACGGCGATCTTAAGCCGTTCCAGACGGCTGAGGTCGACGACGCTCTTCACGTTCTCGTTGCCACTGCGTGCGGCAGCGAATTGCCCAAGGCATTCCAGGCGCTGGATTTCTCCAACGGCATCGAGGCCTGGATGCGCGCGGTTTACGCCTGCAACCAGTACGTTGACGAACAGGCGCCCTGGTCCCTTCGCAAGACCGATCCCGAGCGGATGCGCATCGTGCTCCAGACGCTTTTCATTGCCGTCCGCGACCTCGCGATCGCCATTCGCGCGGTGGTTCCGGCATCGGCTGACAAGCTGCTCGACCAACTCGGCGTGCCCTCGGGAGAACGCGATTTCGCTGCGCTGGCCGATGCCGACTGGTACGGGCGCCTCGTCGCCAGCGAATTTCGCGTGGCACAGCCCGTCGGGGTGTTTCCGCGCCTGGAACTGCCGGCAGAGACCGACTGATGTTGATCGACTCCCATTGCCACCTCGAATACAAGGGGCTTGTCGAAGACCAGCAGGGCGTTCTGGCGCGGGCACGCGACGCCGGGGTGGGGGGCTTCCTGTCGATCTCGACGCGACAGCGCGAATGGGACAAGGTCATCGGCACAGCCGAGCGCGAAGCAGACGTCTGGGCGAGCGTCGGGATCCATCCCCACGAGGCCGATGGCCATGCCGACATGGGTGAAGGGGCGTTGCTCGCCGCGACCGATCATCCTCGGGTAATCGCAATCGGCGAAACCGGGCTCGACTATTACTACGATCATTCGGACCGCCGGACGCAGCAGGATCTGTTCCGGCGCCACATAGCCGTCGCCCGCGCGACGGGCCTGCCGCTGATCGTGCACACCCGCGATGCAGAAGCCGATACGGCTAGGATCATGACCGAAGAAATGGAAAAGGGGACCTATCCCGCCCTGATCCACTGCTTCACCGCCTCGGCCGATTTTGCGCAGAAGATGCTCAACCTCGGCGTGACGATCTCTCTTTCAGGGATAGTCACTTTCAAGAATGCCAAAGACTTGCAAGCCATTGCTGCCAAAGTTCCCGAAGAGCGTCTGCTCGTGGAAACCGATGCGCCGTTCCTTGCTCCGGTGCCGCACCGCGGCCAGGTCTGCGAGCCGTCGTTCGTTGCCGACACGGCGCGCTTCGTGGCGAACCTGCGCGGAGTCGACCCCGCCGCTTTGGCGGCCAGTACGACCGCGAACTTTTCGCGCCTGTTCAGCAAGGCTGGCCTGTGAAGCTGATCATGCTGGGCAGCGGAACCTCCACAGGGGTTCCCCGCATCGGCAACGACTGGGGTGCTTGCGATCCGGCCGAACCCAAGAACCGCCGCAGCAGGGTTTCCATAGCGATCGAGAACGACGCGGGACAACGCATCCTGATCGACACTTCGACCGACCTGCGACAACAGTTGCTGGCGACCGGGATCGATCGGTTCGACGCGGTGTTCTGGACCCACGATCACGCCGATCACTGCCACGGCATCGATGATCTGCGACCGCTGCGCTATGGCCGCGGAGGACCGATCCCGGGCTATGCGGCCAGCGAAACTGTCCGCCGGCTGCGTCAGCGCTTCGGATACGTCTTTGCCGGCCAGTTCGGCTATCACACCATCGTCGAACTCGACACACTCGACCGCTTGCGGATGTGCGCCGGCTTCGGCGTTGCCTCGTGCCAGATGCCGCACGGTCCGGCGCAGAGCACTGCTTATCGGTTCGATTGCGACGGTAAGACAATTGGTTACGCGACAGACTTCAGTGAGATTACACGCGAGATGATCGACCTGTTCTATAAGGTTGATCTGCTCGTCGTAGATTGCCTGCGCCGCGAACCGCATCCTACCCACGCGCATCTTGGCATGGCGCTGGAACTTGTCGAGACAACCCGAGCGGGCTGCGGCGTGCTGACGCATCTCGACAAGTCTATGGATTATGCGACCCTGGCGGGCGAAGTGCCGGCCAACGTCCTCGTTGGCTTCGACGGTATGGAGCTTGCCGCATGACCACGGAAATCGTCTTTGCGCTGATTGGCGGCTTGCTGGTCCTGGCGCTCAACTGGCGTGCCATGGCATCGCATGGCCTCCCGCGCGAGCGGCTTGTGAAGCTGGCCCTGATCTGGATCGGCATCATCATCGTGATAACGGCAGGGGTGCGGTTCTTTGCTACCTGACTAAAATCAAACACAGTGTCATTTAACATAATATATATTATCAATCTCATATGCACGACAACGACCTTACATCCCTTCAGCGACTACTCGACATCATGGCCACCCTGCGTGACCCGGAGCGCGGCTGCGACTGGGACCGTGCGCAGGATTTCGCCTCAATCGCACCTTACACGATCGAGGAAGCCTATGAGGTCGCAGACGCAATCGAGCGGAACGACGCCGAGGCGCTGAAGGATGAACTTGGCGATTTGTTGCTCCAGGTCGTGTTCCACGCCCGCATGGCCCACGAAGCCGGCCTGTTCGATTTCTCCTCAGTGGCTGCGGGCATCGCCGCCAAGATGGAAGCACGCCATCCGCACATCTTCGGCGACCATCCGGATCACGGCCATTCGCGCGAGGAACGGTGGGAGAGCATCAAGGCATCCGAACGCCAAGCCAAGGGCGCGACGAGTGCCATGGACGGGGTCGCTCTCGCCCTGCCCGCGCTGATGCGGGCTGAGAAACTTCAGAAACGCGCGGCGCGGCAAGGCTTCGACTGGCCGGATAATCAAGGCCCCGCAGCCAAGCTGGCTGAAGAAGCGGACGAGCTGGCTGCGGCAAGCACAGATCGAGAAAGGATCGAGGAGGCCGGCGACCTGCTGTTTGCGGCGGTCAACGTCGCCCGCTCCTACGGCGTTGCGCCAGAGGATGCGCTTCGCGCCGCCAATGCCAAATTCGAACGCCGCTTCCGCACGATGGAGAGCCTTGCAGCTGCCAATGGCACGGAATTCGGCGCGCTCGATCTCGACCAACAAGAAGAGCTGTGGCGTGACGTCAAGGCGTCAGAGGCGGGTAAAGCGCCCTAGTTCGCGCGGTTCGAGCCGGACCGAGAGCCGCCGCAGCGGTCCTCGCTCATCCTCCCCTGCTTCGTCATCGGCCAGCACTTCGCCATGCGCATGCAGCCACGCCAGTCGCTGGCCGTCGCTGGCCGGCAGCACGAAAGTGTGCAGACGCGCACCCTGCGTCAAAAGGCGGCTCACCGCTTCGAGCAGCGCATCTGTCCCCACGCCGGTCAGAGCGGAAAGCGGAACGATTACCTCGTCGGGGTGGGCAGCGATCTGGTCTGTCAGTTCGATGGCCCGTTCGGCATCGAGCAGGTCCCATTTGTTCCAGGCCTCTACCATCGGGATGCGCGGGGTCTCGGCCTCGTCGTCGAGCAAGCCAAGATCGGACAGGATGTCGAGGACTTCGGCCTTCTGCGCGGCGGTATCGGGATTGGCGATATCGCGGACGTGGACGATCACGTCGGCGGCCGTAACCTCTTCCAACGTGGCGCGGAACGCGGCGACAAGCTGTGTCGGCAGGTCAGAGATGAACCCTACCGTATCCGAGAGTATCGCCTTGTCGACGCCGGGCAGACGAATCCGGCGCATGGTGGGGTCGAGCGTCGCGAACAGCAGGTCCTCGGCCATGACGCCTGCGCCCGTCAGTCGGTTGAACAGGGTCGATTTGCCCGCGTTGGTATAACCAACCAGCGCGATCACCGGCCAGGGCGCCTTCTCGCGGCGGCTGCGGTGTAGACCGCGCGTCCGTCTGACCTGCTCCAGTTCGCGGCGCAGACGGGCCATGCGATCGCGGATCATGCGACGGTCGGCCTCGATCTGGGTTTCGCCGGGCCCACCAAGGAAACCGAAGCCGCCGCGCTGCCGCTCTAGGTGCGTCCATGATCGGACGAGCCGGCCAGCCTGGTAATCGAGGTGCGCCAGCTCGACCTGAAGCCGACCTTCGGCTGTCGCCGCACGCTCACCGAAGATCTCGAGGATCAGGCCCGTGCGGTCGATCACCTTGCGCTTCAGCTTGTCTTCGAGGTTGCGCTGCTGGATTGCGGTCAGCGACCCGTCGACGATGACCAGCTCGGCATCGTCCTGGTTGCAGGCGACATCGATGTTCCGGATCTGGCCTTCGCCGAACAGCGTGCCGGCGCGCGCCTCGCGGATCGGAATGGCGATCGCATCGATGACGACGAGGCCGATCGCCAGCGCCAGCCCCTTAGCCTCTTCGAGGCGGGCCGCCGTATCGATCGACGCGCTCCCCCGCCCCCGGAAGTCCGGATAGACGACAAGAGCGCGCGCGCCGCGGGAAACGTCCTCGCGGTTATCGTCGAGAAAGCTCAGGCTTCGTCACCTTCCTCGCCGTCCCAGCCATCGCCGGTCAGATCGACCGGGCTCAGCGGCTGGATGGTCGAGACCGCGTGCTTGTAGGCAAGCTGCACATAACCTTCGCGTTCGAGCAGCATGCAGAAAAGGTCATAGGCCGCAACCCGGCCCTGCAGCATCACGCCGTTGACCAGGAACATGGTGACCTGCACGCCCGAGGCGCGCACGCTCGACAGGAACACGTCCTGAAGCAAGCGAACCTTCTTGGCCCCTTCGACCGTGCCGAACTGGCGGGCATCGACCGGCTGGCTGGGCATGATGGTGGAAACCGCGTGCTTGTAGACCAGTTGCGACTGGCCATCGCGGCGCAGCAGGATCGAGAAGTTGTCGAACCAGGTGACAATGCCCTGCAACTTGACACCCTTGACCAGGAACATGGTCACCGGGGTCTTGTTCTTGCGCAGCAGGTTGAGGAACTGGTCCTGCAGGTTCTGCCCCTTGGCCGGTGCCGGTGCGGCATCGGGATGGGTGACGGCTTCGGGGGTTTCGTCGGACGACTTTTCGGCGCGCGGACGGGCCGAGAGCGTGCGGGATGTCATCAGTCGGACTCCTTCTTTTTGACGGCCGCTGGTGCGGTCCGCATTCTGGCCGAGCCCATCGGGGCGCGAACCGGTTCAACTTGGGACGGGGTCTTACCGCCTTTCAGGACGGTCGTAAATCACCCGATGGCAGAAAACGCAGGGTCAGGCCTCTTCAAGCTCGGTTTCCTCGCCATCCTTGCCGCCAACCATGCCAAGCAGCTTGAGCTTGCGGTGCAGCGCCGAGCGTTCCATTCCAATAAACGAGGCTGTCCGCGAGATGTTGCCCGAGAACCGGCGGATCTGGACCCGCAGGTACTCGCGCTCGAAGTTCTCGCGCGCCTCGCGCAACGGCACGCCCATCAACGAAGGCATGCCGGTCTCGTTGCCGATGCGACCGTTGACAACTTCTCCCGGCAGCATGTCGGTCGCGATCCTGGCAAGCTGGTCGCGCGGGGTGAGGATAATGGTGCGTTCGACCACGTTGCGAAGCTGGCGCACGTTGCCCGGCCATTCGTAGCTTTGCAGCGCGGCCATGGCCTCCATCGCCACCTCGGGCGGCGGCACGCCTTGATCGGCGGCAAAACGGGCAAAGAAATGGTCTGCCAGCGCCGGAATATCCTCGCGCCGTTCGGCCAGTGATGGGATCGCCACCGGCACGACGTTGAGGCGGTAGAACAGATCTTCGCGAAAGCGGCTTTCGGCGATCTCCTTTTCGAGGTCGCGCGCGGTCGACGAGACAACGCGCACGTCGACGCGGATCTGGCGGTGCCCGCCGACCCGGACGAAAGCCTGTTCGGTCAGCACGCGAAGTATGCGCGCCTGGGTCGACAGCGGCATGTCGGCCACCTCGTCGAGATAGAGCGTCCCCCCATCGGCCATTTCGAGCAGGCCCGCACGGACCAGCTTGCCGCCCTGCTCTTCGCCGAACAGCTCCTGCTCGAAACGCTCCGGGGTGATGCGCGCCGAATTGACCGTGACGAAGGCATTGCCGGCTCGCGGGCTCCAGCTGTGCAGCAGCCGCGCGGCGACCTCCTTGCCGGTGCCGGCCGGGCCGCTGATCAGCAGACGGCTGCCGGTGTTGGCGACCCGCTTCAGCGTAGCGCGGACGGCGTTGATGGCCGAGCTGTTGCCCGTAAACTCGTCCGCCATGGTGAAGCCTTCGCGCAGGCGCGCGTTTTCACGGCGCAGGCGCTCGGTCTCGGTCGCGCGGGCGACCAGCAGCAGCAGGCGCTCGGCCTCGAATGGCTTCTCGATGAAATCCATCGCCCCGCGCCCGATTGCCGACACCGCAGTGTCGATATTGCCGTGCCCCGAGAAGATGATCACCGGGAGTTCCGGCTCGCGCTGCTTGATCGCATCCAGCACTTCGAGGCCGTCCATCGGGCTGCCATGCAACCAGACGTCAAGCAGGACCAGGCTTGGCCGCCGTTCGTCGACCATGGCCAACGCCGTGGTGCTGTCGCCGGCAGTGCGGCACTCATAGCCTTCATCGCTCAACACACCGGCAACGAGTTCGCGAATGTCGCGTTCGTCGTCGACGATCAGGATATCGAGGGCCATTGGTGTTCCTTTTCGGGGGTCATTCGGCAGCTTCCGACTTGGTCTGGGCGGAGAGCGGGTCGCGGGCGAAGCGCAGGGTGACGATGGTTCCATCGACGGGACCGGCGATGAAGGTCATCTCGCCGCCATGCTCCTCGACGATCTTGTTGACGATGGCGAGGCCAAGTCCGGTGCCCTTCTCGCGGGTAGTCACATAGGGCTCGACGATGCGTTCGCGGTCCAGCGGCAAGCCGACGCCGTTGTCGGCGATGGACACGATCACGTCCTCGTCCGTGCCGGTCAGCGCGACGGCGATCCGGCCGCGGTAATCGGTGTCCGCGACTTTCTGCCGCGCCTCTATAGCTTCGACTGCATTCTTGAGGACGTTGGTCATGGCCTGACCGAACTGGTGGCGGTCGCAGGCGATGATCCCGATCGATCCGTTGGCGGCAAAATCGAAGTTTATGTCCGGCCGCGCCACTTCCTGCAGGAACAGTGCTTGTCGCGCCAGGTCGACCGGATCCTCGCCACGAAAGACGGGCTTGGGCAGGCGGGCGAAACTAGAAAATTCGTCCACCATGCGGCGCAGGTCTCCGACCTGGCGGATGATCGTGCCAGTCAGTTCGTCGAACAATTCGGCATCGGCGGTGATCAGCTTGGCATAGCGGCGCTTGAGACGCTCTGTCGCCAACTGGATCGGAGTCAGCGGGTTCTTGATTTCGTGCGCGATCCGCCGCGCGACGTCCGACCAGGCCGCCTGCCGCTGGTCGAGCAGCTGGCGGGTGATGTCCTCGAAGGTGATGACATAACCGCTCGGCTCGCGCGTGGACTTCACCGCCAGGGTCAACAGTTCGCTCAGGCGCGAATACTGTACGACCCCGCCCTGCCGACCGCTTTCTGCCAGGCCAGCGAGCTGGGGTGCAATCTCGGCCAGTTTCCGTCCGACCGGATTGGGCTGGTCCTTGGTCAGCAAAAGCTTCTGCGCCGAGCCGTTGACAAGGAGGATCGTACCGTTCGCGTCGGTCGAAATGACGCCGGCGGTGACCGAATCGAGCACCGCCTCGATAAAGGCGCGTCGTTCATCGAGTTGCTGGTTCGCACCGCGCAGGTCCAGCGTCTGCCGCTCGAGTTGCTGGGTCATGCGGTTGAAGGCGCGGTTGAGCAGGCCGATTTCATCGGCCCCGGTGCGCCCTTCCACCCGCATCGAGAAGTCCCCCGCCCCGACCTGGCGCGCCGCATCGACCAGGTCGTAGAGCGGCTTCACCTGCCGGTCGGCAAAGCGCAGCGCGAACCACACCGACAGGCCGACCAGGGCCAGGCTGGCGATGAACAGCAGGATGTTGAACCGCAGCTGCTGGATGCGCGCACGCTTGGTCAGCTGGTCATAGGCCCGCACGATGTTCGACGCCTGCCCTGAAGACAGCAAGTCCGACTTGCGCGAAGTGTAGAGATAGGTGCCGGTGCGCCGGTCGATCGGCGTCACGGCCTGGATCGAATTGGCGCTCGAATTGATGACGATCGCCTCGCCCTTGTCGATCTGGCCAATCGCTTCGCCCGAAATCTCGGTCAAGGGCGCCTCGCCGCGGGTAAAGGCGACCTTGTGCAAGGTGCCGTCGGCACCCTTCTGCAGGATGGTCGATTCGCTGATCTTGCGGTTCAGAACCTGGAACAGGTAAACGTCCTGGAACTTGGCGCTGGCGATCGGCGTGGCGCCAAGCTCGTCGCGCAGGTCCGCCGCCATGGCAAGGCTTTCGTACTCCATGTCGCGGTGGATCTGCTCGGAATAGCCGCGCGCCAGCTTGTTGGCGTTCTCCAGCATCCCGCGCGAACTGTCGGAAAACCAGAATTCGACGCCCGACTGGAACAGGAACGAGGCAAAGACCACCACGAGCAGCGTCGGCACGGCCGAGATCATCGAGAAGAAGAACACCAGGCGGACGTGCATCCCCCCGCCGCCAGCCAGTTCCGACGATCGCTTGAGCGCCAGGTAGCGGCCGATCAGCACGACGATGGTCATCGCGGGCACCAGCGTCCCGACGAGCAGTGCGGCGGTCAGGTTGGAAGGGACGAGCTCACCCCGTTCGGACTGGGAAAACAGCGCGTACCAGGTCACGACGCTCATTGTGACGAAGGCCGCGACCGCCACCGCGAACATGACGACGAAGAAATTCGCGCGGCGCGCTGCAATCTGCACCCGGCGCCACCACCGGGGCCAGGGCTTGTTGCCAGAGGTGCCGCTCAGCAATTGCATCGTTGCCCAGTTACAACACCACTGTTGCACCGGTGCAAGAGTTTTCCGACCATCGGCGCTTAGGCCGGACGGGCGACTTGCAAGGGATCGATATCCAGTTCCTGCAACCGCTTGCGCAGCGTGTTGCGGTTGATCCCCAGTTCCTGCGCAGCGCGAAGCTGGTTACCGCCCGTCCGGCGCAGGACCGCAACGAACAGCGGGCGTTCGAACGCGGCCAGCGCTTCATCGTAAATCGCGCCCGGGGCCGGATTGACGTCCGTCAGCCAATCACCGACCGCCGTGTCGAGCCCTGCCGGACCTCGCGGATCGTCTCCGCGCATCGGTTCCAGCAGCGGGGTCAGTGCGCTTGCGTCGATCACATCCTCGCGGGCGAGCAACGCCAGGCGATAGATGAAGTTGCGCAATTCGCGCACATTGCCGCGCCAATGCTGCCTGCCGAGCAAGGCCGCTGCATCGTCCGTAAGGCTGTGCCGTGGCAGGCCCTCTCCGGCTGCAAGCGCCAGGAAATGGCGTGCCAGGGCGGCGATATCGTCCGCCCGTTCACGCAGCGGCGGCAGCGTGATCGGAACGACGTTGAGCCGGTAATAGAGATCCTCGCGGAAGGTTCCGGCGGCGATCATCGGTTCGAGGTCGCGGTTGGTCGCAGCCACAATGCGCGCGTCGACACTGATCTCCTCGCGCCCGCCGACCCGGCGGATCGACCCCGACTGCAAGGCACGCAACAGTCGCGTCTGCGCCTGCATGGGCATGTCGCCAATTTCATCGAGGAACAGGGTGCCGCCCTGGGCCTGCTCGAACTTGCCGGCGTGGCGGGCAACCGCGCCCGTAAAGGCGCCCTTCTCGTGGCCGAACAGCTCGCTTTCGATCAGTTCGCCCGGGATCGCCGCCGTGTTGACGGCCACGAAGGGGCCGGCCTTGCGCTGTCCAAGCTGGTGGATCGCTTCGGCGACCAGTTCCTTGCCGGTGCCGCTCTCGCCAAGGACGAGGACGGTAAGGTCGTTGCGCAGCACCCGCGTGATCATGCGGTACACCGCCTGCATCGGTGCGCTCCGCCCGACCAGCGGAAGACCGGCGACCGGCTGCTCGTCGCCTGGCCCGGCCTCAGCCGCCCCGCTGCCGACGGCCTGGCGGACGGTCCGCGCCAGTTCGTCGATGTCGAAGGGCTTGGGGAAGTATTCGAACGCGCCCGTATCGCTGGCCCGCACCGCCGTATCGAGGGTGTTTTGCGCCGACAGGATGATGATCGGCATGGCAGGCGCCAGGTCGCGCACCGTACCGATGGTCGCAATCCCGTCGCCATCGGTCAGCATGACGTCGGTAACCAGGGCCGAAAAGGTCTGCTGGCTCAAAAGTCGATCGCGTTCGGCGATCGAATCGCACCGGACCACTTCGAAGCCTTCAGCCTCGAGCGCGGCGGTGATCACCAAGGCGATCGAATCGTCGTCCTCGACCAGCAGCACGCTCATGCCGCGCGCTCCCTGACGGAACGGCGCGGGCTTTCGGCCATGGGCAGGTGAACGCGGAAGTGGGTCAGTCCCGTGACTTCATCGCGGTCGTGATTGATCCGCCCGTTCATGTCCCGGACCAAGCGCCTTACGAGCGCGAGGCCAAGCCCCTGCCCGCTCAGCTTTGTGGTCACGAACGGCTCGAACACATGCTCGCGCAAGGCAGGATCTATCCCGGGTCCGTTGTCGCTGACCCGCAATTC
The DNA here is from genome assembly GCF_002813245.1 of Novosphingobium kunmingense. Classification (GTDB taxonomy): domain Bacteria; phylum Pseudomonadota; class Alphaproteobacteria; order Sphingomonadales; family Sphingomonadaceae; genus Novosphingobium; species Novosphingobium kunmingense. The sequence goes on from NZ_PHUF01000002.1 coordinate 702,246, forward strand.
GATCGGTAGCCGCACCGGGCGACCGTCAGCGCTGGGGTGAAGCTGGAGGCCGCTGGCAAAGCGCGTGCGGATGGCGATCCGCGGGCTGCTGCCGTCGCGGCAGGCATCGGCAGCATTGCCGAGCAGGTTGAGCAGGATCTGAACAAGCGCATCGACGTTGCCCATCACCATCGGGAGTGAGGGATCGAATTCCTCGATGATCGTCGGCGCGGCGCCACCCGCCTCGATCACCGCGCGCGCGCGCCGGACGGCCTCGTGCAGATTGCAGGGCGCCAGATCGGGCGCGGTGCTGCGCGACAGCGTCTGCATCTGGTCGATCAGGTTTGCGATCCGGTCGACCTCGTCGGCGATCAAAGTGGTCAGGGTGCGATCGCCCTCGCCCAGCTTGCGGCCAAGGAGCTGCGCCGCGCCGCGTATGCCGGCCAGCGGGTTCTTGATCTCGTGCGCAAGAATCGCAGGTGCGCGCAGCACTCCTTCCTCTCCAGCGGGGGCATCGCCGCGCATCGCCTCGGCACCGCCGATGTCGATCAAGGTCAGCATCTGCCAGCCCGGCTGGTCCACCAGCGGCGCGGCGATAACGTCGACCCGCCGCGGATGCTGCCCCTGTCCGGCGACCGTCACGTCCGTCGCCCGCGCCGAAACGGTGGCGTCCGGCTCGGCCAGCTTTTCGGCCAGCAAGGGTTCGGCAAAGGTCAGGACGCCATCAAGCGGGCGCCCCTGCAGGCGGCGCAGGCTCTGACCGAACAGTTGCTCTGCTGCCGGGTTGGCGACGCTGATCGTCCGGTCCGGCGCCAGCAGCACCACCGCGAAGGGCAAGCTGGAGAGCTGGCGCTGCGGATCCATCGATCAGGCCGCCTGTCTTTCGATAGCCGGGGCGTAGAATGCACTCAGGTGGTCCATCACCACACGGGGATCATCGACGAAATTGACCATGTTGCGGAACGTCGCCGAGCCGTGCAGCCCGCGCGTGTACCAGCCAAGGTGTTTGCGCGCCATCTTGACCCCCGTGTCCTCGCCGTAAAGGTCGAGCATCCATTGGTAATGCTCAAGGATCAGTGACAATTGCTCTTCGAGCGTCGGATCAGCGACTTGCTGGCCGGTCTTGAGCCAATGCATGACCTGCGCCAGGAACCACGGCCGGCCATAGGCTCCGCGCCCGATCATCACGCCATCGGCACCCGATTGCTCGATCGCGGTGGCCGTATCCTCGATTCCGCAGATATCGCCGTTGACGATGACCGGGATCGTCACGGCCTCCTTCACCTTGCGGACGAAGCCCCAGTCTGCACTGCCCTTGTACATCTGGTTGCGAGTCCGGCCGTGGACCGTGATCATCTGCGCGCCAAGATCCTCGGCCACGCGCGCAAGTTCCGGGGCGTTCAGGCTGTCATGGCACCAGCCCATGCGCATTTTCACGGTAACGGGCACCTTGACCGCCTTGACCGTCGCTTCGATCAGGCTCGCCGCAAGCCGGGGCTCGCGCATCAGCGCGGAACCGGCATCGCCGTTGACGACCTTGCGCACCGGGCAACCCATGTTGATGTCGATGATTGCCGCGCCGCGGTCCTCGACCAGTTTGGCGGCCTCGGCCATCTGCGCCGGTTCGCAGCCGACAAGCTGCATCGAAACCGGCTCTTCCGCCGGGTCCCAGGCGGCCTTCTGGACCGACTGGCGTGTTTCGCGGATCGCGGCCGGACTGGCGATCATCTCGGTCACGTTGAGGCCCGAACCGAAGCGTCGCACCATGCGGCGAAACGGCAAGTCGGTGACCCCGGTCATCGGCGCGAGGATGACCGGACAGTCGATTGCCACGGGTCCGACCCGGATCGGATCGAGACGCGGCGGAGGGGGGAGAAGCGGATTCATTGATCGGTTTGTGCCTAAAAATTGGGCAGCACATAGGGAATTGCCGCGCGCGCGGCAAGCGCTTACCGGCATTACCGATGAATGCCCCCTCGCCCACTTCCTCTCTGTCCGCCGTGATCGTTGCCGCAGGCCAGGGTCTGCGCGCCGGGACCCCCTTGCCCAAGCAGTTCGCGATGTGGCGCGGCAAGCCCGTCGTGCGCCATTCGGCCGAGCGGTTGGCAGCCGCCGGTTGCAGGCCCATTGTGGTAGCGATCCCCGACGGCGCCGAGGACCTTGCCGGTGAGGCGCTGGCCGGGATCGACGCGGTGCGCCTTGTCGCCGGTGGCGCGACCCGGCAACAATCCGTGCGCCGCGCGCTGGAAGAGCTGGCCAGCGACACGCCCGACCTGGTCCTCATCCACGATGCGGCCCGGCCGCTGGTCACGCCGGGTGTCGTAGAGCGGCTGGTCTCGGCACTCGGTCGCTGCCCCGGCGCGATCCCGGTGCTCCCCGTGGTCGACAGCCTTGCCCACGTGCAGGGCGAGGAAATGGGTCCTCCTGCCCGACGCGAGGAACTGCGCCGCGTGCAGACGCCCCAGGCCTTCCGCTTCGCCGACATCCTGGCCGCCCATCGCGCCTGGACGGGCGACCATCCCGCCGGCGACGATGCGCAGGTTGCTCAGGCCGCAGGACTGGCGGTGGCGCTCGTCGAAGGAGACGAACTGTTGCACAAGCTGACATATGCCGCCGACTTCGCCGCCACGCGCCCGGTGCGGATTGGCACCGGCTTCGACGTCCACCGCCTTGCCGCCGGCGAGGAGCTGTGGCTGTGCGGCGTAAAAATCGAACACAGTCAGGGCCTTGCCGGGCATAGCGACGCCGATGTCGCAATTCATGCCGTGGTCGATGCGATCCTCGGTGCGATCGGCGATGGCGACATCGGCAGCCATTTTCCCCCCAGCGATCCGCAATGGCGCGGTGCGTCGTCCGATCGGTTCCTGGTCCACGCCGTCGCCCTTGCCGACAAGGCAGGCTACCGTATCGGCAACGTCGACGTGACCCTGATCTGCGAGGCTCCGAAGATCGGGCCGCACCGCCTGGCCATGCGCGAGCGGCTGGCCGAACTGCTCCAGATCGAAGTCGGCGATGTCAGCGTCAAGGCGACAACGACGGAACGACTTGGCTTTACCGGGCGCGGCGAAGGCATCGCAGCCCAGGCCGCTGCGGTTCTGGTTGCACAATGACGATGGATTTTCGGTTGCAACCGGACCATGCGGGGCTCACGAGTCGCTATATAATGGAAATCGCCGCGTGACCCTTCTCCCCGCCGACCTTGTCGAACTTGCCGAACGCGTCGTGCGCGAAAATCGCGCGGTCGGTCGCACCGTCGCCTTGGCCGAGAGCTGCACAGGCGGGCTCGTTGCCGCAGCGCTGACCGAAATCCCGGGATCCTCCGCCGTGTTCGACCGGGGGATCGTCGCCTATTCGAACGCCGCCAAGCACGAGTTGCTTGGCGTGCCGATCGACATCATGGAGACTTTCGGTTCGGTGTCGATCGCCTGCGCTTGGGCCATGGCGCAGGGTGTACTTTCGCGCACCCGGGTCGACGTGTCGGTGGCAATCAGCGGCATTGCCGGTCCCGACGGCGGCAGCGCGCAGAAGCCTGTCGGCACAGTGGTCTTCGCCCGCGCCGTGAAGGGTGAGCCCGAAGAACAGGCTGTTGCCGAAGAACGCCGCCTATGCGGCTCAAACAGAGCCGAAATCCGTCATCAGGCGGCGCTGTTCGCGCTCGAACTGCTGCTCCCGTAAAGCGCCTCGGCACGCGCTTCGAAAGCATTGACCATCTTGCGGAAGGCGCGGTCGAAGTATTGCCCGGCCAGCGCTTCGAAAACGGCGTTGCGGAAGGTGAAGTCGACGCAGAAGTCCACTTCGCAGCCGCCATCGTCGAGGGCGCGAAAGTGCCAGACATTGTCGAGGTCCCGCATCGGGCCGTCGACGTAGATCACCTCGATCCGCTCGGGACGGTTCTTGATCACGCGCGAGGTAAACTTCTCGCGCAGCGCCTTGAAACCAACCATCATGTCGGCGACCATTTCGGTCTCGTTGTCGGACCGGACCCGTGTTGCGACGACCCACGGCAGGAATTCGGCGTAGCGCCCGACATCGGCAACCAGGTCGTACATCTGCTGTGCCGACCAGGGCAGCCGGCGCACTTCGCGGATGCCCGGCATCAGGGGCGCGACGCGGACTTGGCCAGTTGCGCCTCACGCGCGGCGCGCATGGCCTTGAAATCGTCGCCGGCGTGATAGCTCGACCGGGTCAGCGGGCTCGAGGCGACCAGGAGAAAACCCTTGGCCCGCGCGATCGCGCCATAGGCGCTGAACGCCTGCGGCGTGACAAAATCGATCACCGCGGTATGCCGGGGCGTGGGTTGCAGGTATTGGCCCATGGTCAGGAAATCGATCCCGGCGCTGCGCATGTCGTCCATCACCTGGTGGACTTCCAGCCGCTGTTCGCCGAGGCCCAGCATGATGCCCGACTTGGTGAAAATCAGCGGGTTGTGGCGCTTTACCTCTTCCAGCAGCCGCAGCGAGGCATAGTAGCGCGCGCCCGGGCGGATCGTCGGATAGAGCCGCGGCACGGTCTCGAGGTTGTGGTTGTAGACATCAGGCCCGGCGGCCACGATCGCCTCCACCGCCTCTCGCATCTTGCCGCGAAAGTCTGGAGTCAGAATTTCGATCGTGGTCGACGGCGTGTTGCGCCGCAGCGCTTCGATGACCTTGACGAACTGCCCGGCCCCGCCATCCGGCAGGTCGTCACGGTCGACCGATGTGATGACGATGTGCTCAAGCCCCAGCTTGGCCGCCGCCACGGCGACGTTTTCCGGCTCGAGCGGGTCGACGGTACGCGGCATCCCGGTCTTGACGTTGCAGAAGGCGCAGGCCCGCGTGCAAACGTCGCCCAGGATCATCACCGTGGCGTGCTTCTTGGTCCAGCATTCGCCGATATTGGGGCAGGCTGCTTCCTCGCACACGGTGTTGAGCTTGAGATCGCGCATGAGCTGGCGCGTCTCGCCATAACCCTTGCTGGTCGGGGCCTTTACACGGATCCAGTCGGGCTTGCGCTGGCGTTCGCTCTTCGGTGCGGAGGAGAGATCGTTCATGATCTGGCCCTCTAGGCCTTTGCGCTGCGGCTTGCCAGCGTGAAAATATCCCGCCAATAGCCCTGTCCATGACTGACAGCGCCCCTCCCGTCCTCGATCGCCTGGTCGAGGGTTATCGCCGATTTCGCACCCACGGCTGGTCGGAAAATCGCGAGCGCTGGGCCATGCTGAACGAGGGCCAGCAGCCCGAAGTCATGGTCATCGCCTGCTCCGACAGCCGGGTCGATCCGGCCCAGATCTTCGACGTGGCGCCGGGTGAGATCTTCGTGGTGCGCAACGTCGCGGCCATGGTCCCGCCGTTCGAGACCACGCCCGGTCACCATGGGGTGTCTGCAGCGCTGGAGTTCGCCGTGCAGGTCCTCAAGGTCAAGGAAGTGGTGGTCATGGGACATGGCCTGTGCGGCGGCTGCAAGGCCGCGCTGACCCGCGAACTGCATGGAACCGAACCCGGTGAAGGCGGCTTCATCGCCGACTGGATCGCCCTGCTGGACGAGGCGCGCGAACCGGTGGTGGCCAGGCACGGTACCCACGGTCACGAAGCCGAGCGCGCGATGGAGCTGGCCGGCGTCCGGCAGAGCCTTGCCAATTTGCGCACCTTTCCCTGCGTCCGGCGCAAGGAACGCGACGGGGAACTGACCCTGCGCGGCGCGTTCTTCGCCATCTCGGACGGTGTTCTGCACCTGCTCGACGAGACGACCGACGAGTTTTTGCCCGCCGCATAAGCGAAGGGCGGCGATTGCTCGCCGCCCTTTGCCTTTACAACTTCACGAAGCCTTACTGCGCGGCCGGCGCGGCTGCCGTCTTGCTGTTGGCATAAGCCGTCCACAGCGCCGCCATCGGCTTGCGCGCGCCTTCGATCTTGGCGAAGGTCGCGATCGCCGCAGCGGTCTGCCCCATGTCAACCTGCGCGATGCCCAGGCGGGTCAGCGCGCGGGCGGTATCGATGCCCGGCTTGCCCAGCGCGATCTGGTACAGTTCGGCTGCCTTGGCCGGCTGGTCATAGCTGAGATAGGCGTCGGCCGCCGCCATCACGATAGTTGCCGTGGCGGCGCCGGCACGCGCATCGCGCTCCAGCCCGGCGAGCGACGCCTTGTCCGCGGCGACACGGCCCGACGCGATCGTCCGTGCCTCGCTCACGGTCTGGTCCGAGGCGGTCAGCTTGCCCGAAGCAACGCCGGCGTTGATGATCTTCATCACTTCGCCCGGCGAACGGCGGGGGTCGGCGGCCTGGATGTATTCGATGTAATCGCGCGCTTCCATGTAGCTTTTGGTGCGATCCATCAGGCGCAGCAGGTCGATCATGTCCTGGGAGGGATAGCGGGCCAGGTCGCGCAGCACGGCGATCGACAGGCCCCAGTTCTGCGTGGTCGGGTAACCGGCAACGAGGCGCGAGCCGAAGAACCCGGCCTGGTCGGCCAGCTTCGCCTGGTAGGCGACGACTTCGCCGCGGCGCAGCCAGTCCTCCGGCGCAGCCGCGCCCTTGGCGGTTACGGCCTTCTGCAGGATGGCGAGGCCTTCCGCAGCCTTGCCTTCACTGATGAAAGCTTCGGCCAGGAGACTGTCGATGTCGTTCTTGGCATAGCCGGCCGCCTGCGCAGCCGACAGCGCCGTGCGCGCGGCGGCATAGTCCCGCATGTCGTAGGACAGCGCGCCGACGAAGTAGTTGAATTCCGCCGCCTGCTCGGGAGGCAACTTGCCGCTTTCGACCGAGGCCGCAAGGCCGGTGCGCTGAAGCGAACGATCATCGCCAACCTTGCCCAGCGCAAAGGCGAGCTGGCCATAGATCATCTTGTCGTCAGGCGTGGTGCCGGCGGCGCGGAACTGTTCGAGCTGGGCCTTTTCGGCGCTGAGCAGATTGCCGAGCGCCGCCACAGCGGCGTCATAGCCGGTGCGGGCGGTATCACGCGCGGCCTTGGTCCGTGCGGCGTTGACCGCAGCGGCGGCCTGGGCGATCGCGGCCTTGGCCTGGATCACGTCGGGGCGCTTGGCGGCGTTGTCGATCGCGGCCTTGGTCGGGTTGTAGAGCGCTATGGCCGGCTTGCTCAGCGTGATCTTGGCCTGGGCGGGGGCGGCCTTTTCCTTCTCCTTGGCCACCGCGGGGCTGGCGCCCACGATCCCGAGAGCAAGAACTGCGCCGAGCGCCGTGCGGGTGAGATACGAACTGCGGAACATCACAATCATCTCCTGTGCGGCGGCGTGGAAGGGCCCATTCCCCATCCTCTCGCAACCATGAACTTATCGAACGCCAAATGGCGGGGATTCGCCCGTTTGGCAACAGGCGGGCGCAGTAGGGTCGCAGCGGTGAACCACATTTGAATAACCCTTGGCCGCTTTGTTCAGATTTGCTGCGCGAGGTGTGGAAAACGGGACCGGAATCGGGCCCGCAGGCGCCGCCGCGCTGGCCTTCCCCGCCGCCTTGTCCTAGGGCGTCAACCACGAAACCCTTCCCGCTAACAACCGGCGATTTTTGCGCGTGAGCGACGACAACGACACCATCGATTCCATCGGCCCGGACCCGATAGGTCCGTCAGGCGAGTTCCAGCGCGTTGACATCGTCGATGAAATGAAGACCAGCTACCTCGATTACGCGATGAGCGTGATCGTGGCGCGCGCCCTGCCGGACGTCCGCGACGGTTTGAAGCCGGTCCACCGTCGCATCCTGTTCGCCAGTCAGGAGGGTGGCTTTGTCGCCGGCCGACCCTATCGCAAGAGCGCGAAGATCGTCGGCGACGTGATGGGCAACTACCACCCGCATGGCGACAGTGCGATCTATGACGCGCTGGCACGGATGACCCAGGACTGGTCGATGCGCCTGCCTCTGATCGACGGCCAGGGCAACTTCGGTTCGATGGACCCCGATCCGCCAGCCTCGATGCGTTATACCGAGGCGCGCCTTGCCCGCGTCGCCAATTCGCTGCTCGACGATCTCGACAAGGATACGGTTGACTTCAGCGACAACTACGACGGATCGCGGCAGGAGCCGACGGTGCTGCCCGCGCGCTTCCCCAACCTTCTGGTCAACGGTGCGGGTGGCATCGCGGTCGGCATGGCGACCAACATCCCGCCTCACAACCTGGGGGAAGTGATCGACGGGTGTCTGGCCTACATGGACCGGCCTGCCATCACGTCGGAAGAGCTGTTCGAGATTATCCCCGGGCCGGACTTCCCCACCGCGCCGCTGATCCTGGGCCAATCCGGTGCTCGCAAAGCCTATACCGAAGGCCGCGGCAGCATCATCATGCGCTGCAAGCACGAGGTCGAGGAAGGCCGCGGCGACCGTCGCTCGATCGTGCTGACCAGCATTCCCTATCAGGTCGGCAAATCGGGCCTGGTCGAGAAGATCGCCGAAGCGGCCAAGGACAAGCGGATCGAAGGCGTTTCCGACATCCGCGACGAATCGAGCCGGCTTGGCGTGCGCGTGGTGATCGACCTTAAGCGCGATGCGACGCCCGAGGTCGTGCTCAACCAGCTGTGGCGCAACACGCCTGCGCAGTCGAGCTTCCCGGCCAACATGCTGGCGATCCGTGGCGGACGGCCCGAAGTGCTGACCCTGCGCGACATCATCGCCAGCTTCATCTCCTTCCGCGAGGAAGTGATCACCCGCCGCACCAAGTTCGAACTGAACAAGGCGCGCGATCGGGCGCACATCTTGCTCGGCCTGGTGGTCGCGGTCACTAACCTCGACGAAGTGGTGCGGATTATCCGCGGCGCACCCAATCCGGCGGCCGCGCGCGAGGCGCTGCTGCGCCGCGAATGGCCGATCGGCGAGATCGCGCAGTACATCCGCCTGGTCGAAGCGATCGAGCCGAGTGCCGAGCAGGATGGCGGGACCTATCGCCTGAGCGAAGTGCAGGTGAAGGCGATCCTCGACTTGCGCCTGCACCGTCTGACTGCGCTGGGCCGCGACGAGATCGGCGACGAGCTTAAGGAACTGGCCGCCGCGATCGAGGAATACCTTTCGATCCTGGCCGACCGCGTGAAGCTTTATGGCGTCATGCGCGAGGAATTGACCGCGATCCGCGACGCCTATGCGACGCCCCGCCTGTCGCAGATCACCGCCGCCGCCGACGGGATCGAGGATGAGGACCTGATCGAGCGCGACGACATGGTCGTGACGGTCACAATGGACGGCTACATCAAGCGGACGCCGCTTTCGACCTTCCGCGCCCAGGCGCGCGGCGGCAAGGGCCGCGCCGGCATGGCGACCAAGGACGAGGACGTCGTCACGACCATGTTCGTCACCAGCACGCACAACCCTGTGCTGTTCTTTTCGACCGCAGGGAAAGTCTACCGCCTCAAGGTGTGGAAGCTGCCCGAGGGCGGACCGGCAACCCGCGGCCGGCCGATCGTCAACCTGCTCCCGGCGCTCGACAAGGACGAAACGATCCAGACCGTGCTGCCCCTGCCCGAGGACGAGGCCGAATGGGGCAGCCTGTCGGTCGTCTTCGCTACCGCGAAGGGCAACGTGCGCCGCAACAGCATGGAACTGTTCACCAACGTTCCCAGCAATGGCAAGTTTGCCATGCGCTTCGAGGACGAAAGTGAGGACCGGCTGATCGGCGTCGCCCTGCTCGAGGCAGGCGACGATGTGCTGCTGGCCACGCGCAGCGGCAAGGCATTACGCTTTGCCGGAGACGACGTGCGCGAGTTCCAGAGTCGCACCTCTACCGGGGTTCGCGGCATGACGCTGAAGGGCGACGACGAGGTGATCAGCCTGTCGATCCTCCACCGCGTCGGCGTAAGGGACCAGGAGGAGCGGGAAGAATACCTGCGCTTCGCTCCGTGGAAGCCGGAAAAGGACGGCGAAATGCGCGACCAGGAACGCTATGCCTTCCTGCGCGAGCGAGAGCAGTTCATCCTTACAGTCTGCGCCAATGGCTACGGCAAGCTCAGCTCTGCGATCGAATACCGTCGCACCGGACGCGGTGGTCAGGGCATCACCAACATCGACAACATCGCGCGTAACGGACCCGTGGTGGCCAGCTTCCCGGCCAGCCAGGCCGACCAGTTGATGCTGGTGACCGACCAGGCCAAGTTGATCCGCTTGCCGCTGGAAAGCCTTCGGGTCATCGGCCGCGGCAGCGCCGGTGTTCGTCTGTTCAACGTCGCCGACGAGGAACACGTTGTCAGCGCAGTGCGCCTTGCCGACGACGGCGGCGATGACGAGGATGCGGCGGAGCCGAACGAAGCGGGACCGGTGATCGGCGAAGCGGGAGACGCCTGACGCCGCGAACCTTCAAGGTTTGCGGTAGGAACGAATGGCGACGATCGCGGTGCCGACCAGTACCGCGCCCATGACGACGGTGGCGATGAGGAAGCCGGAGTGGCCTTCCTTGAACAGCGGCGTCTCGAAGTTCATGCCGAAGATGCCGGCAAGCGCGCCGATCACGCCGATGCCGATCGTGAAGAACGTCAGGGTGCGCAGCAGCCGGTTGGTGTCCTGCGCGACGCGGGTGGCGTAAAGTTCGAAGCTTGCGACGACCGTATCGCGCAGGCGGGCCACTTCGTCTTCCAGGCGTTCGTAGCCGGCCTGCAGATGCTCGAGATGGACCTTGTCGTCCGGTGCCATGTCGGGAAGGAAATCCGGACGTGTCAGCGCATGGATAACCGCCCGGTAGGCATCGACCAGCTCGCGCAGGCGCGAAACCTGGCGGCGCAGTACAGCCATGACCTGGAGAGTGTTGGTGCGCTCGCGACTGGTCAGCACGCTTTCCTCAAGCCGGTCGATTTCCCGGTTGATTGCATGGATCCGGTCGTGAACGCGGCTGAAATGCTCGGCGACGAGGGCTGCGGCCAGGGTCGTTCCGGTAAGGTTGCCCTTGGTCGTGTCGTTCGCCTCGTGGCGGACCATCTCCTCGAAATCGATCGCCCTCCCCTCGCCGATCGAGCAGAGCCAATCCTGCCCGACGATAAGATTGAGAAGTTCCGTCTTCTCGGCATTTCGGGTGCTGAGGACCGGTATCGCGACGCAGAAGAAGGTCTCGTGAACGCGGACCCCGAAATCCTTCAACCGGCAGGTCGCGGCGCCCGCGTCGATCGCCTTGGGCAGCGTGAGCTTGCCAAACGCGGCCGGGGTGGCGTTGATCCACAACAGGCTGTCCGACGTGATCCGCAGACGCACCAGATCCTTTGGCTCAAGCGTGCGGTCATGACCCCTGGCCTTGTAGAACTGGATCTGCATAGTCCACGCGCCCTTCCCGATTGCGGCGCTATAACGCTTGGATCCCGTGCTTTGTTGCACCGCTGCGCCGGCGCAATTCGCCCACAACGCCCGTGCAGATGAGGAACTGGCCGAAGTAGTAGAGCGGCCAGATCAGCAGATTGGGGACGATGCTGTCCGCGAGGGGTCCCATCCGGGCAAAAATCAGCAGGTCCGAGACAGCGAACATCACCGCGCCCAGTCCCACCTGGTAGCGCGAGAACGAGCTGGTCCAGGCGCAGGCGACCATGCCGGCAAGGGCGAGGCTGTAGAACGCAACCGGAAGCGCGGCACCGCGATCGGCCGGCAACAACCAGGCGATCACCGGGATCGCGACCAGCAGGACAAGGGCCAGTAGCCTCTGGCTGGCGGCAAGCGCGGTCCGGCGGTGGCGCAGGTAAAGCGCCATCGCGACCAGATGGCCGACAAGGAACGCGGCGGCGCCGGCTTCCATCCGGTATTCGATCAGGACATCGCCCAGCGCCCCGCAGGCCATGACAGCCGCGATAGTGCGCGAATCGTTGCCCCCGTGCCGCGCCAGCGCATAGACCACGAGCAGCGCGACGCCCGCACCTTTGAGCAGCCACTCGAACAGGTCCGGCACGGCGCCGTTGCGGACAAAATAATAGGATATGGACGCGACCAGGCTGGCGACCAGCCAGGGCCGTTTTTGGATCAAGGCGCGCTTGGGCATGTCGGTTTGTTCCCCCCTTCCCGCCTGCTTGGCGTTGGAATCTGCCGCGCGCAAGGCTAGGCGGGCTGGCCATGACTTACGACGTGCATATCATCGGTGGCGGCCTCGCCGGATCTGAAGCAGCCTGGCAACTGGCTCGGCGCGGCGCACGCGTGCGCCTTTCGGAAATGCGCGGCGGCGGCGACATGAGTCCGGCGCACCAGGGCACCGGCCTTGCAGAGCTGGTCTGCTCGAACAGCTTCCGCTCCGACGACAGCGAAAAGAATGCTGTGGGCCTGCTTCACCACGAAATGCGCCAGCTCGATTCGCTGGTCATGGCAGCGGCCGCCGTAGCGCAGGTTCCGGCCGGATCGGCGCTGGCGGTCGATCGGGATGTGTTTTCGGGCGAGGTCGAAGCCGCGCTTGCTGCACAGCCGAGCCTTACGGTCGTGCGCGAAAGGATCGATACTCTGCCCGTCGCCGGCCTGACCATCGTCGCTACCGGACCGCTGACGGCGGCCAGCCTTGCACAAAGCATCGGCGGGGCAACCGGCGCGGAAAGCCTTGCCTTTTTCGATGCGATTGCGCCGATCGTCTATCGCGACACAATCGACATGGACGTGTGCTGGATGGCGAGCCGCTGGGACAAGGGCGAGACCAAGGACTACATCAACTGTCCCATGACGCGTGAGCAGTACCTCGCCTTCCGCGACGGGTTGCTGACCGGCGACAAGACCGAATTCCGCGAATGGGAAGCCAACACCCCCTATTTCGAGGGCTGCATGCCAATCGAGGTCATGGCCGAGCGCGGCGAGGACACCCTGCGCTTCGGGCCGATGAAGCCGGTCGGCCTCGACAATCCGCACGAAGCGACCGAGCAGTTTCCCAAAGGCCGCTGGCCCTATGCGGTGGTCCAGCTGCGCCAGGACAACAAGCTCGGCACCCTGTGGAACATGGTCGGCTTCCAGACCAAGCTGAAACACGCCGAACAGGTCAGGCTGTTCCGCACCATTCCGGGGCTGGAAAACGCCGAATTCGCCCGGCTCGGCGGTCTGCACCGCAACACCTTCCTCAATTCGCCGCAATTGCTCGATCGCCAGCTGCGCCTTAAATCCGCGCCGCACATCCGCTTTGCCGGTCAGATCACCGGCTGCGAAGGCTACGTCGAAAGCGCCGCAGTCGGCCTGATGGCCGGCCTGATGACCGCAGCCGAGATTGCGGGCGAAGAATGGACCGCCTTGCCGCGCACCACCGCCATGGGCGCGCTGCTGGCGCACATAACGGGCGATGCCGAGGCGGACAGCTACCAACCGATGAATGTCAATTTCGGTCTGTTTCCGCCGGTTCCGGCCGAGGTGAAAAAGAAAGTCCGCAAGGAAGCCTATACCGCGCGGGCCAAGGCCGACCTTGCCGAATGGAAGGCGGCTGCAGGCACCTGATCAGCACTTGCAGGCCGGCTTCTTTACCGGTTTGGGCTTGGTCGCCGCGAATTCCGCGCGGGTCAATTGTGCGTCGCCGTTGGCATCGGCCTTCTTGAAGCGATTCGACGTCGCAACCGCCCACTCCTCGAACGAAAGCAGGTTGTTGCGATCGCTGTCGAGCTTGCGGAACGCCGCCACCCGTGGCGCAAGCGCCTCGCCCCGGGCAATCAGGTTGTCCCGGTTACCGTCGAGCCGATTGAAGCGCTTCTCCTCGCGCGTTGTTTCGTTGACCTCGGGCAGCCTTGCGCCGCGCAGCCCCGCGCCGTCCTCCTCCGGAATCTCCTCGATCTCGCCAGCATCGCCGCTGGCCTCGCTCCCGGCTGGCTGGGGCATCGGCGGGGCGGCGGCTTCGGTTGCGGCGCGGCCCTGCCACCAAAACAGGCCCGACGCGGCAAGCAGCAGGGCAGACACAGCGCCAAGCACAATCCGGTTCATTGTCGAGCGATTCCCGTCGGTTGCAAGCCTGGAAACATAGTCTAAACGCCCAGCAAGCCAACCCTTGCCGCAACCAAAAGTGTTGCCGGCCCGCCTTGCGACCCAGCCCGTCCCCGAGAACGACGGGCGAGCGCGTGAAGGATCGCCAGCGGCCGCAGAGGGCGGGACACGCGCGGGCGGCGCCAATCGGCACGCTCTGCCAGATCCTGTGCCAGGGCGCCGTGCGGCGATGGCATGCGCGACATGTCGGCAAGGGCCCAGGCCATGGCGGCAGGGCCGGCATCGGCATCGCCCGTCCCGCCCAGCCCCGTGATCCAGCCAGCTCTCGCAGCCGCAATGTGTTCAAGCGGTTCGGCATGCTGGCCATCGGCATCGAGAAGGACCTCTTCCCACGCGTCGACCAGCGCAGACAAAGCCCGACGGCTGACTTGCGAGGCATGGATCAGTCTGAGCAGCGGCTCGCCGCCCGGCGGCGCATCCGCAGCCAGGCGATCGCGCCACCACGCCAGGCGGATCTGCCCCAGCATCGTCTCGCGCGACGACAGGACGATCCGTGCGAGCCGCACATCGAGTGCCAGACCGGCAGTCCAGCCACCTCTGGACACACTCGGCGCATAGGCGAGCGCAAGGCGCTGCTCGACCGGAAGCGTGTCGAGGATCGATGTGTCGTTCATTCGCGCCTCATACAGCCCGAACACAGGCCCGCAAACGGGGCTCCGCTAAACGGTTGTTAACCTTGCTCCTTCAAGGACGGAAAACCGTGATGCCCTATTCGCGTCATGTTGAATGGCCAATTTTGCATTCGGGGGCACGATGCTGAACAGTTTCAAGCGATCGATGGAGCGCCTCAAGCGGCAGACCAGCGGCAACGCCACCATGCTCGTGGCGGCCGGGCTGCCTGCGCTGATCGGTGCTGCCGGCCTCGGCGTGGACACCGCGCAATGGTACATGTGGAAACGCGAGATGCAGTATGCCGCGGATCAGGCCGCCCTCGCCGGGGCCTGGTCGCTGGTCGGCGGAAGCCAGGGAACGTCCTATGTCACGCGCGCGAAACAGGAGCTGAGCGCAAACCTTCAGCAAGTCACTTTCGCCGGAACGCCGACGGTCAACACGGCCAAGTGGTTGGGCAGTTCGGTCGACAACAGCGTCGTTGTCAGTTTCAGCGCCAGCAAGAAGCTGCCCTTCAGCTCGTTCCTGACTCAGAAGGGCGTGACGATCTCGGCCCGGGCCCAGGCCGTCTACCAGCAGGGGCGTTCTTTCACGTCATGCCTTATCGCGGTCGATCCTGAAACGCGCGGTGCGATCACCATCGGCGGCAACGCCTACATCGTCACCGGCTGCGGCGCAGCGGCGCTATCGGATAACGAGGAATCGGTCATCAAGAACGGCAATGCCGTGTTCGAAGTGGGCTGGATCGTCTCGCAGGGCGGGATCGACAGCGATTTCGACGACGGCAAGACCGAACTGTGGGAAAACCAGACCGACCTAAGCGATCCCTTCGCAAAGTTGACGCCCCCGGACAATCCGACTCCGCAAACGTTGACCTGCACGACCGGGAGCACGGTCTACACCGCGGCCGTCACGGTCACGACGGACCGCTATTCGCAGGTGATGACCAGCACCAACGGTAACTCGTGGAAGACCAGCGGAAGCCGCGTGTTGTTGACCCATGCGACCGACACGAGGCAGATCGAGGTCGCCAAGCAGGCGCGCGTCGGCCAGAAGGTGATCGACAACAACTCGACCGAAATGGGCACCGTCACGCTCACCAAGTCGGGTTACACCCGGACCGACATCATCACGGTCGAAGTCGGGACGATCGCCTCGATCGCCGAAAAGACCCTGGTTGGCGGCGCCTATCCGAAGCCGGGCACATATTCAGGTTTCCAGATCTCGTGCGACACCACGATGGCCAAGGGGGTCTACGTGATCGACGGCGGCGTTCTGTCGATCAACGCCACCAACAAGCTGATCGGCGATGGCGTCATGTTCGTTCTGAAGAACGGCGCAGGCATCCGCATCAACGGCAGCTCCAACGTGTTCCTGCGCCCGATGACCTACGAAGAAATGGTCGCACCCGAATACGGCAACATGTCGGGCACACAGGCCACCGCGCTCAAGGACATGCTGATCTTCGAAGACCGCAATTCCGTCGGTGACGACAATGACAAGATCAACGGTACGGCCGGCATGGTCATCAACGGCACCGTCTACCTGCCGAAGAGCAAGCTGACCTTCGATGGCACTACTACGGTGACATTGGGCTGCTTCGTCATCGCCGCCGCCCAAATCGTCATCGAAGGCACGGCCCACATGGAGCGCTTCTGCGCGACGACGGACGATACCGGCGGCGTCGTGGTCGGCGGATCGACCGATACGGTCAGGCTGGTCAAATGATCAGCCTCCTTGCCCGCCTTCTCCGTGACAACGCCGGAACGGCCGTCGTCGAAACGGCGCTTGTCACCCCTGCCCTGTTGTTGATGAGCCTTGGCACCTACCAGGTCAGCCAGGTCGTCGCGCGTCAGCACGAGCTTCAATCGGGCGCCGACCAGGCGATGTCGATCGCTCTTGCCGGCTGGTCGGACAACACGACGCAGATCGACGCCATGCGCGCGGTGATCAAGCGTTCAACCGGGGTTTCCGATGACAAGATCACCATCGAGCGCATCTTCCGCTGCAACGAGGACCCGGACTACGTGACCGACAAGGCCACATGCCCGGCGGACGCAATCATAGCGACCTTCCTCAAGTTGAAGCTAAATGACACCTACAATCCCACCTGGACCAAGATGGGCGTCGGCAAGCCGATCAACCTTGGCGTTACGCGCATGGTGCAGGTCTCATGATCGCGATGCTCCTCAAACGCATCGCGAGGCGGAGCGACGGGTCCGCTTTGGTCGAGTTCGCGCTCGTTGCGCCCTTGCTGATCACCATGGTGCTGGGCGTCATTCAGGCCGGCCTGTGGATGAGCGCCTACAACTCGGTGCGGTCGGCGGCCAATGACACCGGGCGATGGACCACGGTGGAATACCAGAATGGCAACCGCAGGACGAACAGCGAGATAGCCATCGAAGCGCGCCGCCGCGCGACGACCGCCCCCTATGGGCTCCTCGGTTCGGGCGTGACCGTCTATGTGTCGGATTCCGCAACGCAGTCGATTTCGAAGGTGACCGAAAAGTCGCTGCGGATCGTCTACCAGATGCCCAACGTGATGGGCTTTGCCAGCATCGGCGCGATCAAGATCGAACATACGCGGCCGTTGTTCGTCAAGGAATCGATCTAGCTCGCACAGCATGGCTGAATACAGGCCCCGGGCGCCAAGCGCGCACCGGGGCCCGTCCGTTTTCAGCGATAGCAAACCTTGCGGACGGCTTCCGCAATCCGGGCGGCATCGATGATCGCCGCCTTTTCGAGGTTCGCGGCATAGGGCAACGGCACGTCTTCGTTGCAGACCCGCAGGACCGGCGCATCGAGGTGATCGAAACCCTCTTCCATGCAGATCGCCTGGACTTCCGAGGCGATCGAGCAGACCGGCCAGCCTTCCTCGGCGATGACGAGGCGGTTGGTCTTGGCCAGCGAAGCGAGGATCGCCGCCTTGTCGAGCGGGCGCAGGGTGCGCAGGTCGATAACCTCGGCGTCGATGCCTTCTCCGGCGAGAGCCTCGGCCGCGTCCAGCGCCATGCCGACCCCGATCGAGTAGCTGACGATGGTCACGTCGCTGCCTTCACGCATGGTCCGGGCCTTGCCGATGGGCAGGACGTGGTCGTCCAGTTCGGGCAGTTCGAAGCTGCGGCCGTAGACCAACTCGTTTTCGAGGAATACGACCGGATCTTCGCTGCGGATCGCGGCCTTCATCAGGCCCTTCGCGTCCGATGCGTCGTAAGGGGCAATCACGATCAGGCCGGGCACACTGGCATACCAGGGACCGTAATTCTGGCTGTGCTGCGCGCCGACCCGGCTCGCCGCGCCGTTGGGACCGCGAAACACGACCGGGCAGCGCATTTGGCCGCCCGACATGTAGTTGGTCTTGGCGGCCGAATTGATGATGTGGTCGATCGCCTGCATCGCGAAGTTGAAGGTCATGAACTCGACGATCGGACGAAGCCCGCCCATTGCCGCGCCGGTGCCGATCCCGGCAAAGCCGTATTCGGTGATCGGCGTGTCGATTACCCGCTTGGGGCCAAATTCATCGAGCAGGCCTTGGGTCACCTTGTAGGCCCCCTGGTATTCGGCCACTTCCTCACCCATGACGAAGACGCGGTCGTCGCGGCGCATTTCCTCGGCCATGGCGTCGCGCAACGCTTCACGCACGGTCGACATCTTCATGTTGGTGCCTGCGGGGACTGCCGGATCGGCCTTGCGCAGCGCCGGCGCCGGTCGCGCCGCTGCGGCAGGCGCAGGAGCTTCGGCGGCAGGGACGGCTTCGGTCTTGGCCGCAAGCGTCGGGGCAGCTTCGCCCTCGCCGATCGTGGCGATCACGGTGCCGACCTTCACGCCTTCGGTCCCCTCCGGAATAAGGATCGCACCGATCTTGCCTTCGTCGACGGCTTCGAATTCCATCGTCGCCTTGTCCGTCTCGATTTCGGCGAGGATATCGCCCGAGCGAACCTCGTCGCCTTCCTTGACCAGCCATTTGGCCAGCGTCCCTTCTTCCATGGTCGGGGACAGCGCGGGCATCTTGAGTTCGATGGTCATCTCAATAGCTCTCCACCAGGACGTCGGTGTAGAGTTCGGTCATCTCGGGCTCCGGCGACGATTCAGCAAAGTCCGCGGCTTCGGCCACCTGGGCGCGGATCCGCTTGTCGATATCCTTGATCGCCTCCTCGCTCACGCCGCGCTTCAGCAGCTCGGCCTTGGCGGCGTCGATCGGATCGTGCTTGTCGCGCATCTCCTGCACTTCCTCGCGCGTGCGGTATTTGGCAGGGTCGGACATCGAGTGGCCGCGGTAGCGATAGGTCTTGAGTTCCATCAGCACGGGGCCCTTGCCCTCGCGAACGTGGGCGAGCGCCACTTCTGCCGCTGCCCGCACCTCGAGAACGTCCATGCCGTTGACGTCCAATCCAGGGATGCGGAACGCCGTGCCGCGGCGGTAGAAATGGGTTTCGGCCGAGCCGCGCTTGACCGCCGTGCCCATCGCGTAACCATTGTTCTCGACCACGAAGACGATCGGCAGGTTCCACAGGGCGGCCATGTTGAACGCCTCGTAGACCTGGCCCTGGTTCGAAGCGCCGTCGCCGAAATAGGCCATGCAGACGCCGCCGTCCTCGCGGTACTTGTGCGCGAAGGCGAGGCCGGCGCCCAGCGGCACCTGCGCTCCGACGATGCCGTGGCCGCCATAGAACTTGTGATCGACGCTGAACATGTGCATCGACCCGCCCTTGCCCTTCGAAATCCCGGCGCCGCGACCCGTCAATTCCGCCATGATCACCTTGGGATCGATGCCATACGCCAGCATATGACCATGATCGCGATAACCGGTAATCACGCTGTCCTTGCCGGTGTCGAGCGCGCTTTGGAGGCCGACTGCCACGGCTTCCTGGCCGATGTAGAGGTGGCAGAAGCCACCGATCAGACCCAGGCCGTAAAGCTGGCCCGCCTTCTCCTCGAAGCGGCGGATCAGAACCATCTGTTCATAGAAGGCAAGAAGGTCGGCATCAGAGGCATCGTAACGCGGCCTGGCGTCAAAAGCCTCTTGCAAGCTGCGCAAAGCGAAGGTGGAATCGTCAGCCGCGGGAGCGGCTGGCTTCTTTGCAGGCGGCGTTTTGGCCAATTTAGGAATCCCCCGGGAAGCGTTGGTTCGCCCGCCTATAAGCGCAAGCATCCGTAAGGGAAACAGCCCCATACGTATTTTGTGACGGGACGGCGCAGAACGCCGCCAGCCGGCCTATTTGTCGAGGAGCATCACCATTTCGTCGGGATGAACGACGTTGAGATTGCGGCGGACCAGTTCGCCCGCGATGTCGGGATCGACGTGGTTGGGATCGAGGAGCGCCACGCGATTGCGCAGTTCGTCACGCTCGGCGATCAGCACCTGCAATTCATGTTCGCGCTGCTTGAGCAGGCGATTGTTTTCGCTCCATGCCAGGACGCCCGATGGCCCGGCCAGAGCAAGACCGCCCATGGTGAGCAGGCAGCAGAGCGCAACGACCTGAGTCGTCTGCTCCTTCGCCAATTTCGGTTTGCCCCGTGATCCCCGCATGGAGGTTAAGAATCATAAATGATTCAATCGTTCAAGCACAAAACGTCGAACCGCGCGAAAAGATGCGCCCGGGGCATGAAGCTCCGGGCGCATCGGCGTGTCGGGCTGATCAGCGGAGGGAGGGGTCGCTCAGCCGCCCACGCTCTGGTTTTCGTTTGTTACGAACCGCTTGCGGCTGGATTCGCAGCGGCGTCCTGTTGTGCGGCGAGGCTTTCGATCTGCGCTTCGCCCATCGCCGAGACGAGCAGCGAACCGTCGGCCGAAAAGTTCGTGGCCGGCAGCAGCGCGGTTGCATCGCCAGCCTTGACCAGCAGGCCCGTGATCCGCCCCTTGGCGTCCGTCAAGACCTGGCGCACCTTGCCAATCTTGTCGCCCGCCGTATCGAACACGGTCGTGCCCGGCGTGATCGACAGCCCGCCGGCCGCGTTGGCAGTAGCGGCCAGGTCTGCACCGAGGCCGAGGTTGCCCGTTTCGCCGCCCGGCGCCGTACCACCGGAGTTGCCGGCACGCGCGCCAGCGGTCCCGGTCACTGCGCCAGTCACCGAGGTTCCGAGCGAAGCGCCGCTAGCTACCGCGGAATTGGAGTTGTCGCGCAGGGTCGCCACCGTGCCGGTGGCCTGTTCCTTGACCGCAGAACCGGTCGCAGCGACCTTGTCCCTGGTACCGGCCAGTGCGCCGCGAACCGCGTCGGTTCCGATCAGTTGTGCGTCCGCGCCAGCACCGGCCTGGCCCTGGGCCGAGCCGGCGAGCGCGCCAGTCAGGTTATTGCCGCCGACAGACAGGCTCTTGCCGAGCGAACCGGCAGCCGAACCGCTGGCCGATCCCGACGCCGAGGCCTTGCCCGAGCGGGTGTCGATGCTCTTGCTGGCGGCTCCGTTCGCTGCCGCGGTGCCTCTGGCAATTGCCCCGGCGTCGATGGCGGGAACGCTCGGCAGGGCCTTCGGAACCGACGGCAGCGTCGGCAGGGTGGGAACGCGCGGCAGGTTGGGAACGGCGCTGATGCCGCCGCCAAGCCCGCCGCCGAGGCCGCCAAGGATCTGGGCGTGGGCCGATGTGGTAACGGCAAGCAGCGCGACGGCCGAAAGGGTGGCAAAAGTTTTCATGGCAATTGTCCTTCTTCAATTCCGCAAACGACCGGTCGAAAACCGGCCGCTCGAAAGGACAACGAGTGCTGCTCCGGGAAAAATTCACCTTCGGCGAAAAAAGTCCGAAGGCGCCATGTTCAACGGCACCACTCACATAGCAGGCCGCGGCCGCTGCGCGGATCGGGGCGTTGCTTGCCAAGCAGCCTTGCCTCGTTATCGAGGGCTGGAACGAGGCTGCGAGCATCGGCACCGGCCTGCAAAGCAGCAGCAGCCCGCGCCGCGACGAGTGGAGTCGCATAGGACGTGCCGCGAACGGCCATGCGGCGGCCTGCCGCATTGAGCGCAGCGATATCGGCGCCAGGCGCGGCATAGTCGAGATGGAGGGCCCGCCCCGCCTCGATCAGCGGCCGATTGCGCTTGTCGACCGCGGTCACGGCGAGAACGCCCGCGTAGGATGCAGGAAACGATGGAGGTGCCGCAGGCCCGTCGTTCCCGACCGCCGCCACCACCACCACGCCTTTGGCCCGCGCACCGTCGACGGCGCGTTGCAGGACGGGGCTTCGCGGCCCGACCAGACTGATGGAGACGACGCGCACTCCCTGCCCCACCAGCCAGTTCATCCCGCGCACGATGGCCAATGCGTTACCGCCGGCGGGATCGCGGCCATAGACATCGGCCACGAACAACCGCTGTACGCCCGCCCCTGCCGCAAGCGAAGCGACCGCACTGCCGTGGTTGCTGGCCGTAGGCGCGCCCACCGCGAAGCCGCGCAGACCGGCTACCGGCTGGGCGGGTGCGCCGTCGATCAGGCCAACCGGCACTGCGATGGGGCCGCGGCGAAGGCCCGCAGGCGCGGACGCTCCCGTGCTGTTCGCACCCCCGCTCTGGAAATGGAGGGCATCGCTCGACACCGATAGCGCGGGAAGCTCACGGGCGAGCAGTCGCTGCGCTTCGGCGAGGTCCATGCCGGTGGGCACGCTCAATTCGGTGACGGCCATATCGAGATCGTCGAGCCGGGTTGCTCCCCCGGCCGCAAAGCCCAGTGCGGCAAGCCGCGCGGCATCGCCATCCTGGAGGTCGAGGGCCAGCAAGGTACCGCGCCTGGCTGGCTGCCCGTCGATGTCGCGTTCCATCGTGGTCCGGTTCTGGCGCAGCAGGGCCGCGATTCTGTCGAGGCGGGCTAGACGCAAGGTCTCGCTCGTCCTGGCCAGGGTGCCGCGCGCCACATCGCCCACCTGACCGAGCGCGCTCGTCAACCGATCGCCAATGCCCGAAACGACCGGCACCTGCGGCAATGCAAGCTGCGCACCAAGCGGAGCCGCAAGTCCGAGGCTCAAGGCCAACAGGATCGGGGATTGCCAGCGTTGCATGGTGCCTCTTAGCCAAAAAATTGCTTAATCGTGGATGAAACGACGGATCGGGTTCGTTTCATCCAAGGAAGGGCCACATTGGCACACGACGACGACTTTCTGGACGGCATAACCGCGCTTCTGCCTCGCCTGCGCCGCTTCGCGCACGGGCTGGCGCGCAATGCCGCCGACGCCGACGATTTGTGCCAGGCCGCGGTCGAACGCGCCCTGACCTCGCGCCAGCAATGGCAGGAGGGCACGCGCCTGGATAGCTGGATGTACCGGATAATGCGCAATCTTTTCATCGATCAAACCCGCAGCGGCACGCGCCGGGCCAGGACCTTCGTCGACGCCGAGGAAGGCATGACGGTCGGTCAGTCCGGCGGCCAGGAAGCAGCGGTCGAGCTGTCGATGGTCGATCGCGCGATGGCTGCGCTCCCCGACGAGCAGCGCGAGGCCGTGCTGCTCGTCATGGTCGAGGGTTACAAATATTCCGAGGCGGCGGAGATCGTCGGCTGTCCGGTCGGCACCCTGACCTCACGGCTGCTGCGCGGACGGGAAGCCTTGATGACAAGACTGGGAGACGGCGCATGACCATTTCTCCTGAAATGCTGGCCGCCTACGCCGATGGCGAGCTGGACGAGCTCGGCACGGCCCGGGTCGAGCGTGCCCTGAATGAGGACCCCGCTCTGGCCGAGCAGCTGGAGGCCTTAATGTCGCTCAAGACAACGCTTTCGGCCCATTACGACCCCATTCTGGTTCAGCCAGTGCCTGCCATCCTGACCGCACCGATCGCGGCTGCGGCCAGGATCGTCGATCTGGGATCGGTGCGGGCTGCACGACGGCGCTGGTTCGAACGCCCGGCGCTGCGCTATGGCGGCGGAGCTATCGCGGCCGCGTTTGCCCTCGCCCTGTTCGTGTTTGCGGGCCGTCAGGGCGCGGGACCGACGGACCTGGTCGAGCCGTCGCTGGCCAGCGCGCTCGACCACCAGCGCTCGGGCGTCGCCGGACCGGACGGAACGACCGTCCTGCTTTCGTTCCGGGATCGCGCCGGGACGCTGTGCCGCGGTTATGCCGCAAAGGCCGGGTCGGGCATCGCCTGCCACGACGACAAGGGATGGACCGTCCGCGTCCGCGGCGGCGCGGGCGAAGCGATGCAAGGCGACTATCGCCAGGCCGGGACCGGAGACGCGGCCGTCATGGCCGCCGCGCAGGACATGGCCGCCGACGGCGCGCTAGACGCCGAACAGGAAGCGGCCGCGATCGCATCGGGATGGCAGCGCTAGCACTTGGCCCCGCCGCCGACACGGTTTATGGCGGGGACATGGACATCATCGCCACACGCCTGAGCGACTTCTGCCATTCCTGCTCGGTCCGCAACCGCGCGATCTGCGGGGGCCTCCATGACGACGAGATTGCCCTTCTCAACAACATCGGTCGGCGCCGCACGTTGAGGGCGGGCGAACAATTGTCCTGGGAGGGCGATGAAGCCGTTCTTGTGGCCAACGTGATCGACGGCGTACTCAAGCTGTCGACGCTCACCTCCGACGGCCGCGAGCAGATCCTTGGGCTGTCCTATTCGTCGGATTTTCTGGGCCGTCCCTTCGGGCAAACGACGCCTTACGACGTCGAAGCACTGACCGATGCGCAGGTCTGCGTGTTCCAGCGTGCCGAGTTCGACCGTTTCGCCCGCGAACACCCGCAGCTGGAGCACAAGCTGCTCGAGCGCACGCTCACCGAGCTGGACCGGACGCGCAAGTGGATGCTGATGCTGGGCCGCATGAATGCCGAGCAGAAACTGGCTTCGTTCCTGCTCGAACTGTCCAGTCGTCTCGCCCCCGGCGATTGCAGTTCCGATGACGATGCCTTGCAGTCGATCGAATTGCCGCTGTCGCGCCAGCAGATCGCCGACGTGCTCGGGCTCACGATCGAGACGGTCAGTCGCCAGATCGCAAAATTCCGCCGCGACGGGCTGATCGATGCTCCGTCGCGGCGGCAGGTTACGATCCTCGATAGGGAGAAGCTTGAGGATCGGGCAGTCTGCTAAGGCTCAGAAACGCTTGGCGATGCCGGCGCTGAGCACCCACGGATCGAGGCTGTGCTTGGTCTGGATCGCGAGGGTCTGCCCAGCGTACCAGCGCGCGGTCGTGTTCACGAAATAGCGCTTCGCATCGAGCGACAGGCCGAAGCCCGAATAGCCCAGGGCCACATCCACGCCCGCTTGCACAGCGACGCCCACTTCACTGCTCAGCGTGGTGCGCGTGACGCCGAGAGGCACGGTTGCCGCGCCAGGCTTGCTGTCGACCCACAGGAACCATGTCGGGCCCACACCGACGTAAGGCTTCACCGCCCCGACGGGCAGGTGATACTTCAGGGTGACCGTCGCCGGGATGACCTTCGCGTCGGCGACCAGTTCGGCCCCAAGAAGACCGGTCGTCGCATCGACATCGTGCTGGGTGATGCAGCAGATCGTCTCGACCGAGACGTTGTCGGTGAAGAAATACTCGACCGCCAGGGTGGGAACGTAATTGTCGTTCGCCGCGGTCTGCAGCGTTGCCGGCAGGCCGACAATGTCGGTGTCGACGCGGTCGATCTTGCCGTCGGGCAGGACAGCCGTACCGAGCAGCTTGACCTGCCACGGGTTGTCGGCGCCCGCATGGGCCGGCGCAGCCATGGCGCCCAGGAGGAGCGCCGCAAGCGCAGTCGTCTTCTTCATGTCTTACAAACCCCGCGATGCAGTGACCGCACCTTGCGGCCCAGGTTTTTTGCATCGCGATTGGCGGCTAGGCGCGGTTGCTCGCCGATTCCTTGATTCAGGTCAAACCGGCGCAAGTTCGTGCTACCAGTGTCCTTTGGGACGAGACAACGCGCTATTTCGGCTATTTTTGCGCTGGATCAATTCATTGACGACCCTCGCTGCGTACGGGCCGCCTGAACGGGACGGAGATTTACATGCAAGCGGAAGCGGCACTCGGGCGCGTCGGACTGTGGTTCCTGATCGCGCTATTGAGCGTAGGGGCCTATCTGGGGGCGAAGGACGCGGGATTTGCGGTGCACGCCGCATTGATCGGCGTCATTGCCCTGGGTTTCATGGTGGCATCGGCGCGGCGGTTCGATCCGCTCGGCCGGGCACGCGGTTTCTTCCGCATGCCCGAAGGCGATAGCCGCTACGACGACGATCCGGTTCGCTGGGCCACGCTGGCAACCATGATCTGGGGCATTACCGGATTCCTGGCCGGACTGTTCATCGCCGCGCAGCTGGCCTGGCCCATGTTGAACGTCGAGCCCTATCTCAACTTCGGCCGCGTTCGTCCTCTGCACACCAGCGCGGTGATCTTTGCGTTTGGCGGCAACGCGCTGATCGCAACCAGTTTCTATGTCGTGCAACGAACCTGCCGCACGCGCCTGGCTTTTCCCGCCCTCGCCCGTTTCGTCTTCTGGGGCTACCAGCTCTTCATCGTGCTTGCCGCCAGCGGCTATCTGCTCGGCATTACCGAGAGCAAGGAATACGCCGAACCCGAATGGTACGTCGACTGGTGGCTTACGCTGGTCTGGGTCAGCTACCTGGCAGTTTTCGTCGGCACGATCCTGCGCCGTCACGAGCCGCACATCTACGTCGCCAACTGGTTCTACCTGGCGTTCATCGTCACCGTGGCCATGCTCCACGTGGTCAACAACCTGGACGTCCCGGTCAGCTTCCTGGGATCGAAAAGCTATCCGCTGTTCGGGGGCGTCCAGGGCGCGCTGGTCCAGTGGTGGTATGGCCACAACGCGGTGGGGTTCTTCCTGACCGCCGGCTTCCTGGCCATGATGTACTATTTCGTGCCCAAGCAGGCCGAACGACCGGTCTATTCCTATCGCCTGTCGATCATCCACTTCTGGTCGCTGATCTTCCTCTACATCTGGGCCGGCCCGCACCACCTGCTCTACACCGCGCTGCCCGACTGGGCCCAGACGCTGGGGATGGTGTTCTCGATCATGCTGTGGATGCCCAGCTGGGGCGGAATGATCAACGGCCTCATGACGCTCAACGGCGCGTGGGACAAGGTCCGCACCGATCCGATCATCCGCATGATGGTCATGGCACTCGCCTTCTACGGCATGAGCACCTTCGAAGGCCCGATGCTGTCGATCAAGTTCTTCAACTCGCTGTCGCATTACACCGACTGGACCATCGGCCATGTCCATTCGGGCGCGCTCGGCTGGAACGGCATGATCACCTTCGCCTGCGTCTATTACCTGACGCCGCGCCTGTGGAAGCAAAGCCGCATGTATTCGCTGCGGATGATAAACTGGCACTTCTGGCTCGCGACGCTGGGGATCGTGTTCTACGCCTCCAGCATGTGGGTGGCCGGCATCACCCAGGGCCTGATGTGGCGCGAATATGGCGCCGACGGCTACCTGGTGAACAGCTTTGCCGACACGGTCGCCGCGATCAAGCCGATGTACATCATGCGCAGCTTCGGCGGCCTGCTCTACCTCGCCGGAGCGGGAATCATGGCCTACAATTTCGCCATGACCCTGGCCGGCAAGTTGCGCGACGAAGCGCCGATGACCGAAACTCCGCACGATCCTGCCGCCGACCGGCCACTGCCGGCCGCCGCGCCAGTCGCCGTCCCCGCTGAATAAGGGCCAAGTCATGACCAATCCCGATGTCGCCGCGACGATCAAGGGCCATGCCCGTCTCGAACGCAACGTCACCCTGCTCGGCCTTGGCACGCTCTTGGTCGTCGCCATCGGCGGCCTGGTGGAAATCGCGCCGCTGTTCTGGATCGACAACACGATCGAAAAGGTCGAGGGCGTTCGGCCCTACACCCCCCTCGAACAGGCCGGGCGCGACATCTACGTGCGCGAGGGCTGCTACAGCTGCCACAGCCAGATGATCCGCCCCTTCCGCGATGAAGTCGAGCGCTATGGCCACTACAGCCTTGCCGCTGAATCGATGTACGACCATCCGTTCCAGTGGGGATCGAAGCGCACCGGGCCCGACCTGGCACGCGTCGGTAACCGTTATTCGGACGACTGGCAGGTCCAGCACCTGAAGAATCCGCAGAGCGTCGTGCCCGAAAGCGTGATGCCGAAATACGGGTTCCTTGCCGAGCGTGATCTCAAGGTCGCCGATCCGTCTGCCAATCTCAAGGCGCTGGCCGCCGTGGGTGTGCCCTACAGCAAGGACGACATCGAAAAGGCCGCAGCAGATCTGAAGGCCCAGGCCACGCCCGATGCCGATACGGCCGATCTGGTCGCCCGCTATCCCAAGGCGCAGGTCCGCGACTTCGATGGCGATCCCTCGCGCGTGACCGAGATGGATGCGCTGGTCGCATACCTCCAGATGCTGGGCACCCTGGTCGACGTCAACGCCCCTGCGGCGCAGGAAGACCTCGCCAAGGAGAAGGGTCGATGAGCGACTACGAGAGCCTGCGGCATTTCGCCGACTCGATCGGCCTTGCGGTGATGGTCGTCCTGTTCCTCGGGCTTTGCCTGTGGCCGTTCCTGCCCGGCAAGAAGGCCACCAACCAGCGCATGGCGCAGTCGATTTTCGAAGGTGACGACGATGGCGAATAAGCGTGTCGATGAACCCACTGGCACCGAAACGGTCGGCCATGAATGGGACGGTATCGAGGAGCTCAACACACCGCTGCCGCGCTGGTGGCTGTGGACCTTCTATCTCACTATCGTGTGGGCGCTGGTCTACGTCGTACTCTATCCGGCTGTGCCGCTGCTCGACAAGGGCACCGAAGGCACTCTGGGCTGGACGAGCCGCGGGCAACTGGCGCAGGACATGACCCTTGCCGATCAGTCCAAGCGGTCGGTCGGCGAAGCGCTGGCCGCCGTCGACATCACCCAGCTTCCCGGCAATCCGCAATTGATGCAGCAGGCCGTCGCCGGGGGCCGTGCCGCGTTCCGCGTCAACTGCTCGCAATGCCACGGCAGCGGCGCCGCGGGCAGCCAGACGCTCGGCTATCCCAACCTCAACGACGACGACTGGCTGTGGGGCGGCGATCTCGCCACGATCGAATACACGATCACCCACGGCGTGCGCCAACCGGCCGGCGACGACAAGCGCCAGGGCGCAATGCCCGCCTTCGCCGGTTCGCTCGACGATGCGCAGCTTGCGGCGCTCGGGGATCACGTCCTGTCGCTCAGCGGCAAGGCCCCGGCCAATGCAACAGGCGCACAGCTTTACGCCGACAACTGCGTGGCGTGCCATGGCCCCACCGGGGCGGGCGACCGCCTGCTCGGCGCACCCAAGCTCAATGACGCGATCTGGCTCTACGGCGGAACGCGCGAGGACATCGTCCGCCAGGTCAAGCGGCCGCGAATGGGCGCGATGCCTGCGTGGCACGACAAGCTCGACCCCGTGACGATCAAGATGCTGGCCGCTTACGTCCACTCGCTGGGCGGCGGCGAAGCGAGCGAGCCCGCGCAGGTCGCGGCAGGACAGAAGGCCGATGCTGCAACCCGCTAAGCCCGCGCCCGCGCTCTACGAGGCACGCAAGACCGTCCACAACCGGCGGATCGATGGGCCGTTCCGCCGGTTCAAGTGGCTGGTCATGGCTGTTACCCTGGCGATCTATTACGGCACGCCCTGGTTGCGCTGGGATCGCGGACCCTATGCGCCGGACCAGGCGGTGCTCATCGACCTGGCGCACCGCCGCTTCTACATGTTCGGAATCGAGATCTGGCCGCAGGAGTTCTACTTCGTTGCCGGTCTGCTGATCATGGCAGGGATCGGGCTCTTCCTGGTGACCAGTGCCGTCGGGCGCGCCTGGTGCGGTTACGCCTGCCCGCAGACGGTGTGGACCGACCTGTTTCAGCACGTCGACCGTTTCGTCGATGGCGATCGTTTTCAGCGGCAGAAGCTCGATGCCGCGCCCTGGACCTGGGGCAAGGTGCTGCGCCGCGCTTTCAAGTGGTCGATCTACGTGGTGATCGGCTTCTGGACCGGCGGCGCCTGGATCATGTACTTCGCCGACGCGCCAACCCTGGTTCGCGAATTCTGGAGCGGCGAGGCCGCGCCGATCGCCTATGTCACCGTCGCGGTCTTGACGCTTACCACGGTCACGCTGGGCGGGTTCATGCGCGAGCAGGTGTGCATCTACATGTGCCCCTGGCCGCGCATCCAGACTGCGATGATGGATGAAAACAGCCTGCTCGTCACCTACAAGGACTGGCGCGGCGAACCGCGCGGCAGCGTCAAGGCTGCGGAAAAGAACCCCGGCGCGGTGGGCGACTGCATCGATTGCACGATGTGCGTCCAGGTCTGCCCGACCGGCATCGATATCCGCCAGGGCCCGCAGATCGGCTGCATCACTTGTGCGCTGTGCATCGACGCCTGCGACAGGGTCATGGCGGAAATCGGCCGGCCGCGCGGGCTGATCGATTATGCCACACTGGAGGATTGCAGGGCCGAAGCTGCGGGCCAGCCCCCGCGCCCGGCGTGGAAGGCGCTGCTCCGGCCACGCACCATCGCCTATTTCATGATCTGGGGTTCGATCGGCCTCGCCATGCTGTTTGCGCTTGGCCTGCGCAGCCACACGGGCCTGTCGGTCGCTCCGGACCGCAACCCGCCCTTCATGCTGATGAGCGATGGTTCGATCCGCAACGCCTACACCCTGCGTCTGCGCAACATGGCAACGCAGCCGCGCGCCATGACCGTCGCCCTCGACGGGCTTCCGGGTGCCGCGATGTGGAGCGATACGACCACCCGCGAAGCGGCGGCGCGCTTCCTGACGGTTTCCGTCGCGCCTGACAGCACGCACACGCTCCGGGCCTATGTGGTGGCCCCCTCCGGTACGGCGGCGGCGGCCCTCGCTTTCACCCTGACGACCAATGATGCGGCCCACGAAAGCCAGCGCGCCGAAACCACCTTCACCGCACCGGGAGACACCAAATGACCCGCAGGTTCAACGGACGCCATATGGCCCTGATCCTCGTTGGGGGCTTCGGGCTTGTCATTGCCGTCAACCTTTCGGCGGCCGTCGTTGCCAAACGGACGTTCGGCGGGATCGTGGTCGAGAACAGCTATGCCGCTAGCCAGGATTTCAACCGCTGGCTGAACGAAGCGAAGAGCGAGCGAGCGCTTGGCTGGAACGCCCAGGTATCGCGTCGACCCGACGGGAGACTGGCGCTCGCGCTTGGCAAGGTGCCAGCAGGAGCGGTGATCACCGCCGAGGCCCGTCATCCTTTGGGCCGCGCGCCCGATCGCGTGCTGACTTTTGCACCTGATGGGCCAAACGGCGCCGTCTCGCGCGAAATGCTTCCGGCTGGCCGCTGGACCTTGCGCATGACGATCAGCGCGGAAGGCCGGCAGGTTCGCAGCGAAAGCGCGCTGCGATGAACGCGCCGCTCGATCATGCCAGCCTTGCCGCGGCCCCGGCGGTGGACAGCCGCTTCACCGTGCCGGGAATCAAGTGCGCCGGCTGCATCGGCAAGATCGAACGGGAAATGGCTCGCCTCGACGGCGTGCAGACGGTTCGCGTCAACTTCTCTGCCAAGCGCGTCGCGGTCAGCCACGATCCGGCGATCGGTGACGAGGCGCTGATTGCCGCGCTCGCGGGCCTCGGCTTCGAGGCCCAGCCGGTCGCGGCGAATCCGCTTGCCCGCGATGACGAGGAAACGCGCCGCCTAATGCGCGCCACCGCCGTGGCCGGGTTCGGCATGATGAACGTCATGCTTCTCTCGGTCAGCGTCTGGTCTGGTGCCGCTGGCGCGACGCGCGAGCTGTTCCATTGGCTTTCGGCGCTGATCGCGCTGCCGGTGATCGCCTATGCCGGTCGGCCGTTCTTTTCCTCGGCCGCGATGGCGCTGCGCCACGGGCGGACCAACATGGACGTGCCGATATCGATCGGCGTCGTCATGGCGACGTGCCTCAGCCTCTACGAGACGGCCACCGGTGGATCGCAGGCCTATTTCGACGGCGCGACGATGCTGCTGTTCTTTCTCCTGGCCGGCCGCGCCCTCGACGCAATGATGCGGGGCCGCACACGCGCCGAGATCGGCGCGTTGCTGAGCCGCATGGGGCGCAGCGCCGGGATCGTGCAGCCGGACGGAACCTTGCGCAGGGTCGAGGCCGAAGCGCTGGAGCCTGGCATGCTCATGCTCGTCGCCGCGGGCGAGGCGCTTGCCGCCGACGGCGTTGTCGAGGACGGCACCAGTGCGATCGACAACGCCATGCTCACCGGTGAAAGCGTGCCGCAACCGGTTGCAGCCGGCAGCACGGTCCACGCCGGAACGGTCAATCTCGCCCAACCGTTGAAGGTCCGCGTCACAGCGGCGGCGCAGGACACCGCCATTGCCGAGATCGCCCGCCTGATGGACGAGGCCGGCCAGTCGCGCAGCCGCTATGTGCGGATCGCCGACCGCGCCTCGCGCCTGTATGCGCCTGCGGTTCACACCCTGGCGGCGCTCGCCTTTGCCGGCTGGATGTGGGCTGGCGCCGGTTGGCACCAGTCGTTGATCATCGCCATCGCAGTCCTGATCATCACCTGCCCCTGCGCGATCGGCCTGGCCGTTCCCGCGGCACAGGTCGTTGCGACCGGGGCGCTGATGAAGCGCGGGTTGCTGGTCAAGGATGGCGGCGCGCTCGAACGCCTGGCCGAGGTCGATACCGCGCTGTTCGACAAGACCGGCACGCTTACCCTGGGCGAACCGCAGCCCGATCTGTCCGCCTTGCCCGAACGAGCGCAGCCGATCGCTCTTGCGCTGGCCCAGCACAGCCGGCACCCGCTGTCCCGAGGTCTTGCCGCCGCCCTGCTTCGCCAAGGCACCGTTCCGGCTTCCCTTGCCGACGTCGAGGAACAGGTGGGGCACGGGGTTAGCGGCACGGAAAACGGAGTGCCGGTGGCGCTGGTCCGCCCGCCGGTGGCCGAGGCGACGCAGGCCACACGGGTGCAGATCGGAAAAGACGGCTGGACCGTGCCCTTCGCTGACGCGGTCCGGCCCGACGCTGCGCAAGCCCTTGCAGCGCTTGGTGCGCTTGGCCTCCAGAGCCGAATCCTGTCGGGCGACCGGATCGAGGCGGTGGCCCCCATCGCACGCGATCTCGGCCTGTTTGCGCAAGGTAGCGTATCGCCGCAGGACAAGCTTGCCGAACTGGACAGGCTTGCCGCGCAGGGCCGGCGCCCGCTGATGGTCGGCGACGGCTTGAACGACGGGCCGGCGCTGGCCGCCGCCCATGCCTCGATTGCGCCGGGCACGGCCAGCGACATCAGCCAGCAGGCGGCGGACGCGGTCTTCGTCGGCGCAAGCCTCATGCCTGTCGCACTTGCCGTCCGCACGGCGCGCCGCACCATGCGGATCGTGCGGCAGAACTTCGCCTTTGCCATCGCCTACAACCTCGTCGCGGTTCCGCTCGCGCTGGTCGGCCGCGTCACTCCGCTGATCGCCGCCATTGCGATGTCGGTGAGTTCGCTGGTGGTGATCGCCAACTCGCTGCGGCTGGCAAGGGCGGCGCGATGACCGGATTGGCCTTCCTCATCCCGATCGCCCTGGGGCTTGGCCTCGCCGGGCTCGGCGGGTTCTTCTGGGCCATGCGCGACGGCCAGTTCGACGATCTGGACGGGGCCGCCAACCGCATCCTGATCGATGACGAGGACGAGGAATGAACGCCGCCTTGTTCGCCCTGGCGGCCCTTCTGCCGTCCATGATCGGCCCCCTTCCGCAGGCGCCTCGCAGCTTGGCAGTTGCCCTCTGCGCCGACGGCAAGGCGACGATCCCGCTGCCCGCCCGCGATGATCGCCCGGCCCCTTGCGCGCAGAAGGGCTGCCATGCAGGCTGTTCGCGCAAGCGTTTTTGACCCAGCGCAATGACCGCCATTGCCAGCACCGTCACAATCTCGGCATGTGGCCCTATCACCCCGATCTGCTGACCGTTCCGGTTCCGCGCTACACCAGCTATCCGACCGCGGCCGACTTCGGCGCGATCGACGCCGCACTCCTGCCTTCGGCGATTTCGGGCGCAACGGGCGATATCTCGCTTTACGTCCACATCCCCTTTTGCGAGCAGATCTGCCACTACTGCGGCTGCAACACGGGGGCGGCCGGGCGGCGCCAGCGACTCGATTCCTATCTTGCCGCCCTCGCCCGCGAAATCGGCACCGTGTCGGCCCTGTTGCAGCCCGGCGCACGGGTACGGCGGGTCTCGTTCGGTGGAGGCAGCCCTAACGCGCTCGATCCGATCGCCTTCATCCGGCTGTTCGACCGGCTGATTGTGGCCTTCGGTCTTACCGATCCCATCATGTCGATCGAGCTCGATCCGCGCAGCATGACGGCGGACTGGATGAAGGCCTTGCGCACCGTTGGCGTCCAGCGGGCCAGCCTCGGCGTCCAGACGTTCGCCAGCCACTGCCAGCAAGCCATCGGCCGCGTGCAGGACGAGGACACCATCGTGCGGTCCGTCGACTGGCTGCGCGAAGCCGGAGTCAGCTCGCTGAACTTCGATCTGATGTACGGGCTTCCCGGCCAGTCACGCGACGATCTGACCGATGCCCTGCATCGGACGCGCGTGCTCGGCGCGGATCGGATTGCCCTGTTCGGCTATGCCCACGTGCCCCATGTCGTGCCGCGCCAGCGCGCGATCGACGCAACAGCCCTGCCCGACCAGGCCGAACGCTTCGCCATGGCCTCGCTCGGCCACACCTATCTTGCCAGTCACGGCTATGTCCCGGTGGGGTTCGACCATTTCGCGAGGGCAGGCGGCGATCCGCTGGCGCGGGCGGCGCTCGAGGGGCGGGTCCGGCGCAATTTCCAGGGCTTTACTGACGACGACGCACCCAATCTCGTCGGCCTGGGGGCGTCGGCCATCAGCCAGTTCCCGCACCTCATCGCACAGAACGAGAAGAACAGCGGGCGTTACCGGATGCTGGCCGGCGATGGCCTGCTCACGGCCGACCGCGGTATCGTTCGCACGGCCGACGATCAGCAGCGCGGCGCGGCGATCGAGGCCCTGCTCTGCCAGGGCCGCGCGCGCCTTACCGACGACCTGATGGGCGAAATCGCGCCGCGGCTCCAACCTTTCATCGACCAAGGACTTGTCACCAGCAGCAAAGGCTGGGTCGTGCTGGCGCCGGATGGCCTGCCCTATGCCCGGACCGTTGCAGCCCTGCTCGACCGTTTCCGCGCCGGTTCGCCGCGCCAGTTCAGCGCCGCGGTCTGATCCGTTCGATGGGAATGGTGCGCCCGACGGGATTCGAACCCATGGCCCCCAGATTAGGAATCTGGTGCTCTATCCTGCTGAGCTACGGGCGCAACGCGCTTCCTCTAGGATAGCGGCGCGCGATAGGCAATCAGTTGAGTTCGTCGGGCGGCGCTACCGGAAACGGCAGCGGCATCACCGCCACGCCCTCCTCGAGCAGAGCCCTGGCCTCATCCAGCGAGGTCTGGCCATGGATGGTTTCGTGCTCTGCCTCGCCGTAATGCATCGCGCGCGATTTCTCGGCGAAGCTGTCTCCAACCCAGGTCGACGATTTCAACGCCTCGGCCTGCATCGCGGCAAGCTTAGCCATGGCCTGCTGCATCGCCGGGGGGATCGGCCCGCTCATCGCCGGAGCCGGCTTGTCGGCCGCAGTGGACGGGGTAATCTGGTTGCCCTTGCGTCCGACCGCCGGGGCCATCGGCGCCTTGGCGATCCGCGCGCTGCCGCATTCCGGGCAGCACAGCAACCCGCGCGCTTGCTGGTCCGCAAAGGCGTCGGACGAGGCGAACCATCCTTCGAAGCGGTGCGCGCCCGCCTCGCACAGCAGGTCGAAGACGATCATGCCGGGGTCACTCCCGGCACGGGACGCCTGTTGGCGAGGCTGGGCAGCTGGCCACGCACCTCGGCGATCCGGGCACTGTCGATCTCGGCGAAGCCAAGGCCAGCCTCGCTGCCCTTCATGTCGAGGAGAACGTCGCCCCACGGATCGACGACCAGGCTGTGGCCATAGGTGACGCGGCCATCGGCGTGTTGACCGACCTGGGCCGCGGCGACGACGTAGGCACTCGCCTCGATCGCCCGCGCGCGCTGCATCACGTGCCAGTGGGCCTGCCCGGTCGGGACGGTAAAGGCGGCGGGAATGGCGATCATGTCGCAGCGCGCACGCCCCAATGCTTCGAAAAGTGCCGGAAAGCGCAAGTCGTAACATACTGCAAGGCCAAGGCGGCCAAGCGGAGTTTGGACGGTTACAACCTCTTCTCCAGGCGCATAGGCCGCACTTTCGCGCCAGCTCTCTCCCGTGGCGAGATCGACGTCGAACATGTGAATCTTGTCATAGCGCGCGGCAATTGACCCGGCCCCGTCGATAACGAAGCTGCGGTTGGCCCAGCGCCCGTCCGCTCGCGCCACGGCAAGGCTGCCCAGCGCGACCCAGATGCCGGCGTCCGCAGCAGCGGCGCGCACCGCGGCCAGGACCGGGTTATCCTCCTCGGCCACGATATGCGGCGCGGCGCGCTTGCGATCGCGGTCGATCAGGCCCGACATTTCGGGTGTGAAAAGCATTGAGGCGCCGCCCATGGACGCTGCGCCGATCGCACCCACCAACGCGGCGGCGTTGGCGGCGGGATCGATGCCCGCGGTCATCTGGAACAGGGCGGCGCGGCCCATGGTCATGCCGCCAGCAACGGATCGAGTTTGCCCGCGCGGTCAAGTGCGTGAAGTTCATCGCAACCACCGATCGGCCGGTTGTTTATGATGATCTGGGGCACGGTCATCGCGCTTGGTACGCGCTGGGTCATTTCGGCCTTCTTCGGCCCGCCCATCGTGATGTCGTACTCTTCGTAGGCCACGCCCTTGGCGTCGAGCAGCGCCTTGGCGCGCACGCAGAAGCCGCAGCCCCACTTGGTATAGATCTCGACTTTCGACCCGGCCATTTCATACTCCTGCAGAAGGGTTCTTCGCCCCCCTTGAAACCGGGTGGCGCTATCATATCTCGGCATCGGTGTCATGGCCCGCAAGGGGGTGACACCGACGGAGGCGCCGTTTTCGGGCTTTCGCCAAGACGATGAAATTGCTCACAAGAGGATTTTGCAATGAACCGTTTCGATTTCACACCCTACCGCCGCACGATGGTCGGCTTCGACCGCCTGTTCGACCTGCTGGAAAACCAGAACCGGATGAATGGCGGCGACAACTATCCCCCTTTCAACGTCGAGCGTCGCGGTGAAGACGCCTACCGCATCACCCTGGCGGTAGCCGGGTTCAAGCCGGCTGATATCGACATTACGGCGCAGCAGAACCTGCTGGTGGTCCAGGGCAAGAAGGCCGAGGAAGCATCCAGCGCTCAGTTCCTGCACGTCGGCATCGCCCAGCGCGGGTTCGAGCGCCGTTTCGAACTGGCCGACTATGTCCGCGTCGATAATGCGAATCTCGAAGACGGCCTGCTGACCATCGACCTGGTCCGCGAAGTGCCCGAAGCGATGAAACCCAAGAAGATCGCCGTCGGCACCCAGAAGACTCTGTCGGTCGTCAAGGACCCGGCCGAAGACAGCGCCGCGGCCTGAAGCTGGGCGTCAAAGTCTGAAAACAGTTGGGGGGTGTGGTTCTTGCGAACCGCACCCCCCGCGATGTTGACCACCGCCCCGCCGCTGTCCTGATCGTCCGGGTCGCAGAAGACGGTCAGATCACGGCAAGCTCGCATTGTCGCACAGCGCGGCTTTGGGCCGTGCCACACAAGGGCACGCCACGCGGCCCCACGGGGGCGGCATGGCGAAAGCGAAAGCTGCCAGGATCTGCCCCTCTGGTTCGGACGAGCGCGCCCCCGCGCGATTCGTCCCGACGCGGTGTCGCTATGGGAAGCGGAGGGGCGGTTCAACACAAATACCGCGCAATTTCAGGCCGCGGCAGCTAACGTGTTGACACTGCACACATTTTAGTGTGCCAAAGTGTTCACACCAAGCGGGCTTGGGCAAGCGCCGCGGCGATGAAGCCGGAAAACAGCGGGTGCGGCTCGAACGGTCGGCTTTTGAGTTCGGGGTGGAACTGAACGCCGACGAACCACGGATGGTCGGGCCGCTCGACGATCTCGGGCAGCAACCCGTCGGGCGACATCCCTGAAAAGACCAGGCCGCCCTTCTCCAGGTCGTCACGATAGGCGCCGTTGACTTCGTAGCGATGGCGATGACGTTCCGAAATGGTCGTCGCGCCGCCATAGATGCTCGACACATGGCTGTTGCCGGCCAGCTTCGCTTCGTAGGCTCCAAGCCGCATTGTTCCGCCAAGGTCGGTATCGGCGCCCCGCTTCTGCAGACCCTCCGCACTCATCCATTCGGTGATGATGCCGACCACCGGCTCGCTGGTCTCGCCAAACTCGGTCGAGCCGGCCTGGGCGATCCCGGCCGTGTTGCGCGCGCCTTCGATGCAGGCCATCTGCATCCCAAGGCAGATCCCGAAGAACGGCACTTTGCGTTCGCGTGCAAAGCGGACGCTGGCGATCTTGCCTTCGCTGCCGCGCACGCCGAACCCGCCGGGAACCAGGATGCCGTGAAGCGGCTCCAGCCGCGATACGATCTCCCCGTCGTCCTGCTCGAACAGTTCGGCATCGATCCAGCGGACGTTGACCTTGACCCGGTTGGCCATGCCGCCGTGCACCAGCGCCTCGTTCAGGCTCTTGTAGGCGTCTGGCAGGCCAACATACTTGCCGACCACGCCGATAGTCACTTCGCCTTCAGGGTTGTGGTAGCGATCAACGATATCGTCCCACCGCGACAGGTCAGGCAGGTCACCGCTTTCGAGGCCGAAATGGTGCAGCACCTCGGCGTCGAGCCCTTCGGCGTGGTACTGCAGCGGCACCGCATAGATGCTGCTGGCGTCGAGTGCGGGAATCACCGCTTCCTTGCGCACGTTGCAGAACAAGGCGATCTTGGCCCGCTCGTTCTCGGGCAGGGGATGTTCGCAGCGGCACAGCAGGATATCGGGCTGAACGCCAAGGCTGGTCAGTTCACGCACAGAATGCTGTGTCGGCTTGGTCTTGAGTTCACCCGCAGCGGCAACATAGGGCACCAGCGTGACGTGCACCGAACAGGTGCGTTCACGGCCCAGTTCGTTGCGCAACTGGCGCAGCGCCTCGATGAAAGGCAGGCCCTCGATGTCGCCGACCGTGCCGCCGATTTCGCAAAGGACGAAATCGAGCTCGTCGGTTTGCTGCTTGGCGAATTCCTTGATCGCGTCGGTGACGTGCGGAATCACTTGGACGGTCGCGCCCAGATAGTCGCCGCGGCGTTCCTTGGCTATGATGTCGCGGTAGATCCGGCCCGAAGTGATGTTGTCGGCCTGGCGCGCCGATACGCCGGTAAAGCGTTCGTAGTGGCCCAGGTCGAGGTCTGTCTCCGCGCCGTCGTCGGTCACATAGACTTCGCCGTGCTGATACGGGCTCATCGTGCCCGGATCGACGTTCAGATAGGGGTCGAACTTGCGGATGCGGACCTTGTAGCCTCGCGCCTGCAGGAGTGCGGCAAGACTTGCCGCCATGAGACCCTTGCCAAGCGAGGAAACCACGCCGCCGGTGATAAAAATGAACCGCGCCATGGGAGTCGCGCCTTAGTGCTGAAGTGGGGGTCAGGGCAAGAGGCTGGCGCTGCAATCCACAAAGATCACGCCCAATCTCATGCCAACGGGACC
Source organism: Novosphingobium kunmingense (assembly GCF_002813245.1). Lineage (GTDB taxonomy): Bacteria > Pseudomonadota > Alphaproteobacteria > Sphingomonadales > Sphingomonadaceae > Novosphingobium > Novosphingobium kunmingense. The sequence goes on from NZ_PHUF01000002.1 coordinate 741,268, forward strand.
GCAACCCCGCCCGAGAAGGGCAAGGTCGCGTCTATTCGAAAGATCGGTGTTACTTCTGTGCGGGAAGCGCGAAGGGATCGGCCGGGGTCGAAGCCGACGGCGACGCCGCGGGAGCCGCAGGTTCGGCCGCCGGGGCACCGCCGGCGGCACCGGCCAGCGGATCGACCGGAGCGGGCTGCGCCGGTGCCGTCAACGGCGCGTTGCGCTGCAGGCTATCGTCGATGGCGCGGGTTCCGCCACTGCGCACCGCGAGCGCCGCCAGCACAATCGAGAGAATGACGAAGACGCTGGCGAGGATCGTGGTCGACCGGGTCAGGAAGTCCGCGGCGCCGCGCGCCGACATCAGGCCGGCCGGGCTGCCGCCGACGCCCAGGCCGCCGCCTTCCGACTTCTGCATCAGGATGACCCAGACCAGAAGGGCGGCAACGATCGCCTGGACGACCATGAGGAAGAGAAAGAGAGAAGACATGGGTGTTCCGAAATCGGGTCAGTTGAGGCGCATCTAGGCGCGCAGGCCGCGCGGCGCAAGCTTTGCCGCTTCAGTCCGCGGCGGGAGCGGCCGCTGCAACGATCGCAAGGAAGCTGTCGGCGGTCAGGCTCGCTCCGCCGACCAGTGCACCGCCCACTTCGGGTGTGGCGAGCAGTTCGGCGGCATTGCCGGCATTGACCGATCCGCCATAGAGAATGCGCACGTTCGAACCCTCGTCCCCGTAAAGCGCGACCAGCTTGGCCCGCAGGACGGCGTGCATGGCCGCCACGTCGGCCGGCGCCGCGACGCGCCCGGTGCCGATCGCCCAGACCGGTTCGTAGGCCAGCGTCAGGCGCGGCACGAACCCTTCGCCCACCGGCATCGACGCTTCGACCTGTTCGCCGACGACCTGTTCGGCCTTGCCCGCGTCACGTTGCGCTTCGGTCTCGCCGACGCAGACGATCACCTCGAGCCCGGCGTCGAGCGCGGCGCGCGCCTTGTCCTGCACCATGGCGTCATTCTCGCCATGCATGGCGCGACGCTCGGAGTGGCCGACAATGGCGAAACCCGCCCCCGCGTCTTTCAACATCATCGCCGATATGTCGCCGGTAAATGCGCCGCTGACCTGGCTGTGGCAGTCCTGCCCGCCGACAGTCAGCTCCTGGACGGCCTCGACCATGGTGGAGATCAGCGTGAAGGGCGGCGCAATGGCCACGCGCACGCCCGAATGGCGCGCGGCACCGCGGTCGATCGCGCGAGCTTCGGCAAGCTGCGCGCGCGTGCCGTTCATTTTCCAGTTTCCGACGATATAGGGCCGCTGGGGCATGGTCTGACCTTCGCTGGCAGCAGGGCTGCACCTTGGTACCGACTGGGATGGCAGTTGCCCCCCGACGAATCTCGCGGCGCAGCTAGGCGAGCGTCCCCCTACTTGTCAAAGCTCTTGCGCCGGTCGGAACGGCGCGTCCCCCCATGCGGACAAGCGCTGCTCGGCCATTGCGAAGCGCGCCAATGCTGCGTAAAGCCCCGCCCAAGCCGTGCCCGCGTGGGCGCGCACTTCAACGGCGTCAGGGTCATGCTCCAGTTTTTCCGTAGTTTCTTCTCTTCCAAGATCGGCGTCGCGGTGACGCTCGGCTTCGTGGCACTGATCGCGGTCGCCTTTGCCAGCGGCGACGTTCTGAACACGGGCGGCGGCATCGGACTCGGCGGTGGCGGCGACCGGGTAGCGACGGTCGGCAAGGAGCGGGTCCACGCCACCGATCTCGAACGCGCGGCGAACAACGCGGTGAACGAACTGCGCCAGCAGCAGCCGCGGATGACCATGAAGACCTTCGTCGAACAGGGCGGGCTGACCCAGTTGCTCGACAACATCATCGACCTGACCGCAGTGCGCGCCTTCGGCGAAAAGCACGGCATTTATGTCGGCAGCCGCCTGATCGACAGCGAGATCGCCAAGATTCCCTCGGCGCAAAGCGTCGATGGCAAGTTCAACGAGCAGGTCTATCGCGCCTTTCTCGCCCAGCGCGGGATCACCGACGATCAGGTTCGCCGCCAGATCACCGAAGCCATGATGGCACGGCAACTGCTCGGGGCGGCTGAAGTGGGCAACGTGCCCAACCGCGAGGCAGTGCAGCGCTATGCCGGCATCCTGACCGAAAAGCGGATCGGCGCGATCGCCACCCTGCCCTCGGGGGTATTTGCCCCGAAGAGCGCGCCGACCGAGGCCGAAATTACCAAGTGGTATGCCGATCGCAAGGACGACTACGTTCTGCCCGAACGCCGGATCATCCGCTACTCGACCTTCACCGACGCTGCTGTCAAAAACGTTCCCGCGCCGACCGAGGCTGAGGTGGCCGCACTGTACGAGAAGAACAAGGCACAGTTTGCCGCCACCGAGCAGCGCCGCGTGACGCAGCTCGTCCTGCCGACCGAAGCCGCCGCCAAGGCGATCCTGGCCGAAACGGCCAGCGGCAAGTCGCTGGAGGCGGTTTCCTCGAGCAAGGGCCTCGCAGCCGCGAGCCTCGGTGTCATCAGCCGCCAGGGCCTGTCGGCGCAGACCAGCCAGGCCATCGCCGATGCCGCCTTCGCCGCGCCTGTGAAAACCGTTGTAGGCCCGCTCAAGGCGCCGCTCGGTTGGACGCTGATCCGCATCGACGCAGTCGAGAACAGGGCCGGGCGCTCGCTCGACCAGGTGCGGGGCGAACTGACCCAGCAGCTGGCGGTGGCCAAGCGCCGCGCCGCGCTGACCGATTTCTCGGCCAAGATCGAGGACCAGTTCGACAACGGCGCCTCGCTGACAGACGTCGCCAGGGAACTTGGCCTGACCGTCTCCTCGACCCCGCCGCTGCTTGCCAACGGCGCCGTGTTCGGCCCGCAGGGCGGCCAGACCCCACCGCAGCTGGCCCGCGTGGTCGAAGCGGCCTTTGCCATGGAAAGCGAACGCCAGCCCCAGCTTGCCGAAGTGGAAGCCGGCAAGACCTTCGTCGTCTTCGACGTCGCCGCGATTGCCGCTTCGGCGCCCCCGCCGCTGGCCCAGATCCGCCAGACGGTGGTCAACGACATCCAGTTGTCGAAGGGCGCAATTGCAGCCAAGGCCGTCGCCCAGAAGATCGAGGACCAGGTTCGCAAGGGCGGAGACCTGCGCGCGCTGGTGGCCGGGCTCGGGGTCAGCCTGCCGCCGGTCGAAAGCGTCGACATGTCCCGCCAGCAGTTCCAGGCGATGGGTCAGCAGACCCCGCCGCCGCTCTCGCTCCTGTTCCAGATGGCCAAGGGCAAGGTCAAGCTGCTGGGCGCGCCGCGCTCGCGCGGTTGGTTCGTGGTTCAGCTCAAGGATGCGATCCCCGGCACGGTTGCGGCCGACGATCCGCGCCTCGGCGAACTGGCCCGGTCGATCGCACAGCTTCAGGGCAACGAGTTCTCCGAACAGCTGCGCGCGGCCATGCGCGCCGATGTCGGGGTCAAGCGCAACGACGCCGCGATCAACGGCCTGCGCGGCCGCCTGACCGGCGCCGCCAACTGACGGCGGACCGATCGGTGGGGGCGGCTCGACTGGAGAACAGCGAGGCGGCACGCGCCGCACTCGAAGACGGGCGCAGTTCGCTCGTCTGGCGCCGCCTGATCGCCGACAGCGAAACCCCGGTCGGCGCCGCCGCCAAGCTTATCGTAGAGGGGCGCGGCGACTTCCTGCTGGAGTCGGTCCAGGGCGGCGAAGTGCGCGGGCGCTATTCGATGCTCGGGCTCGATCCCGATCTGGTGTTCCGCGCGACAGGCGCGGAGGCCGAAGTCAACGCGGACTGGGCCCATGATCGCGGCGCCTTCCGCCCGCTTCCCGGCAATGCGCTCGATGAGTTGCGCGCCCAGGTCACCGCCTGCCGCATCGCCATGCCCGAAGGCCTGCCGCCAGCGCTGGCCTTTCTGGTCGGCTATTTCGCGTACGAAACCTACGGCCTGGTCGAGGACCTCCCGCGGCCTGCCGAAAACCCGCTCGACCTGCCCGACATGCTGTTCGTGCGGCCGACGCTGGTTCTGGTGTTCGACCGGCTGCGCGACGAACTGTTCTGTATCGCTCCACTCTGGCCGGGCGCCACGGCTTCCGATGTGGCGATCGAACGCGCAGGCGACCGGATCGACGCCGCGTTGCGCCGCCTCGAGCAGGCACCACCCTCGCCGACTGCCGGGGCCGTGCTGGCAGAGCCGCATCTGACCCCCACAATGCCGGCGGCGGACTATGCTGCGATGGTCCGCCAGGCTAAAGCCTATATCGAGGCGGGCGACATCTTCCAGGTCGTGCTGGCGCAGCGCTTCACCACACCCTTCACCCTGCCCCCGCTGGCGCTGTACCGCGCGTTGCGCCGGGTCAACCCCTCGCCGTTCCTCTATTTCCTCGACCTGCCCGGCTTCGCCCTGACCGGATCAAGTCCGGAGATTCTCGTCCGCGTCCGCGACGGCGAAGTCACGATCCGACCGATCGCCGGCACCCGCCCGCGCGGTGCCACGATAGAAGAGGACCGCGCCAACGAGGCCAGCCTGCTCGCCGATCCCAAGGAACGCGCCGAACACCTGATGCTGCTCGATCTCGGCCGCAATGACGTAGGCCGGGTCGCCGCGGCCGGGACGGTCGAAGTGACCGAAAGCTACACGATCGAACGCTACAGCCACGTGATGCACATCGTCTCCAATGTGGTGGGACGTCTCGACACCGCGAAGCACGACGCGATCGACGCGGTCTTTGCCGGCTTTCCGGCCGGAACGGTCAGCGGCGCGCCGAAGGTCCGCGCCTGCCAGATCATCGCAGAACTGGAACCCGAAACGCGCGGCGCCTATGCCGGCGGGGTGGGCTATTTCGCGCCAGATGGCAGTCTCGATTCCTGCATCGTCCTGCGCACCGGGGTAGTCAAGGATGGCGTCCTCCACGTCCAAGCCGGCGCCGGGATCGTCGCCGACAGCGATCCCGCCTACGAACAGCGCGAGTGCGAGGCCAAGGCCGGCGCCCTCATCGCTGCCGCCAGGGAAGCGGTAAGGGTGGCGTCCGATGCCAGTTTCGGGCAGTAGGGCCGGATCATGATCCTCGTCATCGACAACTACGACAGCTTCACTTGGAACCTCGTCCATTACCTGATGGAACTGGGCGCCGAGGTTGAGGTCGTCCGCAACGACGCGATGAGCGCCGGTCAGGCCATTTCCAGCGGCGCGCAGGGCTTTCTCATCTCGCCCGGCCCCTGCACCCCGGACGAGGCCGGGATCAGCCTCGACCTCGTCGGTGCGGCGGCGGATGCCAAGGTTCCACTGCTCGGCGTGTGCCTGGGTCACCAGTCGATCGGGCAGTACTTCGGCGGCAAGGTTGTGCGCGGTGGGCTGATGCACGGCAAGGTCTCGCCGGTCAGCCATGACGGCACGGGCCTCTTTGAAGGCTTGCCCTCGCCCTTCATCGCCACCCGCTATCACTCGCTCATCGTCAAGGACATTCCCGATACGCTGATCGTGAACGCGACGAGCGACGACGCACACGTCATGGGCATGCGCCACCGCGAATTGCCGATCCACGGGGTGCAGTTCCACCCCGAAAGCATCGCCACCGAGCACGGCCACGCCATGCTGGCAAATTTCCTGGCGATCTGCGGGGTGCCGACCCGCCAGCTGGCATGATCGCCGACCTCACCGACGCCGAGGCACTGTTCGGGCGAATGCTAGACGGCGCCATGGACGACGCCGAGATCGCCCATACCCTGCTTGCCATTGCCGATCGCGGCGAAACCGCGCGCGAGATTGCGGGCCTGGTCCGCGCGATGCGCGCGCGGATGATCGCCGTTGACGCGCCAGCAGGGGCAATCGACGTCTGCGGCACCGGCGGCGACGGGCAGCACAGCGTCAACGTCTCGACCGCGGTGGCGCTCGTCGTCGCCGCCTGCGGTGTGCCGGTGGCCAAGCACGGCAACCGCGCCGCCTCGAGCCTGGCCGGCGGCGCGGATACCCTCGAAGCGCTTGGCCTCGACCTTGCGAAAGCCAGCGCGATGGCCGGCGAAACCCTGCCCGATCTCGGTATCGGGTTCCTTTTCGCGCAAATCCACCATCCGGCGCTGGCGCGGGTCGGGCCGATCCGCAAGGCGCTGGGCCGCCGGACGATCTTCAACCTGTGCGGCCCGCTGGCCAATCCGGCCAAGGTAACGCGCCAGCTGGTTGGCGTCGCCCACCCCGACCTCATTGCGCTCTACCGCGATGCGATGGACCTGCTTGGCACCGAACGCGCGATGGTCGTGTCGGGGGCAGAAGGGCTCGATGAACTGTCGATCGCCGGCCTCAGCTACGTCGCGCCGATCGGTTTCGGTCCGCTCCCCGCCGAGCTGCGGCCCGAGGATGCCGGCCTGCCCTCGCACGATCTCGGCGCCCTTCGAGGTGGCGATGCGGCATTCAACGCCGAGGCCTTGCGCCGCCTGCTGAACGGAGAGCCGGGCGCCTACCGCGACGCGGTTCTCCTCAACGCCGCGGCCGCACTGCTGGTCGCTGACGAGGTGGGCGACCTGCACGAAGGGGTCGAAGAAGCCGCCGAGGCCATCGACCGCGGGCTTGCCAAAGCGCTGCTCGACTGCTGGATCGCGACTTGCTCATGACCGACAAGCTTGCCGAGATCTGCGCGACCAAGCGCCAGGAGGTCGCGGTGCGCAAATCGGCGACCTCGCTCGACGCGCTCGACGTGCTGGCCCGCCGCCAGACGCCGCCCCGCGGTTTTGAAGCGGCGCTTCGCCAGAAGGCCGAACAAGGCTTTGCCCTGATCGCCGAAATCAAGAAGGCATCGCCTTCGAAGGGCCTCATACGCCCCGACTTCGATCCGCCCAGCCATGCCCGCGCTTACGAGGCCGGCGGAGCCGCCTGCCTCTCGGTCTTGACCGATGCGCCCTATTTCCAAGGGCACGAGGACTACCTGGTTGCCGCCCGCGCGGCGTGCAGCCTGCCCGTGCTGCGCAAGGACTTCATGGTCGACCCGTGGCAGGTCGCCGAAGCCCGCGCGATCGGGGCTGACGCTATCCTGATCATCGTCGCCGCACTCGACGACGCGCAGATGGCCGAGATCGAGGCCGCGGCGCACGATCAGGCCATGGATGTCCTTGTCGAAGTGCACGACGAAAGCGAAATGGATCGAGCTGCGCGACTGAAATCACGCCTGATCGGAGTAAACAACCGCGATCTCAAACGTTTCGTCACCGATCTTGCCACCACGGAGCGGCTTTTGCCGCTGGCGCCTGCCGGCACCTTGCTGGTCGCCGAAAGCGGCATCAACAGCCACGCCGATCTGCTGCGGCTGGAGGCCAGGGGCGTGCGGACCTTCCTGGTCGGCGAAAGCCTGATGCGGCAGGCCAACGTCACTGCGGCGACCCAGGCGCTGCTGCATGGCTGAACTCACCCACCTCGACGCCGAGGGCAAGGCGCGGATGGTCGATATCGGCGGCAAGCCCGAGACCCGGCGCGTCGCGATCGCCGAAGGGCGAATCGCCATGTCGGATGCCGCTCTTGCTGCGATCCGTGACTGCACGGTCCTCAAGGGCGATGTGCTGGCTGCGGCGCGGATTGCGGGCATCATGGCGGCCAAGAAGACGGCCGAATTGATCCCCTTGTGCCACCCCCTCGCGCTGGACAGTGTCACGATCGATTTCGACTTTGACGACAGGGGCTTGCGCGCCGTTTCCGCGGCAACCTTGACCGGCCGGACCGGCGTCGAAATGGAAGCCCTGACCGCCGTCTCGGTCGCGCTCCTGACGATCTACGACATGGTCAAGGCAATCGACAAAGGCATGATCATCGGCGGCATCCGCCTGATCCAAAAGCGCGGCGGCAAGTCGGGGACTTGGCGCGCCGTCGACTGATTGCGCAAGAACGGCGGAATTGCTTGACGCGACCTCTTTTGTTGCTTAGTTGTTCTGCATTCGTTCACTGAACGATGCGCAAACATCGCCCGGATGTTCCGCTCGTTCCATCGGAGTGCCCGGCGCATGCTGACCCGCAAGCAGCACGAACTGATCCGCTTTATCCAGGCCCGCCTCGAAGAGACCGGTGTGTCCCCTTCGTTCGAGGAAATGAAGGAAGCGCTGGACCTCAAGTCGAAGTCGGGCGTGCACCGGCTGATTTCCGCGCTGGAGGAACGCGGCTTCATTCGGCGCCTGCCCAACCGGGCACGCGCGCTCGAAGTGCTGCGGCAGCCGGATGATGTCGGTGCCAAGCCTGCCGTGCCGAGAGCGGCCAACGCCAACCCGGCTGCCGTGGCAGTTCGCCCGCCTGAGGCGCGACCCGCGCCCGCCAACGACGTGATCGAGATTCCGCTCCACGGCCGCATCGCCGCCGGCGTTCCGATCGAAGCACTGGAAACCGCCGCGACCCTGCCGGTGCCGGCTGCACTGCTGGGTGCGGGCGAACACTACGCGCTGGAAGTTTCCGGTGATTCGATGATCGAAGCCGGCATTCTCGACGGCGACTTTGCGCTGATCCGCCGCACAGATACCGCGCGCGACGGCGAAATCGTGGTGGCTCTGGTCCGGGGCGAGGAAGCGACACTCAAATACCTGCGCCGCGAGGCCGGGCGCGTCCGTCTCGATCCGGCCAACGCCGCTTACGAACCGCAGATCTACGATCCGCGCGAAGTGGTGGTGCAAGGCAAACTGGCGGGATTGCTGCGCCGCTACCACTAATTCAAGGTATGGGGTTCAATCGCGGGGCGTCGGGCCGGTGGGTCGCGGCGCCCTGCTTGCGTCTGGAGCCAAGGGGCGGACGCTGAAGACCCGCGCCTGCGGGTTCCACCAACCGTGTTGCCCCTGTCCCTGCGCCACCGTGCGAATGTTTGCATCATCGAGGTCTATCGCCAACCCGCCGCTCCGGTCGAGCAGGCGCCTGTCGGCCTTGATCCAGCGCGGCCGGCATGACCGGGGCAGGTAGCGGGCGGCGATCACCACATCGACGCGGTCGCAGACCGCGGCCAGCGCGCGCTCGTCGACGTAATCCTTGCCGCGCGCAATCAGCAGGTCCCAGGCGCGGCCGGAGCGATCGAGCCGCAAAGCGCAGAAGTCGGCATTGCATTCGCCGCCCGGCCAATCGGCGATAAGCCGCACTTCGCCGTTCATCCCGGCCAGTTCGCTCAGGTTGTCGCGGGCAAAGTCGCTGCGGCTATCGCGCAGGACCAGCAAGTCTCTCCCCTCGCCCGTAATCCCGACGTGGCGCCCGTCGCCCGAGACAAGAACGTCCGGCGCCTCTGTTGCCGACAGCAGGACCGCACCGAGAATAGCGGGGGCAAGGCCGAGCAATCGGACGCGATCGCGCCACAGGGCCAGCCACAGACCGCCAAGGACAAACAGCGCAAGGGCGCCGCCGCCCATAGCTGGCAGCAGCGTCACCGCGCCAGGGAACGAGGCGGTCCAGTGCGCCAGGGCAAGCAGAAGTTCGAGCGACTTGCCCGCCAGCCACCACAGCGGCGCGCCGAGCCCAAGCGTGTCGAACAGCAGCGCGAGCGCAATCAAGGGCATGGACACGAAGGTGGTGAGCGGGATCGCCACGACATTGGCGAGCGCCCCGTAGACCCCGGCACGGTGGAAATGGAACAGGCCGATCGGCATCAGCGCCAGTTCGATCACGATGCCGGTCAGCAGCAACGAGCCGACCTGGCGACCGAGCTTTGCGTACCAAGGCTCCTCCCGCGCCTGAAACAGCGCCTTGATGCGCGGCGCGGAATGCAGGGCGACAATGGCGGTAACGGCGGCAAAGCTCATCTGGAAGCTGGGGCCGACCAGGGCTTCGGGCCAGATCAGCAGGATCGCGCCCGCGCCCACGGCCACCATCCGCATCGACAAGGCTTCGCGGCCTAGAGCGAGCGCGACAAGCACCAGGAGCGCGCCAATGCACGACCGGATCGTCGGCACTTCGGCTCCGGTCAGCAGGGTGTACCCGATCCCCGTCACCGCGCCGCTGGCCGCCGCGACAAGGGGCAGGCGCACCCTTAAGGCGAGCCACGGGATCAGTCCGAGCAGACGTAGGGCGAGAACATAGGCGGCCGCGATGACGGCGCTGACGTGCAGACCACTGATGGACAGCAGGTGGGTCAGTCCGGCGTCGCGCATCGCCTCTTCGTCGGCAGCCGCGATCGCGCCGCGATCCCCGCTGGCGAACGCCGCCGCAATCGTCCCCGGCGAACCGCCCAGGTTGGCGCGAACGTGCTGCGACAGCGCCTGCTGGATGCGCGCGAGATCATGGTCCGACCCGCCCCGCGACAACACGGTGACGTCGCCCAACACGCTGCCCGTCGCGGCGAGACCCGAAAACCACGCCGAACGGGCGAAATCGTACCCGCCCGGCAACATTGGCGGAGCCGGCGGGACGAGCCTCGCGCGCAACTTAAGCGTGGTGCCACGCACCAGGTCCATGCGGTCTCGGGCAAGGTCGAGATTGAGCCGCACCTTGATCGGCCGGGCGGTCCCGGGCTCGCGCGTCGCCAGGGTCAGCCGCACCCGGTGCTGGGCGGGCTGTTCGTCCCGGTCGAGCACGGTCCCATCGATGACCGCGACCATCGGCCGCGCAATGGGCGGTGTGCCCACCAGCGACGACTTGCCCCAGACCAGAAGTGTGCCTGCCGCAGCCACAGAAGTCATGACCACAAGCGATTGCCGGATATAGGGAAAGTTGCCGCTTGGACCGATCAGCGCCAGCCCGAGCAGGCCACACGAGAGGCACAGGCTGGCCCAGGCTAGCCAGTGCCACGATGTCGGCAGCAGGAACCACGCCGCGATTCCCGCGCCGAGCGCGACGATTGTCCACGGAGCCCGATCGAAACCGGCCCGCGAAAGGAACGATTCGCCATGCGCGAGTGCGCTGGACAAGTCGATCCGGTTGCGCCAAGGGCCGTGTTGCAGTGCAGCGCCGTCGGGCTCTGCATCGCCCATCGGCACAGTTGGCGGAACTCGGCTGGCCATGGCTCGCAAGTGACAGGAAGGGACGGTCGATGGCAAGCGGAAGCGGACATGACGCGGGAGGCACGGGCACGTCCGTGGTCACGCGCTTTGCTCCCTCGCCCACCGGCTTCCTTCATATCGGCGGCGCCAGAACCGCGTTGTTCAACTGGCTCTACGCGCGGCATACCGGCGGCAGGTACCTGCTACGGATCGAGGATACCGACCGCGCCCGTTCGACCGAGCCGGCGATCGAGGCGATCTTCGACGGGCTCGACTGGCTTGGCCTGATGGGCGACGAGCCGGCGACCTTTCAGTTCGCTCGGTCCGGTCGCCATGCCGAGGTGGCGCATGCCTTGCTCGAAGCGGGCCATGCCTATCGCTGCTATCTGACCAGCGAGGAACTGGCCGCCCGCCGCGAGCTAGCCCAGGCCGAGCGGCGGCCGTTCCGCATAGACAGCGAATGGCGCGATTCATCGCCCGAAGCCTGGCCCGCCGACAAGCCCTACGTCGTGCGGGTCAAGGCCCCGCGCGATGGCGAAACCACGATCGACGACCTGGTCCAGGGGTCGATAACGGTCGCCAATGCCGAACTCGACGATTTCATTCTGCTGCGTTCGGACGGCACGCCGACGTACATGCTGGCCGTGGTGGTCGACGATCACGACATGGGCGTCACCCACGTCATTCGCGGCGACGATCACATCAACAACGCCTTCCGCCAGTTGCTGATCATTCGCGGAATGGATGCGGTCGAGGGGGGCTGGCCGGATCCGGCTTATGGCCACGTGCCGTTGATCCACGGTGCGGACGGGGCCAAGTTGTCCAAGCGGCACGGCGCGCTGGGAGTCGATGCCTATCGCGATGAGATGGGCATCCTGCCCGAAGCGCTGTTCAACTACCTGCTCCGGCTCGGCTGGGGGCATGGCGACGATGAGATCATCAGCCGCGAACAGGCGGTCGAATGGTTCGACATCGGCCATGTCGGCAAGGGCGCGTCGCGCTTCGACCTGGCGAAACTGCAGAACCTCAACGGGCACTACCTGCGCGAGGCCGACGATGCGCGTCTGGCAGCTCTCGTCGCGCCGCGCATGGCGGGTGCGGTCGATCAGGCCTTGCTCGCCAGGGCCATGCCGGTGCTCAAAGTGCGGGCGAAGAATCTTAACGAGCTGGCGTCCGGCGCGGCTTTCCTGTTCGCCCGGCGCCCTCTGGCGATTGAGGACAAGGCCGCCGCTCTGCTGACCGACGAGTCCCGCAGCCTGCTTGGCGCCGTGGCGCAGCGGTTGGGGATGACAAACGACTGGTCGCTCGAAGCGCTGGAAGAAGCACTGAAGGCCATGGCGGCCGAACGCGGCCTGGGCCTGGGCAAGCTTGCCCAGCCGCTGCGCGCCGCGCTGACCGGACAGACGACATCCCCGGGAATTTTCGACGTTTTGGTCTTGCTGGGTCGGGAGGAAAGCCTCGCGCGGATCGACGCGCAGGCCCTTCCTGCCACGGCAATACACGATTGAGGAGCAAGAACGGTGTCTAAGACTGCATCACTCAACACCGAAGGCGGCCAGTTCGACTATCCGGTCGTGTCGGGTTCGGTCGGCCCAGACGTCATCGATATACGCAAGCTCTATGGCCAGACCGGGATGTTCACCTTCGATCCCGGCTTCACCAGCACGGCCAGCTGCGAAAGTGCACTGACCTATATCGACGGTGACGAAGGCGTGCTGCTGCACCGCGGCTATCCGATCGGGCAGCTGGCCGAACATTCGAGCTTCATGGAAGTGAGCTACCTTCTGCTCAACGGAGAGCTGCCGAGCGCGGATGAGCTCAAGACCTTCGAGACGACGATCACGCGGCACACCATGCTGCACGAGCAGCTTGCAACGTTTTACCGCGGGTTCCGGCGCGATGCGCACCCGATGGCGATCATGTGCGGCGTCGTCGGGGCCCTCTCGGCATTCTACCACGACAGCACCGACATTTCCGATCCGCAGCACCGCAAGATCAGCAGCCATCGCCTGATCGCAAAGATGCCGACCATCGCGGCCATGGCCTACAAGTATTCGGTCGGGCAGCCGTTCCTCTATCCCGACAACAACCTGTCCTACACCGGCAACTTCCTGCGCATGACCTTCGGCGTGCCGGCCGAGGAATACGAGGTGGTCCCGGCAGTCGAGAAGGCGCTGGACCGGATCTTCATCCTCCATGCCGACCACGAGCAGAACGCCTCGACCAGCACGGTGCGCCTCGCCGGCTCGTCTGGTGCGAACCCCTTCGCTTGCATCGCGGCAGGCATCGCATGCCTGTGGGGACCCGCCCACGGGGGTGCCAACGAAGCCGCGCTGAACATGCTTCACGAGATCGGCACGCCCGACAAGATTCCGCATTACATCGAACGCGCCAAGGACAAGAACGACCCGTTCCGCCTGATGGGCTTCGGCCACCGCGTGTACAAGAATTACGATCCGCGCGCGACCGTGATGCAGAAGACCGTGCGCGAGGTGTTCGATGCCCTGAAGGTCAGCGATCCGGTCTTCGAAGTTGCCCTGCGGCTCGAGGAAATGGCGCTGAACGACGACTATTTCGTCGAGAAGAAGCTGTTCCCCAACGTCGATTTCTATTCGGGCGTCATCCTCTCGGCGATCGGGTTCCCGACCACCATGTTCACGGCGCTTTTCGCCCTCGCCCGCACCGTCGGCTGGGTTGCGCAATGGAACGAGATGATCAGCGATCCCGGCCAGAAGATCGGTCGACCGCGCCAGCTCTACACCGGGCCGACGCAGCGCGACTACGTTCCGCTCGACAAGCGCTGAACAGTCGCGCAGGTTCGCTTCCGGCGGCGGCTATCGGATAGTCGCCGTCCGGGAGGGAATAGGATGGCAATCGCGCGCGCGGTGCTGCTCGTCGTCGGCACCCTGATGGTCCTCATGGGGCTGCTCTGGACCGGTCAGGGCCTTGGCCTCATCATGTGGCCCGGTTCAAGCTTCATGCTGGGCGACCCGCAATGGGCGCTCTACGGCTCAGTCACCGCTGCCGTTGGCGGCCTGCTCGTCTGGCTTGGGGCACGTGACGGGAGCGGCGGCGAGTAGATCGCCCGGCACGTCGAGGATGAACCGTGCGCCTTGTCCCGGCGCGCTTTCCACTGTCAGTTCGCCGCCCATCGCCCGCGCCAGCCGGCGCGAGATGTAGAGGCCGAGCCCCGACCCGCTTTCGTCGCTGCGGCCGAGCCGCTCGAACTTCTCGAACACGCGGCCCTGCTGCTCCTGGGTCAGGCCCGGCCCTTGATCCGCGACAATTACCTTGGCCCGCGCGCCGTCGGGTTCAAGCCGGATCCAGACCTGCGAATTGTCGGGCGAATAGCGGATCGCGTTTCCGACGAGATTGAGCAGGACCTGCAGCACCCGGCGAAACTCGGCGATGGCCGGCAGGTGTTCGCCAATTCGCGGCGGATCGATCGCGATACCGCGTTCCTGTGCGCGGACCGCAAGGATCCCGGCTGCGCGCCGCGCCACATCGGCCAGGTCGATGCGGTCAGGCGCGGTGTTGAAATCATCCGCTTCGACCACCTCGAGATCGGCCAGATCCTCGACCAGCGAGAGCAGGTGCTGCCCAGCCGAGGCGATGTCGGCAGCGTACTGGCTGTACTCCTCGGCAAGGGGCCCGGCCATGCGGGTGCGGATGGTCTCGGCATTGGCGATGATCCGCGCGATCGGCTGGCGCAAGACGGGCGCTATGTCGCGTCCGACCAGGCCGGGTTCGTTCTGCGGCAGGACCGGAGCGGCTGGAACCAAAGGGACAGCAGACTGCGCCGCCAGCGGCTGTTCGGCGGTCAGGCACAACTCGAAGCCCGTCGGCTCCTGCCCCGGAGCCTGCTGCGGAAAGAGCGCCGCTCGCCAGGAACGGTCCGATCCGGCAACGGTCAGGTTGGCCCCGTCGAGAAGGCGCCAATGCATCGGTTGCTGATGGCTGCTACCGGCAATCGATACAAAATCGGTCCACGGCCGGCCGAACCCGGCCTGCATCGCGGCGGTAAGGTCGGCAAGGTCAGGCGCATCGCTTTCGACGGTCAGCACGCCTTGCTGCGCGTCAAGGCGCGCGGATAGTTCCGCCAGGGTGCGATCGATCGCGGCCCGGTGCTCGGCGACCTCGGCCGGATCCTCGGCCGGCAACGGGACCGTCTGCCACGAACGGATCGCAATGGCGACGCCTTCGCCTTCGGGCTGCGCCTCGATCCAGGCGGTGATGCTGTCGCGCCCGTCCGACGCTCGGATCGTTCGTGCCAGCTTGAGGTTGTAGGCGCGCACCTTGCGCACCAGTTCGAGCAGGGCGGGGATCGCAATTTCACCGGGGATTTCGCCGCCGCACCGCATCTGCAGGCCGGCCAGCGGCTCTTCCGCGCTGATGAGGCGATCGGCGCCGTCGCATAGCGCCTGCGCCTGGGATGAGGCTGGGTGCTGCACGTTCAATAGCCGGCGTAGTGACCGGCACCGGCAAGCAGCGCCGCCGCACGATCGGCACCAAGTTGGTCGAAGTCATCCGGCAACGTGACGTCGGGGAACAGCGCCATGAACTGTTCTTCCACCACATGCGGCTTTAGCCCCGCGGCGCGCAGCGAAAGGTACAAGCGGGCATACTGGCCCTCGCTGGTTGTCATGACCACATGGTCGCGGTCCTGCCCCGTCGCCATGGCGAGAGCCGAGAGAAACAGACCTGCGCCGGCATGGCTGACCGACAGTGCGGCCGTCAGGCCTGCGCCCATCCCTGTCAGCAGACGCGACATCAGGCCAAGCCGGCTGCGTCCTTCGTCGAACCTGGCGCGAATCGCGCTTTCGGCACGGGCGCAGGCGTCGGATCGCTGTGGATCTTCTGCACCGTAGGCTCGGAGCGCGACGAGGACGGCGAACAAGAGGTCGCCGGGCAGTTCCGCAAGCGGCAACTGCATGCGCCGCTGCGTCTGGGCAAAACGCGCCTGGGCGGCGAGCAAGGCCATGGCCTGCGACGCTGTCGTGGTCTCGCTCGACGCGATCAGCGCCTGCAGCAACGGTGAGAGCACCGGATCTAGTGCCAGGCGCCCTTGCAGGGTCTGGGTCAGATGCCACTCCAGCGCGAGCGCATGACAGTGCTTCAGCAGGCCTTCGTGGCCGGCGAAACGGGCGACGAGCGCGCCTATCGCGACTGGATCATGGCTGCGAAGCATATCGTCTTCGGTCGAGGCAGCCATATCCTCGACCACCTGACGGGCAAGGTCCGCCATCATTCCACGAACGCGGGCGATGATCTCGTCGCTGAAGACCGAATGTTCGTCGCTGGCCAGCAGGTGGCGCAAGATGGGTGCGTAGGTTCCAAGCTGTGCATCTCCCACGGCCAGTTCGTCACGCAGAAGGTCTTCGGCGCTGGGTGGAGGCACGGCAGGGACATCGCTGGCGATCATTCCCTTCCCCATATAGCGATAGGGTTAAGGCCGCGTTAGCCGCTTTGTGAGACGCGGAACAAGGATTCCTGCCAGCGCCGCCGCCACCGCGCCGGCGTGGACGGCGATGGTTCCAACCCCCGCGCCAAGCGCCGCCGCAAGGCCGAGCGCGAGAGCTGCGCGGTCACCCAGCCAGGCAGTCCACCGCGCCTGGGAAAGCCCGGGAATGATCCTCATCAGCGCGACAAGCATGAAGGCCGGGAAGAAGCGATAGGGCAGATCCTGCAAGGGAAGCGTTGTCGACCCCCAGCCGACAAGGCCAATAATGATCGCATCGACCATCCAGCCATAGCTGCCGACCTGCGCCAACACTTGGTGCCGACCCTGCAACAGGCCCGTCTCAACCCGCGCCAGAAGGGCCGCAATCTCGCGGCACAGCCAGCCGACCGCGCAGAATATCAGGCCAGTGGCAAAGAAGCCGAGCCAGCCAGCAGCCACTGCGATTGCCGCCATCATCGCCGCCCCGATCGCAAGGTGCGTGGCGCCGCTGCCGGCATGGAGCAGGCTGGGGCCAAGGCCGCGAACGAATGCCAGAGCCAGGAACCGCGAAGGATAGAGCGGTCGATCGTCGCTGGTCCGTTGCCGAATCCATTGCGGTTCAAGGCTCTGCGCCTCGGCATCGCTACGCACTAGCGACCAGAACTGCTGACCACCGTCGACACCGGGCAGCGACCGCTGCCGAACTCCGCTCTGCAGGGCCAGGCGCTGCAGCGACGATGCTGCATCGCAGTCCGGCGGCAATTCGCCGAGCCCATCGACCAGCCGACCCGGCACACGCATGGCCGAAGCACTGGCAGTCGTCAGGTCGATGCGCTCGAAACCCGCTGCGAGTCCCTGCTCTATCGGTTGGACCAGCACGGCCTGCCCTTGTCCGAGGAGATCGGTGGCAAGGCCCGCCGAGGCGAACAGTCCGTCGCCCAGCACGAGCAGCTCGTCAGACGATGTGACCAGACCGAGCAGCGCCCGCGCCCCGGCGACGACATGGAATTGCGCTCCACGCGCTTCGGCAAGGTGCTGGAGCTCGATGATCTCCGGCCTCATGCCGGGAGCGATGCAGACGATCCGCTCGCACCCGAGGTCGAGCGCAAGCGCGACCTGCTGACGTGCCACCGTTGTTCCGCCCACGCGCAGAAAGGCGCGCGGCACGCCGGCGTCGGCCAGTTCCAGGAAGGTCAGCAAGGCTACTCGCAGCGTTCGTCTCCGCGCTGGAACGAGCGCGGGTTCTAGGGGAGCGGTCCTGCCCTGCCAAGCCTGACGCGAAGCGGCGTGCCCGGCAACGCTCAGGCCTGGGCGAAGTCGTCGAGGTAGGCCTGGATACGGCGCACGACGGTCGGCTCACCGGGCGCCGCCTCAAGCGCCTCCTCGGCCATGCCGATCAACGGTTCGGCGTGAAAACTGGCCGCCAAGCCTTTGAGTCGCAACGCCGCGATCTGCCAGTTGCCGTCGCAGCGCGACCGGCGAAGAAGGTCGACCTGATTCGAAAGGCTATCGATAAATGCCTGTCGTAACTCGGAAAAAAGCGCAGGATCCTCGCCCGCCGCAGCGGCAAGGGTCGCATCCAGGGCTCCTGCTTCGTATGCCATGGTATACACGGCTAATCGCAAACTCTTAAAGTGGGGTTTAAAGCGCAGCGCTTCATGGTAAACCTTCGGACATGACCGGGGGATCGCGCATCGTCGCCATCGATGCCGGCGCGCCTGATGCCGCGCCGGCCCAAACGCAGCCTGACGAACGGGACGAAGACGTCCTTGTCGTCGACCAGGTGTGGGAGCCCGACGAAGAGGCACCGAGCCTTTCCGGTCGCAGCCGTCTGGCGGTTGCCGTCGCCGCAATCGCCGGAACTGCCGTGCTTGCCTGGACAGCGCTGTTCGTGTCCGTCAACAAAGGCGGGATGCTCACCGGCGGCAGCCCCGCCGAATGGCTCGCCTGGATCCGCGACTGGTCGGTGCCGGTATTGCTCGTCGGGGTTGCCTGGCTGATCGCGATGCGCAGCAGCCGCCGCGAGGCCTACCGCTTCGGGCAGGCTGCCCGGCTGCTGGGCGACGAATCTGCCCGGCTCGAGCAGCGGTTGTCGATCGTGAACAGCGAACTCAGCCTCGCCCGCGAATTCCTTGCCTCGCAGGCCCGCGACCTCGATTCCCTCGGTCGCCAGGCGACTGACCGTCTGTCGCAGCATTCGGACCGCCTGTCCGGCCTTATCCAGGACAACGGTGCCCGGCTCGACACGATCGGGACTGTCAGCGCAGCCGCGCTCGACAACATGGAGCGGCTGCGCGGTCAGTTGCCGGTCATCGCCAGCGCCGCCAAGGACGTCACCAACAACATCGCCACGGCAGGCCGCACCGCGAAAGGCCAGCTTGAAGAAATGGTCCAGGGGTTCAACCGGCTGAACCAGTTCGGCCAGGCTAGCGAACGCCAGGTCGCCGCCCTGCGCGACATGGTCGATTCCACCATTGCCGAGTTCACCCGCCGCGCCGAACAACTCGACGCGATCGCGACCGAACGCTTTGCCGCTTTGTCGAGCCGCAGCGAGGAGTTTCGCACCCAGATCGATTCGGACGAGGTCGAAGCTCTCGCCGCGATCCGCACGCGCGCCAAGGCCTTGGTCGACGAACTGACCGAGGCGCGCAGCGCGCTTGACGGTCACGAAGAAGCCAGCCTTGCATCGCTGCGTTCGCGCCTGTCCGCGGTGCGCGACGAAAGCGCGGCGATTACCCGCTCGGTGCGCGACGGTGAAAACGCCGCCATCGAAGTGTGGCACGTCGCCACCACGAGGCTCGAGGAAGACCTGCGCCTCGCGATCGCTAAGGTCGCCGAAATCGATGACAAGGCAATGGAAGCGGCACGGGCCCGTATCGTGGCCATCTCGACCGAGGCTGAGCAACTCGACGCACGCATGGCAGAACGCGACCGTCTGTTCGTCGAGGAAGTCGACAAGCGCGGCGCCGATTTCGAACGCCGTCACGGCGAGTTCGCCCAGAGTCTGGCAAGTCGGCTCGAATTGCTCGACGCCGACATCGCCGCCCGCCAGCGGGCGCAGGACGCCCATGCCCAGCGCTTGTTCGGCCAGTCGCAAGATATTGCCGAGCAACTTGACCAGTTCGCCGCGCGGATGGACGCCATCGCCGCGCACGGGACCGCGGCCGAAGCAGCTCTGGCTTCGGCCCTTGCCAGCCTGGCAGAAAAGCTGGTTTCGAGCCGCGATGCGCTCGAAGGCACCGACAGCGCCGTCGCGGCGCTGACCGATGGCAGCGTGCGCTTGCTCGAACTGATCCGCGCCAGCGTCGATCACAGCACCAAGGACTTGCCACAGGCGATCGCCGTGGGCGAAGCGCGTCTGACCGAACTTGAACAGCGCGCGGTCGCGCTGCGCGGCACGGTCGCCGAGGCGGAAAGCCACGGCGAGGCGCTGTCCGACTATGTCCTGAAGACCAGTGACACGCTGTCGGGCACCATGGACGCGGTCCAAGCCTTCCACGGCGACATGGCCCGGACCAATGCCGAGCATGCCAGCACGCTCCAGGGCTTGCGGCAGTCGCTCGAAGCGGTGCGCGCCGAAAGCATGGCGGTCGCCGCGCTGGCCCAGGACCAGCTTGAGCAGGCCATCGAACAGCTCAACAGCTCGGCCCGCGCCGCTGTGTCGGGCATCGAAGACATGAGTGCCAAAGCGGTTGCCGACCTTGCCTCGCGTCTGGGCGAGGAAAGCGGTGCGGCTATCGATGCCGTGATGCGCAGCCGCGCGGCGGACGTCGCCGGCCAGCTCGAGGAAGCAACGGCCAAGGCCGCGGACGTCAGCCGCGCCGCGGCGATCCAGCTGCGCGACCAGCTTGCCAAGGTCAATGACCTGGCCGGAAATCTCGAGCGGCGCGTCGCCCATGCCCGCGAACGGGCGCAGGAACAGGTCGACAACGATTTTGCGCGGCGCGTCGCGCTGATCAATGAATCGCTCAACTCGAACGCGATCGACATCGCCCGCGCCATGGACACCGACGTGTCCGACACCGCCTGGGCCGCCTATCTCAAGGGCGATCGCGGTATCTTCACCCGCCGCGCGGTGCGCTTGATCGACGCGCCGGACGCCAAGGCCATCGCGCAGCTCTACGATGGCGACCGCGCCTTCCGCGACAACGTCAGCCGCTACATCCACGATTTCGAGGCGATGCTGCGGCAGTTGCTTTCGACCCGCGACGGTCATGCTCTGGGCGTGACCCTGCTGTCTTCGGACATGGGCAAGCTCTACGTGGCGCTAGCCCAGTCGATCGAGCGGCTGCGCGCCTAGCGGCTGTAGAAGTCGAACATGTCCATGGTGATCCAGCCGAACCGGTAGTTGGCGAAGAACGCCGCGAACAGGATCACGGCAAGGATCGTCGCGCGCTTCGCAACGCGCCAGGGACGGAAGATAACCGGCGCGCTGTCGGCCTGGCC
The DNA here is from genome assembly GCF_002813245.1 of Novosphingobium kunmingense. GTDB lineage: Bacteria > Pseudomonadota > Alphaproteobacteria > Sphingomonadales > Sphingomonadaceae > Novosphingobium > Novosphingobium kunmingense. The sequence continues at coordinate 762,044 of NZ_PHUF01000002.1, forward strand.
GGGAACCTTCGCCTCGCCGGCCTCATCGTGGGTACGCACGCCAAAAGGCAGCACAAGGAACGCCGCCAGCACCCAGAACAGGGCGAAGATCGCAATGATGGACGTCAGCTTCATTGCGATCAGTATTCCGGCATGATGACGCGGACCTGCGGCTTTTTGCCAGACCAGCGCTGCGCCGCGCGCCGCGCTGCAAGCCGAGCCGCTTCCGTTATTGCCTCGCGGTCGTGTCGCTGCCCCTTCTTGAGGCGTGTCAGCGCCGCAGCGACGTCCTCCTTGGCTTCCTGCAGGAACTCGTCGAGATCCTCGTCGAGCGGCAGGCCGATCGCTTCGACATGGGGACGGCCCTTGGTGTCGAGCACGACTACCACCAGGCCGTTGTGTGCCAGGCGCCGACGCATGACCTGCGCCTCGCCATCCGCTGGCGCGATGATGTCGCCGTCCAGCACCAAACGGCCCGCCCGCGTCTCGCTGATCTTGCCGGGTTTGCCAGGGGCGAGCCGTATCAGATCGCCGTTCTGCTGGACAATCGCCTTGGGAACGCCGCTGGCCTTGCCCAGCCGGGCCTGCTCGCGCATGTGCCTCACCTCACCGTGAACAGGCACGAGGATTTGCGGCCGTAGCCAGCCATATAGCGCTTCCAGTTCCGGCCGACCCGGATGGCCGGAAACGTGAATGTGGCTCTGCCGATCTGTAACGATGGTGATGTCGCGCGCGGCGAGGCGGTTCTGGATCCGGCCGATGGCGATCTCGTTGCCCGGAATCTGGCGGCTGGAAAACAAGACGACGTCACCTGCTTCGAGCGCGATCTGGTGGGTGTCCTCGGCGATGCGGCCCAAGGCGGCGCGCGGCTCGCCCTGCCCGCCGGTGGCAAGGATCAGAACCTCGCCGCGCGGCAGGCCCATCGCCGTGTCAAAATCGACCAGCGGCGGCAGATCCTTGAGATAGCCACTCGCCTGCCCCGTGCGAATGATCCGGTCGAGCGAGCGGCCCGCCACGCAAAGCTGGCGCCGGGTTGCACGCGCCACCTCGCCCAGCGTCTGCAGCCGTGCCACGTTCGAAGCGAACGTGGTGACCACCACCCGTTTGCCGTGATGGCGCGCCACTTCGTCGAGCAGCCCGTCGCGCACGTCTCCTTCAGATCCCGAAGGCTCGGGGTTGAACACGTTGGTCGAATCGCAGACCAGCGCCAGCACGCCCTCGTCACCAATGGCGGTGAGCTGTTCGGTGGTCGCCGGCTCACCGATCAGGGGCTGGTCGTCGAGCTTCCAGTCGCCGGTGTGAAAAATGCGCCCATGCGGGGTATCGATCAGCAGGGCGTTGCCCTCGGCGATCGAGTGGGCCAACGGGACGTAACGCACGCCGAAAGGCCCCAGCTCGAACCGGTCGAGGTGGTCGATGACCGTAAGTTCGACATTCGCCGCGTTACCGGCCTCTTCAAGCTTGGCCGCGACCAGTCGCGCGGTGAACGGTGTCGCGTAAAGAGGAACGCCCAGTTCCTCGGCGAAATAGGGTACCGCGCCGATGTGATCCTCATGCGCGTGGGTAAGAACGATGCCGACGAGGTCCTGCTTGCGCTCCTCGATGAACTCGAGGTCGGCAAAGACCAGATCGATGCCCGGATATTCGTTCATGCCGAAGGTCATGCCCAGATCGACCATCAGCCATTTGCCGTCGCACCCGTAAAGGTTGACGTTCATCCCGATCTCGCCCGAACCGCCGAGCGCAAGGAACAGAAGTTCGTTGCCCGGCTTCATGCGCCGGCCCGGTTGGCATAGAGCAGCGCGATCCCGCGCAGGGTAAGTTCCGGCTCGACCCGGTCGAACAGGTCGGCGTGCATCTGGAACAGGGGTGCAAGGCCGCCTGTGGCGATTACCTTGACCGGACGGCCGATTTCCTTCTTCAGCCGCGCGATCATGCCTTCGATCATCGAAACATAGCCCCAATAAATGCCGATCTGCATCTGGCTGACCGTGTCGCGGCCGATCACACTGTCGCTCGGCGGCGGTTCGATCGCGATGCGCGGGAGCATGGCAGCGGCGTTGTACAGCGCGTCGAGCGAAAGGCTGACGCCGGTTGCGATCGATCCGCCGAGATAGGCACCATCCGCTCCGATATGGTCAAAGGTGGTCGCAGTGCCGAAGCTGATCACGATCTTGTCGCCCGCTTCCAGCGCCTGCGCGGCGATCGCGTTGACCGCGCGGTCTGCACCGAGCGCGCGGGGCTCGTCGACCTTGAGTGCAATGCCCCATTCAACCGGGGCGCGGCCCCCGATGAGCGCCTCGACCCCGAAATACTTGCTCGCCAGCTCCTGCAGGTTGTGCAGCGCGCGGGGTACGACCGAAGCGATGACCACGGCCGTGACGTCTTCGCGGGCATAGCCCTCCATCTCGAGCAGCTGTACCAGCCACACGGCGTATTCGTCGGCGGTGCGCTTGATGTCGGTGGCAATGCGCCAGCGCTGGACGATGCCGCCGGCATCATCGACCAGGGCGAACTTGACGTTGGTATTGCCGTTGTCGATCGCAAGCAGCATTCGCGCGCTTTCCTTTGGCCTCAGGCGAGACGGACTTCGCCCGCGTGGATCGTGCGCGTCGTGCCGTCTGCGAGCCGCAGTTGCAAGGCTCCATCGTCGGCCAGCCCGGCAAAGTGCCCTTTGAGCGGCTCTTCACCAGATTCTCCCACCTGCAGCGGTGTCCCTGCAGGATGGGCCAACGCCAGCCAGCGCGCGATGATCGGGGCAAGGCCATAGGTGCGCCAGCGCGCCAGTTCGGCATCGACGTGACGAGCCAGATACGCCGCGAACAGGTCCCGGTCCGGGGCAGCGCCAAAGCGGGCCAGGGCAATCGTTTCACGGTCCGGCAAGTCGGGCGCGGCGGCGAGGTTGACGCCGATCCCGACGATCACCGTGGAGCCGACCATTTCGAGCAGCACGCCGCTGAGCTTGGCCGCTCCGATCATCACGTCATTGGGCCATTTCAGCACCGGACGGAGCGGCGGCGGAATATGCGGCGCAACGGCTTCGGCCACTGCCAGCGCCACCGCCAGGGCCAGGGTGCCGGCGGGGGGATCGCCCGCGCCGATGTGCACCACGGTCGAACCCATGAAATTGCCTGCGCCGTCGAACCAGGTGCGCCCCTGCCGTCCCTTCCCGGCGCGCTGCCGGTCGGCAACCAGCCAAGTACCCTCCGTGATCCGTTCGCCCGAAGCGATTCGGGCGGCGAGGTCGGCGTTGGTCGAGCCGGTTTCGGAAACGACCTCGATCAAGCGCCCGGGGTCAGCGTGCCAGCGGCCAGCGCCGCCAGGGTGCCGAGGCACTTGGTCAGTAGGTACCCGAGCGGTGAAATGAACAGGGCCGCGATCAGCAGAAGCGCGTGGTGGATCCAGTCGCTCTTGCCGACAACCACGCCAGCAGGCTCATCGAAATACATCACCTTGACGACCTTGAGATAGTAGAACGCCCCGATCACGCTGGCTGCGATGCCGATGACGGCCAGCGGCAGGAGCCCCGCGGCGACCGCAGCCTGGAAAACCACGAACTTGCCCCAGAAGCCGAACAGCGGGGGAATGCCAGCCAGGCTGAACATGACCATGGCAAAGCACAGCGCGAGCACCTTGCGTTCGCGCGAGAGGCCCGCGATCTGGTCGATCTGTTCGACCTGGTTGCCGTCTCGGTCCTTGAGCATGAGCAGTGCGACGAAGCCGCCAACGGTCATGGCGACGTAGATCGCGAGATAGACCAGCATGCCTTCCACGCCAGCGCGGGTCGCGGCGGCAAGGCCGATCAGCAAGAAGCCGACATTGTTGATCGACGAATAGGCCAGCAGACGCTTGAGGTTGCTCTGCCCGATCGCGCCGAGCGCCCCGATCACGATCGACATCAGCGAGACGACGATAACGATCTGCTGCCACGCCGCAATCTGCGTTCCGAACGCGACAAGCGCGACGCGGATGGTCAGCGCGAGCGCCGCGACCTTGGGTGCCGACGCGAAGAACATCGTCACCGGGGTCGGCGCACCTTCGTAGACGTCCGGCGTCCACATGTGGAACGGCGCGGCGCTTATCTTGAAGGCCAGGCCCGCGAGCACGAAGACCAGCCCGAACAGCGCGCCGGTCGAAATCTCGCCCGACAGCGCGGCGGCAATTCCGGTGAAGCTGGTCGTGCCGGTAAAGCCATAGGTCAGGCTCATGCCGAACAGCAGTATGCCGCTGGCAAGAGCGCCAAGCACGAAGTATTTGAGGCCCGCTTCTGCCGAGCACTGGTCGTTGCGCAGGAACGCAGCCAGCACGTATGCAGCCAGCGAGTTGAGCTCCAGACCGACGTAGAGCGTCAGCATGTCGGTGGCCGAAACCATCATGCCCATGCCGGCAACCGCGAAAAGGACCAAGACCGGGTATTCCGGGCGCATCGAGCGCGCCTTTTCGAAGAACACCGGCGCAACCAGCAGGCTGGCGCCCGCGGCAGCATAGATCAGCAGCTTGGCAAAGGCGGCGAAGGCGTCGCCGGAATAGAGCCCGTCGAAGGCGTTGGCGGCTTCACCCGACAGTCCCGACCACAGCGGCTTGACCACCAGGGCGGCGGCAATCGCAAGGGTAAGGACCGCAAGCCAGGTGATCGCGCGGGCATCGCGCTTGCCCTTGGCCCAGGCAGAGCCGAGCAGCAGGACGAGACCCGAAACGCTCAGCAATTCTTCCGGCGCAACGAGGCGCAGCGAGTGGGACCAGTCCATCAGTGCGCCCCCCCGTGCGCGGCAGGTTCGTGTTCGGCTTCCGCCGCCGCTCCGGGTTTGGGCGCGGTCAACTTGGCATCGCTGGCGGGCTTCGCGCGGGCCAGGCGGGCGTCGAGCGAGGCGATGTCCTGACGCATCGGCTTCAGGAAGCTTTCGGGATAGATACCCATCCACAGCACGGCTGCGGCGAGCGGCACCATCATCAGCCATTCACGCAGGTCGAGATCGGGCATAGCGGCCGCATCGGCGTTCTTCTGTTCGCCGAAGATGACCCGGCGATATAGATAGAGCATGTACGCGGCCCCTAGGATCACGCCGGTTCCGCAAACCGCTGCGACCCAGCTGTTGAGCTGATAGATCCCCGAAAGCGCCAGCACTTCGCCGACGAAGCCGCTGGTGCCCGGCAGGCCGACCGAGGCCATGGTGAACACCATGAAGAACAGCGCGTATTTCGGCATGTTGACGGCAAGGCCGCCATACCGCGCGATCTCGCGGGTGTGCAGGCGGTCGTAGATCACGCCGACGGCAAGGAACAGCGCGCCCGAAACCAAGCCGTGGCTGAGCATGACGATCATCGAGCCTTCGAGCCCCTGGACGTTGAAGGCGAACAGGCCGATCGTCACGATCGCCATGTGCGCGACCGAGGAATAGGCGATCAGCTTCTTCATGTCGTGCTGGACCAGTGCGATGAGGCTGGTGGCAACGACCGCGATCATCGACAGCGCGAAGATCAGCGGCGCAAACTGCGCGCTGGCCTCGGGAAACATCGGCAGCGAGAAGCGGATGAAGCCGTAGCCGCCCATCTTGAGAAGCACGCCGGCCAGGATCACCGAACCGGCCGTCGGCGCCTGGACGTGCGCGTCAGGCAGCCAGGTGTGCACTGGCCACATCGGCATCTTCACAGCGAAGCTGGCAAAGAAGGCCAGCCACAACCACTTCTGTGCCCCGGCCGGGAAATCGTAGGCCATCAGGGTCGGGATATCCGTCGTACCGGCTTCGTTCACCATCCACAGCATCGCGATCAGCATCAGCACCGAACCGAGCAGCGTGTAGAGGAAGAACTTGTAGCTGGCGTAGATGCGGTCCGCCCCGCCCCAGACGCCGATGATCAGATACATCGGGATCAGGCCGGCTTCGAACATGATGTAGAACAGGAACAGGTCCTGTGCCGCGAAAACGCCGATCATCAGCGTTTCCATCAGCAGGAAGGCCGCCATGTATTCGCCCACGCGCTTGTCGATCGACAGCCACGAGGCGCCGATGCAGATCGGCATGAGGAACACCGACAGCATGATCAGCAGCAAGGCGATCCCATCGATGCCGAGCTTGTACGAGAAGCCGGCGAACAGCGCGACGCTTTCGGTAAACTGCCACTGCGCGCCGCCAACGTCGTAATTTGCCCAGAGCATCACGCCGAGCGCGAAATCGACCAGCGTCGCCAGCAGCGCGATCCAGCGAGCTGACTTGGCGTCGGAGAACAGACAGGCCAGCGCCGCGATCAGCGGCACGGCAAGCATCACCGAAAGGATGGGAAAACCGGTCATCTTAGTGCACCATCACCCAGCTGATTGCCGCGGTGAGACCGAGCAGCATGACCAGCGCGTAGCTGTAGACATATCCCGACTGGAAGCGCTGGGCGCCGCGACTGCCCTGGGCGACGACCCAGGCCGCGCCGTTGGGGCCGAAGCGGTCGATCAGGCCGATGTCGCCCCACTTCCAGAACTTTTCGCCAAGCCAGAAAGCCGGACGCACGAAAATGCGATCGTAAAGCTCGTCGAAATACCACTTGTTGTAGACGAAGCGGTAGATCCCGCCGAGCTGCGCCGCAACCTGCGCCGGCGTTTCGGGCTTGCGGATATAGAACTGGTAGGCGGTCAGCAGGCCGGTCAGCATGACGGCAAACGGTGCCCACTTCACCCAGGTTGGTACCTCGTGCAGCGCGTGGATGGTGTGTTCGGCAAAGGCGATGCTGCCCTTCCAGAAATGGCCGGTGCCTTCGCTGATGAACTCGTGGTGGAACACGAAGCCGGCCAGCACCGCACCGAGCGAAAGGACCACCAGCGGCACCCCCATGTTGAGCGGCGCTTCGTGCGGACGATAGCCGGCGGTACCGTCGTCATGGTGACCGTGGGCATGAGCGTGATCGTCATGACCGTGGTGATCGTCGTGGACCGCGTGCTGGATATGCTCCGACCCGGCCCAGCGCGGCTTGCCGTAGAAGGTCAGGAAGATCAGACGCCACGAATAGAAGCTGGTCAGCAGCGCGGCGAAGATCCCCATCCAGAAGCCGAACAGGCCGGCCTGGCCCGACGAGGCGTAGGCCGCTTCGAGGATCGAATCCTTCGAGTAGAAGCCCGCGAAACCGAATACGTCGACGATGCCGACCCCGGTGATGGCCAGGGTGCCTGCCATCATCGCCCAGTAGGTCAGGGGGATGTGCTTACGCAGACCGCCATAGAAGCGCATGTCCTGCTCATGGTGCATGGCATGGATCACTGCGCCGGCGCCGAGGAACAGCAGCGCCTTGAAGAAAGCATGGGTGAACAGGTGGAACATCGCCGCGCCCGGCGCGCCGACACCGGCTGCAACGAACATGTAGCCCAGCTGCGAGCAGGTCGAATAGGCGATGACGCGCTTGATGTCCCATTGGGTCGTGCCGATCGTCGCGGCGAAGAACAGCGTGCAGGCGCCGACCACGGTTACGACGGCCATGGCGGTCGGGCTCGCCTCGAACATCGGCGAGAGGCGGCAGACCATGAAAACGCCGGCAGTGACCATGGTTGCCGCGTGGATCAGCGCCGAAACCGGGGTCGGACCTTCCATCGCGTCGGGAAGCCAGGTGTGCAGGCCAAGCTGCGCCGATTTGCCCATCGCGCCGATGAACAGCAGGATGCACAGGATCGTCATCGTATCCCACTGCATCCCCAGGAAATGGATGGTCGAACCAGCCATGCCCGGCGAGCCGGCGAGAATTTCTGGGATCGAGACGGTGTTGAACACCAGGAACGTGCCGAAAATCCCGAGCATGAAGCCAAGGTCGCCGACGCGGTTGACCACGAAGGCCTTGATCGCCGCCGCGCTGGCCGAGGGTTTCTTGAACCAGAAACCGATCAGCAGGTACGAGGCAAGGCCAACCCCTTCCCAACCGAAGAACATCTGGACCAGGTTATCGGCGGTCACCAGCATGAGCATGGCGAAAGTGAACAGCGACAGATAGGCGAAGAACCGCGGCTGATCCGGGTCTTCGGCCATGTATCCCCACGAATAGAGGTGCACCAGCGCCGAGACCGAAGTCACGACGACCAGCATGACCGCGGTCAGCGTGTCGACCCGCAGCGCCCAGTCGAACACCATCGAGCCGGACTGCACCCACTGCAGCACCTGCACCACGTGCGGTTCGGCATGACCGCCAAGGAACGACAGGAAGATCGGCCAGGACAGCGCGCAGGACACGAACAGCGCGCCCGTCGTCACGGACTTGGCAGCGACGTTGCCCAGCGCCCGGTTGCCCAGCCCCGCGATGATCGCAGCCGCCAGCGGGAGGAAGACGATGAAGAGGATCGGATCCACTGGTACCTTACCCCTTCAGGTTGTGGACGTCGTCGACCGCGATGGTGCCGCGGTCACGGAAGTAAATGACGAGGATGGCAAGGCCGACAGCGGCTTCGCCGGCGGCCACGGTCAGCACGAACATGGCGAACACCTGGCCAGTGAGATCCCCTAGGTAGCTCGAGAACGCGACCAGGTTGATGTTCACCGCCAGCAGGATCAGTTCGATCGCCATCAGGATGATGATGACGTTCTTGCGGTTGAGGAAAATCCCCAGCACGCCCAGCACGAACAGGATCGTGCTGACCGTCACGTAATGACCGATGCCGATCATAGCTGAACCCCCTTGCCCACTTCGGGGCTGGCGTTGACCGTCGCCTCGTCGGGGCGGCGGGCGATCTGCCGACTGATGTTCTGGCCGCGCACGCCGGCGCGCTGGCGGTGGGTCAGCACGATCGCGCCGACCATGGCAACCAGCAGCAGGACGCCGGCCGCTTCGAACAGGAACAGGTAGCGGCTGTAGAGCAGCAAGCCGATCGCCTCGATGTTCGAGGCGCCCTGGGGCACGGCGGCAGCACCGCTCGGCTCGCCGAGTTCAATTCCGCCGACGCTCCACGCGCCGATGCCGATCAGCAACTCACCGAGCAATGCAACGGCCAGCAGCAGGCCCAGCGGCATATTGCGAATGAAGCCGGCGCGCAGCTGCGCGAAGTCGATGTCGAGCATCATGACGACGAACAGGAACAGCACTGCGACCGCGCCGACGTAGACGATCACCAGCAGCATGGCGATAAACTCGGCCCCGGCGAGGACCATCAGGCCCGCGGCGTTGAAGAATGCAACGATCAGCCACAGCACCGAATGGACCGGGTTGCGGGCGAGGATCGTCACCGCGCCGGCCAGCACGGTGAGTGCGGCGAACAGGTAGAAGGCGATTACCGTGATCATGGTCGCGCGCCCCTAGCGATACGGCGCATCGGCTTCAAGGTTCGCGGCAATCGCCCGCTCCCACTTGTCCCCGTTCGCCAGCAGCTTGGCCTTGTCGTAGAGCAGTTCTTCGCGCGTTTCGGTCGCGTATTCGAAGTTCGGCCCTTCGACGATGGCATCGACCGGGCAGGCTTCCTGGCAAAAACCGCAGAAGATGCACTTGGTCATGTCGATGTCGTAGCGCGTGGTGCGGCGGCTGCCGTCGTCGCGCGGTTCGGCCTCGATCGTGATCGCCTGGGCCGGGCACACCGCTTCGCACAGTTTGCAGGCAATGCAGCGTTCCTCGCCGTTGGGATAGCGGCGCAGCGCGTGCTCGCCGCGGAAACGCGGGCTTAGCGGGTTCTTTTCGAACGGATAGTTGATCGTCGCCTTGGGCTTGAAGAAGTACTTCAAGGTCAGCCAGTGCGCCTTGACGAACTCCCACAGCGTGAAGCTCTTGATCAGTTGAGCCGGGCTCATACGCCGTACCTCGTGAACATCAGGTAGCCGCTGACGACGACGACGAACAGCAGCGAAACGGGGAGGAACACCTTCCAGCCCAGGCGCATCAGCTGGTCATAGCGATACCGCGGGACCGTGGCCTTGACCCACGAGAAGATGAAAAAGAAGAAGAAGATCTTCGCGAACAGCCACAGCCAGCCCGGGAAAGGGTCAAACAGCCCAAGGACAGCAGCAAGCCATCCCATGTGATGACTGGCCAAAAATGCTATGATTGGCGTTAAAACATTTCCGACGTTTAGCGGCGGCAGCCATCCGCCCCAGAACAGCGTGGCGTTGAGCGCGCACATCAGCAGGACGTTGGCGTATTCGCCCAGCCAGTAGAGCGCGAAGCTCATCGAGGAATATTCGGTCTGATAGCCGGCGACGAGTTCACTCTCCGCTTCGGTAAGGTCGAACGGCGCGCGGGCGGTTTCGGCCATGCCGGAAATGAGGAACATCACCCACATCGGGAACAGCAGCGGGTTGGCGACAAAGCCGTTGATCGGCCCGACATGCGCCTGCTGCGCCTTGACGATGTCATTCAGGTTGAAGGTTCCCGCCCACATCACCACGCAGATCAGGATGAAGCCGATCGACACTTCATAGGATATCATCTGCGCAGAGGCGCGCATCGCCGAGAAGAACGGATACTTCGAATTCGATGCCCAGCCTGCGATGATCACGCCGTAAACGCCAAGGCTCGAGATCGCGAGAACATAGAGCAGGCCGACGTTGACGTTGGCCAGCACCGCGTCCGAATTGAACGGGATCACTGCCCATGCCATCAGCGCGACGGTAAAGGTGATGATCGGCGCGATCAGGAACAGACCCTTGTTCGCCGCCGATGGAACGATCGTTTCCTGCAGGAACACCTTGAGCCCGTCGGCAAACGACTGCAGAAGCCCCCACGGCCCGACCACGTTCGGTCCGCGCCGCAGCGCCATTGCGGCCCAGACCTTGCGGTCGACATAGATGATCATGGCCACCGCCAGCATCAGCGGCAGGGCGATCAGCAGGATTCCGCAGATGGTCGCCAGCAGCCACGCGGCCTCGTAGCTCATCCACTGGTTGAAGAACTCGGTCATTCCGCGGCCTCCGCGAAAGTTTCCCCGTGGAGCAGCTCGGCCGAGCAGCGCTGCATCGTTTCGCTCGCGCGGGCGATGGCGTTGGTGAGGTAGAAGTCCTTGATCGGATAGGCCTCGATCGAGCCGCTGATCCCGGCCTTGCCCTTGGGCAGGGCGCCATATTCGGCGAGGCCTTCGCGGCCCAGCGCGGGAACGGCTGCGATCATCGCGGCGCGCAGCTGGTCGAAGCTGTCGAAGCCGACCGTCACGCCCAGCGCATCGGCCATGGCGCGCAGGATCGTCCAGTCCTCGCGCGCGTCGCCCGGCGCGAACACGGCCTTGTCGGCAAACTGCACCCGGCCTTCAGTGTTGACGTAGGCGCCCGGCTTCTCGCTGAACGCGGCGGCCGGCAAAATCACGTCGGCGGCATGCGCGCCCTTGTCGCCGTGGTGACCGATGTAGACGATCATGCTGTCGGCGAACCGGGTGTAGTCCACCTCGTCCGCGCCGAGCGAAATCAGCATCTTGGGCTTGGCGGCAACCAGATCGGCGATGCCGCCCTTCTGCGCATAGCCGAGCATCAGGCCGCCCATGCGGGCTGCGGCCATGTGCAGCACGTTGAAGCCGTTCCATCCATCCTTGACGAGGCGATTGGCCGCCGCGAAGGCGAGGCAGGCATCCAGCGCCCCCTTGCCCAGCGCCGCGCCGCCCATGATCAGGGCCGGACGCTCCGCCTTGGCAAAGGTATCCGCGGCTTCCTTGGGCAGATTGCCAAGTACCGACAGATCGGTGCCGAGGAAGGTCGCCGGGAAAGTCGTTTCCCATTCGGGACCGATCAGGAAAACCTTGCCGCCCTTCTTGGCCACCTTGCGGAGGCGCGCGTTAAGCACGGCCGCTTCCCAGCGGACATGGCTGCCCACGATCAGCAGCGCGTCGGCTTCTTCGATACCGGCAAAGCCCGAATTGAAGTTGACGGCAGCCAGGCTCGAACAATCGTAGTCGAGGCCGGTCTGGCGGCCTTCGAGCTGGGTCGAACCCAGCGCGCCGGCCAGCGCCTTGGCCGCGAACATCGTCTCGCAATCGACCATGTCACCGGCGACCACGGCCACCGAGCTGCCCGGATTGATCTTCGCAACCGCGGCAAAGGCTTCGTCCCAGGTCGCGGCGACGAGCTTGCCATCACGGCGCAGCCAAGGCTTGTCGAGGCGGCGGCGGGTCAGCCCGTCGACCATGTAGCGGCCCTTGTCGGACAGCCATTCCTCGTTCACGTCGTCGTTGATGCGCGGCAGGATGCGCAGCACTTCGCGCCCGCGGCTGTCAAGCCGGATGTTCGAGCCGAGCGCGTCCGATACGTCGATCGACAGCGTCTTTTTCAGCTCCCACGGCCGCGCTTCGAAGGCATAAGGCCCGCTGGTCAGCGCGCCGACCGGGCACAGATCGATCACGTTGGCGGACAGCTCGTGCTTGGCCGCCTTTTCAAGGTAGGTCGTGATCTGCATGTTTTCGCCGCGGTAGAGCGCGCCGATTTCATCCACGCCCGCCACTTCCTCGCTGAAACGCACGCAGCGAGTGCACTGGATGCACCGCGTCATCGTCGTCTTGATCAACGGGCCCATGTATTTTTCGGTGACCGCGCGCTTTTCCTCATGGAAACGCGAGGCGCCGCGGCCGTAGGCGACCGACTGGTCCTGCAGGTCGCATTCGCCGCCCTGGTCGCAGATCGGGCAATCGAGCGGGTGGTTGATGAGAAGGAACTCCATCACCCCTTCGCGTGCGGCCTTGACCATCGGGCTGTCGGTCTTGATCACCTGTCCGTCGGTCGCGGGCAGAGCGCAGGACGCCTGCGGCTTCGGCGGCCCGGGAGCAACCTCGACCAGGCACATGCGGCAGTTGCCGGCAATGCTGAGGCGCTCGTGGTAACAGAAGCGCGGGATTTCCTTGCCGGCCAGCTCGCACGCCTGCAGGACGGTAGCGCCCTGCGGGACCTCGAGTTCAACGCCGTCTACGGTGACTTTAGGCATTACTCAGCGGCCTCCCGCACGTTTTCGGCAATCCGGCGCTCCAGTTCGGGGCGGAAGTGCTTGATCAGGCCCTGGATCGGCCAGGCGGCCGCGTCGCCAAGCGCGCAGATGGTGTGGCCTTCGACCTGCTTGGTCACTTGCTGCAGCATGTCGATCTCCTCGATAGCCGCATCGCCGGTGCGCAAGCGGTTCATCACGCGCCACATCCAGCCGGTGCCTTCGCGGCACGGGGTGCACTGGCCGCAGCTTTCGTGCTTGTAGAAGTACGACAGGCGTTCGATCGCGCGGACGATGTCAGTGGACTTGTTCATGACGATGACCGCCGCGGTGCCAAGGCCCGAGCCGACAGCCTTTAGGCCGTCGAAATCCATCGGCGCGTCCCAGATTTCGGCTGCCGGAACCAGCGGGACCGAGGATCCGCCCGGGATGACCGCCAGCAGGTTGTCGCGTCCGCCGGTGACGCCGCCGCAGTGCTTTTCGATGAGTTCCGAGAACGGAATGCTCATCGCTTCCTCGACCACGCAGGGCTTGTTCACGTGGCCCGAGATCTGGAAAAGCTTGGTGCCTTTGTTGTTCTCGCGCCCGAAGGAGGAGAACCACGCCGCGCCGCGGCGCAGGATCGTTGGGGCGACCGCAATCGATTCGACGTTGTTGACCGTGGTCGGGCAGCCATAGAGCCCAGCACCGGCCGGGAACGGCGGCTTCAAGCGCGGCTGGCCCTTCTTGCCCTCAAGGCTTTCGATCATCGCGGTCTCTTCGCCGCAGATGTAGGCGCCCGCGCCGCGGTGGACGAAAACGTCGAAATCGTAGCCGGACTTCGATGCGTTCTTGCCGATCAGGCCGGCGGCATAGGCCTCGGCCACGGCCGCTTCGAGCACCTCGGCTTCGCGGATGTATTCGCCGCGAATGTAGATATAGGCGGCGCGCGCGCGCATCGCATAACCGGCCACCAGCGCACCTTCGATCAGCTTGTGCGGATCGTGGCGGATGATCTCGCGGTCCTTGCACGAACCCGGTTCGGACTCGTCGGCGTTGATGACCAGGAAGCTGGGACGGCCGTCCTTCGATTCCTTGGGCATGAACGACCACTTCAGGCCGGTCGGGAACCCTGCCCCGCCGCGCCCGCGCAGGCCCGACGCCTTGATTTCCTCGATGATCGCGTCCTGGCCGCGGGCCATCAGCGCCTTGGTATCGTCCCAGTCCCCGCGCGCCTGAGCGGCGCTGAGGTTCCACGGCTGATAACCGTAGAGATTGGTGAAGATGCGGTCCTTGTCAGCCAGCATTGCCGCTGTCCTTGTTCTTCTGCTTCGCCGCGTGGACGGCGATGAACACCGTGAGCACGCCCATGAACGCGGCCCCGAGCGCGATCCAGACCGCCATTACCACTCACCCCGGTAGTCGTGGTTTTCCGAAACCATGGCTTGCAGGGTGCTTAGTGCGCCGACCGGTTCGACCGTGTGGCGCGCGGGATCCTGCGTGCCTTCCTTGGGGGTCTGCCCAGCCGCCAGCGCATCGAGAACGGCATCGAAGCGATCGACCGTCAGGTCCTCGTAGTTGCCGTCGTTGATCTGGACCATCGGCGCCGACGAGCAGTTGCCCATGCATTCGACCTCGGTCAGGGTCCACATTCCGTCATCGGTTGTATGGCCCTTGTGCATTCCGCGCTTCTTGCAGGCAGCGAGAATATCGTCCGACCCACGCAGCATGCAGGGCGTGGTGCCGCAGACCTGCACGTGAAACTTCCCCACCGGGACCAGGTTGTACATCGTGTAGAACGAGGCGACCTCGACCACGCGGATGATCGGCATGTCGAGATACTTCGCGACATATTCCATCACCGGGATCGGCAGCCAGCCCTGGGTGCCGGTTTCCTCGCCCACCTGACGCTGGGCGAAGTCGAGCAGAGCCATCACCGCCGAGCGCTGGCGGCCATCGGGATATTTGGCGATTGCCGTCTTCGCCTTCGCTTCCCACGCAGGAGCAAAGGAAAATCCACCCCAACGGGCGCGCAATTCCGGCGTATCGGCTTCAAGGTGACGGTCAGCCAACGGAGTCTCTCCGCTTCTTGAGCAAGTCCTGGCCGAATAGCGCCAGCTCGAATCCGGCAATGCAGACTGCGAGCTGCGCTATCACGTGGGGCAGGTCGCCGCCCTCATAGGACGCGCCCAGATAGCATACCGCCAGAAGCAGGCCGGTGATGCAGGCCCAGACGCGCACAATGGCAAAATCGACGTGTTTCAACGGACAAACTCCACGCGAGAGCACTTGTCGCCCTCGAACGAGTAGATGGACATTACTTCGAAAGGTTCGGCATCGTCGGAACGCCAAACCTTTTCGTGCAGCACGGCATAGTCGCCCAGATGATAGCCTTCGATAATCTCCGCGCGGTTTTGCGGAAACTCGGCGAACATCTTCTTCAGACCTTCGCGCACGCCTTCCTTGCCCTCGCGCAGGACCGCGCCGCGATAGGCCGCTTCACAGGCATCGTCGGTCATCAGCGCAACGTAGGCGTCGGCGTCCTGCGCGTTGTAGTGAGCGATCATCTGGGTCGCGATTTGCAGGCGGTAGGGCATGTTAGAATTTGTTGCTCAAAAATGCCGTGGTGATCCGGGTCACCTGGCCGTCTTTAGGGTAAATTATCATCGCGCTTGGCTGATCTTTTGGGCGCAAACCCTTGCACTTGAACTGGACGCCATACGATCCATTCATCAGCCTATCGAATGCGAAAACCTTGCAGCCTTTAACCTTCGCGACTGTCTCGTCCAGATCAGGGAACTTTTGCTTGGCGGCAAGCTGCCGATCGAGAATTTCGGGCGGAAGCGTCTCACCGACGATCATCTTGGCGAGAACTAGATGGACAGCCTGCTCGTCTGGCGACGCAGCAACTGCCGAATTTGGCACCAGCAAAAGGCCAAGGAGGGCTTTCCTCACCGGTCGCACTCCCCGAACACGACGTCGATCGCGCCGAGTATGGCTGTCGCGTCGGGGAGCATGTGGCCCTTGCACATGAAATCCATAGCCTGGAGATGGCTGAAAGCGGTCGGGCGGATCTTGCAGCGGTAGGGCTTGTTGCTGCCGTCGCTGACCAGGTAGACGCCGAATTCGCCCTTGGGGCTTTCGGTGGCGACATAGACCTCGCCGGCGGGCACGTGAAACCCTTCGGTGTAGAGCTTGAAGTGATGGATCAGGCTTTCCATCGAGCTCTTCATTTCGGCGCGCTTGGGCGGCGCGACCTTGCGGTCGTCCGAGGCGATCGGGCCGGAAGGCATTTCGGCGATGCACTGGCGGATGATGCGGGCCGACTGGCGCACTTCTTCCACGCGGACCATGAACCGGTCGTAGCAGTCGCTGCGCGTGCCGACCGGGATTTCGAAGTCCATCCGGTCATAGACGTCGTAGGGCTGGCTCTTGCGCAGGTCCCACGGAATGCCCGCGGCGCGGATCATCGGGCCGGAAAAGCCCCAGGCCAGCGCGTCTTCCTTGCTGACCAGCGCGATATCGACGTTGCGCTGCTTGAAGATGCGGTTGTCGACCACCAGGCTCATCGCGTCTTCGAACAGCGGCTTGAGACGCGTGTCGAGCCAGGCGTCGATATCGTCGAGCAGATCCTGCGGCACGTCCTGGTGTACGCCGCCGGGCCGGAACCAGGCCGAGTGCATGCGGGCACCCGAGGCGCGTTCGAAGAAGTTGAGGCAATCCTCGCGAATTTCGAACAGCCACAGGTTCGGCGTCATCGCGCCGACGTCCATCACGTGCGACCCCATGTTGAGCATGTGGTTGCAGATGCGGGTCAGTTCGGCGAACAGCACGCGCAGGTACTGGGCGCGGATCGGCACTTCGACGTTGAGCAGCTTTTCGACCGCGAGGACGTAGCTGTGCTCCATCCCCAGCGGCGAGCAATAGTCGAGCCTGTCGAAGTAGGGCAGCGCCTGCAGGTAGGTCTTGTGCTCGATCAGCTTTTCGGTGCCGCGGTGCAGCAGGCCGACGTGGCAATCGACGCGTTCGATCAGTTCGCCGTCAAGCTCCAGCACCATGCGCAGCACGCCGTGCGCGGCCGGGTGCTGCGGGCCGAAGTTGATCGTGTAGTTGGAAATGACCTCGTCACCGGTGGTCGGTGACTGTTCGAGAGTGAAGCTCACGCCTTGTCTCCCTTTTTCGGCCGGCTGTCGGTCTTCTCCGGCGGAGCGGGATCGGCCTTGGCGATCGGCTCGACGGCCGGAGCCCCGGTAGAGGCCTTGTCGGCGGCTTTTTCGTTAGCCTTGTCGCCGGCGCCGGTCTGCGCCTTGCTTTCGGTTGCCTTGGGAGTCGGCGCGGCCGTTGTAGGGGTGGCCTTCTCGTCGCCCGGGAGGACGTAGTCGGCCCCTTCCCACGGACTCATGAAATCGAACTGGCGCAGGTCCTGGGCGAGCTTGACCGGTTCGTAGACGACGCGCTTGTCTTCTTCCGAATAGCGCAGCTCGACATAACCGGTCAGCGGGAAGTCCTTGCGGAACGGGTGCCCTTCGAAACCGTAGTCGGTCAGGATCCGGCGCAGGTCGGTATTGCCCTCGAAGATCACGCCGTAGAGGTCGAACACTTCGCGCTCGAGCCAACCGGCGTTGGGCCACAGGTGCGTGACGGTCGGCACCGGGGTGCTCTCGCTGGCGGTCACCTTGACGATCAGGCGGTGATTGCGGGTCACCGAAAGCAGCATGTAGACGACGTCGAAACGCTCGGCCCGGCTCGGATAGTCGGCGCCGGCAATTTCCATCAGCTGCTGGTATTCGTGGGTGTCGCGCAGCGCGGCAAGGCAGGTGCCGATCTGGTCGCGGGCGACGGTGAGGATGATCTCGCCATGCTCCTCGCGCGCGGCAAGCAGCTTGCCGCCCAGAGTCTGGGTAACGGCGTCGATCACCCCGTCGTTCGGGGCCATGCGCGGAGCGGAATGCAAAACCGTCATGCCGCCCTCACCGCTCGATCGTGCCGACGCGGCGGATCTTCCGCTGCAACTGCATCACGCCGTAGAGCAGCGCCTCGGCAGTTGGCGGGCACCCGGGGACATAGATGTCGACCGGAACGATCCGGTCGCAGCCGCGCACCACGCTGTAACTATAGTGATAATAGCCACCGCCATTGGCGCAGCTGCCCATCGAGATCACGTACTTGGGGTCCGACATCTGGTCGTAAACCTTGCGCAGCGCCGGCGCCATCTTGTTGCACAGCGTGCCCGCCACGATCATCACGTCCGACTGGCGCGGGCTGGCGCGCGGCGCGACGCCGAACCGCTCCATGTCGTAGCGGGGCATGTTGACGTGGATCATCTCGACCGCGCAGCAGGCGAGTCCGAAGGTCATCCACCACAGCGAGCCGGTGCGGGCCCACTGGAACAGCTCTTCGGTGCTGGTGACGAGGAAGCCCTTGTCGTGCACTTCGGCGTTGATGTCGTTGAAGAAGCCCTGGTCGGGCGCGGTCACGGTCTGGCCGGCAGCCAGCGGCTGCCCCGCGGAATTGACGAGAGTGCTCATTCCCAGTCCAGTGCTCCGACTTTCCAGGCGTAGATCAGGCCGACCACCAGTTCGCCGATGAAGATCATCATCGTGATCCAGGCAGGCCAGCCCAGATCGGTGAAGGTTACCGCCCAGGGAAACAGAAATGCGGCTTCAAGGTCGAAGACCACGAACAGGATCGCCAGCAGATAGAAGCGCACGTCGAACTGTCTGCGCGGATCCTCGAAAGCGGGGAAGCCGCATTCGTACTCGCTCAGCTTTTCGGCGGTCGGGTTATGGGCGCCGGTCAGGCGCGCCACGCCCATCGGCAGGAACACGAAGGCCGTCGACAGGCCCAGCGCCACGCCGAGGAAGATCAGGATCGGCAGATATTGCGAAAGGTCGACCACGCGAAGTCCCTCGGCGCCGGAATCGGCTTTGCGAACGTTGTGGGCGCCCTAATCCCGCGACACCGCAGGCGCAAGTGGGCTCGGCCCGATTAGGCCCAAGAATTGCAACATTTGCAACTGACCAGAAGGGCGATGCGGCCCCCGCAACCGGTCAGCCCAGTTCGCGCGCCAGGGTCTTCTGGGTGGTCTTGCCGTAGGGCGGCATCAGCCCGGCAAGCTTGGCCACGTTCATCTTCGGCTGGTGATACACCGAGCGGGCGTGGCTGAAGGTCTTGAACCCTTCCGGCCCATGGTAGCTGCCCATGCCCGAGGGGCCGATTCCCCCGAACGGCAAATCGTCGATCGATACGTGGAAGACAACGTCGTTGACCGTTACCCCGCCTGAAATCGTGCGGGTAAGCACCTGTTCGCGCTCACCGCTGTCCTCGCCGAAATAGTAAAGGCCCAGCGGACGGTCGTGCGCGTTGACGTAGTCGATCGCCTCGTCGATCGCCTTGTAGGTCTTGACCGGCAGGACCGGTCCGAAGATCTCGTCCTGCATCACCTTCATGTCATCGCTGACCCCGCGCAGGATCGTCAGCGGCATCTTGTGGCCGTTCGAGGCCGCAAAATCCTCGTTCCCCGGATTGACCTCGATCGCCTCGGCGCCCTTGGCCTTCGCATCGTCGATCAGTCCCTGCAGGCGATCGCGGTGGCGGGCGTTGACCACGGATGTATAGTCATCGTTGGCAAGCAGCGTCGGATACATCGCGCCGACCGCCTTGCTGACCGCGCCAATGGCCCGGTCTTCCAGGTCCTGGGGCACCATCATGTAGTCGGGCGCAAGACAGATCTGTCCGGCGTTGAGCATCTTGCCCATGGCGATCCGCTCCCCCGCGCGCTCGATATTGGCGCTGCGGCCTAAAATGGTCGGCGACTTGCCCCCCAGTTCGAGCGTCACGGGGACGAGGTTGTCGGCGGCGGCGTGAAGCACGTGCTTGCCGATCGGCGTCGCGCCGGTGAACAGCAGGTGATCGAAGGGCAGCGAGCAGAACGCCTGGCCCACGTCCGGGCCGCCGGTGCAGACCGCCAGCTCTTCCTCGGCAAAGTGCTTGGCGAAGACCGTCTTCATCATCTCGGAGGTGTCTTCGGTGAACTCGCTAGGCTTCACCATCACGCGGTTGCCTGCGGCGAAAGCCTGGACCATCGGCGCGACGGTTAGGCCGACCGGGAAATTCCACGGGCTGACCACGCCGATCACGCCCTTGGGCTCGTAGCGCAATTCGGCCCTCGCCCCGAGGAGGCCCAATGGAAACGGCGGGCTGCGCCGCTCGGTGCGGGCCCACTTGTCGATGTTCTTGAGACAGTACTTGGCCGCCGTGACCGATGGCATGATATCGGTCATCAGGCTCTGTTCGTGGCTGCGGTGCCCGAAATCGCGGCTGATCGCCCGTGCCAGGTCGTCACCGGACTCCTTCATCATCGCGATGACCCGCTGCAGCCGGTCCTTGCGCACCGACAGCGATTCCGGCCGGGCAAGGGTGAAGGCGCTGCGCTGCGCTTCGAGTATCGCGGTCATAGCGGCGGCTTGGGTGGTCATGGCGCTCTCCGTTTCACTTTGCCACCTTGTTTCCCATAGGCACGCCGATGGCAAGGGCCGATGCTTTTGATCAATTGCCTTTGCCGCAACGCAACATTAATACGCCGGTCGAAATCCCCGCCCGAATAGAGAGACTCAACGCCATGGCCCAGCTTTCCGCCAACGATCCGATCGTCATCCTGTCCTATGCCCGCACACCGATGGGCGCCATGCAGGGCGCGCTTGCCGATGTCGCCGCCACCGATCTCGGCGCAACCGCGATCAAGGCCGCCGTTGAGCGTGCCGGGGTCGACGGGGCCGACATTGACCGCGTCTACATGGGCTGCGTGCTGCCGGCCGGACTCGGCCAGGCGCCCGCCCGCCAGGCGACGATCAAGGCCGGCCTGCCCAAGTCGGTCCAGGCCACGACCGTCAACAAGGTCTGCGGATCGGGCATGCAGACCCTGATCATGGGTGCCGAAGCCCTTGCCGCAGGGACCATCGACCTGGTGGTCGCGGGCGGCATGGAAAGCATGACCAACGCCCCCTACGTTCTCAAGAAGCACCGCTCTGGCGCGCGCATCGGCCATGACACAGCCTATGACCACATGTTCCTCGATGGCCTCGAAGATGCCTATGAACCGGGCCGCGCGATGGGCACCTTTGCGCAGGATACCGCCAACGAATACCAACTGACCCGCGAAGCGCAGGACAGCTACACCATCGAATCGCTGCGCCGCGCCCAGACGGCGATCGCCGACGGCGCCTTTGTCGAGGAAATCGCTCCCGTGACCGTGGTGAGCCGCGCGGGTGAAACCGTGGTCGATACCGACGAGGCCCCCGGAAAGGCGCGCCCTGAAAAGATTCCGTCGCTGAAGCCCGCCTTCGCCAAGGACGGCACGATCACTGCGGCAACGAGCAGTTCGATCTCGGACGGCGCGGCTGCGCTGGTCCTCACCCGCGAGAGCGAAGCCAAGGCCAAGGGCCTGTCACCTGTCGCCAGGGTAATTGCCGTGGCGGCTCACGCGCAGGAGCCCAAGGATTTCACCGTGGCTCCGGTCGGCGCGATCACCAAGGTGCTCGACAAGGCCGGCTGGTCGCTGGGCGACGTCGACCTGTTCGAAGTGAACGAAGCCTTCGCCTGCGTTGCGATGTTCGCGATGCACGATCTCGGCATCCCGCACGAAAAGATCAACGTCCACGGCGGCGCAACCGCGCTGGGCCATCCGATCGGCGCGTCTGGCGCTCGCATCGTCACCACGCTGATCGCAGCGCTCAAGCGTCACGGCAAAACCAAGGGCGTCGCCAGCCTGTGCATCGGCGGCGGCGAAGCAACTGCAGTCGCGCTCGAACTGGCCTAGGGACACCGAATGCCGGCGGGCTTCAGGGCTCGCCGGCACCCCACAGGCGGTCCTGGCGGATATAGCCGGCGCGCTCGCCGATCCTGACCCCGCACCAACCCTTGTCGCAATCATCCAGCAGTACGACCACGCCTGGCTCTACCCGCCACAAAAGGCGCGCGTTGGCGGCGCCCATCTCGCGCATGTCGGTCAGGCCCTGCCCCTTGACGAAAGCGCTGCGCTGACGGGTAAGGAAGCGCGCGAGCATCCAGCCACGCGTGCCGTCCGGTTCTTCGACGAGGCGCCACCCATCCAGCAGCCGTACGACCTTCACCGGAAGTTGCGGCCGGCGGTAGACCCAGTCGATGCGGTAATCTTCGCCGGGCCCTGCGCGCATGTTGACTTCGCCGGCGCGGATCGAGGCCCAATACGGCACCGAAACCTCCTGCGCAGCGACTGGAGCGGCGATGGCGGCGGCCGCGACGGCCAGCAGGATGCGTAAACTGTTCATGACAATTGATTCCCCGATAGCCGCGGTTCGCCATGCGCTTCAAGTCGCTTGACCGGATGGCACGTCGCGGCATAGCGACCCTTGCATGACCGTCGTGACCGAAACACCCGCCGGACGACGCCTGACCGGGCGCCCCCGCGTCCACGTCACCCGCCGGCTGGTCCCGGCGGTCGAAGCGCGCATGGCGGAACTGTTCGACGTCACGCTCAACACCGATGATCGCCCGTTGTCGCGCGAAGAAATGGTTGCGGCAATGCGGGACTGCGACGTCCTGGTGCCCACCGTCACCGACCGCATCACCGGGGACATCATCGCCGAGGCCGGCGACCGGATCGGCCTCATCGCCAATTTCGGCGCCGGAACCGAACACATCGACCTGTCCGCGGCACGGCAGCGCAAGATCATCGTCACCAACACCCCGGGGGTGTTCACCGACGATACCGCGGACCTTGCCATGATGCTGATCCTGTCGGTGCCGCGACGGCTGGGCGAAGGCAGCCGGCTGGTGCGCGACGGCGGGTGGACCGGCTGGGCCCCGACCGCGATGCTGGGCCACTGCCTGGGCGGCAAGCGGCTGGGCATCGTCGGCATGGGCCGAATCGGCCAGGCCGTGGCGCACCGTGCGCGCGCCTTCGGTCTCGACGTCGTCTATCACAACCGGCACCGCCTGCCCCCCAGCATCGAGAACATGTTCGGCGCGCGCTACGAACCCGATCTCGAAATGCTGATCGCCGAAGCGGACATCCTCACGCTCCATTGTCCATCGGGGCCGCACACCCGGCAATTGCTGAACGCCGCGCGGCTGGCCACGATGAAGCCGGAAGCCTATGTCATCAACACCGCCCGCGGCGACCTGATTGACGAGGAAGCCCTCATCGCTGCGTTGCAGGAAGGCCGTCTGGCTGGCGCCGGGCTCGACGTCTTCGCCCATGAACCGGATGTCGACCGCCGGCTGATCGACCTGCCCAACGTCATCACCCTGCCCCACCTCGGCAGCGCCACGATAGAGGGGCGTTCGCACGCGGGCGAAAAGATCATCGCCAACATCCGCTTCTGGGTCGATGGCCATCGCCCGCCCGATCAGGTGCTCGAAGGCTGGGCATAATCCCGTGCTGACGCAATTTGCCCATAGCGCACGGCTTGCAGACTGACGGAACGTTGCCCTATTGGACCGCAGGACGCACGAATGCGGTCAAGTTGGGCCGCCTTGGGGGACAATCGAGACGCCATGCGCAAAACCGCTGCCCGTTGCGCTGCCACGCTTGCCCTCGCCCTCCCATCGCTGGCCTTCGCCCAGGAAACGGTCGTGGATGTGGCCGACACCGGCGACACCGCCTGGATTCTGATTTCCGCAGCGCTTGTCCTGATGATGACCATGCCCGGCCTGACGCTGTTCTACGGCGGCCTGGTCCGGGCAAAAAGCTTCCTTGCCGTGCTGGTCCAGGTCGGCACAATAGCGGCATCGGCCTCGCTGTTGTGGATCGCGCTCGGCTATACCATGGCGTTCGGCCCGGTCGGCAGTGGCTGGATCGGCGGATTCGGCAACGCGATGCTGGGCAACCTCGGCAATGTGCGCGATGGCTACATGGTGCCGGAAAGCGCCTTTGTTCTGTTCCAGATGACCTTCGCCGCGATCACGCCTGCGCTGATGGCCGGCGCCTGGGTCGATCGGGCACGGTTCGGCTGGGTGGTCGGGTTCTGCGCATTGTGGGGCCTCGTCGTCTATGCGCCGGTCGCGCACTGGATCTGGGGCGGCGGCTGGCTCGCGACAAAGGTAGGCACGCTCGATTTCGCGGGCGGGATCGTGGTTCACACCACCGCCGGCGTATCGGCGCTGGTCGCGGTCATCCTGCTCGGCAGTCGCAGCGGCTTCCCCAGGACGCTGATGCTGCCCCACGCTCCGTCACTGACCATGGCCGGGGCGGCTTTGCTGTGGGTCGGCTGGTTCGGGTTCAACGGCGGCTCGGCCCTTGCCGCGAACGACGATGCCGCCAGCGCAATCATCAACACCCATGTCGGCGCAAGCATGGCCGCACTGGTCTGGCTGCTGATCGAGCGGTTCACGGTCGGAAAGCCGACCAGCGTGGGCTTTGCTACCGGTGCGATCGCCGGCCTCGCCACGGTGACGCCGGCCGCAGGCTTCATCTCGCCCGGCGCGGCCTTCGCCTTCGGAGCCGTTGCGGCGCTGGTCTGCTACCCGATGATCCAGATCGTCAAGCAGCGGCTGAAGATCGACGATTCGCTTGACGTCTTCGCGGTCCACGGCGTCGGCGGCATCACCGGTTCGCTGCTGCTTGCAGTGTTCCTCTCACCCGATCTGGGCGGCACCGGTTATGCCGATGGCGCGACGATGATCAGTCAGCTGGCCGCGCAATTCGTCGGGATCGGCGTGGTGGCGCTGTGGTCGGCGATCGCCTCGGCGATCATTGCAGTGGGCGTTTCGCTGCTCCTCCCGATGCGGGTCAGCGAGGACGACGAGCGCGAAGGCCTCGACCTTGCCAGCCATGGCGAACGGGCGTGGGAGTTCGATTGAGCGACGCCGCCGAACCGCATCGGCCCTGGCGCGCCTATGTGCGCGGCGCGCTTGCAGGAACCCTGCGCTTTTCCGGACGGTCGCGCCGTGGCGAACTGGTCAGTTATCTGGTCTTCCAGCTCTTGCTTGGCGGCCTGCTCACCTTCATTGCCGGGTTCTGGCTCGACCCGCTGGCTCGGGACGGGTTCGGGCGGGCCTGCGCGGCGCTGCTCGCCATTCCCATGATCGCGCTGCTGGTGCGGCGCTTGCACGACGTCGGCCTTGCCGGATGGTGGTCCGCGCCGATAATCGCGCTGGCGCTCTATAATGCAGCCCTGTCGGCCACCGCGATGGTGCGCGGGGCCGAAGCGCGGCTCGCGGTCGAACGCATCCTTTGGCCACTCGACCTGATCGCCATCGGCATCGCGCTAGGTGCCCTGGCCCTGATCCTGGCGCCGGGCACCAGGGGCCCGAACCGGTTCGGCCCGGACCCGCGCACGGACGGCTGAACCCGGTCAGTCCCCGGTCAGGATGCGGTCGACCAACTGCTTCACTGTGGGGGTGAAATTGTTCGAATAGAACGGATCCTGCTTGAAGCGGTAGGCGGCATGGCCGGCGAAGGCCAGGTTGTCGTCCGGATCGCCACCGTGGGCGATGTCCTGCAGCGTCTTCTGGATGCAGAAACTGCGCGGATCGGCGAGGCGACCGGTGGTGTAGTCGTCGTGGTCCTTCCAGCTCGAGAACTGGCAGTGCGACAGGCAGCCCATGCAGCCCTGCTGATCGGCACGGATCTGTTCTGCGCTTTCGGGGGTGACGAATACCACGGTGTCGTCCGGCGTCTTGAGCGCCTCGGTGAAGCCTTCGTGGATCCAGGCGAGCGCCTTGCGCTGGTCGCCGGGGTGGACCCAGAAGTACTTGGCCTTGCCGTGGTCGGCCAGGGGCACCGTGCCATCTTCTTCGTCGCGCTTGAAAATCGGGATCTGGCGCTCCGATCGGTGCATCAGGTCATAGAGGAACGGCGTCTTGACCGCGCTGGAATAGAAACCGGTCGGGCTGAATTGGTGGAGCAGGACGTCGCCCGGTTCGACCGTTCGCAGCATGTCCTTCCACACCTGCGGAATCGGGCTTTCCTCGGTCAGCAGCGGGCGGGTTCCGAATTGGAACATGATCGTTCCCAGTTCCGGGTTGTCGATCCAGTTGTTCCATTCGCGCAGGAACCAGACCCCGCCGGCCATGACGATCGCCGTGTCCTCCGAAACGCCTTCGGCGCGCATCGTATCGCGCAGCGCCTTGACGCGGGGGTAGGGATCTTCTGGCTTGCGCGGATCTTCGGCGTTGGACAGACCGTTGTGCCCGCCTGCCAGCCACGGATCTTCATAGACCACCGCCGCCATCAGGTGCGGAACCTTCGAATAGCTGCGTTTCCACAGTGCGCGGAACGCCCGGGCCGAACTGACGATCGGCAGGTAGTGGACGTTGTGACGCTCGGCGATCTCGGCCAGCTTGTAGGGCATGCCCGCACCGCAGGTGACGCCGGTGATCATGCCTGGGCAGTTTTCCAGCACGCCTTCCAGCACCTGCTGCGCGCCGCCCATTTCCCACAGCACGTTGATGTTGATCGCGCCCCTGCCGCCCGCGATGGCGTGGGCGCGCTTGACCTGTTCCGTCGCGCCGTCGATCGCAAAGCGGACCAGCTGTTCGAACCGCTCCTTGCGCGTCGCCTGGGGATAGACCTGCGGAATCGGATTCCCGTCCTGATCATAGCTGTCGGCGTTGACCGCGCTGACCGTGCCGATGCCGCCCGCTGCCGCCCAGGCGCCCGAGGACATGTGGTTGGTGGCCGAAACCCCCTTGCCGCCCTCGACGATCGGCCACACCTCGCGGCCACCGTAAAGTACGGGCTTCAGCCCCTTGAATGGTTCAGCGGCAGTCATGGCGTCTGTGTCTTTCCTTTTGCCGCAGTGCACGGCTTGATGTCTTTTGCGGCGGGCCGCGGTCCGACCGCTTCGAATTGCGCATAATAGCCCTTCAGTTCGGGCTTACGGACAAATTCCACGAGGCGGAAGCCCACGGCATTGAATTCACAGAACAATAGCGACGGCGGAATGCCGTGCTTGTCGGTCGCCCGGTCGGCATCGACGACGATGACCTGGCCGCCCTGCCGCAGCGCCGGGCGCAGGTGCCACAGGAACGCGTAGGGCTCGGCGACCTCGTGGTACATGTGGACCAGAAAGATGCGATCGAAGCTGTTCTGGGGCAGGCGCGGATCTTCGGGCGCGCCGACCTTGATCGACACGTTGTCGAGCCGCTCGCGCACGATCCGCTGGCCAAGACGTTGCATCGCCTCTCCGTCGATGTCCTGCGCAAGGACACGGCCCTTCGAGCCGACCCGTTCGGCCAGGCGTACTGTGTAATAGCCCTCGCCCGCGCCGATGTCGGCCACGGTCGTGCCGGCCCGGATTGCGGCAAGGTCCATCACGACCTGCGCCTCGCCCAGGTTGTCACGCTGGTCCTCGGTGCTGAACTCGGTCGAGACGACCTTCGAGATCGGACGATCGGCGCGTGGAAAGCCGCGCGCGCCTTCTGCGCGCGACACGTCCGGTTCGGCGCTGTTGCACGCGACCAGAACCAGCGGCAGGACGAGGGCCGCCGCGCGCCGTATCAATCGACGTCCTCCACAGCGACCTTCTCGCCCGTGACGCGCTGCGCAAGCGCGGCGGCCATGAACGGATCGAGCGCGCCGTCGAGTACGTCTGACGGCGTCGGACTGGTCACGCCGGTGCGCAGGTCCTTGACCATCTGGTAGGGCTGCAGGACGTAGGAACGGATCTGATGGCCCCAGCCGATGTCGCTTTTCGCGGCGTGTTCGGCGTTGGCGGCTTCTTCGCGCTTGCGCATTTCCTCTTCGTAGAGGCGCGACTTCAGCATCCCCATCGCGATTTCGCGGTTCTTGTGCTGGCTGCGGTCCTGCTGGCTCGCGGCGATGATGCCCGACGGCACGTGGGTGATGCGTACTGCGGAGTCGGTCGTGTTGACGTGCTGCCCCCCCGCACCCGAAGCGCGGTAGGTGTCGATCTTGAGGTCGGCCGGGTTGATTTCGATCTCGAAGCTGTCGTCGATAACCGGGAACACCCAGACTGAACTGAAGCTTGTGTGGCGCCGCGCCGAGCTGTCGTAGGGCGAAATGCGGACGAGCCGGTGCACGCCGCTTTCGGTCTTGGCATAACCGTAGGCGTTCTCGCCCTTGACCTGGATCGTGGCCGACTTGATGCCGGCCTGCTCGCCCGCCTGGTATTCGATCACATCGACCTTGAAGCCGCGCTTTTCGGCCCAGCGGCTGTACATGCGCAGCAGCATTTCGGCCCAGTCCTGGCTTTCGGTGCCGCCCGCCCCGGCGTGGATTTCGATGAAGGTGTCGTTTGCATCGGCCTCGCCGCCGAGCAGGGCCTGCACCTTGTCGGCATCGGCGCGCTCGGCCAGCGCGGCAAGAGCGGCCACGCCCTCGTCGATCGTCGCTTCATCGCCTTCCATCTCGCCCAGTTCGACGAATTCGATCGCGTCGGCCATGCGGGCGGAAATGTCCTTGACGGTGGTTACCGCCGCGTCGAGGCGGCGGCGTTCCTTCATCACCGCTTCGGCTTCCTTGGGGTTGTTCCACAGGTTCGGGTCCTCGACCCGGGCGTTGAGCTCGTCGAGCCGGCGCAGCGCGCGATCCCAGTCCAGAAACTTGCGAACGAGGGCCAGAGCCGCCTCGATCCTCTCGATATGAGCCTGCCCTTCGGCACGCATGACACCCACACTCCGTCAAATCGCGCGGCAATTTCGGCGCGCGCCAAGCAATGGCGCCCCGCTTAGCGCACGTTGGCCGATTGTAAAGCCGGTGCGCTCGTGGGCGCGGCTACTTGCCGCGCAGCGACTTGACCGCGGCGAGCGTCAAACGCACGTGATCGCGGTAGTTCATGTCGGTGAAGGCGAACTTGATCCGCCCGTCGCGCCCGATGACATAGCTGGTCCGCGTGGTCAGCCCGGCGGGCATCCCTTCGCGCTTGAGCGCGACGTCGTAGGCTGCAACGATGGTCGGACTGGCTACGCCGACCGGAAAGGCATCGCGGCAGGCTTCGCGGGAAAACTTCTGCTGGGTGGCGATGTCGTCGGCCGATAGCCCGATCACCGTGGCGCCGCTGGCACGGAACTGGTCCATCGCTTCGGCAAAGCCGTGGGCTTCCAGGGTACAGCCCTGGGTGAAGCTCTTGGGGTAGAAATAGAGCACCACCGGCCCCTTGCGCAGCGCGGCCTTGAGGTCGAAGCCGAAGACCTTGCCAGCCAGCGCGCCCTGCGTGACGAAGACCGGAGCCTTGGCCCCCTTGGGAAGGTCGGCCTGAACAGCCGGAGCCAGTGCGAATGCGGCCAGAGCGGTGGCGGCGCGAAGGTAGGTCCTGATCATCGCCCGATGCTGCGCCAAGGCGCGCGCTATGTCCACCTACTGCGTGCCGATGACGTCTTCCGAGGCGGACGTGGGAAGCGCGTCAGGTTCGGACGAAGTGCTGCCTGCAGAAGACGACGACGAGCGCTGCGTGGTCCGCGACGCGCCGCGCCGCAATGCAGCCAGCAGGGCATCTCGCTGCTTGGCAATGTCTTCGAGGCCCGTGCTGCGCTTCGCCTCGGCATCGGCCTTGAAGGCTTCCCAGATGATCCCGGCCTTGGGCTCGTTCGTGGCGATCCCCTCGAACACGCGCTTGCCGCTCACCCGGTCGATCTTGACCATGTGGACGTCGGGCGGCGCGACGAACGGGCGCGTGTCCCAGCGGCTGCGGGTTTCCTGGATGAATTGCTTGAAGATCGGGGCCGCGAAGGTGCCGCCCTGGACATAACCGCCCAGCGATCGCGGCTGGTCGAAGCCGATATAGACCGCGCCGACGATATTCTGCGATCCGCCGGCGAACCACACGTTGGTCGGCCCCGTGGTGGTCCCGGTTTTCCCGAACAGCGGCATGTTGAGATCGCGCAGCACGGTCGCCGTGCCACGGGTCACCACGCCTTCGAGCATGTGGACGACCTGGTAGGCGGTGCGCGGGTCGAGCACCTGCTTGCCGCGCTTGGCAAGGCGCGGCATCGGCTTGCCGTCCCACTGCGCCATGTTGCAGCCCGCGCAGCGGCGGGTGTCGGCGCGCCAGATCACCTTGCCGTTGCGGTCCTGGACGAAGTCGATCGTGGTCGCGGGATACTGGACGCCGTTGTTGGCCAGCGCGGCATAGGCGTTGGTCAGCTGCAGCACCGTCGTGTCGCCCGCGCCCAGCGCATAGGACAGGTACGGCGTGTACTTGCCGATCCCGACCCGGTCGATCGTCTTCACGACGTTTTCCATGCCGGTGTCGTTGGCAATGCGGATAGTCATCAGGTTGCGCGACTGTTCAAGGCCCCAGCGCATCGTGTGAGTGCCGCCGGCGCCGCGCATGTCGAAGTTGCGAAAGCATTTCTGACCCAAAGCCGCGCCCTGCCAGACGCAGAACTGCCCGTCGACCACCTCGCTGGCCGGGGTCATTCCGAAATCGAGTCCGGTGGCATAGACGAACGGCTTGATAGTCGAACCCGGCTGGCGTTCGGCCTGGGTCGCGCGGTTGAAGCTGTCGAGCCCCGAATCGAAGCCGCCCTGCAGCGCCAAGACCCGGCCCGAGCGCGGATCGACCGCGGCCATGCCGCCCGATACGGTCGGTATCACCCGCAGCGCCCAGGCGCCGCCCGTCGGCGCGGCGGCAACGACGTCGCCCACCTTGACCGCGTCGACCAAGCCAACCAGCGGCGCGGTCTTGCCATCGACGAACCCGATCGTTGCCTGCGACCCGCGCCGCGTCAGGACCACGCCGACGCGCCAGTCCTTGTAGGTGATCGACTTGTTGAGGAAGGCAAGCTGGCCCTGCCACTTGTCGTCATCGAGATCGATGTGCGCGATCGGCCGCGTCCAAGGACGTCCGCCCTGATAGCGCATCAGACCGGCGCGCAGCGCGTTCTGGGCACCCTTCTGCAGGTCCATGTCGAGCGAGGTGCGCACCCACAACCCGCCGCCATAGATGCTGTTGGGCCCGTCCTCGGCCTTTTCGCCGTACTTGTCGATCAGGCGCCGGCGCACTTCTTCGACGAAATAGCCGGCCGCAGAATCGTAGACCTCTACCCGGCGCGGAACGATAGCCAGAGGCTGGGCCTTGGCCTGCTCGGCCTCGGCCTGGGAGGCGGCACCGTTCTTGACCATCTGGTCGAGCACCCAGTTGCGGCGGATCACCGCCTCATCGGCGAAACGGGCCCGTCCGTATTTCTCCGGAGCCTTGGGCAGGATCGCCAAAAACGCGCTTTCCGCCAAGGTCAGATCGCCGACGTCCTTGCCGAAATAGGCGCGCGCGGCGGCCTGAACGCCAAAGCTTTGCCGGCCGAGCGGGATCTCGTTGAGGTACAGTTCGAGGATCTGCTGCTTGGTCAGCACGTCCTCGATCCGCCGTGCCAGGATCATTTCCTTGACCTTGCGGGTGATCGAATATTCGTTGCCTATCAAGATATTCTTGGCGACCTGCTGTGTGATGGTCGATCCGCCACGGGCGCGCTCGTTCGATCCGAACTTGGTGGCGTAGTCGACAACGGCACCGGCCAGCCCGGTGTAGTCCACTCCGCCGTGGGTCCAGAACGTCTTGTCCTCGGCCGAAAGGTACGCGTTGATCAGGGGCTTCGGAAAATCGACGAAGCGCAGCTGCACGCGTCTTTCGCGGGCATAGCTGTAGACAATCTCGCCGTTGATGCCGCGCACCATGGTGGGCAGTGGCGGCTGGTAAGTCAGTAGGGTGTCGGCCGACGGCAGGTTTCGCGTAACCGTGGCCCACAGCACCAGGTTGAAGGCCAGCAGCGCGGCGACAAGGTAGCCGACAATGCGAAAGCCACGGCTGGCATGCCAGCGCCGCACGAACCATTCGCCCATGTCGCTTTGCCGGGCCTGGTCGCCAACCGCGGCGATGCCATGGCGCAGTCGGGCCATCAGGCCCCCAGCCTCGCGCCGGATACGCAGGCGGATCGATTCAGGCTCTTGTGGCTCGGACATAGAAGGCGCGCCTTAGCATGGCCCCTTCGCAGATTGCCAGAGGCAAGGCCGCAACCTGCGGCAGCCCGTTGGCGCACCACGGGCGCTCAATATTGGAAGCCGGGAACCGCGTTGCGATCGAGCGGGCCGCGCCGAGCGAAATAGACCTGAAGCGCGCGTGCGGTCACCTCGGCAAAGGCCTTCTGCCCTTCTGGCGAAGACAGCCGCGAGGCATCGTTCTCGTTGCTGATATAGCCGGTCTCGAAGAGAACCGAGGGCACGTCCGGCGCCTTGAGCACAACGAATGCGGCCGATTGCTCGGACCGTTCGCGGAACGGGATCCGTCCCGCCCCTTCGCGCAGGATGAGGTCGGCGAACTGCGCGGCGCGTTCCAGCGATTCCCGCTGCGACAGATCGACCAGGATCGAACTGACCGCGTTGGTCTGCTTGCCGAGGTCGACGCCGTTGATCACGTCAGCGGCATTCTCGCGCGCGGCGATGCGGTCGGCAGCCTCGCTCGTCCCCTTGTCGGACAGGGTGTAGACCGAGGCCCCGCTCGCCTCGGCATTGGTGCCGGTGCTGTCGGCATGGATCGAAATGAACATGTCGGCGCCAAGGCGGCGCGCGATGTCCGACCGCTGCCCAAGAACGAGAAAGCGGTCGTCCGACCGGGTCAGAGCGACGCGAATGCCCCCGCGTTTGAGCAATTCGTCGCGCAGCGCCGTGGCAAGCTTCAGGGTGAGGTTCTTTTCGATCAGCCCCGCGCTGCCGGCGCCGGGATCCTTGCCCCCATGCCCGGCGTCGATCACGACAAGCGGACGGCTGGCATCGTGGGGACCTTCGACAGGAGGCAACCCCATGATCCCTTCGGCCGGTTCAAGATCGACCCCGACAACATAGTCGAAACCCCTTCCCGGCGAACTGAACAAGCGGTCGACCGCGATCATCGCCCCGAACACGGCGGCCGGCGCGGCAAACAGCAACAGCAAGGCAATGGGGCGGCGCATCGGATCCGGACTTAAGAAATAGGGCTGCACCGTGCAATGACCTTGCACTCGTGCCAAGCGCCTTGCCGCGCTCGATAAGCTTTGCTAGGCAGCGCTTTGCCGGGGCAGACCTGTCCCGATCCAGCCGCAGCAACCGCGCAGATTTCCGCGTCCTGCAGCATATTCCGGATCGGCACGGACCCCCTGGAGCAAGAACCCGGCCCGGTTGGCCGGTTTCAGTCAGGTTGATGCAGTAATGAAAAGCCTTTTGCCGTTTTGTCCGTCGCAGCCCGCAAGGGCGCTGGCGGTGCAGGCGGCTGGTTGTGCGCGCACCCAATCGCCGCGCCTTTCCATCTCTGCAGACACGCAACACGCCGCCGGACCGCGCCTGCGCGCCGGCAATTCACATGCTGTCGCCCGTTGCACCGTACCGGGCGGAGTACTCGCACAAAGCCGCGCCGCATCCTGGGCCGCCCTTCACGGGCCGGCCCCATCCCGGCGCGCACGGAGAATAAACGATGACCACGCGCATGCTGATCGATGCGCGCCACCAGGAAGAAACCCGGGTGGCGGTGCTCAAGGGCAACCGGATTGACGAATTCGACTTTGAATCGGCCGAACACAAGCAGATCAAGGGCAACATCTACCTAGCCAAGGTTACGCGCGTCGAACCGTCGCTGCAGGCGGCCTTCGTCGATTTCGGCGGCAACCGGCACGGGTTCCTCGCGTTCAGCGAAATCCATCCCGACTATTACCAGATCCCCAAGGAAGACCGCGAAGCGCTCCTCGCCGAAGAGGCCGCCCATGCCGAGGAAGAGGCCGCCCTGCGCGCCATTGCCGAGGGTGAGGAAGACTTTGTCGGCGACGACGAACTCGGCGAAAGCCTGGCCGACGAAATGGCCGGTACGAGCCACGACCATCACGACGACGACCTCGGCGGCGTGACCGAGGTCGACACCGACGAGAAGGACGAGGTCGCGACGATCGAAGACGGTCTCGTCGAGAACGGCTTTGACCACGACGCCGAAGAGGAGCGCGAAGCCGAGGGCGAAACGGGCAACGAAGGCGACGGCGCCGACAAGGGCCGCCGCGGTCGCGGACGCCGTCGTCAGAGCGGCAATGCCAACCGCGGCCACGCCAAGGAGGCCGACGAACTGCGTGCCAAGCGCATGGCGCTGCGCCGTCGCTACAAGATCCAGGACGTCATCCAGCGCCGCCAGGTGCTGCTGGTCCAGGTCGTCAAGGAAGAGCGCGGCAACAAGGGCGCGGCGCTGACCACCTACCTCAGCCTCGCCGGCCGTTACTGCGTGCTAATGCCCAATTCGAGCCACGGTGGCGGCATCAGCCGCAAGATCAGCTCGGCCGCCGACCGCAAGCGGCTGAAGTCGATCATCGCCGAACTCGACCTGCCCAAGTCGATGGGCTGCATCGTCCGCACCGCCGGGCTCCAGCGCACCAAGACCGAGATCAAGCGCGACTTCGACTACCTCGCCCGCCTGTGGGACGGAATCCGCGAGACCACGCTGAAGAGCGTCGCGCCGGCGCTGATCCACTCCGACAGCGACCTCATCAAGCGCGCGATACGCGACATCTACAACCGCGACATCGAAGACGTGGTCGTCGAGGGCGAACACGGCTACCGCGCTGCCCGCGACTTCATGAAGCTGCTGATGCCCAGCCACGCCAAGCGGGTGAAGCAGTATGCAGATCCGGTTCCTCTGTTCCAGCGCTACGGCGCCGAGGACCAGCTGACCGCGATGTACGATCCGGTCGTCCAGTTGAAGAGCGGCGGCTACATCGTCATCAACCCGACCGAAGCGCTGGTGTCGATCGACATCAACTCGGGCCGCTCGACCAAGGAGCACGGGATCGAGGCGACCGCACTCAACACCAACCTCGAAGCCGCGCGCGAAATCGCCCGCCAGCTTCGCCTGCGCGACATGGCTGGCCTCGTCGTGATCGACTTCATCGACATGGAGTACAACTCCAACGTCCGTAAGGTCGAAAAGGCGATGAAGGACGCGCTCAAGAACGATCGCGCCCGGATCCAGGTCGGCCGCATCTCCAGCTTCGGCCTGATGGAAATGAGCCGCCAGCGCCTGCGCACCGGCGTGCTGGAAGCCACCACCCGTGGCTGCCCGCATTGCGACGGCACCGGTCTTGTCCGCACCGCGTCGAGCGCCGGCCTTTCCGCGCTGCGCCTGATCGAGGACGAGGCCGCCAAGGGCCGCGGCTCGATCATCTCGCTCTACGCCAGCACCGAGGCGGCGGTTTACCTGCTCAACGCCAAGCGCGCCGACCTTGGCGAGATCGAGGAGCGTTACGGCGTTCGCGTCGAAGTGCTGCCCGAGGGCGAGAACGAAGGCGCAAAGATGCGCGTCGGCTCGTCCGGCCCGCGGCCCGAGTTCACCCCCCGCTTCGAAACGATACAGCTCGACGAAGACGATGACGACCTTATCGAGGACGAAGACGAATTCGAAGGCGAGAACGAAGAGCGCAGCAATCGCGACGACGATGACGGCGACGGTCGCGGCAAGCGCCGCCGCAAGCGCCGTCGCCGGGGCGGACGCCGTGAACGCGAGGATGGCGAGGTTCGCGAAGCCGACGAGACCGTCGACGAGTATGACGACGCCGAAGCCGAAGCTGAAGACGGCGAAGAGGGCACCGAAGCCCGCGGCGAAGGTGACGAGGATGGCGAGGCGCCGCGCAAGCGTCGTCGGCGCGGACGCCGCCGGCGCGGTGGCCGAGGCCGGGGAGAAGGTGAAGGCGACGGCGAAGGCCAGGCCGAAGGTGAAGCGGTCGGCGATGAAACCGAGGGCGAGGCTCCGGCCGAAGCCGAGGCTGCCGTGAGCGAAGTTGCAGCGGAGCCAGTCGCCGATGCGGCAGATGCGGAACCGCCGGCAAAGCCGAAGCGGACCCGCAGGAAGAAGGCCGACATCGCGGTAGAGGCCGAGACGGTCCCTGTCCCCGAACCGGTCGCCAATTCCGAGGAGGCTGAAGCACCTGCCAAGCCCAAGCGCACCCGCAAGAAGAAGGCCGAAGCCGAAGCAGAGGTCGAAGCCGTCGCGGAAACGCTCGAAGAACCGGCAGCTGAAGCGCCCGCCAAGCCGAAGCGCACCCGCGCGAAGAAATCCGTGCCTGCCGAAGCCGCGCCCGAAGCTGCGGTGGCGCCCGCAGCCGAGCCCGCTGGCCAGGCGGAGCCCGAACCGGTCGCAGCCGATGGTGACGCCGACGATGGCAAGCCGCGTCGTGGCTGGTGGCAGCGCACCTTCGGCGAATAGGCGCGCAGGTCCATGCTGAAGACCCCCGCCAGGCTGGATGAGCGCCCCGCGCATCACCGGCCCGGCGGGGGTTTTCGCAATCCGCCAGGCAGTCCGCTTCAGAAGGCCGGGTTGCGCGACTTTCTCAAGTTCTTCTTCCTCGACATGCGGCGGGCCAAGCTCCCCCCTCTCCCGCCCGACCTTGTAGCGACGAAACCGCTCGACCTTGCGACGCTGGCGGACAACGAAGTGGCCTGGCTTGGCCACGCCTGCTTTGCTCTGCGTCTGTCCGGAAAACTGGTCCTGACCGACCCGTTCCTCGGCCCGACCGCCGGGCCGATCGGCCTTGGTCCGCGCCGGTTCCTGCCTCCCCCTGTCACGGCAGCGCAATTGCCCCGGCTCGACGCGATCGTCATCAGCCACAACCACTATGACCACATCGATACAGGCGCCCTGCGTGCCTATCGCTGGCGGGTGGATACTCCAGTGATCTGCCCGCTGGGCAACGGGGCGCTGCTGCGCCGGCTCGGTTACGGGCAGGTCCACGAACTCGACTGGTGGCAGACCTGGACCCTCGGTGACCTCGCGATCACGGCCCTTCCTGCCGTGCACTTTTCGGGCCGTGGACTGTTCGACCGCAACCGCGCCTTGTGGGCCAGCATGGCCATCGCCTCGCCTGCGCGCCGGGTCTGGTTCGGCGGCGACACGGCCGCGGGTCCCGTCTTTGACGAGGTTGGCCAGGCCGCAGGACCGTTCGACCTCGCCCTCATCGGCATCGGTGCCTACGAACCGCGCATCATCATGGAAGCGAGCCATGCGACCCCCGAGGAAGCGATTGGAATTGCCCGGCAACTCAAGGCGCGGCGCACCATCGGCATGCATTGGGGATCAATCATGCTGACCCCCGAAGATCCCTTCGAGGCGCCCGGCCGGTTCCGCCGCGCCGCGCTCGAACAGCAGTATGGCGAGGACAACGCCTGGATTCTCAGGGTTGGCGAATCCCGCGCGTTCTGACCGTCGCACCGGCAGCCCGTCTGGCAAGAAATAGGTTTGCCCCCACCTGGCCCCTCCCCTAGGCCAGCCGCGATGGACGATATCTTCGAACAGACCGCCACGCTCGACGGATTAACCGACAAGCAGAAGGAAGTGCTGTCGCTGGTCGCCGAAGGCATGACCAGCAAGGAGATCGCGCGTCGCCTTCGCATTTCGGAATCTGCGGTCAATCAGCGGATAGAAGTTATTCGCCAACGGCTTGGCGGCCTGCCCCGCAGTCACATCGCGCGGCTCTACCGCCGGATGAGCACCGTTGTCCTTACTGTTCCGCCCAGTAATCCGGTTACAGGTAACTCAATCCACCTTATGGCCGATGCCGACGACGGGCAGCAATCGGCGCCGGAAGGTCCCGAAGTTTCTACCGCGTTGTCGCAGGCGCAAAACTCCGTCGGGTCGCACACCTTCTCCGGGGTCTTCACGGATCTCTCCAGCGCCCTGGACGGACCGTCCGGGCGCTGGATTCGTTTCACCCTCCTGTGTGCCGGCTTGTTCCTGCTGCTCGCCGCGGTCGCGTTGGCGATCGACATCGTCCAGGGACTGCGCGCCCTGCTCGGTTCATGAAGCCCTCGATCGCCCGAAAGCGGCATAATTTTCTCCCTCGTCGCGCTTGCCCCCCGGCAATGAATCGCTAGAGAGAGCGGCAAGACGGGCACGACCGCAGAGCGACAGGGACCAGCATGGCGACCTTTACACTTCCCGCGAACAGCAAGATCACCGGCACGGGGCGCCACAATTCCGCTGCGACCCATGTCCGCGTCAAGAAGTTCAAGGTCTATCGCTATGATCCCGATTCGGGTGAAAACCCGCGCTACGACACCTTCGACATCGATCTCGACGCCTGCGGGCCGATGGTGCTCGACGCGCTGATCAAGATGAAGTCGGAACAGGATCCGACGCTGACCTTCCGGCGCTCGTGCCGCGAGGGGATCTGCGGTTCCTGCGCAATGAACATGAACGGCCGCAACGGTCTGGCCTGCACCACCGCGATCGAGGATCTGCCCGGCGAGGTGCGGATCACACCGCTGCCGCACATGGACGTGATCAAGGATCTGGTGCCCGACTTCACGCACTTCTACGCCCAGTACGCCTCGATCCGGCCCTGGCTGCAGACCGTCAGCACGACGCCGTCGGGCAAGGAGCGGCTGCAACGCCCCGAACAGCGCGAGAAGCTCGACGGGCTTTACGAGTGCATCCTGTGCGCCTGCTGCAGCACCGCCTGCCCGAGCTATTGGTGGAACAGCGACAAGTTCCTGGGTCCGGCGATCCTGCTCCAGGCCTATCGCTGGCTGGCAGACAGCCGCGACGAGATGACCGGCGAACGGCTCGACGAGCTGGAAGATCCCTTCCGGCTCTATCGCTGCCACACGATCATGAACTGCGCCAACGTCTGCCCCAAGGGACTCAGCCCGGCGCGCGCGATCGCCGAAATCAAGAAAATGCAGGCCGAGCGGCACGTCTAGGTGAGCGACGACCGCGGTTTTCGGAGCGAGCCGGATCCCGACAATCCGGGATGGCACACCTGGCAGCTCAATGATCCGACGCGCTTCAACAGCTGGATGTTTCCCAGGCTGCTGGTCCGCGCCGATCCGGACGGCAAAGCGCGGCTGCGGATGTTTCCGGAACACCGCCACACCAACCTGGCCGACAACATCCACGGCGGCACTGTCCTTTCGCTGATCGATATCGGCCTGTTCGCCTGTTCGCGAATGTTGGGCATTATCGAGGCCGGGACCGCGGTGACGCTGGATCTATCGGTCCAGTTCATCGGCGCTGGCAAACCCGGCGAACCCTGTGACGCGGTGACCGAGCTCCTCAAGGAGACGCGGCGGCTGGTCTTCCTGCGCGGTGTGGTCGAACAGGGCGAAGGCCAACTCGTCGCTGCTTTTTCCGGAACAATCCGCAAGCCAACCAGCCCGCGATGAAGGTCCTTGCCGCGTACGAGGCGCTGGTGGCAGCCGGTGAACTGCGCCCCGATCCCGAACAGCGCGCCGCCGCCGAACGCCTGACGCACCTTCAGGCCGAGCTGGAACGCCCTGCCCCGTCCGGCATCGTCTCACGCCTGCTGGGCCGCAAGGCGACGGTGCCGCGCGGACTGTACCTGTGGGGCGGGGTCGGACGCGGCAAATCCATGCTGATGGACCTGTTCCACCACAACCTTGCCATCGCTGAGAAGCGCCGCACCCATTTTCACGCCTTCATGCTGGGCATCCACCAGGCCATGCGCATCTGGCGCGCGAAGGATCCCGGCGATCCCATCCCCAAGGTCGCCGCCGAGATCGCCGCAAACGTGCGCTGCCTCGCGTTCGACGAAATGGTCGTCAACAATTCGGCCGACGCCATGATCATGAGCCGGCTGTTCACCGCGCTGATCCGCGATGAAGGCGTTGTTGTGGTCACCACTTCGAACCGCGCGCCGGGGGAACTCTACAAGGACGGTCTCAACCGCGAGCATTTCCTGCCGTTCATCGCGCTGATCCAGCGCGACCTCGACGTGCTCCCGCTCAACGGACCGGTCGATTACCGCCTCGAGCGTCTGGCGGGAATCGACACCTGGCACACGCCGCTGGGCGATGCCGCAACCGCGCAGGTGCGCGAGGCCTTTTTCCGACTGACCGATTACCCGCCCGAAGACAGCGCGCACGTGCCCTCCGCCGATCTCGACCTTGGCGGTGGCCGCTTCCTGCATGTGCCCAAAAGCCTCAAGGGCGTGGCGGTGTTCAGCTTCAGGAAGCTTTGCGGCGAAGCGCGGGGCGCGGCCGATTACCTGGCCGTCGCACAGACCTACCATACCGTGATCCTGGTCGGCATTCCGCGAATGGGACCGGAAAACCGCAACGAGGCGGCCCGCTTCGTCACCCTGATCGACGCGCTTTACGAGAACAAGGTCAAGCTCTTCGCGACGGCCGCCGCCGAACCGGAAGACCTCTACGAAAAAGGCGATGGCCGCTTCGAGTTCGACCGCACCATCAGCCGCCTCAACGAGATGCAGAGCGAGGAGTACCTCGCCGCCGGTCACGGCGAGACCTGATCGCCCCTACAGGTCGAGCCGTGCCGTCAGGCGAATGTCGCGTCCTGCCAGAGGCGCATAGTCCTTGGCGAAGGAAGCGTGGCGGCGCGCGTCGACGTCGAACAGGTTGTTGGCGCTCAGCACCAGGCTGAGCGGCCGATCACGGCCCCACGGCCGCCACCCGATCTCTGCGTTGACCATCGTATAGCCCGGCGTCACCGTTTCGAAGGCGGCAGTGCGGCTCTGCGCGGTGACTCGCTCGATTTCGCCACGCAGGTTGAGGTGCGAGGACGACAGTTCCAGTCCACCCTTTACCCGCAGCGGCGGGATCCGCGGCGCCGGCCCTTCCCCCGCGATGGTCGCGTGGACATAGTCCGCCAGAGCATCCGCTTCGACCGTCCACGGACCGAACCTGGCGAGCGTCACCGTGCCTTCGGCTTCGAAGCCATAGAGCCGGGCATCGGCCTGGCCGATCTGAAAGACCGGCAGACCGTCCTCGATCGTGCCCGTCGCACGCTCGAAGATGAAGTTGCCGAACCAACTGTGGTAGGCGCTCAATTCAAAGCTGTAGCCAGCCCCCTTGCCGCGCAGGATGCCTTCGAGGCTCCAGGCGCGCTCCTTGCGCAGATCGGGATCCCCTATCTCGAATGCCGAGGTGCCAGCATGAGGCCCGTTGGCGAACAGTTCCTCCGCCGCAGGGGCGCGTTCGGTCCGCGACAGGTTGACGCCGAGACGCCATTCCGGTGCCAATTCGTAGGATGCGCCCAACGCGCCCGATAAGGCATCGAAGGTGCGCTTGCCGGACAGGAACTGTGGCTGGTCGCTGCGCGGTGTGGCGGTCAGGACCGAATGCTCCCAGCGCCCCCCGGTCTCCAACCGCAATGGCCCGGTGTCGATGCTCTGCATCGTGAACAGGCCGAATTGCCCGGTGTCGTTGCGCGGCAGGAACGCCTCATCGCCCTCTACGTCGAAAGCTCGGCGGACGAACTGCAGGCCGCTGATCCCGCTCCACCCCCCCGACTTGGCCTGACGCAGTTCGAGCCGGCCCTCCATGCCCTTGTTGTAAAAAGTCGTGCCGATCGCCCCGTCAGGCTCCAGTTCGGCATGGGTGTAATCGGCATATCCGAAGCGAAAGGCGATCTGTTCGAACGGGCCCGCATAGGGACGCACCTCGGCGCGAGCATCGATCCGGTCCTGCTTCTGCTGCAGGCGCGGCGACTCCTCACCTTGGCCGGACAGGGTGGCGAGACGCACCGGAACGCCATAGAGGCTATCAAAATGGCTGTAGGCCAGTCCCAGCGAGCCGCCGTCATTGATGTAGGCGAACCCTGCCGCTGCGCTCCAGGTGCGCGCGGCAGTGTTGGGCAGCACGCCGCGCAGGTTGGCATTGCGGACGAAATCGATGTCAGATCCATCCTCGGGGGGCAACAGGCTCGATTGCAGCGCCTGCGCGCGCAACGCGGGCGTGAGGGCATAACCGCCGATGCGCATGTCGTCAGCCTTCAGGTAACTGCCATCGACGTGCGCCACGAAGCCGCCGCCAAGGCGCAGGTTCGCTGCAAGCGAGGCGTTGCGTTCCTTGGCCGCGGTGGCGTAGCCCGCAAGCGCCGAGAGATGCAGGGGCTCGTCCGGAATGGCGTTCGGGATGCGGCTGTCGACGACGTTGACCACGCCGCCGATCGCCGATGAGCCGTAGACCAGCGATTGCGGGCCGCGCAGCACCTCGATCCGTTCGGCGAGCAGCGGATTGACCACCGGCGCGTGATCGGCGGAGGTGTTGGATACGTCGATCGATCCGATGCCGTTGGTCAGAACGCGTACGCGCTCACCCTGCAGTCCGCGCAACACCGGACGCGAGGCGGTCGGTCCGAAGGAGGTCGAACTGACTCCCGGGACATCCGCCAGCGTATCGCCGATCGACGGACGAAGCGAGGCGGTCAGATCCTGCGCACTTAGGACCGCAACGCCGGACAGGCTGTCGATCCGCGCGGTGCGCAGCGGCGCGGTGACGACGATCTCTTCGGGGCGGGAGTGATAGCTATCGTTCGGAGAGTTGTGATCGACCTGTCCGGATCCGCCCTCAGGCGGCGTTTGCACTTCCTGCGCAATAACCGGGCCTGCGAAGCAAAGCGCAGAGGCAGAAATGACGAGGGGCAGAAGTCGCTTGGGGGAAATCATCGCAGGGCCTGGCTGTGATCGGGAGTTGGCGCTCCCTATCGCGAGACCGGCGATGATACAACATTACTTTGCCAGGGACCGAACGACTCCCCGCGCCATACCAACGCTTCAACGGACTGGATGATGAAACGGAAGGCGCCTGCCCGCGTCACGCGGCGGCGGAGACCTGCGGCCTGATCCTGACCTGTGCGGCTGCAAGCCGCTGCATCAGCTTGAGGTCCTGCTCGCGCAGCTTGATGGCCGAATCGGCCCAGTAGTCGACGATGTCGCGCAGTTCGTGAAGCGTAACGTTTTCGGACCGCTTGCTGGCCCGCCGGGCTCCGACTAGCCCCGCGTGGCGCCTCTCGGCCTTGGCCATGAAGGCGCGGACTGCCGCCTCCCCCTGCCCCGGCTCGGCCAGCACATGGACGATGCCACGCTCGTAAAGTTCCTCGGCGGTGAAGGTCTGATCGTCCATGATGACGCGATCCGCCAGCGCCGAGCCAAGTTTCCTTGTCAGGAAGGCGTGGGCCCCCATGCCGGGGAACAAGCCGAACTTGACCTCGGGAAGGCCGAACGTGGCGCCGCGTTCGGCGACGATATAGTCGAACGAGAGCAGCGCCTCGAACCCGCCGCCGAGCGCCTGGCCCTGGACAAGGCCGATGGTCAGGATCGGAAGGTCGAGCGAGTGGAGGTTGCGGCTGAGAATTTCGACGCAGCGATAACCGTAAGCGGCAAGACCGTCGCGGTTGCCTTCGCGGATGAGCGTGGCGAACAGCTCGAGATCCCCGCCAAAGCAGAACACGCCGGGCGCGCGGCTGCCCAGGACCAGATAGCGCAGCGGCGCGCGGCCTGGGCCGAAGTGGCTGCCGATCAGATCCTGCCAGGTGACGAAATCGCCAAGCATCTGCGGGGTGAAACTGGGCCGGCCGACCGGCCGCATGTAGGTCCACAGCGCCTGTGCGTCGTCATCGTAGAGCACGTCGAGCTGGTCGAGCCGGAACAGGGCGTCGGGCACCTGCAGCCGGGCCTGCGACTGAACGAGCAAATCTTCCGCCGTCTGACTGAACGCGATTGCCGGGGCCGATGAAGTTTCGGCCATTTCTTCGCGTCCATCAAGACCGCCCGCAAGTCGATCCATATGCCCCTCTTTTCGCGACCTAAGTATTCTTCGGGTGATGCCCCCATCACCCCGTCGTTTTCGAAGGTATGCGCGTTATGAGTCTCTTGGCAAAGGAAAAGTCATACTGACAGATTCTACCAGTTTCATTTCGGATCACTCGCTGCGCCATTTAAGCAACAGGTTAGCCAGCCCGAAGGCCATCACTGCGACGGCCAGCATCGGCAGCATTTGCCGCACGACGAGGTCCGCCGGCATGGCCTTCAGGAACAGGCCGTGACAGATGATCAGCATATGGCTGAGCGGATCGATCAGGGCGACGGGCTGCAGCCAAGAGGCCATGGAATCGACCGGGCTGGCATAGCCCGAAAGCAGCATCATCGGCACGATGACCAGAAAACCGCCCAGAAATGCCTGCTGCTGGTTCTGCGCCAGACTCGAGACGCACAGGCCGATCGCCGTGACGGAGAGGCTGAAGCAAGCGACAGCAAGCAGCATCATTCCCAGCGATCCGTTGAACGGCACGTCCGACACGAGCGGGATCATGAGGACATAGAGCGCGCCGTTGAACAGACCCACGGACAGCGCCGGCGCGCATTTGCCGGCAAGGATTTCCCACGAACGGATCGGCATGGCCATGAGCTGATCCCAGGTGCCCGCCTCGCGCTCCCGGGCGATCGCCTGAACCGAAACCGACAGCACGATGACCGTCGTGATGAGCGTGATCATGCCCGGCAGGGTGAACCAGCGATACTCGAGGTTGGGGTTGAACCAGTGCCGCGCGGCGATCTGCGGCGTGGCAACGGCAGCCTCGGGGCGCAGTTGCGTTCCGGTCTGCAGTGCGACCTCGCCAAGATAGCCCGCTACGATCT
This sequence comes from Novosphingobium kunmingense, assembly GCF_002813245.1. Lineage (GTDB taxonomy): Bacteria > Pseudomonadota > Alphaproteobacteria > Sphingomonadales > Sphingomonadaceae > Novosphingobium > Novosphingobium kunmingense. The sequence goes on from NZ_PHUF01000002.1 coordinate 806,183, forward strand.
GCGCCGCGTTGACCCGTCGCCCATCGAGCAGCAGCCCTACCTGTCCCGGCTCGCCGCGCGCAATCCGCGCCGACAGATCGGCCGGAATGATCAGGCCGGCAATGACCTCACGCCGCTCGATCGCGACGGCGAGCGCCCGTTCGTTGGGATAGGCGGTGACTGCGCGCACATTGCGCACGGCGGCCGTCGCAGAGAGAAGCCGTTCCGAGGCAATCCCGGCGTCGCGGTTGACCACGCCGATATCGATGTTGCGCACTTCGAGCGTCGTCGCAAAGCCGAACAGGATGAGCTGGATGATCGGCGAGGCTACCAGCGTCGTCAGGACGCGCCGGTCGAGCAGGACGACGCGCAGTTCCTTCAGCGCCATCGCCGCGATGCGGGTCAGCGCCCCGGTCATGCGATGGTCCGCTTGATCGCGCGCGTGACGCGCAGGAAGAAGAAGGCTCCGAAACCGAGCAGGACTACGATGTTCGGCAGGAACAGCGACCAGACGTCGCCGACCAGGAAGACGCTTTGCAGCGGCGGAATGAGGTAACGCGCCGGAACGATATAGGTCAGCCACTGGATCGCCCGCGGCATCGAATCGATTTCGAACAGGAAGCCCGACAACAGCAACGAGGGCAGGAATCCCGACAGCAGCGCGAACTGAGTCGATACGAACTGGTTCTTCGTCCCCGCCGAGATCAGCAGACCCTGTCCGAGGACTGCGGCGAGGAAAGCCGAGGCGATCAGGAACAACGCCAGAAGCGATCCGCGGAACGGCAAGCCGTAGCCCAGTACCGCGACGGCCACGCAGATTCCAGTCGAGGCGAGACCCAGCACGTAATACGGCAGCAGCTTCGACAGGACGAGCGAGGGAATGGCGATCGGCGTCGACAGCAGCCCTTCCATCGTGCCGCGCTCGTACTCGCGGGCCATGATCAGTGCCGTCAGAAGACTGCCGATCATGGCCATGACGATGCCGATTGCGCCCGGCACCAGCATGAACCGGCTCTGCAGACCGGGGTTGTAGGTGTAGCGGGCGACCACTTCGAGTACCGCTGGCGCGGCGACACCCCCTTCCCCAGCCCGTGCTGCGACCCAGGCGCGGACCGCGTCGCGCAAGTGTCCGGTCAGGAAGGTGGCCGTGTTGACCTGTGCCCCGTCCGTGATCAATTGCAGGTCCTGCGTCTGTTCGCGCAGCAGAGATTCGCCGAAGCCTTCAGGGATGACCGCGACCCCGCGCAGGGTGCCATCGACCAGGCCTCGCTCAAGTGCGCCAAGCGACGGGCCTTCGACAACAGCGAAGCTCTCGTTGTTCCGCAGAATACCGACCAACTCGCGAGACGCCTGGCTGTGGTCGCGGTCGACCACGCCGAGCCGCGAATGCCGTACGTCGAGGCTGACCGCGTTGCCGAACAGGATCATCAGGATCAGCGGCATCAGCACGACGAGCCCGAAGGTCGAGGGATCGAGCCAGACCTGCGCCCATTCCTTGGCACGGATCGCGGCGGCGCGGCGGCGGGCGAACGGATCGCGCGCGATCACGCCGCCGCGCTTTCTGAACGCGCCTGCGCCTCGATCAGGGTGACGAAGGCCTGTTCGAGCGTCGGGTCAGGATTGCCGAGCACCGCGCGCTTCAAGTCATCCGGAGTTCCGCTGGCAATGGCCTGGGATCGGTTGATCAGCAACAGGCGGTCGCAGTTTTCCGCCTCGTCCATGAAATGGGTGGTGACGAGCACGGCGGTCCCCCGCGCGGCAATTGCATTGATGTGATGCCAGAACTCGCGCCGGACAAGCGGATCGACGCCCGATGTCGGTTCGTCGAGAAACAGCACCGGCGGTGTATGCAGCACCGCCGCACCCAGCGCCAGGCGCTGCTTGATGCCAAGCGGCAGAAGGCCTGCCATGTGGGCGGTGAAAGGTTCAAGATCGAGCGCGGCGACCACCCGGTCCACTGCGGCGCGGGCCCCTGCGCCCTTCAAGCCGTAAGTTCCGGCAACGAACCGCAGGTTGGCGATGACCGACAAGTCGCCATAGAGCGAGAACTTCTGCGGCATGTAGCCCAGCGCCGCGCGTGCGCCGACGGCAGCGCGGGTCAATTCGCGGCCGGCCACGGTGCCCAGCCCGCCCGATGGCGTGACGAGGCCGCAGAGCATTCGGAAAGTGGTCGACTTGCCCGCGCCGTTCGGGCCGAGCAGGCCGAAAATCTCGCCCGGGAAGACGGTGAAGGTGATGTCCTGCGCCGCCGTAAATGCACCATAGCGCTTGGTCAGTTGCAACGCGGCAATCGCTGGTCGGTCGCGATCGGCGGTGCGCGGCGGAAAGGCTTCTGCGAGCACGCTCGGCGGGAGCGGGCGGCCATCGTCGAGCAGTGCCGAAAACCCGTCTTCTGCATTCGGCTCAGCGGGGAGCCAGGTCCGCCCTGGCGGCGGAGAGGCCGAGCGACAGATCGCGCGCAGCGACCGCCCCGACATGGACGCGCTGACCACTTCGGCCCGTTCGAGCAGGTCCTGCAGGGCTTCGCGGCGGCCTTCGGACGGCAAAGGTGCCGCAAACGTTCGGTCGGCAGCGACCTTGGCCAGGCCCGAAGGCGCGCCTTCGTAAAGAATGCGTCCCTGGTGCAACAGGATAAGGTCGTCGCAGCGGCTGGCGTCGTCAAGGATGCTGGTCGTCCACACGATCGCGCTATGGGGCCCGGCAAGCTCCTGCGCGAGGTCCCAGATCTCGCGCCGGGAGACCGGATCGACGCCTACCGATGGTTCGTCGAGCAGCATCAGCGGCGGCGCCGCGACCACGGCGCAGGCCAGCGCCAACTTCTGACGCATACCGCCAGACAGGCGGTTGGCAGGCCGATCCCTGAAGTCCGCAAGCCCGGTCGCTCGGTACAGTGTGGCCATCCGGTCCGGGTTGTCTTCGGGCTCCACGCCGCGCAACCGGGCGTAAAGCTCGAGATTTTGCCGCACGGTAAGCTCGCCATAAAGCGCACCGCCCTGCGGCATGTAGCCGACCTGGTTGCGGTCGAGTTCGGCGACGGGGCGCCCCATCACCTCGACCGAACCGCGATCGGCTTCGACCAGCCCCGCGAGGATGCGCATCAACGTGGTCTTGCCGCCGGCGTCGGGACCGACGAGGCCCAGCGAACGGCCTGGGTCCAAGGTCAGGCTGATCCCGTCGAGCGCCTGAACTGGCGGCGCGCCGCGCCGTGCGCCCTTGAAACGCTTGGCTACGTCGACCAGCCGGAGGAGCGGTTCCTCCGCCATGCGGCGTCAGTTCCGAACCGGCGCGTCGGGAATGACGACCGTAACCGGCGCGCCCTGCCGCAAGTCGCCGCCCGGATCCTCGACGATCAGGCGAACGCGGTAGACCAGATCGGTGCGCAACTGCTCGGTCTGGACGGTCTTGGGCGTGAACTCCGCGACCGGGGACACGAAGCCGACGCGCGCCGCCCATTCCCTGCTGGTCCCGTCGGTCCGCACCTTGACCGGCATCCCCGGCTTGACGCGGTGGAGGTCCGGTTCGGCGACATAGGCGCGCACCCGCACAGGTTGGGTCAGCGCGAGAGTCAGCACGGTCTGTCCGGCGGTGACGATGGCCCCCGCCTCGCGCGCGCGGGTCAGCACCTGGCCCGGCTCGGGCGCGCGGATCACCGTATCGTCAAGATCGGTCTGCGCCGCACGGCGTTCGGCCAGAACGGCTTCGCGGGTCGCCTGGCTGGCGGCCTGGTCCTCGATCCGCGTTCCGGCGGCGACCAATGATAGCGCGGCGCTCGCCTGGGCGACGCGGGCCTGGGCGCTGCGCAGCGCGGCTTCGGCGGTCTGCACGTCGGCCTTGCTGATGAAGCCCTTTTCGATAAGCGCCAGGCGCCTGTCGTACTGCCGCCGGGCTTCGGCCAGGGCGGCCTCGGCGGCGGCGACTTCTGCGCGCGCCTCACCCAGTTCCTGCGGCCGGGCGCCGTTGGCATCGCGCGCCGCCGTAGCCGAAGCCGCCATGGCGCGGGCGTCGGCCCCGGCAAGCCGGTCCTGCAAGGGGCGCGTATCGAGCTGAGCAAGAACCTGGCCGCGAATCACGCGGTCGCCCTCGTCGACCAGCAGCTTGTCGATCCGGCCGGGGACACGAAAACCGAGCTGTACTTCGCGTATCTCGACGTTGCCGTAGAGCCGGAGCGGCCCGTCCTGGTCCGCACCCCACAGGCCAAAGGCCCTGCCCGCGAAATACAGCATGGCAGCCACGACCAGCAGCGCAGCCATGAAACGCAAGCGCCTGTTTTTCGGCGATGAAACTTCCGGCGAACCCATTATTCCCCCCCGACGCCCGAAGGCGTTGGAGCTAATAGCTAGTCAAACGGCAAGTTCCGTCAAGAAAAACTCAAACCGAAAGCCCCAATATCTTCAGGGATTTGTCGAGCATGACAAGTTGCCAAAGCAGCCGTCCGTGGTCGGATCGCCCCGAAACATGATCGTCGGCCAGCCGCGCAATGCGATGGCTGTCGAACCATCCGCTCCGGGCCAATGCGGACGAGGACCCGACCGAGCGCGCCGTCTCGGCCAGGGGACCACGGAACCACTGCGCAATCGGGGTAACGAAGCCCTGCTTGGGGCGGAACAGGATATCGTCGGAGAGATAGCGGCGCATCGCCCGCTTCATAAGCCATTTGCCCTCGGCACGGCGCACGCGCAGGTTTTCGGGCAGGCTGGCGGCGAATTCGATCAGGCGGTGATCGAGCAGCGGCTCGCGCGTCTCGAGGCCGACCGCCATGCTGGTGCGATCGACCTTGGTAAGGATGTCGCCCGGCAGCCAGAACTTGAGGTCGGCATACTGCGCCTTGTCGAGTCCCGACCTGGCCGGAGCACCGGCCATAAGATCGACCAGCACCTGTTCGGCCCGATAATCCCCGCGGCGCGCCAGGTATTCCGGGCTATACAGCGTGGCGCGCAGTTCGGGGGGCACGATGCCGATGGAGCGGGCGTAACCCTCCTCGCTCGACAGGGCGAGCGCCTGGAAAGTCGCCTTGGCGCGCAGTGGCCGGGGCGCCCAATCCGCCTTGGGATATACGGCGCCCAGGGTGCCGAAGATCGATCGGCGCAAGCCGTGCGGCAGCAGCCGGCGCAGGCGGTCCTCGCCATGCTGGAATACATGGCGGCGATAACCGGCCAGCGCTTCATCGGCGCCGTCGCCCGACAGGGCCACGGTCACTGCCTCTCGGGCGAGCTGGCAGACCCGCCAGGTCGGCAGTGCCGAGGCATCGGCGAAAGGTTCGTCGAACATCGCTGCGAGAGTATCGACTGCGCCGAAATCGTCGGGAGAGACAATGCGGGTGCGGTGTTCGGTCCCAAACTGCCGGGCGATCCGGTCGGCGTAGGATGTTTCGTCGAGCGCGGCGACGTCGAACCCGATCGAGCAGGTCTTCACCGGGTCCCTGCCGGCTTCGCTCATCAGGGCGACGACACTGGAGGAGTCTACCCCGCCCGATAGAAATGCGCCCAGCGGCACGTCGGCGACCATTCGCGAGGCGACGGCCTGGCGCATCAAATGCAGCAGTTCCGCTTCGAGGTCCGCAGCAGATCCGCTGCGGCGCTCGGCAAAGCTGACGTCCCACCACTGCCGCGGCGCGGGGAGAGGTTGCCCATGCCGCAGCAGCAGCGAATGACCTGCGGGCAGCTTGGCCACCCCAGCCAGGATCGAGCGGTGATCGGGCACGTAGCCCCAGGCGAGGTAATCGTCGATCGCCAGCGGGTCGACCTCGCGCCGTAGCAACGGATGCGCCAGAAGCCCCTTCAATTCGGAAGCGAAAGCCAGGCTCCCGTCGCTGAGCACGGCATAAAACAACGGTTTAACGCCCAGCCGGTCGCGCGCCAAAAACAGTGTGCGCTCGGCCAGATCGTAGATCGCGAAGGCGAACATGCCGTGCAGCCGCTCGACGCAAGCCGGTCCCCAGCGTTGCCAGGCGGCAAGGATGACTTCGCTATCGCCCTCGGTGTGAAACTGCGCACCCGCGGCCCGCAATTCGGCGCGAAGCTCGCGGAAATTGTAGATCTCGCCATTGAAGACAAGCATCGCCCGCCGATCGCTCGATGCCATCGGCTGCGACGATCCGGCCAGGTCGATGATCGACAGGCGGCGATGGCCAAGACCCACGCCTGGCCCTGTCCACACCCCGGCCCCATCCGGACCACGATGCGCCATGGACGCGCACATCCGCTCGACCCTCTGCGGCTCGACGGGCTTGGGCGTTGGCAAGTGGAAGATGCCGGCAATCGCGCACATGAGGCCGGCTCCTAGCGGGCGGAGGCGATGCGGTCCATCCATGGCCCGACCGCACCCGCTGCTCGCTGGAACTCGGCAAGACCAGTCGCGGGGCTGCCTTGCTCCCCCGCCTCGCTGGACAGAATCAGGAGCGCTGTGGGACGCCGGCGCAGCAGCGCCCGGTCGCGCAGCACCGCGAGCTTGAGCGCAAGGTTGTTGCCGCTCAGAAGGTCTCCGGTGCGATAGAAGGTCAGGGCCAGTCGCTCGGTGCCGTTGTCGGCGCGGAGGCGGTCGGCGCGGGCCTGGTCCTGCGCCGGGCCAGCGCCGAGCCACGACCAGCCGCTTTCGGCACGCAAGGCGCCCTCACCGAAGCCGCCCGCCTCCTGCCCCTCTCGCTGAACCGAATAAAGCGCGTAGAACACGTCGACCCGGTGCCCGTGAGCGTCGGCGTAGCGGCCGAGCAGCCGGTGTTCGGCGCCTGCGGCGCGCGGCTCCCAAGGGTAGGCCGGTGCATAGTCGACACGCTGCCAGCCCGGCACTTCGAGTAGTGCGATCCTTGCGGGCAGCGTCGCAGAGCGCCCGTCGGCAAGCGCGACCCAGCCGATCGCAACCGCCACGAGCAGCACGAGGCCGATCGTGCCGCTGGCCGCAGAGGCTGATGCGCGCGCAAGACGAGAAATGAGCGGTGATCGCTCTACCGCCTCGACATCGACCATCGGGTCGTCCACGGCCCGGTCGAAGTGCCGCCAGGCCAGGCCGATCACCAGCGCGATGATGGTCGCGAAGAAGACCCACCCGTAGATCAGATGGTCGATCCCGGCTGCGCGTTCCGCGCCGACGTACTGGGCCATGAAGATCGTGGCGAAGGCGCGCAGTCCGTTCCCGACGATAGGCGCCACGATGCACAATACCATGAAGGCAGCGCGACGGCGCCAGCTGCTAAAGCCGACATGCGCGACGAAAACACCGAGCGCGACCATGGCGATTAGGAACTTGACGCCCGAACAGGCCTCGGCGACTTCGAACAGGCCGGCTGGCGTGTCGATGTAGACGCCATCTATGGCGGCGGGGATGGCGCTCAAGTTGACCAGCGCGACGGTGAGCTTTGCCGTGATCATCTGGAGCACGGGGACCAGCTCGTCGCCGAACGGAACCATGAAGACCATATAGGCGAGCGGAAACATGAGCGCTGCAAACACGCGCGGCCCGGCCAGGCTGAGCAGGCTCGCCGGCAGGAGCCCGACCACGGCGGCCTGACGCAGCAGATCGAAGCCCGACAACGCGCCAAGTGCCCAGACGAACAACAGCGCGCCAAACGCGACCAGTCCGGGAAGCCACGTAGCCGGAGCGAAGGCCATCACCTGTTCACGCCGCTGCCAGGCCAGCCAGGCGACCAGTGGCGGGACCAGGACCATGTGATTGTAGGTCGAGCTGTTCCACCACTGGTCGGCGATGCGCGCCCAGTCCGGCGCGAACACGCCGATCAAGGCCAGCCAGGCCAGTGCGATGCGGACCAGCGTTCCGCGCCAGGCGGGGCTGAGCCGGGCGCCGAGGCCCGGTCGCCGCCCCAGCGCCAGGTCAGGCGGCATCGCGCGACCCCGGAGCGCAATCGGCCAGCAGATCGACCAGCGGGGCCAGCGTCGCCTGCCAGCTGAGCGTATCGACGACGAAGCGGCGCGCCTCGTGCCCTACGGCGCTGGCCCGAGCCGGATCCTGCGCCAGGGAAATGACGTGATCGGCAAGGCCCTCGTCGGTGTCAGCAATGAGCAGGTGGCGCCCATCCTGCGCGCCGATCCCCGTGGCCGCCTCTGAAGTCAGGACCACCGGGAGCGCCATGGCCATGGCTTCCAGCACCTTGTTCTGTACTCCGCGGGCGATATCGAGCGGGATCAGGGCGACGTCGGCGGCGGCAATGTAGCTGCGCATGTCGTCGACCGCGCCCCATACGTAAACTCCGTCCTTGCCGTGCTGGGCAAGCAGTTCCTCGACCGGATTTCGACCGACGATGTGCAGTGTTGCCTGCGGCAGCCGTGCACGCACAAGCGGAAGCAACCGATCGACAGCGCGCAATGCCGCCTCGACGTTCGGCGCGTAGTCCATCTGGCCCGAAAACAGCAGGCGCGGGCCGGGCTTGGCGGCAAGCTCGGCAGCGGGCTCGATCTGCGCCGGATCGAAATGGCGGCTGTCTATGCCGTTGCGCAGGGTGCGAACGTCGCAGGCTTCTCGCTCGCCCTCGGCAAGACGCCCACGGAACAGGGCCGCTTCCTCGAACGAGACGAGCAGGCTGACGTCGGAGCGGCGCGCAAGACGCCGTTCCTCAAGGCGCAGCAAGCGTCCTTCGCGCGCGTAGAGCCAGCGTTCCACCCCCCGCGCCTTGTCTGCGTAGGCTTCGAACTTGGCCGAATCGACGTCGACAAAATCGTATATGACCCGGCCTTCAAAGCTGTCGGGAATGTATTGTCCCATCTGGCCCGAAAAGGCGTAGATCGCTGAAATAGGCCGTTCGGCGAGCACCTGGATGACATAGTCGGTCAGTTCGGCGCTGTGAAAGGCAGGCAGGGAGACCGGTTGCCGCTTCAAAAGCGATTGCAGCCCCGCCACGATCAGTGGTTTGACCCGGCGGACCAGCCGGTAACTGCGCGCGATCGCGGCCAGTTCGACTTCTTCGCTGATGTCACGCTCGTCGTCGGCGAAAGTCGCGACATGGACTGGTCCCTGCCGTGCCAGCCGCCGCAGCACGTGGTGCGAACGAATCTTGTCCCCGCGATCGGGCGGAAACGGCATCCGGTGCGACAGGAAAAGGATTTCGCCGCTCATCCCAGACCCCGCGCGATCCAAGGCCCGACGAGATTGGCGATGCCCAGCGGCATCCGCTTCCACAAAGCGATGCTGGCGTTGTGGCTGTCGCTGGTCGGATCGATGTTGCGGCCCCTGGTGCCGGGCGCCGTCCAGGTTGCATAGCGCAGCGGTTCGGCTTCGAACCCCCAGTTGCGCTTGAAGGCGTGAGCACCGCTGCCGGTCTTGGAACGGCCGAAGTCGAACCGGTCGCAGCCGCGGCGGCGGGCGTGGAGCATCAGTTCGTAATACATCCGGTCGTTGGCGCGCAGGCTGCGGGCGGCGGGCGTCCCCCCGCCCCAGTAGGGCATGACTGCGCCCTGGTGGTACAGCGAGAGGACCGAGGCTATCGGCGTGGTGCGATGCCAAACCGTCAGCACATCGGCATCCCCGCCAAAGGCGTCGAGCACTTCGGCAAACAGGCGCCGGGGGAACACCGGCGTGCCTAGGTTGCGCACGCTTTCGGCGTAAACCGCGTAGTGCGCACGACGATCAGCCCAGTCCCGTCCGACCGTCACGACCAAGTCTTCTGTCAAACCCTTGCGGACCTCGGCTCGCTGCTTGCGCGGGATTGCGGCCAGCTGCGCCTCGTCGTCGTCGGCCAGCCCGCGAACAAAACCGCTGTGCGCGTCGCCGCGCACGGACCAGCCGGCCCGCGCCGCCGGAAGAACGCCGCCACGCAGTTCCAGCGACGTCGCGCCCTGTGCAAGAGCGAATGCCTCGGCCGCAGCCAGGATGGTATCGGCCACGGCGCGATCGCTGGCCAGAATCCCGCCGCCGATGGCAAAGCCGCTCGACACCAGCGCACGGCCGAACAGCGGCGAGCGCACGTCGATGAGCGGCAGGTAGCCGCACAGTTCGTCATCGCGTTCCGCGATCAGCGCCAGGGCACGGTTGCCGGTGCCGCGGGCAACGGCGCCAAGCCAGGCCGGACGATGAAAGGCGGTGCCATCGGGCTGGACCGCGACGAAGCCTTCGATCCGCGCCTGTTCGAGCGACAGGCCGAGATCGACCGGGCGAACCGTCGCCGTCTGGGGGCGGAACGGAGCGTTCACGCAGCCAGGTCCTGTGCCAGCAAAGCCTCGCGCGCAGCGAGCGCGTCCATCCGGCCCCAGGCGAATTCGGCGATCAACTGCTCAAGCTTGCCCTCCATCACCGACAGGTTGGTATAGTGACGCAGCCGCGAGCGCAGCGGCGCATGGGCCACGCGCGGCTGCTCGGGATCGATCTCCCACGGATGGAAATAGAACACCGCCGGGCGCCCATCGCGCACATTGACCTGGCAAATCGCCCAGCGCGAGAAAGCGTAAGGCAGGACCCTGAAGAAGCCCCCGCCCCCTGCCGCAAGCCGCCGCCCGGCGAACTGCGCCGTCGTCACCGGAACCTCGACAAGGTCGGACCCGGCAAGCGGCCGGAAGGCAAAGCGCGGCGCCTCGCGCCAGCCATAGTGATCGTGCCGGATCGGGGCGACGCTCGAGCTGTAGGCAAAGCCTTGCTCGGCGAGGACACGGTAGGCCCATGGAGTGCGCTGGTCGATAGAGAAGCTGGGCGCGCGATAGCCGGTGATCGCGACGCCGGCAGTGTCCTCGAGTGTCTTTCGGCTGCGCTCCACATCGGCCGCAAAAGCGGCCGGGTCCAGGCGGAAGACGCGGGCGTGGTCCCAGCCGTGACTAGCTAGCTCATGCCCCTCGGCAACGATGCGCTGCATCAGCGGGCCATGGCGCTGCGCCACCCAACCGAGCGTGAAGAAGGTGGCCTTGACCCCAGCCCGCCCGAACAGGTCGAGAATCGCGTTGCAGTTGCGATCGACCCGCGATGCGATCGCATCCCACTGGTCGCGGTCGATCACGCCTTCGAACGCCCCGACCTGGAACCAGTCCTCGACGTCGACAGAAAGGCCGTTGACCGGACGGGAGAAGGAGGCGGTCATGGTGTGGTGCCTACGATCAGGCCGCTGCGGAGCGGCTGGCCTCGTCGGCCTCGACCCATTCGATGAGCATGGCGAGCGTATGGCGGATGGTCCGCTCCTGTTCGAGCACGCGCGCTTCGAGCGCGGCGAACTTCGCCTCGAGGTCAGCCATGGCTTCCCTAGAAGACGCCGCGACCGCAGCCTCGGGCTCCGCTCGTTCGCGTTCGTTGGCAAGTTCGATCACCGCCTGCTGCAGTTCAGCGATCTGGGCGTCGCGCTCGGCCAGCAGGCCTTCGACCTGTTCGACCGACAGACCGGAAACCGGAGCCAACGCCGCCGCCGCCGCTGCCTCCTCGACCATGCGTTCGGGCTTGGCGAGTTGCATGGTGCCGTCCTCGTCGAGTTCATCCAGCACGCGCGACAGCATATCGCCGTCGATCCGCTCGCGCTGCTCGACCGCGCCGAGCAGCATCAGCCGGTTGCAGACCTGGTTGATCCGGCGCGGCACACCGCCCGAGGCTTCGTAGATCTCGGCAAAGATTGCCGGGTCGAACGATGGATTGCCTTGCCACCCGACCTTTTTGAGGCGGTGTTCGATATAGGGCTGGACCTCGCCGCGCTCCATCGCGTCGAGGTGATGCGCGGCGATGACGCGCTGACGCAGCTGCTCGAGCTGCGGATGCACCTGGATCGTTTCGCGGAACTCGGGTTGCCCCAGCAGCAGCGTCTGCAGCAGCGGATGGGCGCCAAGCTGGAAGTTCGACAGCATCCGCAGCTCCTCGAGCGCGCTCAGCTCGAGATTCTGGCTCTCGTCGACCACCAGCAGGCAGCGCCGTCCGGCGCGCGCCTCGTCGTGCAGGAAGGCCTCGATCGCGCCGAGCGCGCTCGCCTTGTCGTGTCCGTCGACGATCAGTCCGAAGGCCTGGGCGACTACGTGGACCAGTTCCCCGCCATCGAGCTTGCTGGTAACGATCTGCGCCGCGGTGAGGCGGGCCGGGTCGACGGTAGCCATGAGGTGGGCGACCAGGGTCGACTTGCCCGCGCCGACCTCGCCGGTGATCACGACGAAGCCCTCGCCCTGGGCAAGGCCGTAGGACAGGTATGACAGCGCCTTGCGATGGGTCAGGCTCTCGAAATAGAACGCGGGATCGGGAGTGAGCTGGAAAGCTCGTCCGCTAAGCCCGTAAAAATCGCTGAACATTGCCGGTACTCCAGGCTCAGAATTCGTAACGCAGGCCGGCGAGGGCCTGGGCGGTCCAGGCATCCACCGCGTCGTCGCGGTTGACCCCGGTGATGCCGAGCGCCGCCGTGGCGACCAGCCGGTCGGTGATGAGACGGTTGTAGGATCCGTTTGCGCCAAGGGCGCTGCTGTTGCCAGTCAAGGCCGATCCGCTTTCGAACCAGTTCGCCCACAGCGAGGCGCCAAAGGACGACTGCTGGTCGATCCGACCCTTGAGATAGGCGGCGACCCACCACGTCTCGTCGATAGTCAGGTTGGTCGCGCCGATGATCGTGCCCGGCACGGCGATGAACCGGCGCCGGTCGTATCCCGCGCCAAGTCCGTAGCCCAGCCGTCCGGTCCTGAAATTAACGCTGGCCGTTACGCCGCGCCCGCGGAACACGGACGAGCGAAGGCTGTAAAAGGCGCCGTTGAGACACGTCGCGTCGCTGGACTTGAGCGGCCCTTGGGGCGTCACGCAGCCGAGAAGTTCGCCGGTCAGCGGATTTCGCACCGCTTCGAATTCGGTCGGAAGTGCGACCAGTGCGCGGTTGATCGCTGCGCCAAGACCGGAAAGACTGTCATAGACACTGACATTGACCGCCGTGCGCGCGTTGGGCGCATAGGCGGCGCTGCCGTAATAGGTGCGCGAGCCATAGCGCCAGCCGACGTGCGCCTCGACCGCGGTGCGACGGCTGGGGCGCCACATGACGCCGGCGTCCCAGATCAGTCCCTCGCTTTCGAAAGCGATCTGGCGCGGTACGGACCGGTCGGTTACATAGCGGCCATCGCTGCCGATGACCGGCAGCCCGGTAGCCTGATCGCGCAAGGCGTCACGGCTCGACACTTCGACCTTTTCCCAGCCCAACCCGCCCAGCAACTGCAGGTCGTCGCTCACCGGCACGGCAAGGTCGCCGCGGGCGTGGAAGTCCTCGATGCGCTGGTCGAGGTTCGAGACATCTTCGCGATTGAAGCCGATGCCCGCGCCCAGCCCGACGGGCAGGGTCTGCCCTGCCCGGGTCCCGACGTGGAACTTTGCGTTGTGGTTCGAGGACGAATCGAACAGGTCGACCGGGTCGGTTCCGCCAAGGGCGATGCGCGCATCGGGCGTGCTCACCTTGGTGTAGCCGTAGCGGTAGTGCCCCTCGATCGCGACGTCGCCGCGCTGGGTTGCGATGCTCGGTCCGGCAAAAACCGAATAGATGTTCGTGCTGTTGCCGAGTTCGACCCCGCTGGCGGTCGAGCCGTTGCTATCGAATCCGGTGCGCGCGGCCATGGCCCCGGCCTCGATCGTCAGCAGTCGTGGAACAACGCTGACCTGCGCGCGGGCGATACCTGACAGCGTATCGGAATCGACCGATCCGGCCTCCCAGCCGATGCGCCGTTCGTAACGCAGCGACAGCGCCCCTTGCGCCCGGCGCGTGGACGCGACCGCATCCAGCCCGGCGGCGAGGCTCGTGTAGGTCAAGGTATCGCTGCCCGGGGAAAGCTGGGTCAGCAGGACCTGGCTCGCCTCGATATAGGGCGCGACCGTTACGTGCGGCGCGCGCTTGGCCCCGCCACCGCCCGTCACCGGCGTTTCGACAATCGAAGCTTCGTCGCTGTCAGAGGCATCGTCAGGCAGTCCCTGGGCGTGGAGCGCACATGGCACACCCAGCGCAAGAAGCGCTGCGGTCAGTAACCGGTACAAGGCGAGCGCCGGTTTCATCCGCCATAGCCGTAGTACGAGCCGAACCGGCGACCACTCGGGCTGAAATGAACCGCGTTAAGCAGAAGCTGGATGTTCGGGCAGGCCGACAAGAGGCCGATCGCGTCTTCCAGCGCGCCCTGCCCGGTCCGGTCGGCCCGCGCGACGAGCACGGCCTGGCCGACGTACCTGGCCAGTTCGGCAGCCGGCGATGCGGCAAGCGCCGGGGGCGAATCGAAGATCACGAAGCGGTTGGGCGCGCCCTGGGTTAGCCGGTCGAGCACCTGGCGGGTGCGCGAGGACGACAGGTGTTCCGAATCCGACGTGGTGGCATCGCCGGCCGGGAGCACCCACAGGCCGGGAATATCGGTACCGATCACGCAGTCGGCGACATCGAGCGTGGGATCGGCCAGCGCATCCATCAGCCCCGGACCGCCAGGCAGACCGAGCGCGGAGAGGATCGACGGCTTGGCGAAGTCGGCATCGACCAGCAGCACCTCGGTTTCCTTCTCGGCGGCGATCGCCAGCGCGAGGTTGAGCGAGGTGTAGGTCTTGCCTTCGCCCGAATGGGGCGAGCAGACCAGCACGCGCTGCGCTTCGGCACCCATGCCGCGCTGCGCCAGTTGGCCGGCCTGCATCAGAAGCTGGCGCTTGACGATGCGGAACTCCTCGAGGAGCTCGGTCACCACGCCTTCGGGCACGATCAGGCCCTGGTCGCGCAGGTGCTGTCGGCTGACAGGCCGCGTTTGGCCCGCGAAGCGCACTGGATCGATTCTCGAGGGCAGCTGCGATTGCGCTGTAGTGGCCGGCGACACGACTTCCGCCTCGACCAACTCGGGGCGCGGCTCGGACGGCGACGGCGGCGCTGCAACCGGCGCGACGACCGCGTCCTCGACCGGTTCTGCCGCGCGGGTGTAGCGGCGACGCTTGGCTGCAGGCGGAATGAGGTCTTCCGGAATCGGCGGCGAGCTCAGCTGCACGAGGTCGAAGTTGCGCACGACCCGCTCGATCAGGCTGCCCCCCTCGGCTTCGGGCCCCGCCGCAGCCGATTCGGCCTCGTTGCCGGGTACAGGGATCCTGGTCTGTTCGGTCATGACGATCCCCCTAGGCCACGCCGCCGCGCTGGATGAATTCCGCCGTCAGCAGCAGTACGAACAGCCCGCCGAGCGCTGCGGTGGCCGCGAAGAACAGTTGCGCGCGCTTGCGCCGCTGTTCGCGTCCTGCGTCGGTCAGGGTGTTGGTGATCGCGCCCAGCACAGGAAGATCGAAGGCCCGTTCAAGCCCTGCCGTGGTCGCGAATGTCGAGCGCAGCTGGCCGACCGCAAAGGCGGCGGCAATTCCGCCGCCGGTTCCGGCGAGCAGCACTGCCAGCAGCAGCAGCGGCCGGTTGGGCCAGACCGGCTGGCGCGGCGTGGTCGGCGGGTCGATCACCTGAAAGCGTATCGCGCTGTGTTCGGTCTGGACCGACCCGCGCAGGCGCAGCTCTTCGCGGTCCTGCAGCAGCTTGTCGTATTGCTGCTTGAGGACATCGTAGTCGCGGTTGATACGCTGCTGTTCCGCCGCAACCTGCGGGTTGGTGATTTGCTGCGAGGTTACGCGCGACAGCTCGCTTTGGACGGCGGCGCGGCGGGCGTTGAGCCCCTGGACCGTGGCCTGCCGATCGGCGCGGATCGATTCGAGCGACGAATAGGCCGGGTTCGGCACGCCCGGGCTGCCGCCCTCGGCCGCGACCTGCTGGCGCAGCGAGGCAACCTGGTTGCGCGCGGCGATGACGTCGGGGTGATTGTCGGTCAGCCCGCGCGAGCGCATGGCGGTGAGGTCAGACTGGGCCTGGGCCAGCGCGCCGCGTGCGCCGCCCATACCGGCCGATCCCGCCAGGGTCCGAGGCGTCCCGGCCAGCTGGCCGCTGATCGCCGCCAGCGCGCTTTGCGCGGCGGCAAGGTCGGCATCTATTCCGCGCAATTCGGCGCGGTTCTGCTCAAGCTTCTGAAGGGCGGACATGCCGCCCGCGGCGACATCGGGGTTCTGCGCCTCGAAAACCAGGCGGCGCTGTTCGGCAGCCTCAAGTTCCTTTTGCCGCATGGCAAGCTGCTGGTTCATGAAGTCCAGCGACTGGGTCATTTCCCCGCGGTTACCCGACAGGTTTTCCTCGCGGAAGATGTCGATCATCTTCTGAACGATGTCCTGCGCCAGCTTGGCGTTCTCAGCATCCGAATGCGATCCGTTGCCATAACGCGCCGTGATCTCGAACAGGCTTTCCTGCTGGCTTTCGACCCTCACCGTCTTGGCAAGATCGAGGACCGTGTTCTCCATCGCCTTTGGCGAGGCGACATCGGCGCCCAGACTCGTGCCGCGGACCACTTTCTCGAGGTTTATGGCGCTGGTCAGCGTCTGGCGGACCCGGTCGATGTCGCGCTTGGTGTTGGATGGAACCCCGGTAACGTCGGCCAGGACGTCGTCGAACTGGACGAAAATGCGTGCCCGCGATTCGTAGTTGTTGGGGATCAGCGCCACGACCAGCCAGCCGACCATGCAGATCGCCCAGGCCACGCCCAGCGCCAGCCAGCGCCGGTGCCAAACGCTGAACAGAGCCGCCCGCACTTCGTCGAAGATCGAGTTCATTCTCCCGCCGCCGTCCTAGAACAGGCTTTCGGGGATGATGATGACGTCGCCCGGCATCAGCATGACGTTGGCGCTGCTGTCGCCCTTTTTGAGCAGGTCGCCGAGGCGCACCCCGAACTCCTTCTGGGTGGCGCTGGCCTTGTCGAAGCGGATCAGCCGCGCGCGGTTGCCCGAGGCGTATTCCGACAGGCCGCCGACTGCGATCATCGCGTCGAGCACGGTCATGTTGGCGCGGTACGGCAGCGAGGCCGGTTTTTCCGTCGCCCCGACGATGCGGATCTGCTGGCTGAACGTTCCAGCGAACTTGTTGACCATCACCGAGACCAGCGGATCCTGGATGTACTGCGACAATTGCAGGGTGATGTCGTCGGCCAGCATCTTGGGGGTCTTGCCCACGGCCGGCATGTCGGTGATCAGCGGCGTGGTGATCCGGCCATCGGGCCGCACCTGGACCTTGGCGCCGAGCTCAGGGTTGCGCCAGACGAAGATCGTCAGTTCGTCGAGCGGGCCGATAACGTATTCTTCGCCCGGTCCTTCCTGCATCGCCACGAACGAAGCCGACGGCAATTGCGGCCGGTCCGTCCCGCCCGCGCAGCCACCAAGCGCAAGGCTCACCGCGGCGCTCCCGGCAAGGAGACTGGGCATTCGGGACAACGGCATCGGGCAATCCTTTCGCGCGCCGCGCCGCCAGGCGGAAAATGCACCCCCGCCTGCCGACCCAGCTATTCACCGTTCGCTATCGCGGAAAAGGGTGAACATTGCGTTAGCCTTGTAGTGAACTGCCGCGATTTCAGTGGGTTTTGTCGCCGAAGTCCCGATTCGGAACGGGCGGAATGAACAATCTAAACAAGCAGTTCCACGGCGGGTCCATGCCCCAGGAATTGCGCCGGACTGGCGCTGGCACCATAGGCCCCGGCGCAGAACACGGCGACAAGGTCGCCGACGTCCGCCTTCGGAAATCCCGCCTTGTCGGCGAGGCGATCAAGCGGGGTGCACAGGCATCCGACGACGCTGGCTTGCTCCTCGACCGGTGAGTCGAAGCGGCTGGCGATCGCGACGGGGTAATTGCGGCGCACGACCGTCCCGAAATTGCCGCTCGCGGCGAGCTGGTGATGCAGCCCCCCGTCGACGACCAGGAAGATCTCGCCATGGCTGGCCTTCCGGTCTACGATCTGTGTTAAGTAAATTCCAGCCTCTCCAACAAGATAGCGGCCCATTTCAAGGCAGAATCGGGTTTCTCGCAGGATTTCCGGCAGGCGCTCGAACGCATCGGCAAGCCGGCTCCCGACGAGCGCCAGGTCGACAGGCTCGTCGCCGGGAAAATAGGGGATGCCAAGCCCTCCACCGAGGTTGCAGTGCGGCAGCGCCTGGCCGATCTCCGATGCCAATCGGGCGGCAAGATCGAGCGTGGCGGCCTGGGTCTCGGCAATGGCCGCGCTGTCGAGCGACTGGCTGCCGGCAAAGATGTGAAAGCCTTGCCACTCCGCGCCTGACGCGATTACCCGGCGGGCCAGCGCCGGCACCTCGGCGGCATCGACTCCGAATGGCTTGGCGCCGCCGCCCATCTTCATGCCCGATCCCTTGAGATCGAAGTCCGGATTGACCCTGATTGCAAGTCGCGGCGTGACCCCGAGGCGGTCGGCCACGGCCAGCGCACGGTCCGCCTCACCGGCAGATTCGAGATTGAGCGTGACCCCTGCCCCGACGGCCTGCTCCAGCTCCGTATCGCGCTTGCCCGGTCCAGCAAAGCTGATCCGTTCCGCCGCGACGGAGCGGCCCTGCAGAATAGAAAGTTCGCCGCCCGACGCCACGTCGAAGCCATCGACCAGTGGATCGAGGAGATCGACTACCGGCCCGAATGGGTTAGCCTTGACCGCATAATGCAGTGCCAGCCGTTCCGGCATGGCTTCGCGCAACCGGGCAACGCGCCGCTCGATATGAGCGGCCGAATAGACGAAGACCGGGGTCGAACCGGCGATCGCGACAAGTTCGCTCGCCTTGTGCCCCGCAACGGCCAGCTCGCCATCGATTGTCACGTAGCCTGGAGGGATGGGCCCGAGCGGTTTCAAACGGCCAGTTCCTTCGCAAGCGCGACGCGATCGATCTTGCCATTAGCCGACAACGGCAGAGTGTCGCGCCAGTGAATGAAACGTGGTTGCATGAAGTTCGGCAGTTCTTTCAATAGCATGGATCGGAAATCGTCTTCTTGACCTGAATGGCCTGCACGGGCTCGGACGACAAGTTCGACCGCCTGGCCCAACCGGTCATCCTTCACACCCAGCGCAACAGCCTCGGCGATCAGTCCGGTGGCCAGCGCCGCGTCCTCGATTTCCTGCGGGCTGATGCGATTGCCCGCGCTCTTGATCATCGCGTCGCGCCGGCCGACGAAATAAAGCAGCCCCTCTGCATCGCGGCTGACGCGGTCGCCGCTCCACACGGCGGTACCGCCGTATTCGGAAGCCGCCGGCGCCGGGCGAAAACGCTCGGCCGTACGCTCGGCATCCTGCCAGTATCCGCGCGCGACCAGCGGCCCGCAGTGGACCAGTTCGCCTTCGGCGTTGTCGGCGGCCACCTGCCCGTCATCGTCGATCACGAGGATCTCGGCGTAGGGAATGGCGCGGCCCATCGAAGTCGGATGGTCATCGACAAGCGCCGGATCGAGGAATGTCGAGCGAAACGCCTCGGTCAACCCGTACATCGGAAACAGCCGCGCCGCAGGAAACTGGGCTCGCAGGGATCGCACCAGGGCCACGGTCAGAGCCCCACCGCTATTGGTCAGCCGGCGCAGCGGCGCGACGGCCTCGGCGGGCCAGGACAGTTCGACCAGCTGCACCCACAGCGGCGGCACGGCCGCCAGCGTCGTTATTACATGACGCGATACCGCCTTCACCACGTCGCGCGCCGTCAAGTAGTCGAGCGGCACCACGCTGCCCCCGACAAACCAGTGCGAAAACAACTGGTTCTGCCCATAATCGAACGACAAGGGCAGCACGGCCAGGGCCTTGTCGTCTGCTTTGAGATCAAGATAGCGCGCGACGCTCTCCGCACCCAGCCACATGTTGGCATGGGTCAGCATCACGCCCTTCGGCCGTCCCGTCGATCCTGACGTATAGAGGATGGCGGCCAGATCGTCTGGTTTGCCAATCGCATCGTCGAGATGTGTCGATGCCGGGTATCTGGCGACAACTTCGCCTTCAGACTCTATTTTACAATAACTTGGAATATCTTCCTCAAGCAATGTATCGAGACGATTTCGTGTCGCTATCAACAACGACGTTTCGCTGTCGGAAAGAATGTGCGCCACTTGCGCTCGTTTGAGCAATGGGTTGACCGGGACATGGACCAGCCCTGCTCTCGCTGCGGCAAGCGGCATGAGACAGGTCAGTTCGCCCTTGCTCGCCCACGTCGCGACCCTTGCGCCCGGCTCCGGAACCTGCGCGCGGAGCCAGCCGGCTAGCGCGGCAACACGGTCCCTTAATTGCTTGTAGCACATGACGCCTTCGCGCAAGACGAGCGCGGGGTCTTCGTCACGTCCCCGCAGCGCGAGGCAATCAAGCGTACGGATCGAGGAAAGCGGTTCGGCAAGCACGGAAACTATGGAACTCCCGGGGGGTATAGGCGTGATCGTGGTTACTTATCACGATGATCTTGGCGAAGTGCAAGGCGACCCCGCACTTGCGGCGCTGCTCGCGGCACCCCGGGCACTCACCCCGTTCGATCGCCTCGAGTGGTGGCGCAACCTCGCCGACACGTGCGGATTGCAGCCACTGATCGCTGTTTCCAGCAACGGTGTCGATCGCTTCGTCCTGCCGCTGATGCGCATGGGCCGCGAACTAGCCGGGCTGCAGAACTGGTACACGTTCCGGCTGGCGGCGGTGAGCTCGACCACGCCTCCCCGCGACGATCTCGCCGGGGCGCTTGCGTGGGATCTGACCGCCAGGACCGGACGCGTCGTTCTCGAAAAGCTCGGCAAGGACGACGCGATCGTGCTGCAAAGCGCTTTTCGGCGGGCAGGATGGATGGTCTGGTGCGATCAGGTCGACACCAACCACCGCTTGCAGGTCGGGGGCCGAGGTTTCCCTCAGTACCTGCGCGGACGAGCGGGTAACCTGCGGACCACGCTCAAGCGCAAGAGCGGCAAGCTCAAAATCAGGATGTTTCGTAACTTTGATAATCAAAGCTATGAATTATATGAGAATATTTACAGAGAAAGCTGGAAGCCTCCAGAAGGGAGTCCGGCATTCCTGCGGCGCTTTGCCGAGGAAGAAGGCGCGGCCGGGCGCCTGTTGATGGGCCTAGCTTTCGACGGAGACCGACCGGTTGCCGCCCAGCTATGGTCGGTCGAGAATGGGACGGCCTTTATCCACAAGCTCGCCCACCTGGACGATGCGGGCCATCTTTCCCCCGGCTCGGTCCTGACCGCCGCACTGCTTGAGGAAGTCATCGACCGCGACAAAGTCGCCGAGGTCGACTTCGGCACCGGCAACGATCCCTTCAAGCGCGACTGGATGAACATGCAGCGCCCGCTCTTCCGGCTCGACATTGTGCGACCGCTGCGCCCGGGCAATTGGCCGATTATCGCCCGACACGCCTTGCGCCGCGCGGCCGGGCGGGGATAAGGCTCGGCAACCGTTCGAGGACTGCTGATTGCCATGACTGCCACGACCGACGAAATCCTGCGGCGCGTCCTGTCCGACGTTCTGGGCCTCAAGGCCGGACAGGCGGACGCGTTCCGGTCCGACACGGGGCTGTTCGGGCATCTGCCGGAGCTTGATTCGATGGCCGTTGCCGGCCTGCTGACCGAGCTTGAGGATCGGTTTGCCATCGTCATCGACGAGGACGAGGTCGATGGCGACCTGTTCGAAACCTACGGCTCCCTGTTGGCCTTCGTCGAGGCCAAGCGCGAGGCGGCGTGACGCCAGGCGCCTACCCTTGCCCGCTCCCCGGCGGCGGCGTCGCGAACGAATATGCGCTATCCTTCGATCGGGGTCGCGCGGCGCGTCTGCTCGTCATCCCAGCGCTTCTCGACGAAGCGAACAGGCTGCGCCGCTTCACGGTCGAGGTCATGCGCCGGCTCGACGCGGCGGGGATCGACAGCCTGCTCCCAGACCTGCCGGGCTGCAACGAAAGCCGGCAAGACCTGTCGCTGGTCGAACCCGAGGACTGGGCGACCGCGGTTCACGCGGCGGCGCGGCACTTCGCCGCAACGCAGGTTCTGGCAATTCGCGGCGGCGGACTTCTGCTCCCTCCCCGCCTTGGCGGTTGGCACTACGCCCCGGTCAAGGGTGCGACGCTGCTCAAGACCCTGCTGCGCGCGCGGGTTATCGCCGGGCGAGAAGCCGGTCTTGACGAGACGGTCGACGGGTTGTTGGCGGAAGGGGTTGAAGACGGTCTCGAACTGGCCGGGTATCGCCTGTCCGGCGAAACGCTGCGCCAGCTGCAATCCCTGATACCGCCCGAACGCAAGGCTATTGCCACGATCGATCACGCGACGATCGGCGGTGCGCCGCTGTGGCTGCGCGCCGAACCGGACTTTGATCCGGCGCAGGCCGATGCGCTTGCCGCCGTGGTGGCCATGGGCGTCGCGGCATGACCCGCCGCCACTTCACCTTTCCCTGCCATGGCAGCCTCCTGGCCGGCACGCTCGACGAAGCGCGTGGAACGACCGGTCTGGTCATTGTCAGCGGCGGGAACGAGGTGCGGTCAGGCCCGTGGAGCGGCCAGGCCCTTCTCGCCGACCGCATCGCCGCGGCGGGATTTCCGGTCTTCCGCTTCGACCGGCGCGGGGTGGGTGACAGCGAGGGCGTGAACCTCGGCTTCAGGTCGAATGGGGACGATATCGATGCGGCCGGGCAGGCCTTTCGCGCCGAAGCGCCAAACCTTGCGCGCCTCGTCGCTTTCGGAAACTGCGACGCGGCCAGCGCGCTGATGCTGACGGCCGGCAAGGGCTTCGATGCGCTGGTCCTGGCCAATCCATGGCCGTTCGACCCGGCGGGACTGAGCTTTGAAGCATCGCCAACGATGACACCGCAGCGACTGCGGGGCCATTACCTGCGCCGTCTTGCCGATCCGCGCGCGTGGCTGCGACTGCTGTCCGGAAAGGTAGCGATCAGCGGCTTTGCATCGAGCCTCAGGGACGCCGTCGCGGCCGATGCGCCGCCAAGCCGCCTTCACCAGGCTATGACGGCGGGACTGGCGGAGTTTGCCGGGCCGGTCGCGCTCCTGGTGGCCGGGCGCGACCGTACCGGCCTTGCCTTTCTTGATCACTGGAACCGCGCCGATCCGCGAATGGAGCTGTGCCCTGGCGCCACCCACAGCTTTGTCGAAACCGATGCGCGCCTCTGGCTGGAAGACCGGATCCTGGCGGTGCTGCGCGCAGCCTGAGGCGCGGCTTGGCCTTACCAGGCGGCTGACTGGACCTTTTCATGCTGGCGAAGCGCGACGAAGCGCTCGGCGTCGAGCGCGGCCATGCAGCCCGTACCGGCCGCCGTTACGGCCTGGCGATAGGTGTGGTCCATGACATCGCCGCAGGCGAACACCCCGGGGATCGACGTCTTGGGCGTACCCGGGTCGACGATCAGGTAACCGCCGGCATCGACCGGAAGCTGCCCCTTGAACAGTTCGGTTGCGGGCGCGTGCCCGATCGCGACGAACGCGCCCTGGGTCGACTCGAGCGATTCGGCGCCCGTGACAGTGTCGCGCAGGGCGACGCCGGTGAGGCCGGTTTCGTCGCCGACAAATCGCTCGACGGCCTTGTTCCACAGCACCTTGATGTTGGGATGGGCGAAAAGCCGGTCTTGCAGGATCTTTTCCGCGCGCAGCGAATCGCGGCGGTGGATCAGGGTGACATCCTGCGAATGGTTGGTGAGATAGAGCGCCTCTTCCACGGCGGTGTTTCCGCCGCCGATGACCACCACCTTCTTGCCGCGGTAGAAGAAGCCGTCGCAGGTGGCGCAGGCTGATACGCCCTTGCCTGACAGCTGTTCCTCGCCCGGCACGCCAAGCCATTTGGCCTGGGCGCCGGTGGCAATGACCAGCGTTTCGCCCTCGTAGATGTCGCCGCTGTCTCCCACGGCCCGAAACGGTGGGCCGGACAGGTCGACGCTGGTGATCGTGTCCCACAGCATGCGCGTGCCGACGTGCTCGGCCTGAGCCTGCATTTCCTGCATCAGCCACGGCCCCTGGATCACGTCACGAAAACCGGGATAGTTTTCGACATCGGTGGTGATGGTCAGTTGCCCGCCCGGCTGCAGCCCCTGCACGACGATCGGCTCGAGCCCGGCGCGGGCGCCATAGATCGCAGCGGACAGGCCCGCAGGGCCCGATCCGATGATGAGCATCTTGGTGGTGTGCGTGGCCATTGGTCAATCCCGGTCTGGTTCGGCCCGCATGTAGGAAGCGCGCGGCCATTGCGCAAACCGGAGACCGCGGTTCCCCACAAGTTGACGCGCCGCGCGCTTGGTAGCAAAGGCCAGCCATGACGATCCATGGCCCCACCTCGAACAGCTTCATCTCGCAGCGGCTGCGGCTGCATTACGTCGATTGGGGCAGTCCCGACAAGCCGCCGCTGATCCTGCAGCACGGTGGGCGCGACCACGCGCGCAGCTGGGACTGGGTGGCCGAGGAACTGGCCCGCGACTGGCACGTCATCGCGCCTGACCTTCGCGGCCACGGCGACAGCGCCTGGGCGCCCGACGGCAACTACGACATGAACGCCTACGTCTATGACTTCGCGCAGCTGGTGCACACGCTGGGGCATGATCAGGTGACGATCGTTTCGCATTCGCTCGGCGGGAACGTGGCGACGCGGTTTACCGGGCTCTACCCGGAAAAGGTCCGCAAGCTCGTCAACATCGAGGGGCTCGGCCCCTCGCCCAAGGTCCGCGCCGAACGCGAAGCCGCGGGTTATCCCAACCGCTTCCGCAAGTGGATCGAGGATCGGCGCGCGGCTTCAGGCCGGGTTCCGCGCCGCTACCCGACGATCGAAGCCGCCTTCGCCCGCATGAAGGAGGAGAACAGCTTCCTTACCGACGAACAGGCGCGGCACCTCACGATCCACGGCGCCAGCCGGAACGAGGACGGGACCTGGAGCTGGAAGTTCGACCCCTACCTGAACGTCTGGCCGTTCGAGGATGCACCCGAGGAGCGCACCAACGAGCTTTGGAGCGCAATCACCTGCCCGATCCTGTTCCTCTACGGTGCCGACAGCTGGGCCTCCAATCCGGAGACGGACGGGCGCGCGATGAAATTCAAGAACTATCGCGTGATCGAGTTCGAGAACGCCGGCCACTGGCTGCACCACGACCAGTTTGACCGTTTCATGCGCGAAGTGCGCGCCTTCCTCTAACCTTCGAGGTAGAGCGCGCGCAAAGCCTCGCGGCGCGCCGGATCGAGTTCCAGCACCTCGGTGAGATAGGCGTCGACGCTGCCCGACCGCTCGCGAATGGCGGCGTAGGCCGTCGCCAGATAGCTTTCCTCAACGCCCCACAGCGCGCGGACCGCGTCCGTATCGAACCTGGCATAGCGCGGCAGGTCGCGAAACGCCCCGCTGGCAATGCGTTGTTCGAGCCTGCTCTCGGTATTGGTGGCAACATAGTCCGCCATGGCGTCGTCACGGTGGACGCCCAGCGCCTCATGCATCATCGCCACGGCGAAGCCGGTACGATCCTTTCCAGCCACGCAATGCACCAGGCTGGGGTCGTCATTGCGCGACAACAGATCGAAATAGACCTTGATCATCGGCACCAGGTTCTCGCGGTATGCGATCCCGTCGTAAAGCCGCAGCATGGCAGCGCGGGCATCGTCGGCCGTCAGCGTGCCTTCGGCGGCTTCGGTGTGGAGCGCAAGGCCTGCCGTCTCTTCGGGATGGTACCACACCTCGGCGCTGAAATCGGGGTGACGGCGACACGGGCTGGCTTCGCGCTCGGATGGTCCCCGCAGGTCGATCACCCGGGTGATCCCGAGCGCGTGGATCGCGTCGAGATCGCTGTCGCTCGCCTCGCCGTGCTGGGCCGAACGCCACAGCACGCCCGACCGCACGCGGCGGCCGTCACTGGTGCGATAGCCGCCGTAGTCGCGAAAATTGTTGACGGCGTCGAGCGGGAGGGCGCGGATCGTAGACATGGCTCTCGCGGTGCCAGCTTGGCCGCAGCGATGCAAGCAAAGGAACGCTATGCGGTCACGAACCGGCGTCTTGGCTCCACGAAGGATGATTGGAGATGGTAGCGGAGGAGGGACTCGAACCCCCGACACGCGGATTATGATTCCGCTGCTCTAACCTGCTGAGCTACTCCGCCATGCCATGGCAGCACCCGGCATCGCCGGGGCAGGCGGCGCACATAGGGTGCGCATCGGCGCGGGTCAAGCGTACTCTTTTCCGCGAAACGACCACGTCCCCAGCGCGTCCCAGCGCGGACCGAGATAGAGGTGGAGCCCCAGCCCGGTGAAGCGGAACGCGCGCGGAGTATAGCCGACGAGGTCGGCCTGAAGCGCACGCGCCGCCTGGGGCGAGACCTTGTTCTGCACGGTGATGTGGAGCCGCGGTTCGTGCTGGTCCTGCCTGGTCAGCGCCCCGTGGAACTGTCGCGCGATCCGATCCCGCACGGCTAGCATCCCGGGGCTGCGGATGGCGAGCGCTGTTCCGCCGCCAAGGTTCATCAGTCCGTCGACTACCGCGTCGGGCGGCGCGAGTTCCTTGGCGAGACCACCCAAGGTGCGCAGCAATTCTTCGCGCAGTGACGGAGCGAAGCTGTGGAACAGGGTAACGTGGGCGGCAAGCACGTTGCGTTCGGGCGGAAAGTGGGCCTGTCGCAGGGCATTGGCCCACGAAAAGATCGCGGGCGGCAGCTCGGCTGTGACGATGAACGGTGCGGGCGACGGCCTGGAGGGAGGGACTGAAGCCATGGCCCGCACCTTACTGGTTTAACCACCCTGGTCCACCTTGGTTCCCGGCAAGGCTTGGTTCTTGTGTCGCGCGGCCATCGCCGCCACACTCGCGCAAAAGGCAGCGGAGGGGACAACAAACGATGAAGCCGCTTTCCACGATCGTCGGGCTGGCAGCCCTTGCCGCAGGCCCGGCGCTTGCCGGCGCGCAGACGCCCGAAGGTCCCAAGCCCGCCAGCCCCGCCACAGTCGCCCGGCAAGCCGAAGTCGCTGCCTCGCTTCCTGCCGAGGACGGTCGCGATGCCGATTATGCAGCGCGCGGTTTCGTGGCCACGCGAACCGATCCGGTCATTGCCGGTGCGCAGGGGCGGACGGTCTGGCGGACCGATGCCTATGCCTTTGTCGAAGGCCCTGCCCCGGCCACGGTCAACCCGTCGCTTTGGCGCGAGATGAAGCACCTCAAGGCCGCCGGCCTCTATGCCGTGGCCGACGGTGTCTGGCAGGTGCGCGGCTTTGACGTGTCGAACATGACCGTCGTTCGCGGGGCGACCGGCTGGATCGTGGTCGATCCGCTGACCACTCGCGAGACGGCAGCGGCGGCGCTCGAGCTGGTAAACGCCCAGCTTGGCAAGCGGCCGGTCAGCGCTGTGATCTATAGTCACAGCCACGCCGACCATTTCGGCGGCGTGCGCGGCGTGATCGACGAGCTCGACGCCGCGGCACGCAAGGTGCCGATCATCGCCCCGGCCCGCTTTACCGAGGAAGCCGCGTCCGAAAACATCATGGCCGGCGCCGCCATGGGCCGACGCGCCAACTACCAGTTCGGCGCGGGAATCGCGCCCGGTCCGCAAGGTCAGATGGGCAGCGGCATCGGCATGGGCGTCGCGGCAGGGGAGATCACCCTGATCGCCCCGACCGACCTGATCGAAAAGACCGGCGAGACCCGCACGATCGATGGCATCGCGCTCGAATTCCAGATTGTCTCGGGCAGCGAGGCGCCGTCCGAACTCAACGTCTATGTCGCCCCGGCCAGGGCCTTCCTGTCGGCCGAGATGTCAACCTGTTCGCTCCACAACATCCTGACCCCGCGCGGGGCGAAGGTGCGCGACACCCACGCCTGGGCCGGCTTCCTAGACGAGGCCTTGAGGCTTTATGGCGGGCGCAGCGATGTCGTCCTGTCGAGCCATTGCTGGCCCCGCTTCGGTCAGGCTGAAGTGGCGGGAATGCTTGCCTCGCAGCGCGACAACTACCGCTACCTGCACGACCAGAGCGTGCGACGGATGAACCAGGGCGCCGGCCCCGCCGAAGTCGCGGAAGGCCTGACGCAGCCGGCGGCGCTGGCCGCGCAGTGGTACAACCACGGCTACTACGGCACCTACAGCCACAATTCGAAGGCGGTCTACCAGTTCTACCTTGGCTGGTACGACGCCAATCCGGCAAACCTCGATCCCTGGCCGCCGGTCGAGCGGGCGACGCGCTATGTCGCGGCTCTGGGCGGCGCGAGGAAAGTCATCGCTCTGGCCCGCAAGGCCATGGCATCGGGCGACTATCGCTGGTCGTCGGACCTGCTCAACCAGGTGGTCTTTGCAGATGCGGCCAACAGGCAGGCCCGTGCGCTGCTGGCCGACAGCTACGAGCAGCAAGGCTACCAGGCGGAGAGCGGGATCTGGCGCAACCAGTTCCTGTCCGCCGCCCGCGATTTGCGGCAGGGCTACAAGCCGGGCGCGACCAACACCCAGAGCGCCGACCTGATCGCAGCCGTGCCGACTCAGCTTTTGCTCGATTCGGTCGCGACACGGTTCGATTCGGCGCGCTTTAGCGGCCACACCGCCACAATCAACCTCGTCATGCCCGAACGGCGCGAAAACGCCGGGGTCGAACTGACCGGCACGACGATGTTCGCGCGCATGACGCCGCAAGCCGAGCCCGATGTGACGATCACCGCGCCCCGCCGGCTGGTGCTCGGACTGCTGTTCCTCAAACTGCCGCTGGCCCAGCTCGAGGCTGCCGGCCTGAAGATCGAAGGCAACCGCGACCTGGCGCAGAAATGGCTTGATGCCATCGATCCCTTGTCGTCTGGTTTCAACATCGCCGAACCCTGAAGCTGCGGAGCCAAAGCATGAAGCAACGAACTCTTGGTACGTCCGGCCTGACGGTGAGCGCACTTGGCCTGGGCTGCATGGGGATGAGCTATGCCTACGGCGAGCGTCCCGACAAGGCTGCTATGATCGCCCTGCTGCGGAGCGCGGCCGAACGCGGGGTAACGTTCTTCGATACCGCCGAAGTCTACGGCCCTTTCGCGAACGAGGAACTGCTGGGCGAGGCGCTGGAACCGATCCGCGATCAAGTGGTGATCGCCACCAAGTTCGGTTTCGACCTGACCGCCGACCCCGCGCAGGGGCCGCGGGCGGACAGCCGACCCGATCACATTCGCGCGGTTGTCGATGCCTCCCTCACGCGTCTGCGGACCGACCGGATCGACCTGCTGTATCAGCACCGCGTCGATCCTGCCGTGCCGATCGAGGAGGTGGCCGGGACGGTTGCTGACCTTGTCCGGTCGGGCAAGGTCAGGCACTTCGGCATGTCGGAAGCCGCGGCCCAGACCATCCGCCGCGCTCATGCCGTACAGCCGGTTGCGGCTCTGCAAAGCGAATGGTCGCTGTGGCAACGCGAAATAGAAAGGGACGTTCTGCCCACCTTGCGCGAACTCGGCATCGGCATTGTCCCCTACAGCCCGCTGGGACGCGGGTTTCTGACCGGAGCGATCACAGCGGATACCGTCTTCGAAAAGGGTGATTTCCGTTCGCGACTCCCTCGTTTCCAGGCCGAAGCGGTCGCCGCGAACCAGGCGCTGGTCGACAAGGTTCGCGAGGTGGCAGGCCCGCTTGGCGCAACGCCGGCCCAGGTTGCCCTCGCCTGGCTGCTGGCCAAGGGCGACGATGTGGTGCCGATCCCGGGAACGACTAAGACGGTCCGGTTGGAAGAGAACATCGCCGCCGCCGACCTGACGCTTGACCCGCAGGTTATCGCGGGGCTGGATGCGGCCAGCCAGCAGGTCGAGATCGTCGGTGCGCGCTATCTTCCGGCGATGGAGGAAATGACCGGGCGTTAGAAGTCGCCGCGCGCCTTGCGCAGGGCGTACCATTTCTCGACGTTGGCGTTGTGCTCTTCCAGCGTCGTGGCAAACTGGTGCCCGCCGGTGCCGTCTGCCACCATGTAAAGCGCGTCGGTCTTGGCCGGGTTCAGCACTGCCTCGATACTGGCGCGGCCGGGGTTGGTGATCGGCCCCTTGGGCAGACCGACCATCGAATAGGTGTTGTAATCGTTCACCGCCTGGATTTCAGACTGCCGGATCCGCCGGCCGAGCGGTTTGCCCTTGGTGATCGGATAGATGATCGTCGGATCTGCCTGCAGCATGATCCCCTGCTTGAGCCGGTTGGAATAGAGCCCGGCCACCACCCTGCGCTCGGCGGGCTTGCCGGTCTCCTTTTCGACGATCGAGGCCAGGGCCAAAGCTTCGGCCGGGGTTGACACGGCAATATCCTTGGCCCGCTTGGGCCACAATTCGGCCAGCGTGCGCCGCATCGCCGCCTGCATCCGCAGCAGCACGGCCTGTCGGCTTTCACCCTTCTCGATCTCGTAGGTGTCGGGGAGGATCGACCCTTCGGTCGGCACTTCGATCGTTCCGGTCAGGTTGGGCTGCGCCATCAGCCGTTCATAGACCATGATCGAGGGCATCCCCTCGGGCACGGTGACGAAGCGGCGCAGCACTTCATCACCCTGGATGATTCGCAGGATCCGGCTCGGGCTGGCGCCCTTGGGCAGCAGGAACTCGCCCGCCTTGATGGGGGCGCCACCCGACAGGATGCGCGCGCGCAGCTTGAACGCACCCGCCGAAGCGATCGCGCCGTTGCGTTCCAGCTTGTCGGCGACCAAAGACAGGCTCGATCCTTCGGGGACGACGAAGGCGGTTTCCTTGGCCAGCGGCCCGGAAGCATACCAACCGCCGAAGAACCAGCCGAGCGCGGCCAGCACTAGCACAACGGCCAGGACGGTCGGCAGGCAACCCCGCCGCGACCCCATCATCAGTCTTCAACCGCCTTGACGATGACCGAGGCATTGGTCCCGCCAAAGCCGAACGAATTGTTCAGCGCGGCGCGTACCGGGCGCTTCCTGGCCTTGTGCGGGACGAGGTCGACGCCTTCGGTGCCCTCGTCCGGATTGTCGAGGTTGAGCGTCGGCGGCACGATCTGGTCGCGGATCGCGAGGATGCAGAAGATCGTCTCGACCGCGCCGGCCCCGCCCAGCAGGTGCCCGATTGCCGACTTGGTGCTGCTCATCGAAGCGCCGCCCAAGTCATTGCCCAGCACGCGCTTGACCGCGGCCAGTTCGATCGTATCGGCCATGGTCGAGGTGCCGTGGGCGTTGACATAGTCGATGTCGCCCGGTTCCATCCCCGCCTTGCGCATCGCCATGCGCATCGACAGTTCGGCCCCCTTGCCTTCGGGATGCGGCGCGGTGACGTGATAGGCATCGCCCGATAGACCGTAGCCGACCACTTCGGCGTAGATCTTCGCGCCGCGAGCCTTGGCGTGCTCATATTCCTCGAGCACGACAACGCCGGCGCCCTCGCCCATGACGAAGCCGTCGCGGTCCTTGTCATAGGGACGGCTGGCCGCTTCGGGGCGGTCGTTCATGCTGGTGTTGAGCGCGCGCGCTTGGGCGAAGCCGGCGATTCCGAGCGGATTCACCGTCGATTCCGAGCCGCCCGCCAGCATGATGTCGGCGTCGCCGTCCTTGATCATGCGGGCGGCATCGCCGATCGAATGCGCCCCGGTCGAGCAGGCGGTCACCACCGCATGGTTCGGCCCCATCAGGCCATAGCGGATCGAGACCTGGCCGCTGATCAGGTTGATGATGCGGCCGTGGACGAAGTGCGGGCTGACCCGGCCCGGGCCGCGTTCGTGCAGGTTGACGGATTCGTATTCTATCCCCGGAAGGCCGCCGATCCCGGCGCCGATCGATACGCCGGCGCGTTCGCGGGTTGCCTCGTCCATTTCGGTAAGGCCCGCGTCCTCGAGCGCCTGCCCGGCCGCGTCGAGGCCGTAAACTATGAACGGATCGACCTGGCGCTGGATCTTGGGATCGATCCGCTTGTCCGGATCGAAGCCGTATTCATGATCCTTGCCCTTCACTTCGCAGGCAATCGTCGCCTTCTGGTTCGACGCGTCGAACCGGGTGATCTGCCCTGCCCCGCTCTTGCTGGCGATCAGGTTGGCCCAGGTGGTCTCGACATCGCCGCCTAGCGGAGTGACAAGACCTAGACCGGTTACGACAACACGACGCATTCACGCTCTCCAAACTCGAAAATGCAACAGGCCCAGCCCGTTAGGGGCTGAGCCTGTCAAAGACCTTGATTTCCGTCAACGCAGCAGATGCCTGGCGCGAAGTCGGACGGCCCTGTGTCAGGGCGGTCAGCCCTTGTGTTCGTTGATGTACTTGATCGCATCCGAAACGGTGCTGATCTTCTCAGCTGCGTCGTCGGGGATCTCAACGCCGAATTCTTCTTCGAAGGCCATGACGAGTTCGACGATGTCGAGGCTGTCGGCGCCCAGATCGTCGATGAAGCTGGCATCTTCGGTGACCTTGTCGGCTTCGACGCCAAGGTGCTCGACAACGATCTTCTTAACGCGGTCAGCGGTGTCGCTCATGGATTATTCCCTTCGTGAACGGCAGATAAACAGGTGTTGCAATGCGCCCTAGAGAACGGCGCGGACTAAGGCAAGAGGGGCGCGATCAACTTACCCTTTGGGCGGCTCAACAATACGAATGTGAAGCTCGCGCAGGGCCTTGGGCTCGGGCAGCGAGGGCGCTCCCATCAAGAGGTCCTCGGCCCGCTGGTTCATCGGGAACAGCGTGATTTCGCGCAGGTTCTGCACCCCGCACAGCAGCATGACCATGCGGTCGACGCCGGCCGCCATGCCGCCGTGTGGCGGTGCGCCGAACTGGAAGGCGCGGTACATCCCGCCAAAGCGTTCCTCGACGTCGGCCTTGGTCAGGCCGGTCAGTTCGAACGCCTTGACCATCAGGTCGGGGTGCTGGTTGCGGATCGAGCCCGAGGCCAGTTCATAGCCGTTGCAAACCATGTCGTACTGGAAGGCCTTGATCGTAAGCGGATCCTGCGTTTCCAAAGCCTCGAGCCCACCCTGCGGCATCGAGAAGGGATTGTGGGCAAAATCGACCTTCTTGTTGTCCTCGTCCCATTCGTAGAACGGGAAGTCGACGATCCAGCAGAACCGGAAAGCGTCCTTTTCGACCAGGTCGAGCTGTTCGCCCACGCGCACGCGCGCCGCGCCGGCCAGCTTGGCGGCCTGGGCCTCGTTGCCGGCGGCGAAGAAGGCGCCGTCATCGGGGCCGAGGCCGAGCGAATCCCACAGCGCAGCCATCTTGTCGGCGCCGTGGTTCTTGGCGATCGGACCGCCGAACTCGCCCTGCTTGCGGGTGGCATAGCCGAGGCCGGCATGGCCTTCGCTGCGCGCCCATTCGTTCATGTCGTCGAAGAACTTGCGGCTGAGGCCCGCGGTGTTCGGCGCCGGGATCAGGCGCACGACGCCGCCCGACCCGACGATCTTCTCGAACAGGCCGAAGCCCGACGATGTGAACTCGCCGGTCACGTCGCGGATGATCAGCGGGTTGCGCAGGTCCGGCTTGTCGGTGCCGTAGTCGAGCATCGCCTGGGCGTAGGGGATGCGCGGAAACTCGCCCGCCGGCGTGACCTTGCGGCCCTCGGCGAAGGTTTCGAACACGCCGGCCATCACCGGCTCCATCGTGTCCCAGACTTCTTCCTGGGTGACGAAGCTCATTTCGAGGTCGAGCTGGTAGAACTCGCCGGGGAGGCGATCAGCGCGCGGATCCTCGTCGCGGAAGCACGGGGCGATCTGGAAATAGCGGTCGAACCCGGCCACCATCAGCAGCTGTTTGTACTGCTGCGGAGCCTGCGGCAGGGCAAAGAACTTGCCGGCGTGGATGCGGCTCGGGACCAGGAAGTCGCGCGCGCCCTCCGGGCTCGAGGCGGTGAGGATCGGGGTCGAATATTCGGTGAACCCGATCGCTTCCATGCGCTTGCGCGTTTCGGAAATGATCTGGGTGCGCTTGACGATATTGGCGTGGAGCGTCTCGCGGCGCAGGTCGAGGAAGCGGTAGCGCAGGCGCACGTCCTCGGGGTATTCCTGTTCGCCCGCCACCGGCAGAGGCAGTTCCTCGGCCCGGCTCAGCACGGTCGCGCCCCTGGCATAGACCTCGATCGCGCCGGTCGGCAGGTTCGGGTTGACGGTGCCTTCGCTGCGCGCCTTCGCCACGCCGTCGATCGTCACGACCGATTCCACGCGCGCGCCTTCGAGCACGGCCAGGGCCGGGCTGTCGACGTCGGCGACGATCTGGGTCAGGCCATAGTGATCGCGCAGGTCGACGAACAGCACGCCGCCATGGTCGCGCTTGCGGTGGATCCAGCCCGAGAGGCGGACGGTCTCGCCGACGTGGTCGGCGCGCAGGGCGCCACAGGTGTGCGAACGATAAAGATGCATCGAAACTCTTTCCAAGCGGCCCACTTTGATGCAGGGGCGAAAGCGCGGGCTAACAGGCGAATCCCGCGCTTTTGTCAAGCCGAGGCCCCAGCCGGGGTCACCTACAGAAAAGAACGATGAAGATACACCCATTGATTACCACGTCCGCCGCGCTTGCGGACCTGTGCACCCGGTTATCGAAAGCCGATTTCATCTGCGTCGACACCGAATTCATGCGCGAGAACACCTACTGGCCCGAACTGTGCCTGATCCAGGTGGCCGACACCGAGGAAGCGGCGGCGATCGACCCGCTCGCCAAGGACATCGACCTGACTCCGCTGCTCGACCTGCTGGTCGACAACGAGGACGTGCTGAAGGTCTTTCACGCCGGCGGCCAGGACGTCGAGATCATCTATAACCTGACCGGGCGCACGCCGCACCCGATCTTCGACACCCAGATCGCGATGATGGCGATCAGCCAGAGCGAACAGATCGGCTATTCGAACCTGGTGGAGGCCTGGCTCGGCATCATGGTCGACAAGGGCGCGCGTTTTACCGACTGGTCGCGCCGCCCGCTGACCGAGCGGCAGATCGAATACGCGATCGGCGACGTCACCCACCTGGCGCGGATCTTTCCCAAGATACTTGCCCGGCTGAAGAAGACCGGGCGCGGGGTGTGGCTCGACATCGAGATGGAGAAGCTGGCCGATCCGGCCGGCTATCGCAACGACCCCTCCCTGTCGTGGCAGCGGATCAAGGCGGCGGGCCGCAATCCGGCCATGCTCGGACGGCTCAAGGCCATCGCCCAGTGGCGCGAGCTGGAAGCGCAGGACAAGAACATCCCGCGCGGCCGCATCGCTCGTGACGAGACCTTGGCCGACATCGCCAGCCACCCGCCCAAGAGGCAGGACGATCTTGCCAAGGTGCGCGGGCTTTCGCCGGGCTGGAAGGACAACGAGATCGGCAAGCGGCTGATGGCCGCGATCGAGGGATCGTCCCCGCTGACCGACGCCGAATTGCCCCCGCGCACCCCGCGCGGCGCGCCGCTGGGCAAGGAAGGCGCGCTGGTCGCCGACCTGCTCAAGCTGCTGCTCAAGATCCGCAGCCGCGAGATCGACGTCGCGGCGCGTCTGCTCGCCCGAAGCGAAGACCTCGAACTGCTCGCCGCCGGCGTGCGCGAACTGGCGCTGCTCGAAGGATGGCGCTACGAAGTCTTCGGCCGCGACGCACTCGAACTGGTCGAAGGCAAGCTGGCTTTCGCGGTGGTCAAGGGCCGGCTCAAGATGGCCCACATCGACGAAATCGGCGGACAGCCCGCACCGCCGGCCGAGGAAGCCGCCGCCGAATGAGCGCCTACCTGCCGACCCTGAAGCAGTTGCAATACCTGGTTGCCCTCCACGAACACGGCCATTTCGGCCGCGCTGCGGACGCCAGCTTCGTATCGCAATCGACGCTTTCGGCTGGCCTGCGCGATCTGGAAATGCTGCTTGGCGTGACCCTGGTTGAGCGAACCAAGCGCGCCGTGCGCTTCACCCCGCTCGGCAACCAGGTCGTGGCCAAGGCGCACCGCCTGCTGCGCGAGGCCGAGGAACTGGCCGACATGGTCCGCTCTGCCGGCCAGCCGCTGTCGGGCGAAGTGCGGATGAGCGTCATTCCCACGATTGCGCCGTTCCTCCTTCCCCGGATGCTGCCGCGCCTGCGCCAGGAACGGCCGCAGCTGAAGCTCTATTTGCGCGAAGAAACCAGCGCGGCGGCGATCGAATCGCTCCACCACGGCCGCTCCGATTGCGTGCTGCTCGCCCTGCCCTTCGCCACGGGCGAAGTCGAAAAGGAAGTGATCGAACTCGACGCGCTGTGGGTCGCCTTCCCCAAGGACGACCCGCGCGACCCGCCCGAGGAAATCAGCGCCGACCTGATCGACGAGAATCGCCTGCTGTTGCTCGAAGACGGGCACTGCCTCAAGGAACATGCCCTCGCCGCCTGCAACCGCCCCGAACTGCGGGCCAGCGCGACGATGATCGGCACGTCGCTCCACACCCTCGTGCAAATGGTCGACAACGGCCTTGGCCTCACAATGCTGCCCGAAATGGCGGTCGATGCCGGCATCCTCAACGGAACCAACGTCATCGCCCGTCCGCTTAAGAGCGACACCGCCAACCGCGAAATCGCGCTGGTCTGGCGTAAGAACTCACCCCGCTCGGACGAGTTCAGACTGCTGGCCGAGGAATTGCGCGCGGGTTGATCAATCCATGTGCTTGAGCCCGACGCGCAGGTAATCCCAACCCGTGATCACGGTCAGCGCGGCGGCAGCCCACAGAGTCGTCAGGCCGACCGTGTGCGGCACGTTGATTTCAAGGCTGCCCAGCCAGACGTTCCACCAGGGCAAGGCATTGCCGAGGATCAGCGAACCGAGGCAGACCATCTGGAAGGTCGTCTTCCACTTGGCGAGGCGGCTGACCGGCACCGAGACCTGCAGCCCGCCGAGGAACTCGCGCAGACCCGATACCGCGATCTCGCGGGCAAGGATGATCAGACCGGCGATGACGTGCGCGTCGCCGACGAACGGCCCGCGCAGAACGCCCTGCGCCGCCAGCACCAGGATGACGGTCGCGACCATGATCTTGTCGGCAATCGGATCGAGGAATATGCCGAGCTTGCTGACCGTCCCGCTCGACCGGGCGAGATAGCCGTCGAAGTAATCGGTAATGCCCATCAGGCAGTAGAGCCCGAAGGCGAGCAGATAGCCCCAGGCCCAGTCAGGCCACCACAACAGGAACGCCAGCAAGGGCAGGGTGACGATCCGTGACAGCGTCAGGATGTTGGGCAGCGACATCATCGTGTCACGAATAGCCGCGATGGAGGTTGCGCAAAAGGGGGCTTTGGGGGCTTGTCCGCAAGGGATCAGGCGCTAGGGTCCGCGCCAACCGGGGCTGCCGCAAAGCGAGTTCATGACAACCCAGACCCATTTGATTCACAGCCGGCGTTTCCTGCCGCTGTTCGTTACGCAGCTGCTCGGCGCATTCAACGACAACCTGTTCAAGAACGCGATGGTGCTGTTCGTCG
Source organism: Novosphingobium kunmingense (assembly GCF_002813245.1). Classification (GTDB taxonomy): domain Bacteria; phylum Pseudomonadota; class Alphaproteobacteria; order Sphingomonadales; family Sphingomonadaceae; genus Novosphingobium; species Novosphingobium kunmingense. The sequence goes on from NZ_PHUF01000002.1 coordinate 843,187, forward strand.
TCTACAGCGTCTACCAGTCCGAAAAGGCCGAAGGGCTGTTCAGCGCGGTCGCCTCGGGCGTTTTCATACTGCCCTTCTTCATCCTCTCGGCCATTGCCGGGCAACTGGCCGACATGCGCGACAAGGCGCGGATCATCCGTGTCGTCAAGGCGGCGGAAATCGGCATCATGGCGGTCGGCGCCATCGGCTTGCTGCTGGCCTGGAAGGGCATGCTGATTACCGGGGTAGCGATCCCGCTGATGATGCTGGCGCTACTCGGCATGGGCATCCATTCGACCTTTTTCGGGCCGATCAAGTACGCGATCCTGCCCCAGCACCTGCACCAGAACGAAGTGCTTGCCGGCACCGGACTGGTCGAGGCGGGGACCTATATCGCGATACTCGCCGGCACCATCGTCGCGGGCTGGATCCCGGTCGAATGGGCCGCGCTGGGGGTCGTGCTGACGGCCATCGCCGGCTACGTTGTCAGTCGCCAGGTGCCGCCCGCCCCGCCGTTCCACGAACCCGAACCGCTCGACTACCATTTCATCCGCGCGTCGATCGACCTGGTGCGCAACACCAGCCATGACCGCCGGGTGTTCCTCGCGATCATGGCGATAAGCTTCTTCTGGACGATCGGCGCGGTGCTCTTCGTGCAGTTTCCGCCGCTCGCGAAGAACGTGCTGACCGCCAGCAAGGAAGTCGCCAGCCTGTTCCTGGTGATTTTCTCGATCGGCGTGGCGATCGGTTCGATGTCGGTCAACGCGTTGCTCAAGGGGACGGTGTCGGCGCGCTTTTCGCCGCCGTCGGTGATCCTGATGGCAGTCTTCGTGGTCGCCTTCTTCTTCGTCTGCCGGCAATGGGTGCCGCATCCCGAAAACGGCCTGATGGACACCGCCACCTTCGTCAGCCAGCCGCTGGCGCCCGCGCTGATGGTCTGCCTGCTTGGCATTGCAGTCAGCGGCGGGATGTTCGTGGTGCCGCTCTACGCCTTCCTCACGACCTTCGTCGACAAGGCGCAGACATCGCGCACCATCGCAGCGAACAACATAGTCAATTCGGGCGCCATGGTGCTCGGTTCGCTGCTGGCCAGCGGACTGTCGGCCGGCGGCGTGCCGGTTGTGCAGCAGTTGCTGCTGAGCGCAGCGATGTGCCTGGTCTCGGCGTGGATCGCCGCGCAACTCGTCAAGGCCGAGCGCGCGGCGAGCGCGGCTCAGGCGAAGTAGAGCGTCGTCGCGACGAAAGCGGCGCTGTACATGGCCGCCGCATCGCGCAGGTCGCCCAGCCGCCAGCGCAGCGAGGACTGCGGCTCGACGCCCTGTCGGACATGGGGAGGAAGACTGGCGCGGAACGGATGCCGGGCGGTCTCATCGGTCAGGACAAGGGTTCGTCTCATGAAGGGGAAGTTAAGACTTTCTTCACCATTCAACCAGCCCTGAAACCGCGTGATTTCCTGCACTTCCCGCTGCGGGACAGTAACCATATCGGGTCACCATGGCACCCCGCGTTGCCCCGTCGAACGAGGGCCGCTAAAGCGCGTCGATGACCGATAGCAAAGCCATCAATGGCGGGCGTCTGCTCGTCGATTGCCTCGTCGCACAGGGCTGCGACCGTGTGTTCACCGTGCCGGGCGAAAGCTTCCTCGCCGTACTCGACGCGCTGCACGACACGCCCGAAGTGCAGACCGTGATTTGCCGCCAGGAAGGCGGAGCGGCCTTCATGGCCTGCGCCGACGGGACCATGACCGGACGTCCGGGGGTGTGCTTCGTGACGCGCGGCCCGGGGGCGACCAACGCCTCGATCGGGGCGCACGTCGCCTTCCAGGATTCGCAGCCTATGCTGCTGTTCATCGGCGATGTCGACCGCGGCATGAAGGACCGCGAGGGCTTTCAGGAGGTCGACTTCGGCCTGATGTTCGCGCCGCTCGCCAAGCAGGTCCTGCGAATAGACGATCCGCGCCGGATCCCCGAATACATTGCCCGCGCCTGGGCAACGGCACTGGCCGGGCGACCCGGTCCGGTGGTGATCGCGCTGCCCGAGGATATGCTGCTGGAAGAGGTCGTCGGCGTATCCCCTCGCCCGGCGATCCACCGCCCGGCCCAGCCGCCCTGCCCCGATGCCATGGCAACGCTGATGCAGATGATCGCCGATGCCGCAGCGCCTGTGGCCATCGTCGGCGGCGCCGGCTGGCACGCCAAGGCCCGCGCGCATTTCACTGCCTTTGCCGAACGCATCGGGCTGCCTGTCGCCGGCGCGTTCCGGCGCCAGGACGCGATCTCGAACGCCAGCCCGGTCTGGGCCGGCAACCTCGGATATGGCCCCAACCCTAAGCTGGTCCAGCGGATCAAGGACGCCGACCTCGTGCTCGCGATTGGCGCGCGGCTCGGCGAAGCAACGACCGACAGCTACAGCCTGATTACGCCCGATCACCCCGACCAGATCCTGGTTCACGTCCACCCCGATCCGGAGGAACTTGGCCGCGTCTACCGCCCCGACCTAGCGATCTGCGCCGACATGGGCGAGTTCGCCGAGGTCGCGGCGCTGTGGGACGACGATGTGCTGCCCTTCGACGCCGGCGAGGAAGCGCACATGGAATGGCTCGACTGGACCACGGCCAAGCCGGCCCCCTATGCGCTCGACATGGCGGCCTGCGTCACCGCGATGCGCGAGACCTGGCCGGGCGACGCAATCATCTGCAACGGCGCGGGCAATTTCTCCGGCTGGTGGCACCGCTACTGGCACTACGACGGGTTTCCGGTCCAGCTCGCCCCGACCGCCGGTGCCATGGGCTATGGCGTGCCGGCCGCCGTTGCCGCCGCGCTGCGCCACCCCGAACGCCAGGTCGTGGCGCTCGCCGGCGACGGCGATTTCCTGATGAACGGCCAGGAACTGGCAACCGCCGTGCAATATGGTTGCGACCTTACCGTGATCCTGATCGACAATGGCACCTACGGCACGATCCGCATGCACCAGGAGCGCGAGTTTCCGGCCCGTGTTTCGGGCACGACGCTACACAATCCCGATTTCGCCGCTCTGGCGCGGGCCTTCGGCGGCTGGGCGCAGCGCGCCGAGACGACCGAGCAGTTCGCCGACGCCCTGGCCGAGGCAAGGGACCGCAAGGGCCTGCGCTTGATCCACGCCTTGATCGAAGTCGAGCAGCTCAGCGCCGGAGGGGCGACGGTTTCGGGGCTGCGGGCGCGGGCGAAAGGTTAGGCCGCGCGCTCCGACAGCTTGAGCACGTGCTTCCATTCGGCCGGCTTGACCGCCGAAACCGAGAGCCGGAACTTCGTCAGCAGGTCCATGTCGGCCAGCGCCTTGTCGGCCTTGATTTCCTTGAGCGTGACCGGCCGCGCCAGCTTGCGCACCGGCTTCAGCTTCACCGCCGACCAGCGGCCGGTGTCGTCGGTCGGATCGGGGATGTTCGAGGCGGTGATCTCGGCGATGCCGACGATCTCGACCCCGATGTTGGAGTGATAGAAGAAGACCTGGTCGCCCGGCTGCATGGCCCGCAGGTTGAGCCGCGCGGTGTAATTGCGCACTCCGTCCCAGGTGCCTTCGCCCTCCGCCACCAGATCGTCCCAGCCGTACACGTCGGGTTCGGATTTCATCAGCCAGTAGGACGTCTTTTTGCTCATGCCACCACTCAAAAAACGGTCTATGCGCGCGCCATAGACAGATTCAATCGGACACGTCCACCATGCCTCTCGATACTCTACCCGTTCTTTCCCTGAAGACCGACAAGGCGCAGTTCGCGCAGGAAATCGGCGACAGTTTTCGCACCTTCGGCTTTGCCCTGGTCAAGGATTTCGCGATCGATCGCGACCTGATCGACCGTGCCTGGAGACTGTCGGAAGCGTTCTTCGCCCTGCCCGATGCGGAAAAGCGCCGGTACCACGATCCGGCCATCGGCGGCGCGCGCGGCTATACTCCTTTCGGAATCGAGATCGCCAAGGACGCCAAGCATCACGACCTCAAGGAATTCTGGCACGTCGGCCGCGATCTGCCCGAAGGAAGCCCGCTGGCCGATGCCTCGATGCCGCCCAATGTCTGGCCCGACCGGCCCGAAGGCTTCCGCGAGGTGTTCGACGAACTCTACCGCCAGTTCGACGCCACCGGCGCAACGATCCTGTCGGCCATCGCGCTCTACCTCGGCCTCGACGAGCATTGGTTCGACAAGGCCATCGAGGACGGCAATTCGGTCATGCGCCTGCTGCACTATCCGCCGCTCAAGGATCTTGAGGGCGAGGCGATCCGCGCCGGTGCGCATGGCGACATCAACCTGATCACCCTGCTGCTTGGCGCCGAGGAGGCGGGACTGGAGCTTCTCGGCAAGGACGGCCAGTGGATCAGCGCCTCACCGCCGGAAGGCGCGATGGTCATCAACGTTGGCGACATGCTCGAGCGCCTGACCAACCATGTCCTCCCTTCGACCATTCACCGCGTGCGCAATCCGAACGCAGCGCGGGCGGCCTTCAGCCGCTATTCGATGCCGTTCTTCCTGCATCTGCGCAGCGATTTCCCGATCAAGACCCTGCCCCAGTGCGTTACGCCGGAAAACCCCGATCGCTATCCCCAGGCAATCCTGGCAGACGAATTCCTGCAGCAGCGGCTGCGCGAAATCGGCTTGAAGAAGTAGCGCGCACGGGCGTTTCGCGCGTGCCTCGCGAAACGCCCTTAATACAAACTTCAGTAAACCGTGCAAAAACCATGCTTCTGACAGGCAGGGGCAAATACGCATGTCTAAAGAGCAGCCGGGCGCGGCAGACAGTGTTTCCGTGGATTCGGCGATAGCCCGTACAGCCAGGCGTGACGTCGTCACGCTGGGCACCGTGGTGGCCGCGATGGTCCTTCTCATTTCCACCGGCAGTTCGGTCGTCGACAACGCGATCGCCTCGCTCGAAGGGCATGGGACCCAGCCCGACAACCTCCTTGCCACCACCTTTCTGCTCAACATCGCGCTGATCGTCTTCGGCTGGCGTCGCTACAAGGATCTGGTCGGCGAAGTGAAGGAACGCCGCAACGCAGAGGAACAGGCGCGAATTCTTGCCGAAACCGATCCCCTGACCGGTTGCCTCAACCGCCGATCGGCTGGCCCGGTTACCGACCGGCTGATCGCCGAGGCCAGCGCGCGCGGCGAAGTCGTCGCCTTCCTGATGCTCGATCTAGACAATTTCAAGCAGGTGAACGACCTGCACGGCCATGCCGCCGGCGATGCCCTGCTCAAGGAGGCATCGCGCCGCATCGCCCGCCGGCTGCCCAACGGCGGCCAGCTCGCCCGCATCGGCGGCGACGAGTTCGCCTGCATCGTGCCCTTCACCGCCAGCCAGCAAGAAACCGTCGAACGCCTCGCCGAAGACCTCATCAAGGTCGTGGCCGAACCGGTGTCGTTCGGCGATCTGACGCTCGAAACGACGATCTCGGTTGGCGTGACCCGCAGCGACAGCGATGGCGACCGTCACAGCGCACAGGACCTGCTCCACATGGCCGACATTGCCATGTACCAGGCCAAGAAAAACGGCCGCAACCGCCATTTCTGGTTCGAGGCAAGCATGGAAAGCGAACTGCGGTTCCGCAGCGAGCTTGAAACCGGCATCCGCCGCGGTGTCGCGACCGGCGAATTCGTGCCCTATTACGAGAAGCAGATCGACCTTGCGACCGGCGACCTGGTCGGCTTCGAAATGCTGGCACGCTGGAATTCGCCGACGTTGGGCGTCATCAGCCCCGATCTGTTCATCCCCATCGCCGAGGAAATCGGCGTCATCGCGCAATTGTCCGAATCGCTGATCGCCAAGGCGCTGATCGATGCCAAGACCTGGGATCCGCAATTGACGCTGTCGGTCAACATCTCGCCGGTGCAGCTGCGCGATCCGTGGTTTGCGCAGAAGCTGCTCAAGCTGCTGGTCGAAGCCAATTTCCCGCCCAGCCGCTTCGAGATCGAGATCACCGAAAGCTCCCTGCACGAAAACATCGGCCTGGTCCGCTCGATGATCACCAGCCTCAAGAACCAGGGCATTCGCGTCAGCCTCGACGACTTCGGCACCGGCTACAGCTCGTTGTCGCAGCTTCGCTCGCTGCCATTCGACCGGATCAAGATCGACCGCAGCTTCGTCACCACCCTGCCCGGCAACAAGGAAAGCGCGACCATCGTCAAGTCGATCGCCGCGCTGGGCAAGGGCCTCGGCCTGCCGATCACGGTCGAGGGCGTGGAAAACGAAGAGGTGCTGCGCGAATTGAACCGCTTCGGCACATTCAAGGTCCAGGGCTATCTTTATGGCCATCCCGAGCCGGCGGATCGCACCGCCGAGGAACTGGCCCAGCTAAACCTTCTGCTCGACGTGTCGGCGGCGTGCGCCAGCAAGGACGAGGGCGACGAGGACAACGCGATTCGCGCCGCGGGCTGATCGCTCGGCATGCTTTACGCCGCGCGCCGCCCGTCCTAGAGCGCGGCCATGCGGATCGCCTTCACAAAGATGCACGGCCTGGGCAACGACTTCGTCGTGCTCGACGCACGCGCCGCGCCGCTACCCGAACTGACCTGCACCTTTGCCAGCGCGCTGGCCGACCGGCGCACCGGAATCGGCTGCGACCAGCTCATCGTGCTCGATCATTCGTCCGTCGCTGATCTGAGGATGCGAATCTTCAACGCCGATGGCGGCGAGGTCGAAGCCTGCGGCAACGCCTCGCGCGCGGTCGCCCTGCTCCATGGCCAACCCGCCCGGATCGAGACGGCCGGCGGCCTGATCGAAGCCACGCCCGGCGCGGCCGGCATCAGCATCGACATGGGCGAGCCGCGTTTCGAATGGAACGCCATCCCGCTCGCCTACGCGATGGACACGCACCACATGCCGGTCGCCTGGGAGATGCTCGACCAGCCCACCGCCGTCAACGTCGGCAATCCCCACGTCATCTTCTTCGTCGACGATTGCGACGCGGTCGAACTCGACCGCCTGGGCCCGGAGATCGAGCACGACCCGCTGTTCCCGCAGCGAATCAACGTCAACGTGGCGACAGTCACCGCCCGCGATGCCGTGCGACTGCGGGTGTGGGAGCGCGGCGTCGGCCTGACGCGGGCCTGCGGCACCGGAGCCTGTGCGACCGCAATCGGCGCGATGCGGCGCGGGCTGGTCGACCGCGCGGTCACCGTCACCCTGCCCGGCGGTCCGCTGCGCATCGAATGGAACCAGGCCGGCCGGATCATCATGACCGGTCCTGCCGCCGAAAGCTTTCGCGGCACCTTCGACTCGCGCGATTTCGGAGCCTGATCCGTGGCCGAAGTCGTGTCGCTGGGTTGCCGGCTCAACCTGTCCGAAAGCGAGGCGCTGCGCTCCATGCTGGCGGCCGAGCCTGATCTGGTCGTGGTCAACAGCTGCGCGGTTACAGGCGAGGCGGTGCGCCAGACCCGCCAGGCGATCCGCCGTCTGCGTCGCCAGCGCCCCGACGCGCGCCTGATCGTCACAGGCTGCGCCGCCGAGGTCGAGCGCGTGGCGCTTGCCGCCATGCCCGAGGTGGACGGCCTGCTGGCCAATGCCGCCAAGCTCGACCCGCGCGCCTGGAACACGGCACCGATCCCGCAGAGCCCGATGCGTGACCGGCACACCCGGGGGTTCGTTGCTATCCAGAACGGCTGCGACCATGCCTGCACCTTCTGCGTCATCCCGCAGGGCCGCGGCCCGTCGCGCTCGCTGTCCATCCCGGCGATCCTGCGCGAGGTCGCGGCGCACCTTGACGCTGGCGCGCTGGAGATAGTGCTGACCGGGGTCGACTTGACCAGCTGGGGCGGCGACCTGCCCGATGCGCCAACGCTAGGCCACGCTGTGGCGGAAATCCTGAAGCAGTTTCCGCCCCTACAACGGCTGCGGCTTTCCTCGCTCGACGGTGTAGATATCGATCCGCTGCTGTGCGAGCTGATCGCGTCCGAACAGCGGATCATGCCGCACGTCCACTTGTCGCTCCAGCATGGCGACGACCTTATCCTCAAGCGCATGAAGCGCCGCCATCTGCGCCGCGACGCGATGGACCTCGTCGCGCGGCTCAGGGAGCGGCGCCCCGGCATCGCCATCGGCGCCGACCTCATCGCCGGCTTCCCCACCGAGGACGAAGCGGCCCATCGCGCCAATCTGTCGATCGTCGCCGACCTCGACGTGGTCCACGGCCACGTCTTTCCCTTTTCGCCGCGCCCCGGTACGCCGGCCGCACGGATGCCGCAGGTCGACCCGCAAACCATTCGTCGCCGCGCCGCCGAACTGCGCGTCGCGGTTGGCGAGCGGCGCGACGCCTGGCTCGCAACCTTGATCGGCCAGGAGCAACAGGTGCTTGCCGAACGTGACGGGACCGGCCATGCGCAGAACTTCGCCCGGGTACAGTTGCCGCCCGCCACTCCTGCCGGATCGATCGTCACCGTGACCCCTACCTGCCTGAACGAAGGCCTGCTGCAATGAGCGAGGAAACCTGGTCCGACCGTGTCTTCGGCGGTTTCCGCAAGACATCGGAACGTCTGAGCGAAAACCTGTCGGGTATCGTCAGCAAGACGCGCCTCGACGATGACCAGCTCGACCACCTGGAAGACGCGCTGATCCTGTCGGACCTCGGCCCGCGCGCGGCAGCCCGCATCCGGGCACGGCTGGCCAACGAGCGATTCGAGCGCGGCGCCGACGAGCAGGCAATCCGCGAGGCCGTTGCCGCCGAGATCGCCGCCATCCTGCGCCCGGTGGCAAAGCCCATCGACATCGTCGCCTTCCCGCGCCCGCAGGTGATTCTCGTGATCGGCGTAAACGGGTCGGGCAAGACGACGACCATCGCCAAGCTGGCCCATCTGTTCCAGGAACAGGACTATTCGGTGATGCTGGCGGCGGGCGACACCTTCCGCGCCGCTGCGATCGATCAGTTGGGCATCTGGGCCGAGCGGGTCGGCGTGCCGATCGTCTTCGGCGACGAGGGCGGCGATCCGGCCAGCGTGGTGTTCGACGCCGTCCAGGCCGCGACCGAGGAAGGCACCGACGCGCTGATCGTCGATACCGCCGGGCGCCTGCAGAACCGGCGCGAGCTGATGGACGAACTGGCCAAGATCCGCCGCGTCCTCGGCCGCCTCAATCCCGAGGCGCCGCATGACGTGGTGCTGGTGCTCGATGCGACCAACGGCCAGAATGCGCTGCAGCAGATCGAGATCTTCAAGGAAGTGGCGGGCGTCACCGGCCTGATCATGACCAAGCTCGACGGAACCGCGCGCGGCGGCGTGCTGGTGGCCGCCGCCGAACAGTACGGTCTGCCGATCCACGCAATCGGAGTCGGCGAAAGGATGGAAGACCTGCGCCCGTTCGACCCCGACCTGGTCGCGCGGGTCATTGCCGGAGTGGTATGATGGACGAGCCTGCCGCAACCCCTGCCGAAGGTCCGACCGCCAAGGCGAAGCCCAGGTCCGGCCTGCTCAATCTGCTGGTCGATTATGGCCCGATCGTGGTCTTCTTCGTCGTCTACCGCCTCTATGCCCCTGCGGACCATTCCAGCCTGGCCGAGGTCGCGACCGTGATCCGTGCGACCGCCAGCTTCATGGCCGCTGCGGTGTTGGCGCTGACCGTGTCCAAGTGGAAACTTGGCCACGTCTCGCCGATGCTGTGGCTGTCGACCGCGATGATCGTGGTGTTCGGCGGGCTGACCATCGCCTTTCAGAACGCCGCCTTCATCCAGCTCAAGCCGACGCTGATCTACCTGCTTTGCGGGCTGGCGCTGCTGATCGGGGCGTGGCGCGGCAAGGCCCTGTTGAAAATACTGCTCGACGCCGCCTTCGAGGGACTGAACGACGAGGGATGGCTCAAGCTGTCGCGGCGGTGGGGCTGGTTCTTCCTGTTCCTCGCCGCGCTGAACGAAGTGCTGCGCTACCTCTACAACCAGGAGAATGGCGGGCTCGAGACCTGGATCGGGATGAAGCTGTGGGTGTTCCTGCCGCTGACGTTCCTGTTCACCTTCACCCAACTGCCCATGCTGCTGAAGCATGGCCTGGCGCAGGACGCCCAGGGCGAGGTTGTTACCGACCCTCTCCACGACTGAGCAAAAAGGCGCAAAAGGGCATGACAAAGCCCGTGCGCCGCGCCTAGACAGGGGTGCTTGGAAAACCAAAAGGGGGAAGCAATGGGCAAATTTTTCGGAAACCTGCACCTTGTGCTGGTCACGGGCCTGGTTCTGGCCATCGTCGTCATGCTCAAGTACGGTGCCTCGGCCCCGGTCGATGCAAATTCGATCCTGCGCTGGCTGCACATCTTCTTCGGGATCGTCTGGATCGGCCTGCTTTACTACCTGAATTTCGTTCAGGTGCCGACCATGCCGGCCATCCCCGCCGAACAGAAGGGCGCCATCACCGGGCATATCGCCCCCAAGGTGTTCTTCTTCTTCCGCTACGGCGCGCTGCTAACCGTGCTCACCGGCCTCTCCATCGCCTTCATCAACGGTTACGGCCACCAGGCGCTGACCTTCAGCGGTGAGGGCAACGTCGACCTTATCGGGCTCGGAATGTGGCTGGCGCTGATCATGGCCTTCAATGTCTGGTTCATCATCTGGCCGGCCCAGAAGAAGATCCTCGGCATCGTCGAAGCCACGGCCGAGGAAAAGGCCGCTGCCGCGCCGCGCGCGCTCTATGCCAGCCGCACGAACACGCTGCTGTCGCTGCCGATGCTCTACGCGATGGTCAGCGCCAACCTCGGCTGATCGTTCGCCATTTGCAAAGAAGGCGCGGTGTCCTGGCGGGCGCCGCGCTTTTCTTTTGCCCCGGCCAGCGATAGGCCACCTGCCATGACCGCCGAGATCGAGCCCTTCCACGCCATCCGCGTCAGCCTCGAAGCGCACCGCCTCAAGAGCGAAGGCGGCTCGATCATCCACATGGAGTTCGGTCAGCCGTCTACCGGCGCGCCCGCCGCGGCGATCGCCCGCGCGCACGAAGTGCTCGACAGCGATCCGATGGGCTACTGGCAGAGCCCGGCGCTGAAAGAGCGCATCTGCCGGCATTACCGCGAGGTTTACCGCGTCACGGTCGATCCCGCCCAGATCGTCCTTACCTGCGGCGCCTCGCCCGCGCTGGTCCTGGCGCTGTCAGTCCTGTTCGAGCCCGGCGCGCGCGTCGCCATGGCGCGGCCAGGTTACGTCGCCTACCGCAACACGCTGAAAACCCTTCACCTGGAGCCGGTCGAACTGGACTGCGGCGAGGAGGCCGGCTTCCAGTTGACCGCTGCTGTGGTCGCTGCGCTCGATCCGCCGCCCCAGGGCCTGATCCTTGCCAGTCCGGCCAACCCCACCGGCACCATAATCCCGCGCGCCGAACTGGTAGCGATAGCCAGGGTCTGCGCCGAGCACGGCATCGCGTTGGTCTCCGACGAGATCTACCATGGCATCGCTTACGGTGCGGAAACGCCTTCGATCCTCGAGGTCGATCCGGGCGCCATGGTGATTAACAGCTTCTCCAAATATTTCAGCATGGCCGGCTGGCGGCTTGGCTGGCTGGTCGCGCCGCTGGACAAGGTGGACGCAGCCATCGCGCGGATGAGCAACCTGTTCCTCACCCCGCCTTCGCTCAGCCAGCATGTTGGCCTTGTCGCGATGGATTGCCCCGAGGAACTGGAGGCAAACGTCGAAACGTATCGCCGCAACCGCGAATTGCTGCTCTGCGCCCTGCCCAACATGGGGCTGGCGCGCATCGCCCCGCCCGACGGCGCGTTCTATATCTATGCCGACGTGTCGGACTTCACGGACGACAGCATGGACTTGGCCCTTGCGCTGCTGCGCGACACCGGCGTCGCCACCGCGCCGGGGATCGATTTCGATCCGATGTTGGGCCATCACTTCCTGCGGATCAGCTTCGCCGTCTCGACCCCCGAGGTGGAGGAAGCGATCGCCCGGATGGGGCCGTGGTTCGCTTCTCGCAACCGGGGCCGGCGCCAAGGCTAGATTTCGACCTGGCTACCCAGCTCGACCACGCGGTTCGACGGCAGGCGGAAGAACTCCATGGCGCTGGCCGCATTGCGCAGCATCCAGGCGAACAGCTTCTCGCGCCAGATCGCCATGCCCGGCTTCGACGAGGCGATCAGCGTCTGCCGGCTGAGGAAGAAGCTGGTCTTCATCATCTCGAACGGTCCGCCGCACAGGTTCGCGTCGGTCAGCGCAGCGGGCACGTCGGTCTCCTCAAGGAAGCCGTACCGCAGCTTGAGCCGCCAGAATCCCTCGCCCAGATCCTTGATCGAACAGCGCTGCGCCGGATCGACGAAGGGCATGTCCTCGATTGCGACGGTGAGGATCACGACGCGTTCGTGCAGGACCTTGTTGTGCTTGATGTTGTGCAGAAGCGCCGAAGGCACGCCGCTCGCCGTGCTGGCCATGAAGATCGCCGTGCCGGGCACGCGGCTGGCGCTGGAATGCGCGCTCTTGGCGAAGACCTCCATCGGGATGGTCGCCTCGGCCATCGACTGGCGCATCAGCATGCGGCCGCGCGACCAGGTGGTCAGCAGGGTAAAGATGAACAGCCCCATGGCCAGCGGCACCCACCCGCCGTGCGGAACCTTGATCAGGTTCGCGCCGAGATAGGCCATGTCGACGACGATGAAGATCGCGATGAGAGGAACCGCCTTCCACAACGGCCAGCGCCACAGGCTGATCAGAACGGCGGCGATCAGGATCGTGTCGATGAACATCGCGCCCGTCACCGCGATACCATAGGCGGCGGCGAGGTTGGTCGACGAACGGAAGAACAGGACCAGGACGATGACCATGATCATCAGCCCCCAGTTGATCACGGGAATATAGATTTGCCCCTGGGCCGATGCGCTGGTGTGCTTGATCTGCATGCGCGGCATGAAGCCGAGCTGGATCGCCTGCTGGGTGAGGCTGAAGGCGCCCGAAATCACCGCCTGGCTGGCGATGATAGTTGCCGCCAGAGCCAGGAAGATCACCGGGATGCGCACCAGGTCGGGGATCATCAGGAAGAACGGGTCCTTGATCAGCGCGGCGGCCGCCTCGGGCGATTGCTGGCTGAGCACCATGGCGCCCTGGCCCATATAGTTGAGCATCAGGCAGGGGAGGACAAAGGTCATCCAGCTCACCCCGATGGGCTTGCGCCCGAAGTGCCCCATGTCGGCATAGAGCGCCTCGGCCCCGGTCACGGCAAGAACCACGCTGCCCATGGCGACGAAGGCGCGGAACCCGTCGACCATGAAAAATTCGACGGCGTTCAGCGGATTCAGCGTCTCGAGCACGATCGAGGGCATATCGGCCAGATGCATCACGCCCATCACGCCCAGCGTCAGGAAGTAGGCCAGCATGATCGGGCCGAACAGCTTTCCGACCTTTTCCGTGCCGCGCGACTGGATCGCGAACAGGGCGAACAGGATTGCAACGGCCAGGGGTACGATCCACACCTTGAAGCCGGGATGGACGTATTGCAGGCCTTCGGTGGCCGAGAGCACCGACATGGCCGGCGTGATCATCGAATCGCCGTAAAACAGCGCCGTGGCGAAGACGCCCATCAGCACCAGCGGCGCGGTCCATCGCGCGCCGTCGGTCTTGCGGCTAATCAGTGCGAGCAGCGCGAGGCTACCACCTTCGCCCTTGTTGTCGGCCTTCATGATGGTGAGGACGTATTTGAACGTCACCACGATCATCATCGACCAGAATACCAGGCTAAGCACGCCCTGGATGTGCACCGGATCAACCTTGATGCCCGGTACGCCGTGGTGCGAGGCGAAGGTTTCGCGGAACGCGTAAAGCGGGCTGGTGCCGATGTCGCCAAAGACGACGCCGATCGCACCGATCGCCAGCGGCAGAAGCTTGCCGTGGTGATGGCCGTAACCGGTTTGCATTGCCTCGTCCGACGCTGGCGGGTCAGGCTCGCGTTGAAGGGAACTGCTCATGCCAAACCATGCCCCTGTCTGCCCCACACGGCATTGCCGAGGCCGGGCGAAATCTGCGTCGGACTAGCACCGTGCCCCGACGCGGGCAACACGGCCCACGCGGGCACGGCTGCGGTCATCGGTTCAATTGCCCCGCATCGCGCGCGGCGATGAACGCGTCGAGCCGCGCCAGCCGCTGGGCCAGGTCGTCACGCCAGGGCGCGTCGGCCGGCGATCGGGCGAGCAAGCGCGCCCACATCGCACGCCCTTCTTCAAGCTGACCACTGGTCGCAAGCGCGAGGCCTTCGAAGAACAGGGGGCCAGGATGCGTCGGGTCCGCCGCTGCGGCACGGGTGTAGGCATAACGCGCCGCCGGCGTGAGGACGCCTTCGGAATGGGCGACAAGGTAATTTCCCATGGCGAGCCATGCATCGGCATTGCGCGGATCCTGTTGCACGGCCCCCTGAAGAACGTCCGCAGCATCGGCAAAGTTCCCGTTGCGCGCCAGGCCATCGGCGATGATGCTCCAGCGGTTCCCGGTCTGCAGCGGATCGCCGGCAATCTGCTTGCGCGCCTCGACCAGGGCTGCGCCGCTGGCCTTGACCGTTGCCGCCGCCGCCTTGGGCGCACCGGGCTGGCTCCAGTTGGCCTGCCAGGCGAATCCTGCAGCACCCAGCATCAGCGCCGCCCCCACTGCTTCCCAGCCGCCGCGCGGTGCTTTCAGCAGAAAGGCGATCACGCCAAAAACCGCCGCCGCCAGCATAAGCACCATCAAGCCGGTCATGCCACCCGCCCCTTGGCAAACCGTTTGCGCAGCACGATGACGGCCAGCGTCAGGAAGGCGAGCGGCGCGGCGAACAGCGGCCATGTCAGCGCATCGACCTTGGGCTTGTAGCTGACGTAGGAGCCGTAACGTTCGATCAACCAGGCGCGGATCGCCTCGGGATCTTCGCCCTGGGCGATGCGCAGGCGCACCTGGTTGCGCATGTCTCCGGCGATCGGCGCATCGGAATCCGAAATCGCCTGCCCCTGGCACTGGAGGCAGCGCAGCGTGTCCATCAGCGCCTTGGCCCGCGCCTCCTGCGCCGGATCGTCGAGCTGCCGGTAGGCATAAGGCGCCGGCGGCAGCTTGTCCTGGGCGTGAACGGGTCCGGCAAGGACAAGCGCGAGGGCGGCGAGCAGCACGCGCATCATCGTTCCGCCTCCTTCAGTTTTGCCAGGATCAGCGGGACCTGGTCTGCGCGGATATCGCCGATGTGCTGATAGCGGATCACGCCCCGCGCATCGATCACGAAGCTTTCCGGAACGCCTGACGAACCGATTGCGAACTGGATCGCGCTGACGTTGTCGGCCCCTATGCGGGAATAGGGGTTGCCATACTTGGCAAAGAACACGGCCAGGTCCCCTGGTGTGTCGCGGATAGCGACGCCGTGAATTTCCACGCCGGCGCGGCGCAGCGCCTCGAGTTGCGGCGCCTCGGCCGCGCAGGGCAGGCACCAGCTGGCGAAAATGTTGAGCAGGCGCGGATTGCCGCCGGAAAAGTCGCTGCTCTTCAGCGCGGGGCGGTCCGGAACGGCCGCCTTGAGGTCGAACGCCGGCAGTGGCTTGCCGATCATCGCGCTTTCGACGGTGCGTTCGGCCGGGCGGAAGAGGCCGAACAGCACAAGCACGACGAAGCCGACGAACAGACCCAGCGGCAACCACAGCGTCCAGCGCCGGCCTTTGGTATCCACTTGGCTCATCGGCCCTGACGTTCCCGCCGATAGGCGATCTTGTCGATCGCGACGAGGCGGCGCAGGTCGCTCGCCACGCGGCCCAGCAAGGCCAGCAGCCCGCCCAGCCCGATCAGCAAGCCGCCGAGCCAGATCAGGGTAACGAAAGGCTTCCACCACAGTCGCAATTGCCAGCGGCCGCCTTCGGCTTCTTCGCCGAGCACGGCGTAAAGCTGGCCGTTCCAGCGCGTGTGGAGCGCGGATTCGTTGGTCTGCTGCACCGGCGCCCAGAAGCTGCGCGACTGGGTGCGCAGGATCGCCGGCGTACCGTCGTCACCATAGCTTGCCGCCAGCGTGCCTTCGAGCGCAGTCCAGTTGGGCCCGGCCACCGGCATGATCGACTGGAGGCGGACCTGCCAGGGACCGACCGAGGCGATTTCGCCAACCCGCGCGGCGACCAGCCGTTCCTGCGTAAAGGCGCTGTCGGCGGCCATGCCGAACAGGGAAACAGCCACCCCGAAATGGGCGAGAACCATGCCCCACAGCGGCAGCGTCACGGTGCGCAGGCGCCGCCCGGCCAGCGGCAGCAGCGTCGCGACGAGAAGTCCGGCGGCAAGGGTCAATCCGAGCGCCGGCAGGAGTCCGGTCCCCAATGCCACCATTACGCCGAATGCGGTGAGCGCCAGCACGCCCGGCACGATCAGCCGCTTGCCGATCCGCGCCATGGCGTCGCGCCGCCAGCGCAGCAGCGGGCCGACTGCCATGACCGCCAGCATCGGCAGGACGAATACCGCGCCCATCGGGTTGAAATAGGGCGGCCCGACCGAAACCTTGCTGCCCATAGCCTCGGCCAGCAAAGGATAGAGCGTGCCGATCAGCACGATGCCGAGCGTCGCCGAGAGCATGACGTTGTTGAACACCAGCGCGCCTTCGCGGCTGGTCACAGCAAAGCGCTGGCCTTCGGTCACCGTGGCGGCGCGCAAGGCAAACAGCAGAAGGGCTCCGCCGATGTAGATCGCCAGCAGGGCGAGGATGAACGAGCCGCGGGTGGGATCGACGGCAAAGGCGTGCACGCTGGTGAGAATTCCGGAGCGGACCAGGAAGGTCCCGACCATCGACATCGAGAAGGCGACCACGCCCAGCATGACCGTCCAAGCGCGCAAAGCGTTGCGCGAGGCCAGCACGCTGACCGAATGGAGCAGCGCTGTGGCGGCGAGCCAGGGCATCAGGCTGGCGTTCTCGACCGGGTCCCAGAACCACCAGCCGCCCCAGCCCAGCTCGTAATAGGCCCAGTAGGACCCCGCCGTGATGCCCAGCGTCAGAAATATCCACGCGCCCAGCACCCAGGGCCGCATGGCGCGGGCAAAGGCGGGCGAAACTTCGCGCGTGATGAGCGCGCCGACTGCGAAGCTGAAGGCGATCGAAAGTCCGACATAGCCGATGTAAAGCGTTGGCGGATGGAAGGCGAGGCCGGGATCCTGCAACAACGGGTTGAGGCCCTGCCCTTCCGCCACCGGCGGATCGAGCCGCTCGAACGGGTTTGAGGCCATCAGCAGGAAGGCATAGAAGCCGATGCTGACGAAGGCCTGCGCGGCCAGTGTCGCCAGCATGGTCGGTTCGGGCAGGCGCCGTTCGACCAGCGCGACGAAGCCGCCGGCCAGTCCCATGATCGTCACCCACAGCAGCATCGAGCCTTCGTGGTTCCCCCAGGCACCGGCAATCTTGTAGAGCAGCGGTTTGGCCGAATGCGAGTTGGTCGCCACCAGCTTGACCGAAAGGTCAGTCTGCCAGAACAACACGATAAGCGCCGCGAAGGCCACGGCGGCAAGGAGACCCTGTGCGATCGCGACCGGGCGGACCAGCCCAGCCAGCGCCGGTGTCTCCCGCCGCAGGCTAAGCCCGCCTGCAACCAGCTGCAGCGTCGCCAGCGCGGCCGCGAGCCACAGCGCGGCAAGTCCGAAGTTGGCGATCACCGGGTTTCTTCCACCGTCTGGCGGGCCTGGGCCTCGGTCATGTCCTTCATTTCGCGGGGCACGTACTTCTCGTCATGCTTGGCAAGGAGATTGTCGGCCACAAAGGTGCCGTCGGGGCCCATCCGCCCCTCGGCGACCACGCCCGACCCTTCCTTGAACAGATCGGGTGCGATGCCGGCAAAGCGCACCGGCACTCGGGCCTTGTCGTCTCCGACCACGAATGACAGCGTGATGCCGTCAGCTTCCTTCTTGAGCGAACCTGCCTCGACCATGCCGCCCAGCCGCACCGCGCGGCCGGGTTCGGGCGGAGCGCTCGCGATCTGGGCGGGCAGGTAGAAGTAGCTGGCCTGGTTGCGCAGCGCCCAGGCGGCAAGCAGCCCTGCTCCGATCAGCGCGACCAGCGCGACAATGACGAGGACGAGCCTCTGGTGCTTGGCCTTGATCGCCCCGTTCATCGTTCGCGGCTCCGCTCGCGGCGCGCTTCGGCGGCGCGCATCGCGGCTACGGCCCAGGCGACGAGCCCGCCCGTGGCCAGCACGGTCAGCGCATAGGCCGCCACGATGAACGGCCAGTGGTTGAGCCCCTCAGACATCGGCGGCGTTCATTGCGCGGCGGCGCAGGCGTGCCTCTGCCTGGGTATCGGCCAGGATCGCGCGCATCCGCGCCAGCACGACACCGCCGAACAGCAGCGAGAACGCGAGAGTCGAAGCCATGAGGCCGATCAGGAAGGGCGCTGCCATTTCCGACTTGCCCGCCGTGATGGAGGGCGGCTGGTGCAGGCTGTTCCACCACAGCACCGAATAGTGGATGATCGGGATGTTGACCGCGCCAACCAGCCCAAAGATCGCCGGAATGCGGGACTGCCCCTGCCCGTCGCGCGTTGCCGCGTCGGCCAGCGCGATATAGGCCAGGTAAAGGAACAGCAGCACGAGCATCGAGGTCAGCCGTCCATCCCAGACCCACCAGGTCCCCCAGGCCGGTCGGCCCCACAACGATCCGGTGGCAAGGCACAGGGCGGCAAAGACGGCGCCGGGCAGCGCTACCGCGCGCGCGGCAACCCCGGCAAGCGGATGCCGCCAGACCAGTTCGCTGAGGCTGGCGATCGCAATGGCGCTCCACCCGCCCATGGCCAGCCAGGCGGTGGGCACGTGCACGAAAAGGATCTTGACCGAATCGCCCTGCAGCCGCTCGGCCGGGGCGGCGGCCAGGGCCCAGGCCAGAACCGCCACGGCCAGCAGCCCGCCACCGATCAGCAGCGGAGCGGTCAGCAGCTTGGCAAGCCTAAGGAAACGGGCAGGATTGGCGTAGCCGTGCATGGTGGATTCGGTCGACCCTCGGATGGCCCTTTGGCATTGCGCGACTGGGTCGGCAAGGCAATTGCGCCTTGGTAGCACACCCTGATGGGCGCCTCGGCTCAGCGGCCGATGAGCGCCTGCGCCATGGCATCGGCAACCCGGTCGCTCGATTGCCCGGTGCTGGCCGACTGCGCCCAGATGTCGCGCAGGCGGCCGGGGATCTGCTCGATCCGCTGGCGCACGGTGTCGACAGTGCAGTCCTGCCCGGATTCGCGCGCCAGGTATTCGAGCGCGACTGCGATGATCCCGCCGGCGTTGATGACGTAGTCAGGCGCATAAAGGATGCCGCGCGCGGCCAGCGCATCGCCGTGGTGGGGCCGGGAAAGCTGGTTGTTGGCCCCGCCCGCGACGATCGGCGCCCGAAGCCGCGCGATGCCTGCGTCGTCAAGGACCGCGCCAAGCGCGTTGGGGCTGAACACGTCGCAGGCCGTATCCATGATCGCTTCGGCGGGGACGACAACGCCGCCCAGTTCGGCGGCCAGCGCAGCCGCCCGCGCCGCATCGACGTCGGCCACGGTCAAACGGGCACCCTCGCCCGCAAGCAGGCGCGCCAGGCCTCCGCCCACGCTGCCCGTGCCCTGAACGGCAACATGCACGCCCTCGAGGCTGGTCTTGCCAAGCTGCTGCTCGACCGCCGCCTTCACGCCGAGGAAAATGCCATAGGCCGTGAACGGCCCCGGATCGCCGCCAGCCGAACCGCCGCTTGCCACCGGAAGGCCGGTGACGTGGCGGGTCCGCTGCGACACGGCGACCATGTCGGCTTCGCTGACGCCGACGTCCTCGGCCGTGACATAGCGACCACCGAGCCCTTCGACCGCGTCACCGAACGCGGCTAGCATGGCCGGCGTCTTGGCACGCGCCGCATCGGCCAGGATGACCGCCTTGCCGCCGCCCATGGGCAGCCCCGCCATGGCGTTCTTGTAGCTCATCCCGCGCGACAGGCGCAGCGCATCACGCATGGCCATCGCGGGATCGGCGTAGTGCCAGAACCGGGTTCCGCCCGCGCCCGGGCCGAGATGGGTGGAATGGAGCGCGATGATCGCGGTCAGCCCGCTGGCGCGATCCTTTACGAAATGAACCACTTCGTGATTGTCGAAATCGGGCTCTTCCCAGAATGCCGGCACGCGCTTGACTCCCCATTTGAGGGCACGCGTGGGCGAAGAAGCTGGGGCGATCGATGGGGTTCGAACCCACGACCTCCGGTACCACAAACCGGCGCTCTAACCAACTGAGCTACGATCGCCATAACCTCGCGCGCGTGCCGAGACGCGGCGCCTTAGGTAGCCCCGGCCAGCACTGCAAGCGCTGTCCGACGCAGGCGCGGCCTCTTGCACAGGGAGCATCAAATGGGAAGCGAAAACTGCGCCGCAGGCCGAGCGGCGTAATTTTCTTACGCGCCGCTTTTTGACGAGTCCGGAAAGCGGGCGAATCTATTTCCGCATCCCAGACCCGGTCGTTGCCGATTGCTTAACCAAACCCGCCTACCCTCGCGGCCAGTGGATGCAGACCCGCGGGAGGCAAGAGTTTGACGGTCAAGGCAAAGTTGCAGGAACGGCTCGGGACCGAACCGCGTCCGCTGACCCGCCGTGTCGACCGCCAGACCGCCCGCGGCGAAATCATCGTGCAGTCCGCGCACGGGCATAGCGCCGCCGCACGACTCAACGACATCTCGATTTACGGCTGCAACATCCTTGCCGAAGCGGACTGGATGCGCTGCGGCATGTTCGTGTCGATCCGGCTGTCGGCCGACCGGTCGATCCAGGCAATCGTGCGCTGGATTCGGGACGGGTCGTGCGGGGTCGAATTCCTCCGCGCCATTCCCGGTGCCGAAGCCGACGCTCTGGCTGCACACGGGGCCTGACGAAAAAGGGCGCCCCGCAAGGGACGCCCCGTTCGCCTTGGCTGGCAAGCCCGAACGGGCTCGGCGCCAATCAGTTCTTCTTGAGCGAAAGCCCGCCGAAGCGCTTGTTGAACTGCGCGACGCGGCCACCCGAATCGATCTGGCGCGTGCCGCCGGTCCAGGCCGGGTGTGACGCAGGGTCGATTTCCAGAACCAGCGTATCGCCTTCCTTGCCCCAGGTAGAGCGCGTTTCGAAGACGGTGCCGTCGGTCATCTGCACCTTGATCATGTGGTAGTCGGGATGGATATCGGTCTTCATCGATCGGTCTTTCGTTTGCGGCCGGTTCCGACCGGCCCGAATGGGAAGCGGCGCGCATAGCGGCGCGGCGCCAGGAAATCAAGCGGGCGGATCGGCGACCATGGCGGTGAACTGCACGTCGCAGGTCGTTTTGCCCTCGATCGAGGCCTTGCCCCAGAACTTGCAGACCCGGGCGCGCTTCTGGACGAAGCCGACTTCCAGGTCGAGCAGGCAGCCCGGTTCGACCGGCGCGCGGAACTTAGCTTCGTCGATCGACATGAAATAGACCAGCTTGCCCGATCCGCCCAGTTCCAGCGTTTCGATCGCCAGGATTGCCGCGGTCTGGGCCAGCGCCTCGACCTGCAGAACGCCGGGCATGATCGGCCGTCCGGGGAAATGGCCCTGGAAGAACTGCTCGTTGAAGGTCACGCCTTTGACGGCATGGATCTTCTCGCCGATCTCCAGCGACTTGACCCGGTCGACAAGCAGCAACGGATAGCGGTGCGGCAGGGCCTTGAGGATCTTCTGGATATCGTAGACGGGAGCGGCGGCGGCCGCTCCCGTCGTGTCTTTGCTTTCGCTCATCGGTGCCCCCGTTGCCGGCGCTTAGCGGCTGTCGGGCTGCGCGGCGGGCTTAGCGGCAGGAGCCGCAGCAGCGCCCGGCTGGGCGGCCTGGGCGGCACGCGCTTCACGGATTTCGCGGGGTTCCCAGCCGGCCGGCGGAGTCAGCGTCGCGCTCGGCAGGACGCGGTTGATCTCGGTGACGATGTCCTGGCTGAGGTCATAGCCGGACTGCGTGCTGAGGATCACCGACTGCGGCGACAGCAGCAGCGAGACGTTGCGGCGCGCCATCACGGCCTTGACCGCGGCGTCCATCTTCTCCTCGATCTGCTCCTTAACGTATTCGCGCGAATAGACCACCGGGCGGATCAGGGTGTTGAGTTCGTTCTTGCCGGCTTCCTCGACGCGCTGGGCAGCGGTGAGCTGCTGCTGCAGCGCGGCCTGGTTGGCGTTGGGCACGGCCGCGTCCTTCTGCAGCTTCTGCTGCAGGCCCTGGAGCTGCGTCTGCAGGGCACGGGCGCGCGCCTGGTATTGGTCGATCGTCGCCTTGTAAGTCACCGGGCGCTGCTGCTCGGCAGTGCGGAAGGCGCTGGTGTTTACCAGAACCGCCTCGAGATTGGCGACGCCGAGGCCAGCGACAACCGTGCCCGTATTGGCGGCCGGGCGGGTCTGCGCCATGGCAGGCTGTGCCGCGAGGGCCAGCACGAAGCCGAGGCCGAGAATGGGCTTGAAGAAGTTCGTCATCAGAATTGCGTTCCTACGTTGAAGGTAAAGCTCTTGGTATCGTCACCCTCGGCCTTGGTCAGCGCCTTGGCGAAGTCGATCCGGAAGGGCCCGAACGGCGAGTTCCAGTTGACGCCGATGCCGATCGAGACGCGCGGCTTGGGCGTGTTGCCGTAGAAGAAGTCCTGGAACGGCGGATAGGTCGAACCCAGCGCCGTCACCGCGTCGGTGGTCCCGGTGCAGGTCGACGGCAGGGTCGGGGCGGTGGCGCTCGAGATCACGGTCGCGGTGCCGTTGCAGATCTGGTTGTACTGCGGCACCCCGCTGGAGTCGCGCGAGGGGAAGAACACCCCGTCGGTCGCGATGTTTTCGAGCTTGGGCCGGGTAATCCCCCAGACCGCGCCGGCATCGACGAAGATCGAGGGACGCAGGCCCATTTCGCGCGCGCCCGAACCCAGAGGGATCTCGAGTTCGGCGCGGGCCAGATAGTAATAGCGGCCGCCGATGGCATCGTCCTGCCACTGTTCGCGGTCTTCGCTGAACCCGTCAGGCCCGATCAGCGTGGTTCCAGCCGCGCAGCCGCCAGCCGGAAGGATGACGCTGCTGGCCGCCGTGTCGCCCGATGCGGCGGTGAGGCAGCGCTGGTTGAGCCCGTCGATCGCGTTGTCGCTATTGGTGTCCTGGTAGAACTTGCGGATCACGCGCGGGCCGACGCCGCGGATGTCGAAGCCGCGGATCGTGGGTTCGCCAAGATAGAAACGGTCGGTCAGGAAGACACCGTCGATCCCAGAAGCGGCATCGCTCTTGCGGCCGAGCGAGGCGATCGCCCCGCCCTCGCCGCGGACCGAGAAGATGAAGCCCTTGCCCACCGGCCAGTACTTCGCCGCATTGAGGCGCAGGCGCGCATACTTCACCGAACCGCCCAGGCCCGCAAACTCGGTCGTGACCGAGGCCGACTGGCCGCGCGAGGGCCGCATGCGATTGTCGAGCGTATCGTAGATCAGCGACAAGCCTAGCATCGAGGTGGTGCGGGTGCCGATCGCGTCGCACAAATAGCGTCCGGCGCGGATCGGGTCGCACTGCAGCGTGCCGTTCACGCGGTCGGAGTAGTACTGGTTTTCATCCACGGTGATGTCGTCGTGGTTGAAGGTGTAGCTGCCGATCGCCGAAACGTATTCGGTCAGCGCAAGGCCCGCGCGCACCGACATGCCGGTCGTGGCGTTACGGTAGAGCGTGTTGCGCTCGCCACCGGTGCTGAAGTTGAAGTTGTTGTAATCGCGGCGATAGATGCTCGCGCCCAGCGAGACGTTCTTGTCGAACAGGTACGGCTCGGTGAAGCTGACTTCGGCGCTCTTCGAATATTGCGAGTAGCTGAGGCTCAGACCGATCGTCTGGCCGCGCCCGCGGAAGTTGCGCTGCTGGATCGAGCCCTGGAAGATGAGCTTTTCGAGGCTGGAATAGCCGGCCGAAAGCTGCAGTTCGCCGGTCGGCTTCTCCTCGACATTGGCCTCGAGGATGATCCGGTCCGGCGCCGAACCCTGCTTCTGCTCGATCTCGAACTTTTCCTGGAAGTAGCCAAGCGAGTTGATGCGCGCGGTCGAACGCTTGACCTGCAGCGAGTTGAACGCATCGCCTTCGGCCAGGCGGAACTCGCGGCGCACGACCTTGTCCTGGGTCAGCGTGTTGCCGTTGACGTCGATCTTCTCGACATAGACGCGCGGCGCCTCGGCAATGTTGAAGGTCAGACCCATGGTGAGGTCTTCCTTGCTGCGGTTGTAATCGGGCCGCACGTCGGCAAAGGCATAGCCGAACGCGCCGAGCGTGGTGTTGAGCTGCTCGATCGTGTCTTCGACCTGCTTGGCGTCGTACCAGTCGCCCTTCTTCATCGGCAACTGCGCGGCAAGCCGCTCTTCGTTGAAGTCGCGCAGCTGGCTCTGCACCTTGACGTCGCCGAACTTGTAGCGCGGGCCTTCCTCGACCACATAGGTCAGGATGAAGTCGCGCTTGTCGGGCGTCAGCTCGGCCACGGCCGAAACGACACGGAAGTCGGCATAGCCCTTGGTCAGGTAGAACTGGCGCAGCTTCTGCTGGTCGAACGCCATCTTGTCCGGATCGTAGCTGGTGCCGGAACTGAAGATCTTGAGAATGCCGCCGGCTTCCTTGGTCAGCATCTCGCCGCGCAGTTCGCCGTCGCTGAACTGTTCGTTGCCGATGATGTTGATCGCGCGGACCTTGGACTTGGGGCCTTCGGAAATCTCGAAGACGATGTCGACGCGGTTCTGGTCAAGCATGACCATCTTGGGTTCGACGGTCGCGGCGAAGCGGCCCTGGCGCTTGTAGAGTTCGATGATGCGGGCAACGTCGGCGCGGACCTTGGACCGGGTGAAGATCTGGCGCGGGGCCATCTTGATCTCGGGCAGGATCTTGTCTTCCTTGATCCGCTGGTTGCCCTCGAGCACGATCCGGTTGATCACCGGGCTTTCCTTGACCTGGATGGTCACGGTGCCGTTGTCGTTGAGGATCTGGACGTCGGTGAACAGCTCGGTCGCGTAGAGATCCTTCAGAGCCTGGTCGGCGGCCTGCTGGGTGTAGGGCTGGCCGACCCGCAGCTTGATGTAGGACATGATCGTATCGGCTTCGAGGCGCTGCGAGCCGGAAACGTTGATCGCCCGGATCGGCACGACGGCCGGCACCTCTGCCGCGGCGGGCGCGGCCGGCGGAGTGGCCGCGGCCGGCGCGATCTGCGCCATTGCGGCGGTCGGCAGCCCGGCGAGGAACGTCGATCCCAGCAGGAACGCGCCAAGCACGGCAGCCCGACGGGCGGATTTGGTACGTTCCAGGTTGTGGCAGATCATCGGCACGACAGTTCCCGTAAGTTGCGCATTACGCCGGCCGATTTGCCCCGAACTCCAGAGCTACCCGCGCGTTGCAGACGTGTCGCCGCCCTCTGCCCGATGCCGCCGTGTCGATCAAGCAAAGTCGCCGCGCAAATCCGCAGTTATTTCCCGTTCCCTCCGCCCTAGCTGCCGATGCCGGACAGCGAGGCGAGATCGTTGAAGGTGACGAACAGAACCAGGGCCAGCACGAAGGCCAGACCGGCGCGGAACGCCCATTCCTGACTGCGCGCGTCCAGCGGTTTGCGGCGGACTGCTTCCGCGGCATACATCGCCAGGTGCCCGCCGTCTAAGACCGGAATTGGCAGCAGGTTGATGAATGCCAAATTAATTGAAATCGTGGCCGCAAAAAGCACCATCGCGGCCCATCCGAGTGACATGGTTTGCCCCGAATACTGCGCGATCTTGACCGGCCCGCCCATCTCCTTGGTCGAGCGATCGCCGGTGATGATCTGACCGAGGCCGATCGCCGTCATCTTGATCGCGGCGACCGAATCCGAAACCCCCACGCCCAGCGCCTCGCCGAAGCCGACCGGCTTCAGTTCGGGCTTCACGCTGGCGATGCCGAGCATGCCCTTGGTCGCCGATCCGCCGAAGCCGTCCTTTTCGACCTGGCTGGCCAGGGTGACCGGCAGGACGATCGGCTTGCCCTGCCGCTCGGCGGCGATGGTGATCGTCTTGCCCGGATAGAGCAGAACCTTGCGCGCGATCTGCGTGAAATCGTCGACCCGGTCGCCGTCGATGGCGGTGATCCGGTCGCCCACTTGCAGGCCCGCAGCCTGGGCTGCTGATTGCGGCGCGAAACCGCCAATCACCGGCGGGGTCACGCGCACGCCATAGGCCATGGCGAAAGCGGCGAAGATCGCCACCGCGATCAGGAAGTTGGCAAAGGGCCCAGCAAAGACGATGATCGCCCGCTGCCACAGCCTGGCGCCGGGGAACGTGCCCTTCAGCGCCTGCGCATCGACACCCTGCAGCGCGGGATCGGCCTGGCCGGCCGCGTTCATGTCGCCCGCGAACTGGACGTATCCGCCAAGCGGGATCGCCGACAGCTTCCACCGTGTCCCACGCTTGTCGGTGCGGCCCCATAGCTCTTTGCCGAAGCCGACCGAGAAGGCATCGGCCCGCACGCCGAACAGGCGCCCGGCCAGATAGTGGCCCAGTTCGTGCAGCACGACGAGCGGTCCCAGCACGAGAACGAAGGCCAGGACGGCGGTCAGGGCAAAGGGCATCTGCATTGGGTCAGACAGTCTCCAGCATCCGGCGCGCATAGTCCCGCGCCTCGGCATCGATCGCGATGACCTCGTCAAGCGATGCGGCCGGAGGCGGAGCATAGCGCGCCAGCAGTTCCTCGACCATTACCGCTATGCGGGTGAACGGCAGGTGTCCATCAAGGAAGGCGGCCACGGCGATCTCGTTGCCGGCGTTGAGCACGGCCGGTGCCGCCCCGCCCGCCTCGGCCGCTTGGCGGGCCAGCCTCGTTGCGGGAAAGCGCTCCTCGTCCGGCGCGCGGAAGGTCATTTGGCCGAGCTGCGCCAGGTCGAGCGGCGGACATGGCGTATCCATCCGTTCGGGCCAGGCGAGGCACGAGGCGATCGGCACGCGCATGTCGGACGGACCGAGCTGCGCCAGGGTCGAGCCATCGCGGTATTCGACCATCGAATGGATCACCGACTGGGGATGGACCACGATGCGCAGCGCATCGAGACCGACCGGAAACAGGTGCCAGGCCTCGATCAGTTCGAGGCCCTTGTTGAACATCGTGGCCGAATCGACGCTGATCTTCGCGCCCATCGACCAGTTGGGATGCCTCACCGCCTGGGCCGGCGTGGCCTTTGCCAATTGCTCCGCTGTCCAGTCGCGGAACGGCCCGCCGCTGGCGGTCAGGGTGATCGAGCGGACATGGGCCGGATCGTTCCCGGCGAGGCACTGAAAGATGGCGTTGTGTTCGCTGTCCATCGGCAGCAGCGTGGCGCCCGCCCGGGCGACCGCCGCCTTCATCACGTCACCGGCGGAGACGAGCGCTTCCTTGTTCGCCAACGCCACCGTGCGGCCCTGCTCGATTGCGGCCATGGTCGGGGCAAGGCCCGCGCAGCCGACGATCGCTGCCACGGTAATGTCCGTCGGTCGCGCCGCGGCATCGACCAGGGCCTGCGCTCCGCCTGCGGCCTCGATCCCGCTGCCGGCAAGTGCAGCGCGCAATTCGCCGAGGCAGCTTTCGTCGGCGACCACTGCCAGTTCCGCGCCGAACTGGCGGGCCAGCCGTGCCAGTTCCTCAGCCTGGCAATTGGCGGTCAGTGCGACCACCTGCCACTCGCCCGGCTGGCGCGCGACGAGATCGAGCGTCGAAGCGCCGATCGAACCGGTCGCACCGAGGACGGAAATGCGGCGGCTCACAGCGCGCCCGGCAGCAACGGCGCGCCGCTCAGCACGCGCCCGCCCAGCATGACCAGGCCGACCAGCCCAACCGCGAAGTTCAGCGCCATCAACCCGTCGACACGGTCGAACAGACCGCCATGGCCGGGGATCAGCTTGCCCGAATCCTTCACGCCTGCGCGGCGCTTCATCCAGCTCTCAAAGAAGTCTCCTGCCTGGGCGATCATGGCGGCCACTGTCCCGCCGGCCAGGGCGAGCGGAAGGTGCTTGCCGAACCTTTCGAACTCGCAGTGGCCGAACAACGGATCGTAGCACGACGCCCAGGTCGCATAGGCGGCAATGACCAGCGCCGCCCCGGCCGCCCCGCCGATCAGGCCCGCCCAGGTCTTCTTCGGGCTCAACCGGGGCGCGATTTTCGGCCCGCCAAAGGTCCGGCCGCTGAAATAGGCGCAGACATCGATCGCGATGACGATGCCGACGATCAGCAAAGTCCGGCTGACGCCGTATTGCCCCAGGCGCAGGATGAGAAGCGTCGTGGCCGCGATGACGATGTAGACGAACCCTCCGGCCATCCAGCCGAGCCGCTGGGCCGGCCCGGTCGCGAAGCCTTTGACCAGCCCCGACCATTCCCAATAGACGCCGGTCGCGACTGCCGCGACGAACAAGGCCCAGGTTCCGCCGCCGGCCCATAAGGCGGCACCGGCGACGATTACCATGACCAGCGCCGACAGGGCGCGTGTCGGCAGGTCGGATGCCTTGCCCTCAGCGCCCGCCATAGCGGCGTTCCCGGTTGGCAAAGGCATCTAGGGCTTCGCGCAGGTGGTCGGGGGAAAAATCGGGCCACAACACGTCGGTGAACCACATCTCGGCATAGGCGACCTGCCATAGCAGGAAGTTTGACAGCCGCACTTCACCTGAAGTGCGGATCAGAAGGTCAAGCGGCGGGAGGCCGGCTGTGTCGAGTTCGGCTGCAATGGTTTCGGCGGTAATCGCGCCCTTTTCGGCTGCCTTGGCCGCGGCCCGTGCGATCTCGTCGTGCGATCCGTAGTTCAACGCGACGACCAGCGTGGTGCCGTCATTCGCCGCAGTGCGCGTGAGAGCGTCGTCGAGCAAATCGACAAGATCGGCGGACAATTTCCTGTAATCGCCGATAATTCTTAGCCGAACATTGTTCTCCACGAACTCCTCGAGATCGTCCTGGATATAGCGCTTGAGCAGGCCGAACAGCGCCGACACTTCGTCTTCTGGACGGCGCCAGTTCTCGGTCGAAAAAGCGTAGAGAGTCAGCGCCTGGAGGCCCATTTCCCGCGCGGCGCGGACCAGCACGCGCACCGACTCGACCCCGCGCTGGTGTCCGACCGCGCGGGGGAGGTGCCGCTTCTTGGCCCAACGCCCGTTGCCATCCATGATGATGGCCACGTGACGCGCGCCGGCAGGGGCGCGCTGCTGCGTCACCGACCGAGGATTTCCTGTTCCTTGTGCGAGGCGACCGCATCGACATCCTTGATGATCTCGTCGGTCAGCTTCTGGACCTCGGTCTCGCCGCGCTTGCGGTCGTCTTCCGAGATCTCCTTCTTGCTCTCGTCGGTCTTGAGCGCATCCATCCCGTCGCGCCGCACGTTGCGGATCGCGATCCGCGCCTTTTCGGCGTACTGGTGGGCGAGCTTCGCCAGTTCCTTGCGCCGTTCCTCCGTAAGGTCCGGAATCGGCAGCCGGATGTTGTTGCCATCGTTGATCGGATTGAGCCCGAGGCCTGCAGAGCGGATCGCCTTCTCGACCGGGGTCACGTTCGACTTGTCCCAAACCTGGACCGACAGCAGTCGCGGTTCCGGCGCCGAGACGGTCGCGACCTGGTTCAACGGCATCTGGCTGCCATAGACCTCGACCGTGATCGGATCGAGAAGCGCGGTGTTGGCGCGCCCGGTGCGCAGACCGCCCAGGTCGTGCCTGAGGCTTTCGACAGCGCCCTTCATGCGGCGTTCGAGGTCGGCCTTGTCGTACTTGGCCATGATCAGCCCTTTCTTACGATGGTCTGGGTCCCCTCGCCGCGAAGCACCTTGGCAAGGTTGCCCTGTTCGCGGATCGAGAAGACGACGATGGGAATGGCGTTGTCGCGGCATAGGGCAACGGCGCTGGCGTCCATCACCTTCAGATTGTCTGCCAAGACAGTGTCATAATCGACTGTTTCGTAACGCTTTGCCGAAGAATTCGTCTTGGGGTCGCTGTCATAGACCCCGTCGACCGAGGTGCCCTTGAAGAGGGCATCGCACTGCATTTCCGCCGCACGCAGGGCGGCGCCGCTGTCAGTGGTGAAATAGGGCGCGCCGACCCCGGCGGCGAAGATCACCACCCGCCCCTTTTCGAGATGCCGTTCGGCGCGGCGACGGATTACCGGTTCGCAGACCTTGTCCATCTCGATCGCCGATTGAACCCGGGTCGGGACGCCAAGCTGTTCGAGCGCGTTCTGCATGGCAAGCGCGTTCATGACTGTCGCCAGCATGCCCATGTAGTCGGCCTGGGCGCGGTCCATCCCCTTGGCCGCTCCTGCCATGCCGCGAAAGATGTTGCCGCCGCCGATCACGAGGCAGATTTCGAGGCCGGTGTCCTTGGCTTCCTTCACTTCCTTCGCCAGTTCACCGACGAATTCGGGGTCAATCCCGAATTGCTGGTTGCCCATCAGCACTTCGCCGGAAAGTTTGAGGAGGACGCGTTTGTAGGCGGGTGCAGACATCGGAAACGGATCGCCTTTTCAGGGTTTGAGCGGCCTTATACCCTAGCCCTGCCGATGCCAAGGCTTCCGCACAAACGAAAGGGGCGCGCACCGCGTGCGCGCCCCTGACAGTGTTCCGGGTAGGCTCAGTTGAGGCCGGCGGCCGCAGCCACTTCGGCCGCAAAGTCGCTTTCGGCCTTCTCGATGCCTTCGCCGAGCTGGAAACGGACATAGTCCTTGAGCTCGATCTTGGTGCCAGCAGCCTTGCCGGCCTGTTCGACGACCTGGGCAACCGGGGTCTTGTTGTCAATGACGAAGACCTGGCTAAGCAGGGCGTTGTCCTTGGCGAACTTGGCCACGGCGCCATCGACCATCTTGGCCTGCACGTCGGCGGGCTTGCCCGATTCGGCGGCCTTTTCGGCGGCGATCTTGCGTTCGCGCGCGATCATCTCGGCGTCGAGACCATCAGCGTTCAACGCCAGCGGGAAGGCCGCGGCGATATGCATGGCGATCTGCTTGCCCAGCGGCTCGAGCACGTCCGCGCCAGCCTCGGATTCGAGGGCGACGAGCACGCCGATCTTGCCGAGGTTCGGGGCGGCGGCGTTGTGCATGTAGGGCACCACCACGCCGCTGCCGACCGAAACGGTCTTCATGCGGCGGACCTGCTGGTTTTCACCGATAGTCGCGACGTTGTTGGTCAGCTTGTCCTCGACCGTACCGCCGTCCGGATAGGCCGCACCCTTGAGGGCGTCGACATCGTCCGACGACTGGCCAAGCGCGACTTCGGTGGTCTTGCGCACGAAGTCCTGGAACTGGTCGTTCTTGGCGACGAAGTCGGTTTCAGAGTTCACTTCGACGGCAACGCCCTTGGTTCCCGAAACGGCCACGCCGACCAGGCCCTCGGCCGCGGTGCGGCTCGACTTCTTGGCGACCGCAGCCAGGCCCTTGGCGCGCAGCAGGTCGACCGCGGCTTCCATGTCGCCGCCGGTTTCGTCCATCGCCTTCTTGCAGTCCATCATGCCGGCACCGGTGCGCTCGCGCAGGTTCTTCACGTCAGTGGCAGTGTAAGCCATCGCGTCTATCCTTCTGAATTCTAGAAACGTGCGGCCGGGCGCTTAAGCCCGGCACGCTACATGTTCGTGACCGTCAGCCTCAGGCTTCGGTCGCGGCTTCTTCGGCCGGAGCGGCAGCCAGTTCTTCGACCGGCGCTTCTTCCATTGCGCCGATGTCGGCGCCCGAATCGACCACGCCTTCGCGGTGACCCTTGGTGGCTGCAGCCGCAACGGCTTCGCAGTACAGGCGCACGGCGCGGCTGGCATCGTCGTTGGCCGGGATCGGGAACGCGATGCCATCGGGCGAAACGTTCGAATCGAGGATCGCGACGACCGGGATGCCAAGTACGTTGGCTTCCTTGATCGCCAGTTCTTCCTTGTTGGCGTCGATCACGAACATCACGTCCGGAATGCCGCCCATGTCGCGGATACCGCCAAGCGAGAGCTCGAGCTTGTCGCGTTCACGCGTAAGGTTGAGCACTTCCTTCTTGGTCAGACCCGCCGTATCACCGGCCAGCTGCTCTTCCAGCGCCTTCATGCGCTTGATCGACTGGCTGATGGTCTTCCAGTTGGTCAGCATGCCGCCCAACCAGCGGTGGTTGACGAAGTGCTGGCCGCACGAGCGGGCCGCCTGGGCGATCGGTTCCTGGGCCTGGCGCTTGGTGCCGACGAACAGCACCTTGCCGCCGGCGCGGACCGTGGCGTCGACGAAGTCGAGCGCGCGGGCGAACAGCGGAACGGTCTGCGACAGGTCGAGGATGTGGATTCCGTTGCGGGCGCCGAAGATGTACGGCTTCATCCGCGGGTTCCAGCGGTGGGTCTGGTGGCCGAAGTGCGCGCCGGCCTCGATCAATTGCTGCATGGAGACGGTAGGAGCCGCCATAGTTCATTTCCTTCCGGTTGTGCCTCTGGAAAGCTGGAACCGTGCGGATAGGCCCGCTGCGGCACCGGTATGAGTGCTTTCCATGTGGATTCGCCTGCTGTCACGATGCACCGATCACCGGCCCATCGCTCGCAGACCGCGCGCCCTTAGCCCCCAGCGGCGAAAAAATGAAGCAAAAAAAGCGCACCACCCCGGATGCGCGGCCGTCACGGCAAAAACCTGCTTGACAACATCGGAACAAAAAGAGAACAACGCCGCAATGGAGCCGTTAGGGAACCGTTAACCTTTTCCCGGGTTATCCACAAGGTATGAACAGTCTGTCCCCACGGTTCCGGACAGGCGCGCGGTGAAGGACGAGACTATGTTGACGCTCGCGATTGCCACTTTCTTTGCCGTAGCCGGGGCCGGTTCGCTGGCCATTATCGCGGGCGCGCTGCGTGCGGCTGCGCCCAAGGTTGCGCTTCTCCGGCGCAACCTCGCGGAGTGCAGCGATACGCTGACCGTTTCGGCACGGCTGTTCGAAACCGTGACCTCGTTTGACGATGGCAAGATCGTCCGCCTGCCGGTCAGGGCGCGACTGGTCCATCAACCGGTTCTGCGCGACGCCGCCTGACACGCGCATACTGCATAATGCCGATCGGCAGGATCGCCAGGTAAACCGCGCAGATCCCGATCAGCGTCCACCAGGGTTCGGTCAGGGCAGCCGCTCCCGCCACGATACCCGCCAACAGGATGACTTCCATGCGCAGGTTGCGCCGCGGACGCATCCGCCCCCAGCTGAGCGTCGGCAAGCTGGAAATCGTCAGCAAGGCAATGATCACCAGCCAGGCCCCGACGACCGGCGGCTCGCGCAGGATCGTTTCCTGTGGGAAGGTGAAGCTGAGGTACATGGGCAGAAATGCAAGTCCTGCCCCCACCGGAGCCGGCACGCCAGTCAGGAAACCTGCCATTTTACGCGGCTCGTCCGGCAGGTCGATACGGGCGTTGAAGCGGGCCAGCCGCAGCGCCATGCTGACGGCAAAGGCCAGCGCCGCGAACCAGCCGATGCGCGGCACGTCCTGCAAGGACCACATGAACAGGACGAGCGCCGGAGCGACCCCGAACGACACGTTGTCGGCCAGGCTGTCGAGCTCGGCCCCGAACCGCGATTGCGCCTTGAGCAGGCGGGCGATCCGGCCGTCGATCCCGTCGAGCAGGCCGGCGAGGATGATGGCGCCGACCGCCTTCTCGAATTCGCCGGTGATGGCAAAGCGGATCCCGGTCAGCCCCGCGCAGAGCGCCGCCGCGGTAATCGCATTGGGCACCATCGCCCGCAAGGTCAGCCCGCCCGGCAAACGCCGTGGCGTCATTGCGAGACGCCCTCGATCAGCGGCTGCTGCCCGATCTCGGCAAGGACGGTTTCGCCCGCGATGGTCTTCTGGCCCAACAGCACCTTGGGTTCGGTACCGGCGGGAAGATACACGTCGACCCGGCTGCCGAACCGGATCAGACCGACGCGCTGGCCGGCCGCCAGCATATCGCCCGGCTTGACGAAGGGCACGATCCGCTTGGCCACGAGGCCCGCGATCTGGGTGAAGCCGATCTTCAGTCCGTCGCCGCGTTCGACCATGATGTGCTGGCGCTCGTTCTCCTCGCTCGCCTTGTCGAGCCCGGCGTTGAGGTACTTGCCGGGGATGTAGATCACGCGCCGCACCGTGCCGCCGATGGGCGAGCGATTGATGTGGACGTCGAACACCGACATGAAGATCGAGATGCGGGTTACGGCCTCTTCGCCCATTCCGCCGCTGCCGCTGCCATCGTCGATCTGCAGCTCGCGCGGCGGCGGGGTCTTGGTGATCAGGGTGATCAGCCCGTCCGCCGGCGCCACGACAAGGTTGTCGCCGCGCGGGGTGACCCGCTGCGGGTCGCGGAAGAACGCCGCGATGCAGAGCACCAGCACGGCCGTGGGCCAGGCCAGGGTTTCCCAGGCCATGAAGGCGAAAAAGGCGGATATGGCGGCCGCGATCAGTGCGAACTTGCGGCCTTCGGGGTGGATGCTGGGCCAGTTCCAGGCGGCCTGCCCGCGTCCACGGTTATCGAGTATTTCTCCAGACATGGGCACCATCTAGGGCGTGCGGGGGTGCGCCACAAGCGCTGCGTGCCGCCACTGCAGGATTAGCTGACCCTTGAGCCCCTAGCCGCCGACCTTGCGGACGAAAACGGTCCCGGCCGAATAGCCGGCGCCAAACGAGCAGATCAGCCCGGTGTCGCCATCGACAAGGTCGGCCTGGTTGAGGTGGAATGCGATGATCGAACCCGCGCTCGACGTGTTGCCATAGGTGTCGAGGACGGTCGGGCTCTCGTCCTCGCTTGCTTCGTGACCGAGGACGCGCTGCGCGATCAGGCGGTTCATGCCCTGGTTGGCCTGGTGCAGCCACAGGCGGCGCAGGCTGACAGGGTCGATGCCCAGCTTCAGCGCTTCCTCGACGATCATGGTCGCGACCATCGGCACGACCTCCTTGAACACCTTGCGCCCTTCCTGGACGAACAGCTTGTCCGCCGCGCCCGCGGTTTCGGGGCTCGCGCGGTTCAGAAAGCCGAAGTTGTTGCGGATGTTGTTCGAGAAGACGGTCTTGAGCTTGGTCCCGACGATTTCCCAATGCGGGACCGGGGCGATGTCCTTGACCTCGACCAGTACCGCAGTCGCCACGTCGCCGAAGATGAAATGGCTGTCGCGATCGCGCCAGTTGAGGTGGCCGGAGCAAATTTCGGGGCTGACCACCAGCACCGAGCGAGCGTGGCCCGCCCGCACGTAATCCGCGGCGGTCTGGATACCGAACGTCGCCGAGGAGCAGGCCACGTTCATGTCGAAGCCGAAGCCGTCGATGCCCAGTGCCTGCTGGATCTCGATCGCCATGGCCGGATAGGGGCGCTGCATGTTGGACGCCGCGCAGAGCACCGCATCGACATCGGCGGGTGAACGCCCGGCGCGGGCCAGCGCGTCCTCGGCCGCCTTGACGCCGATCTCGGCCAGAACCGAGATTTCGTCGTTAGGTCGTTCGTCCCAGCGCGGGGCCATGACGTCGGGATCGAGGATCGGTGCCTTGCTGATCACATGGCGCGCCTTGATCCCGCTAGCCTTCTCGATGAACTCGACCGAACTGGGCGCCAATTCCGCCACTTCGCCAGCCGCGATCGCCGCGGCGTTGGCCGCATTGTGCGCTTCGACATAAGTGTTGAAGCTGTCGACCAGTTCGGCGTTGGTGATGACGTCGGGCGGGGTGAACAGCCCGGTCGCGGAAATGACGGGAATGATGTCGCTCATCCCTGCGGCTCTAATCCCGGGGGGCAGCGGCTTCAAGAGTGGGTGGTGGACAGGGCTAGATTCGAACTAGCGTACGCTTGCGCGGGCAGATTTACAGTCTGCTGCCTTTAACCACTCGGCCACCTGTCCACACCAGTAAAGCCGGCGACGGGTTGCCCCGAAAGTGCGGTCCTCGAAGAGAACCTCCGGCCGAGGGAAGCGCGCCAATGCCGAAAGGCTTTGCCCCTGTCAACAGTTGCGTCGCACCCGTCGCACTGGCAGGGAGCGGCGATGCAACACGGACCCCGGACATGAACCGCCAACGCGAAGGAAAGAAGGCCTTGCGCGGCCGAGCAGGACGAATGCAGGGCGGGCGCGGCTCGGGCCGGGCCAGCACCGGGGCGGTACGCCTGTGGGGCCGCCACGCCGTGGAAGCGGCGCTGAAGAACCCCGATCGCAACCACCGCAAGCTGTGGGCGACGCGCGAGGGCGTGGCCTCGCTCGACGGCGAGCTGCCGTCCGATTTTCCGGTCGAATGGGCGCAACCGGCCGATCTGGCGCGGCTCGTCGCGCGCGACGCACCGCACCAGGGCCTCGTCCTCGAATGCGATGCGCTGGAGGATGTGTTCCTCGAAGACGTACTCGACGGCGATCCGGCCCACCCTGTAGTCGTACTCGACCAGGTAACCGACCCGCACAATGTCGGCGCGATCCTGCGCTCCGCCGCGGCGTTCGGCGCCTGCGCCATCGTCACCCAGGACCGCCACGCCCCGCCCGAATCGGGCACCGTCGCGAAAAGTGCATCGGGCGCGCTCGAAGTCGTGCCATGGGTCCGCGTCGTCAACCTGTCGCGCGCGCTCGAGGACATTGCCGAGGCGGGATACTGGCGCATCGGCCTCGACGGGGAAGGCACCGCCACCCTGGCGGAAGCCCTGCCCGCCGGTCCGGTCGCGCTCGTGCTCGGCGCCGAGGGCGAAGGGATGCGCCACAACGTGACCCAGCACTGCGACGCGGTCGCCCGGCTGCCGATCAGCCGCACGGTCGAAAGCCTCAACGTATCGAACGCCGCAGCCATCGCGCTCTACGCCATTGCAACGCGAGGTTGATTTCCAGGAGGGGGGTTATCCGTGCCGGTCAAGCTGACGCCGAAACGCACCGCCTGTGCCGCGATTGTCGCAGCGTTGAGCCTGTTACTATCCGCCTGCCTGCTTGCCCCCGGCAAGTTCACTTCGACGCTCGACCTGCGCAAGGACGGACGTTTCAGCTTCACCTATGCGGGACAGATCTCGATGCTGGGCCTGTCGAAACTCGCGCAGATGGACCGCAAGGGCAGCGCTTTATTCGAGCCGGCCCCCTGCCGCACCGAAAACCAGGCGATCAAGCGCCAATGCACCCCCGCTGAAATCGCGCAGCAGCGCAAGGACTGGGAAGCAGGCCAGCAAGCCGGGACCGATAAGGCGAAGAAGGACGCCGAGCAAGCCAGGGTGCTGTTCGGCGGCATCGACCCGACCAGCCCGCGCGCGGCCGAGGAAATGGCCGAGCGCCTGCGCAAGCAGGCAGGCTGGAGAAGCGTCGTCTACAAGGGCGACGGCCTATATGAAGTCGATTTCGCGTTGTCGGGGACGCTCGATCACGATTTCGCCTTCCCGACCATCGAACGGTTTCCGATGGCCAACGCGTTCGTCGTGATCAACCGCCGCGCCGACGGCTCGGTGCGCGTCGACGCCCCGGGTTTCGGCCCATCGTCGGGCAGCGGCAGCGGATTGTCCAACCTCGCCGCGATGGCCGCGATGGACAAGGCCAGGGATGGCAAACTGCCGTTGCCCGAGCTAGACGGCACCTTCACCCTGACCACCGACGGGCAGATCCTGGCCAACAACACCGAGGATGGTCCCCGGGCGGGGACGACGGGCCAGGTGCTGGCCTGGACGATCACGCCACGCAGCGGCAGCGCGCCGACCGCGCTTCTCCGCCTGACACGCTGATTCGGCCCGTCGGCAGGTGCGCTTGCCCGTGATCGCCCGGCGTCCTATGCCGCCGCATATGCCCCATGCCGTCTCCCCCCTCGCCCGGTCCTTTCCCGCGATCCCGCCAATTGCCGGCGTAACGCTGCGCGTGGCGCGCGCGGGCTACAAGGACTGGGGGCGCTGCGACCTGACCTACGCCGAACTGGCCGAGGGCACTGCAGTGGCCGGGGTCTTCACCCGCAATGTCTGCTGCTCGTCCGAGGTCGAACTGGGTCGCGCCAATATCGCCCAGGGCAAGGCGCGCGCGCTGGTGGTCAACGCCGGAAATTCGAATGCGTTCACCGGCTATCGCGGCCGCGAGGCGGTCGAGGCGATCATGGACCAGGTCGCCGCCCGGCTGGCCTGCCCGCGCGAACAGGTCTTCGTGTCCTCCACCGGCGTGATCGGCGTGCCGCTGCCCAAGGACAAAGCCCGGGCCGGAGTTGCCGCCGCGTTGATCGCCCCGCCCTGCTCCTGGCAGGATGCCGCCGACACCATCGGCACGACAGACACCTTCGCCAAGGGCGCGACCGCCACCGCCGTGGTCGATGGCCGGACCGTGACGCTCGGCGCGATCGTCAAGGGATCGGGCATGATCGCGCCCGACATGGCGACCATGCTGGGCTACGTCTTCACCGACTGCGCCATTGCGCCCGGCTTCCTGCAGGACTTGCTGGTCAAGGCGAGTGCGGCGACCTTCAACTGCATCACCGTCGACAGCGACACGTCGACCAGCGACACGGTCTTGGCCTTTGCCACAGGCAAGGCGGGCAACGCACCGCTGACCGGCTTCGACAGCGCGGGAGCCGATGCCTTTGCCGCGGCCCTCAACCACGTCTGCCACCAGCTTGCCCACCTCGTCGTGCGCGACGGCGAAGGCGCGCAGAAGTTCATCGCCGTTAGTGTTACCGGCGCGACCAGCGACGAAAGCGCCCGAAAGGTAGGCCTCTCCATCGCCAACTCGCCGCTGGTCAAGACCGCCATCGCCGGAGAGGACGCCAATTGGGGCCGCGTTGTTATGGCCGTCGGCAAGGCGGGCGAACCGGCCGACCGCGACACGCTCTCGATCGGTTTCGGCGGAACCTGGTGCGCGCGCAAAGGGCTGCCACTCGCCGATTACGACGAGGCGCCGGTGGCCGCGCACCTCAAGGGCCAGGACATCACGATCGAGGTCGACCTGGGTCTTGGCGAGGGCCGCGCCACGGTGTGGACCTGCGACCTGACCCACGGCTACATCTCGATAAACGCGGACTACCGTTCGTGACCACGACGGGCCTGACCGGCGACGTGCTGCGCGTCATCCGCGAGGCCGTCGATCGCGCCATCCTGCCGCGCTTCCGCACGCTGAGCTCGGGCGAGATCATCGACAAGGGCGGCAACGAGCTCGTCACGATCGCCGACCGCGAGGCCGAGGTTATCCTGGCCGAGGGGCTCGCCCGCCTCCTGCCCGGGGCGACCGTCGTCGGGGAGGAAGCGGCCAGCGCCGACCCCGCCCTGCTTGACCGGCTGGGCGATGACCTGTGCTGGATCATCGACCCGGTCGACGGGACCAACAATTTCGCCTCGGGCAAGGCGCCGTTCGGGGTGATGGTCGCGCTATCGGAAAAAGGCGTGACTCAGGCGGGATGGATCTACGACCCCCTCGGCGGGCGGCTGTGCCACGCGCATCTGGGCTACGGCGCCTTCGTCGGCGAGGATCGGATCGACGCGAAGACTTCGGGCGAGGAACCGCCGATCGCGGCAGTCTCCCTGGTGTTCATGGATCAAGACAAGCGCGAAGCCATGCGCCAGCACATCGCGCCGCACTATACGCTGGTCGACATCCCGCGATGCGCCGCCGAACAGTACCCGCGCATCGCGCTGGGCGTGAACGACCTGTCGATCTTCGAACGCACGCTGGCCTGGGACCATGCGGCTGGCGCTCTCTTCGTCAACGAAGCGGGCGGCATGGTCGCACGACCGGACGGCCGCCCCTACCGCGTCGACGAGGCGCACCTGCCCGGCCTGATCGGCGCGGCAAGTCCGGCCCTGTTCGAACAGCTCGCCGCGCGGCTTGCAGCGTTCTAGAGTTCGCTTTCCAGCCAACCCTTGAGCTGACTCTTCGGCGCGGCGCCCAGCTTCTGCGCGACCGGCTGGCCGTTCTTGAACAGCACCATGAGCGGGATCGACTGCACGCCGTACTTCGCCGCGGTGTCGGTGTTTTCCATGATATCGACCTTGGCGATGGTCACCTTGTCGGACAGTTCGTCGCTGATCTCTTCCAGCGCCGGGCCGATCATCTTGCACGGACCACACCAGTCGGCCCAGAAATCGACGAGCACCGGCTTGTCGCTTTGGAGGACATCGGCAGCGAAGCTGGAATCGGTAACGGCCTTGGTCGCCATGGGGGAATCTCCTGTCTGTAGTCGCCAATCTAGGATGCCGCGCGCCAATGGCAACGCCCCGCGCGGCAAAGCATTGCTAGGTGCCGGTCAATGCCTGCTTGTGGATGGCAAGCAGCGCCGTCGGAATTACCAGCAGGCGCGGCGTCTGGGTGTAAAGCAGCGCCGCCTCCACCTTGCGGCCCGGGTAGACGGCTTCGAGCGCCGCGGCATAGGCTGCCATCTGGCGCAGGATCGCAACCGGCACTTCGTCGAGACTGGCCGGAGGGCGTCGCGCGGTCTTGAAATCGATCAGCCGGATGCGATCAGCCCCGATCACCACGCGATCGATCGTCCCGGCGATGACTTGCCCGCCGACCGTCGCCGCTATCGGCACCTCGGCCAGCGAGCCCGGCGCGAACAGCTCGGCCCAGGCCGGATCGCCTAGCACGCGGATCGCGGACGCCGCCATGCCGGTGCGGGCATGATGATCGAGATCGCCGGCGGCGCGCGCCAGCCAGGCCAGGGCCGCCGCCTCGCGCTCCGGCGGTGGCACGTCCGGCAGGCGCTCGAGCAGGCGGTGCAGAAGCACGCCGCGCCGCGCCGCTTCACCGCCGGCACCGGGCGGATAAGGCGGATCGGCAGCGAGGTCCTCGCCCAGCGAGGATGGTGCGAGCGGGCGCGACGGGCGCGGTTCGGCGGGTGCCGGCCGTTCCAGCCAAGGTTCGAGCAGGGCCAGCTCGGCCGCGGATCGGTCCGGCGGCGGCAGCGTCGCGGTGGTCACCGCGCCATGCTCCAGCCGCGCTCCCCACAGCGGATCGTCGAGCCAGTCACCCGAGCCGAACAGCCCCTGCAGCCGTGCGTACCAGCTGTCCGCAGCGGGCTCGGTCTCGCGCGGGCCCAGCGCGCCAGCGATGAACAGGGCTTCCTCGGCGCGGGTCATCGCGACATAGAGCAGCCGCCAATGCTCCTGCCGCTCTTCGGTCCGGGCCGCGTCGTGCGCCTGTGCGATCCGTCCGACCCGTTCGGCCTTGCGCAATGACGGCAGCGGCAC
This sequence comes from Novosphingobium kunmingense, assembly GCF_002813245.1. Taxonomy (GTDB): domain Bacteria; phylum Pseudomonadota; class Alphaproteobacteria; order Sphingomonadales; family Sphingomonadaceae; genus Novosphingobium; species Novosphingobium kunmingense. The sequence continues at coordinate 884,111 of NZ_PHUF01000002.1, forward strand.
GGCGCGAGGTTCACCGCCCCATTCGCTTGCCGGATCCTTCAATTCGAGCGGGCTGCCAAGCGATCGTTCGGGATCGTCGGCAGCATCGGCAAGGATGACGATCGGCGCCTGAAGGCCCTTCGATCCGTGGACCGTCATCACCCGCACCTGGTCGCCCTGCTTGCCCGCCTCGCGCTTCAACTCGCCCTCGCCCGCGTCGAACCAGCGGATAAAGCCCTGCAGGCTCGGCACTTCGGTTCCGGCAAAGGAGCTGGCGGCGTTGAGCAGTTCGTCGATCGGATCGTTGGCCTCTGCGCCAAGCCGCGCGACAAGCGCACGCCGGCCTTGCCACGGCCCGGTCAGGATCCAGTGCAGCAGCGCGAGCGGCGGTTCGTAATCGGCGAGGCGCAGCAGTTCGAACAGCCGCACCATGGCCTGCTCCGCCACCGGCTCGCGGCTGCGCCGGAGGTGTTCCCACAGGCGCAGATCACCGTCGCGGTATCCATGGGTCAGCAGGTCATCCTGCGACCAGCCAAGCAGCGGCGAAGTCAGCAGGCAGGCAAGGTTGAGGTCGTCGAACGGCTGCGCGGCAAAACGCACCGCCGCCATCAGATCGCGCACGGCCAGCGGCGCGGCAAGTCGCAGGCGATCGACCCCGGCCACCGGAACGCCTGCGGCGTGCAGCCGCCCAACGATCAGTCCTGCCAGCTCCTTGCGCTTGCGGACCAACACCATGACGTCACCCGCGCGCGCGCGGCGGGCGGTACCCGGCACCTCGCCCTTAACAAGCGGAAAACCGTGGTCGATCCAGTGCTTGACCTGCTGCGCGATGCGATCGGCCAGGCGGCGGTCGGAGCGTGCGAACCAGGTGTCCTCGCCCTCCTCGTCGATGACCTCGTCCTCTTCGCGGCCGGCCACGACGCGCCACAGCGTGACGAGGCCCGGGCGATCCTCGCCACGATGACGATCGGGTGCCTGGTCGAGCCCGATCGCCTCGAACCCGATCGCCTCGACCGCAAGATCGACGAACTCGAGCACGTCGCGCGAAGTGCGGAAGCTCTGGCTGAGGCCCAGATCCTGCAATTCGCGCGCGCTCCGGCTTTCGCGCAGTTGGAAGACGTTTTCAGCCAGGCGCATCTGGGCACGCACGCGTTCCTTGGCGCGGGCGAAGTTTTCGGGGCTGGTGCCCTGGAAGCGGAAGATCGCCTGCTTGTAATCGCCGACCACGAACAGCGTCCGCAGCACGTCGCCGCGCAGGCCCTCGCCGCTGAAGAAATCGCCGATCAGCGCATCGATGATGTGCCACTGCGCGGCGTTGGTGTCCTGTGCCTCATCGACCAGCACGTGATCGAACCGCCGGTCGAGCTTGTAGCGGATCCAGCCGGCAAGGTCGGACTGCTGTAGCAGATGGGCGGCCTGCCGGATCTGGTCGTCGAAATCGATCAGCCCCTCGCGCGCCTTGGCCTCATCCCAGGCGAGTGCGAAACGGCGGCCGAGTTCGAGAGCCGGGGCCAGCCAGGCCGCCAGGGCGATCAGCGCTTGGCGCTCGCGCACGGCGAGGACCGAGCGGAGCACCGCTTCGCCGGCCTGTTCGAAGCCTTCCTCGAACTTGACCAGCGACTTGCCGTTCTTGACTGCGTCCTTCTGGGTGAACAGCACTTTCGACAGCTCAGCCAGGCGCAACAAGCGCTCTTCGGCATCGGCCGCCAGCCAGGCGGAAATGACCGCCCTGCCGTCCTGCCCGGTCTTGACCGACCACTGGCCATAGGCCGCTAAGCACAGTTCGAGGGCATCGGTATCGAACACCCCATCGGCGCAGAGGCCCGCGGCGCTCTCGGCATCGGCTGGCAGCCCGATCAGGCGGCGCACGTCGGCGTCCATCGGCGGCTGCCAGGCACCGGGCCCGTGCCACAGGTCGTGCGCTTCGGCGCAGCGCAGCAGGTAAGCTTCGACCGAGTCGGGACCGAGCCGCTCGGACAGCACGGCGACGGCGTGCAGCGTCTCGGCATCGCCCCTTTCTTCGGCTTCGACCAGCATGCCGCCCAGCACCTCGCGCATCAGCAATTGCCGGTCGCGATCCTCCATCGCCCGTGTCCCTGGAGCCAGCCCGGCCTCGTGTGGAAAGGCGGACAGGAGCCACTGCGCAAAGGCATGAATGGTGTCGATGCGCAGCCCGCCGCCCGGGCAGTCGAGCACCGAGGCGAACAGGGTGCGCGCCCGCGCGCGCGCTTCAGGTCCTGACCTCGCGCCGATCGCTTCGAGTTCGCGGAACAGCGCATTGTCGTCCAATCGCACCCATCGGGCCAGAACCTCGTTGATGCGGGTCGCCATTTCGGCGGCGCCGGCCTTGGTGAAGGTCAGGCAGAGGATTTGAGAAGGGGCAACGTTGTCCTGCAGCAAAAGTCGCAGCACGCGCGCCGACAGAACCTGCGTCTTGCCGGTCCCGGCCGAGGCGGAAAGCCAGACCACCTCGCCCGGATCGACCGCCGGGCGCTGTTCGTCTGTCAGGGGGAAGACGCGGCTCATGGCTTGCTGGCCCAGGCGTCGGCGCGAGTTTGCCATTCGTCGAGCCGCATCAACTGATCGTAGTCGTTGTAGCCGCCGATGTCGGGGTTGAGACGCGCGGTGAAAGCCTCGTCTCCCTTGATCCAGCGAACGATCGCCTCGCGCAGGTAGGTCTCGATAGTGTAGAGGAACTCGGCGCGCGGCAGGCCCGACTTCTTCTGGCCTTCCAGCACGGGCTCGGCCACATAGCCGAAGCTGTCGTTCTTCGGATCCTTGCCCAGCGACCAGTATTCGAACCCGTCGGGATCGCCGACCGCCTGGGCAAATCCACCGTCGCGCGCAATCAGGCCAAGAACGCCCAATTGCAGCGCAAAACCTTCCTGCACCATTCGACCCGACGGCGGCGAGCCAGTCTTGTAGTCGACAACCACAAGCTTGCCGTCAGCGCGGCGGTCGATCCGGTCGGCACGGCCGAACACGCGCACGCCATCGACCTCCATCGCGCCGTCCTTTTCGCTCAAGGCCACGCTGCGCCCTTCGTCCGCGGCAAGCCGCGCGACCTCGGCGTCGATCCAGTCGAGCGCGCGGGCCAAACGCGGCCACCACAATGCGCGGACCAGCGGGTGGGCCTGCATCGTGCGCAGTTCGGCATCGGCGATGGCGTGAAGCGCGCCCGGCAGCTGCCCGGCCTCGTGCCAGCGGTTGAGCACGCGGTGGACCGCCGTGCCCTTCCACGCCGCACTCGGTTCGGCATCGAGGGGATCGAGCGCGCGCAGGCGCAGGATCGCCTGGGCATAGAACTGGTAGGGATCGGAGCGCAGCCGGTCGATCGCGGTGACGGCCAGCGGCACGTCGCGCTGCTCGGTCGACGGGCGCGGCTCCGGCCTGGGATAGGGCGGCGCTGGGCTGGCACGGTCGATGGCGCGGGCAAGGTCCACGGCGCGCGTCTCGCGGTGATCGCCGGCAAGATCGCCGAGCAGCGCCTCGACACGCAGGACGAAGCGGCTTGGAATCACGGGGCCACCCTCGTCGCGATCGGCCCAGCTCAGCACGACTTCGGGCGCGCCGAGCGAACCGGCCAGGTCGTGGGCGGCTAGGCCGATCCGAAACTCGCCCGCCGGCACGCCAAGAGCACGCAATACGGCGGGCGGCAGCAACGACTCGGGCGCGGCGGAACCGGGCCAGGCGCCCTCGGTCAGGCCGGCGCAGATGACCAGGTCCGCGCGGCTCATCCGCGCTTCGAGCAGGCCGTAGATCGCGACGCGCGGGTGGCTGCCCCACGGCGGGCGTACCGCCACGCGGTCCATCGCATCGCGCAACACGGTCAGGACATCGCCCGGCGCGATCAGGGTGCCGACGTCCCGGGCTGCAGCGCGCTGATCCTCGACCCAGGCCGACAAGGCGCGGCCATCGGCATTGCTCCACAGCCGCAACCCGCAGAGCACCTCGCCGGCCTGCGCCAGAGCCTCGAGCGCATCGGCAAGTGGCAACTCGCCGGGCCATGCCAGCAGCGGGCCGAGCGTTGCTTCGACGCCGGTCCACCAGTCCTGCGCCGGCTGGTCCATCTTGCCGATCAAGTCGGCGATCGGCGCGAGCCCGGGGGCGAGGCGCGGCCCGCGCAGCCGGCGGTCGAGGTGGCGGGCGTGCTCCAGCCACGCGGCGCGGTCCCCGTCGCCTCCCGCAAGCGGATGTTGCAGAAGCGCAAGCAGCGCCACCGGCGCGGCTTTGGTGGCGACGACTTCGGACAGTTGCAGAACCAGGCGGCCCGCAGGGGTCTGCGAAAGAGGCTGGCCAGCAGTATCGTCCGCCGCAATCTGCCAGCGGCGCAGATGCGCCACGACGCGGCCCGCCAGCTTGCGGTCGGGAGTTACCAGCGCGACGCGGCGTTCGGGCACCTCCAGCGCCTCGCGGATCAGCACCGCGATGGCCTGCGCTTCTTCGCCGGGGTGGGCGCTGTTCATCAACCGCACGCCCGACAGACGGCGCTGTGCGGCGGGCAGATCGACCCAGCGCGCGCTGGCGCGCGAGGGCAGGAACAGGTTCGAGATGGCGCGGCTGCGCTCGGGCGGTGCCGGCGACAGGCCGGCGCGATGCCAAGGCTCGACCTCGCCGCGGTTCACGCCCATGCGGTTGAGAAGCAGCTTGAGATGGTACTGCGGGTGAGTCAGCGCGTCATGCTCGCCGAACGGCGGATCGTCGGACCTCTCCGGCGCCCCGGCCGTGCCCAACAGATCCCAGGTTTCCTCGTCCAACGACAGGTCGAGATCGGGGAGGATGACCGCGCCGCGCGGGGTTTCGGCCACGACGCGCAGCAACCGGGCCAGCGCGGGCGAGGCGCTGGTGATCCCGGCAGCGACCAGCGGGCTTTTCGGCGGCGTGTCGCGCCAGCGCGCGGCAGCATGGTCGAACAGGCGGTTGCGCCGCTCTGGCCCGTCGACCTCGCCGCGCTCGGCCAGCTCGGCCTGCCAATGCGCCAGCACGACCGCGAACTGGCGGGTGGAGGCGATCCAGTGCTGCGCCTGTTCGCCGACGATCCCGGCAATCCGCTCTTCGATCAGCCGCTCGAAGCCGATGCCCTCGATCGCCAGCCGGTCGATCGTGCGTCCTGTGTCGAAGGCAAGGCGCAGCAAGGCCGGCATGGGCGGCGCGCCGTCACCCATTGCCTCGCGCAGCAATTCAGCAAGCCGCAGTTGCCGCCGCAGCGGATCGGCGGCCGGGGGAATGGTCGTGCCGGCCCCCAGCGGATCGAGCAGCGGGCCGAGCGTTTCGTCGAGGTCGAGATCGCCGACCACGGCCATGCGCGGCAGCAGCAGCCCCTGCCCAGACAAGCGAACGAACGCTTCGGTGACGATCCGTTCGGCGCGTCGGCTGGGCAGAAGAAGGGTCAACCGCGCCAGACCGAGCTGGTCCTCGCCGTAGCGCGGGATGAGTCCGGCGACGAGCGCGTCGGCGAAGCCGCGGTGCGCCGCGATCGAATAGACCTGCGGCCCGCCCCGTTCAGTCACCGGACAGTGCGGCTTCTGTGAGGCCGATCGCCTCGGGATAGCCGACGTCGAACCAGGCTCCTTCGTGAACCAGCCCGAAACAGCGACCCTGCGCGATGGCGCGATCCCAGAAAAGGTTGGTGGAAAAGACGTCGGATGGCGGATCTGTCACCACCTTGCGCGCCAGCATCTGGATCCCCGTCCAGACAAAGGGTCGCGGCCGCTTGGGTCCGTCGCGCGACAGGCGGCCATCGGCGTCCATGTCGAAATCGCCGGTCCCCTGCGTGTTGCCGGCCCGCTCGGTCGGCACGACCAGCATCAGCACGTCCATCCGCTCCGCATCCCACATCGCGGCCATGCGATGCAGCGCGTGCTCGTCGGTATCGGCGAACCAGTTGTCGGCGTTGATGCAGAAAAACGGATCGCCTTCGATCAGCGGCAGCGCCTTGACCAGACCGCCACCGGTGTCGCGCAGCAGGTCGCGCTCGTCCGACACGGCGACCGTGAAGTCCCGCGCATGAGTTGCAAGATGCGCCTCGATCTGTTCGGCGAAGTAGTGGACGTTGACGACGATGCGTCCGACCCCCGCGTTGCGCAGCAAGTCGAGCACGTGGTCGAGCAGAGTTGTGCCAGCTACTTCGACCAGCGGCTTGGGCCGGCTCGCGGTCAGCGGCATCATCCGCGTGCCCTTGCCCGCGGCCATGATCATCGCGGTGCCGGGCTGCTCGCTCATACCGAAAAGGCGCCGCCACCCGCCTTGCGCAAGTCCGACGGGATGAAGCGATCGAACCACAACGCCACCGGCTCGAGCGCCGGATGGGTCAGGTCGCGCTCAAGCGCCGCCCAGACCCGCGGGATGAGATCGAGGTAGCGCGGCTTGCCGTCGCGCTGCCACAGCCGCACGAAAATGCCGACGATCTTGGCGTTGCGCTGCGCACCGAGGCGGGCGTAGTCGGCCAGGAACTCGGGCCCCGCTCCACTCTTCGCGACGTAATAGTCGAACATTTCGGTCTCGAGCGCGGTCGACACGTCGCGGCGGGCGTCCTGCAGCAGCGAGACGAGATCGTAGGCGGGATGGCCGACCAGCGCGTCCTGGAAATCGAGCAGCCCCTGCTTCTGCAGCGAGCCCAGCAGCATGATGTTCTCGGCGTGGTAATCGCGCAGCACCGTCACGCCGGGGCGCTGACGAGGAAGAAGTTGGCTCATCACCTGCTCCCACGCCTTGTCATAGGCGGCCGCGTCGACGGTTAGCCCCTGCGCCGGGCAATACCATTCGGTGAACAGCCGCGCCTCGCGCTGGTATTCGGACAGCCCATAGGCGGTGAACGGGCCCGGCGGCAGGCGGTGCAAGGCCACCAGCGCATCGATTGCGCTCTTGTAAACCTCGGCTTCGTCCTGCGGCCATTCGTCAAGGTATTCGCGCATCCGCACCTCGCCGAAATCCTCGATCAGGACCAGCCCGCGCGACGCGTTCTCGGCCAGGATCACCGGCGCGCGCAGGCCGTTGGCATCGAGCCACTTGGCGGCGCGCAGGAACGGGGTGGGGTCCTCGTGCGGAGGCGGCGCGTCCATCAGCATTGCCGTCGCCTTGTCGCGGCGGACGCGGAAATAGCGCCGGAACGAGGCGTCACCGGCCAATGGCTCGATCACGGCGTCGGACCATCCGGCGGTGGCGAGGAAAGCGTCGATGCCCTCGGGCAGGGATTGCGTCATGGCAGGCGCCCTAGCCAATCGGCCCCGCCCTCGACAATGGCAATCCGACCCGTTTCCGCAGTTTCGAGGCGAAGCGACAGGCACGCCGGTTCGTGCGCGAAGCCGCCGGCGTGTTCGGGCCATTCGGCCAGCAGTGCGGCCCCCTCGCGGTAATCGTCGAGGCCGATCTCCTCCGCCTCCTCGGGCCGTTCGAGCCGGTAGAAATCGGCGTGGACCAGCGGCAGGCGCACTGTTGGCGGATCATAGGTCTCGATGATCGCAAAGCTCGGCGACGGCACCTCGCCCGGATGGCCCAGCGCGGCGATGATCGCGCGGGCCAGCGTGGTCTTGCCGGCGCCCAGCCCGCCGGACAGTGCCACGACATCGCCGGGACGCAGCCGATCGGCGATGCGCGCCCCTAATGCCGCCGTGGCGGCAAGGTCGGGCAGTTCCACCTTCACGGCAACTCGACGATCGCCGCAGTGCCCTGCCCCGGCTCGGACAGCAGTTCGAGCGTGCCGCCGTGGGCTTCGATAAGCTGGCGTGCCAGCGGCAGGCCAAGGCCCTGGCGGCGCTCGATCGTCTTGCCGTCGGCGGCGACCTTGATCCCTTCGAGCGCGCGAGCCAGGGTGGCCGCGTCCATGCCGGGACCGTTGTCCGAAACGACGATCTGCGCCTTGCCCTTGCGGCCTGACAATTCGACCAGGATGCGTCCTCCTGACGGCGTTGCGGCAATGGCGTTGTCGATCAGGTGACCGACGGCGCGGCCCAGGCGGCGGCGATCCCCGGTCAGGCGCCCGGCGCTGCGATCGCCCCGCATGTCGAGCGTGATCGACCCGGCCTTGATGGCTGCAGCGCGTTCCTCGACCAGCTTGGTAACGAAGGGCAGCAGGTCGATCTCCTCCTGCGCCAGCGGCAGCAGGCCGGCCTCGCTCTGTGACAGGTCGAGCACGTCGTCGATCTGCTCGCCAAGGCGGGCCACCGAACTGAGGATCGCCGCGACGTAGTCGTTGCCCTGTTCGCTCAATTCGCCGCCCAGCCCCGCTTGCAGCAATTCGGCAAACCCGCCGATCGAGGTCAGCGGGGTGCGGAACTCGTAGCTCATCGTGGCCAGGAAGCGGGTCTTCATCGCGTCCGCCTCTTCCAGGGCAGCGTTGCGCTGCTTCAGCGCCTCCTCCGCCTTCTGGCTGTCGGTGATGTCGAGTACGGTCAGCAGGCCGTTGCCGTCGGGCAGCGGCACGCCAGCAAACTCGAGCGTTCGCCCGTCGGCCAGCGTGGCGCGGCCTTCGCGCTGCTTGCGGTCGAGCGTGGCCGAACGGATCGCGTCGCCGACCTGCCTGACACGGCCGGGGTGGACCAGCTTCTGCGAGATCCTGTCGAGCAGCGCCTCGATCCGGGGATGACCGTCAAGGAAGGTATCCTCCAGGCCCCAGTCGGCAGCGAAGCGGCGGTTCCACAGCTGCATCTTGCCGTCAGGGGCAAAAACGGCGACCGATTCGAACAGGCTGTCGAAGGTCGCGGTGCGGGTGCGCAGCAGCGTGTCGCGGACCGCCGAAAGGCGGAGCTGTTCGGTGCGATCCTCGGCGATCAGCATCATGCCGCCATCGGGCAGCGGCTGGCCAACTACGCGCAGGTGCGTTCCGTCGGCCAGGGTCCAGGCCTCTTCCTGCGGGGCGCTGGCGGTAAACCAACCCGCACGCTCGCGCCGCCAGGCAGGAAAGTCGCGCGCCTCGGGCACGCGTCCGGCATCGCGCGCCAGATCGAGCAGCCGCTCGAAAGGCGGCGGATCGAGCATGGTCGTGGGCTTCAGCGCAAAGATCCGCTGGAACGGCTGGTTGGCGAAGGTCAGTTGGCGTCGGACATCGAACTGTGCAACCCCTGCCGAAAGCTGGTCCAGCATGGCGCGCTGGGCATCGCGGAAGGCGCGAAAATCGCGGCTCAGTTCTTCCATCTCCTCGACATCGACCGCGTAACCGGCAACGCCCTCGTCCCCCAGCGGCAAATCGGAGACGCGCAGCGCGCGGCGCTGGCCGCCGATCGTTGCGGAGACCATGCGCTCGATAGGCAACTTGCGTGCGAAAGACTGCAGAGCGACCTGCCGCGCAGTCAGTCCGTCGACCGATTCGATCAGTTCCACACCCGTTTCCGCGACGCTGCGCGCGTCCTCGCCAGCGACGGCGCGGACATAGGCCTGGTTGACCAGGCGCAGGTCGCCGTCGGGGCTGCGGAACCACATCGGCATGGGGGCGGCTTCGATCAACCCGACGAGCGCGGCAAAGTCGCCTCGTGCCCGGGCGGCATCCTCACGCAGTTGAACCAGTTCGCTTTCGCTGTCGGAAAAGTCGAATACCCAGACCAGCGCCGCGCCGCCCGGCGACACCTGCGGGTCGGCCAGGTGCCCGCGCAGGGCCAGGCTGCGGGTCGAGCCGCGCGGGGTGGCGACCATGCGGAAGGGTGCGGCCGTGCGCTGGGTGCGGCGCACCGCCTCGGTCAGTTCGGCGAGCTTTTCGGTCGAAAGCCCCCCGGACCCGCCATCGACTCGTTCGCCGTCCAGTTCGGTCAGATATTGCGGGACCTTCTCCAGACCCAGCCAGTTGGCCAGCCGTAGCGGCGCCTCGATCCGCCCGTCGACCCTGACAAGCAGCGGCAAGGCCGGACTCTCGTCGACCATCCGCCCCAGTCGGCGGGCATGGCGCTGGCTGGCTTCGGCGCGCTTCTGCCGGGCCCGCGCCGCCAGCACCGCCCAGATCGCCGCGACGGTCCATGCGGCCAGGAGCAGGCCGAGAAGTACCAGTGCGGTGGGGGTAAGCGTCATGCCCCCCAGCTATGCGCCGGGGGGCACGATGGCAAGCCGGTGCAACCGCTTAGTAGCGGTAATGCTCGGGCTTGAACGGTCCCTGCTGGGGAACGCCGATATAGTCGGCCTGCTTCTTCGACAGCGTGGTCAGCTTGACCCCGAGCTTGTCGAGATGCAGCGCCGCGACTTTTTCGTCGAGGTGCTTGGGCAGCACGTAAACCTCGTTCTTGTATTCGGCCGCCTTGGTGAACAGTTCGATCTGGGCCAGCGTCTGGTTGGTAAAGCTCGAGCTCATCACGAAACTCGGGTGACCGGTGGCGCAGCCCAGGTTGACCAGGCGCCCCTTGGCCAGAACGATGATCTGCTTGCCGTCCGGGAATTCGACCAGGTCGGTGCCCGGCTTCACCTCGGTCCACTTGTAGTTGTCGAGCGCTGCGATCTGGATCTCGCTGTCGAAATGGCCGATGTTGCACACGATGCTCATCGGTTTCATCGCCTTCATGTGTTCGGCGGTGATGACGTCCTCGTTGCCGGTGGCGGTGACAAAGATGTCGCAACGGCTGACCGCTTCTTCCATCGTCACGACCTCGTAACCCTCCATCGCCGCCTGCAGCGCGCAGATCGGATCGATTTCGGTGACCATCACGCGCGCGCCGCCCTGGCGCAGCGAAGCGGCGCTGCCCTTGCCGACGTCGCCGAAGCCCGCGACGCAGGCAACCTTGCCGGCCAGCATCACGTCGGTCGCGCGGCGGATCGCGTCGACTAGCGATTCCTTGCAGCCGTAGAGGTTGTCGAACTTCGACTTGGTGACGCTGTCGTTCACGTTGATCGCGGGGAACGGCAGCTTGCCATCCTTGGCGATCTGGTAAAGGCGGTGAACGCCGGTGGTCGTTTCCTCCGAAACGCCCTTGATGTGCGCCACCGACATGGTGAGGTAGCCGGGCTTTGCCTTGACGAAAGCCTTGAGCGCGCGCTGGAATTCGATCTCCTCGGCGTTGCCGGGTTCGGGCATCGTGTCGCCGGCTTCAAGCCTTGCGCCCCACAGGGCGAACATCGTGGCATCGCCGCCATCGTCGAGGATCATGTTGGCGGTGCGGCCGGTGCCGTCGTCCCAGTCGAAAATCTTGCCGACATAGTCCCAGTAATCGGCCAGGCTCTCGCCCTTGACCGCGAAAACCGGAATGCCCGCGGCGGCGATCGCGGCGGCAGCGTGATCCTGGGTCGAAAAGATGTTGCAGGTGGCCCAGCGCACTTCGGCGCCCAGCGCGACGAGCGTCTCGATCAGCACCGCGGTCTGGATCGTCATATGCAGCGAACCGGTGATCCGCGCCCCCTTCAGTGGCTGCGATGCTCCGAATTCTTCTCTCAGCGCCATCAGCCCGGGCATTTCGGTTTCGGCGATGCGGATTTCAGCGCGGCCGAATTCCGCGAGGCCGAGATCGGCGATTACATAGTCCTTGGCGGCAATGTCAGCTGCGCTGGCCACAGGGCAAACTCCTTGATCGTGTCGTGCAAGAAGGCGCCGGCCGGATGCAAAAAGGCGGCGCCAAAGCTGACGCCGCCCTTAGCCCCTGATGCGCGCAGAGGCAAACATAAAGAAATCTTTATATCCGTGATGGGAGCCGCAGTCACGACCCGTGCGGCCCGCGCGCTCCCATCCGTTCAGCCGATCGCGCCCCCCCGAGCGCAATGCGGTTGCCTAGCGGCGGGCGTAACCGTACTGGCCGCCGCCACCCTGGCCGAGCAACTGGTCGGCCGCCTCGACAAGCGGCGCCGTGCCCTTGGCCGCAGCAAGGCCGCTGGCAACCTTCTTGAGCTGATCGCAGCCGAGCCAGGGATGGCCGTTGCCGTATTCGTTCGCCATGGTGACGCTCAGCTTGTCCAGTGCGCGGTTGGCACCGGTCGCGCCGTGGCGCTTGGCAAGGCCGGCCTTCATTTCACGGCTGGCCGCGTTGAGCGCGACGAGGTGCCTGGTCGTGAACTTGCCGTATTCGCTCTGAAAATTGTACGCCGTGGTGCGGCAGCGCAGCCCCGTAACCATCAGCATGATGTCCAGCCGGCGCAGCTTTTCGGCCTGGCTCATCGCACCGGCAGCCTGGGCCGGAACGGATGCCAGCATCGATATGGCGGCAAGCCCTGCCGCAACCCCCTTGATAATCATCTGCAGTCTCCCCGCAGGACGACCTATCCCGCTGCGAAGACAGTCCTCTCAATCCGTTTACGGAAAGTTAAATCGCGTTGGTGAAGCGAAATTAACCATGGGTCCAAGGTTGCCCTCACGCTACACCCCCCTATATCCTGCGGGCAATTCGCAACCCGCCCTGCGCGGCATGAGAAGGAGATGGAAACATGACGATTTCGGTTGGAGACAAGCTGCCCGACGTGAAGCTGGTCAAGGCTACCGAGAATGGCCCCGAGGCGGTGCAGAGCGCCGATTACTTCAAGGGCAAGCGCGTCGCCCTGTTCTCCGTCCCTGGCGCCTTCACCCCGACCTGCTCGGCCAAGCACCTGCCGGGCTTCGTGGACAAGGCCGAAGACCTCAAGGCAAAGGGCATCGACGAGATCGTCGGCACCGCGGTCAATGATCCCTTCGTGATGGGCGCCTGGAATAAGGCTTCGGGTTCCGACGCGATCACCATGCTGGCAGACGGCAACGGTGACTTTGCCGAAGCCGTGGGCCTTACCATGGATGGCAGCGCCTTCGGCCTTGGCAAGCGCGGCCAGCGCTTCTCGATGGTCGTAAACGACGGCGTGGTCGAGCAGCTCAATGTCGAGGCGCCGGGCGAGTTCAAGGTAAGCAGCGCCGAGCACATGCTCGAGCAGCTTTGAGGTAAAGCGCTCATGTGGGGGCAGCTCGCGGTCAAGGCTCTACTTTCGGGTCTGGTGATCGCGGCTGCCTCCGAACTGGCGCGACGCAATCCGGGTTGGGGCGGCCTGGTCGCCAGCCTGCCGCTGACGACGCTTCTCGCGCTTGTCTGGCTATGGCGTGACGCGCCCGATCCGCTGCGTGCCTCCGACTTTCTCATCGGCACCTGCGCCTATGTCCTGGCCGCCCTCCCGTCCCTCTTCCTTGTCGCCATCCTGCTGCGGCGCGGACTGTCCTTCGCCCCCGCACTGTTGTGCGGCGCGCTAACGGCCATGGCCGGCTATCTGGTTCTTATGTGGCTCGGCCGCCGCTACGGGCTACCGGTCTGATCAGCCCGGAATGGCGTAGGTCACCGTGGCCTGGCCGACGACATTGCCCGGATCGTCCTGCCACAACCGGACGTCGACCGTGGCGAGCCGCCTGCCTAATTTGAGCAGCACCGCATCGGCGTGGACGCGGCGAAAGGCGACCGCGCGCAAGAAGCTGTAGTTGAGATTGCTGGTCATGGCCATGGCGACCGGCCCGATATGCGCGAGTATGACCGCATAGGCAGCGCGGTCAGCGAGGCCCATCTGTGTCGGCCCCGATACGATGCCGCCTGGCCGGAGCCCGGCTTCGTCGGGATCGAAGGCGATCCGCACGAAGCCCGGAGCGATCGTGAAGCGTTCCGCCGCGTGGACGTCTTGGGCACCATGCGGAAAGGCCTCGGCAAAGAAGGCCGACAGCGCCTCGGCGTCCATCACCGGCGCCAGATCGATAGCCATCCGATCAATAGCCCATCAGGCTGAGCACTTCCTTGCGGCTGCGCGAATCGTCAAGAAAACAGCCAATCAGGCGGCTGGTGACCATGCCGACGCCCGGCGTCTTGACCCCGCGGCCGGTCATGCAGCCGTGCTGCGCCTCGATCACCACAGCCACTCCCTGTGGCTGAAGGTTGTCCCAGATGCATTGCGCCACTTCGGCGGTCAGCCGCTCTTGTATCTGCAGGCGCTGCGCAAAGCCGTGCAGCACGCGGGCCAGCTTTGAAATGCCGACGACCCGCTCGTTCGGCATATAGGCGATGGCCGCCTTGCCGGTGATCGGCGCCATGTGATGTTCGCAGTGCGACTGGAAGGGAATGTCCTTCAACAGCACCAGCTCGTTGTAGCCGCCAACTTCCTCGAAGGTGCGCGACAGGTGGTACGCCGGTTCCTCCTGATAGCCGAGGCAGTATTCCTTCCACGCGCGCGCAACGCGGGCCGGTGTGTCGAGCAGGCCTTCACGGGACGGATCGTCCCCCGACCACCGGATCAGGGTGCGGATCGCTTCCTGCACGTCGTCGGGCACCGGCAGCTTGGCCATGGGCCCGGCATCGCCGTAGTCATCGTGGTCGTGCGTCATGCTCTCGAATCTCCTCGCTCCGGCCGCCTGAGCCACCCGCCGCGGCGGAACAGACCGCGACGCTTGTGTATCGGCTCGAACATCTCTTCGGGGCGCTCTGGATCAAGAAGGGCGTTGTCGGCAACCGTCTTTTCGGCTTCGGTCAGTTCCTGCAGCACGAACGGCTCGAGCCGCTTGCCGTTGTCGGGCGCCCTGGCGATCAGGTCATGCATCGATTGCCCATCGACAAGCGCGGCCGCCACCTGGTCGAAGGGCAGGCCGGTGTGCTCTGCCAGCAGGCGCGCGCGCAGATTGCGGATCGCAGCCACCGCCTGCTCATTGCCCGGTCGCTCGGCGTCGATGAACACGTCACATTCGCTGTCGAGGCCGAGCGAGCGGTTGTTCATGTTGGCAGAGCCGATGCGCAGGATCGCATCGTCGACGATCATCATCTTCGAATGGACATAGATCGCCGTCCCGGCGGCATTGTAGGGCAAATAGATCCGGAACCGGTTGCCGGGGTCGTGACGGCCGATGGCATGGCACAATTGCACACGCGCGCCGTCCATGGCGGCCTGTTCCAGCCAGCCGTCGGCGGTCTCGGGGTTGATGATGACGATGTCGGGCGGGTCGGGTTCGGCCATCTTCTTCGCGATGGCCTCCGCAATCACGCGCGAGGCAAAATACTGGCTTTCGGCATAGATGAATCGCTTCGCGCGCCCGATGTGTTCGACGAACAGGTTCTCGATCTCGCGGATCTCGCCGCAGTCGCGGTACGCGGCGCGGGTGCGCGCAATGCCGATCTCGACATCGGTAAACTCTGCCTTGAGGCGTTCGGGCCAGGCCGTTCCGTCCTGCTCCTTGCACGCTTGCAGCGGTTCTCCGCCGGCCGCCCGCCAGCGGTCGCGCGCCAGAGCGGCGATCGCGCCGGCCGCCGGCCCCTCGAGCATCATGGTCATGTCGTGCCACGGGCCGTAAAGCTTGCGACCGTCGGGCCTCTTGCGGCGCGGATCGTCTTCCTTGTGTTCGGGCGTGTCCCACCGATCCGAGGTCATGTCGATGCCGCCGCAAACGCCGAAACAATCGTCGATCGTCACAATCTTCTGGTGGTGGCTGCAGCCCAGTGGGTGCGCGCTGTCGAACTTGAAGTCGATCTGGGGTGTCAGGTACCAGCGGATCAGATCGAGGATCATCGAACCGCGGAACACGAACTTGAGCGCGCCGAAGTTCCACTTGAGCACGCGCACCTGCAACTGCGGTCGCCGCCTGCACAGCCAGATGATGAACCGCCCAAGGCGCGCTGGCGGACGCCGCCTCCCCTCGCCATCCCGGCGTCGCCGCCGTCCCGGCTCGAGCCGCGCGCGGGTGTCGAAATCCCAACCCACCAGATGAATCCGCTGCCGCGCGGCCATCATCGCTTCTTCCATCAGGGTGAAGTAATCGGCCGCATCGACCACAACGTGGGCCCTGGTGGCCCTGGCAAACCGCCAGGCGGACGGAGTTGCCGAACGATCGTCGAAGTCAGTATCCTGCATGCCCCCTCCATAGCGCCTGCGCGTTCCCGACTCCAAGTAACGCACAGCCAGTTTAGTCGTTCCGATGCGTCGGCCCGGTTACGGCATTGCCTGCACGCCAGGCATCTCTGATTCGAGTTGATCGATGGCCTGCGCTCGGCCAACCTGACTTGTAGAAAGGCCGGTGCACTTGGCGCAACCTTCTGGAATGTTGGACAACCAACAGGCATCGCGCGCGCTTGCCGGCAACAGGCTGCAAATGTTGCGCCACTACTGGCTTGAGATCGCAATCGTCACGGCAACGATTGTAGTCCAATCCCATCTGATTCTGACGTCTGACCTGAGCTGGCTTCTGACCGTAGGGGAGCGCATCCTGGCAGGCGGCAAGCTTGGCATCGATGTAATCGAACTCAATCCACCGTTGAGTTGGATCGTCTATCTTCCTGGCGCCTGGATTGGCCAGCGCACACCGCTGCCGGCGGATCTCGCGGTCCTGACCATGACCGTCCTGTTCGCACTCCTGCAGGTCAAGCTGACCTTGTCGCTAGCGGGCCCATGGCACCATGACGGTGCATCACGTCGACGGGCCCGAATCGTCCTGCTTGCGGCAACCCTGCTCTTGCCGGCGATGCATTTCGGTCAACGCGAACACCTTGCGGTTCTTGGTCTTCTGCCGTTCGTCGCGTTGGTCGCTTCGCCTGTGCCATCCACCCGAACGCTGCGCGTCCTGTGCGGTCTTGGGGCTGGCTTCGCGATGTGTCTGAAGCCTCATTTGGCCGCCGTCGCCGGTCTTCCGTTATTATGGGCATTGGCGAGGCGCCCATCGTGGCGAAACGTTTTTCGTATCGAAGCGCTTGTCGCGGCAGCGGTCGTATTTGCCTACGTCGGAATGATAGTCCTGTTTTTCCCGCAAATTCTTACCGCTGACGCGCGATTGGCATCGCAAGTCTACGTTACCAACCGAGAAGACCTGCGCACCTTGCTGGCATACGGTTTCGGTGCAACGTCAATAGCTTCGATCCTTCTGGTCGTTCTGGTCATAGGGCCGAAATCCCCGGATTGGCGACAGGCTGGCCCCTGGTGCATGGCGGCGCTGGGTGGAGCAATCTCCTATCTCGTTCAAGGCAAAGGGTTCGGATACACACTACTGCCGATGGTAACCTTGAGCCTGTGTATTGCCTGGTTATCGCCCACGATGTTACGCGAAACGACGCCGTTCTCGGGACGCTTTGCCAAAGCGCGGTTTGCGGCAGTCATCGTTCTGACGTTGGAACTGTGGGTTGCGATGGTCGAATTTCGCCAAGACCACGGTCGTTTTGTCCCTCTTATCACGGCACATGCGCCGCCGCATCCTGCGCTTATTGCGATAACACCGCACATCAGCATCGGCGAGCCGCTCGTCCGGCTCGTACATGGCACGTGGGCCAGTGCTGCCGGTAGCCAGCTTACGTCGGGCGCAGTCGCCAGACTTGAGCGCGAAAGCAAAGTCTCACCCGAAGACCGGCCGGGCTATGCAAGGCTCGTGTTCGCGGAGCGTGCCCGACTACGATCAGATCTCGTCACGCGCCGACCCGACGTCGTCATGATCGATACATACAACTTCAGGCAGAAGTTCGACTGGGAAGGCTGGGCGCGGACGGACGGCGAGATCGACCGCGTCCTGCGCAGCGACTATGCCTTTTTTGGGGAGCATGAGGGCATCCGATTTTATTTCCGCCGCAAGCCCGGCGCGGCGGAGTAATCATCCAAGCACACACCAAAAGAGCCACCCTTGCGGATGGCTCTTTTGGTGTGTGGCGCGCCCGGAACGATTCGAACGTCCGACCCTCAGATTCGTAGTCTGATGCTCTATCCAGCTGAGCTACGGGCGCGTTGGAAGGGCGCACATAGGGGGGTCTTTCGGGCTTGGCAAGCGGCTAATTTGCCCTTTTTGCGGCTTTGTGCAGCGCAGCTGCCAAGGGCACGTCAAGCGGCGGCATGGCCAGCCCGGCAAGCCGCTCGGGCGGAAACCAGGCGATCGCTTGCGCGTCGAGCGCCTGCGGCTCCCCTTGCCACCGAAGGCAGGTGTAAAGCATGACGACATGCGGCTGATCGGATGCCGAAGCGAAGGAAAACGGCACAAGCGCATCGTGCGCAAGGGCGATTCCCAATTCTTCGCCGATCTCGCGAATCAACGCTTCTTCGAGCCTTTCGCCGGCTTCGACCTTGCCTCCTGGAAATTCCCACAGCCCACCATGGTGCTTGTGGGCCGGTCGCTGCTGCATGAGTACCGCGCCCTCGCCATCCATCAGGGCGACGGCGACGACCGGGACGATTGTCGGAAATCTTGGCACTCCGGCCTCCGCCATTAACGTTTTGGTGATGAACCCCTGCCAGTTTGGCTTCAACACCGATGGGGTGGGAGACGACGATGTTCAAGACGACGTTGCACAATCTCGCACGTGACGACCGCGGAGCCACCGCGATCGAATACGGGCTGATTGTCGCCATGATCGCGATTGCGTGCATCGCCGCGTTCGACAAGCTCGGAAACGGTGCCAACGGCAGCCTGGCTGGCGTCATGGGCAAGATCGGTTCCGTTCTTTTCTGAACGGATTGCGAAACGAATTAAGAGTTTTTCAACGACTGCAAGTTAACCCGGTGTCGTCCTTTCCGGGGTTCTGAAACGAAAGGGCGGGTAAGTGAAACTGCTTGAAACTGGAGACCAATCATGAAGTTCATCAACAAGCTGATCCGTGACGAAGCTGGTGCGACCGCCATCGAATATGGCCTGATCGCCGCCCTCATCGCCGTCGCCGCGATCGTTGCCATGCAGAACATGGGCAAGAGCCTGACCAACACCTTCACCGTGTCGGCCGGCAAGCTGGATTGCGCCAACGCCAACACCGGCGCTGCCTGCTAATCAGGCTGAGCAAGTCTAAAAGGGAGGCGGCGGATCTTATCCGCCGCCTCTTTTTTTGCCTGCGGGAACCGTCGATCAGTACGTAACGAGCTTGATCTTCTGGCCGGCGACGATGCGGCTCGAGGCAGTCAGGCCATTGAGCACCAGGAAGCGATCCAGCTTCGCATCGGTGTAGGCCATGCGGTTGGCCAGGCTGTTGACCGTGTCGCCAGCCGAAGCCGTGATCACCGAAAGCTTGCGCGGCCGCACGGCCGATGCCTCGTTCGCCGAGATGCGGCGCATCGACGAGTACATCGAACTGAACACGTTGGCGCTACCTGCCTGGGTAATCGTCACGAAGTGATAGGCATGGGTTGCGTCGAACTGATAGGCAAAGACCGTCACGTCGACCTGGCTGCTGCCATTGTTGACGCGGCTGGTCGCATAGGCGGCCGGAATGCCGTTCACCGTGGTGCGCGAGATGCTGCCCGGGTTGATCTGCGGCTGGTTCGCTTCAGTCAGGCCGGCAAAGGCCGCGCGGACATAGGCGTCGAGATCGCCGTTGTAGGCGGCGGTGGTAAACTGGCCCTTGCCCGATTGACCCGAAATGGTCACCGCGCGGGTGCCGTTCAGCATGTAGAAGCCGTTAGGCGACTGGAAGGCGAGACGCAGGTCCGGGTGCGTGAAATTGCGCCCCTCGACGATGCCTTGGCGCGGGTCATCGCCATAGGTCAAACCACTGATCCGCGACAGGAACGTGTCGCGATTGGTGAGACCGGTCGAATTAGCGCCGGCATAGTTGAGCGCGGTCGTCACGCGCGAGGCTGGATCGGGATGGGTCGAAGCCCAGGCCGGCACCTGGTTCTGCGTTCCCATCAACCGCGCGTCGAGCGCGTTCTGCGCCGCAAGGCTGCGCAGCACCGTCGACATCGCGCGCGGATCGTAACCGGCCCGCTTCAGGTATGTGATCCCCAGGCGGTCAGCTTCTAGTTCCTGGTTGCGCGAATACTGGAGGGTCAGCAACTGCGAGCCCTGCAGGAGGCCGCGCTGCAGAACCTGGCCAATCTGGCTGTTGCCGAGCAGCACACCGGACAGGACGCTGCCAAGCACGCCTAGGATCGAGTTGCGGGTAGCCTGGCTTTGCCGCTTGGCGGCATGGCGCGCGGCAACGTGGCCGACCTCATGACCCAGCACGCCGGCCAGTTCGGCTTCGTTGTTCATCAGCGCCACCAGTTGGCGGGTGGTATAGACGTAGCCCCCAGGGATCGCGAAGGCGTTGTTCACCGACGAGTTGAGCAAGGTCACGGTAAAGTCGCCGCGCGCGTTGCTGAGACCAGACTGC
Source organism: Novosphingobium kunmingense (assembly GCF_002813245.1). Lineage (GTDB taxonomy): Bacteria > Pseudomonadota > Alphaproteobacteria > Sphingomonadales > Sphingomonadaceae > Novosphingobium > Novosphingobium kunmingense. Next base: position 904,030 of record NZ_PHUF01000002.1, read on the forward strand.
ACCGAGATGTTCTTGCCGATGCCTTCGACGTAGCTGGCCTGCGGGCCGGTTTCGGCGCCGCCGAACTCGGCCAGAAGCTGCGGGTGCGCCTTGGCGCCTTCGGCCTTTTCGGCCGCGCTGATCGACTGCGCGGTGGCCGTCGAACTGCTGGGTGCGGCGGTCTGCGCTGTGCTGCACGCGGGCAGTGCGACAAGCGACACGCCGGCGGAATAGGCAACGAGCAAGCGGGTAAAGCGGGAATGACGGTTCATGCGATCCTCCTGGCCAGCCATTAAGGCACGGCGACTACGCCATGAAAACGGGAACAACACGCGATTGTTCCCCAGTCTACACTGGCCTGTCGGGGAGACTGCGGTCAGTTGGCCCCGATCCGCAGGAAACGCTCCTCGCGCATGGATTGCAGCTGCGCAGGGCCCAGCTTGCACAGGTCGTCCAGTTCGCCCGCGATCGCTTGACCAAGCATCTCCGCCGCGCCTTGCGGGTCACGATGCGCGCCGCCGACCGGTTCCTTGACGATGCGGTCGATGACCTTGAGAGCCAGCAGATCCTGCGCGGTCACCTTCATCGCCTCGGCGGCGTCGGATGCGCGGTCGCTGGTGCGCCACAGGATCGAGGCGCAGCCTTCGGGCGAGATCACCGAATAGATCGCGTGTTCGAACATCAACACGCGTTCGGCACTGGCCAGCGCGACCGCGCCGCCGGACCCGCCTTCGCCCACGATCACCGCCACCATCGGCACCGGCAGCGCGAGGCACGCCTCGGTCGAGCGGGCGATCGCTTCGGCCTGGCCGCGCTCCTCCGCCTCGACGCCGGGAAAGGCGCCGGAGGTATCGACCAGCGTCACCACCGGCAGCCCGAAGCGTCCGGCCATGTCCATGAGGCGAATGGCCTTGCGGTAGCCTTCGGGCTTGCCCATGCCGAAATTGTGCTTGATCCGGCTTTGCGTGTCATTGCCCTTTTCATGGCCGATCAGCATGATCTTGCGGCCGCCAAGGCGGGCAAATCCGCCGATGATAGCCTGATCGTTGCCGAAGTAGCGATCGCCGCCCAGGGGCATGAAGTCGGTGAAGGTCGAAGCGACGAAATCGCTGAAATGCGGCCGCATCGGGTGCCGAGCGACCTGCGTCTTTTGCCACGGCGTGAGCGCGCCGTAGGTGCTGGCGAGGAGATCGGCGCTCTTGGCTTCGAGGCGGCGGATCTCGCCGGAAATGTCGACGTCGCCGGCACTGGCGGTCTGCCGAAGCTCGGCGATACGGGCTTCGAGCGCGGCAACAGGCTTCTCGAATTCGAGGTAGGAAATCATCGCGCTGCGCTAGCCCTGACCGCGCCGCATCGCAAGTGCCAACGCGGCGCGGTCAACCGCCGGGCGCGCGGGTCGCCAGGGGGTGCCGCGCGTTGACCAGGGCGACCAGCCGGGCGCTGTCGACATGGGTGTAGATCTGCGTCGTCGCGATATCGGCATGGCCCAGCAGCGTCTGCAGCACGCGCAGGTCGGCGCCGCCTTCGAGGAGGTGGGTGGCAAAGGCGTGGCGCAGCACGTGCGGGCTGACCTTGTCCGGATCGATCCCCGCCCGCGCGGCGAGCCCGCGCAGAAGCTGGAACAGCCGCACCCGGGTCAAATGCCCCTCGCGCGAGGTCGAGGGGAACAACAAGCGCCCGCCCTCGCCCCGCAACGCCAGCCAGCGCGACAACGCCTGACGCGCGCGGGTGCTGACCGGGACCATCCGCTGCTGCCCGCCCTTCCCCGTGACGGTCAGGAACGGCGCATCGCGCGGCACTGCAGCGAGCGGCAAGGACACGAGTTCGGTCGCTCGCAGGCCGGAGCCGTAAAGCAGTTCGAGCAAGGCCAGCAGCCGCACTGCTGCGGAATTGTCTACGGACGCTTCGTCTTCGGCCCGCTCGAACAGCGCGCTTACTTCGGCGTGGCTCAGCAGCCGTGGCAGCGGACGCCGGCTGCGCGGCCGGGGCAGCGCGGGAGAGGGATCGTCGCGGCGCCATCCCTCATCGAAGAGAAAGGCGAAAAACTGCCGCAGTGCCGAACTCTTTCGCGCAACGCTCGACGGGGCGAGCGAGCCAAACACGGTGCCGAGCGAGGCGATGGCCGAACGATCGGCCGTCGTCAGATCGCCGATGGCTTCCTCCGCCCCTTCGAGATCGCGGCGATAGGCCGCCAGCGTATTGCGCGCCGCGCCGCGTTCGGCGGCGAGCATGGCCAGGAAAGCGTCGACCGCCGCCGACAGCGCAGTTAAGCCCGGGCGACGGCTTCGGCCGCGATCATTCGCGCTTCTGCCGAAAGGCCGACCTTGTTGAGAGCGTTGACGATGTGAAACAGGTTGACGCTGGTCATCTTGTCCCACCCATCGCCTTGCATGCCGACACCGGCGAGAAGCACGACCAAGGCCTGGTTGTCGACCGCCGCGGCCTGGTCGATCAGCGCCGTCCAGCGCGTCTGGCGCGCCGGATCGATGCCCAGCTTGGCGGCGAAATTGCCCGCAACGCCGGCATCGACGCGGCCAAGCCCGGCGAGGCCGGCCAGGAGGAAGCGCGACTTGCGGTAACCGTTCGAGGTGTCGTTGTCGTAAAAGTCGTCCAGGGCGCCGGCATCGACGGCGCCTTGCGCCGTCGGAGCAGCCAAGGCGAGCTGTCCCCAGGCCAGGCTGCCCGGTTCGGCCTGCGACAGCCAGCGCAGCGCGTTGGCATCGAGCCCGGCCGCCAGCATCGAGGCGATCAGATCGGGTGCGTCGGCGCTGAAACTTTGGTCCACCGGCATGCGTGCGGCGGCATAGGCGGTCAGCACCTGGCGCGAATAGCGAGCCTGCGCGTCGCCGCTGTCGCTCCACAGCGCCTTGATCGCAGCCAGCCGGTCGGCCGGGGCTTCTCCGACATAGGCCGTGCGCAGCGAGGCAGCCCGATCGGCCCACTCGCCCTCGATATCCTCCTGCGCATAGATCTGGCCGTAAAGGTCGACCATCGCAGCGGCCGAGAGGATCCCCGCGCCCGCCGCACGGTCGGCCCCGGCCGCCCGGGCGGTCAGGGGCAGCATCGGCGCGGTCGCGTTGATCAGGCCGTACCGCACGGCATTATCATCGGTCAGCCGGGCCGGAGGCTCGAGCCCGACGCCGATCGCCAGCGCATAGCGCCACGGCTTCATATCCTCGACCTTGTCCCATTCGATCGTCACGGCCTGGCGGCTCTTGCCGATGGCGCCGGCGTATTTCTTCGCGAGGAGGATGTCGATCTGCGGCCAGACCCCGGTGCGCTCCATCTGCGTGAGCTGCGCCATGCCGGCCGAGCCATCGCCCTGGAACGAAGCGCAGAGCGAGCGCAGCACTCGCCAGTCTGGATCGCGGCGAACGCTGCCGTGAACGGCAATGACCGGGCAGACGCCCGTCACATCGGCGGTAAAGGCGAAAGCGTCGAGCGCCGCCTGGGTCAGGCCCGGGGTGTAGTTTCCGGCATCGACGTCCTGGACTAGGGCACGGGCGGCCTCGCCCTCGCCCATGCGCAGCAGCAGCTGCGTGCGGGCCGCGGCAAAGTCTGCCGGGTTCATTCCCTGCGGCGCGTCCATTCGCGAGGCTAGCGCGCGGCGCACGAGGATGTGCCCCCAGCGCGAGACCATCTGCCCCTTGTTGCCTTCGATCGCCGCCTTGACCAGCACCGGCGACTGGCCGCGCACTGAAAGCGGCGGCAAGCCACCCTCGTCCGCGGCGAGCACGCCGACCCGATCGAGCGAGCGGCGTGCCGCCCCGGGCATGTCGAACTTGGGTTTGAGCCCGAGCAGCTCGTCAAGCTCGTCGGGCGTCATCGCCTCCAGCTCGCGCAGCGTGGGGATGCGCATGCCCGATGGCAGCGTGATCGGGCGCGGTCCGGCCGAGGATGCGCGCGAGCTGTCGCTGGGAAGCGGCTGCACAACAGGAGAAGCCGCCGGATTGGGCGCAGGGCTATCCTGCTTGGGCGGCGCCTTGGGCCGCTCGAACCCGGGCGGCAGCAGGCTTTCAGGTGAATCCTGCGCCGCCGCCCAGACCGAGCTCAGCGCCAGCAGACCGCCGCCTGCAAAAAGCAGAACGCGCTTCATCGAGCGGCCTCCGGCAACGTGGCCGGCGCGGTCAGCGGGCGAACGGGCTCGACCCCGGCATCGACCCAGGCCAGCGCCAGCAACGACGCCACGGCCAGCAGCCCGATCACCAGTCCGACCTTCAACCGACCTTGCACGCTATCCGCCACCCGCGACCTCATGAACCCGATACTTGCGCGTCCGGTTAGCCCATCTATAGGCGAGGCCGCAATGGACCATGACGGCCACACCCTCAGTTCGGCGGAAATCGAGGCACTCGCCGCGCGTCTCGACCGGCCCATCGTGCTGGTCGGGATGATGGGGGTCGGCAAGTCGAGCGTGGGGCGCAAGTTGGCAGGCCTTCTCCACCTCCCGTTCACCGACGCCGACGAGGCGATCGAGCAGGCCGCGCAGATGACCATCCCGGAAATCTTCGAACAATTCGGCGAGGCCTATTTCCGCGATGGCGAGCGCCGGGTGATCGCCCGCCTGCTCGACGGTGCGAGCCACCGCAGCGTGCTGGCGACCGGCGGAGGAGCCTTCGTCAACCCGGATACGCGCCGCCTGATCCTCGACAAGGGCATAGCGGTCTGGCTCGACAGCGATATCGATACGCTGATCGAGCGCGTCGGGCGCCGCGACAACCGGCCGCTGCTGCGCGGGGGCGATCCCCGCACGGTCCTGACGCGGCTGCGCGAGGAACGCGCATCGGCCTATAGCCAGGCGCCGATCCACGTGACCAGCACCGCCGGCCCCCATGGGCGAACCGTGGCCAAAGTTCTGAAGGGAATTGACGAATGGCTGTAATCCCCGTCGCCATTGCCGGCGCGCCGTACGAGGTTCGGGTCGGCACCGGCCTGCTCGCCGGCCTGGTCGATCAATGCCGCGGCAAGCTGCGCAAGCGGCGCGTGCCGGTGATCACCGATGCCAATGTCCATGACGCCTGGGGTTCCGTGATCGAAAGCGCGCTCCACGACGGCGGACACGAGGCCGTGTGGCGCATTCTTCCCGCCGGCGAATCGAGCAAGAGCTGGGCGCAGCTGGCCGCGACGATCGACTGGTTGTTGGCCGAAGAGGTCGAACGCGGCGATCATGTGCTTGCCCTTGGCGGCGGGGTGATCGGCGACCTAACGGGTTTTGCCGCGGCGATCCTCAAGCGCGGCTGCCAGTTCATCCAGCTTCCGACCAGCCTTCTGGCCCAGGTCGATTCCTCGGTCGGCGGCAAGACTGCGATCAACACAGCTGCGGGCAAGAACCTGGTCGGCGCGTTCCACCAGCCCGCGCTAGTCCTGGCGGACCTTGCCGTCCTCGATACCCTGCCCCCGCGCGAATTGCGCGCCGGTTATGCCGAAGTGGTCAAGTACGGCCTGATCGACGATGCGGACTTCTTCGCCTGGTGCGATGCCAATGGCGCCGCCATGCTGGCCGGTGATGCGGCACTGCGCGAATATGCGGTCGCCCATTCGATCGCGGCCAAGGCGCGGATCGTCGCCGAGGACGAGCGCGAGACGACCGGCCGCCGCGCGCTGCTCAACCTCGGCCACACCTTCGGCCACGCGCTCGAGGCGCAGACCGGCTTTTCCGATCGGCTGCTCCATGGCGAAGGCGTGGCGATCGGCATGGTCCTGGCGGCGAAGTATTCGGCGCGCCTCGGCCTGATGCCGCAGGCCAGCGCCGAACATCTCGCCCGCCACCTGCGCGATGTGGGGATGACCGCCGATCTCGGGGCGATGGGCCTCAGCTGCGACGGTGCGGCCCTTGTCGGGCACATGCTGCACGACAAGAAGATGGACGCGGGCACCCTGCCCTTCCTGCTGATGCGCGGGATCGGGCAGACCTTCCTGGCGAAGGACGTCGCGCTCGACGATGTCGCCGCTTTCCTCGACGGCGAACTGGCAGCCTAGCCGAACAGCGCGATCGACTGCATGCCGACGGCGACCGCTTCGCCGCGGGTGTTCCAGATCGCCATGTCCTGGCTGGAGCAGCCTTTTTCCGCGTAGTTGCCCAGCGCGCGCAGCAGGAACCAGCCGTCATCGGTCCGCGGCTCGGCTGTCAGGAGGTTGATCAGCCAGGTCATCGAACTGATCGGCGCCGGGCCCGTCAGCGGCATGACCCCGGGCGGCAGGGCATCGGCCAGCAACAGCAGCGCGACCATCGGATCGAGACCTTCGGTATCGCGCAGGCGCTCCCACCAACAGATGACCGGCTCGGCCACGTCGGATCGTGGCAGGCCAAACCTCCGCTCGAAATTGGGGGCGAAGCTCGGTCCGCCCCGCTCGGGCAAGGGCAAGGCCTCAGCCAGCGGAACCAGATCGGCCGGCGCTGGGACTTCGTGCAGGTGAAGCGTGCTCTGCTCTACAGAACCCATGAAGACGAACGTCGCGGACAAGCCGACCGCGCCCTCGGCGCCGACCTCGGCGCTGATCCAGGTCGCGTTGCGACCCCGCCGCAGCAGCCGTGCCGTGACCTCGACCTCACCCGCCAGCGGCCCGACGAAGTTGACCGTCGCCGACCGCAGTGGCGGCAGGTCATCGGCAATCCGCTGCGCCGCGACGAGCGCCAGGGCCGCGGACAGTCCGCCATAGCTGGTGCGGCCCTGCATCCAGCCATCGGGAATCGTTGCGGCAAAGCCGTTCTCGATGGATCGGGCGGCGGCGAGGATCTGCGGCAGGCTCATACGGCGAGCCTTCGACGCAACGGCGCGGCAGGTCAACCATACGTTGCACACTGCAATTCATATCATCGACGCAATCCGTCGCCAGACGAGAGCTGTGAACACCAGTAGACACATCGCCCGGATGCCTTCGCCGGCAAATCATTGGTGAGTCGGTTCATGTCGTTCGTCGATTCGTAGCGCTCGGATCGTCGTTTTCCCGGAACTGTTGCACATAGAACACGCTCGGTTCATCGCAGACCCGCACCTGACGACCCGCAAATTGACAGATTCCCGCGTTTTTGTTCATCTAGCAGACAGGTTCGCCTCAACAATCACGCGCCAAGCGTAATCCAAGGAGCCTGATCTATGCCTGCCATGTCCACCCGGACCAAGATTTTGACAGCTGCTGCCCTGCTCACCCTGCCGATGGCCGGCGGTGTCTCGGCGCAGGATGCAACCAACAACCCCGCGATCATCGTCAACGGCGAACTGCAGCCGGACATGAGCGCTATGACCCAGGGACCCGAAATCAAGGGCGTCATCACAGCCCGCGCGGCCGACAAGATCAAGGTTACGACCGATGCCGGCGTCAGCACGGTCGTCTATGTCAACGAAACGACCAAGATCAAGTCGGGCGGCGGACTGTTCGGTGGCGGCAAGAGCAACCTGCCGACCTCGGCCCTGCTCAATGGCCTGCCGGTGACGGTCAAGACCATGCAGGCCGGCCCGGTCCTGCTGGCCAGCCAGGTCAACTTCAAGAACAGCGACAACAAGGTCGCGACGATGATCCGCAACGGCACGGCCCAGGGCTTTGCCGAACAGACCGCCGCCACCCAGGCGCTGCGCGGCCGCATGGCGGACATCGACAACTACAACATCAAGGGCACGACCAACGTGTTCTTCGATACCGCGAAGTCGAACCTGTCGCCGCAAGCCAAGGCTGAGCTGTGCCAGGCCGCTACCCAGGCCGAAGGCATGAACAACGCCCTGCTGCTGGTCGTCGGTTACACCGACTCGGTCGGTGACGAGGAATACAACCAGACGCTCAGCGAAAAGCGCGCGGCCAGCGTGATCAACTACCTGCAGCAGTACTGCAAGTGGAAGCCCTATCGCGTTCTGACCCCGACCGGCATGGCCGAAGCCGATCCGATGGCGGACAACAACACCGAGGAAGGCAAGGCGCAGAACCGCCGCGTTGCCGTGAACATCCTCGTCAGCAAGAGCGTCGACGGCCTCTAAGCCGCGGCACATTGCATGAAGCGGGGCGGGTCTAAGGATCCGCCCCGTTTTCGCGTTCAAAACAGACGCGATCCTTCGGGGACCGGGCGATCCGGCGCGAACAGGATCACAGCACCCGCCTCGTCGCCGAAGCCCAGCGTCAGCACTTCGGACATGAACTTGCCGATCTGGCGCGGGGGGAAATTGACCACCGCCGCCACCTGGCGCCCCGGCAGGTCACGCAGGTCGTAGCGATCGGTGATCTGCGCGCTCGACTTCTTCACCCCGATCCCCGGCCCGAAATCGATCACCAGCTTGTAGGCCGGCTTGCGCGCCTCGGGAAACGGTTCCGCCGACAGGATCGTACCGACACGGATGTCGACGGCCAGAAACTGGTCGAAACCGATCAGCTCGGCGGCGGGCGCATCGGGCGCGTGGTCCAGGTGCACCTATTCCAGCTCCAAGATCACCGCGTCGACGGCCAGGCTGTCGCCGGCCTTGGCGTTGACCTTCTTGACTGTGGCCGATTTCTCGGCGCGGAGGATGTTCTCCATTTTCATTGCCTCGACCACGGCGAGCGGCTGGCCCGCCTCGACCTTGTCGCCCTCGGCCACGCTCAGCGAAACCAGCAGGCCTGGCATCGGACAGATCAGGAACTTCGACAGGTCCGGCGGGACCTTTTCGATCATGTGCTGCGTCAGGTGGGCGATGTGCGCGGGCAGCACGCGGACCTGGTGGATCGCGCCGCGCGTGGTCATTTTCAGGCCGGTGCGGGTCGGTTCGATCTTCACCGTGTAGGTCTGGCCTGCGATGTGCGCTTCGACCATCCGGTCACCCGGGGTGTAGCTGCACCCCATGTCGACCGGGTCGCCATCGACCAAGACATCGTCCTCCAGCGCGACGGCAAAGATCCTGTCGCCGATCGTCACCGACCAGTCGTAGGGCGGTTCAAGCTCTCCGTTCAGTTGCTGGTCGACCTGCCGCGCGCGGTCGGCGCGCGCCGTGGCGATGAAGCCGGCGATGGCCGCCAGGTCGCGCGCGGTCTCATTCGAAGTTGCCGCACCGTGGAAGCCGTCGGGGTATTCCTCGGCGATGAAGCCGGTGGTCAGTTCGCCCGAGCGGAACCGCGGGTGCTGCATGATCGCCGAAACGAAGTCGATGTTGTGGCCCAGCCCCTCGATCTCGAAGCTGTCGAGCGCGGCGATCTGCTTGTCCGCCGCCTCGTCGCGGGTCTGGCCCCAGGTGACGAGCTTGGCGATCATCGGATCGTAGAACATCGACACTTCGCCGCCTTCGTAGACGCCGTCATCGACGCGCACGCCGTCCACCCCGCGGCGGCCGTTCGCCTCGCCATCATCGGTCCAGCCTTCGACCGGCGGCTGATAGCGCACCAGCCGCCCGGTGCTGGGCAGGAAGCCGCGATATGGGTCTTCGGCATAGACGCGGTTTTCAATCGACCAGCCATCAATGCCGATATCGTCCTGCGTCATCGCCAGCTTCTCGCCGGCGGCGACGCGGATCATCTGCTCGACCAGGTCGATGCCGGTGATCGCCTCGGTCACCGGGTGCTCGACTTGCAGGCGGGTGTTCATTTCAAGGAAGTAGAAGCTCTCGCCCGTCGGGTCCGCGCCCGACACGATCAGCTCGACCGTACCGGCGCTGTAATAGCCCACCGCACGGCTCAGCGCGACGCACTGTTCGCCCATCGCTTTGCGCATCTTGGGCGTCACGAACGGCGACGGCGCTTCCTCGACCACCTTCTGGTGGCGGCGCTGAATCGAGCATTCACGCTCGTTCAAATAAAGAATGTTGCCGTGCTGGTCGCCCAGGATCTGGATCTCGATGTGGCGCGGGTTGAGGATGAATTTCTCGATGAACACGCGGTCATCGCCGAAGGAATTGAGCCCCTCGCGCTTCACCGCCTCGAAACCTTCGCGCACGTCTTTCTCGTCGTACGCCAGGCGCATGCCCTTGCCGCCGCCGCCGGCGCTCGCCTTCATCATCACCGGATAGCCGATCTCGTCCGAGATGCGCACCGCGTGCTCAGTATCCTCGATCTCGCCGACGAAGCCGGGGACGACGTTGACGCCGGCTTCCTTGGCCAGCTTCTTGGACTCGATCTTGTCGCCCATCGCCGCGATCGCGCCCACCGGCGGACCGATGAAGGCGATGCCGTTCTTCGCCAGTTCCTCGGCAAAGCTGGTCCGCTCGGACAGGAAGCCATAGCCCGGATGAACCGCCTCGGCCCCGGTCGCCTTGCAGGCTTCGATGATCTTGTCCGCGATGAGATAGCTTTGTGCCGCAGGCGACGGGCCGATGTGCACCGCCTCGTCCGCCATCTGAACGAACGGCGCCCGCGCATCGGCGTCCGAATAGACCGCGACGGTCTGGATGCCCATCCGGCGGGCGGTCTTGATGACCCGGCAAGCGATTTCGCCACGGTTGGCGATGAGGATCTTTTTGAACATCTTTACTCCGCAAGTTCAGGGGTGCGGCAGGCACGTAGCGGTTCGGGTTGCGCCAGCGCCGTCAGCCCCAGCTTGGCGAACAGCGCGGCGTCGCTGTCGTCGCCCGCGTTCGGAGCGGTCAGCAGCTTGTCGCCGGTGAAGATCGAGTTCGCGCCGGCGAGGAAGCACAGCGCCTGGGTCGCCTCGCTCATCGACTCGCGCCCCGCGGAGAGGCGCACCATCGAGAGCGGCATCGTGATCCGCGCCACTGCGACGGTGCGGACGAACTCGATGTCGTCGATCTTGGCCATCGGGGTATCCGCCAGCATGTCGCCCAGCACGGTGCCCTTGACCGGCACTAGCGCGTTGACCGGCACGCTTTCGGGGTGCTGCGGCAGCGTGGCGAGCGTGTGGACGAAGCCGACGCGGTCCTCCCGCGTCTCGCCCATGCCGACGATCCCGCCCGAACACACGTTGATCCCCGCCGCGCGGACGTTCGACAAAGTGTCGAGCCGGTCGGCCATCGTGCGCGTGGTGATGACGCGCTCATAGTATTCCGGGCTGCTGTCGATGTTGTGGTTGTAATAGTCGAGCCCGGCCTCAGCTAGCATGTCCGCCTGCTTCGGCGTCAGCATGCCGAGCGTCATGCAGGTCTCGAGCCCCATGGCGCGCACGCCTTTCACGATCTCCACGATCGCGGGCATGTCGCGGTCCTTGGGGTTGCGCCAGGCGGCGCCCATGCAGAAGCGCTGGCTGCCATTATCCTTGGCCTGCGCGGCCTTTTGCAGAACGGCCTGAACGTCCATCAGCCTGGTCGCTTCGACCCCGCTGTCGGCCTTGACCGACTGGCTGCAATAGCCGCAATCCTCCGGACAGCCGCCGGTCTTGATCGACAGCAGGGTGCAGAGCTGCACCTGTTCGGGCGGATGGTTCTCGCGGTGGACGCTGGCCGCGCGGAACAGAAGCTCGGTAAACGGCAGGTCGAACAGCGCGGCGATCTCCGCGCGGGTCCAGTCGGTGCGGATCGCTGTCATCAAGCTGCCTCTGCCTCACCACCGGCGGGCGGCATGTTGTGGCCGAGCAGGCGCAGCATGTCGGCCGCGCATTCGACCACGTTGGAGCCGGGGCCATAGATGCCCTGCACGCCTGCGTCGCGCAGGAAATCGTAGTCCTGCGGCGGGATCACCCCGCCCGCGACAACCTTGATGTCGCCGCGTCCGGCTTCCTTCAGGCGCTGGATCAGTTCGGGGATCAGCGTCTTGTGCCCGGCGGCCAGGCTCGAGGCGCCGACCGCGTCGACCCCGCTTTCCAGTGCCAGCACCACCGTTTCTTCGGGCGTCTGGAACAGCGGCCCGCTGGTCACGTCGAAGCCCATGTCGCTGAACGCTGAAGCAATGACGTTAGCGCCGCGGTCGTGGCCGTCCTGGCCCATCTTGGCGATCAGGATGCGGGGTTTGCGTCCCAGGCGGCGCTCTACTGCTTCCACGCCGTCCAGGACCTGCTGGTAGCGGCTGTCGCCCGCGTAAGCGCCGCCGTAGATGCCCTTCACCGGGGTCGGCTGGGTGCCATAGCGGCCGAACACGGCCTCCATCGCGTCGGAAATTTCGCCCAGCGTGGCGCGGTGGCGCGCGGCTTCGACCGCGAGTTCGAGGAGGTTGCCCTGCCCCCTGGCGCCTTCGGTCAGCGCAGCGAGCGCGGCCTGGCACTTGCCTTCGTCACGCGCGGCGCGGGTGGCTTTCAGGCGGGCGATCTGCCCTTCGCGGACCACGTGGTTGTCGACTTCCAGCGTTTCGAGCTGGTCTTCCGATGCCAGGCGGTACTTGTTGACGCCGACGATCACGTCCTCGCCCTTGTCGACACGGGCCTGACGGCCGGCGGCGGCTTCCTCGATCATCGCCTTGGGCCAGCCGGCGGCGACCGCCTTGGCCATGCCGCCCTCGGCCTCGACCCGTTCGATGATCGCCCAGGCCTGATCGACCAGTTCCTGGGTCAACGCCTCGATGTAGTACGACCCACCGAGCGGATCGACCACCTTGGTCATGCCCGTTTCTTCCTGGATCACGATCTGGGTGTTGCGGGCGATGCGCGCGGAAAAGTCGGTCGGCAGTGCGATCGCTTCATCCAGTGCGTTGGTGTGGAGCGACTGTGTTCCGCCCAGCATCGCCGCCATCGCCTCGATCGTGGTGCGGATGACGTTGTTGTAGGGGTCCTGCTCCTGCAAGCTGACCCCGCTGGTCTGGCAGTGGGTGCGCAGCATCTTGCTGCGTTCGTCCTGCGCGCCCAGCCTGGTCATCACGCGGTGCCACAGCACGCGCGCGGCGCGCAGCTTGGCCACTTCCATGAAGAAGTTCATGCCGATGGCGAAGAAGAACGACAGGCGCCCGGCGAACTTGTCGATGTCGAGGCCGCTGGCGACCCCGTACTTCACGTATTCCATGCCGTCGGCGATCGTGAAGGCCAGTTCCTGGACCTGCGTCGCCCCGGCTTCCTGCATATGGTAGCCGGAAATCGAGATCGAATTGAACTTGGGCATCTCGCGGCTGGTGTAGCCGAAGATGTCCGAGATGATCCGCATCGAGGGTTCGGGCGGATAGATGTAGGTGTTGCGGACCATGAACTCCTTGAGGATGTCGTTCTGGATGGTCCCGTCGAGCAGTTTGCGGTCGACCCCCTGTTCCTCGCCCGCGACGATGAAGAACGCCAGGATCGGGATCACCGCGCCGTTCATGGTCATCGACACGCTCATCTGGTCGAGCGGGATGCCGTCGAACAGGATCTTCATGTCATCGACGCTGTCGATCGCCACACCGGCCTTGCCGACGTCGCCCACGACGCGCGGGTGATCGCTGTCGTATCCGCGGTGGGTGGCAAGGTCGAAAGCCACCGAAAGGCCCTTCTGCCCCGCCGCCAGGTTGCGGCGATAGAAGGCGTTCGATTCCTCGGCAGTCGAGAACCCGGCGTACTGGCGGATCGTCCACGGGCGGCCCGCATACATGCTGGCGCGCACGCCGCGAGTGAACGGGGCGAAGCCCGGCAGGCCCGGATCGGCGGTCACGTCCTCGGCAGTGTAGAGCGGCTTGACCGCGATCCCCTCGGGCGTGTTCCAGGTGAGGTCCTTGCCCTTGACCTCCTTGGTCGCGGCGGCCTGCCAGTCTTCGATTCCAGCCATGATTACTTACCCTTGAATGCAGCCTTGCGCTTTTCGAGGAAGGCGAGGCCGCCCTCCATGGCGTCGGCGCTCGATCCGGCGATCCGCTGACCTTCGGCTTCAGCCAGCAGGACCTGCGGCAAGGTGCCATCGAGCGCGGTCATTATATTGGCTTTCATCGTTGCGTAAGACACCGTCGGCCCTTCAGCCAGACGGGTTGCGAGCGCGAGCGCCTCATCCATCAGCGCGGCATCGTCGACCGCCTTGTAGATCAGGCCCCAGTCTTCCGCCTGTTCGGCGCCGACGCGCTCGCCCAGCATCATCATGCGCGTGGCCCGGGCCTTGCCGATCGCCCGGGTCAGCAGCCAGGTCGATCCGCCATCGGGGACCAGCCCGATGTTGACGAAGGCCTGCAGGAAATAGGCGCTCTTTCCGGCCAGCACGAAATCGCCGGCAAGGCCGATCGAGCAACCGACGCCCGCCGCCGGACCATTGACCGCCGTCACCACCGGAACCGGAAGGCGAAGGATCTGGCTCAGCGCCGGATTGTAATGGTTCATCAGCGCCTTGTGGCTGGCATCCCCGCCGCTTACCGCGCTGGCAGCGCCGCGTGCCTGAAGGTCCGCGCCCGAGCAGAACGCCCGGCCCGCGCCGGTGATGAGGACGGCGCGCGCGCCATCAAGCTGGTAGAGCGCAAGGCTGATATCGTCGGCCATTTGCAGCGACGCAGCGTTGAGCCGGTCGGGCCGGTTGAGGGTGATGACCAGAACGTCACCTTTGCGCTCGGTCAGGATCGTCTCGTATTCAGCCATGTCTCTCTCCAGTCAGATCGCGTCGTGTCCGGTCAGTTCGACCAGTGTTCGCCCGCCTTCGGCGTTTCCATGATTTCGGTCAGCACCCCGCCCATGTCCCTGGGGTGGACGAAGAAGATCAGCGTGCCGTGCGCGCCAATGCGCGGTTCGCCCAGCACGCGCTTGCCCATGGCCTCGAACTCGGCCTTGGCGGCGTGGATATCGGGCACTTCGTAGCACATGTGGTGCTGTCCGCCGGCCGGGTTCCTGTCGAGGAAACCGGCGATGCTGGTGTTGCCGGGTAGCGGCTCGATAAGCTCGATCTGGGTGCCGTTCAGCGCCCCGTCCGCGCCGGGGGTATCGACGAAGCAGACCTTCACGCCCTGCGATTCCAGATCGAACGGCGCATGGATCTTCGTCGCGCCCATGACGTCGCGGTAGAAGACGATGGAGTCCGCGATCGACGGAGTTGCCACGCCGATGTGGTTGAGGCGGCCTAGTTTCATGTGCCTGTCCTTAAAGCGGAATGTTGTCGTGCTTCTTCCAGGGGTTCTCGAGCTGCTTGTTCCGCAGTTTCCGCAGCCCCAGCGCGATCCGCCGCCGAGTGTTGCGCGGGTGGATCACCTCGTCGATGAAGCCTTTGCTCGCCGCCACGAACGGATTGGCGAAGCGGTCTTCGTACTCCTTGGTGCGCTCAGCGATCTTGGCGGGATCGCCGATGTCGGAGCGGAAGATGATCTCGACCGCGCCCTTGGCGCCCATCACCGCGATTTCGGCGGTGGGCCAGGCGTAGTTGAGATCGCCGCGCAGGTGCTTTGAGGCCATCACGTCATAGGCCCCGCCGTATGCCTTGCGGGTAATCACGGTGATCTTGGGCACGGTCGCCTCGGCATAGGCGAACAGCAGCTTGGCGCCATGCTTGATGATCCCGCCCAGTTCCTGCGCGGTGCCGGGGAGGAACCCGGGGACGTCGACGAAGGTCAGGATGGGCACGTTGAAGGCATCGCAGAACCGCACGAAGCGCGCGGCCTTCTTGGATGAATTGATGTCGAGCACGCCGGCCAGCACCATCGGCTGGTTGGCGACCACGCCCACGGTCTTGCCCTCTACCCGGCCGAAGCCGCACAGGATGTTGGCGGCGTGACCCGGCTGGATCTCGAAGAACTCACCCTCGTCCAGCACCTTCTTCACGACTTCGTGCATGTCGTAGGGCTGGTTGGCGTTGGCCGGGATCAGTGTGTCGAGGCTGTCCTCGATCCGGTCCCACGGGTCGGTGGTCGGCCGCTCGGGCACCTCTTCGCGGTTGTTCAAGGGCAAGAAATCGAAGAAGTCGCGCGCAGTCAGCAGCGCCTCGATATCGTTTTCGAGCGCGAGGTCAGCCACGCTGGTCTTGGTGCTGTGCGTGATCGCCCCGCCCAGTTCCTCCTGAGTCACCACCTCGTTGGTCACGGTCTTGACCACGTCGGGACCGGTGACGAACATGTAGGAGCTGTCCTTCACCATGAAGATGAAGTCGGTCATCGCCGGCGAATAGACCGCCCCGCCCGCGCACGGCCCCATGATGAGGCTGAGCTGCGGGACGACGCCCGAGGCGAGCACGTTGCGCTGGAAAATCTCGGCATAGCCGCCAAGCGAAGCGACGCCTTCCTGGATGCGCGCGCCGCCGCTGTCATTGAGGCCGATCACCGGCGCGCCGACCTTCATCGCCGCGTCCATCACCTTGCAGATCTTCATCGCGTGGCGTTCGGACACGGCGCCACCGAACACGGTGAAATCCTGGCTGAAGACATAGACCAGCCGCCCGTTGATCGTGCCGCTGCCCGTCACCACCCCGTCGCCGGGGATGACGCTGTCCTGCATCCCGAAGTCGACGCAGTTGTGTTCGACGTACATGTCGGTTTCTTCGAAGCTGCCCTCGTCGAGCAGGATCAGCAGGCGTTCGCGCCCGGTCAGCTTGCCCTTGGCGTGCTGGGCGTCGATCCGCTTCTGCCCCCCGCCCAGGCGTGCGGCAGCGCGGCGCTTTTCCATTTCGGCAATGTTTGCAGACATGCTCTTCCCGTCTGAATCGCGTTGAAGCGTCGGGCTTGCCGCGCGGGGCAGGCAATGTCCAATGTGAACTTGCAAAGTTGCAAAGCACGACTTTGCAAAGTAGGCTTTGTGCCATGTCCCAGCGCCGCCTGTTCGCCGGAGCCCAGCTTCGCGCCATCCGCACCGAGCGGCGGCTGAAGCAGTCCGAACTTGCGGCCGCGCTGGCGATCAGCACATCCTACCTCTCGCAGCTCGAGAACGACGACCGTCCGCTGACCACGGCGCTCATCGACAGGCTGGCCCGTGCCTTCCCGCTCGACTGGCGCGGGGTCGGCGCGGGCGATGCCGAAGAACGGCTTGCCGCGCTCCGCGAAGCCAACGCCGACCCACTGTTTCCCGAACCGCTCGATGCCGCGCAGCTCGCGCGCTTTGCCGAGCAGCAACCGGTTCTCGCCGAGCGGTTCATCGCGCTCCACGAAGCCTATCGCCGCGGCGGGCAGCGGCTCGCCATGGTGGACGAGGCTTTGGCCAGCGAAAGCGCCGGCACCGCCCGACTGCCGTGGGAGGAGGTGCGCGACTGGTTCCACCTCGAGAACAACTATGTCGACAGCCTCGACCGCGCGGCAGAGGCGCTGGCCAGCCAGCTCGGCGGGCAGACGCCGGACACGGGTGCGATCGAGGCCTACCTGAAGGACGCGCTGTCGATCTCGCTGATCTATTCGGGGCTGCAGGGTCTGCGCTCCTACGACGCCGAAATGGGCCACCTGACGGTCGATCCCGGCCAGCCGGTCGAAAGCCGCCGCTTCCTGCTGGCGCACCAGCTTGCTGCGCTGGCGCTAAAGGACGAGATCGCCGCAGTGATCGAAGGTGCGGGCCTGCGCACCGCGGCCAGCCGCCAGTTGCTGTTCGTGGGACTTTGCAACTATGCCGCCGGCGCATTGCTGATGCCCTATCGCCGCTTCCGCGCAGCCGCGCGCGAAGTGCGCCACGACATCGACAGGCTGGCCCAAGCCTTCGGCACCAGCTTCGAACAGACCTGCCACCGCCTTTCCACCTTGCAGCGCGAGGATGCGCGCGGGGTGCCGTTCTTCTTCTGCCGCGTCGATATGGCGGGCAACATCACCAAGCGTCATTCGGCAACGCGGCTGCAGTTTGCCCGGTTCGGGGGGGCCTGCCCGCTGTGGATCGTGCACGAGGCGGTGGCGATCCCCGACCGGATCCTGGTGCAGCTTGCCGAAACGCCCGACGGGGTGCGCTATGTCTCGATGGCCAAGGGTCTGGTGAAACCGAGCGGCAGCTACGACCGGGCGCCGCGCCGCTATGCCGTGGCGCTGGGCTGCGAGGCGAGCCAGGCGGGCGAGTTCGTCTATGCCGACGGGCTCGACCTGACCGCCGAGCGGGCCGCGACGCGGATCGGCATTTCCTGCCGCATCTGCCCGCGCGCCGATTGCGACCAGCGCGCCTTTCCGCCCAGCGACCGCCCGATCAGCGTCGATCCGGACAGCCGCGGCGTGGTGCCCTACCGGGTGGGCTAGACCTTGACGACGCCCTTCTCGATCAGGCTGCGCGCGCAGTCGACGATCGACTGCTCGGGCGGGCGCGGGCTCCAGCCCAGAACCTCTTGCGCGTGGGCCGAACTCGTCGCGCGGACACGCCCCAGTTCGCCGAGTAGTTGCCGCGCCGGGGGCATGACCATCGCCAACAGATGCACCGCCCAGTTGGGCATCTTGCGTGTCGGCACCTTGCGCGCCTGCGGGCCGAGGTTGTCGCGCAGCACCCGCGCTACATCGGCAAAGCGCTGGAACGGCCCTGAGGAGCCGATGAATCGCTCGCCGTGGATCGTCGCCGCATCGGCTTCGAGCGCACGCACATGCAGATCGGCAATGTCGCGCAGGTCAACTATGCTGAACCCGACGTCGGGCAGCGCCGGGACCGACCCGTTGAGCAGCCTCAGCACGAGGTCGATCGAAGCGGCAAAGTCGCTGCCTTCGACGGGCCCGATCAC
The DNA here is from genome assembly GCF_002813245.1 of Novosphingobium kunmingense. Lineage (GTDB taxonomy): Bacteria > Pseudomonadota > Alphaproteobacteria > Sphingomonadales > Sphingomonadaceae > Novosphingobium > Novosphingobium kunmingense. Next base: position 922,377 of record NZ_PHUF01000002.1, read on the forward strand.
GGCGACCGGGCAGACCGCGCAATAGTCCATCTCGGGCGCGTTGGCCGCAACCCAGTCGCGCGCGGCGCGCTCGGCGATGGTCTTGGACTTTATATAGGGCTGGACGCCCGGCGCATCGACGTTCGTCCAGTCGCTTTCGTCGTACTGCGACTTGCCGGGCGGGTGGCCATAGGCAATCGCCGCCGCGCTGCTGGTCATGACGAACCGCTTGATCCCCGCGGCATGGGCAAAGCGCAGCGCGCGCAAGGCGCCCTCGCGCGCGGGGACGATCAGCTCGTTCTCGTCTTTCGGCACGCTGGTCGGGAACGGCGAGGCCATGTGGCAGACCGCGTCGCACCCGTCCATCGCTTCGGCCCAGCCGGCATCTTTCATCAGATCGGCGGCGTAGAAGCGCAAAGTCTCGGGAGATCCGCCAAGCTGGCCGCGCAGTTCCGCCTCCCGCGACAAGTTGCGGACGGTCGTGTGTACCGTCCACCCGCGCGCCAGCAACTGGCGGATCGTTTCGCCTGCGATGTATCCGCTTCCACCGCTGACCAGAACCGTGCCCGCCATGTCGCTTCTCCCCGTTATGCTCGATCGAGACTAGTCGGTCCGTTCAATCTTGCAACGGACGTCGGCTCCCCGCGATCCGCCGCGCCGCCAGCACGACGAGCAGCCAGAAGGCGTAAGTTCCCAGCAGGTTGCCAGCCCGCAGGTCGTCCTCGACCCCGATCTGGTGGATCACAGACGTATCCGGACTGTCGGCCAGGAACGGTGCGGGCCAGCCCGCCTGCTCGCGAGGCCGGAAATTTTCCGCCACGCCCCCTTCGTATCCGTACATCGTCCGCTCCCCGCCCGTCGTCACCACCAGCAGGCTGGACAGCGTCAGGACAGCGGCCGCGACCGCCAAGAGCAGCCCGCGCATCATCGCATCAGGACCAGTTCCTCGGCCATCGAGGGGTGCAGCGCCACGGTTGCGTCGAAGTCCGCCTTGGTTAGCTTTGCCTGGACCGCAATTGCGGCGGCCTGGAGGATTTCGGGCGCCTCCGGCCCGATCATGTGAATGCCCAGGATCCGGTCGGTGCCCGCATCGACGACCAGTTTGTAGAGACCGCGTTCCTGGCGGCTGGCAAAGACGTTCTTCATCGGCCGGAAGTCGCTGGTGTAGATCTTCACGTTGCCGAACTGGTTGCGCGCCTGCCCTTCGGTCAGCCCGACCGAGGCCAGCGGCGGCTGCGAGAATACGGCGCTGGGAATGCAGTCGTAGGCGATCGCGCGCGGGTTGTTGCCGAACAGCGCATCGGCCACCGCGTGGCCTTCGCGGATGGCGATCGGGGTAAGCTGGACCCGGTCGGTCACGTCGCCGACGGCGTAGATGCTCTCGCAGCTCGTGCGGCTGAGTTCGTCGACCGGGATCTGGCCCTTGTCGCCCAGTTGCACGCCCGCCGTCTCGAGGCCCAGCCCGTCGGTGTTGGGGCGGCGCCCCGTGGCCACCAGCACGACGTCGGCCGGGACCGGATCGTGATCGCCAACCCACACCAGCAGCGAGCCGTCCTCCTGCTTCTCGACCTTCTTGATCGGGCAGTTGAACTTGTACTCGATCCCGCGCGCCATGGTGATCTGGAGCAGGCGGTCGCGCAGTGCCTCGTCATAGCCGCGCAGCAGGGTTTCGCTGCGATTGACCACGGTGACATGGCTGCCCAACGCGTTGAAGATGCCGGCAAACTCCATCGCGATATAGCCGGCGCCCTGCACGATCACGCGGCGCGGCAGCTCGGGAAGGTGGAACACTTCGTTCGACGTGATGCAGTGCTCGTTGCCCGGGAAATCGGGCATGACAGGCCAGGCGCCGGTGGCAACGAGGATGTATTTCGCGCTGACCTCGCGGCCCGAGGCGAGCCGCACCGTGTTCGGTCCCGTCACGGTCGCGCGCTGCTTGAAATGCTCGACCTTGTGGTTGTCGAGCGTGGCTGTGTAGGCGACTTCGAGCCGGTCGACATCGCGCAGCACGGTGTCGCGCAGCACGGCCCAGTCGAAACTCATCCCCTCGACCGACCAGCCGTAGTGCGAGGCGTCCTGCAGTTCCTCGGCGAAGTGGGACCCATAGACCAGCAGCTTCTTGGGCACGCAGCCACGGATCACGCAGGTGCCGCCGATGCGGAACTCTTCCGCCACGGCCACCCGTGCCCCGTGGGACGCCGCGATCCGGCTGGCGCGAACCCCGCCCGAGCCGGCGCCAATGACGAAAAGGTCGTAGTCGAATTCCACTGCGGCTTGTCCTTGCTCTTTTCCAGAATCGCGTGCGGCGCGGTCGTGCCGGGATATGGGCGGCGCACGGCCAAGTGGCAATGCGGGGCCAGCGTTTCGTCTCGCGACTGGCCCGATCGTTTAATCTCTACTCTTTTAGTCGACATTTAGGAACGGCTCGCCGCTGCAGGCTTTCAAAGGCCGACGCTGTGCAGAAGTCTCTGCCAGCGACCACCCCTGGACGCGATCACGGAGACAGGCCAATGCCCCTATTGCCCCCGCCCGCCAAGCCGGTCGATCCGGCCATTCTTCTCGTCCCGGGCCTCGGCGACAGCGGCCCTTCGCACTGGCAGACGCTGTGGGAGCACGAGCTCGACGCGGCCTCCAAGGTGGAGCTCGGCGACTGGGAAAGGCCGCACCGCAACACCTGGGTCAACAAGCTGAATCTTGCCATCCACCGGGCCGGACGCCCGGTCATCCTGGTGGCGCACAGCCTCGGCTGCCTGGCGGTGGCCTGGTGGGCGCACTATGAGCAGCCGCAGCGGGGCGATCCGGTGCTGGGCGCCTTGCTGGTCGCTCCGCCCGAGGCCGACTTCTTCCCGCGCGACGAACGGCTCAATCCCTTCGCTCCGGTGCCGGTCGATCCATTGCCGTTCGAGAGCCTGCTGATCGCCAGCCGCAACGACCCGTGGATGAACTTCCACACCGCAGCGTGGCTGGCCAGCCACTGGAAGTCGGACCTCGTCGACCTTGGCGAAGCGGGCCATATCAACGCCGATTCCGGCCTCGGCCTGTGGCACGAAGGCCTGGCGCTGCTCGACCGGCTTAAGGCGCGCATCGGTGCCGGCAATGCGGGCCACAACCCGGCGGAGCGGATCGCGACCGGCCGCCTCGGCCTGCCCAGCCACTTCGCCGCCGGCGCTAGTTGATCCCGGCGGCGTCGAGCAGGGCTTCGGTGCTCGGATCGAACCGGGCGCTGCCGGCAACGATCGACTTTGCGATCTCCTTGCCCAGCTCGACGCCGAATTGGTCGAACGAATTGATCCCGAGCAGCACGCCGTTGCAGAAGGTGCGGTGTTCGTGGAACGCGATCAGCGCACCTAGCGTGGCGGGATTGAGATCCTCGCACAGGATCGTCGCGCTCGGCCGGTCGCCCGGATAGGCGCGGGCGCCGTCTTTCGCCGCCTTGCCGGCCATCAGCGCCGCCCCTTGCGCAAAGCAGTTGGCCAGCAGGTTGCGGTGGTGCGCCGGGTCGAGGCTGTCGCCGGGGATGATCGCGGCGATGAAATCGACCGGAACCAGGTTGGTCCCCTGGTGGAGCAACTGGAAAACCGCGTGCTGCGCGTCGGTCCCCACCCCGCCCCAAGTGATCGGCGCGGTCGGCCCGTCGACCGGCTGGCCGTCCAATGTCACAGACTTGCCGTTCGATTCCATTTCGAGCTGCTGCAGATAGCTTGGCAGCAGACGCAGCCGCTCGTCGTAGGCGAAGACCGCGCGGGTCTGGCAGCCGCGCAGGCGGGTATAATAGAGGTCGGCAAAGGCCGCGCGCAGCGGCAGGTTGGCAAGGCCGTCGGTGTCGCGGAAATGCTCGTCCATGGCCGCCGCGCCGTCGAGGAACTCGGCGAAGTCCTGCCAGCCCAGCGCCAGCGCGATCGGAAAGCCGATCGACGACCACAGCGAATACCGCCCGCCGACGCTTTCCGCGAAGGGCAGGACGCGGGTTTCATCGACGCCCCATTCGACCGCCTTGTCCGGCGCCGCGGTCAGCGCAATCACCCGGCCAAAGGGATCCGCGACTCCACCCGCCTTCAGCCAGTCGAGCGCCGACTGCGCGTTGGTCATCGTCTCGGTGGTGGTGAAGGTCTTCGAGGCGACGGCGATCAGCGTGGTCGCCGGATCGCAGGCCCTGAACGCCTCCTCCAGCGCGCAGCCGTCGATATTGGCGACGACGTGGACGTCGACCCGGGCTTCGTCTCGGGTCAGGGCATCGACGGCAAGGTTCGGCCCCAATGCCGATCCGCCGATCCCGATGTGGATCAGGTGCCTGACCTCGCCCAGCACGCCAGCGTGGATCGCCTCGACCAGGCCCTTCATGCGCAGGTGCAGCGCGTGGGCCTCCTCGACGCTGGTCTCGCGCCCGACGCCGCGCAGCGCGGTGTGCTCGACCGCGCGGTCCTCGGTCACGTTGATGTGTTCGCCCGCGAACATGGCGGCGCGCCGTCCGGTAAACCCGGCAGCGTCGGCGAGGCTCGAGAATGCCCTGGCGTGCGCCGCGTCGAGATGCGTCTTCGACCAGTCGAAGCGGATCCTCCCGCCCGGCAGGGCCAGCGCGCTCGACCACGCGTCGAGCCTTCCGCTATCGGCGAACAAGTCCTTCAGCGCCGGCTTGGGCAAGGCGGCAAGGTCCGCCCAGAGCGCGCGGGTGGCATCGGTCATCGTCTACTCCTCGGGTGCGGATCCGTGGGCCGCTATGGCCTGCAGAGGTGCCCTCGCCAAGCCGCCAATCGTATGCGAAGCGGCAAATCGACGGTTAGTGATATATTCATGCAATACACCTTAGCCCTTGACGGCAGACGCCTGCGCCAACATGGACGTGCCCCATGACCGAAACCCCCGTCGCCACCGTGTCCGAAAGCGCCGCCAGCCCCGATTCCGGCAAGACCAAACCGGAAAAGAAGGAGGACAGCTTTCCCGTCTTCCTTCTGAAGCTGGTGCTGTTCGTGGCCGTGTTCCGCAGCTTCTTCCTGGCGCCGTTCTACATTCCCAGCGAATCGATGCTGCCGCGGCTGCTGGTCGGCGATTACCTGCTGCTGGCGAAGTGGCCCTATGGCTATTCGCGTCAAAGCCTGCCCTTCGGCGTGCCGCTGCTGCCCGAAAGCCGGATCTTCGCCAGCCAGCCCGAGCGGGGCGACGTCGTGGTGTTCAAGGCGCCGCCGTCGAACGACGAGGACTGGATCAAGCGCGTGATCGGGCTGCCCGGCGATACCGTGCAGATGAAGTCGGGCGTGCTGTGGCTCAACGGCGAGCCGGTGCCCAAGGTCCGCGTCGCCGATTTCGAGGCCGCGGTCAGCCCCAACACGCGCTGCTACTCGCCCGAATTCCAGGCCCGCCTCGCCAACGGCACCGACGTGTGCCGTTATCCGCAATACCGGGAAACGCTCCCGGGCGGACGCAGCTACACCATTCTCGACTTCGGCCCGCGCGAGAACGACGATACCGATCCGGTGATCGTGCCCGAAGGCCGCGTCTTCCTGATGGGCGACAACCGCGACAATTCGGCCGACAGCCGGGTGCCCTTCGATCGCAATGGCCTTGGCGGGCCGGTGCCGCAGGACAACCTGCTGGGCCGCGCGCTGGTGATGATGTTCTCGACCGATGGCGGGGCCGAATGGCTCAAGCCCTGGACCTGGTTCAGCGCGGCCCGCTGGAACCGCCTTGGCGGCGGGTTCTGACCGGCCCGTGCTCAGCGCCGCCAGCCACGATTTCCTTGCCGACCTGATCGGCAAGACGCCTGCCGACCGGGCTCTGTGGCTCGAGGCGCTGACCCACGGCAGCACCGGCGCCGAGCGCGATTACCAGCGGCTCGAGTTCCTTGGCGACAGGGTGCTCGGCATGGTCATCGCCGAATGGCTCTACCAGCTCGAAAGCGCCGACGAAGGCCGCCTGTCGCAGCGCCTGAACGCGCTGGTCAGCCGCGCCACCTGCGCCAAGGTCGCCCGCGCGATCGGCCTTGCCGACCATATCCAGCTCGGCAAGCAGGCCCGCGAAGACGGCGGCCGCGACAGCGACAACATCCTGGGCGATGTTATGGAAGCGCTGATCGGCGCCAGCTTCGTCAGCGAAGGCTTCGAACCGACCCGCGACCTGATCCGCCGCCTGTGGACCGACATGGTGGGCGGCAAGACCGGCCAGGCCAAGCATCCCAAGTCTGCGCTGCAGGAATGGGCCGCGGGCAACCGCCGCAAGACGCCCGAATACCGGCTGGTCGAGCGCTCCGGCCCCGATCACGCCGCTCGCTTCACCGTGGCGGTCAGCGTCGGCGGCGTGGGCGAAGCCGAGGCCACCGGCGCCTCGCTACGCGAGGCCGAAACCCTTGCCGCCACAGCTTTCATGCAGAGGTTCGGATGACACAACACTGCGGTCTCGTCGCCGTGCTCGGCGCGCCCAACGCGGGCAAGTCCACGCTGGTCAACGCGCTTGTCGGCCAGAAGGTCGCAATCGTCAGCGCCAAGGCGCAGACCACCCGCGCGCGCCTGATGGGCATCGCGCTGGAGGGCGAGACCCAGATCATCCTCGCCGATACGCCGGGGCTGTTCGCGCCCAAGCGCCGGCTCGACCGCGCGATGGTCAACGCCGCCTGGGAAGGCGCGGTGGAAGCCGACGCGATCCTGCTGGTGGTCGACGGCCGCAAGAAGAAGCGCGATTACCTCGCCCCGATCCTCGAAAGCCTCAAGGATCGCCCCGAGCGCAAGATCCTCGTCCTCAACAAGGTCGACGAGACGGCGAAGGAGCCGCTGCTCGTCGCCGCGCAGGACCTGGCGGGCGACGGCCAGTTTTCCGAAGTGTTCTTCGTCTCCGCCCTGACCGGCGACGGCGTGCCCGAGTTGAAGACGCGCCTGGCCGCGCTGATGCCGGAAGGGCCGTGGCACTATCCCGAAGATCAGGTCTCGGACGCCAGCGAGCGGCTGCTTGCCTGCGAGATCACGCGTGAGCAGCTTTACCGCCAGCTTCACGACGAATTGCCCTATGACAGCGTGGTCCGTCCCGAAAGCTACACCACGCGCAAGGACGGCTCGGTCGAGATCCACCAGCAGATCGTCATCGCCCGCGACAGCCAGAAGGGAATTGTCCTCGGCAAGGGCGGCACCAAGCTGAAGGCCATCGGCGAAGCCGCGCGCAAGGAGCTGGCCGACCTGCTGGGCACGAAGGTCCACCTGTTCCTCCACGTCAAGGTCGACGAGCGGTGGAGCGAGGACAAGGAAATCTACGAGGAACTGGGGCTCGACTGGGTGCGCTAGCGCAGCTTGGCGATCCCGATGCCGTCGATCTTGGCTCGTTCCTTGGTCGATTCCTCGCTGCGGTTCAGTGCCTTGGCGATTTCCTTCAGGCCCTTGCCCTTGGCTGCAAGCGTGCGCAGCTTGGCGACCTCGTCGGCCTTCCAGGGCTGCTTGTGCCTGGCGAACTTGTCCGACATCACGCTTCCGCCTTCTTCTTGGCCGGAGCCTTCTTGGCGGCAGGCTTCTTGGCCGGGGCCTTCTTCTTCGGCGCGGCCTTCTTCGTGCCCTTGGCCGGCCCCTTGGCGGCGCGTTCGGTGATCAGGACCACCGCCTCTTCCTCGGTCAGGTCCTCGGGCTTCTTGTCGCGCGGCAGGGTGGCGTTGGTGGTGCCGTCGGTGACGTAGGGGCCATAGCGCCCCGCCATCAGCTTGATCGGGCCGCCGCTTTCGGGGTGGTTCCCGAAGGTCTTGAGCGGTTCCGCCGGGGTACGCTGCCCCCTGCCCCCGCCGTTGGCCGCCTCGGCGAGCTTGGCGACTGCGCTGTTCATGCCGGTCTCGAACACTTCTGCGGTGCCGCGCAGCTTGGCGTACTTCCCGTTGTGGGCAAGATAGGGGCCATAGCGCCCGATCGCCGCTGTGATCGGCTCGCCCGTTTCGGGGTGCGGGCCGATGGTGCGCGGCAGGCTGAGCAGCTTGACCGCCCAATCCACGTCCAGCTCCGGGATATCCTTGGGGATCGAGGCACGCTTCGCCTCCTTGCCATCGCCGATCTGGATATAGGGGCCGAACCGCCCCGCCTTGCGCAGGATCGGTTCGCCGGTTTCGGGGTGCTTGCCCACCTCGCCGTCCTCGCCCGCGTCCTGCGACCCGCCCGGCTGGGCGAACTTGCGAGTGTACTTGCACTCCGGATAGTTGACGCAGGCGACGAAGGCGCCGTAGCGTCCGCCGCGCAGGGACAGCCGTCCTCCGCTGCGCCCCTCGGCCTCGCACAGCGGGCAGCGGCGCGGGTCTGAGCCGTCCTCGGTCGGCGGGAACAGGTAGTCGGAGAGGAACTCGTCGAGCGCTTCTGTCACTTCGGAAGGCTTGCGCTCCATGACCTCGTCGCTCTTGGGCTTGAAGTCCTTCCAGAACTTGGCGAGCAGGTCCTTCCAGGCCTCGCGCCCACCCGAAACGTCGTCGAGTTCGTCCTCCATACCGGCAGTGAAATCGTAGCCGACGTAGCGCGGGAAGAAGCGTTCGAGAAACGCGGTCAGCAGGCGTCCCGATTCCTCGGCAAAGAAGCGGTTCTTTTCGGTGCGGACATAGGCGCGATCCTTGATCACCTGGATCGTCGCGGCATAGGTCGAGGGGCGGCCGATGCCGAGCTCCTCCAGCCGCTTGACCAGTGTCGCTTCCGAATAGCGCGGCGGCGGCTGGGTGAAGTGCTGGGTGGCGTCGACGCCCTGCTTGGCGGGCTGATCGCCCTTGTTGAGGACCGGCAGCATGGCGCCGTCATCCTCGTCGTCCGCCGGCTTGGCGTCGAGCGTTTCGTCATAAACCGCCAGGAAGCCCGGGAACTTGATCACCTGGCCGGTGGCGCGCAGTTCGTGCTTGCCGGTGCCGTCGCGCAGGGTAACGGTGGTGCGCTCGATATTGGCGCTGGCCATCTGGCTGGCGATGGCGCGCTTCCAGATCAATTCATAAAGCCGCGCTTCATCGCCGCTTCCGTGGCGGTCCTTGGCGAAATCGGTCGGGCGGATCGCCTCGTGCGCTTCCTGCGCGTTCTTGGCTTTCGATTCGTAATGCCGGGGCTTTTCCGGGAGATAATGGCCATTGTTATAGCGATCGCTGATCGCCTTGCGCGCCGCGGATATGGCGCTGGAATCCATCTGCACGCCATCGGTACGCATGTAGGTGATGGCGCCCGCTTCATACAGCGACTGCGCCACGCGCATGGTGTGGCTGGCCGAAAAGCCCAGCTTGCGCGCCGCTTCCATCTGCAGGGTCGACGTGGTGAACGGCGGATAGGGGTTGCGCCGGGTCGGCCGGGTCTCGACCTCGTCGACGGCGAAGGTCGCGGCCTCGACCGCGGCCTTGGCCTTGTCCGCCGCGCCCTTGTCGCCCAGGGTCAGCTTGTCGAGCTTCTGGCCGTCAAACTTGACCAGCCGCGCCGGAAACTGCGTGCCCAGATGCTCCAGCCGGGCGATGACCGACCAGTATTCCTGCGGGCGGAACGCCTCGATCTCGCGCTCGCGCTCGACGATCAGGCGCAGCGCGACCGACTGGACGCGCCCCGCGCTCTTGGCGCCGGGCAGCTTGCGCCACAGCACCGGCGACAAGGTGAAGCCGAACAGATAGTCCAGTGCGCGGCGGGCGAGATAGGCGTCGATCAGATCCTGGTCGAGCTCGCGCGGAGCCTTCATCGCCTGGGTGATCACATCCTTGGTGATCGCGTTGAAGGTGACGCGCTCGACCTCTTTCGGCAGCACCTTCTTCTTGGCCAGCAGTTCCCTGACGTGCCAGGAAATCGCCTCTCCCTCGCGGTCGGGGTCGGTGGCGAGGATGAGGCGGTCGGCGCTCTTGGCCGCGTCGGTGATCGCTTTCACCTGGCGCGCCTTGTCGCCGTACAGTTCCCAATCCATCGCGAAATCCTCGTCCGGGCGGACCGAGCCGTCCTTGGGCGGCAGGTCGCGGACGTGACCGAAGCTGGCCAGGACCTTGTAGTCCTTGCCCAGGTATTTCTCGATGGTCTTGGCCTTGGCCGGGGATTCAACGATGACAAGTTGCATGGCGGTCTGGAACGGCTTTCTACGCGTATGTGTACACGCGCGAGGGTGGAAGCTTCGCTAAGGCGGCGTCAAGAGGGGGTGCGGCGCCAGGCGACGAAGAAGCCGAGGCCCAGCAGCAGGTCGATCCCGGCAAACACCGCGGTCGGCGGGGAGACGGGATAGCCCTGCGCGAACAGGGCCAGGGCCGGCACGGCGAAGACCAGCTTTTCCGCGACTGCTAGCGGCATCAGGTTGCGGTACTTCACCGGGTTGCTGCCGATCATCCAGAACAGCGCCTGAAAGGTCAGCGCGAGGCCGATGAAACCCAGCAGCACCTCCCCCATCACCGGCGGCAGTGGCGTGAAGTAGAGCGGCAGCAGGACGATCGCGCCATAGATCGCCGCCCAGCGGAACATCCTGGATGGAAAGACGCCCATTCTGCCTCCGGCCCTGGTTCGGGGCAGCGGCATGCGCCGCTCGCCCTACTGCTGCAACCCGCCGGGCGGAATTATGCACCGCCCCTTGTCGTATTCGCCCACCTGGCGGATCACTTCGCCATCCTTCGGTTCAATGCGGCGGCCGGCGATCTGGCTGTCGATCACCCTGCGCAGCAAGGCGTCGAGCCGGGTGACGAGGTAGCAGTCGATCGCCGGCGGCGCGTGCGGATTGCCCACGCCGCTATCGTCGGTGAGGAAGGTGTAGCGGCTCTGCGTCAGCGCGGCCATGGCCCGCATGGCATATTCCGCCTTGTCGGCCACGCCCGAGGCGGCAACCGGGACGATGTGAACGCGCTTTGCCCGCAGGTGCTCGGCCGCCAGCCAGGTCGGGGCGAACTTGTCGTCGTGCGGCGGCGCATCGGCGACTAGCAGCAGGCTCTTGACCGCATTGAGCCGCCAGGACTGGCCCGCCGCGCGGATCAGCGCCTGATCCATCGCTTCGGGGTAGTCCCCCCCGCCCCCGGCATAGCGCTGCGCCAGGGCGCCCTGAGCCGACGCGAAATCCCTCGTCAGCGGCACGGTGTCCGTGACGTAGTCGTCGCCCAGGTCGCGGTAGAAGACGAACCCGACGCGCAGGTCCAGTCCGGGGTGGCGCGCCCGCACGCCATCGAGGATCGAGGCCAGTTCGCTTTGCAGGTAGCGGATCTCGTCGCCCATCGAACCGGTGGTGTCGATCGCCAGCACGAGATCGAGCGCGGGTGCCGGCATCGCGGCAATTGCGTTGCCGGTAAAGGTGACTCGCTGCCCGCCCGCACCGCGCGGGATGCCGACAGTGCGCCAGTCCTGATTGAGGGCGCGGATGCGCACGGTAGGACTGAGGCGGTCGAAGGCCGGGAACAGCGTCACCGTGCCGTCGGACATGGTGGGCAGCAGCAGACGGTTTCCGTCCTCGCACAGCACCTCGACCATGCCGCGGCCGATCGGCGATCCGGAGCGGTCGCGAAGTTCGACCGTCAGCACACGCGCCGTGTCAAGCTGCGGCAGGTCCGGAATGGCCTGGCCCAGGTTCGAACGGCGGACATAGGCGGCGTAAAGTTCGGGGTTGAGCAGGTCGTCGTGTTCGCTCGCGGTGAGCAGCCCGGCCTGCGGCCGCGGTTGCGGACGCGGCCGCGGATAGGGCGGGCGGATCCGGTCCGGCCGCGCCGTCGCCCGTTCACGCACTGCGGAGGTTGGCGCTGCCGCGCCGACGGCCATATCGGCCGATGGAGCCTCAACCATAACCGGAGGAGGAGGAGGAGGTGGTGGCGGCGGGGGCGGCGGTGATGCAGAGTCCGAACGCTCGGTCGGCACCGCCTTGACGCTGGATCCGGTCACGATGATCCGGTTGGCGTCGTCCTGCCCAATCGGGCGGGCTTCCCGCCCGAGCTGCGGCAGGGGCGCTGGGGTGCGGCACTGCCCCTCCCGGGTCTGGCGGCTCTGCCGATCGTCGGATCCCGCATCTTGCGACCAGGCCGGCTGCTGCACCAGCAAGGACAGGGCGGCGGCGCTGGACATGGCCTGGGCAAGACGGCTGCGCATGGTGAACCCCTCCGATCCGACTGTATGGACGAAACGTGGGTTTCTGACGATGAACTGCGGATTAATGAGATATTATATCACGCAGCCAGGCTGACTCGCCCGGCCGCGTGGCGTACGAGCCGCCCCGACAGTTCCAGTTCGAGCAAGGCAAGCTGGACCGCGGCCGCACTCTCCCCGCTTTGCCGGATCAGTTCGTCGACCGCGACCGGTGCGAGAGTCAGCAGCCCGACGACATCGGCGGGCGTATCGCCCAGATCGTCGGGGACCCCGGCGAATTCTGCCGCAGCTTCGCGGAAATGGGATCGCGGCGTGCCATCGAAGCTGCTCAGCAACTCTATGACGTCCTCTGCCGACTGGACCAGCACGGCCCCTTCGCGGATCAGCAAATTGCAGCCCTGCGAGCGCGGCTCGAGCGGCGATCCGGGCACGGCCATGACTTCTCGCCCCGCCTCTCCGGCCAGCCGGGCGGTGATGAGCGAACCCGATTTCGGCGCGGCCTCGACCACCAGCGTTCCGGCGGCAAGACCCGCAATGATGCGGTTGCGCGAGGGGAAATGGCGGGCGAGCGGATCCGTCCCCGGCGGCTGTTCGGCCAGCAGCAGGCCGTGCCGGGCGACCTCCTCCTGCAGGTCGGCGTGCTCGGGCGGATAGGTCACGTCGATCCCGCTGGCAATCACGCCGATGGTGCCCCCGGCAAGCGCGGCCTGGTGCGCCGCCCCGTCGATCCCGCGCGCCAGCCCCGAAACGACGACGAAGCCCGCCTCGGCCAGGTCGCCGGCGAACTGCCGCGCCAGCTTGACCGCCGCGGCCGAAGCGTTGCGCGCGCCCACGATCGCCACGCAGGGCTTCGCCGCCAGCGCGGCATCGCCGCGATAGGTGAGGATCGGAGGCGCCGCATCGAGCGTCGCTAGCAGCGCGGGATAGTCGGGCGCATCGTGGAACAGGTAGCGCGCACCGGCTCGCCGGACCGCCGCGACCTCGTCAGCCACGCGCGCTTCGGGGGCGACGCGGTAGGGCTTGCTGCGCCCGGCAAGGTCGGGAAGCGCTTCCAGCGCGGCGACCGCGCTGCCGAAGCGGCCGAGCAGTTGCCGGTAGGAAACCGGCCCGACGTTGGGCGATCGCAGCAGCCGTATGCGGGCGAAAGCCTCGTCCTGGCCGAGCGCGGTCATCAGCCCTTGCTGCCGATCTTCGGCTCTGTCCCGGCGCGCAGGCGGGCAATGTTGGCGCGGTGCTGGAAGAACACGATGGCGGCGATCGCGACCATGACCGCCGCAACCGCCGGATAGCCCATGGCCCAGGCGGCCAGCGGCGCCGCGCTCGTTGCGCAGAGCGAGGAGATCGACGAGGTCCGGCTGACCGCTATCGCAATCGCCCAGACCGCTGCACAGACCAGCATGACCGGCCAGGCCAACGCGCCAAGCACGCCGGCGGCGGTGGCAAAGCCCTTGCCGCCCCTGAAGCCCAGCCATACCGGGAAGCAGTGGCCGACGATCGCCCCGATCGCCGCCAGCCCTTCGCTGCCCGGCCACAGCCGGGCCGCCAGCAGCACGGCCAGCACGCCCTTGCCGGCATCGAGCAGGACCGTTGCGGCGGCGAGGCCCTTGCGTCCGGTGCGCAGCACGTTGGTCGCCCCGATGCTGCCCGAGCCGATCTGGCGAATGTCGCCCGCGCCGAACAGCCGCGTCAGGACGAGGCCGAACGGGATCGAGCCCAGCGTATAGCCAAGACCCAGAGCCAAAACAGTTTCCATCGCGGGTCCTTCCCTTTGTGCCCCAGTCCTAGCTACAAGGCCACCGGGCCGACAAGGGCGCCTGACACGACAGCGGGGGGTATTGCGACGGAAATGGATGCTGCCGCGCCGCTGCTGCTGTTCGATTCCGGCGTCGGCGGGCTGTCGGTGCTGGCCGCCTTGCGCCGCGTCCTGCCCGACGCGCCGGTGATCTATGCAGCGGACAACGGCGGCCTGCCTTATGGCACCAAGAGCGAAGCGGAAATCGCCGCGCGGGTCTGCGGCCTGCTTGGCCGAATGAGCGAGCGGTTCCGCCCCCGCCTGATCTGCATCGCCTGCAACACCGCCAGCACCATCGCCCTGGCCATGGTCCGCGACGTGCTCAACGTGCCGGTGGTCGGCACCGTCCCGGCGATCAAGCCCGCCGCCGAGGCGACCCGCAGCGGCGTAATAGGCCTGCTCGGCACGGCAGCCACGGTGCGCCAGGTCTACGTCGACCGGCTCGAGGCAGACCACGCCAGCGGCAAGACCCTGCTGCGCTTTGCCGCCAGCGAACTGATCGGCGCCGCCGAAGCCAAGCTGCGCGGCAAGGCGGTCGATCCCGCCACGATCGCGCGCGCCGTCGCCGGTCTGCGCGACCAGCCGCGCGGCGATCGGATCGACACCGTGGTCCTCGCCTGCACGCATTTTCCGCTGCTGACCGACGAGCTGGCTTCCACCTTCGGCCCGGACGTGCGCTTCGTCGATGGCGCCGAGGGCATCGCGCGGCGCATCGCCCACCTGACCGCGAACCAGCGCTTTGCGCGACTGCGGCCTGACCGGGCGATCTTCACGCGCGGCGATCCCGACCTCGACGCGCTTCGCCCGGCACTTGCCCGCTACGGCCTAAGCGAGCTGGAGGTGCTGGCATGACCCGGCGGCTCAACTTGATCCTGCTGTTCCTGCTCGTCGCGGTCGGCCTGCCCTATTACTGGCTGCTGCTCGACAACCGGCCCGGCGACATCCCGCCCAAGCCGGTCAGCATGGCGCAGCTGCGCCAGCTTGCCGGGTCGATTTCCGGCCCCCACCCCGCCGGGGTCGAAATGGAGCTGGTCGGCTGGCGAGACCTGCCGAGCACGCTTTTCGCGGCCGGCACGGGCCTTCGCCAGCACCGCATCGGGATCATGGCCTTCCGCCTTCCCGTTCCCGGTGCAAGGCCGGTCCTGATCGACAGCGGGTTGGCTCCGGCCCAGGCCAGGGACATGGACCTGTCGGTCTACCGGGCAGAGCGACAGGCCCGCGTCGATCGCGCCATGGACACGGCGGGCCTGATTCTCGTCACGCACGAGCATCCCGATCACCTTGGCGGGCTTGCCTTCAGGCCTGCAGCGGCCCCACGTGCCGCCCAGCTCAACACCCCGCTGCGCCGCGCGCTGGTCGAACTCAACCCGGCGGCAATCGCAACAGGCGGACCGCGCGATGCCACGCGGCCATTTGCCGTGGCGCCCGGAATCGTCGCCATCCCCGCGCCAAGCCACACGCCAGGATCGCAGATGTACTTCGTCCAGCTGGCCGACGGGCGCGAGGTCCTGTTTGCCGGAGACATCGCCACGCTCGAGACCAGCTGGCGCGAAACGCGGGCCCGGTCGCGGCTGATCGGCGATTACTTCGCTCCGGAAGACCGCGCCGAAGTCTACGCCTGGCTGCGCACGATCAAGGCGCTGGTGGCGGCGGCGCCGGGACTGATCGTCGTCCCCGGCCACGACTCCGATCTGATGCTGGCGCTCGTGAACGAACGGACGATCCACTACCACTTCTCGTCCTCCGACTTTGGGCCAGCATCGCAATAAGGTGCTGGCGCGCTTGGCTGCAGTGGAGTAAGGGGCGGCAGATTCTGCGCTGTGGCCCTATCCGCCGCCTGCGCGCCGGAGGGGTGGGACCCGCGTGAACTACGATCACATTTTCAACCAGGCGATCGAGCGCCTTCATGCCGAAGGCCGCTACCGGGTCTTCATCGACATCCTGCGCAACAAGGGCGCATATCCCAATGCGCGCTGCTTTGCCGGGCACAACGGCCCCAAGCCGATCACGGTGTGGTGCTCGAACGACTA
This sequence comes from Novosphingobium kunmingense, assembly GCF_002813245.1. GTDB lineage: Bacteria > Pseudomonadota > Alphaproteobacteria > Sphingomonadales > Sphingomonadaceae > Novosphingobium > Novosphingobium kunmingense. Next base: position 938,180 of record NZ_PHUF01000002.1, read on the forward strand.
TCTCGCCATGGGCCAGCACCCCAAGGTGATCGAGGCGATGGAACAGGCGCTGCACGATGTCGGCGCGGGTTCGGGCGGCACGCGCAACATCGGCGGCAACACGCATTACCACGTCGATCTCGAACGCGAACTGGCCGACCTTCACGGCAAGGACGGCGCTCTGCTGTTCACTTCGGGCTACGTCTCGAATGACGCGACGCTGTCGACGCTGGCCAAGATCCTTCCTGGCTGCGTGATCTTTTCGGACGAGCTCAACCACGCCAGCATGATTGCCGGCATCCGCAATTCGGGCGCCGAAAAGCGCGTGTTCCGCCACAACGACGTCGAACACCTCGAACAACTGCTGGCCGAAACCGACCCGGCCCTGCCCAAGCTGATCGCCTTCGAATCGGTATACTCCATGGAAGGCGACGTAGCCCCGATCCACGCGATCTGCGACCTGGCGGAAAAGTACAACGCGCTGACCTATATCGACGAGGTTCACGCCGTCGGCATGTACGGCCCGCGTGGCGGCGGCATCACCGATCGCGACGAGGCGGCGCACCGCATCGACATCATCGAAGGCACGCTGGGCAAGGCCTTCGGCGTGATGGGCGGCTACATTGCGGCCGACACCCGGATCATCGACGTGATCCGCAGCTATGCGCCAGGCTTCATCTTCACCACCTCGCTTTCGCCGGTGCTGGTGGCGGGCGTGCTGGCTTCGGTCCGCCACCTCAAAGGGTCAAGCGTCGAGCGCGAGGCGCAGCAGGCCTCTGCCGCCTTCCTGAAGGCGTCCTTTGCCAATGCCGGCCTTCCGGTGATGGAATCGACCACGCACATCGTGCCGCTGATGGTCGGCGATCCGGTCCGCGCCAAGAAGATCAGCGACGTGCTGCTGGCCGAATACGGCGTCTACGTGCAGCCGATCAATTACCCGACCGTCCCACGCGGAACGGAGCGCTTGCGCTTCACCCCCGGCCCTGCCCACACCGAGGCGATGATGACCGAGCTGACCGCAGCGCTGGTCGAGATCTGGCAGCGGCTGGACCTGCAACTCGCAGCCTGACGGCCACAGACGTTACGGCGATTTCAGCTGCGGCGCGGACGGTGCTTCCGCCGCCGCTTCGCTTTCCAGGTCCGCGATGCTCGGCCTCCAGCCCTTGCTGACGTCGACGTAGCCGGCATCGTTGTCGGAGCGGCGCGGCTGGATCTCGGCGCTGGTCCCGCTGGCCGACGCCAGCGCATCTTCGGCGCTGCCCGTTTCCGTCGCGGCCGGCAACGGCACCACGCCCGGCTCGACCCCGGCATAGCGCGCGGTGAAGGCCGCGCGCCGACCCCAGCCCTGCGGCCAGCGGTAGAACAGGTGCTGGCCGATGGCCGCCACCTTTTCGAGTCGAGGCGCCCAGGCCGGATAGACGTAGTCGGCGTGGTAATGGGTCGCCATGCCGACCGATTTCTCGACCCGGCCAGCCAGGGCCTCACGCGCCTCGCGCAGCGCCCTGTCCCACACCGCCGGCACCGGCACGCGCGCCAGTGCTCCGTCGCAGGCGAACGTGAACTGGCAGGTCGGACCGATCCGTTGGTAGACCACGTCGCAGACACCGCGGGCATAGGCCGGGTGACGAACGCGGTTCAGCACAACCTGCGCAACGGCGCGGCGGCCGCGCTCGCTTTCGAAACCTGCCTCGTAATAGATCGCCTGGGCCAGGCACGTCTCGGCACGCAGCCGCGTAGCGGGATCGTCCGGGCCGACAAAGGCCGGCGCCGGCTCTAGCGCGCCAGGCATGATCGGAAGCGCGGCATTAGCCGCCCGCGCCTCGGCCGCTTCGACCACGATGGTCGTGTTGTCGGCGGTCGCCGCAAGCAGGTCCGGTGGCGGCATCGCCGGCATGGAAGCGTCAGGGCCGGTCGGGCGGTTCGAGACCTTCGGCTCGCTCTGGCGCCCGGGGGAAAGCCAGACCGCAAGTGCCACCGCGCCGCCGAAGGCGGCGACGGCAGCACCACGCTGCGGACGTCCTTTTCGCTCCCCGGCGTCGCTCACTCGGGCCCGTAGGACTTTCGCTCGGTGATGCCGAGAAACTCGCGCAAGCGGTTCTCGCGCGCCAGCAGCGAATAGGCCGCGAGGATCGTACTCGCCCGTGCCGATTCGCGCTCGCCCGCCGCGCTGAACGAGGCGCTCTGCGCGTCGAGCACGTCAAGCAGCGACCGCCGCCCGATCCCGAACTGCGAACGGTAGGAGAAGACCAGGTCGCTCGCCACCTGCGCGCGAAGCGACTGCTCGGTCAGCTTGGTGCGCCACGCCGAGAGCTGCTCCCAGTCGTCGCGGACGCCGCGTTCGCTTTCCCGCTGCGCCTTGATCAGCGCCTCGGCGGCCTCGTAGGACCGGCCCATCGCCTCGCGTACCCGCGCGGCGTTGACGCCCCCGTCGAAAAAGCGCCAGCGCATGGAGACAAGCGCGGAATAATCGTTGGTCTTGCCGCGGAACCCGTCGAAATCGTTGCCCGTCCTGGCGCTTCCCTGCGCATCGATCGTCGGCAATCCATCCGCCTCGGCGCGGCGCACCATGGCCTGGGTGGCCTTGACGTCATGCTGCGCGGCAATCACCGCCGGATCCTGGCGCGCCGCGTTCTGGATCGCCTCTTCGAGAGTCGTCGCCAGCGCGGGGCTGGCATCGGGAGGCACTTGCAGGCCGACCGGCTCGCGCCCGACCAGGCTGATGAACAGGTTGCGCGCCGTACCCACGTCGCGTTCCGCATCGGCAAGGCGCACACGGGCCTGCTGGCGGCGTTCGTCGGCCTGCTGGCGTTCGGACACGCTCATCGCGCCTTGGGCGACGCCTTCGCGCATGTCGGCGGCCAAACGATCGTGGAAGGTCATGTTTGCCCGGGCCGTTTCGAGCAGGCCGCCATAGAGCAGCGCCACGACATAGGCGCGGGCGGCCTGGAAGGTCGCCTGCTCGGCCGCCTGCTCACGTTCTTCCTTGAGCGAGGAAACCCGCGCCTTCTGCGCCGAAATCGTGGCCGAGCGGCGCCCCATGTCCCAGATCGGCTGATCGACCGAGATCCCGACGTAGCGCGGCTTCTCGTTCAGCGCCGACAAGCCCAGGCTGTTGCGTGCCGAATTCTCCAGCCGCCGGAAACCGACGTTCGCCTCGGCCGTGAACTTGGGCAACCAATCGCGCTGTGCCTGGTCTTCGGCAGCCTCGCCCTGCTTCACGCGGGCGTCGGCCTGCCCCAAATCGGGACTGCGCGCGAGGGCCGTCGCCGCCGCTTCGTTCAGCGTCATCGACTGCGCCCGGGCTTCCCCGGAAAGGCTCGTGCCTGCCAGAAGCAGACCGCCAAACGCTGCAAGGTGTCGAACTGGTGTCATTTCGGCTTCCCCCCGACTCGCGGCGCGCGCGGCCAACAGTTTCACAGACAACGATAAAGCGGGCGTGATTGGAACCGCCGCCGACGGTCTGGGCGGGCCTTGCGTAACAGCGTTGCGCGATTCGCGCCAAGCCCGGTCGCGACTCCGCAGCAAACGAACATGGTTAACGCAGTCAAGCGTCGCGACGATTCTAAGTGCGCACTTTCGCTCATTTTTTCGCGTTGACGAGGTTAGCCAACGCGCTTAACCAAGAGTTAACAAGGGTCGTCCTGCGCGTGCCGAGTCGGCATCCGACGCAAGGGCGGATTCATCCGCACCAATCGAAACAACTGCCCAGGCGGGCCGCGCATTTGCGTCGCCGGACTAGAGGCTTCGAGTTTGCTGGAAAGGATAACCCATGGCCATTCTGTCGATCAACGTCACCAATTACGATGCTTCGCTGGGCGATCCCGCGAACCCGTTTGCGGACGACTACAACGCTGGTGATGCGGGCTGGTCCGATCCTTCGGAGCTGAACGGGATGCCGTTCTACCTGAAGCACTACAGCTTCGACGAAAGCCAGTTCATCGGCGCCACGGGCACCGGCCTGTTCAACCCCTTCCTGAACATGAACGGCGATTCGACGCTGCTCGGGTTCAACACCGACATCGATTATAGCGGACAGGACTTCATAAATGCCGGCTATCCCGGCAAGACGATCGACATTTCCAACCCGAACACCGATGCGCTGCGGCTGGGCGACATCCCGATCATCTATCGCGATTTCGACGGCGACGGCACGGCAGAGGCCTATTACCAGATCAACCTCGACATCAACGAGAACACGGGCACAGAGGTGTCGCTCGAGCAGCTGCAGATCTACACCTCGTCCGCCTACGCCACCCTCCCCGATTTCCATTTCGACACATCCAACCCGCTCTCCCTTGCCTTCGCCAACAACCCCGGTGACGCCGCAACCGATTTCACCCTGCGCTTCAACATGCAGGACTACCGCGGTGCGAACGACACGGCCGAACTGCTGATGCGTGACGACGGCGCTGGCCAGGGCAAGCTCGACTATGCGTTCTATTTCCCGGTCGCGATGTTCGCCGGCGCCAAGCCGACCGACTACGTGACCCTGTTCTCGCAGTTCGGCCCCACTCCGCCGGACGACGCGGGCTTTGCCGAATGGAACACGATCAACGCCGCAAAGATCACCGGCATCAAGTTCAACGATAGTGACAACGACGGCGTCCGCGACAACGGCGAAGGCCCGCTTCAGGGCTTCGTCATCTATATCGACCAGGATGGCGACAACAAGCTCGACTCGTTCGAACAGTACACCGTCACGGCGTCCGACGGCAGCTTCGCGTTCTACAGCCTGTTGCCCAACACGAACTATACGGTCCGCGAAGTGCTCACCAGCGCCGATCGGGGCAGCGGCTGGACCGATGGCGCCTGGGCTGCGCTGCTGCCGCCCAACGCGGGCACCTGGGTGCAAACGACCGATCTGCTCAACGACGGCGACCAAACCGTGGTCGTCGGCGCGCCCGGGACCTATTCGATCCTCGTCGGCAACCATCAGCTCGTGCCCAACATCACGATCGACAAGGTGTTCGTGAACGTCACGGACGCCGACACCATCGTCAACACTCCGTCGACAACGGTCATCAACGGCGCGGGCGACATCGCGAACTTCACCATTGCCGTTCACAACAACGGCGAAGTCGACCTCACAAATGTCGTCGTTACCGATGCGCTGTCCGATTCCGGGGCAGTCGAGGTGCTCAAGGCCGGTGGCTTCAACTTTGGCGACACGGACAGCGACGATATTCTCGATATGGGCGAGACGTGGCACTATACCGCCACGCGCACCGCCACGCAGGGTGATCTCAACACCAACGGCGGCGGCGACGGGGACCTCGACAATTCCGCCACCGTGACGGCATCGCCGGTCGGTGGGAGCGGAACCGTGACGGCAACCGATTCGGCCGCGGCGCCGATCGTTCCGGCAGCATCGCTCGCCATCGTCAAGCTGTTCGACGGCTGGACCGGCGGTGACGGGGACAGTCTTGGTGATGCGGTGGGCGACGTCGGCAACTACACTATCCGCGTCACCAATACTGGCAACGTCACCCTGACCAGTGTCGTCGTGACCGATCCCTTGACCGGGAACGTTTACAATGTCGGCACGCTGCAGCCCGGTCAGTCGAGCGCGGCTCTTCCCGAAACCTATGTCCTCGACCAGGACGACCTCGATTCCGACGGCACGGTCGAGGTGGGCAGCTTCCAATCGGGCTCGATCGAGAACACGGCTACCGCCGACAGCGACCAGACCGGGCCGGCCTCGGCAAGCGCGGTCGCTCCGATCGTCTACGATCCCGATTTCACGGTGGTGAAGGCCGTGGCCAGCATAACCGACGGACCTGACTTCAATGGTTCAAACCAGGCGGACAGCGCCGGCGACAAGATCAACTACACGATCACCATCGACAACACCGGCAACATCACGCTGACCGGCTTCACCTATACCGATCTCAACGCCGATGGCGACGCGATAGCCTATGCATCGGGCGACACCGATCTCGACGGCGATCTCGATGTCACCGAAACCTGGGTCTATACTGCGGTTCACACCGTCACCCAGGCCGAACTCGACAACCCCGGAACCTCGATCACCGGCGGGCTGGATACCGACGGCGATACCGACAACCGGGTCACCGTCGACTTTGTCGAGACCTTCGAGAAGAGTTCAAGCGTTTCGACTCCCCTCGTTTACGCGCCCTCGCTCAACATCGTCAAGGACGTCACCTCGATCACCGGCGGGGTCGGCACCAACGGGCTGACCGGCGCCAACGACGCGGGCGACAAGATCAACTACGCGATCAGCGTCCAGAACACCGGCAACGTCACCCTCACCGGGGTGGTGGTGACCGATCCCAACGCGGACGCCGGCACGATCGTGCGGGTGGCCGACCTGGTCGGTGACAACGACGCCCTGCTCGAGGTCGGCGAGACCTGGGCCTATACCGCGGTCCACACCGTCACCCAGGCCGAACTCGACAACAACGGCGGCGGCGACGGCGACATCGACAACATCGCCACGGCGGATTCGAACGAGACCGGCCCCGACACCGACGACGCCAGCGCGCCGGTCCTGCCCGCGCCCTCGCTCAACATCGTCAAGGACGTCACCTCGATCACCGGCGGGGTCGGCACCAACGGGCTGACCGGCGCCAACGACGCGGGCGACAAGATCAACTACGCGATCAGCGTCCAGAACACCGGCAACGTCACCCTCACCGGGGTGGTGGTGACCGATCCCAACGCGGACGCCGGCACGATCGTGCGGGTGGCCGACCTGGTCGGTGACAACGACGCCCTGCTCGAGGTCGGCGAGACCTGGGCCTATACCGCGGTCCACACCGTCACCCAGGCCGAACTCGACAACAACGGCGGCGGCGACGGCGACATCGACAACGTCGCCACGGCGGATTCGAACGAGACCGGCCCCGACACCGATCCGGCCGACGCCCCGCTGCTCTACAACCCGCTTGTCAATGTCGAGAAGTACGTCAACACGGACGTCACCGACAACACCGTCAACGGCGGGTGGGAAGATGCCGACCTGCCGAGCGGGCCGGAAGCCAGCCTGTCCAGCACGGTCGACTTCAAGGTGGTCGTCACGAACACCGGCAATGTCACGCTGACCGGGATCAAGATCGCCGACGTACTCGATGGCGGCGCGCTGAACTACACGACGCTCAACGCGCAGGTAGACATCGACAACGATGGCGACATCGACGGCACCTGGGCCAGCTATGACACCAACAACGACGGCGTGCTCGACACCGTCGGACTTGGCCCCAATGCTTCGATGGCGGTGTACTACTCGTACACCGGCCAATTGGGCGAGCACCAGAACATCGCCACAGTCACCACCACCCAGGGCGCAACCGACAACGATGCGGCGAACTACTTCATGCTCGACAACTGCGTCGGCGTGCGGACCCCGGGTTTCTGGAACCGCTGGACCAACCTGTGGGACGGCACGGCGGTGGGCGATCCCAAGCAGATGGGCACGGTCGGCTTCCCGGAAGAGGACGTGCTCTACAAGGTCGACAGCAACGGCGACGGAGCTATCAACGGGCAAGACCAGAAGGGCCTTCTCATCGGCGACTTCAATGGCGACGGGCTCGGCACCGGCGAAGATGTCATCTTCATCAGCCTGCCCGATGCTCAGAGCCTGGTCGGCGCGTCGAACAAGACGGTCGGAAACGACGGCGTGCAGATCCTCGGCCGCGACGTGATCGCGTCCTGGCTCAACTACCTGGCGGGCAACGGCATCAACAACCCGGGCACCGCAGATGACAGCAAGAACCCGCAGCACTTCATCCAGGATGCGGTCAATTATCTGCAGGCCTTTGCCGGAACCCAGGACGGGAAGCCGCCCAGCGACACCAACCCGCTGTTCCAGGGGGCGAACGACACCTTCGACATCTTCGTTCTCGAAGGACACAAGGTCACCAAGACCAGCACGAGCTTCTGGCAGTCGCCGCAGCCGGATCAGGGCTACGACCATTCCGGTTCGGCGATCCATTCCGCGCTGGATCAGTACAACAACGACGGCATGATCGGCACGATCCGCTATTCCTGCGATGCGGATGACGCCGCCTTCCAGTACGCCGCGGCGCAGGTGGTCAATATCCTGTAAGCGGACCGGACGGAGAAAGCGCGGGCGCACCCACGGCGGTGCGCCCGCGTTCACGTCCGGGATGGGTGGAAATGTTCACAAACAAGGCCTAGACTGCGGGTCACCAAGTCGGGTTCCAGTGATTTCAGCGGGATGCTTGGGGGAGTTTAGGTTTTGCTCTCGTATTCGGACGTAGACGTTCCCAGAGGCCGCATCGCACCATGGCTGGCCGCCCCGCTTCGCAAGAACCGCGCGATCTATACCAGGGTCGCGCTGGCGGCGATCATGATCAACGTGTTCTCCTTGATCACATCGCTGTTCACCATGACGGTCTACGACCGCGTGGTGCCGAACAATGCTACGGATTCGCTGATCGGCCTGACCGTCGGCCTCGTGCTGATTCTGCTGTTCGACTTCGCGCTCAAATTGCTGCGCGCCTATTTCGTCGACGTAGCCGGAGCACGGATCGATCGCGACATCGGCAAATCGATCTTCCAGCAGATCCTCGACATGCGGCTCGATCTGGGCCGCAGTTCGACCGGCGGCCTCGCCGGCCTTGTCCGCGAGATCGAGACGCTGCGCGATTTCTTCGCCTCGGCGACGCTCACCGCGCTGGTCGACCTGCCGTTCATCTTCATCACCCTTGCGGTGATCGCCCTGATCGGCGGCAATATCGTCTGGGTGCCGATCGTCCTGATCCCGATCGTCGTGGTGACCGCGCTGATCAGCCAGCCGGTCATGCAGAAGCTTTCGGCCGAAACCCTGGGCGAGGCGCTGGGCAAGCAGGCGGTGCTGGTCGAAACCATCGGCAGCCTCGAGACAGTCAAGTCGGCCAACGCCGGCGGGATGCTGTCGGAACGCTGGGACAAGGCAGTGATGGGACATGCCGGCGTCTCCCTGCGCCAGCGCCTGATTTCGACCATCTCGATCAACATGGCCGGTACGATGCAAACGATGGCCTATACCGGGGTCGTGATCTTCGGCGTCTATGCGATCCAGGCGCGCACGCTGACCATGGGCGGCCTGATCGCCTGTTCGATCCTGGCCGGGCGCGCGGTGGCGCCGCTTGCGACGATCGCGCAGCTGCTGACCCGGATCAATTCGGCCCGCACCGCCTATCGCCAGATCGACAAGATGATGTCGCAGCCGCCCGAGGGACCCGCCGGCGAGGGAATCCAGCTGCACAACGTGACCGGCGGGATCGAATTCCGCGAGGTCGATTTCCGCTATCCCAATGCACCGGAACTGGCACTGACCAAGGTGTCGTTCCGCATAAATCCGGGCGAGCACGTGGCGCTGATCGGCCCGATCGGATCGGGCAAGTCGACCATCGCCAGGCTGATCATCGGACTCTATCCGCCGACCAGCGGCCTGGTCATGATAGACGGGACCGACATCCGCCAGTTCAGCCCCCCGTCGCTCCGCGCCAAGGTTGGCGCGCTGTTCCAGGACAACGTGTTGCTGACCGGCACGATCCGCGACAACATCATTCTGGGCCGCGACGACGTGGACGAGGCTGAGATGCTGCGCGCGTCCGAAGTCAGCGGGGCGCACGACTTCATCTCGCAGCTGCCCAACGGCTATGACCTGCGCCTCCACGATCGCGGCGAAGGCCTGTCGGGCGGGCAGCGCCAGTCGATCGCCATGGCCCGCGCGCTGATCGGCCGCCCGCCGATCCTGGTGCTCGACGAGCCGACCAGCTCGGTCGACACCGAGACCGAGGCCAGGCTGATCCACCGGCTCAAGAACGAGTTTGCCGGGCGGACGCTGATTCTTATCACGCACCGCCCGTCGCTGCTCAACCTGGCCGATCGCGTCATCGTCATGGCGCGCGGCAGGGTGGCGATGGACGGTCCGACATCCGAGGTCCTGCGCCAGGTTACGCGCCCGCGCCCCTCCCCCCAGATTGCGAAGGTCTGAGCCATGGCAAACATGCTCGATTACCTGAAGGGCGACGAAGCCGATCTCGACGAACAGGAGTTCAAGGCCCGGCGTTCGGCCAACGTCCTGCTCTACATCATCGGCGGATTCTTCGTCCTGTTCCTGCTCTGGGCGACCTTCACCAAGCTTGACCGGACGGTCCATTCGGTCGGCCGGGTTGTGCCCAGCTCGAAAATGCAGGTGGTCTCGAACCTCGAAGGCGGTGTAATCGAGGAAATCCTCGTCAAGCCAGGCGAGATCGTGCGGCGCGGGGACATCCTTGTTCGCCTCTCTCCCACCCTGTCGAACGCACAGCTCGGCAGCTCTTCGGCCTCGGTAGCTGCGCTCCAGGCCAAGATCGCGCGCCTCAACGCCGAAGTGCGCGGTTCGACACCCAATTACGGCGCCATGGCGAGCAGCCAGGTCGCGGTCGAACGCTCGCTCCACGCGGCGCGCAGTGCCGAACTGCAGGGCCTGATTGCCGCCGGCGAAGCCCGCGCCAACCAGGCCGCCCGCTCGGTGAACGAAGCCGAGGCTGCCGTGGCCGCGCGCCGCTCGGCGCTAAACGCGGTCGAAAGCGAACTGCGCATGATCGAACCCCTCGCCGCCAAGGAAATCGTCAGTCGGGTCGATCTGATCAAGGCGCAGAACGCGGTGACCGTCGCGCGAAACGAAGTCATCGCGGCCGAGGCCGCCGTCGCACGCGCCCGCTCCGCCGTGGCGGAGGCGCGCAGTTCCACCGCCCAGGCCCGCAGCGACTGGATGGGCCGCGCCGGCCTGGAGCTTTCGCAGGCGCAGGCCGAGCTTTCGGCCCAGCAGCAGACCCTGCCGGCGCTGTCGGACAAGGTCGACCGCACCACGATCCGCGCGCCGATGACCGGCCGGATCAACCGCGTCCTGGTTTCGACCGTGGGCGGCTCGGTCGCCCCGGGATCGCCTATCGTCGAAGTCGTGCCGACCGGCGATTCGCTGTTCATCGAGGCGATGGTCCGCCCACAGGACATCGCCAACGTGCGCATCGCACAGAAGGCCTCGATCGAGATCACAGCCTACAACTCGGCCATCTTCGGCAAGCTCGACGGGCGCGTGGTATCGATTTCGCCCGACGCGCTGGTCAACGAAAAGACCGGTGAAAGCTTCTACACGGTCGAGGTCGAGACGGTCGGTCCGCTGGTCGACGGCGACGGCAAGAAGCTGCCGATCGGGCCCGGCATGACGGCCAACATTTCGCTCCTGGGCGAGAAGCGGTCGGTGCTGTCCTACATCTTCTCCCCGATCACCCGCCTTGCCGAAAACGCGTTCCGCGAATAGCGCAGCGCATTTCGGCTGGCATATCGCCGATTTGTCGTTAGGTTTCCGTCAGCTTCAGGCGGGTGTACGGCGCTGCCGCTCATCCCGCCCCTGACCATCTGGAGGGGAATAATGGCAACCGACTGGGCCGCCGACGTCAAGATCTACGCACCCGATGCCGACGACGGCGTGATTGCCGCAATCGTCCGTTATTGCGGCATCGCGCTGCGCAAGGCCGATTCCGCGCTGGTCGCATTCAGCGATGCCGAGGAAATAGCGCGCGTGCGCAGCAATTTCCTCAAGAAGAAGCTGGGCCTGACCCAGTCGGACGAAGCGCTCGACGGCGCGATCGCCAAGGTTGCCGCCCGGATGAAGGGCGACCGGACCAAGAACCGCGTCACCGTCTACTACCTGCTTGCTGCCGAGTTCGGAAAGCTGGGCCTGTTCGCGCCAAAGGGTGCTGCCACGCCAACCGCCAAGGCGCCAGCGGCTGCAAAGGCGCCGGCGGCTAAGGCTCCCAAAGCTACGGCTGCCGCAAAGCCCGCGACCAAGGCACCGGCAACGAAGGCTGCTGCTGCAAAGGCTCCGGCCAGCAAAGCGTCGACCGCCAAGGCAGCAACGAAGCCCGCTGCAAACACACCTCAGCCGCTGGCCGCAATGAACGGCGCGAAGGCCGCCAAACCTGCCGCCAAGAGGGCCACGAAGGCTGAAGCGGCATCAGCATCTGCAACGACCGCTACGCCAAAGGCAGCGACGCCAAAGGCAGCGACGGTAAAGGCCGCCCCGGTCAAGAAACCAGCGGCGACGAAAGCTGCTTCTGAAAAGGCCGCGGCCAAGCCTGCCGCCGCTGCTCCGAAGACTGCTGCACCTGCGCCCGCTCCTGCGACTGCTCCTGCGCCTGCACCGGCCCCCGTGGCCAAGGTCGCCGATCTGCCGGCTGCAAGCCTTGCTGCCGAACCGGCACCGACCCCGGCGCCCGCTGCCGAACCGGCCCCGGTTGCCAAGTCTGCCGCGCCGGCACCGTCCGCCGTGCCACCGGCCGACGACACCAGCTCGATGGGCTGGCTGTGGATCGTCATCGCGCTGGGGTTGCTGGTCGCCGCTTTCCTGCTGTTCCGCTAGCGCCAGCCAGCGGCAGGTCCGAACGAAGAAGGGGCGGAAAAAGCGCTTACGCTTTTCCGCCCCTTCTAATTAGTCCGGAAATCAGCCGTTCAGCGGAGCGCGACCACGTTGTCGCTGCTGCGCGGATCGCGGCGGTTGCCCATATACTGGCTTGCCATCGGCTCATCGGTCACGGTGACGAGGTCGGCCTGGCCGAAGCCGTTGAACGCCGTCTTCATCGCCGCGCCATAGGCGCCGAGCATGCCGATCTCGATGTAGTCGCCGACCTTGATGTCCGCCGGCAAAAGGAAGGGGCCTTCCATGTAGTCGGCATCGTCGCAGGTCGGCCCGTAGAACGAGTAACCAGTCTGCACCTCGCTGCGGCCTTCGCTGAGGCAGCGCACCGGGAAGCGCCAGCCGACGTGCGCCGCATCGTAGAGTGCGCCATAAGCGCCGTCGTTGATGTAGAGCTCGTCGCCACGGGTCCGCTCGACCTTGACGATCAGCGAGTTGTATTCGGCGCACAGCGCGCGGCCCGGCTCGCACCACAGTTCCGACGAATAGGAAACCGGCAGCGATTCGGCGGCGCGGTGGATCGCGGCGAAATAGTCTTCGAGCGGCGGGGGCTCCATGCCCGGATAGATCGACGGAAAGCCGCCGCCGACATCAACGATGTCGACGGTAACCGAGGCATCGACTACGGCCGCGCGGACGCGTTCCAGCGCCTGGACATAGGCGAACGGGGTCATCGCCTGCGACCCGACGTGGAAGCAGATGCCCAGCGCATCAGCGACCTGACGGGTCGCCTGCAGGAGCGGCGCGGCATCTGCGAGGTCGATGCCGAACTTGCTGGCCAGGCTCAGTTCCGAAAACTCGGACGAGACGCGCAGGCGCACGCACAGCGACAGGTCTTCGGCACCATCGGTGGCTTCGACGATCTTGGCCAGCTCTTCGTGGCTGTCGAGGCTGAAGGTGCGCACCCCGTGCTGGTGATAGGCCTCGGCGATCGCGCCGCGCGCCTTGACCGGGTGCATGAAGCACAGCACCGCTTCGGGCAGCGTGGCGCGGACCAGGCGCACCTCGGCGATCGAAGCGACGTCGTAGTGCGTCACTCCGGCGTCCCAGAGCACCTTGAGCAGGTCAGGCGAAGGATTCGCCTTCACCGCATAGAGCGACTTGCCCGGGAACTTCTCGGTAAAGAAGCGGGCAGCGCGCGCCGCGGCGTGCGGGCGGTTGAGGATAACGGGTTCGTCGGGCGAAAGGGCGCGAACTACAGCCGATGCGTCGTGAAATTGGTGCAACTCAAGGGACCCCCAATAGGCCTTTCGGCCAGGTAACACGAAGACGAAGCTGCCTTGCGGTTATTGGAAGTCCCCTTGGGGCAGCGGAGGGCGGATATAGGGGTCCCTAGATTAAGTGCAAATGAATTTTTGTGACAGCACTGCTGCAAAACGGGACTCTGCGATTAACCGTGCGAAATCAGATGGTCGGCCACCGCTTTGTAGGCCGGAAGCGAGGTCGGATCCAAGGCCGAATTGGCCGCCACCGGGTGCGAGCCGAATCGTGCGATCACCATTTCCGCAACCGGATCGACATAGATTGCCTGGCCATGGATGCCGCGCGCCGAATAGGCGCCGTGGTTGCCGCCGACGAACCACCACTGGCTGCGGTAGGAACCGCCCGGAATCCACCGATAGCCGGCCGGCGCGAACGCCTCGCGGCTGCCGCCGGGCAGGATCGATCCGATCGCCGCGGCGTGGATCGCCTGGCTGCCACCGGGGAGAGTTCCGCCGAGCCGCATCGCCTCGCCGAAGCGGGCCATGTCGCGCAGCACCGGGTTGAGCCCGCCGCCGGCAAAAGGCATGCCCGAGGTGTCGATGAGGAAATCGGCGTCCTGCTCCATTCCGAGCGGTTGCCAGATCCGCCGCGACAGGACCCGGTCGAGCTGCTCACCCTCGGTCCGCGCCACGATCCAGCCGAGCACCTCGGTGTTGCAGGTGCGGTAGGTAAACCGCGCGCCATGCTCCCCGTTCTTGCGAACGGTGGGGAGGAATTCGAACACATCGTCCGGCCCGGCATAGCCCGGCGGGCGCGGGGTCAGGCCAAGCGCGTTGCTCATCGCCCCGATGCCCGAGGTCGGATCGGTGTACTCCTCGCTGAAATCGAGCGCGGTGGTCATGTCCATGACCTGCCGCAGCGTCGCATCGCCAAAGCCGCTGGCGGCCAGTTCCGGGATCAGGTCCGCAACCGGCGCGGCAGGATCGAGGCGTCCTTCGGCGACCAGCATTTCCGCCAGGGTGCCGACAAAGCTCTTGGTCACCGAAAAGGCGATGTGCGGCGTGTCGGGCCGGGTCGCGCCGCGGTAGCGTTCATACACGATCGCCCCCCGGTGCAGGACCAGGATGGCATCGGTGAAATTGGCCTTCTGCGCCTCGGCCCAGGTAAGGCTGCGCCCATCGTCGAGCGCCTGGAACGCAACCGCGTCGAGATCGTCACGCAGCGCCACCGGCAGGTCCCACAGCGTCGCACCCCGCCCGACCCGCGTCGTCGGCAGGAACTCGCGCATGCGGGAATAGGCGTGGCGATGCATGGGAAAGCGCATGTGCCCGGCATCGGCCCAGCGAATGCGCCTTTCGGGCGGGGGTGGCAACCCTTCCATCCAGCCCATGAGCACGGGATCGCTGCTGTCTGCGTCGAGAATCTGGTCGGGCATCGCTCTCTCCACTCCTTGCCCGACCATGGCCTAGGACAGACGGTCGCGGAAGTCCTCGTATCCGAACTTGCGCACCTGCTTCAAAGCGTCGCTCTCGCTGTCCCACAGCCAGATCGAGGGCAGCGGCACGCCGTTGAACGTCGTGGTCTTGACCATCGAATAGTGGGCCTGGTCGAGGAAGGCGAACCGCTGGCCGATCTCGGGACCCGCGGCAAAACGGTAATCGCCGATCACGTCCCCCGCGAGGCACGACGGCCCACCAAGCCGTACCGCCCCGCCGGCGGTCTCATCGACCTCGATGTCGACCTGCGGCAGTTCGCCCAGCATCGCCGGGCGATAGGGCGCCTCGATCACGTCGGGCATGTGGCAGGTGGCCGAGACGTCGGTAATCGCCAGCGGCATGCCGTTCCAGTGCGTATCGAGCACCGTGCCGACAAGGATGCCGGCGTCGAGAGCCACAGCCTCGCCCGGCTCGAGATAGATCTCGCAGCCGGTCTGCGCCTTTACCCGGATTAGGAAGTCGACAAGATCGTCACGCTGGTAATCGGCGCGGGTAATGTGGTGCCCGCCGCCGAAGTTGAGCCACGACAACTGCGGCAGGAACCGCTCGATGCGCGGCAGGACGGCCTCCCAGGTGCGCTTCAGCGGTTCGAAATCCTGCTCGCACAGGGTGTGGAAATGGATGCCATCGACCCCTTCCATGTGCTCGTCGGTCAGCTGGTCGACCGGGAAGCCAAGGCGCGAATGCGGGGCACAAGGATCATAGCGCGGCACCTCGCCCTCGGCGTGCAGCGGATTGATGCGCAAGCCGATGTCGAAAATCTGACCGGCGGCGCGGGCCACGGCGATCTGCGGCACGAAACGCTCAATCTGGCCAGGGGAATTGAAGATCACGTGGTCCGACAGGCGCAGGATCTCGGGCAGGTCCTCGGCTTTGTAGGCGGCGCAGTAGGTCGCGATCTCGCCCCTGTAGTGCTCTGCTGCCAGCAGCGCTTCCCACAGGCCAGAGGTGCACACGCCGTCGAGATATTCACCGACGATCGGCGCCACTTCCCACATCGAGAAGGCCTTGAGCGCCGAGAGCAGCTTGATCCCGGTGCGGTCGCGCACGTCGGCCAGCACGGCAAGGTTCTGCCGGAGCCGCGCGGCATCGACCACGAAGGACGGGCTGTCGACGCGCGACAGGTCGAAACGGGCAAAGGCCCCGGGATCGCCGGCTCTGGTTTCCATCGCGCCGATGTAGCCCTTCGCCGCCAGGATGCCAGACCTGTTTGCCCGCGTCAGGCGGAGAGTTCGGGAAAGGGCGTGATGAAAGTCTGGACCATTTCGTCGCTGAAGCAGACGAACAGCACCTCATGGAAAGCGCCGGGGGCGGCCGCGACGGCGTCGCGCACGCTGGTCACGGCAACCCGAGCCGCGTCCTCGCGCGGATAGCCGAAGATGCCGGTCGATATGGCCGGGAAGGCGATGGTTCGCACCGCGTTTTCGGCAGCGACGGCAAGACTGCTGCGATAGCAGTCGCGCAGCACCGCCTCCTCGCCGCGCTCGCCGTCCTGCCAGACGGGGCCGACGGTGTGGATGACGTGGCGCGCCGGCAGGTCGTAGCCGGCAGTGATCTTCGCCTCGCCCGGTCGGCATCCGCCAAGCGTGCGGCATTCGGCGAGCAGGCCGGGGCCGGCGGCGCGGTGGATCGCGCCGTCCACCCCGCCCCCGCCCAGCAGCGACGAATTGGCCGCGTTGACGATGGCGTCGACGCCGAGCTGCGTGATGCTCCCCAGGTGCACCAGCAATCGGGTCGAGCCGACCAGCATCAGAAGTCGACCGGTGCCGGCAATTCGTGGACCTGCCACGGCAGGCCATGGGTGTTGAGCATGTCCATGAACGGATCGGGATCCATTTCTTCCATGTTGAACACGCCGTCGCCCTGCCACTTGCCGGTCAGCATCATCGCTGCCCCGATCATCGCGGGAACGCCGGTGGTGTAGCTGATCGCCTGGTTGCCGGTTTCGGCGTAGGCGTCTTCGTGGTCGCAGATGTTGTAGATGTAGAAGGTCTTTTCGCCGCTGCCGTCAAGCGCCTCGCCGGTGGCGATGTCGCCGATGTTGGTCTTGCCCTTGGTGGTCGGGCCGAGCGTTTCCGGCTTGGGCAGAACGGCGGCCAGGAACTGCAGCGGCACGATTTCCTTGCCCTGGTACAGAACCGGATCGATCCGCGTCATGCCGACGTTCTGCAGCACGGTCAGGTGCGTGATATAGGCATCGCCGAAGGTCATCCAGAACCGGGCGCGTTCCAGTTCGGGCAGGAACCTCGCCAGGCTTTCCAGTTCCTCGTGGTACATCATGTACATGTTCTTCGGCCCGACCTGGTCGAAGTCGAATGCGACCTTCTTCGACATGGCCGGGGTCTCGACGAACCGGCCGCCCTCCCAGTGTCGGGCCGGGGCGGTCACTTCGCGGATGTTGATTTCGGGGTTGAAATTGGTGGCAAAGGCCTGGCCGTGATCGCCGCCGTTGCAATCGAGAATGTCGAGCTGGCGGATCGTCTTGAGCTTGTGCTTCTTGAGCCACATCGCGAACACGCTGGTCACCCCTGGATCGAAGCCCGATCCCAGCAGAGCCATCAGGCCCTTTTCCTTGAAGCGGTCGTGATAGGCCCACTGCCACTTGTATTCGAACTTCGCCTCGTCCTTGGGCTCGTAGTTCGCGGTGTCGAGGTAATCGACGCCGGCGGCCAGGCACGCGTCCATGATCGGCAGGTCCTGATACGGCAGCGCGAGGTTGACCACCAGCCTGGGGCCGATCTGCTCGATCAGGCGGGTCAGCGCGGGCACTTCTTCGGCGTCGATCTCGTAGGTCGAGACGGTCTGGCCGGTTCGTTCCTTGACCGACCGGGCGATCGCATCGCACTTGGCCCGGGTGCGGCTGGCGAGGTGAATGTCGCTGAAGATGTCGGGGTTCATCGCCATCTTGTGGACGCACACCGAACTGACGCCGCCAGCGCCGATAACCAGTACCTTGCTCACTTCCTGAAACTCCTTTGCCGAAGGCATCCGCGCCATATAGGCTGCGGCCATGACTTCACAACCGATGAGGGCACCCGACGCTGCCGGAGTGGCCCGTGCTGCCGCCAAGATAGCCGAATTGCTGCCGCCGACGCCACTGCTGGAATGCGCTATCGACGGCCAGCCGGTCTGGCTGAAGGCGGAAAGCCTGCAACCGGTCGGCGCGTTCAAGATTCGCGGGGCCTGGCACCGGCTCAGCGACCTTAGCGAAGCCGAGCGCGCCCGCGGCGTTGTCGGGGTATCGAGCGGAAATCACGCCCAGGGGGTGGCCTGGGCGGCGCGGCGGCTGGGCATCGCGGCGACAATCGTCATGCCGAGCGACGCCCCGCAGGTGAAGCTCGATTCGACCCGGGCGCTCGGCGCAAACGTCGTGCTTTACGATCGCCCTGGCGGCGAAGACCGCGATGCAGTTGCCCAGCGCCTTGTCGACCGGAGCGGCGCGACCCTGGTCCACGCCTTCGCCGATCCCTGGGTGATCGAGGGCCAGGGCACCACGGGGGTCGAGATCGCCCGGCAACTGGCGGAGCGCGGACTGGACGGTCCGACCCGGCTGGTCTGCCCCTGCGGCGGCGGCGGCCTGTCGGCAGGGCTCGCCCTCGCCTGCCCCGATGCCGAAGTGATCCCGGTCGAACCCGAAGGCTGGGACGACGTACGGGCAAGCCTCGCCGCGGGGCAAATCGTCAAGGTGGCCGACCCCACCATGCCGACAGCCTGCGACGCGCTGCAGACCCCGGCGACCCGTCCGATCAACTTCGCCGTGCTCCGGCAAAGGGTGAAGCGGATCGAGGTCGTCTCCCCCGCCGAAGTGCGCGCGGCGCAGCGCTGGGCTTTCAAGACCCTGCACCTCGTTGTCGAGCCGGGCGGCGCCGCGGCGCTGGCGGCGGTCCTTGCCGGGCGCGTGCCGACCGACGGGCGCACCGCAATCGTCCTGTCGGGCGGCAACACCGACGCCGATGCCTTTGCCAGGGTCATCGCCTCAAGCGACTAGTTGCAATCCGCAATCAATGTGGCAAACCTCCTCCGTCGCCAATGGGCGAACCAAAGGGGGAGAAATCATGCAGGCTCAGATCCTGGCGCCCGGCGTGGCGCTGATCATGTGGACACTCGTGATGCTGGTGTGGACGGCGGCAACGCGTTTTCCCGCCATGGCCAAGGTGGGGATCACCGCCAAGTCGGCCGCGCCAGGCGGGCGCGGACAGAACCTAGAAGGTGTGCTGCCGGACCAGGTCAACTGGAAGTCGCACAATTACGCGCACTTGCTCGAACAACCGACGATCTTCTATCCGACCATCCTGATCCTGGCGGTGCTGGGCCCGCACCCGCACGACGTGCTGTTCGCCTGGGGTTACGTCGGCCTGCGCATTGTCCATTCGATCTGGCAGGCGACCGTGAACCGCATCCCGGTACGCTTCACGCTGTTCATCCTGTCGACGCTGTGCCTGATCGTGCTGGTGCTGCACGCAGCCAAATTGACGCTGTTCGCGGCCTGAAGGGGGAAAGACGATGATCGGAATGGAAATCCTCAAGCCACTGACGGTCCTCGCCGGCTGGACCATGATCATGTGGGTGTGGATGTACGCCACGCGCATCCCGGCGATCAACAAGCTGCCCAAACCCACCGAACCCGGCGCCGACCAGGGCTGGACCGGGTCAATGCTGGAAGGCCTGCTGCCGCGCGAGGTGCAGTGGAAAGCGCACAACTACAATCACCTGCACGAGGCGCCCACGGTGTTCTACGCGGTGGCACTTGCTCTCGCGATCATCGGCCAGGGCGACGGCCTCAACCTGACGATCGCCTGGGTCTATGTCGCGCTGCGCATTGCCCACTCGGTGTTCCAGGCCACGGTCAACAAGGTTATGCCGCGCTTCCTGCTGTTCGCGCTGTCATCGCTGTGCCTGATGGCCCTGGTGGTTCATCTGCTGATCGCGGTGTTCCACGGCTAGGCGTCGGCTCAGAACAGCTTGCGGAAGGTGAGCGAGATCACCCGGCCGCGCGGGTCGAGGTAGTCGGGCTGGTAGGACAGCGGGACGGCGCCGCTGGCGTCGGTCACTCGCTGCCGGGCGTCGAACACGTTCTCGACCTGCAGTCCGACGCGCGAGCCCTTGAGGAAGGGCACGGCCTTGGTCACGCTGGCCATCCGGCCAAGATCGGCGAACATGTTGACATTGACCTTGGCCAATGCGCCGAAGCGCAGGTCGCTGGTGCCCGGCGCACCGCTGGCGCTGACGCGGGTCGGCGCGCTCCACGTGCCCTGTATGAAGGTGCCGAAGCCCTTGTAGAACCCGCCGGCGTTGAATTCGAGGCTATGGCGCGGCGTACCGCCGCTGCTCAGGGCATCGCCGGCGAGGAGGTCGAGCGCCGGCCCGCCCGGCGCGACCAGAACCCGGCTGGTCAATTGCACGGTATGGTAGAGACCGAAGTTCCACCGCCCCTGCCCGCCGCCGGGGCCGCCCATCATCCCGCCCATGCCGCCGCGGCCGCCGCCGCCGCCCATCCGCGGGCCGCCACCGGAAGGGGGACCGCCAGCGCCGCCCCGCCGTCCACCGCCACCCATGCCAAACGCCCCCGTACCTGTCGAAGGATCGGCCTTGCCGATGGTCCCGCCCAGGTTCAAGCCCCAGCGGATCCGGCTGCCCGTCTGTTCCGCGAGCGTCACCGGGCGCTGGTCGACCGAGACGATCCGGCCGCTCGCATCGCGCGTGACGCGCCCCGGGAAAGCCGCCTCGATCTCGGGCGTCAGCAGCGGGAAGCTGGCGCTGACATCGCTCGAGCTGTTGCGGAAGTATTCGACCAGCAGGCTCGAATTGGTCATGCCCGGGATCTGCCAGTTGACCCCCAGCTTGAGATCGCGCTGCTGTTCCTTGACCAGGCCGGCATTGCCGCCACCGATCACGGTTGCCTGCACCGTCTGGCCCGTGGTGAAATCGTAGACCGGCACATTGTAGGTTTCGGTCCTCGGGTTGCCGAGCTGCACCAGGCTGGGCGCGGCCTGGTTGACCAGATAGCTTGCCTGAAAGCCCAGCCGCTCGGTCGGCGACCAGCTCAGCCCCGCGCTCCAGTCGGTCAGGCTGCCGAAATCGGACAGGTGATTGTAGCCCGCGCTGAAATTGGCGGTGAGATCGCCGATCGCGTCGAGCACGCCTTCGCGGCGGCTGGCGATCGGCACGGCCAGATTGATGCCCGTCGACACATCGCCCCGTGTCAGGTTGACCGGTCCCGCTATGCTGCGCGTGTCGGCGCTCTGGATGTTCGACCAGGCATAGCCCGCCTTGACCGTCGCCGCGACCTCGCCCGCGGGCAGGCGCAGCGGCCGTCCCATCAGCGTCACCAGGCTGGCAAGGCTGTCGGTGTTGCTCGAGGCGATGTCCGTTCCATCGCCGTCGAACTGGTCGATCAGCGTCCGGCCTTCGGTGTGATTGGCATCGGCCGTGGCGGAAAGCTGCCATGCGCCGAGCGAGGTGTTGAGCCCTGCCCCGGCCGCGACGGTGGTCGTCCGGCTGGCCCGCTCGAGCGGCGCCAGCAGCGCGTCGAGTCCCGACCCGCTGGTGCTGTCGGCGCGGCTGACGTTGCCGTTGAGGCTGAGCTGGCCGCCCTTCTTGTCCGCCCCGATCCCGGTCGACCAGCTGACGTTCGCGCCCAGATTGCGCGAATCGGCGATCAGCGAGCGGTAGAGCTGCGGATCGGGCTGCCCCGCAACCGCCGAATTGGTCGGCGTGATCGCGCGCTCCGCTTCGGTCAGCGGGCTGGTATCGTCGGCGGTGACCGTGGCGCTGAGCCGGCTCGGCCCGTCGATGCGCAGGAGGGTGCCCTCTGCCGACCAGGTGCTGAATCCGCCCGCCGTCGGCAGGGCCAGCTTGGTTTCGACGGACCGGCTCTGGAAGTTGTCCTTGAGGATGAAGTTCACGACCCGGGCGTCGGCGGGATAACCGTAACGCAGGGCGACTTCCTCGGGCAGCACTTCCATGCGCCGGATCGATTCGGGCGGATAGTTGCGCATTTCGCGGAAGTTGCTGATCCTCATCCCGTTGACGAGGATGATCGGCTGTCCGCCGCGCCCCCGGCCCGAGCCGGTCTGCGGGCTCACCCGGGCGAGCAGGTCGGTGATCGATCCGGCACCGAGCGCCGCGATATCTGCCTCGTCATAGGTCGCGACGGGCGGCTGCACCGCCTCGACTTGGCCGCGCAGGCGCGTGGCGATGACGACGATTTCCGCATCCTCGCCCGTGCCGATTGCCTCGTCGGTGCTGGCCGTCTCGCCGGTGCCTGCGGCGATGGCGGGATCGGCGTCCACGCCGTCGGCCGGCTCTGCCACGGTCGAACTGGCGACATCGGCCGGCGGCGGCGCATCCTGCGCAAAAGCCGGCTGGGCGACGAGCGCGGCGGTGATCGCCGCGATGGATCCGGTAACTTTCAACATGAACGTCCTATGCGTGGTTCGGTCTGAACGGCGACTGTTGCGGTGGCCGGTCGGGCCACGTGCGGGGTGCGGCGCAGTCGGCCATCAACGTCCGACTGGCAGTCATGTTGCGGTGCGGCAAGCTGCCGCCGGGTATCAAATTGTCTTGGTGTCGATACATTTGCGCTGAAACGCGCGGAAATCCCGCTCTTTCCTTTTGGCGCGCTCGCGGCTATGGGCCGCCGCAATGATGCACACCTCAAACGGACTTTAAGCGCGGATGGCGAAGGAAGAACTGCTCGAAATGCGCGGAACGGTGGTCGAACTGCTGCCCAACGCCATGTTCCGCGTCCGCCTGGAAAACGATCACGAAATCCTCGGCCACACAGCCGGCAAGATGCGCAAGAACCGCATCCGCGTGCTGGTGGGCGACGAAGTGCTGGTCGAACTGACTCCCTACGACCTGACCAAGGGGCGGATCACCTACCGCTTCATGCCGGGTCGCGGTGGCCCCGGCCCCTATTGAGCGGCCCCGTAAAACTCGTCCTTGCGTCCTCCTCGCCGCGCCGCCGCGACCTTCTGGCCCGGATCGGCGTCGTACCGGAACGCATCTGCAGCCCCGATATCGACGAAAGCCCGCTGAAGGGCGAGCTTCCCCGCGCCTATGCGCTGCGCCTTGCCGAGGCCAAGGCCGGCGCCGTGCCGCGCGGCGAGGGCGAAGTGGTGCTGGCCGGCGACACGACCGTCGCCGTAGGCCGCCGCATCCTGCCGCCAGCCGAAAGCGAAGCGGTGCAGCGCAAACTCCTCGATCTGCTCTCTGGACGGCGGCACCGCTGTATCTCCGCGGTCTGCGCAATCGACACGGCGGGCACGGTGCGGACCCGCACGGTCGAAACCGTGGTCACCTTCAAGCGCCTGACCGAGGCCGAGATCGACGCCTATGTCGCCAGCGGCGAGGGCTTGGGCAAGGCGGGCGGCTATGCCATCCAGGGCCGGGCCGAAGCGCTGATCCGCTTCGTCGCCGGTAGCCATTCGGGGGTCATCGGCCTGCCGCTGTTCGAAACCCGCACCCTTCTGAAAGCCTCGGGGCTGCACCTTGATTGAGTGCCTGGTCGAAGAAGGGATCGCCGAACACCGCGCGGTCCTGATCGAGAACGGCCATGTCCGCAACGCCCGGATCGACTGGCCCGGGAGCCTTGCCGAAGGGCAGGTCGAGGACGCCGTGCTGGTGTCGCGCGCGGCCGGCTCGACCCGCGGAACGGCCCGCTTCGCCAATGACGAGGAGGCCCTGGTCGACCGGCTGCCCCGCGAGGCCAGCGAAGGCGCTGCGATCCGGCTTGAAGTGACGCGCGCAGCCCAGCCAGAGGCCGGCCGCTCCAAGCTGGCGCAGGCGCGACCGACAAGCGCCGCCGTGAAGCCTCGCCCCAGCCTGGTCCAGTCGCTCCGCGCGCTGGGCTATTCCCCCAGGGTCGTGCGCCGCTTTCCCGCCTGCGACTGGGACGAGGCCTGGGCCGAAGCGGCCGATAGCAGGGTAGCGTTCCCGGGTGGGTCGCTGCATTTCGCGCCGACCCCGGCGATGACCGTGGTCGATGTCGACGGCGACCGCCCCCCGCGCGACCTGGCCCTGACCGCGGTTCCGGCCATCGTTGCGGCGATCAAGCGATTCGATCTGGCCGGATCGATCGGCATCGATTTCCCGACGCTGGCCGCCAAGGCCGATCGCAAGGCGGTGGACGAGGCGCTGGGGGCGCTGCTGGCCGACTGGCCGCACGAGCGCACGGCGATGAACGGCTTCGGCTTCGTCCAGATCGTCGCGCGGCTGCGTCACCCCTCGCTGCTTCACCTGCTGCAGCTGCGCCGCGTGGAGGCATCGGCGCGGCGGCTGCTGCGGCAGGGCGAGATGGTCGAGGGCGCCGGAACCGTCCTTTTGACCTGCAACACCGCCGTCGCGGCCGCTCTCGCGCCTGAATGGCTTGACGAACTCGCGCGGCGCAGCGGCCGTCCGGTGCGGGTTGCGGTCGATCCCGCGCTTGCCACGACAGCTGCTTTCGCGCAGGCGGTAGCGGCATGAGCGCCACCGCCAAACCCTGCCCGATCTGCCGCAAGCCGCGCGTGGCGGAACACGCCCCCTTCTGCTCGGCCCGCTGCAAGGACCGCGACCTGGTGCGCTGGCTCGACGATGGCTATGCCCTGCCCGGCCCGCCCGCCATAGATGAAGAGGCGGATAAGGCATAAGCCCCCTTGCCAAGCGCAAAGCGGTTCGCCATAGGCGCGCTTCCAATCGCTTTGGCGATGCCCGGATAGCTCAGTTGGTAGAGCAGCGGATTGAAAATCCGCGTGTCGGTGGTTCGAATCCGCCTCCGGGCACCACTCCTTCAGATCAGGATTTAAGAGAGGCGTAGGCCGCCAGCGCGCGCTCACGCGCCGCGCGGTGGTCAATCAGCCTTTCGGGATAGCCCTTCACCGGGAACGTGGGATCATGGATCTCCGTGTCCGACAGTTGCGCCAGCTCCGGCACCCATTCGCGGATGTAGCCGGCCGCATCGAACTTGTCCGACTGGCCGAGCGGCGCCATGATCCGCACGAACATGTTGCTGTCGACCCCGGTTCCGGCGGTCCACTGCCAGTTCACCGCGTTGCTGGCATAATCGGCATCGACCAGCGTGTCCCAGAACCACTCCTCGCCGCGGCGCCAGTCGATCAACAAGTGCTTGATGAGAAAGCTCGCCGCGATCATCCGCACCCGGTTGTGCATCCACCCCGTCGCCCAAAGCTGCCGCATCCCGGCATCGACGATAGGATAGCCGGTGCGTCCCTGCTGCCAGGCCTTGAGGTCGGCCTCGGCCGCCTTGCCGCCGCGCCAGGTCAGCTTGTCGAAGTCCTTGCGCGCGTTGCAGGTTCCATAGTCGGGGAACTGCAGGATGACGTTGGCGGCATAGTCGCGCCAGCCGATCTCGCCAAGAAAGGTGCCGACGGTGCCGCCCTTCCCCGCCACCGCGTGCCAGACCTGCGCCGGGCTGATCTCGCCGAAATGGAGGTGGGGCGACAGCATCGATGTTCCCTCGACCGAGGGAAGGTTCCGCTGCTGCTCGTAGCGCGCGGCGCGATCGGCAAAGTCCTCGAGCCGTTCCTGAGCACCTTCCTCGCCCGGGGTCCATTCGCGGCGCATCCCGCCGGCCCAGTCGGGCCGCGTCGGCAGCAGTTTCCAGTCGAAAAGTGTCTCGCTCTGCGGCCAGTGCGCGGGCGCAGGGACATGCCGCGGCGCAAGGGCAGGCCGGTGCGGCGGCATCTGCTGCTGCAAGGCGCGCCAGAACGGGGTGTAGATCTTGAACGGCGTGCCGCCGCCGGTCCGGACCGAGCCGAACGGGGCCAAGTAGTTCCCGGGATGCAGATCGAGCGATAGCGCCCTTGCGACCTCGGCCTGGGCGGCCCGCCACCACGGCTCGGCATGATCGATGGCATAAACCGTGTCCGCGCCTGTCTCTTCTGCCAGGGCCGCCAGCGCAGGGGCGCTTCGCCCACGACGCAGGATCAGCCGCGAGCCCTTGGCCGCAAGGTCCTTGGCCAATGCATCGAGCGAATGATGCAGCCACCAGCGCGAGGCGCCGCCCATGGCGTGGCGTCCCGGCGTATCGTCGTCGAGGACATAGACCGGAATGACCGGCGCACCGCTCTCGCAGGCAGCACGAAGCGCGGGTTGGTCGCGCAGGCGCAAGTCCTGGCGCAGCCACACGATGACGGGAGACTGGTCGGCCTTGGCTTTGCTCATCGCCAACCAACGTAGCGAAACGTCGGGGGTTGCAACCATGGCCTTTTTGCCACGTTGTGCACGGATGAACGTTGCGACCCAGCCGACCGGCCCGACCGAGACCATCGTCATCCCCGCGCGGGGCTGGCAGATCACGCCAAGCCATGCCCTGCTTGTCGGCGCACTGTGCTGGGCCGGATTCGCGCTGGTCGCCTGGGCGGTTCACTCGAACGCGGCGGCCGCGTTCGACGCGGCGGGCCTCCGCTTCTGGCGCAACAGCCGCGACCTTGGCTGGGCCGGGGGCAAGGCTTCGCTGGAGGCGGTGCGCGACGTCACCGCGCTGGGCGGGGTGACCCTGCGCATCGCCTTTACCATGGCGGCGCTGGCCGCGCTGCTGTTCCTGCGGATGCGGCGCGAGGCGGTGCTGCTGCTGCTGACGCTGCTATCGGGGTTGGCCGTCGGCCTGACGCTGAAGGCGCTAGTCGGGCGCCCCCGCCCCGACCTCGTGCCGCATCTCGAATACGCCGGCGGCCTGAGCTTCCCGAGCGGTCACAGCTTCAATTCGGCGCTGGGCATGATCGCCGTCGCACTGGCCTTCGCCACCTTCAGCCGGCGCCGTTCGGTGCGCTGGACGATCATCGGCAGCGCGGTCGTCGCGTCGATGGCGGTGGCCTTTTCGCGCGTGATGCTCGGCGTCCATTTTCCGACCGACGTTATCGCAGGATGGCTGGGCGGTGCCGGCTGGGCCTTCTTGGCCGCCGCCGTTCTGGCCCGACCGGCGCGCCGGATCGCCGATCACAACGCCGCGGCGATCGAGGCGGCGACGCCCGGCGCAATGGCCGAGATCAAACCCCCGACAGCGGCCCCTGATCCTCGCTGACGGTCCAGGTCTGGCCCTTGGCGAGCAGCTTCCTGAGATCGGTGTTCTTGCCTTCGCGCGCCTGGGCGTCCTGGCCGAGCACCGCGTCCTCGTAGGTCGGGCGCGGATCGTCGTAGAGCACGCCCAAGGCCATCGGGAACGGACCGAACGGCATCTCGACCAGCATGTGCGCGACCGAGCGGTTGGTCACGTCGTGGACGATCACCCCCGCGCCCTGCCAATCGCCATCGGTTACGTCGACGACCTTGAGCGTCAGCTTCTCGGCGTCGAGCGCGATGCCCTTGACCCCGCCGGTCTTGTCGCTGCCGAACAGCATGGGTTCGCCGTTCTTGAGCCACAGCTGGCGGTCTTCGGCGCCCTTTGGCGCGGCAAAATCCTCGAACACGTCCTTGTTGTAGACGATGCAGTTCTGGAAGATCTCGATGAAGGCGGCGCCGCGGTGGGCGTGCGCAGCCTTGAGCACGTCGGGCAGGTGTTTCGACACGTCGAAGCCGCGGCCGATGAAGCGCGCGCCCGAACCCAGCGCGAAGGCGGCCGGGCTGGCGGGCCGATCGACCGAGCCGAGCGGCGTGGTCGGGCTGGTCGTGCCCTGGCGGCTGGTCGGCGAATACTGCCCCTTGGTCAGGCCGTAGATCTCGTTGTTGAACAGCATGATCTGGCAGTTCAGGTTGCGCCGGATCAGGTGCATCGTGTGGTTGCCGCCAATGCTCATGCCATCGCCGTCACCGGTCACCAGCCAGATGTCGAGTTCGGGGTTCGACAGCTTGATGCCCGTCGCGAAGGCGGGTGCGCGGCCGTGGATCGTGTGGAAGCCATAGCTTGCCATGTAGTAGGGGAAGCGGCTGGAACAGCCGATACCGCTGACGAACACGGTGGTCGCAGGATTGGCGCCGATTTCCGGCATGGTGCGCTGCACCGCCTTGAGGATCGCGTAGTCCCCGCAGCCCGGGCACCAGCGGACTTCCTGGTCCGATTCCCAGTCCTTCAGCGTCGTGGTGATGGTGGCGATGGCGTTCATGGGTTGGCGCTTTCGATGCTGGGCAGCTGCGTCTCGTTCGGCGCGATCTCGTCGCCGCCGGCGTTGCCCGGAACGTGGTCGAAATAGGTGGCGATCGCCGCCTCGATCTCGGCAATGGCGAAGGGCTGGCCCGACACCTTGGTCAGCGGCTGGGCATCGACCAGATACTGGTCGCGCAGCACCGTCTTGAACTGGCCGGTGTTCATCTCGGGCACCAGCACCTTGTCGAACGAGCGGAGCAGATCGCCAAGGTTTTCCGGCAGCGGCCAGATGTGGCGGACATGGATATGGCTGACGTCCAGCCCCTTGGCCCGCGCCTTGCGCACCGCCTGGTGGATCGGGCCGAAGGTGCTGCCCCAGCCGACCACGGCGAGCTTGCCGCTGGTATTGCCGAGGCACACGTCCTGCGCCGGGATGCTCTTCGCGACACCGTCGACCTTGGCCTTGCGCGCGTCGGTCATCGCCTGGTGCGCGGCGGGGCTGTAGTCGAGGTTGCCGGTGCCGGGGTTCTTCTCGATCCCGCCGATGCGGTGCATCAGGCCCGGCGTGCCCGGCTTGATCCACGGCCGCGCGCCCTTTTCGTCGCGGGCATAGGGCAGCAGCGTGCCATCAGGCCCGTTGGGCTTGTCGAGGAAGGTCGCCGGGAAGGGTTCGAACGTGGCCGGATCGGGCACGGCCCAGGGCTCGGCCGCGTTGGCGATGTAGCCGTCGGTCAGGAGGATCACCGGGGTCATGTACTGGGTCGCGATGCGGCAGGCCTCGATCGCGCATTCGAACGCGTCGCCCGGGCTGCGTGCCGAGATCACCGGCATCGGGGTGTCGCCGTTGCGGCCATAGACCGCCTGGTAGAGATCGCTCTGCTCGGTCTTGGTCGGGAGGCCGGTCGACGGGCCGCCGCGCTGCGAGTTGACGATGACGAGCGGCAGTTCGGTCATCACGGCGAGGCCCATCGCCTCACCCTTCAGCGCAATGCCGGGACCCGACGAGGAGGTGACACCAAGATGCCCGGCATAGGACGCGCCGATCGCGGCGGCGATGGCGGCAATCTCGTCCTCGGCCTGGAAGGTGGTGACGCCGAATTCCTTCATGCCCGCCAGATAATGCAGGATCGAGCTGGCCGGGGTGATCGGATAGCCGCCGAAAAACATCTTGAGGTCGGCGAGCTGCGCGCCCGCAACGAGGCCCAGCGCAACCGCTTCGGCGCCGGTGATCGTGCGGTACAGGCCCGCCGGGCTCGGCACCGGATCGAGATGGACCTTGTGCAGCTGTCCGCCCAGTTCCGCCGTTTCGCCGTAGGCGTGACCGGCGTTCAAGGCCGCGATGTTGGCTTCGGCCAGCACCGGGTTCTTGCGGAACTTGGCGTTGAGCCAGTCGACCAGCGGGGCGCGATCGCGATCGAACATCCACAGCGCGAGGCCCAGCGTCCACATGTTCTTGCAGCGCAGCGCTTCCTTGTTGCCAAGGCCGAAAGGCTTGACCGATTCCAGCGTGAGCGCGCTGATGTCGAAAGCCAGCACCTTCCACTTGGCCAGGCTGCCGTCGTCAATCGGGCTGGCGTCGTACTTCGCCTTCTCGAGGTTGCGCTTGGTAAACTCGCCCGTGTCGGCGATGATCAGGCCGCCGGGCTTGAGGGCGCCGACATTGGTCTTCAGCGCCGCCGGGTTCATCGCCACCAGCACGTCGGGGGCATCGCCCGCGGTATCGATCTCGGTCGAGCCGAAGTTGATCTGGAACGCCGAGACGCCGAACAGCGTGCCCTGGGGCGCGCGGATCTCGGCCGGAAAATCGGGGAAGGTCGCGAAGTCGTTGCCCGACAGCGCGCTCGACAAGGTGAACTGTCCACCCGTGAGCTGCATGCCATCGCCGGAGTCCCCGGCAAAGCGGACGACGACGGCTTCGGGGTGATTCTTGGTCGATGCGGCAGGTTCGGCGAGTTGGGTGGCCATGCAAAAGTCCTGTTCAGGCGGATGGGCCGCCTTGTTCGGCGGTTCCCTAGTCCCCTCCCATCCATGCGCGCAATCAAGAAAAACTGTCCTGTGCGCAATTCGACAAGAGGCCCGACAAGGCGGCTAGTCAAGGGGCATCTGCCGCCTTAACCTGTCGATTAAAACAGCCAGACGAGAGAGGCGAGCCAGGTGACAGAGCACAACCCCAACTTCCGCGAAGACGTCCAGGGCTTCCTGGCCATGGTCAACAGCCTGCCCGCGCCCGACGCGCTGGTGCCCGAGGAACAGCGCATAGGCTACCTTGCGATGAAGCAGATGATCGAGGCCGACCCGCGCGATCTGGCGGTGATCCGCGACCTGACCTGCCCAGGGCCTGCCGGCGACATTCCGGTACGCTTCTACGACGTGCGGGCCGAGCGCGGGCCATCCCCGGCGATCGTGTTCTTCCACGGCGGCGGCTTCGTGATCGGCGATCTCGACACGCACAACGCGCTTTGCACCGAACTGTCGGCGCAGCTCGAC
Source organism: Novosphingobium kunmingense (assembly GCF_002813245.1). Lineage (GTDB taxonomy): Bacteria > Pseudomonadota > Alphaproteobacteria > Sphingomonadales > Sphingomonadaceae > Novosphingobium > Novosphingobium kunmingense. The sequence continues at coordinate 968,799 of NZ_PHUF01000002.1, forward strand.
CTGCCGGTGCTGGCGGTCCACTACCGCCTTGCGCCCGAACACCCCTTCCCCGCCGCGCCCGACGATTGCGAGGCGGCAGCGCGGTGGCTGGCGGGCAGCCCGGCCGAACTCGATCGGACGATCACCGGGCTCGTCACCATCGGCGGCAGCGCGGGCGGCAACCTTGCCACCGTCGTCGCGCGTGCACTGTGCGACAAGCCGGCCGCAGCGCCAATGCTGCTGCAGGTGCTGCTCTACCCCTGCACCGACGAATCGCAGGACGGATCGATGGAAACCTTCGCCGAAAAGCACCTACTGACGCGCGTGGTGATGGACTGGTTCTATTCGCATTACAAACCCGAGAGCGGCCACCCCCGCGCCTTCCCGCTTTACGCCAGCGCCGAAGGGATGTGCCCCTCGATCGTGGTGACCGCCGGGCTCGACGTGCTGCAGGACCAGGGCCGGCGCATCGCCGAAAAGCTCGTCGCGGCGGGCGTCGACACGCTCTATCTCCACATGGCCGGCCTGACCCACGATTTCTCGACCACGCGCAAGGCCCTGCCCAGCGCCGCAGCGGCCACCGACAAGGTCATCGCCGCGATGAAGTTGATGCTGATGAAGGTTTGAGGCTAAGGGCGCGGGCCATGAACGATCCCTTTTCCGCCCTGCCCTATCGACCCTGCGTCGGCGTCATGCTGGTCAACCACGCCGGCCACGCCTTTGTCGGCAAGCGCATCGACACGCGCGGCCAGCCCGACGAGGGCGGAACCTACTGGCAGATGCCGCAGGGCGGGATCGATGACGGCGAGGAACTGCGCGCCGCCGCGCTGCGCGAACTGTGGGAGGAAACCGGCGTCGAGGAACGCCACGTCACCCTGCTCGCCCAGACCCGCGAGGAGTTGCTCTACGACCTGCCCGACGATCTCATCGGCAAGCTGTGGGGCGGCAAGTATCGCGGCCAGCGCCAGCACTGGGTTCTGGCCCGCTTTGGCGGCGAGGACAGCGACGTGCGCCTCGACGCGCACGACCCGGCCGAGTTCGAAGCGTGGCAATGGGTCAGTCCGGCCCAGCTGCCGGACCTGATCGTACCCTTCAAGAAGCGCGTCTACCGCGCCGTGCTCGACGAGTTCCGCGACCTGATCTAGTTCGCCGACACTTCCGGCTTCACCGCGACCTGATCGGCGGTGACGACCTGTACCGTAGGACCCTTCTGGATCGCGGCGGCGAGTTGCTGGGTCGGGGCGCAGGACGCGCCGCACAGTTGTTGCAGGCGGGTCAGGTTGCGCTTGGCCTTTTCGACCGCGCCCTTTTCGACCAGCGCCGCGCCTTCGCCGGCGATCGCGTAGGTGTTGTCGGGTTCGCGCTCCAGCGCCTCGCGGTAATAGTGCAGCGCCTTGCCCTGCATGCCTTCGCGGCGGGTAGCCTCCGCCAGGTTGAGGTAGATCGCGACATGGCCCGGCTGCACGGCCAGCGCTGCCTCGTAGAAGTCGATCGCCCGGTCGGCCTGGCCCGCAGCCAGCGCGGCGCGGCCCTGTTCGACCAGCGCTGCAGCCCGGCCATCGAGCGGCGCCGGCGGCGCGCCTTCGCCCACGCTGGCGGTGATTGCCACGATCGCGGACAGGGCTAGGGCAGCGGGCATGTAGCGCATCAAGTGCTCCTTGAATCCGGGCATGGCCTGCCTTGGTATCACGGCGAAACTAAACCTGCGATGAAAAATCCATCGGTCGAATCCTGCGCCGGGTCGAGCCGGATTCCGGCACCTCGAACGCTGCCGGCGCCTAAGGCGAACTCCTGCGCCGTCCAGTCCGGATGGCGCGCGAGAAAGGCCGCAGCCTGATCGGCCCCTTCGGCGTCGAGCAGCGAACAGGTTACGAAGACGAGGCGGCCGCCGGGCCGGACCAGGCCAGCCGCCACGTCGAGCAGCCGCGCCTGGATGGCCGTCACCCTGGCCAGCTCGGCCTCGGTCAGACGCCAGCGCGCTTCGGGGTTGCGGCGCCAGGTGCCGGTGCCCGAACACGGCGCGTCGATCAGAACCGCATCGGCCGTGCCGGCAAGGTCGGCCAGCGCTTCAGCCTCGCGCCCGGGATCGAGCAGCCGCGTCTCGATGAAGGTCGCGCCCGCGCGTTCGGCGCGAGGGGCCAGGCGCGAGAGACGCGCGCGGTCGGTGTCGCAGGCGATAAGGCGGCCCTTCCCCGCCATGGCCGCGGCCAGGGCCAGCGTCTTGCCCCCTGCCCCGGCGCAGAGGTCGATCACCGTCTCGCCCGGATGCGCCCCCACCGCCAGGCAGGCCAGTTGCGAGCCGCCGTCCTGCACTTCGATCCGCCCGTCCTTGAAGGCGACCCACTGTTCGACCGGGGTGCCGTGGGGGAAACGCAGGCCCTGCGGCGCGGCAAGCGGCTCGCCTTCCAGCGGCAGGTCGATGCTCGCGCGGTCGGCCTTGAGGGCATTGACCCGCAGGTCGAGCGGAGCGCGGCCCAGCAGGGCCCTGGCGCTGTCGTCCGCGATGCCGCTCGCAGCGAGGCGCGCCTCAAGCCACGCCGGAGCGATCCCGCCCTCGGCCTCGGGCTCGTCCGCGACGAGCGGTGCCGGGCCGTGCCGCGATCCGTCGAACAGCGCGGCCAAGGCGGGGTCGTGCGCGGCAAGGTGGACCATGGCGGCGCGTCCGCTGGCGGGAACGGGTCCGCAGGCGCGGATCGCGGCATAGGCCAGGTCGCGCACCGCGCGGCGATCGCCGCTGCCGGCAAAGCGGCGGGTGCGGAACCAGTCGGCAATGACGCGGTCGGCACTGGCGCCCTGTCCGCGCGCGGCGGCGATCACCGCATCGAGGACCTCGATCGCGGCCTGAACCCGCGCCGCCGGAGTCACGACTTGTAGTTCGGCGCCTCGCGGGTGATCGTCACGTCGTGGACGTGGCTTTCCTTGAGGCCCGCGTTAGTGATGCGCACGAACTGGGCGCGGGTGCGCAGGTCCTCGATCGTGGCGCTGCCGGTATAACCCATCGCCGCCTTGATCCCGCCGACCAGCTGGTGGATCACGTCCTTGGCCGGGCCCTTGTAGGCGACCTGGCCCTCGATCCCTTCGGGCACCAGCTTCATCTGGTCCTTGATGTCGCCCTGGAAATAGCGGTCGGCGCTGCCCGATCCCATCGCCCCCAGCGATCCCATGCCGCGGTAGCTCTTGTAGGCGCGCCCCTGGTAGAGGAACGTCTCGCCCGGCGCTTCCTCGGTGCCGGCCAGCATCGATCCGATCATGATGCACGACGCGCCCGCCGCCAGCGCCTTGGCCGCATCGCCCGACGAGCGCAGGCCGCCGTCGCCGATGATCGGAACCCCGGTGCCTTCGGCGGCGCGAGCCGCGTCCATGATCGCGGTAAGCTGGGGCACGCCGACGCCTGCGACGACGCGGGTGGTGCAGATCGAGCCCGGGCCGATGCCGACCTTGACCGCATCGGCCCCGGCATCGATCAGCGCGCGGGTGGCGTCATAGGTGGCGACGTTGCCGGCGATGACCTGCGCCGAATTGCTCAGCTTCTTGACCCGTTCGACCGCGCGGGCGACGTCCTTGTTATGGCCGTGGGCGGTGTCGATGATGACCACGTCGCATTCGGCGGCGATCAGCGCCTCGGTCCGTTCGAACCCCTTGTCGCCCACGGTGGTTGCCGCGGCCACGCGCAGGCGGCCAGTGGCGTCCTTGGTGGCCGAAGGATAGTTCACCGCCTTCTCGATGTCCTTGACCGTGATCAGCCCGACGCACCGGAACGCATCGTCGACCACCAGCAGCTTCTCGATCCGGCGCTGGTGCAGAAGCTTGCGCGCCTCGTCCTGGCTGACCCCGGCCTTGACCGTGGCGAGGTTCTGGTGAGTCATCAGTTCGCGCACCGGCTGGCGCAGATTGTCGGCAAAGCGCACGTCGCGGTTGGTCAGGATACCCACCAGCTTGCCGCCCGCCTCGACCACCGGAATGCCCGAGATGCGGTTCGCGTCCATCAAGGCCTGCGCTTCTCCCAGCGTGGCGTCGGGGGCGATGGTGATCGGGTTCACGACCATGCCGCTTTCGAAGCGCTTGACCTGGCGCACCGAGGCGACCTGCTGTTCGATGGTGAGGTTGCGGTGAAGCACCCCGATCCCGCCAAGCTGCGCCATCACGATCGCCATGTCGGCCTCGGTCACCGTGTCCATCGCCGAGGAGACGACCGGTATGTTAAGCGCGATCTCGCGGCTGAGGCGGGTGCGGGTATCGGCCATCGACGGCACGATGTCGCTTTCGGCCGGCTTCAGCAGGACGTCGTCGAAGGTAAGGCCGAGGGGGATTTCCATAAAAGCCAGCGCTGTCCTGAAAGGGGGCGATTCGTGGCGGCCCACGTAAACACAGCGCGGCCGAAGGGCAAGCGCGGCGGCGCGCTTACTTCGCGGCCGACGGCACCTTGCGCGCGTCGGCGAACCAGCGGACCAGGGCGATGTGGAAGTCGACGTCGTCGGCCGCGCCGCCCAGTTCGAGGTCGGGCTTCACCCGGTCGGTCGGGCGGTGATAGTCGCCATCCATGAACCGCTGCACCCTCTCGAGGTCCGACCACGAGGAAGAGACCATGACCGCAGCCACATCGTGCTGCATCAGCGCCCAGCCGTCCTGCCGCTTGACGAACATGTTGGCCGCGTTGCCCGAGGCGATCTTGCGGCGCTGCTGGCGGGCCACCGCGGCAATCTGCGGATCGAGCGGCGTCATCCCCGCCCCGACCACGCCGAAGGGCTGGCCCGCGGGGCCGAGCGCGATGCTGTCGATGTTGAAGGCGGCGACGATCTGCTTCAGTGGCAGCGGCGGATTCTCGGCAAAGGCCAGAGCGCCGAGCAGCCCCAGTTCCTCGGCCGTGGTCGCCACGAAATAGACATCGCGGTCCAGCGGCGTCCCGCGCGCGAGGCGGCGGGCTATTTCGGTCATGGCGGCAAGGCCGCTGGCGTTGTCGATCGCACCGTTGCAGATCTGGTGATCGGCGGCCTGGGGCGCGCACCGGCCAAAATGGTCCCAGTGCGCCATGATCAGCACCGCGCCCAGATCGGGTCGCTTGCCGGGCAGGCGGCCGATCATGTTGTGGGTGTTGATCCGCGTCTCGCGCGTGGTCGCCTCGAAGGTGGCGGCAAGATCGAGGCGGAACGGCGCGAAACCTTCCCTGGTCGCCGCCTGCCTGAGGCTCGCGACCGATTGCCCGGTGCCGGCCAGGGCCTTGTCGAGCGCGGCCGGGCTGATGAACGCCTCGAGATCGCCGCCAAGCTCCTCGCCGGCAATGCTGTAGCCCTGCTTGCGCCGCTGCGCCGCGACCGCGGCGAAGGTGCGCGATCCGTCGAGCACGGTCATCACCGCCGATGCCCCTGCGCCGAGAATGGCGTTCTGCCGTTCGGTCCCCTCGCGCCCGCCGTCAAGCAGCAGGGCGATGCGGCCGGCCAGTTCGGCGCGCGGGGGGATCGCATCGCCGGAGCCGACGAACAGCACCGGCGCGCCTTCGAGCAGGCTGCGCTTGCCCGAAGTCAGGACCAGCACCTCGCTGTCGGGCAACGCGATGCGCCGGCCCTTGCGCGTGAACAGCGCGGCCGAGCGCGCCGACTCGCGACCGATAAGCGCGACCGGCACGAACCATGCGTGGCCAGGATCGTTGGTGCCCGATTCGAGGCCGATGTCGAACCACTGCTTGCCGAGATAGCGCAGCGTCTTCGCCTCGCCATCGGTGCCCGGTTCGCGGCCCTGGTACTCGTCGCTGGCCAGTTCGGTGATGTGCGCGCGCAGTTGCGACAGCAGGGTTTGCCGCTCCTTGCTGACGCGCGGCGCGGCCGCCGCCGGCGCAACGGCAAGTGCCACTGCCAGCAGCGCGAACGCGGCTCCATTCATCGTTCGCCAGAAACGTTTCATCGCGCCATATCTACAGCAGCCCCGCCCGACCACAAGCGCATCGAACGTGTCGCACTCCCTTCCTGTCGTCACGTTGCAGCAAAGGCACACAGTTCCTGACTGTCAGATGAAACGGATCGAGGAAACGGATGGCGCTTTGGCTCGTTATCGCTCATGCCGGTCGACACGACCGCTGCCTCTGGAGGGATGCCATGCGCCTTGATGATTTCGATCCCGGTTCGATCAGCGTCGAAGATCAACGCGGCAGGGGCCTGCCCATCGGTCGCGGCGGGCAGGTCGGCTGCGGCACGATCGTCATCGCCCTGATCGCCTACTTCGTGTTCGGCGTCGATCCGATGCAGACCATCGGCGCGGTCCAGCAAAGCGGCGTGGGGCAGGAACAGGCTGCACCCGCCGGCGGCACCAATGTCAGCGAAAGCTGCACCGTCGACGAGGTCAGCCGCGAGACGTGCAACGCCCTCTCTTCACTCAACAAGACTTGGCAGCCGATCTTCGCACGCGACAACATCCAGTTCCGTCAACCCAAGCTGGCGTTCTATAGCCAGGCCGGCAGCTCTGGCTGCGGCACCGCGCAGAGCGCGATGGGGCCGTTCTACTGCCCCGCCGACCAGGGCATCTACATCGACACCGACTTCTACCGGCAGATGGACCAGCAGCTGGGCGCAAGCGGCGATTTCGCGCGCGCCTACGTCATCGCGCACGAGTATGGCCATCACATCCAGACGATGGTCGGCCTGTCGGACCAGATCCGCTCGGCCCAGCAGCAGAACCCCTCGCGCGCGAACAACCTGCAAGTGCGCATGGAACTGCAGGCGGATTGCTACGCCGGGGTCTGGGCGGCAAAGAACCGCGACAAGCTTGACGCGGGCGACATGGAAGAAGGCCTGCGCGCCGCGCACCAGATCGGCGATGACGTGCTGATGAAGTCGGCGGGACGCCGCCCGGTCGAGGCCTCGTTCACCCACGGCAGCGCCGAACAGCGCATGACCTGGCTGCGCAAGGGCATGGAAACAGGCGATGAAAACCAGTGCGATACCTTTGCCGACCTGCGCAGCTAGACGGTATTGGCGGGAACCATTGCGGCTGTTCAAACGTAATGGACGGGTAACTGGAACAGGCTGACTTTGCGGCCCTTCCGACAAGGGACCGCCTGCTATGCACCGTATGCTTGCCGCCTGCGCCGTACTACCCTTCGCCTTCCTGTCACTCGGGACGGCATCGGCTGCGACCGCGCAGGACGACGACAAGAAGCCCGCTCCCGTGACCGAACAGAAGGTCGGCGCCGACGATGTCGCGCTGACCCCGCTGTCCGACCTCAACATCAAGAAGACCGGCATCCCGCCGCTGCTGATCGCGGCACAGGAGAGGCCCTATGCGCTTGACGGCCTGTCCAGCTGTGCCAGGCTGAACGCAGCGGTCGGCGATCTCAACACGCTCCTCGGAGACGATATCGACGTGCCCGACAGCGACGGCGAAAAGGTCGATCCGGGCCGGGTCGCGCAGTCGGTGGTCGGTTCGCTGATCCCGTTCAGGGGCCTCATCCGCGAGCTGTCTGGCGCCAATGCGCAGGAGCGCAAGCTGCAGTCGGCGATCATCGCCGGCAGCACGCGCCGCGGTTTCCTCAAGGGCATGGCGCAGCAGAAGGGCTGCAAGGGCGTGGCCCGGCCGGCGACCAACGGCCTCGTCGCCTTCGTCGACAAGGGCGCCAGACGCACCGCCGACGGCACCAAGATCGTGGCCCGTCCGGTCGTCCAGCCTACGCCCTGAGCACAGCTTGGCCGCGGCTGCGCGGGGCGCTACAACGCGGCCATGCGCCTTGCCGACTGCCACAACATCGACGACTTCCGCCTGCTCGCGAAGCGGCGCCTGCCCTGGCCGGTGTTCGACTACATCGACGGGGCGGCGGATGACGAGTTGACCAAGGCGCGCAACACCGCCGCCTTTGCCGACGTCGATCTGGTTCCCGACGTACTCGCCGGGGTCGAGACGATCGACACCAGTTGCACGATCATGGGCCGCAAGAGCGCGCTGCCGCTGATCCTTTCCCCCACCGCCCTGCAGCGCGTGTTCCACTGGCAGGGCGAGCGAGCGGTCGCGCGGGCGGCGGAAAAGTTCGGCCTGTGGTGCGGGATCTCGAGCCTGGCCACCGTGAGCATCGAGGAGATCGGCGCGCTGATCTCTACCCCCAAGATGTTCCAGCTCTACGTCCACAAGGATCGCGGGCTCAACGCCTCGATGATCGAACGGTGCAAGGCGGCGAAGTTCGATGCCATCGCGCTGACCGTCGACACCATCGTCGGCGGCAAGCGCGAACGCTGCCTGCGCAGCGGCTTCTCCTCGCCGCCCAAATTCACGGCGTCCTCGCTGTTCAGTTATGCGGTCAAGCCGCGCTGGGGACTTGATTACGTCTTTCGCGAAAAGTTCGCCCTGCCCAACCTCGACACCCATGTACGCCAGGGGACGGCCGAACCGGTCTCTATCCAGCGCTATTTTTCCGAAATGCTCGACCAGTCGATGGACTGGAAGATGGTCGAACAGATCCGCGCCGACTGGGGCGGCACCTTCTGCCTCAAGGGCGTGATGAGCGTGGCCGACGCGCGCCGCGCCGCCGACATGGGGATCGATGCGATCATGGTATCGAATCACGGCGGACGGCAACTCGATGGCAGCCGCGCCCCGTTCGACCAGATCCCCGAGATCGTCGACGCCGTCGGTGGGCGGATCGAGATCATCTGCGATGGCGGGATTCGCCGCGGGACCCACGTGCTGAAGGCGCTGTGCAGCGGCGCGACGGCGGCGTCGGGCGGACGGCTGTACCTCTACGCCCTTGCCGCAGCCGGCCAGGACGGCGTGGAACGCGCGCTGACGATCCTCAAGGAAGAGATCGAGCGCGGGATGAAGCTGATGGGTGTCACGCGGATCGACCAGCTTTCGCCGGATCGCCTGCGCCGCCGCTAGAACGCGCAAAAACGGCAGGGGCGCTGTGCTGCCCCTGCCGTCCGTCCAAGGCGAAGGGGCTCAACCTTGCTTGGAAAGCTTCGCGATCTCGGCGTCGAGCTGCTTCACGATCGTGTCGCGCATGGTTGCCGACATCTCGGAATCCTTGGCGATCCGGTCCCGCGCGGCGCGGATGCCCTCGACCGCCTTGGCCATGTGGTGGCCGATCGAACATAAGCGGATGCGAACCGTCTTCGTCTTGCCATCGGTTCCGGCTTCGCTGGCTTGCGCCTGTGACTGGACCGCCTCGTTCGTGCAGCTCCCGCCAAGCGGTTCACCGTCGAGCAGCATGACCCGGTGCTTGCCATGGGCATCGCCGCCGTCCGACATGATCATCACGCGGCGCTTTTCACCCGGAACCGGCGGTACCGGCGGCACGGGCGGTTCAGGTGGGATGGGCATGGCGGACATCGCCTTGGCAACATGGGCTTCGACTTCAGCCTCGGACAGATCCTTGTCGGTCTTGAAGACGATGGTCTTGCCATCCTTTTCGATAACCTTGGTCTTCAGCTTGGCATCGTCCTTGCCGTCCTTCTGGACGATCACGATGCGGTGCTCCTTGTGGACCACCGGCTTTTCGGCGGGTGCCGACGAGGCCGCCGGCACGGGCGCGGCGGGGACATTCTCTGCGGTCGCATAAGAGATCGAAGCGGTCAGCGGCAGGGCGATGACACCCGCGGCGATCAGCAGGCGGCCGGCCATGCGGCGGCTCGCGGTCGGTTCGGTCATGGTCAGGCTCCTCAGGCGATAAACGATGCTTTTTTCGGTAACGACGGCGCAGGCCATCGGCGTTGCCAGGCTAAGATTGCGGCCTTTTGCAAAGGCGGCGATCAGCCGGGCATAGGCTGCGCGGGTGGCGGCGTCGCGGCCCGCGAGGACCCGCGCGTCGCAGGCCGCCTCCTGGTCACGGCGCAGCGCGCGCCAGCCCGCCCAGGCAAGCGGGTTGAACCAGTGCAGCGCGAGCAGAGGCTGCATGGCAAAGTTGACCGCGATGTCGCGTCCGGCGTGATGTTCCAGTTCGTGGGCGATGGCGAGGTCGCGCGAGCGGGCATCGCAGCTGGCGGCAAACCCGCGCGGCAGGGCGACGACCTTGTCGATCACGCCGAAAGCGACCGGCACAGCGATGGCATCGGTTTCGACGATGCGGATCCCGCCGCGCCGCTCGACCAGGCTTGCCCCGCGCAGGGTGCGGCGGCGCATCAGCGCATAGCCGCCAAGGCGCCAGGCCAGGAACAGCCCGGCTCCGGCAAGCCAGATCGCGGCGAGCCAGGGCCAGGGATCGAACGCCGGGGCGGCGACCGGTTCGGCAACGGCCTCGGCACTCATCAACAGGACCGGTTCGTACTGCAGCGGCGGCCTGGTCTGGACCGTGAGCGGCGGGACGATCAGCCGCAGCAGTGGCAGCAGCCACAGCGCATAGGCCAGGGCCGGCCCGAAATGGCGCGCCACTGGGCCGCGGATCAGCAGGACCAGGCCGATCAGGGCGCCGGTCACGAACAGCGTGTCGACAAGCCAGGTCATTTGCGCAGCTCCCGCAAGAGAGCCTCGATCTCGGCAATGTCGGCCTCGCTCAGCGCTTCGGCTTCGGCGAGGTGCGCGAAAAGCGGCGCGGCGCGGCCGCCGAACAGGCGATCGACCAGCCGCCGGGATTCCCCGCCGACATAAGCGTCGCGTTCAAGCGCGGGCGAATAAAGGAACCGCTTGCCGTCGGGCTCGGTCAGCACGGCCTGCTTGGCGACGAGGCGCGAGAGCAGCGTCTTGACCGTGGCGAGGCCCCAGCCCCGCGCCGGGGCGACGGCATCGGCCACCTCGTTGGCGGTCAGCGGCGACTTGGCCCACAAGGCCTCCATCACCGCGTGTTCGGCGTCGCTGATGCGCTCGCCGGATTGCTCGTCCGCCATGCCCTCACCTCACGTTTACAGATGTAATCGACTACGCCTGTAAACGTGAATGCCGGATGAACGGCCGGCGTTCAGCGCGGCTTGGGTTCGACGATCAGGTAGATGCCCGTCGTGGTGCCGATGTTCAGCGCCTCATGCCAGGCGAAGCCGTCGCTCCACCACCAGTCCCCGGCCTTTAGCTGGCGCACCGAGGTGCCCTGCGCGTTGGTTATGCGCATCGTCGCGTCGGTCAGGATGTAGCCCCAATGGGGCGCGTGGAAGTGCCGTTCGTGCCCGGTGCCCGGCGCGAAGGTGCAGCGCAAGGTACGCACCGCTGCGTTCTCGGACAGCTTTTCGCAGACCGGCTTGCCCTGCCACCCGGCCTCGAGCGGCGATGGCAGCGGCGCTTCGGCTGCTGCCGCGCCGCCGGTCAGCACCAGCAGCGCGGCCAGCAAGCTTCGCATCAGTAGACGCGCTTCTTCGGCTTGATGTACTCGACGTCGTCGGTCAGCGTGTATTCGTGGACCGGGCGGTAATCGAGGCGCACTTCGCCGCCCTTGCCGCCCCAGCCGTTGAACCAGGCCGCGGTGTGCTTCATCCAGTTGGCGTCGTCGCGGTCGGGGAAATCCTCGTGCGCGTGGGCGCCGCGGCTTTCCTTGCGGGCGTGGGCGCCGTGGAGCGTCACCGTCGCCTGGCTGATCAGGTTGTCGAGTTCCAGCGTTTCGACGAGGTCCGAGTTCCAGATCAGGCCGCGGTCGGACACGTGGATGTCTTCCATCCGCTTGTAGGTGGCGGCCAGTTTGTTCTTGCCTTCGGCCATCAGCTCGTCGGTGCGGAACACGGCGGCGTGCTGGCTCATCGCGCGCTGCATTTCGGTGCGGATCTCGGCCGTCGGCGAACCGCCCTTGGCGTTGCGGAAATGGTCGAGCCGGCCGAGCGCCAGATCGGCGCTGTCCCTGGGCAGTTCGTCGTGGGCGCTGCCCGGCTTGATGATTTCCTTGAGGCGGTGGCCGGTGGCGCGGCCGAACACGACCAGGTCGATCAGGCTGTTCGAACCCAGGCGGTTCGCGCCGTGGACCGACACGCAGGCCGCTTCGCCCACCGCGAACAGGCCGGGGATCACGGTTTCGGGGTTGCCGTCGGCGCCGATGGTCACGACTTCGCCGTGGTAGTTACAGGGGATGCCGCCCATGTTGTAGTGCACGGTCGGCACCACGGGGAGCGGCTGGCGGGTCAGGTCGACGCCGGCAAAGATCTTGCCGCTTTCGGTGATGCCCGGCAGGCGTTCGGCCAGCACGGCGGGATCGATGTGATCGAGGTGCAGGTAGATGTGGTCCTTGTGCGGGCCCACGCCGCGGCCTTCGCGGATTTCCAGCGCCATCGAACGCGAGACGACGTCGCGGCTGGCGAGGTCCTTGGCCGAAGGAGCGTAGCGCTCCATGAACCGCTCGCCCTCGGAATTGGTGAGATAGCCGCCCTCGCCGCGCGCGCCTTCGGTGATCAGCACGCCCGCACCGTAGATGCCGGTCGGGTGGAACTGGACGAATTCCATGTCCTGCAGCGGAAGCCCGGCGCGCAGCACCATGCCGCCGCCGTCACCCGTGCAGGTGTGGGCCGACGTCGCGGTGTAGTACGAGCGGCCATAGCCGCCGGTCGCCAGCACCACCGCCTTGGCGCGGAAGCGGTGGATCGAACCATCGTCCATGCACAGCGCGATCACGCCGCGGCACTGGCCGTTCTCCATGATCAGGTCGATCGCGAAGTATTCGATAAAGAAGTCCGCCGCGTACTTCAGGCTCTGCTGGTAGAGCGCGTGGAGCATCGCGTGGCCGGTGCGGTCGGCCGCGGCGCAGGTGCGCTGCACCGGCGGGCCTTCGCCCATGTTCTGCATGTGGCCGCCGAACGGGCGCTGGTAAATCGTGCCGTCCGGATTGCGCGAGAACGGCACGCCGGCGTGTTCCAGTTCGTAAACCGCCTGGGGCGCTTCGCGGACCATGTATTCGATCGCGTCCTGGTCACCCAGCCAGTCCGACCCCTTGACGGTGTCGTACATGTGCCAGGTCCAGTGATCGGGCGTGTTGTTCTTGAGGCTGGCGGCGATCCCGCCCTGCGCGGCCACGGTGTGGCTGCGGGTCGGAAAGACCTTGGTGATGCAGGCGGTGCGCAGGCCCGCCTCGGCGCTGCCCATCGTGGCGCGCAGGCCCGAACCGCCCGCCCCTACAACGACGGTGTCATAGGTGTGGTCGATGATCTTGTAGGCGGGCTGGGTATTGGCGGCAGTGGCCATCGATCAGGCTCCGAGCGCGAGGCGGACGACGCACAGCAGGCCGAAAGCGGCCCCGGCGAACGCGGCAAGGTTGAGAAGCGCCATGGCGGCGAACTTGTTGGCGTGTTCGTGGACATAGTCCTCGATCAGCACCTGCACGCCGAGCCGCGCGTGCCAGAAGGCGCTGATCACGAACAGGCCCAGGGCGGTGGCGGGCAGCGGCGCGGCGAAGAAGGCCTTGGTCGCGGCGTAGGAGTGGTCGCCCATCGCGAACAGCGTGATCAGCAGCCACAGCCCGAGAACGAGGTTGCCGATCGCGGTGAAGCGCTGGACCAGCCAGTGGTGCGCCCCCGAATGCGCCGAGCCAAGCCCGCGGACGCGGCCGATTTCGGTTCCGTTACCCATTGTCGTCCCAGCCCCCTTAGCGCAGCAGGATCGCGGCCCAGACGGCCAGCGTGAGAACGAGCGCAGCAATCGGCGTGATGACCGACCACAGCGCATTCGTCTTGAGTTCGTAGCCCGCGCCGATGTCCAAAACGAAGTGGCGCAGGCCCGATGCCATGTGGTTGAAGAAGGCCCAGGTCAGTCCGACCAGCACCACGCGGCCGTACCAGGCCCCGGCGTGGGCCAGGAAACCGTCGTAGGCGGCCGGCCCGCTGGCCAGCGCGCCCAGCCACCACAGCAGAACCGCAAGGCCGACGAAGGCGAGGCCGTTGCCCGTGACACGGTGCAGGATCGACACGGCCATGGCCGGCCCCCAACGCCAGATCTGGAGGTGCGGTGAAAGCGGGCGATTCTTCGCAGCGGCCATGCGGCTGTTCCCCTTGGCGAAACCGTTATGTCGGCGACAGAATGCGCCGTTCACGCCCCCCTTAATCAAAACAGGGCGCGGTGCAAGCGCACGAGAGGGTTCCTGCCAACAGGATTAGACTTCGCGATGCGAATGGCTATGGAACAGGCCATGACACAGACCTCGGAATTGGCGACGGCACTGGTAACAGGATCGTCCCGCGGGATCGGCGCGGCAATCGCTGAACGGCTGCGGGCGCGCGGGCTGCGCGTGATCGGCCATGCCCGCACCGCAATCGACGTCGACACCATCGCCGCCGATCTCAACGATCCCACCGCCGCGGCGCGGATCTGGGACGAGGCGCTGGAACGCTCGGGCGGCCGGATCGATTGCCTGGTCAACAACGCCGGCCTGTTCGAAGCGAACCCGATCGACCGTTCGGACATCGAGTGGCTCGACAACTGGGAAGACACGCTGCGCATCAACCTGACCGCCGCGGCCGAACTTTCGCGCTTTGCGGTGCGCGGGTGGCTGGCAGAGGGGCGGGCCGGCCGGATCGTCCACATCGCCAGCCGCGCCGGCTACCGCGGCGATTCGCCCGATCACTGGCACTATGCCGCGGCCAAGGGCGGCATGATCGCCATGCACAAGACCATCGCGCGCCATTACGCGATCAAGGGCGTGATGAGCTATGCTATCTGTCCGGGCTTTACCGATACGGCGATGGCCGGCGATTACCTGGACAGCAGGGGCGGACCCGGCCTCCTCGCCGACATTCCGCTGGGCCGCGTGGCCACCCCCGACGAGATCGCCGCCATCGCCGAGTTCTGCGCGCTGGACGCCCCGGAAAGCATGACCGGCGCGGTAATCGACGCCAATGGAGCCAGCTATGTCCGCTAAGCCGCCGCTTGCCGCGCTCGCCCTGCTCGCCGCCGCCTGCGCGCCGATCGGCGGCCCCATCGCCGGGGAGCCATCGGCCAGCCTTCCCGCACCGGGCGCCACCGACCGCTACACCACCGCCGCGCTTGCCTCGGCCTGCCAGGGCAAGGACGGGTGGACCGATCCCGCCCCGCCGGCGCATGTGTTCGGCAACACCTGGTACGTCGGAACCTGCGGAATTACCGCGCTGCTGGTCACCAGCCCGCGCGGCCACGTGCTGGTCGATGCCGGGATGCCGGCGGCCGCGCCGCTGGTGGCCGCCAACGTCGAGAAACTCGGCTTCGCGGTGAGCGACATCCGCTGGATCGTCGGCGGGCACGAGCATTTCGACCATGCCGGCGGCATCGCCGAGCTGAAGCGCCGCAGCGGCGCCAAGGTGGCGGCGCTTGCATCCTGGGCGCAGGTCATGGCCAGCGGCCAGCCCGACCCCGGCGATCCGCAGCACGACCAGCTGCTGCGCGAACCGCTGCCGCCGGTCGCCGTCGATCGCGTGCTGGCCGACCGCGACACCGTCGCGCTTGGCCCGATCGTGCTGTCCGCCCACGCCACGCCGGCGCATTCCCCCGGTTCGACCAGCTGGACCTGGCAATCGTGCGAGGGCGCCGAATGCCGCACCATCACCTATGCCGACAGTACCTCGACGATCTCGGCCGACGGCTACCGCTTCAGCCGGCATCCCGACCGCGTTGCCGCGATCCGCACCGGCCTCGCCCGCGTCGCCGCCCTGCCCTGCGGCGTCCTTGTCACCCCGCACCCGTCGGCCAGCGACCTGATGGGGCGAATGGCCACAGGGTTGAAAGAAGATCCCCGCGCCTGCGCCGCCTATGCCGCCGCTGCCGCCTCGCGCTTCGCCACGCGCCTCGCCGCCGACCAGGCGCTCGACGCGGCCGAGGACGCGGCACGGTGAGCAGCTGGAAGATCACCCTGCTGGCCCCGCGCGGGGTGATCGAGGCAGCGCTGCTGGCGCACGAAGACGCGTTCGACTGGGATCCCGAGATCGTCCTGTCGGGCAGCGAAGTGGCCGAGGACAAGCCCGAGGACTGGCAGCTCGAAGCCTGGCTTGGGCGCAAGCCGACCAGGGCGGACAAGGCCGCGATTGCCGGCCTCTTCCCCGACAGGGCCCCGCCGCTCGCCCAGGAGAAGCTGCCCGACATCGACTGGCTGACCCACAGCCAGCAGGGGCTCGAGCCGATCCGCGCCGGCCGGTTCCACGTCCACACGCCCGACTATCCGCCGCTCGACGAAGCGGGCGTGCGCGATTTCGCGGTTCCGGCCAGCCAGGCCTTCGGCACCGGCCAGCACGCCACCACCGCCGGATGTCTGGAAATGCTCGACCGGATGAAGCGCGACGGCGTGGTGATCCGCAACCTCGCCGATATCGGCACCGGCACCGGCCTGCTGGCCTTTGCCTCGCTGCACCTGTGGCCGCGCGCCCTTGCCACGGCGAGCGACATCGACGCGGTCTGCGTCGACGTGGTCGCAGCCAACGCGCAGGCCAACGCCGTGCCGCTCGGCGCCGGTCACGGCGAGCTCACCATGCTGGTCGCCGACGGGATGGACCACCCGCTGCTCAAGGCGCGCGGGCCTTACGACCTGATCGTCGCCAACATCCTCGCCGGGCCGCTGATCGGCCTTGCCCCGCATTTCGCCCGGTCGCTGGCTCCGGGCGGACACCTGCTGCTGGCGGGGCTGCTGCAAACCCAGGAAGCCCAGGTGCGGCGGGCCTGCCGCCAGGCCGGCCTGCGCCTGGCGCGCCGCATGACCCGCGGCGACTGGTCGATCCTGTGGCTGCGCAAGCGTGCAATGGCCCGCACCCTTGCCGGACGGCCCGGCGGGCAGCGGGACTGGTAGGTGCGCCCGCGCGACTTCGCCCTGATGGTCCTGATCTGCCTGATCTGGGCGAGCAACAACGTGATGAGCAAGCTGATCGTCGGCACCCTGCACGTGCCGCCGCTGTTCTTCACCGCAGTGCGCTTCGCGATCGTTGCCCTCGTTACCCTGCCGTGGCTTCTGCCGATGCCGCGGCCGCGCTGGCGTATCCTGCTGATCGGACTGTTCATGGGCGGCGGCAGTTTCGGGCTGATGTTCGTCGCGCTCAAGTGGGTATCGCCTAGCGAGGCTGCCATTGTCGTGCAGGCCAGCGTGCCGATCACCGCGCTGCTGTCGATCGTCATGCTGGGCGAGCGGATCCGCTGGCGGCGCGGCCTGGGCATCACCCTGACGCTGATCGGCGTCGTGCTGGTCATGTACCAGCCGGGTTTTCGCGTTTCGGCGGGGATGGGCTACCTCGTCGCCTCGGCGGTCCTCGCCTCGTTCGGCGCGGTGATGATGAAGCAGATGGACGCGATCGCGCCCTTGCAGTTCCAGGCCTGGGTCGGACTGGTCGGGCTCTGCGCCGTCGCGCCGGCCTCGCTACTGACCGAACCGGGAGCGCTCGGGAGCGCCGTTGCGGTCGGCTGGCCGATCGTCGCCTGCGCGCTTTACGCGGCGCTGGTCACCTCGGTCTTCGCGCACACCGCCTACTACCTGCTGATCGGTCGCTACGAGGCCAATCTGGTCGCCCCGCTTACCCTGATGACCCCGCTGATGACGATCGCGCTGGGGGTGTCGATCACCGGGGACGTGATCGACAGCAAGATGATGATCGGATCGGCAATCGCGCTGACCGGCGTCCTGATCATCGCACGGCGCAGCCGTTCGGCCCCGCTGGTCCAGGCCCAGGAGCACACCTAGGCAAGTCTTAACCTTGGTCGGCTAAGGATGCGCCGATGGGCCTTCAGCGAACGACCGCCACCAGGGGACAGCGCCACTTCAACCGGCTGCGGCTGGGGGTGCCCGCTGCGCTGATCTTCACCCACGGCCGGGTCGCCTGCCTGATCGACGATATTTCGTGCACCGGCGCACGGCTGCGCAGCGCGCGTGCGGTACCAGTCGGCCAAACCGCCCAGCTCGCCTTTCACGAGCTGCGCGCGCTGGCTACCGTGCGCTGGGTGCGCGGCACCAATTGCGGCCTGGAATTCGACCGGCCGCTGGCCATCGAGAAGATGCAGGACATGCTTTGGATTAACGAGAACCGCGCGCTCTACGATCGCATTGCCGAAACCGGCCACGCCCGCGACTGGGCCGATGGAATCGGCGACTGAGCAGAGCACGCTGCGGGCGACCGCATTACGGACGCCCGCAGCCTTGCCCTAGAGGTTGCAGTTGGGCGGTGCCACCGGCACGTCGATGCGCGGTCCGGTCCCCACCGGTCGCATCTGCACCGCAGCGAAGGTAGCGGTGTTGCCATAGGGGTTCTTCACGTTGTGCGGCCGACCGGCCGGTTCGATGAAGGTGTCGCCCGCCCGGTAGGTCTTCATCGTGCAGGTCACCCCGTCGACCCAGTTGATCTGCCCCGACGCGACCGTCACCATGGTAATCCCGGCATGCTTGTGCCAGCCGCTGAAGCCGCCCGGTTGGACCGAGATGTTGTCGACGCCGACAGTCGAATCATTGCCAGTCTTCAACATCAGATCCCAGTGATCCGCATTTGCCGCCTTGGCCGACTTGTCGAGGTTCTCGGCACGGATCATCGTTTCGGCAAGAACGCCGACCGCCAACGGCGACGGAGCGAATCCCGACCCCGGTGTCGCCGTTGCCGGCACGCCGACGACTGCGAGCGCGATACCTCCGGCGGCCGCGCCCAGCAGGCCGAGCCTGGTTGCAATAGCGGCAATTGTCCTGTTGCTGTGGATCATCTCTCAACTCCTCAGATCGAACGCAGACCGTGTCGGCGAAGCGAATGCGCCGGCTGCGGTCATCGACGTGTTTCGTGAGGTGTCGGATTGAGCGATCAGCGACCCGTGATAATTCTGGAGCGTCAAGCGACTCGATCACGGAACGTCATGTTTTATGCACAACAATGCGAAATCGTGCAATTTTATTTCGTCCAATGAATTTCCGACATAATATATAAAAAGTCCCGGCCATAACGCCAGTTAGCCCGCAGACTTCACAATTTCGGCCCAGGCGGCTTCGTCGATGACTTCGATGCCGAGGTCCTGCGCCTTCTTCAGTTTGCTTCCCGCGCCCGGTCCCGCCACGACAAGGTCGGTCTTGGCGCTGACCGTACCGGCGGCGCGCGCGCCGAGCCGCTCGGCCTGGGCCTTGGCCTCGTCGCGGCTCATCGTTTCGAGGGCCCCGGTGAAAACGACGGTCTTGCCCGCAACCGCGCTGTCCTTCGTCTCGACCACGTAGGGCGGAGGGCTGACTTCGGAGAGGAGGTCGTCCCACACTGCGACGTTGTGCGGCTCGTGGAAGAAATCGTGCAGCGCCTCGACCACCGCCGGTCCGATGCCGTCGATGCTGGTCAGAGCCTCGGCATCGCCCGATGTCACCGCTTCGCGCAGCGCCGGCAAGGTGACCAGGCGCTTGAGCAGATCGCGCGCGGTGACCGCGCCGACATGCCGGATGCCAAGGCCGAACAGCAGCCGCGCCGCGTCGGGCGTCCGCTTGGCTTCGATCGCGCCAAGGAGGTTGTCGACCGACTTGTCCTTCCACCCCTCGCGCTCGAGGATCGCGGATCGCCGCGCCTTCAGGCGGAAGATGTCGGCCGGGCTTTCCAGCCAGCCGAGTGCGAAGAACTCGTCGATAGTCTTCTCGCCCAGCCCCTCGATGTCGAGCGCGGCGCGGCTGACGAAATGCTTCAGCCGCTCGGTCCGCTGCGCCGGGCAGATCAATCCGCCGGTGCAGCGCACGTCGACCTCGCCTTCTTCGGCGACGGCTTCGCTGCCGCACTCGGGGCAATGGTCGGGATAGACATAGGCGGCGCGCGCCGCATCGCGGGTCAGGTTTTCGACTACCTGCGGGATGACGTCGCCGGCGCGCTGGATCACCACGCGATCGCCGGGGCGCAGGCCCAGCCGCGCGATCTCGTCGCGGTTGTGCAGCGTGACGTTCTGGACGACCACCCCGCCGACCGTCACCGGGTGCAACCGGCCAACCGGGGTCAGCTTGCCGGTCCGCCCGACCTGGATGTCGATCGCCTCGACCGTCGTCTCGGCGCGTTCGGCGGGAAACTTGTGCGCCAGGGCCCAGCGCGGGGCCTTGGCGACGAATCCCAGCCGCTCCTGCCAGTCGAGGCGGTCGACCTTGTAGACGACGCCGTCGATATCATAGGGCAGTTCGGCGCGGGCCGCCTCGATGCTGCGGTAATGCTGCAGCATGGCCGCCGCATCCCGGCACAGGACCAGCAGCGGCGAGATCGGCACCCCCCAGGCGGCCAGGCGCTGCATCAGGGCGAACTGCGTTTCGCCCGGCACCGCACTGGCCGCGCCCCAGCCGTGGGCCAGAAAGCGCAAGCGCCGCTCTGCCGTGATGCTGGCGTCCTTCTGCCGCAGCGATCCCGCCGCGGCGTTGCGCGGATTGGCGAAGATCTTGCCGCCGCCGGCTTCCTGCCGCAGGTTGAGGTCGGCGAAATCGGCCTTGCTCATGTAGACCTCGCCCCGCACCTCGAACACGGAAGGCACCTCCCCGGCAAGCTCTTGCGGGATATCGGCAATGGTCGCGACATTGGCGGTCACGTCCTCGCCGATCTGGCCGTCGCCGCGCGTGGCGGCGCGAACCAGCCGGCCCTGCTCGTAGCGCAGCGAGCACGACAGTCCGTCGATCTTGTCCTCGGCCGTGAACGCGATATCGCAATCTGAAGGGAGGTTGAGGTAGCGGCGGACGCGGGCCACGAACTCCTCGACATCCTCGTCGGCGAAGGCGTTGTCGAGGCTCATCATGCGCACCTCGTGCGTCACCTTGGCGAGCGGCGAGGCCTCGATCGCATGGCCCACCGCGCGGCTTGGGGAATCGGCCCGGACCAGGTGCGGGAAGGCTGCCTCCAGCGCGGTGTTGCGGCGGACCAGCGCGTCGTAATCCGCGTCCGAGATCTCGGGCGAATCCTCGGCATGGTAGAGCCGGTTGTGGAGCGCGATCTGCTTGGCCAGCCGCATCAGTTCGTTGGCGGCCTCGGCCTCGGTCATGTCAGAACCCATGGCGCAGTCCTAGGCCCTGACCAGCACCGTCGCCACCATTTCGCGCCGCACGCGAAAGCCGAGCTTCTCGTATAGGCGGATCGCGTGCGCATTGCCGGCGTAGGAGTGAAGGAAAGGCGTTGCGCCGCGCTCGGTCATCCCGGCCATGACGCGGCGGATCAGCCTGGCGGCAAGGCCCTGCCCCTGGAATTCGGGCCAGGTGCAGACGCCCGATACCTCGTCGAAACCGGGTGCCGGACGCATCCGTTCACCGGCCATGGCCATGAGCCGGCCCTGGTCGAACAGGCCGTAGAACTGTCCGTAATGCCGTGTCTTGTCGCCCCAGGGACCAGGCTCGGTCGCGAGGGCGAGCGCGGTCATGGAAGCCGCGTCGGCATCGCCAAGCAGCACCGCCTCTTCGTCGCCCGGTTGCATCGGGGCCGGATCGTCGGCGACCATCTGGACCAGCGCCGCCACCCGCGCGACCCGGGCGCCGGGCGGCGCCGGCCATTCCTCCGTCTCGACCAGCCAGGCTTCGCCATGGTCAAGCAAGGCTGCCAGCGCGGCCTGTGCCGGCGCGCCCCGGTCGCGGGCGGCGGCAAAGGGACCGAATCCGGGGTCGAGCCGCAACGCATCGCCCGTTGCGATCGCCAGGTCCGCCTGACGTCCGGTCAGCGCGCCCCAAACGGGCCGGTCGAGCGGATGAGGCGTCACACCCCCTCCAGCAGGCGGTCGGCCTGGGCACGCGCTTCGGGGGTGACTTCGGCGCCCGAAAGCATCCGCGCGATCTCCTCCTGCCGGCCGGCGGGATCGAGCAGGTGAACCGAGGTGCGGGTCACCGTGCCCTCGCTCGACTTGGCGATGACGTAGTGCTGGTTGCCGCGCGCCGCGACCTGCGGGCTGTGCGTGACGGCGAGAAGCTGCCCCCCGCTGGCGAGCCGCGCGAGCCGCTCGCCGATCGCGCTGGCAACGGCGCCGCCCACGCCCCGGTCGATCTCGTCGAAAATGACCGTGGCCGCGCCGCCCTGCTCGGCCAGCGCGACCTTGAGCGCAAGGATGAAGCGCGACAGTTCGCCGCCGCTCGCGATCTTGCCGAGCGGTGCGAAGTCGGCGCCGGGGTTGGTGCTGATCAGGAACTCGACCGAGTCCATGCCGCCTGGACCCCAGCGCTCCTCGTCGAGCCGGCGCACGGCGGTCTGGAACCGCGCGGCGTCGAGCTTGAGCGGCGCAAGTTCGGCCGCCACCGCCGCGTCGAGCCGACCCGCGGCCTCGCTCCGCCGGACCGACAGCGCCTTCGCCGCCGCGCGGTAGGTTTCGCCGGCCGCCTGCGCTGCCTGTTCCAGCGCGCCGAGACCGGCCTCTCCGCTCTCGATCAAGTCGAGCGCATCGCGCATCTCGCGCATCAGGCGCGGCAGGTCGTCGACCTGGACCTGGTGCTTGCGCGCAGCGGCACGCAGGTCGAACAGGCGGGTCTCGATCCGGTCGAGCGCGGCGGGATCGTGGCTGAGGGCGTCGGCGGCGCGAACCAGCTTGTCCTCGGCCTCCCCGGCCTCGATCACCGCGCGGTCGAGCGCGGCGAGGGCTTCGCTCAGCAGGGAATGCTCGGCCGCGATGCGGTCAAGCCGCCGCGCCGCGGTGCGCAGCGAAGCGAGCGCGGAATCGGAACCCGCCCACAGCTGCTGCAGCTCGGCCAGGTCGCCCGACAGGCGCTCGCCCTTCTGCATGGCCGAGCGCGCCTCGGCCAATTGCTCTTCCTCGCCCGCCACGGGTTCGAGCGCGGCCAATTCGGCCAGATGCGCGATCAACAGGTCGCGATCGGCCGAGGCGCGCGCGACGGCGGTGCGCGCTGCATCAAGCGCATCGCTCGCCTCGCGCCAGGCGCGCCAGGCGGCTTCCACACCCGCCGTGTCGGCGCCCGCGAAACGGTCGAGCAGCAGCCGGTGCCCGCGAGGATTGACCAGGCCGCGATCGTCATGCTGGCCGTGCAGTTCGACCAGGTGCGGCGCCAAGTCGCGCAGCAGCGAGGCGCTGACCGGCTGGTCGTTGACGAACGCCTTGGACCCGCCGTCGGCGCGCAGGCGGCGCTTGATCAGCAGCGGTTCGCCCGCCTCGACGTCGACCTCGGCCTCGTCGAGCGTGGCGCGAATGCCGGAAGGGAGCCGGTCGAACTCGAAGCTGGCGACGACACTGGCCTGGTCCTCACCGGCGCGGACAAGGCCGCTCTCGGCGCGGTTGCCGAGCACCAGCCCCAGGGCGTCGAGCAGGATCGACTTGCCCGCCCCTGTCTCGCCGGTCAGCACCCCGAGCCCCGAGGTAAAATCGAGGTCGAGCGCTTCGATCAGGACGATGTTGCGGATGGCGAGGCGGGTCAGCATGTTCGCGAGTCGTTCTAGCCTGTCAAACCGCGCCCGTCACCCGTCGCACCGGTCAATCCACCCTGGCGCGGTGGAAATTGCCACAACCGGGCCCAGTCCGCACGCAGCACAGGCGATTTTTGCGCGACGAATGCGGCATCTGGATGCCCAGGTCGGTCCTTTGAGATTCCACGATAAGTTGCCGCGATCTTGACTTGCGCGCGAATGTCCGAGTGCAATTTTCGCTTCTTCTGGGGGACCTGCGACTGCCATCTCGCTTGACAACTCCAAGACCGAGGCATTGAATAGCCTGGTTAACGGGGCGTACGGCATTGCCCAATGGGCGAGTCGTCACAACAAAAACAAGCAGACTGGCCGCCCGTAATCGCTCGATCCGAGGCGTATTTTCTGCGCGAATCAAACTAGTCGACCATTGATGTCTTTATGCGGACTCAAGCTCTTTGCTGATCGAGTTCCGCTGTAATACGCCTGTAATTGTCGTGTATTCATTCTGAATTGTTGCCGACGATAAAGTTGCCAGGGCCGCAAGATCGAAATTCCGCACCAGTGGTGCGTTCTTTTGCGCAATTCGAGCCTGGCCCGCTTCCTCTGACTGGACGGCCGGACCGATCATCGAGGGGATTTTTCCATGGCCATCACCATCAACGTCGCTCCGTCGCTCGTTCTCGATGAAACCGACGGCGTTCAGTACGGCGCTGACAGCACCGTGCCGCAATTCGACTACGACGTGCTGGTCGGATACGACGACACTTCCAACGACCTTACCAGCCCCTCCCTGCTGCCCGACAGGGCGCTTGATGCCGAATTCCTGACCTACATCGAAGGGCTGTTCGCAGCCGATGCCGCCGAGGATGCGGCCCTGAACTTCGTCGAACTGATCGGCGGCGCGTCGAGCAGCGGCAGTTTCATCACCGTCACGGCCGGCGCGGGCGAAACGGTCAACAACCTCTACTTCTCGGTTTCCAACGGCAACGGCCTGATCACCACGGTCAAGTCAATCGCCAACGAGGACCTCTATTTCCACATCGATGCCAACAATTCGGACTTCGCCACCCTGACGACGCTGGGCGGCCGGATCGTTGCGGCGTTCTACCTCGACGAGGCGGACAACCACCTCAGCGCGCAGGTCCAGATGGTGACCTTCGAACCGCTGCGGCACACCGATACGAGCAGCACCGACGAGCCGATCAACTTCTCCGACGTGCTGCAGGTCAGCGTGGCGAGCAGCACCAACTTCACCTTCGACAACCTGCCTTCGGGCAACTTCCTCTACGCCGCCTTCGGCAACACCACCTCGGCGCTGCTGATCACCGGTGCGGACCTCAGCGTCAGCCGCGACGGATCGAAGTTCGGCGAAGTGATCAAGAACGACAGCGACACGGTCAACACCAGCCAGGCCGCGCCCGGCGCGCAGGCCACGATCGGGATCAATTCGCAGCATTTCGTCGCGGGAGGCCAGGGCCAGAACCTTGTCGACGGCGACCAGGCGGTCTTCACCTTCGTGTCGGGCTTCACCGAACTGTCAGGCCAGACCGTTCCGGCGACCGGCACAAACGTCGAGGAGATCGCCTACAGCGCCTACGTCAACACCAACGGCGCCGGGATCGACATCTCGCAGTTGACCGGCAACACGCCGAATGCGGACATCCGCATTTCCGTATGGGAAGCCGATGCGAACAAGGCGACAGCCGCGCTCGATGTGGAGACCAGCTTCTCCTACATCGACAACTCTCTCCCGGCCGGCACAGCCGTCGTCAACGACGACACCGCCCTGAACGACGACACGGCGATTCCGGTGTTCCAGGTCAAGGTGAAGCACGCCGGGACGACCTACACCTTCGACAATGCCAACGGGAACGGCGACGACACCCAGGGCGGCGTCACCGTCAACTTCGAGAACGCCCACACCTTCACCGTCGTGGGCCTTGGCAGCTACGATTCGGTCGACTGGACGGCCTATGCCAACGACACCTTCAACCGCGTCAAGGTTCAGGCGCTGTCGACGACCGACCCCTTCGACCTTGGCGGCGTTCACATCACCCAGGGCACGACCAGCAGCGTCGGCGTCGGATCGCACCTTTACGTCGATGACGACGCGCCGGACATCACCGCCCCCGGAACCGAGCCGATCCTCACGGTCGATGACAGCAATTTCGCTGGCGACGACACCAAGGACTTCTCCGGCGTCTTCCTGCGCGACTTCGGCACCGACGGCCAGGCATTGGTCGATCCGGTCATCTATTCGCTCGGCATCGGCGCCGGTTCGACCGGCCTTCTGGACACCCTGACGGGTCAGGAAGTGGTGCTCTCGATCGTCAGCGGAGTAGTCTACGGCAAGGTCGGCACGGAGGAAGTGTTCCGCGTCTCGGTGGACGGTTCAGGCAACGTCACGCTGAACCAGTCGCGCGCGGTCGTGCACGACGATCCGGACGATCACGACGAAAGCACCAGCCCGGCCATGTTGGCGAGCGACGCGCTGATCACGCTGTCATCGACCATCAAGGACCGCGACGGCGATACCGACAGCGAAACGATCCTGATCGGCCGGAACCTCAACTTCCGCGATGCCGGCCCGTCGATCACCGCGCCAGGCGACCAACCGGTCCTGACCGTCGATGAAACCATTCTGGGCAACAACGACAGCGATTCGTTCGCCAGCGTCTTCCTGCCCGTCTACGGCAACGACGGCGCCGCGGCGACGCCCGTCACCTATGCGCTTGGCATCGCCGCCGGACCGACCGGGCTGTTCGACACCGAGACCGGCCTGGAGGTCGTTCTGTCGGTTTCGGGCGGGCAGGTGTTCGGCAAGGTCGGCGCGCTGACCGTTTTCGTGGTCAGCGTCGACGCATCGGGCAATGTCTCGCTCGATCAGCAACGCGCCGTCGTCCATGGCGACCCCGACGACCCGGACGAAAGCGACACGCCGGCGATGCTGGCCGACGACGGCCTGATCACCCTGACCGCGACCGCCCACGACAAGGACGGCGACAGCGCGCCGATCACGATCGGCATCGGCCGCAACATCGCCTTCGAGGACGACGGGCCGATCCTGACCGCGCCGGGCACGCCGCCCGAACTGACGGTCGACGAAAGCGATTTCGGTGACGATGACTCGGCGGACTTCTCCGGCGTGTTCAGCCCGGACTTCGGCGAGGACGGCGAGGCCCTCAGCGATGCCACGACCTACGAACTAGGCTTCAACGCCGGTGCGACCGGGATCTTTGACACCGCGACCGACCAGCAAGTCGTGCTGTCGAAGGTCAACGGGGTGATCATCGGTTCGGTCGGTACGGACGAGGTCTTCCGCGTTACGGTCGATGGCGACGGCAACGTGACGCTCGATCAATCGCGGGCGGTACGGCATCTCCCGAACAGCGGACCGGATCAGTCGACGACGCTGGCAGCCGACGACCTGATCACGCTGACCGCGACGATCACCGACAAGGACGGCGATCACGACAGCGAGACTGTCGGCATCGCGCGCAGCCTCAATTTCAAAGACGACGCGCCTGTAGCAAGTCTGGACCGAATTCCAGACGTTTACGCCACGGTCGATGAATCGGTTCTTACCACCAACGCCGTCGTTCCCGGCGCCTCGCTGCTGGACCCCGACTATTCCTATGGCGCGGACGGTCCGGGCACGGCGCTCTACACGCTCGACGTGCTGGACACCGGGCCGACCAACCTGACGACGACCGCGGGCGACCCGATCTCTCTCGTCGAATTCAGCACGACCGAGGTGCGCGGGATCTACAACGGCAACCAGATCGCGTTCATCGTCGTGATCGATCCGAACAACGGGTCGATCCTGCTCGATCAGATCGTGGCCCTGTATCATCCCAACCCCGATAACCCGAACGATTCGGTCTTCCTCGACCAGGGTTATCTCAACGCGGTCCTGACCGTCACCGACAAGGATGGCGATCACGACACTGGCGAAGCCGACATCGGCCCAGCGCTGGAGTTCGTCGACGACGCACCGACGGTCCAGGCAAGCCTGGTCAACGCCCCGCTGTTGACGGTCGATGAAAGCCAGCTGGGCACCGACGATGACGCGGGCTACGCCGCGCAGTTCACGCCGGACTACAACAACGACGGCCCGTCCGGCACCATCGATACGACCTATGCCCTGTCAACGGCGGGCGGCCTAAGCGGCCTTACCGACACGCTGACCGGCAACGCGGTCTACCTGTTCGAGGAAAGCGGCAAGATCGTCGGGCGCGAGGGCACCAGCGCCCTCGACGCCTTTGGCGGCGATGCCGTGTTCGAAGTCAGCGTCAGCGATACGGGCCAGGTCACGCTCGACCAGCTGCGCGCGATCGTCCACCCGACGGCCGATCCCGACGAGCCCAAGGGCCTGTCCGGGTCGAACCTCGTCGTCCTGACCGCGACCGTTACCGATGGCGACGGTGATGAGGCTTCGGCGCCGCTCGACCTGACTACCCGGCTTGTGTTCAAGGACGATGGTCCCGATGCGACACTCGATCGGATCGAAGGCGTATCGGCGATGGTCGACGAAACCGACCTTGCCCAGAACGGCTTCGTTGCCGGCGCGTCACTGCTCACGCCCGGAATTGACTACGGTGAAGATGGTGCCGGTAGCGCCGGCTACACGCTCGACGTCACGGACGCCGGGCCGACCAACCTCACCACGACCGACCTTCAGGCAATCCATCTGGAGGAAGTCAATTCGACCACCGTGCGTGGCATCTATGGCGCCGGCCTGGTGGCGTTCGAAGTCACCATCGATGCACTGACGGGCAGCGTCACGCTGGACCAGAAGGTTGCGTTGTACCATCCGGACGACGGCGACGACGACGATTCCGTCTACCTTGACCCCGGCTTCCTCGACGCGGTCCTGACCGTCACCGACAAGGACGGCGACAGCGACAGCGATTCCGCCGATATCGGACCCGCACTGGAATTCCAGGACGATGGGCCTTCGGTTACCGGCAGTAACGTGACGGTCGACGTCGACGACGACGGCGGCGCGGGCGGCAACGATGGCGGCGCGGCCGACGACGACAAGCTGCGCGTCACGCAGGGCAGCATCACCGCCCTGTTCGACGGCGGGGCGGATGGGCTGGCCGACTTCACCCTGTCGATCGCCAATTTCGACCTGAACAATCCCGCGCCGGTGATCTATTCGCAAGGCAGCCTGCTGCTTTACCACCAGGTCGGCGATGTCCTGACCGGCTATGTCGAAACCAACGGCGTGTCGGGTTACCAGGTGGCGGACCGCGAGGTGTTCACCTTCGAACTCAACGTCGCCGGCGTTAAGGGGGATTTCGAATTCACCCTGATCGACCAGATCGACCACGATCCCGGCAACGATGAAAACAACAAGGACCTGCAAATCGGCGTCGTGCTCCAGGCAGTCGACGGCGACGGGGACATTTCCGTCGCGGCGGACAACATCGACCTGACCATCGACGCCGACGATGACAGCCCGGTCATCCTGACGCCCGACAAGCCAGGCCAACCCGGCGTGCCCGACGACGACGCCACCGGATCGAACGATACCATCACCACCGATGGCGCAACGGGCAAGTTCGTCTACGCGATCGGTTTCGACGACCGCGAGGGAACGACCTATTCGGGGACCAATTCCGACCTCATCGTTACGTTTGCCAGCGGGACCGTCTTCAATGTCGTTGGCGGCACCCCGATCGCCGGCGGACCGGTGACCTGGGATTCGGAAGACGAGACCCAGGCGACCTTCCGCATGGCCTTCAGCTATGTGTCCGATCCGGGCAGCGGCGCGACGACCGACAACGTGGCGTGGATCACCTTCGACAAGGATCTGCATACCTACACCTTCACGCTGGATGACCCGATCCTGAGCTATGGCGTGATCTCGCTGGCGACGGCGTCGAACTTCACCGGCTATCTGAAGGACACTCACACGGTGACCGGATCGCAGCCACCGGTGACCGTGGCCGCCCTGGCCAGCGACTTCTTCGTCCAGTTCACCGGCTTCGAGGAAACCGGCGGCGGATCGGACGGCAAGAACGCCGCGCAGCAGGCCAGCCAGTCGAACAACAAGAACCTCGACGCGCTGGCGCCGGGCGAGGCCTGGAGCAACGGCGACGACGACAATTTCGCCGCGGGCGAACTGTTCGTCCAGTCCAGCACCTGGGTCAGCGTATCCGGGATCGCGGCCGGGACCGCCGGCGATACGATGCAGGCGGGCGAAGTGCTCGACTTCAATTTCTACCGCACCAACCCGTTCGGCTATCGCAACCTGGCCATCTTCGACGATCCCAACGATCCGGGATCGCCCGACACGCCGCCGGCGGTGGCAACGACGGGGACGATGTTCATCGAGTTCGACGCGCTCGACAACGGCGAGGACCTGGTCGTGGTGCTCAAGCTGGTCGACAAGGACAATTCGAACCTGACCACGACGCGCGCGGTGATCGTCCAGTACCAGGACATCTTCCACTTCGCCGAACGCGACCAGATCCCCGACACCTACGTCAACTCTGATACGATCGACCAGAATGACGGCCTGATCGTGATAGAGAGCAACGACTACAACATCCTGCAGAACGACAACTGGACGATCGCGGGCGCGCAGGTCGTGGCGTCGACCGAAGGGTTGAGCGGCCAGGGGATCAACCTCAACCGCGCGGTTGGCGCAGGCGGCCTATCGCCTTCTACACTGGTCGATTTCACCACCACCAAGGACAGCGGCGGCAACAACGGCGGGACCTGGGATGGCGACGTGTTCAAGATCGTCAACATCGGCTTCCTGACCGAGATCACCCCGGATTCGCAGTTCGAGTTCAACGTTCAGGTGATCGACTTCGACGGCGACGCGTCGGCGACCCAGACGCTGACCATCGACATCGTGGGCGGCGATCCGGATGCCGCGGCGCTGGCGATAGTCCCGCTGCTCGCCAGCATCCCGTACGACACGCTCGACATGTCGCCGCTGGCCGTGATTGCCTGATTGACGAGCCCCCCGCGCGGACCGTCGGCTGCCCTTTCGCCGACGGTCCGCCAACCGGGGGAGCGGTCAGAACTGGACCTTGAGCGTGCCGCCGAAGGTCCGCGGATCGCCCGGCGTGCCGACGATCAGGCCAGTGCTGCCGGGCGCCACCTGCAGCAGTTCGAAGTACTGGACGTCGAAGGCGTTGCGCACCCAGCCGTAGAGGTCGATCCCGCCCTTGGTGCGGAAGCCCAGGCGGAAGTTGGACAGGACGTAGCCGTCGATATCGGTCGCTGCCGAAGGCGACGGGTTGGACGAGAAGTGCGTGCGCGCGTTGCCGTCGAAGCCGAAATAGACCTGGCCCTCCCTGGCGAACAGCCTGGCCGGCACGTTGACCTCCGCCCCGTAGGACGCGCTCCACTTCGACACGCCGGGAAGCGGGGCGCCGGAAATGTCGCAGCTCGCCGGGCTGTTGCCGCCGGGCGTTCCGGCAGGCGATGCCGGGATGCCCGCGCCGCCGCCCGACAGCCCCGGCGGGCACGGCGCACCGGTAAACTTGCGATAGGTCGCATCGGTATAGGCGCCGTTGGCATAGGCCTGGAACCGCTCGCTCGGCCGCAGCGACAGGTCGGCCTCGAAGCCCTGGGTGCGGACCTTTTCGGCGTTGGCCAGGTAGCCGCGGGTCGTGCTGACCTGGCCCGCGTTGACCAGCGCCTGGAAGTCCTTGATCTCGGTCCGGAAGGCCGCAAGGTTGAGGGTCACGACATCGTCCAGGAAGCGCGACTTGATCCCCACTTCGTAGTGGTTGACCGATTCGGGCCGGATCGTCGCCACCGCCAGGATCGGCTCGCCGGTGGTGGTATTGTTGGGCACGCCGTTGAGGTTGATGCCGAACGATTTGAAGGTCTTGGCATAGGTGCCATAGACCAGCACCGACGGCGAGACCTTGTAGCTGACGTTGATATCGTAGGAGAAGTTCCAGTCGCTGTCGGCGACATCGAACTTCTGCGGCGTGAACTGGTCGCGGCGCGCGGCGGTTCGGATGTCGGTGATCGGCAGGCCGGTGACCGGATTGGTGAACAGCACGGCGCCGCCCTGTCCGTCGAATACCAGGCGCTGGTAGCCGCCGCTCTTCTTGTCATAGTTGACCCGCACGCCCGGCTGGATCGTCAGCGCATCGGTGACCTTCCAGGCGAACTGGCCGAACAGCGCCGCGCTGGTGTTGTTGAGGTAGATCGTGTTGTAGGCGGTCAGCCCGTTCAGCACGCTGGGATCGCAGGCAAGCTGGTTGGAGGCGCTGGGCCCGCAGCCCGGCTGGCCCGGAGGCGCGGCGGCGACCGAACCGGGGTTGAGCAGCCACCGGCTGGCCGCGCTGCCTAGCTGTTCGGTGCCCTGGGTACGGACGGTCTGGTAGAACCCGAAGGCGCCGAGCACGAAATCGTAGCGCGGCCCCGAATAGTTGTAGCGCAGTTCCTGCGTGTACTGGTGCTGCTGTGACGGGTTCTGCGACTTGGTGGTGATCGGCAGGCCGGTGAAATCGCGGTCGTTGGCCGGCTTCCAGTCCCAGAATCGCCAGGCCGTGACCGAAGTCAGGGTGCCTTCGCCCCGGTCCCACTTCAGCCGCAGCGCCGCGCCGCCGATCTTGTTGCCGGCGTTGAGATCGGCATCGACATCGGTCAGCCGGTCGAACGGATTGCGGCTTGCCACCTCGTAGCCGAGCGACTGCGCCAGTGCGTCGTACTGTCGGTTGGCGGCGCGCTGGGTCGGCGTCACGCGGGCGAAGACCGTCCCGCAGCATTCCGGATCCTGGATCGAATAATCGCCGGACAGGGTGACGTCGAGATCCTCGTTCGGGCGGTAGAGCAACTGCGCCCGGAAGCCGAGGTTGTCCTGCTCGTTGATCCAGTTGCCGCTGGCGACGTTGTAGACGGTGCCCCGGCGGCTGGTGCTCGACACCGCGATGCGCGCGGCCAGCGTGTCGGACAGCGGCCCCGATACGGCCGCCTTGGCCTGCTTGAACTGGAGGTTGCCGACGCTCACCTCGGCCCGGCCCTCGAAGTCGAAGGTCGGCTGGCGGCTGGTGATGTTGATCGCGCCCGCGGTGGTGTTCTTGCCATAGAGCGTGCCCTGCGGACCGCGCAGCACCTCGATCTGGGCGACATCGAGGAAATCGAAGGTCGAGGAGGCGGCGCGGCTGTAATAGACGTCGTCGACGTAGATCCCGACGCCCTGTTCGAAGCCGTCGTTGGTCAGGCCGAACGGCGCGCCGATGCCGCGGATTGCAAGTGTCGTGTTGCGGGGGTTGGACGAGCTGAACTGGACCGCCGGGGTGAGTTGCTGAAGCCGGCCGACATTGAAGGTCCCGGTGTTGTCGATGTGCTCACCGCCGACGACCGAGATCGCCAGCGGAACCGCCTGCGCCGATTCCTGCCGGCGGCGCGCCGTCACGATGATTTCCGGCTCCTCGTCGGCGCCGGTGCCGACGGCGCTGGGCTGGTCCTGGGCTGTGGCAGCCGGTGCGGCGGTCGCGGCATGGGCCGGAACGGCAATCAGGAAGGTCGAAGCGAGCAGCGAGC
The DNA here is from genome assembly GCF_002813245.1 of Novosphingobium kunmingense. Classification (GTDB taxonomy): domain Bacteria; phylum Pseudomonadota; class Alphaproteobacteria; order Sphingomonadales; family Sphingomonadaceae; genus Novosphingobium; species Novosphingobium kunmingense. The sequence goes on from NZ_PHUF01000002.1 coordinate 1,001,432, forward strand.
TACGGACAAACAAATGCATGTGCCAAATCCTTGGTAGGGAATTGGTTGCATCCGGCGGTCCGGTCTGCCCCCTGTGTGAGCGAAGAACTGGTTGGTCCGGGGCCGGTCATGCGCGGCCGGCCCCGGAAAGGAAATCAGGTGAAGCGCTGGCGTTCAGTCACGTCGAGCTGGACCACCTTGCCGTCGTGTACGGTCAACTGGACCACCCCGTACCGCATCCGCGAAACCGCTTCCGCAACCGCCGCAAGGGGGGGTCCGGCCGCACTGGAGGGACGCGCGGGCTGCTGGGCAAGCGTTTTCAAATCACCGGCCATCACCGATCTCCTTCGCCACTGAGGGTATCTCTACTGAATAGATAGACAAGTGCAGAATCGCTTGCCGTCGATGAAGCGCGGCTTTTGCGGGCCGGATCGAAATACGGCACCGGTGCCTTGGCGCAGAGCTGTAACAGGGCTGTCATACCGCCACACAAACGCAACATCGCGCGCGCAATAGCTGCGTCAATGACCGCGGTCGGAGACACGGCAATGGCGAATCGCAAGACCCCGCAGATGATCATGGGCGCCCTGCCCGACTGGCTAGACCGGCCCGAACCGCGCGGCTTCCGGCCCAAGCGCAAGTGCCGCACGATCTGGATTTCGGACATTCACCTTGGCACGCGGGGCTGCAACGCCGACCTGCTGCTCGACTTTCTGCGGGCCCACGAATGCGAAACGCTCTACCTCGTCGGCGACATCGTTGACGGCTGGCGGCTGCGCAAGGGCTGGTACTGGCCCGATGCGCACAACGAAGTGGTCCGCCGCGTCCTGAAGCAGGCGCACCGCGGCACCCGCGTGGTGCTGATCGCCGGCAACCATGACGAGATGCTGCGCCCCTATTGCGGCATGACCTTCGGCGGCGTGGAGATCGCGAACGAGGCGGTCCACGTCACAGCCGACGGGCGGCGCCTGCTGATCACCCACGGCGATGCCTTCGACGTGGTCGTGCTGTACCACCGCTGGCTCGCCTTCCTGGGCGACAAGGCCTACGAACTACTGCTGCGCGCCAACGTCGTGCTCAACGCGGTGCGGCGGCGGTTCAAGCTGCCCTATTGGTCGCTGTCGAGCTATCTCAAGAAGCGCGTCAAGAACGCCGTCGCCTATATCGGCGAGTTCGAGGAAGCCGTCGCTCACGCCGCGCGCGAGCGCAGCGTGGACGGGGTCGTGTGCGGCCACATCCACTGCGCCGAAATCCGCCAGATCGGCGACGTGACCTATTACAACGACGGCGACTGGGTCGAAAGCTGCACGGCCCTGGTCGAAGACTTCGACGGCACCATCTCCATCGTCGACTGGCTGGCCGAACAACGCGCCCAGCGCGCAGCGAAGCCGTTCGAACCCACCCTTACCGAACCGACCGAACCCACGAAGGAACCGGCATGAGAATCGCCCTTTGCACCGACGCCTGGCACCCCCAGGTCAACGGCGTCGTCCGCTCGCTGTCCACCACCGTCAATGCGCTGGTCGCGCGCGGCCACGATGTCGAGCTGGTCGTGCCCGAACAGTTCCGCACCATCGCCATGCCAGGATACAGCGAGATCCGCCTTGCCGTGCTGCCCCGCTTCGGCACCCGCCGGAGCCTGAGCGAGTTCCAGCCCGACGTGGTCCACATCGCCACCGAAGGGCCGATCGGCTGGTCGGCGCGGGCCTGGTGCCTGGCGCGCGGCGTGCCCTTCACCACTGCCTTCCACACCCGCTTTCCCGACTACGCCGCCGTGCGCACCGGCCTGAGCGCCGAACGCTTCTGGCCGCTGATGCGCCGCTTTCACGCGCCCTCGCGCGCCGTGCTGGTCTCCACCCCGGCGCTGAAGCGCGAACTGGCGCAGCGCGGCCTGCCGCAGGGCCGCCTGTGGAGCCGCGGTATCGACCGCAGCCTGTTCCACCCCGGCCACGCCCCCCTTCCCGAACTGGCCGCCCTGCAGGGGCCGATCCAGCTCTATGTCGGGCGGGTCGCGGCGGAAAAGAACCTCCCCGCCTTCCTCGACACCGATGTACCGGGACACAAGGTGGTGGTCGGCGACGGGCCGGACCTGGCGCGACTGAAGGCCCGTTATCCCGGCGTCCGCTTCCTTGGCGCACTGTCGGGCGTGGACCTCGCCCGTGCCTATTGCAGCGCCGACGTCTTCGTCTTTCCCAGCCGCACCGACACCTTCGGGCTGGTGCTGATCGAGGCGATGGCCTGCGGGCTGCCGGTGGCCGCCTATCCGGTTGCCGGACCGCTCGACATCGTCGGACCCGAAGCGCGCGGCGCCGACGGCCAGCATCCCGCCACGGTCGGCGCGCTCGACGAAGACCTGGGCCTGGCGATCCGCAAGGCGCTGCGCTGCGATCCGCTGGGCGCGGCGATCCTGGGCGCAAGCTACACCTGGGACCGGGCGACGGATCAGTTCCTCGCCGCGATCGCGGCGGCGCACGAACCGGTGGCTATTCGGCCGCGTCCTCGAACGGCGGTTCCAGCCTGATCGGATCGGCGAGAGTCAGGCGGTCGAGCATGGCCGCCATCTCGTCGCGCAGGGTAAGCATCAGCCCGCGCAGCCGGCACTCCGCCTCGGGCAGGCAGTTGGCGCATTTTTCGTGGGCGTTGCGTGCGGCGCAGGGCACCAAGGCCAGGCTGCCGCGCGTCAGGCGGATGATGTCGCCATAGCGGATGTCGACCGGCGGCAGCGCCAGTTCGTAGCCGCCGTCGCGCCCGCGGTGCGATATGACGATGCCTTCGCGGACCATTTCGGACAGGATCACCGTCAGGAACTTGCGCGGGATGTTCTGCGCTTCGGCAATCGCGTCGAGCCGCACCGGCCCTTGCCGAAATGTATCGGCCAGGTGCTGCAGGGCGCGGATCGTGTAGCGGGTTTTCTGCGACAGCATGGGCGCGGTCATAACAGCGCGCGGCTGAACGCAATGTCAACCGGGCCGCTTGAATGACCCGATACGAAAAAAAGAGGGGAAGGGTCCGCCGCAGCGGCGCCCTTCCCCCGTTCAGTCTGCAAGTCGCGTTACGGGTCGCGTATCATCACGCGGCTTGCTGCCCGGCGTGCTTCAGAACGTGAAGCGCAGCCCGGCGGTAATCGCATCGGTCTTGAGCTTGTCGATCTCGAAGCCCGAAGCCGCATCGTATTCGACCACGGTGCGGCCGATCTGGCGGTGGCGGTAGTCGACAGTGACGGCGACGGCATCGCTGACGTTCAGCGCCACGCCGGCGCCAAGCTGCCAGGCGAACTTGCCCTTGCCTTCGCCGTCGACCTCGAAGCCGGCGATGCCGACACCGCCGCCGGCGTAGGGGACGATGGTGTCGCCGATCGGCAGGTCGAGCCACAGGTTGCCCATGGCCGAGAGCTGGCGGATGCGCGAGCCGTCGAAGATGAAGGTGTTGCCACTGCCGCCGCAGGTGTCGGCTTCGAGGTAGTCGCACACGTCGACGCGGTCGGCGGCGGTCAGCGTGACGTTGGTGCCGTTGAGCTGGTTGAAGGTCAGGCTCTGGATCTTGTGGCGCGCATAGTCCACCTCGACGTCGGCGCGGACCATGCCGAAATCGTAGCCGATCGTGCCGCCGAAGGTGACCGCGCTCTTGGCATCGATGCTGGCCGTGGCGGTATCGCGGGTGCCGGTACCGCCGAAGGTGCCGCCCGCATCGTAATAGGTCACGACGGGATCGGACAGGGTGGCGCTGCCGACGCGGGCAGCTACATAGAAGCCGCCATCGTCGGCGTTCTGGGCCTGGGCTGCGGTGGCAGCGGCAAGGCTGGTGAACGCGACGAGCGCGGATGCAACAATACGCATAGAAAACTCCCCTTGTCGCGCTGCCGCTTGGAACTCGGTGGTTGGCAGCACGTGAGGCGCGCCTAGCCGCAACGACCCGCGGCGCGCATCACCCAGATGGGGGACGAAATGCCGCGAACCGAAAAAATCTCTTACGGAATCAAGATGGATAGCTTAGCCACGCGCGGATGCAGGCCGGACGCTTCCATCTTGCCGAACTCTACGACGCGGTCGTCGACGACGAACAGTTCGCCGATCTGCCCAACCGCCTGGCGCAGCATTTCGGCGCCCGCTCCGCCGTCATCCACTGGCTCGACGGGAATGCCCGGTCCATGGTGGATGCGCACTCCTCGTACTTCACGGCCGAGCATTTCCAGCTCTATGCCCGATCCTATGCCCAGCACGACGTCTGGACTCAGGCGGCGCTGGGGCCGGCCCACCGCAACCGCGCCTGGAACACCTCCGACCTCGTCAGCTCGAAGGATCTCGAAGCCAGCCTGTTCTACAACGAATGGATCCTGGGCATGGGCGACGACACCTATCACTGCATCGGCGCGGTGATGGAGACCGAGCACGGCTTCGGGATCATCGGCATGCACCGCGGCCTTGGCCAGGGCGATTTCGAGGCCGCCAATGTCAAGCGGCTCGACCGGACGCTCAACCACCTGCGCCGCGCCATCACCATCCGCTCGGCCCTGATCGGACGCCAGCGCGAGGTCGACAGCTGGCAGCAGATCTTCGCGCGCAGCGCCGCGCCGGCGCTGATCGTCGACCGCAGCGGACGGCTGCGCCTGGCCAACGATGCCGCCGGGCTGGTGCTGTCGTCGGGCGCGCGCCTGTCAAGCCGCGGCGGGCGGATCGCGCCGAAGGGCAGCCGGCAGGCGGACACCTTTGCCCAGCTCCTCGCCCGCGCGACCGATCCGGCCCTGCCCCAGGCCTGCCAAGGCACCTTCGGGACGGCGCCGCACGCGCTGTGGATCGCCGAGTTCCTGCCGCTGGTCAGCGGCCACCTCGCCGGTTGCGCGATGGTCACGATCATCGACCGCGGGGTGGGCAGCGGGCGCGGCAACCTGCACGCGCTGCTGCAGGGGGTCCACGGCCTGACCCGCGCCGAGGCCGAGGTGGCGGGCGCCCTGGCCGATGGCCTTGCGATCGAGCAGATCGCCGCCGCGCGCGGCAGCGCGGTCCAAACGGTGCGCAGTCAGGTCAAGCAGGTGATGGCCAAGACCGGCACCCACCGCCAGGGCGAAGTGGTCGCGCTGGTGCTGCGCCTCGCCCTCAACTGACGTCGGCGGATCAGATCGCCCTGGTGCCCGGCGCGTGCTTCTGCATCAGCGCATAGGCCTTCTGGTACCATTCGCTGCCGGGATAGTTCGAGCCAAGCACCGCGGCCGACTTCTGCGCCTCTTCCGGGATGCCGAGGGCCAGGTTCGATTCGACCAGGCGGAACAGCGCCTCGGGCGTGTGGCTGGTGGTCTGGTAGTTGTCGACCACGTTGCGGAAGCGCAGCGCCGCGGCCAGCCAGCGCCCCGACCGTTCGTAGAACCGGCCGATGTCCATTTCCTTGCCGGCGAGGTGATCGTTGACCAGGTCCAGCTTCAGCCGCGCATCGTCGGCATAGCGGGTGTTGGGATAGCGCCGCACCACTTCGGTCAGCGCGTCCTTGGCCAGCAGGGTGTTCTTCTGGTCGCGCGCCACGTCGCTGATCTGCTCGTAATAGCTGAGCGCGATCAGGTAGTAGGCGTAGGGCGCGTCGCGGTTGCCGGGGTGGATCGACAGGAAGCGCTGCGACGACTGGATCGCCTTGGTGTAATCGCGCGCCGCGTAATAGGAAAACGCGCTCATCAGCTGGGCGCGGCGGGCCCAGGGCGAATAGGGATGCTGGCGCTCGACCTCGTCGAACAGCGCGGCGGCGACCTTGGTGTCGCCGGCGTCGAGCTTGTCCTTGGCCGCGGTGTAGAGCGTGTCGACGTCGCGCGCGACGAAAGCCGTATCCTTCGGCCCGCCGCCGCGTCCGCCGCATCCCGCTGTGAGCAGCATGGCCCCGCCCGCAGCGGCAAGAATGGCAAGCTTTACAGGCGAACGGGCAGCGTCACGGGCGATCATGGGGCAAGCCTATAGCCAGACCCTGGCTGAACGCCAAGTGAAAGACTGTGGGCAAAAGCGCCTCCGCGCGCGCCGGCCCGCCGCCGCCGCCACGGACCCGATCGCGGCGCTGTCCTACACCCCTGCCAGCGTGGCATGATCGCCGATCCCCCTCTCCCAAGGACCGCCCCCATGACCATCGACAAACGCCGCGCAGTCCCCCGCGCCGGCCAGCTTCCCGCCTTTGCCCCCGTCCCCCGCCAGTGCCAGCGCCACGACGGCTGGACCGAGGAGCGGCAGCGCCGCTTCATCGAGGCGCTGGCCGACACCGGCAGCGTCAAGGCCGCCGCCCACCGCGTCAACATGACCCCCGAAGGCGCCTACATGCTGCGCCGCCATCCCGAGGGCGCCAGCTTTCGCAAGGCGTGGGAGGCCGCCCTCGCCCTCGGGGTCCAGCAATTGGAGGATATCGCCATGGAGCGCGCCCTTCATGGCACCGAAGTGCCGGTCTATTCCTATGGCAAGCTGATCGGCAGCCGCGTGGTCCACAACGACCGCCTGGTCATGTTCCTGCTGAGGAACCGCGCGCCCGCCCGCTTCGCCGCCGACGGCCGCGTGACGGCGCGGCGCGGCACCCTGTTCGATCCGGCCGAGGCCAACCGCCTTTCCCGCCTCAAGAAGCAGTGGCGCAAGGAATGGGAGGAAGAACGCGCCGCCAAGGCCCGCCGCGCCAGCGAAGCGGTGCTCGCCGGCCTCCACGCCAAGCTGCAGCGTATGGCCGACAACCACGCCGCCGCGATGAGCGAGCGCACCCGCGCACTCTACCGCGCCTGGCAAGAGGCCGCCGCCGAGGACGAGTGCGGCGCCAGGATCGGCCGGAACGGCGCGGCGGGCGATCGCGAAGTAGCGGGCGAAGTCGCTGGCGATGATGAAAGCGGAGCTGGCTTCATCGCTCTGATAGAGAAGCATAAATCCGGCGCGGATTGACTTGACCGTCCCGGCTCAGCTTATGTGGCCGCAAAACACGGTCGCCAGCTGAAGGATCCAACCGGGGGGCCGTCCGTTCGTGCAGTTACTATCGCGTGCCGCGCGGCGGCTCGAACAGTTTCCCGATAGCCCGGCCTGGTTCGAACGGCATCTCGGCTCACCGGTGCGACAGGCGCTCGTGCTGCTCCTCGTCGGTCTCGCCCTGCGTATAGCGACCTTCGGCGATCCCAACCTGCACGTAGACGAAGCGTGGTATTTTCTCGTCGGCCACGAGATGCACCATGGCGCCATCCCTTATGTAACGATATGGGATCGCAAGCCAGTCGGGCTATTCCTGCTCTACTATCTGTTTGCCGGTATTTCGACCAGCGTGCTGGCCTATCAGATCCCGGCCTTGCTGTTCGCCAGCGCCACGGCCTGGGTCATCGCCCGCATCGCCGCGCGCTTGACCGGGGCGCAGGGGGCGGTGCTGGCCGGGGCGAGCTATCTGCTGATGCTTGGCCCGCTCGAAGGGTTCGGCGGGCAGACCCCGGTGTTCTACAACCTGCTGATCGCCGGGGCCGCCTGGCTGGTGCTGCAATCGCTGGACGCGCTGGATGCGGGCCGCCCGGGCTGGCGCATGGTCGCGGCCATGGCGCTGGCCGGCACGGCGCTGACCTTCAAACAGACGACGATGTTCGAGGCCGCGTTCCTCGGCCTGTTCGCCGCCTGGCGGCTGTGGCGCAGCCCCGCACCGCGCCGATTGACCTGTCTTTGGGTTGCGCTCTGGATTGCGGTCGGCGCTGCGCCGACCCTGGCGTGCGCCGCCTGGTATTCCGGTGCCGGTTACTGGTCCGAGTACTGGCAGGCGATGTACTATTCCAATGTGCGAAAATCGAGCACGCAACCGCTTGAGTTGGTACTAAACATTTCCAGGTTTGTCCTCGCCACATATCCGCTCTGGGGGCTTTATTTATTGAGCCTGTTGGCTTCCGAAGAGAAAAACAAGAAGACCATCGCCACGCGCTTCTGCACACTTTGGATAGCGTCGAGCATGTGCGGAATTGCGATTATTCCGAATTTTTACGTTCACTACGCAATTCCTATCGTTTCTCCATTCCTATTATACATATCGCTTATTTTTGACCGCAGGGATATTGGATTTTTTTGCTTCACATTTGTTTTATTGTTTACGATGGTCCTATTCAATCCGGCCAATCGGCTGGACAGGAAATCGTCGATTGAATCGACCCATGCCATGGTTCGCGATATCGCCGCAAATCGGACAAGAGGCGGACTCTTCGTCTTTGACGGCCCAAGTTACGTCTACGCCATCGCCGAAGAACGACCACCAGGGCGTCTCGTCTTCCCGTATCATTTCAGCCAGGGGGATGAACGGAATGTCAGTCACATCGACACGGCGGCCGAAACAAGAAGGATTCTGAGAAACAAACCAGAATTTGTCATGCTGGCGCCATTCGACATCACATACCCGTCCAACGTGGAAACGCGGCAAATGGTCGAGACTTATGTTTTCAGCAGGTGCACGCTTCTAGATACTCAATTGATGTACGATATCTACGAAACGACGCTCATAGGTTTATGGGGAAAATGCAAAGACGGTCCAGGTTACATCGACTATTGACTATTTTCCTCAAGTAATGGCCTTTTACTTATTGAATCGGACTCTTGTCTTCGGCATCGATGACCGCTCGATTAAAGACGCCGTTACTCCTCGCCCATCCTGAGCGCAGCAATAAACGCCTCCTGCGGGATCTGGACGTTGCCATACTCGCGCATCCGCGCCTTGCCCTTCTTCTGCTTTTCCAGCAGCTTTTTCTTGCGGGTGATGTCGCCGCCATAACACTTGGCGGTGACGTCCTTGCGCATGGCGCTGATGGTTTCGCGTGCCACGACCTTGCCGCCGATCGCGGCCTGGATCGGGATCTTGAACAGGTGGCGGGGGATCAGGTCCTTCAGCCGTTCGCACATGTGGCGGCCGCGTTCCTCGGCGGCCGAGCGGTGGACGATCATCGACAGCGCGTCGACCGGCTCGTTGTTGACCAGGATCGACATCTTGACCAGGTCGCCTTCGCGCAGGCCGATCTGTTCGTAATCGAAGCTGGCATAGCCGCGGCTGATGCTTTTCAGGCGGTCGTAGAAATCGAACACCACTTCGTTGAGCGGCAGTTCGTAGGTCACCTGGGCGCGGCCGCCGACGTAGGTGAGGTTGGTCTGGATGCCGCGGCGGTCCTGGCAGAGCTTGAGGATCGAGCCGAGGTATTCGTCCGGCGTGTAGATCACCGCCTTGATCCACGGTTCGTCGATCTGTTCGATCCGGCTGGGATCAGGGTAGTCGGCCGGGTTGTGGAGCAGGATCTCGCGCGCGTCGTCGGTCTTCGATTTCCTGAGTTCGATGCGGTAGACGACCGATGGCGCCGTGGTGATGAGATCGAGATCGTATTCGCGGGTCAGGCGTTCCTGGATGATTTCCAGGTGGAGCAGTCCGAGGAAGCCGCAGCGGAAGCCGAAGCCCAGCGCCGCGCTCGATTCCATTTCGAAACTGAACGAGGCGTCGTTGAGGCGCAGCTTGGCGATGGACTCGCGCAGCTTCTCGAAATCGGCGGCGTCGACCGGGAACAGCCCGCAGAACACCACCGGCTGGACTTCCTTGAAGCCGGGGAGCGCTTGGGTGGCGCCGGCCTTGACCGTGGTGATGGTGTCGCCGACCTTGGCCTGGGCGACTTCCTTGATCTGGGCGGTGATGAAGCCGATCTCGCCCGGGCCGAGTTCGGGCAGGTGTTCGATCTTGGGCGTCATGCAGCCGACGCGGTCGATCAGGTGTTCGGTGCCGCCGGCCATGAACTTGACCTGGAGGCCCTTCCTGATGACCCCGTCGATCACGCGCACGAGGATGACGACGCCGAGGTAAGGATCGTACCAGCTGTCGACCAGCATGGCTTTGAGCGGCGCATCGCGGTCGCCCTTCGGCGGCGGGATTTTCGTGACCACGGCCTCGAGCACTTCGGCGATGCCGATGCCGGACTTGGCGCTGGTGAGGACGGCTTCGCTCGCGTCGAGGCCGATGATCTCCTCGATCTCGGCCTTGACCTTGTCGGGTTCGGCGGCGGGGAGGTCGATCTTGTTGATGACGGGGACGATCTCGTGGTCGTGCTCGATCGACTGGTAGACGTTGGCAAGGGTCTGCGCCTCGACCCCCTGCGCGGCGTCGACGACGAGCAGCGCGCCTTCGCAGGCGGCGAGGCTGCGCGAGACCTCGTAGGCGAAGTCGACGTGGCCGGGGGTGTCCATCAGGTTGAGCTCGTAGTCGAGCCCGTCCTTCGCGGTGTACTTGAGGCGCACGGTCTGCGCCTTGATGGTGATCCCGCGCTCCTTCTCGATGTCCATGTTATCAAGGACTTGCGCGCTCATCTCGCGCTCGGTCAGGCCGCCGGTGTACTGGATCAGGCGGTCGGCCAGGGTCGACTTGCCGTGGTCGATGTGCGCGATGATGCTGAAGTTGCGGATTCGGGACAGATCGGTCATCCCGCCCCCCTAGCCGCAGTCCCGCGCTCTGTCAGCCCTGACGGATCAGGCCAGCTTGGAAGGTTTGCTTTTGGGGTCGATCTGCCCGAACTTGGGAATGGTAATGCCCATCCCCGGCTGCTGCATCAGCTGCATCGGATATTGTCCCGGCGGCAGGGCAGCGAGGGGCATCCCCGCCTGAGCCAGCACATAGGGCGACACGCGGTGGCGGGTGCAAAGCCCTCCAGCTCCGTCGTCGACCATCTGCTGCTCGAACTCGAGGCCCTGCATCACGCCGGCGCTGCGGCGCACGACGGCAACTGCCAGCTGCCCTTCCCCGAAATCGACCACGAACTGGGTCCCGGCGGGAACGTCGACCAGTCCTTCGACCATGCAGCCACTGCGCGACAGGTTGCGCATGGTCACCTCGTAGCGATGATCCTCGTGGATCAGGCCGACCTTGCGCAGCACGGTGCGCCGTTCGGGGCGGTATTTGCTCGGGCCATCGGGCTCGATCACCCATTCGCCGCTGATCATAGCTTCGCAGACATCTTCGAGCGAGACGGCCGTTGCGTAGATGAAGCCCTGGATCTGCTTGACCCGCAAACGGCGCATTTCCTCAAGCTCGTCGTGGGCCTCGATGCCTTCGGCGGTGGTGTCCATGCCGAGGGCTTCGGCGAGGCTGACGATCGAGGCGATGATCGCTCCGTTGCGATTTCCCTCTTCGGTCACGCCGCGGATGAAAGCCTTGTCGATCTTGATCTTGTCGAAGGGCGCATGCTGCAGATAGGAAAGCGAAGAATAGCCAGTACCGAAGTCGTCCAGGGCCAGACGCACCCCTAGCATCTTGAGCTGGGAGAACATCTCTTCGGTCGAGGCCTGATCGCCGAGAAAGATCGACTCGGTGAGCTCGAGCTCTAGTCGCTCTGGCGGCAGTTCGGAATGCGCCAAAGCCTGTGCAACAAGGCTTGCAAAGCCCGGGTTGGCGAACTGTGCCGCGGAAACGTTGACTGCAACCCTGACATTGCCCGGCAGTAGGGCCGCGTCAATGCAGGATTGCTTGAGCACCCAGTCTCCCAAGGCACCGATCAGGTTGGCTTCTTCCGCGATCGGGATGAACACACCTGGCGGCACGTCGCCCAGTTCCGGGTGTTCCCAGCGGCTGAACGCCTCGAGCGTGACGACCTTGTTAGTCTTGGTGTCTACGATCGGCTGATAGGCCACGCGCATCTGGTCGTTGGCCAAGGCGTCCCGGAGGTCTTCCTCGATCTGCCGGCGCCGTTCGGCCTCATTGTGGAGATCGCTCGAATAGAACCGGAACTGGCCGCGCCCGCCGCCCTTGGAGGCATAGAGCGCAAGGTCTGCCGATCGGATCAGTTCGTCGCTGCCAACCCCGTCATAGGGGGCAATGGCAATGCCCACCGAAGCGCCGATCACGCAGCGGCTGCCATCGATCGAATAGGGCTGCGACAGCATGTTGATCACGGTCTTGGCGATCTCGCCCAGGCGGCCCCGGTCGTCGATGTCCGGCAGAATAATCTGGAACTCGTCCCCGCCCAGCCGACCGATCTCGCAGCCTTTTTCCTGGACCGAGCGCTGCAGCCGCTGCGCCACCTGCTTCAGCAATTCGTCACCCGCAGGGTGGCCGAGCGTATCGTTGACCTGCTTGAACCGGTCGAGGTCGAGCATCATTACCGCGCAGGATCGCTTGGCCGCACGGTAGGCGGTGAGCGTCGCTTCAAGGCGCTTGCCCATCCGGTGCCGGTTCGCGAGCCCCGTCAGCGAATCGTATTGCGCCAGACGAGATGCGTCGCGCTGGCTTTGCCGAGACGCGGTCACGTCGACGCCGTTGCCGTTGTAGCCCAGGAAGCGGCCTTCGCCGTCAAACTGCGGACGCCCGGCGATCGACCACCAGATTTCGGTCGAGCTGTTCTCGGCCCGTACCTGAAGGTCGTTGAAGGTCTTTCGCGCGCTGAAGATCAGCGGAAGGGTGCGCTCCGACCCGCTGTCTTCGGTGCGGTCGAGCACGAACAGCGACTGGACGGGCTGGCCGATCAATTCGGCGCGCGAGCGACCCATTTTCTGGGCGACAATGTCGGATACGTACGTAATGCGACCCTGCTCGTTGCTTGACCAGAACCACCCGATTCCCGATTCCTCGTAGTCACGCAGAAGGACGATCGCCTGGTGCTGCTCAAGCTCGGTTAGCTGCTCGGAACCACGCGCAGATCCGCCTCTCCCTCCGAAAAGGTTCTTGAAGCGACCGAGTGTGTTTTCCGAAGGTCCCATTTGCTTGTTTTCGTTCATCCGGTTCTGCTGGTCGGCGACTGTTCAAGTGCTAACCAGACATGGTTTCGAAATGCCTAATGTAGTCGCAATGGCGTTCTGCCCGTCGTCATCCCGACGCCTTCCGCAAAATCCTCTCGCCAACAACTGGTTGTGGCCGCGAAAGTACCGCGATTCGTCCGCTGGCATCGACCTCGAGCGGCGTCGAAAATTCGACCCCCATCCGGTCTTCCTGGCACCAGCGGGCCGTTGCCGTCACCGCCATTCCTTCGGCGAGGAATATCTTGAAAATGGTGCCGGGGGGCACGTTCCATAGGCCCTCCACCATCGCACCTGTGGCAGAAAGGTTGCGTATAGTGCCGTGATAGGTCTGACCGCCATGCTCGAGCATGATCCTGCGTAGCATGGCGTGGCGCACTGCCCGCGCCGCCCGCGGACCGCGCGCTATGGCAGTGATTCCTTCACCGAGCTTCTTGGTCGCCTGAGCCAGGCTCAGCGGCTGCTCGTAGATGAACCCTTGGATGTGACTGCAACCCTGCATCCGGACAAAGTCGAGCTCGTCCAGCGTTTCGACACCTTCCGCGGTCGTTTCCATGCCTAGCGCCTCGGCCAGACTGACGATCGAAGCGATAATCGCGCCATTGCGGCTGCCGGCGATCGTTGCGCCGCGCACGAAACTCTGGTCGATCTTGATCTTGTCGAAGGGAGCTTTCTTCAAATAGCCGAGGGAAGAATAGCCGGTCCCAAAATCATCCAGAGCGAGACGGACACCCACCCGTTTGAGCGCGGCGAACATCGCATCGGTGCCGGCATCGTCGTTGAGGAACACGCTTTCGGTGATTTCGAGTTCAACCCGCGAAGGTTCGATTTGCGCAGCCGCCAGCGCACTGGTTATGATCGCGGGTAGATTGGGGTTGGCAAACTGCAAGGCCGACACATTGACAGCAACGCGTATGCCTTCGGGCCAGGCCGAAAGATCGTGACAGGCCGTCCGCAACACCCATTCTCCGATCTGGGTGATCAGGCCGGAATCTTCGGCGATCGGGATGAATTTGCCTGGCGACAGCGGCCCGCGCTCAGGATGGTTCCAGCGCAGAAGCGCTTCGAAACCGGTGATCCGTTCGGTAGATGTGTGGACGATCGGTTGATAATACAGTTCCAGACCCCCGTGGATCAGGGCATCGCGCAGATCCTGCTCGAGCTGGCGCCGTTCCTCGGCGTCGCTGTGAAGGTCGGCGGCGTAGAAGTGATGGCGGCCGCGTCCGCCATCCTTTGCGGCATGTAGCGCAAGATCGGCATTGCGGATGACGGCCTCGGTGGTTACGCCGTCGGCGGGCGCCAGCGCGATGCCTAGCGACGCGCCGATAACCACCCTGTGCCCGTCTATCGAATAGGGTTCGGACAACGAATGAATGATGCCGCGTGCAAGGCGAGCCAGATCGTCCTTGTCGTGATGCCCGGCAAGAATGACTTCGAATTCGTCTCCCCCAGTACGCCCGACTTGGCCATTCCTGCCGACGGCGCGCATCAGACGCGCAGCAACCTGCGTCAGCAATAGATCGCCGGACGGATGCCCAATAGTGTCGTTGACGTGCTTGAAACGGTCGAGATCAATCAGGAATACTGCGCAGGCACGAAGGTCGACATGGGGCGCGCTCAGAATCCTTTCGAGAAGCTGCGACATCTGCAGCCTGTTTGCTAGACCGGTCAGTGTATCGATGCGGGCCAGCCGTGCGTCATGCGATCCCGCACTGCGTTCCGTCAGCTCAAAACCCGAACCGCGGAAACCCGCAAAATTGCCGAAATCATCGTAGATTGGCCGCCCATTGACTGACCAGACACGGTCTTCACCCGGGGTCGCAGCGCGCATGGCCTCATCGGCGAATGCAGACCGGGTGGTCAGGTGGCCGAGGAGCGTGCGATCGCTTCCTAGACCTTGCGCGCCCGCATCGAACAACTCGCTGAAGCGACAGCCGAGCAAAGTTTCGGGACTACGACCAAGTGCGTCGCCCACCGAGTGGGACACATAAGTGATCGCGCCGCGCCTGTCGGTTTCCCAAAACCAGACCTGCCCGGTCTGCTCGTAATCGCGTAGAATTTCCTCAGCGCGCGTCTGCTCGCGCCTGCGTTTCCGGGCGAGGTGTGAGCGTTCTCGCTGCTGCCTTTCGGAGCGCCGTACTGCGATCAGGCCAATCGCTCCGCCAATGAGCAGGACTACGACGCCACCTGCCGATGGCGCGGCAACCTGCGCTCCACCCCACAGGCCGACCAAGGCCAACACTGCCGAACGCATCCGCCGGTTGAAGATGATGCACACGACAAACGAAACCAGGGCAAGCAAGCTGGTGACGTCCTTGACCCCCGACGGCTGAAACCACGTTGTCATGACGAGGCCCGCTCCCGTCAGCAGCATGGGCAAGCCGATCGACCCTGCGGCAAGCGCGAAACGCAGGCCGGGTCTATCGATCAGCCTCTGCTCCAGGGTGATGACGCGCGGCGTTGCCGCAGCGATCGTGGCGGCGAGAAGCATCGGCAGGAGGGATGCCGGGGGTCGTAGCACAAACCCCAGCAACCCGTCCCATACGACGCAAAAAAGGATGACGCCCGCCATGTGCTGCCAGTGCGAATCCATGTAGGCCCGGCGGCTGACCGGAAGGGTAGCTGCACACTGGCTTGTGGCGTCCGCCGAAGGCCGACCCTGAGGTGCGGAGAGCGCGTCGGTGATCGCAGCGGCATCGGACGACACGTCTGCCACGCAGTCGTTCTCGCGCGCAACCGGGGCGCGTTCGGCAGGTCCGTCCTGTCTGGCGGATATGGCCGACATGGCTGCGAATATGGCCTGGTAGCACTTGCAAAAAGGTTAAATTTACCATCGCATCGCGCAGAATCGTCCGCTTTGGGGCGCGCGCATGGGCCTTCTTGAAAAGGCGCCAGGGCACGTGCATGGTATGTGCAACGATAACAAAACATGGGCAGACGGATGGCCAAGGATCGATCCCCCTGGGACAACGACGCCGCGCAATCGACGACAGCGCTCGGGCCACTGGTTGGGCTCGCGCGCGAGGACTTCGTCGGCGCGGTGGCCCTGCTTCTGCGCGAAACCGCGTCCGATCCGGCACGCACGTTGCGGCACATGCAGAGCTTCAACGAGGACGTGGTCAAGATAGTCTCGGGCAAGTCGGACCTCGCGCCCGATCCCAAGGACAAGCGCTTCATGGACCCGGCCTGGCGTTACAACCCGTTCTTCCGGGCAGGCGCACAGTATTACCTTGCGATCCAGAAAGGGATGAAAGGCTGGCTCGAAGACCTGGAACTCGACGAACTGGAGCGCGACCGCGCCAATTTCATCTCGACCATCATCATTGACAGCCTGTCGCCGACCAACACGCTGGCCGGTAATCCCACGGCGCAGAAGCGCGTGATCGACAGCGGCGGGCTGTCGCTGATCAAGGGGCTGAAAAATGCCTACAATGATATCGTCCACAACCAGGGCATGGTCAGCCAGGTGGACAAGTCGCCGTTCCGGCTGGGCGAGAACGTGGCCACATCGAAGGGGAGCGTTGTTTACCGCGACGCAATGTTCGAACTGATCCACTACGCGCCGACCACGGACGAGGTTTACGAGATACCGCAGCTGACCATTCCGCCGCAGATCAACAAGATGTACATCAACGACCTCAGCCCCGAAAAGTCGGTGGTGAAATGGCAGGTCGATAACGGCATCCAGTGCTTCGTCATTTCGTGGAAGAACCCCACCAAGGATGAGGGCATCTGGGGCATGGACGATTACATCGCCTCGTGCCTCAAGGCGGTCGACATAGTCTGCGAAATTACCGGCGCGCCAAAGGTCAACATCTCGTCGGCCTGTTCGGGCGGTCAGACGGGCGCGATCCTGGCCAGCAAGATGGCGGCGGCGGACGACAAGAGGCTGGGCGCCCTCACCTACATGGTGACGGTGCTGCACCCCAAGCAGAACGATATCGAAGCCGGGTCGCTGATGACCGAGAACGGGCTTGAACTGGCAAAGAAGCGCGCGGCCAAGGCCGGGGTGATCAAAGGCAACGATCTGGCGCGCGGCTTCGCGTGGCTACGCCCGAACGACCTGATCTGGAACTACGTAATCAACAACTACCTGATGGGCGACGATCCCCCGGCATTCGACGTGCTGTTCTGGAATGCCGATGCCACCAATCTGTCGGCAACGCTGATGGGCGATTTCCTGCACCTGTTCGAAACGCTGGCCTTCACCAAGCGCGGCGAAGTCACCATGGCCGGCCACCCGATAGACCTATCGAAAGTTCAGAGCGACCTGTTCATCCTTGGCGGCACCACCGACCACATCACCCCGTGGAAGGCCTGCTATCGCTCGACCCAGTTGTTCGGATCGAAGGACGTGACCTTCGTGCTCAGCCAGTCGGGACATATGCAGGCGATCCTTAACCCGCCCGGCAATCCCAAGGCGAAGTACTACGTGTCGAAAAGAGCGGGCAAGCCGCCGGCCGATGTTGACGACTGGCTCAAAGGAGCGGAGGAAGTCGCCGGGAGCTGGTGGCCGTTCTGGATGGACTGGGTGCAGAAGCGAGCGGGGAACAAGGTGCCGGCACCGAAATCCCTTGGCAGCAAAAAGCACCCTCCGATGGATGCGGCGCCTGGGCTCTACGTCCTCGAGCCGTGCTGAAAGGCCGCACTACAAAGTGACAATCGAAATTACCGCAACGTTCTCGATGGAAAAGGTCGGAGGAAGAACCCTGCGTGTCGCGCGCTGGCGCTGGGACATGCCGGGCGACCATCCGCCGATCCTGTTCTTCAACGGCATCGGCGCCAATATCGAGGCCGTCGCCCCACTGGCCGAGGCCCTGACCGATCGCCCCTTTATCATGTTCGACATGCCGGGCGTGGGCGGCTCGCCCGAGCCGCTGGTGCCCTACAACACCTTCACGATGAGTTGGACCGCAAGGGAGCTGCTCAAGCGTTTCGGCGCGGACACGGTCGATGTGATGGGCGTATCGTGGGGCGGTGCCATGGCGCAGCACTTCACTTTGCAATATCCCGGCACGGTGCGCCGTCTGATCCTGGCGGCGACGAGCGCGGGCATGGTCATGGTGCCGGGCAAGCCATCGGCGCTGAGCAAGATGGCCAATCCGCGGCGCTATGTCGATGCGTCCTTCATGGAGAAGCACTTCCGCACGCTCTATGGCGGACTTACCGGAGGCAAGAGCGAGCATATCAACCGCCTGACCCCACCCACGCCGCGCGGATACGTCTACCAGTTGCTGTGCATGCTGGGCTGGACCAGCGTGCCGATGCTACCGTTCCTCAAGAAGGAAGTACTGATCATGATGGGCGACGAAGACCAGATCGTGCCGCTCGCCAATGGCCGGATCCTAGAAGCGCTGATCCCGAACAGCCGGCTCGAGATTTTCGAGCAGGGCGGACACCTGTTCATGCTTACCCACCGCGAACAGACTCTTTCGTCAATTCGCGGCTTCCTCGACGCACCCGACAGGGACCAGAAGAAAGCAGCCTGACCCCATGCGCCACATCGCGATCATCGGCTCTGGCCCGGCGGGCTACTACACGGCCGAGGCCGCGCAGAAGCAATGGGGCGACGGGGTCCGGGTCGACATCTTCGACATGTTGCCGGTCCCCTATGGCCTTATCCGAACCGGCGTCGCGCCCGACCACCAGTCGATCAAGGGCGTCTCCAAGCGCTACGAAGGCACGGCGCTGACCGACAACGTGCGGTTCGTCGGCAACGTCACCATCGGCGAGGATATCAGCATAGAGGAACTGCAGGGCCTTTACGATGCGGTCGTGCTGGCCACCGGCGCGCCCAACGATCGCGCCGCAGGCATTCCCGGCGAAGCGCTCAACAATGTATTCGGCAGCGCGGCCTTCGTCGGCTGGTACAACGGTCACCCCCAGTTCGCGAAGCTCAACCCCGACCTGTCGGGCCGCAGCGCCGTGGTGATCGGCAACGGCAATGTCGCCCTCGATGTCGCGCGGATCCTCGCCAAGACGCCCGACGAGTTTTCCGGCAGCGATATCGTTGCCCATGCGCTCCACGCGCTGCAGGAGTCGAAGATCGAGCAGGTCACGATCCTCGGTCGGCGTGGTCCGCACCAGATCGCCATGACGCCCAAGGAACTAGGCGAACTGGCCCACCTCGCCCGCGCCTGCCCGCGCGTCGACGCGGCCGACCTGCCGGCCGAAGACGATGACGCCTTCCTCGAACCCGGGCAACGCAAGTCGGTGGCCCACCTGCGCAGCTTCGCCGCCATTCCCGAAGCGTTCCGCGCCGAACGGCCGGTCGATATCTGCTTCGATTTCTTCGCCAGTCCCAAGGCCATCCTTGGCACCGACAAGGTTGAGGGGCTTGAAGTGGAACGGACCGAGCTTGACAGCGATGGCCGCGCCAGCGGCACCGGCGAAGTCTATACCATCCCCTGCGACATCGTGATCACCGCGATCGGCTACAAGAGCTCACCCATCCCCGGCGTCCCGTTCGAAGAGCGCGAAGGCCGTTTCGCCAACGCCGACGGGCGCATCCTGCCCGGCCTCTATTGCGTGGGCTGGGCCCGGCGCGGCCCGTCGGGCACGATCGGCACCAACCGGCCCGACGGCTTTGCGGTGGTCGAGCGTATCGCGGAAGACATCAGCAGCGGCGCAATCCTGACCGGCGACAAGCAAGGTCGCTCCGGTTTCGACCGGCTGGCGGAGCAGCGCGCGATCGAGGTCGTCACGTTCCGCGACTGGCAGAAGATCGATGCAGCGGAAATCAGCCGCGCCCGCGACGGTTCCCCGCGCGAGAAATTCGTCGATGTCGATGAAATGATCAGGGCGCGCGACGCCTGATCGTTCGAACGCATGGTATGGCTTGCCGGGACTCGCAGTCCATGATTTAATCGTCTGGTTAAGGCGCCGACCGTGCAGTTGCCGCCAAACCTGGAGAGAGCCATGGCGACCTACGATCTTATCATACGCAACGGAACGATAGTCGACGGCAGCGGTGCCCCGCGCTTCACCGGTGACGTCGCCGTGAAGGACGGCCTAATTGCCGCTGTCGGTACGGTCCATGGCGATGCTGACGAAGTGATCGACGCCGGCGGCAAGGTCGTGGCGCCCGGCTGGGTCGATGTTCACACCCACTACGATGGCCAGGCGACCTGGGACGCGGAAATGGCCCCGTCAAGCTGGCACGGCGTGACCACGGTTGTGATGGGCAACTGCGGCGTCGGCTTCGCACCGGCAGCGCCCGATCGCCACGAATGGCTCATCCGCCTGATGGAAGGTGTCGAGGACATTCCAGGCACGGCGCTCGCGGAAGGAATGAAGTGGAACTGGGAGACGTTCCCTGAATACCTCGATGCGCTGGAAGAGATGCCCCGGACCGTCGACGTCGGCACCCACGTCCCGCACGGCGCGGTGCGGGCCTATGTGCTGGGTGACCGCGAACGTCCCGGCGCCGTTCCCACGGCCGACGACATCCGCAAGATGGCCGACATCGTCGAGGAAGGCGTTCGCGCCGGCGCGCTGGGCTTTTCGACAAGCCGCACTGTCCTGCACCGCGACATCGATGGTGAAGTGGTTCCCGGCACGACCGCTACCAAGGAAGAATTGATCGAGATCGGTCGCGCCATGGGCCGCGTCGGTTACGGGGTGTTCGAGATCGCCAGCGACATGCGCCGCGAATGGGACGAGTTTGGCTGGATGGGCGCCCTCAGCCGGGAAACCGGCCTGCCCTGCACCTTCGCCGCGCTGCAGTCGATTGCCAAGGAACAATCGCTCAACGAGCAGATCGCCAATATGCGGGCCGAAAACGACAACGGTGCCAACATCGTCGCGCAGATCGCGCTTCGCGGAAACGGGATCGTGATGGCTTGGCAGGGCACGGTGCACCCCTTCCGCCTGCGTCCCAGTTTCAAGGCTATCGCCGATCTGCCGTGGGACCAGCAAAAGGCAAGGCTGCTCGATCCGGCGTTCAAGGCGCAGCTTCTCGCCGAGGAAAGCGACTATTCCGATGTGAACCAGGACATCATCGGCCTGATCATGGTCGTTTGCGGCGGATGGGCCATGCAATACGAGATGGACCCCGATTTCAACTATGAGCCACAGGCCGACGAAAGCATTGCTGCACGCGCTGCAGCCGCTGGCGTATCGGGCGACGAATATGCCTATGACCTCCTCTGCCGCGACGATGGCCGGGGCTTCATCTATCTGCCCATCCTCAACTACGCCGACGGCAACCTCGATTTCCTCGAAGCGCTGCAGGACAGTGAGGACACGGTGAACTCGCTGTCCGATGGCGGGGCGCACTGCGGCACAATCTGCGATGCGGCCAGCCCGACCTTCATGCTTCAGCACTGGGTGCGTGACCGCAAGCGTGGGCAGAAGATCAGCCTTGAAAATGCCATCAAGCGCCAGTGCCGCGATACGGCGCGCCTATACGGCCTGGACGACCGCGGCATCCTTGCGCCCGGCTACCTTGCGGACATCAACGTCATCGACATGGACCGGATCAAGCTGGGCAAGCCGTGGCTGGCCTTCGACCTTCCGGCGGGCGGCAAGCGCCTTCTGCAACGCGCCCAAGGCTATGACTTCACTATCAAGGGCGGCGTGGTGACCTTCAAGGACGGCCAGTGGACCGGTGAAACGCCGGGCGGGCTTATCCGCGGCCCTCAGCGCGCCGACATGGCGGAAGCCGCGGAATGAGCCTGCGCGCGGTTCGCGTCGGTTCGCCTGCGACGCTCGACACCTTGCTCCCCGCCACGGCGGAGGATCCGGGCCAGCCCGGCCCCGGCGAGATCCGGGTCAGACTGGCGGCCAGTTCGCTCAACTTCCACGACTTTGCCGTGGTAAACGGGCTGATCCCGGCGGAGGCAGGGCGCATCCCGATGTCCGATGGCGCCGGCACGATCGAGGCGGTAGGAGAAGGCGTCACCGGCTTCAAGGTCGGCGACCAAGTGGTCTCGACCTTCTTTCCTGAATGGATCGACGGCGCACCGCCCGCCACGGCGTTTCGCGGCGTGCCAGGCGACGGGATCGACGGCTATGCCCGCGAAGCCGTGGTCACGCCCGAGCACTGGTTCACACGCGTTCCTGCCGGCTATTCGGCTGCCGAGGCCGCCACGCTGACCTGTGCGGGTCTGACTGCCTGGCGCGCGCTGTTCGTCGACAATGCGATCAAGCCCGGATCGACCGTGCTGATCCAGGGCAGCGGCGGGGTTTCGGTCTTCGCTCTGCAATTTGCCAAGGCGGCCGGCGCGCGAGTGATCGCAACCTCATCGTCGGACGCCAAGCTCGACCGGCTGAAGTCGCTCGGCGCGGACGATCTGATCAATTACAAGCAGACCGAAGCCTGGGGCGCCAGGGCGCTCGAATTGACCGGCGGCTCCGGAGTGGACTGCGTGGTCGAGATTGGCGGGTCGGGCACGCTCGACCAGTCGATGATGGCCACCCGCGTCGGCGGCCATGTCGCTTTGATCGGCGTGCTCGCGGGCTTTGCCGGACCGGTGCAGACCGCCCTGCTGATGGCCAAGAACCTGCGCGTCCAAGGCCTGACCGTGGGCAGCCGCGCGCATCAACTCGACATGATCCGGGGAATCGAGGCGAACGGGATCAAACCGGTCATTTCCGACCACTTCCCGCTGGAAAACCTGGCCGACGCCTTCCGTCACCAGATTGCGAACAAGCACTTCGGCAAGATCGTCGTCGACATCTGAGCAAAACGAGAAATGGGCGCCGGTCAGGGCGCCCGTCTTCTTCTGGCTGCCGCGATGCGGATCAGACCCGCATCGGCATCAGCACATAGAGCGCCTGGCTCTTGTCGTCCTGGCGGATCAGGGTCGGCGCGCCGGCATCGGCAAGGTGCAATTCCACCGTATCGCCCTCGATCTGGCCGAGGATATCCTTGAGGTAATTGGCGTTGAAACCGATCTCGAAACCCTGCGCGCTGTAATCGGCGGGCACTTCCTCAGCCGCAGTGCCGTTGTCGGGACTGGTGACCGAGAGCGTCACCTTGTCGTTTTCCAGCGTCATCTTGACCGCACGCGTCTTTTCCGTGGCGATCGTGGCAACGCGGTCCACCCCTTCCCAGAAGCTGCGCGGATCGAGCTTGAGCAGCTTGTCGTTTCCGGTCGGGATGACGCGGGTGTAATCGGGGAAGGTCCCGTCGATCAGCTTGCTTGTCAGGACGACGCCGTTCTGACCGCCCAAAGTGAAACGGATCTTGCTGGCCGATAAATCGATCAGGACCATCGTATCGCCCGCTTCATCAAGCAGCTTGCGCAGTTCGGCCACGCATTTGCGGGGGACGATCACGTCGGGCATGCCCTGCGCGCCGTCAGGTCGGGCCAGAGTAAACCGCGCGAGGCGGTGCCCGTCGGTTGCCGCCGCCTTCAATTCGTCGTCCGACACATGAAGGAAGATGCCATTGAGATAATAGCGCGTTTCCTCGGTGCTGATCGCAAAGCGGGTGCGATCGATCAGCTGGGCCAGAGTCGTTGCCGGCAATTCGAAGCTTGTGGGCAGGTCGCCTTCGACGATCACCGGGAAATCGTCGCGTGGCAAGGTCGGCAGCGAGAAGCGGCTGCGCCCGGCCTTCACCGCCATGCGGTTGTCGGCGGTTTCCAGGTTGACCTGGCTGCCGTCGGGCAGCTTTCGGGCGATATCGAACAGCAGGTGCGCCGACACGGTGATCGCACCCGGCGTTTCGACCGATACAGCGGCGAGGCTTTCCACCACCTGAAGGTCGAGGTCGGTGGCCATCACCTTGACCGTGCCGTCGCCCGATGCCTCGATCAGGACATTCGACAGGATGGGGATGGTGTTGCGCCGTTCGACGACGGACTGGACGTGCGACAGGCACTTCAAGAGCGTCGCGCGTTCGATAGTGGCCTTCATGGTCGTGTCGTGTCCCCTGGAGCGCGCGAGGCCGGAATCGGCAGCGCGCCGTCAATTCGGACTGCCTTTCTTACCGCCAGTGGGCGACGCGGCAAGGCTGGCGGCCCGAGGTGCGGGCGAATCTGGGGATAAATCCGCAGGCTACCGGACAAAGTCCGGGCCGCGTCAGGACAGCATCGCCATGCCGCCGTTCACGTGCAGCGTCTGGCCGGTGACATAGCCGGCTTCCTTGCTCGCAAGATAGGCGACCGCAGCGCCGATATCCTCGCCCTCGCCCATGCGTCCCATCGGGATGCGGGCGTTGAGTGCCTCCTTCTGCGCGTCTGGCAAAACGTCGGTCATGGCCGTACGGATGAAGCCCGGGGCGACGCAGTTCACGGTGATCCCGCGACTGGCAAGTTCCTGGCCCAGCGACTTCGACATGCCGACCAGGCCAGCCTTGGCGGCGGCATAGTTGACCTGCCCCGGATTGCCGGTCGCGCCAACCACGCTGGTCACCGTGATGATGCGGCCGTGACGGGCCTTCATCATCGGCTTGGTCGCCGCGCGCATCAGGCGGAACGCGGCTTCGAGATTGACCTTGATGACTGCGTCCCACTCCTCGTCCTTCATCCGCATGGCAAGGTTGTCGCGGGTGATGCCGGCGTTGTTCACCAGGATGTCGATCTTGCCCAGCGTGTCGACCGTGGCAGGCACCAGATGCTCGACCTGTTCGGTGTTCGACAGATCGCAAGTGATCTCGATGTGGTCGTGACCGTAGGTGTCGTTGAGTTCCTCGCGGAAGGCGCGGAGCTTGGCGGGATTGGTGCCCGACAGCGCAAGCCGCGCGCCCTGCCGCGCCAGAGCGTGGCTTATGGCCGAGCCGATGCCGCCCGCAGCTCCGGTGACGAGGGCGGTCATGCCGCTGAGATCGAACAGACGATTTTCCATGGCTTTACAGCTCCTTGGCGATTACTTCGATGTCGGCCATGCCGATCACGCTGGTCACATTCGCGCCGGCAACGGTGCGGCCGATCATCGGACCCAGCACCTTGCCGCCCAGTTCGACGAAGTGCTGCACCCCGGCGTCTTCCATGGCCAGCACGCTCTCGCGCCAGCGCACGCGGCCGCAAACCTGCTCGACCAGCAGGCGGCTGACTTCGGCGGGATCGGTGACCGTGCTGGCGGTCACGTTGGCGAACAGCGCGATTTGCAAGGCCGACGGCGGCATCTTGCCGAGGGCTTCAGCCATCGCATCGGCGGCAGGCTGCATCAGCGGGCAGTGGAACGGGGCCGAGACGGGCAGCGCCACACCGCGCTTGATCTCGAACTGCTTGACCATGGCGATGGCGCGCTCGATCGCGCCCTTGTGGCCCGAGAGCACGACCTGCGAGGGATCGTTGTCGTTCGCGACGGCGCAAACCTCGCCCTCGGCCGCCTGGTCGGCCAAGGCCTGGGCCCTGTCGATATCGGCACCGAGCAGCGCGCACATGGCGCCCACGCCGACCGGCACGGCTGCCTGCATGGCCTGGCCGCGCAGCTTCAAGAGGCGAGCAGTATCGGACAGGCTGAACGCGCCGGCCGCACACAGCGCGGTGTACTCGCCAAGGCTGTGCCCGGCGACGAAATCGGCCTTGTCGGCAAGAGCAAGGCCGCCTTCCTTCTCGAGTACGCGGAGCACGGCAATGGCATTGGCCATGATCGCCGGCTGGGCGTTTTCAGTCAGAGTCAAGGCATCATCCGGCCCCTCGCGCATGATCTGCGACAGGTTCTGGCCGAGCGCGTCGTCGACTTCCTCAAAGACTTCGCGGGCGGCGGGGCTGGCTTCGGCCAGGTCGGCACCCATGCCGACCTTTTGGCTACCCTGCCCCGGAAACACGAATGCGCGCATGACGTCCTTCTCCTTGTGAACGGCGCGGTTATTGCGCGGCCCCGCGTCCTGCAAGCCCGAACGGCACGATCTTGTTGGCAACGTCATGGCCGATGTCGGCCTCTCCCAGGAAGCGAATGCCGTGCCGTTCGCACCAGTGCCGCGCGATCTGAGGCGCGGCCTGTCCGAAATCGATGTCGTTTTCAGGAACGTCACCAACTCGCCCGAGCCGCAGCCCGGCGATGCCCCCCAGGTGCGCCGTGACGTGGAAGAAAAGGCGGTCGATCGCGTAAAGGTGCTCGGCCACTTCTTCGACCATGACGACGTGGCCGGAAAGGTCGGGCATCAAAGGCGTTCCGCAAACCATCGCCAAGGTCATCAGGTTGAAAGCAACAACGGGCCGCGAATCAAGTCCAGGCTCAAGCCCGGCGTGTTCACCCGCGAGGTAAGCAAGCGATCGGCGTACCGCCCCCTCCCCTCCGTCGCGGGCTATGTCGGCCGGCATTGGAGCATGAACCGGCTGGCCAATCCCGTGCCGGTACAACCCCGCCAGCAGCGTGCCGCCATCGGAATAGGCTAGATAGCGCTTGTCTTGCGCGGCTTGG
This sequence comes from Novosphingobium kunmingense, assembly GCF_002813245.1. GTDB lineage: Bacteria > Pseudomonadota > Alphaproteobacteria > Sphingomonadales > Sphingomonadaceae > Novosphingobium > Novosphingobium kunmingense. The sequence continues at coordinate 1,027,444 of NZ_PHUF01000002.1, forward strand.
CCGAGATCGCCCAGTACGTCCTCGACGATCCGCACCGCGCCATAACCGCCGCGCGCCGCCCAGACAGAATCGAAGGCCGGATCGTTGGCACATTCGGCCAGCGCCGCGCGGCGCTGCGCATCGCTGCCGGCGAAGTGCCCGTCGGTCAGGAAGCATTGCGGATGGAATTGGAGTTCGAGGCCTGGATAGTCCGATGCCAAAGCCAGCACGCGATCCGCCATCTCTTCGGTGATCGCACGCGACGGTGCACAGATCGCAACCCGGGCCATGGCCTTACCTAACCCGGTTGCGCTGGCACGCAAGGCCGCATACCGCGGCGCCCATGACCAACCTTACCTCGCACCCCTGGTTCTTCTGCGGCATCGGCGGATCGGGCATGCTTCCGCTGGCGCTGATCCTCAAGGGCGCGGGGGCAAGCGTTGCCGGCTCGGACCGCAGCCGCGACCAGGGCCGAACCCCGGAAAAGTTTGCCTGGCTCGAAAGTCTCGGCTTCACGCTCCATCCGCAGGACGGCAGCGGCATCGTCTCGGCCGACCAGACCCTGGTTGCCTCGGCTGCCGTCGAGGACACGGTGCCTGAGATCGTACGGGCCCGCGACCTTGGTTGCTCGCGGATGAGCCGGGCCGAACTACTCGCCGCGCTGTTCAACGCCGCCCCCTTTGGCATCGCCATCGGCGGTACCAGCGGCAAGAGCACCGTCACCGGGATGACGGGATGGATCCTCGATACGGTCGGTCGCGACCCCACGATCATGAACGGCGCGGTGATGAAGAACTATGCGACGCCCGCCGCCCCTTTCGCCAGTGCGCGGGTCGGCCAGGGTGATGTCTTCGTTTCGGAGGTCGATGAGAGCGACGGGTCCATCGCCCTCTACCGCCCTGCTGTCGCGGTCCTCGGTAACATTACGCTCGATCACAAGAGTCTTGATGAACTGATTCTATTATTTGGCGATTTTCTCTCGAGAGCAAAGTCGGCGGTTATCAATCTCGACGATCCGGAAACTGCTGCCCTTGCAGGGCGGGCACAAGACCCGGTGACCTTCGGCATCGAAAGCCCGGATGCCGCCATCGGCATTATGGAGGGATCCATCGCCGCAGGAACGTCGACTCTTGGCGCAACCGTGGTCGACCGTCGGGATGGTTCGATGCACCCACTCGCACTGGCTGTGCCGGGTCGGCACAACCTCGCCAATGCGCTTGCGGCGATCGCCGCCAGTTCAGCAGCCGGCGTACCCGTTGCCGATGCGGTAGCTGCCTTGGCGAGTTACGCCGGGCTATCGCGTCGTTTCGACATTATCGGCACAACTTCATCGAAAATAACGATTATCGACGACTTCGGGCACAATCCCGACAAGATCGCCGCGACCCTGGCCACGCTCAAGTCGCATAGCGGCCGGGTCATCGCGTTCTTCCAGCCGCACGGCTACGGGCCCCTGCGCCAGATGGGCGCCGAACTGGCCGAAACGTTCGCGCGCCTGCTTGGTCCGGAGGATGTCGCAATCCTGTGCGACCCGGTCTATTTCGGCGGCACGGTCGATCGCAGCCAAGGCAGCGAGCGCATTGTCCGGCTTATCGAAGAGAACGGCGGAACCGCCGAGTACATACCCGATCGCGCCGCATGCGGCGACCGGATCGTCGCCATGGCGCGCCCCGGAGACCGCATCGTGATCATGGGCGCGCGCGACGATACCCTGAGCGATTTCGCCCGCAGCCTGTTCGCCGCGCTGCCCTGACACGGGACAACCGCGACAGCCCCCTTTTCTTTCCAAGCCACCATTCGCACAGTGCCGCGCAGGATCATGGACGAATCGCCACCATCGGAAGCCCGCCAGCGGGTGCTTCTCGTCACCGGCCTCCTAGGCGCCGGCAAGACGACGGCGCTCAGGGTGCTGGAGGATCTAGGCTGGGAGACAATCGACAATTTCCCGATCCATTTGCTCGGCCGCCTCATCGGCACCGCGGATGCGCTCTCGGAAGCGCGCGCACCGCTAGCGATAGGCTTCGATTCGCGAACGCGCGGGTTCGATGCCGGGCAGGTCATTGATCGCGTGAAGCGGCTTGCGCAGCGCACCGATATCGAACTGACGACCCTGTTCCTCGACTGTTCGGGCCAGGAGCTTGAGCGCCGCTACAACGAGACCCGACGACGCCACCCCCTCGCACAGGACGTGCCGGCGGCGAGCGGCATCGCCGCCGAACGCGAATTGCTTGAACCGTTGCGGCGCTGGGCCGATATTGTCATCTCGACCACCCAGTTCACCAGCAACGACCTGCAGCAGGTCATGCGCGAGCGGTTTGCGGGCGATGCGCCGCAATCGACCGTTGTCACTATCACGAGCTTCGGCTTTTCCCGTGGAATGCCGCCGATCGCCGATCTGGTGTTCGATATGCGGTTTCTCGACAATCCCCACTGGGATCCGGAGCTTCGGCCACTGACCGGACGGGATGCCGCAGTAGGCGCGCACATCGAGAACGATCCCGCCTTTGCCGAGGCATTCGGCCGGATCCGCGACCTCATCGTGCAACTGCTCCCGCGCTACGCTGCGCAAGGCAAAGCCTATGTCAATGTCGCTTTCGGTTGCACCGGCGGGCGGCACCGCTCGGTCTATACGGCGGAGCGCATGGCGGAGGCGCTGCGCGAGGCGGGGTACGAACCGAGCGTACTCCATCGCAATCTGCTGACGCGTGCAGCCGATCTGGTGGAAGGAAAGCATTGACCGCCGCGCGCAACATCGGCATGGCCCTGCGCCATTCCAGAGGAAAATCGCCTCTGCCGGACGCTGGGCTTGCCTTTTGCGCCGGGTCGCCACAGCGGAGCTTCATTCCAGCATGATCGGTCTGATCCTGGTCACTCATGGCAACCTTGCCGTCGAATTCGTTCACGCCATGCAGCACGTGGTCGGCCGCCAGGATGCGGTCGATACAGTTTGCATCGGCCCGAACGACGACATGGAAGCGCGCCGCCGCGAGATCGCCGACAAGATCAAGACGGTCGACAACGGCCAAGGGGTGATCGTGCTGACCGACCTGTTCGGCGGCACTCCGTCCAATCTTGCGATTTCGCTGATGAAGGCCGGTTCGGTCGAGGTGATCGCCGGGATCAACCTGCCCATGCTGATCCGCCTGGCCAAGGCTCGAGGGTCGATGCCCCTTGGCAAGGCAGTTCTTGCCGCGCGCGACGCCGGGCGCAATTACATCACGATCGCTTCGGAGTTCCTGGGGCAGGACGCCTGACGCGGCAGGGCTCAGCAGCCAATGGGGGAATAGAGTGCACGGAATGACCGAATTTCGCGAGAACGTCGAGATCGTCAACAACCGTGGCCTGCACGCCCGCGCCAGCGCCAAGTTCGTCAACGCCGTGGCCAAACTGGGGGATGGGGTCACTGTGCGCGTCGCCAAGGACGGCAACGACGCCGCCGGTGCCTCGATCCTCGGCCTGATGATGCTCGGCGCCGCCAAGGGCGATTCGATCGAGATCATCTGCACCGGCAACGACGCCGATGCCGCGCTGCTCAAGCTGGTCGGGCTCGTCAAGGACGGCTTCGGCGAGGATTGAGAGCGTGGCCCAACGCCGCCAGATTACCGGCTTTTCCAATCCGACCGTCAAGTTCCTGCGCTCGTTGCGGGAGAAGAAGCACCGCAAGGCCGCGGGCAAGTTCCTTGCCGAGGGTTTGCGCCTGCTGACCGATGCGCGCGAATGCGGACACCTGCCCGAAACGCTGGTGATGGCAACGGGTCGCGAGCCGCATCCCCTGCTCGACAGACTGGAGGCCGACGTACAGGCAAGCGGCGGCGACCTGATCGAATGCGACACGGAGATCCTCGCCAAGATCACCGGCAAGGACAATCCACAGGCGGTTGCCGCGGTCTTTGCCGAGTTCGACACCTCGCTGGCCAGCATTGATTGCGATGCGGCCGGGATCTGGCTCGTGGCGCAGGCTCTGCGCGATCCCGGCAATCTCGGCACGATGCTGCGCACCGGCGATGCCGTCGGCGCGGGCGGCCTGATCCTGCTCGACGACTGCGCCGACCCCTTCTCGGTCGAGGCGGTGCGCGCCAGCATGGGCGCGGTGTTTACCCAGCAGATCGCCCAGGCGCGCTGGGAGGAGTTCCTCCCCTGGCTGCGCGCCGGCAAGGGCCAGCTTGTCGCAGCCAGCCTGCGCGAAGCCGTGCCCTATCGCGGCGCGCCCTACGCGGCGCCGTGCTTCGTCATGGTGGGCAACGAAAGCCGCGGGCTGCCCGAAGCTTACGAGGCCGCCTGCGACCTGCGCGTCACCATGCCGATGAAGGGCCGCGCGGACAGCCTCAACGCCGCCGTGGCCGCTGCCGTGCTGGCTTACGAGGTTCTGGACACCTTGGGTTGATTGCGCCTGCCGTTCAGGCAGCGTTCGTCGAGCCCGAGGCACAAGCGAGCCATGCATCGCGCCATCTCCCTTCCTCTAGCAGCCCTTGCCGTAATCGCGGCCGCGCCGGGCAATCTCTCCGGGATCTGGATGGTCGAGACGATCGACGGCAAGCCGCCGCGCTATTCCGGGGCCTCGATCGAGCTATCGGGCGGTTCGCTGCAGGCGACCGCAGGCTGCAACGCGCTCAGCGGAAGCTACACGATAGAGGACGGCAAGCTGGTAGCGCCTTCGCTGATCCAGACGCTGATGGCCTGCGAGAACCTGATGGCGGACGAAAGCGCGCTCGGCGCGGTCCTGCGGGGTTCACCCACGATCGCGCGCGAAGGTGACAAGTTGCGCCTGACGACGACTGCACATGCCCTGACGCTGCGCTTGCGGCGCTAGGTCATTCCGCGGCTTCGGCCGGCTGATCGTCGCCATAGCGCGGCGACGCTTCGATCAGATTGACCTCGTCGAGCTCGCGCTTGCCGATCTCGATGCCCTTCTCGCGCAGGCGCCGGCCCGAAGTCAGAACGTTGCGCTCGAAGCTGCCGACGAAATCGTTGTACTTGCGTACCGCGCGGTCGAGCCCAGCACCCACCCCCTTTAGATGTTCGCTGGTCGTCGCCAACCGGTCGTAGAGCTCGGCGCCGGCCTTCCCGATCTCCACCGCCTCGCGCGCCAGTTGGTCCTGCTTCCAGACCATCGCCACGGTCCGGGCAATCGCCACCAAGTTGGTCGGAGTGGCCAGCAGTACCTTGTTGTGAAAGGCGAAATCCCACAGCTCCGGATCGTGCTCGAGGGCCGCTGCTACGAAATGCTCGCCCGGCACGAACATGACGACATAGTCCGGCGCCTCGTCGAACTGGCTCTGGTAGCTCTTCTGGCCCAGCGTCTGAACGTGGTTGCGCATCGAGCGGGCGTGAAGGTCGAGATGGCGCCTGCGCTCGGCATCGTCGCTGGATTCGAAGGCTGCCTGATAGGCATTGAGCGAGACCTTGGCGTCGATCACCAGCTTCTTTTGCCCGGGAACGTGGACGATCGCATCGGGCCGCAGCCGACCGTCCTCGGTGTCCAGCGAATGTTCGAGATCGAAGTCGGTATGCTCGGACAAACCGCATTGCTCGAGCACGTTCTGGAGCGCTCGTTCACCCCAGCGACCGCGCGCCTTGGGGGCATTGGTCAGCGAATTGCCCAGCCTAGCCGCCTCGGCCCGGACCGCTTCCTGTCCGTCGCGCATCGACTGGATCAGTCCGGTGAGCTGGCCAAAAGCATCGACGCGCTGCTTTTCCAGCCCCTGGACCTGCTCCTCGTAGCTCTTGAGCCGCTGGTCGACCGGCGCGAGCAGCGCCTTGATCTGCTCGGCGCTCTTCGCCTCGGACACGGCCAACCGCTCGTTCGCGCGGTTCAGGAACGCTTCCTGCGCGCGTTCGAGCACCTTGGCGCCGGCGTTCTCGAATTCCTTCTTCAGTCCGTCCTGCGCTTCGAGCAAGAGGCGCTTCTGCTCTTCGAAGTGGGCGGCATTGGCCTTGAGCGTGGCGAGTTCGGAGGCCAGTTCCTCACCCCGCTGGCGCACGGCCGCCAGTTCGACGGCGAGACCATCGGCTCGCTCGGCCCGTTCGCTCGCGCCGGCAAGATCGCGGATCGCTGCCTTGAACTTTTCGTCGAGCTCGCGGCCGTCCTCCTCTCTTGCGGCGAGGCGCCGGTGCAGATCGCCAACCGGACGAGAACCAGCGAACCAGCCGAGGGCCAGCCCGGTAAGCAGGGCAACAAAAGCAACGATCAGGCTGAACAGTTCCATATCATGGAACATAGAATGAACACGGCTTCCGCCGCAAGGGCCAGGGCCCGATCTTAACAACTTTACCGAGGCCAGGTGCGCGCGGCGGTTACGCCGCCTGGCGAATCTTCTGCAGCTTCTTAAGCGCCATCTGCCGCTTCAGGCGCGACAGGTGGTCGATGAACAGGATCCCCTCGAGATGGTCCATCTCATGCTGCAGGCAGGTCGCCAGCATGCCGTCGATAACCTCGTCGTAGTGCTTGCCGTCGAGATCCTGCCACTGGGCGCGGATCCGCGCCGGGCGTTCGACCTCGGCGTAGATTTCGGGGACCGAGAGACAGCCTTCGTTGTAGATCGCATGCTCGTCCGATGGTTCGGACAGCACGGGGTTCACAAAGACCCGCGGTTCCTTCTTGGTCGGCTGGTGGTGATGGTGATGGCCGTCATGGTTGCAGGCAACCGGCTCTGCATCTTCGTCATCGGGCTGGAGGTCGATCACCAGCACGCGCAGCGGCACGCCGACCTGGATCGCGGCGAGACCGATGCCCGGCGCATCGTACATCGTCTCGAACATGTCGGCGACGAGCGTCTTCAGATCGTCGTCGAATAGGGTGACGGGGTCCGACACGACCTTGAGGCGGGGATCAGGGACTTCGATGATTTCGCGAATAGCCATGCCGGGCCAGATAGTGCCGCTGTGAACCGTTCGCAAGACAAGACCGCCCGCATCGGCCCCGGAACCCCGCCGGGCACGCCGGGGTTAACCTTGCACAACCCAGGAGAGCAGCCATGACTGACAAGGCCAGCGCAAACATCGTCGAACTCGAAACGCGGTTCTGGCAATCGATGATCGACAAGGACGCCAAGACAGCTGCCGCGATGATTGCCGATCAATCGATCGTCACCGGCCCGATGGGGGCAATGCAGATCACGCCGCAAAAGTACGAGGAGATGACCCGCGACGGAAAGTGGACTCTCGAGGCTTTCGAGTTCAGCGATGTCGACGTGATCTTTCCGTCGGACGACGTCGCGGTGATTGCCTACAAGGTGCACCAGACCGGCACGATGGCGGACAAGGCCATGGACCTCACCTGTGCCGACAGTTCGACCTGGGTGCATGACGGAAACGGCTGGAAGTGCGCGCTGCACACTGAAACGATCCTGGCCGACCACGCCGTCAGCTAACCATCACCCAATCGGGCGGCGGGCCCGCAACGCCTGGGCGAGCGTACCCTCGTCTAGGTAGTCCAGTTCGCCGCCCACCGGCAGACCATGGGCCAACTGGGTAATGCGCACTGGATAGGTTTCGAGCCGTTCGGCAATGTAATGCGCAGTGGTCTGCCCTTCCAGAGTAGCATTCATCGCCAGCACGACTTCGTCGATCCCGCCCCGTTCCACCCGGTCGATCAGCGAGCCGATGGCGAGGTCCTCGGGCCGCACCCCTTCGAGCGCCGAAAGCCGCCCGCCCAGCACGTGGTAGCGACCGGTGAACAGCCGCGCCCGGTCGAGCGCCCAGAGATCCGACACATCCTCGACCACGCAGAGACCGCGCTGATCCCGTCGGGGGTCGGCGCAAATGCCGCAAGGATCGCTCGTATCGACATTGCCGCAAGTCGTGCATTCGACCAGGCCGTCGCGCACAGCAGCCAGAGCTTCGAGGAGGCCGACGAGCGAGGTCTCGCGCCGCTTGATCAACCACAGCACCGCCCGCCGAGCGGACCGTGGCCCAAGCCCCGGAAGTCGCGACAGGGCCTGGGTCAGCGTTTCGATCTCTTGCGATGCCATCGCGCCCCAGATAGGGCCGCGCATCACGAAAGGCAAAGCCACCATGCGCGTCATCTTCATGGGCACTCCCGATTTCGCGGTCCCCACGCTGACCGCGCTGGTCGAAGCCGGACACGAGGTTGTTGCCGCGTACAGCCAGCCGCCACGCCCTGCAGGCCGGGGCAAGCAGTTGGTCGCATCGCCCGTCCATCGCAAGGCCGAAGCGCTGGGCATCCCGGTACGGACGCCACTGACGCTGCGCGATCTCGAAGCCCAGGCCGATTTCACCGCGCTTGATGCCGACATTGCGATCGTTGCCGCCTATGGCCTGATTCTGCCGCAGCCGGTGCTCGACGCGCCCCTGCACGGCTGTCTTAACGTCCATGCCAGCCTGCTGCCGCGCTGGCGCGGCGCCGCGCCGATCCAGCGCGCGATCCTGGCCGGCGATCCCGTCACCGGGGTAACGATCATGCAGATGGAGGCCGGCCTCGACACTGGGCCGATGCTGGCCATCGCCCGCACCCCGATCGAGGACAAGACCGCCGGTGAGCTGACCTCCGAACTGGCCGAGATCGGCGGCCGCCTGATGGTCGACGTGCTGGCCGACTTGCCTTCGCGCCGGGCCGAAGCCCAGCCCGACCTCGGCGTTACCTATGCCCGCAAGATCGACAAGGCGGAAAGCCGGATCGACTTCGCCCGCGCGGCCGAGCAGGTCGAACGGCAAGTCCGAGCCTTCGCCCCTGCCCCCGGCGCCTTCTTCGAACTTGGCGGGGAGCGCTATCGTCTGCTCAAGGTCGAACTTGTCAACCGCGAGGGCGTGGCAGGCACCACGCTCGACGATCGGCTGACCATCGCCTGCGGCCACGGCGCGGTACGGCCGATCCTGATCCAGCGCGCGGGGCGACCGGTCATGGGTATTGACGAACTGCTGCGCGGAAGGCCCGTGCCAGCCGGGACGGGGCTGACTTGACCCGTTTTGCCCTGACCCTCGAATTTGACGGTGCGCCGTTCTTTGGACTGCAACGCCAGTCGTCCGGGCCGAGCGTGCAGCAGGCGGTGGAAGAGGCAGTCGCACGAATAACCGGCGAGGCGGTAACGATGCACGCCGCCGGGCGCACCGATGCCGGCGTCCATGCCCTGGCGATGCGCGCCCACGTCGATGTCGCCAAGACGATCGCGCCCTTCCGCCTGATGGAAGCGATGAACCATCACCTGCGCCCCGATCCGATTGCGGTCATCGCCTGCGAGGCGAAGCCCGACGACTGGCATGCCCGTTTTTCCTGCATCGGCCGGGCTTATGAATACCGCATCGTCAACCGCCGCGCGCCGCTGACGCTGGACCGCGGCAAGGCGTGGCAGGTCGCCCAGCCACTCGATGACGAAGCGATGCACCGCGCCGCGCAGAGCCTGATCGGACGGCACGACTTCACCACCTTCCGCTCGGTCCAGTGTCAGGCCCGCGATCCGATCAAGACGCTCGACCGTCTGGCAGTGCGGCGAGTAGGGCAGACCGTGATCATCGAAACGTCAGCGCGTAGCTTTCTCCATCACCAGGTTCGCTCGATGGTTGGCTGTCTGGCCTTGGTCGGCCTCGGCCGTTGGCGCGAGGAACAGGTTGGCGAAGCGCTGGCCGCGCGCGCGCGCCAGGCGCTGGGCCTTAACGCACCCAGCGATGGACTTTATTTCGTGAAGGCGGTTTACCCCGGCGATTGAGTTCCTAGGTTGCAATCTGCAACAGATTCGGGAGAGACCACCATGACCTTCACCGGCAAGCAACTGACGACCCAGCTCGACGCCGACGGCACGCTGACCGTCCAACTGGGGGACAAGACCTGGGACGCGCCCAAACCCGGCCAGGTGCTGATCAAGGTCGAGGCAACGCCGATCAATCCTTCTGACCTCGGCCTGCTGTTCGCCAGCGCCGATACCGAAAACGCCACCTATTCGCCGGGCAAGGTCGTTGCCAGAATGCCCGAAAACGCGACCCGCGCGATGAAGGCGCGCCACGGCATGGCCATGCCGGCCGGCAACGAGGCCGCCGGCACCGTCGTCGCCGCAGGCGAAGGCGCCGAGGCCCTGATGGGCAAGCGCGTCGCCTGCGTGCCGGGGACGGCCTATGGCACCTTTGCCTATGCCGATGCGGCGATGTGCATGCCGGTGGGCGACGAGGTCAGCGCCGAGCAGGCGGCAAGTTCTTTCGTCAACCCGATGACCGCGCTGGGCTTTGTCGAGACGATGAGGCTCGAAGGCTTCACCGGCATCGTTCACGCTGCTGCGGCATCGAACCTGGGCCAGATGCTGGTCAAGATCTGCCAGGCGGACAAGGTGCCGCTGGTCAACATCGTGCGCAGCCCGGAGCAGGTGAAGATCCTCAAGGATCTCGGAGCGACCCATGTCCTCGACATGACCGAGCCCGATTTCATGCCCAAGCTCATCGATGCCATCGCCGAGACCAAGGCCATGATCGGTTTCGATCCAATCGGAGGAGGCACGCTTGCCGGCCAGATTCTCACGGCGATGGAGGCCGCCGCCAGCCGCGGCGCCGCATTCAGCCGGTACGGATCGAGCGAGGCCAAAAAAGTCTATATCTACGGCGCGCTCGACCTTGGACCGACGATCCTCAACCGCGCATTCGGATTGACATGGGACCTTGGCGGCTGGCTTCTGACCCCATTCATGGCCAAGGCCGGGATGGAAATCGTCGGACGGATGCGAGCCCGCGTGGCAAGCGAGCTGACCACGACTTTTGCCAGCCACTACAAGGCCCGCGTCAGCCTCGAGGACATGCTGTCGAAGGAGGCCGTCGGCGCCTACAACGCGCGGCGAACGGGCGAGAAATACCTCGTCCTGCCGAACGGTTGAATTTTTCCGCTCGACTGGGAACCTCTGTGCATTGCGGCACGTTTGCATGGTTAAATGTGCGCCTCGGCGCACGCCTAGTGTACAGAGGACACCGTTCATGGCTACCGCTGCAAAGCCCAAGAATGAAACCCACTTCACCGACACCAAGACCCTTCGCGCGCAGGCGCGCAAGAACGTCGAAGACGGTGCGGTAACCGCCAATTTCCCGGCTGATCGCGAAACGATCATCGAAAAGCTGAACGAATCGCTCGCCACTGAATGGGTCTGCGTGTTGCGCTACATGCGCCACTATCACACAGCCACGGGCCTCGTGTCCGAACCGATCAAGGCCCACTTCCTTGAACATGCCAAGGCCGAGCAGGCTCACGCGACCGCACTGGCCGAACGCATCGTGCAGCTGGGCGGCGAACCCGACCTCAACCCCGACAACCTGACCAAGCGCAGCCACGCCGAATACAAGGAAGGCAAGACGCTGAAGGAAATGGTCACCGAAGACCTAGTCGCCGAACGCATCGCGGTCGAAGCCTACCGCGAACTCGCGCAATACCTTGCCGAGCGCGACCCGACGAGCCGCAAGCTGGTCGAGCACATCCTCGAACAGGAAGAAGAGCACGCCGACGAGTTTGCCGACCTGCTCGACGGCTGGGAAGGCGAATAGACATAGGTAAACCTACCGTATCACCCTGACTTGGGGCGGGTTCTCGGCAGAGAGCCCGCCTTCTTGTTTTGCAGGCCCCCTCGCATTCAAGCTGCCGTTGCCAACGGCGCAAGGCGTGATACCTTCCCCGAACAATACGGTCGCCAGTCTCACCTGTTTTCGGAGATACGATGGGCAATCTTCCAAAGCTCGGCGGCGCGCCCTTTCTCACCGATGCCGGCCTTGAAACCTGCATGGTCTTCAAGGACGGACTGGACCTTCCGTCGTTTGCATCCTTCGTTCTGGTCGACGGCCCCGGTCGACCGAACCTCGAGGCCTATTATCGCACCTTTCTAGCGCTGGCAGAAGCGCACGGGGCTGGTTTCGTCCTCGACACGCCAAGCTGGCGGGCCAATCCCGATTGGGGCGACGCGCTAGGCCTTGACCGATCCCAGCTGGAAACGGTCAACCGCAACGCGATAACCATGGTGTCGGACCTGCGCGCGCAGTCACCGATCGCGGACCGGGTCGCCGTCAATCTTGTGATCGGCCCGCGCGGCGACGGCTATCGGCCTGACGCGCTGATGAGCATGGCCCAAGCGGCCGAGTATCATGGCTGGCAAGCGAAAGTCGGAGCCGATGCCGGTATCGACATGCTCTCCGCGGTAACAATGAACTATGTTGAGGAAGCTCAGGGCATTGCGGCGGCGGCGGCCAGGACCGCGACGCCTTGCGTGATATCATTCACGGTCGAGACCGACGGCAGGCTGCCGACCGGCATGACCTTGGCCGAAGCGGTGCGGCGCACCGACGATCAAAGTGGAGGCAGCGTCGCCTATTACATGGTCAATTGCGCGCATCCCTCGCATTTCATCGCCGCGCTCGACGATCCCGGCCTGCGCGAGCGCATCGGCGGAATCCGGGCCAACGCATCGCGCATGAGCCACGCCGAACTCGACGAAGCTGAGGAGCTGGACGACGGCGATCCGGCCGAACTCGCCGGCGACTACGCATCCCTGCTGGACGCGCTACCCCACGTCTGCGTTTTGGGCGGATGCTGCGGCACCGATCATCGGCACGTGGCGGCGATCGCCGACCAGTGCGTCCCGGCGATCCGGGCCCGGCAGTCCGCCTAGCTCTTGCCGACCACGCTTTCGGGCAGGTCGGTGCCGAACACGCGCTGGTAGTATTCGGCCACCAGCATGCGTTCGGTCTCGTCGCACTTGTTCAGGAACGAGAGCCGGAAGGCAAAGCCCGGATCCTTGAAGATCGCGGTGTTCTGCGCCCAGGTGATCACGGTGCGCGGGCTCATCACCGTGGAGATATCGCCGTTGATGAACCCCTGCCGCGTCAGGTCGGCAACCTTGACCATGTTGGCGACCAGTTCGGGCGAGGCGCCCTGCGCCTTCTTGACCACGATCTCGGTTTCGACTGCGGGCGGAAGATAGTTCAGCCCGACCACGATGTTCCAGCGATCCATCTGGCCCTGGTTGATCGCCTGGGTGCCATGGTACAGACCGCTGGTGTCGCCGAGGCCGACCGTGTTGGCCGTGGCGAACAGGCGGAAGTTGGGATTGGGACGGATGACCCGGTTCTGGTCGAGCAGGGTCAGCTTGCCTTCGGTTTCGAGCACGCGCTGGATCACGAACATCACGTCGGGACGGCCGGCGTCATATTCGTCGAACACCAGCGCGACCGGATGCTGCAGCGCCCAGGGCAGCAGGCCTTCGCGGAACTCGGTCACCTGCAGTCCATCGCGCAGGACGATGGCATCGCGGCCGATCAGATCGATGCGGCTGATATGCGCGTCAAGGTTGATGCGGATGCACGGCCAGTTGAGGCGGGCGGCAACCTGTTCGATGTGGGTCGACTTGCCCGTGCCATGATAGCCCTGGACCATGACGCGGCGGTTGAACGCAAAGCCGGCCAGGATCGCCAGGGTGGTATCAGGATCGAAGACATAGCTATCGTCGCGGTCAGGCACCCGCTCGTCGGCTACGCTGAAGGCCGGAACCTTCATGTCGATGTCGATGCCGAAGGTCTCGCGCACGTCGACTTCGCGGTCGGGCGCGGCCAGAACGGTGTTTTGACGCTGGTCGAAAGTGGTGTCTTGGATCTGGGTCATCGCGCAATTCGCCTATACGGCACCAGCCGTCGCTGCAATAAGGTTTCGGTTGCTTTTCGCGACTCGTTTTCGCGCCGGGCTCGGGGAAGAGGTCATGATCAGGATTTTCGGATTTCCGCTGTCGCCCTTCGTGCGCAAGGTCCACATCATTGCTGCCGAAAAGGGTATTCCGATCGAGATGGTGCTGGGTCGCCCGGGCGATCCCGCGCCGGAGTTTCTTGCGGCGAGCCCGTTCCGCAAGATCCCGGCCATGCAGGATGGCGACTTCAACCTCTGCGATTCGACCGCAATCGTCACCTACCTCGAGGCGATCGAGCCGTCTCCGTCGATCACCCCCGGCAATGCCCGGCAGAAGGCCAGGGCCATCTGGTTCGAGGAGTTTGCCGACACGATCCTTGTGGCAGCAGGCGGCAAGGTGCTGTTCAACCGCTTCGTCGGCCCGACCTTTCTCGGTATCGAGGGCAACGAGGAGACCGCGCAACAGGGCGTGGCTGAACTTGGCCCGATCCTCGACTACCTGGAAAGCCAGTGCGGCGACGGTTGGCTGGCCGGTGATAACTTCAGTGTCGGCGATGTTGCCGTGGCGGTAGCGCTGCGCTCGCTCGGCTATATCGGCCTCGAACCCGATCCCGCGACCCATCCCAGAACCGCGGCCTGGTATGACCGGGTCAAGGATCGCGAAAGCTGGAAGGCCGTTGCCGAACGCGAGGCAAAAGTGATGGAACGGGTGCTCACTCCCGCCAGATGACCCCCTATGTCGCGCTACTCCGCGCGGTGAACGTGGGCGGCACCGGCGCGTTGCCGATGACGCGGCTCAAGGCACTCGGCGCCGATGCAGGCCTGGCCAATCCGCGCACCTACATCGCAAGCGGCAACCTGTTGTTCGAAAGCGACCTTACCGAGCCTGCTCTGATCGATCGGATCGAGGCCGCGCTGGCGCAAGCGCTGGACAAGCGGATCGAGGTCTTCGTCCGCAGCCTGGACGAACTCGAGGCCATCATCGCGGCGAACCCGTTCCCCGATGCTGTAGGTAGCCGGCACATGGTGTTCTTCCACGCCGCCCCTCTTCCTCACGATTTCGGTGACAGATGCCGCGATCGCCGAGACGAGCGCCTTTCTGTAAACGGTCGGGAACTCCACGTCGATTACGGCGAAGGAATCCGAACTACAAAGCTCAAGATCCCCGACAAGCATTCGCGGACCGCGCGCAACATGAACACGGTGCGCAAGCTCGCCGCCTTGCTTCGCGCCTGAACGCAGGAACGCCGCCCCCGGCAAGCCGGAGGCGGCGTCCTTCATCGCATGCTGGTGCGATTAGAAGCGGTAGCCGATACCGGCCACGACCTGGTTGCGGTTCACGCCGTCACCATAGTCCGAGTAGCGGTATTCGACCTTGGCCGAGACGTTGGTTCCGAACTTGTGTTCGATGCCGGCGCCCAGACGGTAGCCTTCTTCTTCGGTGGTTTCGGTGGTAACGACCGTACCCGTGGTTTCTTCGGCCTTGAACTGGGCGTTGGTGTAACCGCCCTTGAAGTACAGAAGGGTGTCGCGGGCATCGCCCACCGGCACGCCAAGGCGCGCACCGGCGTAGATGTCACGGCCGGTCTTGATGCAGGCAGTCGTGGTGGCGATGGTTTCGCAATCCTTGGTCGACGCGCCGGTCAGTTCGGCGTCGGCGCCCATGACGACGCTGCCGGTGTCATAGTCGAAACCGAGGCTGCCACCGTAGACCGCACCGCTCTTGGTGTAGTCGTCGCCCGGGGCGAAGGCGTCTTCGACCTTCATCTGGTCCCAGCCGGCAATCGCATCGACATGCGCGCCGGTCCACGAGCCCGTATCCTGAGCCATGGCGGCAGCGGGAGCGAAGGCGGCCATGGCCGCGCCGATCATGAGAAACTTCTTCATATTCAAATACTCCTCTTGGACGGAAATCCGTCCCTCAAGTGCCCGGCGCGCACGACGTCCGGCACAGTCTGAACCTGCGCCGTGGGTCACCGAGCGGCTTCGCAGGTGGGGTTCAGAACATGAACCGCAACTGTCAGTTCCCACTCAAATCATCACAAAGATCGGGACTGTTGCACTGCAGCAACAATATTGCGGAGAGGTCCGGACGAACCGGTCAGGCGTCACGACGAGCGACATTGACGCAGACCGACCGGTCGGTATGCTGACTTCGTGATTCCGAACGTACCTTTCCGCCCCGCGCCGGCGACGGCCCGGGATCGCATCCTCGAAGCCGCGGTCGCGTTGGTCCGCAGCCAGGGCTTCGGAGCGACATCGGTAGATCAGTTGTGCCGGGCCGCCGGGGTGACCAAGGGCGCCTTCTTTCATCATTTCGCGTCGAAAGAAGCCCTGGGCGTGGCCTTGGCGGGGTACTGGTCGGCCAACACCGGCGCCTTCTTTGCCGAAGCGCCCTATCACCACCATCCACGCGCCATCGATCGCGTGCTGGGCTACATCGACTTGCGCAGCGCCCTTCTCGCAGGCCCGCCCGAGGCTTTCAGTTGCGTCGCGGGAACCATGCTGCAGGAGAGCTTTCGGTCCAGCGCGGCGATCCGCCAGGCCTGCGAGGCCAGCATAATGGGGAACGCCGCGGCGCTTGAGGACGATATCGCGCAGGCGCTGACCCAGGCCGGGCTCGACACGGCCGATGCACCTGGCCTCGCGCGGTACATACAGGTGGCAATCCAGGGCGCCTTTATCGTCGCCAAGACGCAGGAAAGCGAAGCGGCCGCGCCGCTTGCGGCAGAAGCCTTGGCGCATTTGCGCCGTTATTTCGAGCTGCTGTTTAACGAGGGAGAACGCGATGCCGGTTGATGACACCGCACCAATCGAGGTGACGGCTTTCGAATGGGTTCCGGACTTTGCCAAGGGCCAGGTGCGCGATCTGCGGGTCCGCTGGGCCCTGGAAGAAGCAGGGCGATCCTACCGAACCCGCCTGATCGGCAATCCGCGTCCGCCCGGTTACGAGCGCGAGCAGCCATGGAATCAGGTTCCCGTCTACAAAGACGGAGCGCTGGAATTGTTCGAATGCGGCGCAATCGCATTGCACATCGCAGAGACGAGCGAAGCCCTGCTGCCACGCGATCCGATCCGCCGGGCCCGCGCGATCACATGGCTGTTCGCCGCATTGAACAGCATTGACGGACCAGTCATGGCCTATGTCTCGGCCTCGCTCTTCAACGCGGACAAGGACTGGTCTCCTGGTGCATCGGAGCACTTCGCGCAGTTCCTTGCCGCGCGTCTCGCCCGGCTCGGCGAATGGCTGGGTGACAAGGAGTGGCTTGAGGCAGAGTTTACCGTTGGCGACCTGATGATGGTCGCCACGATCCGCGGCGAGGACATCCTGCAGTATGCGCCGGCCAATCTGGTCGACTACGTCCGCAGGGGAGAGTCTCGTCCCGCTTTCCAGAGAGCGCTGGCTGCGCAACTGGCCGATTTCATTGCCGAACCTGCCTGAAGGAGTAGAAATCGATGCCCAAGATGATTTTCGTCAATCTGCCCGTGGCCGACCTTCCGCGGGCCATGCGCTTTTATGAGGCCATCGGCTTCACCAACAATCCGCAGTTCACCGACGACACTGCCGCCTGCATGGTGCTGAGCGACACGATCTTCGTCATGTTGCTGACCCATCCCCGCTGGCAGGGCTTCACCACGCGGCCGATGTGCCCGGCAGGGTCGAGCGAAGTGATGCTTGCCCTGTCTTGCGATGACCGGGCGGAGGTCGATCGGCTGGTCGCCGCCGGCGCGGCCTCCGGGGGCACGGCCGACGTCAACCCGCCCGAGGATCACGGCTTCATGTACCAGCGCAGCCTGGCCGATCCCGACGGTCATCTGTGGGAGCCGTTCTGGATGGATGCGGCCCAGGCCCTGGGCGAAACACAGCAAGAGGAGGCAGCGCAATGAGCTATTTCGATGGATTCGTGATCGCCTGTCCCAAGGCCAACAAGGACAAGTTCATCGCCCACGCCAATCTCGGCGATATGATGTTCCTCGAGATGGGCGCGCTGCGCGTGGTCGAATGCTGGGGTGACGACGTGCCCGACGGCAAGACCACCGACTTCCGCATGGCCGTGAAGGCCAAGGACGACGAGGCGGTGCTGTTCAGCTTCATCGAATGGCCCGACAAGGCAACCCGTGATGCGGGCATGGCGCGCATGACCGAGATGATGACCGATCCGGCCAAGCTCGACCCGCGGATGGACCCGGCCAAGAATCCGATGCCGTTCGACGGCGCCCGCATGATCTATGGCGGGTTCGCCCCGATCGTCGATCTGACCGCGTGAAGGAGAACGCCATGTCGACCCTGCAAGGTAGCTGGATCTGGTACGAACTGATGACGCCCGACCCGGTCGGCGCCAAGGCCTTTTACGAAGCGGTGGTCGGCTGGACCGTCAATCCCGGAACGCCGGAAACCGGCGACTACGGGTTTCTGGTCAACGCCGACGGACAAATGACCGGGGGCGTCCTTGCGCTGACCGGCGACATGATCGGCGGCGGGGCGCACCCGGCCTGGCTGGGCTATATCGGCGTCGATGATGTCGACCAGTCGGTCAGCGCTATCGAGGCGGCGGGCGGCACCGTGGTGATGCCGGCGCGCGACGTACCGATGGCCGGAAGGATCGCCATGGTAGCCGATTGCTGCGGCGCGCCTTTCTATGTGATGACGCCCACCCCGCCCCCCGGCGGCGGCGAAAGCACCGCCTTTTCGGCCGAGCGAAACGCCGGCCGCTGCGGCTGGAACGAGCTGGTGGCCAGCGATGCGACCGAGGCCATCGCTTTTTACACCGCCCGGTTCGGCTGGACCCTGCCCGAGCCGATGGACATGGGCGCGATGGGCCAATACCAGTTCATTGCCCACGATGGCGTAACCGTCGGCGCGATCATGCAGAAGCCGGCCGAAGCGCCATTTTCGGGCTGGAGCCATTATTTCTGGGTGCCCAGCATCACCACCGCCAAGAACGCCGTCGAGGCGCACGGCGGCACGGTGATCAACGGCCCGAGGCACGTTCCCGGCGATGACTGGATCATCCGGGCGATCGACCCCCAAGGCGCGATGTTTTCTCTGGTCGGAGCACTTTGAATGGCTGAATACACCTTCTTCACCAACCCGATGAGCCGCGGCCAGATCGCTCGCTGGGCCCTTCACGAAGTCGAAGCCGGCTATGACCAGGTGATCGTCGACTTCGCCCAGAAGCAGCCGGCTTTTCTGGCCGTGAACCCGATGGGCAAGGTTCCGACCCTGGTTCATCACAGCACCACCGGCGACAAGGTGGTTACCGAATGCGCGGCAATCTGCGTCTATCTGGGCGAGGCCCATCCCGAGGCCGGGCTTGGCCCCTCGGCAGACGAGAGCGCGGCCTATTATCGCTGGCTGTTCTTTGCGGCCGGTCCGGTCGAGCAGGCCGTAATGGTGAGATCGATGGGCTGGCAGCTTCCGGTCGAACGCGAAGGCATGGCCGGATGGGGCAACTACGAGCGCACCATGGCCACGCTGGAGAGCCATTTCGAGGGCAACAACTACGTGTGCGGGAACCGCTTCACCATGGCCGATGTTTATGTCGGCAGCCAGGTGGACTGGGGGCTGACGTTCGGATCCATCCCGCCCAACGAGGCGTTCGTGGCCTATGCTGAACGCTTGCAGGCGCGCGATGCCTACAAGGCCGCCAAGGCCATCGACAACGCCCTGATCGAGGCTTCCCGCAAATGACCCAACCAACACTATGCCTGTGGTACGACGGCACCGCCGAAGAGGCGGCGCGCTTCTATGCCGAAACTTTCCCCGACAGCAGCGTCGGTCAGATCCAGCGCGCTCCGGGTGATTTTCCCGGCGGCAAGAAGGGCGATCCGTTGACAGTGGAATTCACCGTGCTGGGGCTTCAGTGCATGGGCTTGAACGGCGGTCCGATCTTCCCGCACACCGAAGCCTTCAGCATCCAGGTGGCGACAAAGGACCAGGAGGAAACCGACCGTTACTGGAATGCCATCGTCAGCAATGGTGGGCAGGAAAGCGAATGCGGCTGGTGCAAGGACAAGTGGGGCTTGTCCTGGCAAATCACACCGGTCCAGTTGACCGATGCGATGCGCGAAGGTGGGGCCATTGCGCAGGCGGCGTTCACCGCCATGATGACCATGCGGAAGATCGATGTCGCCGCGATCGAGGCAGCCGTGGCCGAGGCGCGAAGCGGTGCGTAGGATCATCGGCGCCGCCTTCGTCACGCTCGACGGCGTGATCCAGGGACCGGGCGGTCCGACCGAGGATACGACCGGCGGCTTCGATCAGGGCGGCTGGGTCTTCAAGCTCGACGACGAGGGGATCAATCCGGTACTCGAATCGCTGTTCGGCGGCGACTACGCCCTGCTGCTCGGGCGGCGCACCTATGATATCTTCGCGGCCTACTGGCCTTATGTGACGGGCGCGGAGGCTGGCCTTGGCGAAGCCTTCACCCGAGCTGACAAGTTCGTCATGACCCGAGGCGATCAGCCCCTAGGCTGGAAGAACTCGCATCGGCTGAGCAGCATGGCCGATCTTGCGGCGGTCAAGGCCGGCAACGGACCCGATCTGGTGATCCAAGGGTCGAGCACCCTTTACCCCGCCCTGCTCGCCGCCGGTCTGCTCGACCGACTCACACTGATGACCTACGCGTTGACCGTCGGCCCGGGCAAACGCCTGTTTGGGCAGGGCACGCCGCCGGGTATGCTCCGCCTGGTCGAGCATACGATCACCCCGAAGGGGACGGTGATTACTACGTTCGAACCGGTTGGAGCTCTGCCACCGATGCCGGCCGACGCGCCCGAACCATCGACCAGCGCTCTCGAGGCCGAACGGCAGGCGCGGATGAAGGCCGGCACCTGGTAATGCTCATCCTCTACGGTCATCCCTTCTCGTCCTACACCTGGAAGGCGCTCATCGCGCTATATGCCAACGGAACCCCGTTCGAATTCCGCGAACTCGGCAAAGACAACGCGGACGACGACAGCTTCGTCGCCGCGGCCTCGCCGAGCGGGCAATTTCCCGTGCTGCGCGACGGCGAGGCGACGGTGTTCGAAGCAACGGCAATCATCGAGCACTTGCACTGCCACCACCCGAGCCAGGCGTCCTTGCTCCCCACCGATCCGGCCGAGGCAGCGCGGGTGAGGATGTGGGACCGGGTGTTCGATCTCCATGTGATGAACGCGATGCAGCAGGCCGTCGCGATGAAGCTGCGCGACCCAGTGATAAGCGCGGAGGCGGCGCGCGATGCCGTTCGCGCGCGCCTGATCCGTTCTTACCATTGGATCGAAGACTGGCTCGGCACCTATCGCCCTGTCTCGACCATCACTCTTGTCGAATGCGCGGCGGCGCCCAGCCTGTTCTATGCCGACTGGGTCATCGACATCCCTGACGATTGCGCCCGCCTGAAGGCCTGGCGAGAGCATCTTCTCGCCCTTCCGCCCGTCGCGCGGTGCGTCGACGATGCCCGCCCGTATCGCGCCTATTTCCCGCTTGGCGCTCCCGACCGCGATTGAAAGGATTCGCCATGCATGAACTGACTGTTTCCCGGCACATCGAGGCCGACCCGGGCAAGGTCTGGGACATTCTCGTCAACCAGACCGACGAATGGTGGTGCCCCAAGCCCTGGCGCGCCGAAGTCAACTGGGGTGCGCGCCAGCCCGGAGCGGTGGTTCACACAACGATGTACGGTCCTGATGGCGAGCGTAACGAACATCCCGGCCTGATACTTGCCTGGGACGAGGGTCGGCGGATTGCCACCACAGATGCCGTCGTCGGCGATCTCGAGCCGGCCGGCCCGTTCATGCTGGGAATCTGGGAGATCATTCCCGAAGGCAGCGGCACGCGATACACCGGCCGCGCCCGCCACTGGACCGAAGAGGCGATGAAGCAGCACGCCGACATGGGCTTCGAAGAAGGCTGGGGCGTAATGGCCGACCAGTTCAAGGAGCTGTGCGAGGCGCCCTGATCAGGCGAAAGCTGCCGCTTTGCGTAGCAATTGGTAGGCAGCGATGACCCGCTGCAAGCGCTGTTCCTGGCTGCGGTCGCCGCCGTTGCGATCAGGGTGCAGCTGGTGGACGAGCTGCGAATACCGCTGCCGCAACGCCCGCCGCCCTGCGTCAAGCGGCAAGTCGAGGACCTCGAGTGCGCGACGCTCGTCGGGGCTGACAGCCCGACCGTCCTGCCGTTCGGCAGGACGGCGCGCGCGTGCCCGTGCACTGATCGCTTCAAGCGGGTCGGCGAAATCGGCCCAGCGGGGCGCGGCGTCGATCCCCGCGGTCGGGGAGAATGCGCGGGTCTGCCGATCCCAGCCATGGATCGGCGACTGCGCCGCTACGATCTCTTCAGGCGTCATCCCGTCGAACCAATCGTAGCCGGCGTTGAATTCGCGAACATGTTCGAGGCAGAACCAGCGATAGTCGCCCGGCCCGTCGAAGCCCGATGCGCGCGGCCCAGGCGCGCGGAATTCGCCGGGCTGGTCGCAGCCGGGCCAGTCGCAGGGGCGGCGCCCGTTGCCTACCCGGCCATGAAATCTATCGTGCTTCACGGCTTCCACATGGCGATTGAGCGGCTAGAAGGAAAGACATGACCGGACCACTCGCCGCTGAAATCGAACGCCTGCTCCGCGCGGAGTTTGCACCCACCCGCCTTGCCGTGATCAACGACAGTGCCAACCACCACGGTCATTCGGGCGACGACGGATCGGGCGAAAGCCACTTCACGGTTGAAATCGAAAGCGCCGCCTTTGCCGGCGTTTCGCGCCTGCAGCGCCAGCGGATGGTCAACGGTGCGCTGGGCGACATTCCCGGACAACGGGTCCATGCGCTGGCGATAAAGGCCCGCGCACCCGGAGAAGCCTGATGACGATCACCTCCATAATCCAGCCTTCCACGCACGATCTCGGCGCCTTCACGGTCCGCCGCGTTTTGCCGAGTCCGAAACGAACAATGGTCGGCCCTTTCATCTTCGTCGACGAATTCGGCCCGACGATCATCCCGCCTGGGCACGCCATGGACGTGCGGCCGCACCCGCACATCGGGCTTGCCACCGTGACCTGGCTGTTCGAGGGCGCAATCAATCACCGCGACAGCCTGGGCACCTCAGCGACGATCCGCCCCGGCCAAGTCAACCTGATGACCGCGGGCAAAGGAATCGTCCATTCCGAACGAGGCCTTGCCGAAGAACGGGACCGCGAAAAGCCGATCTACGGCATGCAGACCTGGCTTGCCCTGCCCGATGGGATGGAGGACATTGCGCCAGCCTTCGAAAGCCATGCCGACCTTCCGCTGATCGAGGATACATGCGTCTCGGCCCGCATCATCATGGGCACGCTGTGGGGACGGACCGCGGCGACGACCCAGCATGCGCAAACGATCTACGCAGAAATCGTGCTTGCGCCCGGCGGTTCGATCCCGATCGATGCCGAGGCGGACGAACGCGCGGTCATGCTGGTCGGTGGGGAGGCGACAATTGATGGCCAGCCGCTCGAACCGTTCTCGCTCGCTGTTCTGGCGCCGGGTGCGGCCATGCGCCTCGCCAGCGCGCAGGGCGGACGCGTAATGCTGCTTGGCGGCGAGGCCTTTGCCAGCCCCCGTCATGTCTGGTGGAACTTCGTCCACTCCTCGCGCGAGCGCATCAACGAAGCAAAGCGTGAATGGAGCGATGGCGCATTTCCGCTTGTGCCCGGCGACGAGGAAGAGTTCATTCCGTTGCCGAAAGTTCCGCTGACCCGCAGCGAATGACGGGTACACCACGGGAGAGAGAAAAGAGCATGGCATTTGCAGGACAGGCAGCCTGGATAACGGGTGCGTCTTCGGGAATCGGGGCGGCGTTGGCGCGTGGCCTTGCCAGGCAAGGCGCGCGGTTGATCCTGTCGGGCCGCAACGTCGATGCGCTCGAACAGGTCTCGGAGCAGTGCGGCGGAGGCCACCTCATCCTGCCGTTCGAAACCACCGACCATGATGCGATCGCACCTGCCGTCGCCGCGGCGGAAGAATGGTCCGGACGGATCGATGTATTGATCAACAACGCCGGCATTTCCCAGCGCAGCCTTGCCGTCGACACCGATCTTTCGGTCTATGAGCGAATCATCGCAGTCGATCTTCTCGCCCCGATCGCCCTGACGCAGGCGGTCCTGCCCGCGATGGTCAAACGCGGCAGCGGTCGGATTGCCATGATCAGTTCGATCGCCGGCAAGGTCGGCGTGCCGATGCGAACGGCCTATTGCGCGGCCAAGTTCGGGCTTGCCGGCTATGCCGATGCCTTGCGGGCCGAGGTCGGCTATCTGGGGGTCCAGGTCCACAACATCTACCCGGGTTCGATCCGCACCGACGTGTCGCGCAATGCGCTGACCGCCGACGGCAGCCGCCGCGGCGTATCGGACCAGGTCATCGACAACGGTATCGATCCTGACGAGGCTGCAACCAGGATGATCGCCGCCATGGCTGCGGGAGAGCGCGAGATCATAGTCGCCGAAGGATCCGAACTGGCCATGGGCGAGGAACGCCGCATGTCGGATTCGCTCCTCGACCTGCTCGGCGGGTTCATGGCCAAGGGCTATGCCAAGCGCATGAACGAGGGCGCGCAATGACCATGGCCCAGCAGCGCATCGCTCTTGCCAACGGGATCGAACTGGACGTGGTCGACGAAGGTCCGCGCGATGCGCCGGCAATCATCTTCCTCCACGGCTTTCCCGAAAGTCACCGCACCTGGCGCCACCAGATTGCGCACCTGTCGGATCGCTATCGCTGTATCGCGCCCGATCAGCGCGGCTATCGCGGGTCGTCCAAGCCCCAGGACGTGGCAAGCTACACCCCCGACAAGATGATCGGCGACGTCTTCCTTCTGGCGGATGCGCTGGGCATCGACACCTTCACCATTGTGGGTCACGACTGGGGCGGCGCGATTGCCTGGGGCGTAGCGCTGACTGGCCAGGGCAAGCGCGTAACCCGTGCGGTGATCGCCAACGCGCCCCATCCGGTCGGCTTTACCAGGCTGGTCTGGGAAAACCGCCAGCAGCGCGAGGCAAGCCAGTATTTCCGCGCCTTCCGCGATACTTCGAACGACGATCTGGTGCGCGCACACGGGCTTGGCGGAATGCTGGCCAAGGCCTTTGCCGGGCGCGAGGTTGGCGCCGACGCCATGGAGCCCGAGGAACGGGCCCAGTTGCTCAGGGACTGGGAGGACCGCGACGCCGCTTTCGGCATGCTCAACTGGTACCGCGCCAGCCCTGCATATGTGCCGACGCTGGACGAACCCTATGTGATGCCGGCCGGCCGCGCTCCGCCCCAGATGCCGCCGCTGACCATTCCGACGCTGGTGATCTGGGCGCTGGACGACATGGCCCTGCCGCCCGAGAATCTCGATGGCCTGGAAACCATGGTCACCGACATGACGCTGGTCCGCGTGGCTAACTGCGGCCATTTCGTGCCCTGGGAAGCGCCCGCCGTGGTCAACGCGGCGCTCGACGTGTTCCTGTCGCGGACGCCGGACTAACGCTCAGATCGTCCGGTCGCTGCCGCCCCAGCCGATCCACGCGCCGTGGGGATGGGCACGCGTCACGATCACGCCCTCGTCGCCCCCGGGCCAATAGCGCACGACCATCTCGTGGATGTGGAGCACCCGGTTGGCCTCCAGCGCGACCCAGGCCAACGGGCGCTCGGGCGTTGCCTGGGTCCCCGCGCGTTCCATCGCGGCGGTGACGCGCGCCTGCTGATCGGCGGGGACATACTGCCAGACGATCGAATGCATCAGCATCCGCGTCGTGCCCGTAGCCTGGGGCTTTGCCAGTTCCGTCTCGACGAAGTCGGCGGCGTTCATGGCGACAAGATCGGGCGGCGATCGCCCCGCCTCGCGCACCGCGGCCTCCATGCGCTCGAACCGCACGGTGTGCTCTGGCCAGATATAGGCCTTGAGCCGCAGCGCCTGGTCCACATCGGTCAGATCGACCGGAGCCACGTCGCAGCCCCTGGCGGATACGATCTCGACCGGCCGGTCGGGCGGAGGTGGCCCCTCCCATTCGGGTCTGAAACGCATCACGCCCGGTTCCGGTCCCACCGTGACCCCGCCAAGGTCGTAGCGGTAGCGATCAAGCATCAGGTTGATTCCCGCGCTCGATCCGATCTCGAGGCATTGAAACCGGGGCGGCAGCCCCTGATCGGCAAGCCACAGCATGGCTGCCACGAAATTGGACGATCGCCCCGCTTCGTTGGTCTGCGGCGGACCGTCCAGCCACGGTAGCAGCTCGCCCTCGTGTGCGCGAATGGCCGCACCGACCAATGCTGCATCGTCGATACCCTGTTCGCCAGCGTAGATCCGCGACAGGCCTTCATCTGCGTCCTTGAGGTGCAGTGCGTGCAGCCCGCCAGCGACCCGCAGCGGCACGGCATCGGCCAGCGGGGCGCCGGTCCAGCCGCGCAAGGCATCGAACAGCGCGCCCTCCTCGCCCCGCACCAGCAGATCGCGCACGGCGGCAACGATCCGCGCGGTGATCGGCGCATCGGCGGCGTTACAATAGGCGACCTGGTTGCCAAAGGCAGCTTCGACCATGCCGTCGCCAGTCGCGGCGATATCGGTGAACGTATAGCTTTCCGCCATGGTCTCTCCATTCGTGCCGGGCAAGCGGCGGCACTGTCCGCCACGGTGGCTGTTCCACCCATGCGGCACAAGGAAAAACCCGCCATTGCCTTGCCCTTTGGGCCGCGTGCCCGTAAGGGCTGCGCGCTATGCCAGAGCCGCTGACCTTTGCCGTGCCCAAGGGCCGGATACTCGACGAGGCGCTGCCGATCATGGCGCGCACCGGCGTGGTTCCCGAGGCGGGCTTTCACGACAAGTCCAACCGCGCCCTGTCCTTCGCCTGCGAAGGGTCGGACATGCGGATCATCCGCGTGCGCGCCTTCGATGTGGCGACCTTCGTAGCCCACGGCGCGGCGCAGCTTGGCATCGTGGGATCTGACGTGGTCGAGGAGTTCGCCTATTCCGACCTCTACGCTCCGGTCGATCTTGACATCGGCCACTGCCGCCTGTCGGTCGCCGAGCCGGCCGCGCAACAGGCGAGCGCCGCCCGCGCCAGCCACCTGCGCGTTGCCAGCAAATATCCCAACCTGACGCGGCGCCATTTCGAAAGCCTCGGCATCCAGGCCGAAGTGGTCAAGCTCAACGGGGCGATGGAACTGGCTCCTGGACTTGGCCTTGCCAGCCGTATCGTCGACCTTGTCTCGACCGGGCGGACGCTGAAGGACAATGGCCTGGTCGAAACGAGCCGCATCCTCGACGTGTCGGCGCGGCTGATCGTCAACCGCGCCGCATTGAAGACCGACGAGCGAGTGGCCCGTCTGGTCGACGCGTTCCGCGCGCTCGTCAGCGAAGCGAAGGCCGCCTGATGCACCGCCTCAACACCCGCGATCCCGGTTTTGAACGCGCCTTCCGGCGTCTCGTTTCCGACCGGCGCGAGAGCGACGAGGACGTGGCGCGCGACGTCGAGGTCATCCTCGCCGACGTGCGCAACCGCGGCGATGCGGCGCTCGCGGAACTGACCGAACGGTTCGACGGCCACGTCCTGGCCACCGATGCCGACTGGTCGTTATCGCCAGAGGCCTGCCGCGAAGCCTTCGACGCCCTCAAGCCCGACCTGCGCGCCGCGCTGGAACTGGCCGCCACCCGCATCCGCGCCTACCACGAAGCGCAGCGGCCCACCGACCGTGACGAAACCGATGAACTCGGCGTGCGCATGGGCGCGCGCTGGACCGCGGTCGATGCCGCCGGACTCTATGTTCCGGGCGGGCGCGCGGCCTATCCCTCCTCGCTGCTGATGAACGCGATCCCGGCGAAGGTCGCCGGGGTTGAGCGGCTTGTCGTCGTCACGCCCGCCAACAAGGGCCAGGTCAACCCGCTGGTCCTGGCCGCCGCGCACCTCGCGGGGGTGGACGAAGTCTGGCGCATCGGCGGGGCCCAGGCCGTCGCCGCCCTTGCCTATGGCACCCAGCGGATCAGGCCGGTCGACGTGGTCGTCGGCCCGGGCAACGCCTGGGTCGCCGAAGCCAAGCGCCAGCTCTACGGCGTAGTCGGCATCGACATGGTCGCCGGGCCAAGCGAGATCCTGCTGATCGCCGATGGTCGCAATGATCCCGATTGGACCGCCGCCGACCTGCTCAGCCAGGCCGAGCACGATCCTGCGGCGCAATCGATCCTGATCACCGACGACGCGG
The DNA here is from genome assembly GCF_002813245.1 of Novosphingobium kunmingense. GTDB lineage: Bacteria > Pseudomonadota > Alphaproteobacteria > Sphingomonadales > Sphingomonadaceae > Novosphingobium > Novosphingobium kunmingense. The sequence goes on from NZ_PHUF01000002.1 coordinate 1,055,195, forward strand.
TCTTTGCCGATACGGTCGCCGATCGCATAGGTGTAGAGCTGGCCATGCTGCCCACGGCACGCGTCGCCAGCGAGAGCTGGAACGCTCACGGCACGATTATCGAGGTCGCCAATCTCGACGAAGCGCCCGCCTTGGCCAACGCGCTGGCGGCCGAACACGTCCAGATTGCCACCGACGATCCGGAAGCCCTGTTTCGCAAGATCCGCCACGCCGGCTCGGTGTTCCTGGGCCGCATGACCCCAGAAGCCGTCGGCGATTACGTTGCCGGACCCAATCACGTCCTTCCTACCGGGCGCCGCGCGCGCTTTTCCTCGGGCCTTTCGGTGCTCGACTTCATGAAGCGTACGAGCTTCATACAGCTTGACGAGGCCGCCCTGCACGCGGTCGGTCCCGCCGCCGTGGAACTGGCAGACGCCGAGGGGCTGGGCGCGCACGCACGTTCGATTCAAGTCAGGTTAGGCCAATGAAGTCCTCCACCCAGAAGCGCGCTGCCGCGCGCCTTGCTGCCGTCCAGGCGCTGTACCAGGTCGAAATGGAAGCCACGCCGATGGCCTCCCTTCTCGACGAGTTCCACCGCCACCGGCTCGGCGCCGAGATCGAAGGCGACCAGTACGCCCAAGCCGAGGTCGCCTTCTTCGACGCGGTGGTGCAGGGCGTCACGGCCCGCCGCGACGAGATCGACGCGCTGCTGGGCGAACGCCTTGCCGAAGGCTGGAAGCTCGAACGACTCGACAAGACCATGCTGCAGATCCTGCGCGCCGGTACCTGGGAGCTGCTGGCCCGTGCCGACGTTCCGACCGCCACAGCGATCAGCGAATATGTCGACGTGGCCCACGCCTTTTTCGAGCCGCGCGAGGCGAAGTTCGTCAACGGCGTGCTGGATGCCGTCGCCAAGGCGGTGCGCTGAGCGCCGAGAGCGCCTTTATCGAAGCCTTGCGGGCGCTTGCCTCGCATCCCGCCGCGCGCGGACTGGCTGACGATTGCGCCGTGCTGGAGATCGGCGGCGAAGCCCTTGTCCTGACGCATGACGCGATGGCCGCAGGGGTGCATTTCCTGCCAGATCAGGACCCTGCCGACGTCGCGTGGAAGCTGGTTGCCACCAACCTCTCCGATCTTGCAGCAAAGGGGGCCGAGCCGCTTGGCGTCCTGCTCGGCTACCAGCTGGGGCAGGCCAACGGGCGATTTATCGAAGGTCTGCGCGACGTGCTCGCACATTACGCCGTCCCTCTTTTGGGCGGTGATACGGTGGCCGCGACCGGCTCGCAGGTGCTGGGCCTCACCGCATTGGGACGCGCAACGCACCGCCCGGTTCCATCGCGGGGTGGAGCAATGGAGGGCGATGCGGTCTGGCTTACCGGCCCGGTTGGAGCGGCGATGTCCGGTTTCGATGCGCTGCGCGCAAAATCGGGCGACAGCCTCGCCTATCGCCGCCCCACCGCGCTGCTTCGCGAAGGAATGGCCCTTGCCCCCCTCGTCACGGCGATGATGGACGTCTCGGACGGCCTGTTGCTCGATGCGAGCCGCATGGCAGCGGCAAGCGGCGTCTCCATTGCGCTCGACAGCGCGGCAATTCCCCTCGCCTGCCCCGAAGCGCGGCGCGACGAGGCTCTTCGCTGGGGCGATGACTACCAGTTGCTGTTCACCCTGCCGCAGGAGCGCGCCTGCCCGTTTCCGGCTCACCGCATCGGGGTGGTGCGAGAGATTGGCGGAGCGCCTGTCCTGCTTGACGGCCGCGCCCCGTCAGGCCGCCTCGGCTACGAACACTAGATTGCGCTGACGTCGACGCCGCGCTTTTCCAGGATCGGCTTGAGCGCCAGATAGGCTTGCCGAGTCCGGTGATTGGGAATGCCGGGATAGAGGTGGTGGATGAGATGGGTTTCCATCCCCATCGACAGGACGTGCCCCAGCCGGCTCTTGAAGATATTGGCCTGTTCGTACCGCGCGGTCTTGCCCTCGCGCGGGTGGTGCGGCGCCCACGACAGGTAGAAGCGGATGTAGCTGAGGCCGATGTGCCGCGGCAGCCACCAGATCAGCGCCGCCTCGATCGCGTAACCGCTCCACGCCATGGTGAACAGCACCGCCATGAACACCAGCTGCAGCAGCATCGTTTCCTTCAATGCGCGGGCCGCCTCGGGCGTGCCCATTTCGGCGAGGATGCGCTTGTAGTGATGGATCGACCCGTCGACGCCGGGCTGGCGGTTGTACCACGTCTTGTACCAAGCCATCAGCGCGTTGGGCGCCTCGTCGGTGTAGTCGGGATCCTTTACCGGATCGTTGCAGTGGTAGTGATGTTCCAGGTGCATCATCCGCGCCATCGAGAACGGGAAAACGATAGGAATCGTCGACACCGCGCCCACTGCCTCGTTCAGCCAGCGGGTCTTTTCCCCGGGGCGGCCGATGTTCGAATGCATCGCTTCGTGGCTGGTAACATAGCCGCCGGTGGCAAAGATGCACGACAGCACGAAGGCGAGGCCGAGATTGATCTGCCCCATGATCCCCAGCGGGAAGAAGGACAGCCACACGGCAAAGCAGCCGAAGGCCGCAACGGCATAGGGCCACATTCGTCCGCCGTGGAATTCCCGGGCGATCGCCATTTCCTCTTTCAGGAGATCGCGGCGGGTGTGCCGGTCGAGCCCCTCGGGACCGAGTGGCAGCGCCGGACGGTCGATCGAAGGCGCGACGCCCGCATCGCCAAGATCCGGCCGCAGGATGACGGGATCCGCCTCGCTCACAGCCAGCGCCCCCTGATCACCGTGACGAGGCCCCATGGCGCGCCGACCAGCAGGCCGAACGCCAAGGGAGTGATTCCGAGCGGCGGCACCACATCGAAGCGCACCATGACCTGCGCGATCAGCGGCGCGATGAAGCCGATCCCGAACAACAGGGGCATCCAGTGGAACAGCCCCTTGACCGCAGCCTGCATTTGTTAACCCCGCGCAAACCAAGGATAGTAATCTCTCATAAAGCACGTTTGGCGGCAAGCGTCGGGCGCAGGCTCACGACAAGGCCCCTGTTCCAGAACGAGATCGAAGCGAACGGCAAGGCCGCAAGGCGCGCGGGAAAAGCGCACGGCAGGCGTTGCAAAGGCCGAAAAACGCACTAGCCTGCCGCCCGAAGCCCCCCGTCCGGTGGGGCTTTTACTATCGACAACACAAGGGGGAGCGTGTCCGTGGATCTAGTCACGATCGCTATTTTCCTGGGACTGCTGGCCATCGTTTATGGCTTTGTCACCAGTCGCCAGGTTCTCGGCTCTGCGGCCGGGAATGAGAAGATGCAAGAAATCGCCGCCGCGATCCAGGAAGGCGCGCAAGCCTACCTGAAGCGCCAGTACACCACGATCGCCATCGTCGGCGTCGTCGTGGCGGTCATCATCGCGGTGACCCTGGGGGGCATATCGGCCAGCGGCTTCGTTATCGGAGCCGTGCTGTCGGGCGTGGCGGGCTTCATCGGGATGAACATCTCGGTGCGCTCCAACGTACGCACCGCCGCTGCGGCGCAGACCGGGCTGCAGGCCGGGCTGACCCTGGCATTCCGCGCCGGCGCCATCACCGGCATGCTGGTCGCGGGTCTCGCGCTCCTCGCCATCGCGGTGTTCTACTATTACCTGACCGCAGTCGCCGGATTCACGGTCGGCGGCGAGGATCGAACCGTGGTCGACGGGCTGGTCGCCCTCGCCTTCGGCGCCTCGCTCATCTCGATCTTCGCGCGTCTGGGCGGCGGCATCTTCACCAAGGCCGCCGACGTCGGCGCCGACCTCGTCGGCAAGGTCGAAGCGGGCATTCCCGAAGACGATCCACGAAACCCGGCCGTCATTGCCGACAACGTGGGCGACAACGTGGGCGACTGCGCCGGCATGGCCGCGGACCTGTTCGAAACCTATGTCGTCACCGTTGGCGCTACCATGGTGCTGACTGCGCTGCTGCTCAAGGGTGCGGGCGAACTGCTGCCCAACCTGATGGCGCTGCCGCTGCTGATCGGCGGTGTCTGCATCGTCACCTCGATCATCGGCACCTACTTCGTCAAGCTGGGCAAGTCGAACAACGTCATGGGCGCCATGTACAAGGGCTTCCTGGTTTCGGCCGTGCTTGCCGTTCCGGCGATCTGGTGGGCCACCTCGACTGCGCTCGGCGGCATGGAAGCGACCATTGCCGGGACCGACTACAACGGCCGTTCGCTGTTCTACTGCTCGCTGCTCGGCCTTGTCATCACCGGCCTGATCATCTGGATCACCGAATACTACACCGGCACGAGCTACCGCCCGGTCCGCTCGATCGCCAAGTCGTCGGAAACCGGCCACGGCACCAACGTGATCCAGGGCCTGGCCATCAGCCTTGAATCGACCGCTCTGCCGACGATCGTCATCGTCGCCGGCATCATCATCGCCTACCAGCTCGCCGGGCTGATCGGGATCGCCTACGCGGCGACCGCGATGCTCGCCCTCGCCGGCATGGTCGTGGCGCTCGACGCATACGGTCCTGTCACCGACAACGCCGGGGGCATCGCGGAAATGGCCGGTCTGGACGACAGCGTCCGCGAAAAGACCGACTTGCTCGACGCCGTGGGCAACACCACCAAGGCCGTGACCAAGGGCTATGCCATCGGTTCGGCCGGCCTAGCCGCGCTGGTGCTTTTCGCCGCCTACACCACCGACCTCAAGGAGTTCTTCCCGAACCTCACGGTCAACTTCAGCCTTGAAAATCCCTACGTCATCGTCGGGCTGCTGCTCGGCGCGCTCCTGCCGTACCTGTTCGGCGCGATGGGCATGACCGCCGTCGGCCGCGCGGCCGGCGACGTCGTGATCGACGTGCGCGAACAGTTCAAGGCCAATCCCGGCATCATGACCTATGAAACCAAGCCGGACTACGCGCGCACGGTCGACCTGGTTACCAAGGCGGCGATCAAGGAAATGATCATTCCTTCGCTGCTGCCGGTCCTTGCCCCGATCGTGGTCTATTTCGTGATCACAATGGTCGCCGGACAGGCCGAAGGCTTTGCCGCGCTCGGCGCGCTGCTCCTTGGCGTGATCGTTGGCGGGTTGTTCGTCGCGATCTCGATGACCTCGGGCGGCGGCGCCTGGGACAATGCCAAGAAATACATCGAGGACGGCAATCACGGCGGCAAGGGCAGCGAAGCCCACAAGGCCGCGGTGACCGGCGACACGGTCGGCGATCCCTACAAGGATACCGCCGGCCCGGCCGTCAATCCGATGATCAAGATCACCAACATCGTGGCGTTGCTCCTGCTCGCTGCGCTGGCGAACCACGCGGCCTGATCCGCACCGGCACCGTTGGGTGATGCCTAGCCCCGTCCGGAGCGATCCGGGCGGGGTTTTGCTTTTGATCACCATGCGCTAGACAGTCCGATATGAGCGTTCCGATAATTCCCGGCCGCGTAACCACTGGCCTGATCCTGCTGCAACTGGGGATCCTGATCTGGACGTTGACGACTGCTGCGGGACACTTTTTCTCGATGTTCTGCGCGGTAGGCGACGACGGCATGGGCGATGCCTTCAGTAGTCTGCACTTCGTGTTCTTGCTCCTTTTGCCGCTCGGCCTTGCCAGCCTTCGCTTTTCCCGGCTGCGCATAGTTTACGCCGTGATCCTGCTCGTCAGTCTGGCCACGCTGACCCAGCAGCGCGCGATGATGGAAGCCGGCCACCTCCATTGCGAAGGGCCTTAGGACAGATGACACGCTAGCGGCCGCTGCGCCGCGCGTTCTTGACGCGTAGCGGATTGCAACGCAAAGCCGGTGGCAATGGACGAAACGATCACACCCGAGCGGCTGGTATCCGGCCTGGTCAAACTGCTGGAAGTGAAGCCGCAAGATGCCGACACCTTTACCGGCCGCCGCAAACGGGGCGGCGTCGGCCGAGTCTTTGGCGGCCAGGTCATCGCCCAGGCGCTGGCGGCGGCCGAAACGACCGTCGATCCCGATCGCCCCGCCCATTCGCTCCACGCCTATTTCCTGCGCGGAGGCAGCGAGGACTTCGAGATCGACTATGCCGTAGCGCGCGATTTCGATGGCGGATCGTTCTCCAACCGGCGGGTTGTGGCCAGCCAGCAGGGCCGGCCGATCCTCAACCTCACGGCCAGCTTCCAGAAGCATGAGGACGGCCTGCACCACGTCGACAGTCCCATGCCCGAAGTACCCCCGCCCGAGGATCTGGAACCTGAAGTCGACGTGCGTCGCCGCTTTGCCGACCAAGCCCTGGAAGGCGCGCGGCACCAGTTCCTCGCCCCGCGGCCGGTGGAAATGCGGGCGGTCGAGGGGCGGCACTGGTCGAACCCCGAAAAGGCGCCGCCGCGTTCCCATGCCTGGTTCCGCACGGTTGCTGCCTTGCCCGACGATCCGCGCGTCCACCGCGCCGTTCTCGCCTTTGCCAGCGACATGGGGCTACTTGGAACGTGCGCCCTGCCCCACGGCCTCTCCTGGGCGCGCGGCGAGGTGATCAGTGCCAGCCTCGATCACGCGGTGTGGTTTCACGAACCGTTCCGCGTAGATGAATGGCTGCTCTACGCAACCGACAGCCCGTGGAGCGGAAGCGGACGCGGCTTCAACCGGGGCCGGGTGTTCAGCCGCGATGGCCGCCTGGTTGCCAGCGTGGCGCAAGAAGGGATGATCCGGCGCGCCAAGCCGAAGGACTGACCAAGAGCGTCGATTACCCTGATCGATCGTACAGGGCGTTGGCCGAGCGCGCGCTGGCACATGGGTTGCTGCTGCCCTAATCCCGGCTCCCAACAGGGAGGACCCGTAAATGATTCGCCGCCTAGTTTCGGTCCTGGCAGCAGGCGCCGCTCTGGCCGCTCCGGCCCGCGCTCAAACCGTGTTGCCTCCCGCTCCCCAGCCCAGCTACGAGTACGAAGCGCGCCGCATCATCGATGGACTCAACGCAACCGGAATGGTCGCGGGCGTGATGGTCGATGGGAAAGTCGTCTACACCGGCGCGTTTGGCAAGCTTGAGGAAGGTGGCACGCGCCCCGTCACCACCGACACCCTGTTCCCCATCGCCTCGCTGTCGAAGGCCTTCACTTCGACCGCGCTGGCGATCCTGGTCGATCGCAAGCAGATTGGCTGGGACGACCCGGTCCGCAAGTACATTCCGGAATTCGCAATGTACGATCCCTGGGTCAGTGAGCATTTCACTATCCGCGACGCGCTGACGCACCGTTCCGGGCTGCCGCTTGGCGCAGGTGACCTGCTGTTCTGGCCCGATGGAAACGCCGGAGTACCCGACGTCATCAAGGCGCTGCCCAATCTCCGCCCGACGACCGGATTTCGCGACGGCTATGCCTACGACAACCTGCTTTACCTGATCGCCGGAGAGGTCATCGCGCGCGTGTCAGGCAAAAGCTTCCAGGACTTCGTCGATGCCGAAATCCTCAAACCCGTCGGTCTGACCCGTTGCGCGGTCGACGCCAGCCGCATCCGCCCGGGCCAGCAGGTCGCAACCGGGCACGAACGCGAAGCCGGCGCGAAGAAGGGCACGCCGATCGACAAGCGCATGACCTTCACTCCCGCCGTCGCCGCGGCGGGCGGGCTCAATTGCCCGGTCGGCGACATGATGATCTGGGCCAGGTTCTGGCTCGATGGCGGCGTGACGGCAAACGGTACGCGGCTGATCAGCGAAGCGCAGAAGAACGAGCTTTGGAAGGGCGTCACGCCTACGTCGAGCGGCGTCATTCCAAAGACTGGCCCTGCCCGCAACCTCGAGATGTACGCGCTCGGCTGGGCGGTGGAGAGCCTGGAAGGCGCGCCGGTCATCACCCATTCGGGCGGCGCACCAGGCGTTGCGACCAATTTCATCCTGCTGCCGCAGCAGAACGTCGCCATCTTTGCCTCGAGCAACGACTACATGGCAACCGCCAACGCCTGGACCCGCCAGATCGCCGACCATCTTGTCAACGGGAAGCAAGACGTCGATGTGATCGACCGCGTCATCAAGCGCAACACCGAAGCCAATGCCAAGGCCGCTGGGCTGGTCGCCCAGGCAATCAGACCGCCAAAGGGTGCGGCCAGGCCGTCGTTGCCGCTCAGCGCCTACACCGGCGTCTATCACGACGCTTGGTACGGCGATGTCACCATCACGCAGAAGCGCGGCAAGCTGTTCATCGACATGGGCCGCTCGACCCTGCTCGACGGGCCGCTCACGCCGTTCGAAGGCGATACCTTCGCCGCGCTGTGGCCCGACCGGACGATGAAGGCTGATGCCTTCGTCACCTTCACGGTCGAAAGCGGCAAGGCGACGGGGATGAAGATGAAGGCGATCTCGGAACTCACCGACTTCAGCTACGATTTCCACGATCTCGACCTGAAGCGGAAGTAGGCCGCGCTCACCCGTTGGGGTGGTAGAAGTCGTACACGGCCTGCGCGACCGCAGCGCTGACCCCGGGAGCGCGTTGCAGATCGGTCAGCGCCGCAGCCCTGACCTTGCTGGCGGTGCCGAAGTGCAGCAGTAAGGCACGCTTTCTGGCCGGCCCGATCCCGGGGATTTCGTCCAGAGGTGAGGCCGTGATGGCGCGGCTCCGCTTGTCGCGGTGGGCGCCGATGGCGAAACGGTGAACCTCGTCGCGCAAGCGCTGGAGATGGAACAACAGCGGCGAATTCACCGGGAGTATCTTCTCGCGCCCGTCGGGGAAGTGGAACACCTCGCGCCCCTCGCGCCCGTGGTGCGGGCCCTTGGCGATGGCGATCAACGGCACGTCCTCGATCCCCATTTCCTCGAGCGTATCCCGTGCCGCACTCATCTGGCCCTTGCCGCCGTCGATCAGCACCAGGTCGGGCCACATTCCGCCGTCACGGTCGGGGTCCTCGTACTGCGCGCGGGCAAAGCGTCGGCCGAACACTTCGCGCATCATGCCGAAGTCGTCGTTGGTCTGGGCCTGCCTGATATTCCACTTGCGGTACTGGCCCTTGATGAAGCCTTCGGGCCCGGCGACGATCATCGCCCCTAGCGCGCTGCTGCCCTGGATGTGACTGTTGTCGTAGACTTCGATCCGCTGCGGCACTTCGGGCAGTTCCAGGAATTCGGCCAGTTCGCGGTTGATCCTCGCCTTGGTGCCGCTTTCGGCCAGCCGCCGCTCAAGCGCCTCGACCGCGTTGCGGCGGGCCTGGTCCATCAGGCGGCGGCGATCACCGCGCTGGGGGACCGAAAGGTCGATCTTGCCGCCCGCCGCCTCGCGCAGCGCCTCAGCCAGAAGCTCGCCTTCGGGCAGTGGTCGGTCGACCAGGATCGTGCGGGGTGGCGGCACATCTTCGTAAAACTGCGCAAGAAAGGCAGTGAACACTTCCTCCACCGCCAGACCCTCGGTGTGGCTGGGGAAGAAGGCGCGGTGGCCCCAGTTCTGTCCACCGCGGATGAAGAAGGCCTGGATTCCGACGTGGCCGCCCTTCTCCGCCAGCGCGAAAACGTCGGCGTTGCCCACTCCTTCGGCGTTGATCGCCTGGCTACCCTGGATGAAGGTCGCCGCGCGCAGCCGGTCGCGCAGCAGGGCGGCGCGCTCGAAGTCGAGGGCTTGCGCTGCCTCCTCCATCTGCGCGTTCAGCTTGGCCTGCACAGCCCCGCTCTTCCCGCCGAGGAAGTCCTTCGCCTCGCCCACCAGTTCCCGGTACCCAGCCTCGTCGATGCGGCCGACGCAGGGGGCCGAGCAGCGCTTGATCTGGTAGAGCAGGCAGGGCCTATCGCGCCGCGAAAAAAAGCTGTCGGTGCAACTCCTTAACAGGAACAGCTTCTGCAGTGCATTGATCGTCGTGTTCACCGACCCGGCGCTGGCGAAGGGACCATAGTAATTGCCCTTGGCACGCCGCGCACCGCGATGCTTTTGAATGCGCGGGAAATCGTGATCGGCGCGCAGCAAAATGAAGGGAAAGCTCTTGTCGTCACGCAGCAGCACGTTGTAGGGCGGGCGGTAACGCTTGATCAACTGCGCTTCGAGCAGAAGCGCTTCAGCCTCGGAGTTGGTGGTGACGATCGTCATGCCGCGGGTCTGCGCAACCATGCGCTTCAGCCGCTGCGGCAGGCGATCGACCTGGGTGTAATTCGCCACGCGGTTCTTGAGCGCCCGGGCCTTGCCCACATAGAGGACGTCGCCCTTCGCATCGGTCATGCGATAGACGCCGGGCTTTGGTCGCAGCGTTGCCAGCACCTCGCGGATCGCCGCAACCCCCGCCACCAGATCGGGCTGGCTGCCGCGAACCGTGGTCGTGGCGCGATCCTCGTTAAAGCGATCCGACGCGCTGGGTTGATCGGGACGACCGGCCTTGGACATGGGCGCTAGATAGGGCTTCGAAAGGTAAAGGTCACCCCGACGGGATTGCCAATTGTCGGCCCCCGCCGCAAGCTGTGCCAACGCTTTAAGAGGGGACCTGACACGATGCGCCTTGCCATTCTTGCCCTGTTGCTCGCACCGCTGCCACTGACCCCGGCCCGGGCGCAGGATGCACCCGAGCGCGCCTTCACCGGATCGGACCTGTTCAAGCTGGAAGCGGCGCGTGATCCGCAGCCGAGCCCAGATGGGCGCACGATCGCCTATGTCCGCCAGGCGGGCGATGTCATGAGCGACCGCAACCGAACCTCGATCTGGCTTGTCGACGTGGCGACAGGTCGTCAGCGCCCCTTGGTCACTGGCAGCGGGAGCTACGTGGCGCCGCGCTGGTCGCCCGACGGAACGCGGCTTGCCTTTACGGCGATCGAGGATGGAGGCACCCAGCTGTGGGTACGCTGGATCGACAGCGGGGCAGCCGCCAAGCTGACCAACCTGCCCGACAGCCCAGGTTCGGTGACCTGGGCGCCGGATGGCCGAAATCTTGCCTATGTCATGCGCGTGCCGGGCGATGGGGCGAAGCTGGGCAAGGCGCCGCCCAAGCCCGAGGGCGCGAAATGGGCCGAGCCGCTCGAAGTGATCGATCGCGTGACTTACCGCGGCGACGGCGCTGGCTACTACAAGCCTGGCTATTCGCACATCTTCACGGTTTCGGCCGACGGCGGTGCGCCGCGCCAATTGACCTTCGGCTCGTTCGATGATGACGGTCCGCTCTCGTTCACGCCAGATGGTCGCACCGTGCTGTTTTCTGCCGTGCGCAAGAACAACTGGGAACGCGAACCCAATGACAGCGAGGTCATGGCACTGGACCTTGGCAGCGGCGCGATCCGGGCGCTGACCACGCGCTTCGGACCCGATGCCGCCCCCATCGCCTCGCCCGATGGCAGCAAGATCGCCTGGCTCGGCTTTGACGACAAGCGCCGCACTTACGAGAACACCGAACTCTACGTGATGAACCGCGACGGGACCGGCCAGCGCAATCTGACCGGCGCCATGGATATCAGCATCGACGACGCGCAGTGGGCACCCGATGGCAAGAGCCTGCTCGCCGCGTATGACGATCACGGCGTAAAACTGCTGTCGCGCATCGGACTCGACGGATCGCGCAAGCCGCTTGCGCGCGGGCTTTCAGGCGCAGGATTCGACCGGCCCTATACAGGCGGCGAGTTCAAGGTCGGAAAGAACGGCATGATTGCCTGGACGGCGGGTAGCTGCACCCGCCCGCCAGACGTTCACGCCCTTCGCGCCGGTCAGGACGTTCAACTGACCCGTCTCAACGATACCTGGATCGGCGCGAAGGCGCTGGGACAGGCCGAAAAGGTCGCCGTTACCGCGCCCGACGGCAGGCCGATCGACGCCTGGTTGATGATGCCGCCTGGCGCGCCGGCGGGAAGCAAGGTGCCGATGATACTCGAGATCCACGGCGGCCCGCATACCGCCTACGGGCCGTGGTTCTCGACCGACTACCAACTCTATGCCGCCGGCGGCTACGCGGTGCTGTGGACCAACCCGCGCGGCAGCACATCCTATGGAGAGGCCTTTGCCAAGTTGATCGACCGCGCCTATCCGGGAGAAGACTATGGCGATCTGATGGCTGCGGTCGACGCCGCGATCGCTACCGGAACCATCGATGCAAACAACCTGTTCGTCACCGGCGGATCGGGTGGCGGGATCCTGACCGCATGGATCGTGGGCAAGACCGACCGTTTCAGAGCCGCCGCAACGCAGAAGCCGGTAATCAACTGGGCAAGCGAGGCACTGACCATGGACAACACCACCCATACCTCGCGCTACTGGTTCGACAATCCACCGTGGGTCGACGTGACATCCTACTGGCAGCGCTCGCCGCTCAGCCTGGTCGGGAACGTCAAGACGCCGACCCTGGTGGTCGTGGGGAGCGAGGACTACCGCACCCCGGTGAGCGAATCGGAACAGTACTATACCGCTTTACAGATCGCCGGCGTGCCCACGGCCCTCGTCAAGGTCCCCGGAGCAAGCCACGGCGGCTTTACCGCACGACCATCGCAATCGGCGGGCAAGGCCTCGGCAATCCTGGCCTGGTTCGATCGCTACAGAGTAAAGTGAACGCAAACGGCCGCGCCCAAGCGGGAGCGGCCGTGCGTTTGCCGTGGATTGCGGCGGTCAGAGTGCCCGGCCGCCGATCGTTACGTCCCGGATGCGGCCGTCACCGTCGATCGTGCAGGCGAACTCCTCGTTGCCACTGACCTGGCCTTCGACTTTCCAGCCGTTGCCTTCGCGGCGAGTTTCGTCGACGCTTTCGACGCGGGTCGAGCCGCGCTCGATTTCGCCGACGCAGCGATCGACCGCCTGGCTCATGCCGTCGTTGTTGCGTGCCGGAGCGACGTCGTAGTCTGTACCCGGCGCATCGCCGCGGTCGGGCGCGGCGCGATAGTCTTCGCCCCGGTATTCGCGTCCGCTGGTGCCGCGATCCTCATAGTCGCGATTGTCGTAGCGCCGGTCGTCATACCGGCGATCGTTGTCGCGCCGTTCGCGCGCGGCTTTGGCCGCCGCGCTGGCCACGGCCGCGATGCCGCCGATGATCAGGACGCCGGCCAGCACGTCGCCGGCATCGACACGGTCATGGTGGTAGCGGCCACCCCAGCCGCCCCAGCGGTCACGGGCGAGGGCCGGCGTCGCCACGAGCGACAGCGATGCAATCGACGCCATAACGGCAGCGCTGCGGAAAAACGTGCGGTTCATTGGTGCTACCCCTCAGCGACGCATCGATCGGACACAGGCCGAATCGCAGAATACGCCGTAATTCCATACGACTAGGCGGCCCAGGCTTTCCTCTGCCTGAACCGCCTGTCGGTTTCCTTTCAGAAGGATCGGGTCTTAGAGACCGCGGATCCCGCTGAAGTCGATGTCGACCACTCGGCCGCGTTCGTACCTGCACTTGAACGAACCGGCATCGTAGCCGCGCAGGTTCTGGTTCCAGCCGCGGTAGTCGTTGCCCCAGCCGCGACCGTAGTTGTTGTCGCCGGAGCGCCAGCCACGGCCCATCTGGTTGACCGCGATCCGGCCCTTCACTTCCAGGCCGTAACGGGTCTGCTTGACGTCGCGAATGTCGGTCACGTCGGCGCGGCCATAGCTGTAGCGTCCGGCCGTGCGTTCGGCGGCGTAGACGCACTGTTCGATGGCCTGGCGGGGGTTGCCGCCGTAGCCGTAGCCGTAGCGGTTGCCGCCATAACGGTAATCGCCGTAGCGATCGTCGCGATCGTCGCGGTAATCGCGATCGTAACCATAGCTGTTGCCGCGGCTGGCGGCCGAAGCCACCGCTGCGATACCGCCGATCACCAGGGCACCGGCGATCACGTCACCGGCGCTGATGCCGTCACGGTCGCGATAGCTCTGCGCCATGGCGGGAGTAGCCGAAGAGATCGCCACCGCGCCTGCCGCGATGGTACCGACGAGGGCCTTGGACAGGGTCTTCATGGCATTTCATCCTTCAAAAAATACCGGACCGAGCTGTCCGGCGTTGAGGATGAGTTACCGATTCCGCTTTGGCCGAGTGCTGAACGGCGCTAGCAGCCACCGTTCAGCTTTCAATCCACTTTGCTTAACGTCTACTTCGGAGTGGCTAGGCCGCTCCACTGGGCGAGGAAGGCAAGGACATCGGCGCTTTCCGCCACCGCCTTGTCGGTCGGCTTGCCCGCGCCATGCCCAGCCCGGGTTTCGATCCGGATCAGATGAGGCTTGGGACCGGCCTGGGCGGCCTGCAGGGCAGCGGTGTACTTGAAGCTGTGCCCCGGGACGACGCGGTCGTCGGTATCGGCTGTGGTGACCAGCACCGCCGGATAGTCCTTTCCGCTGCGGATGTTGTGGTAGGGCGAATAGGCGCGCAGGACCTTGAAATCGGCTTCCTTGTTGGGGAACCCGTAATCGTCGGTCCAATAGCGTCCAGCTGTGAAGCGATCGAAACGCAGCATGTCCATCACGCCGACCGCGGCATTGCCGGCCGCGAACAGGTCGGGCCGCTGGTTGACCACTGCTCCGACGAGCAATCCACCATTCGAACCGCCCTGTACCGTCAGGCCGCCCTTGGGGGTGATCCCTTCGGCGATCAGGTATTCACCCGCCGCAATGAAGTCATCGAAAACGTTCTGCTTTTTCGCGAGGCGACCCGCGTCGTGCCAGGCCTTGCCGTATTCGCCGCCGCCGCGCAGGTTGGCCAGGGCATAGGCCCCGCCCGCGTCCAGCCAGGCCATGCGCGAGGCCGAATAGCCTGGCGTGAGCGAGATATCGAAACCGCCATAGCCATAGAGCAGCGTGGGCAGCGGCTTGCCCACCAGGGCCTTCTTGCGGACGATGAACATCGGCACGCGGGTGCCGTCCTTCGAGGTGTAGAAGCGCTGTTCAATTGCGAAATCATCAGGATTGAATGCCAGCTTTGGCGCGGCAAACAGGCTCGACTGCATCGTCGCAAGGTCGAGCCGCTGAATCGTCGCGGGCTGGTTGAAGCTGGTGAAGGAATAGAACGTCTCCGGATCGCCCGGCTTGCCCGTAAAGCCCGAGGCCGTGCCGATTCCGTTGAGCGTAAGAACCTGCGGACGCTTGCCGGTCAGGTCGTAGACTTCGGCGCGGGTCGAGGCGTCCTTGAGGTAGGCCAGAACCAGCTTGTTGCCGACGATGGTCGCGCGCTCCAGCGTTTCGGGTCGCTGAGCGACGACATCGGTCCATTTGTAAATCTTGCCGGTCAAGTCGACAGAGACCAGTCGGCCGCGCGGCGCGTCCTTGTCGGTCACGAACCACAGGCGGTTGCCGATCGCGTCGACCGGCTCCCACTTGTTGTCGAAACCCTTAATCAGGCTGCTGGACTTCCAGCCCGACTTCGGCCCGGATCCCTTGCGCTGCTTGAGGTCGATGACCCGGATCTGATTGCGCGCATCCGTGCCGATGGAACTGACGATAACGGCGTAGCGGCCGCCGTTGGTCACGGTCGCCCGATGCGAAACCTCGGGCCGATCTGGCGTTGCAAAGACCAGTTGATCGGCGCTGGCTGGCGTACCGATGCGGTGGAAGTAGACAGCATGGTTGAAGTTGCGCGATTGGAATTCCGCGCCCTTGGCCGGTTCGGGGAAGCGCGAATAGAGGAAGCCCTCTTCGCCGACCCACTGGATCGTGGTGAACTTGGCCCAGCGCACCTCGTCGTCCAAGACCTTCCCGGTTGCGACATCGAGCAGCTTGATGATGCGCCAGTCGGTCCCGCCGTCCTGCACCGAATATGCCAGATAGCGACCTTTCTCGGACGGCTCCCAGGCGTCGAGGGCGGTCGCGCCGTCCTTGGCCCAGCTGTTCGGATCGATGAGCAGGCGCGGCGCGCCATTGAGTCCGGTGCGGACGAACAGTTGCGACTGGTTCTGGAGACCCGAGTTGCGGGTGTAGAAATACTGCTGCCCTGCCTTAACCGGCAAGCCGAAGCGCTCATAGTCCATCAACTGCTTGATGCGGTCGGCAAACCAGGCGCGTTGCGGCAAGGTGGCAAGGTAGGCATCGGTCACGGAATTCTGCTGCTTGACCCATTCGGCCACTTGCGGGTCGGTGCGAACGTCGTTTTCAAGCCATCTATAGGGATCGGCAATCGCCTCGCCGAACTGGGTTTCCACGACATCGCCCTTGCGGGTGTCAGGATAGGCGATTGGCGGCATGGTCTGCGCTCCAGCGGCAGAGTGCAAAAGAGCGGCGGCGAGTGAGCCCACCAGATAGCGACGCATTATGTTTTGGCTCCCGGAATGCAAAAAGCGGCCGCAGGCTATTGGCCTGCAACCGCTTTTGCAATTGATGGATCGACGAGCGCCTTGGCGGCACCGTCCATCGACTTCGGCTTATTCCCCGTCGTCAACCATCACCGGACCGCTGTCCTGGCCTTTGGCCGCAGTGTCGCGGTCCACCAGTTCGATTACGGCGAGCGGCGCAGCGTCAGACGCGCGGACGCCGGCCTTGATCACGCGGGTATAGCCGCCTTCGCGACCCGCGTAGCGTTCAGCCAGAACGTCGAACAGCTTCACCAGCTGCGCATCGTCAAGCAGGCGCGAATGGGCAAGGCGGCGGTTCGAGAGGCCACCCTTCTTCGCCAGCGTGATCAGCTTTTCGAGGTATGGACGCAGTTCGCGCGCCTTGGGCAGCGTGGTGGTGATCTGTTCGTGCTTGATCAGCGCGGCCGACATGTTGCGCAGCAGGGCAATGCGGTGGCTGGAGGTGCGGTTGAGCTTACGCCCGCCGTACTTGTGACGCATGTTTCGTTCCTTCGTTCGTTAGGGGGCCGTGCAAGGTACCCCATACCTGGCGGCTGTAAGGTCGCCGCCGATCACCGTGGCGGGGCACCCGAAGGCACCCCTTGTCCAGGTCAGCCCAACAGTTCCTGTTCGAGCTTCTTGGCCATTTCCTCGATGTTTTCCGGCGGCCAGCCAGGGATGTCCATGCCGAGGCGCAGACCCATCGACGAGAGCACTTCCTTGATCTCGTTGAGGCTCTTGCGGCCGAAGTTCGGCGTGCGGAGCATCTCGGCCTCGGTCTTCTGGACCAGGTCGCCGATATAGATGATGTTGTCGTTCTTGAGGCAGTTGGCCGAACGGACCGACAGCTCAAGCTCGTCCACCTTCTTGAGCAGGTAGCGGTTGAGCTGATTGGTATCGCCTTCCTCGCTCGGCGCGGCCGCGGCCATGCCGATCATCGGCGACGAGCCCATCGGCACAGCGTCTTCGAAGTGTACGAACAGCGAGAGCTGGTCCTGGAGGATTCGAGCGGCATAGGCCACCGCGTCTTCCGGCGTCACGGTGCCATCGGTTTCGACCGTCAGGTTGAGCTTGTCGTAGTCAAGCTCCTGCCCGATGCGGGCGTTGTCGACCTTGTAGCTAACCTGGCGAACCGGCGAGTAGAGCGAATCGATCGGGATCAGGCCGATCGGCGCATCAACCGGACGATTGCCGACCGCCGGGACGTAGCCCTTGCCGGTGTCGACGGTCAGTTCCATGTTCAGCGTCGCACCTTCGTCGAGGTGGCAGATCACGAGGTCCTTGTTCATGACCTCGATGTCGCCGGTCACGGCAATGTCGCCAGCGGTGACTTCACTGGGGCCGGTAGCCGAAAGCTGCAGACGCTTGGGGCCTTCGCCCTGCATCTTGAGCGCGATCTGCTTCACGTTGAGGACGATATCGGTCACGTCTTCGCGCACGCCGGCCAGCGACGAGAATTCGTGCAGCACGTTCTCGATCTTGATCGAGGTGATTGCGGCGCCCTGCAGCGAGGACAGCAGAACGCGGCGCAGGGCGTTGCCCAGCGTCAGGCCGAAACCACGTTCGAGCGGCTCGGCAACGAAAGTCGCGCGGCGCTTGGGGTCGTTCCCCGCCTTCACTTCGAGGGCGTTGGGCTTCTTGAGTTCCTGCCAGTTCTTGATGTTGACAGTCATGGACTTCCCCTGGGGTTATTCTTGGCGGGACGGCCGCTGCTCCGACATGGGAACCGCGGCCGATCCGAAACAGCGGCAAGGCGGACGCCCTGCCGCGAAGGACACGATCAGACCCGGCGGCGCTTCGACGGCCGGACCCCGTTGTGCGGGATCGGCGTCACGTCGCGGATCGAAGTGATGGTGAAGCCGACGGCCTGAAGGGCGCGAAGCGCGCTCTCGCGGCCCGAACCGGGGCCCTTCACTTCGACCTCAAGGGTGCGCACGCCGTGCTCGGCGGCCTTCTTGCCAGCGTCGTCCGCTGCCACCTGGGCGGCATAGGGGGTCGACTTGCGGCTGCCCTTGAAGCCCATCATCCCGGCGGAGGACCAGCTGATCGCATTGCCCTGGGCATCGGTGATGGTGATCATGGTATTGTTGAAGCTCGCATTCACGTGCGCGATGCCGCTCGTGATGTTCTTCCGCTCGCGGCGCTTAATGCGCTGGGGTTCGCGTGCCATTTTTCTATCCTACTCGAAATCAGGAAGGGAAAGCGTTGGACCGGGGTCCGCGGCTTACTTCTTCTTGCCGGCGATCGGCTTGGCCTTGCCCTTGCGGGTGCGGGCGTTGGTGTGCGTGCGCTGACCGCGGACCGGCAGGCCCTTGCGGTGACGCAGGCCGCGATAGCAGGCCAGGTCCATCAGACGCTTGATGTTCATCGCGGTTTCGCGGCGCAGGTCACCCTCAACGGTGTGATCGGCGTCGATCGCTTCGCGGATGTGCAGCACTTCCTGGTCGGAAAGATCCTGAACGCGACGGCTGTGATCGATTCCCAGCTTGTCGGCGATCTGGCGAGCCTTGAACGAGCCAATGCCGTGAATGTAGGTGAGCGCGATGATCACGCGCTTGTTGGTGGGGATGTTTACCCCGGCAATACGAGCCACTTAATTCTCCATGCTCCACAGGAGGCAACCGCTAGATAGCCACCCATCTCAACGCTTCAACCGCTGAACGGCAAAAAGCCCGGCTGGCGTGCGCAATGCGTTACGCCTTCCGGACGGTCCCGTTTGTCGGTTGAGCGGCGCGCTTAGGACGATTCGCCCATGATGTCAACGGCGGCGCGGCGCAGCCTTGCCGCCACTGGCAGCAACCCTGGCGAGACTGGCAAACTGCAAGGACATAACCGTATTGACCGGCCCCGCTATTGCCGTGCCCTTCATTCCGCGCAAGCCCGAGGCGGCATAGCGCCAGGTCAGCGTGGACCCGCCTTCCGTTGCATCAAGCTTGATTATCAGAACCCCGCTGGCGGGCTCGGTCTGCAGCGGACCGAGTGCGCCCGAAAGGATCATCTGCGTGCCCGGATCGGCGCGGATGACGCGCATGTGCTCGGTGCTGCCCCCGCCCGGCAGGCGTTCGCAGAAGCATCCCCCTGCCCGCGGATCGAGCGACAGGTTCGCGGCCTTGCCCGACCAGGTGTGAGCACTGTCCCACCACTGGGCGGGTTTCACCAGGCTCGACCAAACAGCGGCGGGACTGGCATCGATGTCCTGCGTACCCCCGGTCACGAAGCCGGCCTCGTCGGCCGATTTCACCTCGGCCTGCGTAGGAAGCGCGGTGAAAGCCAGGGCCAGCGCGCCGCCGAGATGGAAGGCGCGCGACATGATCAGTCCTTGAGGACCGCTTCGATGGCAGCGGTAACCTGGTCGATATCGGCCATGCCATCGACCCTGGCCACTATCCCGCGAGCCTCGTAGATCGGCAGGATCGGCGCGGTCTTGGCCCGGTATTCGGCCATGCGGGTGCGCACCGTGTCTTCGTTGTCGTCGGGGCGCCGCTTGAACTCGGTCGAACCGCACTTGTCGCACACGCCCGGAACCTTGGGCTTCTCGAAGACGTCGTGATAGCCCTTGCCGCAGTTCGCGCAGGTGTAGCGGCCGCAGATGCGTTCGACCAGCGCGTCCTCGTTGACCTCGAGCTCGATCACGTGATCCAGCGTGCGTCCGCGCGCGGAAAGTATCCCGTCGAGCGAGCGGGCCTGCTCGGCCGTGCGCGGATAGCCATCGAAGATGGCGCCGGTGTCCGCGCCCATCGCGTCCAGTTCGTCACCGATCAGCGCCGAGACGATCGCGTCCGACACCAACTCGCCGCGTTCCATCACCGCCTTGGCCTCGAGCCCGGTCGGCGTGCCGGCCTTGACCGCAGCCCGCAGCATGTCGCCCGTCGATAGCTGGCGCATGCCGTGCGCATCGACAAGCCGCTGCGCCTGCGTGCCCTTGCCCGCGCCGGGAGGTCCCAACAGGATGATGTTCACTACGCGCTCCCCCTGATTGTCGTGGTGAGAGGCCCGGCTTTAGCGCAGGCGCCCCTTCAGCTTGGCCTTCTTGATCAGGTCGCCATACTGGTGAGCCAGCAGGTGCGACTGGATCTGCGTGATGGTGTCTACCGTCACGTTGACGACGATCAGCAGGCTGGTGCCGCCAATGAACATCGCCGTGATCCCCGTTTGCGCGATGATGTATTCGGGCACTACGCAGACGAAGGTCAGGTAGATTGCGCCGATCACCGTGATGCGGGTGAGCACGTAGTCGAGGTAGGTCGCCGTGTTCTTACCCGGGCGGATGCCGGGGATGAAACCACCGTTGCGCTTCAGGTTGTCGGCCGTTTCTTCCGGGTTGAAGACCACCGCGGTGTAGAAGAAGCTGAAGAACAGGATGCCCAGGCCGTACAGCAGCATGTACAGCGGCTTGCCGTGCGCCAGGTACTGGTTGAGCGTCACGATGAAGCTGCCCATGGTCGAATCGGTCGAAACCGAATTGCCAGCGAACTGCGTGATGGTCAGCGGCAGCAGCAACAGCGAGCTGGCGAAGATCGGCGGGATAACGCCCGCCGTGTTGAGCTTCAGCGGCAGATGGCTGCGATCAGCCTGCATCATGCCGTTCTGGCTGGCGCGCTTGGGATACTGGATCAGCAAGCGGCGGGTCGAGCGTTCCATGAAGCAGATCAACAGGACCATACCCACGATCAGCACGACCAGGCCGGCAATGGTGAATCCGCCGATCGAGCCGCTGCGACCGCCTTCGAACAGGTTGCTGATGAAGCGCGGCATCTGGGCGACGATCCCCGCCATGATGATCAGCGAGGTCCCATTGCCGATCCCACGGCTGGTGATCTGTTCACCCAGCCAGAGCAGGAACATGGTCCCGCCGATCAAGCTGATTACCGCGCTGACTCGGAACACCATGCCTGGCTGGACTACGGCCTGGAGCGCGCTGGAGGCGCCGTAGGCTTCGAGGCCGGTGGCGATGAAATAGCCCTGGATCGCGGTCAGCAGCACCGCGCCGTAACGCGTGTACTGGTTGAGCTTCTTGCGCCCGCTTTCGCCTTCCTTCTTGAGGGCGGCAAGCGTCGGGTGGAGCGAGGCGGCGAGCTGAACGACGATCGAGGCGGTGATGTAAGGCATCACGCCCAGCGCGATCAGACTCATGCGCTCGAGCGAACCGCCCGAGAAGGTGTTGAAAATGTCGAGAATCCCGCCCTGGGTCTGGGCATAGAGCTCTCGCAGGATCAGCGGATTGACCCCCGGCAGCGGAACGAAGCTCAGAAAGCGGAAAACGATCAGGGCGCCGATGGTGAACCAGATCCGGTTCTTGAGTTCGGTTGCCTTGGAAAAGTTGGCGAGGCTGAGATTGCTCGCGATATTGTCGGCGCGTGATGCCATTGTCTGGTCAAGCCTTGCTTGGAACGCCGGATGCGGCCCGGCTCCCCCCATTGGATACGAGGAGCCCATATAGGACGCGGGCGGGAAGTCAAAAACCCCCGCCCGCTCGTGCCCCGGAATTATTCGGCCTTGGCGGCCTTTGCGCCGCCCTTGGCAGCCTTGTTGCTGTCGCGGCGCGCGGTCTTCTTTTCCTGTTCGCTTGGCTGCGCTTCGGGCAGCGTCACCGAACCGCCAGCCTTTTCGACAGCAGCCTTAGCACCGGCCGAGGCGCCGGCAACCGCGAACGCAACCTTCGCGGTCAGTTCACCCTTGCCGAGCAGGCGCACGCCGTCCTTGCCGCCGCGGGCCAAGCCAGCAGCCTTGAGCGCGGCGTGATCGATCGTGCCCTTGATGTCGAGCTTGCCGGCGTCGATCGCCTTCTGGACCATGCCCAGGTTCACTTCGGCATAGTCCTTGCCGAACGGATTGTTGAAGCCGCGCTTCGGGATGCGCATGTGCAGCGGCATCTGGCCGCCTTCGAATCCGGCGACCGAAACGCCCGAACGTGCCTTGGCACCCTTCTGGCCGCGTCCGGCGGTCTTGCCCTTGCCGGAACCGATGCCACGGCCCACGCGCATGCGGGACTTGCGGGCACCATCGTTGTCGCGGATGTCATTCAGTTTCATAATTTGCACTCGCTTTCGCTTTTGTCGCGCTGATGGAAGGGGCGCGGTTAGGGCACAATCGCCCGTCTGTCACCCCGTTTTCTAACGACGACGCCCGGTCCATCGAACCGGGCGCCGCTGTATTCTAACCGAACGGCAGATATGGTCAGTCGACCACGGCCACCATGTGCGGAAGCTTGGCAATGGCGCCACGCACTTCGGCCGTATCTTCCAGCTCGACCACGCGGTGCATCTTGCCCAGGCCCAGACCGATCAGAATTTTCTTCTGGCTCTCCGGGCGACGGATCGGCGAACCGATCTGCTTGATCTTGATCTTCGCCATTGTGTTTACTCCGTGATCGCGGCGGCTTCGGCTTCAGCCTCCACCGCAGTTGCGCCGCCACGGCCGAGCAGGTCGGCGACCTTCTTGCCACGACGCTGGGCAACAGACTTCGGCGAAGTCTGGTCGGTCAACGCGTCGAAGGTGGCGCGGATCATGTTGTAGGGGTTCGAAGTACCGACCGACTTGGTCACCACGTCGGCAACGCCCAGGCTTTCGAAGACGGCGCGCATCGGTCCGCCTGCGATGATGCCGGTACCGGCCGGAGCCGAACGGACATTGACCTTGCCGGCGCCGAAACGGCCCTTGCCGTCGTGATGCAGGGTGCGGCCTTCCTTGAGCGGAACGCGGACCATCTTCTTCTTGGCCGAAGCGGTCGCCTTGGTGATGGCTTCCGGCACTTCGCGCGCCTTGCCATGACCGAAGCCGACACGGCCCTTGCCGTCACCGACCACGACCAGCGCGGCGAACCCGAAGCGCTTGCCGCCCTTCACGGTCTTCGACACGCGGTTGATGTGGACGAGCTTTTCGATCAGCTCTTCCCCGCCATCGTCGTCGCCGCCACGACCGCGACGGTCGTCACGGCCACCACGGCCACGGCCACGGTCACCGCCGCGGTCGTTGCCGCCACGGCCGCGGTTGCCGCCACGGCCGCCGCGCGCTTCACGCGCTTCGCCGCCTTCGGCACCCTTGGGATTTTCGGCAGCGATCGGCGTTTCGGCCGGGGCGTCTGCAATGTTGGTTTCGTCAGCCATCTTAGAACTCCAGCCCGCCTTCACGCGCGGCATCGGCCAGCGCCTTGACGCGGCCATGGAAGAGGAACCCGCCGCGATCGAACACGACGGTGGTCACGCCAGCCTTCTTGGCGGCTTCGGCCAGATCCTTGCCGACCTTCGTGGCGGCGTCGACGTTCGACCCGCCCTTGGTGCCAAGGGTCGAGGCGGCAGCCAGCGTGCGGCCGGCGGCGTCGTCGATGATCTGGGCGTAGATGTGACGACCCGAGCGGTGCACCGACAGACGCGGACGTCCACCGGCAGTTGCGCGGAGCGCGGTGCGGACGCGCCGACGGCGGCGCGCGAAGAGTGAGAGCTTGGCCATTACTTCTTCTTCCCTTCCTTGCGGAAGATGAACTCGCCGCGGTACTTGATACCCTTGCCCTTGTAAGGCTCGGGCTTGCGCCACCGGCGGATTTCCGCGGCCACCTGGCCGACCTTCTGCTTGTCGATGCCCGAGATTTCGACCGTGGTGTTGTCCGGGGTCTTGATCTCGATACCTTCAGGCACGGCGAAATCGACGTCGTGGCTGTAGCCGAGCTGCAACTTCAGGTTCTTGCCCTGAGCGTTGGCGCGGTAGCCGACACCGGTGATTTCAAGCACCTTGGTGTAGCCTTCGGTCACACCGGTGACCAGGTTGTCGACGAGCGTGCGCTGCATTCCCCAGAACGCGCGAGCGGCCTTGGTGTCGTTGGCGGGCTTCACAAGGATGCTGTCGCCGTCAACCGTATAGCTGATCTCGTCGCGCAGGGTCAGCGTCAGGGTGCCCTTGGGACCCTTGACCGACAGCACGCCGTCCTTGATCTCGGCGGACACGCCGCTTGGGATCGAAACGGGCTTCTTGCCGATGCGGCTCATCAGAACACCTCCGCCAGCACTTCGCCGCCGACGTTCTGGGCGCGCGCTTCGGCATCCGAAAGCACGCCACGAGGCGTCGAGACGATGGTGATGCCAAGGCCGTTGCGCACAACCGGGAGTTCCTTGGAACCCGAGTAGACGCGGCGGCCGGGCTTCGAAACGCGAGCAACGTGCTTGATCGCCGGTTCGCCTTCGAAATACTTCAGTTCGATGCGCAGCTGCGGGTGAACGCCGGTAGCGTCTTCGGCATAGCCACGGATGTAGCCTTCGCGCTGCAGAACCTCGAGAACGCTGGCGCGCAGCTTCGAGGCCGGCGAAAGGACGGAGTCCTTCTTCGCACGCTGGCCGTTGCGGATGCGGGTGAGCATATCACCCAGGGGATCGGTCATCGCCATTGGGGTATCCTTACCAGCTCGACTTGGTGACGCCCGGGATCATGCCCTTGTTGGCAAGATCACGCAGCTCGATACGGCACAGGCCGAACTTGCGGTAATAGGCGCGCGGGCGCCCGGTGGTTGCGCAGCGGTTGCGCACGCGGGTGGGATTCCCGTTGCGCGGGATTTCCGCCAGCTTCAGACGCGCGATCAGACGCTCGGTATCATCGAGCGACTCGTCGTCCGCGACAGCCTTCAGCTTCGCGTACTTCGCAGCGTACTTCTTGACGAGCTGCTTGCGACGCTCGTTCTTGTTCACGGAACTCAGTTTCGCCATGGACTTAAGCTCTCTCTAAATCAGGCCGCTTGCGCGGTTTCGGCTTCAGCCGGGAACGGGAACCCGAACAGGCGCAGCAGTTCGCGTGCTTCCTCGTCGGTCTTGGCGGTGGTGGTGATGATGATATCCATCCCGCGCACCTTCTCGATCTGGTCGTAGCTGATCTCCGGAAAGATGATCTGCTCCTTCAGGCCCATCGCATAGTTGCCGCGTCCGTCGAACGACTTCGGGTTGAGACCACGGAAGTCGCGGATGCGGGGCATGGCAACCGTGATGAGACGGTCGAGAAACTCGTACATGCGTTCGCGGCGCAGGGTGACCTTGCAACCGATCGGCATGCCTTCACGCAGCTTGAACTGCGCGATCGACTTCTTGGCCTTGGTGATCACCGGCTTCTGGCCCGAGATCAGCTCCATTTCGGCCGCAGCTGTCGTGACTTTCTTCTTGTCCTGGCTACCTTCGCCGACGCCCATGTTGATCGTGATCTTCTCGATCTTCGGGATCTCCATGACGTTCTTGTAACCGAACTTGTCGGTCATCGCCTTGGCGATCTGCTCGTCGTACTTGGTGCGCAGGCGCGGAGTGTACTTGTCAGCCATCGATCGTCTCCCCGGACTTGACGGCCACGCGGACCTTCTTTCCGTCCTTGGTTTCGAAGCGCACGCGGCTCGGCTTGCCGTCGACCGCGAGGCCGATCTTGCTGATCGCGAGCGGTGCTTCACGGCGGTCGATGCCGCCCTGCGGGTTCACCTGGGTCGGCTTGCGGTGACGCGCGGCGATGTTCACGCCGGACACCACGACCTTGCCTTCCTTGGGCATGACCTGAAGGACGGTGCCGGTGCGGCCCTTGTCCTTACCCGAACGGACGACGACGCTGTCGCCCTTCTTGATCTTCGCGGCGGCCATCACAGCACCTCCGGAGCGAGCGAGATGATCTTCATGTAGCCACGCCCGCGCAGTTCGCGGACCACGGGGCCGAAGATACGGGTGCCGATGGGTTCGGCGTTCTTGTTGATCAGCACGGCCGCGTTGCTGTCGAAGCGGATCACCGAACCGTCGGTCCGGCGAACTTCCTTCTTCGTGCGAACGATGACGGCACGGTGGACGTCGCCCTTCTTCACCTTGGTGCGCGGCTGCGCTTCCTTGACCGAGACGACGATGATGTCGCCAACGCCGGCAGTCCGGCGCTTCGATCCGCCCAGCACCTTGATGCACTGGACGCGCTTGGCACCGCTGTTGTCAGCGACGTCGAGCTGGGATTGCATCTGGATCATTGATCCGGTTCCTTCTCACTGGCTTGCCGGAACCAGTCCGGCAGTTCCAAAAAAGTCTTTATCAGACGTCGGCTTCGACCGCGGCGGTCTTCCCGGCGGTGACGCGCTCGATGACCTTCCAGGTCTTGAGCTTCGACATCGGGCGGGTTTCCTCGATGCGGACGGTTTCGCCGGTCTTGAAGGCGTTGTCCTCATCGTGGGCATGGTACTTCTTCGAACGACGGATGATCTTCCCGTAAAGCGGGTGCTTCACCTTGCGTTCGACCTTCACGACCACGGTCTTGTCGGTCTTGTCGGAAACAACGGTCCCGATCAGGATTCGCTTGGGCATCGTTGCCTCCTTACTTCGCGCTGCGGGCGCGCTCGCCCTGCAACGTCTTGATGCGGGCGATGTCGCGACGCACTTCCTTGATGCGCGCGGGGCGCTCAAGCTGGTTCGTCGCGGCCTGGAAGCGCAGGTTGAATGCCTCGCGCTTCAGTTCGCCCAGGTCAGCGGTCAGCTGGTCGTCGCTCTTGGCGCGCAGATCGTCAGCCTTGGCCATCATTCGCCTCCGAGGTGAGTGGTGTCGCCCAGGCGGGCAACGACCTTGGTCTTGATCGGCAGCTTCATTGCCGCGCGGCTGAACGCTTCGGCAGCGAGCGGACCGGCAACGCCGTCGAGTTCGAACAGGATACGGCCCGGCTTGACGCGGGCAGCCCAGTATTCGACCGAACCCTTGCCCTTACCCTGACGGACTTCGGCAGGCTTCTTCGAAACCGGCACGTCGGGGAACACGCGGATCCACAGGCGTCCCTGACGCTTGATGTGGCGCGTGATGGCACGGCGGGCCGCTTCGATCTGGCGCGCGGTGATGCGTTCCGGCTCGAGAGCCTTGAGGCCGTAGGACCCGAAGTTCAGGTCCGTGCCGCCCTTGGCGAGACCGTTGATACGGCCCTTGAACGCCTTGCGGAACTTGGTCTTTTTCGGTTGCAGCATGATTAGTTCCTGCGATCTTCACGAGCCGGACGGACGCCGGAAGTCTGGGCTTCCATCATCAGACGGTCCTGCGCCATCGGGTCGTGGCCAAGGATCTCGCCCTTGAACACCCACACCTTGATGCCGATGATGCCATAGGTGGTCAGCGCTTCGGCTTCGGCATAGTCGATGTTCGCGCGCAGGGTGTGCAGCGGCACACGGCCTTCGCGGTACTGTTCGACACGGGCGATTTCAGCGCCGCCGAGACGGCCGCCGCATACCACCTTGATGCCTTCGGCACCCAGACGCATGGCCGACTGCATCGCGCGCTTCATCGCCCGGCGGAACGCCACGCGGCGGATCAGCTGGTCGGCGATGCCCTGGGCAACGAGCTTGGCATCGACTTCCGGCTTGCGGATTTCGACGATGTTCAGCTTGACGTCGCTGTCGGTCATCGCGGCGAGCTGCGAGCGCAGCTTTTCGATGTCCGCGCCCTTCTTGCCGATGATGACGCCCGGACGAGCGGCATAGATCGACACGCGGCACAGCTTGGCCGGACGTTCGATCACGACCTTGCTGATGGCGGCCTGCGGCAGGGTTTCGACCACGAACTTGCGGATCTTGAGGTCTTCCTCAAGCAGCTTCGCGTAGTTCTTGCCTTCGGCGTACCAACGGCTGTCCCAGGTACGGTTGATCTGCAGACGCAGGCCGATCGGGTTTGACTTGTGACCCATGACTTACGCCTCCTCGACTTCGCGAACCACGATCCGCAGCCGGCTGAACGGCTTGAGGATGCGGGTGGACTTGCCGCGGCCACGGGTGTGGAACCGCTTCATGGTGATCGACTTGCCGACGCTGGCTTCGCTCACAACCAGCGCGTCAACGTCGAGGTTGTGGTTGTTTTCCGCGTTGGCGATCGCGGATGCGAGAACCTTGCGGGCGTCGACGGCCATCGCACGCTTCGAGAAAGCGAGGATGTTCATGGCCTCTTCGGCCTTCTTGCCGCGGATCAGACCGGCAACCAGGTTCAGCTTCTGGGCCGAACCGCGGATCTGCGTGCCGACCGACAGGGCTTCCTTGTCGCCGACGCGGCGGGGGGCTTTAGCCTTGGACATTAGCGCTTGCCCTTCTTGTCGGCGGCGTGGCCGGGGAACGTGCGCGTGGGCGCAAATTCACCGAGCTTGTGGCCGACCATGTCTTCGTTGACAGCGACGGGGATGAACTTGTGACCGTTGTAGACGTTGAACGTCAGACCAACGAACTGCGGCAGAATCGTCGAACGACGCGACCAGGTCTTGATCGGTCCGGCGCGAGTGCCAGCGTCCTGCGCGGCCTCGGCCTTCTTGAGCAGGCTCAGTTCGACGAAGGGGCCTTTCCAGACGGAACGTGCCATGTCTGATTACCTCTTCTTCTTGGCGTGACGCGAACGGATGATCAACTTGTCCGTCTGCTTGTTGTTGCGGGTCCGGGCGCCCTTGGTCGGCTTGCCCCACGGAGTAACCGGATGACGGCCACCCGAGGTGCGGCCTTCACCACCGCCGTGCGGGTGGTCAACCGGGTTCTTGGCAACACCGCGGGTCAGCGGGCGGATGCCCTTCCAGCGGTTGCGGCCAGCCTTGGCGAGGTTCTGGTTCGAGTTGTCGGGGTTCGAAACCGCGCCAACCGTGCCCATGCAATCGCCGCGCAGGTAGCGCTGTTCGCCCGAGTTGAGACGAACGATCACCATCCCGCGGTCACGACCGACGACCTGCACATAGGTGCCGGCCGAACGAGCGATCTGGCCGCCCTTGCCCGGCTTCATCTCCACGTTGTGGCAAATGGTGCCGACCGGCATGGTCGAAAGCAGCATGGCGTTGCCCGGCTTCACGTCGGTCTTTTCACCGGCGACGACAGTGTCGCCGACGGCCAGACGCTGCGGCGCCAGGATGTAGGCCAGTTCGCCGTCCTCGTACTTGACGAGAGCGATGAACGCCGTGCGGTTGGGATCGTATTCCAGACGCTCGACAGTCGCGGGGGCGTCCCACTTGCGGCGCTTGAAGTCGATGTAGCGGTACTTCTGCTTGTGACCGCCAGCGATCCCGCGCGAAGTGACGTGGCCCTTGTTGTTACGGCCGCCGGTCTTGCGCTTGCCTTCGGTCAGCGCCTTGACGGGCTTGCCCTTCCACAGCGCCGACTTGTCGACCAGGATCAGGCCGCGACGGGCCGGGCTGGTCGGGTTGTAGTTCTTGAGTGCCATGGTGCGCCTCAGATCCCGCTGGTGATGTCGATCGACTGGCCTTCAGCCAGGCGCACGACAGCCTTCTTGACGTCCGAACGGCGATAGGGCTTGCCCTTCCACCGCTTGGTCTTGCCCTTCTGGGTCAGGGTGTTCACGGAGACCACCTTGACGTCGAACAGGGCTTCGACCGCTGCCTTGATCTGCGGCTTGGTGGCGCTGTCCGCCACCTTGAAGACCACGGCGTTGAATTCGCTGGCCAGCGTCGCCTTTTCGGTGATGTGGGGAGCCACGATCACGTCGTAGTGACGCGTGTCGATTGCGTCCTTAGCCATTGAAACGGGCCTCCAGCTTTTCGACAGCGGCGCGGGTGAGCACCAGCGTGTCATGCTTCAGGATGTCGTAGACGTTCGCGCCCACGGCCGGGAGCACATTGACCCCGACGAGGTTGCGGGTCGCACGGGCGAATTCGGTGTTCACCGCTTCGCCATCGATGACCAGAACCTTCTTGCCCCAGTTCGCCTTGGCGAGCTGCGCGGCGACGGCCTTGGTCTTGGCGTCCTTGACGTCGAGCGTGTCGACCACGACCAGACCGGCCTTGGCCTTGCTCGACAGGGCCATCTTCAGCCCCAGCGCGCGCACCTTCTTGTTCAGCGAGACGTCGAAGTCCCGGCGACGCGGGCCGTGGGCCTTGCCGCCGCCGATGAAGATCGGGGCCGCACGGTCACCGTGACGGGCCGTACCGCCGCCCTTCTGGCGGCCGAACTTCTTGCCGGTGCGCGACACTTCAGAACGCTCCCGAGCGGCGCGGGCGATGCCGCGACGGTTTTCGAGCTGCCAGGTGACGACACGGTGCAGAATATCGGCGCGCGGCTCGAGGCCGAACACGTCATCGTTCAGTTCGACGTCGCCCTTGCCGGCGCTGCCATCGAGATTGGAAAGCTTCACCTTCACGGGCTTAACCCTCCTGGCCTTCGGTCGCTTCGACAGCCGTCGCTTCTTCAGCGGGGGTGTCGGCAGCGGCCGAATTGTTGCTGTTGGCGGCCTGCTTCAGGCCGGCGGGATAGGGAGCTTCGGCGTGGCGCGAGACCTTCACCGAGTCCTTGACGGTCAGCCAGCTGTTCTTCGCGCCCGGGACCGAACCCTTGACGAAGATCAGGCCGCGCTCGTCGTCCACACGCACGATTTCCAGGTTCTGCTGGGTGCGCTGACGGTCGCCCATGTGGCCGGCCATCTTCTTGTTCTTGAAAACCTTGCCCGGATCCTGGCGGTTACCGGTCGAACCGTGGGCACGATGGCTGATCGACACGCCGTGCGTGGCGCGCATACCGCCGAAGCCCCAACGCTTCATTGCACCGGCAAAGCCCTTGCCCTGGGTGTGGCCGGCAACGTCGACCATCTGGCCAACTGCGAAGTGCGAAGCCGCGATCGTCGAACCGACTTCGAGAACCGCATCGTCAGCGACGCGGAATTCGGCCACGCGCTGCTTCAGCGAAACTTCGGCCTTTGCGAAGTGTTCGCGCTGCGGCTTGGCAACGTTCTTCTGCTTGGCTGCCCCGGCGCCCAGCTGCACGGCGACGTAACCGTCGCGATCAGCGGTGCGAACCGAGACTACCTGGCAATCTTCCAGCGCCAGAACGGTAACCGGCACGTGCCGACCGTCTTCCTGGAAAAGGCGAGTCATCCCCACCTTCTTGGCGATCACGCCTGTGCGCATGATCCAGTCTCCTACAGAGGCCTGCCGAGACCATCCCGACAGGCGTGTCCAGCCCATGTGTGTGATACGAGCCCCGTCCGGGCTGGGTGCTCCCTGGCTGGTCGGAACCGGCCGGAAGCGAGACGGGGGACGCATGCCCGGAGCAAGCCCCGGAGGTATCCCTTGTGTCCTTGGCGTATCCGCCAAGGCTCTGTCTCGTCGCAGGGATTTCCCTGCTAGGAGCCGGGCCGAAGCCCGGAAGGATGTGGATCCGAAGATCCGAAACTTTGGAACCGAGCGGCTTAGGCCAGCTTGATTTCCACATTGACGCCGGCAGCAAGGTCCAGCTTCATCAGAGCATCGACCGTGGTGGCGTTGGGCTGCACGATGTCGAGCAGCCGCTTGTAGGTGCGAACTTCGAACTGCTCACGCGACTTCTTGTCGATGTGCGGTCCGCGGTTCACGGTGAACTTTTCAATTCTCGTCGGCAGAGGAATGGGGCCCCGGATAAGCGCGCCGGTGCGGCGGGCGGTTTCCGCGATTTCGCCGGTCGCCTGGTCGAGCACACGATGATCGAATGCCTTAAGACGAATGCGAATATTCTGAGCTTCCATTGTGTCCTACCGATGAGAAAGAGCAAAAGGGGCCTGCGCCCCATCAATTTCGAGCCGCGCCCCTACACAGGGTAAGGGATTCGCGCAAGCCCCTTTCCTCGCAGAAAATCGGCATTTCTGGCGCTGTCTCCCCATCAGCCGACTTCACGCAAGATAATGACACGATCAGCTGCCGCCACGTAACAGAAATCCCTGGGCGTTCGAAAGCCGGCCGAAGCTTAGCGCTGCTTCTTCTTCCCAAGCGGAGCGTTGAAGTCCGGTTCCTTGCCCGAGACCCAGGCGATGAACTTCTCTACCCGGGGATCGATCCGCAGCAGGCCGGCGTCCAGGCCATTGCGTTGCAGCTCGGAGTTGGTGAACGTGGTGATCAGCATGCTCTGGCAGATCGGGTGCATGGGGACCGTATCGCGCCCGCCCCGACTCTTGGGGATCGGGTGATGCCAGATCACCGTTTCACCGCAGGGCCGCTCGCACAGCCAGCAATCACGCGGCGGGGGCGCCTCTACCGGATCCTCGGCTTCATCCCACGCATCCGCGCGCGAACCGTGCTTCGTGTATTTCCGGGCCAAGGCCACTTCCCTTCAAAGAAAAGGCCCGGCTCCCTTACGGAAGCCGGGCCATTCTTGTCTCGGTTGCCCGAGGATCAGCGAATTACTTCGTGATCTTGGCAACAACGCCCGAACCGACGGTGCGGCCGCCTTCGCGGATAGCGAAGCGCAGACCTTCGTCCATGGCGATCGGAGCGATCAGCTTGACCGACAGTGCAACGTTGTCGCCCGGCATGACCATTTCGGTGCCTTCGGGAAGCACGACCTCACCGGTCACGTCGGTGGTGCGGAAGTAGAACTGCGGGCGGTAGTTGGCGAAGAACGGCGTGTGACGGCCACCTTCGTCCTTCGACAGCACGTAGACTTCGGCGCTGAACTCGGTGTGCGGCGTGACCGAACCCGGCTTGGCCAGAACCTGACCGCGCTCGACGTCTTCACGCTTCAGACCACGAACCAGGGCACCGATGTTGTCGCCGGCTTCGCCCTGATCGAGCAGCTTGCGGAACATTTCGACGCCGGTGACGACGGTCTTCTGGGTGTCCTTGAGGCCGATCACTTCGACTTCGTCGCCAACCTTGACGATGCCGGTTTCCACGCGGCCGGTCACAACCGTACCACGACCCGAAATCGAGAACACGTCTTCGACCGGCATCAGGAACGGCTTGTCGGTCGGACGCGGCGGCTGCGGGATCGCGGTGTCGACAGCGTTCATCAGCTCGACGATCGAGTTCTTGCCGATGTTTTCGTCACGGCCTTCGAGAGCGGCCAGAGCCGAACCCGGGATCACGGGGATGCTGTCGCCGTCGAAGCCGTAGCTCGAGAGCAGTTCGCGGATTTCCAGCTCGACGAGTTCGAGGATTTCCGGATCGTCAACCTGGTCGACCTTGTTCATGTAGACGACCAGAGCCGGCACGCCGACCTGGCGGGCGAGCAGGATGTGTTCGCGGGTCTGCGGCATCGGGCCGTCAGCAGCGTTCACCACGAGGATGGCGCCGTCCATCTGCGCCGCGCCGGTGATCATGTTCTTCACGTAGTCGGCGTGGCCCGGGCAGTCGACGTGCGCATAGTGGCGCGCAGCCGTTTCGTACTCGACGTGAGCGGTCGAGATCGTGATGCCACGCTCGCGCTCTTCGGGAGCCTTGTCGATGTTCGCGAAGTCCACGGCTTCACCGCCGTTGATTTCGGCCATGATCTTGGTGATCGCAGCGGTCAGCGTGGTCTTGCCATGGTCAACGTGACCGATGGTGCCGATGTTGCAGTGCGGCTTGTTCCGCTCAAACTTAGCCTTAGCCATTGTCTCAAACCTTCTTTCGCTTTGAATTGAATCTGCGGGGTTTG
Source organism: Novosphingobium kunmingense (assembly GCF_002813245.1). Lineage (GTDB taxonomy): Bacteria > Pseudomonadota > Alphaproteobacteria > Sphingomonadales > Sphingomonadaceae > Novosphingobium > Novosphingobium kunmingense. The sequence continues at coordinate 1,088,603 of NZ_PHUF01000002.1, forward strand.
GACGGCGCCCGCTGAATCAGGCGCCGCCCCTAGTCCCATCTTGCCGGTTAGGCAAGCTTCTCCTTGATTTCGGTCGCGACGTTTGCCGGGACTTCGTCGTAATGGGAGAAGAACATCGAGTAGTTGGCCCGGCCCTGGGTGAACGAGCGCAGCTGGTTCACGTAACCGAACATGTTGGCCAGCGGAACCATGGCCTCGACGGCCTGCGCGTTACCGCGGGTGTCGGTGCCCTGGATCTGGCCGCGACGGCTGTTCATGTCGCCAATGACATCGCCCAGATATTCTTCCGGGGTGACGACTTCGACCTTCATGATCGGCTCGAGCAGCTTGATGCCGGCCTTCTGGGCGACTTCGCGCATGGCACCGCGACCGGCAATTTCGAAGGCCAGAGCCGACGAGTCGACGTCGTGGTACGCACCGTCGTATAGGTTCACCTCGAAGTCGATGATCGGGAAGCCGATAAGGCTGCCGGTCTCGGCGGTTTCGCGGAAACCCTTTTCGATCGCGGGGATATATTCCTTCGGAATGTTACCGCCCTTGATCTCGTCCTTGAAGACGAAGCCCGAACCGCGCTCGCCCGGCGTGACCTTGACCTTCACGCGGCCGAACTGGCCGGTACCACCCGACTGCTTCTTGTGGGTGTAATCGATGTCCACCGGCTTGGCGAGGTATTCGCGGTAAGCCACCTGCGGCGCACCGACGTTGGCTTCGACCTTGAACTCGCGGCGCATGCGGTCGACGATGATGTCGAGGTGCAGTTCGCCCATGCCCTTGATGATCGTCTGGCCCGATTCGTGATCGGTCGAGACGCGGAACGAGGGATCCTCGGCCGACAGGCGATTGAGCGCGACGCCCATCTTTTCCTGGTCTGCCTTGGTCTTCGGTTCCACCGACAGTTCGATGACGGGTTCCGGGAACTCCATGCGTTCGAGCACGATCGGCGCCCGTTCCGCGCAGAGCGTGTCGCCCGTGGTGGTTTCCTTCATGCCCGCCAGCGCGATGATGTCACCGGCGAATGCCTCTTCGATGTCCTTGCGGTCGTTGGCATGCATTTCGAGCATGCGGCCGACCTTTTCCTTCTTGTCCTTCACCGAGTTCAGGTAGGTGCCCTTGGTGAGCGTACCCGAATAGATGCGGATGAAGGTCAGGCTGCCGACGAACGGGTCGTTCATGACCTTGAACGCCAGTGCGCTGAACGGCGCGTCGTCCTTGGGCGGACGGCTGTCCTTTTCGTCGCTGTCCATCTTGACGCCCTGGACGTCTTCGATGTCGAGCGGCGAAGGCAGATAGTCGACCACGGCGTCGAGCAGGGGCTGGACGCCCTTGTTCTTGAACGCCGAGCCGCAGCAGACCGGCACGAACGACTGGTTGAGCGTGCCCTTGCGGATCAGCTTCTTCAGCGTGTCGACGTCCGGCATGTTGCCGTCGAGATAGGCTTCCATCGCGTCGTCGTCCTGCTCGACGGCAAGTTCGATCAGCTTTTCGCGGTATTCGGCCGCTTCGTCAGCAAGGTCGGCCGGGATTTCTTCATAGAAGAATTCGGCGCCAAGCGATTCGTCCTTCCAGATGATCGCGCGGTTGTGGACGAGGTCGACCAGGCCCTTGAGATCGGCTTCGAGGCCGATCGGCAGGTAAAGGACGGCCGGGGTCGCACCGAGGCGGTCGATGATCGACTGCACGCAGTACTTGAAGTTCGCGCCGGTGCGGTCGAGCTTGTTGATGAAGCACATGCGCGGAACGCCGTACTTGTCGGCCTGGCGCCATACGGTTTCCGACTGCGGTTCAACGCCCGCGACGCCGTCGAAGCAGGCGACCGCGCCGTCGAGCACGCGCAGCGAGCGTTCGACTTCGATGGTGAAGTCGACGTGGCCGGGGGTGTCGATGATGTTGATGCGGTGGTCGTTCCAGAAGCAGGTCGTGGCGGCCGAGGTGATCGTGATCCCCCGCTCCTGTTCCTGTTCCATCCAGTCCATGGTCGCGGCGCCGTCGTGGACTTCGCCGATCTTGTAGGACTTGCCGGTGTAATAGAGGATGCGCTCGGTCGTCGTGGTCTTGCCGGCGTCGATGTGCGCCATGATACCGATGTTGCGATACATGGAGAGCGGATGGCTGCGGGCCATGTCGGGTTCCTTAAGGGGTGCAGGAGGGGAGCCGTGAAAGCGTCCCCGCCCATATGGTTACTTTTGTGACCGTTTGAAGACGTGCCAGCAGAGCCTGGCCGTCTTCTCTGCTACCACCGGTAATGGCTGAACGCGCGGTTGGCGTCGGCCATGCGGTGGGTGTCTTCGCGCTTCTTGACCGCGTTGCCGCGGTTGTTGGCGGCGTCGAGCAGCTCGGCCGAAAGGCGCGCGCTCATCGTGGTTTCGCTGCGGTTGCGCGCTGCGGTGATCAGCCAGCGGATGGCGAGCGCCTGGGCGCGTTCCGGGCGCACTTCGACGGGGACCTGGTAGGTCGCACCACCGACGCGGCGCGAACGCACTTCGATCTGCGGCTTCACGTTGTTCAGCGCATCGTGGAACAGCTGGACCGGATCGGTCTTGGCGCGCGCTTCCATGGTTTCCATCGCACCGTAGACGATGCTTTCGGCAACCGACTTCTTCCCGTCGAGCATGAGGTTGTTCATGAACTTCGACAGCACCTGATCCTTGAACTTGGGATCGGGCAGGATTTCCCGCTTCTCGGGACGACGACGACGTGACATCGCTTGTATTCCTTATCCTTGGGGCGGCCGCGCGAGGTGGCGCCGGCCCTCAAAAAACCAGCCTGAGGCTTACTTGGGACGCTTTGCGCCGTACTTCGAACGGCTCTTCTTGCGGTCCTTGACGCCCTGGGTGTCGAGCACGCCGCGCAGCACGTGATAGCGCACGCCCGGAAGGTCGCGCACACGGCCGCCGCGGATCAGCACGACGCTGTGTTCCTGCAGGTTGTGGCCTTCGCCCGGGATGTACGAAATGACTTCGCGGCTGTTGGTCAGGCGGATCTTGGCGACCTTGCGCAGCGCCGAGTTCGGCTTCTTCGGGGTCGTCGTGTAGACGCGGGTGCAGACGCCGCGCTTCTGCGGGTTCTGTTCCATCGCAGGGACCTTGCTCTTGGTCTTCTGCGCAACGCGGCCCTTGCGGACCAGCTGGTTGATCGTAGGCATGAAGTGCTCTTCACCTTGGTTGTTGGCCTGGCCGGCAAGGTGAAGGAAACAGAATCGCGCCAAAAGCGAACGCCGGCGGGGCAAGCCCGCAGCAGGTCTGGCGCGAGACTGAAACGCTCCACCCGGCAGGAAGGGCCGGGTTACTTTGACGGATAACCCGCGCGAGGCGGACGCACCGGCAATGTTCAGCTCGATCCGGGACGGCCGTTCGACGTCGGCCCCGGAAGCGCGCGCCTTTATGCCCGATTGCCCGCGCGGTCAAGCGCAATGCCGCAATGCGACGAAGCGAGCGGCGAACAGGAGCAAAGGACTCGCCCCCGGGAACCCGGTGCCCTAAGATGCGTACATCGCCAGCTCGACCAAGGCATGCTGGCGACAGAGATCGCACCGTAGCGCTCCCGCCCGACGCAGGAGGCGCTCGTGTACCGTTTCCACGTCAGACCGTTCGATACCGCCATGCCCGGCACCTTCGTCGATGCGCTCGACGCATCGGCGGTACTGCGGATCATGGTGCAAATGAACTGCGAAGCCGCACACGTCGAACGCGAAGGCGCCTATGCCTTCTCGGCGCGCCAGGACGACGAGGTCTGGACCATCTACACCTGCGCCACGGCCGGACTGGCCTGACGGGCGACGGCCCGGCTTTGGCCGGCGCCGCCATGCCCCGCGCGAAACCATTTTCCTACATCCCGCCGCCCGCGTTACGGTGCCCAGCCACAGGGAATTCCGACACCGTTCGCGTGAAAGGCGATCCTGCCCCGTGCCTGCCCCTCCCCGCTCCCCGTCCGCGCCGCGATGCGCCTCCGTCCGCCCCGCGCGTCGCACCAGCCGCGCGGCGTTTTGCGGCGATCCGCCGCCCGGCGATGATCCGCTGCTGGGCTTCGCGCCCTATGTCCACGCCGCGCCGCGGCGCAATTCGATCACGCCCGACCGGCAGCGCGCCTTCATCGCCGCGCTCGCCGCAAGCGGGATCGTGACCCAGGCGGCGCGGGCCATCGGGGCGAGCCTCGAGGCCTTGTACAGGCTGCGCGCGCTGCCGGGGGCCGAACAGTTCGCCGCGGCCTGGGAAGCGGCGGTCGAACGGGGCCTGGCGCGGCTGGAGGACTGCGCGGTCGAGCTGGCGCTGCGCGGCGAGGAGCTGCCGATCGTCTCGGGCGGCCGGCTGCTCGGCACCTACCGCAAGCACAACTTTGCCCACATCCGCTTCATGCTGAGCCAGCGGCGCCCTGATCGCTATGGCCCCAAGGGTGGCCCGGTGAGCTTGGCCGACCTGCCGCCCGACGATCCCGGGCTGCTGCGGTTGAAGGCCCGCTGGCGCGCCGAATGGGAGGCGGAGCAGCGTGCCGCGGCCGAGGTGCGCCGCGCCGGCGACGAGGCGTTCCTGCGCCGGCTCAACCAGCGGTTCGAGGTGCTGCGCCAGAAAAGCCTGGCGATCGAGCGCGGCGAATGGACCGATCCCGAAGCGGCGGCGCGGCTGGCGCTGGCCGCGCCCGACAAGGCTCCGCCCGACGAGCGCGACGACGGGGGCTGACTGCGACTTAGCCGTGGGGCGACTGGTCGGTGACGAGGCGCTGCGGCTGGACCGGCTGGTGCAGCGCGATCACGTGATCGACGCCCTCGACCGTGATCGCCAGGGTCCCCGCCTCGGTCACTTCGAGGAAGCCCTTGGAGCGCAGGTACCAGACGTGGAAATCGAAGGCGTCGTCGCTGCAGCCGAAGTGCTCCTGCAGGGCATAGGCGCCGACCCCGTTGCCGCGGAAGTTCTCGCGCCGCGCCTTGTAGAGGTACATCAGGATGTTGCGCTGGAGCGCCGCATCGCCCAGCGCCACGTCAGCCGAGACCAGCTGCTCGTCGACCGGCTTTTCGGGGTGGCCGTGGTGAAGGCGGTAGATCTCGTCGTAGCGGGCGCGCTTTTCGGGAAACTTGAGGACGTTCCACGCCTCGATGACGGCTGAAAAACGATCCACGTCCGCAGTCTGGTCGTGATCGGGATGGTAGATCTTGGCAAGGTGCTTGTACGCGCTCTCGATGATCTTGAGATCGCTGTGCGGATTTACCTGCAGAACTTCATAGAAATCGACGAATGGTTCCCTGTCGGGCATGCCGTTTCCCCCTGGCGCGGTGCGAATAGTATACGCCGGCGCGGCAAAGGGAAAGGCGTTGCGCGGTCGCACGACGATGTTATGATATAACACGACTCGCCGCTTCATCCATGCGACTCGCCACGAAGGCGCAGGGCGGCGGATCGGTTGCAGGAGGATGCCCATGGCCTATGCCAATTCGCTCGACACCAACCGCCGTCTGGCCACGCTGACCGTCGTGGCGGGGCTCCACGCGCTCGCCGGCTATGCCCTTGTCACGGGGCTGGCCGCGAAGTTCCTGCCGCGGATCGCGCCGCCGCCGCTCGTCGCCGACAATTTCAGGTTGCCCCCGCCGCCGCCCAGGCCCGTGCCCGAACCGCGCGACGCCGCGCCCCTGCCCAAGGCCGTGCCGACCCACGATGCACGGCAGCTGCTGCCGCTGGACGATGCCCCGATCGCCCCTTCCAGCGAAGCGTTGATCGACACGATCGGCACCGGCGGCGCGGGCGGCGACATCGCCGAGGTCCATATCCCCCTGCCCGAACCGCGGCCCAGCCCCAGCCTGGTGCGCGGCGCGCGGCCGAGGGGCAACCCCGGGCTGTGGGTCACCGCAAGCGACTATCCCGCCGCCGACCTTCGGCAGGAGCACACCGGCGTGACCCGCTTCCGGCTCGACATCGGGATCGACGGGCGGGTCAGCCAGTGCACCGTCACCGGATCGAGCGGGCACCCCGGGCTCGACGCCGCGGCCTGCGCGCGGTTGGCGCAGCGCGCCCGTTTCGATCCCGCGATCGACAGCACCGGCGCGCGGCTCGCCGGGACCTATGCAAGCTCGGTGCGCTGGGAGATCCCGGAGTGAAGGTTGCCGGGCGCCCGCGAAAAGAGGCCCCCGCCATGATGACGGGGGCCTGTCAGTAAGAGGAATGCGCCTGTGTCGCATCGCCCTCGGGTCGCCCTCATGCAGGAGGCCCTGCGTCCGAAAAACCTTGCGCGCCCCGGCGAACCAACGGCCCGGCCGACGCGGCATCTGTGGTTACAGGTAACCATGGCCGGGCCGGGATAGCGATGATGACCATCCGATCGGCTGCCGATGTTTCGCCGATGATCGAAAAAAGCCGGCGGTCGGCCCCTGGTTCAGGCCGGCATGACCCGCTGCAGGAAGCCGATCACCGCACTGTTGAAATCGTCGTTGCGGTCGCCGGCGACCATGTGGCCGGCGCCGCGGATGTCGACGATCTCGAGGCCGGGCACCCGGCGGCGCAGGTCGGCGACGCCATCGTCGGTGACGATATCGCTTTTCATGCCGCGCACCAGCAGGGTCGGTACGCGGTCGGTCCAGTCGGCAGCGTCGAGCAGGGCCAGCATCCGCTCGGGGCTGGCGCGATCGTCGGACATCATCCGCTGGTCCCAGTGCCAGTGGTAGCGCCCGTCATCGCCGAACCGCAGGTTCTTGTTGAGGCCCGACAGGTCCTTGGGCCGGGGCCGCTCGGGGTAATAGGCGCTGATGGCATCGGCCGCCTGTTCGATCGAAACGAAGCCTTGGGGATGGGCCATCATGAAGCCGCGGATCTTGGCAACGCCGGCCGGCGACATCTTGGGCACGATATCCACCAGCACCAGCGCCGCGGGCTCCAGCCCCATGCAGGACGCCATCAGCGCGGTCAGCCCGCCCAGCGAGGCGCCGACCAGGGCGAAGGGATCGGAGCCCTGCGCCGCCACGGCCATGAGGTCGCGGGCGCGGGTTTCCAGCGCGTAATCGCCATCGGGCGACCAGTCGCTGTCGCCGTGGCCGCGCAGGTCATAGTTGATGGCGAAATAGCCGGCCGCCGCCAGCTGGTCCTCGGCCTTGTCCCACGAATGGCGGGTCTGGCCGCCGCCGTGACCCAGCACGACAGTGGGCGCGCCGCGCCGTCCGGCGGCATCGGCGGCAAGGGTCAGCCCGTCTCCCACGGGCACGCGGATCGTTGTGCGGTTCATTGCCGCCACGATGGCGCGGGCCGCGCCTCGGCGTCAACAGCTATTTAAGCGAACGGTTAAGAGGTCAGGAAGGCAACCAGCGCCTTGACCTTCTTCTGGCGCCACTGCGGCAGTGGCGCGACCAGCCAATAGGCGAAGCGGCAGGCCTCGGGAACGGCGGCATCGTCATCGACCAGCAGCGCGGGCACGCGCGCGCGGCCCAGCCCGGCCCGCGCCGCGGCGAGGGCCTGGCCGGCATCGCCAACGCTCAGTGGGGCGGGTTCGTTGCTGCCGCCGGGCAAGGCATCGCCCGGCCAGGCGATCCACGGCCCTTCCCCCACGGTGACGCGCGCCGCTTCGCCCAGTTGAACCCCTTCGAGATCGCCCGGCCCTTCGACCCAGCGCACCGCCAGGTCGAGATTGGCCTCGGTGAAGTCGATTCCGGCATCGGGCACCAGGCTGATCCGCACGTCGGGATTGGCGGCGCGATAGGCCGCCAGCCGGGGCGCCAGCCAGGTGGCGAAAACGTCGCGCGGGCAAGCGATGGTATAGACAAGGCTGGATTGCCCGGCCTGCATCGCCTGGACCGCATCCTCGAAGTGAAGAAAGCCGATGCGCAGCGCCTCGAGCCCCGCGTTCGCCTCGTCGGTCAGTTCGAGCCCCTTGGGGGTGCGGCGGAACAGGACCACGCCGAGCATGTCCTCAAGCGCGCGGATCTGCTGTCCGACGGCCGCCGGAGTGACCGCCAGCTCGTCGGCGGCGCGGGTGAAGGACAGGTGCCGGGCGGCTGCGTCGAACACGCGCAGGGCATTCAGGGGAAGATGGGTCCGCTTCATGTGCGGAGCGCCTTAACCCGCTGTTGCGGGCGCCGCCAGCGGGAAGAACGGAATTGCCGCCTCGAACTGAGAACCGTCGGCGCGGCGGAAGGTGTAGTGGCCTTCCATGCTGCCATGCGGCGTCGAGAGCGGGCAGCCCGAGACGTAGTCGTGGCTCTGCCCCGGCTGCAGCGAGGGCTGTTCGCCGACCACGCCATCGCCTTCGACCAGGTTGACCGCGCCGCGCCCGTCGGTGATCCGCCAGTGCCGCGTCAGCAGCTGCACCGCCTGGTCGGACTCGTTCTCGATCCGGATGTGATAGACCCAGAACCACTTGCCCGCGTCGATCCGCGACTGTTCCGGCAGGAAGTTCACCGCCACGCGGACGGTGATCCCTTCGGTCAATGCGGCGTGCTGGAACAGTTCCTTCATATGGTCAGGTTAGCGCCGACGAGGCGATCCGACAATGGCGCCGTGCGCGGTCCGGCGCGAAGGCCCCTTCAGGCCAGCGCGAGCACGTTCTGCGGCGGGCAACGCAGCATGAAGCGGCACCCTTCGGGCGGGTATTCTATCGAAACCTCGGCACGCAGCTTGCCGCGCGGAACCTCTTCGATGATGCGCGACCCGAAGCCGCGCCGGCCGGGCGCACGCGCCGGAGGACCGCCACTTTCGACCCAGGTCAGGGTGAACAGCGAATCGTCACGCTCGCCGCTGATCGCCCAGCTGACATTGACTCGGCCGCCGGGCACCGAGAGCGCGCCGTACTTCTCGGCATTGGTGGCCAGTTCGTGCAGCGCCATGCTGACCGCTTCGGCGGCAGATGGCAGGACGACCACATCAGGACCGTCCATCACCACCTGGCGGCTGGTTTCGGCCAGGTAGGACAACTGCGCCTCGACCAGTTCGCGCAAGGGCACCGCCGACCAGTTGCGCTGGACCAGCACGTCCTGGTTGGCGGCGAGGCTGGCGATGCGCTGTTCGAGCCGTTCGACGAAGGTGTCGGGGCTGGCCGCGGCGGTCCGCCGGGCCAACGACTGGACCACGGTCAGCAGGTTCTTCGAACGGTGGTTGACCTCCATCAGCAACAGTTCGATGCGGCGTTCCGCGTCGCGCAGGTCGGTCACGTCGGTGTTGCTGCCGAACCAGTAGAGGATCTTGCCTTCGGCATCGCGCAGCGGGACGGCGCGCGACAGGAACCAGCGATAGACGCCGTCGGCACCGCGCAGGGGGAAGGTATCTTCCCATTCCACCCCGCGGTTGATGCATTCGCTGAAATGGCGGGTCACCCGGTCGACATGGTCGGGATGATGCACCGCCTGCCAGCCCCAACCCTGCATTTCTTCAAGGCTCGTCCCGGTGTAGTCGAACCAGCGCTTGTTGTACCAGAAGATCCAGCCGGTCGGATCGGTGATCCAGGCAAGCTGCGAGATGTTGTCGGCCATCAGGCTGAAACGCTGTTCGATATCGTCCAGCGCCTCGCGCGTGCGCAATTCGGCGGTGAGATCGCGCATGATGCTGCTGGCGCCGATGATCGTGCCCGACCGGTCGCGGATCGGCGAAACCAGCATGGCCACGTTCTTGCGCGTGCCGTCCTTGTGGATGCGCACCGTCTCGAGCCGCGTGGCGCTTTCGCCGTGGCGGATCCGGTCGAGGATGAAGTCCTCTTCCTGCTGAAGATCGTCGGGAATGATGCGGCGCACGGACTGGCCGATGATCTCTTCCGGGGTCCAGCCGAACAGCGCCTCCGCCGTGGGATTCCAACTCAGCACAACGCTATCGAGCGACTTGGAAATCACCGCGGCGTCAGATGAATTGACGATCGCTTCGAAAAGGTTGATCGGTTCGGACGGGGCGGCCATGCCGACCTACAGTGCTTGGTTTGCCGAGCCTTTGCAAATGCAAACGCTTCGCATGCGAACGGTCAGAGCCCTGCCGCGGCCAGCGCCTGATCGAGATCGTCGATCACGTCCTGCGGATCTTCCAGCCCGACGTTGATGCGCAGCATGCCTTCGCTGACGCCCATCTCGGCGCGCGCCTCGGCGCTGACCGAATAGTGCGTGGTCGAGGCGTTGTGGCACATCAGCGAGCGCGAATCGCCGATGTTGTTCGAAATGTCGATCAGCGTCAGCGCGTTGAGCACGGCAAAGGCCTGTTCGCGGTCTTCGACCTCGAAGCTGAAGATCGATCCGCAGGCGTCCATCTGCTGCATGGCCAGGTTGTGCTGCGGATGGCTGGGCAGGCCCGGGTGGCTGATCCGGGGCACCCGCCCTTCGAGAAAGCGGCCCACCGCCAGCGCGTTCTCGCTCTGCCGCTTGACCCTGAGGTCGAGCGTCTCGAGACCCTTCAGCACCACCCAGGCGTTGAACGGCGACAGGTTGGGCCCGGTGTTGCGCTGGAACGGCAGCAGGACGGAATTGATGAACTCCTCGCTGCCGGTGACTGCGCCGGCCAGCACCCGGCCCTGCCCGTCCATCAGCTTGGTCGCGGAATAGGCCACAACGTCGGCGCCGTATTCGATCGGGCGTTGCAGCGCGGCAGTGCAGAAGGCGTTGTCGACCACGGTGGTGATGCCGCGGCTCTTGGCAAGGCCGCAGACGAAGGCCAGGTCGACGATGTCCATCGTCGGGTTGGCCGGCGTCTCGAAGAAGAACACCTTGGTGTTGGGGCGGATCGCCGCTTCCCAGGCGGCGTTGTCGCGCGCGTCGATGGTCGTCGTCGCGATCCCGAAGCGCGGCAGCAGCTGGTCGACCAGCCAGCGGCACGATCCGAAGGCGGCGCGCGCTGCGACCACGTGATCGCCGGCCGAAAGCTGGCACAGCAGCGCCGTGGTCATGGCAGCCATGCCGGTCGCCTGGACGCGGCAGGCCTCGGCACCGTCCATCACCGCGATGCGCTCTTCCAGCATGGCGACGGTCGGGTTCTGCAGCCGCGAATAGGTCATGCCGGGATCTTCGCCGCGGAACCGCGCTTCGGCGGTTTCGGCGTTATCGTAGCTGAAGCCCGAGGTGAGGAACAACGCCTCGCTCGTCTCGCCCTGCTCGCTGCGCCAGGTGCCGGCGCGAACCGCCTGCGTGGCGGGACGCCAGGTGCGGGTGACCGAGCGGTCTTTTCCGGTACTGCGTTTCATGACGAAGCGGGCTGTAGGTGCGGTGCCGCGTGGGCGCAAGGGCGTTGCGCTGAAGCCGGGCGCCGGATAAGTCGCCGCCGCTATGGCCGCGCGCTTTTCGACCGACCGGGATCCGTGGGCGTGGTGCGCGCTGCTGGCCTGCGCCTTCCTCGCGCTGTGCTGGTGGCACCTTGCGATCCCGTCCAAGATCTATTTCGACGAGATCCACTACGTGGTCGCCGCCCGCAAGATGCTGCAGGGGCTGCGCGTAAACGCCGAGCACCCGATGCTGGGCAAGACGATCATCGCTTTCGCGATCGAGCATCTGGGCGATCGGCCGATTGCCTGGCGCATCCCCTCGGCGCTGTTCGGGGCCTTCGGCCTCTTCGCCTTTTCGCGGCTGGTGTGGTTCGCCAGCGGATCGGCGCGGGCGACCCTGATCGCGACCGTCCTGGTGGCGACCGATTTCGCCTGGTTCATCCAGAGCCGGATCGCCATGCTCGACATGTTCATGGCCTGCTTCGGGATGATCGCGTTGTGGCAATTCGTCGCGGCGGTGCGCCTGCCCGATCAGGCGCGCGGACGCCTGGCGCTGGGGGGGCTATTCGCCGGGCTGGCGCTGGGCAGCAAGTGGTCGATCGCCCCGGCGCTGGTCCTGCCCGGCCTCGTCTTCCTGATCTGGCGGGCAAGGTACGGCCCGCGCCTGCTGACCTACTCGCGCGCCGCGCCGGTACCGGGAATCTCGCTGCTCGAGGCCGGGGTCTGGCTCGGCCTGGTGCCGCTCGCGGTCTACTGGCTGACCTACTGGCCGGCGTTCCACTGGGCGGTCAACCCGGCCAATCCGTGGGATCCGGTCGGCTGGCACCAGACAATGCTCAAGCTGCAGGACAGCGTGGTCAAACCCCACCCCTATCGCAGCTACTGGTACCAGTGGGTCGGCAACTGGCGCGCGGTCTGGTATCTTTACCAGCCGATCGACGGTGCGCAGCGCGGGATCGTGCTGATCGGCAATCCCTTCACCATGCTGGCGGGCCTGCCGGCCCTCGCCTGGGCGCTGTGGGCGGGCCTGCGCCGCAAGCGCCGGGATGCGTTGGGCTTTGCCGCGCTCTATCTCGTCAGCCTGCTGTTCTGGGCGCTGTCGAGCAAGCCGGTGCAGTTCTATTATCACTACCTGCTGCCGGGCACGTTCCTGATGGCCTGCCTGGCGCTGGCCCTCGACGAGGTCTGGCAACGACGGGATCGCTGGCGCTGGCTCGGCCCGGCGGCGCTGGCGGTGAGCGCTGGCATGTTCCTTTACTTCTACCCGATCATCTCGGCCGGGAAGCTGTGCTGCGGCAAGCCCAGCTTCGCGCAATGGATGTGGCTTAGAAGCTGGCGTTAACCGATCGGTTAAAGCATAAGGGCGGCGAACAGGGAGAATCGCCGAACATGACCAGCCTTGCCCAGACGCTGACCTTCACCCGTGGCCCCGCCATGGCCAACCGCTTCATGCTGGCCCCGCTCACCAACCTGCAGAGCCATCCCGACGGCACCCTGTCGGACGACGAGATCGGCTGGCTGGTCAAGCGCGCCGAGGGCGGCTTTGCCACGGTGATGACGGCTGCCGCCCATGTCCAGGCGGTGGGCCAGGGCTTTCCCGGGCAGCTCGGCATCTTTTCCGACGACCACCTGCCCGGGCTCACCCGTCTGGCCGGCCTCCTGCGCGATCGCGGCGCGGTGTCGGCGGTGCAGTTGCACCACGCCGGGATGCGCTCGCCCGCCGACCTGATCGGCACGGCCCCGGTCGGGCCGTTTGCGGACGAGGCGACCGGCACCCGCGCGCTCACCACCGAGGAGGTCGAGCGCCTGCGCGACGATTTCATCGCCGCCGCCGTCCGCGCCGAAACGGCCGGGTTCGACGGCGTCGAGGTCCATGGCGCGCACGGCTATGTCCTCGCCCAGTTCCTCGATCCCGCGCACAACCTGCGCGAGGACCGCTACGGCGGTAGCTTCGAGAACCGCACCCGCCTGATCCGCGAGGTGATCGAGGGCATCCGCGGCGCCACCCGTGCCGACTTCCAGCTCGGCCTGCGCCTGTCGCCCGAACGCTTCGACATCGTCCTCGACGAGGCGAAGGCTTTTGCGCAGGACATGATGCTGGGCGGGCAGCTCGACTACCTCGACATGTCGCTGTGGGACTGTTTCAAGCAGCCCGAGGAGGAAGCCCACAAGGGCCAGCCCCTGATCAGCCATTTCACCGCGCTCGAACGGGGCAACACCCGCCTCGGCGTCGCGGGCAAGATCATGTCGGCGTCCAAGGCGCAGGATTGTCTCGACGCCGGTGCGGACTTCGTCCTCGTGGGACGCGGTGCGATCCTCCACCACGACTTCCCGCGCCGCGCCATCGCCGATGCGGACTTTGCCTGCATCGCCAATCCGGTAACCCGCGAACACCTCAAGGCCGAGGCACTGGGCGACGCCTTCGTCGCCTACCTGTCGACCTGGCCGGGCTTCGTGGCGGAGCCGGTCGAAGCCTAGGCGCTGGCCAGTCCCTTCGCGATGCTGCCCAGCTTGAGGTAGTCGGCCTGCATCCGTGCGGTAAGCACCTCGATCATCCGGTCGTTCTCGAGCCAGACCTCGATCACGTCGAACTGGCCGCCCCTGCTCAGCGTCCGCGCGGTCCAGCCTTCGCGCGCGGCAATGGCCAGGACCTGCTCCTCTTCCAGCGGCGTGGCCATGGCGAAGTGGGTCGAACTCAAGGTGCCTTCGCCCTGAACGACCTCACCCTCGGCGCCATCCTCGCCGGGGCGCAGATGTGTGCCGCGGGGATAGACCTCGACGCCGGTATTCCTGTCATCGGCCGCCAGGGCCATGAAACTGGCCCCGTTTCCGACCGGCGGGAAGGGAACGACGGTGTTGCTGCCGAACAGTTCGGCAATCACCCCGGCAACGTGGCGGGGGTTCTGGCTGTCGATCGAGAGATGGAACAACATTGCGATTCTCCAGGTTCGGTCAGGAAAATGCGCTTTGGCACAAAATGTGTCAATCACAATTTGACACTTTTTGTGCCAATAGCTAGCAACCGCCTATGACCGCAGAGAAATCCACCGACGAGCGCATTCGCGATGCGCTTCTTGCCGTGACCGCGAAGGGCCTTCCGTTGACTCACGACGTCGTCGCGCACGAAGCGCAGACCTCGCGCCGAACGGTCTATCGCCGGTACGAGGACCAGGCCGCGCTCCGGCGCGCGGTCTGGGCCCTGCTTTCACCGGTGGGGGTCATGCAAGGCGATCTCGACTGGTTGCTCGGACCGGGCCTCGACGATACGTTCGGCGCGTTCGACGCCAAGTCCGCCGCGATGATCGCCGCGATGGCCAGCGCCGAGGGCCGCGCGATCCGCAACCAGAAGACCGCCGACCGCGTCGCCTACTTCCGCGATGTCTACGCCGATGCGCTTGGCGACCTTGCCGAGCCGCAACGGACGCGGGCGCTAGCGGTCCTGCAACTGCTCTCGAGCGGGCTTGCCTGGCGCGAAATGCGCGACCAGTGGGGCATGGACGCACCGGCGATGGCCGCTGCCTCGCGCTGGGCGATCAAGGTTTTGCTCGAAGCCGTCGCCCGTGGATCGGCCCCGGACGCGCGCTAGTACTTGCCCCAGACGAACTTCGACGACAGCGCGAAGTTCCAGACGGACCCCAGCACGATCCCGACCAGCGCCGCCGGATAGGCGTGGAAGCCCAGCCGCACCAGCGCGGTTGCGGCGCCGATGTTGGCAAGGAGACCGAAGGCGCAGGTCAGCGCGAACCGCGCCCAGCCGGTCATCAGCGGGCCAAAGCCGCGCAGCCGCTTGTCGGCATAGGTCAGCTCGTTGTTGAGCACGAAGTTGAAGGTCATGGCCACCAGCGCCGCCGTGGTCTGCCCGGCGATGAAGGCGACCTCCTTGGGATAGTGGCTGACGAGGAAATCGGCGCCGAACAGGTTGAGGACCACGGCCAGCACGGCCATGTGAACGACCACGCCCAGCCCGCCGATCGTGCCGAACAGCGCAAAGCGCGTCGGGATCCACCGGCCGAGCCACTTGTCGTAGAGCCCGACGAGGAATTCGAAGATCACCGTGCGGTCAAGCTTGCTTTCCCCTTCGGCGCGGGCGGCGAAGTTCAAGGGGAATTCCTTGACCTTGAGGGGCCGCTCGACCGTTGCAAGGATATCGAGCAGGATCTTGAAGCCGACCCCCGACAGCCGGTGCGCGTCAGCGCGCAGGGTCTGCGTCGGCAGCATGAAATATCCGCTCATCGGATCGGTCAGTTCGACCCCGGTGACCTTGTTGGCGATGCGATTGGCCAGGTTCGACGCCTTGACCCGGTCGGGCCGGCCCCAGGCTTCGGTGCTGGCGCCCTCGGCAAAGCGGCTGGCATAGGCCAGGTCGTAATCGCCGCTCTCGACGGCGGCGAGCATCTGCGGCAACAGGTCGGGATCGTGCTGGTGATCGGCGTCCATCACCGCGACGACCGGCGCGGCGGTGGCGCACATCCCCTCGATCGCAGCGGAGGACAGCCCGCGCCGGCCGATGCGCTGGATCACGCGGACGCGGGCGTCTTCCTGCGCCAGGGTGCGCGCCTCGTCGGCGGTGCCATCGGGGCTGTTGTCATCGACCACGATGACTTCCCAGCCGATCCCGGCCAGCGCCTTGTCGAGGCGATCGACCATGGAGCGCAGGTTGCCGCGCTCGTTGTAGGTGGGAAGGACGACGCCGAGGCGCAGGGTCATGTTACAGTCGCTCCAGCACGGCATCGCCGATTGCGGCGGTGCCCATGGTTCCGCCAAGATCGCCCCCGCGCACGCCGTCGGCAAGGGCCTTGGCGACCGCCGCCTCGATCCGCGCGGCCTCGGCCTCGAGGCCGAGCGAATGGCGCAGCAGCATGGCGGCCGAGAGGATCGTGGCCATCGGGTTGGCCAGCCCCTTGCCGGCGATGTCGGGGGCCGAGCCGTGAATCGGCTCGTAAAGCCCGCTGGTCCCATCGCCGAGACTGGCCGAAGCGAGCAGCCCGATCGAGCCCACGCACATGGAAGCCTGATCGGACAGGATATCGCCGAACAGGTTGCCGGTGACGACCACGTCGAACTGGCCGGGGTTGCGCACCAGCTGCATCGCCGCGTTGTCGACGTACATGTGGCTCAGTTCGATCTCGGGGTAATCCCTGGCCACTTCGATCACGGTGTCGCGCCAGACCTGGCTGGTTTCGAGCACGTTGGCCTTGTCGACCGAGCACAGCTTGCCGCGGCGGCCCCTGGCGGCCTTGAAGGCGACGTGGGCGATGCGGCGCACCTCGCTTTCGGAATAGGCCATCAGATCCC
Source organism: Novosphingobium kunmingense (assembly GCF_002813245.1). Taxonomy (GTDB): domain Bacteria; phylum Pseudomonadota; class Alphaproteobacteria; order Sphingomonadales; family Sphingomonadaceae; genus Novosphingobium; species Novosphingobium kunmingense. The sequence goes on from NZ_PHUF01000002.1 coordinate 1,105,037, forward strand.
AGCCCTGACGTTCGCCGTTGACCAGGGTCCTGATGCCCTTTTCGCCGAAATAGACGTCACCGTTGAGTTCGCGCACGATCAGCAGATCGATCGCGCTGGCCACCTCGGGCCGCAGCGCGGAGGCATCTTCCAGCCCGGCAAACAGCTTCGCCGGTCGCAGGTTGGCGAACAGCCCCAGTTCCTTGCGCAGCCCCAGGATCGCCTGTTCGGGGCGCAGGTGCCGGTCGAGATGGTCGCAGTCGGGATCGCCCACCGCGCCGAACAGGATCGCATCGGCGGCGCGCGCCAGGTCGAGTGTTTCGACGGGCAGCGGCGTGCCGTGACGCTTGGTCGCGACCCCGCCGACATCGCCTTCCAGCAGCACCAGGCCGGGCAGGCGCAGCGCTTCGAGCACGCGCACTGCCTCGCGGGTCACTTCGGGGCCGATGCCGTCGCCGGCGAGAACCGCAATCTTCATTCGTGGTCTATCCCATCCTGCCCAGCCGCTCGCGCAGCAGGGCGCGCGCGCCCATAACATCTGCGCGGCGATCGGCAAGCAGATAGCGTTCCAGGTGCTGGCCAAGCCGATCGACCTGGGCCAGAGTCTCGGTCCAGTCGGCGGCAGGTGGTGGCGGAGCCGAGCCGCCGTAGCCCAGCTCGCGCAGCAGCAGCGTCTCGAAGGCGATCAGTCCCGGCAGCCAGCCCCTTGCGCTGGGTGCCTGGCAAATCGCGACGGCCAGCGCCGACAAGGCCTGGAACAGCGAGGGATAGGCTTGGCGCTCGGGCAGGGTCGCGGCGGCAAGCGCGGTCACCCAGGCAAGCGCGGCGGCGGGCAGCGGCTCGGTCAGCCAGGCGCCCCGGCTTTCGAGGAGCTCGAGCCGGGCGAAGGCAAGCTGCACGTCCGATCGCGAGCGGATGTCGGCTTGGACAAGGTTGCCGGGGAGCAGCACCGGACGCAGCACCCGACCCCGCGCGCCGGCCACATAGGCGGCAACCATGCCCTGGGGCTCGGTCAGAAGTCTGACGATGGCGGCGGTTTCACCATGCTGGCGGACCGCGCAGACAATCGCCGGGGTGCGAAGCTCCATTCATCCGCTTTTGCAGGCGGGTGCGCTCCGGCGCAAGGGACTGGCGGTTCAGCAGTGTCCCGAGGCGACCGGATCGGGCACGATGTGCGCATCCACCGGTCCGGCGTTCTGGGCGGCGTACTTGTCGGCCTTGGCCTTGGCGACGAGGGGGTTTTCGCCGCGGCCCATGGTCCAGTTCTTGCCCAGGCGGACCTTGTGGTTGGGCGCACACCACAGCTCGCCCGTCTCGTCGATTGCGGTGACCCAGATCAGGTTGTGCTCCTGGCCATAGTCGATCATGCCGATCGCATAGCCATCGCCCTTGCCCAGGACGTGGACGGGAATGGTGGGGTTAAGCTGTGTGAACACGTCGCAGGTCTCCGGTTTGTCGGCTATCCAACAACCGGAGCGCGCGGGCGTTCCCGATATTTGTCAGGGCTTTGCGGCGAGTTTCGCTTCAAGCGCGTCGAGCCGGGCCTTCAGCGCCTCGTTCTCCTCGCGGGCCTTGGCGGCCATGTCCTTGACCGCGTCGAACTCGTCGCGGGCAACGAAGTCGAGCCCGCCCAGCGATTCCTTCAGCCGTTCGCGCGCCGCGTCGCGCGCCTCGCGGCCCATGCCGGCCATGGTCCCGGCCGCGCTGTTGAGCATTTTGGCCAAATCGGCGAACAGGGGGTTCTCGCTCTGCATGGCGGCTAGATGGCGCGTGCCGCCCGCTATTGCAAGTCAACGGTGACGGTCGACGCCTCGCCCTTGGAGGCGCCGGGATTGGCCTCGACGAACTGCCAGTTGAGCGCCGTCGCGAACAGCACCCATCCAAGATAGGGCAGCAGCAGCACGCCCGCGATCGGACGCACCCGCCAGAACAGCACCAGGGTGACGAGCACGGCGAAGTCGATCGCGACCAGCAGATACAGCGCCTCGACCAGGCGGCCCATGCCGAAGAACACCGGCGACCACGCCAGGTTGAGCAGAAGCTGCACGACGAAGGCGGCGATCGCGAGGCCGCGCCCCGGCGCCCCGCGCGAGGTGACCACCATGGCCAGAGCCAGCCCCATCAGAATGTAGAGTACCGTCCAGACGATCCCGAAAAGCGCCGGCGGCGGATAGAGCGAGGGCTTGGCCAGCGCGTCGAACCAGGCGTTGCCCGGACCGCTGTTGGCGATCCGGCCGGACAGCAGGCCGAGCAGGACGACGACCGGGACAAGCGCCACGGCCCAGCGCAGGAACGACGCCCGCAGCTGGGCGCGGGAGGCAAGCTCAGTCATCGGCAAATCCTCGATTCGCGAAGGCGATAGGCGCCGATATTGGCGGGGTGAACAGGGTCAGGCAATCCCGCTAACCATGGCCGGCGCGCCGCGCTGTGCCGCGATGAGAAACTCGACGTTGCCTTCCGGGCCCTTGATCGGGCTTTCCGCGATCCCCTGGACCGCGAAGCCCAGCCCTTCGATCCAGGCGCGGACCTCGGCGCAGACGCGCGTGTGCAGCGCCGGATCGCGCACCACCCCGCCCTTGCCCACCTCGGCGCGGCCGACCTCGAACTGCGGCTTGATCAGCGCGACGAGCTGGCACTGCGGCGCCGCGAGCCTCAGCGGCACGTCGAGCACCTTGGCGAGGCCGATGAAGCTCGCATCGCAGACCACCCACGTGCAGGGCGCGTCGATCAGCTGCGGCGTCAGCACCCGCGCGCTGGTCTGTTCGAGCACGGTGACGCGGGGGTCCTGGCGCAATTTCCAGGCGAGCTGGTTGGTCCCGCTATCGACCGCGAAGACGCGTGCCGCGCCCCTGGTCAGCAGGACGTCGGTGAAGCCGCCGGTCGAACTGCCGATGTCCATCGCGGTGGCCCTGGCAGGATCGAGCGCAAAGACGTCGAGCGCATGGGCGAGCTTGATCCCGCCGCGCGAAACCCACGGGTGGTCGCGCCCGCGCACCTCGAGCGGCGCCTCGGCGGCGATCTGCTGCCCGGGCTTGGCGATCTTCGTTTCGCCCGAAAACACCGTTCCCGCCAGCACCAGAGCCTGTGCGCGGGTGCGGCTTTCGGCGAGGCCACGATCGACCAGCGCCTGATCCACGCGGATTTTCGGTGCCTTGCTCATCGTCGCGGCTCCTTCCATAGAAGCCGGGTGAAGGCAAATCGTTCAATTTCCCGCATTGTGATCCTCATCCCTGCGGCGGTTGCGCTGAGCAACTGCGCCGCGCCGCGCGCGGTGCCGCCCGCTCCGCCGCCGCCGGCCCCCGCCCCGCGCCCGGCGCCCGCGCCCCGCCCCGCGCCGGCTGCCCCGGCCGAGTGGCGCGACGCGGCCCAGACGCCGGGCACCTGGCTGTGGACGGTCAGCGCCGGCCGCTCGACGGCAACCTTTGGCGTGGTTGGCGCAGCGCCGGTCGCGACGCTGGCCTGCGATCGCGCCAACGGCCTTGTCATCCTGGCGCGCAGCGGCACGGTGGAAGCGCCATCGCTGATCCAGATCGACACGACGACGGGCAGTTACCCGCTGATCAGCGAACCTGCGCGCGCGGCGCCCGGCTGGATCGCGGTGGGCCTTGCCGCGCGCAGCCCGGCTCTGGATGCCCTGGCCTTTTCGCGCGGGCGCTTCGCCGTGCAGACCTTCGGCCAGCCGACGCTCTACCTGCCGAGCTGGCCCGAGCTCAGCCGGGTGATCGAGGACTGTCGCTGAAGGCTTGTGGCGGGCGCCGCGAAAGCCGTCTGGGGATAACCCCGAAGCAGGCCCGAAGTGACGGATTCTGACGGCAAAAAAAATCTTTGCAAGACTTGTTGTGCAGCGCGGAATCGATCACACATTGGTGCAAGGACGGAGCGGATTTTCCAAACCGACCCAGCACTCTTCCAGGGTGCGAACTTGGCTTCAACAGCGCGAAAGGAGGTGACCGATGTCTCATGGTTCAGCAGGGAGGTCGGTAATCCGCGTCACGGAGCATTATCGTTGACCTGATCCAGCGATAAAGGCTTTGTGAGCGGCACTTTCCGGCCGCTGACCATGCGAAGGGCGGTACCTGTTTCGGCAGGGCCGCCCTTCTCATTTGGGGTCAATGCATGGCCCTGGCTTGGATTTGCGGACGATCCGCTCTATCGCCGGATGGCGCAAGGCCCCTTTTCTAAAGTTGCCCTGCGCTTGCAACAAACGTAATTTTCATTCAATGCGCCCAAACCGCAGCTTCCAGACAGAGGAAAGACGACCCATGGCGACGCTCGCCGAACCGGCCATCCAGTTTACCCGCCTGCCCCATCCCGCCCCGGTGGCGGCCGATGTCCGCGCGGCCGTGGTAGCCGATCCGGGCTTCGGCAAGATCTTCACCGACCACATGGTCGTGATCGACTGGGAAGAGGGCAAGGGCTGGCACAACGCCACGATCGGCCCGCGCGAGGCGATCAGCCTCGATCCCGCCGCCGCGGTGCTGCACTACGCGCAGGAGATTTTCGAGGGCCTCAAGGCCTACCGCCTTGCCGACGATTCGATGGCGCTGTTCCGCCCCGAAGCCAACGCGCGGCGGTTCAACCAGTCGGCCGAACGGCTGGCCATGCCGGCCTTGCCCGAAGACACCTTCGTCGAGGCGATCAAGCAACTGGTCGCCGCCGACAAGGACTGGTTCCCCGAGGTGGAGGGCGGCTCGCTCTACCTGCGCCCGTTCATGATCGCGACCGAGGCGTTCCTCGGCGTACGCCCGGCCAAGCAATACAAGTTCATCGTCATCGCCAGCCCGGCGGGCAACTACTTCAAGTCCGGCGCTCCGGCGGTCTCGATCTGGGTGTCGGACTATACCCGCGCCGCGCCCGGCGGCACCGGTGCGGCCAAGTGCGGCGGCAACTATGCGGCCAGCCTGGTGCCGACCGCCGAGGCCTTTGCCCGCGGTCATGACCAGGTGCTGTTCCTCGACGCAGCCGAGCACCGCTGGATCGAGGAACTGGGCGGCATGAACCTATTCTTCGCCTTCGACGACGGGCGGCTGATCACCCCGCCGCTGGGCGGCACCATCCTGCCTGGCATCACGCGCGACAGCCTGATCACGCTCGCCCGCGACGAAGGGCTGACGGTGAGCGAGGAGCCCTACAGCCTCGATGCGTGGAAGGCCGATGCGGAAAGCGGCAAGCTGATCGAAACCTTCGCCTGCGGCACGGCGGCGGTGGTGACGGCGGTCGGCACCGTGGCGGACCGCAACGGCACCTTCACCATCGGCAGCGGCGGACCGGGGCAACTGACCGGCAAGCTCAAGGACCGGCTGGTCGAGATCCAGCGCGGCAGCGCGCCCGATCCGCACGGCTGGGTGGTCAAGCTCTAGGCGACGAGCAGGTCGGCCGCCTTCGGACCTTCGTCCAGCAGGTCGATCAGCGCCCGTTCGTGGCGTGACAGCCAGCGTGTCTTGCACGGCAGGTCGAGCGCGGCCCTGAACGCCTCCTGCCGCTCGACCAGGGCGATCACCGCGGGGTGGACGTAGGACCGGCGCGCGACCGCCGGCGTGTTGCCGAGCCTCTCGCTGACCTCCTTGAGCAGATCCTTCAAGGGCACCCTGCCCTGCGCTTCGACGAGGATCTCGAGCCCCAGTGCGCTGGCGTGCCAGGTGCGAAAACTCTTGGCGGTGACATCCGCCCCCGACGTCTCGCGCAGGTAATCGTTGACGTCGGACGAACCCACCGGCGTCGGCTCGCCCTCGTCGTCGACATACTGGAACAGGTGCTGGCCGGGCAGGTCCTGCATCTTCCTCACGAACCGGGCGAGGCCCTTGTCGGTCACCGTCATCTGGCAGTCCTTGCCGCTCTTGGCCCGGAATCTCAGGGTCAGCACGTTGCCCTTGGCCTTGGCGTGGCGCATCCGCAGCGTGGTCGCCCCGAAGCTCTTGTTGCTTTGCGCATAGGCTTCGTTGCCGACGCGGATCGCGCCGGTGTCGAGCAGTCGGACGACCGAGGCAATGGCTCGCTCACGCGTCAGCCGGGGGCTGGCAAGGTCCGCCTCGACCCGCTGGCGGATCAGCGGCAGCAGGCGGCCGAAGGCGGCGCAGCCGTCGAACTTCTCGCCTTCCCGGTGGCTGCGGAAATCGGGGTGGTAGCGGTACTGCTTGCGGCCCTTGTCGTCATAGCCGATCGCCAGGATATGGCCGTTGTCCGCCGGGCAGAACCAGGCGTCGCGGTACGCCGGCGGCAAGGCGATGCGGTTCAGCCGGTCGATCTCGTCGCGCTCGGCAATGCGCTTGCCCTGCGCATCGAAATAGGCCCAGCCCCGCCCCGCCTTGCGCCGGGTGATCCCCGGCAGGCTGTCATCGACGAAGATCAGCCGGCTCTTTCCGGCGCGGATGGTCTGCGGCTTGCTCATGCCAAAGAAACGCTTTGCCGCCCGGGCCCGTTCCCGCGTCTTGCGCTCCTTCCCCTAAGTGCCCATTCAAGGTCCGTTGCATTTCACCACGCGAAGACGGAGAGCCCGATGGCCGATGCCGAATACACCCCGCCCAAGGTCTGGACCTGGAACAAGGAAAACGGCGGCCCCTTCGCTTCGATCAACCGGCCGACCGCGGGCGCGCAAACCGAGCGGGAGCTTCCCGTCGGCGAGCATCCGTTCCAGCTCTATTCGCTCGGTACGCCCAACGGCCAGAAGGTGACCATCCTGTTCGAGGAGCTGCTTGCCGCCGGGCACAGCGGCGCCGAGTACGACGCGTGGCTGATCAACATCCGCGACGGCGATCAGTTCGGCTCGGGCTTCGTCGCGATCAATCCCAACTCCAAGATCCCCGCCCTGCTCGACCGTTCGGGCCCCGAACCGATCCGAGTCTTCGAAAGCGGGGCGATCCTGCTGCACCTGGCGGAAAAGTTCGGCGCCTTCATCCCGACCGATCCCCGGGGCCGCGCCGAATGCCTGTCGTGGCTGATGTGGCAGATGGGCAGCGCGCCGCTGATCGGCGGCGGCTTCGGCCATTTCTACGCCTATGCCCCGATCAAGATCGAATATGCGATCGACCGCTATTCGATGGAAACCAAGCGCCTGTTCAGCGTGGCCGACAACCGCCTGGCGGAAAGCCGCTTCCTGGCGGGCGACGACTATACGATCGCGGACATGGCGGTCTATGCCTGGTTCGGCCTGCTTTACCGGGGCCTTGCCTACAACGACGCGGGCGAATTCCTGTCGATGCACGAATACACCAACGTCGGCCGCTGGGTCGAGGAGATCGGTGCGCGCCCGGCGGTCAAGCGCGGACAGAAGGTCAACGTCGCCACGGGGCTGCGCGAACGCCACAGCGCCGCCGATTTCGACAGTCTGGAAACCGCGTAACTGCCCCCTTGCCCGATGGCCGCGCTCTGCTAAGAGCGCGCCTTCGTGCTGGGGCGTCGCCAAGTGGTAAGGCACCGGTTTTTGGTACCGGCATTCGCAGGTTCGAATCCTGCCGCCCCAGCCAGCACCGCCTTCAGTGCGGAATATCGGCCTTGACCGGCCCGGCCAGCGGCGACGGGCGACGCAGCAGGAAGGCCATCGGAATGGCCACCAGGCTCATCCACATCAGCAGGTAATAGTTGTCGATATAGGCGATCATTGCCGCCTGCCGGTTGATCTCGGCATCGACCATCGACAGCGCGGCCGTCCCCAGAGACTGGAACCGGTCGACGGTCGAGAAGTCGATCAGCGCGGTCATCGAGGCGGTGACGTGGCTGGCAAGATCCGAGTGGCTGATCTGCAGGTTGCGGGCGAGCAGAGCGGTGGTCACCGCGATGCCGACCGAGGCGCCGAGCGAGCGCGACAGGTTCAGAAGGCTCGACCCTTCGGTCCGCAGATGCGGCGGCAGCGTGGCAAAAGCGGAGTTGTTGAGCGGGATGAACAGCAGTCCGATGCCCAGCCCCTGGATCACGCCGCAAACGTAGATCGGCCACGTGTCGACCGCGAGCGACCAGCCCGACATCTCGTAGAATGACAGCGCGGTCAGAAGGAAACCCGCGATTACGACGAACCGTGCATCGACGCCCCGCCGGATCATCTGGCCCGACACCCACATGCTGACCAGTGTCCCCACCCCGCGCGGCATCAGCGCCCAGCCGGTGCCTATGACCGAATAGCCGAGCAGCTGCTGCAGCATAGTCGGCAGCAACGCCATCGACGAGAACATCACCACGCCCATCACGAACATGAACAGGAACGCCACGACGAAGGACCGGTTGGCGAACAGCAGCGGGCTGAACAACGTTTCGCCGCGCCGGGTAACGAAGTGGACGCCGCCCATCCACACCGCACAGGCCATGACGATGGCATAGGTCCAGACCTCGTAGGATTCGAACCAGTCGACGTGGTTGCCGCGATCGAGCATCAGCTGCAGCGACGCGATCGCAAGGGTGATCATGCCATAGCCGAAGAAGTCGAACCGCTTGATCGTGATCGGCCGCGAGGGCAGCTGCGCGATCAGGATCGCCAGCGCGATGATGCCCAGCGGCACGTTGACGTAGAACACCCAGCGCCAGTTCCAGTTCTCGGTCAGGTAGCCGCCGAGGATCGGGCCGAGGATCGGTCCGGCCATCAGCCCCATGCCCCAGATCGCCATCATTTGCGGCTGGCGGGAAGGCGGGTTGGTGTCGAGCATGGCCGCCTGGCTGAGCGGCGAGATGAAGGCCCCGCTGATCCCCTGCAAGGTGCGGAACAGCACCATCTGCGTGATGTTCTGCGCCATGCCGCACAGCATCGAGGCGATGACGAAGCCGGCAGTCGAAAGAACGAACAGGCGCCGCGATCCGATCCGGTCGGACAGCCAGCCGGTCGCCGGCATGGCCACCGCGCTCGCCACGATGTAGCTGGTCAGGACCCAGCTGATCTGGTCGGGCGTCGCGCCCAGCGCGGCGCGCATGTCGGGAATGGCGACGTTGGCGATCGTCGTGTCGAGGATCTGCAGCAGCGAGGCCGTCATGATCCCGAACACGACCAGCCCCGGGTTGGCGACCGGCAAAGCGGCAACGTCGCCGGCCTCGACCGATGCCGCGCCGGCTGCCGGGCGCCCTCGTGCTGCCGCGCTGGCCATGGCGGCGGCGCTCAGCGCTTGCCGTCGGTGTCGACGGTGACGTGGCTGGAGAGGCCGGCCAGCAGGGGCCGCGGACTGGCCTCGTCGATGGCGATGCGCACCGGAACGCGCTGCGTCACCTTGACCCAGTTGCCGGTGGCGTTCTGCGCCGGGAGCACCGAGAACTCGCTGCCCGTGCCCGCCCCGATCGACGAGACATGGCCCTTCAGCTTCACGCCCGGATAGGCATCGAGTTCGATCGTCGCCGGCTGTCCGACGCGCATGTCGGCAAGGTCGGTTTCCTTGAAATTGGCCTCGACGTAGCTCACGGTGTTCTTGACGATGGTCACCACCGGCAGGCCGCTGACGATTTCCTGGCCGATCTGGAGCCGGTCGGCCTGCGACACCCGCCCGGCCATGGGCGCGCGCACCACCGTGCGGGTCAGCGCCAGTTCGGCGGCACGGCGCTGGGCCTGGGCGGCCGCAATCGCCGGCAGCACGCCGGGGACCTGGCTGCCGGTCGCCAGCTTGGCGCGGGCCTCGACCTGCCGGGCTTCGGCAAGGCGCAGCTGTTCGCGTGCCTGGGCAACCTGGTGCTGCGCCGCTTCATAGGCGGCCTTGGTGGTGAACCCGCGGTTCCACAAGGCCTGCTGGCGGGCCAGATTGGCCTGGGCAAAGCCGATGTCCTCGCGCGCGGCCGAGGCATCAGCGCCTGACAGGTCGGAGGAATTGGCAAGCGCGGTCGCGCTGGCCTGGGCCGTCGCGATGGCCGCGTCGGCCTGGGCGAGCTGGATCTGGTAGGTCGAGGGATCGACTGTGAACAGCACGTCGCCGACCTTGACATTCTGGTCTTCGCGCACGCCGACCGAGGCGATCTTGCCGCCCACTTCGGCGCTGACCGACACCTTGTCCTGCTGGACGTAGGCGTTGTCGGTGCTCACCTTGCCTTGCAGCGTGTACCAGTAGGTCACTGCCCCGCCGATGATCAGCAAGGGCACGAGGCCCATCACGGCAACGCGGCGCAGCTTGCCCGGTGCCTTGGCAGGCGGGGCGGCGAGCTCTTCGGCGACCGGGGAGGCGACCGGGGTGGAGTCGGCCTTGACGATGGCGGGGTCGCGGTCAGCCATGGACAATGGCCCCCTGCGTGGCGGGGCGCGACAGATTCTGCCGAACCGTCAGCAACAGCGCCAGGAAGCGTTCGCGATCGGCAGGCGCGATCCCCTCGAGCGCTTCCTCGATCAGGCCTTCGCCCATCGGGCGCAAGTCATCGAGCAGCGCGCTCGCCTTGGGGGTCAGATGCAGCCGCCACGAGCGGCGGTCCGCCGCATCGGCCCGGCGCTCGACCAGGCCGGCGTCCTGCAGGCGGTCGACCATGCGGCACACGGTGATCGGCTCGACGTCGAGCAGGTCGGCAAGGCCGCCCTGGTTCACGCCCTCATTCCGCTTGAGCACGGTCAGCACCTGCCACTGCGGGCGGGTCACACCGATGGTGCGCGCCCGCGCATCGAACGCCCGGCGCATGAGGCGCGAGATATCGGCCATGATCGAAGCCACGTTTTCCATAAGCCCGACATATATAACTATGCTTATATTAGTCAAGGACAGCATGATCGCAAAATTGCGATCCGGAACGGATAGGCGCCTCGGCGTCAGGCTGCGCCGAGATAGATCGCGGCAACCGCTGCCAGGAAGCTTGCCAGCGTGGCGGCGACCACGGGCGTTGCGGCGCGCCAGCCGAGCCGCATGATAAGGCCCGTGTCCGATCGCATCGCCGTGGCGATGACCGCGAACAGCAACAACGCCTTTGATGCGGTCATCATCGCCTGCCGCGCGGCATCCGGCACCACGCCCAGGCTGTTGACCGCGACCAGCGCGATGAAGCCGAGGATGAACCACGGCAGCGCGATGCGGCGCCAGATCGGCTGTCGCCCGTCGAGCGCCGAATTGCCGATCCACAGTGCCACCAGGATCATCACCGGTCCGAGCAGCGCCACGCGCGACAGCTTGATGATCGTCGCCTCGGCTCCGGCGGCATCGGAATAGGTGAACCCGCCGCCGATCGCCTGGGCGACGTCGTGGATCGAGGCGCCGATCAGGAACCCGGCCTGCTGGTCGCTGAGCCCCATTTCCCCGGCGATCGCGGGGTAGAGCGACATGGCCAGCGCGCTCGCCAGGCTGACCCCGACCAGGGTCAGCGCGAATTGGGCCTGGCTCAGCCGGTCGCGGCCGATGATGCCATAGAGCGCCAGCGCCGCCGACGCGCCGCAGATCGCGGTCGCCCCGCCCGCGAGGATCCCGGCAAAGCGCGACTGCCCCGACAGCGCAGCCCCGCCAAGGCCGGCAAAGAACGCGGTCGCCATGATCGCCAGCAGGGCGGCAAAGGGCCAGGGCCCCAACGCCACGACCTGGGCCACCGTGACCTGGAAGCCCAGCGCGACGATGCCCCAGCGCAGGCACGTGCGCGAGGCAAGGTCCAGCCCGGCATGGGTCGCCGGTTCGCGCGCCACGAAATTGAGCGCAAGGCCGATCAGCAGGCCGAGCAGAATGATCGGAAAGCCATAGTGTTCCGCAAGCCAGGCCGCCGTGCCTGCCGCGACCCCGACCACGATCAGCCCGGGCGCATAGCGTCGCCAAAGCCGCGCGGCTGACGGCCCTTCTTCCGCCTCGAGCCGTTCGGCGAGGTAGATCTCGCCGAACAGGTCGCCGCCATTGGGCAGCGCATCCCAGTTTGGCGACGATTGCGGCCTGGTTCTGTCCGGCGGTGTCATATTGCGCTTTCCTTAGCCCCACGAGCGGCTAAGATGCAAGCCGCAAGCGCCCCCGAGCGGCGCCAAGGGAGAGCCCATAGCATGACCGACGCCCCCGCGAACCCCTCTGCCAGGTTGGCGCCGAGCGAGGCCGAGCGCATCCTCGCCAGGAGCCGCAAGTGGTTGATCGCGCTGCTGTTCTTCGGAACGATCATCAATTACGTGGACCGCCAGGTGCTGTCGCTATTGAAGCCGACGATCTCGGCCGAATACGGCTGGGGCGATGCGGAATTCGCCCACTTTGCCTCGGCCAGCCAGCTTGCCGCGGCCGGCGCCTTGCTGTTCGTCGGCTGGTTGATCGACCGTTTCGGCGTGCGGCTGGCCTATGGAACGGCAGTCGGACTGTGGTCGCTTGCCGGAATCGCCCACGCCTTTGCCGCCACGGTCGGCCAGTTCGTCGCGGCGCGGGTGGCTTTGGTGGCGGTCGAAGCGGTCAACACCCCGGCGGCGGTCAAGGCGGCGGCGCAGTACCTGCCGATCAAGCAGCGTTCGATGGCAGTGGGCATCGTCAACACCGCTCCCAATCTCGGCAACATCCTCGCTCCGCTGACCGTGGTTCCCTTTGCGGTGGTGTTCGGGTGGAAGGCCGCCTTCATCGTCACCGGTCTGCTCGGCTTCGTCTGGCTGGCCTTCTGGATCGCCGGCACGCGCCGCCTGCGCGCCCTGCCCCGCGCGGAGGCCCCCGGCGAAGGCCCTGCCCGTTCGTCCTATGGCGAGGCGCTGGCCGACCGCAAGACCTGGGCGATCATGGGGGCCAAGGCGATCACCGACATGTTCTGGTGGTTCTTCACCTTCTGGCTGCCCGACCTGTTCAACAAGGTCTTCCACCTCAGCCAGTCCGAGCTGGTCGGCCCGACGGCGCTGGCCTTCAGCCTGGCAGCGCTGGGCGCGCTCACGTCGGGCAAGCTGTTCGGGGTCCTGCTCGACGGGCGTTCGGTCAACGCCGCGCGCAAGACCAGTATGCTGCTCTACGCGTTGGTCATCCTGCCGATTCCGCTCGCCCTGACCGTCGACAGCGCCTGGACGGCGGCGGCGCTGATCGGCCTCGGGCTGTTCGCGCACCAGGGCTTTTCGACCAACATCTTCGGCTTTGCCGCCGACGCGATCCCCGCCCGCCGCGTGGCGACGGTGATGGCACTGGGCGCGGTTGCCGGCAATGTCGCCGGCTTCGGCATCCAGGAAGCGACGGGCCGGCTGCTGACCAACGGGATCGGCTACGCCCCGCTGTTCTGGGTCGCGGCCTTCGCCTATCTGGCGGCGCTGGGCTGGATCCACCTGCTGGTTCCGCGCATCGTGGCCGAGGACGGCGACCAGCCGGGCTGAACCTTTCGCGGGCACACGAAAAGGCCGCGGGGATCGCTCCCCGCGGCCTTTTTCCTTGCGACCCTGCGGACTTTAGAATTCGGCCTTGGCCGTCACTCCGAAATAGCGATCCGCATCGCGCGGGATCTGGTAGCGGTAGGCCCCCGAAGGCCCGCTGGTGCTGACCGCCGAGATGTAGGACGTGTCGAACAGGTTGCGCACCACCGCGCTGATCTTGAACCGGTCGTCCGGCTCGATCAGCGAGATCGAGGCGTTGACGATGCCATAGCCGTCGATCGTGGTCGCCTTGGCGATGACCGGATCGGGGGTCAGGAACAGGCTTTGCTCCGACTGATAGGAGCCCTGCACATTGATCCCGATGTCCACCGCGCCGCCGGTGCGCAGGCGGTAGTCGGCGGCCAGGCTGCCCTTGAACTTCGGCGCGAAGGGCAAGGTCGTTCCATCGGCGACGATATCGTTGGGCGTGCGCACCGGCGGCGGATTGAAGTGGTCGATCTGCGCGTCGGTATAGGCCGCGCCGCCGGTCAGCGAGAAATCGGCCGTCGGACGCCAGGCCATGTCCAGCTCGACGCCGCGGGTCGAGACCGTGCCGGCGTTGGTGAAGCGGGCGATGGTCGTCGTCTGCCCGCCGACGATCAGCGTGTCGGGGTTGTTGGCCTGGAAGTTGTAGTACTTGGCATAGAATCCCGCGAGGTTCAGCGTCAGCGTGCCGCCCAGAAGGGTGTTCTTGAGACCGACTTCGTAGGCGTCCGAGGTTTCCGGTTCCAGCGCCTTCAGCCCGGTCGGCTGAAGGTTGAAGAACAGGTTGAACGCCGGCCCCTTGTAGCCGCGGGTATAGGTTGCATAACCGGTCACGTCGCGGCTGAAGTCGAACTGGGCGCCGACCTTGCCCGACAGGTTGTCGGCGGTGGTCTTCTCCGTCAGCGGCACGCCGTTGGTGAAGGCGGCGGCCTGGGTCTGCGCCGTGGTCGGCGCGACGCCCGCCGCGATCAAGGCGCGGTAACGGGCATAGACACCGGCATCAAACGGCGGCTGCGACGCGCCGTTGCCCGCGCTGGTGACGCGCACGAAGGACACGTCGAGCTGGTCCATCGTGTAGCGCAGCCCCGCCAGCAGGCGGAACGCATCGGTGATGTTGAAGGTGGTCTGCGCGAACAGCGCGAGGTTCTTCTGCGCGTTGTCATAGGTCGCGCGGCCGAAGGCAGTGCCTGTCGGTCCGGCCAGCGTGCTGGTGCACGGGGTCAGTACGCCTGCCGGCGCCACTGCGCCGGTCGCCAGGCTGCAGAAGGTGTTGTCGCGCTGGAACACGCGCTTGGTGTAGGTGTACGAATAGTACGCCCCCAGCACATAGTCGAAGAACTGGTTCCCCGGCGAGGTCAGGCGCAGTTCCTGGCTGAAGGTCCACCCGGTCTGCGGGCCGGTGTCGTGCGACTGCGGCACCCCGATGTAGGGCTGCGGGTAGAAGTCGCCGTCGCGGATCTCGTTGTTGGCAAAGTTGCGATAGGCGGTGATCGAGGTCACGGTCTGGCCGCCCAGTTCGGCGTCGAACTGTCCCGAGAAGCCGTAGCCCGTCTCGATCGTGCGGGTGACGAGGTTCTGGTTGACCGCACGGGTGCGATCGCCGGCGAGCGTCGGAAGCACCGTCTGGATCAGGTTGAGACTGGCGGTGTTGACCGCGCCCGGCGTCGTGCTGGTCGCGCCGAAGAGCGGCGGGCCGCCGATCACGTCGGCGCAGCAATCGTCGTCGTTCTTGTGATAGTCGCCGATCAGCGTCACCCGCACGGCATCGCTGATGTCGCCCTGCACGATCGAACGCACGCCCCAGTGTTCGAAGCCGTTGACCCGGCGGTTCACGCCCGGCGCCACGTTGAAGATGTTGCCGTCGTACTTGTCGTAGAAGGCCGTGGTGCGGGTGCGCAGGCTGTCCGACAGCGGCAAGTCGACCGAACCGCGCACGCGGTATTCGGTGCCGTTGTCGAAGAACAGGCCGCCCTCGACCTCGGCCCCGAAGTCGCGGCCGGGCATCTTCGAGACGATGTTGATCACGCCGGCGCTGGCGTTCTTGCCGAACAGCGTGCCCTGCGGTCCGCGCAGCACTTCCATGCGGGCGATATCGGCGAGGTCGCTGAAGGCTTCGGCCGCGCGGCTCAACACCACGCCGTCAAGCACGGTCGAGACCGACGGTTCGACCGCGATCGAGAACGAAGTCGTGCCGAGGCCGCGCAGGAACAGCGTCTGGTTGAGCGAGGTGCCGGCCTTGACGAAGTTGAGCGACGGGACCAGCTGCGTCGCGCCTTCGAGGCTCGAGCGCGAGGCGTTGCTCACCGCGTCGCCGCTCAGCACGGAGACCGCCAGCGGCACGTCCTGCAGGCGTTCGGTCCGCTTCTGCGCGGTGACGACGATTTCGCCCGGAGGGGCTTCGGCCTCGACCGCGGCCTCGCCGGCTGGCGCGGCATCCTGCGCCAGCGCGGGCGCGGACAGGAAGGCGATCAGCGGCAAGGCCGACGACAAGCGAAACAGGTGCTTCATTTCAGAAATCCTCCCTCTGCCCCGGACCGAACCGGTGGCCGTGACGTTACGCGGCGCGTTCCATCGCGCCTGCCGTGGGCCTTGAAATGATCGCGAACGCTCGATATGTCAAGCGGTGTCACACAAGGACAAAGACATCGGGTCACAAAGCCCGGAACGATGGGAAACGGGATGTGAGGGACGGGTTTTCAGCGTCCGGAGACGGTTTCGACCTGCATTTTGCAGGGCGAATCGTTCTGCGGCACCGGCCAGATTGTCCGGCGGTGGTCACATCGCGCGGCAAGGCCGATGTCGCCATGACGCTGGGCAACTTCACCATCTCCGATTCGCCCTCCGACGCGCGGCACGCGGTTCGCGTCGATCTGGTGGATGAAGCCACGGTAACCCTGTCCGACGCGGCGGGGGCAATCGCCCGGCTGCAGTTCGATGGTGGCTCCCTTGTGGTCCGGGCGCTGGCACCGGGGCATCACCGCATTGCGATCGCCTTCCACGCCGAACCGGGCGAGGCCGTCTGGGGTGGCGGCGAGCAGTTCAGCTATCTCGCCCTCAACGGCCGGCGCTTCCCGATGTGGACCAGCGAACCCGGCGTCGGCCGCGAACCCGATGCCCCGCAGGCGGCGCTGACCGGCCACGGCACCGGCGATTACTGGACCACCAATTTCCCCCAGCCGACTTTCCTGACCTCGCGCTGGCTGGCCGTGCATTGCAACGCCAGCACCTACAGCGTGCTCGACTTTACCGATCCGGCCGCTCACCGGGTCGAGGTATGGGCCGGCGACACCAGCTTCGATCTGTTCGCCGCCGACAGTCCGGCCGGCCTGGTCGGGCAACTTTCAGAGCGCTTCGGGCGCCAGCCTCCCCTGCCCGACTGGGCGATCGGCGGCGCGATCGTCGGCCTCAAGGATGGCGCGCGCAGCTTCGAGCGGCTCGAACGCTTCGTCGAAGCCGGAGCCGCCATTTCCGGCATCTGGTGCGAGGACTGGGCCGGCATCCGCGAGACCAGCTTCGGGCGCCGGCTGTTCTGGGACTGGCGTCGCAGCGAACAGCGCTATCCCGACCTGCCCGCGCGGATCGCGGCGCTGAAGGCGCGCGGCATCCGCTTCCTCGCCTATGCCAACCCCTACCTCGCGATCGACGGGCTGCTTTACGAAGAGGGGCTCGAGGGCGATCACTACGTGCGTGACGACCACGGCGCCGTGTTGCTCACCGATTTCGGCGAGTTCACCTGCGCCTCGCTCGATTTCACCCGCGAGGAAACCTGCGCCTGGTTCGCCGACCGGGTGCTGGGCCAGGAAATGCTCGACATCGGGGTGTCCGGCTGGATGGCCGATTTCGGCGAGTATATTCCTGCCGATGCCCGCTTCGCTGACGGGACGACGGGAATGGAAACGCACAACCGCTACCCCGTGCTGTGGGCCGAGGTGAACGCGCGCGCCGTCGCCAGCCGCGGCCAGACCGGCGAGGCGGTGTTCTTCATGCGCTCGGGCTTTTCGGGCGTGCAGCAGCATTGCGCGCTGCTGTGGGCGGGCGACCAGTCGGTCGATTTCAGCCGCCACGACGGGATCGGCACGGTGATCACCGCGACGCTCTCGGCGGGCCTCCTCGGCAGCGCCTATTCGCATTCGGACTGCGGCGGCTACACCTCGCTTCACGGCAACCTGCGCAGCGCCGAGGTGATGCGGCGGTGGTGCGAGATGGCGGCCTTCGCGCCGTTCATGCGCAGCCACGAAGGCAACCGCCCCGACGACAACCTGCAATACGACAGCACGCCCGAACTGCTTGCCTGCTTTGCCCGGTGGAGCCGGGTCCACGCGCACCTGGCGCCCTATGTGCGCCACCTGTGCGACGAGGCGGCGAGCCAGGGCCTTCCGGTCCAGCGCCCGCTGTTCCTCCACCATCCCGACGATCCCGCGCTCTGGACGGTGCAGGACGCGTTCCTTTACGGTGCCGACCTGCTGGTTGCCCCGGTGATCGAGGAAGGTGCCATGGAACGGGATGTCGTGCTGCCGGGGACGGAGCCCTGGCGCCATGTGTGGAGCGGCGCGGACTATGCGCCGGGCGCCCACCGCGTGGCCGCCCCGCTCGACGCGCCGCCGGTTTTCTTCCGCACGGACAGCAAGTTTGCCGCACTGTTCGCGGCCCTGCCCAAGGCGCTGGCGCGATGAGCGAGCGCAGCAACATCCGCGACGTGGCGGCCAAGGCCGGCGTAGCGGTCAAGACCGTCAGCCGCGTGCTCAACGGACATCCCTATGTCAGCGCCGAGACCCGCGAGCGGGTGGAAATGGCGATGCGCGAGCTCGATTTCCGCCCTTCGATCGCGGCGCGGATCCTGTCGGGCGCCAAGTCCAACCAGATCGCGCTGATCTACGACAACCACAGTCCCTACTACATGTTCCAGATCCAGAAGGGCTGCTGGGATCGCTGCCACGAGGAAGGCATCCGCCTGCTCGCCCAGCCGGTCGACGTGTCCGATCCCCGCGTCGGCGAGGAGGTGCGCGGGCTG
This sequence comes from Novosphingobium kunmingense, assembly GCF_002813245.1. Classification (GTDB taxonomy): domain Bacteria; phylum Pseudomonadota; class Alphaproteobacteria; order Sphingomonadales; family Sphingomonadaceae; genus Novosphingobium; species Novosphingobium kunmingense. The sequence continues at coordinate 1,123,222 of NZ_PHUF01000002.1, forward strand.
ATCAGCGAAACCCACGTCGACGGCATCGTGCTGTCCTCGCCGGTGACCGATTGCGAACCGGTGCTTCGCACTCTCGACGCGCTCGACATTCCCTTCGTCAGGATCTCGCCGGGCACCAACCGCTCGCTGACCAGCAGCGTGTTCATGGACGATACGCAGGCCGCCGACGACATGACCACCCACCTCATCAACCTGGGGCACCGGAGGATCGGCTTCATCAAGGGCCATCCCAACCACATGGCGTCCGACGATCGCCTGTTCGGCTATCGCCGTGCGCTCGACCGCGCTGGCATCGCCTTCGAACCGGCTTTGGTCTGCGAAGGCGAGTTCGACTTCGACAGCGGCGTGCGCGGCGGGATGGCCCTGCTCGACCTGAAGGTGCCGCCGACCGCGATCTTTGCCGCGAACGACGACATGGCCGCCGGCGTGCTGGCCCTTGCGCACGACCGCAATCTCGACCTTCCGGGCGATCTTTCCGTCGCCGGTTTCGACGATACGACCCTTGCCCGCACCGTCTGGCCTCCGCTGACCACGATCCACCAGCCGATGGCCGAACTGGCCCGTACCGCCACCGATATTCTCATCACCGGAGGCGATATCACCCATCGCCGCCTGCCCCATGCCCTTGTCGAGCGCGCTTCGGTCGCTCCGCCAAATAGGATAGTTTCATGAGCCAGCTTCCCCTTCCCAAGACCGTGCGGCTGGGCCGCGACGGGCCGTCGTTCGCCCCGCTCTCCTGGGGCATGTGGCGCTTTGCCGGGCGCAGCCGTGCCGATGCGGCGGCGTTGGTCCACGCCGCGCTCGATGCCGGGATCACCCTGCTCGACACGGCCGACATCTATGGTTTTGACGGCACCTCCGGGTTCGGCGATGCCGAGGCGCTGCTGGGCGAGGTGCTCGCAGCCGAACCGGGTCTTCGCGACCGCATGGTGCTGGCCACCAAGGGCGGTATCCGCCCGCCTCTGCCCTATGACCAGAGCCCGGCCTACCTCGCCGAAGCGATCGACGCCTCGCTCAGGCGCCTCAAGGTCGAGAGGATCGACCTGTGGCAGATTCACCGCCCGGACATCCTCGCCCACCCGCAGGAAACCGCCCGGGCGCTCGATGCCGCTCGGGTCGCAGGAAAGATCGGCGAGGTCGGCGTATCGAACTTCACCCAGCTGCAGATCGCCGCGCTCGGCGCTTTCATCGGCCGCCCGATCGCAACGACGCAGCCGGAAATCAGCCCGCTGCGGATCGACTGCATCGAGAACGGCGAACTGGAACAGGCAACCGTTTTGGGCCTCGTCCCGATGGCCTGGTCGCCGCTGGGCGGCGGACGGCTGGCCGAACCGGCAACCGCGCGCGAAAAGGCCGTCGCCGCCGCGCTTGACGCCGTCGCCAACGACCGCGGCGTTTCGCGTACCGTCGCGGCCTATTCCTGGCTGATGGCGCACCCGGCGGGCATCGTTCCCATCGTCGGGTCGCAGCAGGCCGAACGCATCGCAGAGGCCGCCCGGGCCCTGACCGTCCAGTGGACCCGCGAGGAGTGGTACGCAGTCCTGGTCGCCTCGCGCGGGGAGAAGCTGCCATGACCCAGACAACCGCCCAGCAGTGCGAGATCGCATGGTTTTCCGCGCTTTGCGATGACGACTACGAGTTTCTTGGCGTCCCCGATGCGCAGCTGCAATCGAGCTGGGAGCACTGCCGCAACATCGTGCTGCGCGCCGAGGAAGGCGGCTTCGACAACATCCTGCTCCCCTCGGGCTACCAGCTCGGGCTCGACACCACGGTGTTTGCCGCCGCCATGGCGCCGCTGCTGCGCCGGATGAAGCTGCTCTGGGCGACCCGCATCGGCGAGGATTGGCCCCCGCAGCTGGCCCGCCGCATCGCCACGTTCGACCGGATTCTAGGCCCCAACGCCGATGGCACGGCCGGGCGGCTCAACGTCAACATCATCTCGTCCGACATGCCCGGCCAGGCCATGCCCGGCGGCCCGCGCTATGGCCGCGCGACCGAGGTGATGCAGATCGTGCGCAGCCTCTTGAACGGCGAGAGCATCGACCACCAGGGCGAACATTACCAGCTGAAGCTCGATCCCCCGCGCATGACCACGATCAGCGGCAAATGCCCGCCGTTCTACTTCGGCGGCCTGAGCCACGAGGCGCGCGAATGCGCCGCGCAGGGCTGCGACGTCTACCTGATGTGGCCCGACACGATGGACAAGGTCCGCGAAACCATCGCCGACATGAAGCAGCGCGCCGCAAACCACGGCCGCAGCCTCAAGTTCGGTTACCGCGTCCACGTCATCGTGCGCGAGACCGAGGACGAGGCCCGCGCCTATGCCGACCGGCTGCTGTCCAAGCTCGACGACGAAAAGGGCCGCGCGATCCGCGAAGCCTCGCTCGATGCGAAGAACTACGGCGTGCAGCGCCAGGCCGAACTGCGCGGCGCGGCCGACGGCGACGGCTTCGTCGAGGACAACCTGTGGACCGGGATCGGCCGGGCGCGCTCGGGCTGCGGCGCGGCCATCGTCGGCACGCCCGACCAGGTCCTTGCCAAGCTGCGCGCCTACCAGGCCGAGGGGATCGAAGCCTTCATTCTGTCGGGCTATCCCCACGCCGGCGAATGCGACATGTTCGCCCGCTATGTCCTGCCGCAGATCGAGCACGGCCCGCTGAAGTTCGCCTAGGATGAACGCGGCCGGCCAGCCCCTGTACGACCTTGCCGTCATCGGCGGCGGGGTCAACGGCTGCGGCATCGCCCGCGACGCCGCGGGGCGCGGCGCACGCGTGCTGCTGCTCGAGGCGGGCGATCTGGCCGGCGGCACCTCGTCCGCGTCGACCAAGCTGATCCACGGCGGGCTGCGCTATCTGGAGCACTACGAATTCGGCCTGGTGCGCGAGAGCCTGTCGGAGCGCGAACGGTTGTGGGCGATCGCCCCGCACATCGCCTGGCCGATGCGCTTCGTGCTGCCTTACGTGCCAGGGCTGCGGCCGCGCTGGCTGGTCCGGCTCGGGCTGTTCCTCTACGACCACATCGGCGGGCGCAAGCGCCTGCCCGCGACCGAGACCGTCGCCCTTGCCCGCCATCCCGCCGGGACGCCCTTGAAGCCGGAGTTCACCAGCGCCTTCGTCTATTCGGACTGCTGGGTCGATGATGCGCGGCTGGTCGTGCTCAACGCGCGCGACGCCGCCGACCGGGGGGCCGAAGTGCGGACGCGCTGCCGCGTCACCCACCTGCGCCGCGACGGGGACGCCTGGCAGATCGAGGCAGGCGGCGAGCGCTTTGCCGCCCGCGCCGTGATCAACGCCGCCGGTCCGGGGGTGATCGACCTGCTCGACCAGAGCGGTCTGCCCCACCAGCGCGCCATGCGGCTGGTGCGCGGATCGCACATCGTGGTGCCGCGGCTGTTCGACCACCCCTTCGCCTATTTCTTCCAGCTGCCCGACGGGCGCATCTTCTTTGCGATCCCCTACGAAGGGGATTTCACCCTGATCGGCACGACCGACGTCGATCATCACGGCGGCCCGATCGCGGCCAGCGAGGCAGAGATCGCCTATCTCTGCGAAGGGGCGAGCCGCTTTTTCCGCCAGGCCGTGACCCCTGCGGACGTGGTCTGGACCTATTCGGGCGTACGCCCGCTGATCGACGACGGCTCGGGCCGGCCCGAGGCGGCAACCCGCGGCTACGACCTCGACCTGTCGGACGACAGCGCAGGCGCCCCGCTGCTGTCGGTGTTCGGCGGCAAGATCACCACCTATCGTCACCTTGCCGAGGAAGCGGTAGAAACTCTGGCCGAGCGCCTGCCGGTGCTGCGTGGGCACGGCTGGACAGCCGGCAGCGCCCTTCCCGGCGGCGATTTCGCGGTCGACGCGGCCGCGCGGATCGAAGCCGATTTCGCTGCGCGCTTCCCCTTCCTCGCCCCGGCCGCGCACCGCCTGGTCCGCACCTTTGGCACCACGGCCTTTGCGATCTTCGAAGGCGCCGCGAGCCTTGCCGATTGCGGCCGCGACTTCGGCCACGGCCTGACCGAGCGCGAGGTGCGCCACCTCGTCGCGCGCGAATGGGCCCGCAGCGCAGAGGACGTATTGTGGCGGCGCACCAAGCTTGGCCTGCGCCTGTCGCCGGCCGAAGCCGAGACCCTCGACCAGTTCATCCAGCAGGAGTGCCGTTCATGACATCGCTCACGCGCCCGGTGCGCATCGTCGGCATTGGCGGCACGGTCAATCCGGGCAGCTCGACCGAACAGGCGATGCGCCTCGCCGGAGCGGCCGCCGCAGCTTGCGGCGCCGAGGTAACCATCTTCGGCGGTGACTATCTCGGCGCGCTGCCACACTACCGCGGCCAGGGTTACGGGATCGAGGACGGTGCCGAACTGGTCGAGGCGGTGCGCCGCGCCGACGGCATCCTGATCTCCGCACCAGGCTATCACGGGTCGATATCGGGGCTGGTCAAGAACGCGCTCGACTACCTCGAAGACCTTGCCAAGGACGAGCGGCCCTATCTCGACGGGCGCGCAGTGGGACTGATCGCCACGGCCTATGGCGACCAGGCGACGATGAGCACGCTCTTGACGCTGCGCTCGATCGTCCACGCGCTGCGTGGCTGGCCGACGCCGATGGGCGCGACGGTGCGGACCTATCACGGGCTGTTCTCGCCCGATGGCGAGTGCCTCGAAGACCGCGCGCGAATGCAGCTCGAACTGGTCGGGCAGCAGACCTATCGCGGTGCGGCGGCGCTGGCGCTGGGCGAGCGTCCGGCATGAGCGCGGCGCTCGACGCGGGCCTGGCGGCGCTGGCCGAAGGGCGGATGATCGTCATCACCGGCGACCGGCTGCGCGGCGGCGACATCGATTACTGCCTCGCCGCGCGACACGTGACGCCCGAGGCAGTGAACTTCATGGCCGGACACGGGCGCGGGCTCATCTGCCTGGCCATTACCCAGGAGCGCGCCGAACGGCTCGGCATCGCGCTGATCAACACCGGACGCCACAACCAGTCGGGCCGGCCCCACGGGCGCTCGATCGAAGCGAAAACCGGCGTTTCGACCGGCATCTCCGCGGCCGACCGTGCCCGCACCATTGCCGTCGCCGTCGCCGAGGAATCGGGTGCGGCCGATCTCGTCTCGCCGGGTCACGTCTTTCCGCTCATTACCGCACCAGGCGGCGTGACCGAACGCCCCGGCGCGGCCGAGGCGGCGGTGGAGCTGTGCCGCCGCGCCGCAGCCGGCGATGCCGCGGTGATCTGCTCGATCATGCGCGACGATGGCGAGATGGCGCGGATAGACGATATCGCCCAGCTACTTGCCGCGCAGGGCATCCCGGTGGTCGACCTTTCGGAACTGCTCTAGGCGGGGCTTGCCTTCGCTCCCCGGGCGAAGCAATCATGCCCCCCGTGATGTTCGAAGCGCTGCTGCTTGCCGCAGGCGAAAGTCCGCGTGCCGCTGCCCCCGGCCCGGCAGATGCGGAGCAGATCGTGGTAACCGGCGAACGTGTGACCCGCAGCACGCTTGAAACGGCATCCAGCGTGGCAGTGCGATCGGCCCAGGAGATCGAGGCGCTGGCCGGGGCGGACCGAATCGAACAGGTGCTGATGGGCGTGCCCAATGTCCAGCTCGGCTCGGGCGGCGAAGGGCCGGTGATCCGCGGGCAGGACTCGACCGGCGCGGTGCGCGATCTGCCGGCCTTTCTGGGCGGTTCGCGCCCGCGCGCGACAATCCAGGTCGATGGGCGGCCGGTGACCTATTATGAACTGGCCTTCGGCCTCACCTCGCTGTGGGACGTCAACCGGATCGAATTGTTCCGCAGCCCGCAGACCACCACCCAGGGGCGCAATTCGATCGGCGGGGCGATCTTTGTCGAGACGACCGACCCCGACTGGACCGTCGCCGCGCGCGCCAGGCTTATCGTCGGCGATTTCGCGACCTGGCAGGGTTCGGCCGCACTGACCATGCCGCTGGTCGCCAACCAGGTGGCAGTTCGGGTCGCGGGCGATCAGCGCCGCAGCCGCACCGCGGCGACGCTGCGCAGCACGCGGCACGCCGTCGACCTCAACCAGGACGAATCCGATCTGCTGCGGGTCAAGTTGCGCGTCCAGCCAGAGGCGGTAGCAGGGCTGCGCCTCGACCTCGGCTGGGCGAAGGGTCAATCGCGCATGCCCCAGGCCGAAGCCATCAGCCCGCCCTATGAGGCGCGCACCAACCCGTCGGTCGGCTACGGCTATTTCGTCATCGACACCGATTCCTGGACTGCGCGGGCGAGCTACGCGCCCGGCGGCCCGGTCGAGGCCCGCCTCATGGCAACCTTCGGCCTCGCCCGGGCGCAGCGATTTTCGCCGCCCGGCGCCGGCGAAGCCCGGCTGCGCAGCCGCGACCTCTCGGTCGAGCCGATCGTGACCCTTGCAGCGTCGCCCGCCCTGCGCCTGGTCGGCGGGGCGAGCTATATCCGCACCAAACTGGACCAGACCATTGACGTGTCGCGCAATCCGGGGTTCGGCATCGGCACGTTCGACGACGTCCAGAACAGCCTTGGCCTGTTCGCCGATGCCGAGCTGAAACCCGCGGCCCGCGTCACCCTGCGCGCCGGCCTGCGCTACCAGCGTGACGACCAGCGCCGCGGCGGCGGCTTTCGCGGCGGATTTCGCGATCTGGACGTGGCCTACGACCGTGCCTTCTCGGCGTGGCTCCCGCGGTTCGAGGCAAGTTACGCCCCCAGCCCGCAGTGGCGGCTGGGCGCCCTCGTCCAGCGCGCCGCCAATCCCGGCGGGATGACCATCAACACGGCGACCTTCACGGTCGACACCTTCGAGGCCGAGACGCTGTGGGATGTCGAGCTGTTTGCGCGGCTGCGCACCGCCGATGGCCGGCTTTCCCTGGGGCTCAATGCGTTCCGCTATGCCATGCGCAACGCGCAGCGCACCCAGACCTTCGCCGTGGTGCGGCCCGGAGGCGGCACCGATCTGGCCACCGAGATCGCCAACGCACCGCGCGCGCAAAGCCTGGGCGCCGAACTGCAGGCCGACTGGAAGCCCGATCGCCGGCTGACCGCAGGAGCAGCAATCGGCCTGCTGCGCACCCGCATCACGCAGACGATCGACCCCGCCGATCCGATGCTGGGCCAGGAGTTTCAGCGCAGCCCGCGCCTCACCGCCAGCCTCGCAGTCGACTGGCGGCCGTTCGATCCCCTGCGTCTCAGCGCACAGGTCCGCACCCACAGCGGCTATTTCAGCGACGACTTCGGCATGGTGTCACGCCGCGTCGATGCTGCCGCCACGCTGGACCTGCGCGCGGCCTATACCCTCGGCCCGATCACGCTGTCCGGCTTTGCGCGCAACGCCGCCAACGCATTCCAACTGACCTATCGCTACGGCAGCCCAAGCAATCTGGCCACGGTGGCCGATCCGCTGGAACTGGGCGCCGGATTGGAGCTACGCTTTTAGCCGCAGCGAAAATCCAGTAAACACAGCCGCGTGAACGACGATACGACGCAAGCCCCCGAGTCCGCGAAGCCGCCTCTCGCCCGGCGGGCCGACTTTGCCCTGGGCACCGTCACCGTGCGCCCGTCGCTGCGGATAGTCGAAGGGCCGGGCGGGTCTATCAAGGCCGAACCCCGCGTCATGCAGGTGCTGGTCGCACTGGCCGACGCGCGGGGCAGCGTGCTGTCGCGCGACGACCTCCTGCAACAATGCTGGGACGGACGGATCGTGGGCGACGATGCGATCAACCGCGCCGTGGCCGAACTGCGCCGCGTCGCGGCGGCAGCCGCGGTCGGGTTCGAAGTCGAGACGGTTCCCCGGGTCGGCTTCCGGCTGACGGGCATCGACTGGAACGCCGTCGAAGCGGAGCAAGCCCCCGGCGGAAAGCGGCACGCCTTGTCCCGGCGCCTGGCAATTGGCGCCGGCGGCGGGGCGCTGGCGCTCGCCGGGCTCGGTAGCGCATTCTGGCTGGAAAGCCGGCGCGACGCGGTCGACGACCTGGTCGAGCAAGGCAAGCTGCTGCGCGCCAACGGATTTCCGAAAGACCGTGAAAAGGCGCGCGACCTGTTTCGCCAGGCGATCGCGCGCGATCCGGGCCGCGCCGATGCCTGGGGCTGGCTGGCAGTTACCCAGACCAACCTTACGGCAGAGCGCGAGGCCGCTCAGCGGGCCCTGACGCTCGACCCGCGCGAGCCCAACGCGCGGACCGTGCTGGCCTTGCAGCGCCGCGACCTCGACGGCTGGAACCGGCTGGAAGACGTCCTGCTGGATATCCTGTCCGATGCGCCCGGCAACGCCGAGGCGCTGGCCATCCTGACGATCTTCTATCAGGGCCTTGGGCGCTGCCGGGAATCGCTGCACCTCAACGAACGGGCCATTGCGGTCGAACCGTTCGAACCGTCGCACCAGGCGCGCCGCGCGCTGAAGCACTGGATCTTCGGCAACCCCGTTGAAGCGATGCGCGTCATCGACCATGCGCGCGGGCTGTGGCCGCACAATAGCGCGACCTGGAATGCGCGCATGGTGATCACCGCCTTTTCAGGGCGCGGCGATGCCGCTCTCGCGCAACTCGACGACAAGACCAACCGGCCCACGAACCTTGCCGAACCCAGTCTCAGGTCATGGCGCGCGATTGCCCGGGCCAGCGCCACGCGCGAACCGGCTGACCTCGCCCGGGCCGAAGCAGTCTGCACGCAGACGGCGCCGCTCTCCCCCGGCCTCGCCGCCAATGCGATCATGGCCATGTCCTACCTCGGCCGGCTCGATTCGGCCTTCGACGTGGCTTCGGGCCTGTTCGAGATGCGCGGCAAGCTCGTGCAGCGTCCTGCGCCCTCCAGCTTCCGCGATTTCTACAGCGAACCGGGTTGGGGCCGCAGCCAGTTCCTGTTCATCCCGGCGACCAGCGCGCTGCGGGCCGACGCGCGGTTTCCCGCCATGTGCCAGCGCACCGGTCATCTGGCCTATTGGCGCGCCCGCAACATCTGGCCCGATCCTTTCGTGCGTGGTGCGATCGATCCGGCAAAATTCGGATAGTTCAGCACAATATCGCCGCGCCATCGGCAATCCATCGGCAAGCCTTCGTTGCCGCAGGCGGCCTTGAAGGCCCACAATCCCCCCAACGGCCACACGGCGTCCGCATGGGTTCCGCAAGAGATGCGCCGGCAGGGTTCGCAATCAATGCTGTGCATTCCATTGCGAGGACCGACCATGTTCACGACCTTCTCCACAAGCAGCCGCGCCCCCAGCGCTTTCCTGGCCGCGACACTTCTTGGGGGCAGCGCCGCGCTGGCCTTGCCGCCCTATTCCGACTGGAGCACACCAAGATCGGCCGAGGCCCTGCCCGGTTCGTCGCCAAGCCTCAACACCGCGTCGGTCGACGGATGCGTCAGCCTGTCTCGCGACGGACGCACGATCTACTTCAATTCGAACCGCAGCGGGAACCAGGACATCTACCGCGCCACCCGCGACAACGTCGAGACCGGCTTCGGCAATTCCGAGCGGCTTGCCGATACGGTGAACACCGCTGCGGACGAATTCTGCCCGACGATCACGGTCAACAACCGGCTCTATTTCAGCCGCGCCAGCAGCGCCGACCCCGGTGACCTTCTGGTCACGCGCGAAAGGCAGGGCGGCGATTGGGACGAGCCTGCCAATCTCGGGGCGGCCATCAATTCGCCGCTCATGGACGAAGCGGCCGACTTCTTCGAGGACGCGGCCGGAAACAAGGTAATGGTCTTCTCGCGCCGGAACGGCAACGGCACCGGCGGCAAGCTGTACCAGAGCGTCAACGGTGCCCAGGCCGTGCAGATGAACGGCGGCGTGGCCAGCCCGGCTTCGGACAACCGGCCCAACATCAGCCGCGACGGCCTGACGATCTATTTCGATTCGACGCGTCCCGGCGGACTCGGCGGAGTCGACCTTTATGTCGCCACGCGTGCCGGCACGGACGAGGATTTCGGCGCGGCTACCGCTCTCACCGCGCTCAACTCGGCCGCGTTCGACGCCCGCCCATCGCTGAGCTGGGACGGGAGCGAGCTCTTTTTCTCGTCGGGCCGTCCCGGCAGCGAATCGCTTGCACCCGATATCTGGCGAACCGCCCGCGAACGCACGACAGGGCCCAAGGTGGTGAAGTTCTGAGGAGTGCAGGCCATGACACAGCGCGGCATCTTGTACTCGATCGTAGCCCCGGCCGCGCTGTTGCTGCTTGCGGGATGCGGGGACGGAGGCGGTGGCGGAATCGCTTCGACGCCGAGCGTGCCGCCACCGCCACCGCCGCCACCACCACCGCCGCCGCCGCCGCCGCCCGCGTCTGGTACTGCGCCTCCCAGCGTTTCAGGCGTGCTTGCGCCAAGCGCAATCGGGCTCGTCAGCGATCAGCCCTTCGTCGCCGTGGCGACGGGATTGACCCTAAAAACCGACGTGAATACGGGCAACGTGCTTGAGGTGGCTTCGCCCCCTGTCGGCCAAGCCGTCGATTTTGCCTATCGCGCAGCGGACAACACGTACCTGATGACCGTGCCCGGAGAGAGCCAGGGAGTCTTCAGGTTCCTGAGCTACAGCGGGTCGGTCGGGCAGATTGCGACCGGCAGTTACGGCGTCCTGGTCGACTCCGCGGGCACCGAATTGGGGCCAAGGGTAACCCTGACGGTTCCAGGTCAGAGTGGCTCGCTCTATACCTATTCCTCCTGGGGGTCATATCACGAGCAGACCGATACCGGCACCGTGTCGCAACGGGCGCTCGGCCTCTTTGCCTACGGAATACCGACCAGCCCGACCCAAATGCCCCTCAGCGGTGTCGCAAGCTATTCCGCCGACATCCACGCCCTCAGCGATCTCGATTACTTCGTCGGAGGCAAAGTCACGCTGACCTTCGATTTCGGCGCAGGAACGCTGACAGGCGTGATGAGACCAGAACTTTGGTATGGCTGGGAAGACATCGCCATCCTCGGCGACTACACGTTCCGCGACACTGTCTTCGCCAAAGGCAATCCGGCCTATTCCGGCGCATTCGCGATCGAGGGGCGGAGCGGGGCCGAGGGCAGCTTCGCGGGTCAATTGACCGGGCCCCAGGCGGCAGAAGTGATCGGCCGATGGAACGCGCCCTACACGTTCAGCCCGGCCCCCGGCGAAACAAGGTCCGGGACCATGGGCGGGATCTGGATCGGCAGGAAGAACTGAAGTGAAGCGCTGGCCGCTCCCGCACGCCCGCGGTCCATGATCCTGCTCGCGCTGACCCAGGCCGTGCCGGTCGTCCCGGCGCAGCAGGTCGTGCAGATGGGCGCCGCCGATCTCATGACCCTCGCTGGACGCGCAGAGCGCAGCGGCGACCTTGCCACCGCCGAACGCGCGCTGCGCGCGCTGGTGCAGGACGGCGACGTCCAGGTGCGCAGCGAGGCGCGCTATCGCCTGGCGCGGCTGGTCATGCGACGCGGCGACCTGACCGGGGCCGCCCTGCTGCTGCGCGCCGTCCTGGACGAACAGCCCCAGGCGCAACCGGTGCGGCTGGAACTGGCCCGCGTGCTCGAGGCGATGGGCGACGATGCCGGTGCGCGGCGCGCCTTGCGCGAGGTGCAGGCCGGCGGCCTGCCTCCCGATGTGGCGCGGGTAGTCGATCGCTATTCGCAGGCGCTGCGCGCGCGCAAGCCATTGGGCGCCAGCTTCGAGATGGCGTTCGCCCCCGACACCAACATCAACCGCGCCACCCGGTCCGAAACGCTGGGCACGGTATTGGGCGATTTCGCCCTCGACGAGGATGCCCGCGAACGTTCGGGGATCGGCCTTGCCCTGCGCGGGCAAGCCTATGCGCGCCTTGCGGTGGTCGACCGGATCAACCTGCTCGGTCGCCTGTCCGGGACCGCCGATCTCTATCGCGATGGGTCGTTCAACGACCTCGGCCTGGCCGTGTCGGGCGGGCCCGAACTGGCCAGCGGCGCCGACCGCATCGCGCTTGAACTGGGCAGCCAGTGGCGCTGGTACGGCGGGGATCCCTACTCGCAAGCGACCACGCTTGGTGCCAACCTGCTCCACCCGATCGGCCGCACGGCGCAGATCCGGTTGTCGGCCACGACGGCCTGGATCGCGAACCGGCGCAACGCCTTGCAGAGCGGCCGGCACTATGCAGCGACTATAGGTTACGAACGCGCGCTGTCGGCCCGAGCCGGCGCGGGAGCGGCGCTGACTGTCGATCGCCAGTCGCTGCGCGACCCGGGCTATGCGTCGACCGGCGGGCAGCTGAGCCTGTTCGCCTACCGCGAGTTCGGGCCGCTGACCGCAGTCGCGACCCTGTCCCATGGCCGGACCGAGGCGGACGAGCGCCTGTCGCTTTATGCCAGTCGGCGCTCGGACCGGACCTGGCGCGGCAGTCTATCGGCCACGGTGCGCACCCTGCGGGTGGGCCAGTTCGCGCCGTTCGTGCGCGTCATCGCCGAGCGCAACGCCAGCACGGTCGAGGTCTACGACTACCGGCGCCTGCGCGGCGAATTGGGCGTGACCCGCGCCTTCTGACAAATCTTTCCTGATGGTGCGCGCACTTTTGCTGGCCTTGGCAGTTCAGGTGCGGGGCCTATTCTGGCGCCGACAGGAGACAGACCATGCGCGCAACCCAGGCCTTTTTCGCGGCGACCGGCGGACCCGAGGTGATCCAGTGGCACGAGGTCGACCTGCCCGCCCCCGGTCCGAACGAGGTGCTGATCCGGCATGAGGCCGTCGGCCTCAACTTCATCGACACCTACCTGCGCACCGGACTCTACCCCTCGCAGCTGCCCGGTGGGCTGGGCTTCGAGGCGGCCGGCGTAGTCGAGGCCGTGGGTGAAGGCGTCACCCACTTGAGGCCCGGCGACCGCGCGGCGAGCTTCGGCGGCAAACCGGGCGCCTATGCCACGGCGCGGATCGCCCGGGCCGGCGATCTCCATGCCCTGCCCGCCGGAATCGACAGCGCGACGGCGGCCGCCGTGTTCCTCAAGGGGGCAACCGTCGAGGCCCTGGCCGAGCGCGTCGCCCCGGTCGCCCCGGGCGGCTGGGCGCTGGTCCCGGCGGCCGCCGGCGGCGTCGGTCTGTTGCTGGTGCAATGGCTGACGGCACGCGGGGTGCGGGTGATCGGCACGGTCGGCAGCGCGGACAAGATCGCCCTCGCCAGCGAAGCCGGGGCCGAGACGGTGCTGCTGTCGGGCGATGCCGATCTTGTCGCGCAGGTCCGCGAGGCAACCGGCGGCGCGGGCGTGCGCGTTGCCTATGACGGCGTCGGTGCGGCAACATGGCAAAGTTCGCTCGATTCGATCGGCCGGCGCGGCATGCTGGTCAGCTTCGGCAACGCCAGCGGCCCTGTGACCGGCGTCGCGCTGCGCGATCTGGCTACGCGCGGGTCGCTCTACGTCACTCGGCCCGGCGTCTACGACTACTACGCCGACCCGGAAGAAGCGCGCGCCGGCGCCGCACGGCTGTGGGACATGGTGGCAAGCGGCAGACTCAAGGTGTCCGTCGGCCAGAGCTATCCGCTGCTCAGCGCCGCCGAGGCCCACCGCGATCTCGAAGCGCGCCGCACCACCGGATCGACGCTGCTGCTGCCCTAACCTTCGCGGGCGAACCAGATCGTGTGGCGCGGGCCCTTGCCCTTGCCATCCTTGTCGACGCGGGCCCGCACCTCGACTTCCTCGACCACGAAGCCGACGCTTTCGAGGCGGCGGGTGAAGGCCTTGTCGGGAAAGGCCGACCAGATCGCCAGCACCCCGCCCGGCGCCAGCGCGCGGCGGGCGTTATGCAGGCCGCTCTTGGCATAGATCCGGTTGTTGTCGGCGCGGACAAGTCCGTCAGGGCCGTTGTCGACGTCGAGCAGGATTGCGTCGAACGGATCGGGTGCGAGTAGCATCGCATCGGCGACGTCGTCCATGACCAGCCGCACGCGCGGATCGTCAAGGCAGCCTTCGGCGACTCCGGCCATCGGCCCGCGAGCCCACTGAATGATCTCGGGGACCAGTTCGGCCACGGTCGCACGGCCTTCAGGCCCGAGCCGCTTCAGCGCAGCGCGCAGGGTGAAGCCCATGCCATAGCCGCCGATCAGCAGGTGCGGCGCGCGCCGGCCCTGCAGCCGATCGAGCGTCAGGTTGGCCAGCGCCTCTTCCGAAGCGCGTTGGCGCGTGCTCATCAATTCGTTGTGGCCCAGCACGATCATGAAGTCCCGATCGTGGGCGTAGAGCTTCAGCTCCTCGCCCCCGGGGACCTGCGCCGTTCCGAGCAATTGGCGGGTGATCACGCCGCGCGCTGGGCGCGATCGACCGCTTCGGCGTTGAGCATGTCGGCCAGAAGGAACGCCAGCTCGATCGACTGCGCGGCGTTGAGGCGTGGATCGCAGTGCGTGTGATAGCGATCGGCCAACGCGTCGTGGCTGATCGCCACGGCCCCGCCGACGCATTCTGTCACGTCCTGTCCGGTCATCTCGATGTGTACGCCGCCGGCGTGCGTGCCCTCGGCGCGGTGCACCGCGAAGAAGCTGCGCACTTCGTTGAGGATGCGGTCGAACGGGCGGGTCTTGTAGCCGCTGTTGGCCTTGATGACATTGCCGTGCATCGGGTCGCTCGACCAGACGACGGGGTGGCCTTCGCGCTTCACCGCACGGACCAGCGCGGGCAGGCCGGACTCGATCTTGTCATCGCCGAAGCGCGCGATCAGGGTGATGCGCCCGGCCTCGCGGCCGGGATTGAGCACGTCGAGCTGGCGCAGCAGTTCGTCCGGCGCCAACGAAGGCCCGCACTTGAAGCCGAGCGGATTGCCGACGCCGCGCAGGAATTCGACGTGAGCCGAGCCCTCGAACCGGGTGCGGTCGCCGATCCACAGCATGTGCGCGCTGGTGTCGTACCAGTCGCCGGTCAGCGAATCCTGCCGCGTCATCGCCTGCTCGTAGGGCAGGTGCAGCGCTTCGTGGCTGGTGTAGAAGCTGGTGCCCTGCAGCTGCGGCACGGTCTGCGGATCGATCCCGCAGGCGGCCATGAAATCGAGCGCCTCGCCAATACGGTTGGAGACTTCCTCGAACCGCGCAGCCCAGGGGCTGCGGCCCATGAAATCGAGCGTCCACTGGTGGACCTGGCGCAGGTTGGCATAGCCGCCGGTCGAGAAGGCGCGCAGCAGGTTGAGCGTGGCGGCCGACTGCGAATAGGCCTGCAGCAGCCGCTGCGGATCGGGAATCCGCGCTTCGCTGGTGAACTCGATCCCGTTGATGTTGTCGCCGAGGTAGCTCGGCAGTTCGACCCCGTCGATCACCTCGACCGGCGAGGAACGCGGCTTGGCGAACTGGCCGGCCATCCGGCCAACCTTCACCACCGGCTGCTTGCTGGCGAAGGTCAGGACCACAGCCATCTGCAGCAGCACGCGGAAGGTGTCGCGGATGTTGTTGGGGTGAAATTCGGCAAAGCTTTCGGCGCAGTCGCCGCCCTGCAACAGGAAGCCCTTCCCCGCCGCCACGTCGGCAAGGTCCGCCTTCAGCGCGCGCGCCTCGCCGGCGAAGACCAGCGGGGGAAAGGTCGTCAGCGTGTCCGTCACCTTGGCGAGGGCCGCGGCATCGGGGTACGACGGCAGGTGCCGCGCCTCGCTTGCCGTCCAGCTTTGGGGATTCCAGGTACCGTTCACGTCATTTGCTCCAGGATTCGGGCATCAAGTTGGCCGCGCGCCATAGCCCGCGCGCACGGCGATTGCAAAACATGAAAAGTCGATCGCGATGATCGCGCAATTTTGTTACCGTTGCAACGACCGCGCGACGGTCAGCGGCGCACTCCCGCGGCGACTCCCGCGGGCACCTGGGTGGCCAGCGATTGCCCCGCCGGGATCACCGCCACCCGCCACGAATTGCCGCGCGTCAGGTACTTCGCTGCCAGCGCCTGCATCGCCGCCGGCGTCGTCCGGGTCATGTCGGGCAGCAGCGTCCCAAGCGCGGAGAACCGGCGCGGATCGTCCGTCGCCCCCTCGAGCTGGCCCATGAAGAAGGCGCTCGCCGTCGCGGCGCGCGCCAGTTGCTGCTTGAGCGGCTCGGTCACGCGGGCCAGTTCGTCGGCGCTGGGCGGCGCGGCGACCAGTTCGTGCGCGATCTCGTCGGCGGTGGCGAAGAAGATCGGCACGGCCTTGGGCTGGAGCTGGGCCAGCGCGATGATCGCCCCCCCGGTGTCGCGATCGCGCGGCCACGAGTTGTAGACCTGCGGCGAATAGGCTTCGCCCAGCTTCTCGCGCAGCCGGTCGAGCAGGCGGTTGGAGAACAGCTGCGAAAGGATCTCGAGCTGGCGGCCTTCCTGGAGTTGCACCATGCCGCCGGCGGTCGGCCACTGCACCACAGCCGCCGCCTGGCTGGCATCGCCCCGGTGTTCGAGCACGATCGGCTGGTCCGAAGGCCGGGTTTCGGGGAAGGTCGCGGTCGCCACGGCACGCGGCAGGTCCGGCCGGCGCGGCAAGGCGCCAAAGGTCCGTTCGAGCGCGGCAATCGCCGCGTCACGATCGAAATCGCCGAAAAGCTGCACCTCGATCGGGCCGTCTCGCAAGATCGGCTCCCACACCTGGCGGAAGCCCGCCGGCGTCGCCGCGTCCATTTCCTGCGGAGTCGGCGTGCGGAAGCGCGGATCGCGGCCGTGCTGCAGGAAGGCGAGATCGCGCTGGACCACCCCTTGCGGCGAAGTCGCCATGCTTTCGTACTGCAGCTTGGACGCCGCCTTGGCGCGCAGCACGGGATTGGCGTCCCACTTGGGCATCGCGAACTTGGCAGCGAACAGATAAAGCTGGTCGGCAAGGTCGGCGTTGCGGGTATCGGCCTGGAACTTGAAGTTGGTGTCGTCGATGTCGAAATCGAAGCCCATCTTGCGCCCGGTCGAGATCCGGTCGAGCTCCTCCTGCCCCAGCGTGCCGACGCCTGATCCGACCAGCGCCATCTCGCCCAGCTGGATATAGGCCGCATCGCCCGGCTGGAAGGCGCGGTAGCCGGCGCCGAAGCGGACCTTGACCGACAGGCGGCCCGGCTCGTTCCCGGTCGGGAACAGCAGCGCCTTGATCCCGTTCGACAGTTCGACCTGCTCGATTTCCGGAACCACGGTCGGCGCCGCGACCACCACCTTGCCCGGCGCCCCGATCGCCGGAAGCCCGGCAAAGGAAATCGGCTTGGTGTCGAGCCGCGCCTTGCCGTCGGCCTTGACCGGTGCGGCCAGCGCGCTGCGGAACGCGGCGCTGTCGGCCTCGCCCGACCGGGGGGTCACATAGACCCCGCGCGTGACGACGCCCTTGAACAGGTCGCGGGTGTGCTGAAGCACGGCGGCCGGGGTGAACAGCGGCTTGGACGAGTTGAAGATCGACAGCACGGTCTCGGGCGAGGCGACCGTTTCGCGGATGTCGAGCGCCGCGACGATATCGTCGGCAAGGCGCGATCCGGGCTGGAGCCGGCTCTGTTCCATGCTGCTTTCGAAGGCGACGTTCATTTCCGCGACCTCGCGGTCGATCTCTTCCTGGGACGGCGCGCTGGCCATGGCATCGGCCAGGACGCCGCGCACGTCGGCGAGCGCGGTCTTCCAGTCCTCGGCCAGCGGCGTGACCGTCACGAAGGTGGCGTTGGCGCTCCGGCTGATCTTGTCCTGCTGGACCTGTGCGGTGAGGTAGGATCCGCCGCCCCGCGCGCGCGCCTCGAGCCGGCGGTTGATGATCGCCTGCGCCAGCGAATCGATCATGATCCCCTGGTTATAGGCGATGGTGTCATCGACCTTGCGCCAGGGCCGCAGCACCGCATAGGTCAGGTTGCGCGGCACATCGGCTTCGACGATGACCCTGGTCTCGCCGATCCCGCCTGCTCCGCCCGACGGCGCGACCGGATCGCCGAACGACGGGGCCGGGGTGGCCTTGCCCGTGCCCTTCCACGACCCGAACCAGGTCTTGATCAGCCCCGCCATCTGCGCCGGATCCGCATCGCCGGCGACGATGATCACCGCGTTTTCCGGACGATACCAGCGCGCGTGGAACGCGCGGACCGAAGCCTGGTGCGCCGCGGTCAGCGTCTCGGTGGTGCCGATGACCGGCCGCTCGGCCAGCCGCTGCCCGGCAAACAGGGTTTGCTGGGTCGTTTCGGCGATGCGTTCGCCAGGCCCGGCGTTGTCGCGTTTTTCGGCGAGCACGATCGGCACGTCGGTGCGCACGTTGGCCTCGCTCAGCGTGGGCGCGATCATCATGCCCGAGAGCAGGCGGAAGCTTTCGGTCAGCGACTGCGGCGTCGCGCCCGGCAGGTCGAGCTTGAAGGTGGTCGAGACCGGCCCGGTCGTCGCGTTGGTATCGCTGCCGAAGGTTGCGCCAAGCCGCTGGAAGGCGGGGATCGCCTCGCCGTCACCAAGGTACTTTGACTGGCGGAAGACCATGTGTTCGAGGAGGTGCGCATAGCCCTTCTCGTTGTCGTTTTCATAGAGCGCGCCGGCGTCGATGCGCACGCGGATCGAAACCTGCCCCGGCGGCACGCCGTTGCGCCGCACCGCATAGCGCAGCCCGTTGGGCAGTTCGCCAAAGGTCCATTCCCGGTCGCGCGGAACGTCGCTGCCGCGATAGAGCCAGGCATCGTCCTTCGCCGCTGGTGCCGCAGCCTTGGCCGGGGCCTGGGCGGTTTTGGCCGCAACCGGTGGGGCGACCAGCAGCGCGGCGATGACAAGGGAAATGGCGGAGCACGCAGTGCGGAAGGCGGGACGCATGGCCTTGCTATAGGAAGCCCCAGCCTGAAGGGCCAGTGAATAGCGTGGGCGTTCAGCCTGCCTTGGCCGCCACCAGCTCGACCTGGAAGACCAGGTCCGCGCCCGCCGGGATCGGCCCGGTGCCCTTGTCGCCGTAGCCGAGCCTGGCCGGGATGCAGAGGCGTACGATCGCGCCCTGGTTCATCAGCGTCAGGCCTTCGGAAAAGCCCGGGATCACGCCCTTCATCGGGAACGAGGCGTCCATGCCCTGGTCGAACACTTCGCCGCCGAGGGCAAGGTAGCCGATGTAATGGACCGTCACCGTCGCATCGCCCACCGGCTTGGGCCCGGTCGCCGCCCGCAGCACCCGGTAACCGAGGCCCGAGGGCGTGGTCGCGTTGCAGAGGCGCTGCGGTACCGGAATGATCTGCTTGAGCGGCAGGGGAATGATCTGCGGCACCGGCGCGGTCGCCGGACGGCGCACGGGCTTGGCGGTGGTCTGAGCCGGAACGGCGAGCGCGCAAAGCGTCAGGGCGGACAGGGCGAGGCGGGCGGAGGAAGCGATCCGGTTGGTCATGGGGGGGCCTATAGGGCGGACCGGGGGCGCTGACCAGCGGGCTTGACCCTTGACCCGCCCCGCCCGCCCCCTACATGGCTAGACATCATGTTCATTGAAACCGAAACCACGCCCAACCCCGCCACGCTCAAGTTTCTGCCCGGGCAGGAGGTGATGCCTGCGGGCACGCGCGAGTTTCGCAGCGACGAGGACGCCGCCGCCTCGCCGCTGGCCGCCACGCTGTTCGATCTGGGAGACGTGACGGGCGTGTTCTACGGCCGCGACTTCATTTCGGTGACGGCGGCCCCAGGGGTCGAATGGTCGGCGCTCAAGCCGCAGGTGATCGGCCTGCTGCTGGATCACTTCGTCACTGGCGCGCCGCTGTTCCATGCCGCCAGCGCAAGCTTTGCCGTGCCGGACGAAGACGAGGATTTCGGCGACGACCCCGAACTGGCCGATATCGTCGCGCAGATCCGGGAACTCATCGAAACGCGCGTGCGGCCGGCCGTGGCCAACGACGGCGGCGACATCATCTACCGCGGGTTCCGCGAAGGCGTGGTCTATCTCACCATGCAGGGCGCCTGCTCGGGCTGCCCCTCGTCCACCGCGACGCTCAAGAACGGCATCGAAAGCCTGCTCAAGCACTATGTGCCCGAAGTGATCGAGGTCCGCGCCGCTTGAGGCAAGGCCACGTTCTCCAGACCACTCCCGATACCCACAACAAGGATCGCCCATGTCCCAGCCGCTCGATGACGCCGCGCTCGACCAGTTGTTCCGCACCGCACGGACCTACAACGGATACCTCGACACGCCCGTCGGCAACGAGCAGCTCTTCGCGATCTGGGATCTGATGAAGATGGGGCCGACCAGCGCCAACATGCTTCCGGCCCGGATGGTGTGGTGCACCAGTGCGGAGGCGAAGGAGAAGCTTGCCCAGTTCTGCCTTCCCGCCAACGCCGAAAAGGTCCGTCAGGCACCGGTTACGGTGATCATTGGCATGGACATCGACTACCACGAGAACCTGCCCTGGCTGTTCCCGCACACCGATGCCAAGGCCTGGTTCGATGGCAACCTGCCGCTGCGCGAAGTAAGCGCGATGCGCAACTCCTCGCTCCAGGGCGCCTATTTCATCCTCGCCGCGCGCGCGCTCGGCCTCGATACCGGCCCGATGTCGGGGTTCAACAACGAGGCGGTCGACAAGGCGTTCTTTGCCGATACGCCCGCGGTCAAGTCGAACTTCATCTCGACGCTCGGCTATGGCGATCCCTCGACGATCTTCGAGCGCAGCCCGCGCCCCGATTTCGAGGTCTTCAACCGCATCGCCTGACCCGCTATCACCGCCACCGTGCGCACTCTGGTTATCGACTGCGCGACCGAAGCCTGTTCGGTCGCCGTGCTGGACGGCACCGCCCTTGTCGGCGGCGAATGCCGGCGGCTGGGACGCGGCCATGCCGAAGCGCTGGTGCCGATGATCGGCGCCCTGCCCCACGGCGGCCGCGCGCAGCGGATCGCCGTGGCGCTGGGTCCGGGCAGCTTCACCGGCGTGCGGGTGGGCCTGGCCGCCGCGCGGGCGCTGGCATTTGCCTGGAACGCCGAACTGACCGGCTATCCCACCCTCGCGCTGATCGCCGCCATGGCCCGCGCGGAGGTCGGCCCCCGACCGGTGACCGTCGCGACGACAGGCGGCCACGGCGAATGGTTCGTCGAACGCTTCGCCGCCGATGGCCTCTCGCTGGCCCCTCTCGCCTCCCTGCCGCCCACCGAAGCCGCGGCCCTGGCCGATAGCGACGTGGTGGCCGGCAGCCAGGCCGAGGCGCTGGTCGCGCTGCGCGGGACCGGAACGGCTCTGCCGATCTGGCCGGATGCCCGCGCCTTCGCCGCCCTGCCGGCCTTCGCGCTAAGGCCGGATACGGCGCCGCTCTACGGGCGCGCGCCCGATGCGCGCCTTCCTGCGCCAGCAGCATGATCGGGCCCAACGACGACCTCGACCGGATCATGGCGGTGATGGAAGCCGCCTTCGACCCCGCCTTCGGCGAGGCCTGGAGTCGCCGCCAGGTGGAGGACGCGCTGCTGATCGGCAACTGCCACTACGGCCTGCTCGACACCTTCGGCGATGCCTTGCGCGAAGACGCCGAAGCGGCCGGATTCTTCCTTTCGCGCCACGGCTATGAGGAGGAGGAGCTGCTGCTTCTCGCGGTCGATCCTCGTTTTCGTCGCCGCGGTGTCGGGCGCGCGCTGCTCGAGCAATTCGCCAGCCAGAGCCGCGAACGCGGGGCCAAACGGCTTCTTCTTGAAATGCGCCGCGGCAACCCGGCGGAAATACTCTATCGTGACTTTGGCTTTGTCCCGATCGGCGAGCGAATTGACTATTATCGCTTCTCCGATGGCACGCGCACGGACGCGATAACGTTCGCCTTGGGTTGACGTTTGCACCGGCGCCAAGCCGGCTAGTCTTCAAGCCCATTGCCCCACCACCGTTTCCGCTTGGCTTGCGGTTGCAAAGTGCTACACAACTAATCGACCCAAAAGATCTGCGACCTTTTGGGTAATTATGAACCAAAAAACCGGTAGAAACAAAAGGAAGGGGTCGGATCATGGAAGAAAGCCAGACCGATACGCGCGAAATGCTAATCACTCTGACATCGGACATTGTCGCCGCCCATGTCAGCAACAACAGCGTCTCCGCAGACGAAGTCGCCTCGCTCATCAACAGCGTCTACGGCGCACTGGCCGGCCTCGGCGGAAGTGCCCCGGTGGAAGAAAAGGCGCCCGAACCGGCCGTCTCGGTACGTTCGTCGGTAAAGCCCGACTACATCGTCTGCCTTGAAGACGGCAAGAAGCTCAAGATGCTCAAGCGTCATCTGATGACGCACTACAACCTCACGCCGGAACAGTATCGGGCGCGGTGGAACCTGCCCGCCGACTATCCGATGGTTGCCCCCAACTATGCCGAAAAGCGCCGCGATCTCGCGGTCAAGATCGGCCTGGGTCGCAAGCCCGGGCAGAAGCGCGGGCGCAAGCCCAAGGCAGCGTGATCGCCGCGGGACGGATTGCCCCGTCCCGCCATTGAAGAATCGTCCCGCGGCTCTATGCTTTGCGGGACGTTTCTTTTGAGGGCCCTGCCCCCTCGCGGAGTTTGAATTGCACCAGGCCATCGACATCGAAGCCCTCTGCGCCCAGCGCGGCCTCAGGATCACCGAGCAGCGCCGCGTGATCGCCAAGGTGCTGTCGGAATCGACCGACCACCCCGACGTCGAAGCCCTCCACGAGCGGGCCTCGGCCATCGATCCCAAGATCTCGATCGCCACGGTGTACCGCACGGTGCGCCTGTTCGAGGAAGCCGGCATTCTCGACCGGCACGACTTCGGTGACGGCCGCGCCCGATACGAAGCCGCGCCCGAGGCGCACCACGACCACCTGATCGACGTCGAAAGCGGCAAGGTGATCGAATTCGTCGATCCCGAACTGGAAGCGCTGCAGCGCCAGATCGCCGAAAAGCTGGGCTACCGGTTGGTCGACCACCGCATGGAACTGTTCGGGGTGCGGCTCGGCCGCGAGGGCTAGGCCCCGCCTTGGTCGCCGCGCTCGCCATGCCGCGCCAGCTCTCGCTGGGGGCCTGGGCTCGGGTGGCGCTGCGGCTTGCGGCCATGGCCGGCCTGCTCGCCGCCTGCATCCCGCTTTACTACGCCTGGAAGCTGCTGCGGATCGCCAACCCCTGGCCGCGCCTGTTCCTCGGCACGGTGTCGCGCATTGCCGGCGTGCGGATCACGGTCACCGGCCCGCGCCCGGTCGGCCCCACCTTCCTTCTCGCCAACCACGTCAGCTGGATCGACATCCCGGCGCTCAGCAGAGTGACTGGCAGCGCCTTCGTCGGGCATGATGGCCTCGCCTCGATGCCCGTACTCGAATGGCTGTGCCGGATGAACGACACGGTGTTCATCGCGAGGCACGATCGCGCCAGCGTGGCCCGGCAGGTCCAGCAGGTGCGCGAGGCCCTGGCCGAGATGCACGCGCTGACGATCTTTCCCGAAGGCACGACCAGCGACGGCACCGGCCTGCTGCCGTTCAAGAGCTCGCTGCTGTCGGCCTTCGAGCCCCTGCCCGAAGGCATTGCCGTGCAGCCGGTCCTGCTCGACTACGGCCCCGAAGCCGCTCGGATCGCCTGGGTCGGCGAGGAGCACGGGCTCGACAATTTCCTGCGCGTGCTGGCGCGCCGCCGTCCGGTTCGCCTCACCGTGGCGTTCCAGCACCCGCTCAGCGGCGACCAGCTCGCCAGCCGAAAGACCATCGCCGCCAGCGGGCGCGAGGCGCTGGCCGCGGCGCTTTCCCGATAGCGCTTCAAATCCGGGCCGTTTTGCCCTATCGGGCGCGTCCCATGAAGCCTACCCCGCCCCCCCGGACCTACCGCGTCAAGAGCTTCGGCTGCCAGATGAACGTCTATGACGGCGAACGCATGGCCGAACTGCTTGGCCAGCAGGGCATCCAGCCCGCGTCCGAGGGCGAAGAGGCCGATCTTGTCGTGCTCAACACCTGCCACATCCGCGAAAAGGCAGCGGAGAAGGTCTATTCCGATATCGGCCGCCTGCGCCGCGAGGATGGCACCGCCCCGCTGATCGCGGTGGCTGGCTGCGTTGCCCAGGCCGAGGGCGAGGAAATCATGGCCCGCGCGCCCGCCGTGTCGATGGTCGTCGGACCGCAGGCCTATCACCGGCTGCCCGGCATGATCGCCGAGGCGGTGGAAGGGCGCCGCTCGGTCGACACCGACATGCCGGCCGAAACCAAGTTCGATGCCCTGCCGGCGCGACGCAAGGTCGGCCCCAGCGCCTTCCTCACGGTGCAGGAAGGCTGCGACAAGTTCTGCACCTATTGCGTCGTCCCTTATACGCGAGGTGCCGAAATATCGCGTCCGTTCAACGATCTGATCGAAGAAGCGAAGAAGCTGGTAGATGCCGGTGCGCGCGAGATCACGCTGCTTGGCCAGAACGTCAACGCCTGGCGCGACGAGGCCGGTCACGGACTTGAGAAACTGGTCGAGGAACTGGCCTCGATCGATGCTCTGGCGCGGATCCGCTATACCACCAGCCATCCCAACGACATGACCGAAGGGCTGATTGCCGCGCACCGCGACATCGACAAGCTGATGCCCTTCTTGCACCTGCCGGTCCAGGCCGGGAACGACCGGGTGCTGAAAGCGATGAACCGCAGCCACAGCGCCGACAGCTACCTGCGCGTACTCGACAAGGTGCGCGCCGCGCGGCCCGATATCGCGCTGTCGGGCGATTTCATCGTCGGCTTCCCGGGCGAGACCGACGCCGAGTTCAAAGATACGCTGCGCCTGGTCGAGCTGGTCGGCTATGCCCAGTGCTTCAGCTTCAAGTATTCGCCCCGCCCCGGCACTCCCGCCGCGACGATGGCGGACCAGGTTGCGGTCGGGGTCATGGACGAGCGGCTGCAGCGCCTGCAGGCCGCGCTCAACGCCAGCCAGCTCGCTTTCAACCGGGCCTCGGTCGGCAAGCGCTGCCAGGTGCTGGTCGAACGGCGCGGCAAGTATGACGGCCAGTGGCTGGGCAAATCGCCATGGCTGCAATCGGTGCATTTCAGCGGCGATGCCGCGATTGGCGATCTGGTCGAGGTTGATCTGGTCGAAGCCGGCGGCAATTCGCTGGCCGGACGGCTGGCGGGCGCGTCGCCCCGGCCGGACCTGACCGACCGGGGCGTTCGCGTCGCTCAGTAGAAGAAGCGGTCGTAGACCCGCAGCACGCGGCCGGACCGCGCGTTGATCAGCAGCACGTCGTTGCCGTAGCGGACGTAGCGGGTGCCCGCAGCGGCGCGCGGCAGGCGGTAGGTGTAGGGATCGTTGATCCAGTAGCGGTTGCCGTAGAACGCCGGGTTGAGGTTCACCCCGACCCGCACCGGAGCGTAGCGATAGCCGCGCGGCGCCGCCCAGGTGCCCTTGCGGAACGCGGACTGGTTCTTCTGGCGATATTCGCGCCAGTCTTCGCGATATTCGCGCTTGTCCTCGCGCAGTTCCTGGCGGTCTTCGCGCGCTTCCTGCCAGTCGCTGCGGCGCACATCCTGGCGCACCTCGCGCTGGCCCTGGCGGATTTCCTGGCGGCCGTTGCGCAGTTCGGCGGTCTGGGCCGAAGCAAGCGTGGGGACAAGCGCCGTGGCGGCGACGGCGGCAAGAATGATCTTCCTCATGAGCGATACTCCATCTGCAATTGCCAGAGCGTGGCGACGGGGACAGATTTGCGCCGAGCTGGCTGAACCGAGCAGAACCGCACGGTTCAGAAATCGGACATTTTGGTCACAGTGTGTCGCAAGATGTCCTGCGGTGCGTCCGGCTGCCCGTTTTTCCACCGCTGCGAATGTCCGGCTTGCTTGCAAGGCAGCCGATGGGCCCTATCTTTCGAATCAGGGCCGTGCCCTTGCGGTCCGCAATGCAAAGGAGTGCTCGCACAGCCTTATGGCTCGCAAACCTGCCCGCGCCTGGCACGAGGCGCCGACCCGTTCCGCCCCCCCGACCAAGGCTCGCGCGGAACTCGAATTCGAAGAAGCCACCATGCTGGGTGCGCTGTTCGGGCAGTTCGACGCCAATCTTGTGCTGATCGAGAACCGTCTTGGCGTGTTCATATCCGCCCGCGGCAACCGCGTGGTGATCGAGGGGCCGGAAGACAACGTGGCCCGCGCCCGCGACGTGCTGCGCACCATGCACCAGCGACTGATGCGCGGCGACGAACTCGATCCCGGTGCGGTCGAATCGATCATCCTGATGTCGGCCGAACCGACGCTCGAAGGCATCGTTTCGGGCGATGACGGCGCTCCGCCGATCATGATCCGCACGCGCAAGAAGACGATCGTTCCGCGCAGCGCCACCCAGATCGAATACATGCGCGCGCTGGCCAGCAAGGACGTGATCTTCGCGCTGGGGCCGGCCGGGACCGGCAAGACCTATGTCGCGGTCGCCCAGGCCGTGTCGCAGCTCATCACCGGCTCGGTCCAGCGGCTCATCCTGTCCCGCCCGGCGGTCGAGGCGGGCGAGCGCCTCGGCTTCCTTCCCGGCGACATGAAGGAAAAGGTCGATCCCTATCTGCGGCCGCTCTACGACGCGCTCTACGATTGCATGCCGCCCGAGCAGGTAGAACGCCGCATCGCCTCGGGCGAGATCGAGATCGCGCCGATCGCCTTCATGCGCGGCCGCACCCTGGCCGATGCCTTCGTCATCCTCGATGAGGCGCAGAACACCACGCGCGAACAGATGAAGATGTTCCTGACCCGCTTCGGCATGAACAGCCGCATGGTGGTCTGCGGCGATCCAAAGCAGGTCGACATCCCTGGCGGTCCGGGCATGAGCGGGCTCAACGACGCGGTCGGCCGGCTGGAAGGGGTCGACGGCATTGCCATCACGCGCTTCAGCGTGGCCGACGTGGTGCGCCACCCGATCGTCGGGCGGATCGTCGAAGCCTATGAGGGCCCGCGCGAGGATTGACGCCCGCGCCGGACGAACCCATGGCCTCCGCTCTCCCCGAAACCCTGCCTCGCTGGACCATCGCGGCCCCGCTGCTCGGGCTTGTCGCCATAGCCGTCGGCACGCCCGCCAACGTCGTGCTCGCGGCCCTTGTCGCGGTCGTGCTGATGGCCGCAGTGCTGGCTGCGGTCCACCATGCCGAGGTCATCGCCCATCACCTGGGCGAACCGTTCGGCACGCTGGTGCTGGCCGTGGCGGTCACCGTGATCGAAGCCTCGCTGATCATATCGCTGATGCTGTCGAACAGCGGGGGCGAGGCGGCGCTGGCCCGCGACACGGTCTTTGCCGCGCTGATGATCGTGCTCAACGGCATTGTCGGTATCTGCCTTCTGGCAGGCGGCACCCGCCACCACGAGCAGCAGTTCACCCAGACCGGGGTCAGCGCGGGGCTGGCCATGCTGGCGACCCTTGCGATCCTGACGCTGGTCCTGCCCAACTACACGGTCAGCACGCCGGGCCCGTTCTACAACGATATCCAGCTGACCTTCGTCGCGGTCGTGTCGCTGATCATCTACGCCACCTTCGTCCTGGCCCAGACCGTGCGCCACCGCGAATATTTCCTGCCCGACGGCGCCGTGCTGGTCCCTGAAACGCCCGACCCCGATGATGCCAAGGCGCTCGATACCAGGGCCCTGTCGCTGAGCGGCGGCCTGCTGCTTATCGCGCTGGTCGGCGTGGTCCTCCTGGCCAAGGCGCTGTCGCCGCTGATCACCGGCTGGGTCGATGCGGCGGGCGCCCCCCGCGCCCTGGTCGGCGTGATCATCGCCGGGCTCGTGCTGCTGCCCGAAGGGCTGGCCGCCTGGCGCGCGGCGCGGCGCAACCAGCTTCAGACCAGCCTCAACCTGGCGCTGGGATCGGCGCTCGCCACGATCGCGCTGACCCTGCCCGCCGTCGCGGTCGTGGCGATCATGCTCGGCCTCGACCTGGCGCTGGGCCTTTCGCCGGTGGGCACGGTCATGCTGCTGCTGACGCTGTTCGTCTCCTCGCTCTCGCTCGGCACCGGGCGCACGACGATCGTGCAGGGCGTGCTGCACCTGGTGCTGCTGGCGACCTTCCTCGTCGTGACCCTGATGCCATGACCGACGGACCGGCACTCCAACTCGACATCGACCTGTCGCCCGACTGGCCCTCGCCGCCGGACTGGGAGGAACTGGCGACGCGCGCCGCCACGGCCCTGGCGCAGTTCGCCCCCGAACTCGCCAACCCGCGACTTTCGGCCAGTGTCCTGTTCGCCGACGATGCCGAAGTCCACGCCCTCAACCGCGAATGGCGCGGCAAGGACAAGCCGACCAACGTGCTGTCCTTTCCCATGTTCGAGCGTGCCGACCTTCTCGCGCTCCCCGCCGAAGGGCCGCCCGAACTGCTCGGCGACATTGCCCTGGCGCTTGAAACCTGCGCGCGCGAGGCGAAGGAAAAGGGCCTCAGCCTCGCAGACCACGCCGCCCATCTGATTGTCCACGGCCTGCTCCACCTCGCCGGGCACGACCACGAACTGTCGCCCGCCGATGCCCGCGCAATGGAACAAATTGAGATAAAGGCGCTTGCGCTCCTGGGCATGGCCGACCCATATGGCGACCACGACGCGTAACAGGGACTTTTACCAGGCCAATGGCCGACAGTTTTTCATCGGAGCCGGACAGTAAGCGCACGCTGTGGCGCGCCATCAGGCGGTTTTTCGACGGTACCGAAGGCGACACTTCGCTTCGCGCCCAACTCGAAGAGGCGATCGACGAGCACGAAGACGGCCACCAGTCCGGCAAGGGCGGCGACGGAGACCTGACCCCGCTCGAACGCGAAATGGTGCGCAACCTGCTCCATTTCAGCGAGCTCGACGCCGACGACGTGGCAATTCCGCGCGGGGAGATCATCGCCATTCCCGCCAGCGCCACCTGGGACGAGGTGGTCGCGGCCTTTGCCGAGCATGGCCACTCGCGGCTTCCCGTCTACGGCGAGACGCTGGACGAGGTGGTCGGCATGATGCTGATCAAGGACGTGTTCCCGCTGCTCGCCGCGAGCAAGCCACCGCGCGACTGGACCAGCCTGATGCGCCAGCCGCTGTTCGTGCCCAGTGCGCGCGGTGCGCTCGACGTGCTCAACGACATGCGTGCCAGCCGCGTCCACCTTGCCGTTGT
Source organism: Novosphingobium kunmingense (assembly GCF_002813245.1). Taxonomy (GTDB): domain Bacteria; phylum Pseudomonadota; class Alphaproteobacteria; order Sphingomonadales; family Sphingomonadaceae; genus Novosphingobium; species Novosphingobium kunmingense. The sequence goes on from NZ_PHUF01000002.1 coordinate 1,152,060, forward strand.
GATCGACGAATATTCCGGCACCGACGGCATCATAACATTCGAAGACCTGGTCGAGGAAATCGTCGGCGAAATCGAGGACGAGCACGACGATGCACCTCGCGACCTGTTCAAGGACCTGGGCAACGGAATGTGGGAAGTCGATGCCCGCGCCGAACTCGACGACATCGGCGACCGGGTCGATCCGCGACTTGGCGATGTCGAGGAGGACGTCGATACCATTGGCGGACTTGCCTTTCTTCTGGCGGGCCAGGTCCCCCAGAAAGGCGCGATCCTCGGCCATGACAGCGGCTGGAAACTGGAAGTGGTTGCGGGCAACGAAAAACACGTTACCCGTCTGCGTCTCCACCCTCCCCTCCCCGCCGTGGAAGATCCCGAAGAGTAGATCCGCTTGGCAATTCGCCGCCTTCCCCCGCTCCGCGCCATCGAGGCGTTCGTGCGTATCGTGCGCCTGGGCTCGGCGCGCGCCGCGGCGGACGAACTTGGCCTGAGCCCGTCGGCGCTGTCGCGCCGGGTCGCCGCGCTGGAGGAGTTCATCGGCAAGCGGCTATTCACCCGCCAGCACCAGGCGATGAAGCTGACCGACGAGGGGCAGTCCTTCTACGACGCCGTCAGCCCCAAGTTCGACGAGCTCGCCGCCGCGGTCGAAGGCCAGGTGGAAGACAGCAAGGTGCTGCGCCTGCACCTGGGCGTCCTGCCGCTGTTCGGCACCCAGCGCCTGTTCCCGCGCCTGCCCGAGCTGCGCAAGATGCATCCGCGGCTGCACATCGACATCGACACCAGCCCGCACCTCCTGGCCCGCGTCGGCGACACGCTGGACGCAGCTATCGTGCTGTCCAAGCAGCCCGACCCGCAGTTCCATGCGGTGCGTCTGGACCACAACCGGGTCTATGCCTTCACCTCCAAGGCACTGGCCGCCGAAATCGGTCCCCGCCCGGACGAGGCAACGCTGTCGCGCCAGACCTTCCTCATCCACAACGAACTGCCCGACAGTTTCACCGCGTGGAAGCAGGCGGTCGGCCTGCCGAACCTCGAGCCTGCCGCGATCGACCACTTCGATTCCGGCCAGCTCATCCTCGAAGCCTCGGCCAATGGTCTTGGCATCGCGATCATGCACGACGACCACTTCTACCGCAGTCACGACACCCGACTTGCCAAGCTCTACGATATCGAGGTGCAGAGCCCCTATTCGTACTGGTTCGTCTGCCGGCCGCATGCGCTCGAGGTCCGCGCGGTGCGCATTTTTCACGACTGGCTGGTCAACGCGGGACTGTAGCGTTCAGCCTGGGCGGGTTACGGTCCGGGCATGAACCGTCGATTCGCCCTCGCCGCCGCGCTTGCCGCCCTGTCGCTGACCGCTGCTCCTGCCCTCGCTGCCCCGAAAAAGGCCGCCGCCAAGCCCGCGCCCAAACAGGTTCCCCTGCCCGACACGGTGCGCGTCGCCATGGTCACCGAAAAGGGCACGATCAAGCTTGACCTCGACCACAAGCGGGCGCCGATCACGGTCGAGAACTTCGTGCGCTATGTCGATGCCAGGAAATTCGACGGGATGGCCTTCTACCGCGCGATGCGTCTGAACTGGGGCACCCAGCCGAACGGACTGATCCAGACCGGCCTGCAGTCGAACCCGCTCAAGGTGTTCAAGCCAATTGCGCACGAACCGACCAGCCAGACCGGCATCCTGCACAAGGCCGGTGCCGTCTCGATGGCGCGCTATGCCCCGGGCACGGCCATGGCCGATTTTTCCATTCTTCTGGCCGATCTGCCCAGCCTCGACGCCGATCCCAAATCGACCAATGCCGAAAGCCAGGCAGGATTTGCCGCGTTCGGCCATGTCGTGTCGGGCATGGACGTTGTGAAGGCGATCTGGGATTCGCCGGTATCGCCGACCAAGGGCGAAGGCCCGCTCAAGGGCCAGATGCTGGAACCGCCGGTCAAGGTCCTGACCGTTCGGCGCATCGCCTCACCCGTTGTCCCTTGAGGGATACAGGCCGCGCCGGTTAGGCGCCCCCCCGCATCGATGGTAGGATTGCCGACCGCATCGGTACAGCGCCCGAGTCGCCAGCACATCGGCAGGCCGCCGCGGTGCATGTGGATCCGGGTCGCGTTCTCGAAACAGGGAAAGGACTACCGCGATGCATATCTCTGTGAAGATTGCCGGACTTGCCTTGCTGGTTAGCGCGATACCGTCGAGCGCTGGCGAGATTACCGGCACGGGCGAATACACCCCGATCAAGAACCATCGGGCGGCATCGATCTGCTCGTTTTCCGGCCTGAACGACGATGCCCGTCCAACCCCCGACATCGTCCAGACTTACGGGATGATCGTCCGCGCGAGCGGCGGTGGCCCTCTGCCGTTCGGTCCGTGGGATGAGTGCAAGGGAAGATAACCTGCATCAGACGCAAAGAACCCGCCGGCGCAGGTGGCACCGACGGGTTCCTTGCTATCGAACTCCGGATCAGTCCGGACCGGCGCGTCAGCCTTCGCTGACGGTCGCCTTCACGATCTTGCCCGGCGCACGCGGCGGCTCGCCCTTGGGCAGCGCATCGACGTGATCCATGCCTTCAATTACATTGCCCCAGACCGTGTACTGCCGGTCGAGGAACGTCGCATCGTCGAACACGATGAAGAACTGGCTGTTGGCCGAATGCGGCTGGTTGGTCCGCGCCATCGAGCAGGCGCCGCGCACGTGCGGCTCGTTGTTGAACTCGGCCTGCAGGTCCGGCTTGCTGGAACCGCCCATGCCGGTGCCGTTGGGGCAGCCGCCCTGAGCCATGAAGCCCGGGATCACGCGGTGGAAGGCGATACCGTCATAGAACCCTTCGCCGGCCAGCTCCTTGATCCGCGCCACGTGGCCGGGGGCCAGGTCCGGGCGCAGCTTGATCTTCACGTCGCCGCCTTCGCCGTTGCCGGTATCGAGGGTCAGGGTCAGGTATTCGTCGGCCATGGGAAATGTCTCCTGTTGAATTGGCAGCCGATATAGGGCCGCATCGGGCAAAGTCACGCCCATGTCCCGCTGCCCGGTTGCTTTTGCGCCGCAGCAGCCTAGACCCCAACGCGATGAGCGCCGAAGACCGCACCGAGACGATGGATGACGCCGCCACCTCGGCCGATGCCGTGCCGGCCGTGGAAAGTCTCGACGAGGAAAACACCCTTACCCGCGATTTCGTGCGCAGGGTCAGCGACCTTCTCGACGCGGGCGAGACCGATCAGGTCTACGATCTGGTCGAGCGGCTTCACCCGGCCGACGTCGCCGACCTCTTCGAGCTGCTGGGCGCGGACGAGCGCCCGATGCTCGCCGCGGCGATCACCGACCTCATGGGCAGCGAGGTCTTTGCCGAACTGAACGACCACGTGCGCGAGCTGCTGGTCGAATCGCTCCCGGCTGGCGAAGTCGCCGACATTGCCGAACAGTTGGACACCGACGACGCGGTCGCGATGCTCGAGGACCTCGATCACGAGGATCAACAGGCCGTCCTCGCCCACCTCGAGCCCGAAGACCGCGCCGCGATCGAGACCGCGCTGTCCTATCCCGAGGAATCCGCCGGCCGCCTGATGAGCCGCGATTTCGTCGCGGTGCCCGGACACATGACCGTCGGCGATCTGATCGACTATCTGCGCGAAGACCGGGATCTGGCCAACGAGTTCTGGGAAGTGTTCATCGTCGATGCGCGCTACCACCCGATCGGCACCTGCGCGCTGAGCTGGATCCTGCGCTGCCCGCGCGGCATCGCCCTGACCGACGTGATGAAGCGCGACCAGAACCTGATCCCGGTCGACCTCGATCAGGAAGAGGTTGCGCTGCGGTTCCAGAAGTACGCCCTCATTTCCGCCGCCGTGGTCGATCCCGACGGGCGGCTGGTCGGGCAGATCACCGTCGATGACGTGGTCCACATCATCCAGGAAGAAGCCGGCGAGGACGTGCTGCTGCTGTCGGGCGCAGGCGACGGCGACATCAACGAGCCGATCCGCGAATCCTATGCCAGCCGCGTGCGCTGGCTGATCGCCAACCTGCTGACCGCGCTGGTCGGCGCGACGATCATCAGCCACTTCGGCGGCGCGATCGAAAAGCTCGTCGCGCTTGCCGCCCTGTCGCCGATGGTCGCTTCGATCGGGGGCAACGCGGGCACCCAGACAATGGCGGTCGCGGTGCGGGCGCTGGCGACCAACCAGCTGACGCGGGCCAACACCGGGCGTATCCTGTGGCGCGAACTGCGCGTCGCGATGCTCAACGGGGTGACCGTGGCGGCGCTGATCGGGATCGCCACGGCGCTGTTCTTTGCCAACCCGCTGCTCGGCGCGGTTATCGCCACCGCCGTCATGGTCAATATCATGACCGCGGGGCTGGCCGGCGTTGTGGTCCCGGTGCTGTTCGACCGGTTCGACCAGGATCCCGCGGTCGCCAGCTCGGTTTTCGTTACCATGATCACCGATTCGATGGGCTTTTTCGCCTTCCTCGGGCTGGCGGTGGCCAGCGGACTGGTCTGATCGCGTGCCGCTGCACCTGACCAAGGTCGCCTATGGCGCGCAAAGCATCGAGGAGATGCGGTCGTGGTTCGCCGAGCGCGGCCCCGAAGCGCGGCTCACCACGCGGTATCTGCCCAAGCGCCATGCCGAAATCGTCACCCCCGACGGCGAGGAGAACGGCTCGCTGTTCTGGATCTTCAAGCACCAGCTGGTGCTGCGCAGCCCGATCCTGCGCTTCGAGGAGGCCGAAGGAGGCAAGACCCACATCGTCATCGAACCGCGCCTGATCGACCTGATGCCCAGCCCCAAGCGCGCGCACCAGGGCTGGCGCTATCTCGAGGGTGACAATGCCCCGCGCGACCTTGGCGACGGCGAAAGCGCGGGCGATGCGATGCCGGGCAAGCTGGCCAGCGACCTGGCCCGGCTCGGCCTCGTCTGAGCGGCCATCGCCCAAGTTTTGCTTTGCCGCGCGACGGGATTGCTCTCTTTCCCGCCCGCGCGCAGGATGGCACGGCGCCGTCCATGGTGCGCAAAGGGGGGATCGTCTGAAGGCCGATGACGGGTTTTTTCGCCCTTGACCTGCCGCACGCCATTGCCGGCCTCCTGGTCGGGTTCCTGGTCGGACTGACCGGGGTCGGCGGCGGTTCGCTGATGACGCCGCTCCTCGTGCTGGTGTTCGGGGTCAGCCCGGCGACGGCGGTTGGCACGGACCTGCTCTATGCCGCGATCACCAAGACGATCGGCAGCGCGGTGCACGGGGTCAAGGAAACGGTCGACTGGAAAATTGTCCGCCGCCTCGCCACCGGCAGCCTTCCCGCCGCGATCCTGACGCTGATCGCGATCAACACCTTCTTCACGGTCGGCAAGGACGCCAACCACGTGATCATGGTGGTGCTGGGCGTCATGCTGATCCTGACCGCGATCGGCATCCTGTTCCAGCGCCGCCTGCTGGCCTATGGCGCGACGCACCACCCGCCCGTCCTGTCCGATCACGCGCTGATCCCCACGGTGGTCCTCGGCGCAGTACTCGGCGTGCTGGTGACGTTGTCCTCGATCGGGGCCGGCGCGATCGGGATGACCGTGCTGCTGATGCTCTACCGCCGCCTGCCGGTGCTGCGCCTGATCGGGTCGGACATCGCCCATGCGGTGCCGCTGGCGCTGGTCGCGGGGCTGGGCCACTGGGTGATAGGCGGGGTAGACAGCGTACTGCTGGTCAACCTGCTGCTGGGTTCGGTCCCCGGCGTGATCGCCGGCAGCCTGCTCGCCAGCAAAGCGCCCGACACGCTGCTGCGCCCGGCGCTGGCGCTGGTGCTGATCGTGTCGGGCTGGAAGCTTCTGACCAGCTAGGCTTCGGCCCTCGCCGCTTCCTTGGCGATGATCCGGCGCAGCGCATTGGCATAGACCTCGGGCTCCTGCGCGCCGGGGATCAGGTATTTGCCCGCGACGATCATCGCTGGAACCCCGCTGATATTGTGATCCCAGGCCTGGGCCTCTTCGGCGCGGACGATCCGGCCCAGCGCCTCGTCCTCGAGCGCGGCCCGCGCGCCATCGGGGTCAAGACCGACGCCCTGCGCAATATCGACAAGGACCGCCGGATCAGAGACGTTGCGGCGCTGCTGGAAATGCGCGTCGAACAGCGCCAGCTTGAGCCGGGTCTGCGCCTCGGCCCCGGCTTCGATCAGCGCCCATTTGAGCAACTTGTGCGCGGCATAGGTGTTCCACATCAGTGCCTGCGGCGGATCGCCAGCGCCTGCGTAATCGAGCGAATAGCCCGCGCGCTCGGCGATCGCCTTCATCTGTCCGCGCCCTTCGGCGGCCTGCTGCGGCGTGCGGCCATACTTGCGGGCGATGTGCTCGGCCTGCCCCTCGCCCTCGGCAGGCATGTCGGGATTGAGTTCGAAAGGCAGCCAACGCACCTCGGCCTCGACCTCGTCGGCCATCCCGCCCAGCGCCCTCTGCAACTGGCTGTAGCCGATGATGCACCACGGGCACATCACGTCGGAATAGATGTCGATGGTCAGGCGGGCGGGCTGGGTCATTTGTCGAGCCACCAGGTCACGAGGTGATGGGCGATGGCGAAGGGTCGCGGGAAGACCAGCGGCCCGTCGCCATCGGGACCGGCTTGGCGCGCGGCTTCCAATTCCTCGCGGGTGAACCAGCGCGCCTCTTCCAGTTCGTTGTAATCGACGGTCAGCGCCTCGTCGTCGGCCTCGGCAAAGCAGCCGATCATCAGTTGCGACGGAAACGGCCAAGGCTGGCTGGCGATATAGCGCACGTCGCGCACGCGGACCCCGGCCTCCTCGAAGATTTCGCGCGCAACGGCTTCCTCGATGCTTTCGCCCGGTTCGACGAACCCGGCGAGCGCCGAGAACATCCGCGGAGGAAAGCGCGGCTGGCGGCCCAGCAGCAGCTTGCCGCGGCATTCGACGGCCATGATCGTGACCGGATCGGTGCGCGGGAAGTGCTGCGCCCCGCAGCCGCCGCAATCGCGCTGCCAGCCGCCCTTGGCGATGCCGGTCGGCTGGCCGCAGCGGGCGCAAAAACGATGCCGGGCGTGCCAGTCGACCAGACTGCGCGCAGCGCCGTAGGTCGCCAGTTCGCCCGGTTCCAGTTCGCTCATCGCGCGCCAGATCGCCGGCTGGGCATAGGCCGGGCCTTCCGCCCCCTCGGCCGGGACCGCGGCAAAGCAGGCCTTGCCATCGAGCAGGCCGAGAAAGACGAGATCGGCGTCGGGCGCGGCATCGGCCAGGGTGCCCCATTCGAGCGTGCCGTCAGGCGTGCAGACCGGCGCGAGGCCGTCGAGCCTCAGCAGCCGCGCGCGCCAGTCCATCAGGCCGGCCAGCCGGTCGGCGTCGTTGCGGATGTCGTCGGCCCGGTCGAGCGGCGATCCGAGGAAGGCCATGCCGGGCCGGGCAAGCGCGCCGGTGGTCATGCCGCGGGGCGCCGCTTGGCGAGGTCGGCCTGCACCGCCTGCGGAAACTCGGCATGGACCGGATAGGCGTCGGACGGCATGTACTGGGTGTAGAGCGCGGCACGCAGGCCAGCCTTCATGTTGACGAAGGCCACCGTTCCGGCCGCCCCGCCCCAGCCGTAGGTGCCTTCGAGTGCGCCAAGTCCGACGCGGCCGCCCGCGCCGAAGCCTGCGCCGCCGACCATGGTACCCGCCGTGTTGACGGTTTCCGGAAGCAGGTTCGAGGTGCCGAGCCGCACCGCCTTTTCGCTCATCACGCGCGTTCCGCCGATCGCGCCATAACCGGTCAGCATGTCGAGGAAGCGGTCGTAATCGCGCGGGCTGCTGACCAGTCCGGCCCCGCCGAAGGGAAAGGCCGGCTTGTCGAGATAGACCGAGCTGCGCGGCGGATCGATCGGCAGCAGCATGCCCATCATCGGCGAATAGTTGCCGGTCAGGCGGTGGTCCTCGCTCGCCGGGACCTGGAACCAGGTGGAGGTCATTCCGGCCGGATCGAAGATCCGCTCCTTGAGAAAGGCATCAAAGCTTGCGCCCGAGGCGACCTCGATCACGCGGCCCATAAGGTCGAGTCCGACCGAATAGGACCACTTGGTGCCCGGTTCGTAGACGAGCGGCATCTCGGCCAGCCGGTCGGCGAACAGCGCCAGGCTGCGCACCGGGCGTCCGCGATCGAGCTCGGGCAGCGGCAGGCGGGTGACCTGGCCGGGGACCAGGCCCGCGCTTTCGTAGGCGGTCTTGATCGGGCCCTTCTGGATGATCGAATAACCAAGGCCCGCGGTGTGGGTCAGCAGGTGGCGCACGGTGATCGCCGTCTTGGCCGGCCGCAGATCGGTGATCGATCCGTCCGGCGTGACTTGAACCTGCATGTTGGCGAACTTGGGCAAAAGGTCGGAAATCGGCTGATCGAGCGTCAGCTTGCCTTCGTCGACGAGGATCATCGCCGCCATGCCGGTGATCGGCTTGGTCATCGAATAGATGCGGAACAGGCTGTCCGGGCCGATCGCGTCGGGATCGTCCAAACCTTCCTTGCCGCGCAGGATGAAGCCCGGCGCCGCAGTGCCCCAGCCGATCGCCGCGGCCATGCCGGCCAGCTTGCGGGTCGAGACATATCTGTCGAGCATGGCGGTCACCGCTGGCCACTGTGCTGCGATCCCGTCCTCGGCAGCCCTCGCCACAAGCGGCAGTCCGCCCAGGGCCGCACCCGCGCCCAGCAGCGAAGCGCCGCGCAGCAACGCGCGGCGGGAAACGGCCTGATCGATCACGTCATGCACCCTGGTCTTCTCCCTGATCGGCCAACGCGAACCGCGCGGCCCTGGCGAACAGGGTGGGCAGGCCGGCGTCGTCGATCCGGTCCAGCGGCCACCATTCGCCGTTCAGCGAAAGCCTAGAGCAATTGTCACCTGAATACAGCATCAATTGCAAATCGAGATCGAAATGCGAAAAGCCGTGGCGCACCGTGCCAAGGTGACGCCAGGGCCCGTCGAGGGGGGGCAGGTGGTCGCCATCGCCGCGCGCCGACCAGCCATCGTCGGGCAGCGCGCGCATCCCGCCGAGCATGCCCTTGCCCGGCCGGGTGACGAGAAACACCTTGCCCCCCGCCTCGACCCACCAGGCGCGTCCGCTGCGCAAGGGCCGCGCCTTCCGCGCGGGCTTGACCGGAAAGCGTTCCGGCTCCTGCGTGCGGCCCCGGCAATAGTCCGCAAGCGGGCAAAGCAGACAGCGCGGGCTGCGCGCCGTGCAGATCGTTGCGCCAAGGTCCATCATTGCCTGGGCGAAATCGCCGGGCCGCTCGTCCGGCGTCAGTGTCTCGGCCGCGGCGCGGATCGCCTTGCGAGCGGCGGGAAGCGGCTCCTCGATCGCGAACAACCGAGCGACGACGCGCTCGACATTGGCGTCGACCACAGTCGCCGCCTCGCCAAAGGCGATCGCCGCGACCGATGCGGCGGTGTAGGTGCCCAGCCCCGGCAGCGCGCGCAGTCCGGCCTCGGTCGCGGGAAAGGCACCGCCGCGCGCTGCCACGGCGCGCGCGCAGGCCAGCAGGTTGCGCGCCCGGGCGTAGTAGCCCAGCCCCGCCCAAGCCGCCATCACATCGCCGTCTTCGGCCGCCGCCAGATCCTCGATCCGCGGCCAGCGGTCCAGGAATTTGGCGTAGTAAGGTGCGACCGCTGCGGTGGTCGTCTGCTGCAGCATCACTTCGGACAGCCACACCCTGTAAGGATCAGGCGGCGGCGATCCCGGCGGGCTGCGCCACGGCAGCCTGCGCGCGTGGTCGTCATACCAGGCGAGAAGTGCGGATCGGACGGTCTCGGCGCTGGCATCCATGGCGCCGCTATGGCATTGCCCGGCCCGCAATGGAACGGGATCGCACCAAGCCGAAGAATACCGGCCGCCAGTTCGAACGGCGGCGCGGCTCCGGCGTGCGCCCGATCGCCGAGCTGATGCCCGAGGTGGGACGCACCGCCTTCCGCAAGTTCGGATTCGTCCAGTCGAGCGTGGTGACCCGCTGGCCCGAGATCGTCGGTGAACGCCACGCCCGGGTCTGCTCGCCCGAATCGATCCGTTTCGCTCCCGGCGAAAAGCGCGACGGCATCCTGCAACTGGTGGTCGTGCCCGCCCACGCCCCGATCATCAGCCACGTCATTCCGGAAATCATCGAGCGGGTGAACCGCTTCTTCGGCTACCGGGCGGTGTCGCGGGTCAAGCTGCGGCAAGGCCCGGTTAATCCGCCCAAGGCCAGGGAAGCTCCCACCGCGCCGCCGTCGCTGCGGCCGATCCCGCTCGAGCTGGGCGAAAGCCTGCGCGACATCGGCGATCCGGAGCTGCGCGCAGTGCTGGAATCGCTGGCCCGCAACCTGGGCCCGTCTGACGAGGGGAAATAGGTGCCACATCGTTTGCTCAAGCTTGTTGCCCTCGCCGGCATGGCTGCCCTTTCCGCCGCTGCGACCAAGCCCGCGCCGAAGGCGGCGGTCAACTGGAACGCTGCGGTCGCCGTCACGCCGGCGGGAAGCCACGTGCTCGGCAATCCCGGCGCGGGGGTCAAGCTGGCCGAATATGTCAGCTATACCTGCCCCCACTGCGCCCATTTCGAAATCGAGGCGAGCGGCCCGCTGAAGCTCGCCTATGTCCGCAGCGGCAAGGTTTCGGTCGAGGTGCGGCACCTGGTGCGCGATCCGGTCGACCTGACGGTCGCCATGCTGTCCAATTGCGGACCCAAGGACAGGTTCTTCGTCAACCATGGCATGTTCATGCGCGCGCAGGGCACCTGGATGAAGCCGCTGCTGACCGCTTCGGCAGCACAGCGCAGCCGCTGGACCACGGGGGACCTCGCCGCGCGCAACCGCGCGATTGCCGCCGATCTCAAGCTGTACGACATGATGGCGACGCGCGGCTATGATCGCCCGGCGGTGGACCGTTGCCTGGCCGACGGCGCCATGGCCCAGCGGCTGGCCCAGCAGACCCAGGATGCCCAGAACGCCGGCGTATCGGGCACGCCCAGCTTCGCAATCAACGGCGCGCTGCTGGCGGGCACCCACGAATGGACCACCCTCAGGCCGCAACTCGACGCAGCGCTGTGATTGACCGCGCGGGCGTGATCGGCGATTGAACGGCCAGTTTTTGCCCGGCGCTGCCCGACGCGGCGCGCCCCACGCCCTGGAGAATATCCCTTGCCGACCACTTCGACGCGCCGCCTGCTGATCGCCGCTGCCATCGTTCCGCTGACCCTCGGCCTCGCAGCCTGCGGCGAAAAGACCGATAACGGTGCCACGGCCGCGCCCAGCGGCGCGCCGATCGCCAAGGTCGCCCCGCCTGCGGGCAAGGTCTGGTCCGACGTAACCGCCGTCACCGAAGAAGGCGGCTATCGCATGGGCAATCCGGACGCGCCGATCAAGCTGGTCGAATACGGTGCGCTGTCGTGCTCGCACTGTGCCGAGTTCTCGGAAAAGTCGGCCGCGGAAATGCGCTCGAACTTCGTCGATTCAGGCCGGGTCAGCTACGAACTGCGCTTCATCATGAACAACGCGCTCGATGTGCCGGCCAACCTGCTCACCACCTGCGGCGCGCCCGAGGCGGTGCTGCCGCTGGCCGACCAGTTCTGGGCCTGGCAGAAGACCATGTTCGAGACGATCCAGGCCGCTGGCGACGAAAAGCTCAACGCCATTGGCCAGCTGCCGCGCGACAAGCAGTTCGCCGCCATGGCCCAGGTCAGCGGCATGGACCAGTTCTTCGCCGCGCGCGGCGTCGCCCGCGACCAGGCGGCGCTGTGCCTGGCCGACACGGCCAAGGCCGAACGCGCGGTCAAGGCTTCGGCCGACTATGCCGCCAAGTACAAGGTCGAAGGCACGCCGACCTTCTACGTCAACGGCTCCAAGCTCGACATCAACACCTGGGAAGCGGTCAAGCCGTACCTCGAAAACATGGGCGCGCGCTGACCGGGCGCGCCCGTTCCCGCCGAATCCTGTGGATGATACGCCCGCGCGCGGGGATGGCGCTTGGCCAGCGCGCCGCGCGTGGGGTAGCCTGTGGTCATGACCGCCGTGTTTCTCCGCCGTCTTGGCCTCGTCCTGATCGCTCCGCTTGCCCTTGCCGCCTGCGACAAGGGCGGCGCCGATGGCGCGCCTGCCGCCGGGCCTTCCTTGGCCAAGGTCGCCCCGCCGGCGGGCAAGGCCTGGGCCGATGTGGTCAGCGTGACGCCCGAAGGCGGCTATAGGATGGGTAACCCGGATGCGCCGATCAAGCTGGTCGAATATGGCTCGCTGACCTGCCCGCACTGCGCCGAATTTGCCGAGAAATCCGCCGCCGAGCTGCGCGATCCCTTCGTCAGCAGCGGACGCGTCAGCTTTGAATTCCGCAACTATATCCGCGACGCGATCGACCTGACCGGGGTGATGCTGACCCGCTGCGGTCCGCCCGAAGGCTTCTTCGCCCTGACCGACGCGATCCTGGCCAACCAGAAGTCCTTCTACGACAAGGCCCAGTCCGCCGGCAAGCCGGCGCAGGACGCCGCCTTCGGTCAGGAACCGGCCAGGCGCGGCCCGGCGATCGGCGCTCTGACTGGGCTGACCCAGTTCGCCGCGGCGCGCGGCATTCCCGCGGCGCAAGGCAACGCCTGCCTGGCCGACACCGCCAAGGCCGAGGCGCTGGCCGCGCAGATCAGCAAGCAGGCCGACCAGCTCGGCGTCACCGGCACGCCCACCTTCCTCCTCAACGGCGAAAAGCTGGAGGTGAACACCTGGGACGCGGTCAAGCCGCTGCTCGAGCAGGCCGGGGCCCGCTAGGGGCAGAGCGGCAGGGGGACCGGGCAGACGATGCGCATCAAGCGGCTCAAGCTCTCCGGGTTCAAGAGCTTCGTCGAGCCGGCGGAACTGCGCATCGAACCCGGCCTGACCGGGGTGGTCGGCCCCAACGGCTGCGGAAAATCCAACCTGCTCGAGGCGATCCGCTGGGTCATGGGCGAATCGAGCCCCAAGTCGATGCGCAGCGGCGGCATGGAAGACGTGATCTTCGCCGGGACCACACAGCGCCCGCCGCGCGCCTTTGCCGAAGTGGTGCTGCTCGCCGATGCCGGCGACAACGACAGCGAACTTGAAGTCGTGCGCCGGATCGAGCGTGGCGCAGGCAGCGCCTACCGCGTCAACGGCCGCGATGTGCGCGCCAAGGACGTGGCGCTGGTCTTCGCCGATGCGGCCACCGGGGCGCACTCTCCGGCTCTGGTCAGCCAGGGCAAGATCGCCGCGGTGATCGCCGCCAAACCCGCCGAACGGCGCATGATGCTGGAAGAGGCGGCAGGGATCGCCGGGCTGCACGTGCGCCGCAAGGACGCCGAGCAGAAGCTGCGCGCGACCGAGGCGAACCTCGCCCGGCTCGAGGATATCATGGGCCAGCTGGACGCGCAGATCGGCACCCTGCGCCGTCAGGCCCGCGCCGCCGAACGCTACAAGGCGCTGTCCGACCGGATCCGCGTGGCAGAGGCGCGCCTCGTCTTCGCCCGCTGGCGCGACGCCGCCGCCGCCGCCGAGGCCGCGCGCGGTGAGGCTCAGGCCGCCGAGACCCGCGTCGCTGCCGCGCAAGGCGCGATGAAGGCGGCGCAGGACGCCCAGGCCGCCAGCGCAGAGGCCTTGGCCGAGGCGCGTGACGAGTTGGCCGACCGGCGCGACGACGCCACCGCCCACGGCCACCGCATGGCCCAGCTAACCAGCCAGCTCGAAGCGGTCGAGCAGCGGCTCAAGGACCTCGACCGGCAGCGCCAGCGGCTCGACGAGGACCGCGGCGATGCCGACCGCATGACTCGCGATGCCGCCGAAGCGCAGGGCCGGATCGAGCGCGAGCTGGCGCAGGGCGAGCAAGCGCTGGAGCTTGACGAAAAGCGCCGCCCGCTTGCCGCCGCAGCGCTCGACGATGCCGACCGCAACCTGCGCGGCGCCGAACTGGCGCTGGCCAACGCCACGGCCGAGCAGGCCGGGGTCGAGGCCGAATGGCGCGTTGCCGAAGCCGAACTGACCGCCGCCCGCCAGCGGCTCGCCCGGATCGAGGGCGAGGCCCGCCGCCAGCAGGACCTGCGCGACGCCCTTGCCCGCGAAGGCGATCCGGACGCCGCGCTCGCCCAGGCCGAAGCGGCGCGCGCCGAGGCGGCCGAAGGCCTTGCTGGCGCGCACGCGGCCCTCGTCGATGGTCAGGCGCGCAAGGCCGAACTGCAGGCCGCGCGCGACGCCGCCGGCTCTGCGCTCGCGGCCGCCAGGGCCGATCTCGCCGGGATCGAGCGCGAATGGCAGGCGCTCGACCGCGATCGCCAGGCGCGGGCACGGCAAGGCGCGGGCAAGCACGGCCCGGCCGCGCTCGACCAGGTGCGCGCCGCCCCGGGATACGAACGCGCGCTCGCCGCCGTGCTCGGCCGCGATGCAAAGGCCCCGATCGCGGCGGCTCCGGCAGACGAAGACGGGCGCTTCTGGACCGGCGCTGCCCCGCCCGAGGCGGTCGCGGACAGCCTCGCTGCGCATCTCACACAGTGCCCGCCCGAACTGGCCGCGCGTCTGGCGCTGGTCCACGTTGCCGATCAGGATGACGGGCGCACCCTTGCCCCGGGGGAATGGCTGGTCACCAAGGGCGGCCGGATTCGCCGTTGGGACGGTTTCGTCGCGCGCGGCGAAGGGGCCGCCGAAGCGGCGCGGCTCGAAGCGGAAAACCGGCTGGCCGTGCTGGAAAGCGAACTGCCGGGTCTGCGCACCGCTGTTTCCGAAGCCGACAGCACCGCAACGACAGTGCAGGCCGAATTGTCCGCCCTCCAGGCCGACCTGATCGCCCGCGAACGGGCCGTCGCCCAAGCGAGCGAGGCCGAACGCGCGGCGCTGCGCAGCGTCGACCAGGCCGAGGCGGCCAAGGCCCGCCTCGAGGCCCGCCGCGCCGAGCTCGCCGCCGCCGCCAGCGATCTGGCCGAACAGCTTGCGATTGCCGAAGCCGAACGCACGACCGCGGAAGGCCGGTTGAACGGCCTGCCCGATCCGGAAAGCGGACGCACCGCCCTTGCCGCGGCGCGCGCGCGGCATGACGGCGCGCGGCAGGGGCTGCAGGCGGCAACCGCCGCGCTCGCCGCGCACGACCAGGCGCTGGCCGTTGCGCGCGAGCGGCTCTCCACCCAGCGCGCCGACATCAAGTCGTGGGCCGCGCGCGCCGGCGATGCGGCGACGCGGCTGGCGCAGATGGCGCGGCGGTTCGAGGAGCTGGAGGAAGAGCGCGCGGTGATCGCCGCCAAGCCCGCCGGCCTGATGCGCGAGATCGAAGAGGGCGACACGGTCCGCGCCCGCATCGCCGCCGAGCTTGCCGCCGCCGAAACCAGGGTCGGCGAAGCGGGCGAAGCCGCGCGGCGGATCGAAGCCCAGTTCGCCCAGGCCAACGAAGCGCTCGCCTCTGCTCGCGAGGCCCGCGCCGGGGCCGCCGCCCGCGCCGAGAACGAGGAGGCCCGCCGACAGGAAATGGCCGGGATCTCGGGCGAGCGCTTTCAGTGCCCGCCCCCGCTGCTGCCCGAACGCTTCGCCTTCGACAGCACCGGGGTGGGCCCGGCGGGCGAGGAAAGCGCCGAACACGACAAGCTGGTCGCCGACCGCGAGCGGCTCGGCCCGGTCAACCTCGTCGCGGCAGACGAATTGGCCGCGGCCGAGGAACGCCACTGCGCCTCGATTGCCGAGCAGGCCGAACTGACCGAAGCGGTGCACCGCCTGCGCGGGTCGATCGGCAACCTCAACCGTGAAGGGCGCGAACGCCTGCGCGCCGCCTTCGAGGCGGTCGACCAGCATTTCCGCCGCCTATTCACCCGCCTGTTCGAAGGTGGCCAGGCGCATCTCGCGCTGGTCGACAGCGACGATCCGCTCGAAGCCGGGCTCGAGATCTACGCCCAGCCACCGGGCAAGCGGCTGCAGTCGCTCACGCTGCTTTCGGGCGGCGAACAGGCGCTGACCGCCGTCGCGCTGATCTTCGCGCTGTTCCTGACCAATCCTGCGCCGATCTGCGTTCTCGACGAAGTCGACGCGCCGCTCGACGACGCCAATATCGAACGCTTCTGCGACTTGCTCGACGCGATGACCCAGGAAACCGATACCCGCTACCTGATCGTCACCCACAACGCCGTGACGATGAGCCGGATGCACCGGCTGTTCGGCGTGACCATGGTCGAACGCGGCGTCAGCCGCCTGGTCAGCGTCGATCTCGAAGCGGCCGAGGAACTGCTCGCGGCGGAATGATCTAATCCAGCACGAAGCGCGGGCCGGTGCCCTTGGTTCCGGCGCGGTCGTCGCGGTTGTAGAGCTGGCAGCGCTGCAGGCTGAGGCAGCCGCAGCCGATGCATTCGTCGAGCTTGCGGCGGGTCAGGGTGAGCAGCGCGATCTTCTGGTCGATCTGGGCGCGCATCTGGCGGCTGATGCGCTGCCAGTCGCTTTGCGTCGGGGTGCGGCCGCGCGGCAGGGTGGATAGCTGCTCCTCGATCTCGGCAAGGCCCAGCCCCAGCTTCTGCGCGATCAGGATGAACGACAGACGGCGGATGTCGCTGCGCAGGAAACGGCGCTGGTTGCCCATCGTCCGGTAGGCGGCGATCAGGCCCTTGTCCTCGTAGAAGCGGATCGCCGAAACCGCGAGGCCGGTGCGCCGCGCCAGATCGCCAATGGGCAGCAAATCGTTCTTGTCCATGACCCCAACCCCCGATTTCCCTTGATCTCAAGTTAGCTTGAGGTTGCACAAAGGGCAAGCGCAGCGATTCGCCGTTGCGACGAAACGAATCAGAAAAAGGACGAACGCCATGCCGAGCGGTTTTCTCGAACACGCCAACATCACCGTCAGCGATCCGGAGCGGTCGTCGGCCCTGCTGCAGAAGCTATGCGGCTGGCACGAACGCTGGCGCGGCCCGTCGCAGCTGGGCGGCTGGACGATCCATGTCGGCAACGACCATGATTACATTGCGGTCTACACCCGCGACGACGGGCCGGTCGAACGCCACCGCAAGGGCGCGCCGCTAAACCACGTCGGACTGGTGGTCGACGATCTCGACGCGGCCGAACAGGTCGTGGTCGCGGCCGGGCTGGTGCCGTTCAACCACGCCGACTATGAACCGGGCCGCCGATTCTACTTTTTCGACTGGGACGGGATCGAATTCGAGATGGTGAGCTATGTCTGAAGCGCTTTCTCCGGCCATGCTGGACGCCTACCTGCAACGCATCGGGCACGACGGCCCGCTGGGCGCCGATCTGTCGACGCTGCGCGCGCTGCACCGTGCGCACGTTCTGGCGATCCCGTTCGAGAACCTCGAGGTCCAGTTCGGCGGCGAACCGTCGATGGATCCCGATGCGATCTTCGCCAAGCTGGTCGAGCGGCGGCGCGGCGGCTGGTGCTATGAGCAGAACGGACTGTTCGGGCGCGTGCTCGAAACGCTGGGTTTCGCGGTCACCCGCCTGGCTGGCGGCGTCATGCGCGAAATGGCGGGCGAGCAGTTCGTCGGCAATCACCTCGCGCTGAAAGTGGTGGTCGATGGCGATCCGTGGCTCTGCGACGTCGGTTTCGGATCGACCCAGATCGAGCCGCTGCCGCTCGCCGAAGGCCCATGGACGGCAGCGCCGCTCAGCGGCGAACTGCAGCGAACCGAAGACGGATACTGGCGGCTCGCCATCATTGGCGGGCCGATGCCGCTGTCGTTCGATTTTCGCGACGCGCCGGCGGACGAGCAACGCCTGCAGGACCTGTGCGCCTGGCAGGCGAGCGACGAGCAGTCGATCTTCGTCCAGAACCTGGCCGTCCAGCAGCGGCGGCCCGAAGGCCACGCGATGCTGCGGGGCAAGGTGCTGACCGAAACGACCGCGGCGGGGATCGCCACGCACGAAATACCGTCCGATGCCGCACTGGTTGCCACCCTGCGCGATCATTTCGGCCTCGACGTGCCCGAGGCCGCGCACCTGTGGCCGAAGATCGAGGAACGCCACGCGGCGCTGTTCACCTAGAACAGCGCGCCCTGGTCGCCCATCGGCTTGCCGTCGACCCAGCGGTCGCGTGTGTGTTCGGCCAGCAGCGGCTCCGGCCAGGTCCGCACCAGCGCCATGGCCTCGTCCGGGCTGCCGTGGGTCCAGCAGTGCCATTCTTCGGGATCGAGGATCACCGGCATGCGGTCATGCACATCGGCCATCCACGGCGATGCGTCGGCCATGACCAAAGTATAGCAATCGCCCCATTCGGGCGTGTGGCGCCACAGCCCTGCCACCGCGATCACCTCGCGGTCGGGCAAGGCATACCAGCTGCGCGTCATCCGTCCGGTCGGCCCGCGCGGTTCGGCCCACTGGCTGACCGGCACCAAGCAGCGGCGGCGGGCGAAGCTGTCGCGCCAGAACGCGGTGGCGAGCTTGTCGTCGCGGGCGTTGGTCACCGGCTTGGGCTTGAGCGGTTGTCCCCGCCGGCCCTTGAGCACCAGGGGAAAGCCCCAGGCCATGGCCCTGGCGCGGCCTTCGGCAACGACCAGCCCGGGATAACCGGGATAGACCTCGCTTGCAAAGTTGGCCCGGTCATCGGCCTCCACCGCGAACAACTTGGCCACTTCCTGCGTGCCCTTGGTCATGCGGTAAAGATTGCACATCGGCGCTATTTCCGCGGGCGGCCGCAACCTTTGTCGGTCCGTCCGCTGTGAACGAAGACGACGTCATAGGGATAGACCACGTCGCTCATCCCGTCGCTGCACTTGGCCGGGGTGAAGGTCAGCGTGAACGGCTTGCCGTTGAAGCGCGCGACATAGCGAATGATGTCGCCCTCGCGCCGTTCCAGAGAGGGCACGACCACGCCGTTGAGCATGTCGGGCGTGACATACTTGAGCACCCATTTGGGGCTGATCTCGACCGACCAGAACGGCTCGGTCCCGAGCGCCTGGAGGCCCTTTTCCGCTTCAGGTGAAGGTGTGGGTGTGGGCGTGGCCAGAGGAGTTGGCGTCGGCCTGGGTGTCGGGGTTGGCGCCGGCCTGGGCGTTGCCGTGGGAGTGGGCGTCGGCGTCGCCGCGCCTGGCGAAGCATCCGGGGCAGCAGACGTCGGCGCGCCCTTGTCATTCGTTGCAGGAGGCGTGCAGCCGGCGACAGCCACGGCGGCCAGCGCCGCCACCCCCCTATGCATTGCCGACCACCCAGCACGCGAGCGCGACGAGCAAGCCGGCGGTGCGGTTGGAGCGGAATCGGGCAAGGGCGTTGTCGGCATCGTCGGGTTCCAAGGTCAGGGCCTGCCACCCAAGATGCAATGCTGCAGGTGCGAGCGCAAGCAGGACCAGCCAATCGGGCCGCAGCAGCCAGAACGCAAGCCCCCACAGCGCGATAGCCCCGGCATAGAACGCAGCGACTCCGCCCCTGACGTGTCGGCCGAGCGTCAGCGCGGAGGATCCGACGCCGACCAGTGCGTCGTCCTCGCGGTCCTGGCAGGCGTAGATCGTGTCGTAGCCGACGCACCACGCCCAGGCGCCGACGTAAAGTGCCAGCATCACCGCCAGCCCGTCGCCGCGCAGCGCCGTCCAGCCGACCGGAACGCCCCAGGTGAAGACCAGCCCGAGCCAGGCCTGCGGGAAGGCGGTTATCCGCTTCATGAAGGGATAGGCGGCGACCAGCGCCAGGCTGCCCAGCGCCACGACCTGCGCCTGCCAGCGCAGCTGCAGCAGTACGACAAGCCCGACCAGGCACAGCGCGACCAGCCAGGCCCAGGCAGAGCGCGGACTCACCCGGCCGCTGGCTACCGGACGCAGCGCGGTGCGCGCGACCCTGCCATCGATATCGGCATCGACGATGTCGTTGTAGACGCAGCCCGCGCCGCGCATCGCGACCGAGCCAATCAGCAGCCATGCCAGCAGGTCCCAGCGCCCCTGCCCGCCCGCAAGCAGAAGCCCCCAGGCACAAGGCCAATAGAGCAGCCACCAGCCGATCGGTCGGTCGAACCGGGCCAGCTGCGCATAATCGCGCCACGGCTGCGGCATGGCGGCCACCATGCCGCGGTGCTGGCTGTCAGGGACAATTTCAGCGGACA
The DNA here is from genome assembly GCF_002813245.1 of Novosphingobium kunmingense. GTDB lineage: Bacteria > Pseudomonadota > Alphaproteobacteria > Sphingomonadales > Sphingomonadaceae > Novosphingobium > Novosphingobium kunmingense. Next base: position 1,172,015 of record NZ_PHUF01000002.1, read on the forward strand.
TGTGCGTGCTCTAGCCAATCGGGGCAAATGCGCTAGAGCCTGCAGAGATGCCCGCTACCCCCGCCTGGCCGCCGAAGTCCGCTCCGCGCCTGTTCGTAGACGGGCCGCTGGCCCAAGGCGCGACCCTGGCGCTCGAGGGCCCGCAGGCGCATTACCTGGGCCGGGTGATGCGGGTGAGCGAAGGCGATGCGGTGGTGCTGTGCGACGACATCACCGGGGAATGGGCCGCCCGCGTGGCCGGCGCCGGCAAGCGCGACGTAATGCTGACGGTCGAGACGCGCTTGCGCCCTCGCGAAGCGGTGCCCGATTTCACACTCTGCGCCGCACTGCTCAAGAAGGACCGGTTCGACCTGGTGCTTGAAAAAGCCTGCGAACTGGGCGTCGCGGCGATCCAGCCGGTGCTGACCCGGCGCTGCGTGGCGGACAAGCTCAACCTCGATCGGGCCCGCGCGATCCTGGTCGAGGCGGCCGAACAGTGCGCCCGCACCGCGCTGCCCGCGGTGCACACGCCCGTCAAGCTCGACGCCTTGCTCAAGGCCTGGCCCGACACCCGCACCCTGTTCTTCGCCGACGAGGCCGGGGGCGAAGCCGCCGCGGCCCAGTTTGCCGCCTTTTCTGGCCCCGCCGCCCTCCTGACCGGCCCCGAAGGCGGCTTCGACGAGGCGGAGCGCGCCGCGATACGCGCCCTGCCTCAGGCCCGTGCCATCGCGCTCGGACCGCGTATCCTGCGCGGCGAAACCGCCGCGATTGCCGCCACCGCGCTGTGGATGGGGACGGCCGGCGATTGGTGAACTGTCACACAATTTCGCTAGCGCCGGTGCGATCAAAGCACTAACTGCGGCGCCATGAGCACGAGACAGGTTTCAGATCGAAACGATCCGATCATCGAAAACCGCGAGCAGCTTGCCGCACCGATGATCAAGGGGGAAAAGCCGCGCGACCGCTGGCGGATCGGAACCGAGCACGAAAAGCTGGTCTATTGCACCGGCGATCATCACGCCCCCAGCTATGACGAGAAAGGCGGCATTCGCGACCTCCTCGTGGCGCTCGAAGCCTATGGCTGGGAACCGGTCATCGAAGGCGGCAACATCATCGCGCTGAGCGGCAGCGACGGCGCGGTCAGCCTTGAACCGGCGGGGCAGCTCGAACTGTCCGGCGCACCGCTCGAGACGATCCACCAGACCTGCGCCGAAACCGGCCGCCACCTCGACCAGGTCAAGGCGATCGGGGCGCGGACCGGCAAGGGCTTCCTCGGCCTTGGCATGTGGCCCGACAAGACCCGGGCCGAGCTGCCGATCATGCCCAAGGGTCGCTACGAGATCATGCTGCGGCACATGCCGCGCGTCGGCAACCTCGGCCTCGACATGATGCTGCGCACCTGCACCATCCAGGTCAACCTCGACTATGCGAGCGAGGCGGACATGGTGCAGAAGTTCCGCACAAGCCTGGCTCTGCAGCCGCTGGCCACCGCGCTGTTCGCCAATTCGCCCTTCACCGAGGGCAAGCCCAACGGCTTCCTGTCGTACCGCAGCCATATCTGGACCGACACCGATCCGCACCGCACCGGCATGATCGGCTTCGTCTTCGAGGACGGCTTCGGCTATGACCGCTACGTCGAATACATGCTCGACGTGCCGATGTATTTCGTCTTCCGCGACGGCAAGTACATCGATGCGGCGGGGCTGTCGTTCCGCGATTTCCTCGACGGCAAGCTCTCGGTCCTGCCGGGCGAGCGGCCACGGATGAGCGACTGGACCGACCATCTGTCGACCGCGTTCCCTGAAGTGCGGCTGAAGTCGTTTCTCGAAATGCGCGGCGCCGACGGCGGCCCGTGGAACAAGATCTGCGCCCTGCCCGCGTTCTGGGTCGGCCTGCTCTACGACCAGACGGCGCTCGACGCGGCGTGGGACCTGGTCAAGGGCTGGGACATGGAAGGGCGCGAGGCGCTGCGTGCTGCCGTGCCCAAGCTGGGTCTCGACGCACCGGTGCCGGGCGGCGGCACGCTCAAGGATATCGCCGCAGAAGTGCTGGCGATCAGCCGCGCCGGTCTCAATTCGCGCAGCCGCCTCAATTCGATGGGCGAAACCGAAGCGGGCTTCCTCAATCCGCTCGACGAGATCGTCCGGTCGGGCAAGGTCCCGGCGCAGGTCCTGCTCGACAAGTTCCACGGCGAATGGGGCGGCGACATTTCGCGCGTCTACGAGATGAGCTTCTGATGCCGGTTGCGGTGATCGGCCAGTTCCGGCTTCCACCCGAGCGGCTCACCGAGGCGCGCGGCGCGATGGAGCGCGTGGTTACGGCGACGCTCGGCGAAGCGGGGTGCCTCGCCTACAGCTATGCCGAGGACGTGCTCGACCCCGGCCTGATCCGCGTGAGCGAACTGTGGGAAAGCCGCGCCCACCTCGCCGCGCACTTCGCCGCGCCGCACATGGCCCGCTGGCAGGAAGAGCGGGCCGCCCTCGGCCTCACGGGTCGCCAGGTCACCGCTTACGAACTGGGCGCCGCCGAAGCGCTCTGAACCCCCGGGCGCCTCGCGTTAAGCGCCCGGCCCAAGCGCGCCAGCGGCGCGGTGATCAGGCCGTTCGCCTCCATCCAGTGCCAGTAGGCGACATATTTGGGATCCTCGGCGAGCAGGTGCTTCTCCTCGGTCCGCGCCCGCCAGAAATAGATCGCGCTGACCACGCCAAGGAAGAAGGTGTTGCGCACCATGTCGGTGAACGATCCGGTCGTCACGAACATCGGCAGCACCGCGCACCACCAAAACAGGTTCTTCGACAGGTAGGCCGGATGGCGGGTGAAGGCGTAGGGCCCGTTGGTCAGCACGCCCCGATAGGTCAGGTTGGAAAAGCGTATGCCGAAGGCCACCGTCGCCCAGGCGTAGATGGCGGTCAGCACCACCAGCAGTCCCGCCCAGCCCCACTGCAGCGCTTCGAAACCGCCCAGAACGCGGGCCCAGTTATCGTCGCCATCGGTGCCGGCGGTGTAGAAGATCGGCCGCCCCGCCCCCATGATCTGGAACGGAGGGTAGCACAGCAGCGCGGCGAGCCACCCCGCAACATAAGGGTTGGCCGACCGGATCTGCGCGTCGAGCGGCTTCATCGTCAAGACGTAGCCGACCGTGCCGACCTGTTCGTCGAGCACGAACATCAAGGTGACCAGGATCGCGGCAAGGCCCGCAGGCGAGGCTGCCATGACGCTCCAGTCGGGCGCGACGAGGTTGGTGAACCCGCCAGGCACGATCGAGATCATGAAGGCGGTGAAAAAGCCCTTCACCGCCCAGGCACGCAGGTGGATCCAGACCTGACTGCGGTCTGCCGCCTCGCGCCCGATCAGCACCGCGCCGAAGTGCCAGCAGGCGTCGCGCGATTCGACCAGGCGGCGGTCGAGCCAGAAGACATAGGGAATCGACAGCACGAACAGCGGAAGGGCCAGCGCCGAGAGCACTTCCATCGCGATCAGGTAGGGTGAGGACCAGTACCAGCGGCACAGGCAATAGAGCGCCGCAATCAGGGCCCATGTGGCCCACAGCCCGGCCAGCTTCGTCACCGAGATGTCGAATATTGCCGCGATCGGCCGGCGCAGCGACCAGTCGATCCCGGTCGACGGGCGGAGATGGACCTTGTCGATCAGCACCGACCACAACACCATCGGCAGCGCGGTGATGACCAGGCCCAGCAGGGCAGCGTAGGGTCCGACCAACCGTGCGCGCGGGCCGGGCGCGTTCAGCGCGTCGGCGATCTCTGGCCAGAAATGGCAGACGCAGACCCACACCGCGAGGCCCGCCACGCCGGTCAGGCCAATCGCCGCCGAAACATCGCTGCTCGGGCGCGGACCGGAGGGAGCGGGGCGCGTGGTCATCCCGCCCGCCTTAGCCGCGAAGGGTTAAGGCGGGGGTAACGCTGATCACCTGAGCGCGGTGATCGTGCCGTCGTCGTCGAGCACGTAGAGCGTGCTGTTCGCCACGACCGGCGAGAGCGACACGGCCGCCTTGGTGCGCGTCACCAGCTGCGGCGCCCCGTCGGCCACGCCGGCGGAATAGATCTCCCCGTTGCTGTTGGCGAACCACAGGCGGTCGCCGGCCAGCACCGGTCCGGTCCAGAACACCGGATCGGATTTCTTTTCCTCGTTACCGAAACGGGTCAGCTGCTGCACCCAGCGCACCTTGCCGTTGCTGCGCGCGATGCAAAGCAGCTTGGCATCGTCGGTCAGGGTGAAGATCCAGTCGCCGGCGACCGCCGGGGTGGAAATGCCCGCGAGGTTGAGTTCCCAGATGCGCTGGCCCGAGACGAGCTCATAGGCCGCCATGCGCCCGCCCTGGCCCAGCGCGAAGACGCGGCCGCGGTCGATGATCGGATCGGCGTCGATGTCGGTCAGCACCCCGACCGAAGTCGACAGCGAGGTGCGCGCGAGGGCATCGGCCCACAGCTGCCGGCCGTTCTCGTAGCGATAGGCGACCAGTTCGCCGGTCGAATAACCGGTGATCACCGTGCCCTGCCCGGCCGCCGGAGCCGCCACGCCGAACACCCCGGTCTGCCCGCTGGCGCCGGTTTCGTTCCACTGCAGCGTGCCGTCGGCGGCATTGAGGCTGACGATCTGGTTGTCCATCGTCATAACGTAGACCGAGCCGAAGGCGATCGTCGGCGATCCGCGTAGCGGACCCGCTGGCTTGACCTTCCACAACTGCTTGCCGTCGCTTGCATCGAGCGCGGCCACTTCGCCGACACCGGTCGTCACATAGACCTTGCCGTCGTTGTAGGACGCGCCGCCGCCATAGACGCTGCTCGCCGCATCGCCCTTGACCGAGAAGCTCTGGCTCCAGCGGCGCGCGCCGGTGCCCGCGTCGAAAGCCGTGACCACGCCGTCGGTGCCCATGGCGAAGAGCTGGCCGCCGCCGACCACGGGGGATGCGGCAAGGCGCTGCTTCTTGCCTGAACCGGCGATCGCCCCGGTCCAGATTTGCGCCGGGGTGGCCGACAGGGCCAGGTTGCCATAGCTCTTGCCGGCGTTGCCGCCGGCCTGGGGCCAGTCGGCGTTGACCGCGGCAGGCGGCAGGACCACGGCAACGCCGTCCAGAGCCGGATCGACCTTGGCGCCGGATTCGACGCGGCTGAGGATCGCCACGCGGTCCCCCACGGTGGGCGTCGAGGGCTTGCCCTTGCCGCCGAACACGCCGCAGCCGGACAAGCCGAGGGCCAGCACAAGGGCGAGCGGAGCGGCACCTTTTCGGAAGATCGAGATCGAGGGCATCGGCAGTTCTATCCTTGGCATTCGGGTCAGCCCGGCGGGCCGGTGTTACGGGTTGGCAGGCGCGGCGCCGGACGGCGACAGTGCCGGAGCATCGCCCGCTTCGAAGCCGAGCTGGCCGGCGATCAGGCGCGCGCGAGCGCGCAGCGACTGCGGCACGCCGGTGTCCTTGGCGATGGCGGCGAACAGCGGGCCGGCCTGGTCGGGCCTGTTCGCCTTGAGCATGGCAAGGCCGGTCATCTCGCCGGCGCTGCCGAACCACGGGTTGCCTGGCACGGCAAGCGGCTTCAGCCGGTCGATCACCTGCTGCGGGGGCAAGCTGTCATAGCGGGCGGCCACTTCGCGCAGCAGGGCAAGGTCGCGATAGGCCTGCGGAACACTGCCATCGGCGGCGATCGCGGCGAAGGCCCTGGCCGCATCCTCGGTCTTGCCCGACTGCTGGCGAAGCGCGGCGGCGCTCAACGCGGCGACGGCCTTGCTGGCGTCGCTGCCGTCCTTGGCCAAAGCGTCCAATTCGGCAATCGCGCCGGTCGCCGCAGCGGGGCTGGCGGCGGCTTTTTCCAGCGCCAGGACGGTCTTTTCGCTGCGTTCCGAGGCGGCCTGCTTCTGGCTGTGGTCCCAGTAGAGATAGCCCGCCAGGCCCACCAGCACGACGGCAAGGCCGATACCGACCAGCATGCCATAGCGCTTCATCGCGCCGACCATCTGGTCTTCGCGCAGCGCCTCGTCGACTTCGCGCAGGAAGCCGTCCTGTTGGGCGGCAAGACGCTGGGCTACGGGGCTGGTGTTCGAACTGTCGGGAGGCAGGGCCAAGATTACGGGCCTTCACTGGCTGGTTGACGCTTTGGCGGGTGTTTAGCGGATGGGCGGGCCTTTTCAACGCCTGTCTGTGCGTTTCCCCCGCTGAAGCACATGTGAACGGCAGCGCGCTCAGGGAAACTGCGTGCGTCCCAAGGCACCGGCGTAGATCCGGGCATAGGCCGCGACCATTGCAGCCTCGTCGTATTCGGCTTCGGCCCGGGCGCGGTTGGCCGTGCCGACCGCGGCGCGCGCGGCGGGATCCGCGGCCAGTCGGGCGATGGCGTGCGCCAGCGCCGCCTCGTCCCCGGGCGGGGCGATATAGGGCGCGTTCTCGGCCGACAGCATGGCCGCGACATCGCCGACATCGGGCGCAGCGACGGCAAGGCCTGCTGCCATCGCCTCGACAACGGAAATGGGAAACTGTTCGCTATCGGAGGAAAGGGCGAACACGTCGAACAGACCGACCGCCTTGGCCGGATCGGGGACAAAGCCGGGCAGGTGGACCCGGTGCATCACCCCCAGCCGCTCCGCCTCGGCGCGGATCGCGGCGCGTTCGGGACCATCGCCCAGGATGACGAGCTGCCACGGTTCGGGCAGGCCGGCAAAGGCCCTGACCAAGCGCGGCAGGTTCTTGACCGGACGCAGACCCGCCAGGGTGCCGAGCCACAGCTCGCCCGGCCGCTTGGTCAGCCGCGGCAGTGCGTCGGGGCGGACCTTGCCGCCATAGGCGAAGACCGGCACCCCGTTGGGCACGCGGTGGACCATGCGGCGCGGCTGCCGCCAGTCACGCAGCGCGATCGCTTCCAGCCGCTGCGAGGGCACCACCAGGCCCTGCGCGCGGTGCAGCGCGATGCGCCGGAACCAGTTGCGGGCAGGCTTCAGGCGCTGCGCCTCGTCCTCGTTGAAGCCGTCCTCGTGGTGGACCAGGGGTGGCAGATCCAGCGCCTCGGCAAACAGCGTGTGGGCAAGGACCGCGTCCATCGCCCCCCAGTTGTAGGTCAGGACCAGATCGTGGCCGAGCATCGCGCGGGCCAGCTTTTGCAGGCGGCGCGGGAACGGGCGCCCCTGCAAGGCGGGAAAATCGTCCGGGTAGCTGACCGAGATTCCCGTATCGACGGCCGCCGCCGCCCCATGGGCGCCGGGTTCGGCCGAGACGACGGTGTGATCGATCCCGCGCCCGAAGGCGTTCATCAGCTTGGCCGCGCGCAGCTCCTTGCCGCCGGCGGCAAAGCTCGAATGAAGGTGCAGCAGCTTCAGCCGCCCGGCCCTGGCACTCATGCGACGCGGGCGAGAAGACGATCGATCGCGGCGACGGCTTCAGGTTCGTCGAGCATCGGGGCGTGGCCCACGCCGGGCACCGTGACCGCTTCGGAGAGCGGCAGCATCGCCCCCATCTTCTCGTGAGTCGCGGCCGACAGGACGTCGGACTTGGCGCCGCGCAGCAGCAAGCTAGGCACCCCTGCCAGGGCGGCGATGGCGGGCCACATGTCGACCGACGGCTCGGGCGCCGGTTCGGCCAGCGGCTCGGCGATCTTCATGTCGTAGTCGAAATGGATCCGTCCGTTGCTGCCCACGGCCATGCAGCGCTTGGCCATGGCCAGCCAGTCGGTCACTGCATAGTCGGGATAGGCTTCGCCCTGGCTTTCCTCGAGCGCGCGGGCCGCGTGCATCCAGGTGGGATAGCTGCGCCCCTGCCCGACATAGGTGCGGATCCGGTCGATCCCGATGGGATTGAGCTCGGGCCCGACATCGTTGAGCAACACGCCCGCAACCGCCTGCGGCGCGGTAAGGGCAGTGATCATCGTGATCAGCCCGCCAAGAGAGGTGCCGAAGAACACTGCCCGCGCGATCCCTTCCTGCACGAACAGTTGCCTCAGGTCGTCGGCGTATTGCAGCGGGTTGTAGCTGGCCGAATCCTTGGCATAGGCACTTTCGCCGCGCCCCCTCAAGTCGACGCAGATCACACGCCATTCGCCGGCCAGCCGCACCGCGACATCCTCGAAATCGCGGGCGTTGCGGGTCAGCCCCGGCAGGCACAGCACAGGCGGCCGGTCGCCCCGCCCGGCATAGTCGCGGTAATGCAGCTTCAGGCCATCGCGGCTGGTCCAGAAGCGATCGGCGAAATCGGTCATCGGTGGGGATAAGTCCTTGGGCGAACGGGTTGTGCGACCCGGCTTTCGTCCCCACTATTGCCTGATGCGCGCCGAACCGCAAGCCGCCCCCTATTCTCCCGACACCCCGATCGCGGCCCTGGCCCCTTGGCTCGCCGACCCCGTGGCGGCAGCGGAATTCCCGGCGGCGACGCTGCGCTTTTGCAACGACCGGTGGGCTGCGGCCGTCGGCCTCGCTGACCGGGACGAGGGGGCTTTCATCCGCCATTTCGGCCGGTTCGAGGCGCTGCCGGGCAACCTGCCGCAGCCGCTCGCGCTGCGCTATCACGGCCACCAGTTCCGCGTGTACAACCCCGAGCTTGGCGACGGCCGCGGCTTCCTGTTCGCGCAGCTGCGCGACGGGGCTGGCCGGCTGCTCGACCTTGGCACCAAGGGTTCGGGACAGACCCCGTGGAGCCGGCAGGGCGACGGGCGGCTGACCCTCAAGGGTGCGGTCCGCGAAGTGCTGGCGACCGAAATGCTCGAGGCGCTGGGCGTCAACACCAGCAAGACGTTCACCGTGGTTGAAACCGGCGAGGAGCTGTTCCGGCAGGACGAACCCTCGCCCACGCGCGCGGCGGTGATGGTGCGGCTGAGCCACGGCCACATCCGGATCGGCACCTTCCAGCGCCTCGCCTACCTTGGCGAAAGCGACCACGCGGCAGAGCTCGTCGCTTATTGCCTGGCGCAGTTTCCGGGCAAGGCTCCGCCCGCGGACGCACCCGGCCGCGACCAGCCGGCAGTGATCCTGCTCCACCAGGTGGTCGAGCGGCTCGCCAACCTGGCCGCGCAGTGGGCCGTCGCGGGCTTCGTCCATGGCGTGCTCAATACCGACAACATGAACGTGTCGGGTGAAAGCTTCGACTATGGCCCCTGGCGCTGGCTGCCGCGATGGGATGCGAGCTTCACTGCGGCCTATTTCGATCACGGCGGCCTTTACGCCTTCGGCCGACAGCCCGAAACCCTGCACTGGAACTGCGGGCAGCTTGCCGTCGCGCTGCGCCCCCTGGCCGAAGCCGAGCCGCTGATCTTCGCGCTCAACCGCTTCGGCGAGGTCTTTCAGCAGGCGCTGGCGCGGCAGTTCGTCTGGAGGCTGGGGCTTGAACCGCGCGGGTTCGCGGCGGACGGTGCCGCGGTCGCGGCGGCCGAACGGGCGATGGCCGATAGCGCAACATCCCCGGACGTCTTTTTCCACCGCCACCGCTTCGGCCGCCATGCCGACGGGGCCCTTGCCGAAGCGATTTCCGCGCACGAGCGGGCCGGTGCCGACGACGCGTTGTGGAGCGAGCAGGAACCGCCCACGCTGGTCATCGACCGCGTCGAGGCGCTGTGGTCCGCCATTGCCGAGCGTGATGACTGGACACCTTTCCACGATGCCATCGCGGCGATCCGGCGGCTCGGCGCGGCGCTCGGGCCGCCGCCGTTGCCGCTGGACGAAAATGGTGCGGTCTGCCCTTGAGAAGGGTTTGACCCAGCCCTATCGCGGGCTAGAGGACCACATGGGCGCAAGGGATCGCAAACGGGGGCGGACGCCAGCTTGAATACGTCAGACATCGTTTCGTTCGAACCGGCCACCGGGGCAGAGCTGTGGCGCGCCCCGCGCGGCGACGTTGCCGATATCGTCGGTCGCGCCCGCCGAGCCTGGCCGGCCTGGGCCGCCCAGCCGCTGTCAACGCGGATGGAACTGGTCCGCCGCTTTGCCAACGAAGTACGCAAGGATGGCGAAAAGCTTGCCACGCTGATTGCGCGCGAAACCGGCAAGCCCTTGTGGGAAGCACGGACCGAGGTCGAAAGCGTCGTCAACAAGGTCGAAATCTCGATCCGTGCCTATGCGGAGCGGACCAGCCAGCGCAAACTGGACAGCGCAATCCAGGGCAGCGCGGCGCTGCGACACAAACCGCACGGCGTGATGGCCGTGCTCGGCCCCTACAACTTCCCGGCCCACCTGCCCAACGGCCACATCGTGCCCGCGCTGATCGCGGGCAACGCCATCGTCTTCAAGCCAAGCGAAAAGACCCCGGCCGTCGGCGAGGCGCTGGTCCAGTGCTTTCATCGCGCCGGCGTGCCCGCCGCCGCTGTCCAGTTGCTGATCGGCGGTCCGGAGGAAGGCCAGGCGCTGGTCGCGAACGAGGGGATCGACGGAGTTCTCTTCACCGGATCGGCGCACGCCGGGATTGCAATAAACCGCAAGCTGGCCGCCCGCCCGGACAAGATCGTCGCGCTCGAAATGGGCGGCAACAATCCGATCGTGCTGTGGGATACCCCCAAGATCGCCGATGCGGCGGCCCTGGTGGTCCAGTCGGCCTTCACCAGCGCCGGGCAGCGCTGCACGGCCGGTCGCCGTCTGATCGTCAAGGCATCGCTCTACGATTCGATGATCGGCGAGGTGAAGCGCCTGGCCGACCGGATCATCGTCGGCGCACCGTTCGACGATCCCGCCCCGTTCATGGGCCCGGTGATCGACAATGCCTCGGCCGACGGGCTGACCGAAAGCTTCCTCTACCTGCTCAGCCATGGTGGCAAGGCGATCAAGCACATGGTCCGACCCCAGGGCGACCTGCCCTTCCTGTCGCCCGCGATCATGGACGTGACCGGGGTAAAGGACCGGCCCGATGTCGAACTTTTCGGGCCGATGCTGCAGGTGATCAGGGTCGACGATTTCGACGAGGCCATTACCGAGGCGAACAACACCCGTTTCGGGCTGTCGGCCTCGCTGATCGGCGGCAGTCCGGCCGATTACAACCGCTTCTGGGCCAATATCCGCGCCGGGGTGATCAACTGGAACCGCCCGACCAACGGCGCCTCGTCGGCCGCGCCGTTCGGCGGGGTAGGCCTGTCGGGCAACCATCGGCCGAGCGCCTATTACGCGGCGGATTACTGCGCCTATCCGGTCGCCTCGACCGAAATGGACCAGCCGCGCGCCGCGATCGGCGTTGGCCTCAGCGAGGGGTAGCGGCGCTCCCGGGCGCGCTGACCACCAGAATCGCTTCGGTCAGGCCATCGCCTCGGTCGCGTGCCGCGACGGCATAGCGCGCCGTGCCTTTGCCGCCGCTCAGCACCGAGTCGGCGCCTTCGTCGCGGCGCGCCACGGCAAATCCCGCGCGCCGCGCGCGGGTGGCGTAGAAGGCCAGTACCTCGTCGGGAGCGACTGGTGTCGAGAACCCAACGACCCGCAAGCGGCAGCCTGGCGCGTCGGTCCCCGCCGACTGGCCGACATGGCCGCGCGGATAGACCTCGAACGGCGGCGCGAGCCGCGCGGCCCAGATCGCGCTGTAATCGACACGATCGGCGCAGGCCGGCGTGCCCAGGCCCAGCGCCCTGGCGATCGCCGGCGCGGTGAGCGCGCCGGCCAGGCGCGAGGCGGTCTGCTTGGTGGCCGCAGGCGGGGCCGGTTCGATCGTTCCGCCCAGCAGGTCGCGCGCGGCAGCAAGGGCCGCGTCGCTTTCGTCCCGGCCACGCTTGTCGGGTGGGATCGGCGCCGTCGCCGGTCCGCCACCGGTCAGCGCCGCGCCGCCCATGTTCTGGCCGGTCAGGTCCGGATCGGCGAGCAGCGGGTCGGCCAGCGCCGCGGCGATCACTGGATCGCGGTCCACCGTTTCGCCAGGCTCTTCGTCCGGGCGGGTGCAGGCAGAAAGGGCCAGCATGGTGAACAGGATCGGCTTGCACATCGCGCGCCTTGTAACGCCTTGGCCTTGTGCGTTGGTTAAAGAAACGCCCCCGGCAATGGGGCCGGGGGCGTTTCCCCGCAGCGCACCAAGTGCGACCCGCGGCTGCGGAACGGTCGGACTGCACGAGGATCGAGGGGCATTTTCCGCCTCGCATCGCGGGGCCGCAGCATGTGCGGCCAGATCCGATACAGCGTTATCCGCCCACCCGTAGCAAAGCGTGCCTGAACGGGGTGCAACAGGACCGACAGGCTGGAGAAGGGGGGCTTGCCGCGCCTTGCTGCGCCGTCTAGCGCCGCGTCACCATGCACGCACCCCGACAAGCCCGGCCCGGCGGCGGCCTATCGATGGCGCTCGGCGCCTATGTGATCTGGGGCCTGCTACCGCTTTACATGACGACCGTCCGGGCCCTGCCCGCGGTCGAGTTCGTCGCGTGGCGGATCGTCTGGACGCTGCCGTTCTGTTTCGCGATCCTCGCCGTCACCTCCGGCTGGGCCGATCTGCAGGCCGCGCTGGGCGATTCGGCAACGCGGCTGCGGCTGGTCGCCAGCGCAGGGCTGATCGCGATCAACTGGGTGGTCTTTACCGCCGCGGTCAACAGCGGCCACGTCTTTGCCGCCGCCCTGGGTTACTACATGAACCCGCTGGTCAACGTCGCGCTGGGCACTCTCGTGCTCAAGGAACGGCTCAACGCGCGGCAATGGATTGCAGTCGGCCTCGCCACGGCCGGGGTTGCGGTGCTGGCCTTCGGCGCGCGCGAGATGCTGGCGGTCAGCCTGTCGCTGGCCCTCTCGTTCGGCATCTACGGCCTGATCCGCAAGACCGCCTCCGTCGCGCCGCTGCCCGGCCTGACCATCGAAACGCTTATCCTGCTGCCCGCCGCCCTCGCCGTCGCCGCCTGGTACGCCAGTGGGCCGAGCGGGTCGGGCATGGCGATTTCGCCGTCGCAGGGGCTGCTCGTGGCGCTGGGCGGGGTGCTCACGGGAACGCCGCTGCTGCTGTTTGCGGGCGCGGCGCGAAGGATGGACTATTCGTCCCTTGGCATGATCCAGTTTCTCTCGCCCACGATCAGCTTCGTCCTGGCGCTGACCGTGTTCGGCGAAGAGCTGCGCCCCGCGCAATTGATCTGCTTCATGCTGATCTGGTCGGCGATAGCGCTGTTCGTCTGGGACCTGATCGTCCAGCGCCGCTCCGCCGCTGCCTAGTTCGCCAAACGCCAGCCAAGCGTTTCGCCGGCATGGAACGGCACGATCGCCGTGCCATTGGCGTCGATCACCTCGGGAACGGTGACCGGTGCGCGCTCCAGCGTGATCGTGCCCTGGTTGACCGGCAAACGGTAGAACGCCGGGCCATGGAGGCTGGCAAAGCCCTCGAACCGGTCGATCGCGCCCTCCTCGTCGAACACCGCCAGATAGCTTTCAAGCGCATGGGGCGCGTTGAAGATGCCCGCGCAGCCACACGCCGCTTCCTTGAGGTGCTTGGCATGAGGCGCCGTATCCGTGCCAAGGAAGAACTTCGCGCTCCCCGACGTTGCCGCCTGGCGCAGCGCCAGACGGTGTTTTTCGCGCTTGGCCACCGGCAGGCAATAGGCATGGGGGCGGATCCCGCCGACCAGCATGGCGTTGCGGTTGATGTGGAGATGCTGCGGGGTGATCGTCGCGGCGACGTTCGGTCCGCTGGCAAGGACGAACTGCGCCGCCTCCTCGGTGGTGATGTGTTCGAACACGACGCGCAGTTCGGGCAGGTCGCGCACCAGCGGCGCGAGTGTGCGCTCGATGAAGACGGCCTCTCGATCGAAGACGTCGACGTCGTGCTCGGTCACTTCGCCGTGGACCAGCAGCGGCATGCCGATCTTGGCCATGCGTTCCAGAGCCGGACGGATCCTTGCGACGTCGGTGACCCCGTGGGCCGACCCGGTGGTGGCGTGGGCGGGATAGAGCTTGGCCGCGGTATAGACGCCCTCCTCGTGCCCGCGAGCCAGTTCCTCTGGATCGATCCCGTCGATAAGGTAGGCAACCATCAGCGGCGTGAAATCGCTGCCGGCCGGCAGCGCCGCCAGGATCCGCGCCCGGTAGTCCGCGGCGGCCGCAACGGTCGAGATCGGCGGCGACAGGTTGGGCATGACGATCGCGCGGGCGAACTGGCGCGCGGTGTAGGGCAGCACCCCGGTCAGCATTGCGCCATCGCGCAAATGAACGTGCCAGTCGTCGGGGCGGCGGATGGTGAGAGTCGCAGGCGGCGTCATGCCTTTCCCTTAGTCACGACGCACCCTATCTGTCACCCATGACTGCAACGCTGCTGGCCGACCGCGCCGTGATCCGCCTCACTCCGCTCGAACCGGGGGAAGACGTTGCCGCTTTCCTGCAAGGGCTGGTCACCAACGACGTGACCGGCTCGCTGCCGGTCTGGGCCGCGCTGCTCAGCCCGCAGGGCAAGGTGCTGTTCGATTTCCTGGTCTGGGCCGATGGCGCGGACCTGCTGCTCGATTGCGAGACGGCCGAAGCAGATGGGCTTGGCAGGCGGCTGTCGCTCTACCGCCTGCGCCGCAAGATCGGCATCGCCCGGGATCCGGCGTTGGGGGTCCACTGGCGCGCCGGCGACGGCCCCTCGCCCGATCCGCGGCTGGCCACGCTGGGCCAGCGCTGGATCGAACGGTTGGGCGATGACGATGCGTCGGATCAATGGCTTGCGCACCGTCTTTCGCTTGGTGTCTGCGAAGGCAAGGCCGAACTTGGCGACCTCCTCTGGCTGGAATGCAACGCGGCGGAGCTGAACGGGGTAAGCTTCACCAAGGGCTGCTATGTCGGCCAGGAAAACACCGCGCGAATGAACTGGCGGCAGAAGGTCAACCGGCGGCTGGTGGTGGTGCCTCTGGCAGACAGCGATCCGGCCCGGCAGCGCGCCGCCTATCCGGCGCTGGGCCTTGCCGTCGATCATCGGCGCGCGGATGATATCCCGGCGGACGCGCGGCCCGCGTGGCTTCAGGGCGACTGAGGCCCCGGCACCAGCCCGGCCTTCACCGCCGCTTCGGCCAGCATGGCCTCGGCCATGCCGCGCGCAGCGTTGCGCGGCAGTTCGAGCGAGGCGGCCAGCGGCCCGCCCATCAGCGCATCGCCCAGCGCCATCAGAACCAGGGTGTGCGTGGTCTCGCGCATCTGGCCCGAACCGTTCTCGTCGAGGTCATCGACCAGATCGTGGATCACGTCGATGATCGGATCGAGCGCGTCGTCGTTGCCGCTGGCCAGCATCCAGCTGGCGAGCGCGCCGCCGCCTTCCTTGTCGAAGGCGTCGAAGGTCAGGTCGACCACTTCGCGCGCCGAACCGGACCCGCTGCGACTGGCGATCACCGCATCCTCGATCGTGGCGCAGATCGTTTCGGCCAGGTGCCGCGCCAGCGCCTTCTGCAGACCCGCCGCCGATCCGAAATGGTGCAGCAGGTTGGCATGGGTGCGCCCGATTCGCGCCGCCACGGCCTTCAGCGTCACCGCCTGCGGGCCCAGTTCGATCAGTATCGAGCGCGCGGCTTCCAGAGCCACGGTGCGGCTTTCTTCCTGGCTGAGGCGCTTCCTTATTGACATCGATGTAAGTTAAACTACATTGTGGAGCATGAACGCTCCCGCCAAGATCCCCCTTGCCGTAGAACCGACCGCCCTTGCAGGCAAGGTTTCCGCGATTCCCACGCCCGACGATCTCGTCATCACCGTGCGTGATGCGCGCTTTGGCCGCGGCGAAAAGCCGGGCCGCTGGTGGCTGGGCGGCGATCCGATCGGCACGGCGTGGCACAACGCGCTGTCGGCCACCTTCCCGCGCGGCGAGACCATGTTCATCGAAGCCGTGAAGGCCTTCCGTGACGGCGCCTCGCCCAAGCTGGAGGCCGAGATCCGCGCCTTCGTCAAGCAGGAGATCAACCACACCCGCGAGCACATCGCCTTCAACAAGGCGGCGGTGGAGGCCGGATACGACCTGTCGAAGATCGACGCGCGGCTGGACGAGATCTTCGCCCTGATCAAGTCGCGCCCGCCGATCGTCAACCTGGCCGCGACGATCGCGCTGGAACACTACACCGCGATCATGGCGAGCGAGTTTCTGGGCAACCCGCGCCACTTCAAGGGTGCCGAGGCCGAGACCGCGGCGATGTGGCGCTGGCACGCGATGGAAGAGATCGAGCACAAGGGCGTCGCTTTCGACACCTACTTGCACGCGACCCGCGACTGGAGCCGCTGGCGGCGCTGGAAGCTGAAGAGCGTCATGATGCTGCTGATCACCTACAACTTCATCCGGAACCGCTGGGCCGATACGCTCGACCTGCTCGCCCAGGATGGCCTGACCGGGTGGAAGGTCAAGGCGCGACTGGCCTGGTACCTGGTCGGCACGCCCGGCGTGCTGCGCAAGATCGCGCCGCACTGGGTGGCCTATTTCCTGCCCGGCTTCCATCCCTGGAAGCATGACGATCGCGCGCTGATCGGCAGGGCGGAAAGCGAGTTTCCCGACGCGCGGCTTGCAGCCGCCTGATCGGCACCGCACGGCCAGCAAATGAAAAGGCCCCGGTTCGTCGCCGGGGCCTTCATTCTTTTCGGAACCTCATGCCGCTCGCATGGCGCTGGCAAGGTCGGCGTCATTGCCCCCGCCATCGCAGTCGCTCGGACGGCCAAGTTCGATCCGGTGTTCCACCGACTGCGCCTTGCACCCGCGCGCCAGGCTGTAGCGTTCGCGCACGCGGCCCGTCGGCCTGAACCCGGCCTTGCGCAGCACGGCACCCGATGCCGGATTGTCCAGGAAGTGCCCGGCAACCAGGTGACGATGACCAAGCACCTTGGCCAGCCGCAGCACGGCACGGGCGGCCTCGGTGGCATAGCCCTTGCCCCAGTGGTCGCGGGCAAACCAGTAGCCCAGCTCCACCTCGCCATCGATTTCGCCGAGCCCGACGCAGCCGATGAGTTCGGCCGGAGCGGCGCTGGTCGGCAGCGTCACGAAGAAGTGCGGAAGCCGTTCGTCCTGCGGTTGGCTGGCAAACCAGCGGGCGTCCTCGGCCGTATAGGGCCACGGCGCCTTGGCAAGGTTGCGAACCACCGATTCGTCGGCGATCCGGCTGAGCAATTCCTGCCAGTCCTCGGGCCAACCGGGCCGCAGGAACAATCTTTCGCTGCGAATGAACACGTCACATCTCCCATTCATGCCCCGCGCGGGCCCTAACCCGCATGCGTGACAGTGCCGTTACGGATTTCGACCGGTTGCCCGAATGGCAGGTCCGGTCCGGAAAGCCGTGCAGAGGGAGAGACGAAAAGAGGGAGACGGGTCGGCCCCTCTCCCTCGTTCAGCCGGAGCGCATGTCCGGCGGGGGCCATCCCATCAAGGATGGCCCATCAGCGACCATCCGGTTATTCGGCGGCGACCGCCATATCGACCGAGACGTACTTGCGGCCGAGTTTGCCTTCGTGGAAGCGCACGCGGCCTTCGGTCAGCGCAAACAGGGTGTGATCCTTGCCCATGCCGACGTTGGCGCCCGGGTACACCTTGGTCCCGCGCTGACGAATGATGATGTTGCCGCCGACGACGTCCTGGCCGCCAAACTTCTTCACGCCAAGGCGACGGCCGGCCGAATCACGACCGTTACGCGACGAACCGCCTGCTTTCTTGTGTGCCATGTCGAACTACTCCGAAATCTTATTCTGCGTCAGCGGCCTTGGCGGCCTTCTTGGCGGGAGCCTTCTTGGCCGGCGCATCGGCGGCAGTTGCCGTGGCGGCTTCGGCCTTGGGAGCGGCTTCCTTCTTGGCAGCCTTCTTTTCCTCGGCGCCGACCGACAGGATGCGCAGCAGGGTCATCTGCTGGCGGTGGCCATTGCGGCGACGATAGTTGTGGCGGCGACGCTTCTTGAAGACGATCACCTTCTCCGACTTCGCCTGGGCGATGATCTCGGCCGACACGAGCACGCCGGCGGCGTCCTTGATCTCGCCGCCGTCGCCGGCCAGCAGGACTTCGCCCAGGGTGATCTTGTCACCGGCTTCGCCAGCCAGCTTCTCGACCGCGATCTTGTCTCCGGCGGCAACCCGGTATTGCTTGCCGCCCGTGCGCACAACTGCGAACATGGTGCTTCTATCCGTTCGTTTTTCCAAACCACCCAGCCACAGTGCGGGCAGCGCACCGGCCCCGGCCTGACGGCAAGGGTCCGATAAGAAGCGCCGCGCCTAGTCGAACGGCCCCTTCCTGTCAACGGTGGTTTGGCTGAAAATGACGCGCGCTGGCAACTCGATGAGTCCATGCTATGGCATTGCCATGCGTCCGATCCTGCTTGCCGCCACCGTTCCGCTGCTGCTGTCCGCCTGCTCCAGCGCGCAGGGCGATTTCCCCAGCCTCGCGCGCCGTCCGGCCGAGCGGGTCAGCGGAACCGCGCCGGTCGCGCCATCCACCGAAGCCCCGGCGCCAGCCCCGGTCGACCCCCAGCTGGCGGGAACCCTCGACGGGATGGTCGCCCAGGCCCGCGCCGCCGACGCGAAGTTCCGCGCCAACGCACCGCGCGCGCGCGCATTGGTCGGCGCGGCCGCGGGGTCTGCCGTGGCGAGCGAATCGTGGGCCGTCGCGACCGTTGCCCTCGCCGATCTCGAATCGCAGCGCAGCCAGGCGATGATCGCGTTGGCCGATCTCGACGCGCTCTACGCCGCCAAGGGAATCGAACGCGCCGATACCACCGCGATTGCCGCGGCGCGCGACCGGGTGATCACCATCGTCAGCGAACAGGACCAGGTCCTCGCCGATCTCAAGGGCCGGCTGCGCTCCTGATCGATAAAGAAGGCCGCCCTGCCAAGGGGAGCAGGACGGCCAGTGCCGCACCTGGCGGCGGGGGGACCTTGATCGACAAGCTTGCCGATCACCACGCCCCTGCCTGCCGCAGAACTGCGCGGTGCGCCTTGACCTGGATCAAGGCGGCGGCGTCATTTGGCTACCAGCGGTCCCGCGCCGCGTAATCGTCGGGTCGCGGATCGATCCAGCGCCAGGTCCCGCAGCGCTTCTCGCGCTTCCAGAACCACGAATCGCTCTTGAGATGGTCCATGGCGAAATCGACCGCGTCGAAAGCGGCGCGGCGATGGCTGGCGACGGCGGACACGCAAACGATCGGTTCGCCCGGCAGCATGACCCCGCTGCGGTGGACGACGAGAATCCCCATCAGGCCGAAGCGCGCCACAGCCCGCTGCGCCAGCGCCTTCATCCCGGGCAGGGTCAGCGGCTCGTAGTGGCTCAGTTCCAGCGCCTCGACCCCGTTCTCGCCCCGCACCTCGCCGACGAAGGTGCAGACCCCGCCGAGTCCCGGGTGCGCGGTGGTAAAGGGACCGACATACTGGCCGGGATGAAACGGATGGGTCAGCAGGTGAACTTCGGTCGCCACGCCCTATCCCCCGCTGACCGGCGGCAGGAAGGCCAGTTCGTCGCCGGGACGCAGGACGATCGATTCGGGACCGCCGACCAGCTCGCCGTTGAGCGCTATTCGCACCCGCTCGTCGAGCAGGGCAATGGCAAGGTCGGGCGGGAGCAGGGCCAGCACCTCTGCGAGCGGGCCGGGTTCGACCGCGCGTTCGCCCGCACCGGCAAGGTCCGCCAGGCGGCCGAGGAAGACCAGCCGGGCCACGGCTCAGCCTCCGGTGGCGGACATATGGCGCGCCAGCGCTGGCGCTGCGCCGCGCTCGCGGATCGCGAAGCCGTGGCGCTCCGGCTTGATCGCCATGGCGCGGTCGAGCGCAGCGGACAGTTGCGCGTCGGGATCGGCGGAGCGCAGCGCGGCGCGCAGGTCGACCATCTCGTGCCCGCCGAGGCAGGGGTGCAGTTGCCCGGTCGCGGTCACCCGCACGCGGTTGCACCCATCGCAGAAATTGCCTGTCAGCGGGGTGATGAAGCCGATCCGCCCGCCGGTTTCGGCCGCGTCGAAATAGCGCGCCGGACCGCCGGTGCGGTGGGCGCTGGGCGTGAGCGCATAGCGGCGATCGAGTTGTTCGCGCACTTGCGTAAGCGGCAGGTACTGGTCCACGCGATCGGCCTCGACCTCGCCCAGCGGCATGACCTCGATAAGGGTCAGGTCCATATCCTGCCCATGCGCCCATTCGAGCAGGTTGGGGATCTCGCCTTCGTTGATGCCCTTCAGCGCCACGGCGTTGATCTTGACCGCCAGCCCCGCCGCACGCGCCGCCGCGATCCCGTCGAGCACCTGGCCATGCCCGTCGCGCCGGGCCAGCGCCGCGAAGCGATCGCGGTCCAGCGTGTCGAGCGAGACGTTGATCCGGCGCACCCCGGCCGCGGCTAGGTCCTCGGCGAATCGGCCCAGCGCCATGCCGTTGGTGGTCAGGGTCAGCTCGTCCAGCCCGTCGCCCAGCTTGCGGCCCAGCGCCCGGACCAGTTCGATCATGTCGCGGCGCACCAGTGGCTCGCCGCCGGTCAGGCGGATGCGGGTAACCCCGCGTGCGATGAAGCCCAGGGCCAGCCGGTGCAGTTCTTCCAGGCTTAGCACCTGATCACGCGGCAGGAAGGTCTGCCGCTCGGGCATGCAGTAGGTGCAGCGCAGGTCGCAGCGGTCGGTGACCGACAGGCGCAGGTAGGTGATGCGCCGCTGGAACTGGTCGACAAGGCTCATGGTGCAACGGGTATCACGGCGCCGGCCCCGCTGTCATCCAGCGGCAGATACTGCCCGGTCAAACCCGGGGCCTTGGCCAGATAGGCGATGGCCGCAACGCGGGCCGCCTCGCTGCCGCCCGACAGGGCATTTACCCGCCCCGGCACCCGCGCCCGCGCGAGTGACTGCACCGCCGCAAGCCGCCAGGCGGAATGCGTGTGATCGGCCGCCTCGAAAACCAGGGTAACGTCGTCGCTGCCGGCAAGGGTCGGAGCGATCGCAGCGTAGAAGGCGGCCGCGGCGGAAACTGGATCGTCGGGAAGGCCAGTGACGTCCCGCCGCTCCATCAGCGCCGCTCGCGCGTCAGGGTCATGCCGATCTGCTCGCCATTCTCGCTGATTGCCAGCTTGACGATCTTTACCGTGACCGCCTCGACCCGGGCGTCCTGGAGGAACAGGGTTTCGCAGACGTGATCGGCCACCGCCTCGATCAACTTGAAGTGGACGCCCTCGGGCAGCGCTTCGGCGGCCGCGAACTTGAGGTCCATGTAATTCTTGCTGGCCGACAGCGGGGTGTCGGGATCGTAGCGATCGATCGGCTTCAACCGGGCCTGGATGGTGAAGCGCAGCGGCTGGGGACGGCCGGTCTCCTCCGAATAGATGCCGGTCAGGACATCGTATTCGAAATCGGCAACTTCGAGAATCAGCGAATCGGCCATGAGCGCCCCTTAGCCGGGATTGGACCAGCGCGCGAAGATCGCCGTGGGGAGCAGGCGCCCCCCCTCGCCTTCCTCGCGCATGGCAAGGTCGCCATGTTCGATCCGCCCGGGCAGGTCAGCAAATACCTCGTCGAGCAGGCCGGCCAGAGCGAGGCTGCTCATCCGCACGGCGTAGACCGTCAGGAACAGGAAGCGGCTGTCGTCATCGAGCAGCGCGCGGCAATGCTCGATCAAGCCGGGCAGGTGCTCCTCGAGTCGCCAGACCTCGCCCTCGGGACCGCGGCCGAACTTGGGCGGATCGAGGATGATCCCGTCATAGCGCTTGCCGCGGCGCACCTCGCGCGCGGCGAACTTGGCGGCATCATCGACGATCCAGCGGACCGGGCGATCGTCCATCCCCGCCAGCGCCGCGTTGGCGCGGGCCTGGGCGACCGACTTCTTGCTGGCATCGACATGGGTGACGGGGCCAAAGCGCGACAGCGCCAGGGTGCCGACCCCGGTGTAGCCGAACAGGTTCATCGTGGCCGCATCGCCGCGGCCTTCAAGCTGCTCGCCCATCCAGTCCCACACCGGGGCCATGTCGGGAAAGAAACCGAGGTGGCGAAAGGGCGTGCAACTGGCAGTGAAGCGCACCTCGTTCCAGGCCAGAGGCCAGCCTTCCTGCGGCACGGGATGGGCGAACTGCCAGCGGCCACCGCCATCCTCGTCCGAACCGGGCACGAACTCGCCGTCGCTGGCCCAGCGCTCCAGCCTGGGGCGCCACAGGGCCTGGGTATCGGGGCGAATGAAGCGGTGCGGACCGTACCGCTCCAGCTTGCGCCCGTCGCCCGAATCGATCAGCCCGTAGTCATCCCAGGCCGCGCCAGCCATGACGACCGGCGTTTCGACCAGTTCAGCCACGCGGCACCGCGTGGGCCGCGACGTAGGCGGCAATGGCGTCGTAATCGCCGGGCAGGTCGACCAGCCGTTCCTCGCGCTCGAACAGGTCACCAAGCCGCGCCGGGAGGATCGGCCGGTGCCCGGTGGCCCGTTCGACAGCATCGCGGAACTTGGCCGGATGCGCCGTCGCCAGCGTCACCACCGGCACGGCCGGATCGATCCCGGCGGTGCGCGCGGCGTGAAGCCCGATCGCGGTGTGGGGGTCGAGCAGCTCGCCGCTGGCATCGAAGGCCCAGCGGATCGCCTGGGCCATCTGGTCCGGATCGGCGCGGGCGCTGGTGAACAGCCTTGCCGCGCCTTCACGCTGGGCGTTGGTCAGCTGCATCGCCCGCGTCGCTTCGAAGCCGGTCATCTGCGCCGCCAGGGCCTTGCCGTCGCGCCCGCCGACGTCGAACAGCAGGCGTTCGAAATTGGACGAGACCTGGATGTCCATCGACGGCGCCGCCGTCGGCGTGACCGTTCCGGCCGAATAGTCGCCGGTGCTGAGCGCGCGATGGAGGATGTCGTTGACGTTGGTGGCAACGATCAGCCGCTCGATCGGCAGGCCCATCTGCGCCGCGACATAGCCGGCGAAGACATCGCCGAAATTGCCGGTCGGCACCGCGAAAGCCACCTTGCGGTGCGGCGCGCCAAGCTGCAGCGCGGCGGCGAAATAATAGACCACCTGCGCCATCAGCCGCGCCCAGTTGATCGAATTGACCGCCCCGATGGCGAAGCGCCCGGTCATCGCGGTGTCGCCGAACATCCGCTTCACGATGGCCTGGGCATCGTCGAAGCTGGAGCCTTCGATCGCGATGTTGTGAACGTTGGGCGACAGCACCGTGGTCATCTGGCGGCGCTGCACGTCGCTGACCCGGCCCTTGGGGTGCAGCATGAAGATATCGACGCGGGCGCGCCCCGCCACGGCATCGATCGCGGCCGATCCAGTATCCCCGCTGGTCGCCCCGACGATGGTCAGCGGATCGCCGCCGCGCGACAGGAACTCTTCGAACAGCAGGCCGAGCAGTTGCAGCGCGACATCCTTGAAGGCCAGCGTCGGTCCGTGGAACAGCTCGAGCAGCCATTGCTGTTCGTCGAGCTGCTTGAGCGGCGTCACCGCCTTGTGGGCGAACCGGGCATAGGCCTTGGCGGTCAGTTCGCGCAGCCGCTCGGGCGTCAGGCTGTCGCCGACGAACGGCTGCATGATCCGCGCGGCAAGTTCGGCATAGGGCAGTCCGGCCAGCCCGGCGATCTCGGCCTCGGTGAAGCGTGGCCATTCGCGCGGCACGTAGAGCCCGCCATCGCTGGCCAGCCCCGCCAGCGTCGCGCCTTCGAAATCAAGCGCCGGAGCGCTGCCACGGGTCGAGACGTATTCCATCAAGCGGGGCCGTTAGCGGCAACGCGGCGATAAAGAAACCCCGCGCATCGGGATCAGGCCACCGACGACATTTTCTTGCGCAGGGCCAGCGCATAGATGACCAGCGCCGTTGCCGCGAAGGCAAACCACTGCACCGCGTAGGACAGGTGGTTGTTCGGCATGTCTGCCGGATTGGGCGCAGCGCTGGGCTGCAGGCCGGGAAGCGGCCGGGCGGACACCACCCTTGCCCCGTTTGCTCCGTCCGGCGCGATGATCCCGCCGACCGTTCCGGCGCCGTAGGCAACGGCGCGCGGGTCGGTGCTCCATCCATAGTTGATCTCGGCCACTGGTGTCCGTCCATCGGGTCCGTAGCACTTTCCCCACTGCGCCCAGCCGGTTTGCCCCTGGACGTTGTGACCGGCCATCGGCCGCGTCATGCCGGCACCCTTGCAGTCAAGCGTGGTGTGGCGGAACCACGTCTGTTCGCGCGAGGCCTTGTCGGCCAACAGCAAGGCCTCCGACGACAGCGCCTGATTGCGGGCATAAAGCACCAGCAGTGCGTCCTTCTGGTGCATCCGGTCAAGTTGCCAGAACCCGAGCCGCACCATCACCGCGACCGCAATCAGCACCAGTGCGGTCGGCAGCAGCGGCAGGCGCCGCAGGGTCATGGCTTGACCACGTCGCTCGACGTCGCCTCGCGCGCCTGGCGGCGGTGCTCGGCAATCAGCAGCGCGGCCTTGCTGACCCGCAGGCCCAGGATCGTGGCCAGCACGATCAGCGGGGTCCACAGCACCAGATGCACCCACCACGGCGGCTCGAAGCTGAACTCGACAACCATGGCGAGGACCACGACCAGCGCGCCGATCACGGTGGTCAGGAAGGCAGCTGGCCCGTCGCCGACATTGTAGCGCGAGAAGTCGAGCCCGCAGACCCGGCAGCGCGGGGCGAAGGAGGCCAGGCCCTGCATCAGCGTCCTGGCGCCGCAGTCGGGGCAGAGACCGAAAAGGGCAGCCTGGCCAAGGCCGGGCTGCCCCTTGTTCGTGACGGTATCGTCGCTCACGGCAATCAGTGGATCGCGTAACCCCAGCCGCCCCAGACATAGACTGCGACGAACAGGAACAGCCACACCACGTCGACGAAGTGCCAGTACCAGGCGGCGGCTTCGAAGCCGAAGTGCTGCTTGGGGGTGAAGTCGCCGCGGTAGGCGCGGATCAGACAGACGATCAGCATGATCGTGCCGACGATCACATGGAAGCCGTGGAAGCCGGTCGCCATGTAGAAGGCCGAGCTGTAGGTGTTGCCGCCGAAGCCGAAGGGGGCGTGGGCGTATTCGTAGGCCTGGATCATCGAAAAGACGACGCCGAGGATGATGGTCGCCCACAGGCCCTTCTTGAGGCCTTCGCGGTCGCCGTGGATCAGGCTGTGGTGGGCCCAGGTCACCGTGGTGCCCGAGCACAGCAGGATCAGCGTGTTGAGCAGCGGCAGGTTGAAGGGATCCATCACCGCTTCGATCGCCTTGGGCGGGAACTGCCCGCCGACGACCTCGGTCAGGTCGGACGGGAACAGCGCGAAGTCGAAGAAGGCCCAGAACCAGCCGACGAAGAACATCACTTCCGATGCGATGAACAGGATCATGCCGTAGCGCTGGTGAAGCTGGACGACGGGCGTGTGATCGCCGGCGTGGGCCTCGTTCACGATCTTGCCGAACCAGCTGAACATGCTTGCCAGGAGCAGCGCCAGCCCCAGCCACGGCACGAACTTGCCGCCGGGCAGGTCGTGCATGAACAGGACCATGCCGCTGGTGAAGGTCAGCGCGCCAAGGGTGGTCGTCAGGGGGACGATATCGGGCGGAAGGATGTGGTATTCGTGGTTCTTCGTACCGGCCATGTGCTCTGGTCCCTGTCTTTCGTCCCTGTCGGCAGCGCGCGGCCGCCGGTAATGCCCGTCGCCCTTATCGCGCCGGATCGGCCCGGTCCAGTATCTTTGCGCCGCCGTCCGCCGCCCTGTGGAAAGTGTAGCTGAGCGTGATCTGCTGGATGTCCTTCGTCTCCGGATCGGTGGCGATCGCGGGGTCGACATAGTAGATCACCGGCATGTCGACCTTCTGCCCTGGCTGGAGGGTCTGCTGGTTGAAGCAGAAGCACTGGATCTTGTTGAAGTACTTGCCGGCCTGCTCGGGCTCGACGTTGAAGCTGGCGACTCCGGTGATCGACTGGGACGAGGTGTTCTCGGCCCAGTAGAAGGCCTGCTTGCGCTGGCCGATGCGCATGTCCTGGGTGACCTGCTGCGGCTGGAAGCGCCAGCCCAGCCCGCGGTCGACATTGGCGTCGAAGCGCACCGAAATGGTCTGCGTTCCGGCCTTGACCGTCGCGGCCCGCGCCTCGCTCACCCGCATGGTCGTGCCGCCGAAGCCGGTGACCTGGCAGAAGATCCGGTATAGCGGCACGGCGGCAAAGCCGAGGCCCAGCATGCCCAGCGCCACGCCGGCCATGATCAGCGCGGTGCGACGCTTGCCACGTTCGAGCGTGGCGGCGGCGGTCATGGTGCGCCGGCCTTCATCTTGGCGATGGTGATGAAGAAGAACAGCACGGCAAAGGCGGCCAGCACCAGTGCCAGGGCGCGGTTGCGGCCGCGGATGATGCGGGCGCGTTCCTCTTCGGGGGTCGGGGGCAGTTCCATTGCGCTATCCTATCAGGAAACGGTCCGCCACCAGCATGGCGAACAGGGCAAAGAGATAGATCACCGAAAATCCGAACAGGCGCTTTTCCGGCCGCATGTCGTCATCGGCCGCCCCGCCCCGGAACACCGCGACCCGCAGCGCCAGCAGCAGGAACAGACCCGACAGGACCAGCGCGCTGATGCCGTAGAGCCAGCCGGCCACGCCCAGCCAGAACGGCGCCATGGTCAGCGGCAGCAACAGCACCGCATAGACCAGGATCTGGCGGCGGGTGGACTGGTGGCCGGCAACCACCGGCATCATCGGAATGCCCGCCTTGGCGTAGTCGGTCTCGACGAACAGGGCGAGCGCCCAGAAATGCGGCGGGGTCCAGAAGAAGATGATCGCGAAGAGCAGCACCGGCATCAGCGTCACGTCGCCGGTCGCCGCGATCCAGCCGATCATCGGCGGAAAGGCCCCGGCCCCGCCCCCGATCACGATGTTCTGCGGGGTGCGCGGCTTGAGCCAGATGGTGTAGACCACCGAATAGTAGATGATCGACAGCGCCAGGATCGCCGCGGCCAGCCACGACACCGCCAGCCCCATGACCAGCACCGAGCCGACCGACAGGCCGATCCCGAAATCGCGCGCCACCGTCCGGTCCATGCGCCCGGCCGGAAGCGGCCGCTGGGCGGTGCGCTTCATCTGCGCGTCGAGATCGGCTTCCCACCACTGGTTGAGCGCGGCCGAGCCCCCCGCCCCCACGGCGATGCAAAGAATCGCGGTGAAGCCCAGGATCGGATCGATCGCGACCGGCGCGGCGAGCAGGCCGCACAGGCCGGTGAAGATCACCAGGCTCATCACCCGCGGCTTGGTCAGCGCGAAGAAATCGCGCCAGTCGGCGGGCAAGGGAACGGCGGGGGCAGCAGAAGCGGTCATGATTCAGGCGGCGCTATAGGCGCGCGCTACAGCCGCTTCAACCAATCGATAAGAAGCGCGTTCACTTCTTGCGGCCGTTCCTGCTGGGTCCAGTGCCCGACCCCGGCCAGGACGTGACCTTCGACCCTGGGCGCGAACATCCGCATCATGGCAACCGGATCGGCGACGGCGCCGAACAGCGTGGTCGCCGGATCGCGATCGCCGCCGATGAACAGACACGGCTGCTCGAGCTGCCGGCCCTGCATCGGGGAAAGCCAGGCGTGGTCGCGTTCGTGATTGCGATATCGGTTGAGCGGCCCGCGAAACCCCGAGCCCGCGAACTCGTTGCCGTAGTAATCGAGGTCTTCCGTAGTCAGCCACGGCACGGCCTGCGGATCCGGAAGTCCTTCGAGGAAGGTCGCGCCGAGCGCCTTGTCCCAGTAATTGCCCGGCGGCACATCGCCGCTGATCGAATACATCATCCGCTCGACGAAATGGCGCGGATCGGCCTCGGCCTCGGCCTCGGCCACGCCCGGTTCCTGGAAGTATTCCTGGTAGAAGAACCGGCCCTTGCTGGTGAAGTGTTCGCGGAACACCTCGGTGAAGGGGCGCTGCGGCGCGCCCGAGAACGGCACCGACAGACCGGCGACGGCGCGGATCCGGTCGGGCCGGGTAAAGGCCGTGTTCCACACGATCGGCGCGCCCCAGTCGTGGCCGATCAGGACGAAGCTATCGTTCGGAGAAAGCACGTCGCCCAGCCCGATGAGGTCACCGGCGATCTTTTCGAGCGTGTAGTCCTCGACCCGGGGCGGCTTGTCCGATCCGCCATAGCCGCGCACGTCGATCGCGCAGGCGGTGAAGCCGGCCTCGGCGACAGGGCCGATCTGGTGGCGCCACGAATACCAGCTTTCGGGAAAGCCATGGACCATCACGGCCAGCGGCCCGCTGCCTTCGATGGCACAGCGCAGGGTCACCTCGCCGGTATCGATCATGCGAAAATCAGGCATCGTTCACTCCCAACGAAAAACGCCCCGACCGTGTGGCCGGGGCGTCTTTTTGTCCAGTGGACGATTGCAGGGATCAGTGGTGACCCTTGTCGTCCTCGATGACCGGAAGGGTCTCGAACTGGTGGAACGGCGGCGGGCTGGACAGCGTCCACTCGAGCGTCGTCGCGCCTTCGCCCCAGTAATTGTCCTCGGCCTTCTTGCCGGCGGTGTAGGCGTAGATGATGTTGATGAACCAGACGATCAGGCTGACCCCCATCACCGCGTAGCCCCACGACGACAGGGTGTTCCAGTGCTCGTAGGCCGGGGCATAGTCCGGATAGCGGCGCGGCATGCCCTGCAGGCCCAGGAAGTGCTGCGGGAAGAAGATCAGGTTCACGCCGATGAAGAAGATCCAGAAGTGGACGTGGGCGAGGAACTCGCTGTGCATCTTCCCGCTCATCTTCGGGAACCAGTAGTAGAACCCTGCGAACAGGCCGGTCACGGCGCCCAGCGACAGCACGTAGTGGAAGTGCGCCACCACGAAGTAGGTGTCGTGGACGACGTCGTCGATCCCGCCGTTGGCGAGGTAGACGCCGGTCACGCCGCCGACCACAAACAGGAAGATGAAGCCGATCGCCCAGACCATCGGGCTCTTGAACTCGATCGAACCGCCCCACATCGTCGCGATCCACGAGAAGATCTTGATGCCGGTGGGCACCGCGATCACCATGGTGGCGGCGGTGAAATACATCTTCACGTTGAGGCTCATGCCGGTGGTGTACATGTGGTGGGCCCACACGATGAACCCGACGACGCCGATCGCGACCATGGCGTAGGCCATGCCGAGATAGCCGAACACCGGCTTTTTCGAGAAGGTCGAGACGATCTGGCTGATGATGCCGAAGGCCGGCAGGATCATGATGTACACTTCGGGATGGCCGAAGAACCAGAACAGGTGCTGGTAGAGCACCGGATCGCCGCCGCCCGACGGATCGAAGAAGGTCGTGCCGAAGTTGCGGTCGGTGATCAGCATGGTGATCGCCGCGGCAAGGACCGGCAGAGCCAGCAGCAGCAGGAAGGCGGTGACCAGCACCGACCACACGAACAGCGGCATCTTGTGGAGCGTCATGCCCGGTGCGCGCATGTTGAAGATGGTGGTGATGAAGTTGATCGCGCCCATGATCGAGCCCGCGCCCGCAAGGTGCAGCGAGAAGATCGCGAAGTCGGTCGCCGGCCCGTTGGAGCCGTAGGTCGACAACGGTGCATAGGCGGTCCAGCCGATGCCCGCGCCGTTGCCCGTCGCGTCACCCGGCACGAAGGCCGACAGCATCAGCGAACAGAACCCGGCCACGGTCAGCCAGAACGACACGTTGTTCATGCGCGGGAAGGCCATGTCCGGGGCGCCGATCATCAGCGGCACGAACCAGTTGCCGAACCCGCCGATGATCGCTGGCATGACCAGGAAGAACACCATGATCAGGCCGTGGGCGGTGATCAGCACGTTCCACAGGTGGAGCGCGTCGTTCATTTCCGCCGGCTTGCCGTCCATCCAGGTGGCGATCGCGCCAAGGTACTGGATACCCGGATGCGCCAGTTCCAGGCGCATGATGCCCGAGATGCCGCCGCCGATGATCCCCGCGATGATGGCGAAGATCAGGTACAGCGTGCCGATGTCCTTGTGGTTGGTCGACATGAACCAGCGGGCGAAGAACGCCGGCTTGTGATCATGATCGTGGTGCGCGTGGCCATGCTCTTCGTGAGCGTGGAACTGGTCGGCGGTGGTAGCCATGATGAACCCTGGTCCTCTTTTATTCTGGCTCAGGCGGCCGGCTTGGCAGCAGCGGAAGCGTCGGCGGCGGGAGCGGCACTGGCCGGAGCCGGAGCCGGAGCGGCGGCCGGAGCGGCGGGCGCTTCGGGAGCGCCGTCGATCTTGCCACCCTGGGCAATCACCCAGGCGTTGAACTTGTCGCGGGGCAGCGCCTCGACCGCGATCGGCATGTAACCGTGGCGCGCGCCGCACAGTTCCGAACACTGGCCGTAGTAGACGCCCGGTTCGGTGATCACCATCACGCGTTCGTTGATGCGGCCGGGAACGGCGTCGATCTTGAACCACAGCGAGGGCACGGCGAACGAGTGGATCACGTCGGCGGCGGTCGCCTGCAGACGGATCGGTTCGCCCACGGGCACGACCATGCGGTTGTCGACGGCGAGCTGCGAGGGTTCGCCGTTGGCGATCGCCTTGTCATGCTCGAGCATGTTCGAGATCACCTCGATCCCGCCGTTGTCGGGATAGGTGTAGGTCCAGAACCACTGGTTGCCGGTGGCCTTGACGGTCACGGCCCTTTCCGGCGCCGGAGTGTATTGCTTGGCCAGGAGGCGCAGCGACGGCACGGCGATGACCACGAGGATCAGCACAGGCACCGCGGTCCACACCACTTCGAGCAGCGTGTTGTGGCTGGTCTTCGACGGGGTCGGATTGGCGCGCTTGTTGAAGCGCACGGCAACGATGACCAGCAGCGCCAGGACGAAGAGGGTGATCACCACCATGACCCAGAACAGCCAGTGGTGAAGGCCGAGCGCAACCTCGCCGTTGGGCGAATACTGGTCCTGGACGTTGATCCCGCCGTTGACCGGCATGCCCTTGCCTTCGGTCGGCTTCATCGGGACGTAACCGCCCGGAGCGACCTTGAAGTGCGGATCGTTGGGATCGATGGCTGGCGCGGCCGGTGCGGCAACTGCAGGCGCCGATGCGGCTTCGGCCGCGGCAGCCGATGCGGTGGCGGCGGGAGCCGGCGTCGCCAGCTTGTCAACCGGGGCGGAACTGGCCGGAGCGCCGCTGACGGTGCCCACGCCCGGGGCCGTCGCCGCGGCAACCTGCGGAACCGCGCAAAGGGCAAGTGCGAGTCCAAGACCCTTGAACGCGTGACCCGCGGCGCGGGCGAAATGGCCGAATCTCATCGTTCCTCGTGCTTTCGCTTTCCCGTGCGGCAGAAGACAGGCATGCCTCCTCCCGCCCCTGTGGGAGACAATTTGGATGGGCCTATACGCGCGCTTGCAGGGCACCTCAAGCGCCTCTAGGGGAAAAAATGACAGCGCCCCCACCCGCTTGACGCAGGGGCTTCCCGCGATCCGCACAAAGGCCATACCAGACATGCAAGCCGAAGACGTCCTTGCCGAGTTCCGCGCCAGCAAGGCACTGCTTGAAGGGCATTTTCTGCTCAGCTCGGGGCGCCACAGCGCGCATTACCTGCAATGCGCGCGCGTGCTGATGGACCCGATGCGCGCCTCGCGCCTGGCTGCCGCGCTGGCCGCGACCCTGCCCCGCGACCTCAGAAAGGACATCGCCAAGGTGGTCGCGCCGGCGATGGGCGGGGTCATCATCGGCCACGAAATGGGCCGCGCACTGGGGGTCGAGGCGATGTTCGTCGAACGTCCGACCGGGACCTTCGAACTGCGCCGCGGCTTCGCTCTCGAGCCGGGCGAAAAGGTGCTTATGGTCGAGGACGTGGTGACTACCGGCCTGTCGAGCCGCGAGGCGATCAAGGCGATCGAGGCAGCCGGCGGCGTGGTCGTCGCGGGCGCTTCGCTGGTCGACCGTTCGGGCGGCACGGTCGATCTGGGCGTGCCGTTCTACCCGCTGATAGCGCTCAACTTCCCGACCTATGCCGACGACGAGGTCCCGGCCGAACTCGCCGCCGTGCCGGTGACCAAGCCGGGCAGCCGGGCCCAGCCGTGATGCCGCCGCGCCTGCGCCTCGGGGTCAACATCGACCACGTCGCCACGATCCGCAACGCGCGCGGCGGCGATCACCCCGACCCGGTCCGCGCGGCGCAGATCGTCGCGGCCTGCGGCGGCGACGGGATTACCGCGCACCTGCGCGAAGACCGCCGCCAC
Organism: Novosphingobium kunmingense; assembly: GCF_002813245.1. Lineage (GTDB taxonomy): Bacteria > Pseudomonadota > Alphaproteobacteria > Sphingomonadales > Sphingomonadaceae > Novosphingobium > Novosphingobium kunmingense. The sequence continues at coordinate 1,203,919 of NZ_PHUF01000002.1, forward strand.
ATCCGCGACGAGGATCTCGCCCGGATCCAGGCGGCAACCAGCCTGCCGCTGAACCTCGAGATGGCCGCGACCGACGAGATGCTCGAGATCGCGCTGCGTCACCGCCCCCACGCCGCCTGCATCGTGCCCGAACGGCGCGAGGAGCGTACGACCGAGGGCGGGCTCGACGCCGCCGGCCAGCACAACCGCCTCTACCCGATGGTCCAGCGCCTCGGCGACGCCGGTATCCGCGTGAGCCTGTTCATCGCCCCCGACGAGCGGCAGATCGAGGCGGCAATGCGGTTGAAGGCCCCGGTGGTCGAACTGCACACCGGCGAATACGCCCATGCGACAGGCGAAGCTCGCGCACACGAGCTGCGCCGGCTGGCCGACATGGCCGCGCTCGCCGCCAAGAACGGGATCGAGCCCCACGCCGGCCACGGCCTGACCTACGAGAACGTCCAGCCGGTTGCGGCGATTCCGCAACTGGCCGAGCTCAACATCGGCCACTACCTCATCGGCGAGGCGATCTTCTGCGGGCTGGAAACCGCGGTGCTCAAGATGCGCGAACTGATGGATGCGGCACGGTGATCGTCGCGATCGGCTCCGACCTCTGCAACATCGAGCGCATCCAGGCCTCGCTCGACCGCTTCGGCGAGCGGTTCGAGAACCGGGTCTTTACCGAGATCGAGCGCGCCAAGGCGGCACGGCGCCCGTTCACCCGGGCCGGGACCCTGGCCAAGCGCTTTGCCGCCAAGGAGGCCTTTTCGAAGGCGGTCGGAACAGGATTCAAGGCCGGGGTGTTCATGAGGGACATCGGCGTCATCAACGCGCGTTCTGGCGCGCCGACGCTGGCCCTCACCGGCGGCGCGGCGGCGCGGCTTGCTGCGCTCATTCCGTTGGGACACGAAGCCATCGTCCACCTTACCCTGACCGATGACCATCCCTGGGCCCAGGCCTTCGTCGTGATCGAGGCCCGGCCGCACCTGTGACCGACGACACCAGCCCCCTGCAAAGCGCTGCCAGTCGGGCGGCGCCAGTCCCTGCTCCCGATGCGGAGGAGGCGACGCCGGTCGACTGGTGGGCAGAGCTGCGCGGGCTGGCCTGGATGCTGCTGGCGGTGCTGGCCTTCCACAGCTTCATTGCCAAGCCGTTCTATATCCCGTCGATCTCGATGATGCCCAACCTGCTGGTCGGCGACCGGCTGGTGGTGTCGAAGTTTCCCTATGGCTGGAACTGGGCCTCGGCGAGCTTCCACGTGCTGCCGCGCAGCGACGGGCGGCTGCTCGGCGCAACTCCGCAATATGGCGATATCGTCATCGTCGTGCCGCGCAACCGGACCGACGACCTGATCAAGCGCGTCGTTGCCCTGCCCGGCGACCGGATCGCGGTGATCAACGGCCAGATCGTCCTCAACGGCAAGCCCGTTCCCCAGGCCGAGGTGCCGCCCGTCCAGCTTCCCGCCGACCTGCTGCTGACCTGCAAGGACCGCACCCCGGCCTATTACTGTTACGAGGAATTCGCCCCCTACCAGACTCGTCTGCCATCCGGGACAGCCGTGATCGAGCCGCCAACCTTGCAGGAAACCCTGCCCAACGGCGCGGCTTACCTGATCATCCGCGACAACCGCTATGGCCCGGGCAACACGATGCCGGAAACCGTGGTCCCACCGGGCCACGTCTTCCTGATGGGCGACAACCGCGATCATTCGGCCGACAGCCGCTTCCCGCTCGACAGCGACGGGCTGGGCGGTCCGGTGCCGCTCTCCGACGTGGGCGGCCGCGCCGAGTTCATCACCTTTTCGCTCGACGGCAGCCAGACCTGGAACCCCTGGAGCCTCTGGCGGGCCTTGCGCCCGGGCCGAAGCTGGACCAGCCTGCGCCCGATTCACGTACCGAAGGGACACTAATGGCCGAAGCCGCCAAGCCCCGCCGCGCCCGCAAGCCGGCAACCGCCCAAGCCGCGGCAGCCGACGTGCCGCAGACCGCCAGCCCCGCCGACATTGCCGATCCTTTCGTCCGCCAGGAAGCCAAGCGCGCCTTGGTCTGGATCGGCCTGATCGTGCTTGTCGGGCTCGCTATCTACCAGGCACAGGCGCTGCTGGTGATCTTCGGAGGCGTCGTTTTCGGCGCGATGATCGATGGCGGGTCGCGTCTGCTGGGCCGGGTCGTGCCGATCGGCCGCGGCTGGCGCGTGACCATCGTGCTTTTGCTGACCGCGCTGTTCCTGGTCTGGCTGATGCTGTTCGCCGGATCGCAGATCGCGCAGCAGGCAGCCGAATTTCCAGCCTTGGTCATGACCCAGGCCGATCGCGTGGTGGGCTGGCTGTCGACCCACGGGTTCAAGGTCGACGGCTCCTCTCTTCAGGGCCTTGCCGAACGCGCGCTCGGCGGGATCGGGCAACTGACTTCCGCGCTCGGCGGCGTGCTGGGCGGGGTGACCACCGGTTTTCTTATCGTCGTCCTCGGCATCTATTTCGCGGTCGAGCCCGACCTCTACCGCCGCGGCTTTGCCTGGCTGATCCCGGCCCGGGAACGCTCGCAGTTCGAGGACATGTTCTCCACCATGGGGCAGACCCTGCGCCGCCTGCTGTTCGGGCGCCTGATCGGCATGGCGGTGGAAGGGGTCGCGACCTGGATCCTGCTCGCGGTCTATGGCGTGCCGATGTCGGCGCTGCTCGGCCTCTTGACCGGCCTGCTCGCGTTCCTGCCCAACATCGGCGCGCCGATCTCGGGGCTGCTGATGGTGCTGGTCGGATTTTCTGGCGGAACCGAAATGGGACTCTTCTGCATAGCGGTCTATCTCGTCGTCCAGACGGTCGACGGCTACCTGATCGTGCCGATGGTCGCCAAGAAGACCGCCGATCTCGCTCCCGCGCTGGTGATGGGCGCCCAGCTCATCATGGGGGCTCTGTTCGGCATCCTCGGGCTGGCCCTGGCCGACCCGTTGGTCGCGATGATCAAGATCATGCTCGAGCACCGTTCGGCCCGCAACGAGGAGGCGACGGCTTAGCAGTGGCTCGCAAGTTCCTGTTCTTCATCGCCTTCTGCATCGTCGTCTACGTCGCGGGGCGGGCCGCGCTGCAGTTCTATCCGGGCGCGCTGACCCAGGCCGCCTTCACCCCGTCGGTCGCTTTCAAGCCGCAGCCGGCGCTGGCGAAGAACGCCTACGACGATCCCGGCCTGTGGATCGCGCGGCCCGGCATGGGCGGGAGCAACCCGGCGCTGTGGGCGCCAGCCGGACCGGTCGAGGATGCCCCGGCGCTGAGCGTGCCGGTGTTCTTCGTCCACCCGACCAGCTACGTCAGCAAGAAGCACTGGAATGCGCCGCTCGACGACGCGCAATCGCGCCGCGTGGCCGAGACCATGGTCCGCGGCGAAGCCAGTGTGTTCAACGGGAGCGCCAGTATCTGGGCCCCGCGCTATCGCCAGGCAACGGCGGGCGCCTTCGTCACGAACAAGCCCGAGGCGCGCCAGGCGGTCGACCTGGCCTATCGCGACGTGGCCGAAGCCTTCGACAGCTTCGCCGCGCAACTGAAGCCGGGCGAACCCTTCGTCCTCGCCGGGCACAGCCAGGGCTCCTACCACGTCAAGCGCCTGATGGCCGAGAAGGTTCGCGGCACGCCGCTCGCCGCGCGGGTTCTGGCGGTCTATGCGGTCGGCTGGATAATCGACCGTCAACACGACCTTGCCGCGATGGGCCTGCCCGCTTGCGAACGCGCCGGCCAGACCGGCTGCGTCGTCAGCTACCTGTCGTTCACCCGCGATGCCGACACGGCGATGATGCGTGCGGCCTATGCCACGATCGAAGGCGTGGCCGCACCCGCCGGCTCCGCGCCAGACATCCTCTGCGTCAATCCGCTGACCGGCGCGCTTGGCGGCACGGCGACAAAGGAGGCCAACACCGGCGGCCTCGTTCCCGATGCCCAATTGAGCAACGCCAAGCTGATCCCGCAGTTGGCCGGGGCAAGTTGCGCCCCCGACGGCACGCTGCGCATCGGCGACGGGCCGGACCTTGGCCCCTATGTGCTGCCCGGCGGCAACTACCACGTCTACGATTACCTCCTGTTCTGGAGCAATCTGCGCACCGACTTCCTCGGCCGGGTCCGTGCATGGAAACCCTGATCACCACCCAGGCGGCCGCCCTGCGCGCCGCGCTCCCTGGTGGCGGCACGCTGCTCGGCCTCGATCTCGGCACCCAGACCATCGGCACCGCGTTCTGCGACGCGGGCTGGCGCTTCGCCTCGCCCGGCAAGACGTTGAAACGCGGCAAGTTCGGCGCCGACCGCGAGGCGCTGGCCGAACTGGTGCGCGAACGCTCGGTCAAGGGCATGGTCATCGGCCTGCCGCTCAACATGGACGGCAGCGAAGGCCCGCGCAGCCAATCGAGCCGCGCCTATGCCCGCAACGTCGCCCAGGCGCTGGCCCTGCCGGTGCTGCTGTGGGACGAACGCTGGTCCACCACCAGCGCCGAAAGCGCGCTGATCGCCCAGGACATGAGCCGCGCCAAGCGAGCCGAGCGGATCGATTCGCACGCTGCGGCGGTCATCCTCCAGGCCGCGATCGATGCGCTGGCCGGTGGGTTTGCCTAGGGGGTAAGCTCGGCCCGGCGAGCCCGCGCCTCGGCTTCGACGAGCCGGCTTCCCGACGCTTCGGCCATGCGCCACAGCGCGTCCTTGTCTGCCGGAACGCTCGTCCGCGCGGCAAGCGCATCCCACGCGGTGAGCCGCAGCCGGTCGCTTGGGTGATGGCGAGCAAACCGGTGGGCTAAATCCAGCGCTTCGTCCCCGCCAAGCCCGACGGCAACCTTGAGCAGGGCCTCGGTCGGCCCCGGCGAGAGGATCGCCCCGACGCGCCGCTGGTCGAGATCGAAGCGGTACTGGTCCATCCAGCCTTGCCCGGCACCCGTGTGCATCACGTTGAGCGACACCGAGAGGCTGTCGGCGGGATGTTGGGCGTGCACGTCGCGATGAGCGCGGTAGTGCAGTATCCGTCCTTCGGCGAGGCGCGAGCGTTCGACGAAGCGGAGCGAGGGCGCCGGCTCGCCGCGCCAGCCGACGATCTGCTCGTAATCGACCTCGTAGTAGTCGCTCCAGTAGCCGGGCCCGAAATAGCCCAGGGTCAGGAAATCGAAGTTGTGATCGTGGGGCAGGTCATAAACGAACGCGGCCCCGCCCGAGGCGCGGACCATGTGTTCGTCCTGCGACGGCCAGATGTTGGCGCGGATGAAGAACTCGCCTTGGGGCGGCACAAGCATGACCACCTGCGGGCCGTAGGCGCTGCCCGGCATGTTGTCGCGGTGACGGCAGGCCAGTTCCTCGATCAGCAGATCGCCGAGAAAGGCGCGGTCGTTGCCGAGCCTGCGCAGCCACGTCGCAGCGTGGATCAGACTGCCCTCGTCGCGCGGATCGAAGCCCTCGGCGCAAAGCGCATCGGTGCACTCGTCTAGCGAGGCGGTAGCGGGATCGGCGATGGTCAATTCGCGGGGCATGGCGCCAGTCCGGCAAGTTGGGGATAGGTCTCGATCAGTTGGGCGCGCAGCGCGCCGGCAGTGACGGCGAGCGGATCGGTCGGGTTAGCCGCGATCCGGCACAGCGCGGCAAAGCCTTCGCCCGCATCGAGGGCCAGGCATTCGCGCAGCACCTGCCAGCGCAGGGCCGGGCTGCCGCTTTCCTCGGCCATGGCCGCGAGCAGCGGGGCGGCATCGGCGCGCCCCATCCGCCCGAGCAGCGCGGCAGCCAGTTCGAGCCGGCTGTCGCGCGGGGTGGCTGCGGCCTGGTGCAGCAGGCGGCCGTCGTCCAGCGCGTATTCGCGGGTAATGCCGTCGCCCTCTACGCGGCGTTGCAGGCGCAGCAGGGTGACGCCGGCGGGTGCCGTACGGAACTGCAAGCTCTCCTCTCGGCCCAGGCGGTGGCTGACATCGCCGGCGCAAAGAGTGACCGGCTCGATCGCCAGATCGGCGCGCTTGCCTTCGATGCTGCGCAGCAGCACGCGATCTGCCCGCGCCGTCCCCGCAAGCACCACGTCGATGGTTTCGGTCGGCGCAAAGCGGGCCGATCCGTCGGCACCGCCCGGCTGCAAGCGCTGCCCGTCGATCGTCAGCAGCGTCAGTGCCGCCATGCCCTGGCGCAGTCCCGTGACCGAGGCCATGACGTCATCCTGGTAGTGCCGCAGCGGCGATTGCCCGAGGGGGGCCCGAACCAGTTCGGCAAGGAACGCGTCCACCACGCCGGCAGCGAGCCGGACGGCGTCCGCACCGCCGGGTGCCACCAGCGCGGACAGCGCGGGAAGCTCGTCCAGATCGTGTCCGCGGGCCCACCGGGCCAGATCGTCGTCGATCGCGCGGACCACCGGCAGGGCGCGCCATCTGTCCAGCGCGGCGCCCATGGCGCTCTGGGCACGGCGCTGCGCGGTATCGTCGCCGCGCAGCGCCGCCAGTTCGGGACGGATCAGCATCCCTGACCGGCCCCTAGACGTTGGTGCATTCGTAGACGAAGACCATCACGATGACGGTCGAGTCGTCCATGGCCACCGACTGTACCGGGCGAGCCAGGCTGCCGAACACACCGGTCAGCGTGTCGAGGCTGGGAAGAGCGGAAAGATCGATTTTCGGAAGGTTCATGAAGCGTCCCTTTGCGAAGGCGGAGCCCCGTGCTCCGCGCGGTGACAGGTCGCGGTTTCGCCGCCCGGACTGAAATTAAAACATTGTAATCGGCCGGCGCAGTCAGCACAGGATCGGACGATGACCACGCCCGACCGGCCTCCTGCGTTCACTGCCCTGCCCCCCGGCTTCGAGTTCGATCCCGAACGCGGGTCGAGGCTGATGACGCGCCATGGCCACGGCGGCTGGCTCGGCCTCAATTACCATGCCCACGGCGACGGCTGGTTCGAGCTCGAACTGCCGTGGCGTGAGGAGCTGGTCGGCGTCACCGAAACCGGCGTGATCGCGTCCGGCCCGATCATCAGCCTGATGGACAACGCCACCTCGATGTCGGTCTGGACGATGACCGGAAAGTTCGTGCCGCACGCGACGCTCGACCTCAGGGTCGATTACATGCGCGGCGCGGTGCCGGGTCGCAGCGTGATCGGCCACGGCGAGTGCTACAAGCTGACCCGTACGATAAGCTTCGTCCGCGGCATCGCGCACGACGGCGATCCCGACGATCCCGTCGCCCACGTGATCGGCACCTTCATGGCAACCCACGGATCCTACCTGTGACCGGCGCGGAGCTTCCCCCCTACGCCAAGGCGCTGGGCATCGAGATCGACCGCGTCGAGAACGGCACGCCGGTGCTCGGAGTCGATTTTTCCGACCGCATCCTTGGCCGGCCCGGCTTCCTCCACGGCGGCGCGATGAGCGGGCTGATGGAAATGGCAGCAATTGCCGCGCTCCACGCCGAGATGGACCGGCGGGGCGAGGCGATGCGCCTCAAACCGGTCAACGTGCAGGTCGAGTTCATGCGCGGCGGAACCGAGCAGCGCACCTTCGCAATGGGCACGGTCACCCGCGCCGGACGGCGCGTGGCTCTGGTCAACGCCGAATGCTGGCAGGACGATCGCACCAAGCCGATCGCGCTGGCGCAGATGAAGATCCTGCTCAGCCCGTCCGAAGGATAAGCGTCAGCCTTGCGTCTGCGGGCGGCGCGGCATCGACCGGCAGGCGCAGCGCATCGGCGCGGCTGCGCGCGAGGATTTGCGGCGCAAAGTTGTCATCGCACAAGATCGCATCGGCGCTGCCCAGCCAGCGCGCCTGGCGCAGGGTAAGGTCGTCCGGATCGTCGCTCGCAAGAGTGATTTCGATTGTTTGCGAGGCAGATAGGCTGTCCCGTTCAAGCCATTCATCAATCCGGTCCGCCGCTGCCTGGTCCAGGGGATCGAGCGGACCGCCCGGCGCCAGTGCGGCATCGAGCGCATGACGCCGCGCGCCCGCCTCGGGCCAGCGGCGGCGCATCGCCTCGCGCGCCGCGGCAAGGCCACTGGCCAACCGCCCGAGCGAGGCGGGCAGCATCTGTTCGAGCCGCAAGCGCAGCACCTTGGCCAGCCCTGCCGAGGCCCCGCCCGTGCTCACCGCGATCAGGACGGGATCGCGGTCGAGCACCGAGGGCAAGGTGAAGTCGCACAGGTCCGGGCGATCGGCGACATTGACGAGCAGCCCCCGCGCCTTGAGCGCCGCCGCCGCTTCGTCCGGATCGTCGAGCGCGACGAAGGCCAGCCGTGCCTCCTTGCTCGCGGCGCCGACTATCGTCCCGCCGGCTCGCTCGATCAGCCGGGCCTTGGCGGCCGCCGCCTCGCCCTCGCCCACCACGATCACCGGCTGGCCCGCAACACGGTGGAACAGGGGCAGGCTGTGCATCGCCCTAGTCCTTCAGGAAGTCCGGAACGCGTTCGGCGGCGCTGATCGCTTCGGGAACGATGCGATCGGCGACCACGGCCCACTTGTCGCCATCGACCATCACCTCGGCAATGAAGCCGCGGCTGTTGTACGAGCTCGCCATGGTTGCGCCATAGGCCCCGGCGGTGCGGAACACCGCCAGGTCACCGGGTGCCAGCGCGTCGCATTCGCGGTCCATCGCGAACGTGTCGCCGGTTTCGCAGATCGGGCCGACGATGTGCGCGGTCATCTTCTCGCCGGTCGGTGCGACGGCATCGAAATCGTGCCAGGCGCCGTACATGGCAGGCCGCGCCAGATCGTTCATCGCCGCGTCGACGATGACGAAGGGCACCTGGTTGGAGCTGCGCTTCACCCGCACGACGCGGGTCAGGAGGACCCCCGCGTTGCCACAGATCACGCGCCCCGGCTCGAACATCAGTGTTACGTCCCAGCCCTCGGTCGCGCGAGCGACCATCTGGGCATAGGCCTCGGGCGTCGGAAACACGTCGCCCGCCTTGTACGGCACGCCCAGTCCGCCGCCGAGATCGGCATGGGTCACCGTCTGGCCCGCCGCGCGCAGCTCGGCGATAAGCGCGCCGACCTTGGCGAAGGCTTCCTCGAACGGCTCGAGTTCGCTGAGCTGGCTGCCGATGTGGACGGCCACGCCGCGCATCTTGAGCCCCGGCAGGGCGGCGAGGTTCGAATAGATCGTGCACGCGCGGTCGATCGGCACGCCGAACTTGTTCTCGGCCTTGCCGGTCGAAATCTTGGCGTGGGTGCGCGCATCGACGTCGGGATTGACCCGGAGCGCGCAATTGGCGACGAGGCCGCGCTCGGCCGCGATCTCGGCCAGCTCGATGCCTTCTTCCTCGCTTTCGAGATTGAACTGGCCGATCCCGGCTTCGAGGCCCTGGATCATTTCGTGGTGCTGCTTGCCGACCCCCGAAAAGACGATGTCTTCTGCCGCCATCCCCGCTGCCAGGGCGCGGGCCAGTTCACCCCCCGATACGACGTCGGCGCCCAGCCCTTCGCGCGCCATCACGTTCAGCACGGCGAGGTTGGGATTGGCCTTGATCGCAAAGGCGATGTGGACGCGCGGCAAGATCGACAGGGCATCGCGGAAGACCCTTGCGTGGCGTTCCAGCGTGGCGCGGGAATACACGTAGACGGGCGTGCCGACGGCGTCGGCAATTGCGCTCAGCGGCAGGTCCTCGGCGTAAAGGTCGCCGTCGCGGTAATCAAAATGGTTCATCGGGTATCAGGCTTTCACTCGGGCGGAGGCAGGTCGAACGGGTCTTCGGTACGGTCCTCGGACCGTTTTCGAAGCTCGACGCTGCGTTCCGGGGCAGCCTGGGGTGGAGGCGTGAGCAAGGTGTCCGCATCGGCCTGGGCATCGGCGCCATAGGCCGCGACCGGCAGCGCCTTGCCCGGCGGCGGCGACAGCTTGGCGCGCTGGCCGCAGGCGGCAAGCGCAAGAACCAGGGCAAGGACGGCAAGTCGGCGCATCGGCGGGGTCACTCCAGCCCGAGGTCGCGGCGGGCCTCGGCGACTCGAGCCCTTACCTGCTCGGGCGCGGTTCCGCCATAGCTGGCGCGCGACGCTACGGACTGGTCGACCGAGAGCGCGGCAAAGACCCGTTCGTCGATCCGCGGATCGATTGCCTGCAGGTCGGCGAGCGGCACCTTGTCGAGTGCAAGGCCGCGGCTTTCGGCCAGCTTGACCGCCGCGCCGGTGATGTGGTGCGCTTCGCGGAACGGGATGTCGGCCTGTCGCACCAGCCAGTCGGCCAGATCGGTCGCGGTGGCGAAGCCAAGCTCTGCCGCCGCGCGCATCCGATCCGTCCGGAAGGCCGCACCGTCGATCATCCCGGTCATCGCGGCAAGGCACAGGGTGAGGAGGCCCGCGGCTTCGAACACCGGCGGCTTGTCGTCCTGCATGTCCTTCGAATAGGCCAGCGGCAGGCCCTTCATCGTCATCATCAGGCTGGTCAGGCAGCCGGCGATGCGCCCGGCATGGCCGCGCACCAGTTCGGCCGCATCGGGATTCTTCTTCTGCGGCATGATCGAGCTGCCGGTCGACAGCGCATCGGGCAGGACGACGAAGCCGAACGGCTGGCTGGCCCAGATGATCAGTTCTTCCGCCAGCCGCGACAGGTGCAGCGCGCACTGGCTGGCGGCCATCAGGTAGTCGAGCGCGAAGTCGCGGTCCGACACGGCATCGAGGCTGTTCCTGGTCGGCATGGCAAAGCCAAGGGCGCTGGCGGTCGCCTCGCGGTCGATGGGAAAGCCGGTGCCGGCCAGCGCCGCCGAACCGAGCGGGCACTGGCTGGCACGGCGGTGCGCATCGACGAAGCGCGAGCGATCCCGGTCCAGCATCTCGTAATAGGCCATAAGATGATGGCCCAATGTCACCGGCTGCGCGGTCTGCAGGTGGGTGAAGCCAGGCATGATGGTCGCGGCGTGTTCCTCCGCCCGCGTGACCAGCGCGACCTGCAGCGCGCCAAGCGCGGCGTCGGCGGCAACGCAGGCTTCGCGCACCCACAGCTTGAAATCGGTCGCCACCTGATCGTTGCGGCTGCGCGCGGTGTGGAGCCGGCCGGCGGCCGCACCGATCAGTTCGGCCAGCCGGCTTTCGGTGGTCATGTGGATGTCTTCGAGGTCCCAGTTCTCGGGAACGCCGCTGGTTTCGTATTCCGCCGCGACCGTGTCGAGCCCGCCGGCAATCGCGGCGGCATCGGCAGCGGTGACGATCCCCTGCGCCGCCAGCATGGCGACATGGGTCTTGCTGGCACGGATATCCTGCCGCCACAGCGCCTTGTCGAAGGGGATCGAGGCGTTTATCTCGCGCATGATCGCGCTCGGCCCTTCGGCAAAGCGTCCGCCCCACATCTTGTTGCCCGTCTCGGGCCCGGAGCCGCCCTTGCTGTCGTCCCGCTCGCTCACCGTCGCTATCCTTGGCTGTGCCGTGCTGATCGCGGGGTGCGATAGGCAAACCGCGGGAGAGGTGCAACCGCAAGCGAAGGAAACCGGCGATTCCGCCGCGCTGGACGGCACGGTCGACCGCACCCGTCGCGGCAGCGCGATGCCGTCGATCTCGGTCAGCGACGCCGAGGGCAAGGACCTGGCGCTGGCCAGTCTCAAGGGCCAGCCGGTGTTGATCAACCTTTGGGCGACCTGGTGCGCGCCCTGTGTGGCAGAGCTTCCGGCCCTGAACCGCCTGGCGGAAAAGCGCGGCAAGTCCCTTCGGATCGTGACCGTCAGCCAGGACATGGCCAAGCTCGAGACCGTCACCCCGTTCCTCAAGCCCAAGGCACCGCTGCTCGAACCCTGGCTTGATCCCGAAGGCGAACTTGGCACCTTCTACGACGTCACCGTGCTGCCGACTTCCATCTATTACGATGCGCAAGGGCGCGAGGTGTGGCGCTACGTCGGCCCGCTCGAATGGGACCGGGACAAGGCGGCCGCCCTGCTGGCCGAAACGGTCTGAACCTCAGAACGCCGCGACGTAGCGGGCCGGGAAGGCCGCACGGAAGGCCCTGAGCTTGGGTGCGTCCCAGCGCAGGATATATGGATGCACGGGATTGCGGCGCATGAAATCCTGGTGATAGCGCTCGGCCGCGAAGAACTGGCCGCTCTCGACCTTTGTCGCAACCGGCTTGCCGAAGGCGCGGGCCTTGTTCAGCGCCGCGACATAGGCCTCGGCGGTCGCGCGCTGCTGCGCGTTCTGCGGAAAGATCGCCGAACGGTAGCTCGGCCCTTCGTCCGGGGTCTGGCGGTTCAACTGCGTCGGATCGTGCGCGGCATAGAAAAAGATCTGGAGCAACTGGCCATAGCTGATCTGCGCCGGGTCATAGGTAATCCGCACCGCCTCGGCGTGGCCGGTGCGCTCGCTCGACACCTGGTCGTAGGTCGCGGTCTGGCGGGTACCGCCGGCGTAACCGCTGACAACGCCGGTCACGCCGCGGACGTGTTCGAACAGCGCCTCTATCCCCCAGAAGCAGCCGCCGGCAAGAACCGCGGTCTGCCGGCCGCTTTCGGCAGTGGCGGCTGGCGGTGCGACCCGCGCGGCGGCGCTGACGGGTGCCGCCGCCTTGGGCTGCGAAAAGGTCGCGAAGGCGATCGCCAGCGCGGCCGTGATGCCGATCCACGGCGCGGCGCGCATCAGGCGCGGGCCGCCGGGCGGAACACCAGCGCCAGCCCGTTCATGCAATAACGCTTGCCGGTCGGCCTGGGTCCGTCGTTGAATACGTGGCCGAGATGGCCGCCGCAGGTGCGGCAATGGACCTCGGTGCGCGGATAACCCGTTTCATAGTCGGTCATCGTGGCGATGGCATCGGGCAGCGGCTGCCAGAAGCTGGGCCAGCCGGTGCCGCTGTCGTACTTGGTGGTCGAGGCAAAAAGCGGCTTGCCGCAGCCGGCGCAGGCGAAAATGCCTTTCCTATGTTCCTTCAGCAGCGGACTGGTTCCGGGCCGCTCGGTATCGGCCTCGCGCAGCACCTTGTAGGCGGCAGGCGACAGGCGCTGGCGCCACTGGGCGTCGCTCAGCTTGAGCGGCGCATTGGGGCGACCGGCAGCGAGATGCTGCGACAGCGCCAGCGCGCCGACCCCGCCAAGCGCGGCACCGATGATCCAGCGGCGGGTGGCAACGGGCTTGCTCATCATCGCGTCCCTTCGGAAAGCCTCTCCAGGCCTGCCTATATGGCCGCAGATGAGCGGGATATGAAGGGCGACTGCCCTAAAGGATGTAGCGCATCCGTATCTCGGTGGCTGCATCGCCGTCGAGGTCGATCTTCGCCTCGTCAAACCGGGGGGCGCGGGGCTTGAACCCGGGATTGGCGGAAAAGCCATAGCCTTCGCGCGGGATGCCGGCGAAGGTGTCGAGCCTGCCATTGCCGTTGGCGTCGTGGAACACGCTGATCGCATAGCTTCCCGGCGCGAGGCCCGAGAACACGGCGTGGGCCTTCCCCTTGTCGATCGCAAGGTCTGCCGCCTTGACCATGTGGCCCTTGCATTCGGGAAAGCCCGCTGCCGGCGGGCAGACGGCCAGGCGGATCACGCCTTTGGACGACTTGATCCCGCTGATCGTGACCGCAAGCGAGGCGCCGCCCGCAGCACTGCCCCCGGCAAGGGCAGGCACGCCCGCGACCGCAAGGCTGGCGGCGATCAACAGGGTCCTGGAATTTAACGGCATCGGCATGGATCTCGATTGCATGAACGGCCAAGGGCGGCGTCGGTGCCCGGCACTGGTCGATGGTGAGGCTATGTTCTTGGAAGGGGTTCGTTTAGGGCGGACAAATGAACGCAGCGTTGCCCGTGGTTATCGTCGGTGGCGGCCTCGCCGGGGCGCTCGCCGCGCTGTGCCTGGCGCAGCGGCGACCCGATGTGCCGATGCTGCTGCTTGAAGCCGACGAACGCTTCGGGGGCAACCACACCTGGTCCTTTTTCGACAGCGACGTTCCGGAAGAGGCGCGTGATCTGATCGCCGCGCTGAACCCCGTTCGGTGGCCGCGCCACACGGTTGCCTTCCCGGGCCGCCGGCGCGAGTTCGATTTTGCCTATAACGCGGTGACATCGGGCGCGCTCGACGCCCTGGTTCGCGACCGGCTTCCCCGCAATGCATGGCGCACCGGGGCGGCCGTCGCCTCGCTCGATGCGGATGGGGTAACGCTGGCCAGCGGCGAGAGGATCGCAGCGCTTGGCGTCATCGACGCGCGCGGGCCCGATGGCCCGATGCCGGGGCTTGATCTTGGCTGGCAATGCTTCGTCGGGATCGAGTTCGCCGCACGCGCGCCCGACCCGTCCTGCGCGACGGTGATGGACGCGACCCTGCCCCAAATCGACGGCTACCGATTCGTCTATGTCCTGCCGATGGCCGATGACAAGGTGCTGGTGGAGGACACCTATTACACCGACGGGCCCGACCTCGACGTGGCCGAGGTGGCCGACCGGGTCCGCACACTTGCTGCCGAGCGGGGACTGAGCGGACCGGAACTGCGACAGGAGCACGGCGTGCTGCCGATTCTGATCGGGGGTGATCCCGATGCGTTCTGGCCGAAGGGCGATCCCATCCCCCGCCTGGGCATGCGCGGCGGCTTTTTCCACGCGACGACCGGCTATTCCTTCGGCCTTGCCCTTCAGAACGCGGTCACTCTGTCGCGGGGCAGCGAGAGCTTCGATAGCGCCGCGTTGGCCGAATGGTCCCGAGGCCGGTTCGAACGCCACTGGCAGGCCATGCGCTTCTTCCGCGTGCTCAACCGCATGCTGTTCCGCGCTGCGCCGCCGCTCGAGCGCTACCGCGTGTTCGAGCACTTCTACCGCCTGCCGATCGCCCTCGTCGCGCGCTTCTATGGCGGCGTGCCGACCGCGGCGGACAAGCTGCGCATCCTTTCGGGCAAGCCGCCGGTCGCTATCGGCGCGGCGTTGAAGGCCCTGCTCGGGCGATGACCGAGCGTGCCGAACTGGTCGCCGCCGCGCGCGACACCATTGCCAGGGGATCGCAAAGCTTCGCTGCGGCGAGCCGCCTGTTCGCGCCTGCCACGCGCGAGAAGGCCTGGTTGCTCTACGCCTGGTGCCGCGCCGCCGACGACATGACCGACGGGCAGGACCTGGGCCAAGGCGGCGGAAGTGTGCATGACCCGCTGGCCGCTCAGGCGCAGCTACAGACGCTGACCGACCTTGCGCTCGACTGCGACGCTCCGGTTCCCCTGCCCTTCGCCGCCTTGCGCCAGGTGGCGCGCGAGACTGCCATGCCGCGCGCCTTCATCGCCGATCATCTGGCGGGCTTCGCGCTCGATGCGGCGGATTGGCGGCCACGCAGCGAGGACGATCTGCTGCGCTACTGCTATCACGTCGCGGGATCGGTCGGTTGCATGATGGCCGTGGTCATGGGCGTGGCGCCCGACGATGCCGACACGCTCGACCGGGCCTGCGACCTTGGCCTGGCCTTCCAGCTCGCCAACATCGCCCGCGACGTGGTGCCCGATGCCAAGGTCGGGCGTTGTTACCTGCCGATGGCCTGGCTCGAACGTTTCGGCCTGCGCGAAGCGGACCTCGCCGCGCCCCAGCACCGCGCCGCCGTCGCGGAAATGGCGGCGCGGCTGGTCCGCATGGCCCAACCCTACCGGCTTTCGGCCCGGATCGGCGCGGCGCGCCTTGCTCCGCGTTCGCGCCTCGCCGTGCTGGCCGCCGACGGGATCTACGGCGCGATCGGGGAAAAGGTCCGCGATGCGGGCACTGCTGCCTGGGACGAGCGGGTCCGGGTCAGCGGCATGGGCAAGCTGGTCCTGCTCGGCCAGGCGATTGTGCGCGGACTGAGCGACCCGCCGGCAAGCCCGCGCAACGGGCTGTGGCAGCGTCCCGCCTAGTCTGCCTGAACAGGCGCGCGCAGCCGCGCTTCGCCCGATTGCTTCAGCGCGGCCTTGAGATCGTCGACGGGCGGCGCCCAGAGGAACCCGAAGCTGACCGTGCCGTGCTTGCTTTCGACCACGTGGTGCAGTCGGTGGGCCTGGACGATGCGTTTGAAATAAGCGCTTCGCGGCACGATCCGGTGCGGCAGGCGGCGGTGGACGATCCAGTCGTGGAAACCGAAGTATATCGCGCCATAGGCGGCGATCCCCGCGCCGACCGCCGTCGACACGTCGCCCCAGGTGCCCTGCACCCCCTGCCACAGCAGGAAGATCGACGGACCGGCAAAGATCACCGCGTACAGATCGTTCCATTCGAACGGCCCGGTCCGCGCACGGTGGTGGCTGGCGTGGAGGAACCAGCCGGGGCCGTGCATCACCCAGCGGTGCATGACATAGGCGAACAGCTCCATGGAGGCGACCGTGCCGAGGACAATCAGGGCGAGCGTCAGGGCGTGCATCGGATCTCTATAGCCGTTTGACGCCGGCTTTACACGATCAGGCTGGCGGTCGCCTTGGCGCTGCCGACCACGCCCGGAATGCCGGCGCCCGGATGGGTGCCCGCGCCGACGAAATAGAGGTTGGCGAAGTGGTCGTCGCGGTTGTGGCCGCGGAACCAGGCGCTTTGCCACAGCACCGGCTCAAGACTGAAGGCGCTGCCGAGATGCGCGCCCAGATCGTCGTGGAAGTCCTGCGGGGTGTAGTGGAAACAGGTGTCGAGCCGCTCGTGAAGATCGGGGATCAACAAGTCGCGCACCCGGTTGAGCACCACCTCGCGGTAGCGCGGTCCTTCGACCGCCCAGTCGATAGGCGCGCGGCCCATGTGCGGCACCGGTGCCAGGGCATAGAACGCCGCCTTGCCCGGCGGGGCCATGGCCGGATCGGTAGCGCTGGGGTGATGGAGGTAAAGCGATGGATCCCCGGCGAGGGCACCGGTCTTGTAGATATCGTTGAGCAGCGGCCCGTAACGATCTGAAAACAGGATTGAATGATGGGCGATGCCAGGGAACGCTCCCTCGAGCCCGAAATGCACGACGAAAAGGCTGGGCGAGAAGCGCTTGCGCCTGAGCGAGCGCACCTTGCCCGCCGCGTAGCCCGACCCGTCGAGCAGACCGTAGCTGTGCACCAGGTCGCCGTTGGTGGCGACCATGTCGGAGGTGAGGGTAAGCCCGCTGGCGGTTTCGACCCCGGTGACGCGGCGACCGGCATGGGTGATCCGCGTCACCTTGTCGCCCAGCACCAGCGTGCCGCCGAGCCGTTCGAACAGGGCGACCATGCCGCTGACCAGCGCGTTGGTCCCGCCCTTGGCGAACCACACCCCGCCCAGTTTCTCGAGCTGGTGGATCAGCGCATAGATGCTGCTGGTGTTCATCGGATTGCCGCCGACCAGCAGGGTGTGGAACGACAGCGCCTGCCGCAGCTTTTCGCTTTTGACGAAGCCCGCGACGACCGAATAGACCGAGCGCCAGGCGCGGTATTTCGCCAGCGCCGGCGCGGCTTTCAGCATCTGGGTGAAATCGAGGAAGGGGACCGCGCCAAGCTTGAGGTAGCCTTCCTCGTACACGCCCCTGCTGTAGTCGAGAAAGCGCGCATAGCCCGCGACATCGGCCGGATCGAGCTTCGCGATCTCGGCGTTCAGCGCGGCTTCGTTGTTCGAATAGTCGAAGGCCGTGCCGTCGCTCCACAGCAGGCGGTAGAACGGCTGGACCGGCAGCAGCGTCACATCGTCGGCAAGCTTGCTCCCCGACAACGCCCACAGTTCCTCGAGGCAGGCCGGATCAGTGATCACCGTGGGCCCGGCATCGAAGGTGTAGCCGTCCTTCTTCCAGACATAGGCCCGACCGCCAGGCCGGTCGCGCGCCTCGACCACGGTGGTCGCCACGCCGGCGCTTTGCAGGCGGATCGCCAGCGCCAGCCCACCGAACCCGGAACCGATGATTATCGCCGAACGTTTTGCCGTCATGTCTTGCACTTATGCTGCGCCGGGGGGCACACAACATGTCCCAATGGGCGGATGGCACGACGCGGACACGCGCGCCACTGTGGAGACTTGAAGGATCGACATGGCAGCACGCTCTAACAGTCAGGCCGAAGGCGACAAGCCGCTTAACGCCTCCCGCCGCGTGCTGCTGGCCAACCCGCGCGGGTTTTGCGCCGGGGTGGAGCGCGCGATCGAAGCGGTCGAACAGGCGCTGCAGCGCGCCGGGGCGCCGGTCTATGTGCGCCGCGCCATCGTCCACAACCGACTGGTGGTCGAGGCCCTCGAGCGAAGGGGCGCAGTATTCGTCCAGGACGTGGCCGAGATTCCCGAAGGCGCCGTGACGGTGCTGTCGGCGCACGGCAGCGCGCGTTCGGTCAAGCTTGCCGCGCAAGGCCGGCATTTGCGCGTCATCGATGCCATCTGCCCGCTGGTCGCCAAGGTCCATGCCGAAGTCGAGACTTGGTACCGCGCCGGCCGCCATATTCTGCTGATCGGCCATGCCGGCCACCCCGAGGTGGTCGGCACGCTCGGCCAGGTGCCCGCCGGAGCAATCTCGGTCCTTGCCTCGCCGCGCGATCTCGACGCGCTCGACCTCGCGCCGAACACCTCGATCGCCTATGCCGTGCAAACCACCTTTGCCGCGCGCGAGGCCGATGGGCTGATCGCCGCGATCAAGGCCCGCTTCCATGACGTCGCCGGCCCCCGCTCGAGTGACATCTGCTATGCCACCACCAACCGCCAGCAGGCAATCGAGGCGATCGCGCCACTTTGCGACCTGGTGCTTGTGGTCGGCGACGAGATGTCGTCCAACGCCCGTCGCCTGGTCGAGGTGGCCCGCACCGCCGGCTGCCGCGAAGCGCGCCTGATCGCAGGAGCCGACGCCTTGCCTGCAGAGGCCGCAGGGGCGCGCAGCATCGGCCTGACAGCCGCCGCATCCACCCCCGAAACTGCCATCGCCGGGGTCTGCGAGGCCCTGCGCGCGCTGGGCTTCTCGATCGAGGAAGCACCGGGCGAAAGCGAACGGGTAAGCTTCCGCCCGGTGTCGTTCGAAGCGCTGCGCGAATCCGCCCTGTCAGGCTCGCTCGACGACCGGCTGACCCGGCTGCGCGCCGATATCGACGCTGAAATCGACCGTGCGATCGGCACCGCGCGCGGCCGCGACCGGCGCCTCGCCGAAGCGATGCGCTATGCTGCGATCGGCGGGGGAAAGCGGTTTCGCGCCCTGCTGGTTGCGGCGGTGGCCGATCTTGTCGGCGGCTCCTATGCCCAGGCGCTGCGGGTCGGCGCAGCGATCGAATGCATCCACGCGCAGTCGCTGGTCCACGACGACCTGCCCTGCATGGACGACGACGATCTGCGGCGCGGCGTGCCGACCCTCCACCGCAAGTTCGACGAAGCGACTGCGGTGCTGGCCGGCGACGCCCTGATCGCACTGGCCTTCGAGATCCTTGCCGACGAGGCAACCCACCCCGACGCCGCGGTCCGCGCCGGGCTGGTCCTGTCGCTGGCCCGTGCGGTCGGGCAGGACGGACTGGCCGGCGGACAGATGATGGACCTCTTCCCCCCGGCCCGACCCAGCCGCCAGGACCTGTTCGACTGCGAGCAGCGCAAGACCGGCGCGCTGATCCGCTTTGCGGTCGAGGCCGGGGCCATGCTCGGCCACTGTTCGACGGATGAGCGCGCACGGCTGCTGACATTTGCCGAAAACCTCGGCCTGGTGTTCCAGATCCGCGACGACATGCTCGATTCGATCGGCGATGCCGCCGTGGTCGGCAAGGCTGTGGGCAAGGATGCCGGGGCCGGCCGCAAGAACGCGGCGGAGATGCTCGGCCTCGATGGCGCGGCGCGGCACGCGAGCCGGCTCGAAAGCATGTGCCACGAGGCGCTCGACAACTTCGGGCCCAAAGCCAGTCCCTTGCGCGACCTGGCGCGATTTGCCGTCAACCGGATGCACTGATCCGCTGCAGGGAGCCCTAGTGCCCTGCCTCGATCGCCACGCGGATCGCCTCGGCCACGGTGCGCACGCCCAGCGCCTTGAGAGTCGCGGCGCGGTGCATCTTGATGGTCCGTTCGGTCAGGCCCAGTTCCCAGGCGATCTGCTTGTTGAGCCGTCCCTTGGCCAAGGCTTCGAGAATCTGCTGCTGGCGCCGGGTCAACGCGGCAATGCGTGCGCAGGCCTGATCCTTGCGGTTGGCACCGGCCTCGTCGATCGCCATTTGCGAACCGATGAAATAGAGCGGTTCGCCATCCTCGCCGAACAGCGGGGCGATCATCACCGCGTTGCGGAAGCGGGTGCCGTCCTTGCGGTAATTGGTCAGCTCCACCATCGCCGGCCGGCGGTCGGCTATGGCCCGGCGCAGTATCTCGGTCTGTTCGGGCTCGGTGCCGGCGCCGCGCAGGAAGCGGCAGTTGCGGCCGAGGATCTCGGCGCGGTCATAGCCGGTGAGCGCAATGAAGGCGGCGTTGCAGGCGACGATCGGGTTGTCGGGCAAGCGTGGATCGCTGACCACGGCAGCAACGTTGCTGTTCGCGATCAGGTCTTCGGGTGACATGGTCCAATCCTATCCCAGCCTAGCCTTGTCAGTCCATATCGCAGACGCAGCGGCGAAATCCTAGCTCACCCCTGATCGGTTGCCGGGCCCTGCGACTGGCGCGCGCCGACATGCGCCATGCCGCGCGCGGCGGCGAGCCGTTCCTGGCGGTGCCGTTCGCGGTAACCGGCGCGCTGTTCGTCGCTGCGCTCGTCATGGCAGGCGGGACAGCTGACCCCCTCCTCGTAGAGCGGAGAGGCCTGGCCGGCGGGATCGACCGGGCGGCGGCAGGCGCGGCACAGCGCATGGCTCCCCGGGGAAAGGCCGTGGCCCACGCTGACCCGCTCGTCGAAGACGAAGCATTCGCCCCGCCACAGGCTGCCTTCGGCCGGGACCTCCTCGAGATAGCGAAGGATCCCGCCCTTGAGGTGATAGACCTCGTCCACGCCCTCCTGCTTCAGGAAGGCGGTCGACTTCTCGCAGCGGATCCCGCCGGTGCAGAACATCGCGACGCGCTTGCCCTGTGCCACCAGGGCGTGGCCCTCGCGCCGGAACCAGTCGGGAAAGTCCCGAAAACTGACGGTCTGAGGATCGACCGCGCCGGCAAAGGTCCCTGCGGTCACCTCGTAATCGTTGCGCGTGTCGATCACCACGGTATCGGGATCGGCGATCAGCGCGTTCCAGTCGCGCGGATCGACATAGGTGCCAACGCTTGCCGCCGGATCGATTCCCTCGACCCCCAGGGTCACGATCTCGCGCTTGATGCGCACCTTCAGCCTGTGAAACGGCATGATGGCGGCCCCGGCGCATTTCACGTCGAGGTCGGCGCAGCCTGGTAGTGCGCGTATGTGGTCTAGCACTTTCGCGATACCCGGCGCCGGACCGGCGATCGTCCCGTTGATCCCCTCGCCCGCCAGCAGCAGCGTGCCCTTGACCGCGTTCGCCGCGCAGACCGCCAGCAAGGGCGCGCGCAGGGCCACAGGATCGGCGAAACGCGCGAACTTGTAGAGCGCGGCCACGGTCAACGGCACGGCGGAAGGCGGAGAGAGCGGCATGGAGGCCGCGCCTTAGCCCTGCCCGCCGCGCTTGTCAGCCCCGCGCGCCTGCTGCTAGGCGCCATGCCCCATGCTTACCCTTTCCGGCATCACGGTGCGCCTTGGCGGACGCACGATCATCGACGAGGCGAGCGCGAGCCTGCCGCCGCGCGGCCGGATCGGGCTGATCGGCCGCAACGGCGCCGGCAAGTCGACGCTGGTGCGCGTGATCGCCGGCATGCTCGAACCGGACAACGGCGAGGTCGCCATGCCGCGCGGCGCCCGCCTCGGCTATATCGCGCAGGAAGCGCCGGCGGGCGAGGCCACCCCGTTCGAGACGGTGCTGGCCGCCGACAGCGAGCGCGCCGCGCTGATGGCCGAGAGCGAGACCTGCGGGGATGCCCACCGCCTCGCAGAGATCCACGAGCGGCTTATCGCGATCGACGCGCATTCCGCCCCTTCGCGGGCGGCGCGGATCCTCAACGGCCTCGGCTTCGACGAGGCCGCGCAGCATCGTCCGCTCGACAGCTTTTCGGGCGGCTGGCGGATGCGCGTGGCGCTCGCCTCGCTGCTGTTCTCGCAGCCCGACCTGCTCCTGCTCGACGAACCGTCCAACCACCTCGACCTCGAGGCCGTGCTGTGGCTCGAGGATTTCCTCCGCTCCTACCCGGCCACGATCGTGCTGGTCAGCCACGAGCGCGATTTCCTCAACAACGTCGTCGACCACATCCTGCACCTCGCCCAGGGCAAGCTGACGCTTTACCCCGGCGGCTACGACCAGTTCGAACGCCAGCGCGCCGAGCGGCAGGCCCAGATCGCCTCGGCCCGGGCCAAGCAGCAGGCCGAGCGCGAACGCCTGCAGGATTACGTCGCGCGCAATTCGGCGCGTGCCTCGACCGCCAAGCAGGCCCAGTCGCGCGCCAAGGCGCTGGCCAAGCTGCAACCGATCGCCGAACTGATCGACGATCCCTCGCTCAGCTTCGATTTCCCCAGTCCCGACGAACTGCGCCCGCCGTTGATCACGCTTGATCTGGCCTCGGTCGGCTATGGCGAGGAGCCGGTGCTGAGCCGCCTCAACCTGCGGCTCGATCCCGACGACCGGATCGCGCTGCTCGGTCGCAACGGCAACGGCAAGACCACACTGGCCCGCCTGCTCGCCGCGCAACTGTCGCCGATGGCGGGGGCGATGAATGCCAGCGCGAAGATGCGCGTCGGCTATTTCACCCAGTACCAGGTCGAGGAACTGGACCGCGGCGAAACGCCGCTCCAGCACATGACCGTGCTGATGAAGGGCGCGACCCCCGCCGCGGTGCGGGGGCAACTGGGCCGATTCGGCTTTTCCGGGCCCAAGGCGACGACCGAGGTCGGCAAGCTGTCGGGCGGCGAGCGGGCGCGGCTCGCCCTTGCATTGATCACGCGCGAAGCGCCGCACCTGCTGATCCTCGACGAGCCGACCAACCACCTCGACGTCGATGCGCGCGAAGCGCTGATCCAGGCGTTGAACGGCTATGCCGGCGCGGTGGTGATCGTCAGTCACGACCGCCACATGCTCGAAATGACCGCCGACCGGCTGGTCCTTGTCGACAGCGGCACGGCGAAGGAATTCGACGGCACGATCGACGATTATATCGCCTTCGTCCTGGCGAAGGAGCCCCAGGCCGCGCGCCGCGACGACGGCACCCGCAGCGTCAACAAGAAGGACCAGCGCAAGGCTGCAGCCGATGCCCGCGAGAAGGGTCAGGCGCTGCGCAAGGCGGCCAAGACGGCGGAGGCCGAGCTGGAGCGCCTGCAGAAACTGCGCAGCGCGATCGACCACGCGATGTTCGATCCCAAGGGGGCCGAGCCGGCCCTTGCCAGGCTGACCATGACCGACCTGATGAAGCGCCGCGCCGAGATCGAGGCGAAGATCGATGACGCCGAGGCTGCCTGGCTTGAAGCGAGCGAGGCGCTCGAAGCGATCGTCGCGGCATGAGCGTCGCTTTTCGCCGCGAATCGGACGATGAGCATCTCGAACCCAGTTTCGAACTGCCGATCCCGCCTGGCCCCAATCTGGTCACGCCGCGCGGATTGGCGCTGATCGCAAACCGCATCGCTGCATTGGAAGCCGTGCTTGCCTCCTTCGCCGACCGTCCGGCCGATGACAGCGCGGTGAAGGCGGCGCGCCGCGACCTGCGCTATTGGCAGACGCGGCAGATCACCGCCGAACTTGCCCCGTTTCCTGATGGCGAAACGGTGCAGATCGGCACCCGCGTGACCTTCACCCTCAACGCGCAGGAGCGCAGCCTTGCCATCGTCGGTCACGACGAGGCAGACCCGGCAGAAGGGCTGATCGGCTTTGCTGCGCCGCTGGCCCGGGCGCTGATCGGCGCCGAAGTGGACGAGGTCATCGACTTCAACGGACGCGAGGGCGCAATAACGATTGT
Source organism: Novosphingobium kunmingense (assembly GCF_002813245.1). GTDB lineage: Bacteria > Pseudomonadota > Alphaproteobacteria > Sphingomonadales > Sphingomonadaceae > Novosphingobium > Novosphingobium kunmingense. The sequence continues at coordinate 1,227,639 of NZ_PHUF01000002.1, forward strand.
GGCGATAAGCGTTGTGCCGGACAGCCAAAAAGCCTAGCGGGGCCGCAGAACCGCGGACGCAGGTCCGCAGCGGGCGCTCCGCCGCCCCGATCAAGATAAGAGACCATGACCTTCCAGACCCCTTTCGCGCTTCTTGCTGAAGCGCTTGCCGCGCGTGGCTATGCCGCGCCCACCCCCGTCCAGTCTGCCGTGCTGGAGGACGAGGCCGCAGGCCGCGACCTGATCGTTTCGGCCCAGACCGGCTCGGGCAAGACCGTCGCCTTCGGCCTCGCCATGGCGCAGCAGGTGCTTGACGCCGATGGCCGCGCGCAAGGTGGCACGGCGCCTGCCGCGCTGATCGTCGCCCCCACGCGCGAACTGGCCCTGCAGGTCAGCCGCGAACTGATCTGGCTCTACGGACCGACCGGCGCGCGCGTGGCGACCTGCGTCGGCGGGATGGATCCATCGAAGGAACGCCGCGCGCTCAATCACGGCGCGCAGATCGTGGTCGGCACCCCGGGACGCCTGCGCGATCATCTCGAACGCGGCGCGCTCGACCTGCGCGATCTGCGGGTGGCCGTGCTCGACGAAGCGGACGAGATGCTCGACATGGGCTTTCGCGAGGACCTCGAGGAACTGCTCGACGCCACCCCCGACGGGCGCCGCACCCTGCTGTTCTCGGCCACCATGCCAAAGCCGATCGTGGCGCTGGCCCGGCGCTACCAGCAGGACGCGCTGCGCATCTCGACCGTCGCGGAGAGCCGCGGCCACGGCGACATCGCCTACCAGGCCATGGCCATCGCGCCCGCCGATATCGAAAACGCCGTGGTCAACCTGCTGCGCTATCACGAGGCGGAGACGGCCATGCTGTTCTGCGCCACCCGCGACAACGTGCGTCATCTTCACGCCAGCCTGACCGAGCGCGGCTTTGCTGCCGTGGCACTGTCGGGCGAACACAGCCAGAACGAGCGCAACCACGCGCTCCAGGCGCTGCGCGACCGGCGCGCGCGGGTCTGCGTCGCAACCGACGTCGCCGCGCGCGGCATCGACCTGCCCAGCCTGTCGCTGGTGATCCATGTCGAGATCCCGCGCGATGCCGAAACGCTCCAGCACCGCTCGGGCCGCACCGGCCGCGCCGGCAAGAAGGGTACGGCAATCCTGCTGGTGCCCTATCCGCGCCGCCGCCGGGTCGAGGGCATGCTGCGCGGCGCCAACATCGCCGCCGAATGGACCGATGTGCCGTCCGCCGCCGATATCCGCGCCGCTGATGCCGAACGGCTGATGGAAGCCCTGCTCGCGCCGGTCGACCTTACCGACGAGGACCGCCACCTGGCCGCCAAGCTGATGACGCTGAAATCCGCCGAGGATATCGCCGCGGCCCTGGTCCAGGCGCACCGCGCGCGGTTGCCGGTGCCCGAGGATCTGCTGGCCAGCGACGCGCCGCCGCCCAAGGGCCCCCGCCCCGGCTTCGAGGGCAGCACCTGGTTCCGGCTCAATGTCGGACGGCGGCAGAACGCCGATCCGCGCTGGATCCTCCCGCTGCTGTGCCGCCGCGGCCACGTCAGCCGGGCCGATATCGGCGCGATCCGGCTTGCGGCCAACGAAACGCTGTTCGAGGTGGCCGGGCCGGTGGCCGCACGCTTCCTCGATGCGGTGCGGCGCACGGCGGAGGAAGACGACGGGGTCGAGATCACGCCGAGCGACGGCGCCCCGCGTGAAGCCGCCCGCGCCGCGCGCCGCGACAACGCTGGTGGCCCGCGTCCGGCGCCGCGCCCGCACCGGGGCAAGGCGCAGGGCGCCGACCGGACTGCACCCGGCGATGGCAAGCCGTTTCGCAAGAAGGGGCCGTTCAAGGGCCGCGCACCGAAGGGGTAGCGCGGCAGGGTCGCGAGCCTGGTCGCGACGCGCGGTCAGCCGCGTGTAAAGGTGCCGCCCGCCGCAGCCTTTTCGGCCAGCAGCCGTGCCGGCTCGATGCCCATTGCCTTGAGCCCCTCGACGATCTTCGGCAGTCCGACAGTGTCGGCCCAGAACATGGGACCGCCGGTATAGACTGGCCAGTTGTAGCCGAGGATACAGGCCACATCGATATCGCTGGCGCGGATGGCGATGCCTTCCTCCAGAACCCTGGCGCCCTCGTTGACCACCGGGAAGAGCAGGCGCGCGACGATCTGTTCGGCGCTTTGCGGCCCTTTGTTCTCGACACCCTTGAACTTGGCAAAATCCGCGATCACCTGCGCAGCGACAGGACTGGGCGATGATTGTCGCTTGTCGTCGTAGTCGTAGAACCCTCCGTTCTGCTTCTGCCCGAGGCGGCCTAGCTTGACGAGGTCGCCCTGCAGGGTCCGCTCGTTCGACCCGCGACCGATCACGTCGAGACCGACAAGGTCGCTCATCGCGAAGGGGCCCATGGCAAAGCCATAATCGTAGAGCGCCTTGTCGATATCCTGCGGGCTCGGGCCCTCAAGCACCAGTTCGGTCGCCGCGCGGCTGCGCGGACTCATCACCCGGTTGGCGATGAAGCCGGGGCCGACTCGGCTGACGACAGGCACCTTGGCAATGGTCTTCGCGATCCTGAGCCCAGTTGCCAGCACCGCGTCCGAAGTCCTGGCCCCGCGCACGATTTCGAGCAGCCGCATGACGTTCGCGGGCGAAAAGAAATGCAGGCCGACGACGCTTTCGGGTCGCGCGGTGGCGCTGGCGATATCGTCCAGATCGAGAAACGAGGTGTTCGAGGCCAGGATCGCGCCGGGCTTGGCAACGGCGTCCAGCCGGGCAAACACATCCTTCTTGATGCCCATTTCCTCGAACACCGCCTCGATCACCAGATCGGCGTCCTTCAGCGCGTCAAGCTCGAGCGCCGGGGTGATCAGGGCCATGCGCTGTTCGACCTGCTCGGTAGTCATCCGGCCCTTGGCGGCGCTGTTCTCGTAGTTCTTGCGAATGACTCCGAGACCGCGGTCAAGCGCGGCCTGGTTCATCTCGACGAGGGTGACGGGGATGCCAGCGTTGAGGAAGTTCATCGCTATCCCGCCGCCCATGGTGCCCGCGCCGATCACGCCGACGGCTTTGACCGGCAGTGCCGCAGTGTCCCTGGCCAGATCCGGAACCTTCGCGCCCTCCCGCTCTGCGAAGAAGTAATACCGCTGCGCCGCGCTTTCGGTGCTGGTCATCAGTTCGCCGAACAGTTCGCGTTCGCGCGCCATGCCCTGGTCGAACGGCAGTTCGGCCGCCGCCTCGATCGCCTTGACGATGTTGAACGGCGCCTTGAAGCCACGAAACGCGCGGGCGTTCTTCTTCAGATAGTCGGCATAGAGCTCGCTCTGCCCGCGATAGGGTTCGACCTTGTCCTGGCGATCGCGCACCCGCAACAAGGGGCCGCCTTCGGCCACCAGCTTGCGGGCAAAGGCGATCGCGTCCTCACGCAACTTGCCCTCATCGGCGAGGGCATCGATCATCCCCAGTTCCAGCGCCTTCCTCGCCCCTACCGGCGCGCCGCCGGTGATCAGGTCGAGCGCCGCGGGGATCCCAACGATTCGCGGAAGGCGCTGGGTGCCGCCGGCTCCGGGAAGAAGGCCCAGCGCGACTTCGGGCAGGCCGACCTTGGCCGAGGGAACCGCGATCCGGTAGTGGCAGATCAACGCCAGTTCATAACCGCCGCCCAGCGCCGTTCCGTGGATCGCGGCGACCACCGGCTTGCTGCCGCCTTCGATGATGTCGAACACCTCCTGCAGGTTCGGTCCGCTCGAAGGCTTGCCGAATTCCGAAATGTCGGCGCCGGCGATGAAGGTCCGGCCGGCGCAGATCAGGACGATCGCCTTGACGCTGTCATCGGCAGCGAACTGGCGGAAACCCTCGTCCAGCGCCTTGCGGGTATGGGCCGACAGCGCGTTCACCGGCGGATAGTCGATGGTTAGGATGCCGATGCCGTCGATGACTTCGGTGGTGCCGACCTGGCTCATGGTTGCGGTTCCTCTCGTAGCGCGCGTCAGGCGTCGATGCGTTCGATGATGATCGCCGGAGCCATGCCACCAAAGGCGCACATCGTCACCAGCGCATAGCGCCCGCCCGAACGTTCGAGCTCGTCGAGCGCCATGCCGATGAGGATCGAGCCGGTCGCGCCGATCGGATGGCCCAGCGCGATCGCGCCGCCGTTGATGTTGACCTTGGCGCGGTCGATCCCGAGGTCGCGGATCGCCTTTTCGGTGACGACTGCAAAGGCCTCGTTGATTTCCCAGACGTCGATGTCCTCTACGCCAAGCCCGGCCCGCTCGAGCGCCTTCTTTGCGGCGGGGACCGGAGCGTTGAGGATCAGCGTCGGACAGTCACCCGCGTTGACTGCGGTGACGATGCGCGCTCGGGGGGTCCAGCCATTGTCCTTGAGGCCCTGCTCGGAGGCCAGCAGCAGCGCCGCCGAACCATCGACCACGCCAGAGCTGGTGCCGACATGGTGGGTCGGCTGCCATTCCAGGTCAGGATACTTGCGCTCGATCATCTGGCGCATTGTGGTGCCGTCGGATGCGGCGGGGACCTGTTCCATCGCGACGAAGGCCGGTTTCAGCGCGGCTAGCGTCTCGGCCGTGGTTTCGGGCCGAGGATACTCGTCATGATCCAGCGCAAGGGTGCCGTCGCGGTTGCGCACCGCCACGATGCTGCCAGCGAAGCGCCCCTCGTCGATTGCCTGCTTGGCCTTGCGCTGGCTGTCGACGCCCAGCGCCTCGAGGTCGGCGCGGCTGATTCCCTCCATCGCGGCAATCGCGTCGGCCGCGACGCCCACCGCGGAGATCGGGTGCTCGCGGTAGAGGTCCTCGTTTCCGCGCGCCCGGCCGAGCTTGCCCAGATCGGTCTGGCTTTCGAGCGCTTCGAGTTCGAAGTGATAGCTCATCATCTCGGTCCCGCCGGCGATCAGCACATCCTCGAATCCGGCCATGATCTGCCCGGCGGCAAAGGCCACGCTGCTGATCCCGCCGCCGCAGAACCGGTCAATCGTGGTCCCGCTGGCCTTGACATCGAAGCCAGCCCACAAGGCGGACAGCCGGCCGAGGTCGCCGCCCTGCTTGCCGCGCTGCTGGCTGCACGACCAGACGATGTCGTCGACCCGCGAAGTGTCGAGGGCGTTGCGGTCGCGGATCGCGCGCAGCACGGTCGCGCCCAGGTCCTGGGGATGGAGGTGCGCCAGTGCGCCCTTGCCCGGTTTGCCGATCCCGCGGGGGGTACGTACCGCATCGACGATAAAAGCTTCGGCCATGATTGGGTGTCCTTTCAAGTATCAGCGCGGAGCCATGCGGATCGCGCCATCAAGCCGGATTGCCTGGCCATTGAAGTAGCTGTTGCGGACGAGTTCCATCGCCAGGCTGGCGAACTCCTCGGGCTTGCCGAGGCGCTTGGGGAACGGAACCGAGGCATTCAGGTTGTCGAACACCTTTTCGGGAAGCTTGCCAAGCAGGGGCGTGCCAAAGATCCCGGGCATGATCGCATTGACCCGGATGCCGAGGTCCATCAGGTCGCGTGCCATCGGCAGGGTCAGTCCGTTGACTCCGGCCTTGGCCGAACCATAAGCGACCTGGCCGATCTGTGCGTCCTGCGCCGCGACCGAGGCGGTCAGCACGATGGTGCCACGTTCCCCGTCGTCGAGCGGCTCGAGACTCGCCATGCCAAGCGCCGAAAGCGAAGCGACCCGGTAGGTGGCGACGAGGATGCCGCGAATGGCGAACTCGTAATCCTCGGTCGAGAAGCGTTGCAGTTCGCCGGTTTCCTTGTTGCGGCCGACTGTCTTGCCCTTGCGGTTGGCCATCGCGCAGTGGACGCAGATGCGCTCCTGCCCGTGGGCGGCCCGGGCCTTGGTGAACCCGGCGACGACCGAAGCTTCGTCCATGATGTCGACCTTGCAGAAAAGGCCGCCGATCGCGCTCGCGACCTCTTCGCCGGCTTCTTCGTTGAGGTCGAAGATGGCCACCTTGACGCCCGCCTTAGCGAGCGCCTCGGCGGTCGCCCGGCCCAGGCCAGATGCCCCACCGGTGACGACGGCAGCGGTCGAATTGTCGATCTTCATCTGGAACTCCTTCTCAATGGCTTCGCAGCCGCCCCAGCCCGTGTTCGGCAAGGCGCGACAGTGCCGATGCGCGAATTCCGGCCATCCCGGCCGATCAGCCCTTGAGCGCTTCGGCGAGGGTTTCGCCGAGCAGGCTGGGCGAGGAGGAGACGCGGATGCCCGCTTGTTCCATCGCCGCGATCTTGCTTTCGGCATCGCCCTGGCCGCCCGACAC
>NZ_PHUF01000003.1 GCF_002813245.1 Novosphingobium kunmingense
CGCACCGGCGGCCTGCACCAGGTTCTCGATATTGGCGTAGAGGTAGAAGTTGCCGCTCGCGGTCACCGTGTCGGTGCCCTCGCCGTCACCTTCGACGACCACGTCGCCCTGCTGGTTGATGACGAAACTGTCATCGCCGGTGCCGCCGATCAGCGTATCGAGACCGGCACCGCCGACGAGGGTATCGTTGCCGGCACCACCGTCGAGCATCGAGCCGACGAGGACCGTTCCCGACGCGGTGCGCGTGGTCGCCGCCGAAACGTTGAGATCGTAGGTTCCGGGATCACCGCCAAATGTGGTGACACGCACGAAGATGCGCTGGCCGCCGGGCACGCTGGCCAGCGACAGATAGCTGTCGTAATCGTTGGCCGAACCGCCATCGAGCGCGAACTGCGAAATCGAATCGTCGTTCGATCCGAGAATGACGCCGTTTTCGGCAAAGACTGTGACGATCGAATCGATCGCGAAGGTGTTGTCGATGTCGATCAGGATCGAGCCGGTGCTGGCGAGGTAGAAACTGTACCAGTCTCCACCACCGGTGTTGGTCCCGTGGATGGTAACGGTCGATTGGCCGGCCCCGGCCTGGACTGCGGGATCGCCGGCATGGGCGGAGAAGCGGTAATCGAGGTCGATCGCCGTCTGCTGGGTGGCTGCGACGCCCCCAGGCTTGGTCAGGTCGAGTGCATCGCGCACCACGTTGATGCCGGCAATGGCGGTCAGCGTGTCGTTGCCCGAGCCGCCACGCGCGTTCTCGATGCCGTTCAGCGTATCGGCTCCGTCGCCTGTCGCGGTGCCGGCGGCCAGGTTGATGGTCAGTGCGGCGGTGACGCCCGAATAGTCGATTGTGTCGAAGCCCGCGCCGCCGGTGATGACGTTGTTGGCGGCGTTGCCGTGGAACCAGTCGTCCCCGCTGCCGCCGGTCGCGTTCTCGATCGTCACGCCGCTGGCGATGGTGAAGCCACCCAGCACGCCGGTGATCCGCGAGACGAAGCCGCCCCCCCCGGGCGCATTGATGAGCGTCGCAGCGCGCAGGTCGATGATCGCGTCGAGCCCGCTCGACCCCGCGGTGATCGTGTCGGTGCCGCCCGCATCCCACAGGCACAGCCAGCCGGTGCCGGCCGCGTTGACCCCTGGCAGGGTGTAGCTGCTCGCCCCGGACGCGGTGGCCATGTTGGCCCCATAGATGTGCTGGGCCGCCGCGATATCGAAGGCGCCGGGCCCCATTTCCCAGCCGAACGACGCGCTGGGCGAAAGGCCTACCTGCCAATAGCCGCCCAGATAGGACATCGCGGTAAACACGCCCTGGTTGAGATCGTTGTCGCCGTAGTCGTACTCGGCGGTAACGCCGGGGAAGGCCGGATCGCCTACCGGATCGCCCGGGTCGTTGAAGGGGTGCAACAGGCCCAGGCCGTGTCCGATCTCGTGGACGAAGGTGGCGTATCCGATCCCGCCCTTGGAGGTGCTGCCGCTTACGAAATAGCCCGTATCAAGGTTGTAGGTGCCGGTTATCGTTCCGGCGCTGGGCAGGTCGTGGAGAGCGATGTCGGTCGTAACGAGGGTGTCCATCGTCTCGACCCAGTCGTAGATCGAGGCGTCGCCGGTGCCGTCGTAGGCGACCGGGGATTCCTGGAAGATGATGTTGGCGACCGCCGACCACGTCTGCAGCGCCTGATTGAAGCCCGCGCGCCGCCCGTTCGACGACCACAGCGAACCTCCGTTCGCGGATGGATCGCCGTCCTGGCTCTGGAAGACATAGGTGATCACCGTGCCCGGCTGGTAGCCGTAGTCGTAGAGCAGGCTGTCGATGTAGATGTTGCCGGTCAGTTCGACGGTCTGTATTTCCGACTCGAGTGCCACTGCGCATCTCCCCCGGGGAAGCCTGTGTTGCGTAGATGCGGCCCGCGAGTCGGGCTGGAGCCGACCTTTGGCTCACGATGGGCGTGCAACTGCCTGTTGGCAATGGCAAAAATCAGCTGACAGGCTTACCCTCTCGCCCGCTTCCGCAGGGGCGTCGATTGGCGCCGGAACACCAGCATGTGATCGACCCATTGCGGTCCGTTCAGAAGCTCCTCGCGGCTGATCGGGACGATCCCTTCGCGCGCGCGGACGATCTCGAGCGAGAAGCCGTGCCTGAGGATCTCGTCCAGGAAACCGGCGGGGTCCCGCAGTCGTCCGACGGTGAACTCCATGAACACGGTCATCCGTTTCTGCCGGGCGAGGACCTGGGTCATGCCCTGCCAGACCATCGGTTCGAACCCTTCGACGTCCATCTTGAGGAATTCGAGGTTGCGCGCGTGGGCGATCCGGTCGAGCCGCTTGATCACGATGTCGCCCTTGCGCGCCGTGACGGTGCGCCCGCCGCCGGGCTGGTGGGTGCTGGCATCCATCACCGCCCGTCCGGCCGTGGCGCCAAGGCCGATCTCGTGGAAATCGACGAAGCCGGAAAAGCCGTTCACCTCCACGCTCTTGCGCACCAGGCGGGCCATGTCCGGGTTGGGCTCGAAGGACAGGACGCGCCCTTCGGCGCCGGTCAGATCGGCCAGCAACAGGGTGAAATAGCCCTGGTTGGCGCCGATATCGGCCACCACGCTGCCGCGGCGCACGCTGCGCATCATCGCCTTGGTGACCCACAGTTCCCAGAACCCTTCGAGCATCAGGTGGCTGGCGATGCCGATGTCGCGGGTATCGACGTACATCTTGTAGCGCCCCAGCACCCGGCACAGCGCTTCCTGGTTGCCGACGTAGGCGACCTGGGTCAGGGCCCGGATCTCGGCCTCGGCCTCGTCGCTCGGCCGGTCGAGGATCCGCCAGATGTCGTAGATCTGGTGCATGGCCTGGCTCATCGAAACGGCAACTCCCTCAAAATCCTGAACCCGGGTGCATGGCCCATGCCCCTCACTTGCGCAAGGCGGCGCCCAGTCGCCGCAGAGCCGAGGCGGCGTGGCTGCGCCAAGGGGATGGCAGGCGTCCGGGTTGCTGCGCGTCGATCCAGTCGAGCAGTTCCTCTGCCGTGCAGCGCCGCTCAAGTCCCGGATGGTAGTAGAGCGGATAGGCGATCAGCGCGCCTGCCACCAGTTCGGGCAGGTTCAGGCGCCGCGTCCGCCGCGCAGGCGGGTTGCGGTCCTGGGTAAGGCCCCAGCCGGCGAAGAACGGCTGGCCGTGGACGTGCACCGCGCAACCCCTGAGCAAGGCCTCGAAGCCGCCGAGCGAGGTCAGGACGTGGACGGCATCGGCGCGCGCATAGAGCGCCGTCAGGCTCGCCTCTTCCAGCACGAGGTCGGCCTCGGCCGGGCAGCGCAGCCCTTGGCGCAGGCCTGCGACCACATCGGGGTGCGGCTTGAAGACCAGGACGGCGTCGGGTTCTTCGGCGCGAACGCGGGCGACCATCGCGGCCACGGTCAGCCCCGCCCCGCCGCGCAGCACCGACAGGTCGTCGTCGACCTGGCCGAGCACCAGGACGATGCGGCGGCCCGGCGGCAGTTCAGGCTCCTTTCCGGCAAGGTTGTACTTCGTGACCCCGCCCTTGCTCAGCCGATCGATCAGGGCTGCGGCGCGATCGAGTTCGCCAGTCGTGAAGCGGCGCTGCGCCAGCATGTCCTCGAGGTCGCTGGGTCCGGTGCCGTCGTAGTGCGGCCGCTGGCGGTCGAGCGCGATCGAGCAGGGCTGGACAAGCGCCGCGCCAAGGCCGGCGGAACGGATGAAGCCATCCTCGATCGACCAGACGGGCACCCCTGCGGCACGGGCCAGGGATTCGAGATCGGCAGGTCGGCGCGATTCCCATGCCGCCACAGCACCGCCGGCGTCCCTGGCCCGGCGCACGGCAGCGACCGCGTGGCTGGCGTGGGGCGGCGGGGCCGGATCGGCGAAGATTGCCTGCAGCCGCCGCCGCTTCCACGGCGCAATTCCGCACAGGCAGCCGATTGCCGCGGCCGAAGCGCTCACTGCGTCAGGACGACGCCGGTCACCACCGGTCCCGACAGCGCGCTGACCAGCCGCAGGAACTTTTCGATCTGGTTGGTCCGCGCGTTGGCGATGAGCATGACGTCCTTCGGCCGCATCGCGAACTGCTGCGCGGCGAAATAGGCCGCGGGATCCATCAGGTCGAGCCGGTAGATGACTGGCTGGCGCACCGTCTGGCCGTCGCGTTCGCGGCGTTCATAGCGGAAGATGAACACGCCGCGCGCATCGGCGCGCTCGTCGAGCGGCCCGCCGGTCCGGGCGATGGCCTCGCTCAGCGTCATGGTCGAGCCGTCGAAGGGCACTTCGGACACCTTCTGCGCGGCGCCCAGCACGGTAAGGGTGCGGGGGCTGCGTAGAAGCTCGATCCGGTCGCCCGGCGCCACGACGACGTTTTCCCCGCCGTTGGGGCCGATCGCGTCGAGCCGCGCCTCGCTGATGAAACGGCCGCGGGCAAGGCGCACCACGGTGTCCGCCTTGCGCGCGGTCGGTCCGCCCGCCAGTGCGACCAGATCGAGCAGGCGTTCGCGGTCGGACGTCAGGGTGACGCGGCCGGGCTTGGCCACGTCGCCGCCGATCAGCGCGGAGCGGCCCGGACCCGGTTCGGTGACCGCCATGACCTGCAGGTACTGGCTCTTGCCGCGCAGCTTCTGTTCGATCGCGCGGGCCACGGCGTCGCTCGACAGACCGTTGACATAGATCGTCCCGGCATAGGGGAATCTGATCTGGCCGCTGTCGGGCACGACCAGCGTGGGAAAGGTGCGCGTGGTTCCGCTGGGCAGGGCGCCGGCCGTGTCGGTGGCGGACCCGGCGTTGCCGAACAGCGAATAGCCCACCTCGTAGACGGTGATCATCAACCGGTCGCCCGGTGTCACGCGGTCGTTCGCACCCGATCCGTCGGGGATTGTCCAGCCGGCCAGCGCCTCGGCATCGGCGGCTTCGCCAGAAGGAGTCGACGGGGTGATGGCGATCACTTCCACCTCGCCGGGCTGGAGGCCCGAGACAACCTGGTTCGCGGTCGGCCCGGAGGTGGGCAGCGAAGCGCAGCCCGACAGCACCGCAAGGACCGCAAGGGCCAGTACGCGGGTCATCGCGCCAGCACCCGGTCGTACATCGCCTGCAAGGCCTGCTGGTAGCTGTCCATCGAAAACGTCTGCGCCCTCGCCTTTCCTGCCTCGCCCAGATTTGCGCGCAGCGCGGCATCGCCGTCAAGCGCGCGCAGCGCCTCTGCGATTGCCGGCACATCGTAGGGATCGACTTTTAACGCAGCATTGCCAACCACTTCGGGGAGGGATGACGAGGTGCTGGTCAGGACCGGCGTGCCGAGCATCATTGCTTCAAGCGCGGGCAGGCCGAAGCCTTCATAGAGCGATGGGAAAGCCACCGCCTTGGCCCCGCGCACCAGTCGCATCAGCAGATTGCGCGGCAGGTAGTCGATCCGCCGCACGTTCTTGAACGTTGCCTTCAGCGGCTGGATCTCGTCTTTCTGGAGCAGGCGCAGTTCGACCTCGCTCCCCCAGGCGCGGGTGCCGACGATGACCAGCGGGGTGCTGGTCGACAGCGATAGATAGGCCTCGATCAGGCGGGCGACGTTCTTCTTGGGCTCAACCGCGCCGAAGAACAGGAAATAGCCCTTGTGCGGCAGGTTGAAGATCGAGCGCACGCTGGCCTCGACCTCTTCCTCGGTGGTGGCAAGCACGGTCTTCGACAAGCGCACCGCCTGGTAGGTGTTGGTGATCTTCCTGGCCGCTCCGGGGAAGGCCGCGACGATATCGTTGAGGCTTGCCTCGGACACGGTGCAGATATGATCGCCCTTGCTGACGCAGGCGCGCATCAGCTTGTAGTACAGCCGCTTGTTGTCGAGGCTGGCAAAGGGGAGGCGCAGCGGCACGAGATCGTGCAGCGTATAGATGTTCTTGGCGCCCAGCAGCTTGATCGGCAGCGGATAGGTCCAGTGCATGATCGCGGGCGGATTGGGCACCCGCACGTGCATGAACAGGCCGTATCGCTTGAAGTGGCGGTGGGCCATCTCGAACAGGTCGGGCGAGGTGAACAGCCGGTCGAAGGCGGGCAGGCGGTAGCTGAACTGGTCGGCGATGACCGTGCCCGCGCCCGGCGAGGGCAATTCGCGCGCCAGCTTGGGGCGGGCCAGCAGCGACAGTTCGCGCAGGCCCTTGAACTGCCAGCGCTTGACCCCGGTTGCCGCTTCGCCGCCAAGGGCTTCGTAGAACACGACTTCGCGCAGCTTGGGCCAGTAGGGTGCGCGCAGACCATAGAGGCCGTCGACTTTGAGCCCCAGGCCCTGCGCCGCCAGCGCCAGGTTATAGCCATAGGTCGCCACCCCGGTGCCGCGCGGCAACGCCAGGTTGAAGCCGTCGATCATGATCCGCTGCCGGTCGGCCACGCGCCTAGGTCGCTCCCTGCACCCTGTTCCAGTCGCGCGTGGTTGGACGATAAGGGCCCGGCTTGGCAAGCGATCATGCCATGCTAAAGCCTTGAGGATGATCGTTCTTGATCGTGTGTCGAAAAATTACCGCACCCGCACCGGCCGGCGCACGATCCTCAGCGACGTCAACCTGACGCTGCGCCGGGGCGAGGCGCTCGGCATCTGCGGGCACAACGGCGCGGGCAAGTCCACGCTGATGCGGTTGATCGCCGGGGTCGAGCAGCCCAGCAGCGGGACCATCCGCCGCGACATGAGCGTTTCCTGGCCGATCGGTTATGCCAGCGCCTTTCAGGCCAGCCTGACCGGGGCCGACAACGTGCGCTTCATCGCGCGGATCTATGGCAAGCCGATTGCCGAGACGCTGGCCTTCGTCGACGATTTCGCCGAACTGGGATCGTACCTCGCCATGCCGATCCGCACCTATTCAGCCGGGATGATGGCGCGACTGGCCTTTGCCGCCAGCCTTGCGGTCCACTTCGACTGCTACCTGGTGGACGAGATCACGGCTGCGGGCGACGCGCGCTTTCGCGAACGCTGCCACGAAGCGCTGCTCGAACGCCGCCGCAACGGGACGCTGGTCATGATCAGCCACGATCCGGCGACGCTGCGGCTGTACTGCGATGCCGGCGCCGTGGTGCGCGGCCACCGGTTCATTCCCTTTGCCAATATCGAGGCGGCGATCGCCGACCACTTCGGCCCCGGTTACTAGTCCGCCTGGTGTTCGCGAATCCCGGCAAGGATCAGCCAGCCGATCGCAAATGCCACCGACAGGCCGACGAACAGGGCGAAAGCGGTGCGCCAGGGGCGCGGCCGAACCGGCTTTTCGGGCAGGCCCGGCTTGACCACTGAGACGAAGAACAGCCGCTGCTTGTCCGCCTGCGCGCGCGCGCTGTCGAGCGCGGCGCGTGCCGATTCATAGCGCTTGGCGGCAAAGTCCTGCCGCAGCTTGAGCTGTTCGAAGGCGTTCAGCCGCTGGGCCGCGTCCGTGCTCGGCCCGGTGGTGCCGCTGCGCAACGCGCCGACCTGCGCTTCGAGCGCGGCGACGCGGCTGGCCTGCACCTCGACTTGCGGGGCCGAGGGGGCGAGGAAACCGCGCATCGAGGCGAGGCTGGCCTTCTCGCGCGCCAGCTGGCCCTGCAGCGCCAGCAATTGCGCGCTTTCGCCTTCGACCTGGCGCGCCGGATCGAGCGCGCCGGACACGTCGCGGAACCTGGTCAGCGCCGTCTGGATCGCCAGCAGATCGGCTTGCGCGGCGTCCATGTCCTTCTGCGCCAGCGCGATTCCGGCATCGACTGCACGGGTGTTGAAGGCGTTGACCTGGCCTTCGCCCAGAACCAATAGCGCCTGGGCCAGTTTCTGCGCGTCGGCGGGCGCGAAGGCGCGCACTGCCAGCGTGGTCACGCCCTTGTCCTTGTCGTAATCGACGTCGACCTTGCCGCGGTAGTAGTCGAGCAGGGTTTCCGCCCGGGGTTCGGCAAAGCGGAGCCGCGACAGGATGTCGGCATCGGCGCGGTTGTAGAGCCTGACCACGTCGATCCCCCGCGCCTTCAGCGCCGCGATTGCATCGGGGGACAGGAGGAAGTCCTTGATCACCTCGGCCTCGCGCGCGGCGTTGCCGCCCGCCTGGGGTCCGGCGATCAGCTCGGCCAGCGCGCCGGGCGCCGGGCGCTCTGCCTCGATCCCGCGGATGACGTATTCGGTGCGCGACTGGTATTGCGGGCTGGCAAACAGGAGCAGCCACAGCAGGGTCAGAAGCGACGGAACCACGACCAGCACGACGAAGGCGAGGCCGCGGCGGCTTCGCGGAAGCGCCGCTTCGGGCGCGTCGTAGCGTGGCGGCTCCGGCGCGGTGAAGACCGGCTGCGCGGGGCTTTTATCGCCCTCGTCGCCAAGGTCGGTGCCATAGGGCAGGCACGGGTGGTCGAGTGCGGAGCGGTTGGTGTCGGTCATGGCGTCAGCTCAGTTCTACCCGCGGGCGCAGCATCCTCAACCCCGCAAGACCGACAAGGGTCAAAAATCCGCACACCGCAACGGGATAGCCAAGACCGGCCCAGCGGTCGTCGTAGCCTTCGAACAGGCCGACCCGCAGCAATTCGAACACCGGCACGGTCGGCACCCATTGCAGCACGGCACGCAGCGGTTCGGGCAGCCAGACCATGGCGAAGAAGGCGCCCGAGAGCGGCATCGAAAGGTAGAGCAGCGGGTGGACAAGCCGGCCCGACACCGGGCTTTCGTGGGCCAGGGCGGTGACGATCATCGAACAGGCGAAGGAAAACCAGCCCATCAGCCCGGTCGCGGCCAGCACCAGCAGCGGATCGGCGGGCGCATCGGCGAAGCCCGCGACCCAGGCCATGAACAGCAGCAGCGAAAGCACGAGGACGGTGCTGCACAATTCCAGCACGGCGCGCGCGGCCAGCATGTCGAAGATCGTGACGCGGCGGTGGTTGAGCAGCGGACGGTTCGCCTCGAGCAGGGTTTCGGCGCGCGACACGGTCGAGCGGAACAGGATGAACAGCGCATAGCCCGAAAAGGCGAAGGGGATCGAACGCACGCCGCCCGCCAGCGGCAGGTGTTGCTGCGCGTGTAGCGCGGCAACCGCGACCGCCAGCAGCAGCGGTTCGGCGAACAGCCACAGATACCCGATGTTCTCGCGCCCGAAGCGGGTGTGCAGCTCGCGCAGCACCAGCGCACCGATCACGTCGGACTGGATCGCCGCCGCGGCGCGGGTGCCTGTCGTGCGCTGCCCCATCAGTCGAGACGCTCCAGCAAATCGTCCACCTGCGCGAAATGATCCTCCCAGCGCGGCGCAGACCAGGCGGTCAGCCGCGCCAGTTGGGCCGCGCGCGCCGCCGATTGCGGCGCGGCATAGTCGAGGACTGCCTTGATCCACGCCGGGCCGTCAAGCGGATCGAGATAGAGCGGAACCTCGCCCGCGGTTTCGCGGTATACTGCAAGGTCGCTGGCGATGACCGGCGTGCCGCAGGCCAGCGCCTCGTTGACCGGCATGCCGAAGCCTTCGGCGAAGCTCGGCATCAGCAGCGCCCGCGCCCCGCGCACCAGCGCTGCCAGGGCCGCATCGTCGAGCGTGTTGTGCTCGATCACCAGTGGCCTCAGGCCGCGCCCGCGTTCGAGCAGGTCGACGATGTTTTCGTTCTCCCAGCCACGCCGCCCGATCACGACAAGGCGCGGCGCGGCATCGCCCAGCGTGTCGGCCATGCGCCGCCAGGCGTGGAGCAGCAGCAGATGGTTCTTGCGCGGCTCGATCGTGCCCAGGGTGACGAAGTAGGGATCGGCGGGGAGCGCGACATTCCGCGGCGCCGGCAGCGGGTCGAGCCCGATCGGCGCCACCTGGCACAGGCCCTTTCCGCCGCTGAAGGCGTGGAGCGCGTCGCGGGTCGCAGCGGAATTGACGATGAAGGCGTCGGCCACGGCAAGGCCGTTGCGCAGCCGCTCCTCGTGCCGCGCGGCGCCGCCGGTGCGGGCGTATTCGGGATAGTCGCTGGGTATCGTGTCGTGGAGGAACAGGACCAGCCGGCCACCCGGACCGCGCCGCTCCTCGAGCCACGGCCGGCGGTGCCAGTTCTGGTGCGAAGGGATCAGCGCGATGTCGCCGTTGCCGCGCGGCGCCCTGCTGGTCCGCGACATCAGCGCGGCGATCGCGCCCGCTCCGCCGTCGCCGCCGGGCGCGGCCCAACAGGCTTCCATCGCGGTCAGAAAGCGGTCCAGTGCGGGCGGCGGGATGACCCGCGCGCCAAGATAGCCCATCCGCACTACAAAGGTGACGCGGCGGCGGTCCTGGGCCAGCAAATGCCGTGCATAGGCGCGCTCGACCCGATCGATCCCGCTCGGCGTGGGAAACCGCGCACGCCACAGTAGCCGGCTGAGATCGAGAGTTATGCCGCGGACCATGTCACTCCTCGCAGAGCCGCTGGGCGGCCTCGGTTTCGAGCCGGGCCAGCGCGTCGCGCCCGTGGAAACCGGCGTTGACCAGGCATTCCTGCCACAGCGCCGCGGCGAAGGTGGCATAGTCTTCCGCCGCGACCGGCGGCGGCGCGGCCCAGAATGCATCCGGCGGGCCTGCGCTGGCCAGCCCCGGCATGGCGTAGAGAGCCCTGCCGATGGCGTGCACCGGACGGCCGCGGCGCAGGGCCAGCCCGCCGACCGTGCTGTTGACCGTGACGACCCCCTGGCACCGCTCGATCAGCCGCTCGAGATCGGCATGTTCGACGTAGTGCACCCGTTCGGTCAGCCCATGGGCTGCAGCCAGCCGCGCCAGCCGGCGACGCCAGCGGCGCGGATCGGGATCGAAGGGATGCCGCTTGATCACCAGCCGTGTGCCGACGGGCGCGTGGGCGGCGAAGCTGGCCAGCACCTGCCCGGCCGCGACCTCCATCGAAGCGAAGGGCGAGCGGTGGACAAGCTGGGCATCGCCGTCGAGCTGGAGGGGAAACAGGAAGAACGGTGCTTCGCCCAGCGCGGCGAGATCCCGGGCGCTGTCCCTGCGTTCGGCCGGGCCGCGCACGTAGCGACGGATCCACGCCGTCATCTCGTGCCAGGCCGACTGCACCCGGTGGCTGCGGTAGCGCGGAAACCACGGCCAGAGCATGGTGGCGAAGGTCCAGTATGCGACGGCCTCGCGCCAGCGGTGAACGAACCGGTTCTCGATCCCCGCTTCGATCATGGCGCGGCGCGGGGCGCGGCGAGCGCAATCGGCGAGCGATAGGGGCGCCTGCCACGGCTCGCCACCACGCCACCGTTCGATCGCGACGCTGTTGGGCCGCAGGTAGCCTTCTTCGAAGACATGGACATCTATCGCCAGCCGTTGCGCCGCCGCGATGGCCTGAAGGTGCAGCGGTCGACGCTCGCCGAGGAGGACGATGTCGGTCACGCCGCTCGCCCTGGCATGGGCGGCGAGCCAGTCGGCGAAGTGCTGCGCACGGCCGCGATAGTTCGTTCCGGCGAAGTGCCAGTCGGCCCAGTCGCCCCCGTTGAAATTGACCCGCGAGGTGGCGTGCCCGCGCAGTTCGACGCGCCGTGCGATGCGCCGGAACGCCGGGCCGGGCAGGCCTTGCAGGAACAGGAAATGGCGCTGGCGCATGGCGGTGTGCCGGGATCAACTCAAGACCGCCGTGCGGGCGTCGCGGCTCGCCCGGTCGAGCGCGATAAGCCCGGTCATCAGCGCCTCGAACCGGTCGAGCGGCCACGCCGTGGCCGCATCGGAATGGGCCTGGCCGGGATCGGGATGGGTTTCGAGGAACAGGCCGTCCACGCCGACCGCAACCGCCGCGCGGGCCAGTGCCGGGATCAGGTCGCGCCGCCCGCCCGAGGCATGTCCGGCGGCGGCCGGCTGCTGCGCCGAATGGCCGGCATCGAAGATAACCGGGCAGCCGAAGTCGCGCATCACCTCGAGGCCGCGCATGTCGACGACAAGATCGCGATAGCCGAAGCTCGTGCCGCGCTCGCACAGCCACAGCCGCTCGCCCACGTTGGCGCCGGCGGGCAGAACAGCCTGCGCCTTGGCGACGACATGGGCCATGTCCTCGGGCGCCATGAACTGGCCCTTCTTGACATTGACCGTCCGCCCGGTCGCCACCGCCGTCTGGATGAGGTCGGTCTGGCGGGCGAGGAAGGCCGGAATCTGCAGCACGTCGACCACTTCGGCGACAGGCACGGCCTGCGTGCTTTCGTGAATGTCGGTCAGGACCGGGAGCCCGGTTTCGCGGCGCACCTTGTCGAGGATCGCAAGCCCTTCATCGAGGCCCGGCCCGCGCGGCGATGCCGCCGACGTGCGGTTGGCCTTGTCGAACGACGACTTGTAGATCAGCCGCAAACCCAGCCGCTCCGCGATGTCGGCCAGCCGCTCCGCCACCGCCAGGGCGTGGCTTTCGCCCTCGATCACACAGGGCCCGGCGATCACCAGCATCGATCGGTCAAACCTGTGCTGCCCTTGCATCCCATCGCGCACCAATGATCCCCCATGCCCATGCTGTAAACTGTAGTAATTGAAGAATTAAGGAGTTTCCGTTAGGCCGGTCGCCATGGCGCAAAGGGAGCAAGTCCTTGGGGCACAGCGCTAAACCGATCTGGCCGGAGTGCTGATGACTAGCAAGCGCGGGCGCGACCGCATGATTTCCTATGCCGGCCGGCCCGATCAGGGCGATCTGGCACCTGCCATTCGCGTGGTCGATCATGCGATCACGGCGCTTGTCGGCCTGCGCGATTCGCTCGGCCCGGAACTCCTGATCGTGGCGCGGCACCTTGCCGAATGCCGCGGACGGATCGTCTTTACCGGCATGGGCAAGTCGGGCATCGCCGCGCGCAAGCTTGCCGCAACATTTGCTTCGCTGGGCAAGCCGGCGCTGTTCCTCCACGCCGCGGATGCGGCCCACGGCGATCTGGGCAAGATGTGCACCGGCGATGTGCTGGTGGCGATCTCGGTATCGGGCGAGACGCGGATCGTGCTGCCGATGCTGCATTACGCGCGCGAGGCGCAGATCCTCTCGGTGGCGCTGACCGCCCGGCTCGAATCGAGCCTGGCGCAGCAGGCCGACTATGTCCTTGCCCTGCCGACCGGGCACGAAGGCGGGCCCATCGCGGCAGTGCCGATGGCTTCGACCGTGGCGACGCTGGCGCTGGGCGATGCCCTGGCGGCGCTGGTCGCCAACCGCAACCGCTTTTCGGACAGCGACGTTGCCGTGCTCCATCCCGGCGGACGGATCGGGCAGAAGCTGCGCCCGGTTCGCCTGTTGATGCACGCCGGCGGGCGGATGCCGCTGGTTGCGGCCGATGCGCCCGGCGCCGTCGTGGTCGACGAGATCACCAGCAAGGGCTTTGGCATTGCCGGCGTGATCGACCCGGCGAGCGAGCGGCTGATCGGGGTCGTCTCCGATGGCGACCTGCGCCGACATCTCGGCGAGATCGGCACGCTCGACGCACGTGGCCTCATGAACGACCGGCCCGTCACTCTGGCGCCCCACGAAACGGCCGATCACGCCCTGGACCTGGCGCGTGCGCATCGCATCTCGGCGATCTTCGTGGTCGATCCGGTCACCGGCGCTGCCGTCGGCCTCGTCGATCTGCAGGACCTGCTGCGCGTCAGCATCGATTGAGGCATAACGGGCCGGTACCGTGCAGCCCCTTGTCATCATCCCGGCGCGCTTCGCCTCGGTCCGCTTTCCCGGAAAGCCGCTGGCTGCGCTTACGGCGCGGGACGGCGTCTCGCGCCCGCTGATCGAATGGACCTGGCGCGCCGCAGTGGCGGCCGTCGACGAAGGGCAGGTCGTCGTCGCCACCGACGACGCGCGCATCGCCGATGCCGCCGACCGCTTCGGCGCGCGCTGGGTGATGACGGATCCCACCTTGCGCAACGGCACCGAACGTTGCGCCGCCGCGTTCGCAGCTCTTAGCGATCGCGCCGACGTGATCGTCAATCTCCAGGGCGACAGTCCGCTGGTCCCGACCGCGCATGTTGCCGCCCTGCTCCAGCGGATGAGCGATCCGACGGTCGCCGTGGCGACGCCCTTCGTCACCTGCGATCCAACGATGATGGGCTGGATCGAGGCGGAGCAGAACGAAGGCCGCGTCGGCGGAACCTGCGTGGTTGCCCGGCACGATGGCACCGCCGCCTATTTCAGCAAACGCGCGATTCCCTTCGGCGCCTCGCCCGACTTCCCGCTCAAGCTGCATCTCGGCGTCTACGCCTATCGGCCCGAGTCCCTTGCCGCCTATGCCGCCATGCCCCCGTCGCCTCTCGAACGGGCCGAAGGTCTCGAACAGTTGCGCTATGTCGAAGCAGCGATCCCGGTCCATCTCGTCGAGGTGCAACGCCCCCAGGGCGGGATATGGGAAGTGAACAACCCGGACGACATCGCCAAGGTCAACGCGCTGCTGGCTTCCTGACCGGACCCGGTCTGCCAGGCGCGGTGGCTAGATATCGATCCCCAGCGCGGCGAACGTGTGCCAGCCGGCCTGTTTCCTGCCATCCTCGAAGGTCGGGCCACCGGACAGCAGCAATCTGAAGCGGTCTGTCGCCTGGAAGATCGTCCCCGCGCCAAGGCTGGTGCTGCCCCGTCCGCCCACGGCGTCCGCCCCTTGCCTGTCGGCCTCAAGACCGAACAGCAACCGCTTGGTGACCTGTCGCGCCACGGCAATCCCGCCGGTCCAGTAGTTCTTGTTCCCGGTGCCCGGATTGATCGCGTAGCCGCCGCCGCCGAAGACCGACCAGGGACCGGAATCTTTCTGGATCCAGACGGGGAGCAGCCCGGTGACCTTGCCGGCGCCATGGCCGTTGCTGGCGGTGGGAAGGGTCATTCCGGGGAACACGGCAACCGACAGGCCTGCGTCCTCGTTCTTGTAGAACTGGTATTTGACGGAGACCGCCACGTCGCCCGCGCCCCATTGGATGCCTGAAGGATCATGGGCAAAGGCGACGGGCAGCCCGACGGTCAACTGGACGCGCGGCGCAAGGCCGTAGTTGATCTCGGCTCCGGCGGACCCCTGGTAATCGCCGCCCAGGCCATCACCTTCGACGAGCGGGCCGTAGATTTCCCAATGGCCCGTTTCGGTCGGTTCGGGATCGTCCGTCATGAACGGCGGACCCGCCGAGGCGGCCGCCGGCCAGCACAGCAGGGCGGTGCCGGCCAGAATGGACGATGTGATCTTGTTGCTTTTCATCGGTGCAACTTTCAGGCGGTGGCGAGCGCGCGGGTGCGACGGTGGACGATGAGGATCAGGCCGGCGATGGCCACGGCGAGGACCAGCGAGGCGCCGGTCCGGCTCAGTTCGAGGCCGCCCTTGGCCACCGGCTTGTCGAGGAAATCGCCCACCACGGCGCCCAGCGGGCGGGTGAGAATGAAGGCTGACCAGAACAGCGCGACGCGGCTGATCGAAGTGCGATAGTAGGCGATCACGAGCAGGGCGAGCAGCGACCCGAAGATCGCGGCCGAACCCAGATAGCCCAGCGGCCCGTCGGCTATCCAGTCGCCCAGCGCCGTCCCTAGCGTCTGCGAGAAGGTGATGGTGATCCAGTAATAGAGTTCGGCGCGTGGCTCATGGACCGAATCGATCGAGATCGTGCCCAGCGCCCGGTGCCAGACCCAAAGCGACACGAGCACCATCGACAGCAGCAGGATCGATCCGCCCGGATAGCCGATGCCGAGCGCGCGCGTGGCGAAGTCCGCCATGGTGGTGCCAGCGGTGGTCGAAGCGATGATCGTCGCCCAGTAGAGCCAGGGGTTGAATTGGCGGGCGCGGATCTGAAGTGCCATCAGCACGGCCAGGGCGGTTCCGAAGATGGCGGTGCCGATGAGATATCCGTTCTGCCAGAACGAGGTTGCGGCATTGGCCGTAGTTTCGCCGAGCCAGGACATCGAAACGCTGTCACCGGCGGTCTCGCCGAATGTCGTTGCGAGGATCTTTATCGCCCAGAAGCCGATGGTGACGGCCGGCACCTTGATGGCGACATCGACGATGTCCCGTGTTGAATAGTTTCTCATTTTTGACCTGCCATAGCGTTGCGGAAGGACTAGGCAGCTATGCCGGCGAGCAGGAGATGGCTATAAGCAGGCGCTCAATCGGGGCCTTTGCGGCCGCCTAAGCGGGAATGCCATGGCCTCCTCATCCCACAACCCCGATCGCCGCATCGTGTTCGCGCTTGCCGTGATGGTCCTTCAGGTCGTTGGGGCGGTGTTCTTCCTTATCGATGGATTCGAGGATCAGGCAGCCGTTCCCGCTTCGGCGTCGGGATCGGTGGGCCTCACCGAACTGGTGATCGCGCTGGCACTGCTCGCGGGGGTCGTGATCAGCACGGTGTTCATCGTTCGCCTGCACCGCGACCTGCAGTGGCAGAAGCGCAACCTTGACCGCGCGAAGGGCGCGCTGATGGACCACGTGAGCGTCCGTTTCCGCGACTGGAAGCTGACGCCAGGCGAAGGCGATGTTGCCCTCTTCGCGCTGAAGGGCTGCGACGTTGCAGAGATCGCGCGCCTGCGCGGTGCGGCGCTCGGGACGGTGCGTTCGCAGCTGAGCCAGATCTATGCCAAGGCCGGGGTATCGAGCCAGGCCATGCTTGTCGCCTTGTTCATCGAGGACTTGCTCGACGCGGCACCGGCAGCGGATCAGGGCTGAGCGATCGCCGCAAGGACGTCGCGGTATCCATCGAGATCGGCGATCGGACGCGTGGCGACGCCGCTGGCCATCGCCGCCGTGGCGACTGCGGGACTGATCGCTCCGATCAGGCGCGGATCGAACGGGTCCGGAATGATGTAGTCCGACGAGAACGGACAAGGCCCGCCTTCGCGCGCCAGGGCGGCGAGGGCGCGCACTGCCGCGATTTTCATCGCCGCGTTGATCTCGGTCGCGCCGATATCGAGCGCCCCGCGGAAGATGAACGGAAAGCAGAGCAGGTTGTTGACCTGGTTGGGGTAGTCGGACCGCCCGGTCGCCACGATCGCATCGGGCCTGACCGCTCGCACGACCTCGGGCCGGATCTCGGGTTCGGGATTGGCCAGCGCCAGGATCAGAGGTCGATCGGCCAGTAGGGGCAGGAGCTCTGCGCGCAGCACTCCTGGCGCCGACAGGCCCAGAAAGATGTCGGCGCCGGCGATGACCTCGTCCAGCCTGCATGCCGGTCCCGCCCTGGCATAGCGGGCCATGTTGGCTCCCATGCCCGTTCGATCGCGCGTGATGACGCCGTCGATGTCGGTCAGGGTGACGTTCGCCGCCGGCAGGCCCATGGTGACCAGCAGATCGACGCAGGCAAGGGCCGCTGCACCGGCGCCCGAGGTCACGAGCCTGACTTGCGACAGCTCCTTGGCTTGCAGCAGCAGCGCATTGGTTACCGCTGCCGCACAAACGATCGCGGTGCCATGCTGGTCGTCGTGGAACACCGGGATCGCCATGCGCCTGCGCAGCTCGTCCTCGATGACGAAGCATTCCGGCGCCCTGATGTCTTCAAGGTTGATGCCGCCGAACGTAGGCTCGAGGGCGGCAACCACTTCGATGAACCGTTCGGGTGTACTTGCATCAATTTCGAGATCGAATGCGTCGATACCGGCAAAATGCCGGAACAGTGCGGCTTTGCCTTCCATGACGGGTTTGGAAGCCAGCGGGCCGATGTTTCCCAGGCCGAGGACCGCCGTCCCGTTGGAAATGACGGCCACCAGGTTGGAGCGCCCGGTGAAATGCCTGGCGCTGTCGGGATCCGATGCAATCGCCTCGCAGGCCACGGCCACACCGGGCGAATAGGCGAGCGCGAGGTCGTGGGCGTTGCGCATCGGCTTCGATGACGACTGCCGCACTTTGCCGGGGGTGGGATATTGATGGTAGTCGAGCGCCGCCTGGCGAAATTTCGCGTCCATTCGAACTCCCCATGGCGGTCCGGTCCGGCGACGGCCGGACCGGACACCCGATCAGCGAACCGGTGCGAAGAGCGCTTCGGTGCTGGCGATCATGGGGGCGAGCGAATCACGGATGCGGACCGCGGGATGCATGAAGTCCAGGTCGATCAGTCCGCTTGTGGGCGACTGCTTGAATGCCAGAACCATGGTCACCGGCAGGTACTTGCCGCTGGTGTCCTTGAGCGGAACGAGGATCGAGACCTTCTTGCCGAAATCGGGGGTGCCCCACTTCGATTCGACCTGGGTCACGCCCTTCTTGGCGGTGATGACGTCGCCCGGCGACGAGACGTTGCCGATGCGGTCGGGAAAGGTTCCGGCGATCATGGTGTAGTCCGTCAGGCCGGCAGGAACGGCATGGACCGTGATGCTGACCAGTTCGGGGTGGCTCGCGGCGACCTGGTCGACAAGGGCCTGGGCCAGGATCTTGCCGGTCGGCCCGACCCAGTTCTTGGGCGTCGTCGGGGTGGATGCGGCGCGGGGAATCTCCGCCGGGGGGGCGGTGTTGGCGATGGCGGCGGTGGCAGACCCGATGGCCGCAATGGCTGCAATGGAACTCAGGATGATGCGCTTCACAGTCAAGTCCTCTCTCGGTTGCAAGGGAGCGGCGTCGAGGCGGCTTCCCGTTTGGTGCGTCGTGATTCTTAATCCGCGACGCTGTCATCTGCCTGTCGCTAGTCTTCGTCGTATTCCTTCGGCGCAGCAGCGAGCGCGCTTTCGGGCCCGGACAGCGCAGAGGCCAGCGCATCGCGATCGAGGCGGCCTTCCCAGCGGGAGACGACAACGGTTGCGACGGCGTTGCCGATGAAGTTGGTGATCGAGCGGCATTCGCTCATGAAGCGGTCGATGCCCAGGATCAGCGCCATGCCGGCGACGGGAACGCTGGGAACGACCGACAGGGTCGCGGCCAGGGTAATGAAGCCGGCGCCGGTGACGCCGGCGGCACCCTTGGAGCTGAGCATCGCAACCGCCAGCAACAGCAGCTGGTCGCCCAGAGACAGGTCGACGCCCGTCGCCTGGGCGATGAACAGCGCGGCCAGTGTCATGTAGATGTTGGTTCCATCCAGGTTGAACGAGTAGCCGGTCGGCACGACCAGCCCGACGACCGCCTTGGGACAGCCGGCCCGCTCCATCTTCTGCATGAGGCTGGGCAGCGCGGCTTCCGACGAGGACGTGCCGAGGACAAGCAGCAGTTCCGCCTTCAGGTAGGAAATCAGGCGGAAGATCGAGAAACCGTTCAGCGCCGACACCGCGCCGAGCACGACCACGATGAACAGCGCGGACGTGACGTAGAACGTGACAAGCAGCGAGGCGAGGTTGGCGAGGCTCGACAGCCCGTATTTTCCGATGGTGAAGGCCATGGCGCCGAACGCCCCGATCGGCGCCGTCCGCATCAGGATCGCGACGAGACGGAAGAAGGCTGCGGCGGCGGATTCGAGAACGCGCAGCACCGGGGTGGCCTGATCCCCGATCAGCGCAAGCGAAATGCCGAACAGGATCGCCACGAACAACACTTGCAGTATCTCGCCGCCGG
Organism: Novosphingobium kunmingense; assembly: GCF_002813245.1. Taxonomy (GTDB): domain Bacteria; phylum Pseudomonadota; class Alphaproteobacteria; order Sphingomonadales; family Sphingomonadaceae; genus Novosphingobium; species Novosphingobium kunmingense. Next base: position 19,331 of record NZ_PHUF01000003.1, read on the forward strand.
CGAGCGCGCCCGCGAACGTTGCCGGAATGACGTTGAGGAGAAAGCCTATCAGGGTCTGGTCATGGGCCTTGCTGGTGTAATCGGCGACGGCCTTTGTATCGAGGCTCGCCGGATCGATGTTCATACCGGCGCCGGGCTGCACGACATTGGCCACGATCAGCCCGATGATCAGCGCCAGCGTGGAAAAGAACAGGAAGTAGATGAAGGCCCGGGATGCGACGCGGCCCACCGAACGCAATTCGCCCATCCCGGCGATGCCCGTCACGATGGTAAGGAAGATCAGTGGTGCGATCACCATCTTGACGAGCTTGATGAACGCATCGCCCAGCGGCTTCAGCGCCTCGCCGGCGCCGGGCCAGAAGTATCCCACCGTCACGCCCAGCGCGATGGCGATCAACACCTGCACGTAAAGCTGGTTGTGGAGCCTGATCGCCGCTTTCGGACCGGGTTGGTCCGCTACGTTCACCTTTGCCAAGTCGCTTCTCCCATCCCGTCGCGACAGGCCTGTTTTTCAGGCATCCGATGCCGTCGCGCGCCGGACGATAGGGGGCAAGCCTGTCGCCCCCCTGTCAAGGGGCCCGCTCGCGATGGAACGGCGGTCAGAAGTTGACGCTGAAGTTCATGCGGACCCGCTCGAGCCAGTCGTTGGGGTCCTGCAGGCCGGACCAGCGCGCGTCGAGCGGCTGGTAGTGATACCATGTCAGGTTGAGCAGCATGTTGGTCCGCGGGACGTAGTCCAGGCTTATCGTGTGGAGCCTGTAGTTGGTCCCGAAGTCGAGGTTGTCGTGACTGAAGGCGGCGAGCACGGAATCGACCTCGGCCTGCGCGTAGCCATAGCCGAACCGCCAGTCGCGGGGCTTGCTCGTCCGGCCCAGGTAGAGGTCGGCCCCGAAGGCGGTGTCGCCATCGACCTGCGCGCCGAAGTTGTGTGCGTAATTGCCGATGAGCTGGATCGGCCACCGCTCGCCCAGCATGCCGAAGGTCGCCGAGCCGACAACGTCGAGAATGTTGAAGTCGGAGGCGTACCTGCCGGTCGCCAGCAGGCGGTTGGTGCGCCAGTCGCCTGCATCGGCACCGGTCAGCGAATTCAGGCGATAGTCGTAATAGCCGGCGGCGAGTTCGAAATGCGTCGGCCCTGGCTGCGAAGCGATTTCCAGTTGCCCGCCGATCATGCTGCTGTCCGGACCGCCGGCGGCTTCATCGACCTGGAAATACAGGCCTGTCGCCCTGAGCGCGGCGCCACCCGCAAACGGCAGGCGATAGGCCGCGGATAGCCCTTGCGGGCTGACGTCGCCGTCCCATACCAGGTCGGTGCGGCGAAACGGCTGCGGGATCTTGCCCGCGATCAGGGTCAGGTTGCCGAAGACACCCTTGATGTAGAGCTGGTCGAGGCTGACGAGGAGATCATCGTCCCAGTTCGACAAGGTGATGTCGGCGGTGTTGGGATCGTCCGGATCGCCGGTCGAGAGCTGGCCTCCGATCGAGAGGTTCTTGTCGATCGCATAGGCGGCGCGCAGGCGTCCGCGGGCGACGCCGCGATCGCGTATCCGACCGTCGGCATCGCCGCGATTGGTTTCGTAACGCACCCGGACGTCGCCGGAGAGCTGGAGGCGCGATGGCGCTGCCGCCTTTGCAGCGGCAGCGGGTGCCGCCGGCGGAGATGCGGCTGCAACGGCCGGCGCCGGACTGCTGGCGGGCTTGCCCTCGATCTGGTCGAGGATGGTCGCGATCTGGCCGATCTTCGCCGAGGTCGCCGCCTGTTCGGCCTTGAGCGCCTCGAGCTGCTGGCGCAGCTCCGCGATCCTGTCCGCAGGCAGGGTCTGCGCCGAGGCGCTCGACGCGTTGCCAAGCACCATGGCGGCCAGCAGCAGCCCGCCCGCGGGCCGCCACGACGCGCTCATCAAACGTGCGACGCTGCCTTGGCTACACCTGCCAGTCATGCAAAACTTCCTCTTCCCGCTTGGGCGCCCTTGGCGTTCCGCAACGGCCTTGCCCGGGCTGCCTTTCCGCGCCTAAGTTAGGAGCGCAAGCTGTCGGGAAGCTGTCGGCCGAGATCTGGGGCGGGCCAACGGTGGTTCGCCAAGGGGAGTGAAATGCGCATACTCGTGGTCGAGGATGACCCGGATCTGGGAGACGCGCTGCTGCGCCGCCTGCGCCGCGATGGCCACGCGGTCGACCTGGAAAGCGATGGCGAAGCGGCCAACGACATTCTTTCGTACCAGGACTACGAGGTCATCGTGCTCGACATTGGCCTGCCGGGCATGGACGGCTTCGAGATCCTCAAGGGCCTGCGCCGGCGCGGCTCGCTGGTCCCGGTCCTGATGCTGACCGCCCGTTCCGCGATCGAGGACCGGATCGACGCGCTCGATGTCGGCGCCGACGACTACCTCTCAAAGCCGTTCGATTTCCGCGAATTCGATGCGCGCTGCCGCGCCTTGCTGCGCCGGTCGCAAGGACTGGCGTCAAACCAGACCGTCATCGGCGATCTGATCTTCGATCGAAGCGCCAAGATGGTGCGGATCGGCGACACGCAGATCAACCTGCCCAACCGGGAGTTTCGCCTGCTCGAAATCCTTATCGGCAATCTCGGCCGCGTACTCAGCAAGGACCAGATCGCGTCGCAGCTGTTCGATTTCGACGACGATGCCGGACCGAACGCGATCGAGCTCTACATCGGCCGCCTGCGCCGCAAGCTGGAAGGTGCGCTGAACATTCGCACGGTCAGAAGCATGGGCTATGTCGCCGAGGCACCGCCCCGGTCGTGATCGCGCAGACCACCTCCCTGCGCCTCAGGCTGGTCGGCACGCTGGGCGCCTTCTTCCTTGTCTCGATGGTCGCGCTTTACTTCGCCGCCCTGGCCTATGCCCGCCTTGCCGCCGATAAATCCTATGACCGGCTGCTGAGCGGCTCTGCGCTGTCGATTGCCGAGACGATTTCGATCACCGATGGCCAGGTCGCCGTCGACATTCCCTTCGCGTCTCTCGACATGCTGTCGGCAGCCCCCGACGACCGGGTGTTCTATCGGGTGGTCGGCCCCGATCAGCGCACCATCACCGGCTATTCCGATTTGCCGAAGCTTCCGGCGACCCGCCGCGGCAGCGTCGATGTCGGAAATGCCGGCCAGTTCTTCGATGCGCCTTATCGCGGCGAACAGGTCCGTTTCGTGTCGCTTGGCCGGCTGATCGCGCAACCGGGCATGAAGGGCTTTGTGTTCGTCCAGGTCGGGCAGACCCGGCGCGCGCGCGACGGTCTGGCGCGAGAGCTCGTATTCGGCTCGCTCGCACCCATCCTCCTGCTCGGCATCTTCGCGGTGGCGATCATCTGGATCGGTATCGACCGGGCGCTGCGGCCGCTCGGACGGCTCGGCGCCGAACTTGCCGAGCGGCAGCCCCAGGACCTCAACCCCGTCGAAACGGCGGTGCCGCTCGAAGTCGTTCCGGTGGTGCAGGCGATCAACGGCTTCATGCGCCGGCTGCGAGAGAACGTGGCCGCCCTGCGCACCTTCATTGCCGACGCGGCGCACCAGATCCGCACGCCGCTGGCAGCGATCCAGGCCCAGGCCCAGCTGGCCGAAGGCGGCGATGTCGAAGAGGTCCGCGCGAGCCTCGCGGCCGTCAGCCGCAACGCGGCGAAGCTGACCCGGCTGGTCAACCAGATGCTCAGTGACGCGACAATCCAGCATCGGTCCGAAGTCCGCGTGTTCAAGGAATTCGATCTCGTCGCCACGATCCGCCAGAGCCTGCGCGAAGCGGTCCCGTTGACCGATGACAGCGACGTGCGCTTTACCACGTCCCTGCGCACGGCTCCCTTGATCGGAGACCGGCTGATGATGGGGGAAGTCGTCAAGAACCTGATCCAGAACGCCCTGACCCATGGCCGCGGCGATCATTCGGAAGTGCTGATCGAACTGACCGAAGCGAACGGCGAATACCGCCTCGCCGTGATGGATCGCGGACCCGGCATTCCGCCGAGCGATCGAGACCAGGCCTTCGAACGCTTTGCGCGTGGCAACAGCGGACAGCCTGGCGCTGGCCTGGGCCTGGCAATTGTCCGCCAGGCGGTCGAGAGCCACAACGGCGACGTCAATCTTGAAGGGCGGCCCGGCGGCGGCCTTGTCGTCGTGATCACCCTGCCGGGGAAAGGCGCCTGATGCTTCGCCGCGCCTGCCTAGGCCTGCTACTTGCCGTTTCCCTTCTGGGGTGCGAGCCGACCACGAGCGAGGAAAGCCTGTCCGGCGCGACCGGACAGCTGGTCATCTACAGCACCACCGACGAAGCGGCGTTCGAACCGGTCGTTGCGGATTTCAGCAAGGCCTATCCCGGCGTCCGGATCGCCTATGTCGAGCTTCAGGCGTTCGAGCTGGACCGGCGGTTCCGCGACGAAATGGCGTCCGCCAAACCTTCGGCCGACCTGCTGCTGAGCTCGGCCATGGACCTGCAGATCAAACTGGCCAACGATGGCTATGCCAAGCCGCACATCTCGGCCAGTGCGAAGAGCCTTCCCAGCTGGGCGCGCTGGCGCGACGAGGCCTTCGGCTTCAGCTTCGAGCCGCTGGTGATGGTGATCAATCGCAAGGAGCTGGCCGGACGACCCATCCCCCGGTCACGCCAGCAACTGGTTGCCACAATCCGGTCCGAACCGGATTTCTGGCAGAACCGGATCGGGACCTATGATCCCAGCCAGAGCAGCGTCGGCTATTTCGTCATGTCGCAGGACGCCCGGCACAGCAGCGATTTTGCTTCGATGGCAGAGGCATTCCGCGATGTCGGGATCGTGACCGCGCAAACGTCGTCGGCGATTCTCGACCAGGTCGAAAGTGGCCGCCTGATCGTCGGTTACAACATTCTCGGCTCCTATGCCCGCACGCGCGAGGCCCGCGATCCGAACATCGAGATCGTCTATCCCGGCGAATACACTCTGGCCGTGACGCGGACAGCCATCATACCCGCCAACGCGGCTCACTCAAAAGCCGCTCATCTGTTCCTGGAGTATCTGCTTTCGATTCGCGGGCAGCGGATATTGACCAGCCGCAGCAGCCTCAGTTCCGTCCGGCCCGAAATCGAGAACCAGTACAGCCACCTTGGCATCGCGGAGTCGACCGTGGGCCCGCTAAAGCCGATTTCCCTCAGCCCCGGACTGCTGGTCTATCTCGATGCGGCAAAGCGCAAAAAGCTGATGGAAACCTGGTCTGGATCGCAGAACTGAGCGGTTTTTCACAAACCTGTCACGGGATGACAGGCGACTGACAGGATCGTCTGCCATTTCCCTCTGATCGAGCCGCCTGGGCGGCCGTTCTTGCCGTGGAGTGATGCTCGTGAACCGGGCGCCCAACCGGCTCGAGGGAGAGTTGTGGTGCCTGGGAATCTCAAGTGCTGACAATATTTGGCTTTGGCATGGTCGTGACTTTCACGACGCTGATCATGACGAAGCGCATGTCGCCCTTCGTCGCGCTGATCGTCGTGCCGATTGCCTTTGCTCTCCTGGCCGGGACGGCGGTTTCCGATCTGGGCGCCATGATGCTCGACGGAGTCAAGGCCATTGCCCCGACCGGCCTGATGCTGATGTTCGCGATCCTCTACTTCGGCATCATGATCGACGCCGGGCTGTTCGATCCGGTCGTCCGCTACATTCTAAGTCTGGTCGAGGGCGACCCGCTCAAGGTCTTGATGGGAACGGCGATCCTTGCCGCCTTCGTGTCGCTCGATGGCGATGGCTCGACGACCTACATGATCGTCTGCGCTTCGATGCTGCCACTCTACCACCAGCTCGGCATGAACGCCATCAATCTCGCCTGCGTGACCATTCTCGCCGGCGGGGTGATGAACCTGACCCCGTGGGGCGGACCGCTGGCACGCGCCGCAACTGCCCTTCACGTCGATCCCTCGGCAATCTTCATCCCGATGCTGCCTGCGATGGCGGTGGGTGTTGCCGGGGTGATCGGGCTGTCGTGGTATCTTGGCCTTGTCGAACGGCGCCGCCTGGGTTTCCTGACCCTCGGTCGACCGCGCACCGGACAGGTGTTCGCTTCGCTCGGCGCTGCGGCGACGGGGTCGATCGACTGCCGCCGGGACGATGCGGGCGACGAGTTTGCCATGCTGCCGCGCGAGGATCATGCCGACGAGCTGCGCCGGCCCAGGCTGCTGTGGATCAACGCGGTCCTGACCGCAGGCCTGATGATCTGCCTGATCTTGGCGGTGCTGCCCTTGCCGATCCTGTTCATGATCGCGTTCGCGCTCGCCCTGGTGATCAACTATCCTTCGTTGGAAGAGCAGCGGCAGCGCATGGCGGAGCACGCCGGGAAAGTTGTCGCCGTGGTCTCCCTGATTTTCGCCGCCGGCGTGTTCACGGGCATTCTCGGCGGGACCGGCATGGTCGAGGCGATGTCGCGCAATCTTCTGGCGATCATCCCGCAAAGCTGGGGGCCCTTCCTGGCTCCGATTGTCGGGATCATCAGCATGCCGCTGACCTTCTTCGTCTCGAACGACGCGTTCTATTTCGGGGTCTTGCCGGTCGTGGCGGAAGCGGCCAGCCACTACGGGATCAGCGACGTCGAGATGGCGCGCGCATCGTTGATCGGCCAGCCTGTACACCTGCTGAGCCCGCTCGTGCCTTCGACATATCTCCTCGTCGGCCTGGCTGGCGTGGAGTTCGGGGCGCTCCAGAAATTCACGATCAAATGGGCCATCCTGATCTGCCTTCTGATGATGGTCGCGGCCCTGGCAGGCTCGGCATTTCCAATACTCTCAGAAGGTTGAGATTCTAAAGCAGTGCGGCCTGTCGAAAAGAAACCCGGGCCGATCAAGTAAAGGGGAAGGGATATGAAGTACTCGCACAAGCTTCTGGCGGCTGTCGCCACGATCGGAGTGTTGCCCGCGACCGCGATCGCGCAGGCGGCTCCGGATCAGACTGCCCAGGATACCATCGACGACAGCCAGTCGACCGACACCGAAATCGTCGTCACCGGCAAGTTCCTCGACCAGGGCTCGAAGAGCGCGATGAAGATGGACGTGGCGGTGCTCGACACCCCCTATTCGGTCTCGAGCTATTCCGAGGAGTTCGTCAAATCGCTCGAGACCACGAACATTTCGGACCTCTACAACTACATGACCGGGGTGAAGAAGTCGGGCGTGACCGCCTATGACATCACCTTGCGCGGCTTCAAGTCGAGCGGCGATGACCGCAACGCCCTGATGGTCGACGGGCTGCCCGGACTGACCGGCCGCTATGCCTCGCCGCCGACGATCGGCATCGAGCGGGTCGAACTGGTCAAGGGCCCGATGTCGGTGCTCTACGGCCAGATCCAGCCTGGCGGCTTCATCAACATGATCACCAAGAAGCCGGAATCCCGGGCCAAGACCACGATCGAGTTCCGCGGCAACACCTTTGCCAGCCCGTCGCGTGCGTTTGGCGATCACAACAGCATTTCAGGGGCCTTCGACAGCACTGGCGGTCTGATGGATGACGGCGCCCTAGCCTACCGCGTGGTCGGCCAGTTGACCCGCAACAAGGGTTTCCGCGTCGATGCCTATCACGACCAGGAATTCATCGCGCCGAGCCTGGCCTGGGAAGTCGGCCCTTCGACCAAGCTGACGATCCAGGGCGAATACCGCCGGACCAAGGAGCATTTCGACGTAGGCCTTGCCGCTCCGTTCGACGGCGCCACTTCGGCAACCAGCACGATCTACGACATCAACGCGGTTGCACCGATCGAGACCGCCTACACCCAGCCCGACAACTACCGGGTCGAGAAAGGCACGACGATCAGCGCGTTCCTGAATCAGGAAATCGGCAATTCCTGGAAGATCAACGCGGGCTATCGCCATGTCCGCTACAACAGCGACCAGCAGGACATCAGCTCGACCGGGGTCAACCGATACAACGGTGAACTGCGCGTCACCCGCCGCGCCCGCCAGCTGCAGACCCACCGCGAATACGATTACGGCGATCTCAACCTGACCGGTTCGTTCGACACCGGCAGCATCGAACACAAGCTGCTGATCGGCATCAACGCGGGGATCGACTTCGTTCGCGAAAATCGCCTCAAGTTCTTCAACGGCGGCAACCGCAACACTACCACCGGTGTCTGCCCGGCAGGCCAGATCTGCCTCGACGTGGCGCTTTACAACCCCGACCTGACCGCTTTCCCGGCGTTCGACAGCATGCCCGCCGGCGCCGCCTCGGGCCTGACCGACCGCCAGATCACGTCGCGCAACTACGGCATCTACCTGTCCGACCTGGTCACCCTGACCGATTGGCTCAAGGTGAGCCTCGCCGCGCGCAAGTTCAGCGAAACGTCGAAGACCTACGCCGACCGGCGCAACGACCCGAACGGCCTCAAGATCAAGACGACCAAGAAGGACTTCCTGCCGAGCGCCGGCGTGATGATCCAGCCGAGCAACAATATCACGTTCTACGGCAGCTATGCCGAATCGTTCGTGCCCGTCGATCCGGGCCTGTTCGACGTCAACGGGCAGAACAACTTCACGCCCATCACCGGCAAGCAGATCGAGTTCGGCGTCAAGACCGAACGACTGCTCGATGGCAAGCTCAACTTCACCGCGGCGGTCTACCAGATCGACAACACCGGCCAGACCACGCAGACCATCTGCCCTCTTGGCAGCTGCACCGTCCAGCTTGGCAAGTCGCGCGCCAAGGGCTTCGAATCCGAGGCGAACTTCAGCCCGCTCGACAACTGGCAGGTCATCCTGGGCTACACCTATATCGACGCGAAGGTCCTGACGACCGGTCCCGGCCTGGAATTCCAGGAAGGTCGCCGCCTGCCCAACGTCGCGCGTCACGCGGCCAACCTGTGGACCCGCTACGATTGGGAAAATGGCTTCGGCGTCGGTCTGGGGGTGACCTACACCGGCCAGCGCGAAGGTGTCCTGCCGACCCAGCTAAGCGATCTCAAGCGGCTGGACTTGCCCGCCTACACGGTAGTCGACATGGGCTTCTACTATTCGCGCGATCGCTATTCGATCAATCTCAAGGTCGGCAACGTCCTCAACAAGACCTACTTCCAGAATTCGGGTGGCGGTTCGCAGGGGCGCGTCCAGATCCAGCCGGGCGATCCGCGCTATCTGACGCTCACGGCACGCTACAACTTCTGATCATGACCAGAGCGTTCCCAATCATGTCCCGCAAGGGACCCGGTGCCGCTCTGGCGCGGCTCGCAGCCCTGTCGCTCCTCGCGACAGCGGCTACGGTCGAGGCGGAGCCGTACCAGCCCGGCGAGAAGGTCTCGGGCGTGATCCGCAGCTTCGGCTTCGGTCTTGGCGGCGTTTATCTCAAGTGGCAGGAGGCGTTCCGTCGGCACCAGCCGGACGTGACGTTCGAAAACAGCCTGCCGACCAGCGACGCCGCGTTTCCCGCCCTTGTCACCCGGGTGACCGACCTCGGCCCCAACGGTGGCGAACCGGCGATCGTGGAGGCCCTGAGCTTTTTCGAAACGCACGGGTATCACGCATCTTACGTCACGGTCGCATCGGGTTCCTTCGACCAGGAAGGGCGCTCGAACGGGCCGGTCGTCTTCGTGCACAAGAGCAACCCGCTCAGGCAGTTGACGGTCGATCAGCTCGACGGGATTTTCGGATCCGAACGGTCCGGCGGCCTGCGCGGTTTCGAATGGACCGAAAAGGGCGCTCGCGGACCGGAAAGGGACATCCGCACCTGGCGCCAGCTGGGCGTGACGACCGGGCCTTGCGCCGATCGTCCGATCAAGACCTATGGCCATGGACCGTCGGGAACCACCCGCTTCTTCCAGCTGAACGTGCTGGCAGGCAGCGACAAGTGGAACGCGAACTACCGGGGTTACGTCGAATCCGGCAGCAAGCAGCTTCCCCCCGACGAACGCCCGGCCGGTCGCCTTGGCGCTCGGCACATGCTCAGCCAGCAGATCGCCCGCGAGCCATGTTCGATCGGGTGGTCGATCATGTCGCAGGCCGCCGGGATCGAAGGGCTGAAGCCGCTTGCGATCGCCGCACGCGGCACGACCAACTTCGTCATGCCCAGCGAACAGAGCTTCCGCGATCGCACCTATCCGATGGTGCGCAACATCTACATCTACTTCGACCGGAAACCAGGTGGCCCGCTCGAACCGAAGCTTCGGGAGTTCCTGCGGTTCGCGCTGAGCGACGAAGGGCAGAAGCTGCTGGCTGACGCCGGCTACCTGCCGCTGCCCGCCGCCATGCTAGCCAGTGAGCGCGCCAAACTGGACTGAGACGACAACAAACAATCTCTGCCAGTCAGGCAGAGGAAGAAGGAAAGCTACCATGCGACGCATCGTCATATTTCGATCCAAGCGGCTGACCGGCCTGCTTCTTGCGATGAGCACCCTGTTCGCGGGACCCGCCTTCGCCGACCCGGCACACGTCCTTCTCCGTCTGCCGGCCGGAGCACGCACCCCGGAAGGTCTTGCCTCGACACTGTCGGCGTGGCGCCAGTCGGGCCAGGTTTCCGACGTCCTCTGGCTCGAATCCGACCAGGAAAAGGACTCCGGCTTTGCCGACTTCATCGCGCTCGAGTTTCCGAGCGAAGGGTCTTACGATGCCTGGACCCGCGAAGGCCAGCCCAAGCTGCCCACCGCGCTCGAGATCAAGCGGGTCGACGTGCTGACCCATGGTGAAAAGACCCCGCGCGATTCGAACAACTCGGTGTTCAAGGTCAATCTCTACGAACCGGCCGTTCCGGCGGCCAAGACCCGCGAGTTCGCCCATGGCTACATCAAGCCGCTGATGGATGGCCAGATCGCCGGCAAGCTGCTGATGCGCTACACCATGTACCTGGAGCGCGGCGAAGGCGGGAAAAACTGGCTGCTGATGGAATACCGCGATCCCGTCGCCTTCGAGAAGTCGGAAGCGTTCAAGGGCGTGCTTCGTCCCAGGCTGCTGGCCGAAAACGCGACCTATGCGGCGTTCGACAAGGTCAAGGAAGGCCTGCGCAAGACCGGCCCGGAAACCATGGCGGAATACAAGGAACTGCCCCCTCCGCAGCTTCCCGGGTTGCCGTCCTACAAGCCCGAATTCAAGGTCGTCGGCGGCTTTCGCATCGTCGGCAGCGAACTGAAGAACGCCGTCAACCAGCTGGCCGAAGGCTTTGCCCAGTTCCATCCCGAAGCCAAGGTTTCGACCAGCCACATCCCGTCGAGCGAAGGCGGCATCGCCGGGCTCTACATGGGGGTCTCCGACGTCGCGCCGATGGGCGACGACGCCAAGATCACCGACATGATGCCGTTCTACAACACCTTCGGCTATATGCCGACCGAGATCTCGGTGGCGACCGGCGGCTACGAGAAGCGCGGTTCGCTGTTCGCCTGGGCGATTGCAGTCAACAAGGACAACCCGATCAACGAAATCTCGATAGATCAGCTCGACCGCGTCTTCGGTTCGGAACGCAGCGGCGGCTGGGAACTGTACAACGGCGACTACAAGTTCACATCGAAGTTCGCCCGCGACCGTTCGACCAACATCCGCAACTGGGGCCAGCTCGGCGTGCGCGGCGCTCTCGCCAAGAAGGAGATCGAGACCTTCGGTTACGCCGCCCCGGGCTTCGCCATCGCGATCCAGCGCCACCTGCTGCACTGGTCGTACAAGATGAACCCGAACTTCAAGGAGTACGTGGAGGCCAAGCAGACCGTCCCCGACACCCTTGGTGCCGCGGTTGCCAGCACCGTCGGCCTCGAGGAGCTGTCGAAGAACCCCAACGGGATGGGCATCGTCGCGCTGATGCACGCGAAGAACTATCCGAACGTCAAGATTCTCAACGTCATTCCGCGCAGCGGTGGCGCTGCCGTTCCCCTGACGCCGGATACCGTGGCCAACCGCACCTATCCGCTGATCCGAGACGCCTACTTCTATGTGAACCGGGCGCCTGGCCAGAAGCTTGATCCCAAGGTGCGCGAGTTCATGCGCTTCGTGCTGAGCCGCGAAGGGCAGGAAATCATTGCCCGGGTCGGCTACTATTACCCGTTGACGGCGGAATACCTCGCCGAACAGCTCAAGAAGCTGGACTGACGGCCAGGCAATGCGATTGAAGTCAGCCTTCGCAGTCCTGTCGGTCGCGGCGCTTGTCGCCGCGACCGGGACCGCAGCCCAGGAGGACAAGCGTCCGACGGGCGAAACCTATGAGCAGATTCTCGCGCGCCTGGGTGACGGGATGCGCGAGAACCTGATCATCCGAGGCGAACACGATTCGCGCACCGAGGCGCGCAAGCACAAACGGTTCTATACCGACTTGCAGCCGCTCGCGGATCTCCCGCCCTACCGGCCCGCAAAGCAGCTCGAGGGCCGGATCCGCGTGTCCGGACTGTACCTGCACGACGGGCTGATCAAGGACCAGTGGATCGAAGCCTTCCAGCGCTTTCACCCGCAGGTGAAGGTCGAAATCGTGCCCAAGGGCACGATCGCTTCGGGCGCGGTCGACATAGAGACCGGACCGCGCATCTCCGACCGCCTGCGCGCCGCATCGCAGTACGAACTTGCTACCGGCGAGCGCCTGTTCGAGATCGACTGGGCAACCGGCAGCTACAACGTTCCGGGCTGGAGTCCGGGCTTTGTCATCTTCGTGCACGAAGACAATCCGATCGCCCACCTCTCGCTGGACCAGCTCGACGGAATCTTCGGCGGGTCGCGGACCGGCGGCTGGAAGGGGACGACCTGGGACCCCGGCGTGGCACGTGGTTCCGACAGGAACATCCGCACCTGGGGCCAGCTCGGCCTCAAGGGGGAATGGGCCGACAAGCCGATCGCGATCTACGGCCGGCCGCTCAAGTACAACATCCAGCTCGGCTTCGAACGCAAGGTCTTCAAGGGCGGAGACGTGTGGAGCGAGACCACCCGCGAATACAGCCACGAAGCGAACGCCGACGGATCGCGCTATTCCTCGTCGGTCGAGATGGTTCGCGACCTCTCTGGCGACCGCTACGGCATCTCGTTCTCGGACATGGGCTCCAACCGCCCGGGTGTCCGCGCCGTTCCGATCGGCTGGACCGCGAAGGGGCCGTTCGTGCCCATTTCGATGCAGAGCCTGCGTGATCGGTCCTATCCGCTGTTCATCGAGCAATGGGCCCAAGTCAGGCTTGCGCCGGGCAAGACGCTCGACCCGCTGGTGAAGGAATTCCTCACCTTCATGCTCAGCCGCGACGGGCAGGACGCGGTGCAGCGCGACGGCAAGTGGATCACGCTACCGGCCCGGCGCGCCGCCGAGATGCGGACCAAGCTCGAGGCCGCCGGAGAGCGGGTCGATCCGCACGCCCTCGGGCTTCACCTCAAGCAGATCGCTCCCGCCAAGTGGGACGGCGAGAGCCCGGACGAAGCGAAGCGGACCGATCCGGCAAAGGCCTATTACCGCAGCCAGTTCGACCTTTCCGGCCTGCCCGCCTATCAGCCGGGGCAGGCCTTCGCGGGCACTATCCGCATGCCCGCGAGCGGCCAGTTGATGGAAGGAACGGCCGGACAGGCTCTGATGGCGGCGTTCCGCCGCATTCATCCCGCGGCACGGTTCGAGCTCAAGGACGGCGACCTCATCAATCACAAGGTGGACCTGTCGATCGGCCGCAAGTGGAGCACCTATTTCGCGGGTGAATTCTACGATTTCCAGCTCAAGCACGATCGTTCGCCGCGCGAGTTCCAGGTGGCCACGGGGTCGTTGGACGTCACCGGGTGGAGTCCGGCGCTGGCGGTCTACGTCGGGTCGAACAATCCGCTCAAGGGTCTTACCATCCGCCAGCTCGACGGCATTTTCGGCGGGCCGCGACGCGGCGGCTGGGTGTCGACCACCTGGCGACGCCAGGCCGGGCGGACGGCTGCGGAGAACATCCGCTTCTGGCGCGAACTGGGCGTGAAGGGTTCCTGCGCCAACCAGCCGATCTCGGTGATCGTGCCGCCGCTCAAGTACCACATCATGTCGGTGTTCGAACGCAAGGCGCTGGTCGGCGGCAACATCTGGAACGACAGCGCGCACGAAATGCCGCTGGTCCTCAACCGCGACGGCAGCCGCCGCAGCCCCGAATCGGACCGCGTGTCCGCGGTGGCGCGGCGGCGCTGCGCGATAACCTTCGCCGATAGCGGCGTGGCGGTCCCCGGCACCCGGATGGTGCCGATCGCACGGGACGGGACAGGTCCCTTCGTCCTGCCGACCCTGACCAGCGTCCAGGACCGGACCTACCCGCTGCACCTCGAAGCCTATGCCTATGCCGATGCCGAGCCGGGTCGGCAGATCGAACCGGGTGTGCGCGAGTTCCTGCGCTTTGTGCTGAGCCGCGAGGGCCAGGCGATCATCGCCGGCGACGGCAAGTGGCTGCCGCTGACCGCTGCCGTGGCCACGGCCGAACGTGCCAAGCTGGATATCGTCGTCCCGCAGGTTACCGCGAAATGAGGAGAGATCGCGTGAAGAGCCTTGTCACCCTGGCTGCCCTTGCCATCGCCATGCCCGTGCTGGCGCAAACGGCTGCGCCCAAGCCACCGGCCGCCGCCGAAAAGGGTGATGGCTCGACCAACGCCAACCGCAGCATCTGGACGCTCGACGTCACCGGCTTTCGCAAGCAGAAGGCCACGCTCGGCGGCTACACCAAGAAGTGGGACCTGTCGGATCTGCCGTCCTACCAGCCCAAACGGAAAGTGTCCGGAACGCTCAGGATCTGGGGCAGCAACTATCTGAAGGACGGCCCGCTGGGCGAATACTGGGCAAGCGAGTTCCGCAAGTTCCACCCGGACATCACCATCGAATACAACCTGCCGACAGCGGGCATCGCGGTTCCGGGCGTCGCTGGCAAGGTCGCCGATCTCGGCGTCGGCCGGCCCGCAACGCTGATGGACCACCTGACCTTCGAACAGGTCTACAAGTACCCGATCACCGAAATCACGGCGGCGACGGGGTCCTACGACGTCTACGGCTGGTCGCCGGGCTTCGTGATCCTGGTCCACAAGGACAACCCCATCACCCGGATCAGCATGAAGCAGCTCGACGGCGTCTTCGGCACGGCGCGCAACGGCGGCTATGACGGCAGCACCTATCGCAACGACTATCCCTACAGGCGCGGCGCGGACGAGAATATCCGCACCTGGGGGCAGCTCGGCCTGACCGGCGAATGGGCCAACAGGCCGATCCACCCCTGCGGCCAGAGCCCGCGCGCGAACATCCAGGTTGTGTTCCAGAATCTGGTGCTGCGCGGCAGCGACCAGTGGGTCGAAGGTTATCAGGCCTTCGCCAACTACGCGACGCCGCAAGGAACGATCGCGTCGTGGAGCGGGCAAGTGAAGGAGTTCGCCGAGAACGATCCGCTGGCGATCTGCATCGCCTCGCCGCTGTCGCTTGGCGACAAGCTCAAGGAGCTACCAGTGCAGGGCTTCAACGGCGGGCCCTTCGTCGCCCGGACGCTCGAGTCGGTTCGTGACCGCAGCTATCCGCTGATCAACGAAATATTCTTCTACGCCAACAAGGCCCCGGGCCAGGCGATGGAGCCCAAGGTCGAGGAGTTCCTGCGCTTCGTCCTCAGCCGGCAGGGCCAGGACCAGGTCCAGCGCGAAGGGCGTTACACCCCGCTGACGGCCCAGGTCGTGCGCGACCAGCTTGCCAAGCTGGAACCGGACGCGAAATGATCCGCCTCTGCCTGATCTCGCTCGTTCTGTGCGCCGGAGCCGCTTCGGCACAGCCGCCGAAAGTCGGCTCGATGAACTCGCTCGACCTGCAGAACGCGCGGGCCGAAGCCCTGAAGACCAAGGGACAGCGGCGCGCCTATACGAAGGAGTTCGATCTTTCGGGTCTGCCCGAATACCGGCCCGCCGCGCCGATGCGCGGCGTGATCCGGCAATGGGGTTCGAACTACCTCGCCGACAGTCCCCTCGAAGGCTATTTCGAGGAGGCGTTCCGCAAATACCATCCTGAAGTGCGCTTCGAGAACAACCTGGCAAGCACCTTCATCGGCATGGCGGGGCTTTACACCGGGCAGGCCGACCTCGCGCCCATGGGACGCCGGCCCAGCTGGGAGGAACTGCAGGCCTACCAGCGGATGATGGGAACGCTGCCGGCCGAGATCATGATGGCGACAGGGTCGTTCGACGTCTCGGGCTGGTCCTTCGCGCTGGTCCCCTTCGTCCACAAGGACAATCCGATCCAGCGCCTGACGATCGAACAGCTCGACGGGATCTTCGGCGCCGAACGGCAGGGCGGCTGGAACCTCAACAGCTGGGATGCCTCGGTCGCCCGCGGTCCTGAAAAGAACATCCGCACCTGGGGCCAGCTCGGGCTCAAGGGTGAATGGGCCGACAAGCCGATCCGCGTCCTGGGCTACACGCTGAACTTCCACTTTCCCCGCGACTTCGCCGAAAAGGTCATGGGCGGCGGCTACAAGTGGAACGAGAAGCTGATCGAATACAGCAACAAGGTGCGCGAAGGCGAAGGCGATTTCGGCAAGCTCTGGAACGCGGGCGACCAGATGATGGACGATCTCGGCACCGACCGTTACGCCATCACCTACACGGCGATGCTTTATCGCGACAAACCGAACGTGAAGACGGTGCCGTTGGCCCGCACCGCAGCCGGACCCTACCTTATGCCGACTCTGGAAACGGTGCAGGCGCGAACCTATCCGCTGACCCGAGAGGTCTACTTCTACGCCAACCGCAAGCCGGGCGAACGCCTAGATCCGCTGGTGGCCGAGTACCTGCGCTTCGTGGTCAGCCGCGAAGGCCAGGCCCTGGTGATGAAGGACGGCAAGTATCTGCCGCTGACCGCAGCGGCGGCCCGCGCGCAGCTGGTCGAGATCGACAAGCTCGGTGCTGCGGCAACAGGAGAGGGCGGATGAGGCTGCCTGCACTACTGGCCATCGTTGTCATCGCGTCACCGGCAGTCGCGCAAGGCACGCCCGATCCGGCCCCGCCGACGACCCGCGACGCCGATGCCCTGTCGAAGGCCCGCGCAATCGGCACAAAGACGCGCAAGGTCCAGAAATTCTACGAACCGCAGTTCGATCTGTCGGGCCTGCCCGAATACCGGCCCTCGGCGCCGATGAAGGGCACGCTTCGGCAGTGGGGCAACAACTACATCAAGGATTCGGGCCTCTCCGACGTCTGGGAGGCGGGCTTCCGCAAGCATCATCCCGAGGTCCGGTTCGAGAACAACCTCTATTCCTCGGCGGTCGGCTTTCCGGGCCTGATCGCCAACGTGGCCGATCTGGCGCCGATGGGCCGACAAGCGCTGTGGGACGAACTCAAGGGCTTCGAACGCGAAGGCGCGGGCGGCGGTGACGACGGTTCTAGCACGACCGAGATCGTCGAGATCATCATGGCGACGGGCAGCTACAACGTGCGCGGCTGGACCTATGCACTTGGCGCCTTCGTCCACAAGGACAATCCGCTCAATGCGCTCTCGATCGAACAGCTCGACGGGATCTTCGGGGCGCCGCGCGATGGCGGCTGGGACGGGCTGACCTGGCGAACCGACTGGGCGCGCGGGCCGGAAAAGAACATCCGCACCTGGGGTCAGCTCGGGCTCAAAGGCGAATGGGCGGACAAGCCGATCACCGTCTATGGCTACAACGCGAAGTACCATTTCCAGGACGAGATCGACAAGAAGGTGCTGCGCGGCTCGTCGAAGTGGAACGAGAACATGCACGCCTTCTCGAACGTCGCAGGGCTGAAGCCCGACGGATCGCTAACTGCCGGGGGCGAACTGATCACCAACGCGCTGGCCGGCGACAAGTACGGCATCGCCTATACCGGCATTCCGTTCGCCAACCCCTCGGTCAAGATGGTTGCGCTCTCGCAGAACGGCGGCCAGCCGGTGCCCATGACGCTGAAGACCGTGCAGGACCGGACCTATCCCCTGATCCGCGACGTCTACTATTACCTCAAGAAGCAGCGCGGCAAGCCGATCGATCCCCTAAAGCGCGAGTTCCTGCGCTATGTCCTCAGCCGAGAAGGCCAGGCAGCCGTCCAGGCCGACGGCAAGTATCTGCCCCTGACCGCGCAGGCGGCGCGCGAACAGCTGGCCAAGCTCGACGCGATATGAGCGGTCCCGGCTGCCTGGCCCGGCGAAGCTTCATCGCGGCGGGCCTTGCCGCGTTTGCCGCGCCGGTGCGGGGGCAAAGGCTGACCCCGGCGGTCCAGACGATCGAACCCCGGCCGCAGCCCGCCGGCAGCGTTGCGGCGAGAGCCGCGGCGGCGATGCCGCGCTACCGGCCGCAAGAGCGGATCACCGGCGCGATCCGACTGTGGGGACATGGCAATCGCAAGTTGCCGTGGATGCATTACCTGGTCGACAAGTGGGCCGAGGGCTTCCAGCAGTTCCATTCGCAGGCGCGGCTGGTGCGCGCGCTTTACGGGACCTCTTCGGGCATTCCTGCGCTCTACAACGGGCTGGGCGACATAGCCCTGCTGGGCGAAGAGATACTTCCCGATGCGGCGCGCGCCTTCGAACGCGTCAAAGGCTATGCGCCGACCGGGATCGAGCTGATGACAGGCAGCGTCGACATCCGCAATTTCGACTACGCCCAGATGGTCTTCGTCCATCGCACCAATCCGTTGGTACGGATCTCGCTGGTCGAACTCGACGCCATCCTCGGGACCGAACACCGCCGCGGCACTCGCAACATCCGCCGCTGGGCGGAGCTCGGCCTCACCGGCGAATGGGCCGGGCGCGAGATCCAGCCCTACAGCTGGGCGATCGACGACAGTTTCGGCTTCTACCTTCGCAACGCGGTCTTGCTCGGCAGCCATCGCTGGAATCCCAGGCTCAAGGGCTACGCCCACATCAACAACCCGGACGGCACGATCTACGATCATGGCCAGCAGGTGCTTGACGCGCTTGCGCTCGACCCTGCGGGCATCGCGGTCTCGAACATCCGCTACGCCGGGCCGGACGTGAAGCCGCTGGCGCTGGCTCATACCCCGGCCGGCCCATTCGTTTCGGTCAGCGAAGCCACCCTAATCGATCAAAGCTACCCCTTGGCACGCACGCTCCCCGCGGTGATCGACCGTCGTCCCGACGGGCGCGTCGCTCCCCCCGCGCGCGAGTTCCTGCGCTTTGTGCTGAGCCGCGAAGGACAGGAGGCGATCAACAGCGATGGCCGATACCTGCCGTTGTCCCCGCCTTTCGCGGCCCGCCAGCGAAGGATCCTGGGATGAAGCGGTACGTGATCGCGGTCATGGCGGCTGTTGCCTTGGTGTTGCCAGCGGCGGCGGCGCAGGCCGAGCCGCTGGCGATACGCATCTGGGGGACGCCGGCCCTGCTCGGCGTTGCCGAGACCTGGGCGGAGGCCTACCGGCAGGACCATCCCGAGGTGCGGTTCGAATTCGCCATGCGTGGATCGGACAGCGCGATCCACGGCCTGGTTGGCGGCGTTGCCGACATTGCCCTGATGGGCCGTGAAAACGACGTGGTCGACGACAACGGCTTTTCCCGTCCCAAGCAATACCACGCCACGCGGATTGAAGTGGCAACCGGCAGCGTCGGCACGCCCGGCAAGTCCCACGCGATTGCCCTGCTGGTCCACCAGGGCAACCCTCTTGGCGAGATCAGCCTCGATCAGCTTGCCCGGATCATCGATTGCGGCGGACAGACGAACCCGGTGCGAAACTGGGGCGATCTGGGCCTGGGCGGCGCCTGGCAAGGCGCAGCGATCCGGGTGCACACCTTCGATATGGCGAGCCGAACGGGAATCTGGCTGCAGGACAAGGTCACGCAGGGCGATCGCCGCATGTGCTGGGATCGCATAGCCGAATATGGCGAGGCCTACCGTCTTGATGGAACGTTGGCGACGGCGGTCGACCGTGCAGCGCAAGGTGCGGCTGGCGACCCGCAGGCCCTGCTGATCGCCAATGCCGCCCAGGCGCGCGAAGGGTTCAAGCTGCTCAAGGTTTCGGCCGGCACCGGCGCGGCGCTCGCCCCCGATGCCGCCACGGTCGGATCGCGGCGCTATCCCCTGACCCGCAAGGTCTTCGCCTTCGTCGATCGCAAGCCGGGGCGGCCGCTTGCCCCCCATCTTGCCGGCTTCCTGCGCTACGTCCTGTCGCGCGGCGGCCAGGCCCTTCTCGAACGGGACGGGGACTATCTGCCTCTCGACGAGGCGACGGCGCGCGCGCAATTGGAAAGGCTGGAGGTGGCGCAGTGAACAGGCTTCTTGCCACGCTCGGTATCGGCTTCGCCGTCCTGTGCGCGCCAGCGGCGAAGGCGGAATCGACTCGCCACCTGCTGGGCGACGATCCGGCCCTGGCGTTTGTCGAGAGCCTCCCCGCATACCGCCCTGCCGAGACGGTCGAGGGCCGCCTGCGGATTTGGGGGCACGGCAGCTTCAAGCGCGACTTCATGGGCCAATTGCTGACGACCTGGATCGCCGAGTTCGCGCGCCACCAGCCGCGGGTGACGTTCGAGAACCGGATGTACGGCACGGCTTCGGCGATCGGGGCGCTCTATTCGGGAACCGGCGACATCGCGATCCTGGGCGAGGAGATCAGCCCGGCGGCCCTGCGGGCCTTTCGTCGCGCCAGGGGCTACGATCCGACCGGGATCGAGATCGCAACCGGCAGCGTCGATGTGAACTTCTACGACTATGCCCACATGATCTTTGTGCATCGCGACAACCCGCTGCCGGGGCTGACGCTGGCCCAGCTCGACGGGATATTCGGCCAGGACGCGCGCCGCAACGGAATGAACCTGCGGCGCTGGGACCAGCTGGGAATCCGGGGCGGTCTGACAGGGTCCGCCATCCAGCCCTATGGCTGGCGCACGGACGTCGACTTTGCCCTGTTCTTCCGCGAGCGCGTGCTTGAAGGCAGCCATCGCTGGAACGGGGCCATGCGCGAATACGAGCACACGACCCACCCCGACGGCACGTCCTACGATCACGGGCAGCGCATCGTCGACGCGCTGGCGGGCGACAGGGCCGGCATCGCAATCTCGAACGTGCGCTACGCCACGAAGGACGTCCGCGCGGTGCCGCTGGCCTGGACCGCGAAAGGGCCATTCGTTCACGCGACGCCGGCGACATTGATCGATCGCGCCTATCCGCTCGTCCGGATCATTCCGGCCTATGTCGATGTGCCGCCCGGCAAGCGCATGGACCCTGCCCAGCGCGAATTCCTGCGCTTCCTGCTGTCGCGTGAAGGGCAGAGAATTTTGATCGAGCACAGCGGCTATCTGCCGCTTGGCCAGAAATTCCTCGATCGTGAACGGGGCAAGCTGAAGTGAAGCGCCGGGACCTCATTGCGACAATGGTCGCCGCACCGCTGGCATGGCCGTTGACGGCACGATCCGCCGCGCTCCCACCGCCCCCGCACGGCCTTCCCGGCGTGCTGCGCATCGGCGGCACGCGGGCGTTGCAGCCGCTTCTTGCGATCTGGATTCGCGCCTTTGCCAAGGTCCGCCCGGACATTCGGGTGCTCAGCGATCTGGCGGGCAGCGACATCGCGATGGCCGGCCTCTATACCGCGACCTGCGATCTCGCGCTGATCGGGCGCGATGCGACAAAACCGGAAATCCAGGCCTTCGAATGGATCTACCGGTTCCGGCCGCAAGGCGTCCCGATAGCCAATGGCAGCGCGGCGACGCCCGGCATGTCCCCGGCGTTGGCGGTGATGGTCCACCAGAGCAACCCGCTGCAGCGGATCGGCATCGAGCCGCTGGGCGCCGTGTTCGGCGACAAGACGCCCAGGATCCGCACCTGGGGACAACTGGGCCTGACGGGGCGGTGGCGCGACCAGGCGATCAACCTTCTGGCGCCGGAAGCGGAAAGCGGCACAGGCCGCTTTTTCCGTTCGCGGCTTCTGGGAGATAGCAATCGGTTGGCGTGGGAACGGATGACCGAATTTCCTGTGCCACCGCGCCCGCAAGGCGCCGAAGCGGCGGCGACGCGACTGATGCATGCTGCGGTGCGGCGGGATCCCTTCGCGCTGGCCCTGGGGACAGCTCCCGGCAAGAGCAGCGCAGTTCGGACGGTTGCCGTGACGGATGCCGCGGGCAGGGACGTCTATCCTACTCCCGAGACGATCAAGGCCGGAGCCTACCCGCTTGGCCGCCTGGTCAACGCCTATTATGCCAAGTTGGGCGACGAGCCGCGCATCGAACCGGCGCGGGCTTTCCTGCGCTTCGTCCTTTCTGCTGAAGGGCAAGCGCTGGTTAACGCGCCGGATGCCTACCTGTCGCTTTCGTCCGGACAGGCCGCTGCGTCGCGCGCGGCAGTCGGTTAGACTAACGCCGCCTTGTCGGCGGCGGCGTGGTGTGACCCTGTTCCCGGACAAAAGGGCCCACTCCCGAAGGAGTGGACAGGGGTGGGAGTTAGTGCTGAAGATTGGGCTTGTAGGTCATGATGGTGAAGCTGTTCGGGTGGAACGTCGGCACCGAAACGCCCTTCGCATCGGGGGCCGGGAAGGTCGCATCGGCCGTAACCGTGAAAACGCGCCCACTGTGTTCGTCGATCTGCATCACCCGGGCCTGGGGACGGGTCTGGACGTTGCCCAGCAGGCGATAGCTGTCCGGTCCTGCCTGCTCGATGACCGACATCGAGGAATCGCCGCCATTGGTCGTGACGATCCGGTGGCGGATTTCGTCCACAGCCATGCCGTCGATGCCTTTGCCGATCGGGAGACGGGCCACTTCGGCACCGGTCTGGGCGTTGATCGCGAGGAACACCGGCTTGTCGCCGCGGCAGCCGATCAGGATGCGATCGGTATGGGCCTGGTATTCCACAGCCACGACCTGTTCGCAGGCGATCGGCCAACGGGCCTTTTCCGCCAGTGTCGTCGAATCGAGCTGCAGCAGGATGCCGTCGTAACGCGCCGGGGCGAAGAGGTTGCCCTTTCCGTCGGGTGAGGGATCATCCATCTTCTTGAACGGAAAGACTTTCGACCCCAGCAGTTCGCCGGTCGCCGCGTCGAGGGTGAACCAGGTGGCCTGGGCCGGACGCGAACCGACGACCGCGTGAATCCGCTTCGTGGCGGGATCGAAGACGACGCCGTTGAGGCCGCCGTCATTGGCCAGCGGCAGCCGCTTGATCACCTTGAGCGACTTCAATTCGAAGCTCAGCAGCGATCCGTCGGTCATCGCCACGTAGCCGCGATTGAACTGCGGCAAGAGCAGAGGGCCGTTTGCCCCCACCGAATTGGCCACCTGGCCGACCACGCGCTGCGAGTTCACGTCGAACACGGTCAGGCCGTCCTTGCGGCGGGCGATGAACAGGCGCGCGCTGTTCGGCTGTAGCTTGATGTAATCCCAGTCCGTGTCGGTGCTCGGCAGGGTAACCGTCTTGTCCAGCGTGTAGAGTGGATCCGCCGCGGCACCCGCGAGGACGACGACCGCGCAAAGCGACACGGTTTTCAATACAGTCTTAAGCAATTGAGCCTCCTGCTCCTCTTTCCCAATGGATCCGATTTGGCAGGCTATGCTGTCAGGGGCCTGTCGCATCGCCCCCGGCATTGGCGACGGGTGGCTGGGGGTTTGGCGCCGGCGGCCCGACGTCAGGTCCATGACAGGTTACTGTAGTCTATTCGCTGCCATGAAGATGTGGGGGATGATGCTTGCGTCGCTGGCAGCGGCGCTTACCGCGTGCAGCAGCGATCCCGTCCGCGAGAAGCGCGATGATCCCCTTGTTCACGCGGCCATGCCGACGCGGATGCAGTTCGTCGATCGGATCGACGCTGTCGGCACCGCACGGGCCAACGAGCAGGTGGTCCTTGCCTCTCCGGTCACCGCGCGGATCGTGCAGGTCAACTTTGCCGACGGGCAACCCGTGCGCAAGGGGCAGGTCATCGCCGTCCTGGCGCAAAGCCGGCAGATCGCGGACCGTGAGGGCGCCCGAGCCCAGGCGATCAACGCAAGGCAGCAGCTTGACCGGGTCGTTGCGCTCAAGGCCCACGGGTTCGTGACCAACGCGATTGTCGATGCCAAGGTCGCGGCACTGAACAGCGCGCGCGCCACTGTCGATGCGGCAAACGCCGCGATCGACGATCGCGTCATCCGCGCCCCGTTCTCGGGCCTGGCGTCGCTGCGCTCCATCTCGGCCGGCGCCGTTGTCAACCAGGGAACGCCAATCGTCACGATCAGCGATCCCTCGCGCATCAAGCTCGACTTTGCCGTCCCCGAAACGCTGATGGCCGCATTGAAGCCGGGCGTGCGCGTTGCCGCCCGTTCGGAGGCCTACCCCGGCATTACCTTCACCGGCGCGATCGAGGCGGTCGACGCCGTCATCGATCCGAGCACGCGCGCCGTGATGGCGCGGGCAATCCTGCCAAATGCCGGCGGCCCGCTGAAGCCGGGAATGCTGCTCAACGTCCAGATCGAGGTCGGCCAGCGCCAAGCCCTGGCCGTTCCCGAACTGGCCATCGTTACGGAGGGGTCCGACCAGTTCGTCTACGTGATCGACCGCGAAGGAAAGGCGCGCCGCCGCCCGGTCAAGATCGGCGCGCGCCAGGCTGACCAGGTCGAGGTGACCGAGGGGCTCCTGTCGACGGACCTGGTCATCGACAAGGGACTGGTCAAGGTCGGCCCGGGGATGAAGGTTCGCACAGAAGGCAAAGTGGCGGCACAGTGACTCTGTCCGACCTTTCGATCCGGCGACCGGTTCTTGCCGCGGTTGTGGCGATCCTGCTTTCGATTGCCGGCCTGGCCGCGTTCTTCGACCTGTCGGTCCGCGAGTATCCGAACATCGATCCGCCGGTCGTTTCGATCGAGACTTCCTATACCGGCGCCTCGGCATCGGTGATCGAAAGCCGGATAACACAGCTGCTCGAATCCCGGCTCTCAGGCATCGACGGCGTCGAGACCATCACCTCCAGTTCAAGCGACGGGTCATCGCGGATCAGCGTGGAATTCACCCCCGGCAGCGACATCGATGCCGCCGCAAACGACATCCGCGACCGCATCAGCAGCGCCGCAGAAAACCTTCCTGCCGAAGCCCAGCCGCCCGAAACGACGAAGATCGACGCCGACAATCAGCCAATCATGTTCTTCTCGGTCCGCGCTCCGGGCTGGTCGATCGAAAAGCTTGCCGACTTCGTCGATCGTGTCGTGCTCGAACGCCTTTCGACGATCAACGGGGTGGCCCGCGTGCAGATGCTGGGCGGGACCAAGCCGGCCATGCGGGTCTGGCTCGACGCCCGCCGCCTCGTCGCCTTCGGAATGACGCCGACCGACGTCGAGGTTGCCCTGCGCCGGCAGAACGTCGAATTGCCGGCCGGGCGAATCGAGGCCAAGAGCCAGAACGTGACAATGCGCATGGCGCGCAACTTCACCTCGCCCGAAGACTTCCGCGCGCTGGTCATAAGCAAGGGTGGCGACGGCTACCTCGTCCGGCTTGGTGACGTGGCGCGCGTCGAGATCGGCCCGGAAAGCTTCTACAACGGATTCCACTACAACGGCGAGCGCGCGGTCGGCCTGGGGATCACGAAGCAGTCGGACGCGAACACTCTCGACGTCGCAGCCCGGATGCGCGCCGCCGTCCGGCAGCTCAACACCGAACTCCCCGATGGTGTCCGGATCTACGCCGGCGGCGACAGCTCGCTGTTCATCGACCGCGCGATCAACAGCGTATGGCATGCGCTGATCGAGGCGGCCGTGCTGGTCGTGGCGGTCATCCTGCTGTTCCTGGGCAGCGTCCGGGCGACGATCATCCCGGCGCTCACGGTGCCGGTCTGCCTGTTGTGCGCCATGCTGGTCCTATGGCTGTGCGGGTATTCGATCAACCTTCTCACCCTGCTGGCACTGGTCCTGGCGATCGGGCTGGTGGTCGACGATGCAATCGTCGTGCTCGAAAACGTGCACCGGCGGATCGAACTGGGCGAATCACCCCTGGTTGCGGCGTTCCAAGGGTCGCGCCAGGTGGCCTTCGCGGTCCTGTCGACGACGCTGGTGGTCTGCGCGGTGTTCGTACCGATAATGTTTATTCCCGGGCAGGCCGGCCTGCTGTTCCGCGAACTGGCGGCCGCGATGATCGGGGCAATCGCTTTTTCGGGCTTCCTCGCCCTGACCCTGGCGCCAATGCTGTGCTCGAAGCTCCTTCGAAAGGAAAAGCCATCAAGGATCGCAGGCCGGATCGCGCAGGCGCTCGACCGCGTCGAGTCCGTCTATTCGGCAATGCTCGTCAAGGCGATGGCCAGGCCCCTCAGCGTGTTTGCGGCAGTCGTCGGCCTGATGGTCGCTGCGGGACTTGCGTGGACCACCATCGAAAGCGAACTTGCTCCGGGTGAAGATACCGGCATCGTCCAGGTCCGTCTTGCGACCATCGAAGGCACCGGCTTCGACCAGCTCGAAAAGGACGTCCGGACGGTGGAGAAGGGCGTTGCACCCTTGAAAGGGAAGGGCGCGGTGCGCGGCTGGAACGCGCGGTACGGCGGGAGCGACGATTTCAACACCGCCCAGCTCAATGTCTTCCTGAAGCCATGGGAGCAGCGCAGCGAAACCAGCGGCGAAATCGCCACGAAGGTGAACCGTGCAATCGCCGAGGTTCCCGGGGTGCGCGGCAACGCGTCGGTGCCTTCTGCGCTTGGGCGGGGACGGGGCGATCCAGTGGCGTTCGTGCTTGCCGGCAGCGATTATGCGCAGCTTGCCCTCGCGCGCGACCGGATCCTCGATGCAGCCCGTTCCTATCCGGGGCTGGTCAATCTCGATGCGGACTACGTCGAGACCAAGCCTCAGTTGCTGATCGACGTCGACAGCGCGCGCGCGGGGGATCTTGGCGTCTCGGTTTCCGAAATCGGCCAGGCCTTGCAGACCATGATGGGATCGCGGCGCGCCTCGTCGTTCGTGCAGAACGGCAAGGAATATTACGTCATCGTCCAGGCCGACCGGTTCGACCGGATGGACGAGCACAGTCTCGACACGGTTCATGTGCGCGCGCAGAGCGGAGCGTTGGTCCCCCTGTCCAGCCTGGTCCGCACCCGTTCGACGGCCTCCGCCAGCGAACTCGGGCGCTTCAACAAGATGCGGGCGATCACGCTGACAGCAGGGCTTGCGCCGGGCTATACGTTGGGAACTGCCCTCGGCTGGCTGGAGCAGCAGGCGAAGGCCAGCCCGGAAGTCCTCCAGGTCGGCTACCGCGGCGAAAGCCAGTCCTATCGCCAGACCGGCAGTTCGATCTGGCTGGTCTTCGGCCTGACCATAGTGATCGTCTATCTGCTGCTCGCGGCGCAGTTCGAAAGCTTCCTGCACCCGCTGATCGTAATAGCTACGGTTCCCATGGGCCTTGCCGGGGGGATCCTCGGCCTTGGGCTGACCGGTAACACCCTCAATCTCTACAGCCAGGTCGGGATCATCATGCTGGTCGGCCTCGCCGCCAAGAACGGCATCCTGATCGTGGAATTCGCCAACCAGCTGCGCGACGACGGTATGGACTTCGCCGAGGCTATTCATACTTCGGCCGTGCGCCGTCTGCGACCGATCCTGATGACTTCGCTCGCCACGGTCATGGGAGCGATGCCGCTCATGCTCGCCAGCGGAGCCGGCGCCCATGCGCGCCAGTCGATCGGGGCGGTCGTGGTGTTCGGTGTCTCGATCGCGACGATCGTCACCCTGTTCCTCATTCCGCTGCTGTACAGGCAGTTTTGCCGGCGCTCGCAATCGCCCCAGGCGGTGTCGCAGCAACTGTCCCGCGCGATCGCCCGACAGGACGCGCCCATCAACCTTGGCCTCTAGGATGCCTTCGTGTCCGCACCGATCGTGGGTGCGCGAAGTCGCTTGATCCAAATGCAGCCCGGCGACGAACCTTTTGGCTGGACTCAGAACGGCATAAGGCGCTCTCTGATCGAACGCTGCCCGGCGAGCATGACCGGCGGCACCGACGGTTATTTGATTCAGCGCAATGGCAGGTCGCCGCAGCCAGTGCAGATCGGTCCAACCGAGGGAAGCGAGCTGCGGCAACGGGCAAGGCGTATTGGCAATGGGCAGGGTTTCCACAGCTGGCGCCGGGGCGGGAGGCCTCGCATTCTCGGCTGAAGGGCTGGGCAAGGTGTACAAGACGGGCGATACCGAAGTTCGGGCCTTGCGCGGAGTGGACCTGGCCATACCAACCGGCGAAATCCTTGTCCTGCTTGGTCCGTCCGGGAGCGGCAAGTCAACGCTGTTGAATATCATCGGGGGCCTCGACAGACCGACATCCGGTAAATTGCACTACGGCGAAACCGAGCTGACCTGTCTGAACGATGCGGACCTGACCCGATTTCGCCGGGACCACGTCGGCTTCATCTTCCAGTTCTACAACCTCATTCCAAGCCTGACGGCCGAAGAGAATGTGCGGCTGGTGACCGACATCGCCGTTGACCCGATGCCGGCTGCCGACGCGCTCGCCCTGGTCGGCCTGCTGGACCGGCGCGACCATTATCCGGCACAGCTGTCCGGAGGGGAGCAACAGCGCGTGGCCGTCGCCCGCGCGATCGCCAAACGGCCAAGCGTGCTGCTCTGCGACGAGCCGACCGGCGCGCTGGACAGCGCAACGGGGATCCGCGTCCTAGAAGCTCTTGCGCAGGCCAATCGCGAGCTTGGCACCACGGTCGTAATCATCACGCACAATGCCGGCATCGCTGCAATGGCCGATCGCGTGTTCCGGTTTCTCGACGGACGGATCGCGCGCATCGAGGTGAACGCGCAGCCCGCTCAACCCTCGGCGATAAGCTGGTGAGGTCGCTTGATCTCAAGCTCGTGCGCGATCTTTGGCACCTGCGCGGCCAGGCCATCGCGATTGCACTGGTCCTCGCGGCGGCAACCGCAACGTTCGTCATGTCGCTGGGCGTGCATCGCTCGCTCGCCGAAACCCGCGATGCCTACTACGCCCGAAATCACTTTGGTGACATCTTTGTCGGGATGACCCGCGCCCCGCGCAGCGTCGTCGATCGAATTGCAGCGATACCGGGAGTGCGGCGGGCAGAAGGCGGCATCCAGCAGTATGCCACATTGAACTTCCCTCGCCGCGTGGTCCCGGTCCGGGCACTGCTCAACGCAGTGGAACCAGACGGACCCAATCACCTCAACCAGGTGACGCTGCGCCAAGGCCGCTTGCCGCGTGCCAGCGATCCCGGCGAAGTGGTCGCCGACGAAGCCTTCGCCAAGGCGAACGGCCTTGCTGTCGGCAGTCAGATCGAGGCACTGATTTACGGCCGCAAGCAGAACCTGCGGATCGTCGGGATCGGGCTGGCTCCCAATTTCATCTATGCCCTGGCGCCAGGCGACATCATTCCGGACGACGAGCGATTTGGCGTGTTCTGGATCGGCCGCAAGGCGCTCGAAGCAGCGACCGACCGCACCGAGGCGATCAATTCGCTGTCGCTGACGCTCGAACGCGGCGCGTCCGGGTCAGACGTCATTCACGCCCTGGACAGCATCCTCGCTCCGTTCGGCGGATCGGGTGCATATGGCCGCAAGGACCACCTCAGCCACGCGTTCCTGGACAACGAACTCATGCAGCTAAGCGCGATGACGCGGGTCATTCCGCCGGTGTTCCTGCTGGTCGCAGTTTTCCTTGTCTACATCGTGCTTGGGCGAATGATCCGGACCGAACGGACCCAGATCGGTCTGATCAAGGCGTTTGGTTATTCCGATTGGGCGATCGGGCGCCACTACCTCAAGTTCGCCCTTGCGATTGCCCTGCTTGCTACCGTGATGGGCACCGCCGCCGGTATCTGGATGGGTGATGCGATGACTCGGCTTTATGCGCAGTATTATCGCTTTCCATTCCTCTATTACCGCATTTCACTGTCGGTTATTGTCGCTGCCGCGGCGCTGTCGTTTGCCGCAGCGGCACTCGGGGCGATCGGAGGCGTGCGTTCCGCTGTCCGGCTGACCCCGGCTGTCGCGATGTCGCCGCCGCCTCCACCGGCCTATCGCGCGGGCACGGTTGAACGACTGGGCAAGGCGGCAGGATTTTCCGCCATCGGGCACATGATCGTGCGGCATATCGCCCGCTGGCCCGGGCGGGCCGTCATCACCGTGTCGGGCGTTGCCCTTTCGGGCGGGCTGCTGTTTGCCACGACGCAATTCATCGATTCGAGCCGGACGATGATCGATTCCTTTTTCTTCCGTGCCCAGCGGCAGGACTTGACGGTTACGTTCACCGAGCCGCGCAACGCCAGCGCGCTGTACGCGCTGGCTCAGGTTCCCGGGGTGCTCCGGGTCGAGCCGACCCGGGCCGTCTCGGTCAAGCTAAGCAATGGCAAGCGCATCGAGCGGACCGCAATCGAGAGCTTGCCTGCCAATTCGCAGCTTGGCTTGCGGATCGACCGCCATGGCAATGCTGTCGCCCTTCCGGCCTCAGGCCTGATGCTCAGCAGTCAGCTGGCCAGCAAACTTGCCGTGCGCATAGGTGATCGCGTGGACGTGGAAATGTTGGGTGGCCGCCGTACGCAGCGCTCCCTGCCGGTCGCGAGCATCGTGGACGAGTTCGTCGGTGCGCGCGCCTATTCTTCCGAGCAGACGTTGGAGAGCATCACGCGCGATGCGTCTCCGGTCGGCGCTGCCCTCGTCCGGATCGATCCGTCAGCACGGGACAGCATACTGACCCGCCTGAGAGACGCGCCGATGATCCTGGGCGTAACCGAAAAGGCGGCGGCACTGGTCAAATTCAGGGCGATGATCGATGACAATATGCTGACCATGATAGCATTCTACGTTGCCTTTGCTTCGGCCATCGCGGTGGGGGTCGTGTACAACAGCGCAAGGATACTCTTCTCGGAACGCGCGCACGAACTGGCTACGCTGCGCGTGCTCGGGTATTTTCGCAGCGAGGTAGGACTGGTGCTCTTGGGCGAATTGGGCCTGCTCGTGGCGGCATCTTTGCCGATCGGCTGCTTCGTCGGTTACGGCATGGGCCAGTTGATGACCGCGATGTTCAGTTCTGACCTGTTCCGCCTGCCCTTTGCACCGTCGCGCGCAAGCTATGGCTGGTCGAGCGTGATCGTGCTGATCGCCGCCATGACGACAGCGCTGACCGTGGCCCGGCGCGTCCAGAAGCTCGACATGGTCCGTGTTCTGAAGGGGCGCGAGTGATGGGGGCGCTGTTCAGACGCTGGCGCTGGGCGCTGTTGATCCTCGCGATGCTGGCCGCGGGACTCGCATACGCTTTCTGGCCGCGGGCAGTGCCAATCGACACCGGCAAGGTGTCGCTCGGGCCGATGGTAGTCGGCATCACGGATGATGGTGTGACGCGGGCAAGGGAGCTTTTTGTCGTCTCCGCGCCGGTCACCGGTTATCTCCCGCGGATCGAGCTGCACGTCGGCGATCCGATCGTGCGCGGAACGGTGATCACGCGCATATCCGCGCGCCCTTCAATTCCGCTAGACGCGCGAAGCCGGCAAGATTTGCGCGGCGCACTCGTTGCAGCCCGAGCAAACGAACGCGGTATCGAGGCGGCACTGGTTCAGGCACGACGCGACCGCGTCCGTGCCGAGGAACTTCATCGCAGGGGCTTCCTCCCTCGCTCCCAACTCGA
Organism: Novosphingobium kunmingense; assembly: GCF_002813245.1. Lineage (GTDB taxonomy): Bacteria > Pseudomonadota > Alphaproteobacteria > Sphingomonadales > Sphingomonadaceae > Novosphingobium > Novosphingobium kunmingense. Next base: position 50,733 of record NZ_PHUF01000003.1, read on the forward strand.
AGCGGCGCGGACCAGGGTAACGACGCAGCAAGCGGCGCTCACCCAGGCACGCGCCGAAGTGGCCCGCATCACCTCCCAAAGCTTGGCCGCAACGGGTCGGCCGTCAGGGGATCTGGTTTCGGTTCGGGCCCCGGCCAGCGGCTCGGTTCTGTCCGTGATCAACGAAAGCGCTGGAATTGTCCCCGAAGGCACCCCGCTGATGGCGATCGGTGATCCACGCCAAATAGAAGTGGTCGTCGATTTGCTGTCGCGAGAAGCGGTCCGCGTGAAGGCTGGCGATCGGGTAGAAATCACGCAATGGGGCGGCGAAGCGCCGCTCAGCGGTCATGTCGACAGGATCGAACCGTTCGGCAGGCAGAAGATCTCGGCCCTCGGCATCGAGGAGCAGCGCGTAAACCTGATCGTGGCGATCGATCGCGCCAGCCTGCCGCGGTCGGCGCGCCTCGGACACGGGTTTCAGGTGAATGCGACGGTCATCCTGTGGAGTCAGGCAAACAGCTTGCGGGTTCCGCTCGGTGCGCTGTTCCGCGGCGCAGATGGTGGCTGGCGGGTATTCGTCGTCGATCGTGGCCGGACGGTCGAGAAGGCTATTCGGATCGGCCATCTCAACGACGAATACGGCGAAGTGATCGATGGCTTGGCCGAAAACCAGATCGTCGTGCTCAACCCGTCCGGATCGCTTGTCACCGGTACAAGGGTGCAGAACAGATGACGGGTTGTGCCGCTCGGCAATCTGGCCCACCATTCTCGAAGATCGGATAGCGACTTGACGCTTTCACTTGCAGTCCACGGTGCGGCCAGAACGGTCACGGGCTCGTGCCTTGAACTCCGGGCCGGAGGTTCGCGAATCCTGCTCGATTGCGGATTGTTCCAGGGTTCCAGATCGCTTGAAGCGCTCAATTACGAAGCTCTGGCTTTCGAACCGAGCTCGATCGATGCCGTGGTTCTCAGCCATGCGCACATCGACCACAGCGGCTTGTTGCCACGACTGGTCGCCGAAGGGTTTTCCGGGACGATCTGGTGTACGATCGAGACATCGGACTTGCTCGAATTCATGCTCGCCGATGCCGGCCGCATTCAGGAATATGAAGCCGAACGCCGCAACCATCGGCGAGATCGTGCCGGAGATGAGCTCATTGCGCCCATCTATACCGAAGCCGATGCCCTGGTCGCGTGGCAGCGCGCTCGAGCGGTTCCCCTGGCTGAATGGTTCGAACCCGCGCCGGGTTTCCGGGTCAAGCTATGGAATGCCGGCCATATCCTGGGCTCGGCCTCGGTTGAAGTCGAGGCAGGGGGCGTTCGCTTGCTCTATTCTGGCGACATCGGGCCGGACAACAAGGCGTTCCATGCGGATCCGGATTCGCCCACCGGCTTCGACCACGTCATCTGCGAAGCGACCTATGGCGACCGCTCGCGCGAGCAAATCTCGATCGAGGCAAGGCGCCGGCTGCTTGAAACCGAGATTGTCGAGGCCCGGGCGCGGGGCGGCAATCTGGTCATACCGACCTTCGCGCTGGAGCGAACGCAGGAGCTCTTGCTCGATATTTCCAAACTTTCGAGCGACGATCGCATCGGGACGGCGGCTGTCTTTGTCGATTCTCCGCTGGCCAACCGCGCAACGACGGTGTTCCGCAAGTATGCGGACCAACTCGAGGATACCGGCGGACGCGATGTCTTTGCGCACCCTTCGATCCACTACGTCAACGACGTCTCCGGATCGATGATGCTCAATTCAACGTCGGGCGCAATCATCCTTGCGGCATCCGGAATGTGCGAAGCGGGCCGCATCCGCCACCATCTGTTCTACAATCTCCCGCGGCGCGAATCGACCATCCTGTTCGTCGGGTTCCAGGCCGAGGGGTCGTTGGGCCGGGTGATCCTCGACGGTGCGAAGCGCGTCAGGATATCCGGCCGCGATGTGATGGTCCGGGCGCAGATTCGCCGCATCGAGAGCTACTCAGCGCATGCCGATCAGGCCGAATTGCTGGCCTGGATCGAGGCCCGCGCGCCGATCGGGGGGACCTTGTTCCTCGGTCACGGTGAACGCGGTGCGATCGATGAACTGGGCAAGCTGGTCACGGCTCGAGGGCTTGCGCCCTCGGTCATCGTCCCGGAAATCGGCGAGGTCTATGAGCTGAACGCAGGAGCCCCGGCGCGGCGAACGAAGACGGGAAAGCCCGAACTGCAGGAAGCGATCGGGCGCGACTGGCAGAACAACTATGCGGATCTGGCCACAAGCCTCAAGCGGCGGCTTGCAAACATTCGCGATGCAAGGGACCGACAGACGGCAATCGACGAAATGCGCCGCGTTCTCGACAGCTATTCCGCCCCGATTTGAGGCTGCGCTAGCTGTGCGGCGATAGCGTTACCGGCAAATCAACGTCCGGGCGAAAGTTCGCTCGATGCTGCACGAAGCCAGCCGGGATCCTGGCCGCCTAAAAGAAGGCGCGGATCCCGACCACGGCGGCGAAGCCGCGGCCGCGATCGCCCGGCTCGGCGCTGCCCGGGATTGCGCTGCCATAGGCGCGTTCCCAGCTCACCCCGACATAGGGCGCGAACTCGGGGCGGATCTCGTAGCGCAGCCGCGCGCCCGCCTCGATCTTTTCGATTCCCGCCTGGATGCCGAGTTCGCGCACGTCCTGGAAGGCGATATCGGTTTCCGCTTCCAGGTTGAGAACCAGCGGACCTGCCAGGCGCCAGTCGTGTTCCGCCCCCAGTCGCGCGTGGAGATCGCCCTTGTTCGACAGCAGCAACTGCGCTTCGGCGTGAATCCAGTAGGGCAGCAGGGCTTCGATCCCGGCCAGCGCATAGGTCCGGCTCGGTTCGGGGCGGAAGTCGCGGCGCAGGCCGAGCTCGAGGTTGGCATAGGGATCGAGCGCATGCCGCCACTTGGCGGCGACCTCGGCGCTTTCGACCATTCCGCCGAAGTGGCCCTCGCCCTCGCTGGCAATGACCAGCCGGTCGATGTCGCCGCCGGTCCAGGCGGTCAGGTCCCACGCATATCCTGTCTCTGGCGAATCCGGCACGACTTCCAGCCGGTTGACGATCAGCGCGCTGCCGCGCCAGCGGCCCATGCTGGCAAGGTCGGCGCGCGATCCGCGCATCGCGGCGGCGCCGAACACCGCATCGGCGGCGTGATCGGCGGGAACTGGCGGCGACGGCGCGTTGCCGGGCTCTTCCTGATCCGGATCGGCCGGCCTGGCCGGTGCCATGTGATGGCCGCCGTGATCCATCATGTGGTCGGAATGGTCCTGGGCAGCCGAGGACGCCGCATCGCCATGCGCCGAATGGTCCTCCTGCTCCTGCGCCGCATCACCATGCGCTGAATGATCCTGCGGTTCGGCTTCTGCGGCTTTGGCAGGCGTCTGGTGAGTCGAATGGTCGACCTCCTGCGCACCCGCAGGCAGGGCAGCGAGGGCGAAAGGCGCCGCGGCGCCAAGCAGCAACCGGCGCATCACGATGCCGCTCCCGATTCGCGCCGCACGGTGACGACGCGCATCATTCCTTCGTGCATGTGGAGCAGCATGTGGCAGTGGAAGGCCCAGTCGCCCTCGGCATCCGCCGTCAGGTCGATCGGCACGGTGCCGCCGGGCAGCACGTTTACCGTGTGCTTGACCGGCCGGCTCCCCTTCGCCCCTGTGACGAGTTCGAAGAAATGGCCATGAAGGTGGATCGGATGCGGCATCATGGTGTCGTTGATGAGGTTGAGGCGCACCCGCTCGCCGAGGCGGAAGGGAATGCGCTCAGCCCCTTCGGAGATCGTCTTGCCGTCGATCGACCACATGTAGCGTTCCATGTTGGCGGTCAGGTGCAGGTCGATCCGGCGGCTCGGAGTGCGCGCATCGGGGTTGGGCACGGCTGAGCGGAGCTGCGCGTAGGTCAGCACGCGGTGGCCGGCATCCTCCAGTCCGGTCGGCACGTCGGCCAGCCGGTTGATCCGCTGCGGTGACAGGGTCGCGACCGCAGGCGACAAGGGCACCTCCGGGGCGGCCTTGGGATCGCGCATGTCCATCGAATGGCTGCCCATGTCGGAATTGACCGGCTTCGACAGATCGATCTCGCCGCCGTGGCCCATGTCCATGCCGTCCATATCCATGCCCATGTCACGCATCTTGAGCAGCGGGCGCTGGCGTAGCGGCGGCACCTCAGCGGCCATGCCCAAGCGCGGCGCCAGGGTGGCGCGGACCAGCCCGGAGCGGTCGATCGCCTCGGCGATCACGCCATAGGCCCGGTCCTCGCTCGGGGTGACGATCAGGTCGTAGGTTTCGGCAATCGCGATCTGCAACTCGTCGACCTCGACCGGCAGGACCCGGTTGGCGTCGGCCGCGACCACGGTAATCGGCAGGCCGGGAATGCGCAGATTGAAGTTGGTCATGGATGAAGCGTTGATCACCCGCAGCCGCACCCGTTCCCCCGGCGCGAACAGCCCGGTCCAGTTGGCGGCGGTGTCCTGTCCGTTGATGAGGTAGCTGTAGGTGAAGCCGGTCACGTCCGAAATGTCGGTCGGATCCATGCGCATCGCCGCCCATTCCAGTCGCTCCTTCTGCGACTGGTCGCGCCCGGCGAGCAGGCCAGCCAGATCCTGCTTCCGCCGGTTGAAATAGCCCGCTGCGATTTTTAGCCGGCGGACCTGCTCGTGCGGGTGCATGGGGCTCCAGTCTGCCAGGATCAGGACGTGCTCGCGGTCCGACTGGATCGGATCGGGTCCGGCCGGATCGATGATCAGCGGGCCATAGAGGCCGACCGCTTCCTGCATCCCGGAATGACTGTGATACCAGTAGGTCCCGGGGTGGACGACCGGGAATTCGTAGTTGAAGGTCTGGCCCGGATCGATCCCGGGAAAGCTTACTCCCGGCACGCCATCCATTTGGAACGGCAGCAGCACCCCGTGCCAGTGGATCGAGGTCTGCTCCTTCAGGGCGTTCGACACCGCGATCCGCGCGACCTCGCCCTCCTTGAGCCGGATCAGCGGCGCCGGCACCGTGCCGTTGACGGCGACGGCGTGGTGCAGGCTGCGCTTGCCGACGCGCCAGTGGAACGGCGCGATGTTGAGCTGCGTCACACCTTCGCCCGCGCCACCCGTGCCCGACTGCGCCCAGGTCGGAAAAGCACTCGCCGTTGCGAGCCCTGCGGCAAGGTATCCGGATTGGCGCAGGACGGCGCGGCGATCGAGCAAGGACATGGACATTGCTTGGCACTACGCGGCATTCAGCCGCGTCCCTCAAGTGTTTCGGACAATTTCTGCCGCGCGCGGTAAATACGTGTTTCGACCGCCTTGCGGCTGATGCCCAGCATAAGGGCCGCCTCGCCCTGCGCCAGTCCCTCGATCGCGCACAGGATCAAGGGCTCTTTCAATTGAGCCGGCAGGGCGGCGAGGGCACGCCGGATGCGCGCAGTTTCGCGCGCGGCGGACAAGGCCTGCTCCGGGTCCGGGGCAAGGTCGGCCACCTCCGCCGCTTCTTCTAGCGGACGGGCGAAGGCAAACAGGCGCCGCACCGCGCGTTTTCGCCACCAGTCCCGGCATTTGTTGAGTGCAATTCGCAGCAGCCAGGCTCGCAGCGGCCGCGCCGGATCGTATCGAGCAAGGTTGGCGAAAGCCGATACGAAGCATTCCTGGGTCACGTCCAGAGCCTCGCTGTCATTGCCGGTATGGTGGCGGGCGAGGCGGAAGACGGGATCGCGATGGCGGGCCAGCAGCGCGCTGAAGGCGGCCTGCCGTCCGGCCAGCGCCTGCGCGACCAGCGCGGCGTCATCGTCCTGAACGACTCCCATCTTGGCCGTCAGCGTTTGGCCGGACCGATCAAAGCGCTCTTCACGGCGGCGTCGAACTTCGCCGTCTGGTCCGGTCGCAGCACCGCGCGCATGGCAAAGACGTGGCGCAGCGTGGCCTTCTGCAAATCGCCCATTGCCATGTGGCTGTGATCGACCGCCAGCGCGACCCGCGGCCCGAAGGCGTGCTCGTTCGCCATGGCTTCGGCCAGTTCGCGGTTGGCCGAGAACAGACGCTGGTCAAGCGCCTTGCGATCTTGCGCGAACCGGGCCTCGATCGCCTCGATCCGCGCCTTCTGAGCCGGATCGAGACCAAGTCGGTCGTGCATCAGCACGTGCAGTTCGCCGCCGTCATGGTGCGGGCGGCGATCGATCAGGTCGCGAACCAGCCAGCATGCCGCGATGGCCACGGCGAAGGCCACCACGGCAACCAACAGGTAGCGCGAAGTGCCGCCCATCAATCGAGCAACAGGCTTGATGGAGCCGCAGCCGGTACGCCGAATATCGGCTCGGCCATGGCCGGCCCAGGCGCAGCGATCGCCCCCGCCGTCCCGACCAGCACGCCGATCGCGCCGGCCAGCGCGAGCGTGCGCCGGGCGATCTGCCGTTCGCGGCGCGGGCCGATGCCGCCGAGGACCGCCGCATCGAGGCCGTCAAGACTGGCAGGAAGCTGATCGTTGCCCAACCGGGCCAGCGTCATGTCGAGTTGGTTCATCGTGCTTCTTCCGGAGGTGTCGCCAGACGATACGCGGCAAACCGTTCTATCCCTTGATACGCATCCGCCAACAGGTTTGTCGGACGTTTCAGGTTTGCCGGGCATCCGCTCGGCGGCGGCGGCGCAGCCAGTTGAAATCGGCCCGCCGGAAGCTCTTGAACAGCAGGTAGAAACCGGTTCCCGCCATCCACAGGGCGCCAAAGCCGGCGATGATGATCAGCGGGTGGTTGAAGCTCGTCCGATTCACGTAGTCCATGTTGTGCAGCATCCAGAAGAAGTCCCAGGTCCGCCATGTATCGCCGCGCATGACCAGAAAGCGTGCGGTCTCGCGCGACACATAGGCGCTGGTGTTTTCCGCGTCGGCGAAATCGACCCGCCACATCGGTCCGGCGAAATCGCGCGATTCGAGATTGGCGTTGTCCATCGGCGTGACCGTCCGGATCGGCGCGTCGTGCATCATCGCGGCGACCGTGCGCGCCAGGTCCTCGTCCACCTCGACGCGCTCGCCCGTGGTCGCGTCGATCAGGCGTACGCCGTCCTTGCTGTGCAGTTCGTAGACCGGCCGGAACCCCAGATCGCGAAGCACGATTCCCGTCACCGCCACGTCGCGGGGCAGCGCCGCCAGGCCGGCATAGCCGCCTTCGGGAAGGCTGTGCGAATGGTGCATGACGTCGCCGTGGCCACCGACCTTGTCCATGTCGAGCGTGGCCATCATCGCCCCGCTCACCGCCCATAGCAGGAACTGGATGCCGAGGATCAGGCCGACCCATCTGTGGATGCGCCGGAAGACCAGCGGTGACAGCCGGACAGGCGTCATGCCTTCTTCCTCTTGCGGCGCGGAAACGACCAGACGAGCAGCCATGCGCCCATCACCGCCATCGCGAATGCAGACCAGGTTGCCGCGCGCAGCAGCGGATTGTTGACGTTGGACCGCTCGTCGTAGTCCATGATGTGGAGCATCCAGGCGAAGTCGAAGACGCGCCACAGCGCATGGCGCCGCCCCACCATTTCGCCGGTCGCCGGCGAAAAGTAGAGCGTCGGCCGGCTCCAGCCTTCGAACTCGACCTGCCAGAACGGCGGCTTGCGCGCCTGCATCTCCTGCGGGGCTGCGGTCAGCAACCGGACCGAAACGATCCGGCCGTCACCTGCATAGAGGCGCTGCGCCGCCTCGCCAATCTGGACCTCGGACGGCGGGGGCAGGGTCGCTCCGGTCGCGGCGTCGAACAGGCGCGGCCCGTCCGGTCCGTCGACGCGCCAGACCGGCTGGTCGAGCAATCGCTGCAGTCGCACCTCCGACGCGCCGGGGACGGATGCTGCGACGGTCGATGGCTCGACCAGACGCGACAAGTCATAAGGGCGCGCGTCGACCGGCCTGATCATATGGTCGCCGTGGATGATGTCGATATGGACCACCACCATGTAGAGGCCGGTCAGGGTCCAGAGCACGGCTTGGACCCCCACCAGCAAGGCAAGCCACTTGTGCGTTCGCCGCACGAGTAGCGGCCACCTGATTGCCATTGCCGTTTTCCTCAGAACGCCGTGCGAAAACCGGCGCGGAAACGGCGGCCGAGAAAGTGGCACTTCATGGTGAAACTTGGTGACGCGGTTGCGCCAGGTCTCTCACCCACCGCCGTTGCGGTCGTCAGGAATGCTGCCCTCGTCGCCATGGCTGCACCCCCTACATGGATCACGGTCCTGAAAAAAAGACATTTGTGGTATGAACGGGGCAATCGGCAATTTGACGGGGAGGCGCAGGGCGGAATCTGCGCAACACATCGAGCGGCCTGCTCTCCTGAATCGCAGCCAATCTTTGCCGGAGCCCTGGCGAAGGAGGCAGACGTTGCGACGAAGCGGGTCTACCAGGCAGCACATGATTGCCCCCAACAAGCGGTCTTTGCGCTCCTCCAGGCAATCACGAACGCAGTCAGGTCAAGCAAGCGAAGGAGCACACGGGATGGCTGAGACGAAGCCTGGAGCTGACAACCGCGATAACGCCCGACACGACCATGGCCGCGGCAAGCACAGCGGCCAGCTTTTCACCGATCCGGTTTGCGGCATGTCCGTCGATCCCGCCACGACACCGCACCATTACACCCACGACGGTCACGACCACCATTTTTGCAGCGCGTCGTGCAGGGCCAAGTTTGCCGCCGACCCGCAGCGCTATCTGACGGCAGGCGCGGCCCCGACCGAAGCGCCCGAAGGCACGATCTGGACCTGCCCGATGCACCCCGAGGTGCGGCAGGACCACCCCGGACCATGCCCGATCTGCGGCATGGCGCTCGAACCGGCCATGGTCAGCGCGGACGAAGGGCCGAGTCCCGAACTGCTGGACATGACCAGGCGTTTCCGCATCGGCCTTGCGCTGACGCTTCCGGTCTTCGCGCTCGAAATGGGCAGCCACCTGTTCCCGGCAATCCATCACGCGGTCCCACGGGCCTGGTCGAACTGGATCCAGCTGGTGCTTGCGACCCCGGTCGTGCTGTGGGCGGGATGGCCGTTCTTCACGCGCGGATGGGCGTCGCTCCGCTCGCGCAACCTCAACATGTTCACGCTGATCGCGATGGGAACCGGCGTCGCGTGGAGCTACAGTATGGTCGCGGCGCTCGCGCCCGGCGTGTTCCCGCCCGCATTCCGCCAGGCGGGCGGCAGCGTCGCGGTCTATTTCGAGGCAGCGGCTGTCATCACCGTGCTGGTCCTGCTCGGGCAAGTGCTCGAACTGCGGGCGCGGGAACGGACGTCGGGGGCGATCAGGGCGCTCCTCAACCTTGCGCCCAAGACCGCACGGCGCATTGCCCCGAACGGCAGCGAGGAGGAGATCGGCCTCGACAGCGTCGCCGTCGGCGATCTGCTGCGGGTCCGCCCCGGCGAAAAGGTACCGGTCGACGGCGTGGTCCGCGACGGTCGCTCGTCGCTCGATGAATCGCTGGTCACCGGCGAATCGATGCCGGTGACCAAGGCGAAGGACGACCGCGTCATCGGCGGCACGCTCAACCAGACCGGTGCGCTGGTGATCGTCGCCGACAAGGTCGGTCGCGACACCATGCTGGCGCGGATCGTGCAGATGGTCGCCGAAGCCCAGCGGTCGCGCGCGCCGATCCAGCGCATGGCCGACAAGGTTTCCGGCTGGTTTGTTCCTGCGGTGATCGGCGTTGCGGTCATCGCCTTTGCCGGGTGGAGCATTTGGGGGCCGGAGCCGCGGTTCGCCTATGGTCTGGTCGCAGCGGTTGCCGTGCTGATCATCGCCTGCCCCTGCGCGCTGGGCCTGGCGACGCCGATGTCGATCATGGTCGGTGTCGGGCGGGGGGCCGGGCTGGGCGTATTGATCAAGAACGCCGAAGCGCTCGAACGCATGGAAAAGGTCGACACACTGGTCGTCGACAAGACCGGGACCCTTACCGAAGGCCGCCCGGCTGTCATCCAGGTCCTGCCCGCCCCCGGCTTCACGGACACCGAGATGCTGCGTTTCGCCGCCGCCGTCGAACGCGCGTCCGAGCATCCGCTGGCACGGGCGATCGTTGCGGCGGCAGAGGCGCGCACGATCGAAATCCCGACCGTTGCCGATTTCGATTCGCCGACCGGGCGCGGAGCGGTGGGAACGGTCGGCGGACAGCGGATTGTGCTGGGCAATGCGCGGTTCCTCGAGGAAGAGGGGGTGGCGACCGGGGGCCTTGCCGCTGCGGCAGACCAGCTACGCAGTACTGGCGCCACCGCAATCTTCGTCGGTATCGCCGGCCGCTTGGGCGGGACGATCGCCATCGCCGATCCGGTCAGGCAGACCACCCCCGAGGCCCTGGCTGCGCTCACCGCAGAAGGCATTCGCGTCGTCATGCTGACAGGCGACAACCGCATCACCGCGCTGGCGGTCGCCAAACGGCTCGGCATTGTCGACGTCGAAGCGGACGTCCTGCCCGATCACAAGAGCGCGGTCGTCGCTCGGCTCAGGCGGGAGGGCGGGGTCGTCGCCATGGCCGGGGACGGTGTCAACGATGCACCGGCCCTTGCCGCCGCCGACGTCGGCATCGCCATGGGCTCGGGTACCGATGTCGCGATCGAAAGCGCCAGCGTAACGCTGCTCAATGGCGATCTCAACGGGATCGTCAGGGCGCGGCGGCTGAGCCAGGCAACGATGGCCAACATTCGCCAGAACCTGGTCTTCGCCTTCGTCTACAACGCGGCCGGCGTGCCGCTTGCGGCAGGCCTGCTCTATCCGTGGTTCGGGATCCTGCTGTCGCCGATGATCGCGGCGGCGGCGATGGCGCTGTCGTCGTTCAGCGTCGTCGCCAATGCCCTCAGGCTGAACCGCACGCCTCTGTGACGCGACCTCTTTATTGCTTCCACCAGGGCTTCGCATCGTCAAACCTTGCCAGCGATCGGCTGGCCGATTTCAGCAATCTGAAGCGCGACCTGGCATGCGCGTTCAACTCGGCTTCGAGCTGCGTTGCCAGCCTGGCTGCCGTAATCGGCTCCAGATCCTGGAACAGGTCCGACCTGCCCTTGGCCGCGACGGAGCGATCGTTGAGCTGGCCCAGGCGATCCTGCAATTGCTCGAGGATCCGGATGAACGAGCGCTTCGCTGCCGGGGCCTCGTCGGCAAACAGCGACGCAAAGAACTCGGCGGCGTAACGAAGCTTCTTGGAAGCGATGCGCATCTTGTGCCGGCCTCGGTCCGACATCTTGACGACGTTCTTGTGCGAACGGAGTCGGCGGTGCTGCCGGGACAGCGCGCGCGACGCGAACTTGGCGAGCGGCTGGCCCCGTTGCGTATCGTCTGCTCGCGTCAGCCATTCGCCGCTTTCGATCCAGTGCGCCAGTTCGAACAGCAGTCTTTGGAAGGGCGCGTCATCAAGGAGCGTGCGGACCGACTGATATTCGATCTTGCGGCGCCGTTCCAATTGCTCCGGAAGCTCGCCATGCGCATCATCCGGTCGAGTGTCCTTCCGGATATTGCCGAGCAGGACGTCGAGATCGCGAGCCGGCCCCAGCCCATCGGCAACCGCCTTAAATTCGGCGCGCAGGACTTTCGACGCCGGATCGTCGACAACGTCGCCAAAGGCGCTGAACGCGGCGCGCAGCCGGCGTATCGCCACGCGGCATTGGTGCAACCCCTCGGGACTGCCACGCTCGGCAACCAGCGGATAGTTCTGCAACAGCTGGTCGAGGCAGTTCCAGGCGATCGCCTGGAAGCCCTCGGCAACGGTCATGGTGCGACGAAGCGTTACCGGACGGGCGATTGCCGCCGCCGGCTGCTTATCGAAGGCCAGCAGGTGGCTCCTCTCGGCCTTGCCGGCCAGCGACCACTGCAATTCGCTTCCCAACGGCAGTTGCTGTGCCAAGGCCAGAACATCGGCAAGCCGGCCCGTGATAAGCTCCATTTCCAGTTCGCAGACGGGCGCTTCGCGATCGCCCGCAGAAATCGCGCCGACATCGAAGGCAAGCTCGACCGTGGACCCGGATAGATGCAGCAGCCGTGTCGTCCGCTGGATGCGGAGCGAAGCCACCGGCGTCAGCGGAGCGCCGTCCAGCAGACGATTGAGCGCCGCCTTCTGTCTTGCCGGAAAGAGCCGGGGGTCGGGAACGTCAGCCTCGGTTGCCACATTCCACTCCGAGCGGCGCAGCTGCGACCGCTCTGGCGGGCTGAGTTTGAGAGTCTGTTCGCGGCCATCGGCACTTTCGCGAATGCGCAGGGCCGCGCCTGCGCGCATCAGCTGCCCGTCGACCGTATCGAAATAGGTCGTGGCGAAGTCGATTTTGCGGTCCTTGCCCGCGAGAGCCGGGTGCGTGCGAAGCGTCTCCAGCATTGCCGGGGTGGCCATCAACTTGATTTCGGTCTCAGCAGATCGGTTCATGCGACCCTGGCCTTTCAGTGCAAATTGCCGCGATCGCCCGATAATCTACACTAGTGTAAAAAAGGGGGTCCGTCACCGTCATCAATTTGCATGACCAAGGTCGGCATTCCGCCGCAGAACTGCAACGGATCGGTCGCCGAAATCGCATCATGCCGTAACATCGCCCGCATAGCGGTGCCCCCCGAAATCACCACACGGGGGCTACCATGAAACGCTTCACTGCCATTCTGCTTACCAGCGCCGCATTGTATCCGGGCATCGCCCTCGCCGAGACCGAGACCGCCACGGCCGTCGATGCGGCAGCAGACGCCGAGACCGCAGGCGAAACCGAAATCGTCGTCTTCGGCCGCGGCCAGTCGCGCCAGACCCAGGAAATCAAGGCCGCCGAAATCGCGCAGCTGACCCCGGGCAGCAGCCCGATCCGGGCCATCGAGAAGCTGCCCAGCGTCAACGTCCAGTCCGCCGACCCGTTTGGTGCCTACGAATGGTCCACGCGCGTGACGATTCGCGGCTTCAACCAGAACCAGCTCGGCTTCACGCTCGATGGCATCCCGCTGGGCGACATGACCTATGGCAACCACAACGGCCTGCACATCAGCCGCGCCGTATCGGGCGACAACATCGGCCGGACCGTGGTTTCGCAAGGGTCGGGCTCGATCACCGCGCAGTCGACCAGCAACCTTGGCGGCACGCTCGAGTTCTTCACCGTCGACCCCGCCGACGTTCTCGGCGTGAGCGCTTCGGCAACCTACGGTTCGTCCGAGACGATGCGCGGCTTTGTCCGCCTGGCGGCCGGCAGCGAGGACGGCGCCCGCGGGTTCGTATCGGCGCAGTACGGCAAAGCCGACAAGTGGAAGGGCGAAGGCGAGCAGCGGCAGTGGATGGTCAGCGCCAAGGGCGTCGTGCCGCTCGGGGCAGCCACGCTCGATGCCTACGCCAGCCATTCCGACCGCGCCGAGCAGGACTACCAGGACCTTTCGCTCGGCATGATCGCGCGTCTCGGCTACGATTGGGACAACTTCGGCCCTTCGAACTACACGCTTGCGGTTCGCGTCGCGGATATCGGCGCCAACCGCGGCGATAGCGGCACCACCCCGCTAAACCCCGCGGCCGGTACCGTCTATCCTGCGCCGATCGCATCGCTCGACGATGCCTATTACGATGCCTCGGGCTTGCGCCGCGATACCCTGGCGGCGCTGGGCGTGTCGGTGCCGCTGGGCGAGACCGCCACGATCAAGCTGAAGGGCTATTATCACACCAACGAAGGGCAGGGGACCTGGGGCACGCCTTACGTCAACAGCCCGACCGGCGTGCCCATGGCCGTGCGCACGACCGAATACAACATCGATCGTTATGGCGTGTTCGGCAGCGTCGAAGGCGACCTGGCCTTCAACCACCTAGTCCTTGGCGCCTGGCTGGAAAACAACGATTTCGAACAGGCGCGGCGCTTCTACGCCTATTCCAGCCGGACCGTTGCGGGCCTCGATCACCTGAAGTTCATGCGTGATCCGTTCTTCACCCAGTGGGACGTGAAGTTCAACACCAAGACCTTCCAGTACTATGTCCAGGACGACATCGCGCTGGGCCAGGCCAAGCTGACCCTCGGATGGAAGGGCTTCAAGGTCGACAACGAGGCCGATCCGAACGTTTCCGGCGGGCGTACGGCCGGCGAACTGACCACCGAGGACTGGTTCCAGCCCCATGCCGGCGTCAGCTATGATTTCGGCGCGATCGAAGCCTTTGCCGGGTTCACCTCGGTAACCCGCGCGTTCGTTTCGTCGACGACCTCCGGGCCGTTCTCGTCGACCCAGGCCGGCTTCGATGCCATCAAGCCGCTGCTGAAGCCCGAGCAATCGGACACCTACGAAGCCGGCCTGCGGTTCGACTTCGGCGGTTTCCGCGGCGTGCTTGCCGGTTACCACGTCGATTTCCGCAACCGCCTGCTGACCATCCCGACCTCGGTCGGAATCGTCGGCGCGGCCAACGCGCTGCAGAACGTGGGTTCGGTTCGCGCCCAGGGCTTCGAGGCCAGCGGCGAATATCGCACCGGCGCCTGGTCGCTGTTCGGTTCCTACAGCTTAAACGACAACACCTATCGTGACGACGTCGTCATCCGTACCACCAACCAGGCTGGCGTCCCGGTGATCACGACCATTCCGACCGCCGGAAAGACCGTGGTCGATTCGCCCCGGCACATCCTTCACGGCGAAGTGGCCTACGACGATGGCCAGCGCTTCGTCCGCGTTTCGGCCAACCACATGTCGAAGCGCTATTTCACCTATACCAACAGCATGACCGATCCGACCGTCAGCGGCGGGGACGGCCTGGGCTTCGTGCCGGAACGCACGCTGGTGAACCTGGCGATGGGCTATCGCTTCGGCGAGGACGACAAGCACCCGCTGGAAGTCCAGTTCAACATCACCAACCTGCTCGACAAGCGCCATATCTCGACCATAGGTTCGAACGGCTTCGGTAACTGGGGCGACAACCAGACCTTCCTCGCCGGTGCGCCGCGGCAGTTCTTCGTGACGCTCAAGTCGGAGTATTGATCATGAAGGCCGCGCTGATCGCCGCGCTTCTGGGCACCGCAATTTCCGCTACCGCGGCGCAGGCCGAACCGGTTCTGCTGATTTCGATTGACGGACTGCGCCCCGGAGACGTGATCGAAGCCGAGCAGCGCGGCCTCAAGATCCCCAATCTGCGCGCCTTCCTTGCGGAGGGAGCCTATGCAACCGGGGTTCGCGGCGTCGTTCCCACGGTCACCTATCCCAGTCACACGACCCTGCTGACGGGAACAAGTCCCGCCCGTCACGGGGTCGTCAACAACACGACCTTCGATCCCAGGCAGATGAACCAGGGTGGCTGGTACTGGTACGCCAGCGACATCAAGGCTCCCACCTTGTGGGAGCGCGCCGCCGCCGGCGGCCACAGCGTGGCGAATGTCCACTGGCCGGTCAGCGTCGGCGCTGCGGGCGTGACCTGGAATCTCCCGCAGATCTGGCGCACCGGCCATGCCGACGATGCCAAGCTGCTGTCGGCCTTGGCAACGCCCGGACTGGTCGCCGAACTGGAACGCGCTGCGGGCGAAGCCTACGCACCCGGGATCAACGAGGAAATCGAGGGCGATGAAAATCGCGGCCGCTTTGCCGAACGGCTGATTGCCATGCGCAAGCCCGACTTTGCTACGGTATACCTGACCGCGCTCGACCACCAGCAGCACCTCGACGGTCCCGACACGCCGACGGCCAAGGCAGTGCTCGAGCGGATCGACGCGATCGTCGGCAAGCTCGTGACGGCGGAACTGAAGGCCCGTCCCGACGCCGTGATCGCCGTCGTCAGCGATCACGGTTTCGAACCGATCTCGACCGAAACCAGCCTGTTTCGCGCCTTCATCGATGCCGGGCTCATCCGGCTGGATGAAAAATCGGGGAAAGTGCTCGAATGGGATGCCATGCCCTGGCCTTCGGGCGGCTCGGCGGCCGTCGTCCTGGCGCGCCCGGACGATGCCGCACTGGCGGCGAAGGTCGCCGACCTGCTGAACAGGCTCAAGGCCGATCCCGCCAACGGCATCGCGACGATTGCCGGCAAGCCAGCGATTGCCGCGTTGGGCGGCAATCCTTCGGCCAGCTTCTATGTCGATTTCGCGCCCGGCGCATCGGCGGCGGGCTTTGCCGGCAAGGCTGCCCCGCTCGTCGGACCGTCGCACTACAAGGGCACGCACGGATACTTCCCAGCCGCGCCGCATCTGCGCTCGACCTTCCTGATCAAGGGCAAGGGCATTCCCCGGGGCCGTTCGATCGGCGAGATCGACATGCGGGCCATCGCCCCGACTCTGGCCCGGATCCTGAAGGTTCGGCTGGACACCGCCGAGGTCCGGCCGATCGACTTCTAAGGCCGCCAGCTCCGTGCGGTCCTGCGGAGCCGCCGCTATCCGGGAAGAGGGCCGACCAATCGGTCAATTGCCCTTGCCATGGCATGTGCTAAGGTCCTCAGCGCGAATTTAACCGAATCGGGCTGATTCTGGCCAGGAATTGTTGGGCAAATTCCCAGGAGGCGTCGTGTCACCTTTGCCAGCGCAACCAACCGCGGAAATAGACAGTCTCGTCGAGTCGGAACGGCTCAACTGGGTCGTGCGGGGACGTCTTGCCAACGTCGCGCTCGAGCAGGCGGGACACGACCGGCAACGAGCGACCGCGTTGCTCCAGCGGGCGATAGCCTATCTCGAGATGCCGGACGCCCTGCCATCGGATTCGTGATCGGTCGCGGATAGCCTCCGCTTGAGCTGACAGCGAGCCAGGAAGAATCCGGCTGTCACGGTCAGGGATGGTGCCGCCTGCGCCTGGCATTCTGCCCGGAACTTGCCGCGAAACAGTCATCATCGTGAAACGTGCGCGATGCATCCCCGAACCTGGGGATTCCGATGAATCATTGCGACGTTCTGGTTACGAAAGTTCTTCCCGAAGGAATGCACAACCATGACGCGTTCGGACAAAGCGCGTCGTTCCATCTGGTTGCCGACCGCCTGATCCCGACGCGACTGGGCACCAACATCTGGGCCTTTGTCGATTGGCACGATGGGGCCGAAGCGTCGCTGCAGATGCAAAACCTGATCAGATCCCATCCGATGACGGCAAGGGCCAAGGTCATCATGGTGCTCGACCAGCCGGATCTTGCGTCGGGCCAGAAAGCGATGTCCCTTGGCGCGGACGGTTATCTTGTCGGCCCGCTCGATCGCGGAAAGATCATCGACAGGCTGCTCGTCGAGCAGCAAGGCGGCCGTCACGAAGCCCAGCGCCATAGAATCGCGCTGGGCGACCTGCTCGTCGATGTGTCCGCCTTTGCGGTTCGCTGGAAGGGGCAGCCGATTCCGCTGTCCCGGACCGAACTGTTGCTCCTGCGGCATCTGGTCGAGCGGTGCTGCCAGGTCACGACCCGTCAAGAGCTCATCGCCGCCCTTGGCAAGCCGGCCGATTCGATCGCCCTGCGGACGATCGATATCTGGATTGGAAGGATCCGGCGCGCGCTTGCGAAGGCCGGCGTCACCTATGACCTGCGCTCGGTCCGCTCTGTCGGCTACGTGCTCGACGAACGCTGAGGGCCGCCGCCAGGAAGGCCTCGCAGCCTTCCTGGCGACGTGATCAGAACTTCAGCGTTGCCGACAGCGAGAAGCTGCGACCCACATCGTAGGAGTTGATGTCGAGCCGGTTGTCGCCCGAGCGCTGGTATTCGATATGCCGCTTGCCCGTGAGGTTACGCGCCTCGAACTTGAGCTCGAGCTCGCGGTTGAGGATCTCAACGCCTTCGCGCGCGACGAAGTCGAGACGAAGGCCCGGCGATTCATAGACGTCCGGCTGCGGCGGCGTGCCGAACACGCCGCGGCTCATCACGCGGTCGCTGGCATAGGTCACCATCAGCGTCTGCTGGGACAGTTTGTCCTGGTTTTCGAAACCGACCTCGAAGTTGACAAGGTGATCCGACTGGCCGGTCAGCTTCGCGCCGTCGCGGAAATAGTCCGACGCCAGCGTCGAGAACGCGCCGAACACCTGGACCTGATCGTCCGGGGCAACCTCCAGCTTTGACTTGGTGAAGGTGTAGTTGCCAATCACGATCAGCTTGCGCGCGGCGAAGAAGCCCGATTCCGCAATCGAGAAGTCCTTCTTCAGTTCGACTTCCGCACCGTACAGCTTCGCCTTGGGCGCGTTTGCATAGGAGGTGATGAATGAGGAGCTGATGAAGGATTCGATCGGGTTGTCGATCCGCTTGAAGAAGCCGGCGATCGAGAAGCGTTGCTCCGGCGCGAAATACCATTCGAACCGGGCTTCGGCGTTGTACAGCTGGCTGTCGATCAGCAACGGGTTGCCGCGGTATTCGCGGTTGGTGTCGGGATCGAAATAGGGCTGATTGATCAGTTCGCGGAATTGCGGACGGGCAATCGTCTTTGAAGCCGAAACGCGAACCTGCATCTGGGGTTCGACTTCCCAGGTAAGCGTGGCGGCAGGCAACCAGTAGCTGCGCGACTGGCTGGTGCCGGTCGTTGCCGCGCCCGGCACGGTGAACACCTGGATCGGCGAAACTCCGAGCTTTGCCCATTCGTAGCGCACGCCGGCATCGAGCGTGAGCCCGTCGACGATCTCGAAGTTGGCCTTGCCGTATCCGGCCGCGTTCCGCAGCGTGGCGAGGAACGCCGGATTGCCTTCGTCGCTTTCGATCAGTGAAATCCCGAAAGCGTCGATCTTGTTCGCACCAAGCAGGAAGTCGGGCCGCTGCAGCGTGACGCCGGCCGGGAGGCAGACCGTCGTCGGGGAGGGCACGCCTTCGCAGATCGCCGGCGCGAGGAACTGGAACTGCCGCCGCGAACTGGTCCGCTGCGTATCGGAGAATGCGCCGCCGGCCGTCAGCGTGAGGCCGTCGACCGCGCGCCAGGAAAGGTCGGCGCTGGCCGACCAGAGATCCTCGTTCAGGTCGGAGAAGGTGACGCTCGCATCGCCGCCATTGCCGTTGTTGAGGCGGTTGACGAAGAAGTCTCCCAGCGGGTCCGCCGGTGCCGCGTTGGTGCGGATATATTCGAAGTAGAGTTCGAACGGCGCTTTGCGCTTGGAATTGGCAAAGCCGCCGCGAACGTCGAGGCTTACATCAGGAGTAAGCTTGAACTCACCGACGAGCTGCGAGCTGAGCAACTGGCGCTCGTACCAGGCCGTGCGCTGACGCATGCGGTCCACGGTCGAGGACTGCGACACCAGCTGGCCCAGGCTGAGCGAGGCGTACTTGACGGTGTCGTGAATGCCGAGGTTGGTCCAGCGGATCTTGTTCTCGCCGAATTCGAGCCCGATGCCGAGAAGTCCGTTGAGGACCACGCGGTTTTCGGTGTTGAGCCCGGTGAAATCGGATTCGATCGTCGAAATGTCGGCGCTCAGCGAACGCTGCTGGTGCGGCTGGCGCGTCTGCCACTTGTTGCTGTATCCGATCGCGCCGATCAGCCCGAGGTTGGTCTCGCCCAGTTCCCACGACTTGGCACCGGAAATCGAACCCGAAAAGTTGGCCGGAATGTGCCGCCACCGCTGGATCGCGGCGTTGTTGCCGGTGACCAGTTCACGAGCGATCGCGCCGGTGTCGACATTGCCGGAGCTGATCCGTTCGCCGCTCGCCAGGAACGAGGCGAGGGCCGGCGGGATATTGCGCGCGCCCGAATCGAACCCGGTCCAGTCGCTGCCGCTGCCGTAGTAGGTGTAGCCAAGGTTCCCCGTGGTATAGGTGTCGCCCGACACCCCGACACCGATCGACAGAAACGGATCGCGCGGAATGGCCTTGGTGGTGAGGTTGATCACGCCGCCGCCGAACTCGCCCGGATAGTTGGCCGAATAGCTTTTCTGGACGAGCGACGAGGCGATCACGCTGCTGGGAAACAGATCGAGCGGGACGACGCGCTTCAGAGGCTCGGGGCTGGGCAGCGGCGAGCCGTTGAGCAAGGCCAGCGAGTACCGGTCGCCCAGGCCGCGAACGTAGACGTAACCGCTGCCGACCACGCTGAGACCGGTGACGCGGCCAAGCGCGCCGGCGATGTTGCCTTCGCCCGTGCGCGCGATGTCTGCCGACGACAGGACGGAAACGACCTGGGGGGCGGACCGCTCGATGTTCCGGTTGCGGCGCCCGGTCACGACGATTTCGCCGCCGGGTGCCGAAACTTCGACCGGGGGACTCTCGGCGCTGTCCTGCTGGGCCGCATCAGCCGCCGCGGCCGGATCGTCGGCCGGCGGTGTTGCCTGCTCGGGCGCCGTTTCGGCCGTCTGCGCAAGGGCAAGGCCCGGCGAGGTGAGCGCGGTAGTAGTCAAGGCGGCAATGACCAGCCGCAGCGGCGTTTTCATCGGATTTCCCCACGAATTCATTAAGCGAGGGGGCAGCCAGAAACTGGCTGCCCCCGTACTTGTGTCAGGCAGCCTTGCTTCAGCTTACGGGCAGCGAGGTGCACGACGACGACGACGAACCGAAGTTCGCGGTCGCGCTGTTGCAGGTCCAGCCGGCGTACCAGTTGTCGGCGCTGTCCTTGACCGCACCGATCCAAGTGGTCGCGGTGAAGAACGAGTTCAGGGTCGATGCGTTGAAGGCGGGCACGGCGGTTTCGTTGGCGCCGTTGATGAAGATGCTCGCCAGCGTGTTAATGAACGCGTCGTTGTTGTTGTTCGTGCCCGAACCGAAGGCCGTCTGGACCGAAGCAGCCGTGAAGCTGCCCGTGCCGATGTACTTCGTCGCGTTGCAGTGCATGACAAGCGAGCGGGCCGTGAACGTAACCGGGGTCGTACCCGATCCGTTCAGGCGGAGGCACTCGTTTGCCGGCGCGATGATCAGGCCGTTGACCAAGGTGTTGTCCGAGTTGCCACGGAACAGCGAGGCAGCCTGGTCGTTGGCTTCGTTGTCCGCGCTGGTCTGCGGCTGGATCGCCACGAAGTTGGCCACGGTCAGGTTGGTGCGCGGCGTGTCGGCCTCGGCACCGTTGCTGTCGATTTCGAACAGCGCATCGCCCTTGGTCGCGCGCGGCAGAAGCATGGCGTACTGCACCTTCATCTGCGCACCGGTATCGACGTCCATGCTGTCGTCGTCGGCGCCGGTCGCGATGTAGTACTTCATGTTGACCACGCCGCCGAAGAACTCGGCGCCGTCGTCCGAGCTGTTGTGCGACTGGATATGGTCAAGGACGGTTCCCGAACCGATGCCTTCGGTGGTCAGGGCCTGCAGTTCGCGGCCCGCGCCCAGGACGAAGCCCGAATAGCGGATCTGGACGTAGCTCATCCGGCCCGAGTTGTCGCCGGCGTTCGCACCGCCGTAACGGGCAAGGTCAGCCGCGCCTTCGGTATCGCGCTCGCAGGTGCCGGCCGCAACGGTGCCGACGTTGCAGTCGGTAACCGGGGCGCGGCCCATCAGCACCACGCCGCCCCACTGGCCCTGCGACGTGTCGTCGTTGAGGCCCAGGACGTTGTCGCGGCTGGTGAACACGATCGGCGCGGTGGCCGAGCCGACGGCAGCGATACGGTTGCCGCGATTGACGGCAAGCCACGACTGCCCGGTCGCGCCGTACAGGATTGCGCCCGGCGCGATCGTCAACGTGACGTTGGTGTCCGACGTCAGCGGCGTGCTGCAGCCCACGGTGGTCGACGTGACCGGCACGGTGGCCGACGGCGCGTTGAAGCCGCCGTCGCAGCCCACGTTGACGCGGCCGTTGATCTCGTAAAGCAGGCCGGCGAGCTTGGGCAGCGTGCTCGACACCTTGACCAGGCTCGGCAGACGGCAGACGCGCCACGTTCCGGTCGGACCGGTGATCGTTCCGCCGTCGGTCAGACCCTGCGGATCGGCGATCGTCGGGCAGCCGGCAGCTGCGGTGACCGTGGCCGGCCCGGTCGGCGTCGGCGTGGGGGTCGGCGTCGGAGTCGGATAGTTGATCGTTACGTCTCCGCCGGTGCCCGGCGATGCGATGTCGTCCGGTCCGCAGCCGGCAAGCGCGATGGCGCTACAGCCCAGCAGGCACAGGCCTTGAAACTTTGTCACGATGATATCCCCTTGGAAAACGAGTGAAGCGGTCAACTTCGAGCGCGCCGCGAATCGCTCTTAGGTGTTCTCCATGACAGTTCAGCTTCGGTTCTCTGTCAGAATGACGGATGCAATTTGACCGTATTCTGTCGTGCGGCTGACACGTTTGGGCCACCGAATCGGGGGGTGGTGCCACAAAGCGATGTTTGTTTCGCTTTTATGACAAAATCGAATTTTTCTTGCAGAACGGCTGAATTTCCATATCCTCGGAGCACGAAAAAGAGTTGGGAAGAGGATAGTCGACAATGAGCATCATGCTTGCAGTGGCCCTGGTGGCGTCACCTGTCATCACGGTCGAATCGCGTGCCCCGACCGACAATGTCGGGTACGAGGAGCTGCGGCAGGGCCGGAACCTCGCCGCGATAAAGGTGATAGACGCCCGGCTGATGGTCGAGCCGCGCGATCCTGCCGCGCTGATCAATCTCGCGGCGGCCAACGTCCGGCTGGGACGCGTCGACGTCGCGCGCGCGAGTCTGATCAAGGCGGTGCAGAGCCCCGATCGCTACGACCTTGAACTGGCCGACGGTCGCTGGCTCGACTCGCGCAGCGCCGCCCGGCTCGGTCTGGCCATGCTGAGGTCGCGCACTCCCCTTGCCCTGAAGTAACGGGCAGGGCCGAACTGCCCTTGCGAGGGCAACCGGGCCAAAGGATGCCCAGAAGCGGGATCCCGCGGCCCGGCGGGGCGTAATGCGCTGAACTGAAGGCTAACCGTCACACTAATGTCATACGGCGCGCGCATTGCGCCGTCATGAAACGGACACCGAATCGCCTGACCTTGTGGCAATTTGCCGCGGCGTGCGCCATTGTCGCCGGTGTCGCGCAACCGGCTGCCGCCAGGGCCGACGTGCTCGAAATCGGCGCGGATGGCAGCCGCTGGATTGCCGGCGGCGGAAAGCTGGCCGCCGCGCCCTTTGCTCTCGACGCCGAGCGCAGCCCGAGCACCATAGACAATTTCGAAGAATCCCATGCAGGCCTGACGACCGTGGCCGCCGCCGCCGGGCCCGATCGCTGGCGCGCGCGGGTCGGTCAGGTCGCCGCCAAGTACGATATCAGCCCCGCGCTGCTCGAAGCCCTCGTCTGGCAGGAAAGCCGTTGGAACCCCGCCGCCGTATCGCCGGCAGGAGCGCGCGGGCTGGCCCAGCTTATGCCTGGCACGGCCCGCGAACTGGGCGTCAATTCCGACGATCCCGATGCCAATCTCGAGGGCGGCGCCCGGTACCTGCGCATGCAGCTCGACACGTTCGACGGCGATGTCGAACGCGCGCTTGCCGCCTACAATGCCGGGCCGGGCCGGGTCCGCCAGGCTGGCGGCATCCCCTCGATCCGCGAAACGCGGTTATATGTCGCCGCCATTCTCGAGCGGCTTTCCCTTCCCGTCCGGAGATGATTTCGATGCGTTACCTGCGCCTGCCCGTTCTAGCTGGGCTGCTTGCCGTTCCCGTCCAGGCCCAGGCCCAGACCGCCAATCCGCAAGGCTCCGGCCCGATCGTTGCGGCGCTGTCGTGGCTGCAGGGCACCCTGCTTGGCAACGTGGCGACCGCGGTCGCGGTCATGGCGGTTGCCGCGGTCGGCTTCATGATGCTGACCGGGCGCATGAACTGGCGCTTCGGGGCGACCGTGATCATCGGCACCTTCATCCTGTTCGGCGCCGGTGCGATCGTCTCGGGGATCCAGTCCGCGGCCGCGGTCGGCTGATCGGCGATGTCGGAACCTGTCGCTCTTGTCCGATTTCCGGTCCACCGGGCGCTGACCAGACCGCAGATGTTTGCCGGCGTCACCTACAGCTTCTTCATCATAAACGCCGCGGTGACGACCGAGGCGTTCCTGATCACCAAGAGCTTTCTGGCCTTGCCCGTTGCCTTGATCGTCCACGCAATCGGCTATCTGGCCTGCCTTCGCGAACCGCGCGTCTTCGACCTGTGGATTACCCGGGTCAGCCGCTGCCCCCGGGTTCGCAATTGGCAGCGCTGGGGCTGCAACAGCTACGCGCCTTGAAGGAACCGGGTTGATGGGTATTTTTTCGGGGCCCTCTTCGATGGCAAAGTGGAGCAGCAAGGAAGCGCTGGCCGGGGAACGGCTTCCCTACGAAAAGATGGTCGACGAGAACGTCATGCTGCTGCGCGACGGATCGGTCATGATCGCCTTGGCGGTGCCCGGGCTGAACTTCGAAACCGCCGACAGCGACGAGCTCAACGCCCATGCCGCCTCGCGCGAAGTGATGCTGCGCAGCGTGCTCGATTCGCGCCTCGTGCTGTACCATCACGTCATTCGCCGGCGCGTTCACGTCGAACTCGATGCGCAGTTCGAGGATCCCTTTGCCGCCCACGTCGACGCCCGCTGGCGCAACCGGCTGGCCGATGGCGCGCTGTATGTGAACGACCAGTTCATTACCCTGGTGCGGCGCCCGACGCGCGGCAAGGCCGGCTGGCCCGAGCGGATCGGACGGGCGTTCAAGCGTCGGGGTCAGGACGTATTCGAAGCCGATCCCGGCGATGTGCGCGCGCTGCGCGCTGCGGCGATCAGCATCATCGCCACGCTCGGCGCCTATGGCGCGCGCCTGCTCGGCGACTATGACGGCGCATCGGGTACCTGCTCGGAACCGCTTGAATTGCTGTCCGCGCTGTTCAACGGCGAGATGCGTCCAGTGCGCCGTCCGGCGGAACAGACCAACCTCGGCCACATGCTGCCCTATCGCCGCGTCAACTTCGGCCTCGACGCGATCGAGTTGCAGGGGCCGGCGAACTCCGGCTTCGCGGCGCTGGTCAGCCTGAAGGACTATCCCGACAGCACCGGCCCGGGCCTGACCGACGGCCTGCTGCGCTTGCCGTGCGAACTGGTGCTGACCGAAACCTACGCGCCCGCCGATCGCCAGCTCGCCCGCGAACGGATCGACCTGTCGATCCGCCGCCTGCGGTCGGCCGACGAGGAAGCAATGGCCGAACGGCGCGAAATGCAGTCGGCGCGCGATGCGCTGGGCGTCGGTTCGGTCGGCTTCGGCGATCACCACCTGTCGGTCCTGATCCGCACCGACAACCTGGCCAGCCTCGACGATGCGGTGGCTGGTTGCGCCGCCGCGCTCGCCGAAGCGGGGGCCGTGGCCGTGCGCGAGGACGTCAACCTTGAGCCGGGGTTCTGGGCCCAGTTTCCCGGAAACGAAGCTTTCATCGTCCGCCGCGCCCTGATCTCGAGCGCCAATATGGCGTGCTTCGGTTCGCTTCACGGCTTTGCCCTGGGCCAGGCCGACGGCAACCACTGGGGCGAAGCGGTGACCCTGCTGCAGACGACCAGTTCGACGCCGTTCTTCTTCAACTTCCACACCGGCGATCTCGGCAACTTCTCGGTCATCGGTCCTTCGGGCTCGGGCAAGACCGTGGTGATGAACTTCCTCGCCGCGCAGGCGCAGAAGTTCGCGCCGCGCACCGTCGTTTTCGACAAGGATCGCGGGGCCGAGCCATTCGTCCGCGCGATCAATGGGCGCTACAGCCGGATTGCCGCCGGCCATCCGACCGGCTTCAACCCGTTGGCGCTGCCTGACACGCCGGCCAACCGCGCCTTCCTGCGCGACTGGCTGCAGGTGCTGCTCGCGGCGAACGGCGCGGAAGAGGCGACGACCATCGCTGCCGCGGTCGACGCCGCCTATGCCAACGATCCGGCGCTGCGCCGGCTCACGCACTTCCGCGAATTGCTGGCCGGCACCCGCCGGCCCTCTCCGGGCGATCTCGCCAGCCGGCTCGATGCATGGCTCGAAGGCGGCGAGAACGGCTGGCTGTTCGACAACGCCGAGGACCGCCTCGACCTGTCGGGCAGGGTCCTGGGCTTCGACATGACGGCGCTGCTGGAAAGCCCGCGTCTGCGCACGCCCACGATGATGTACCTGTTCCACCGGATCGAGGAGCGCCTCGACGGCAATCCGACGATGATCCTGGTCGACGAAGGGTGGAAGGCGCTCGACGACGAGGTTTTCGCCGCCCGGATCCGCGACTGGCTCAAGACGCTGCGCAAGCGCAACGCGCTGATCGGCTTTGCGACGCAAAGCGCGCGCGATGCCCTCGACAGCCGCATTTCGACCGCCCTGGTCGAACAGACGGCCACCATGCTGTTCATGCCCAACGCCCGGGCGCGGCCGGAAGACTATTGCGACGGGTTTGGCCTCACCCGCCACGAACTCGACGTGATCCGCACCTTGCCCGCGCAAAGCCGCTGCTTCCTGATCCGCCAGCCCGACGTCTCGGTCGTGGCGCGGCTCGACCTGTCGGGCATGCCCGAGGTGCTGACCATCCTGTCCGGTCGCGAAAGCACCGCGCGCCGTCTCGACGCGCTGCGTGCCGACTACGGCGACGCGCCAGCCGCTTGGTATCCGGCGCTGACCGGCACGGCCTGGCCGCGCGACGATGCCGACCAGGCGATTTGGACCGAGGCCGCCGAATGAGCGCCTGCCAGCAATTTTCCAACGTCGCTGCAGCCGGAGTCGCTCCGGCGCTGCGCGCGGTCGATTGCCTGGCGAGCGAGACCACCGCGGCCGCGTTCGGCCGGCTGTTCGGCGGGAACGGCGCGCTCGTCCCGGCGCTGACCGCGCTGTTAACGCTCTATATCGCGTTCTTCGCCTTTTCCCTGCTTACCGGACGCAGCCGGGTCGGCATTTCCGCCCTCACCCCGCGCATGATGACGCTGGGTCTGGTGCTGACCTTCGCGACCAGCTGGATCGCCTACCAGAGCGTGGTCTGGAACCTTGCCGTGGGCGGACCCGACCAGATCGCCAGCGTACTCACCGGCGCACGCGGATCGGCAACGCAGATCTTCGCCGACCGGATCGACCTGATCTTCGGCGCCATTGCCGAGGTCGCGGAGGCCAGCGGCCAGAGCGCGCAGGGTGCCGGAGCCGGGGTCACATCGGGAAGCTTCACGCCGGCCAACGTGATGTGGCTGGGCGCGCTGCTGCTGCTGCTCGGCACGGTCGGGGTCCTGGTCACTTCGCGCATCGCGCTGGCCGTGCTCCTCGCCGTCGGACCGGCATTCGTCGTCTTTGCGCTGTTTCGCGGCACGCGGGGATTGACCGCCGGCTGGCTGCGCGGGCTCGTCCTGACCGCCATTACCCCCCTGTTCGTGGTGGTCGGCGGCGGCATCGTGCTCGAGCTGATCGTTCCGGTCGTGGCGGCGCTGCGGTCGCCCGAAGGCGCGCTCGACGGGCGGGCGGCGATCGCACTGTTCCTGGCGGCGTCAGTTCACGTCGCGCTGATGAGCCTGATCCTCAAGGTGGCGGGAACCACCGTGTCGGCCTGGCGCGTGTTTGGCCTGGCCGATGCCGAGCCCGGATCGCCATCCGCGCAGGCGCCTGGTGCGTCCGCATCGATCGAGACGATCCGCAGCGGCGCTGCTCCGGCCGGCGGGGCAGCGGCCTCGATCGCACCGCATGCGCGTACGGCCGCCCTGATCCTGCCGTCCGATCCGAACCCCGGCATGGCCGCCGGATCGGTGCGCACGGGATCGAACCGCACCGTCATCAACAACGCCGCCGCTCCGGCTCAGGCCGGCGCGGCGTTCCAGCCGGTCCGCCGCACGCGCGGGCTCGGCAGCCGCTATCCATCGACCCCGGTCAGGGCCAAGAAAGAGATGATCCGATGATCCGCCTGCCGTTGTTCGCCGTGGCTCTTGCTCTCGCGGCATCCGCGCCGGCCCAGGCGCGCGACCCTCGCATCGTCACGCGCCATTACACCGCTGACGAGGTAACCCGCATCGACGGGCGGGTCAGCGTGCAGGCATCGATCGCCTTCTCCGACGACGAGCACATCGAGAACGTCGCGATCGGCGATTCGAACAGCTGGCAAGTCACGCCGAACAAGCGGGCCAACATGCTGTTCGTGAAGCCGCTGAGCGTCAAGGCGCGGACCAACATGACGGTCATCACTGATCGTCACACCTATCTTTTCGACCTTGTCGCTGGCGGCGCGGCCCAGCCGCTCTATGTCCTGCGCTTCACCTATCCGGACGAGCCCAAGCCGAAACCGGCGCCCGCCCTGGCCGATGCCGGCCTGACCGCGGCCGAGGCCGGCGCCATTCCCGGCGCCGGCGTGAAACCGCCGGTCGACCCGGCCAGCCTGAACTTCGACTGGCGCCAGCGGGGCAAGCCGGGACTTCTCCCCGCCAAGGTCTATGACGACGGCACCTCCACCTACCTGCAATGGCCGGCGAACGTGCCCATTCCGGCGATCCAGATCCGCAACGAGGCGGGGGTCGAAGGTCCTGTGAACTTCGCGGTCCGCGACGACATGACGGTGATCGAAGGCGTGCCGCGGATCATCGTCCTGCGCTTTGGCAAGGACGTTGCCACGCTCGAATACGCCGCCCAGCCCGGCAAGCCTCGAACCGCGGCCCTCGCCGCCAGCCAGAATCCCAGCGAAGGTCGATAGCCATGCGCCTCAACCGCAGAATTCCCGCAGGCCTCGATGCCGCCAACGACCGCGACCCGCGCGAAGGGCACAGTGCCGAGATCATCGACCTTGCCACCCGCAACGTCCTGCCTTCGGTCACCCAGCGCAAGCCGGGCCGCGACGGGCTCGGCCTGTTTGCCGGGATCGCCATTGTCGGCCTGCTCGGCGCGGTGACACTGTGGAGCCTCGATTCGGCGCGCAATCAGCCGCAATCAGTGCCGCAGGCGCAGCCACTGCCTGCCCAGAACCCGGTGCAGGCCGCGCCGGTCGGCGTCGTTCCCGTTGCGCCCGCTCCGGTCGGCATCGCGCCGGGGCTTGAGCCCGGCCCCGCGCCGCAGGCAATCCTTGCGGCCCCGCCGCAAAGCATGCCGATGGCCGGCCCGGCGTCCAACCCGGCGGCATCGCCGACGATGATTTTCGATGCCAGCGCCCTTCCCGCTCCGTCGGCGGGACCGGCCGGCGCACTTGCCGGACCGGGCGGGGCGCCCACGGCAATGCCGACCGGCAATACCAACGACGATTTCGCAACCCGGATCGGCGGCGTTGGCGGAAGTTCGGCCAGGGCGCGGAGCACGTTCGATCCGCGCACCACCGTCACCCAGGGAACCCTGATTCCCGCCGTCCTTGAAACGGCGATCGACACCGATGTTCCGGGCTATGTCCGCGCGGTCGTTTCGGTCGACGTGCGCTCGTTCGATGGCACCCGCGTATTGGTGCCGCGGTCTTCGCGCCTGATCGGCCAGTACAAGAGCGGGCTGCAGGCAGGGCAGAAGCGCGCCTATGTGATCTGGACCCGGCTGATCCGGCCCGATGGCGTCTCGGTCGAAATCGGTTCGCCCGCGGTCGGCTTTGCCGGCGACACCGGTCTGGCCGGAAAGGTCAACACCCACTTCTTCGAACGCTTCGGCTCGGCGATGCTGCTCTCGGTGGTCGGCGGCCTCTCGGCGCTGACCGGAAACGCCGGGGTCGTGATCGCCGGCGGCGGCCAGTCCGCGGCGGCGGCGGCGGTCGGCCAGAACGGTCAGATCAGCCCGACCCTGCGCGTTCGGCAGGGTCAGCCGATCCGCGTCTTCACCGCGCGCGACCTCGATTTCTCCAGCGTGGCGACGCAGTGACCGGAGCCGTGCACCGTCTGCCGGAAGCGCCGGATGGCGCGGTGCCGATCGACGAGCCGCGCAGCGTCTATCTCGACGCATATCTGGCGCCGTTCCGCGAATGGCTCGATCGCGAGACGGTCACCGAACTGCTCGTCAACCGACCGGGCGAATTGTGGGTCGAAGACGCCGACAGCCCCGGAATGCAGCGGATCGTCCTGCCCGAGATTACCGGCCAGCTGCTGCAGCGCCTGGCCGAGCAGGTGGCGCGGGTCAGCAGTCAGGGGATCAACCGCGAACACCCCCTGCTTGCCGCAACCCTCCCGGGCGGTGCCCGCATCCAACTGTGCGGCCCGCCCGCAACGCGGCGGCACTGGGCCCTGGCGATCCGGCGTCACCGGCTTCTCGACCTGCCGCTCGACGCTTACGACCGGGGGCCGATCATCCCGCGCGAGGACGCGCCGATGCCGGATGCCCGCTCCACCCCGATCGCCTTCCTGCGCGAGGCGGTGCGGCGGCGCAAAACCATCCTGATCTCTGGCGGCACATCGACCGGCAAGACGACCTTCCTCAATGCCATGCTGCACGAGATCCCCCAGCACGAACGCGTCGTGCTGGTCGAAGACACGGCCGAACTGCGCCTGCCCGGGGCCAACGGCGTCGGCCTGATCGCGGTCAAGGGCGAACTGGGCGAGGCGAAGGTTTCGGCCAACGATCTGCTCCAGGCAACATTGCGGATGCGGCCGGACCGGATCGTGCTGGGCGAACTGCGCGGGACCGAGGCGATCAGTTTTCTAAGGGCGATCAACACCGGTCACCCCGGGTCGTTTTCCACCGTGCACGCCAACACCCCGCGCGGCGCACTGGAACAGATCGCGCTGATGGCGATGCAGGCGGGCATCGGCCTCAACCGCGCCGAAACATTGAGCTATGCGGCCTCGGTCATCGATATCGTGGTTCAGCTTGACCGCATCAACGGGCGCCGCGGGATCGCCGAAATCGCGCTGTCGAGCAGTCTGGTCGCCTGACGAATTCCGCATTGGCGCAGCTGCAGGGCGGTTCTTCGCGGCTTCGTCCCGCTCTGGCGTGAACGCTGCGGGCAAGAACCCAAACTGGCGGAGCGGCGGGGAACAGGGGGTGCGCCACGCGCACGCCAATAATCGCGGCGGGCAAGCTGTCATTGCCGAGAACCTCCACACCGGGGGGAGGGAAATGGAAAAATAGACGGAGCGATACCTGCGGGAGATTGCGCGGCTGGTGCGAGAAGTGCCGATTCAAACCGGCGGCCCCTTGTTATTCAGAGGTTGTTGGCCTATTTAGAACTTATCAAGGGCACGCGATATGTAGGCGTCCTTGGCTGAGAGACCATCGCGCTCCCGCTTACTCGGTGGAGCGCCTGACATGGACCTCAATCAGCTGTATTCGCAGCACCAGCATTCGATCATGCGTGCTGCTGCCACACCCAGTCGTCTCGCTCGGACCAGGTATCTCGCCGCCGCGGGTGCTTTGGCCAATCGCATCCGAAATTACCAGCTTTCGGTTGGAGCGGCAGCCTCTTCGGGCTGGCTCCACAGCATGGAGTGCCCGGAGTGAGCACGCAAGAAAGCGAGCCGGCTTCCGGCATGGTGGCTGCGAGCCCTTCCGAGGCTGGCGGCAAGCGTCGGTCCCTGGGCTGGCGCAAGGCGGCCCCGCGTTTGCCGGGCCAAATGATAAGTCGGCAGGGACAAATCACGCATCTCGCGTTCGCACTTCTCGGCGGACGTGAGCCGGCGTTGGAATTTCTCAACCTCTATCACGCCGGGCTTGGGGCTAAGCCGCTTGATCTGGCTGGCGGCAGCGACGTGGGATATTCCGCGGTCCGGGGAGAGATCAACCGCTTGGCCTTCAAACTCACAGGAGCGCGGCAATGAGCCGGGCCATGAATCTGAAGCTGCCGGAAGCAAATGTCCGCAAACGCTGCGATGAAAGCGGTGTCTCGATTAGCGCGATAGAACCGCTTCCTGCGGGGGGAACTCACCTCGTCTGCACAACGGGCGAAGGGGCCGACGAAATGCGTCTGAGGCTTGCCGATTACCTCATTGCGGGATCCGTTCGACGTTTTCCATTCTATCGCGCCCGGGGTCCTTGGTAGGCGTCGGATGGGGACCAACGGAGCCCGAAATGGTCAATCAACCTAGCTTGATCCAGGTCACCAGCCGGCCACCTGACACCAATGTGACGGGGGCGCAAACGGCCCTTACGCGACATCGGCCCGAAGGCCGCTCGCACTTCGACATATACCGGGCTGAGCAGGTTTCCTTGACCTCCACCTTGTTTGGGGGTGGGGACTGGCACTGGCGGCTGACTGACGGGACAGGGGCAATGGTGGCCGACTGTGGTGGTTACCGCAACCGCCGAGACTGTCTTGCGGTTGTCGAAGGCCTCCGCGCGGAGGCAGGCCTGGCGACCGTTTCGGGGCGTGAGTGATATGTCGATCATCTAGCAATGCAGGAGCACCTGCAAATGTGCGACCCGAGGAGAGCGGGAAACTGTTCTCCCGCCTCAGCAGCCTCCGCCGATACCGTGGCGGAGGCTGTATTTTTTGGAATCAGCGTTAATGCTGTTCTTCGCCACGGCGCAGGTAAACCGCATACTTGCAAGACGACGCCGCACTTCCCCGCTACTTTGGAAGCCAATTTGTCCGGTGGCGTCCGGCTTCAAGCAATCGCGCCATCGGGCAAGCGTTTATGCGAACATCGGCCTTGGTTTGGAAAATTATCAATAAAATCGGGGTGTTATGGCGGAGCGGGAGGGATTCGAACCCTCGATACGCTTTTGACGTATACTCACTTTCCAGGCGAGCGCCTTCGACCACTCGGCCACCGCTCCGCGTGCACTGGAAGGGCGCGCCCTAGCGGGCGCCGGGGCGATAGGCAAGCCGTTGCGCTGGGCCGCCGCGTGCCTACATTCACGCCATGACACGCCCCTTCGGCCTTGCCCCGACCCTCGATGAAATCGAAACCCTGGCGCTTTCCGCCCTGGCGCGGTTGCCGGAGGAATTCCGGGTCCATCTGGCCGGCGTTGCCGTGCGGGTCGAGGATTTCGCCGATCAGGCCACACTCGACGCGCTCGGCATCGAGGATCCCTTCGAGCTCACCGGGATCTACGAAGGCGTGCCGGTGGGGGAAAAGTTCGGCGCGCCGAACGGGACCATGCCCGATCGCATCCGCCTGTTCCGCGGCGCCATCCTGGACGAATGGATCGCGCGCGGGGACGAGAGCCTGGAACACCTCGTCGCGCACGTGCTTATCCACGAGGTCGGCCACCATTTCGGCCTGTCCGACGCCGATATCCACGCTCTCGAAGACAGCGCCTAGACCTTGAACTGCCGCGCTGGCACAAGTCGGCGATGCGCACACTTCTTACCCTTGCCGCCGGCCTGCTGGCGGCGCCGTCCGCCGCGGAGACCCCGGTTCCGTCGCCCGGCGAGCTGGTGGCCAAGGCCTCTGCATCGGACTGGACCGCGATCGCGCCGGCCGATCTCCTCGTCATGGACCTGTCCCCGGATGCGAAGGGTGCGGACCGCCGCGTGGTGATCCAATTGATGCCCGCGCCCTTCGCGCAAGACTGGATCGGCAACATCCGCAAGCTGGCCGCGGCAAAGTGGTGGGACGGCCTTGCGGTCAACCGGGTGCAGGACAACTATGTCGCCCAGTGGGGCGATCCCGACGGGGAAGACAAGGCGAAGGCCAAGTCCCTTCCGCCCGGCCTGACGAAACCGTCGGCCGACGGTTATTACCATCTGCGGGTCAAGTCCTACCGCGCCCCGCGCCAGCCGCGCGCGAAGATCGATCCCTATGCAGAGGCCTATGGCTATGACGGCGGCTTCCCGAGCGCATCGGACGCCACCGGGACATGGCCGGTGCACTGCTATGGCATGGTCGGGGTCGGGCGCGACATGCCGCCGGACACCGGATCGGGCGCGGAGCTGTATACCGTGATCGGCCATGCACCGCGGCACCTCGATCGCAATATCGCCTTGGTCGGCCGCGTGATCGAGGGGATCGAGCACCTTTCCAGCCTGCCGCGCGGAACCGGGCCGCTGGGCTTCTACGCCACGGCCGAAGAGCGCACCGCGATCCGGTCGATCCGCATCGGTTCCGACGTCTCCGGCCTGGCCGCCTACCAGTACCTGTCCCCAGCCAGTGCGAGCTTCAAGGCTTATGCCGAGGCACGCGCCAACCGGCGCGATGCGTTCTTCGTGACGCCCGCTGGCGGCGCCGACATCTGCAATCTGCCGGTGCCGGTGCGCCGCGTGCCGTGAGCGAGCAAGTGACCCACACCGCGCCGCTGTGGCGTTGGAGCGGCAACAGCGGCGGGTCCTGGCACTTCCTGACGATCGACGGTGCGGCGGGCGAGGCGCTGTCCGGCACCGCGCTGATGCGGCGGATGGAGCGCACCATCGGCGGTTTCGGATCGCTGAAGGTGAGCGCGACGATCGGCGAGACGGCGTTTTCCACTTCGGTCTTTCCGTCCAAGGCCGAGGGCTGGATTCTTCCGGTCAAGGCCAGCGTGCGCAAGGCCGAAGGACTGGCCGAGGGCGATGCAGTGACGGTGGACCTGGCGTTCTAGATACGGTCCGCCTGCGCCACCGCATCGCTGGCGCGCAGGGCGCTGACGATCCGGGTAAGGTGGGCGAGGTCCGAAACCTCGAGGTCGATGTCGTAGGTGCCGAACAGCTCGTCGCGGCTGGTGTTCTGCAGGTTGATGATGTTGGCGCGGTTGCCGGCGAAGATCCCGGTTGCTTCGGCCAGGGTGCCGGGGCGGTTGTAGAGGACCACGCGCACGCGGCCGATTGCGCCGGTGGTGCGTTCCCCCCACGACAGGTCGAGCCAGTCGGCATCGACCCCGCTGGCAAGGCTGAGGCAGTCGATCGCGTGGACTTCGACGCCCTGTCCGGGATGACGGATGCCCACAATGCGGTCACCCGGAACCGGGTGGCAACATTCGCCAAGCTGGAAGGCGACCCCCGGGGTCAGCCCCTTGATCGAGATAGCGCGCTCCTGCTTGGGCCAGTTCTCGGGCTCGGGCAGGCTGCTGGCGCTGCCCGGGACGAGCGCCTCCATCACCTGCCGGTCGTCGATCTTGGCCGTGCCGATCGCGCGCATCAGCTCGTCCTCGGACGACAGGCCCAGGCGCTGGACCGCGTCCTTGATCGCCTTCTTGCCGATCTTGCTGGGCAGCCTTCCGGCGATCTCGTCGAACAGTTCGCGGCCGATCGCGGCCACTTCCTGCTTTTCCTTTTGCCGCACGGCACGGCGGATCGCGGCGCGCGCCTTGCCGGTCACGACGAAGCCCAGCCACGAGAGCTGGGGCGAGGCGTTCTTGCTCTTGATGATCTCGACCACGTCGCCGTTGGCCAGCTCGGTGCGCAGCGGCATGTGCCGACCGTTGATCTTGGCGCCCACGGCAAGGCTGCCGAGGTCGGAATGGACGGCATAGGCGAAATCGACGGGGGTCGATCCCTTGGGCAGCTGGAACAGCTGGCCCTTGGGCGTGAAGGCGAAGATGCGGTCCTGGTAGATCGCCATCTTGGTATGCTCGAGCAGTTCGTCGGCATCGTGGCTGGCATCGACGATCTCGATCAGGTCGCGCAGCCAGCCGACCTGGCCGTCGGGTCGCTCCTGGCTCTTGTAGGCCCAGTGGGCGGCGAGGCCGAATTCGTTGGTGTGGTGCATTTCATGGGTGCGGATCTGCACTTCCATGCGCATCGAATTCTCGAAGATCAGCGCGGTGTGGAGGCTGCGGTAGCCGTTCGACTTGGGCGTCGAGATGTAGTCCTTGAAGCGCCCCGGGATCATCTGCCAGGTGCGGTGCAGCACACCTAGCGCGCGGTAGCAGTCGTCGACATCGTCGGTCAGCACGCGGAAGGCCATGATGTCGGTGATCTGTTCGAAACTGACGTGGCGTTCGGCCATCTTCTTCCAGATCGAGTAGGGGTGCTTCTCGCGTCCCGACACCTCGACCTTCAGACCCCCTTCGGCCAGGGCCTGCTTGATCGACAGGGCGATCGCGTCGACCTGGCCGCCTTCGCTACTGCGGATCTGCGCCAGCCGTCCGGTGATCGTGGCATAGGCTTCGGGCTCGAGCTGCTCGAAGGCGAGGAGCTGCATCTCGCGCATGTATTCGTACATGCCCACGCGCTCGGCCAGCGGGGCATAGATATCCATCGTCTCGCGCGCGATGCGGCGGCGCTTGTCCCCGCTCTTGATGTAATGGAGCGTGCGCATGTTGTGCAGCCGGTCGGCCAGCTTGACGAGCAGCACGCGGATGTCCTCGCTCATCGCGAGAAGGAACTTGCGAAGGTTCTCGGCGGCGCGCTCGTTCTCGCCCATCGCCTCGATCTTCGACAGCTTGGTCACCCCGTCCACCAGCTTGGCGACGTCGGCGCCGAACAGCTTCTCGATCTCCTCCGTGGTCGCCAAGGTATCTTCGACCGTGTCGTGGAGCAGGGCGGTGACGATCGTTTCCTGGTCGAGCTTCAGTTCGGTCATCAGCCCGGCCACTTCGACCGGGTGGCTGAAATAGGGATCGCCGCTGGCCCGCTTCTGGCTGCCGTGCTTCTGGACAGTATAGACGTAGGCGCGGTTGAGCATGGCCTCGTCGGCCTCGGGCTCATAGGACAGGACCCGCTCAACAAGTTCGTACTGGCGCAGCATCGTTGCCCTTTGTGACGGCTTTACCCGGCAAAGGGCAAGGGGACTTGTGCGAGGATTGGCGGGTTTTTGGCCCTGACCCTAGTCGGCTGGAGGCGCGTCCGGCTGGCGCAGGAGCGGAAACAGGTGGGCGACGTAGTCGGCCTTGCCCAGCTCGATTTCCCGGCTGCGCAGGATCGCATAGGCGGTCATGACGTGGAAATAGAACTGCGGCAGCGCCCAGTCGCGCACATATTGCAGGCCGGTAAAGTCGAAGGTCATGCCGATCGGCAGGGCGTGAGCCAGCGGGGCGGAAGGATCCGTTTCCTCTCCCGCAGCAGCCAAGTCCGCAACCACAGCTAACGCCTCGTCGATCCGGGACAGCGCATCGGTCAGCGATCCGGGCTGGTCTCCGGCGGCGCGTCCTTCGTCGAGCAGCGCGGCATGAAGCGGCGGGAACTCCGCACCGCGAATCCGGTGCATCCCCTCGAGCGCCTGGACACAGGCGAAGCGGATCTGTGTCGCCAGCGGAAACATGTCGTCGGCCAGCCGCGCAGAGAGGAGCGCATCGCCGTGGTCGCGGCCGACCTGCGCCTGCGCCTTGCGCAGCCACGCGGCGAGCGCGCCCAGCATCTGGGAATAGGTCGGGGCGGCCAGGTCGGTCAGGGTCACCGCAATCAGCTCCAGCTCGCCTCGGGCGGCAGGCTCATCAGGATCGCGTCGACGTTGCCGCCGGTCTTGAGGCCGAACAGCGTGCCACGATCATAGACCAGGTTGAATTCGGCATAGCGCCCGCGCCATTCGAGCTGGGTCTGCTTGTCGGCCGGCGTGAACGCAGTGTCCATGCGGCGGCGGACGAGCTGCGGGAACACGTGCAGGAACGCCTCGCCGACGTCACGGGTGAAGGCGAAATTGTCTTCGAAAGCCACCATGTCGGGACATTCGACGTGATCGTAGAAGATTCCGCCGACGCCGCGGTGGACGCCGCGGTGCGGGATGAAGAAGTAGTCGTCGGCCCAGGCCTTGAACCT
This sequence comes from Novosphingobium kunmingense, assembly GCF_002813245.1. Taxonomy (GTDB): domain Bacteria; phylum Pseudomonadota; class Alphaproteobacteria; order Sphingomonadales; family Sphingomonadaceae; genus Novosphingobium; species Novosphingobium kunmingense. The sequence continues at coordinate 87,872 of NZ_PHUF01000003.1, forward strand.
GGCATAATAGGCCGGATCGTGCGCATCGCAGGCGGCCTGGAAGGCGGCGTGGAAATCGGCGGTGTCCTGCGGATAGGGAATCGGCGGGTTGAGGTCGCCGCCGCCGCCGAACCACGCCCTGGTGGTGGTCAGGAAGCGGGTGTTCATGTGGACCGCCGGCACGTGCGGGTTGGCCATATGCGCGACCAGGCTGATGCCCGTCGCGGTAAACCCCGGGTCCTCGTCCGAGGCGCCGTTGATGCTGGCGGCAAAGCCCGGCGCGAAGGTGCCGTGAACGGTCGAGACGTTGACCCCGACCTTCTCGAACACCTTGCCCTTCATCAGGCCGCGGGTGCCGCCGCCGGGGTTGTCGTTACCCGCTTCCTCGCGGTTCCAGGTCCGGTATTCGAAGCGCGCGGCGCTGCCGGCCTCGGCCTCGATCTCCTCGAAGGCGGCGCAGATCCGGTCGCGCAGGCTTTCGAACCAGGCGCGGGCGCGGGCGGTGGCGGGGGTCCAGTCGGTCATCGTCAGCCCCTTGCCAAGCCAAACGCCTTGCGGCAAGGGCAGGGCGATGGTTCCCTTTTCGTTCGCAGGTGAGGAATTTGCCCTGGCAGGGGAACGCGCGCTGTACTGGCCGCGCGAACAGGCGCTGCTGGTGGCCGACCTGCACCTTGAAAAGGCCAGCTTTTTCGCCCGTCACGGGCAGATGCTGCCCCCATACGACAGCCGCGAAACGCTGGAACGGGTGGCCGCCGCAATCCGCCAGACGGGCGCCCGCCGCGTGTTCTGCCTGGGTGACAATTTCCACGATACCGCTGGGGCCGATCGGCTGGAGCCGCACGCCGCCGGCATGCTCGACGCGCTGGCCCGCGCCACCGACTGGGTGTGGATCGCCGGCAACCACGACCAGGGCCACGTGCCGTGGGGCACCGCGGTGGACGAGATCGAACTGGCCGGCATCATGCTGCGCCACCACGCGTCGCGCGGAGAGATGCGGCCCGAGCTAACGGGTCACTTCCACCCGCGCCTGCGCGTCAAGGCGCGCGGGCGCCTGATCGCACGCCCCTGCTGGGTGTCGAGCGAGCGCAAGTTGATCCTGCCCGCCTTCGGTACGCTGACCGGCGGCATGGATGCATCCGATCCGGCCATAATCGCCGCGATGCAGCCGGCCCGCGCCGTCGATGCGCTGCTGCCGGCCTCGCAAAAGCTGGTCCGCTTCCCCATATGGCGAAACGCCGCCTAAACCCTTCCCCAATTCGCGAATCGGGACTATGGAGCGGCGCAGAAAACCGTCTCAGGAGATTCCAACATAGCACCCCCACCCCGGCGCATGATGACGCCCCCCGTAAAGAGCGGGCCGCGCTACAACAACATGATCACGTCCGACAAGGTTCGCGTCATCGACGAGAACGGCGAAAACATCGGCGTGATGTACACCCGTGAAGCAATCGAACAGGCAGCGGAAGTCGGCCTCGACCTTGTCGAAGTGTCGCCCAATGCCGATCCGCCGGTATGCAAGTTCCTCGACGTCGGAAAGTTCCGCTACGAGGCCCAGAAGAAGGCCAATCTCGCCCGCAAGTCGCAGAAGACGCAGGAGATCAAGGAGATCAAGATGCGTCCGAACATCGACGACCACGACTATGACGTGAAGATGCGCGCGATCCACAAGTTCATCGGCGAAGGCGACAAGGTGAAGGTCACCCTGCGCTTCCGCGGCCGCGAACTGTCGCACCAGCAGCTTGGCATGAACCTTCTGAAGAGGGTGCAGGAAGACACCGCCGAAGACGCCAAGATCGAGGCCTATCCCCGCATGGAAGGCCGCCAGATGCTGATGGTGCTGTCGCCCAAGTAAACAAGGGTCAGCAAGGCCGAGGGGGGAGGGCCATGACTGCCAAGCGCATCTGCTTCTGGCTCGGCCCGCTGGGCTTCGCGCTGACCGTGCTGACCGCCGCACCGGCCGGAATGCCGGTGGCGGCCTGGCCCACCGCGGGCCTGGTCTGGTGGATGGCAGCCTGGTGGATGAGCGAGGCGATGCCGCTCTCGGCCACCGCGCTTCTCCCCTTCATCATCCTGCCGCTGCTGGGCGTCTCGGACGCGGCCAAGACCGCCGCGTCCTATTATTCGCCGACCATGTTCCTGTTCCTCGGCGGGGCGTTCCTGGCCCTCGCAATCGAGCGCACCGGCCTGCACCGGCGGCTGGCGCTCGCCATCCTGGCACGGGCGGGCCATTCGTCGTGGCAGTTGTTGCTGGCGGTGATGACCGCCACGGCGCTCATCTCGATGTTCATCTCGAATACGTCGACCGCGCTGATCATGATGCCGATGGCCTTGGCCATGCTCGCCTCGGGCGGGGTCAAGGCTGGCGATACCGAGGGCGTCGCCGGCGCCTTGCCGATGGGCATTGCCTTTGCCGCCACTCTTGGCGGGTTCGGGACGATCGTGGGCACGCCGACCAACGCCATCGCGGTCGCGCTCCTCAAGGAAAGTCTCGGGGTCGAGATCTCGTTCCTCGAATGGAGCGCCTACGGGGTGCCGGTTGTCCTGCTGTCGGTGCCGCTCGCCGCCTTCATCATCGGCAAGGTCCAGCGCCTGTCTCAGGACAGCTTCGACCCGGCTGCGGCGCGCGCGTCAATCCACCTGCCGCAAGGCTGGACGGTGCCCGAGAAGCGCCTCCTTCCCGTCTTCGTCCTGACGGTGATCGCCTGGGTCTCGATGCCGCTGATCAAGCCGCTGGTGCCGCCCGGGGGGATCGACGATGGCACGATCGCCGCGATCGCGGGGCTCACCCTGTTCTTTATTCCCGACGGCACCGGCCGCCCGTTGCTCAACTGGGACGAGGCGAACCGCGCCCCCTGGGCCGTGATCCTGATGTTCGGCGGCGGCCTGGCCCTCGCCATGGGAATGAGCGCCAGCGGCCTGGCCGACTGGCTCGGCGAAATGCTCCTGCCGCTGCGGGCCGTGCCGTTGCCGGTGGTTGCGCTGGTGCTGGTCGCCTTTGTCGTGATCGTGACCGAGTTTGCGAGCAACATCGCGGCGGCCAGCGGGATCATGCCGGTGGTCGGCGCGCTGGTCGCCGCGCTGGGAGCCGATCCGATGCTGCTGGCGCTGCCGGCGGCGCTGGCCGCCTCGTGGGGCTTCATGCTGCCGGCCGGAACCGGGCCCAACGCGCTGGCCTGGGCCACCGGGCACATCGCCCTGCCGCGCGTGATCAAGGCGGGCCTGGCTCTCGATCTGGCCGGCGTCTTCCTCATGGTCGGGGTGGTCTGGACCGTCACCGCGCTGGTCTGAACCGGTTACCGTTGAAATCAGTTTGTGCGCTTGGTAAGCCGCGCTCCGATCCGGGCAACGGGTGGAGATGCGGTCCTGCGGAGGTTAGGATCGCCAGCGCCCCCGCAACCCCATGAAGCTTCCGCCTTCCTGGGAGCGCGACTGCACAGGAAGGACGCCGCGCCATGGCCGATACCCCCGCTAACGACAAGACACCGGGCCGCAAGCCCAAGGCCGCGATAACCACGATCGGCAACCACCAGCTTTCGCCCGCGACGCTGATGATGGGCCATGGCTATGATCCGATGCTGTCCGAAGGCAGCCTCAAGGCCCCGATCTTCCTGACCAGCACCTTTGCCTTCCCCAGCGCGGCCGATGGCAAGCGCTTTTTCGAAGGGATCACCGGCAAGGTTCCGGGCGGCACCGACGGCCTCGTCTATTCGCGCTTCAACGGGCCCAATCAGCAGATTCTCGAGGGCCGCCTGGCCGTCTGGGATGGCGCCGAGGAAGCACTGAGCTTTTCCAGCGGCATGACCGCGATCTGCGTGCTGTTCCTGGCCTATTGCAGTGCCGGCGACGTGATCGTCCATTCCGGCCCGCTCTATGCTGCCAGCGAAGGCTTCGTCGCCAGGACGCTGAGCCGTTTCGGCGTGACCTATGTCGACTTTCCGGCCGGCGCGACGCGCGAGGAACTGGACGCCGTGATGGCACGCGCCAGGGCACAGGCCGACGCGCAGGGCGGCAAGGTCGCGATGATCTATCTCGAGAGCCCGGCCAACCCGACCAACGCGCTGGTTGATGTCGAGGCGGTCAAGGCCGCCCGCGACGCCGCTTTCGGGCCGGATTGCCCGATTGCGATCGACAACACCTTCCTTGGTCCCCTGTGGCAGCGCCCGCTCGAACAGGGGGCGGACATCGTGGTCTATTCGCTGACCAAGTACGTCGGTGGCCATTCCGACCTGGTAGCCGGGTCGATCGCCGGGGCCAGCAAGTGGATGACCCCGGTGCGGATGTTGCGCAACACCATGGGCGGGATCGTCGATCCCAACACCGCGTGGATGCTGATGCGCAGCCTCGAGACGGTCGAACTCAGGATGAGCCGCGCGGGCGAGAACGCCGCCCGCGTCTGCGCCTGGCTCGCGACCCATCCCAAGGTCGAAAGGCTCGGCTACCTCGGCATGATCGACGATCCGCGTCAGCAGGACATCTACGACCGGCACTGCACCGGCGCGGGCAGCACCTTTTCGCTCTACATCAAGGGCGGCGAGGCCGAAGCCTTCCGCTTCCTCGACAACCTCAAGATCGCCAAGCTGGCGGTCAGCCTCGGCGGGACCGAGACGCTGGCCAGCCTGCCCGCTGCGATGACGCACCTGTCGGTGCCCGATGAACGCAAGGCGCAACTCGGCATCACCGACAACCTCGTCCGCGTCAGCATCGGCATCGAGGACGCCGACGACCTTATCGCCGACTTCGAACAGGCACTGGCCGCGGTGTGATCCCGCTTGCGGCGGCGCGGGCGTTATGCTTGGGCCGCCGGCATGAGCCACGAACCGCACGACAAGATGCAGCCCGACAGTCCGCCGACCACCGTGCCGTGGCGGCTGGCGACCGCGCAGGATCCGGACTGGGCCGGCTGGTATCACTGGGAGCCGGCCGACGATTTCGAGGACTATGCAGGGCCCTTCTACTGCCAGCCCGATGGCAAGGGCATCGTCTGCGGCTTCATGCCCGAGGCGAAGAACCGCAACGGCGGGGGGAACATCCACGGAGGGTCGTTGATGACCTTTGCCGACTATGCCCTGTTCATGATCGCCGGCGGGATGGACGCGAACATCCATGGGGTCACCGTGACGATGAACTGCGAATTCGTTGGCGCGGCCGAACCGGGCCGGCTGCTGACCGCGCGCGGTGAAGTGGTGCGCGCCGGGCTGTCGATGGTCTTCGTGCGCGGCATGATCGACGATGCCGGGCGCAACGTCCTGGCCTTTTCCGGCACGATCAAGCGGATCAACCGCCGGAGCTGAGCCGCTTGCGGTTGCGCTCGACCTTGCGGCGCAGCTTCTTCACGGTGCGCGCGGCTTGCTCGTCGGGGGTCAGGCCAAGCTGGCCGGTCACGGCCATCATGTGGATTTCGAAGGCGGCGCTGATTTTCTCGGTGACCATGCGCTCGGCCTCCCTGAAGGCCTTGTCGTCGCCCTGGGCGAGCCGGGCCATGCGCAGACCGATGACCTGCGAGGCCTCGAATCCCAGCGCGGCGCTGTCCCACCACAGATGGTGAAGTTCTCGGTACATAGCGACCCCTGTCTTACCCTTTCCACTCGCGCCGTTCTTCGGCTGCGCGCAGAACCTCATAGGCCAGTTGCAGCGCCTGGAAAGCCCTTGCGGCTTCATCGTCACCCGGTCGGACATCGGGATGGACCAGCTTGGCCTTGGCGCGGTAACTCTTCTTGATCGCCTCGAAATCGGCATCGGCCTCAAGCTCGAGCAGGTCGAGCGCGCGCATTTCGTCACGGCTGCGGCTGCCGTCGCCCGATCCGGCCCAGCCATAGTGCGCCGATTCGCGGTAGCCGGAATTGTCCCGGCTTTCGTCGGCCTCGCGCTGTGCAGCTTCCTCGGCGTCGAGCCCGGCAAAATAGTCCCAGCCGGCGTTGTACTCGGCAGCATGACGCTGGCAGAACATCCAGCGTTCGGGGCTGTTTGGGCTCTTGGGCGCAGGACAGCTTCCCGGATCGGTGCAGCCATGACGGTCGCACAGGCGGATCGTGGCGGTATCGCGTGCGCCCTCGTAACCGCGCCAGCGCGGGAAACCCCAGTTGTCGGATCGGCCGGCTCTGCTCATCCCTCCAGAGATAGGCCCTATCCCCCCGCCAGCGCAACGGGCAAAGACCCCCTGATCCAAGGGGCAGGGTCCAGATCCTTGAAAACGCGGCCCGATTGACCTAGATTGCGCCCCGCAACGGGAGTGTTTCGCAGCGATGAGCAAACAACTAGCCCTGTCGATCGCGCTTTCGGTGATGGCGATGACGGCCCTTGCCGTGATCGGGTCGGGGCGGACGGCCATGCTGGCATCGGGCCAGGGATTGAGCCTGCCGCTAAGCGCCAAGACCCCGATGCTCCCTTCGGTCAGCCATCTGATCCCCGCGCTCCAATAGCGCGGGGACCGGTCGGCCGGTTCAGTCGATAGTGACGGTCACCGCGCGGCGGTTGCGCGCCCAGCTTCCTTCGTCCGATCCCAGGGCGACAGGGCGTTCCTTGCCATAGCTGACCGTGGCGATGCGCGCGGCATCTACGCCCAGGCTGACGAGGTAATTCTTGGCGGCATTGGCGCGGCGCTCGCCCAGCGCCAGATTGTATTCGCGCGTGCCGCGTTCGTCGGCGTGGCCTTCGACGGTGGCGCGCTTGGCCGGGTACTTGGCCAGCCATTGTGCCTGGGCGGCAAGGGCGGCCTGGTCGGCGCTGTCGATGTTGTACTGGTCGGTGTCGAACAGGATCGTGTCCTGCCCCATCAGCGTCGCGACGAAATCGGCCTGGCTGCCGGGAGTCGGACCGGTCGAGGCGGTCGGCGTCTCGGTCGAGACCGCGCCGCCGGGATCGGGCGGAAGCTGCGCCGGAGGCTTCTTCGAACAGGCCGAAACGGCGAGGCCCGCGGCCAGCATGGCGATCAGGGCGGGGTTCGTTCTCATCGGGTTCTCCTTTTGAATGGGGTCGGTCAGGGACGCAGCGGGCCCCAGGCGGGATCGCTGCCGTCGACCGGGGTATCGAGCTTGCGCAGGTTGCGGCCCGTCAGGTCGACCTGCCACACGCTGGTCCGCCCGGTGTTCCGTGCCGTGCGGAAGAACTGGATGACGCGGCCGTTGGGCGCCCAGGTCGGCGCTTCGTCCTGCCAGTCGTCGGTCAGGTAACGCAGCGACCCGCCGCTTGGATCCATCGTCGCCACGCGCAGATTGCCGACGATGTGGGTAAACGCGATCTGGTCGCCGCGCGGGCTCCATTCCGGGGTCGCGCCGCGCCCGCCAAAGAAGCTGATGCGCTTCTGGTTCGAACCGTCGGCGTTCATCACGTAGACCTGCTGGCTGCCCGACCGGTCGCTTTCGAAAACGATGCGGCTGCCGTCGGGCGAAAAACTGCCGCCGATGTCGATGCCTGGGCTGTCGGTCAGCTTGACCGGCGATCCCCCGGCGGCGGTGATCTTGTAGATGTCGGTGTTGCCGGCCTGGGCCATCGAATAGAGCACCCACTGCCCGTCGGGCGACCAGCGCGGCGCGAACAGGGGATTGCGCGCCGACAGCAGCAGCCGCTGCGACTTGGTCGCGGGATCGAGGATGTAAATTCGCGGCTGGCCGTTGAAATAGGACAGGTAGAGGATCGACTTGTAGTCGGGCGACCAGCGCGGGGTCAGCGCAGTGGTCTGTCCGGTGGTCAGGTAGGTGAAGTTCTGCCCATCGGAATCCATGATCGCCAGACGCTTCAGCCGGCGATCCTTGGGCCCGGTTTCGGCGATGAAGGCGACCTTGCTGTCGAAGAACGGGCTTTCCCCCGACAGGCGCGAATAGACCATGTCGGCGCACTTGTGCGCGGCGCGGCGCCACTCGCCGGGCGCGAGCGTCCAGCCCGCCTTGGCGAGCTGCTGCTTCAAGGCAACGTCGTAGAGATAGCAGCCGACCGTGACCTGCCCGTCCGCTTCGGCGCGAACAAAACCCTGGATCAGCATGTCGGTACCGCGCGCCTGCCACCCGCCGAATTCGGGCGCCTGGATCTGCGCCAGCGCGGGCCGCGGCAGGGCGCCGGGACCGGTCGGCTTGAACAGGCCGTTGTTCTGGAGGTCGGCGGTGATCACCCCGGCCAGCGCGTTGCCCAGCGCCGCGGTGCTGCCCGCGCTGGTCCGGGTCGGCACGTCGGCATTGGTGGCAAAGGCGGGAATGGCAATCGTCTGGTTCTGCCAATCGCTGTCGTCGGTCACGTCGATTGCCTGCTCGGCCGATGCTGCCGCGGTCTGGGCGGGAGCGGGCTCGGCCGTCTGCGCCAGCGCGGGCGACGCGGACAGCGCCAGGACGAGGGTCAGAAGTGCGGTTCTCATGGGGTCAGATGCTCTTTCTCATCCTTAGGGCGGGCGGTTTCTTCCACGCCTCGTAAAGTTCGCTGGGCAGACTGAAGGGCGCAGCAAGCTGCACCGCGCGGATCGCTTCCTCGGCATGGCGCCGGGCCTGGGCACGGTTGGCATCGTTGATCCCGTCCTGCGACAGCAGGCGCGGCGTGCCGTTCAACGTGCCATCCGGGTTCAGTTCGATGGCGATCACCGACACGAGCTTTTCGGTGTCGACCCCTTGGGGCACACGGCCCTGCCACTTGGGCTTGATCTGGCGCAGGATCGCCGCCGAAAGCGCCGAGCGGACCTGTGGTCCGGCGGCGGCGGCGGGTGTCGCCGGCGCGCGGTTCTGCCCTTGCGCGCCGCTGACGCCTTTGAGGAAATCGTCGCCGATCCGGCTGCCACCAGCCTGCCTGGCCGGGGCGGGGGCGGATTTGGTGGGCGGCAGCGCCTTTGCCGGGGCGGCCTTGATCGGGGCCGGTCTGGCAGGTGCGGGGACGGCACGCTGGACCGGTGCCGGGGCCGGCTGCGGAACGGCCAGCGGCATGGGCGGGGGCAGCTGATCGCCCGGCATCGGTGCTTCGTCCGGCGCGGGGGCCGGGGCCGGCTGCGGAGCGGTGGAGGTCAGGCCGACGTCGTCGCTGAGGGTCACGGTCATCCGTTCGGGTGCGGGCGCCGGAGCCGTGGCGGGCGGATTGACCGCCAGCCATGCGAACAGCCCGGCGTGCGCCGCCAGGGCCAGGCCAAGGCCGATCCGTTCTTCGCGGGCAAGGGCGATCGCTGCCATGCTGAACGCCTATTCAGCCGAGCCTGAACTGGTGGTGACCAGCGAAATCGCGTTGAACCCGGCGCGGTTGAGCTCGCCCATCACGGCGATCACCCGGCCATAATCGAGCGCCCGGTCCGCCCGCAGCGTCACCAGCGGCGGCTTGCCGTCGGAACCGCGGGGCAAGGCAGATAGGCGGCTCGCGAGGGTGCCGGGTGCGACCTCGCTCTGGTCGATGAACACGCGGCCCTCGGCATCGATGGCCAGGCTGATCTGTTGCGGCGTCTGGTCGAGGGGCCTCGCCGCGCTATCGGGCAGGTTGACCGGCACGCCTGCGTTGAGCAGCGGCGCGGTGACCATGAAGATGATCAGCAGCACCAGCATCACGTCGACCAGCGGGGTCACGTTGATTTCCGCCATCGGCGCGCGGCCGCGGCGCCTGCTCCCGCGACGGGCCACGCCCATCGCCACTTACTGACCCTCCAGGTCGCGGCTGAAACTGGCCTGGAGGCGATCGGCGAAACGCTGCAGCCGCGCCTCGAGCTGGTCGACCCGGTGCGAGAAGCGGTTGTAGGCAATGACCGCGGGGATGGCCGCGAACAGGCCGATCGCGGTGGCGAACAGCGCTTCGGAAATGCCCGGCGCGACCACGGCGAGCGACGAGTTCTGCTGCTGGCCGATCTGGAAGAAGCTGTTCATGATCCCCCAGACCGTGCCGAACAGCCCGACGAAGGGCGCGACCGAGCCGACCGTGGCGAGGAAGTTGAGTCTCTCGGACAGGTGTTCGCCCTCCTGCGCGATGGCACCGTCCATAGCCAGCGACAGGCGCTGGCGCGTGCCATCGAGATCGCGCCGGGCCGAGGCGCGCCATTCGGCCAGACCTGCCGCAGCGACCCTGGCCGACGGCGTGTCGCGACCTTCCCATTCGGCCTGGAAGGCGTCGATGTCCTTGGTCTTCCAGAAGGCCCGCTCATAGGCGTCGCAGCGCTTGCGGATCGCGCCGCTGCGCAGCGAGAACGACAGGATGATCATCCACACCCAGACCGAGGAGAGGATCAGCCCGGCCATGACCAGCTGAACGACGAAGTCTGCGTCCATGAACAGCTTGACCGGGTTGAGATGGCGCGGCGCCCCGGCGGCGGCGGCAAGGGTGTAAAGCAGGCTCATCGGGTTCCTTCAGAAACAATGGGGGCAAAGGCCGCGCGCCAACCATCGGGCATGCGGCGGGGGCGGCCGTCAGGCGACACGAAGCCGACGCGGAACGTCGCTTCAGACAGAAGGGTGCCGTCCTCGCGAAAGGCTTTCTGGTGCATCCGGCACGAGGCTGCGCGCAGTTCGCTGCAGCGCGTCTCGATCAGCACCGCATCGTCGAGACGCGCGGGAACGGCGTAGCGGATCGACAGGTCCACAACCGCGAAGGCCCCTTCGCCGCTTTCGTTGGCGGCGCGCTGGTCGATTCCCAGAAGGCGGACGAAATCGCTGCGGGCACGCTCGAACCAGCGCAGGTAATTGGCGTGGTAGACCACTCCCGACAGGTCGGTGTCCTCGAAGTAGGCGCGCACCGCAAAGCGGTGCACCGCGCCTTCGATGAGGCCGGAAGGAGGGCTGGGGAATGACGTCATGCCGGCGGAGGTTTAGCCGTGCGGGGAGTCGCAGGGCAACCCCGCGCGGCCAGGCTATCGCTTCGCGGTCACGGCCTGTCCCCGTCCCGCCTCGCTTTATCGCGCCAGCATCGGTCCGAGCGGCCTGCCGCCGAACAGGTGGACGTGAAGGTGCGGCACTTCCTGGTGGCCGTGTCCGCCGACGTTGGCGAGCAGGCGGTAGCCTGGTACGACAAGGTCGTGTGCCCGCGCGACATGGCCGACCGCACGGACGAAGCCGGCGATTTCCTCGTCGAGCGCGCGGGCCGAGAAATCGTCCCAGCTGACATAGGCGCCCTTTGGGATTACCAGCACGTGCAGCGGTGCCTGCGGGTTGATATCATGGAAGGCCAGGGCCCACTCGTCCTCGTAGACCGTCCGGTTCGGAATCTCCCCGCGCAGGATCTTCGCGAACACGTTCTGATCGTCATAGGGCAGGGTGGCGTCGATCGGCATCAGCAGGCGTCCTTGTCTCCGCCCGGCGGGCCCCAGAACAGGATCCACAGCAGCGTATCGTCGGAAATGGTCTCGAAGGCGTGCTCGACCCCCGCCTCGACCAGGATCGCGTCGCCGGGGCCGAACGCGCGGGTTTCGCCGGCCTTGCTGAACAGGCCCCGACGCTTGAGGATCAGATAGAGCTCGTCCTGTTCGTGCGGCGCCTGGACATTGGGCATGACCGGGGTGTGAAGCTTCATCCGCAAGGTGCCATGATGCAGCACGTCCTGACTCTTGCGGGCAAGCGCCTCGGCATGGGTGACCAGCCAGTCGCCCGGGATCGTCATGGCGCTGGGCGGGCCGCCTTCTCGGCGATGCCGCTGACGCCGTCACGGCGGTCGAGTTCGGCGAGCACCTCGGCAAGGGTGACCCCCTTGGCGTCGAGCAGGACAAGCAGATGGAACAAGGTGTCGGCCGCCTCGCCGACCAGTTCCTCGCGGCTGCCCGACAGCGCGGCGATGACGGTCTCGACCGCTTCTTCGCCCAGCTTCTTCGCAATCACCGGCAGGCCCTTGGCGTGCAGCTTCGCCACCCACGAAGTCGCGGGATCGGCGTGGCGGCGTGTCGCGATGGTCGCGGCAAGGCGTGTCAGGGTGTCCATGGCCGTCCGTCCTGCCAAGCTATCCGCGTGCAGGCAAGCCGGCTGCGCGCAGCGCGGCGTGTGCTTCGGCCACGGTGTGGGTGCCGAAATGGAAGATCGACGCGGCAAGCACGGCGCTGGCATGGCCCCTGGTCACTCCTTCGACCAGATGATCGAGCGTGCCGACGCCGCCGCTGGCGATTACCGGCACCGACACGGCATCGGCGATGGTACGGGTGAGTTCGAGGTCGTATCCGGCCTGCGTCCCGTCCCCGTCCATCGAAGTGACCAGCAGCTCGCCCGCGCCCAGCTGGGCCAGCCGCACGGCATGCTCCACCGCGTTGATCCCGGTTGCCTTGCGCCCGCCGTGGGTGAAGATTTCCCAGTGGTCGCCCTGCCGCCGCGCGTCGACCGAAGCCACGATGCACTGGCTGCCCATCTTCTGCGCGATGTCGGCGACCACTTCCGGGCGGCTGACCGCAGCCGAATTGACCGCAACCTTGTCCGCGCCCGCCAGCAGAAGTGCCCGCGCGTCCTCCACCGTGCGCACCCCGCCACCGACCGTCAGCGGCATGAAGCAGACCTCGGCGGTACGGCGCACCACGTCGAGCAGCGTGCCGCGTCCTTCGTGGCTGGCGCTGATGTCGAGAAAGCACAGTTCGTCCGCGCCGGCCGCGTCATAGGCGCGGGCCTGTTCGACCGGATCTCCAGCGTCCTTGAGGTTTACGAAATTGACCCCCTTGACCACGCGCCCGTCGCGAACGTCGAGGCAGGGGATGACGCGGATGCGGACGGTCATGCCCGGTTCGCCATGGCAATGGCGGCGGCCAGATCGAGCCGACCTTCGTAGAGCGCGCGGCCCGTGATCACGCCCTCGATCCCTTCATGGGCGTGGAGCGCCAGCACGTGGATGTCGTCCAGCCCCTTGACCCCGCCGCTGGCGATCACCGGGATGTCCACCTGTCGTGCCAGGCCAACGGTCGCGTCGATGTTGACGCCCTTCAAGAGCCCGTCGCGGCCGATGTCGGTGAACAGCAGGCTGGCGACGCCGGCATCCTCGAAGCGGCGCGCCAGGTCGACCATTTCGACGTCGGACACATCGGCCCAGCCCTCGGTCGCGACCATGCCGTCGCGGGCGTCGACCGCAACGACAATGCCGCCGGGAAACTCCCTCGCCATGTCCTTGACGAACTGCGGATCCTTGAGCGCCGCCGAACCCATGACCACGCGGCTGATGCCCAGATCGAACCAGCCTTCGACCGCCTCGCGGGTGCGGATGCCGCCGCCAAGCTGGACGTGGCCGGGAAAGACATCGACGATGGCTTCCACCGCCTCGCGGTTTTCGGCCCGGCCGGCGAAGCTGCCATCGAGATCGACGACGTGGAGGAACTGCGAACCGGCCTCGGCAAACAGCAGTGCCTGGGCGGCCGGGTTGTCGCCATAGATCGTTGCGCGGGCCATGTCGCCTTCGGCAAGGCGGACGACCTGCCCGGCCTTGAGATCGATGGCGGGGAAGACGATCATGGCCGCCACTCCAGAAAGCGGGACAGGAGCGACAGGCCATAGGCCTGGCTTTTCTCGGGATGGAACTGCACGCCGACCAGGTTGTCGCGTCCGACCGCGGCGACCAGGCCCCCCCCGTGATCGGTCATCGCCAGCACGTGGCGCCCGTCATCAACGGCGAAGTGGTAGGAATGGAGGAAATAGCCCTCGCCCGGTTCGACCAGCACGGCGTGGGCGGTCGTCGCGACGTCGTTCCAGCCCATGTGCGGCACCTTGATCGCGCGGTCTGTGCGCTCGATCAGGCGGACTTCGCCCGGGATCCAGTCGAGCCCCGGCGTGTCGCCGTGCTCGACCCCGGTAGTGGCGAGCAGCTGCATGCCGACGCAGATGCCGAGGAACGGCGCCCCGCCAACGAACACGCGTTCGTGCATGGCGTCGACCAGATTGGGAATCGCGGTCAGCCCTTCGGCACAGGCCTTGAAGCTGCCGACACCGGGCAGGACGATGCGATCGGCAGCACGGACCACGTCGGGACTGTCGGTTATCGTGACATGCTCGCAGCCTGCCGCTTTCAGCGCATTGGCAACGGAGTGAAGGTTCCCCGCGCCATAATCGACGAGGGCAACGACTTCAGCCACCAAGCTGGCCTTTGGTGCTGGGGATCGCCCCGGCCTTGCGCGGGTCCAGTTCCACCGCCTGGCGCATCGCGCGGGCAAAGCCCTTGTAGATGCCTTCGCAGATATGGTGGTTGTTCTGGCCGTAGAGCAGTTCGATGTGCAGCGTGATGCCTACCGCCTGCGCGATCGACTGGAACCAGTGTTCGAACAGCTCGGTGTCCATCTCGCCGAGGCGTTCCTGCGTGAAGGCTGCCTTCCAGACCAGCCAGGGGCGGCCCGAGATGTCGAGCGCGACGCGGGCCAGTGCCTCGTCCATCGCCGAATGGGCCTCGCCGTAACGGCCGATGCCGGCCTTGTCGCCCAGGGCCTGGGCGATCGCCTGGCCGATCGCGATGGCGCTGTCCTCGGTCGTGTGGTGCTGGTCGACGTGAAGGTCGCCCTTGATCCGGCAGGTGATGTCGATCAGCGAATGACGGCTGAACTGCTCGATCATGTGGTCGAGAAAGCCGATCCCGGTCGACACGTCGTAGGCGCCGGTCCCGTCGAGGTTCACCTCCGCGACGATGTCGGTCTCGTGCGTCTTGCGGGCAATTCGGGCGGTACGCATGGGGCTGGCCTATAGGCCGGAATGCGGGCCTTGCAACCATTGGCTTGCCGGGCAGTTGCTGCTTTGGCTTGACCATCCGGCGACAGGACGCCACTTGAAACCCATGAGCGACGAAGCACCCGACAGTCTGATCCCCTACGACGAGATCGTCCAGGAGGCGCTGCGCGCGGTGGTCGGCCGGGTGCTGGGTCAGGTCGAGGCGGCGGGCGGCAGTCTGCCGGGCGACCATCACTTCTACATCACCTTCAAGACCTCGGCGGCCGGGGTGGCGATCCCCGCACATCTCAAGGAACGGTTTCCGGACGAAATGACCATCGTCCTTCAGAACAAATTTTGGGATCTCGCCGTGGGTAGCGACGGCTTCACTGTCGGGCTGACCTTCAACCAGGTGCCGGCCAAGCTCGACATCCCGTTCTCGGCGATCACCGCCTTCGTCGATCCGGCGGTGGATTTCGGGCTCCAGTTCCAGGCTGTTGGCGGACCGGAAGGCCCCGAACCGCACGAAGATGCGGAGAATGATCATCCCGACTCCGATCCGCCCGGCGGCGGTGACGACGGCTCGAATGTCGTGACGGTCGATTTCGGGCGGAAGAAGTAACGATGGCCAAGGCCCCCAAGGTGCTGGCGGACAAGACCAAGGCCGTCGCAAGGAAGGCCGGCAAATCGGCGTCCGCTGCCAGCCCCAATCCGATGACCAACCTGGTGATCGCCGACATCGTGCTGCGCGGCGGCGGGCAGATCCTGCGCCATCTGGTCGAACGCACCCTGTTGCAGGCCAAATATTCGCCCGGCAAGGCCAAGGCGATCGTCAAGGGCCGTTCGATGACCCAGACGATGGTCGGGACCGCGCTGGCCCGGCTGGCGACGCGATCGGTTCCCGGCGCGCTGGTGGTTGGCGGCGGGCTGCTGGCGAAGACCCTTTACGACCGCAAGCGGGGCAAGGCCGTGGTCGCCGCGGAAGGTGCGGCGCAGGTTGACCGCCAGGCCAAAAAGGGCGCCAAGGAGAAAGGCGGCGCTTGATCGCCGCCGCGCCTTGGGCAATTGAGCGCCATGGCAAGCCCCGATCTCAAACCCAGCGACACCCTGCAACGGCGCGGTCTCATGCTGATCCTGTCCTCTCCCTCGGGCGCGGGCAAGACCACGATTTCGCGCATGCTGCTCGAGGCCGACGATGAGATATGCCTGTCGGTTTCGGTCACGACCCGGCCCAAACGGCCCGGCGAGGTCGACGGCAAGGACTACATCTTCGTTGATCAGGCCGAGTTCGACCGGATGGTCGAGGACGACCATTTCCTCGAATGGGCGCCGGTCTTCGGCTACTGCTATGGTACGCCCAAGGCCCAGGTGAAGGCGGGCCTGCGCGAAGGGCAGGACTTTCTTTTCGATATCGACTGGCAGGGCACCCAGCAGCTTTACCAGAAGCTGGAAATCGACGTTGTCCGCGTGTTCCTGCTCCCGCCCAGCATCGACGAATTACGCCGACGCCTGACCGGGCGCGGCACCGATTCGGCCGACGTGATCGCCAGGCGGATGGAACGCGCCCGCGCAGAAATCAGCCACTGGGATGGCTATGATTATGTCGTGGTCAACGACGACATCGGCCACTGCTTCGACAAGGTGCGGGAGATCCTGCACGCCGAACGCATGAAGCGCGCTCGCCAGACCGGGCTGATCGGCTTCGTGCGCGAACTGATGCGCGATTAAGGCCAGCCGGCGCGTGGAACCGGGACCTCGGTGACCAGTACCTTGCCGGTGGGCGAGGCCGTCGGCGCCGAATCGGCCGCGACCAGCATGAACAGGTGGCGCCCGGTCGGGCCGCCCAGCATGCAGGCGTAGCAGTTGAGGCCGCCTGTCTCGACGGTGTCGAGCACCGCGCCGCCCGCCGCGATCCGCGCGCATTCGGGGGCGGCCGGATTGGCGATCCACACTGCACCTTCGGCGTCGAGGCAGATCCCGTCGGGGAGGCGCGGCGCGGTTGCGGCGAAGAGGCGCCGACCCGATAGCGTACCGTCCGGACCAACGGCGAACTGCGAAAGCCGCATCCCGAAGGTTTCGGCGACGATCAGGGTCTTGCCGTCGGGCGTGATCACGGTGCCGTTGGGAAAGGCGAAGCGTTCGCCCGGCGCGGCATCGCTCACGGCGCCGTCGGGCTGGACCAGGGCCAGCACCGTGGTCGGGCAATCGGCCAACACGCCCGCCGCGCCGCGTTCGGCCAGCGCCGCGCCCAGATCGAAGCCGAAGTTGCCGACATAGGCTCGGCCCTCTGCGTCGACGACCATGTCGTTGCACAGGAAGGCGGAATGGCCCGCTAGGTCGGCGTGGCATTCGAAACGCCCGTCGGGCCAGCGGCGCCAGACCTGCCGCATCTCCATCCGCACCACCAGCAGCGATCCGTCGGGCATCCAGCCAAGACCCGATGGCTGGCCGTCCAGTTCCAGCTCTACCCTGAGGTCCCCGGCCAGATCGGCCGAGCAGACACGATGCGCGTAGAAGTCGGAGAACCACAGCCGACCGTTGTGCCAGCGCGGCCCTTCGCCGAAGGTGATCCCGGTGGCGAGGGTGCGCAGGCGGTGCTTCATGGCTCAGTGCCCTCCGGACGGGTCCTGGAATTCGTCGGGCATCCAGGCGTTGACGATGCCGCCGTCGATCGGGATCGTCGTCCCCACGACGTAGTCCCCGGCCCGGCTGGCGAGATAGATCGCCCCGCCCGCGATATCCTCGGCCACGCCGACCCGGCGCGAGGGGATGCCGCGCGCAGATCCTTCGGGATTGTTCGCCGCGGCCTTGTTCATTTCGCTCGGATAGGCGCCGGGCGCGATGCAGCTGGCAACGACGTTGTCCTTGATCAAGCGCGCCGCCATGCGCCGGGTCAGGTGGATCACCGCGGCCTTCGACGCCTGGTAGGAATAGGTTTCCCAGGGGTTGGGGCGCATCCCGTCGATCGAGGCGATGTTGATCACCTTGGCTGGACGGTCAGCGCTGGCCGCGGCCTTGAGCAGCGGGAACAGCGCCTGGGTCAGGAAAAACAGCGACTTGACGTTGAGGTCCATGACCTTGTCCCAGCCCGCTTCCGGGAACTGGCCGAATTCCGCCCCCCAGGCCGCTCCGGCGTTGTTGACCAGTACGTCGAGCCGGGTCTCGCGCGCGGAGAGATCCTCGACCAGTTTCTTCACGTCGTCCATCTGGCTGAGGTCACCGGGCAGGCCGATGACCTTGCCGGGATAGGCCTGGTTGAATGCGGCCTCGGTCTCGGCAAGCTGCTCGCGCTTGCGGGCAGTGATGTAGACCCGCTCGCACCCGGCGCCGAGAAACCCTTCGAGCAGCATCCGGCCGATCCCCCGGCTGCCGCCAGTGATCAGCGCGACCTTGCCTTGAAGGCTGAACAGCGCTGGAAAATCGAACGCCATGGCGCTGCTCCTCAATAGCCTGAAAGCTGCGCGACGCGCTGGGCGTGATAGTAGTGGTCGCCCATGAACTCGGCGAGCGCGCGGTCGCGCTTCATGTAGAGGCCGATGTCGTACTCGTCGGTCATCCCGATGCCGCCGTGCATCTGCACCCCTTCGCGCACCGCAAGTCCCGCCGCCTGGCCCGCCTTGGCCTTGGCGACCGAGACCATCAGCTCGGCCTTTTCGCTGCCCGCGTCGAGCAGCTGCTGCGCCTTGATCGTGGCGGCCCGCGCGATCTCGATCTCGGAATAGAGGTGCGCGGCGCGGTGCTGCAGCGCCTGGAATTCGCCGATCAGCTTGCCGAACTGCTTGCGCTGCTTGAGATAGGTCGTGGTCATGTCGAAGGCTCCGCCGGCCACACCGACGCTTTCCGCCGCCGCGCCGACGCGCCCGGCGTTGAGCACGCGGTCGAGGATCACGCGTCCGCCGTCCACTTCGCCGATCACGGCATCGGCGTCGAGCTGGACGTTGTCGAGCCTGACGTGGGTCGCGATCGAGCTGTCGACCAGCTTCACCGCGTCCTGGCTGAGCCCGCTGGCGTCCTTCGGCACGGCGAACAGGGTTACGCCGTCGGCATCCTCGTCACCGCCCGCGGTGCGCGCCGCGACCACCAGCATATCGGCGCTGCCGCCGTGAATCACGAAGGTCTTTGATCCATTGAGCCTGAAGCCGTTGCCGCTGCGCTCGGCCCGGGTGGCGATCCGTTCGGGGCGGTGCTTGCGGCCTTCGTCGATCGCGACGGCAAAAACGCTGTCGCCCGACAGCAGTCCCGGCAGGTAGCGTCCCTTGAGGTCCTTGCTGCCGGCGCCCAGCGCCGTCGCGGCGGCCACCGCGCTGGTCAGGAAGGGCGACGGGGTTAGGTTGCGGCCGATCTCCTCGAGCACGATCCCGGCCTCGACGTGGCCCATGCCGAGCCCGCCGTCCTCTTCGCCGACGAGGATGCCGGTAAAGCCCAGTTCGGCCAGGCTCTTCCACAGGTCATGGCCGAAGCCGTCCTTGCAGCCGCTGTCGCGCCAGTGGCGCAGCTGCTTCGAAATGGCGCCTTCGTCGGCCATGAACTGGCGGGCGGTGTCGGCCAGCATGGTCTGGTCTTCGGTGTGGTACAGCGGCATCGGTCAGGCTCCCGGCAGGTCGAGAATGCGCTTGGAAATAACGTTGAGCATCACCTCGCTGGTGCCGCCCTCGATCGAATTGGCCTTGGTTCGCAGCCAGTTGCGCGCATTCGACCCGCCGCCCGAGGCTTCGCTGTCCCATTCGAGCGCGGCGCTGCCGCCGGCAGCCATGACCAGTTCGAGCCGGCGCTTGTTGAGCTCGGTTCCGGCGTATTTCATCATGTTGGGCTGGGCCGGGTGGCCGCGGCCGACCTTGACCTCGTCCATGAACTTTTCGCTCATCGCGGTGAAGGCGAGGGCATCGACGTCGAACAGCGCCAGTTCGGCGCGCAGCACCGGGTCTTCCAGCGCCG
This sequence comes from Novosphingobium kunmingense, assembly GCF_002813245.1. Lineage (GTDB taxonomy): Bacteria > Pseudomonadota > Alphaproteobacteria > Sphingomonadales > Sphingomonadaceae > Novosphingobium > Novosphingobium kunmingense. Next base: position 107,323 of record NZ_PHUF01000003.1, read on the forward strand.
CAGCGCGCGACACCGCCGCGCCAAGCGAGCCGGCTCGATCGCCCCCGCCGGTCGAGGAGATCATCTCGCGCTCGTGACCCAGAAGGTACTTGGCCACGTCCCAGCCGCGGTTCAGCTCGCCGACGATCTGGTCCTTGGGCACGATCACATTGTCGAAGAAGGTTTCGCAGAACGGCGAATTGCCGCTGATCAGCAGGATCGGCTTGGTCGACACGCCGGGACTTTCCATGTCGAACAGCAGGAAGGAAATGCCCTGGTACTTGTTCGCCTTGTCGGTGCGCACCAGGCAGAAGATCCAGTCCGCCTTGTTGGCATAGCTGGTCCAGATCTTCGATCCGTTCACTACCCAGTGGTCGCCCTTGTCCTCGCCGTACGTCTGCAGCGAGACGAGGTCCGAGCCCGAACCCGGTTCGGAATAGCCCTGGCACCAGCGGATTTCGCCGCGCGCGATCTGGCCGAGGTAATGGACCTTCTGTTCCTCGGTCCCGAACTTGAGAAGCGCCGGGCCCAGCATCCAGATGCCGAAGCTGGACAGCGGCGGGCGCGCGTTGATGCGCGCCATTTCGTCGCGCCAGACCTTTGCTTCCGCCGCGGACATGCCCGCGCCGCCGTAGGCCTTGGGCCAGTCGGGCACGGTGTAGCCCCTGGCCGCGCAGCGTTCGAGCCACGCCTTCTGGGCCTCGCTCTTGAACTCGAAATGGCGGCCGCCCCAGCAGACGTCATCCTCGTCGCGGACCGGCTGGCGCATTTCCGCCGGGCAGTTCTCCTCAAGCCAGGCGCGGATTTCCTGACGAAAATTCTCAAGGTCGGACATGGTTTCCTCTCCGGTTCTTAACCGGCAAGTTAAGGCGAGTCAGCATCGCAGCGCAAGGCCGGAAATTCGCCATTTGCAAAGAAACCCGATTGCCGTAGCGTTAGCACTTCGGCGTTGACCGGCCCGCCCGTCGCCGCCACAAATAGAACAAACGGTATGGAGAGGCCCGGGCATGCGATTTGCGGACAAGTGCGTCATCGTGACCGGCGCGGCATCGGGAATCGGGCGCGCCACGGCGCTGCTCTTCGCGGCCGAAGGCGCTCGCGTCTATGCCGCCGACCGTGATTTCGAAGGGGCGCAAAGGCTGTCCGGCGAATCGCCCGGGATTACCGCCGTCGCCTGCGACGTGTGCGACGTTGCCCAGATCAAGGCGCTGATGGACCGCGCCGCGCAGGATTGCGGGGGAATTGACGTCGTGTTCAACAACGCGGGTGCCGCCGGTGACCGTGCCCCGATCGACGAGATCGAGGCCGAGGGCTGGGATCGCACGATGGATCTCCTGCTGCGCTCGGTCGCGATGGGCATCCGCTATGCCGTGCCGCACATGAAGGGCCGCAAGGGCGCCAGCATCGTCAACACCAGCAGCATCGCCGCGATCGGGCCGGGCTATTCGCCCACCGCCTACGCCGTGGCCAAGGCCGGCGTCCTGCACCTGACCAAGTGCACCGCCACCGAACTGGCCAAGTACGGCATCAGGGTGAACGCGGTGCAGCCCGGTTTCATCAACACCAACATCTTCACGACCGCGCTCGAAATGCCCGCGGACCTCGTCGATACTGCCAAGGCCATGATCCTCCAGGCGTCGAGCAACGCGCAGCCCGTCGCCCGCGGCGGAATGCCCGACGATATCGCCCAGGCGGTGGCCTTCCTGGCCAGCGACGCCGCCGGGTTCATGACCGGCGCATCGCTGGTGGTCGACGGAGGCATCACCATCGGCCCGCGCCACGCCTGGGATCCTGAAACGCCAGACATGTTCAGCGCGCTTCAGGCCATGGCCGACGCGGCCGCCGCAGCCGGAACGCCCGCGTGAGGGCACCCGGCCCGGCCTCGTCGGCGGCTCCCCTGCCGCTGCGCGTCAAGCTGTTCAACGGCATGGGTTCGGTCGCCTATGGGGTCAAGGACAACGGTTTTTCGACCTTCCTCCTGATCTTCTACAGCCAGGTCATCGGCCTCGACGCCAAGCTCGTCTCGCTGGCGCTGATGCTGGCGCTGCTGGTCGATGCCTTCATCGATCCGGTGATCGGCCACTTGTCGGACAAGACCTACACCCGCTGGGGGCGGCGCCATCCCTGGCTCTACATCGCGCCGATTCCCCTGGCCTTCGCCTGGCTGCTGCTGTGGAGCCCGCCGGCCGATCACACCTATATCTTCGTCTACCTGGTCGCCGTCGCGATCCTGGTGCGCACGCTGGTCTCGTGCTGCGAGGTGCCGTCGCAATCGCTGGTTGCCGAATTGACCAGCGACTACGACGAGCGGACCTCGCTGATCCGGCTGCGCTACCTGTTCGGCTGGCTTGGCGGGCTGACGATCTACTTCCTTGCCAACGCGGTGTTCCTGCGTCCCGACGCGGACCACCCGGTCGGGCAGTTGAACCCTGACGGCTACTGGCGCTTCGGCCTGTGCGGTGCGATCGTCATGGCGACCGCGGTGCTGGTCTCCGCGCTCGGCCAGCACAGCCGGGTGGCCAAGCTGCCTGCGGTCAAGCCGACGCTGGTATCGCCCGGCCACGCGCTGGGCGAGATCCTCGAGGCGCTGCGCCATCCGGCGGCGGTGATCCTGCTGTCGGCGGCCCTGTTCGCCATATCCAGCTCGCAGATGGCGCTGGCCATCGCCAATTACCTCTATCTGTTCGTCTGGCAGCTGAGCCCGACCGGCTTTGCGCTGCTGGCCTGGCTGCTGCTGGTAACGGTCGTCGCCTCGTTCCTGATAGTCCGGCCGCTGCACCTGCGCCTCGGCAAGCGCGACACGGCGATCTATTGCAACCTTGCCAGCATGACGATCGGCGCGACGCCGTTCATCCTGCGCTATCTCGGCCTGTGGCCCGAGGCGGGGTCGAACGCCTCTACGGCACTGATCTTCGCCTTCCTGCTTTTTGCGAACACCACCGGGATCATGGTCTTCGTGTCGGCCCAGTCGATGCTCGCCGATGTGGTCGAGGCGTCCTACGTGCAGACCGGACGGCGCAGCGAGGGCACCTTCGCGGCGGGCTGGATGTTCGTGCAGAAATGCGGAACGGCCGTGGGCATCGGACTGACCGGCCTGATCGTCAGCCTGGCGGGGCTTCCGGCCAAGGCCGTGCCGGGCCAGGTCGATCCCGGCGTGATCGACCGGCTGACCCTGTCCTATGTCGGCATCGTCTTTGTTGCCGGGATCTGCTCGACCCTGATCCTGCGTCGCTTCCCCATCACGCGTGCCGATCACGAAGCGCGGGTGGCCGCGCTGGATGCCGCCGCGATGATCGATCGGGACGCGGAGGGCGCTCACCCTTAATCGAACGATTAATTCGTCCTTGGCGCAGGCCAGACGGCGTGGCAGGGACAACCCAAAGAGACTCGAGACGTACAAGGAAAGGATGACCGCATGGACTTCGACCCGACCGATCGGCAGGTCTACTGGCGCGACCGCGTTCGCCAGTTCATCGAAAATCACGTGCGCCCGCGCGTTGGCGACTACAAGAAGCAGGACGCCGAAGGCGAACGCTGGAAGGTCCTGCCCGTGGTCGAGGAGGAAAAGGCACGCGCCAAGGCGCAGGGCATCTGGAACCTGTTCATGCCGCCGCAATCGGGCCGCGCCCATGTCGACGACAGTTTCGAGTTCGAAGGCCCCGGGCTGACCAATCTCGAATACGCGCTCTGCGCCGAGGAAATGGGCCGGGTCGGCTTTGCTTCCGAAGTGTTCAACTGCTCCGCGCCCGATACCGGCAACATGGAAGTGCTGCACCGCTATGGCACGCGCGAGCAGAAGGAGCGGTGGCTGGCGCCGCTGATGAACGGCGAGATTCGCTCCGCCTTCCTCATGACCGAGCCGCAAGTGGCGAGCTCGGATGCGACCAACATCGAATGCTCGATCCGCCGCGAGGGTGACGAATACGTCATCAACGGCCGCAAGTGGTGGTCGAGCGGTGCGGGCGATCCGCGCTGCAAGATCGCGATCGTCATGGGCAAGACCGATTTCGAGGCGAAGAAGCACGCCCAGCAGTCCATGGTGCTGATGGAGCTCGATTCGCCGGGCGTGGAGATCATCCGCCACCTGCCCGTGTTCGGTTATGACGATGCACCCCACGGGCACATGGAAATCCAGCTCAACGACGTGCGGATTCCGGCCAGCAACATGCTGCTGGGCGAAGGGCGCGGGTTCGAGATCGCGCAGGGGCGCCTCGGCCCGGGCCGCATTCACCACTGCATGCGCACGATCGGCGTGGCCGAGGAAGCGCTGTCGCGGATGGTCCAGCGCCTGTCGAGCCGCGTCGCCTTCGGCAAGACGATCAGTTCGCACTCGATCTGGGAACAGCGCATCGCCGAAGCCCGGATCGAGATCGATTGTTCACGCCTGCTGTGCCTCAAGGCCGCGGACATGATGGACAAGGTCGGCAACAAGGCCGCCCAGGCCGAAATCGCGATGATCAAGGTCAAGGCGCCGAACATGGCGCTCAAGATCATCGACGATGCGATCCAGGCCCACGGCGGCGGCGGCGTGTCCGAAGACTTCGGCCTCGCCAAGATGTACGCGGGCCAGCGTTCGCTGCGCATCGCCGACGGTCCGGACGAGGTCCACAACCGCTCGATCGCGCGGATCGAGATGGGCAAGTACGCGCCGCAGCCGTCCCACACGCCCAGCTCGGGCGACATCGGCGTGTCGCGCTAAGTCGAATACGAACCCCCTCCCTGACTCGGGAGGGGGCGCCATTGGAGAGACGACGATGAAAGCTGCCGTCCTGGTCGCACCGAACCTGCCGCTCGAGATCGAGCAGCTGCAGATCAGCAAGCCCGGCCCGCACGAAGTGCTGATCAGAACTGCCGCCTGCGGGCTGTGCCATTCGGACCTGCATTTCATCGAGGGAACCTATCCGCACCCGCTTCCCGCCGTGCCGGGTCACGAAGCGGCGGGGATCGTCGAGGCGGTGGGCAGCGAAGTCCGCACGGTCAAGCCGGGCGATGCGGTGGTGACTTGCCTTTCGGCCTTCTGCGGGCACTGCGAATTCTGCGTGACCGGGCGCATGGCGCTGTGCCTTGGCGCCGACACCCGCCGTGCGCCAGGAGCGGAATCGCGCCTGTCGCGGCCGGACGGAACGCCGGTCAACCAGATGCTCAACCTGTCGGCCTTTGCCGAAATGATGCTGATCCACGAGCACGCCTGCACCCGCATCGATCCCGAGATGCCGCTCGATCGCGCTTCCGTGATCGGCTGCGCGGTGACGACCGGGGCGGGGACAATCTTCAACGCGTGCAAGGTGACGCCGGGCGAGACCGTGGCGGTGGTCGGCTGCGGCGGGGTTGGCCTTGCCGCGATCAACGCGGCCAAGATCGCCGGCGCGGGCAAGATCATTGCCGCCGATCCCATGCCGGAAAAGCGCGATCTCGCGATGAAGCTTGGTGCGACCCATACGGTCGATGCCCTGGCGGACGATGCCGCCGCGCAGATCGTCGAGATGACCAAGGGCGGGGTCGATCACGCGGTCGAGGCGGTCGGCCGCCCGGCTTCGGGCGAGCTGGCAGTCAAGGCGCTGCGCCGCGGGGGCACCGCGACGATCCTTGGCATGATGCCGTTGACCCATTCGGTCGGCCTGTCGGCGATGGACCTGCTCTCGGGCAAGAAGCTGCAGGGCGCGATCATGGGGATGAACCACTTCCCGGTCGACATGCCGCGCCTGGTCGATTTCTACATGCGCGGGCTGCTCGACCTCGACACCATCATTGCCGAGCGCATTCCGCTCGAGAAGATCAACGAAGGCTTTGAAACGATGAAGTCGGGTGCCTCGGCGCGCTCGGTCATCGTGTTCGACCAGTAAGCGAGAGCATCATGAGCGATACGATCAACGCGGACGAAGCCTTTGTCGGCACGGTGGAGCCGGAAGGCGCGGACAAGCTCGACGAAGCGCGCCTGACCGAATGGATGGCGGCCAATGTCGAAGGCTTCGAAGGGCCGCTTCACCTGACCAAATTCAAGGGCGGGCAGTCGAACCCGACCTACAAGGTCGAGGCCAAGAGCGGCAATTACGTGCTGCGCCGGAAGCCGTTCGGTCCGCTCCTGCCCTCGGCCCACGCGGTCGATCGCGAATACAAGGTGCAGAACGCGCTCAACAAGGCTGGCTTCCCGGCGGCAAGGCAGTACGGCCTGTGCACCGACGACAGCGTGGTCGGATCGTGGTTCTACGTCATGGACATGGTCGACGGGAAAACCATCTGGGACGGGGCGATGCCCGGTTCGACCCCGGATTACCGCCGGCAGACCTACCTGGCGATGATCGATGCGCTCGCCCAGCTGCACAACACCGATGTCGATGCGGTCGGGCTTTCCGACTTCGGCAAGCCGGGCAACTATTTCGGGCGCCAGATCGACCGCTGGACCAAGCAGTACAAGCTGTCCGAGACCGAGCACATGGACGGCATGGAGCAGCTCATCAAGTGGTTGCCCGCGAACCTGCCCGAACAGACCCGTACCAGCGTGGTCCACGGCGACTACCGCATCGACAACATGATCTGGGCGAAAGACCGCCCCGAAGTGCTGGCCGTGCTTGACTGGGAGCTGTCGACGCTGGGCGATCCGCTTGGCGATTTTTCCTATGTCTGCATGGCCTATGTCACCGAAAACGCCGGACGTTCGGGGGTGCACGACCTCGATCGCAAGGCGCTGGGCATTCCCGAACTGGAAGAGGTGGTCGAACGGTACTGCGCGGCGACCGGGCGTGACAGCCTGCCCGACATGAACTGGTTGTTCGCCTACAACTTCTTCCGCCTTGCCGGCATCCTCCAGGGCATCAAGAAGCGCGTGATCGACGGCACCGCCAGTTCGGCCCATGCCAAGGCGCAGTCCGACCGCGTCCTGCCGCTGGTCGACCGGGCGATGGAATATGCCAAGCGCGCCGGGATGTAGCTTGGCATCGGCGGGCGGGCAGCTATAGGCGGCTGGGAAACCTCGAACTGCCGGGAGCTGCCCTCATGTCCGCCGATCTTGCCGCCGCCATCGAAGCCGCCTGGGATGCGCGCGACGCCGTTACGCCGGCCAGCGCGGACGTTCGCGAAGTGGTCGAGGCCGCGCTCGAAATGCTCGACAACGGTTCGGCCCGCGTCGCCGAGCCCGACGGTAAGGGCGGCTGGAAGGTCAACCAGTGGCTCAAGAAGGCCGTGCTGCTCAGCTTCCGCCTCAACGACAACGTGGTGATCGAGAACGGCGCCGGCGGAGCGCCTGCCTACGACAAGGTCCCGTCGAAGTTTGCCGGCTGGGGCGAGAACCGTTTTCGCGACGCGGGCTTCCGCGTCGTGCCCGGGGCCGTCGCGCGGCGCGGGTCGTACATCGCCAAAGGCGTGATCCTGATGCCCAGCTTCGTCAACATCGGCGCCCGCGTGGGCGAAGGGACGATGGTCGACACCTGGGCCACGGTCGGGTCCTGCGCCCAAATCGGCGCCAACGTGCACCTGTCGGGCGGAGTCGGGATCGGCGGCGTGCTCGAGCCTCTGCAGGCCGGGCCGGTGGTGATCGAGGACAACTGCTTCATCGGCGCGCGCAGCGAAGTGGTCGAAGGGGTGCGCGTGTGCGAAGGCGCAGTGCTGTCGATGGGGGTGTATCTGGGCGCATCGACCAAGATCGTCGATCGTGCCACGGGTGAAGTGCACGTCGGCGTCGTGCCGCCCTACAGCGTCGTCGTGCCCGGATCGATGCCGGGCAAGCCGCTGCCCGACGGCAGCCCCGGCCCGTCGCTGTACTGCGCGGTAATCGTGAAGACGGTCGACGCGCAGACCCGCGCCAAGACCGCGATCAACGACCTTCTGCGCGACTGAGGCGGCCTTTCTCTGCCCGCTGCGCGGCGGAACCCACGGCGCGCCGATGTGTTTAATGACCGATACTGCACACAAGGGAGTACCGGCCATGCACCGCGAAGGCGAAGAAATTCACGTCAGCGCCCAAGAAGCGAAAAGCGGCCTGCGCGGCAATCACGTCCTGACCATCCTGATCGTCAGCGTGCTGCTGGCGGCTGCGGCCATGACCATCGCCTGGGTAACCGGCGCGCTGACCAGCACCGACGGCACGCCCGATCCGCGCGCAACGCCCAGCGCTTCGGCCACCGAGGCAATGTAAAGGCGTTCAGAAGGTCGTCGGATTTTCCAGCGGCGGATCGCTGCGGTGCGCCGCGGCGTGCATTTCCGCAGCCTTCATCACCCGCAGCATGTTCCGACTGGCCAGTTTTTCGAGGTCGCCCTGGCTCCACCCACGGCGCGCCAGTTCAGTGAACAGCGCGGGATAGGACGAGACGTCCTCCATTCCATCGACGGCCCGTTCGATCCCGTCGAAATCGCCCCCCAGCCCGACGTGATCGGCCCCGATCCGCCTGGCGATGTAATCGAGATGATCGGCGACCGTGGCGATCGATCCGTAAACGGCCGGGTTGGCCTTGTCCCAATCAGCCAAGCCCGTCGCCACGCGCGCCGGATCGCCGACATGAAGCGCCTTCAGCCGCGCTTCCTCGCCGGACCGCAAGGCGCCACGCTGGCGGGTCGCCTCGGTCACGTAGGCAGGGTAGAAGTTCACCATGACGATCCCGCCGTTGGCCTTGATCGCGTCGAGCGCCGCGTCGGGAACGTTGCGAGGATGGAGGTTGACAGCCCGCGCGTTCGAATGGCTGACGATCACCGGCGCGCGCGCCACGGCCAGCGCATCGAGCATGGTCTTTTCGCTGACGTGGGCAAGGTCGACCAGCATGCCGAGGCGCTGCATCTCGCGCACCACGTCCTTGCCGAAGGGCGTCAGGCCCTGTAGCATGGGCACATCGGTGGCGCTTTCCGCCCAGGCGAGGTTCTTGAAGTGGGTCAGCGTCATGTAGCGTGCGCCGAGCGCATGCATCTGGCGCAGCACGGCCAGCGAACCGCCGATCGAATGCCCGCCTTCCATGCCGAGCAGCGAGGCGATCCGCCCGGCCTTGCGCGCCTGGGCAATGCAGGGGGTGTCGGTGCACAGTTGGAGGTCGCCCGGATAGCGCGCGATCAGCCGCTTCATCACATCGATCTGCTCGAGCGTCGCCTGGACCGCCTGCGGTTCGGGCAAGTTGGCCGAGACATAGACCGACCAGAACTGCGCTCCGACCCTGCCGGCGCGCAGGCGTTCGAGGTCGGTCTGCATCGCGCCGATGCCCTTGGCGGCGTCCCCGGTATTGGCCGTATCGCGGAAGTCGAAGCTGCCCAGCACGTTGTTGCGCCGGTCGCGCAACTGTTCGGGGACGTCGTTGTGCCCGTCGAACACCGGCGCCGCCGCAAGCGCGGCCGCGGCTACCTGTTCGGGCGTCCGTGCCATGACGGGTTGCGCCGCGACAACGCAGAGGGACGCGGCGGCTAGGAGGAACGGGCGCATCGGTTATGTCCTTCGTCGGCAAGGGTTGTTCCCGCCGATAGAGCCGATCCAGCGGCGCGAGGCAAGGCGGGCGATCGCGCGCCTTGCGCGCTGCGCATGGCCGTGCTTTGCGCGAAAGACGATGACGCTCCTGGCCGATCCCAACGTGCTTGTCGCCGCGCTGCTGGCGGTGCTGATTCTCGGGCTGGCCAAGGGCGGCTTTTCGGGCCTGGGCGCGCTGGCAACGCCGATACTGGCCCTGGTCCTGCCGCCGACCGTGGCGGCCGCGCTGCTGCTGCCGGTCCTGCTGGTCCAGGACGTGGTCAGCGTCTGGTCGTTCCGCAAGACCTGGGACCGGTGGATCGTTGCCTGGATGCTGCCCGGGGCTGCGCTTGGGGTGGCGCTCGCCGTGCTGTTCGCCGCGGCGGTCGATGAAGCGCAGGTCATGCTCGCGTTGGGCGCGATCACGCTGGGCTTCGGGCTCTACCGACTGTGGCTCGAACGGGGCGGACGCAGTGTTGCCGCTTCGGGTTCGCCCGGATGGGTCGGCACGCTGTTCGGCGTCGCGACCGGCTTCACCAGCCAGATCGCCCATGCCGGCGGGCCACCGTTCCAGATCTGGGTCACGCCGCGCCGCCTGCCGCACCAGGTCTTCGTCGGAACGAGTTCGGTGACATTCGCGGCGATCAACTGGATCAAGGTGCCCGGCTTCGTCGCGCTGGGCGTGCTCAACCGCGACGTGCTGGTCGCATCGGCCCTGCTGGTGCCCTTCGCGGTGGTCAGCACCCTGGTCGCCGTCTGGCTGATCCGCCGCATGGATCCGGCCCGCTTCTATTCGCTGATCTACCTGCTGATGGTTGCACTCGGGGCCAAGCTCGTCTGGGACGGTCTCGGCGGCTGACCGGAAACGGCCTGGCTCATCGCCGGGAACGCTTTGGCGGTGACGGCGTTTTTCATCGCGAACCCCCGGAAGGAAGGTCGCCCGATGGAAGCTCGCTACACCCTGATGTCGATCGTCGCCGGCGGAGTCCTGCTCGGTGCCGTGGCCAGCCAGGCCGTTCCCAGCTCGCCCCTGGCGGTGCAGGAACCAGGCTGGCGCGGGATGATCCAGGATCAATACCGCTTGGCCTACAGCCCCGTCGCGCGCGGTGGCGGGCCCGAGGATGCGACCGGCGCGTCGCTGGCCATGGTCTCCTACGATCCGAACGCGATTCCGGACAGCTACACCCTGCCCCCCGCCTATGCCGAGGCCGATCGCCTTGCCCGCGCCGAGGCTCGCGCAGCCGCCGAGGCCGAGCGTGACTACCGGCTCGCCTATGCCGAGGCGACGCGGCCCCTGGACCGCGTCACGGTGACGCGCGGCAGCCAGCCCGAGGAACAGGCGGCCGAAACGCTTCAAGACGCGGAAGACCAGGCCGCCTCGGCCGACCTTTCCGACACCGGCGAAGGGGCCAAGATCCTGACCATGGGCGCCGCCCAGACCACCGATAGCTAGTCGCCCAGGGCCTCGTCGTAGGGGCGCGCCACGCCGCGGTATTGACCGGCGCGGATCGCGGGGTCGGCCGCCAGAACAGCGTTGGCTTCTTTTTGGCTGCGCGCGTGGAGGAGCACGAAACCGGTGTCCTTGCCGACCGGGCCGGCGCTCTCGATCACGCCGGTGCGGTGGAGACCCTGCCAGTAGCGCCAGTGGCTGTCGTTGCCGCCTTTCTTCAGGGGTTGGCCCTTCTTCCAGGAGGGGCCGGGACCCATCACCACCGCGAACAGCTTGCCGCCCTTGCGCTTGACCGCCGCCTCGTCGGCGTCGCTGACACGGGCGTTGCCGGTCGTCGGCTTGTCCGGATCGACCGTGGACGGACGCGGAATCGGCGGCCTTCCGGTGCGCGGTGCGGCGCTTGCCGGCATGGTGATCGCCAAGGCGATCCCGGCCGCGAGTGCCACGGCGTCAAGGCGCCGCGGTCGGCGGCGTGGCTGGTTCGAAAACATGGGCGACCCCTCGCTCCCTCGAAAAAACGTGTGCCGATCGCTCTGCGCCGCGAAGCTTAACCGGACCTTTCAGGTGCGTCATGCCGTGCCGGGTGCGCGGCAACCGGCTTGAAGCGGGCTCGCACCACGGTTAGGCCAGCCCCATGGCCTTTCGCTCGTTCCGATCCCGCCTGCGCGCCTTCCAGGTCATGCGCGGCAATCCACCCGATCCCGGTTTCGTCGCCGATCTCGAGTTTCTCGAGAACCGCGACCTCGACCTGTCGGTGCGGCTGGGCGCCATGCTGGGCTTCAACGCGCTGCTGATCACCATCGGCACGCACCCGATCTCGGCCAGTCCGGGCGCGCCGCTCAGCGTCGACGCGGCGACGCAGCCGGTGTTGACCCTGCTCAGCCTGGCCGGGATCGTCCCGCTCATCCTGTCTTGCGGCTTTGCCCTGCGTGCCATGCTCCTGGGGGAGGAATTCGACAGCGAAGGAATGGACGACGACCAGGTTGCGCGCCGACGGCTCTATTCCGCCTTCGTCCATTCGATCGACGTCCAGGCCCGCCTGCTCGGCCTCGCCATCCGCTCGACCGTGCTGGGCGGCGTGCTGACCCTGGGCGTCTGGGCGGCCATCCTGTCGATCAAGATGGCCTGACCGTGGTTCAGGCGCAGCCCTCGACGTAGGTGAGCTGCGGCTGAATTCCCACGTGCATGATGCTGACCCGGCCGTTCTCGCCGATCTCGAAGCGCAGGCGCGGGTCGTTGCCCGGCTGGGTCAGGTATTTCGCAGGGGCGGCGACGTACTTGTGGGGTTCGGAGCGGAAGCCCGGAAAGGACTTGAGCACATCGGCCTCGCTCGAGCCGATGCCGACCCCCTCGACCAGCTTGACCGTCGAGGTCCCGCCGACGCTGATCCGGCGCACCGTACCGCCTTCGGCCAGTGCATAGACGCCGGGATAATCGGGCGAACTGTAGGTTATGCAGGACGATCCCGGCGTCTGCGCCCCGCGCACCGCGAAGCGGCTGGTGGCGGGCACGCTCTTGCCGATCACGAGATCGCCGAGTCCCTCGAGCTTGAGGGTTATGTCTTTCGGCGACGGGCTCGCCGTGGGGCTGGCCGTCGCGCCCGGCGCCTCGGTTGGCGCAAGCGTCGCCGCGTCGGACGCTTCCCCGCTTGCCGATTGGTCGGCGGCGGGCGCTTCGGGAGACGAACAGCCGGCAACCAGGGCCAGGCAGGCGAGCGGCGCCAGGGCGCGGGACAAAGCGGTCATGCAAGAAACAACGCACCCGCGCAGGCCGCGTTCCCCGGCAGGCCTGTCCGGCAGCTCAGTGCGCGTGCGCGGGCGGACCGAACAGGATCAGTTCGACCGGCTCCTCGCCTTCGACATAGCCGTCGTGACCCGGCGGGATGTCGAAGAAATCGCCAGGCACGATGCGCGTTTCGACCCCGCTTTCGATCATCCGCACCACAAGCCTACCCTTGAGGCTGTAGCCGATATGGTGCGCGGGGCACGAGGGCGGGTTGCCCAGCAGGGGCTTCTCGTCCTTCTCCCAGGTCCAGCCCGGTTCGAATCGGGCCAGCATGCCGCTCGCCCCGCCCCGCATCTGGACGACGCGGATGCCGCCGGCATGCCGCATGTCGAGATGCTGGTCGGGCTGGTCGAAGTGACGGATCTCGATGGATGGTTCCATGGTGTCCTCCTGCTTGCTGGGCGCAGCGTCTCATGAACGGGCAGGCGCGACAAGCGCAGGCGGGTCACACCCCATGCAGCAGCATGGCCAGGAAGGCGAGGGTAAACAGCGCATCACCCGCCAGGACCAGCCCTACAGCCTTGGGGAATTCGCCCCGCCGCACCGCCGGGCCGAGCAGCGCGATCACGCCGATCTTGCCCAGCACCCCGGCCCACAGGATCGGCAGGAAACGCGCTGGATCGCCCGCGACAAGGGCATAGACCAGGCCAAAGCAGACGACGAGCAGGCCGACCACCCGCGCGTCGCGGCCAGCCTCCTTCTGGAGCAGTCCCGCCCCGCCGATCACCAGGTTATAGGCCGCCGCGGCCCACAGCACGATCTCTCCCACCTTCGCTCCCCCCTTTGTCTTTGTCCCTCAGTCCCCGGTGCCGGTGCGCCCGGGCAGGCTGGACGGCACACTGCCGCCTTCGTTCAGCGGCTGGACGCTGCGCGCGACATAGTCGGTCACGCAGTCGATCACCGCGCGGATGTGCGGCTGGCGGCGGGCCTGGTCGGTGGTCACCATCCAGCACGGCGTGGTCAGCTCGGGGATTGGCGGGATGACGCGGACCACGCCCTTCAGGCTGTCGCCGATGATCGTGGGGAGCAGCGCCGCGCCGATCCCGGCGCGCACGCCGGCGATCACGCTCGACAGGCTGGTGACGCGCTGCACGATCCGCCCGCCGGGCGCCGCCGCGGTCAGCCAGCGGGCAAAGCGGTCGAACGGAGCGGAGGTTTCGACGATCAGCGGATAGCGTTCGAGCCCTTCCGGGGTCTCCGGCCGGCCCAGCCGCGCGACCAGTTCGCGTTCGGCATAGACGCATTCGTGCAGCTCGGTGAGCCGCCGCACCACCAGCGTCTCGCCCTCGGGCATCGGGCCGAAGCGGATCGCGAAGTCGACCTCGCCGCGCGCAACGTCGAGATTCTCGTCGGTGGAGATGATCTCGACCTGCACGCCGGGCAGGTTGTCGTGCAGCCCCGCGATCGCCGGAATGACCCAGGCGCTGGCGGCGGATTCCACCGTGGTCACCCGCACCGTGCCCGACAGGCGGCGCTGCTCGGACTGGACCGCCTCGGCGAAGGCCCCGGCGGCGCGTTCGACCGCCTCGGCATGGGCGACCAGCGCCTCGCCCCGCGCGGTCAGGGCATGGCCCGATGCGGCGCGCGAGAACAGCTCGACCCCGAACTGCTCCTCGATGAACGCGATCCGCCGCGATACCGTCGCCTGGCTGACCCGCAGCTTGCGCGAGGCTGCCAGCGTGCTGCCGTCCCGCGCCACGGCGAGGAAGTATTTGAGGTCGTTCCAGTCGAACATCGGCGGTTTCCCTCGCCTTCCGGGGGACTATGCATCGCTGCATAGCCCCTATGCAAGAACAGTGTTCCACCCCCCGGCGCGTCCTCATGTATCTCATATCCATCGGGCAGGAACGGTTCCGGCCCGCGACACCAAGGAGAGAAAACCATGACCGCCACCCGCCTCAACGCCGCCGCATCGGCCGTACTCGCCACGCTGTTCAGCTTCGCCTTCCTGGTCCAGGTGATGCCCGCCACGGTGATCTGACCCGTGCAGCGACACAAGACCCGGACGGGGCGCAAACCATAAAGGGCCTGGCACACCGCCGGGCCCTTTTTACATGGGCCAGCGCCGCACCCCGCGCCGGAAGTTCACACCGAAGTTCACAGGGTACATGCGAGGAAAACCGCCCTTCCCAAATACGCGCTTTGCGATGGCCGAATAGGAGGAGGCTGCGAAGCGCATCCCGCTACCAGGCCACAAAGCGGGAGTGTAGGAAAGCGGGGCGATGCCGCCCGCGCTGACCCGAACCGAAGCTGCTGGCGCAAAGGCCGGTGCCGGCCTAAGCGCGGTCGCACCCATGTCTGCCCTGTCCCCGCCCGCTGACCTCGCCCCGCCGGACGATGCCGTGACCGTGCTGGTCGATGCCGACGCCTGCCCGGTGAAGGAGGAGATTTACCGCGTGGCCGAACGCCACGGCGCGCATGTCCGCGTGGTCGCCAACCAGATGTTCCGCGTGCCCGTAAGCGCGCGGGTGAAGCGGGTGACGGTGTCAGACGCCTTCGACGCGGCGGACGACTGGATCGCCGCCCACGCCTCCCCGCGCACGCTGGTGGTGACCGGCGACGTGCTCCTCGCCGACCGCGCGCTGAAAGCCGGGGCGACCGTGCTGGCCCACACCGGCAAGCCCTTCGACGCCGTCAGCATCGGCAGCGCCGTGGCCACCCGCGCAATCATGGCCGACCTGCGCGCCGGATTGGACGGCCCGCTGGGCGGCAGCGGCGGTGGGCCGGCGCCGTTCCGCAAGGAAGACCGCTCGCGCTGGCCACCCGCGCAATCATGGCCGACCTGCGCGCCGGATTGGACGGCCCGCTGGGCGGCAGCGGCGGTGGGCCGGCGCCGTTCCGCAAGGAAGACCGCTCGCGCTGGCCACCCGCGCAATCATGGCCGACCTGCGCGCCGGATTGGACGGCCCGCTGGGCGGCAGCGGCGGTGGGCCGGCGCCGTTCCGCAAGGAAGACCGCTCGCGGTTCCTGCAGGCGCTGGACCGGGAGTTGGTGCGGTTGGGGCGGGGCTGACCACTTTTCGCAGCTCTAAATTGAACCATGGCGCAAATTGAGGGAGCCTCGCGATCTGCGCAACCTTAGGCCACCGGCACTCGCCCTTGCCAAGATCTCCTTCGCCGAAGCTGCTCAACCGTCGAACAGTCTATATCAACTATGTCACGAGTTTGGTTTAGTGGAAGGTACGATCCTGCGTTTCATCCGGGCCGGCGTTGGTAGCCCTTTCAAATGTGCTGGCAAGCTGCACACCCAGGTAGTGCTTCAATATCCCTTCCATTTCGGACACATCAACGCTGCCAGCTTCGAGCGCTCGATCCGCAGCCTCAAGCGCCGCGTAATAGGGTTTTCTGCCAGCAGCGATTTGCTCTGGAATAGTGACAGTTCCCGGCAACCTGTCTCCAATTTTCGCGCACAAAACCAGATATGACACGGCACGAGAGGTGCGACCGTTACCATCCAAGAAAGGATGTATCCAATTCAAGCGCCACATCACATAAGCGCACAGCGTCAGGGGTGTTTCGTTATCCCAGTTTTCATTGACCCAGTCGCACATTTCCTCAATGAGCGCCGGGACTTGGCTCTCGTGCGGCGGTTGGTGGCCGCTCAATTCAATTCGAACAGGTGCCGGGCGCCAAGTTCCTGCAAACCGCGACAACCCTTCCAAAGCCAGCTTATGCAACCCCAGAATCGTTGAGGGACGGAGCTTAAAAGGCCTCCCATCTCGTGCGACCGTGTCAATCGCGTCCAAAACAGCGTCAAATTGGCGGACTGCGTTTGCGGCCTCTTGGCGTGCAATCTCTTCCGGATCAGTTAGCAAATCCGGCTCTTGCCCAACGCTTTCCCGTTTGCCCTCCACCAGCGCTAGTGCTTTATCGCCTGCGCGGCATTATCCACCATCTCACGCGTCACGCGAGCGTTTTCAATGTGTGCATTGCCGTACGCAAAACTGCGACGCTGCGTCTCCTTGTCCTCGGAAGTCATTGGCTTGGCGCGTGCTGCTTCCAGCAATTCCGTCAGTTCTCTTGGCATAGCGAATCTCCTCGCGGATAATGTCGGAGCCGATACGGCTATCGTCAACCGAGCGTATCACAGCTTACCTTGCACTAGAATCCCCTCAGCCATGTTTTTGCGATCCTATCTCGCGGAGATTACCGTGAACTCTGCCATTCAGTTGAGTCGAACTACGCATGACGGCAAGTCCGCATCAGCACAACGATACAATGCGCAAATTTTTGACTCCTTCTAATGATGTTGGACGAAAGTCGGCTGCGACAATCAATCGTGCTCCCGGTCGCCCTGCCCGATGTATAGCTCGCGCCCAGTCTCGTTGTAGACGCGGCTCATCTCGTCCATTCCGGCCTCCGCATCCGCCACCGGCGCGGCTGATGCCAAGTAGCTCTCCGAGTTCTGCTTCGCCGCAAAATCCCGCACTTCCTGCGTGATCTTCATCGAGCAGAACTTGGGCCCGCACATCGAGCAGAAGTGGGCGGTCTTGGCGCCTTCGGCGGGGAGGGTCTGGTCGTGGTACTGTTCGGCGGTGTCGGGTTCGAGCGACAGGCCCAACTGATCGCGCCGGCGGAATTCGAAGCGGGCGCGGGTCAGGCGGCCTTTGGTGCGGGTGTTCCGCGAAGGAGGCCGGCGGTGCTCAGGTCTTCGTCCAGGTCGGGCCAGTGGATGCCGTAACCGCCGGCGCTGGTCCGCCAGTTGGCGCGCTGGGCGGGCGTGGCGGCGGCGAGGCGGGGGAACCAGTCGAGCGGGACGATGATGGTGCGGCCGTCCATCAGATCGACCGACAGGCTGTCGTCCGTGCAGCGGACGTCGCTGACGCGTTCGTCAGTTATTCGCTCCAAAATGGACATACCAAGCCTCCAACAGCGTGTCGCGGTGCGCTGCCACGTCGGCAATTATGGCACCGATTTCCTTGGGACGAAAGCCACGGCTGCTCGCCAGGGCGACGGGATCGAGCCAGGCTTTCAATGTCGCAGCATCCCGATCGACGTGAACATGCGGAGGTTCGTCCCCTTCGTTGCTGAAGAAATAGAAACGATAGGGTCCGATCCTCAATACGGTTGGCATGTCTCGTCACCCCTTATGGTGTCAGCATAAGAGCACAGCCATCCTTGTTGTCACGGCGAGATAGATCCAAGTTCGTGCCTTTGGGAGCAAGGGAAGATGCATCCAATATCGCGCGGCTAGTCGAATTCAGTCATGCTCCCGGTCGCCCTGCCCGATATATAGTTCCCGCCCGCCTTCGTTGTAGACGCGGCTCATTTCTTCCATGCCCTTTTCCGCTTCCTCAGCGGCCACGAACGTCTCGACCGGCTGGTTCTGCTTCGCCGCAAAGTCCCGCACTTCCTGCGTGATCTTCATCGAGCAGAACTTGGGACCGCACATCGAGCAGAAGTGGGCGGTCTTGGCGCCTTCGGCCGGCAGGGTCTGGTCGTGGTATTGCTCGGCGGTGTCGGGGTCGAGCGACAGGTTGAACTGGTCGCGCCAGCGGAATTCGAAGCGGGCGCGGCTCAGCGCGTCGTCGCGGACTTTGGCGGCGGGGTGGCCCTTGGCCAGGTCGGCGGCGTGGGCGGCAAGCTTGTAGGTGACCACGCCGACCTTCACGTCGTCACGGTCGGGCAGGCCGAGGTGCTCCTTGGGCGTGACGTAGCAGAGCATCGCCGTGCCGTACCAACCGATCATCGCCGCGCCGATACCGCTGGTGATGTGGTCGTAGCCCGGGGCGATATCGGTGACGAGCGGGCCGAGCGTGTAGAACGGCGCTTCGCCGCAGGCGGCGAGCTGCTTGTCCATGTTCTCCTTGATCTTGTGCATCGGCACGTGGCCGGGGCCTTCGATCATCACCTGCACGTCCTGCGCCCAGGCGCGCTTGGTCAGTTCGCCCAGGGTGTAAAGCTCGGCAAACTGGGCTTCGTCGTTGGCATCCGCGATCGATCCGGGGCGCAGGCCGTCGCCCAGCGAGTAGGCGATGTCATAGGCCTTCATGATCTCGGTGATCTCGTCGAAGCGCTCGTAGAGGAACGATTCCTTGTGATGCGCCAGGCACCACTTGGCCATGATCGAGCCGCCGCGGCTGACGATGCCGGTGACGCGCCTGGCGGTCATCGGGATATAGGGCAGGCGCACCCCGGCGTGGATGGTGAAGTAATCGACGCCCTGTTCGGCCTGTTCGATCAGCGTATCGCGGAACACCTCCCAGGTCAGGTCCTCGGCAATCCCGCCGACCTTTTCCAGCGCCTGGTAGATCGGCACGGTGCCGATCGGCACGGGGCTGTTGCGCAGGATCCATTCGCGGGTGTCGTGGATGTTGCGGCCGGTGCTGAGGTCCATGACGGTGTCGGCGCCCCAGCGGATCGACCAGACCATCTTGTCGACCTCGCTCGCCACGTCGCTGGCGACGGCGGAATTGCCGATGTTGGCGTTGATCTTGACGAGGAAGTTGCGGCCGATCGCCATCGGCTCGCTTTCCGGGTGGTTGATGTTCGAAGGAATGATCGCGCGGCCGCGGGCGACTTCCTCGCGCACCCATTCGCCGGTGACGTAATCGGGGATGGCGGCGCCCCAGTCCTGCCCGTCGCGGGCATATTCCTTGAGCATTTCGCGGCCGAGGTTTTCGCGCACCGCGACATATTCCATTTCCGGCGTCACGATGCCGCGGCGGGCGTAGTGCATCTGGCTGACGTTCTGGCCGGCCTTGGCGCGCAGAACGGTGCGGCGCACGTTGGGGAAGGCGGGGACGCCGCCCGAACGGTCCGGGCCGAGCTGGCCGTTGTCCTCTGGCTTGACCTCGCGCTGGGTGACTTCTTCCACGTCGCCGCGGCTGCGGATCCAGTCGCGGCGCAGTTCGGGCAGGCCCTGCGCGATGTCGATCCGCACGGCCGGGTCAGTGTAGGGGCCGCTGGTGTCATAGACCCGCACCGGCGCTTCGCCGCTCGACGGTTCGAGGTGAATCTCGCGCATGGCGACGCCGAGAGGACCGACGTGGATCTTCCGGCTGCCGCGGATCGGGCCGGTGGTCACGCCGATTTCGAGCTTGCTGGGAATGTCGGCCATTGCGCGTCTTGTCCTTCGATAGGACGGAGCGGGGGCCCTCGACATGCTCGTGGCTGAGCGGTCTGCCCTCCCTCCGCCCGTGCTAACGGGTTCAGGTTCGACGGGTCGGAGGATGCGAGCCCTCCCTCTCAGCCAACGCGGCTCCCCGGGGATGGGCCGTTCTAGGGCTTTGCAGCGCCGGGGGAAAGGGGCAAGTTAAATGGCGGAAGCGTCGGGCAATTTCCGCCGCGATCGTCTGGAGAGCCCCCATGATCCACCATTCATCGCGCCGTCTGCGCTGCGTCTCGCTGCTGGCGCTCGCCTTCTCGGCAAGCCCGGCGCTGGCCGACAGCACGCCGGAATGCAATTCTGGCGGCGGGGCCAATGCCCTGGAATGCGGGGTCAACGCCAGCACCGGCATCAACGGCAGCGCAACGGCCGTCGGCACCAACGCGAGCGTGACCGCAGCCTATGGAACCGCAGTGGGCGTGGAGAGCGACGCCAACGGCATGGAATCGTCGGCCTTTGGGATCGGCGCACAGGCGTCGAACGATTACTCCACGGCGGTCGGCGGCAAGGCCCAGGCCGTGTCGGAAGCCACCGCCATCGGGTCGAACGCGGCGGCGACCGGCTATCAATCGACCGCGGTGGGATCCGGCGCGACCGCCTTGTTCACCAATTCCACCAGCCTGGGCACGGCAACGTCCGCGGCGGCGTATGGCACGGCGCTGGGCAACCGCGCTGCGGCTTCGGGCTACAACGCGACCGCGCTGGGCTATGCCAGCACCGCGTCGGGCAGTTCGTCGCTGGCGGTGATGGGCACTGCTTCGGGAACCGACAGCCTGGCGATCAAGGGGCAGGCGACCAGCGGCGGCGCGGTCGCCGTTGGCGTTTATTCGAAGTCCGGTGGACCAGGTTCGGTCGCGATCGGTCTTGCGGCGCAAGGCATGTCCTATGGCAGTGTATCCATCGGACAATCGTCGATCGCCAATGGGATCAGAACCGTTGCCATCGGCGACATGGCGCGAGCGGGGGGCGATCAATCGCTTGCCATCGGCATGGCGCAGGCCAACGGGTTGAACGCAATGGCCATCGGGGCGCAGTCGTACTCATTCGGGTCCCGCGCGCTGGCAATCGGCTATGAAACGCGCGCCAATGCGCCCGAATCCGTCGCCATCGGATCGACGTCGCGCGCGGACTACGCCAGCGCGGTTGCGATCGGCAATTCGCTTGCCGAAGGCGGCATTTCGACTGCCGTCGGCTGGAACGCCCATACGACGGGGAATGGCGCAGTGGCGGTCGGCAGCCTGACCCGCTCGACCGGCACGGGCGCGGTTTCGGCCGGGGAGGCAAGCACGGCCAACGGAAGCGGCGCCGTGGCCTTGGGCAACGGCAGCGCATCCAGCGGCGTGGGCGCGGTCGCAATCGGCCAGGAGGCAAGCGCCAGCCTTTCCGGGGTGGCGATCGGGGATCACGCCGTGGCCAGCGCCGAAGGCAGCGTGGCGATTGGCCAGGGTTCGGTGGCCAGCGCGGCCCAGACCGTCGCGGTGGGATCGACCGGGGCGGAGCGCCGGGTAGTCCACGTTGCCGAAGCGGTCGACGATACCGATGCGGTTAACCTGGGGCAGATGATGGCCGCGATCAACGCGGTCAACGCGCGCTCATCGCAGCGCCTCGCCGCCGCGCCCAGCGCCGCAGACCTGGTCGGCAAGGAAACCGCCCAGCGCATCCTGGCCGACAGCGAGCTGTCCGCGCGGGTCGATGCGGTGACCCTGCGGCTCGACCAGCTCGACCGCAAGGTCGATGCCTCGACCGCCGTGGCGACGGCGATGGGCGGCGCCGTGTTCCTGCCCGACATGCGCTTCAACCTCAGCGCCAACGTCGCGACCTATGGCGGGGCCCAGGCGGTGGCGGTGCAGTTCGGCGCTATCGTGACCAGGAACGTCGCGGTCAGCGGGGGCGTTGCCAAGGGCTTCGGCAGCTATGGCAAGACTGCTGGCCGGGTCGGAGCGACGATTGGCTGGTAAGGCTGTCAGCGGAGCAGAATGTAGATAGCCACCGCGATGACCAGGCCGGCGAAGAGCTTGCGTGCAAGGGGCGCACGGCTCTCGAGGCGCTTGGCCAGCGGCAGCGCCGCCAGGGTGCCGGCCGCGCCGCCGGCCACCAGCGCGCCGAACAGCGGCCAGGCGACCTTGCCGGCAAGAGCATAGCTGGCGCTGGTCGCGCTGCCGAACAGCGCCACCGACACGAGGCTGCTTGCGCCCGCGTTGGCCAGCGTCATGCCCGTCGCCGCCATCAACCCCGGCGCAATCAGAAAACCGCCGCCGATGCCGAAGAACCCGGCAGCAAGGCCTGCCGCGAGCCCCAGCGGGGCGAGCCGCGCGACGATCGGCCATGTAATCCGCACGCCCGGATCGCCCTGGCTCTTGCGCGGGATCAGCATCGAGACGGCAATGGCGATCATCGCGAAGGCGAACCAGCGCAGCAGCGCTTCGCCCGACACGGCCTGCGCCAGATGCGCCCCGGTCAGCGCCCCGGCGAGGCCGGCCACGGCAAAGACCGTGGCGCAGGGCCACTTGACCCGCCCGGCGCGGGCCTGTCCGGCAAGCCCGGTCACGGCGTTGACCGCGACCGCGGCGGCCGAGGTGCCGATCGCCACGTGGGTATCGGCCACGCCGACGACATAGATCAGCCACGGCGTTGCCAGCACCGATCCGCCCCCGCCGAACAGCGTCAGCAGGAAGCCGACCAGCGCGCCGCCAAGGCCCGCGAGAAGGAGTGGGACCAGTTCCATCGGATCAGGCCGCCCTTGGCCGGTTCCAGGGGGCGAGCATGAGCAGCCGGGCCATGCCGCAGAAGCCGGAAATCCCGGCGAAGGTCAGCCCTGCGCCGACGAAGCCGGCTAGGCCGAACCAGGCCGGCGCGACGAGGAAGCCGAGCAGCACCCCGATCAGCACCAGACTGCCCGCAGCAATCTGCACCTGGCGCATGATTTCGAGCGGGGCCTTGCGATCGACCGTGACCGGCAGTCCGGCGCGCTCCCACCCGTCGACGCCGCCTGACAGGACGTAGGCGGTGCCTTCGACTCGCGCAGCCAGGCGGTCGCAGGCGCCCTGTGTGCGGGCGCCGGACTTGCAGGTGAAGACCACGTCCTGACCCGCCGCGATCGACAGGTGCGCGTCCTCCCATTGCGAGAGCGGGCGCGACAGGGCGCCGGCAATGTGGCGGCGGGCGAACTCGTCCGGCTCGCGCACGTCGACCAGCACGGCGCGGCCGGTCCGGATGCGCTCGGCGAGGTCGGCGGGGTTCAGGGCAACAAGTTGGGAAGTCATTTCACGGTCCTTGTTTCGGGAGGGCAGAACAGGTCGGCGAGCGTCTGGATGACCTTCATCGCGGCGTGATCGACGATCCGGTAGTAGATCGTCTGTCCATCGCGCCGGGTGGCGACCAGGCCCTGTTCGCGCAACAGCGCAAGATGCTGCGACAGCGCCGATTGCGACAGGCCGACCCTGTCCTGTATCTGGCCGACCGACAGTTCGCCGTCGGCCAGCTGGCACAGGATCATCAGCCGCTTTTCGTTGCCGAGCAGTCGCAGCAGGTCTGCGGCGCGACCGGCACTTTCGGCGAACAGGGCCGGATCGAATCGGGTAAGGTCGAACATGAGGCGATTTATATCAGTTGATTCTAATTTAGCAAGTGCTAATATTACGACCGAAGGAGATTCGCCATGACTGCCGTTCCAACCGTTGCCGGCTTTTTCGATCCCGCAACACACACCGTTAGTTACATCGTGTCCGATCCGGTCACGCGCCGCGCGGCCGTGATAGATCCGGTGCTCGACTTCACCCCCAACAACGCGCGCACGGCAACGCGTTCGGCCGACGCCCTGCTGGCTCATCTGGCGCAGCATGAGCTGCAGCTCGACTGGATTCTCGACACCCACGCCCATGCCGATCACCTCTCGGCTGCTCAGTACCTGCGCGGCAAGACCGGTGCGCAGGTCGCCATCGGGGCCGGGATCACCACTATCCAGCGCACGTTCGGCACGCTGTTCGGCCTCGATGACCTTGCTTTCGATGGCAGCCAGTTCGATCGGCTGGTCGGCGAGGGCGACACGCTGCCGCTGGGCAGCCTGACGATCGAAGTGCTGCACACCCCCGGCCACACTCCGGCCTGTGTCAGTTTCAGGATTGGCGATGCTCTGTTCGTCGGGGATACGCTGTTCATGCCCGACTACGGCACCGCGCGGTGTGACTTTCCCGGTGGAAGCGCGGCAACGCTCTATGCCTCGATCCGCAAGCTGCTTGCCCTGCCCGGCGAAACGCGGATTTTCGTCGGCCACGATTACCTGCCGGCCGGGCGCTCCGAAATCGCCTGGGAGACGAGCGTTGCCGAACAGCGCCGCGCCAACGTCCATATCCACGAAGGGGTCAGCGAAGCGGACTTCGTCGCCATGCGCCAGGCCCGCGATGCGACGCTCGATGCCCCGCAGCTGATCCTGCCCTCGCTCCAGGTCAACATCCGGGCCGGACAGCTGCCGCCAGCCGAAGCCAATGGCACCCGCTACCTGAAGTTGCCGCTCGACGCGATCTGAGGCAGGCGGGAGGGCGATGACCGTCCTCTATCGCCTGTCCGCCGCTGCGCGAGCCATTGCCTCGCGTTTCGGCGCGGCGGCGGGCGATGATCCGTGGAGCGGCGGCTCGGTGACGCCGGGCAGTTTCGCGCCGGTGATCACCGCCGGCCGCGAGGAAATCGCCGGACCGCGCCGGCCCGGCCAGCCGCGCCGACTGGTTCCGCGATTGTGGGGCGTGCCGCCGCCGCCTTCGGCCGGGCAGGACGGCCGCGGCGTGCTCACCGTGCGCAATATCGGCAGCCCCTTCTGGACCGGGTCGCTGCGCAACAGCGAATTCCGCTGCCTCGTCCCGGCCAGCAACGTCATGGCGTGGGGCCGCGCCGACCCGCAGACCGGCAAGCGTCGCCAGTCCTGGCTTTCGTGCAGCGACCAACCGCTGTTCGCCTTTGCCGGGGTGTGGAAGGACAGCGAGATCCCGAGCTTCGCCATCCTGACCATCGAAGCCAATGCGACGTGGCGCGACCTCGGCCACGAGACCATGCCGGCAATCCTTTCCCCTGATCCAGAGTGCTGGAAGACCTGGTTGAACGGCGACTGGGATCGCGCAGCGGCACTGCTCGCGCCCTATCCCTCGTCCAGGATCGGCCTTGTACTTTAGTACAACAAGCCGCTGGACTTTAATCGATCGGTTAAACATACTCGCCTGTAAAACCGGGAGAGACACCGCATCATGACATTGCCGCGCGTTTGCATCATCGGGGCCGGGTGCTCGGGATTTACCACGGCCAAGCGGCTGAAGGACTACGGCATTCCCTTCGATGTCTTCGAGGCATCGGACGACATCGGCGGAACCTGGTACTACAACAATCCCAACGGGCAGTCGGCCTGCTACCAGAGCCTGCACATCGACACATCGAAATGGCGCCTGGCCTTCGAGGACTTTCCCGTGCCAGCGGACTGGCCCGACTATCCGCACCATTCGCTGCTGCTCGGCTACTTCCACGACTACGTCGACCATTTCAGCCTGCGCGAGCATATCCGCTTCAATACCCGCGTCGAAAAGGCCGAGCGGAAACCGGGGGGCGGCTGGACCATCACGCTATCGACCGGCGAAGTGAAGGATTACGACGCGCTTGCCGTTGCCAACGGCCACCACTGGGCTGCGCGCATCCCCGAATACCCCGGCCATTTCAACGGCGCGCAGATCCACAGCCACGAATACCGCACCCCGTTCGAGCCGGTCGACTGCATCGGCAAGCGGGTTCTGGTGGTCGGCATGGGCAACAGCGCGATGGACGTCGCCAGCGAACTGTCGCAGCGCCCGATGGCGGGCAAGCTGTTCGTATCGACCCGCCGGGGCGTATGGATTTTCCCCAAGTATTACAAGGGGCAGCCGCTCGACAAGAACCCTGCCCCGGCCTGGATGCCCAAGGCGGTCCGGCAATGGCTGGGCGCGCGCATGGTCAAGGGCCTGGTCGGGCGGATGAGCGACTATGGCCTGCCCGAACCGGAGATCGGCCCCTTCGAAAGCCACGGCACGGTATCGGGCGAGTTCCTGGTCCGCGCCGGATCGGGCGACATCACCATGAAGCCGGGAATCGAACGGCTCGACGGCGACGAAGTGGTATTCTCGGACGGCAGCCGCGAGGCGATCGACGTCATCGTCTGGGCAACGGGCTATGACATTTCGTTCCCGTTCTTCGCCGAACCAGCCTTCAAGGCCGACGCCGACAACCGTCCGCCGCCATTGTTCAAACGGATCATGAAGCCCGGCGTCCCCGACCTGTTCTACATGGGGCTGGCCCAGCCGCTGCCGACGCTGGTCAATTTCGCCGAACAGCAGTCGAAGCTTGTGGCAGCCTATCTTGCCGGCAAGTATCGGCCGCCCGAACCGGCTGAAATGGAACGGATCATCACGTCGGACGAGGACTATTACACCGGCCAGTATTACGCTGCGCGGCGGCATACCATCCAGCTCGATTTCGATCACTATGTCCGGGCGTTGAAAAAGGAACTGGACAAGGGCGCCCGCCGCGCCGCAGCTTCCGGCAACCGCTTGCCGTTAGAGTCGCGGGTAACCGAGGATGCCTGATCTATGGTCTGTGTGGATACGCGCCCGCTCAACCCGTTCGACGTCAGCCTGGACTCCTTTTACGTAGAGGACCGCTGGCGCGAACCCTTCGCGCAGTTGCGGGCGACCATGCCGCTGTCCTGGCGGCCCGACAGCCCGTTCGGGCCCTATTGGTCTGCCGTGACCCACGGCCTGATACAGGAAGTGGAGCTGCGCCACGACGTGTTCTCCTCGCGCTGGGACCTTGGCAACATCACAATTGCCGATGCCGTCAACGGGGAGGCGTTTCCCAATTTCCTTGCCCAGGACCCGCCGATCCACACCGCCCAGCGGCGGGTGATCGCCCCGGCCTTTTCGCCCAGCCAGATGCAGAAGCTGGATCTGGCCGTCAAAGCCCGCACGTGCGAATTGCTCGACGGGTTGCCGCTGGACGAAACGTTCGACTGGGTCGAACGGGTGTCGATCCCGCAGACGCTGGGGATGCTGCTGATCCTGTTCGACATGCCGTTCGACGAATGGCGCGACATCAAGCGCTGGTCGGACTGGGCCAGCGGCGTCTCGTCCGAACTGCTGACCGACGATCACCGCGCGCAGTTCATGGTCGAGATGGGCGATATGCTGACGCGGTTCGACCGCGAACTGGAAGACCGGCGGACCAAGCCGCCGACCGACGACCTGCTCAGCCGCATGGTCCATTCCGAGGCCATGGGGCATCTCGATCCGATCGAGCGGATCGCCAACATCGCGCTGCTGATCGTCGGCGGCAACGACACCACGCGCAATTCGATGTCCGGACTGGTCGAGGCGCTGGCCCGCTATCCCGACCAGCTCGAACGGCTGCATGCCGATCCCTCGCTCTGCGCCAACGCGGCGCAGGAGATCATCCGCTGGCAATCGCCCGTCACCCATATGCGGCGCACCGCACTCGAGGATACGGAGCTTGCCGGGCAGACGATCCGCAAGGGCGAGAAGATCGTCCTGTGGTACATCAGCGCCAACCGCGACGAGAACGTCTTCGCCGACGCCGAACGCTTCGACGTCGGACGCGAGAACGCTCGGCGGCACCTGGGCTTCGGACACGGCATCCATCGCTGCGTCGGGGCGCGGCTGGCCGAAAACCAGATCACCACGCTGATCGAGGAACTGGTCCGCCGCAACATCCGCGTGGTCCCGCAAGGCGAACCGACGCGGCTGGCGAGCCCCTTTCTCCACGGCTTCACCCAGATGCCCGTCCGGATCGAGGCGCTTTAGTGACGGACCTGCCCGAGACGACGCAGGTCCGGCTCGAACAGGAAGGTCCGATCCTGTGGGTGCGGATCGACCGGCCCGAAGCGATGAACGCCTATACCGCGACCATGGGCGCCGAACTCGCCGCCGCCTTCGACCATGCCGATGGTGACGACGCGATCCGCGTCGTCGTGCTGACCGCGCACGGCAAGGTGTTCTGCGCCGGGGCCGACGTCTCCGCCGGGGCAGGGGCCTTCGATACGGCAAGCGGCGAAGGCGCCAAGAACTTCGGCGGCCCGAGCGGCGGGAGCGGCAAGCGCAGCGACTTCATCGCCAGCATGATGGCCTGCCGCAAACCGTCGATCGTCGCCTTCAACGGCTCGGCGGCGGGCGTGGGCCTGACCCTGACCCTGCCTTGCGACATCCGCATCGCGGCCGATCACGCCCGGTTCGGCTGCGTGTTCACCCGCCGCGGCTTGGTGCCCGAAGCCGGATCGGCCTGGTTCCTGCCGCGGCTGGTCGGGCTCTCCACTGCGCTCAAGTGGTGCATCACCGGGGCGCTGGTTCCTGCGGCCGAGGCGCTGGACGCGGGCCTCGTCAGCGAACTGGCCCCGGCCGACGGGGTGGAAGCGCGGGCGCGCCAACTGGCGCTGGAGATCGCGGACAATTGCTCGCCGGTGGCGCTGGCGCTGACCCGGCGCATGCTGTGGCAGTTTTCGGCGCAGGACAGTCCTGCGGGCGCGCTAGCGGTCGATGCCTCGCTCAACATAGCGCTTGGCCAGAAGGCCGACGTGCACGAAGGTGTCGCCGCCTTCCTCGAAAAGCGCACGCCCGCCTTTCCGCTCTCCGTGGCGGCCGACATGCCGGAAACCCCGTGGTTCCACCCGCGCGGCCACGGGCAGGAGTAGAGGGTCAGGCCTTCGTTTCGCCCGGTTTCGGCACCCCGTCGTGCCCGCCGAACTTGTTTCGCAGCGCCGAAAGGAACCGGTTGGCCGTGCCCGCGTCGTCGTGGCTGGTGAAGCGGGCGAACAACGCGTCGGCGATCACCGGGGTCGAGACCCCTTGCTCGATCGCGGCGTTGAGGGTCCAGCGCCCCTCGCCCGAATCGGCCACCCGCGTGCTGTAGTCCTGCAGGCCCTTGCCCCCCGCGAGCGCTTCGGCGCCGAGATCGAGCAACCAGGACGACACCACGCTGCCGCGGCGCCAGACCTCTGCAATCGCGGGCAGGTCGAAGGCGTAGGATCGTTCTTCGGGAACGACTGGGTCGTTGGCGCTGGCGAACAGCGCGAAACCTTCGGCAAAGGCCTGCATGATCCCGTATTCGATGCCGTTGTGGACCATCTTCACATAGTGGCCAGCTCCCGCCTTGCCGCAATGCAGCCAGCCTGCCTCGCCGGGTTGCAGCGCGCCGCCGTCCTTGACCGGGGTACGCGGCGCCGCTCCGACCCCAGGCGCCAGCGTCTCGAATACCGGGCGCGCGGCTTCGACCCCGGCGGCATCGCCGCCGATCATCAGCGAATAGCCGCGCTCCAGTCCGAACAGCCCGCCAGAGGTCCCGCAATCGAGGAAATGGATCTCCTTGCCGGCCAGCGCCGCGGCCCGCGCGACGCTATCGCGGTAATTGGAATTGCCGCCGTCGATGATCGTGTCGCCGCCGGAAAGAAGGCCGGCCAGTTCGTCGATCACGGCCTGCGTCACTGTGCCCGCGGGGACCATCAGCCAAACCGTCCGGGGTGCATCGAGGCCGGCGACCAGCGCGGCAATGCTTGGCGCGGCGAGGGCGCCGGTTTCGGCGGCGAGCGCCGCGCCTTCTTCCGCCTTGTTCGAATAGACGTGGCATTCGTGACCGCCGCGCGACAGGCGGCGCACCATGTTGCCGCCCATCCTGCCGAGCCCGATGAAACCGATCTGCATGGGTCTGCCTGTCCTTGCCGTGATGCCTGTCCGAACGCGCGAAGGGCGGTCTATGCTCCCGCGCTGCGTGCAGGGTCAAAGCCTTTCGCGCGAGCGTGCAGATAGTCGCAAAACCGCCCACAATTCAGCTTGTGGCAAGCCGCGATGCTTGAAGGGGAAGGATAAGCAAGGCATTAGGGCGCTCGGCGCGGCGTCGCCGCGTGCCCGCAAGACGAGTGGAGTTTTTTAGATGGTGTTCAGGGGCAAGTCGGGTCTTGGTCAGGGTTCGGCACTGGCCGTCCTCGCGGTGCTGAGCGTTCCCGGCACGGCGCTGGCCCAGGCCACGACCCCGCCGGCCGCCGTTCCTGCCCCGCGGCCGACGGCAAGCTCCGCGCCGCAGGACGCAGCAGCCGTTCCGGCTCCCGCAGCAACCCCGGTCCCGGTCCCCGTCCCCGCGCCGCCACCCGTCCCGTCGGAGACCGCGCCGCTCGCCATCGACGAGCCGGTGATGGCCTGGTCGGTCGATGCCGCAAGCAAGCTGGCCTCGGTCATCGAGAAGGTGGGTGCCGACGGCCTGATCCCGGCGGACTATCAGCCGGAGAAGCTGCGCGCCGCGATTCTCGCGGGCCCCGGTGCCGCGCTCGACCAGCAGGCGAGCCGTTCCTTCGCCTGGCTGGCCGAGGACATGCGCGACGGGCGGACCCGCATGCAGTCACGCCTGCAGTGGTATCTGGTCGACAAGGACGTCGACACCAATTCGATCACCGGCCTGATGACCAGGGCGCTGGAAACCGGCGACGTCGAAGGCGTGATCATGGGCCTTGCGCCGACCCACCCGGACTATGCGGCGCTGAAGGCGCTTTATGCCTCGACGCCCAAGGCCAGCAAGACGGCGCGCAACCTGATCCAGGTCAATCTCGACCGGTGGCGCTGGCTGCCGCGCGAGATGGGCAAGTACTACCTGCTCACCAATCTGCCCGAATACCAGCTGCGCCTGACGGTCGATAACACGATCATCCGGTCGTACCGCACCGTGGTGGGCAAGCCCGGCCGGACGGCCACGCCCAATCTTGCCGAACAGGTCGAGGCGGTGGTCTTCAACCCCACCTGGACCGTGCCGCAGTCGATCGTCGTGGGCGAAGGCCTGGGCGCTCGGCTGATCAACAATCCCAAGCAGGCCGCCCGCGAAGGCTACAAGGTGACCAAGCTGAAGGACGGGATGATCGTCGTGGTGCAGCAGCCGGGCGACAACAACGCGCTCGGCCGGATGAAGATCGACATGCCCAACGCGCACGCGATCTACCTGCATGACACCCCGTCCAAGGCGTTGTTCAACACGCCGGTGCGAGCCTACAGCCACGGCTGCGTGCGCACCGAACGCGCGGTGGAACTGGGCATGACCATGGCGATCCTCGGCGCGGGGCTGACCCCGCAGCAGGCGGTCGAACACAACCTGTCGGGCAAGTACACCAAGGTCCCGATGACCAAGACCTTCCCGGTCTACCTGACCTATTTCACCATGGCGACCGGGATCGACGGCAAGATGGGCAAGTTTGCCGACATCTATGGCCGCGACGCGCCGGTGCTGGCCAGCTTCGCCAAGCCGCGCGAGGCCTGGAACGGCCAGCGCATCACCAGCGAGAAGGTGATCAAGCTCGATAATCCGATCTGATCGTCGGAGTTGCCAGGGACAGGCCGGATGGCCTGTCCGCACGCGCCAGGGTTCAGACCAGTTCGATCCGGTCGGCGTAGAGCAGGCGCCCGCCGGACAGGTGCCACAACGCCTCGCTGAAGTGCGTCGGCCCCATGGCGAAGCAGCCTTCGCTGCGGCCCAGCTTGCCGAACCGCCCGATCATGTCGTCGGCGGCATAGGCGGCGGGGTGCATGACGATCGCGCGGTCGAGCGCGTTCGAATTGTCCGCGTCGAGCCCGAGCAGGCGAATCGATGTCCCGTACTTGCCCTTGTACCATTCGGCGGTCAGGTAGGCCCCGCGCGAGGTCGCCTCGGATCCGACGGTGTTCGAGAAGTTCTGCAGGAAGCCCGAATGTGCCGGGTCCGAACCGCGTCCGTGGCTGACCAGGAACGAGCGGATCTCCCCGCGTTCGAGGTTCACGAAGTGCAGGCGCGGCAGCGTCGACGGGCGCGCGAAGTCGGCAATGCCGACCAGATCGCGGCGCCAGACCGTGGCTCCCGCGCGCTCCAGTTCACGCTTCGCGATCTCGCGCAGCTTGGCGTCGTACAGCGGGTTGGCCGGCGCGATGACCGGCAGCGACGGCACGACGGGTTCGGCCGGGACCGGCGGCACGGCCATCGGCACCTGGCCGAAGACCTTGTCGAATTCGTCGGTTACGGTCTGCGCGAGTGCGCGGGCGGGCAGCGCTGCCAGCGCGCCCGTGGCCAGTGCCCCACGCAAGATCGATCGACGGTCCATGTCGCCTTTCATACCACGGCTAAAATAAAACGATCCTGAACGCCCTGCCAAGCCTCAATCGGCAGAAAAACGCCGGTGTGCGCCCAAGTGTTGCAGGGCGGCGCCGTCCACGCGCATCACCGTCCAGTCGTCCATCAGTCGCGCGCCGAGGCTCTTGTAGAAGCCGATCGCGGGTTCGTTCCAGTCGAGCACCGACCATTCGAGGCGGGCGCAGTCACGCTCCACGGCGATGGCGGCCAGCTGCGCGAGCAGAGCCTTGCCGAGGCCCGACCCGCGCGCCGCAGGCTGCACGAACAGGTCTTCCAGGTAGACCCCGGGCTTGCCCTCGAAGGTCGAGAAATTGTGGAAGAACAAGGCGAAACCCTGCGCCGCGCCGTCGATCTCGCCGATTATCACTTCGGCGTAGGGACGCGGCCCGAACAGCTTTTGCGCCAGCACGGCCTCGTCGAAGCGGACTTCGTGGGCAAGCTTTTCGTAGTCGGCCAAGGCGCGGATAAGGTCCGCGATCAGCGGGAGGTCGGCAGGGATCGCAGAGCGGATCGACACGGTCACGGTGCAGCCTTTCGCAAGCGGGGCCAGAGGATGCCGAGCGCCAGCCCGGCCATGACGAGGGCGAAGGCCAGAAGTTTCCACCAGGGGAGCGATTCGCCCAGGATCAGCGCAGCGGACCCCAGACCGAAGACCGGGACCAGCAGCGCCAGCGGCGCGACCTGGCTGGCCGGGTGGCGCGCCAGTAGCCAGCCCCAGGCGCCGTAGCCGAACATTGTATTGCCGACCGACTGCCAGATCACCGCCGCCCAGGTCCAGCGATCGGCCGAGGCAATCCCTGCGCGCATCGCCGGCCAGCCTTCCAGCGCCAGCGCCATGACCAGCAGCGGCGGCACCGCAAACAGGCTTGCCCAGACGACATAGGCCAGCATGTTGACGCTTCCCGCCGCGCGGCTGACCGTGTTGCCGCCGGCCCAGCTTGCCGCCGCCAGCAGCGTCAGCGTCAGGCCCAGCGGTGTCGCGCTGCCGTCGGTGTGCAGCGCAATGGTGGCAATCCCGCTGGTCGCGAGCAGCAGGGCCGTGATCTGGTAGGTCGCGATTCGCTCGCCGGTCATCCGCATCGCCATGAAGATCGTGAAGAAGGCCTGGCTCTGCACCACCAGGCTGGCAAGGCCCGGGGTGATGTCGGCGCGCATCGCGGTGAACAGGAGGCCGAACTGCCCCGCCCCGATCAACACGCCATAGGCCGCCAGGTTGCCCCAGGCGACCTTGGGCCGCGGTAGGACCAGCGCCAGCGGGAGGAAGGCGAGCGTGAAGCGCAGCAGCGCCAGCGTCAACGGCGGCAAGTGCGCCAGGGCAGCCTTGATCACCACGAAGTTGGTGCCCCAGACCGCCATCACGGCCAGCGCCAGGGCAAGATGCGAGAGTGGCAAGGCGCGGTGCTGGGTCCCCATGGGCGCCCGCCTAGCCGAAGCGAACTGGCCTAGCTAGGCCGGATCACCATCGAATCGCCAGTCATCTCGAGCGCGCCGACGCGGCCCAGCACCGATTGGCCCATCAGGTCGGTGGCCAGCCCCTTCATCACCACGGCTTCGACCTGGCGGTAGGTCGCGCCGCCGATCTCGACGCTGTCGAGCATGATGGGCGCGCCGTAGCCGGTGCCGGACGCGGTCTTCATCAGCGGCAGGAACCGGTCCTCGGCGGGCA
Organism: Novosphingobium kunmingense; assembly: GCF_002813245.1. Classification (GTDB taxonomy): domain Bacteria; phylum Pseudomonadota; class Alphaproteobacteria; order Sphingomonadales; family Sphingomonadaceae; genus Novosphingobium; species Novosphingobium kunmingense. The sequence continues at coordinate 140,884 of NZ_PHUF01000003.1, forward strand.
GTACCCCCAGGCGCTCGGCAGTTTCCTCGGTCAGGGCGACCAGGTCGGCGCCGGTATCGACAAGGAAGGTCACGTCTTCATGCCCGATCGTGGCGGTAAGGTAGAACTGCCCGGTGTCGTCACGCTGTAGCACCAGCTCATCGCCGCCGCCTTGCCGTTTCGCCTTGGCTATATCGGCGGTGTAGATGGATTCGCCCGTTGCCGCGCCCGCGCCGCCGGTCGACAGCCGCGGTGCGATGGCCGCGGTAGCGGCGACGGCGCCCAGGGCGATCACGACGAAACGATTCACCATGGCGCGCAGCCTAGGTGCGCAGGCGTTACCGTTTTGCCAACGCGGCCTTCACGCCGCCTTGCCGTGGGTCACGTCCATGCTGACGGCGGTGCCGGCCTCGATCTCGGCGGCCTTGGCTTCGACCAGGCGAACGATGTGGTCGATCATGTCGGCGTCCTGGACATGGTGGTCGGTCACTCCCGAGAGGTAGACCATGTGCTTGCCCTGGCCGCCGCCAGTAATGCCGATGTCGGTCTCGCGCGCCTCGCCCGGGCCGTTGACGACGCAGCCCAGCACCGACAGGCTCATCGGCGTCTTGATGTGCTGCAGCGCGTCTTCGAGGCGCTCGACGGTGCGGATCACGTCGAAACCCTGCCGTGCGCAGCTCGGGCAGGACACAACGCGCACGCCGCGGGTGCGCAGGCCAAGGCTCTTGAGGATCTCGTAGCCGACCCGCACTTCCTCTTCCGGTTCGGCCGAAAGCGAGACGCGGATCGTGTCGCCGATCCCCGCCCACAGGAGGTTGCCGATCCCGATGCTCGACTTGACCGTGCCGCCGATCAGGCCGCCCGCCTCGGTTATGCCGAGGTGCAGCGGGCAGTCGACCGCTTCGGCCAGCCCCATGTAGGCGGCCACCGCGAGGAATACGTCGCTGGCCTTCACCGCGACCTTGTATTCGTGAAAATCGTGGTCCTGCAGCAGCTTGATATGGTCCAGCGCGGATTCGACCAGCGCTTCGGGGCAGGGTTCGCCGTACTTTTCGAGGAGGTCCTTTTCCAGGCTGCCGGCATTGACGCCGATGCGGATCGCGCAGCCGTTGGCCTTGGCCGCGCGAACCACTTCGCCCACGCGCTCGCTCGACCCGATGTTGCCCGGGTTGATCCGCAGGCAGGCCGCGCCCGCGTCGGCGGCCTCGAGCGCGCGCTTGTAGTGGAAGTGAATGTCGGCGACGATCGGCACGCTCGCCGCGCGGACGATTTCCTTCAGCGCGGCAGTGCTGTCCACGTCGGGGCACGATACGCGGATGATGTCGGCACCGGCATCCTCGCAGCGCCTGATCTGCGCGATGGTCGCCGCGGCGTCGCTCGTCAGGGTGTTGGTCATGGTCTGGACCGTGATCGGCGCATCGCCGCCAACGGGCACCTTGCCCACCATGATCTGGCGCGATTGGCGCCGGCTGATATCCCGCCAGGGTCGAACCGAAGACATGGCGCCGCCTATAGGGCAGAGCGGCGCGCGGGGAAACCCTGCCCGTCGGGGCAGTTGTCAGGCAAGCATCCGCGCGAAGAGAAACTCGGGATCGATGTGATCGCCCACGCGGAAGGTGATGTCGGCGACCTTGGCAAAGCCGTAACGTTCGTAGAAGCGGTGCCCGCCGAAGTTTTCGGCATAGACCGACAGCTGCACCTCGTCCGCGCCGCGGGCGCGGAACTGGTCCATCGCCCAGTCCATCAGCTTGCCGCCGATGCCCTGCCCGGTGGCGCCGGCTGCGGCGTAGAGCTGTTTGAGTTCCATCACGTTCGCCCCGCGCGCGAAATCGGCGCGGCAGGGCTTGAGGCCGATCTTGACGAAGCCGAGTAGCGCGCCCCCGCCTTCGGCGAGCTGGTAGACCTGCGCCGGATCGGCGAAGTCGGCGGCGATGGCCCGTTCGGACAGGACCTCGTCGAGGAAGGCGTCGAGGTCCTTGCGGGAATAGAGGTGGCCGAACTTGGCGACGAAGGCATCGCCCGCCAGACGCGACAAGGCGGGAATGTCGGCCGTGGTCATCGCGCGCAGGGTCACTTGGGTCACAGCAGCCTCGTCATGCAGATGGAGAAGGGATCCGACGTGTAGTCGCCAAACGGTGGGCATTCGGCGAAGCCCTCGCTTTCATAGAGGCGTCGCGCCGGAAGGAAGGCTTCGGGCCGCCCGGTCTCCAGGCTGACCCGGGTGTACCCGCGGCGGCGTGCCTCGCACATCAGATGGTCCAGAATGGCGCGCCCCGCACCCTTGCCGCGGTAGTCGGGATGGGTGCGCATCGATTTCAGTTCGCCGTGATCGTCCGTCAGGTGCCTGATCGCTCCGCAGGCGGCGAGGCGATCGCCGTCCCACGCGGAAAAGAACGTCACGTCCGGTTGCCGCAGCCGTTCGATCGGCATGGCATGGACGCTTTCCGGCGGCGACCACTGGTGCATTTCGTCAAGGTGCAGACGCAGCAGCGCCGCAATGTCCGCCCCGCTCAGGTCGTCCTCGATAATGGTGTAGCGGCCGTTCATGGGCGCTGTCTGTGCAACGCCATCAGACCGGTTGCAAGGCGTTAACCATGGCACTTGACTCCCCGCGCGACAGGGCTAGCTTTCGCCATCCTTGCAGCCGGAAAGTTCAGGATTTTCCGGGTCGCCCGTCTCCCGCGCAAGGCGCACGCATGGCCGGATCAGCCGGCTCTACCGTGCAAACAGGAGGAGAACCCAATGCTGACAATGCGCAAGGCGGCCGTTCTGGCCGCGTCGATCTGTCTTGCCTATTCGACGCCTGTCCTGGCCGACGATCCCTGGCCCAACGAGGAAGGCGACTACGTTACCGTATCGATGATCTCGGTCGATGACGGGCACGATCTCGAATACATGACCCACATGGCGGGCCAGTACCGCAAGGGTCAGGATTATGCCAAGGCCCAGGGCTGGATCAGCAGCTACGAAATCCTTGTCAACGTCAACAAGCGTCCGGGCGAGCCGGACTATTACCTGGTTACCCGCTTCCCGCGCTTTGCCGACAAGGAAGAGGCGAGGAAGCGCGACGAAGCCTATTTCGCGCACATGCAGTCGACCACCGCGCAGATGCAGGCCGCATCGGGCAAGCGGGCCGAATACCGCAAGGTGATGGGCTCGCAGTTGCTGCGGGCGCTCGTCTGGAAGAAGTAACGGGGTAGAGCCGGCGCGGGGGCGGTTCAGGCCGTCCCCGCGTTCTTGTCGGCCTTGCGCCGACCCATGCGCATCCCCGTTTCGAGCCGCGCCCGAAGCTGGGTGTAATAGGCTTCGAGAAAGGCACGCTCGTCGCCCGCGCCGGGATTCCAGCCCAGCTTGCGGCAGATGGCGTCCTGCACCGCGGCCAGCGCCTCGGGCCGGTCCTCGCGCAGGACCCGTTCGAGCGTCTGCAATTCGAACTCGCCATAGATGGCAAGGTCGGCCTCGCTGAACCGGTACTGCGCGCCTGTTGCGGCGCTGGCGCCGAGGCGAGCGGTCAGGCTGGCCGACAGCAGGGCCTCGAGCCGGTGGCGCGGGGCTTCTACCACCCAGGTCCCGGCAATCAGGTCTCCGGCGCGCAGACGATCGCGGTTGAACAGCGGGAACAGCGCGAACAGCAGGAACCAGGCACCCGCCGCCATGCCGGTAATGTCGGTGCCGTCGTCGCCGATGGTCCCGATCATCAACTGCAGCGGCAGGAAAATCTCGATGTCGCGCAGAAGATTGCGCGCCAGCACCATTTCCGCGGTCAGCCGCCCGCCGCTCCGCGCGGCAATACGGATTCCGGTCAGACGCTTGCCCGGGGTCGCGCCTCGCGGCCCCAGTTCGAAGAACAGGAAATACGCATAGCGGGTCAGCCATACCGCGATCAGCCAGGCGATCGCCACCACCTCGCCCAGTTGCCGCCCCCCGCCGCCGCCCTTGCCGCCGAACAGCTGGATGCCGAGCATGAGCAGCGTGCCCGACACGACCAGGATGCCCAGCGTCATGATCACGAGGTCGATGACCAGCGCGCCGAAGCGGGTGGCGCGGCTGGCGATGATGATCGGCAGGGCCAAGCCTTCGGGCGTGACGAGGCGGCGGCTTCGGCCATTCGCCGCATGGGTCGCGATGCCGTTCACGGCCGGTGGTCCGGCAGGCGGTTGCGGCCGAAGGCAAAGAAGTAGGCAAGCCAGAAGGCCAGCATCGTCCCGCCAAGGGCGTAGCGCTGCCAGGTGACTTCGATGGTCTGGCGGCCGACCCCTTCGAGCAGCCCGGCACAGATCAGCATCAGCACCACCCCCGCCATGACCACCGCGGCGCGCTGGCCCGCCTCAGCCGCGGCTTCCAGCAGCGATCGCTGCCCGGGGAAGGCCATCGACCGGCCGACGTGCAGCCCGGCCGCCCCCGCCAGCAGGATCGCGAACAGTTCGGTCGTGCCATGAATCGCCAGCCAGCCGCCGAAATCGGCCAAGAGGCCCTGCCCTGCAAACAGCCACAGCATGGCGCCGAGCGTCGCGGTGTTCTGGATCAGCAGCAGCAGCGGCGGCACCCCGAAGGCAAAGCCAAGCGCAAAGCACAGGATCGCGACGCTGGCATTGTTGCTGAACAGGTAGGCGGCAAAGACCGACAGGCCATCCTGCTGGGCCCCGTCGAACAGCGTCCGTTGCAGCACCTCGCGGCTCGCCCCGGGGACGCGCACGTCGAGGAAATTGCCCGGAACCAGGCTGAAGTACCAATCCTGGTCAGCCGCGACGAGCAGCCAGCCGACCACGGTGCCCGCCACCATCAGCGCCAGGGCCGCCAGCAATTCGGGCGCCAGGGCGCGGACCGCGCGGCTCCATTCCCCGCCAAAGAACCGGGCGAGCCAGCCCCACAGCGTTACCCGCGGGCCGTAGACCTGGAACCAGGCGCGCTGCACGAGCGATTCCAGATAGGCGAGCGTCGCCGCGTCGAGCGATGTCTCGCGCGCCACCGACAGGCTCGAGGCGACGGTTCGGTACAGCGCGGGGAGCACCAGCACGTCGGCGTCGGACAGGCTGCGGGCACGCCCCTTTTCCAGCCGCGTGACGATCGCGTCGAGGCGCTTCCAGTCGGCCTCGCGATCCAGGCGGAAGCGGTCGGAGCGCAGCGCCGCGGCCTCGACCGCGGCGTCCTGCACGGCGCCCTTGCCGCCGAACAGACCGAACAGCGCCATCAGCCGCCCCTCCTCATCCGATCGCTCCCTTGCGCTTGATCGCCAGATAGGCGTCGATCAGCCGCATCCCGATCTGGTCGTGCGGCGCCTCGATCACGTCGACACCCAACTGCCGCAGCCGTGACAGCACCAGCGCACGCTGGTTCAGCAGGGCATCGGCGGTGGTCGCTATGGCCAGTACCTGCAGGTCGTCCGGGGCACGGGTCGCGAGATCGTTCAGTTCGGTATCGGCCATGGTGACGAACAGCACCATGTGGCGGCGGGTCAGCCGTCCGATCGATTCGATCATCAGCTGCGCGCTGGTCGGATCGGTGAAATCGGAGAAGACCACGATCAGGCTGCGGCGCTGGAGGCGCCCGGCCAGCGTGGCCAGCGCCAGGGTGAAGTTGGGTTCCTGCGCGTGGTAGTCGAGCTGGGCCGCCGCGCTCTGCAGGCGGGGAAAGTCGCGCGCGTCGGCCACGAAGGGTGAGAAGACCTCGGGCCGGGCGGCGAAGCCGAACAGGGCGACGCGGTCCCCGCCCTTCAGCGCAACGTAGGCGGCGGCAAGCGCGGCGGAGACGGCGCGGTCGATCCGCGCGATTCCGGCGTCCTTGCTGCCCGCTGGCCCGCCCACCGGTTCACACATCGCCTGTCCGCAATCGAAGGCGAAGACGATCTGGTTGTTGCGTTCGGCCTCCATCTCCTTGGCATAGAGATGGGCGTGGCGGGCGCTGGCCTTCCAGTCGATGCGGCGGCGGTCCATGCCCGGCTGGTATTCGGCCAAGGCTTCGAACATCGTGCCTTCGCCGCGGATGCGCCGCGCGATGAGGCCGAACTGCGCGTCGCGAAGATGGGCCTGAAGCGTGGGCGAACGCGCCAGCGCCAGATTGGGCCGCACGCGGACGGATTGGCCCAGTTCGCGCGCCGCCTGCCGCGCGCCGAGGCCCAGCGGCCCGGCCCAGCGCAGCCAGACATGGCCGAGATGACCGGTTCCGCGGCGGCTGGGCACGAAATCGATGCTGCCTTGCCAATGGCGCTCGCTTGCTTCGGACAGTTCACATTCGGCCCGCCCGGCGGGAAGCAGGCGCGCATCGCTCGACACGGCGGCACGGACGCTGCTGCGTCGACCGGCGGCGAAACGCGCGTGGACGCGCAGGTGTTCGCCGTGCCCCACTTCGACCTCAGGGGGAGCGGCAAGGCCGAGTTCCGTCACGCGTCCGGCCAGCCCGGCGTCGGCCAGGATCAGCACCAGCACGGCCACGCCGATCAGCGGCGCGACGACCCAGGCCCCCGGCGCCAGCGCCGCGATCAGCACCGCGAGCGGCGCCGCCGCCACGATCAGCGCGGCGGCCCGGGCCGTCGGGACCACGCGGGCGCGCAAGGGGGCGGCTGCGGACGACAACGGACGGTCAGCGCGGCGCTTCGGTCGCGGCGACGAGGTCGGCGACAAGCGTCTCGATCTGCTTGCCTTCGATCTCGGCGGCAGGAGACAGCAACAGGCGGTGGCGCAGCACCGGGGCGGCCAGCGCCTTGACGTCGTCGGGCAGCACGAAATCGCGACCATCGAGCGCGGCGCGCGCCCGCGCGGCGTTGGCCAGCAGCACGGCGGCCCGTGGGCTGGCGCCCGATCCAAGGTCGGCGCTGTCGCGCGTGGCGCGGACCAGCCGGACGACATAGTCGGTCACCGTATCGGACAGGGTCACGGTCTTCACGGCATGCGCCGCCGCCGCGATCGAGCCGGCGTCGGCCACGGCCGCAAGGCCAAGGTCGGCGGGGCGCTGCGGCCCGGCGCGCTGGCCGAACCGGGTGACAATGCGCGCTTCCTCCTCAGGGCTCGGATAGGGCACCAGAACCTTGAACAGAAACCGGTCAAGCTGCGCTTCGGGCAGGGGATAGACGCCCTGACTCTCGATCGGGTTCTGCGTCGCCACGACGAGGAAGTTGGCGGGTAGCGGATGGGCTGTGCCGTCCAGCGTGACTCGGCGTTCCTGCATGGCCTCGAGCAGTGCAGCCTGAGTCTTGGGCGGGGTGCGGTTGATTTCGTCGGCAAGCAGCAGCTCGCAGAAGATCGGCCCGCGCGTCAGCGTGAACTGGCTGGTCTGGAAGTTGAACAGGTTCGATCCCAGGATGTCGCCGGGCATCAGGTCGGGGGTGAACTGGATGCGTCCGAAATCAAGGCCGAGGGCGGTCGCGAAGCATTGCGCCAGGAAGGTCTTGGCTGTTCCCGGCGGGCCTTCGAGCAGGACGTGGCCCTGCGCGAACAGGGCCACGATCAGGGCGTCGATCACCTCGCCCTGGCCAACCACGGCCTTGCCAACTTCGGCGCGGATCGCCTCGGCAAGGGTTCCGACCTCATCGAGGGTCATGGCGGGTTCGCTCATTTCGTCAGGGTCCTTTCAAGACGATGCAGGGTGCGCGCGGCGCGCAGCAGGTCGGTCGGGCGGCGGGCTCTGCGCAGCGCTGCAGCGGTAACGGAAAAGGCGGGGCCATCGACCTTGCGCGCCGCCAATGCGCGGTCGATCGCGGCTTCGGTCTCTGCACCGCCAAGCCGTGCCGGCAGAGCCAGCGCGCGGGACAGCCGCCCCTGCGCGGCATCGGCATAAGGGCCGCCGATGAGGTGCAAGCGGCGGGTGCGTCGGATCAGGCCCGCCGCGTTGGCGACAAGCGCGGTCTTGCCGAAAGCCAGCGCGCGCCCGGTCAGCAGCGCCGGGCCGAAGCGGTTGAAGGCGCGCCAGCCCAGCACCAGCGCGGCCAGCATCAGGCACAGCGTGGCGGCCAGGAACGGCGGCTCGAAGGCCAGGGTCAGCAGGTTGCGCGACCGGGCAAAGCCGTTGAAGGTCAAGTCGAAGGCCACCCGGCGCTCACCGCCTTCGAGCGCGGCGGCTACGATGCGTTCGCCGAGGAGCGCGTTCTCCGCCCGCGACAGGCCATAGTTGTCGATGAGATCGGGTTCGAAGACGAAGATCACCGGGTAATCGCCGTGGGCCTCGTCCTCGTCCACCGGCGGCTCGTCGGCAAGCGCCAACGCCCTGAGGCCGGGATAGTCGCCGCCGTCGGCGACATAGGCGGCGAGCACGCGCGCGTCGCCCTGGGTGGCGACCAGCGGGATCAACCGGTCGCCCCGGCCCGAGGCGACGGCGCTGCCGTCGGGCAAGGTGCCGTCAAGCCCCGCGCCGCTCCAGCGCGGCCGCGCCTGGCGTGGTCTCTGCCGGTCGAGCGCCAGGTAGATGTCGTCGTAGAAGCCGGGCCAGTGGGGCTGGCCCGCGCCCAGGATCATCACCCAGCCAGTCTTGGCGTCGGGCCGGTTGACTGGCGGCGGCATGGCGTTCCATTTGGGCACGACGATCAGCGTCGGACCGAACGACCGGCGCCGCAACACCACGCGTTCGAGGTCCTTCGGATCAGCTCCGGCCGGCGGCGTCAGCACCAGGGCGCCGGGCTGGCGCAACGCGGCCGCCGACCTGACCGTGGTTACCGTGAAGCCGCGCTGCGCGAGATAGCCGGCAAAGGCGGCATAGCCGGTCAGGCCTTTGGATCCGGCGTGGGCACCGCCGTTGTTTGTCTTGCGCTCGCCCATGCCCGAACCGATCAGCCACAGCACAAGGAAGAACAGCACGATGCCGCCCGTGACCACTGCCAACGCGGCGCGCGGGGAAAACGGTGCGGCGGTGCGCGCGTCCTCGCTCATGCCGGGGCCTCACGCGGCAGGCTGGCAAGGGCAAAGTCGGCATAGGCGGCGCGCGCCGCCTGCCAGTCCGCCCGGTCCAGAGCCGTCAGGGCAAACAGGCTGCGCTCCACCCGTCCGGCGATCACGCCAAAGGCCTGCCTCGCTGCGGCGGGCAGCGCCGGCAAGGCGGCGATCTCGCGCGCGGTGGTGGCGGGATGGACCCAGTCAGGGCGCACACGCGCGATCTCGCTGACGCTGCGCCGCAGGAGGAGGTGCGTGGCTTCGTCGAACCGGCCTTCGGCGGCAAGGTTGTCGGCGTCCTCGAGCAGGGCCAGCGCCGTGGCGCGGTCGGGCGTCCAGGCGCTATCGGACGAAGGCGCCCGGATTGGCGAAAGGCGTTCGCGCAGGGGCTCGGTCAAGCGCCACATCACGTAGAGCGCGAACGCCGCCGCCAGTGCGAGCAGGCCCCACTTGAGCACCGGCCACGACGTGCCCAGCGCCCGCGCGATTGGCTCGAAAAGCTTCGCCAGCCAGAGGAGCCATTCCGGTTCGGCGGGTTCGGGCACCTTGACCGGCGGCAGCGGGGCGTACTGGATCGATACGTCGGCGTGGACCGCCTGCCAGTCTTGCGCGGCCTGGCCAGCCGCCTCGGCACCGGGAATGGCAGGGGCGGTCACCAACACGGATTGCGTGATTGCACGGGCTGTTACGCCCCGCAAGACCGGGATGGGTCCAGGGAGCGGTTAACCCCGCTCGCGCTCCTGCGGATAGGTGCCAAGGATGCGCAACTCCTTGCTGTGGAAAGCCAGTTCCTCGATCGCGCGGTCGACCGCCGGATCGCCAGGAGCGCCGACGATATCGGCGAAAAACCGCGTCGCGGCAAAGCTGGCGCCCTTCTGGTAGCTTTCCAGCTTGGTCATGTTGACCCCGTTCGTCGCAAAGCCGCCCATCGCCTTGTAGAGCGCGGCGGGGATGTTCTTCACCTCGAACACGAAGGTGGTCATCATCATCACCCCGGCCATGGCCGACCGGTCAAGCGGCTTGCGCGCCAGGACGACGAAGCGCGTCATGTTGTCGGCCGCGTCCTCGACATTGTCCTCGATTACCTTGAGGCCGTAGAGATCGGCGGCGATGCGCGGCGCGATGGCGGCGGCTTCGGCATCGCCCATCTCGGCGACATAGGCGGCAGCGCCCGCGGTATCGGCATAGGCCATCGGGACGATGCCCCGTTCGCGCAGGAACTTGCGTGACTGGCCCAGCGCCTGGGGGTGCGAATAGGCCGCCTTGAACGGTCCGTCGGTCCCGGAAGGATTGGGCAGCGCCATCAGCGCGTGGTGGATCGGCATGAAGTGCTCGCCGACGATGAACAGCCCGCTTTCCGGCAGCAGGAAATGGATGTCGGCGACGCGCCCGTGCTGCGAATTCTCGATCGGGATGATCGCGTGCCCGGCGCGTCCGTCGCGCACGGCGTCGAGCGCGTCCTCGAAGCTGAAGCAGGGCAGCGGCAGGCAGTCCGCATTCCATTCCAGCGCCGCGCGGTGCCCGTTGCAGCCGGGCGCGCCCTGAAAGCTGACTGCGCGTGCCGGATCCTGCGCGGCGGCAGAGGTCATCTCCTCGACACGGGCGAGTGCGGGGGCGGGGTAGGAATGCATGACGTGTCCCTTCTCGGAAGGGCCGCCTATAGCGGCTTTTCCATGCGCAGCAACGGCACGCGCACCCCGTCGATGGGGGCGGACAGGACCTCTTCGACCGGGACATATCCGGCCGCGGTGTAGAGCGGCACGCCGGCCATGGTTCCCATCAGCTCGACGCGGGAGAACCCGGCGTCGCGCGCCGCCCCTTCGCACAGATCGAGCACCAGCTTCCCGATTCCGCGCCGCACGAAGGCGGGATCGGTGTACATCGCCCGCACCTTGGCCGCGTCGGTTGCCGGGTCGAGCCGCACCGGCTCGCGCGCGACCACGCTATCGTCGCCGCCATAGAGCGTGGCGCGATAGGACCACCCGCCGCAGCCGGCCAGCCGGCCGTCTTCCTCGACCAGGAAATAGGTGCGGTCCGCCACAAGCTGGGTGTCGAGCCCCATTACCTTGTGGCTGGCGCGGACCTGCTCGGGGGTCAGGAAACCGTCCTGCAGATGCTCGATCGCGCGGGTCATCAGCGTGTTGAGGGCCGGCAGATCGGCCTCGGTCGCGAGCCGGTGGGTCAGCATCCGATCAGTACCCCAGCGCTCCGCCGGTCGGCAGGCGCGGATCGTTCGCGCCATAGAGCGCCGCGTTGTCGATCGGCTTTGCCCCCAGCCCGGGCGCGCCGACCAGGATGGCGGCGATCTGGTTCCAATAGGGCATTTCCTCCAGCCTGTGTCCCTTGGCGGCCAGCGCGGCGCGGGTGTCGGCGCTCAGCGCGTCCCTTTCGTGGTAGAGCACGTCGGGCATCCACTGGGCGTGGATGCGCGGCACGTTGACCGCGTCGGTCAGGCCCATCTTGTGGTCGATCACGTTGACCATGACCTGCAGCACGCCGGTCGGGATATGGCTGCCGCCGGGCGTGCCGAGCACGAGGAACAGCTTGCCGTCCCTGGTCACGATGGTCGGCGTCATTGACGAAAGGGGCCGCTTGCCCGGGGCAACGGCGTTGTTCGGCCCCTCGATCAAACCGTACATGTTGGGCTGGCCGGGCTTGGCCGCGAAATCGTCCATTTCGTCGTTGAGGAGGATGCCGGTTCCGGCCGCGGTAACCCGCGCGCCGAACCAGTCGTTCAGCGTATAGGTCAGCGACACGGCGTTGCCGGCCTTGTCGACCACCGAGAAGTGCGTGGTCGACTGCCCTTCCTTGCCCGCGCCCGGCGCCATCAGGCTGGCGGAGGGCGTTGCCTTGTCCATGCTGATGCCGGCGCGCAGGGTCTGGGCATAGGCCTTGCTGGTGAAGCGGTTCGTGTCGACCGGTACGAAATCCGGATCGCCCAGGTTCAGGTTGCGATCGCGGTAGGCGCGGCGCAGCGCTTCGGTTGTGACGTGGACGGCGGACGAGGAATGCCACCCCATCGCGGCAATGTCATACCCTTCGAGCACGTTCAGCGTCTCGCACAGCACGACCCCGCCGGAACTGGGCGGCGGCGCGGAAATGACGTGGTAGCCGCGGTAGTCGCATTCGATCGGCTTGCGTTCGACCGCCTTGTAGCGGGCGAAGTCCGCTGCGGTCATCACCCCGCCGCCGGCGCGGTTCGCAGCGGCGATGCGCGACGCCAGCGGTCCAGTGTAGAAGGCGGCGTTGCCGCCCCTGGCGATGGCCGACAGGGTCCGGCCAAGATCGGCCTGGACCAGCCGCTCGCCCGCCTTCCACGGCTGGCCCTTGTTGAGGAAGATCGCCGCGCTTGGCGCATCCTTGGCGAAATCGACCGCCCCCTCGGCAAGGAACATGGCATCGCCCGCGTCGAGGACGAAACCCTTGCTGGCGAGCGCGATGGCCGGCGCCATCAATTCGGCGCGCCGGCGGGTGCCGAACTTGGCCAGCGCCAGTTCGAGGCCCGCCACCGTGCCCGGAACGCCGACCGACAGATGGCCGCGCGTGCTCTTTTCCGGGATCAGGTTGCCCCTGGCATCCTGGAACATGGTCGGGGTTGCGGCGGCGGGAGCGGTCTCGCGGAAGTCGATGAAGGTGGTGCGCCCGTCGGCCATGCGCACCGTCATGAAGCCGCCGCCGCCGATGTTTCCCGCCTCGGGGAAGGTGACGGCCAGCGCATAGGCGACCGCGATCGCCGCATCGACGGCGTTGCCGCCGCGCTTCAGCACGTCGAGCCCCGCCGCGTTCGCGTGGCGGTGCGCCGAAACGATCATTCCGTTCTTCGCGATTTCAGGCTGGGGCGCGGCGGCCGACAGCGGACCGGTGACGAGCGCCAGCGATAAGAGCGCGCTCAGTCCGTTGCGCAGTGCCTTCATTGCCTTGGTCCCCCCGTTCAGGTCTGCCGCGGTGCCTGCCATAAAAGGAAGGGGCGGGGAAGCCGAAGCTTCCCCGCCCCTTGCCCGGCCTCGGCAGGCCGAAAGGCTCAGTACTTCACGCGGATACGCGCATAGTAGAACCCGCCGTTGAGCCCGAAGGGACCGCCCGAACGGGGATAGACCTGCCCGTCCGCCAGGCTGTTGGTCAACTGGTAGATCGGGTTGGTCGTCGTCGGCGCGATCCGGTCGGGATAGGCGTCGAAGATGTTGTTGGCGCCCACCGTCAGGGTGAAGTGATCCATGAAGGTGTAGCTCACGTCGAGGTCGGCCGTGACCTTGTCGCCGAAGCGCTGGCCGGGGTATTCCAGCTGGTTGGCCCACGAGCTGTAGTAGTTCGCACGGGCATTGACCTGCAGATCGCCGAACTGCCAGTTGGTCGACGCGTTGATGCGGTGACGCGGCGGCAGGTTGGCGACGTTGAACACTTGTGCGTCGCTGATCAGCGGCGTGCCGGTGGTCGACAGGCGGCGGAAGGTCACCTTGCTTTCGTTGTAGGCGTAGGCAAGCGTCCAGTTGGTCTGGGCGCCGACCATATCGGCGCGGTAGGTCAGGACCGCATCGATGCCCTTGGTCGAGGTGTTGAAGCCGTTGGTGAAGTAGTTGACGTCGCCGCCCTGGCCGACCGAGGCCAGCGCCGGCTGCGCGATCAGGTCGGCCGCGGAGACCGTATAGGTCTGCGAGATCCCGATACGGTCCTTCACGTCGATGATGTACCCGTCGATCGTCAGGGTCATGGCGTTCATCGGCTTGAACACGAACCCGGCACCGTAGTTGTTCGACTTCTCGGGCTTCAGGGCGGTCGCGCCATAGTACTGCGCGATCGCGCTGGTCACCGGATAGGTGCCGGTCTGGATCTGGTTGCCGCTGCGGAAGTTGGTGGTCAGGATCTGGGTGTTGTTCTGACCCGGCGAGGGCGCGTGGAAGCCCGTGCCGATCGTGCCGCGAACCGACACCGCCTCGGTCAGCTTGAACAGCGCGTTCGCCTTCCAGACGAAGGCGTCGCCAAAAGTGTCGTAGTGTTCCCAGCGCCCCGCGACGCCCATGGTGAGCGCATCGGTCAGGTCGGCTTCTGCACCGAAGTAGGCGCCGTAGCTCTTCTGCGCGTTCTTGCCGGCGAAGAGCGGGCTGACCCCGCCATAGCCGCTGGCCGCGGGCGATTGCGTGGCGGTGCAGGTCGCGGTCGCCGGCAGCGACGAGTTGTAGCGCGGACAGGCCGCCGCCGTGTTCGGCACCGCCGAGTACACGCCCGGCGAAACGAGTTGATACAGCGGCTGGCTGGCATAGGGGCCGGCTGCGTAGGACTGCAGATCGCCGACGGTGGTCTCGTACTCCTCACGCCGCCATTCGGCACCGGCTGACAGCGTCACCGGGCTGGCGAAGCCGACTTCGAGCGGATAGGTCAGGTCGAGGTTGAGGTTCTGTTCGCGCTGGATCAGGTTGCCGAAGAAGAAGGCCGTCTGGCTTTGCGGGCCGAACGAGGCGCTGAGCGAATCGGTCATCGACAGCGACAGCGTGTTCTTCGCCATCGTGCCCGAGAGGTCCCAGGTGAAGCCGCTGTCGGCCTTGCCCTTCAGGCCCACCGTTCCGTACAGCTGTTCGACATCGCCCTGGAAGCGCGGGGTGAAGCCGCCCGGATAGACCGAGGCGAAGCCGAACGTGTTCGAATTGAGCACGAAGCCGCCGGTCGGACAGCCGGTCGCCCCGGTCGTCGGGCACGGGGTCAGGTAGATCGGGTTGAACGAACCGTTGCGCCCCGGCGATGCGGTGCTGGTGAAACCGCTTCCGGTGTTGGTGACGAGCGGTGCCGGCGCGGAAATCGGCGAGCGGTAGTTGAAGCTCTGGTTCGCGCCGGTGTCGGCATAGTTGAACGTGCCGTAAAGCTGGATGCCGTCGGTCAGGTCGAAGCCGGCGTTGGCGAAGGCCTTCCAGCCGTCACCCGGCGAGGTGCCCCAGATCTGGGCCGGTCCCGGATAGTTCGGGATCGAACTGACGACGCCGGGGTTGGCCTGGGCCAGCGCGACCGCGATCGGGCGGGTCGCGCCCCGGCTGGTGCCGTCCTGTTCGTACCATTCGCCCGACAGGGTGAAGAAGCCGGCGTCGCCCAGCTTGAACCCGGCATAGGCGGCAACCTGCTTGCGATCGCCGTCGCCTTCGTAGTTCTGGCCCCACAGCGCCTGGACTTCGTAACCCGCATCGTCGCGGATCTGGTAGTTGATCACGCCGCCGATGGCGTCCGACCCGTACTGGGCGGTCGCGCCGTCGCGCAGGATCTGCAGGTTCTTGACCGAAATCGACGGGATGTTCGAGATGTCCGAACCCTGCGAACCGAACGACAGGGCCGTATCGCCGCCGGTATAGACCTGGACCAGCGCGGCGCGGTTGTAGCGCTTGCCGTTGATCATGACGAGGATCTGGTCGGCACCAAGGCCGCGGAGCGAGGGCGGACGCACGAATGTCGAGGCGTCGGAAATGGTGTTCTGCGCCACGAAGAACGAGGGCACCAGGTTGCGCACCGTTTCGAGCATGTCGGCGGTGGGCTGCTGGCCCAGCTCGGTCGCGCCGATCACGTCGATCGGCGATGCGCTGTCGGTCACGGACCGATCGGTCCGCCGGGTGCCGATGACGACGATCGCAGGCTCGTCGCTTGCGGTGTCATCGGATGTCTGGGCGTAGGTCGGAGTAGCAAGGAAGCAAGAGATGGCAGTAGCGGTGGCAGTCGCTGCAAGTGCGGCGCTGCGTCCGCGCCGGATGGCGGAAGATCGCATGGTATGCTCCGTCTTTTATGGTTTCCCTCGCGCTCCGGCGGCGAATGGTCCCCCCGCCGCCCGGTGCACCCGACGAGGCTATGCCAAAGTGGGGCCGTGGCAATCCGTTCCGCGAATAACGGCAATATTCCCACATGATTGTGACATTTTTGCAATGGTTTGCATGGTGCGCACTGTGGCCCTGCGTGCCGGGAAAGCAAGGAAAGGGGCGGGAAAGCGCCATGCCTCCCCGCCCCGAAAGTTCGTTGCGCCGTGGCGCGGCGTCAGAACTTGAAACGCGCCCGCGCGTAGTAGGAGCCGCCGTTGAAGCCGAACGGCGAACGTTCGCCGTACTGCGCCCCGACGATTCCGCCCCACGGGTTGACCGTAGGATAGGTGTCGAACAGGTTTTGCGCGCCCACGGCCAGTTCGAGGCCATCGAACAACTCGTAGCCCAGTTCGGCGTCGACCGTGATCTTGGCCTTCGCGTCGATCGGCAGGGTATCGTCCTCAAGGTGAGCCTCGAAGTATTTGCCGAAATAGTTGACCCGCAGCAGGCTGCGGAAGCGGCCCTGGTCATGGGTCAGGTTGAAGAAGCCCTTCCACCGCGGCAAGCCTTCTTCCAGCTGGCGCAAGCGCGTGCTGGCGATGGTCGCCCCGGCGTCGGTCACCTTGGTCTTGGTGTAGTTGAGCGCCAGGGTGGCCCGGGTCGTGCCGCTCTCGGTCAGCCGTAGCCGCGCGTTGGTGACGAAGTCGATGCCCTGGGTGCGTGTGCTGAAGTCGTTGTTGAAGAACGAAAACGCGACCAGGTCTTCGAAGCCGGTGAAGTCGGCGCGGTCGATCACGTTCGCGTTGTCGAGCTGGGTAAGCAGTTCGGCGGTGCGCGGCGTGAACGTTGCCGTGCAGTTGTTGGCCACGCCTTCGCGGTCCGCAAGGTAGCACAGCGCGAGCGGGAAATCGATCGACGAGGACCGCGAGATGCGGTTCTCAAGCTTGATGTTGAAATAGTCGAGCGTGAAGGAGATGTCGCCGAAATCGCCGGCAAGACCCGCAGTGAAGCTCTTCGACTTTTCCGGCCCGAGCGTCGGACGGGGAAGGCCGAGGCCGCCGTTGGCGACGGTATCGGCGATGTAGTCGGCAGCGATCACGCCCGGCGCGCTGCTCAGAGGGAAGGTGCCTTCGTCCTGCAGCGCTCCGTTGGAGAACTGCGTGGTGACGTTGATCACGTTGGCCTGGCCGGCTGTCGGCACATGAAACCCGGTCGAGTAGGTGCCGCGCACGCGCAGCGCTTCGGTCAGCTTGTAGAGCGCGCCGAGCTTCCAGGTGGTGGTGTCGCCGAAGCTCTTGGTGCTTTCATAGCGTACCGCGCCCTGCACGGTCAGCGCTTCGACCAGGTCGGCTTCGACGTCGAGGTAGGCGGCCTTGTTGTCCTCGGTCCACGAACCCGCGCTGTTGGGCGCGAAGCCGGGGAAGCCGTTCGAACTGGTCGAGAAGCCCTGCCCGGTCGGATAGGCCGCGGTCGGCTGGGCTAGCGGGCCCAGCGCATAGGATTCCGGATCGCCCGCGAAGATCTTGAAGGTTTCGTCGCGGTACTGCCCGCCGGCGGCGACATAGACGCTGGCGGTGCCCAGCGCGAACTCGTGGCCGAGGCTCAGGTCGACGACGTTTTCGCTCTGCTGGTAGGACCCCGGGCTGAAGGTGGTCGGGGTGTTCGGCCCGAGCGAGGCGTTGATCGTGTTACGGATCGAGAAGGTCGACTTGTTGTCGCCGTGCCGATAGCTGAGGTCGAAGTCGAGCCCGCCGAACAGCTTGCCCTTCACGCCCGTCGCTGCCGACCAGTCGCGCACCGTACCGCCGAAGCGCGGGGTGAAACCGCCGGGGAACATCTCGACGAAGGAGAAGCAGTTGGCGCTCGCCTTGACCAGGGCGAGGATCGTCGGATTGGGGATCAAGCCGCCGCCCTGGGTCAGCGGGATTCCGGCCGGGCAATCGCCGGCGGTGGTGTTCGACATGTCGCCGACCAGCACCGAAGGCACCGCGTTGGCGGCGCTCGAGGCCATGCCGGTCACCGGATCGACCATCGGGCCGGCAAAGACGCCGCCGCGATTGGTCGGATTGCGGAAGAAGAACCCGCCGTCGACCTTGCGGCTGGCATAGTTGCCGAAGGCGTACCACTTGATCTCGTCGGTCAGGTCGAAGCCGGTGTTGACGTAGAGCTTGAGGTCGTCGCGGACGTTCGGCTGGCCCCAGATCTGCGCCGGGTTGGCGACCGCTGTGTTGCCGGCCGCGATCAGCGCGGCAGCATCGTCGCGCTGGACCGAACGGTCGGTCGCGTCGCTTTCGCCGTATTCGGCGCTCAGGTTGATGAAGCCGCGATCGCCCAGCGGCAGGCCGATGTTGCCGGCGATCTGCCAGTTGTCGCCGTCGCCTTCATAGGTTTGCCCCCACTTGGCCGACAGTTCGCCGCCCTCGGGGCTGTCCTTGAGAATGAAGTTGAGCACGCCGGCGATGGCGTCGGACCCGTATTGCGACGAGGCGCCGTCGCGCAGCACTTCGAGCTGCTTGAGCGCGATCGACGGGATCACCGAGATGTCGGGACCTTGCGAGCCGTCCGAGATGCCGCCGCCGAGGAACGCGATGACCGAGGCGCGGTGCATGCGCTTGCCGTTGACCAGGACAAGGGTGTTGTCGGGCGACAGGCCGCGCAGGTTGGCCGGGCGCACCAGCGTGGCCGCGTCCGAGATCGGCTGCGTGCTGACGTTGAACGACGGCACCGAGATGCGCAGCGCGTTGCCCACGTCGCTGTCGGCGGTGTTGGTCAGTTCCGCACCCGAGACGACGTCGACCGGGGCGACCGTGTCGGCGGCCGAACGGTCGGCCTGACGGGTGCCGGTGACGACGATGGCGGGCTGGTCTTCCGCGTCCTGCGCGAAAGCGGGCACGGCGAGGAAGAAGGACATGGCAGTAGCGGTCGCAGAAGCGGCAAGTGCCGCACTGCGTCCGCGCCGGATGGCGGATGATCGCATGGAAGTGCTCCGTATTTGCTTATACGTCGCGCCGTGGCGGCGAATTCTCCCCCCGCCGGCCACTGCGTAAGGAAAGGCTAGGCCATCCTTGCAGCATGACAATCAAAGTTGCGCAAAGGCACCGCGAATTGTGTGCTGTTGTGACATTTTTGCAAAAGTGCCGACTAGTGCGCGCTTCGGGTCAGAGATCGTCGGGAGCCATGCCGAATATCGGCCGATGCGGCTCGTGCGCGGCCATCCGCGTCAGCAGCAGGTCAAGCTCGCTTTCGTGGATGATGATGCCCTGGTGCGCCGGGCGGATGAACCCGACCGAGATCATGTGCGCGTTGAACGCGATCAGGTGATCGAAGAAGCCGAAAGCGTTGAGCAGGCCGACGGGTTTGGCGTGATAGCCCAGCTGCGCCCAGCTGACCGCTTCCCACAGTTCGTCCATCGTCCCCACCCCGCCCGGGATGGTCAGAAACCCGTCGGACAGCGCGGTAAAGGCGGCCTTGCGCTCGTGCATGTCCTTGACCACGCGCAGTTCGGTGCAGTCGTGGTTGGCGACCTCGCCGGCGACGAGGGCTTCGGGGATCACGCCGATCACCTCGCCGCCCGCATCGAGCGCGCCCGACGCCACCGCGCCCATCAGGCCGAGCCGGCCGCCGCCATAGACCACGCCGATCCCGCGTTTGGCCAGATCGGCACCGATGGTGCGGGCGAGCTCGACAAAGCGGGGGTCGGCCGGGGTGGCAGAGCCGCAATAGACGGCAAGACGTTTCACGTAAGGGCCTCCACGATAAGGGCGGCGCAGGCGCGCGAAGAGGCCAGCGCCGCGGGCATGCCGCCGCCCGGCGCGGCAGCGGCGCCGGCGAAGTACAGATTGCCGATCGACTTGTCACGCCGAGGATGCGTCGACCCTGCGTGCCACAACGGCAGCGGCGCAAGGCCGAAGGCGGTGCCCTTCGCGGCGTTGAAGTCGAGCATCGCGTCGCGCGGGGTGGTGTGGAAGCTGGTGATCAGCCGGTCGCGGATGTCGGGGACAAGCCTGCGGCCGACTTCGTCGAGGACGCGCTGTTCGAGCAGCGGCCCCACTGTTTCCCAGTCGATCGGCAGCTTGCCGAGGTTGGCGACCGGGACCTGCGCGTGGAACACGCTCTTGCCTGGCGGGGCCAGGGTCGGGTCGGCGAGGCTGGGGTGGCTCAGCCAGATCAACTGGTCCTGCGGCAGCACGCCGTGGATCGTGATATCCTCGATCAGGGCGCGAAAGCGCGGGCCCATCAGCGCCATCTGGTGCGGAATGCCGGGCCAGGTGCCTTCCAGCGCGAAGTGAACGGTGAACAGGCCGAAGGCGTGCGGCCGGGACCGCAGCCGAGCGCTCATCGTGTCGGCGCGCAGGGTACCGGCCAGAAGGTCGCGCCAGGTGTGGTCGCGGTCGGCCGTGCTGACCACCGCGTCGAACCGCTGGCGCCAGCCGCTCTGCGTCTCGATCTCGTGGGCGCGATTGCCGAGGGTGTGGACGCGGCAAACCGGATCGTGCAATCGCACTGTGCCGCCCATTGCCTCGAAGCGCTTTGCCAGGGCGGTGCAGAGCGCGGCCGGACCGCCCATCGGCCACCACAGGCCGCCCTGCCGCGCCCGCGCAAAGCCACTCGCCAGAAGCGCGCTGGCGGTGAAGGGATCGGCCCCGTCCATCAGGGCCGGCACGGCCAGCGCTTCGCGCAGGCGTTCGTCCTTCACGTGGGCTCCGATCAAGCTCCACAGCGAACGCCAGGCCTGGGCGCGCGCCAACTGCGGGGCATGGCCCGCCATCTCGCGCAGGTCGGCAAAGGGGGTGGGACCCGGCCGGCCGCGAAACTCGGTGAACTGTGCTGCGGCGATGCGGGAATAGTCCTGGAAGCCGGCCAGGTCGCCGGGGGCGAATCGCGCCACGTCCTGCGCGGCGGCGGCATCGTCGGCGGCTAGGTCGAAGCTGGTCCCATCGGGCCAGGAAAAGCGGCAATGCGGATTGACCGCGAATAGCGGCACGTCGCGTTCGACCGCCGTCCCGGTCAGCGCCCACAGTTCCTCCAGGCCCGGACGGTCGGTGGTCGTGGTGGGGCCTGCGCAGAAGGTGAAGCCGTCGCGGGTCAGCGCATGGGAGTGGCCTCCGACGGTGGGGCGAGCCTCGATCACGGTGACTGCGATCCCGGCTGCGCGCAGGCGCAGCGCCGTGGCCAGCCCGCCGAGCCCCGCGCCGATCACGGCGACATGGCGGGAACCGGGCAGGGAAGGGGCCGCAGGCATCGCAGGCGGTTGTAGTGTTGCCGAAGGGGGATGCAACGACCGATCTGAAGGCTTGCCACCACCCCGGATTGCGGCACAATGCAGCGCGATGCGGATCGAACCGGCCAGCGACGACGATGTCCCTGAAATGGCGGCGATTTATGGCCATCACGTGCTGCATGGCACCGCCAGCTACGAAACGGTTCCCCCGACCACTGCAGAGATGGCCGCGCGACTTGCCAGCGCGCGGCGCGCCGGTTGGCCCTGGCTGGTCGCGCGCGATGGGGAAGGGGCGCTGGTCGGCTATGCCTATGTCAACCAGTTCCGTGACCGGGCGGCCTATCGCTATGCCTGCGAGAACTCGATCTACATCCGCCACGACCGCCGCGGCGAGGGGATCGGCACGGCGCTGCTGCGCGCGCTGATGGACGCGGCTACCGCATTCGGGTTTCGCCAGATGTTTGCGGTGATCGGCGGGGCCGAACCTGGGTCGGTTGCGCTCCACGCCGCCTGCGGCTTCGTTCATGCCGGGCGGATGCACGCGATCGGGCGCAAGCACGGGCGCTGGCTCGACACCGTCTACATGCAGGCAGGGCTTGGCGAAGGATCGTCGACGGCCCCGCCGCAGGAGCCGCGATGACCAGCCTGATGCCGGACCGCCGCGGCGGACTGCTCGCGCTCGTCGTCGCGCTGGCGGCGGGCGCGATCCTGCTGGCCATGGGGCGCGAGGCGATCTGCACCTGCGGATCGGTCAAGCTGTGGTGGGGCACGGTCCAGTCGGCCGAGAACAGCCAGCACATCACGGACTGGTACAGCGCCAGCCACCTGATCCACGGGCTGCTGTTCTATTTCTTTGCCCACTTGCTGTGGCGTCGGTGGCAGCTGTTTGGCGGCAAGCCGGCGATCTGGGCCCTGCCCATCGCCGTCCTGTTCGAGGCGTTCTGGGAACTGCTCGAAAACTCGCCGATGATCATCGACCGCTACCGCGCCGTCACGGTGAGCTATGGCTACGAAGGCGACAGCGTGGTCAATTCGCTGTCCGACATCGGGTTCATGGCGCTGGGCTTCTGGCTCGCCAGCCGGCTTCCGGTCTGGGCCAGCGTGGGGCTGGCTCTGGCGCTCGAACTGCTGACCCTGGCCGTGATCCGCGACAACCTGACGCTTAATATCGTGATGCTGGTATGGCCGATCGAGGCGATCCGCCAGTGGCAGGCCGGCGGCTGATCCGCGCGAAATACGGGGCAAACCCGCCGATTTGACACGGATCAATTACCGTCTTGGCATTTGCCGCAAAAAGGGTCTTAATCGCGCAGTTAAAAAAATCGGTTTGAGGAGAGTCGGACAATGAACGCTGTCGCCACGAGCGCCGCAAAGCCGGGCCAGACCACCCATTTCGACGTGCTGATCGTCGGGGCGGGCATTTCGGGGATCGGATCGGCCTACCACCTTCAGGACCAGTGCCCGGGCAAGAGCTATGCGATCCTTGAAATGAAGGACACCTTCGGCGGCACCTGGGAAACCCACAAGTATCCGGGCGTGCGGTCGGACAGCGACCTCTACACCTTCGGCTACCGGTTCAAGCCGTGGGTCGGCACGCCGATCGCCTCGGCCGAAGCGATTCTCACCTACATGCGCGAGGTGATCGAGGAGTACGGCATCGACGAGCACATCCGCTATGGTCACCGCATCACCGCCTGCGACTGGGACAGCAAGACCAACCTCTGGACCGTGACCGCGCAGACCGGCGATGGGGCCGCGCACCGGTTCACCTGCAACTTCCTGTGGATGTGCCAGGGCTATTACGACCACGAACATCCCTACCTTCCCGAATGGCCGGGGATGGAGAAGTTCAAGGGGACGCTGGTCCACGCCCAGTTGTGGGATCCCAAGATCGACTATGCCGGCAAGCGCGTGCTGGTGATCGGATCGGGCGCGACCGCCGCCACGGTCGTCCCGGCCTTTGCCGAAAAGGCCGCGCACGTGACCATGCTGCAGCGCAGCCCGACCTATTTCTTCGCCGCGCCCAACATGAACGAATTGGCCGACAAGCTGCGCGCCGGCGGCATCGACGAACCGACGATCCACCGGGTCGTGCGCGCGCAGATCATGTTCGACCAGGACACGCTGTGCCGCCGCTGCCAGGACGAACCCGAAGCGGTGGTTGCCGAGCTTCAGGAGGCGATCAAGGCCTATGCCGGGCCCGATTTCCAGTTCGAGCCGCACTTCACGCCGAAGTACCGCGTCTGGCAGCAGCGCCTCGCCTATGTTCCCGATGGCGACCTGTTCCAGGCGGTCGCGGCGGGCAAGGCCAGCGTCGTCACCGACACGATCAAGACCTTCACCGAAAAGGGCGTGCGCACCGCCTCGGGCCAGGAAATCGAGGCGGACATCATCGTGCCCTGCACCGGCTTCCACCTGTCGGTCATGGGCAAGATTCCCTTCACCGTCGATGGGCGGAGCATCGACTGGGCCGATACGCTGACCTACCGCGGGATGATGTTCACCGGCGTGCCAAACCTGGCCCATGTGTTCGGATACTTCCGCGCAAGCTGGACCCTGCGCGTCGATATGCTGGGCGATTTCGTCACCCGTCTGCTCAAGCACATGGACGACCTCCACGCCAAGAAGGTCGAGGTCACCCTGCGCGACGAGGACCACAACATGCCGCATCTCCCCTGGATCGAAGCGGAGAACTTCAACCCCAATTACCTGATGCGCGACATCGACAAGATGCCCCGGCGCGGCGACAAGCCCGAATGGCGGCACAACCAGGATTACTGGGCCGAGAAGAACGAATTCCCGGCGATCGACATCGACGGGGACGAGTTCCTCTACGACGGCAAGCGCGCCCGCCAGCGCCAGACCGAGGCGGCCTGAAACACCGCTTTACAGCAGCGTGATCCGCCCCCTAGATGGGTAGCGATGAGCAACGCATCTATCTGGTGGGGCGGAAAGCGCCCGCCTCTCGCCCCGATGACCGCGCTTGGCGAAAACGCCATGCCGGGCCACATCGGCATCGAATTCGTCGACTGCGGCGATGACTGGATACGCGCCCGGATGCCGGTCGATCACCGCACCCGGCAGCCGTTCCAGCGGCTGCACGGCGGCGCATCGGTGGCGCTGGCGGAAACGATCGGATCGGTTGCCGCCAGCTTCTGCATCGACGGAGAGACCCATGTCGCGGTGGGGATGGAAATCAACGCCAACCATATCCGCCCGGCCTACCAGGGCTGGGTCTACGCCACGGCGCGCCCGGAATCGGTCGGCCGCACCACCCAGGTCTGGTCGATCCGCATCACCGACGAAGCCGACAAGCTGGTCTGCATTTCGCGGCTGACGGTGGCCGTCATTCCGATCGACCGCAAGTGAGCGCACCCGCGAACTCGGTCGCGGTGATCGGCGCGGGCGATTACATCGGCTCGGGCATCGTGCGGCGGTTCGCGGCCGAGGGTTTCGCCGTCCACGCCGGGCGCCGCAACGGCGACAAGCTGGCCCCGCTGCTGGGCGGCACCGTCACCGGCCGCAGCCTCGACGCGCGCGAGCCCGAGGACGTTACCGCCTTTCTTGCCGAAGCGGAGGCGATCGCCCCGCTGGTCTGCGTGGTGTTCAACGTGGGTGCCAACGTGCAGTTTCCGCTGATCGAGACCACCGACCGGGTGTTCCGCAAGGTCTGGGAAATGGCGTGCTTCGCCGGCTTCGTTTCCGTGCGCGAGGCGGCGCGGCTGATGCTGCCGCGGGGCGCGGGCAAGATCTTCGTTACCGGCGCCACTGCGGGCCTGCGCGGCAATCCGGGCTATGCCGCCTTCGCCGCAGCCAAGGCAGGCCTGCGCGCCATGGCACAAAGCGCGGCGCGCGAGCTGTGGCCGCAGGGCATCCACGTCGCCCACCTGGTGATCGACGCGGGGGTCGATACCGAATGGGTCCGTGCGCGGGTGACCGAGCGGATCGGGGCCGAGGCCCTGGCCGCGCAGCCCGACCTCCTCATGCCGCCCGAAGCCGTGGCCGACGCCTACTGGGCGCTCTACAACCAGCCGCGCGCGGCCTGGACCTTCGAGCAGGAAATCCGACCCTTTGGGGAGACCTGGTGATGGTGACGGAAATCGAGTTCCTCTACGATTTCGGCAGCCCGAACGCCTATTTCGTCCACCGCGCCATCCCGCCGATCGAGGCGGCAGGCAAGGTTCGCTTCCGCTTTGTCCCGGTCCTTCTCGGCGGGATCTTCAAGGCGACCGGCAACCAGAGCCCAATGCAGGCCTATGGTCACATCGCCGCCAAACGCGATTACGACTTCCTCGAGATCCGCCGCTTCATGGCTCGCCACGGGATCACCGCCTTCCAGATGAACCCGAATTTCCCGGTCAACACGCTGCTCGCGATGCGCGGCGCGGTGGCCGCCGAAGGCCTGGGCTGCGCCGCCACCTATGTCGAAGCGATGTTCGCGGGGCTGTGGGAGAAGGGCCTCAAGCTCGACGATCCCGTGGTCTGGGCGCAGACCGTCGCGGCCGCCGGGCTCGATGCCGAAGCGCTCGGCGCGGCGACGCAGGATTCCGGGGTCAAGGCGCGGCTGGTCGCCAACACCGAGGCGGCGGTGGCGCGCGGCGTGTTCGGCATTCCCAGTTTCTTCCTGGGCGACCAGCTCTACTTCGGCAAGGACCGCCTGCGCGACGTGGTCGAAGCGGCAGGCGGCTGATCCCGGTCAGGCGCCCTGCGCGGCCTTCCAGTCGCGCTTGATCTTCTTGGCCAGGCTCCATTTGTGGACCTCGGTCGGGCCGTCATAGATGCGGAAGGCGCGCACTTCGCGAAACACCTGTTCGACGATGGTCTTGTCGGTCACCCCGGTGCCGCCCATCACCTGGACGCAGCGGTCGGCGATGCGCATCAACGCCTCGGACACCGCGACCTTGGCCATCGAGCTTTCCGCCGTGCCCAGCGATCCGGTGTCGAGCACGCCGGCGCACCAGTCGATCATCAGTTCGGCCTGCTTGATGTCGATCAGGTTCTCGGCAAGCATGAAGCCGACGCCTTCGTGATCGACCAGCGCCTTGCCGAAGGCGTGGCGGCGGTTGGCATAGTCGGTCGCGATCTCGTTGGCGCGGATGCAGCAGCCAAGCCAGCGCATGCAGTGCGACAGCCGCGCCGGGCTGAGGCGGATCTGCGCGTATTTGAACCCTTCGCCCGCCTCGCCCAGCATCTGATCGGCCGGCACCCGCAGGTTGTCGATGGTGACGGTGGCGTGGCCGCCCGGCATGGAACTGTCGATCGTGTTGGGAACGTCGTCGATGCGGATCGCCGGGTCGGGCAGGTCGACCAGGAACATGCAGGCCCCGCCGCCCTGCGCCACATCCTCGGCCTTGGCCATGACGATGCCGACGCTGGCCCCCTCGGCCCCGGTAATGAAGGTCTTGCGCCCGTCGATGACCCAGTGGTTGCCGTCCAGCCGGCAGGTCGTCTTCATCATCGAGGGATCGGACCCGGCGCCATCCCCGTCCGCCGGTTCGGTCATGAAGAAGGCGGAGCGGGCGCGGCCCGAAACCAGCTGTTCGAGGAAGCGGTCCTTCAGGTGCTGGCTGCCGACCTTGCCGAGGAGGTACATGTTGCCCTCGTCGGGCGCCATGGTGTTGCAGGCCAGCGGGCCCAGCGGCGACAGCCCGCTCTTGATCAGGACTGTTGCCGTTTCGCGCTGCGTCAGGTGATCGCCGTCGCCCAAGATGTGCGGCGTCAGCACGCCCGCGCTCCGCGCCTTGTCGCGCATCTCGTAAACCATTTCATCCAGCGGCGCGCCGTGGTGATCGCGGCGCGGGTCCTGTTCATAGGGCACGACCACGTCCCGCACGAAGCGTTCGACCCTGTCCGCGATTGCCCGCGCGCGTTCGGTTGTCATCGTCCAATCCTCTCCTTGCCAAGGCCACCGTTGCCATGCATCGTGCGGTTTAATCGCGCGATTGAATTTACGCGCCAAGCACAGCGGGAAGAGGAAAGCCAGCATGAATAGCGAATATGCCCTGCCGAATGCATCGACCGACCTGTCGGGACGCGTTGCGCTCGTCACCGGGGCATCGTCCGGGCTGGGTGCCCGCTTTGCCGAAGTGCTCGCCAGCCAAGGTGCGGCCGTGGTGCTCGCGGCGCGGCGCAAGGACCGGCTCGATGCCCTGGCCGACAAGATCAAGGCCGCAGGCGGCAGGGCGCTGGCGGTCCAGATGGACGCGACCGATGCCGACAGCCTGGTCGCCGCCGTCTCTGCCGGCGAGGCCGCCTTTGGCACCATCGATATCCTCGTCAACAACGCCGGGATGCCCGATGCCCAGCGGGCCCACAAGATGAGCGTCGAACTGGTCGACCAGGTGCTCGGCGTGAACCTGCGCGGCCCGTGGATTCTCGCCTGCGAAGTCGCGCGGCGACTGATCGCGGCGGGCAAGGGCGGGCGTATCGTCAACATCAGCTCGGTCGCGCACCTGCGCTATGATGGAAACGGCGCCGCGCTCTATGCCGTGACCAAGACCGCGATCGCCCGCATGACCGAGGCGCTGGCGGTGGAGTGGGCGCCCTACGATATCAACGTCAACGCCATCGCGCCGGGCATGTTCGTCTCCGAAATGACCGACGGCATGTTCGAACGGATGGGCGGCAATCCCGCCGATCACCTGCCGCGCAAGCGCGTGCCGGTTCCCGAACAGATGGATTCGACCCTGCTGTATCTGGTCGCCCCGTCGAGCGAATGCGTCACCGGCGCCACGATCCGCATCGATGACGGGCAAAGCTCTGTCGTCCGCAAGCGCTAGGCCATGACCGCCGCCCCGCGCCTGTTCGCCTTCAACTGCGGCTGGTTCCAGTGTCGGCCCGGTTATTTCGTCGAAAGCGACACCGGCGATTACCTGCGCGGGCCGGTGCCCGCCTATCTCGTCGACCATCCGAAAGGGCGGATGGTCTTCGACACCGGCATGGGAGTGCGCTACCGGCGCGAACTGGCCGATGCCCTGCCGCCGGGCAAGTTCGGGCTCGAGTGGTTCGAAGGGATGGATATCGCGGCCCGCCTCAAGGCGATCGACATCGATCCAGCCAGTATCAACTGGATCGTCAACTCGCACCTGCATATCGACCACTGTGGCGGCAACGCCCACCTGCCCAACGCCACGGTCCTGATCCAGCGGCGCGAATGGGATGCAGCGCAGACCATGGCCGAGCCTGGTCTTTACGAAGCGCTCGATTACGATACCGGCCAGCCGCTTCGCCTTATCGATGGCGAACACGATCTGTTCGGCGACGGCACGGTGCGTATCGTGCCCACCCACGGCCACACCCACGGACACCAGAGCGTTATCGTCAGGCTGCCGGCGGGAGAAGTCCTGCTGGCGGCCGACTGCTGCTATACCGAACGCAACCTCGACCTGATGGTTCTCCCTCGCGCCACGCAGGACGTGGAGCAGGGCCTGATCACTTTCGAACGCCTCGCCCGCCTGCGTGCTGCCGGCACGCACATCCTGTTCGGCCACGACGGCCGCCAGTGGGCCACCGTCACCGAAAACGTTCCCCTCTTTGAAAAGGCTTCCTGATGCTTGTGACCATCGAACGCGACGGCGCCGTTGCCGTCGTCACCCTCAACCGTCCCGAGGCGATGAACGCGCTGTCTTCGGACCTTCGCGCCGAGCTCGCCCGGGCGATGATCGAGGTCGATGGCGACGATGCGATCCGCGCGGTGGTGCTGACCGGGGCAGGGACGCGTGCCTTCACCGCCGGGCTTGACCTCAAGGAACTGGGCATCAAGGGCCTGGGCGCCGCCAACGCGGAAGAGGCCGCGGCCAATCCTGTCAAGGCGATCGAACAATGCCGCAAGCCGGTGATCGGCGCGATCAACGGGGTGGCGATTACCGGCGGCTTCGAAGTGGCGCTGGCCTGCGACGTGCTGATCGCGTCGGAAAACGCGCGCTTTGCCGACACCCATGCCCGCGTCGGGGTCATGCCCGGCTGGGGCCTGTCGCAGAAGCTTTCCCGGTTGATCGGCATATCGCGCGCCAAGGAGCTGTCGCTGACCGGCAATTTCCTCGATGCCGAGACGGCCTGCCGGTGGGGGCTGGTCAACCGCGTGGTTTCCGCCGACCAGTTGGTCACGGCTGCCAAGGCTCTCGCCCGTGACATGGCCAGCGCCGATCCCGGCATGGTCCAGGCCTACAAGGCGCTGATCGACGAAGGTTTCGCCCTGCCTTTCGGCGAGGCGATGGCCCGCGAACACGCGGTCTCGTCGGCGCGCAACGCCAGGGTCGAGGGCGCATCGGTCGAGGAACGCCGCCGCGCGGTGATGGAGCGCGGCCGCAGCCAGCAAGGCTAGCCGAAGCGGCTGGCCACCCGGTCGGCAAAATCGGGTCCGACGCCGGCGCTTGCGAAAACCTCGTGGGCCAACCCGGCATCGAGCGGCAGGTCGGCCTGTTCGCGGTAGAGGCGCTTCAGCGCGAAGACCGAATGGAGGCTCTGCCCGGCAATCGCTTCGGCCAATGCGAAGGCTTTCGCGTCCAGCTCGCCATCGGGCACGCAATGGTTGGCAAGGCCGATCCGCGCCGCCTCCGCTCCGCTCACCGGAATGCCGGTCAGGCTCATTTCGCGGGCCTTCCACTGGCCGACGCGGCGCGGCAGCCGCTGGCTCATCCCCCAGACCGGAGCCAGCGCGAAGGCGCCGTGGGTGTCGGCAAAGCGCGCGCCTTCAGTCGCGACGATGATGTCGCCCGCCAGCGCCAGTTCCAGCCCGCCGGTATAGCAGCCGCCCTGCACCGCCACGATCACCGGCTGCGCGAGGTTCGCCAGCCGGGTGATGATGCTCGCCTGGTAGTTGGTCCGCGGTGCCTTGGTGCCACGGTCCTTCAGATCGTTGCCCGCGCAGAACACCTGTCCCGCGCCGCGCAGCACAACCACGGCCAGGGCATCACCCGCAGCTTCGATCGTTGCAAGGTGCGTCTCTAGCCGCTGCCACAGCGCGATGTTGAGCGCGTTGCGCTTGTCCGGCCGGTTCAGCGTCAGCACCGCGATGGCGCCGCGGGTTTCCATCAGCACCAGATCGTCTGCCATGTCCCGTCTCCCGAATCTGTTGACCCTGCCGATCCGCCTGTGGCAAGGGCCTGCCCGCACGCGGGTGTAGCTCAATGGTAGAGCAGAAGCTTCCCAAGCTTACGACGAGGGTTCGATTCCCTTCACCCGCTCCATTTCCCCGTCACCTTACGCAGCAACGGCCAGTTCGGTGGCCTGCTTGATCGCGCGCTTGGCGTCGAGTTCGGCGGCTTCGAAGGCGCCGCCGATAAGCTGGGCGGGAACGCCCAGCTCGACAAGATCGTCGTAGAGACCGCGCGCAGGCTCCTGGCCGGCGCAGACGATCACCGTATCGACGTCCATCAACGTCGGTTCGCCGTTCACGTTGAGGTGCAGGCCGTCGTCGTCGATCCGGATATAGTCCACGCCCGAGACCATCTTCACGCCGCGGCGCTGCAGGGTCAGCCGGTGCGTCCAGCCGGTGGTCTTGCCCAGCCCCGCACCGACCGGGGTGGCCTTGCGCTGGAGCAGCGTCACCTCGCGGCCGTTGCTGGCGACGTGGGGTTCGATGCCGGTCACTCCGCCGCGCGGGTGATTCTTGAAATCGACCCCCCATTCCCGCGCGAAGACGTCGACGTCGAGCGCGGCGCTGGTGCCCTGGTGGGTGATCAGTTCGGCCACGTCGAAGCCGATCCCGCCCGCGCCCATGATCGCGACCTTCTGTCCGACCGCGGCCTTGCCGTTGATCACGTCGACATAGCTGACCGCCTTCCTGTGATCGATGCCCGGCATGGCGGGCACTCGAGGGGTGATTCCGGTCGCGACGATCACCTCGTCGAAGCCAGCGGCCTTGAGGCCGGCAGCATCGACCCGCGTGTTCAATCTGAGGTCGATGCCGAGCACCTCGATCCGGCGCGCGAAATAGCGAAGCGTCTCGTGGAATTCTTCCTTTCCGGGGATCTGCTTGGCCAGATTGAACTGGCCGCCGATCTGGCCGGCCGCATCGAACAGGGTGACAGCATGGCCGCGCTCGGCCGCGATTGTCGCATAGGCGAGGCCGGCCGGTCCGGCTCCGACCACGGCAATCCGCCTGGCGGCGCTTGCCGGACGCACGGTGATCTCGGTCTCGCGGCAGGCGCGGGCGTTGACCAGGCACGAGGTCAGCTTGCCGGTGAAGGTGTGGTCGAGGCAGGCCTGGTTGCAGGCGATGCAGGTGTTGATCTCGTCCTCGCGGCCGTCACGCGCCTTGTTGACCAGGTCCGCGTCGGCCAGCATCGGCCGCGCCATCGAGACGAGATCGGCATCGCCGCGCGCGAGAACTTCTTCGGCGACGTCGGGCATGTTGATCCGGTTCGACGTGATGACCGGGATCGACAGTTCCTTGCGCAGCCGGCCGGTCACCTGGGTGAAGGCCGCGCGCGGAACCATGGTGGCGATGGTCGGGACAAAGCTTTCGTGCCAGCAGAAGTGCGTGGAAATGACGTCGACGCCCTCGGCCTCGAGCGCCTTGGCGAGGCTCACCACTTCGTCCCAGGCCAGCCCGCCCTGGAGCATGTCCATCGCCGAGATGCGGAACACGAAGATGAAATCGGGGCCGACCGCCGCGCGCACCGCGCGCACCACCTCGATAGGAAAGCGCATGCGGTTGTCCCACGATCCGCCCCAGCGGTCGGTGCGCTGGTTGGTCTTTTCAACGAGGAAGGTGGAGATGAGGTATCCGGCAGAGCCGATGATCTCGATCCCGTCGTAGCCGGCTTCCTTGGCCAGCCGCGCGCAGTTGGCGAAGGCGGCGATTTGTTCGGCGATGCCCTCTTCGGTCAGTTCGTTCGGCGCAAAGCGCCCGATCCGCGACTTGACCGGAGACGGCGCAACGCAATCGGGCGTGCCGGCCAGCGGCCCGGTGTGCAGGATCTGCATGACGATCTTGACGTCGGGCGCGGCGGTATGGACCGCATCGGTCACCCGGGCGTGCATGGCCGCGTCCTCTTGGGTGATCAGCTTGGCACCGTGCCCGGCGGTCGGGTGCGGGCCGATCCCGCCGGTGATGATCATGCCCACGCCGCCCAGGGCGCGCTCGACGAAATAGGCCGACAGCCGCTCGGCCGCATCGGGCTGGTCTTCTAGGCCGGTGTGCATCGATCCCATCAGGATCCGGTTCTTGACCGTCTGGTTGCCGATCTTGAGCGGCGAAAACACGTGGGGGTAGCGCGGGTGCGGGGTCATGCGGCGGGTCCTGAGCTTATTCGGGGACGTAGTTGGGACGGCGCTTTTCCATGAACGCGCGCATGCCTTCGGCGAAGTTGCCGCTGCGCGAGGTCATCACCTGGTTGCGGTTTTCGATCGCCATGGCCGCCTCGAGGCTGGATGCGTCGATCGCCATGGCCAGGCCTTCCTTGGTCATGCGAAGGCCCATGGGCGAGGCATGGAGCAGGTCGTCGATCCACGGCTGGGCGGCCGCTTCGAGCTGGTCGTCGGGGACCACTTCGGAGACGAGGCCGACCGCCAGTGCGCGCTGCGCGTGGATGAAGCGCCCGGTCAGCATCAGTTCGGCGGCGATCCCGGCGCCGACCAGGCGCGGCAGGAAGTAGCTGACCCCCATGTCGCACGAGGACAGGCCGATGCGGATGAAGGCGGCGTTCATCCGCGCGCTTTCGCCGGCGAGGCGGATGTCGCTGGCGAGCGCGAAGGCAAAGCCGCCACCGCAGGCCGGTCCGTGGATAAGCGAGACGATAACCTGCGGGCAGCGCCGCATCTTGATGTAGACGTCGGCCAGCCAGCCCTGGAAGCCGAAGCCGCCGCCGAACGGCACATCGCCGCGATCGTCGGCGCGTTCCTTGATGTCGAGCCCGGCGCAATAGGCCTTGCCCGCGCCGCGCATCACCACCAGGCGCACCGACTGGTCGTGATAAAGCTTGCCGAAGTAGTCGTTGAGTTCGGCGACCATCGTCGTGTTGATGGTGTTGAGCGCCTCGGGCCGGTCGAGCGTCAGCCAATCGACTTCGCCCCGCTTCTCGATGCTGATCGTCTGATAGGCCATCGCTGTCCCGCCTCGTCCCGTCCGTTGTTTAATCGTTCGATTAAAGCGCGGGCGAAGGTCTGGCAAGCGCGAAGAGTCGGCCGGGCCTAGGCGCCCCTGCGGAATGCGGCGAGCCGCCGTACCGCCTCGTCCAGCGTGCCATCGTCCTTGGCAAAGCACAGGCGCACGTAGCCGCGCTCCGCTGCCTCGGCGTAGAAGGCCGAAACCGGGATCGAGGCGACCCCGGCCGTTTCGATCAGGGTCCGGGCAACGGCTTCGTCATCCGCGGCAAGGCCCGATGCGGCAAGGTCGATCGTGACGAACCAGGTGGCGCTGGCAGGCAGGACGGCAAAGCCCGCCTCGGTCAGCCCGCGAACCAGCCGCGCCTTGGCGTGGGCATAGCGGGCGCGGTGCTCGCGGTGCCAGGCGGATGGCAGGGCCAGCCCCTCGGCGACGGCCCATTGCAGCGGGGTGGCGGTGGTGAAGGTCAGGAACTGGTGGCGGGCGGCAACCGCGCCGGCCAGCGGCGGCGCGGCGATCGCCCAGCCGATCTTCCACCCGGTCAGCGAGAAGATCTTGCCGGCCGATCCCACCTTGACCGTGCGGTCGCGAAGGGCCGGAACGGCGAGGGCGGAGCGATGCGCCGACCCGTCGAGGATCGTGCCTTCCCACACCTCGTCGCTCACCACCCACAGGTCGCGGCGCTCGCACAGCGCGCCGATCGCCTCGAGCGTGGCGGCATCGAGCAACGCGCCGACAGGGTTGTTGGGCGAGTTGAGCACGACCCCGCGCGTCGCCGGCGTGATCGCCGCAGCGAGTGCCGACTGGTCGAGGGTCCAATGCGGCGGGGTCAGGTTGACGAAGCGGGGCGTGCCGCCGGCGCGCTCGATCAGCGGCTGGTAGGCGTCGTAGCACGGCTGGATCAGAATTACCTCATCGCCCGGCCGGACCAGGGCGAGCAGGGCCGAAGCCAGCGCCTCGGTCGCGCCCGAGGTGACGACGATCTCCTCCTCGGCTACGGCCAGCCCCTGTTCGGCGGCGTAATAGGCGGCGATCGCGCGGCGCAGCTCGGCCAGGCCGCGCATCGGGGGGTACTGGTTGGACCTCTCTGCCAGCGCGGCCTGGGCCGCAGCGATCAGCTCGGGCGGTTCGGGCAGGTCGGGGAAGCCCTGGCCCAGATTGATCGCGCCGGTCTCGCGCGCCAGCGCCGACATCCTTTCGAACACGGTGGTGCTGGCGGGGCGCGCCAGGCGCTGGGCAAGGCTGGTCATGCGCCTGTCTAACCGGCGTGCGCGAAGGGGACTAGGGGAGAACCGACCCTTCCGGGCCTTCGGGCATGGGCCGCGGGCCAAGCGGCGGCAGGTGGACGGCCCAGACCAGCAGAGCACCTACGGTCAGCGCGGCCATGCCGATCGCCTGGGCCAGGTCATAGCTGCCGGTCGAATCGTGGATCATGCCGACCCCGACGATCCCCGCCGCGTTGCCGATCCAGGCCGTTCCCAGCAGCGCGCCATAGACCGTGCCATAGGCCGCGAGCGGAAAGCGCCGCGCGACGAAATAGGCGAACAGGTCCAGTTCCACCCCTTGCTGCAAGCCGATCATGCCGGCGGCCAGAAGCGCCGCCCACAGCGTCTGGTCGGTGGCCAGAAGCAGCACGAAGCCGGCCCCGGGGACGATGGTGAAGACCAGCGCCACGGTCTGCGGCCGGAAAGTGTCGAGCAGCCAGCCCCCGCCAAGCCGCCCGATGAACTGACCCGCGGCAAAGGCCGACACGGCCAACGCGCCGACGCTTGCGTCGAATCCCTCGGCCTGGACGATGGGGGAAAGCTGGCCGACGAAACCGGTCGTGGCGAGGCCCATGGCGACGACCGCGGCCCCCATCAGGCGGAAATCGCGCGTCTTCAGGAAGGACCAGTCGCCGCGCCGCTTGCCGCCGGAATGCGCCACGGCGGCGCCCGCGCCGCGCGGCACGATCAGCCACACCGCCGGCATCCCGACCAGCGCCATCAGTGCGGCAAGCCCGGCAAAGCCGCCGCGCCAGCCATGGGCGGCAATGACGGGCGCCAGCACCAGCGGGGCGAGGATCGCGGTGATCGACACCCCGGTGGCGACCAGGCCCAGTGCGCGGCCGCGATAGCGGTGAAAGTGCGCGTTGACCGGCCGGGTGGTGACCAGCGCCGCAGTGCCGACGCCCAGGAAGCCAAGCACGGCCACTCCGATCGCCATGTGGGCGAGGGTCTCCCCGTAACGGGCGATGATCAGCATGGCCGCCACCGTGGCAGCGGCGCAGGCCAGATAGGTGGCGCGAAAGCCCCAAATGTCGGCCACGCGCCCGATCACCACCGAGCCGATCGCGCCGGTGACGACCAGCGCCTGGATCGCTCCGATCTCGCCCCGCGACACGCCCAGTTCGGTCGCCAGGGGCAGGACCATCAGGTTGAAGGTGAAGAACAGCAGGACGATCCCGGTGCCCGAGGCGAGCGCGCAGCCCAGCACGATGCGCCAGCCGCGCGTCCATTCGCTTTCGCCGGCAGGGGCCGGTCCCGCGAAATCGCTCATTCGGCGGCGAAGGTGATTTCGGCGTGCTCTTGCAGCCGGCTGACCAGCGCTTCGCCGAGCAGCGCGCCGGGCGTCGAAATCCCGCCGGGAGCCTGACTGGAAAGAAGGGCGATGCCGGTTTCGGCGATCATCCGGCTGGTCGAGCCATAGCCCGGATCGTAACGCCCCTTCACCCCGTAGCGGATGGTCTTGCCATCGGGCCATTCGCCGATGAACAGGACGTCGTAGAAGCCGTTCTCGCGCTGCTCTTTCGTCGGTCCCTCGCCGGGCTTGGGCGGCTTGGCGCCGAACGGATTCTTGAGCATTTCGCCCACCGCGTGGGCGGCCTTCTCGCCGATTTCTCCCGCGCTGGTGAGCATCATCTCGTCATAGCGGAAGTCCGCACCATAGGGATGGCCGAGCAGGAAATTGGTGCGATGGACGTTCTTGGTGTTGATCGTCGCCATGATGAACGGCGCGGCCCACTTGCCTTCGCTTTCCTCGTATTCGGGAACCAGCCCCAGCGGCTGCGACGGTCCCTCGAAGCCGGGGGTCAGGCCGAACGGGCTCTGCAGGATCGCGATCAGCTTGGGATTTCGTGCCACCGCCTTCATCGTTTCGGTGAGGCTCGCCGCCGTCCCGCCCGAAAAGGTGCCCTGCATGGCGCGAACCCGGCCCTTGACGCGCGGCGCGGGACTACCGTGGCGCTTGATCGCCTCGTGCTGCAGCATGAGGACGCCGAGATCGAAGGGAATCGAATCGAAGCCCGCGGAAAAGGCGATGCGCGCGCCGGACGCCCTGGCCTGGGCATCGTAGCGGTCGATCATTTCGCGCATCCAGCCCGGTTCGCCGCAGAGGTCGGCATAGTCGGTGCCGGCTTCGACGCAGGCCTTGACCAGCGGTTCGCCGTAAAGCTGATAGGGGCCGACCGTGGTGACGATTACCCGGGCGCTTTGCGCGAGGGCGGCCATGCTGGCCGGATCGTCGGCATCCGCTACGATCAGCGGCGTGTCGGCGGGCGCGCCGATCAGGTCCCGCACTTCGGCCAGTTTGCCGGCGCTGCGACCGGCCATGGCCCATTTGGGGCCCTGGCCCTTGTAGTGGTGCGCAAGGTATTCGGCGACGAGCCGGCCGGTGTAGCCGGTCGCGCCGTAGACGACGATATCGTGGGGCCGCTGTGCCTTGGGTGTCATGTCCGCTCTCCCGTGTCCGGCGAATCCAGCCGGACCGGGAGAACAAGACCAAAGATCGGTTGTCTTGTCGAACCGATTAAGCGGCGATCACCACCAGCGGCGCTTGCGCACCTCGGGAACGCCGTCGCCATCGACGTCGGTAACGACGCGGTCGGTCGTCGCAACCGGGGCGGTTTGCGCCACTTCGGCGCGGCCTTCGGCGCGGGCGGCGCGCAGTTCGGCCTCGTGGGCGCGCTGCTGCGCCTCGAGCGTGGCCACCTCACCCTTGCGGGCGGTGCGCATCCGGTCCCACGACCACCACATCTGGCTGTGGGCGAAGACGAGCAGCAGGCCGCCCATGATGGCCAGGTTCTTGAGCGCAAGCACCTGCTGCATCGGGTCGGTGATGTCGCGGTGGAAGAACAGGGTGGCCAGCGCGGTGAAGCCGAACAGCAGAAGGGCGGTCAGCCGCGTCATCAGCCCCAGCGCCAGGGCAAGGCCGGCCAGCACCTCGAAGGCGCCGGCGGGGATGGCAAGGCCCGAAGGCAGGCCCACACCGGTGATCATGGTTTCGAACATGGCCGGGTTCATCAGCTTGCCGGCGCCCGACACGATGAAGATCACGGCGATCAGGATCCGTCCCAGGACGGCAGCAATGGTGGACATGGCGGCACTCTCCGACCGGTTATGTGTGCTTAAGTGCACCCGCCGCCCGATTGTTCCCGGCTCAGAAGCGGTACTGCCGGCTGGCCAGATCGTACATGATCTCTTCGCTGCCGCCGCCGATCGCCATGACCCGCACCTCGCGGTAGATCCGCTCGATCCGGCTGCCGCGCATGAAGCTGGCACCGCCGAGGATCTGGCAGGCCTCGCGGGCGCAGTATTCCATGGTCTGGGTCGCCTGGACCTTGAGCAGGGCATAGTCGCCGGGAAAGGCCCTCTCGTTCATCACGCCCCAGGCGCAGTGGTCGATGAAGGCCTGGGTCGACTGGATTCGCTTGAGCATTTCGGCCAGCTTGTGGCGGATCGCCTGGTTGGCGATCAGCGGCTTGCCGAAGGTCTCGCGGCTTCGCGCCCAGTCGAGCGCGTCCTCGTAGCAGATCCGGGCGAAGGCGTTGGCCTGCTGGCTCATCCCCAGGCGTTCGCCGTTGAAATTGCGCATGATCCCGGCGAAGCCGCCGTTCTCCGGCCCGATCAGGTTGTCGGCCGGCACTTCGACATCGTCGAAATGGATCGTGGCCGTGTCGCTGGCGTGCCAGCCCATCTTGGCGAGCGCGTGGCGGGTGACGCCGGGACGGTCCGTCTCGACCAGCAGCAGCGATATGCCGCCCAGACCCGGCCCGCCGGTGCGCACCGCCAGCGTGATGTAATCGGCCCTGACGCCCGATGTGATGAAGGTCTTCTCGCCGTTGACGACGTAGGACGCACCCTTGCGCTCGGCCCTGGTGCGCAGGTTGGCGACGTCCGAACCGCCGCCCGGTTCGGTGATGCCGAGACAGATGATCTTCTCGCCCGCCAGGACCTCGGGGGCGATGCGCTCCTGCAAGGCGCGGCTGCCCATGGCGAGGATCGGCGGCAGGCCGATCCCGTGGGTCATCAAGGAAGCGCAGATCCCGCCCGCACCGGGCCGGGCCAGCTCCTCGGTCTGAACGAGGCTGTGGAACAGCGTGAAGGCATTCCCCGTTCCGCCGAACTCTTCCGGATAGTTGAGGCCCAGGATGCCCGCAGCCGCAGCCTTGCGGTGCAGGTCGCGGGGCAGCTGTCCGGCGGCTTCCCATTCATCGACGTAGGGGGTGATTTCGCGGGCAACGAAGGCGCGGACCGTATCGCAGACCGCTTCGTGGCTGTCGTCGTAGTGCGGCGAACGCGCGCGCCACTGGTCGAACAGGGGGGTATCCATCGCCGTGCCTCTCCTCGTTTTGGGCAAGGTGTGGCACGGTTTAACCGCGCGATGAAACTGAAATCTACAGGCGGGGCAGCGTCACCCCGCGCTGGCCCATGTACTTGCCCGACCGGTCGCCATAGCTGACCTCGCACGGCTCGTTGCCCTTCAGGAACAGGAACTGGCAGGCGCCCTCGTTGGCATAGATCTTCGCTGGAAGCGGCGTGGTGTTCGAAAACTCCAGCGTCACGTGGCCTTCCCATTCGGGTTCCAGCGGGGTCACGTTGACGATGATCCCGCAGCGGGCATAGGTGCTCTTGCCCAGGCAGATCACCAGCACGTCGCGCGGGATGCGGAAATATTCGATCGTGCGGGCCAGCGCAAAGCTGTTGGGCGGGATCACGCAGCAGTCGGTCTTCATGTCGACGAAACTGTCGTCCGAGAAGTTCTTGGGATCGACCACCGCCGAATGGACGTTGGTGAAGACCTTGAACTCGTCCGCGACGCGCGCGTCGTAGCCGTAGGATGACAGGCCATAGGAAATCACCCCGTCGCGCTGCTGGCGTTCGACAAAGGGTTCGATCATGCTCGAATGGCGGGCTTCCTGGCGTATCCAGCGGTCTGAGAGAATCGACATGGCGCTGTGATGGCAAAGAGGCCGGCCCGCCGGCAAGGCGCAGCATCGCTCTTGTCCACCGGGACTTGCCGCTTTGCGCCCCCTTGGCGCTTGTGTTAGGCGGGCCGCCATGCCCGGGTCGCAGCCCTTCGAATTACGTGCCGACCGGCTTGCGCCGATGCGCCGTCTTGCCGCTGCGGTACCCCCGTCGGCGATCCTGCTGTTGCTGACCGCGGTTATCGTGGGCATCGGCCTGCTGCTGGTGCAGGTGACCTTCTCCCAGCGCAACGCCCGGTCGACCGCGCAACACGAAGCGCGGACCATGTCCGTGCTGCAGGAGTTGCACCAGTCGCTGGTCGACGCCGAAACCGGCCAGCGCGGTTACCTGCTGACGCTCGATCCGATCTATCTCGCGCCTTACGACAACGCGCGCCGCCGCATCCCCGACGAGCTTGCGGCGCTGCGCGAACAGCTGGCCAGCAACGGCGATCCGGAATCCGACGACCGGCTGCGCGAGATCGAGAAGCTGGCGGGCGAAAAGCTGTCCGAGCTTGACCAGACAGTCGGCTATGCCCGCGCCGGGAGCGCCGAAGCGGCGATCCAGGTGGTCAGGTCCAATGCGGGGATCGACCGGATGGACCGCCTGCGCGTCAATCTCGACACGCTTTCATCCGCCCAGCGCCAGCGCCGCGAAGCCGCCTTCGCCATCGCCGACCGCGCCGAGGACCGGCAGATCCCGCTGCTGATCGGTATGTGGGTCACGCTGATCCTGCTGGTCTGGGCCGCGGTCTGGGGCGAAAGCCGGCGCGTCGAAGCCATGGCGCTCGCCGGCCAGGCGGTGCGTCTCCACGAACTCAACGAGCGCAACAAGCTGCTTGCCCAGGAGCTCAACCACCGGGTCAAGAACCTGTTCGGCGTCGTCCTGTCGCTGGTCGGCCTGGCCGGCCGCGAGAAGGGCTCGACCGAGG
Source organism: Novosphingobium kunmingense (assembly GCF_002813245.1). Lineage (GTDB taxonomy): Bacteria > Pseudomonadota > Alphaproteobacteria > Sphingomonadales > Sphingomonadaceae > Novosphingobium > Novosphingobium kunmingense. The sequence continues at coordinate 180,913 of NZ_PHUF01000003.1, forward strand.
TGATCGTCGGCGATCTCAGCCAGCGGATCCACGCGCTGGCGCGCTCGCACTCGCTGGCCTTCGGCTCGACCCCCGATGCGGTGACCGAACTGGCGAAGCTCCTCGACGGGGTACTCGAGCCCTATCGCGGACCAAGCGGGTCGCGCGTCACGCTGAGCGGCGATCCCTGCGGCATCGCAGCGCAGCAAATCACCCCGCTCGCCCTGGTCCTGCACGAACTGGCCACCAACGCGGCGAAGTACGGCGCCCTGTCCAGCGCGGAAGGCCGTGTTCACATCGCCTGGTCCTGCACACAGCAAGCCGACGGATCGATGCGCACCACCATGGTCTGGCGCGAAGAGGGCGGCCCGCCGCCCGATCTCGCGCTGGTCGCCGCGCCGGCCGGCGGGGGCTTCGGCAACCGCATGGTCGATGCCGTGCTGCGCCAGATCGACGGGACTATCGAACGCCAGTGGCCCGGAACCGGTGCGCTCGTCACCCTGACTTTCCGCCGCGACGACCCCGTGCGGCACGAGGACTGACGAGGGCGGCCGGCGTCAGACGCCGTGGTAGGCGCGGTACCAGTCGACGAAGGCGGGCACGCCGACCTCGATCCCGGTGATCGGCGCATAGCCAAGGTCCGCCTGGATCGCGCTGATGTCGGCATACGTCCGGTGAACGTCGCCCGGCTGCATGGGCAGCATGTCGAGCACGGCCTTGCGCCCGCAGGCTTCTTCCAGAAGGCCGATCACCGTCATCAGGTGTTCGCTGCGGCTGTTGCCGATGTTGTAGAGCGCGTGCGGCTTGACCGATCCTCCGGCCTTTTCCGCGCCGTCGTCGGCGGGCGGATGGTCGAGGCAGGCGATCACCCCTGACACGATATCGTCGATGTAGGTGAAGTCGCGGTACATGTCGCCGTGGTTGAACACCGGCACCGCTTCGCCGGCGAGGATCCGGCGGGTGAAGTTCCACAGCATCATGTCGGGCCGGCCCCACGGGCCATAGACCGTGAAGAAGCGCAGCCCGGTCAGCGGCAGGCGAAACAGGTGGGCGTAGGTTTCGCTCATCAGCTCGTCGGCGCGCTTGGTCGCGGCGTAGAGCGAGACGGGATGGTCGACCCGGTCCTCCACCGCGAAGGGCAGCTTGGCGTTGCCGCCATAGACCGACGAGCTCGAGGCATAGACCATGTGCGCCACCTGCCGGTGCCGCGCCAGTTCGAGCAGGTTGACGTGGCCGGCCAGGTTCGAGGCGACATAGGCCTGCGGGTTTTCGAGGCTGTAGCGCACCCCGGCCTGCGCGCCGAGGTGGACGATGCGGTCGATTTCCGTTTCTGCCAGCGCGGTGTCGAGCGCGGCCATGTCGCTGAAGTCGATCTTGTGGAAGGCGAAGCGGTTGCCGCCCGCCTCGGCCAGCGTCGCCAATCGGTCGCGCTTCAGGCTGACCTGGTAATAGGAATTGCAGTTGTCGATCCCCGTCACCTGGTCGCCGCGCGCCAGCAGGGCGCGGGACAGGGCGTGACCGATGAAGCCGGCGGCGCCGGTAACCAGAATGCGCATGCAAGTCCCCTAACCGGCTGGCCTTATTTCATGGTTAACACTCCGATGGTAGGGCGCTTGGCGATGAACAAGCCCACCAAGATCCTGGTCGTGTTCGGCACCCGCCCCGAAGCGATCAAGCTGTTTCCGGTCATCGCCGCGCTCAAGGCCGACCCGCGCTTTGCCTGCGTGGTCTGCGTTTCCGCGCAGCACCGCCAGATGCTCGACCAGGTGCTGGAGATCGCGGGGATCGTGCCCGATCACGACCTCGACCTGATGCGCCCCGATCAGACGCTCGACGGGCTGACCGCCGCGCTGCTGACCGGCCTCGGCCAGGTGATGGACGCCGAAAAGCCCGACCGGGTCATGGTCCAGGGCGATACGGCGACCGCCATGGCCGGGGCGCTCGCCGCCTACTACCGCAAGGTCCCGGTCGACCACGTCGAGGCTGGCCTGCGCAGCGGCAACATCCTGCACCCCTGGCCCGAAGAGGTGAACCGCAAGATCATCGGGTCCATCGCCAGCCTGCATTTCGCCCCCACCGAAGTCAGCGAGGCGGCGCTGCTGGCCGAAAACGTGGCGGCGGACCGGGTCCATGTCACCGGCAACACGGTGATCGACGCGCTGCACTGGGTGACCGAACGCATCGCGGCGCAGCCGTCACTGGCCGGCGGCCTCGCCGATCTTGCGGCACGCTTTGCCGGTAAGCGGATCATCGGCGTGACCAGCCACCGCCGCGAGAACTTCGGCGGCGGCATGGAGACCATTGCCGAGGCGATCCGCCGCATCGCCGACCGGCCCGACGTCGCGGTGATCTTTCCCGTCCACCTCAACCCCAACGTGCGCGCGGTGATGCACCGGGCACTGGGCGGGCTGGACAACGTCGCGCTGATCGAACCGCTCGACTATCCGCACTTCGCACGGCTGCTGGCGCTGGCCGATATCATGCTGACCGACAGTGGCGGGGTGCAGGAAGAAGCGCCCGCGCTGGGCAAGCCGGTGCTGGTCATGCGCGAGACGACCGAGCGTCCCGAAGGCGTGAGTGCCGGGACGGCCCGCCTGGTCGGCACCGATGTGACGGTTATCGTTACCGAAATGTTCACTCTCCTCGACGATAAGGCGGCCTACGAAACCATGGCACGGGCGCACAATCCCTTCGGGGACGGCCACGCTGCCAGCCGCATCGTGGAGTTGGTCGCGAATGAAGTCGGACATCAAGCCTGACGTCTGTGTCATAGGGTTGGGCTACATCGGGCTGCCGACCGCGGCGGTCGTCGCGCGCGCGGGATGCCGCGTCCATGGCGTCGACGTGACCCAGGGCGTGGTCGACACGATCAACCGCGGCGAAATCCATATCGAGGAAGTCGATCTCGACGGACTGGTCCAGGGCGTGGTCCAGCGCGGCCTGCTGCGCGCCTCGACCGAAATGGCCCCGGCCGACGTTTTCATCATCGCCGTGCCGACGCCCTTCGGCGAAAACCACGTTCCCGACATCTCGCACGTCCTCGCCGCCGGCGAAGCAGTGGCCAAGGTGCTGAAGCCCGGCGACTGCGTGATCCTCGAATCGACCTCGCCGGTCGGCACCACCGAGCAGCTGCGCGACCTGATCGCGGCGCGGCGCCCCGACCTCAAATGCCCCGGACTCACCGCCGAAACGCCCGACGTGTCGATCGCCTATTGCCCCGAGCGCGTGCTGCCCGGAAAGATCCTCGAGGAACTGACCGGCAACGACCGCTCGATCGGCGGGATCACGCCGCGCTGCGCAAGAAAGGCTCTGGCGTTCTACAAGCGCTTCGTGCGCGGCACCTGCGTCACCACCGACGCTCGCAGCGCTGAAATGACCAAGCTGGTCGAAAACGCCTTCCGCGACGTCAACATCGCCTTCGCCAACGAACTGTCGATCGTCGCCGACCGCATGGGGCTCGACGTGTGGGAGGTGATCCGGCTCGCGAACCGCCACCCGCGCGTCAACATCCTGACGCCCGGACCGGGGGTGGGCGGGCACTGCATCGCGGTCGATCCGTGGTTCATCGTCCACGGCGCGCCTGAGGACACCCCGCTGATCCGCACCGCGCGCGGGGTCAATGACGGCAAGATCGGCCACGTGGTCGATCGTGCCGAGGCGCTGATCGCGGCCCATCCGGGCGAGGCGGTCGCCTGCCTCGGCCTCGCCTTCAAGGCCAACATCGACGATTTCCGCGAAAGCCCGGCCCGCGCCGTCGCAGCGCGCCTGGCCCGCGCCCACGGCAGCCGCATCCGCGTGGTCGAACCCTATGCCAGCGCGCTGCCGCGCGAGTTCGAGGGGACCGGCGCAACGCTTGTCGACATCGACACCGCGCTCGAAACCTGCGGCGTGCTGATCGTGCTGGTCGATCACGACGCGTTCAAGGCCGTGCCCGTGGCCGAACGCGCGGCCCATGCGGTCTATGACACGCGCGGGATCTGGCTCGACCAGCCCAAGGCCGGCACAGTCACTGGCCGGGACGGCCTCAGACTGGCAAGCTGAGCGTCCGCTCGGAGCGGCGCTCCGGTGCGGGAACAATGCCCGATCGCGGTTTGTTGAGGGGGCAGATCCCGCAACCGGAGAAACCGCCATGGACGAACCCGACAACCTTCCCCCCGAAGCCCGCAACCCGTCGCAGGACGATGCCGCCGACCAGTCGCAGACCCTGGCCGACGAAGCCAAGGGCCGAGCCTCGGCTTTCGAATTCGGCGACAGCGAACGCACGCCCGGACCGGCCGGGGACGAGACTGGCTCGGCTCCCGACGTGGTCGATCACATGAACCAGATGGTCTCGAGCGGCCACATCGACATGAGCGCCTACCGCGGCGAGCGGATGGACGACGATGAGGACGACGGGCTGGGGCCGGAGGGCCTTGAAGACGACTTCATCCGCGGCGCGGAATAGCCCTCAGCCAAGGCCATCGATCAGCAGAACGCGGTAATCTGCGCCCGCAAACCGCGATTTGCGCGCGTCCTGGTAGGCTTCCGAGCCATACCAGGCGCGCGCCTCGTCCATCGTGGCGAACTCTACGATGACCGCGCCCTTGGCCTCCGGGCCTTCCAGCGTCTCGATTGCGCCGTATGCTGCGAGCGGCTTTCCGGCATGGCCCTGGAGCGATGCCCCGGCTTTCGGCGAATAGACCTTCATGGCCTCCGCGTCGTGTTCGCGTTCCTTGATGAAGACGAGATAGGCGGCCATCGGTCACTCTCCTGGTGGTTGTGGTTTGGCCCCACAGTGCCGCGCACCCGGCGCGAGGTCCAGCAGATTTAATCGGACGCTTAACAACATGGCGCTCAACGATCCGTCCCAGCAAGACGCTCCCCCGTCCCGGACAAGGGTGGTCACGGCACGGGTCCCGCGCTAGATCTCCGGCATGAACCGTTACCTTTCGGCAGTGACCCTGCTTGGCGGGGCAGGACTGCTCGGCATCGGCGGCGAAGGCCCCGCCCCGGTCAACCTGGCGCCCAATTCGCAATGGGAAGTTTGGTCGGGCGTGGGGTTTGCCGCCCAGGCGACGCCCGACGGGCGCAGCGACAGCGCCGCGCTTTCAGCCAGCGGCAATTCGACCGATGCACCCGGGCGCTCAACGCTCGCCATGGCGTCTACGGGTGCGCTCAGCGTCGGCGATCTGGTGACCGTCTCCGGCGGTAGGACCGACGCCTGCCTGACGATCGGACCGATGCGGATCGTCGCCATGGTGCCGAACCGCAGCATCACGCTGCGCACCTACCGGGGTTGCACGCCGGGCGGCAGCGCGCCATCGAGCGTGACGATGGTCGGGGTCGGCAACCGCGCCGCGATCGGCACGGGTGACGGGCCCGACAACTGGACCAAGTCGGTGACCATGCCGGTCTGGCGCAACGAACCGCGCGGGCCCTATGCCGCGAACATGCCGGACGACGTCGGCGCGATGGCCGCGCTCGGCGCGCGCAAGGATGCCGCGGCAGAGCGCCTCATCTACACGCCGTTCGAAGGCGCCTCGCTGGCCCAGTTCGCCGGCAAGAAAGTGGTCTTCGGGATCCATGGCCTGCACCGGGTCCGCGGCGGATCGGGCACATGGCGGATCTATGTCAACGACGGCGTCAGCGGCCCGCGCCGGCCCTGCGCCGCCGCGGGGACGTCGGATCGCTACCAGTGGCTCGAATGCAGCTTCACGGTGCCGATGAACCCGCGCTTCCTGCACGTCGGGGTCGCGCTCGAAGGGGCGACCGGGGATACCTACTTCTTCGCCAATCCGGTGCTCGCGCTGGGCGGCAGCGTGGGCGGAGCGGGGAACTACCAGAAGCCGCGCAGCGAGATACTGGTGCCCAAGGTCCACATTTCGCCCACCGGCTGGATCGACGCGAAGGTCACCTTCCCCCGCGCCCGCGTGCCGGCCTGTGGCGGTTTTTCCTATTGCTTCGAGCGCGATTTCTATGCCGAGACAGGCGGCCGCGTCGCCACCACGGTGCTCAAGGCGCAGGGCCAGCTCGAAGGCTACAACTGCAACGACGTGCAGGTCGGCACCGGGGTCGTACGGCTCATGGCGTGGTACGATCGCAGCGATCCGCCCAGCAAGTCGGGCTCGTTCCTGTCCCAGGCGGTGCGCTGCGTGAAGTCGTTCTCGACGATGGATTTTCCGCTCAACCAGTCGGTGTCAGATCCGGCCATGACCGGCACCGGACTCTACATGACCATGCTGCCTGGCGATTCGTGGGACAACGTCTCGGAAGAACTCGACTGGTTCGTGCTCGGATAACGCAGCACCGGCGCCGGGCACGCGGAAACGCGCGAGAGGGGACTGGTCTCTCGCGCGTTCCACGGGAAGGGCGCGGCAGGCAAGGGAACAACCCGCCGCGCCCGAACTTCAGGGGCTCTTATGTCTGGCTCAATGCGAGGCCTGCAGGCTGTGCTTGAGGTCGCGCATCTCGTCATGGCCGGTCTTGACCGACTGCCACGCGGTGTCGACGGCCTGGCGTGCCTGCGGGCTGAGGTCGGCGTGCTGCATGGCCTTTTCGAACTTGGCCTTCAGGTAATCCTCGCCGCGTTCGATCTCGTTGACGATCGCCTGGTCGTCGCGGGTCGAGACCACCTCGCGCAGCGACTGGAACACGCGGTGCATCGCACCGGCCGCCGAACCGTCATCCTCGGGGTTGCCGCCTTCGGCCGCAACCGCCGCCTGGAGATGACCGATCGCCTGCTGGCGTTCCTGCGCGCGGGCGTCGAACATCTGCGCAAAGCGCTGGTTGTCGACTTCACCGGCGGACTTGCGGTAGCCATCGACACTGTCGATCAGGGTCGCAATCAGCGTGTTGAGGGTGGTGGTCGTCTCCTTGTGTTCGGCCATGGGTCCGGTCCTTGTGCTTGGGGGAAGTGACTGCCCTTTCAAACACATGGACCGGCGCGTCGTTTCTCGGTCCGACGCGGCACAGGCCCGCTTCGGCGATTGGTTAACGTTTCGCCCGGCCCGTCACGCCCTCAGCCACAGGCGCAGGAGCAGGCCGACTGCGCCCAAGGCCAGCACGCTCGCCCCCCAGATCGCCGCCATCCAGGCCAGCCGCTGCCACAGCGGGGCGGGCGCCGGGTCCATCAGTGGTAGCCGTCCCCGCCGACCTTGCCGCGGAACACCCAGTACGACCAGGCGGTATAGGCCAGGATCAGCGGCAGGGTCAGCGCGACGCCGACCAGCATGAACACCTGGCTGCGGTGCGGGGCGGCGGCCTGCCAGATGGTCAGCGAAGGCGGGACCACGTTGGGCCAGATCGTCACGCCGATGCCGGCCATGCCCAGCGCGAACAACGCCAGCGCCAGGAAGAACGGCTGCGCGTGGGTGTCGCGCCCCAGCGCGCGGAGCAGGGCAAGGCCGGCCAGCGCGGTCACCACCGGCACCGGCAGCGCGTACCACAGCGTCGGCGCGGTCAGCCAGCGTTCGGCATATTCGGGGCGCAGAGCCACGTTGTAGAGGCTGACGAGGCCGAGCAGCGCCAGCGTGGCGAGCGCCGCGCCGCGCGCCAGCCGCCGCGCATGGGCCTGCCCCGCGCCGTCGAGCTTCCACACCAGCCAGGCCGCGCCGAGCAGGGCATAGCCCGCCACGGTGCCCAGCCCGACCAGCAGGGTATAGGGCGTCAGCCAGTCCCACCACGACCCGGCATAGGCGCGGCCTGTCACGCGGATGCCCTGCAGCAGCGCGCCCAGCGTCATCCCCTGCGCCAGCGCGGCGACCAGCGATCCGGCGGAAAAGGCAAAGTCCCACGCACGGCGGTGTCCGGGATCGCGCCAGCGGTATTCGAAGGCGACGCCGCGGAACACGAGGCCGAGCAGCATCGCAATGATCAGCGGGTAAGTGGCGGGCAGGATCACCGCATAGGCCAGCGGGAAGGCGGCAAACAGCCCGCCGCCGCCCAGCACCAGCCAGGTCTCGTTCCCGTCCCACACCGGCGCGATGGAGTTCATCGCCCGGTCGCGTTCCGGCCCCACGGCAAAGGTCGGGAACAGCACGCCGATGCCAAGGTCGAACCCGTCCATCACCACATAGGCGAAGACGGCAAAGGCGATGATGAAGGCCCAGATGACGGTCAGGTCCATCATTCGTCCTCCGGCTTATCGGCCCCGCCGCCCAGCGCGCTGGCCGGGCCGGGGGTGATCCCGGCGGTGCGGATCGGGGCGACATCGGCGGCGGGCACGCCGCTTTCGTGCGCGTGGGGCGGGTCCTTCATCAGGTGCAGGATGTACCACACGCCAAACCCGAATACCGCGAAATAGACCACGACGAAGGCCAGCAGCGATGCCGCCACCGCCGGCGCGTCGAGCGGGCTGGCCGCATCCTTCGTGCGCAGCAGGCCGTAGATCACCCAGGGCTGGCGGCCGACCTCGGTCGTCACCCAGCCCGCGATCACCGCAACGAAGCCGGCGGGCGACAGCGCCACGGCGGCGCGGTGCAGCCACGGCCAGTCGTAGAGCCTGCCCCGCAGCCGCGCCAGCGCCGCCCACAGGCCAAGGCCGAGCATGGCAAAGCCGATGCCGACCATCACGCGGAACGACCAGAACACGATCCCCACCGGCGGCTGGTCCGCGCGCGGCACGGTGTCCAGCCCCGCCAGCGGCGCGTTTGGATCGTGCTTGAGGATCAGCGAGGAGGCCTTGGGTATCTGAACCGCATAGCGCACCGTCTGCGCCGCGCTGTCGGGCAGGCCGAACAGGATCAGCGGCGCGCCTGTCGCGTGGCTCCGGTAATGGCCTTCCATCGCCATGACCTTGGCCGGCTGGTGCTCCAGCGTGTTGAGCCCGTGCAGGTCGCCCGCCGCGATCTGTGCCGGCACGGCGGTGGCCGCCATGCCCATCGCCATGGCGAACATCTTGCGGGCATAGGGATTGCTGCGGTCCTTCAAAAGGTGCCAGGCGCCCACCCCGCCCACCACGAAGGCCGTGGTGATATAGGCCGCCAGCACCGTGTGGACCAGGCGATAGGGAAAGCTGGGGTTGAACACGATCGCCGCCCAGCTCGGCCCCGGCAGAAACTGGCCGTTCGCGCCGATCTCGAACCCCGTGGGCGTCTGCATCCACGAATTGACCGACAGGATCCAGAACGCGGAGACGAAGGTGCCGAAGGCGACCATCAGCGTCGCGGCAAAGTGCAGCCCCTTGCCCACGCGGTTCATGCCGAACAGCATCACGCCCAGGAACCCCGCTTCCAGGAAGAAGGCGGTCAGCACCTCGTAAGCCATCAGCGGGCCGATCACCGGCCCGGCCTTGTCCGAAAACACCGCCCAGTTGGTGCCGAACTGGTAGGACATGACGATGCCCGACACGACCCCCATGGCAAAGGCGATGGCAAAGATCTTCAGCCAGTAGCGGAACAGGTCGAGGTACAGCGCCCTGCCGGTTTTCAGCCACAGCCCCTCCAGCACGGCAAGATAGCTCGCCAGCCCGATCGAGAAGCTGGGGAAGATGAAATGGAAACTGACCGTGAAGGCAAACTGCATCCTGGCCAGCGTCAGCGCGTCGAAGAGGTCGGTCATGGCCCGCCCCTATAGCGCATCGCGCAGGGTTTGGCGTTGCAACTATGGCACGAGGTGTGGCGCGCTTTGCACTTTGGCGACGGCCGGGATGGGCCTAGGGCGAAAGGCTCGGCAGGCGGCGGGCAGGGTGCTAGGCTGCGCTGCCATGCCCCCGTGTGTCCGCGCGGTGCTGTTTTACTGGGCCTGGGTCTTTGCCGCGGGCATCGCGTTCGAAACGGCGCGCACGTTATGGCTGGCCCCGCGATTTGGCGATCTGGCCGCCAGACATGAGGTGGTTCCTTTTTGTAGCCGTGATAAAATCAGGAAATCATCGAACAATCACACTTTGTGCTCGAAAATTGACTGAAGTTATCTCAGTTCAATTTCCGTGTCGGCAAAGCACTCGCATGAAATAGAGAAGGTCTAGTTTCAGCTGTATCGACAGGTTCGGCCAAGGACACAAAGTTAGTAATAAATTTTGCTCGCTGCTCAGCACTCTCCCAATTAATAACTTCCGCGCCTTGATGTTGCGCGGCATAGAGAGAAGGGGAGATGGCGGCCTCAATTTCAGCGTTGGAGCTGTAAATTAGTCTCGGACGGACGTGTTGGTTTTCGAAATTTATTCGAGCATGCTCAAATGTCAGCGCTGACATCGCGATTTCGTATAAGCAGCGATGTAGCGAAACACTATCAGACGTTGCATCGACAGACTCCACTACATGCATTGCGCCATTTTGGAGTACAAAATCCGCGACGACACCTTGGCTAAGTTCATGCTTGTAAATCACCCGGTGAGAATCCAAACCTTCTTCGCGACGCGCCATTATTTTTTCCGATAGCAGTGCCTTTCTAATGTCTTGGCGGAGCTTAGACGAACGCTTCTTTACTGGGCGCAAGACCGCCGGTTCCGGCTCTACGTACCGACGAAGAAGGTCGCTTACACAGTACAAATAAATTTCGTTAGTACTGCAGTCGAATGAACCCTGCTGCACGAATGAAAAAGAGGTCAGATTTGAGAGATTTTCTAAAACCTTTGAGTTTTCGAAGGGTCGACCGCCAAGCTTATTAGCGAGGTCAGGTAACTCGACAATATCCGAAATGATGTCGGCGGGTTCTATAGCAGCGGAGATGGCGCGCAGCTTGTCTAACTTGTTCGAGTGAAAGACTTCAAGTACCCCATCTCGGTCTACGAGCAAACCAACGTTCAATCGCTCGTCACGCTGAGCGTGAGAAGCAAACTTGATGACCGCAAATTTACAGGACTTGGCCATCGTCTAGTTTCGATCGCAGCGCATCGATTCGATACCCCAAGCGCTGACTGGCCCAAAAATCACAGAGTGAATCCCTTTCCCGCTGATCCGTCCACTCGAATGGCAAGCCTTCAAAAAAGCTTCCGAATACGGCAGACGGTACGGCCCCTATTTTCGTTAGCATCTGGTGTGCTGAATCCGGAAAAAACCCGTGCACGATGCGCAATAGCTTCGCTACTGTAACCGTCTCGGTCTCTGCAACTGGAAATCGATCCGGCGGTGCATTTGCAAGCTCTGCTGCGGCAAAATCGATAGGGCAAAGTCTGAGCCTGCTCCCGTCTTCCAGCGCAATTATGTTGTCGATGCTCCTATCCCAGTTGTCTAGGAACATGTCGAAAATGTGGAGTTGGCTCAGCCATCTGCCGGGGAAGTCGACATGACGACCAAGCTCGTCTCGCCTCTCCGTCCGGAGAAAGCGCTTTTTTGCGGCGTCCGATGCAGTCGAGGGCAGCCTCCTTGAACCGAAAAATGTTTCCCCTGTCAGGTCGTCTTCGATCACCCTGAATCCTGGCGTCGGAAGACCTACTTCTTGGGCCAACGACGAGAAGACGAACTCACGAAGGCGGATCGGTTGACCACTTCGGTCATCCTTGCAGAAGTAAAACTCTCCGTCATCTGCCCTACCGGCGAGGGCAATGTGGGCGCCTGCTGGAGGAAATTCACGGGTATTGAGCCGAGCAGGAAACATCGGCTTCTGAGACCCGAAATCTGAACTCAGAATAGGGTTTTGCCCGGTTCCCACTTTCGGTAGCCGCAGAGCTTCGAGTTTTTTGCCACTCATTCAGCTGCATCTGCTCCAAACATATCCGGCTCACCCGCCACATCGTCGGCTTCGTTCGCGGCAACAACTTCGCTGCCCTTGGCCTTGCGGCGCTGGTCGAAGCTGGACCAGACGTCCTGCCAGTTGCCCTTGGTCGCGCCCTTCGAATATTCGGTGGCGCGGGTTTCGAAGAAGTTGGCGTGCTCCACGCCGTTGAGCAGCGGGGCGAGCCAGGGGAGGGGGTGGTCCTCGATCATGTAGATCGCGGGCAGGCCCAGCTGGCCCAGCCGCCAGTCGGCGATATAGCGGATGTAACGCTTGATTTCCTTGGCGCTCATCCCCGGGACCGGGCCCTGTTCGAAGGCCAGGTCGATGAACGCGTCTTCCAGGCGAACGGTCTTCTGGCAGCAGTCGATGATGTCTTCCTTCACCGCCTTGGTCAGGCAGCCCCGTTCCGCCACGAAGGCGTGGAACAGGCGGGTGATGCCTTCGCAGTGCAGGCTTTCGTCGCGCACCGACCAGCTGACGATCTGGCCCATGCCCTTCATCTTGTTGAAGCGCGGGAAGTTCATCAGCATGGCAAAGCTGGCGAAGAGCTGCAGCCCTTCGGTAAAGCCGCCGAACATGGCCAGGGTGCGGGCGATGTCTTCATCGCTGTCGACGCCGAACTGGGCCAGGTAATCGTGCTTGGCGCGCATTTCCTCGTATTCGAGGAACATGCCGTATTCGCTTTCGGGCATCCCGATCGTGTCGAGCAGGTGCGAATAGGCCGCGATGTGGATCGTTTCCATGTTGCTGAACGCGGCCAGCATCATCTTGACTTCCGTGGGCTTGAACACCCGGCCGTACTTGTCGTGATAGCAGTCCTGCACCTCGACGTCGGCCTGGGTGAAGAAACGGAAGATCTGCGTCAGCAGGTTGCGCTCGTGGTCGGACAGCTTCTGCGCCCAGTCGCGGCAGTCCTCGCCCAGCGGCACTTCCTCGGGCATCCAGTGGACCTGCTGCTGGCGCTTCCAGTAGTCGTAGGCCCACGGATATTCGAAGGGCTTGTAGGTCTTGCGGGCTTCGAGAAGGGGCATGGGCTTACGACTCCGGACAGGCGATTTGCGAGAGATATAGACGAGGCGCGGGACGGCCCGAAGGCATGACCGCGCGAGCGCTGGGGAAAAGGTTAATCGGGCTGGAACCGGCTGGCCCGCTCGCGGTTTTCACCTGCGATGCGGGCCGGCGGATTCCCCACCGCCGACCTGCAGCCCGAACGGGCAGCGGGCGCCGCAATGGGGTCACCGAGCACAAGAGTGGCGCCCGCGTCAGTTCCGGAAAGACTACTTCCAGAACCAGCCGGGCTTGAGCGAGCGGTCCTTGCGGTGCAGCCACATCCGCACGTAGAGCCACAGGCCGGAAAAGGCGAAGAAGATCATCGCGAAGCCCGACAGGACGGCGATGGCCGTGCCCAGGGGTCCGAATTCCTCGCCCGAATGAAGGTGGTGGAAGAAGCCTACCCAGGCGCGCGGGCCATCGGCCGCAGGCTTGGGCCGGCACACCATCGTTTCGGGGCAGACGAACCCGGCCGGCGCCGCCGCCTGCGGGGCCCCGCCGGTCGGCCACAGCGCGGCCACGTGGCTGAGCACGCCCGTCACTGCGATCCACAGCAGGAAAACCCCGAACATCACCGAAAGCCAGCGGTGCCACTTGCGCATTCATTCTACTCCTGAGTTGTTGCGAATCACTCGCAACAACAAGCGGCGCGGCGGCGAAAGCGCAAGGGCTGTTCTGTCGCCAATTGTATTTGTCCCGCGTCACGACCAGTGCCCCAGCGCCAGGGTGAAGACGATCAGCGCAAGGCCCCCCGCCGTCAGCATCATGCCGACGATGCGCAGGCCATAGGCCTGGCCCTCGCTGCCTCCCGCGCCCTTCAGCGCGCGCACCAGGGTGAGGACGCCTGCCAACAGCAGGACGATCCCGATCCCCAGGGCCAGGGGTGAGGCAGGCCGCATTGCCTTATTGCTGGTCGAGGCGGCGCGCCTCGGTCACCGGCAGGCCGGCCTCGGTCGGCACGTAGATCAGCGACGACTTGCTGTTCTCCAGCGCCTGGATCTGCAGGTAGCGCAGGTAGCCTTCCGGCCCGCCGAGCGAGTTCTGCAGGATGGCGTTGGCCTTGGCCGCCCCTTCGGCGCGGATCAGCTCGGCCTCGGCCAGGCTGATCGCGCTTTCCTTCTTGGCCCGCGCTTCCAGGATCGCGACCTGGCGGCTCGATTGCGCCTCGGCCAGCGCCGCCTCTCCCGCCAGCCGCTGCTGGTACACGCGGTACTGCGGCCAGCCGACCAAAAGGCCAACGACCAGCGCGGCGATGATCGCCACGCCTGCGGCGCTGCAGCCCGTCCTGCCGTCCATGGTCAGCGCCCCCCTGAGCCGTTCGGATACCGGGTCCGCCATCACTGGCAGGCCAGGCATTCCTCGTAGTCGGTTTCCTTGGCGGCGAGTTCGAGGACCGGCGCCGAGGCGGTGTTGTCCGCTTCCACGCCGCCGGCGAACCCGGCCCGCTGGACCGACTTCGAGCGCAGGTAATAGAGGCTCTTGATGCCCTTCTCCCAAGCCTGGAAGTGCAACTGCATCAGATCCCACTTCTCGACATCGGCGGGGATGTAGAGGTTGAGGCTCTGCGCCTGGTCGATGAACGGGGTGCGATCGGCCGCGAATTCGAGCAACCAGCGCTGGTCGATCTCGAAGCTGGTCTTGTAGACCGCCTTTTCATCAGGGGACAGGAAGTCGAGGTGCTGGACCGAGCCGCCGCGTTCGAGGATTGAGTTCCAGACGTTGGTCGAATCCTTCGACTTCGACGCGAGCAGCGCCTGAAGGTAGGGGTTCTTGACCACGAAGCTGCCCGACAGCGTCTTGTGGGTGTAGATGTTGGCCGGGATCGGCTCGATGCAGGCCGAGGTGCCGCCGCAGATGATCGAAATCGACGCGGTCGGCGCGATCGCCATCTTGCACGAAAAGCGCTGCATCACGCCCATGTCGGCCGCGTCGGGGCAGGCGCCCCGTTCCTGCGCGAGGAGCAGCGAGGCTTCGTCGGCCTTGGCCGCGACGTGCTTGAACATTTTCAGGTTGAGGGCCTTGGCCATCGCGCTTTCGAAGGCCACGCCCTTCTTCTGCAGGTACGAGTGGAAGCCCATGACACCCATGCCGACGCTGCGTTCGCGCATCGCCGAATAGCGGGCGCGGGCCATTTCGTCGGGCGCGCGGTCGATATAGTCCTGCAGCACGTTGTCGAGGAAGCGCAGCACGTCCTCGATGAAGCGCTCGTCCTTGTTCCACTCTTCCCAGGTTTCGAGATTGAGCGAGGACAGGCAGCACACCGCCGTGCGGTCGTTGCCGAGGTGGTCCTTGCCGGTCGGCAGCGTGATTTCCGAGCACAGGTTCGAGGTCGAGACCTTCAATCCCAGGTCGCGGTGATGCTTGGGCATCATCCGGTTCACGGTGTCGGAGAAGACGATGTAGGGCTCGCCCGTGGCGAGGCGGGTTTCGACCAGCTTCTGGAACAGCGCGCGCGCATCGACCGTGCCGCGCACCGACCCGTCCTTGGGGCTGCGCAGGTTGAACTCGGCGCCGTCGCGCACCGCTTCCATGAACTCGTCGGTCAGGAGGACGCCGTGGTGAAGGTTCAATGCCTTGCGGTTGAAGTCGCCCGACGGCTTGCGGATCTCGAGGAACTCCTCGATTTCCGGGTGGCTGACGTCGAGATAGCAGGCGGCCGAACCGCGGCGCAGCGAGCCCTGCGAGATCGCGAGGGTCAGGCTGTCCATCACGCGGACGAAGGGAATGATGCCGCTGGTCTTGCCGTTGAGGCCGACCGGTTCGCCGATGCCGCGCACCGCGCCCCAGTAGGTGCCGATGCCGCCGCCGCGGCTGGCCAGCCAGACGTTCTCGTTCCAGGTGCCGACGATCCCTTCGAGGCTGTCGGACACGGAATTCAGGTAGCACGAGATCGGCAGGCCGCGGTTGGTGCCGCCGTTCGACAGCACCGGGGTCGCCGGCATGAACCACAGCTTCGAGACATAGTCGTAAAGCCGCTGGGCGTGCTGCTCGTCGTCGGCATAGGCCGAGGCGACGCGGGCGAACAGGTCCTGGTACTTCTCGCCGGGCAGCAGGTAGCGGTCGTCGAGCGTTTCCTTGCCGAAGTCGGTCAGCAGCGCGTCGCGGGCGTGATCGACCACGACCGCGAAGCGGCGCTCGTGGATCGCCTTGCTGTCGTCGGCCGGCTTCACCGCAGCCTTGACCATCTCGCCCATCGCGCCGGCCAGAGCATCGGCGCCCAGCCGGTCGATCAGGTCTGCCGAACCGGCATCGGTCTTGTCCGCCATCGTCACTGCCGGGGTTGCCCCCGCCTCCTTCTTCGTGCTGCCAGAGGGAGCGGTGGTCGCGGCCGCTGCGGTATCGTCCAGCGCTGCTTCAACTTCGGCCATGCTTGGCTCGTCTCCGTTCCTGAAATCCACTGTGTTCGCCCCCGTTCAAGCTCGCCCAGGCGCCGCACGATGCGAGCGCCATGTTCTGCCTCTGTTCGAATCGGTGCCGAAGCTCCGATCCTACTCGCCTTATGAGAACGAAACGAGAAAAACTTATCCCGTATCGATCCCCAGCGTGGTCCCCTGACGAGCCGTGTTCGCAACCCGAATCCCGCCCGCGGCGCCTGGCGCGCTGTTGCGGTTGAATCTAAGTCTTGAGCCCCCCGGCTTGCCGGACCACTATCTATAGTGCCCATGCGCGACTCCGGCGCAAGAGGGTAAATCAAGCGATAACATCGAAATCGATCGCGCAAAGGACCTGCCGGCGATCCCGCGTTGCAGCGACGCGCGGGAAAAGCGCCACTCGTCGCGACCGCAAGAGTCAAAGTGAATCTGTGAAAAAAAATATGTCCGGGAACAGCGCTTCGCAGGCGTTGACACGGATAGAATCGGGGCCGGAAATTTTGTTGCAGTCGGCAGGGCCCGATCCGCCCGATCGCAACCAGCCTTGCCGCTTGATTACACTAAGGCACCGGCTATCGTAGAGGCCTTCCAAAGGATCCGAAAGGCTTGTTCATGCTCAATATCATTGGCGCCGTGGTCAGCGGTCTCGTCATCGGGGTGCTGGCGCGGTATTTCTACCCCGGCGCGGTGACCATGGGCCTTGGCATGACCATGCTGCTGGGCATTGCCGGATCGCTGCTGGCGGGCCTGATCACCACGCGCGGCCGGAGCGGGGAGGGCCTCAACCGCGCCGGGTGCCTCGCCTCGATCCTCGGCGCGATGGCGCTGATCTTCCTCGGCCGGATGATGGGCTGGCATTTGTGACCGAACCGGCGCCGCGGCGCAGCCCGCCTCTGATCGGCGAGGCGGGCGCGGCGCAGGGTGCGGCCATGGCCGTGTCGCTGGCGCGCGCCTTTGCCGATGATCCGGCGATGCGCTGGATCATGCCCGATGCCGCCGAACGCCATCGCCGCCTGCCGCCCCTGTTCCGGACCCTGGTCGCAGACGAGCTCGCTTCGGGCTGGGCGCTCGCCTCGCCCAAGTGCGAGGCCGTGACCTTGTGGCGGGGCAGCGAGAAGGTCCACGAAAGCCCGTGGCGCATGATCGCCGGTCTGCCGACCTTCCTGCGCATTCTGGGCCGCAACGTGCTGCGCGGTATGGCGGTCGGCAATGCGATCGAGGCGCATCATCCCAAGGGGCTTCAATACCATTACCTGCACTTTGCCGGCGTCGATCCCGCGTTCCAGGGGCGCGGCTGGGGAGGCGCGGCGATCCGCGCGGGGCAGGACCGGGCGCGGGCCGCGGGCCTCCCGGTCTATCTCGAAACGGCGACGCCGGAGAACGTCGGGCTGTACCAGGCGCTGGGCTTTCGCGTGACGGGCGAATGGACCGTGCCGCGCGGCGGCCCCCATTTCTGGTCGATGTTGTGGGAGCAGCCGGCCTAGCGGGCGATGCCCGCGATCGCATCGGCGATCTCGTCGACCAGTTCCACCGGGATGTCGTGGCCCATGCCGGGGATGATCCTGATCTGCGCGCCGGGGATCGCGGCGGCGGTATCCTGGCCCCCTTCGACCGGCACCAGCGGATCGTCGGCGCCATGAATCACCAGCGTCGGAACCTTGACCCCTTTCAGCCGCTTGCGACGGTCGCCGTCATCGATGATCGCGGCAAGCTGGCGGCCCGGGCCCGTCGGGTGGAAGCTGCGCCGGTAGTCGCGTTCGATCCGCTCGCGCAGGCGCGTCTCCTCGGCCGGATAGCCCGGGCTGCCGATGGCGCGCGAAATGGCAACGCCAAAGGGGATGACATCTTCCATCGACGCGTCGGCCGGCGGGCGGTTCATCAGCGCCGCCAGCGCCTCGGGCTTCGAACGCGGCAGGCGGGGGTTGCCGGTGGTCGACATGATCGAGGTCAGCGACAGCACGCGGTCGGCGTGGCCGATCGCGACGAGTTGCGCGATCATTCCGCCCATCGAGGCGCCGACCACATGAGCCTTGTCGATCTTCAAGGCGTCGAGCAGGGCGACCGCATCCTCGGCCATTTCGGTCAGGCGATAGGGTAGCCGGGCGCGCAGCCCGAACAGCCGCATGAGCGCCACGCGGCGCAGGTTGGGAACGCCCGCCTCGGTGAACTTGGTCGACAGGCCGATGTCGCGGTTGTCGTGGCGGATAACGTAGTAGCCGCGGGCGACAAGCGCCTCGACCAGCTCGATCGGCCACAGCGTCAGCTGCGCGCCGAGACCCATGATCAGCAGCAGCGGCGGATTGGCCGGATCGCCGTGGGCTTCGTAGGCGATATCGATTCCGTTGACGTGGACCTGCGGCATGGTGGCTCCCTGTTCGCTGTGCCGCAAGGCTGGCGCGAAGCCGGCGCCAAGGCAAGCCTCGACTAGTCGGGAAGCGAAGGAGTCGCCTTCTCGCCGCGTTCGAAGATCTTGCTCGCGCGCCCGACCAGCAGCGGATCGACCGCGCCGACCACGTGGTCGTTCCGCCCCTCGTAGGGAAGCGTACCCAACACGAAACGCATGGCGTTCAGACGCGCGCGCTTCTTGTCGTCGCTCTTGATCACGGTCCACGGGCACAGGTCCGTATCGGTGGCGCGGAACATGGATTCCTTGGCTGCGGTGTAATCGTCCCACCTGTCGAGGCTGGCGACATCGACGTGGCTCAGCTTCCATTGCTTCAGCGGGTGCATCTTGCGTTCGGTGAAGCGGCGCAGCTGCTCCTCGCGGCTGACCGAGAACCAGAACTTGATCAGGTGGATGCCGCTGCGCACCAGGTTGCGTTCGAATTCGGGCGCCTCGCGCAGGAACTCGTCATATTCCTCGTCGGTGCAGAACCCCATGACGTGTTCGACCCCGGCACGGTTGTACCACGACCGATCGAACAGCACGATTTCGCCCTTGGTCGGCAGGTGCCCGACATAGCGCTGGAAATACCATTGCCCGCGCTCGACCTCGCTCGGCTTTTCCAGCGCGACGACGCGCGCGCCGCGCGGGTTGAGGTGTTCCATGAAGCGCTTGATCGTGCCGCCCTTGCCCGCCGCGTCGCGCCCTTCGAAGACGATTACCACGCGCTCGCCGCTGTCCTTGATCCAGGTCTGCAGCTTGAGCAATTCGGCCTGGAGCAGGAACTTCTCGCGCTCGTAATCCTGGCGCAGCATCTTGTACTTGTAGGGGTAGCCGCCTTCCTTCCACCCGGGGGCGAGCTCGTCGCTGGTCTTGCGCAGGGGAATCGATGAGGGCGGCAGGCCGAGATGCTCGCGCAGCCGCTCGGCATCGTCGGGGGCGGAGCCGGCGATCAGCGCTTCGAGTTCCTTCATCGCGCCGCGCGCGATCAGCGACTGGGCGACCGAAAACAGGCCGGACTGGGCGGCGACGACGCGCTC
This sequence comes from Novosphingobium kunmingense, assembly GCF_002813245.1. GTDB lineage: Bacteria > Pseudomonadota > Alphaproteobacteria > Sphingomonadales > Sphingomonadaceae > Novosphingobium > Novosphingobium kunmingense. The sequence goes on from NZ_PHUF01000003.1 coordinate 200,370, forward strand.
CTGCGCCAGACTCGCGCCGATTGCGGCGCGGGCCAGCTCGTCGGGGCTGCTTTCGTTGGTTTCCTCGGTCATCAAACGCCGCTGCTAGAGCCGGACTCGGCCCAATTCCATGTGCGAATTGTTGCACCTTCGCGACACGGCGGCAACACTGTCGCGAACAAGGACGGGTCAGGGGACCAGGATGGTGTCCTTCGCCACGGCCAGCGTTCCCGGGTAATCGAGGGTGTAGTGCAGCCCCCGGCTCTCGTGACGGGCAAGCGCGGACCGCACGATCAGGTCGGCGCATTGCAGAAGGTTGCGCAGTTCGATGAGATCGGTCGACACGCGGAAGTGGCCGTAATAGTCCTCGATCTCGCCAGTCATCATCTGGATGCGGTGCTGGGCTCGTTCGAGCCGCTTGGTGGTCCGCACGATCCCGACGTAGTTCCACATGAAGCGGCGGATCTCGGTCCAGTTCTGCTTGATGATCACCTCTTCGTCCGAATCGGTGACGCGGCTCTCGTCCCAGGCGCGCACCGCGGGCGGCGCCTCGAAGCTGTCCCAACGGTCGAGGATGTCCTTCGCCGCCGCCTCGCCGAAGACGAAGCATTCGAGCAGGCTGTTGGAGGCGAGCCGGTTGGCGCCGTGCAGCCCGCTTTCGGTACATTCGCCTGCCGCGTAGAGCCCCGGCAGGTCGGTTCGCCCATCGAGGTCGATCACGATCCCGCCGCAGGTGTAGTGCTGCGCGGGCACCACCGGGATCGGGCCCGTGGTCATGTCGATGCCCAGCCCCAGCAGCTTTTCGTGGATGTTGGGAAAATGCTCGCGCACGAACTCGGGCGGCTGGTGGCTGATGTCGAGATGGACGAAGTCGAGCCCGTCGCGCTTGATTTCGGCGTCGTTGGCGCGGGCGACGATATCGCGCGGCGCCAGTTCCGCCCGCTCGTCGTAGTCGGGCATGTAGCGGTGCCCGGTCTTCGGGTTGATCAGCCGCCCGCCCTCGCCGCGCACCGCCTCGGTGATCAGGAAGTTCTTGACCTCGAGGTTATAGAGGCAGGTCGGGTGGAACTGCATCATCTCCATGTTGCCGACCCGCGCGCCCGCGCGCCAGGCCATGGCGATGCCGTCCCCGGTCGCCCCGCGCGGCGCGGTCGAGAACTGGTAGACGCGGCCCGCCCCGCCGGTGGCGAGAATCGTCGCGTGTGCAACGTGCGCCTCGACCGTGCCGGTCTGCTCGTCGAGGGCATAGACCCCCCAGACCCGGCCCGACCCCGAATAGCGTTCCTCGTGCTTGCCGTTAATGAGGTCGATGCACGAGCGGTGCGGCAGGAGCGTGATGTTGGGGTGCGCAGTCGCGGCCTTGAGCAGCGCTTCCTGCACCGCCCAGCCGGTCGCGTCGGCAACGTGCACGATGCGGCGGTGCGAATGGCCGCCTTCGCGCGTCAGGTGCAGCTCGTTGCCTTCGTGGTTGAATGGCACGCCGAGGTCGATCAGGCGCTGGATCGCGTGGGGCGCCTGTTCGATCACGAACTCGACCGTTTCGAGCCGGTTCAGTCCCGCGCCGGCAATCATCGTGTCGCGGATGTGGTTTTCAAATGTGTCGCCCGCGTCGAGCACTGCGGCGATCCCGCCCTGCGCCCAGGCGGTCGACCCGCCGGTCAGCTCGCCCTTTGCAAGGACCAGCACCTTGACCCGGTCGGCCAGGGCCAGCGCCGCGGTCAACCCCGCCGCGCCCGATCCGACGATGATGACGTCGGGTGCGCTCACGCCGCGCGCCCGACCGCGCTGGTCAGGCTGACGAAGACGTCCTCGAGATCGGCCTCGCGGGTGGTCACGTCGACGATGCCGAAGCCCTGGCCCTGCAACTGGGCAAGGACCTCGCCGGCATTGGTCCGGTCCTTGTCATAGGTAACCTCGATCACCCGCTCGCCGACATTCTCGCACTTGAGAAAGCCCGGATTGGCGGGCAGTTCGGCAACGTCGCGGTCGAGCGTTAGGACGACCACCTTTTCGCGCGCCATGCCGATCAGTTCGCGGGTCGGCTTGTTGGCGATCAGCTCGCCGTGGTTGATGATGGCGATGCGGTCGCACAGCTGCTCCGCCTCCTCGAGGTAGTGCGTGGTCAGCACGACGGTCACGCCGCCAGCGTTGAGTTCGCCGACCAGATCCCACAATTGCCGGCGCAGCTCGACGTCGACCCCGGCGGTCGGTTCGTCCAGCACGATCACCGGCGGCTGGTGGACCAGCGCCTTGGCGATCAGCAGGCGGCGCTTCATCCCGCCCGAAAGCGTGCGGGCATAGGCGTTGGCCTTGTCGGAGAGGTGGACTTCGCTGAGGATCTGCAGGCTGCGCCGCGCCGCCTTGGGCACGCCATAGAGACCGGCAGTGTTCTCCAGCACCTCGAACGGGGTGAAGAAGGGATCGAAGACGATTTCCTGCGGGACGATGCCGATCGACCGCTTGGCGTTGCGGGGGTGTTCGTCGATATCGAAGCCCCAGATGCTGGCCGTGCCGCTGGTCTTCATGACCAGGCCGGCGAGGATGTTGATCAGCGTCGACTTGCCCGCGCCGTTGGGGCCGAGCAGGCCGAAGATCTGGCCTTCGGGCACATCGAAGCTGACGCCCTTCAGCGCGTGCTTGGCCGGGGCGCCGCCCTGCGCGGCATAGACCTTGGCCAGGTCGCGGATCGAAATCGCGGCGGGTGTATCCATGGCCAGTGCTTTGCGGCTTCGGGCGGCGTTCGTAAAGGCTGGAAATGGGCGCGCGCGCTCGCTATGGCGCGGCCATGATCCAGCCGCCCGAAACCGCTTTCGTTACCTCCACCCGCGTTTCCTGCGATGGCGCCCGCGACATCCCGGGCGGCGCGGCCCTGGGCCACCCGCGCGTCTGGCTGGAAATCGACGAGCACGGCTATGTCGACTGCGGCTATTGCGACAAGCGCTTCGTCCTGACGGGCGGTCCGGCCGACGGCGCCGCGGGCGGTACCGACGTGTCCGCGGGCAGCAGCAACACCCCGCATCCGTAAGTCCGGCACTGGCGCTGCCCGGGAAGCCGCCTATATCGGTGGCATGACAACGCCCGATCCCCGTTCGCTGCTCTATCGCCAGATCACGCCAGAAGAGGCGCTGACCGTCACCCGCGAGACGCTGAAAAGCTGCGATGACGGTGAACTCTACATGCAGTTCATCGCCAGCGAGACCTTTGCCTTCGACGACGGACGGCTGAAGACGGCGGACTATTCGCGCGACGCCGGCTTTGGCCTGCGCGGTCTGTCGGGCGAGATGACCGGCTTTGCCCACGCCAACGAGATCAGCCTCAATGCCATCCGCCGCGCCGGCGAAACGCTGCAACTGCTCGATCCGGCCAAGGGCCAGGCCGCACCCCCGCCGCGCCCGACCAACCGGCACCTCTACACCGACCTGTCCCCGCTCGATGCGATTCCCTTTGCCGACAAGGTGGCGCTGCTGGAGACGATCGACGCCGCCGCCCGTGCCCGCGATCCGCGCGTGGTGCAGGTCAGCGCCAGCCTGTCGGCCAGCTGGTCGGTGATCGAGATCGTCCGCGCCGACGGTTTCACCGCCGGCGACGTGCGGCCGCTGGTGCGCCTCAACATCGGCATCGTGGTCGAACAGAACGGGCGGCGCGAAACCGGCTCGTTCGGGATCGGCGGCCGGCGGCTGTACGACGACCTGTTCCTCCCCGAAACCTGGAACCGGGGGATCGACGTCGCGCTGAACCAGGCGCTGGTCAATCTCGACAGCGTGGCCGCACCGGCGGGCGAATGCCAGGTCCTGCTCGGCCCCGGCTGGCCCGGCGTGCTGCTGCACGAAGCGGTCGGCCACGGTCTCGAAGGCGATTTCAACCGCAAGGGCACCAGCGCCTTTTCCGGCCGCATCGGCGACCGCGTCGGCGCGCCGGGCGTGACCGTGGTCGATGACGGCACCATGCTCGGCGTCGGCGGGCAGGGACGGCGCGGATCGCTGTCGATCGACGACGAAGGCACGCCGACCCAGGAAAACGTGCTGATCGAGGACGGCATCCTCAAGGGCTACATGCAGGACCGGCTCAACGCCCGGCTGATGGGCGTGCCCGCCACCGGCAACGGGCGGCGCGAAAGCTATGCCCACGCGCCCATGCCGCGCATGACCAACACGTTCATGCGCGCCGGGAACGACAATCCGGACGAATTGCTGAGCCGCATGAAGAGCGGGATCTTCGCCAAGAGCTTCGGCGGCGGGCAGGTCGATATCGTCTCGGGCAAGTTCGTGTTCTCCTGTACCGAGGCCTACAAGGTCGAGAACGGCAAGCTCGGTGCGCCGATCAAGGGTGCGACGCTGATCGGCGACGGGCCGACCGTGCTGACCCGGGTAGTGGGCATAGGCAACGATCTCGCGCTCGACGAAGGCGTCGGGGTTTGCGGCAAGGGTGGGCAGGGTGTGCCCGCAGGCGTTGGCCAGCCCACGCTGCTGGTTGCGGGGCTGACCGTCGGCGGCACCGGCTGACCATTCGGCAAGTCGGGCCAGGCGGTGTTGTTTCACCGCCGGTTCAGCTAGAACGGGCTATCGCTGGAACGCGACTCAACGGGAGCATGAACATGCGCAGGATCGGTCTGGCCCTTATCGCCGCCACTCTGGCCGCAGGCGCGCCGAGCGCCATGGCCGCACCGCGCCAGACCGGCGAGGAACGCCTTGCCAAGATGCTCGAAGGGCGCGAGGCCGGCAAGCCGGTGAGCTGCATCAGCCAGATGGCCGCACGCGACCAGACGGTCATCGACAAGACCGCGCTGGTCTACAAGTCGGGCAGCACGATCTGGGTCAACCGCCCGCGCAACGCCGAGGATGTCGACGATGACGATATCCTCGTGGTCTATCCGACTGGCGGTTCGTTCTGCCGGCTCGACCGCGTCCAGACGCTCGACCGGCCGGGCCACTTCATCACCGGATTCCTGATGCTGGATGACTTCGTCCCCTATCGCCGCGTCGCTGCGCGCGACTGATTTTCAGGCTGCTTCTGATTGGCGCCGTTCGCATCTCCGGGTGCGAACGGCGTTGCCGTATGCGGCGCTCGCGCTGCAGCGGATTGACGGCGCGCCGAAAAAGTTTAGGGTGCGCACCCTAGACGGGCACGACGCCCGCGGGAGAGGATTGCCATGGCCACAGCCGCAGTTGAGCGCAGCGCAGAGCCGCTTGCCCCGATCGACGTCAGCCGCCCCGAACTCTATGCCGAAGACCGCTGGCAGGAACCGTTCCGCCGCCTGCGTTCCGAAGCGCCGATCCAGTACGTGCCCGACAGTGCGTTCGGTCCGTACTGGTCGGTCAGCACCTACAAGCCGATCGTTTTTATCGAGGCGTTGCCGAGGATCTTTTCCTCGAGCTGGGAATACGGCGGCATCGCCATTCCGGGCATCGTCGACGCACCGATGGAAAACGAAGTGCGCATGCCGATGTTCATCGCGATGGATCCGCCGCACCACACCGCGCAGCGCCGCACCATCGCGCCCTCGTTCGGGCCCAGCGAAGTCGCCGCGATGAAGGCCGAGATCCAGCAGCGCACGGCCGAGGTGCTCGATTCGCTGCCGGTGGGCGAGGCGTTCGACTGGGTCGAGCGCGTGTCGATCGAACTGACAACGGGCATGCTCGCCCGACTGTTCGACTTCCCGTGGGAGGAACGCCACAAGCTGACCTACTGGTCGGACATGGGCGGCGATGTCGAACGCATGACCACGCCTGAAGGCCATGCGGAGCGCAACGCCGCGCTGACCGAGATGGGCGAGGCTTTTGCCGCGCTGTGGGCGCAGAAGGCGGCCCATCCGGGCAAGGACCTGATCTCGGTCATGCTGCAATCCGAAGCGATGAGCCACATGAGCCCGCAGGAATTCGTCGGCAACCTGATCCTGCTGATCGTTGGCGGGAACGATACGACCCGCAATTCGATGTCCGGCTTCGTCTATGGCCTGTCGCAGTTCCCCGAAGAGCGTGCCAGGCTGGAAGCCGATCCCGCGCTCATCCCCGGCGCGGTGCAGGAACTGATCCGCTGGCAGACCCCGCTGTCGCACATGCGCCGCACGGTGCTGGAAGATACCGAGGTTGACGGCGTGGCGATGAAAAAGGGCGACAAGGTCGTCATGTGGTACGTCTCGGCCAACCGCGACGAGAGCGTTTTCAAGGATGCCGACCGCATCATCATCGACCGCGAGAACGCCCGCCGCCACCTGTCCTTCGGTTATGGCATCCACCGCTGCGTCGGCGCGCGCGTGGCCGAACTGCAGCTTTGCACCCTGCTCGAGGAGATGGGCAAGCGCCGCCTGCGCGCCAACCCGGTGGCCGAGCCGGAACGCGTGCCGGCCTGTTTCGTCCACGGCTACAAGAAGCTGATGGTCGAACTGTCGCACTACTGACGATGCGCACCCGCGACCGGATCGTGGCAGCGGCCCGCGCCCTGTTCAACGAACAGGGCTTCGGCGCGGTTACCACCGCCGCTCTGGCGGCGCAGTGCGGCATATCCGAAGGCAACCTTTGGTATCACTTCAAGACCAAGCGCGACCTGATGGAAGCGGTGGCCGACCAGTTCGCCGAGACCATCGACGCGCGGCTCTTGCTGCGCCCCGATCCCGACGGGGACGGGATCGCCGACTATGCCCGGCTGATCGGCGCGCTGATGGAGGAATTCCGGTTGTTCCGGTTCCTCTACCGCGACCAGGCCGCCTACGGCGAGCACGCCCCGGTCATTGGCCAGCGCGCGCCCGAATGGATCGAGGCCACCTTTGCGCAGATCGAGGCGCATCTGGCCCGGCTGGTCGATGAAGGGCAACTCGCCTGGCCGCGCGCCGGGCTGCGCGACCTGTCGATCAATGCCACGATCATCCTGCGCTACGGCCTTGAACACTACCGCGAACTGGGCGAGCCGACCGGCACCGGCACCGGGGCCGTGCGCCGCACGATGGAGCGCCACCTGACGCTGTTCCAGCACGCGCTGGAACCGGCCGCGGCCAGGCGGCTGCGCACCGCGCTGGCCGAGATTGCGGAGATCCCGATCGCCGCCTGATCAGCGGTACTGGTCGCGGCGATCACACGCGGCTAAGGGCGGGGCATGACCAGCCCAGCGATCCTCGTGCTCACCACCGGCGGCACGATCGACAAGAACTATTTCGATGCGCTCAGCGAATACCAGATCGTCGACAGCGGCATTCCGGCGCTGCTCACCGAGGCGCGCGTCGCCCTGCCGTTCCGCGTCGTCGAACTGATGCGCAAGGACAGCCTCGACCTTGGCGAGGCCGACCGCGTGCTGATCGCCGCGGCCGCCCGCGAGGCGCCCGAGACGCGCATCGTCGTGACCCACGGCACCGATACCATGACCGAAACCGCCAAGGTCCTGGCAGCCGAAGTGCCGGGCAAGACGATCTGCCTGACCGGCGCGCTCAGTCCGGCGCGCTTTGCCGAGACCGATGCCAATTTCAACCTCGGCATGGCTTTTGCGACCGTCCAGGCCGCTGTGCCGGGCGTCTACATCGCGATGAGCGGGCAGGTGTTCGACGGGCTGAAGGTGCGCAAGGACCGGGCGGCAGGACGCTTCGTCGCGCTCTAGGCGGCGTCGAACTGGCGGATCGGCGGCACGGCCTTCCACCACCACAGCGCGCCCAGCGCCGGCACCAGCGCGGTCAGGGCAAAGGCCCAGCCATATCCGCCGAGGCGGTCGATCATCAGCCCCGTCGCGATCGGTCCGACGATGCCCGACGTGTTGCCGATCATGTTCTGGATTCCGGTCCAGCCGCCCGCGGCGCGCGGACCGGCGAACATCTGTGCAATGGCAAAGACGTTGGTCGACAGCAGGCTTGTGGCAAAGCCGGCCAGCACCAGGCACGCGCCCACCGCGACGGGTGAATGGGCGAAGAACACCGCGCCGATCGCGACGGCGATCAGCGCCTGCCCGGCGACCATCAGCAAGCGGCGCACCCGTGCCTCGTCGGCGCCGGACTGAACCCACCGGTCCGATGCGCGGCCCATGACCAGTGCCATCACGCCCTGCACCGCAAAGCCCAGGGTGGTCAGCACCGTCATGTCGCCGATCGACAGGCCGCGTTCCTTGACCAGATAGAGCGGCAGCCAGGTCAGCAGGAAGTAGAACCCGTAATTGGTGCAGAAGTGGCCGACGCCGACCAGCCAGACGGTCGGGACGCGCAACAGGCGGCCCAGCGGAACCGGATCGACCACGGGCACGGCGACGTTGCCGCTGCGCAGCGGCGCCGCGGCGGCCTGCCACGGCACCAGCCACAGCAGCGTGACCGCGCCGAAGATCCAGAAGATCGGCCGCCATCCCTGGCCTTCGAGGATCAGCCCGCCGCTGAGCGTGCCGACCGCCGGGCCGAAGGCGATGGCCGCGGCGACCATGGCGTTGGCCATGCCGCGGCTGGTGGCGGGCACTTCGGCGGCGAAGATCTTGGAGCTGCCGGGAAAGGCGATGCTCTCACCAAGGCCCAGCAGCAGGCGCAGCACGATCAGCAGGGCGAGGCCGCTCACGAACCCGGTCAGCAGCGTGGCCAGCGCCCACAGCGCGATGCCCGCGGCAAACATCCGGTAGACGCAGAACCGGTCGCACAGCCAGCCGACGACCAGGCACAAGGGCGCATAGGCCCAGAAGAACGCGGAAACCGCCGTGCCGAACCCGGTAGCCGACAGGCCCAGTTCCGCCTTCATCAGCGGCGCGGCAATCCCGATCGCGCCGCGATCGACATAGTTGAGCAGCACGGCCAGCGCGACGAGTGCGACAATCCAGTTGAGCCGCGCCGTGCTTACGCGCTGCGGATATGCTGCCGATGCCATGCGGCGATCTCCCCCGGGTTCCCGGCGCGAGGGTATCACCTTTTGCGCCGCTGGCGAGGGCTAACCGGTCGGCAGGGGCCGGTCGGGCGCAGCGAGCCAGAACTGGGTTGCCGCTCCCTCGGTGCCGTAATCGCTGTCGTTCGACAGCAACAGCCGGCCATCGTCCAGCACCAGCAAACCCTCAAGGTCGCCGCAGATCTCGGCATGATCGTCGGTCGAGAAGATTCGCTGCTTGGCCAGAATCGTAAGGCCCTGCGCCTGGCAACCGGTCTGGCCGAGTTGTTCGAGCGTCGGGCGATGGTCGGGGTCGAGAAAATGCGACGGTAGCGCGGCATCGGGGGCGACGCGGTAGAAATGGGTCGACAGGGTCAGCCGTTCGAGCACCAGCAGGCTGCCATCGGGCAAGACAGTCATCTCGCTGATCTTGACGTCGGCCTGCTGGACCGCCCCGGCAAGTCGGTCGCGCGCGAACGCTTCGGCCGGGTCGAGGGGATAGGCGTATTGTGCCAGCAGGGTCAGGCTGTGCGGGTCCAGCGCCCAGATCCGTACCAGGTCGCCCGCGACATGCGCCGCGCGATCGGGATGGGCCAAGGGGCTCTGGAAGGCGAGATACAGAATGCCGGCCTTGCGATCGAGGGCGAGTGCTTCGAACCCGCGGTTCAGCCTGCGCCTGGCCGCTATGGCGGGAAGCTCGGCGCTGACCGGCACGGCCGATCCGTCGAACCGGCCTTCGCTTCCGCGCGGCACGATCCTGCGGTGGACCACGCCGGCTTCGTCGACCAGGAGCAGCGATGGTCCGAACTCCTCGGCCACCCAGAAGCGGCCGTCCGGCCCCGGTGCGATGCCTTCGCAATCGGCACCGTCGACGCAGGCGCCCAGGGGGGCGGCGTCCAGCGAGAACACCGGTTCGGTTTCCGCGCCGGGCCATTCGGGCGCCGGCAATCCTGTCAGCGGGGTGCCGTCGGCTGCGCGAAGCGGCGCAACCGCTTCAAGGACCACACGGTCGGCCTCCAGCCGGAAGCGCGCCAGCGCGGGGCCGATACCGGGCGCAACCATGATCTTCGCCCCGTCGAGCGCGGCGAGCGGTGCGAGCTGCGGCAGGCCATAGTGCCTTGCAGCGACGCGCGGCGACACGTTCGGTCCGCGGTCTCCCACGCCCCAGAACACGGCGGGTGGATCGTCCGCGCGGCGGGTCAGTCCCGACGTCAGGCTGCGGTGCAGCCGCAGATCGCCCGACGGCACCGCTGGCGTCGCGACGGGTACGTCGCTCCAGCCGAGCCGCCGGATCAACCGCGCCTTACTCCCACTCGATCGTGCCCGGCGGCTTCGAGGTGTAGTCGTAGACCACGCGGTTGATGCCCTTGACCTCGTTGATGATGCGGGTCGCGCAGCGGCTGAGGAAGGCGGCGTCGAAGGGATAGATGTCGGCCGTCATGCCGTCGGTGCTGGTCACCGCGCGCAGCGCGCAGACGCTGTCGTAGGTGCGCCCGTCGCCCATCACGCCCACCGTCTTGACCGGGAGCAGCACGGCAAAGGCCTGCCAGATCGCGTCGTAGAGCCCGGCGTTGCGGATTTCCTCGAGGTAGATCGCGTCGGCCTTCCTCAGGATGTCGCAGCGTTCGCGGGTCACTTCGCCGGGGATGCGGATGGCAAGGCCGGGACCGGGAAACGGGTGGCGGCCGACGAAGACATCGGGCAGGCCCAGCTCGCGGCCCAGTTCGCGCACCTCGTCCTTGAACAGTTCGCGCAAGGGCTCGACGAGGCTCATGTTCATGCGTTCGGGCAGGCCGCCGACATTGTGGTGGCTCTTGATCGTGACCGACGGCCCGCCGGTGAACGACACGCTTTCGATCACGTCGGGATAAAGCGTGCCCTGGGCCAGGAACTCGGCCCCGCCGATCTGCTTGGCCTCGGCTTCGAACACGTCGATGAAGGTCTTGCCGATGAACTTGCGCTTGGCCTCGGGATCGGTGACTCCGGCAAGGCCGCCCAGGAACAGCGCCGAAACGTCCTTGTGGACCAGCGGGATGTTGTAGTGGTTGCGGAACAGGCTGACGACCTGTTCGGCCTCGCCCAGCCGCATCAGGCCATGATCGACGAACACGCAGGTCAGTTGCTCGCCGATCGCTTCGTGGATCAACACGGCGGCAACCGCGCTGTCGACCCCGCCCGACAGGCCGCAGATCACCTTGCCGCTGCCGACCTGTGCGCGGATTTCCTCGATCTTGGTCTTGCGGAATTCGGCCATGGTCCAGTCGCCGGGCAGGCCGCAGACGTGGCGCACGAAGTTCTTGTAGAGCTTCGCCCCGTCGGGCGTGTGGACCACCTCGGGATGGAACTGCATCGCGTAGATGCGCTTCTCGTCGTTGGCGATCACCGCATAGGGCGCGCCCGCGCTCGACGCGACCGGTCGGAAGCCGGGGGCCAGCGCAGTCACCTTGTCGCCGTGGCTCATCCACACCTGGTGGGTCTCGCCGCTTTTCCACAGCCCGTCGAACAGCACGCAGCCGTCAGCCACATCGATGAAGGCGCGGCCGAACTCCCCGCTGTCGCCGGGCTGCACCTCGCCGCCCAGCTGGTGCATCAGCGCCTGCTGGCCATAGCAGATCGCCATGATCGGCAGTCCGCTGTCGAGGATTTCGTCCGGGATGCGCGGCCCATCTTCGTCAAGTACCGAAGCCGGGCCGCCCGACAGGATGATGCCCTTGGGCTGCATCCGCTCGAAGGCGGCGGCGGCGTGGCTGAACGGGGCGATTTCCGAATAGACCCCCGCTTCGCGCACGCGGCGGGCGATCAGCTGGGTCACCTGGCTGCCGAAATCGACAATGAGGATGGAGTCGGAAGGGTGGATGGTCATGGCTGGCCGATAAGGAGCGTGCCCCGCCTTGTCCAGCCGTGCCGAAGCGCGACGCGTGCTTGCATTTACTGCAACACGGACCGCCTATTTTGCACTTGCGAAATAAATGCTGCGTTGCACAATGAGGCGGTCATCAACGGTTGAGGATGCGAATTCGAACAGGCACCGGTTTTCAAAGGGGAAATACCATGCGTGTACTGCTTATCGGACTTGCCGCCTCGCTTCTCGCCGCCACGCCGTCGCTGGCCGGCAGCTATCCCATCAAGGTCCGCATCGCGCACGGCGATCTCGACCTGACCACAGCGCAAGGGGCGGAGGCGTTCAACGACCGCGCCCGCGTCGCGATCACCGCGGCCTGCGAAGCGCCGTCGCTGTCGAAGGCGCAATCGACCATGGAAACGCGCCGTTGCATCGATGGCGCCATGACCCGCGCACTGGCGGCGATGGAAAAGAAGCGCCTGCAGCGCGTCGCGCTGAACGCGAACTAGGGCTCTCCAAAGCGCCCGTCCCCATCACCGGGGGCGGGCGCGTCCTTGCACGCCCGGCGCCGCGTGCCCTATAGCTGCTGAAGGCCCGTCCCAGGCGGGCCTTTTTCGTGATTGGGGAACTCCTTATGCCGCACCGGGCCTCGATCGGCGTCGTCTTTGCCATCGTGCTGATCGACATGCTGGGCTTCGGCATCGTCATGCCGGTCCTGCCGCGGCTGATCATGGACCTGGGGCAGATGCCGATCGACAGCGCCGCGGTCTTCGCCGGGTGGCTGGGCGCGGGTTATGCGATGATGCAGTTCGTCTTCGCGCCGATCATCGGCAACCTGTCGGACCGCTTCGGCCGGCGCCCGGTGCTGCTGGCCAGCGTCGCGGCCATGGCGATCGACTATGCGCTGCTGGGCTTTTCGCAGGCGCTGTGGTGGCTGGTGGTCGGCCGCGTCGTAGCCGGGATCACCGGGGCAAGCTGGTCGGCCGCCTATGCCTATATCGCCGATGTCACCCCGCCCGAAAAGCGCGCTGCCAGTTTCGGCCTGATGGGCATGGCCTTCGGCCTGGGCTTCATTCTCGGGCCGGCGGCGGGCGGCCTGTTGGGCGCGATCGACCTGCGCTTGCCGTTCTTCGCCGCCGCAGGCCTTGCCCTTGCCAACGTGCTGTTCGGGCTGGCGGTGCTGCGCGAAAGCCTGCCGGCGGACAAGCGCCGCCCCTTCGACTGGGGCCGGGCCAACGCCTTTGCCGCGTTGAAGGTGCTCAAGGGGCAGAGCGGGCGGGTGTTGTGGTTTGTCGCCGCGCTGGGCGTCTGGCAGCTGGCCCACACGGTCTATCCGGTGATCTGGTCCTATTTCACCATCGCCGCCTATGGCTTCGACGAGGCGCAGATCGGGCTTTCGCTGGCCGTGGTGGGGATCGTCTCGGCGCTGGTCCAGGGCGTGGGGCTGCGCTTCGCCTTGCCGCACCTAGGCGAACGCGGCGCAGTGATCACGGGCGTTGCGGGTTTCGTGATCGCCGCGGTGATGTACGTCTTTGCCGGCAGCACGGCGGCGATATATGCGGCGATCGCGGTCGGCGGGCTGCAGGGCTTCATCGCCCCGTCGATCCAGGCGCTCAACAGCGGGGCGGTCGATGCCGCCAGCCAGGGCGAACTGCAGGGCGCGACGCAAAGCATCAGCTCGATCGCGCAGATCGTCGGCCCGCCGCTCTACACCGGGATCTTCGCACAGTTTAGCGGGCCGCAGGCGGTGGCGCGGCTGCCGGCCATGCCGCTCCTGGTCGCGGGCGGCTTTGCGCTGGTTGCGCTGGCGCTGTTCCTGCGCGGCGCGCGCAGCCTCAGCGGGCCTTTGCCGGCACCATCTCCCTGAGGTCGGTCTTGAGCAGCTTGCCGATGTGGCTGCGCGGCATCTCGTCGATGGCGTAGAGTTCGGCGACCCGCTGGGTCTTGCCGAGATGGCTGTTCGCGGCGTTGCGGATCGCCTCGAGCGCGCTGTCGTCGACCCCGGGCTTGAGCACGACGAAGCCGACCGGGGTTTCGCCCCACTTGTCGGACGGCACGCCGACCACGGCGGCTTCGACCACCCGCTCGTCCCGGGCCAGCTCGCCCTCGAGGTCGACCGGGAAGATGTTGAACCCGCCCGAGATGATCACGTCCTTGGTCCGCCCGACCAGCGTGACGAAGCCATCGGCATCGACGATTCCGACATCGCCCATGCGCTGCCACACCGACCCGTCGGCCGGATCGATCCAGTAGCCCTCGCGGGTCTTCTCGGGCTGGTTCTTGTAGCCTAGCATCATCGTCGGGCTTTTGCCGACGAGTTCGCCCGGCTGGCCCGGCGCGACTTCGTTCAGGTTCTCGTCGAGTACCTTGAGGTCGTGGCCCGGCACGGGGCGGCCCACGGTGTGCAGCTTGTCGGGAAACTCGTGCGCGATCAGCACGCAGGATACCCCGCCTTCGGTCATGCCGTAGTATTCGACCAGCCCGCCCGGCATCCGCCGCAACACTTCGGCCTTGAGATCGGCCGGGAACGGGGCCGAAGTGCAGAACTTCATCGACAGCGACGACAGGTCGTACTTGTCGAATTCGGGATATTCCATCAGCCGGCGGTACTGGACCGGCACCAGCATGGTGTGGGTGATCTTCTCCGCCTCAGTGCGTTCGAGCCATTTCTGCGTATCGAACTTGCCCATGATCGCCACACTGCCGCCCGAATAGATCGAGGGCAGGAACACGACCATCGTGGTGTTCGAATAGAGCGGGGTCGAGGTCAGCGCCCTGCTGTCCGCGCCATAGCCCAGCGCGACGCGGCCGGACATCTGCCGCCAGCGCATCTGGTGGCTGTGGACGATGCCCTTGGGAATGCCGGTGGTGCCCGAGGAATAGATGATGTTGAAGGGATCGTCCTCGGCCGGATCGAACGGTTCGGCCCGGGTCCCGGCCGGCGCCATGAAACTGGCGAGGTCGCTCAGCAGGATCTGATTGGGGACGGGCAGGCGCAGATCGCCCAGCTCGTCCAGCTTCGCCTGGTCGATGAACAGGTGGATCGCGCCCGAATCCCTGGCCATGCCCTCAAGCTGCTGCGGACTGGCGCTGGTGGTCAGCGGCGCGGCGCAGCCGCCGGCGCGGATCGCGGCGAGAAAGACCAGCGCATAGGCGACGTTCGACGTGCCAAGGATCGCCACGGACTGCCCGCGTTCGAGCCCGTCGGCCTGCAGCCGCGCGGCGATCCGCTCGATCCGGTCGGCGGCGTCGCGCCACGACAGCCGGGTGGTGCCGTCGTCCAGCGCCGTCGCATCGCCGCGCACCTCGCCCCACAGCGCGATGAGCGCGGGCAGCGAGCCGAAGTCGGCATCGAGCAGGGCGGTGGGATCGGTGGTCATTGGGGCATCCTCTCGAGAATCGCTTTGGTGCGACGATGGCGGAGGGGCGAAGCCGATGTCCAGAGCCGCGCCGCAGAATTTTAACCGCACGCTTAATGCTGCAGTTGCGAAAAGCGCAACAGTATTGCCGCTATTTGCACTTTTATAATGTCTACTTAATTAATAGATACACCGCCGCGGGCACCAACCCGCCAAAGCAAACGGAGAAAACACCATGCGCAGCATCGTTTCGTCCATGCTGCCGATCATCGCCGCGGTTTCGCTCAGCGGCCTGATGTTCACCGCCACGCTCGTCTGAGCCTGGCGGATGGGGGCAACACCCCCAGGCAGCTTTCCAAAACAGAACGGTCGTCACACCGGGTCCGGCGTGACGACCGTTTTGCGTTTCGGGCTGGTGATGCGTTCAGGCGGGATGGCCTGGCCGCACCCGGCGGACACCATCAGCGCGCGGCGAGCGTCGTCACCAGATCGTAGAGGTAATCGCGCCCGTCCATCAGCGATTTGACCGCGATGCGTTCGTTGAGGCCATGGGTGCCGTTGCCGTCGGGATCGACCCACAGGCCGGGCGTGCCATAGGTCGGGATACCGACCGCGGCGAGATAGACCCCGTCCGTCGCGCCGGTCAGCATCTTGGGCAGGACCGGCACGCCGGGGAAATGCTTGGCCGCCAGCTTTTCCATCGTCCCGGTGATCGCCGGAGTCATCGGCGGCACCTTGGCGATCGGCTTGCCGCGCACCTTCTGTTCGATCGCCACCGCCGGATTGGCGATCGCCGCGGCCAGCAGGGCCTGGGTCTCGTCGGGGGTGCGGCCGGGGAACATGCGGCAGTTGATGTTGGCGGTGACCTTCTGCGGCAAGGCGTTCTGCGCATGGCCGCCGTCGATCAGCGTGGCAACGCAGGTCGTGCGCAGCATCGAATGGAACATCTTGTCGGTGTTGACCACCGCCTCGGCGGCCGTGTCGGCGGGGTTCGCGGCGAGCGCGGCCATCGCCTTGCCCATGGCATCGCTGCGGAAGGCGCCCGACCGGGCGAAGAAGGTGCGGGTCGAATCGTTGAATTCCAGCGGGAATTCGTAGTCCCGCACCTTGGCAACGGCATCGGCCATCGCGTAGATCGCGTTGTCGCGCACCGGCTGCGAGCTGTGGCCGCCGGGATTGGTCGTGGTCAGGGTGAAGTCCTGATAGGCCTTTTCGCCGACCTGGATCGACTGGGCGATGAGCTTGCCCTTGCCGTCGGACAGGCCGCCACCCCCTTCGTTCAGCGCGAACTCGGCATCGATCAGGTCGCGCTTGTTCCGGGCTAGCCAGTCCGCCCCGTTGAAGGCGCCGCTGGTTTCCTCGCCGCAGGTGAGGGCAAGCTTGATCGTGCGCTTGGGTTTGGCGCCCGCCTTGGCCATGCGCACCAGGGTGTCGGTGAAGATCGCGGCCTGCGCCTTGTCGTCGTAGGTGCCCCGGCCATAGAAATAGCCGTTTTCCTCGATCAGGGTGAAGGGATCGCGGGTCCAGTCGCTGCGCTTGGCCTCGACCACGTCGATATGGGCGAGGAGCAGGATCGGTTTCAGCGTCTTGCTCGTCCCCGGATAGACCGCAACGAGGCTGCCATCCCTGGGCGCCTCGGGCGCGACCAGCAGGTGGAGCTGGTCGTCCTTCATCCCGGCCGCCTTCAACCGCGCGGCCATGCGCTCGGCGGCCAGGGTGCAGCTTCCTTCGGACAGCGCCGTGTTTGTTTCGACCAGTTCCTTGTAAAGGCCGCGGAACTCGGCCTGGTCGGGCCGCAGCGGGGCGGTCTGCGCCTGGGCAGAGGGGCTGGCCGCGATAAGAGCGGCGGTTGCCGCGACAAGACTGTTCTTCATGCTTCGATGCGTCCCTTTTCGGTCATGGCGATGTCAGCCCGCATAGGCCTTGATCAGGTCGTAGAGAAAGTCGCGGCCGGTCAGGAGCGAGCGGACCTCGATCCGCTCGTTGAGGCCGTGGACGCCGTTGCCGTCCGGATCGCCCCACATCCCCGGCACCCCGTAGGTCGGGATGCCGACCGCGCCCAGGAAGGTCGCGTCGGTGTAGCCGTTGGCCATTTGCGGCACCAGCGGCACGCCCGGCCAATACTTCGCCACCAGCTTGCGGGCCGGCTCCATCACCTTGGGGTCGAGCGCGGGCGGCGGAGGCGAGGGGCGCTTGGGCGGGAGAACGGTGATCGCAACGCCAGGATCGGCGATGACCCGGCCCAGTTCCGCGGCAATCGCTTCGATCGAATGGCCGGGAAAGATCCGGCAGTTGACGTTGGCCTGCGCTCGCTGGGCGAGCGCGTTGCGCGCGTGGCCGGCCTCCAGCATCGTGGCAACGCAAGTGGTGCGCAGGTTCGAATGGAGGAACGCTTCGGCGTTGACCGTCTTTTCCGCGTCCCTGTCGGCCGGGTTCGCGGCCAGCGCGACCATCGCCTTGCCCACGGCGTCGCCGCGCGCCGCTCCGGCCGCGCGGAAGTAGGTGCGCGTCGTCTCGCTGAACTCGAGCGGGAACTCGTAGGCTTCCACCCGCGCCAGCGCGCGGGCCAGCTGGTAGATCGCGTTGTCGGGCCGGGGGACCGAGCTGTGCCCGCCGGGATTGCGGGTTTCGAGCTGGTAGTTGGCAAAGGTCTTCTCGCCGACCTGCATGGCCTGCTCGACCACCTTGCCGCCATCGACCACGCCCTTGCCGTCGGTCCCGCCGCCGCCGCCCTCGTTTATCGCGAACTCGGCGTCGATCAGGTCGCGCTGGTTGGCGGCCAGCCATTCGACCCCATTGAAGGCGCCGTTGGTCTCCTCGCCGCAGGTCAGCGCGATCTTGACCGTGCGCTTCGGCTTGTAGCCCGCCTGCTGGAAGCGGATCAGCGTATCGACATAGACCGCGGCCAGCCCCTTGGTGTCGAGCGTGCCGCGGCCGTAAAAGTAGCCGCCTTCCTCGATCAGGGTGAAGGGATCGCGCTCCCAGTCGGCGCGCCTCGCTTCGACCACGTCGATGTGGGCAATGGCCAGGATCGGCTTCAGCGTCTTCGACGTGCCGGGATAGACCGCGACCAGGCCGCCTTCCCTGGGCTTGTCCGCTGTCGCGAACAGCGTGATCTGGCTTTCAGGGAGACCGCCGGCCCGAAGGCGTGCGGCCGTGCGTTCGGCTGCCAAGGTGCAGCTGCCCGATGACAGCGTGGTGTTGGTTTCGACCAGTTCTTTGAAGATCTCGCGGAACGCTGCCTGGTCGGGGCGGAGCGGCTGTGCGGCGGCGGGAGCGGAAAGGGCGGCACTGGCCAGCATTGCGGCAAGAACGGCGATACGGATCACGGCGGCCCCCCTCGATGGTCTCGCCGCCGGTTTGAGCAGGAAACGCGCCGTCTGAAAAGGGACGGCGCGTTCGTTTCTGCAACTTAGTCGAAGATCTCCTCCAGCCAGTGCTTGCGCCGCTTGTGGCCGTAGTGGCCGTGGCCGTAACTCTGCTGCGGATGGCCTTGCGGAGCATAGCCCTGCTGCGGGGGCGGCGGAGCGGCCTGCGGCGCGGCCGAGGGAGCCGGCGCATCCTTGGCCGAACGTTCGATGATCTTGTCGAGCTCGCCCCGGTCGAGCCACACGCCGCGGCATTCGGGGCAATAGTCGATCTCGATTCCCTGGCGCTCGCTCATGGTCAGGGTCGCTTGGCAGTTCGGGCATTTCATGGTGTGGTCTCTCCGGTTACCCCTCGCAACGACAATGGGGACGCAGGCTGCCGGCAACAAGCCCAAGGCTTGTGGAAAAGCGGCAGAACGGGGCGGCTTTCGCTTGGGAAAAGGGGGCTTCGTCCCTATATCGGCGCCATGTCCGATACACCTGAAAACCAGCCCAACCAGAACGCCTACGGTGCCGATTCGATCAAGGTCCTGAAGGGTCTCGACGCGGTGCGCAAACGCCCCGGCATGTACATCGGCGATACCGACGACGGGTCGGGCCTGCACCACATGGTTTTCGAAGTGTCGGACAACGCGATCGACGAGGCGCTCGCCGGACATTGCGACCTGGTGCTGATCGAGCTCAATCCCGACGGCTCTGTCTCGGTCGAGGACAACGGCCGCGGCATCCCGGTCGATCTCCACGCCGAGGAAGGCGTTTCGGCGGCAGAGGTCATCATGACCCAGCTCCACGCCGGCGGGAAGTTCGAAAACACCAGCGACGACAACGCCTACAAGGTGTCGGGCGGCCTGCACGGCGTCGGCGTATCGGTGGTCAACGCGCTGTCGGAATGGCTCGAGCTGACCGTCTGGCGCGACGGCAAGGAGCACTGGATGCGCTTCGAGAACGGCGATGCGGTCGCCCCGCTCGAAGTGCGCGGCCCCGCCGGTCGGGAGCGCAACGGCACCCGGGTGACCTTCATGGCCAGCACCGAGACCTTCAAGAACGTGATCGAGTACGATTTCGACAAGCTCGAACACCGCTACCGCGAACTGGCGTTCCTCAATTCGGGCGTGCGCATCCTGCTGCGCGACAAGCGCCACGAGGACGTGAAGGAGCACGACCTGTTCTACCAGGGCGGCATCGCGGCCTTCGTGAAGTATCTCGATCGCAACAAGACCGCGCTGCTCCCCGATCCGATCGCGATCAGCAGCGAGCGCGACGGCATCGGCATCGACGTGGCGCTGGAATGGAACGATTCCTACTACGAAAACGTCCTGTGCTTCACCAACAACATCCCGCAGCGCGACGGCGGCACGCACCTGGCCGCGTTCCGCGCGGCGCTGACCCGCACGCTCAACGGTTACGCGGAAAAGTCGGGCCTGCTGAAGAAGGAAAAGGTCAACCTCACCGGTGAGGACATGCGCGAAGGGCTGACCGCGATCGTCTCGGTCAAGCTGCCCGATCCCAAGTTCTCCTCGCAGACCAAGGACAAGCTGGTGTCCTCCGAAGTGCGCCAGCCCTTGGAAAGCCTGATGGCCGACAAGATGAGCGACTGGCTGGAGGAAAATCCTGCCTACGCCAAGGCCGTGGTCGGCAAGATCATCGATGCCGCCGCCGCGCGTGAAGCCGCGCGCCGCGCCCGCGAACTGACCCGGCGCAAGGGTGCGATGGACATCGCCAGCCTGCCCGGCAAGCTGGCCGATTGCCAGGAACGCGATCCGTCGAAGTGCGAACTGTTCCTGGTCGAAGGCGATTCGGCCGGCGGGTCGGCCAAGCAGGGCCGCGACCGCAGCATCCAGGCGATCCTGCCGCTGAAGGGCAAGATCCTCAACGTCGAGCGGGCGCGGTTCGACCGGATCATCTCGTCCAAGGAAGTCGGCACGCTGATCCAGGCGATGGGCACCGGCATCCGCGACGAGTTCAACCTCGACAAGCTGCGCTACCACAAGATCGTCATCATGACCGACGCCGACGTCGATGGCGCGCACATCCGCACTCTGCTCCTGACCTTCTTCCACCGGCAGATGCCCGACATCATCCGCGCCGGGCACCTCTTCATCGCCCAGCCGCCGCTCTACAAGGTCGCCAAGGGGCGGAGCGAGGTTTACCTCAAGGACGCGCGCGAACTCGACGAATACCTCGTCGATGCAGGAATCCAGGGGCGCATGCTCGAAACCAGTGGCGGGGCGCGTTCGGGCCAGGAACTGAAGGCGCTGGTCGAACACGCGATCCGCCTGCGCAACCTGATGGGCTTCGTGCCCAAGCGGTACGACCCGGCGGTGATCGAGGCACTGGCGCTTGCCGGCGTGTTCGAACCCGACATTTCCGACGCGAACCGTGCGGCTGCGCTCGCGGAAGCGGCCGAATGGCTCGGGCGCGGCGACCGCGAAGCGAAGTGGAGCGGCGAACTGCGCGGCGACGGATCGCTGCTGGTCCAGCGGCTGTGGCGCGGGGTGACCGACGCCTATCCGGTCGACGCCGCGTTCCTGACCGGGGCCGAGGCGCGCAAGCTGGCCCGGCTCGCCGGCGAACAGGCCGAAGTCTATCGCGGCACGGCACGCCTGGTGCGCGGCGGGGCCGAGCCCGAAGCCGAGGTCGAGGTTGCCGCCGAGGATGGCGAGGACGCCGAAACCGCTCCGGCGCGGGCGGTAGTCGCCGACGGCGCGATCACCCGCCCCTCGCAGCTGCTCGACAACGTGCTCGCCGCCGGGCGAAAGGGCCTGTCGATCGCGCGCTACAAGGGCCTTGGCGAAATGAACGCCGAACAGCTCTGGGAAACGACGCTCGATCCCGACAACCGCGTGCTGCTGCAGGTCAAGGTCGAGGATGCCGACGTGACCGACGAGATCTTCACCCGCCTGATGGGCGACGTGGTCGAACCGCGGCGCGATTTCATCCAGGAGAACGCGCTCAACGTGGCCAATCTCGACGTGTGATGCACGCCGTGTTCTTGCTTTGTTGTGAACCCGGCGAAAATTGTCCATAGTTCCCAGCGAGATTGGGGATTCGCCGGGGATGTTGAGCTTTCTGGAAGGCGGGGGGAACTGTGCCGAGCTGATCCGCGGTGCCGACTGGGTCGGTCACCCGCTCGGCCCGCCCGAGACATGGAGCGCGGTGCTCAAGACCACGACGTCGACCATGCTCGCGTCGCATTTTCCGCAATGTTTGCTGTGGGGCCCGGACGGGCTCATGCTCTATAACGATGCCTATGCGCCGCTGATGGGCGACAAGCCCTGCGCGGTAGGGCGGCCCGTGGGCGAGGTGTGGAGCGACGTGTGGGGCGAAATCGGCCCGATCTTCGACCGCGCCATGGCGGGCGAATCGACCTTCTTCAAGGACATGGAGCTGCACACCGAACGCCACGGCTTCGCTGAACAGGCCTGGTTCACCTTTTCCTACACCCCGGTGCGCGACGAGTTCGGCAAGGTCCTGGGCGTGCTCAACACGGTGATCGAGACCACCGATACGATCCTCGCCAAGCAGCGGATCGAACTGCTCAACGGCGAACTGGCGCACC
This sequence comes from Novosphingobium kunmingense, assembly GCF_002813245.1. Lineage (GTDB taxonomy): Bacteria > Pseudomonadota > Alphaproteobacteria > Sphingomonadales > Sphingomonadaceae > Novosphingobium > Novosphingobium kunmingense. Next base: position 222,290 of record NZ_PHUF01000003.1, read on the forward strand.
GCATGAAGAACACCTTCAGCGTTGTTAACGCGATCAGCATGCAGACGTTCGGATCGAAAAGCGGATCCGATTCGCCGCAGCGCCGCTTTGCCGATCGACTCGCCGCGCTGGCGGCGGCGCAGGACCTGCTGCTGCATGGCAGCTTTGGCCGCGTGCCCCTGCGCGAAGCTGTTTCGGGCACCCTTTCGCCCCACCTGCCGCACAAGGACGCACTGGTTCTCGACGGGCCGCCGCTGGTGCTGGTCGGCAAGCAGGTGTTCGGCCTGGTTCTGGCGCTCCACGAACTGGCGACCAACGCGGTCAAGTACGGCGCATTCGCCCGCGAAGGGGGCACCGTCACGATTTCGTGGCAGGGCGGACGGCCGCGATCCGACGATCCGTTCGAACTGACCTGGCGGGAAAGCGGCGTAGGCGCGGTCGCCGCGCCTGAGCGGGCCGGGTTCGGCACACGGCTGGTCACCCGCGCGCTGCCGATGGAATTCGGCGGCACCGCCGAAATCGCCTATGGCGAGGACGGCATCGTCTTTACCCTGCGGTCGACGATGAAGACGATCGAGGGCTGAGAGCGCCGCTCAGCCTGCCGGGATGAACCGCGCCACGATGTCGCGCGCCAGGCGCGTTGGCCGCAGCGTGGCGGCATCGATGCAGCACCAGCTCGACTTGACCTCGGCCAGGACGTCCTCGCCGCGGCGGATCACCGTTTCGTAAAAGGCGCGCGCACCCTGGAACCGTTCGAGCAGGACCGTAGCGATCACTTCATCGTCGAGGAAGGTCGGCCGCAGGTAGGTGATCTCGTGCTTGAGGGCGACCCACATGTGCTGCGCCACGGCTTCGGCCGGGGCCAGGCTGCGCCAGTGGTCGATCACCGCGTCCTGCACCCAGCGCAGGTAGCTGGCGTTGTTGACGTGGCCCATGAAGTCGATGTCGCCGGGATCGACCGCAATGGCGAAGGTATGGGGGCTGGCCTTATTCACCCCGATGTCAATAACACGGCGGCAGGACGCCTGCAAAGGCCAAACCGGGCTGTTCGGCGCGCGCCGGCGCAGCCGCGGACCGCCTTGTCAGGCGTTCTGCACCGATCGCAGTTCGGCCAGCCCGGCCGATCCGCGGTCGCGGGCGCTGAGCCCATCGAAGATCGCATCGACGATTCGCGCCAGCTTGACCGTGGTCAGCCGCGGCATGACCATCTCCATCGCACCGATGTTGACGTAGACGCTGACCATCTGGTTCACGAGGCTCAGCGTCTCGTCGATGCTCAGACCCTCGAAATAGCCTTCGGCCATAGCCTCGCCGATGATCAGCGACAGGTAGTGGTCGCCAAGGTCGACATAGGATCGGACCTGCTCGAAATTGTCGCGGCCCAGTTCGACATAGACCGCGAAGGCCAGCGGATCGCGCTCCCATTCCTCTTTCATCATGGTGAAGCGGCGGGCGAAGAATTCGAACATCTTGCGCCGTGCGGTCAGGTCGCTGGCGATGACCTCTTCCATGATCGCGACCTTGGGGCGGAACCAGTATTCGGCGATCGCCTCGACCAGCGCGTCGCGGCTGTCGAAGTAGCGGTAGAGGTTGGCCGGCGACATCGAAGCCGCCGCGGCCAGTTCGGTCATGGTGATCGCGCTGTTGCCGCGCTCCTCGATGAGGGCGATCGCCTGTTCCACCAGACGCTCTCGTCCCGCGTCGATATCGCTCTGCGGCCTTGGCATTGCAGTGATCTCCCCAAGGCTTTTGCCTTTCTCCCTTTATAATCTTCGGCGTCGAATTTTCAAGAAACCGACGTGTTCGGATAATATGCAAGCCTTGTATCCACCGCTCCGCGCGCTAGGACAGACGCGGTCGCAAACCTCTGGTGCCCTGATGATTCTCCTTCGCCGACTGCCGCTTTTCGCCCTGCCGTTTCTGGCCGCCTGCGCCGCCCAGCCCGGGGTCGAAAGCGCCGCCAACGCGCCGCGCACGGTCACCGTAGGGATCGCAGCGATCAACGATTTCCACGGCAACCTCGAACCGCCGCGCCAGTCGGTGCTGACCCCCGACGGCAAGGGCGGGCTGCGCCAGATTCCGGCCGGCGGCGCAGCCTACCTCGCCAGCGCGCTCGATGCGGTGCGCGGCCAATATGCCAACCGCCTGACTGTCGCCGCGGGCGACCTGATCGGCGGAACCCCGATCACCTCGGCGCTGTTCGTCGACGAACCGGCGATTGGTGCGCTCAGCCGCGCCGGGCTCGATTTCGCGGCTGTCGGCAACCATGAATTCGACGTCGGGATCGAGGAACTGCGCCGCAAGCAGACCGGCGGGTGCAGCAAGTACACCAAGCGCGAACCCTGCCAGGTCGAAAAATTCGACGGCGCGCGCTTCGGCTATCTGGCGGCCAACGTCTTCCTGCCCGATGGCAAGACCCTGTTCCCCGCCACCGCGCTGCGCCAGTTCGGCAAGGGGCGCGACCGGGTGACGGTCGGCCTGATCGGCATGACGCTGGAGGATACCGGCGCGCTGATCCCGCCCGACGTCGCCGCCAAGGTGCGCTTTGCCGACGAGGCCGACACCGCCAACGCGCTGGTCGACGGGCTGAAGCGGCAGGGCGCCGACGCCGTGGTCCTGCTGATCCACGAAGGCGGGCGCACGACGGGAAATCCCGATCCCAACGGCTGCGAAGGGCTCAACTCGGCAATCCGGCCGATCCTCGACCGGCTCGACCCGCGCATCGACGTGGTGGTTTCGGGCCACACGCACTGGTCCTATGTCTGCGACTACGCGAAGTACAACGCGGCAAAGCCCTTCCTCTTGACCAGCGCCGGGGTCTGGGGCGGCCTCGTGACCGACATCACGCTCGACATCGATCCCAGGGCCGGCCGCGTCGTCGCCAAGAAGGCGAAGAACGTCATCGTCCAGTCCGAAGCCTATGTCTCGCCGCAAAAGCCGATACCGGTCGATCCGGCGCTGCCGGCCTTCGCACCGCGTGCCGACGTCAAGGCCTACGTCGATCGCTATGTCGAGGCGGCGCGCGCCTTTTCGCAGCGCAAGGTCGGCTGGTTGGCCGCACCGCTCGCGAAGTCGGACGGCGAGACCCAGAACACCGGCGGCCCGCTGGGCAAGTTGATCGCCGATGCGCAGCTTGCCGCGACGCGCGCGGCCGGGGCGCAGATCAGCTTCATGAACCCGTTCGGGGTGCGCCGCTCGCTGACCCCGGCCGCCGATGGCAGCGTGACTTTCGGCGACATCTACGCGGTTCAGCCGTTCAACAACGACCTTTACACCCTGACCTATACAGGGGCGGAATTGAAGGCGATTCTCGAACAGGGGTTCGACGCTAGCGGTCCGGAACAGATCCTGACCCCGTCCGCAGGCTTCGTCTTCGAATACGACCGCGCGCGTCCCTTGGGGGACCGGATCGTGGCGATGAGCCTTGACGGGAAGCTGATAGACCCCGCGTCCAGCTATCGCGTGACGGTCAGCAGTTTCCTCGCCAATGGCGGGGATACGTTCACCGGCTTTGCCAAGGGCCGCGACAAGACGCGCGGGGCGGTCGATATCGATGCGCTGGAAGCCTGGCTTGCCGCCAGGCCGCCGCGCGCGGGCCCGACCGATGCGCGCGAGATCGACCGTAACCCTGCGCTCAACACGGTGCGATCGACGACGCCGCCGGGGGTGCGCTACCGCTAGGCCGCTCCGGCCCAGGAAGGAATGTTCAGCGCGCCTTGGCCCAGATCTGGTCGGCCGTAAGCCCGGTCAGCGGGGCGTCCTTGTCGGCCAGCTTGTAAAGCGCGCCGTCGGCTACGGCGAAGACCGACTTGTCGGCGGTCAGCAGGATGCGCTTACCGTCCGAGTACCAGGCCCACTTGCCCTTGGTCTCTTTGCCCGCCGCGTCGGTCAGTACTGCGCTGTCATCGGCGCCAAGGACAAGGATATTGCCGTTGCTGGCGTAGCTGCCCGGCACGGTGACGGTGGCGCGGGGATCGGTTGGCAGCGCCGGCATGGATACGCCATCGGCAGCAGCGGTCGTCGTATCGCTTGCGGCCGGTTCGGGCGCGTTGCCCTTGCAACCGGCAAGCAGAGCCAGGGCGGCAAGCGGAATCAGGATCGATCGCATGGCAGGTCCTCTCGTTGCGATGGTCGCAGGATAAAACGCGCCAGTGTCAGCCCTGTTTCGGCGGCCACGGAAAAAAGCCCGAGGTCCGCTTTACGTAGTCGGCATAGCCTGGCCGGGTCCTGGCAAGGCCGCGCTCCAGCAGCGGCTTGCCCGACCAGCGGGTCAGGGTGAAGGTCAGGAACAGGGGGCCGGGCAGGCTCGCCAGTGCGACGAGCGGGCCGGCTTCCGCAGCAACCAGCCAGATGCCCCACCACGCACAGCAATCGCCGAAATAGTTGGGGTGGCGGGTATAGCGCCACAGCCCGGTGTCGAGCACCTGGCCCTTGCGCGCCGGATCGGCGCGGTGGGCCTTGAGTTGGGCATCGCCCAGTGATTCGAAAATCACGCCAATCAGCCACAGCGCGAACCCGGCATAGCCGAGCGGGCCCAGCGGCATCGGCGCGGCCAATATGCCGAGCTGCGCGGGCAGGCAGACCAGGAACAGCAGCAGGGCCTGCGGGGCAAAGACCATGCCTAGCGCCGCGCTGGCAAAGCGTCCGGCATCCCGCGCCTTGCCCAGCATTCGGGCATAGCGCGGATCCTCGCCCTGGCGGCGCCAGCGGGCCAGGAGGTGCAGGCCGAGCCGCAGGCCCCAGATCGCGGTCATGGCGAGGAGCAAAGTTGCACGGGTGCCGGGTTCGGCCCGCTGCAGCCAGCTCGCCCCCGCCATGGCGACCATGCCGAGCGCCCAGACCGCGTCGATGAACGAGACATCGCCGATCCGCACCGCCACGGCCCAGAGGCCAAGCATCAGCACCGCCAGCACGGCCAGGTTGACCAGCAGCGTCTCAACCATCGCCGCGCTCCAACCCGATCAGGCCGGCCTGGCGGTATAGCGCGGCCAGCTTGGGGTGATCGGGCATGACCGAGCGGTAGTAGGCGGCGATCCGGCCGAGATCGGCGTCGAAATCGCCGGTGGTCGCGATCGCCGGCCCGACCCCGCCGGTCATCGCGGCGTTATCGACCCAGGCCGGGACGATCGGCACGCCCGCGCCGTGGGCGATGTGATAGAAGCCCGAGCGCCAAGCATTGACCGCGCCGCGCGTCCCTTCGGGCGCAATGACCAGGGCCAGGTGGTCCCGCCGTGCGAACTCGGCGACGACCTGATCGACGTAGTTGGCCCGCTTCGAACGGTCGACCGGCACCCCGCCCATGTCGTGCATGAACCGGGTCATCGGCCAGGCGAACAGGCTGAGCTTGCCCATGAAGTTCGGGCGTATGCCAAGCTGGTTTGTCGCGCCGAGGAAGAAGACGAAGTCCCAATTCGACGTATGCGGCGCGCCCAGGATCACGCAGCGGCGGGGCACCGGCGCGGTCTCGACCAGGGTCCAGCCCTTCCAGCGGTACAGCGCCAGCAGCAGCGCCTTGACCAGCCGCGACAGCGGCGCCTCACGCCGGGTGATGGTGTGATCGGGCAAGCATTCTCTCCTGCCCATGGGCTTAGCAGGCCCGCGCGGCAAAGCCAGTGTCCCTTGGGGTTCAGAGCGGCGGGGTCAGGCCGGGGTCTGGCCGTCGCGGTCGCGCAGATCGTTGTGGATGGTCGTGGCGGCAACCGCTGCATGGCCCATGGCGACGCTGATCTGGTCGAGCGCGGCAACGACATCTCCCGCCGCATAGAGCCCGGACAACCCCATGCGCTGATGGCTGTCGGTAAGGACGCAGCGGTCCCCGTCGAGCCGGAAGCCGAGCTGGGCGATCAGCTCGACGTTCGGATCGGAACCCAAGGCGGGGTAGATCGTGTCGACCTCGATCGCAGAGCCGTCGGCGAAATGCAGCCGCACGGCATCGGCATCGAAGGCATAGCGGACCACCGGGCGCGGATCCCAGCCGACCCCGGCGCGGGCCAGGTCGTCGCGGTCCTTCTCGTGCAGTTCGCACTCCTCGCGGGTGTGAAGCGAGACCATCGGCGAATAGTGTCGCAGGAACAGCGCCTCGGCCACGCCGTGGCTTTCCGCGCCGACCACCGCGATGCGCTGGCCACTGGCCTCGAAGGCGTCGCAGACCGGGCAGTAGCGCAGCTGGCCGGCGTTCAGGGCGGCGTCGTGGACATCCTTGGGGATGTCGGGATAGCGGTTGTCGACCCCGGTCGCGAACAGCACGCTGCGAGCGACGATCGTGTCCGAACCCGCCGACAGGCACCAGTCTTCGCCGGCGCGGGCGATCCCGGTGACGTTGCCCTGCCGGATATCGGCGCCGTACTTGAGCGCCTGTTCGGCCATCAGGCGCAGCAGTTCGGTGCCGGGGATGCCATCGGGATAGCCAGCGTGGTTGTGGCTGCGCGGAATCATCGCTGCCCGGCTGCCGCCGCGATCGAACAGCACCGCCCGGCGGCGGAAGCGCGAGAGATAGATCGCCGCGGTCAGCCCTGCCGGGCCGCCGCCGACGATCACGCAATCGACGGGCGGATCGGTGTGGTTCATGGCCGGTGAACGCACGGAGGCATGCAAGGCTCCACGCGGAGGTGTCGCTAGTGCGAAAAGCCCGCCCCGTCGGGCCAGTCCGGTCCGGCCAGACCCATCACCTTGAACAGCGTGCCCATCTGCTCGTCGCCGACCAGCCGGTCCATGGCGCCGAGGATGGCATCCGCCTGGTGGGGAGCGGCGGAGGCGAGAGCCTGCGCCCGCGTCTCGATCCCGAGGTCGCGCAGCCAGCGGCCCTGCGGCACCGTGCCCATGACCTTGCAGCCCCGCGAACTGGCGATCTGCATGGCCGTGGCAAAATCGACATGGGCGGTCAGGTCCGCCTCGCCCGGGTCGCTGAAGGGATCGACCTTCTGGTGCCGGCGCACCGCCTGCAGCGTCGATCCGTCGCGCAGCCGGTCGTGGCCATAGTCGATGAACAGCGCCGCGCCGCCCTGCGCGACGAGCCGCCCCGCGGCCTCGTAGAGTATGGCCGCCGCGCCGGGGCAGGTCTCGATGATCGTGCCTTCCTCGGCCTCGCGCCGCGCTTCTGGAACGGCGGCGTCCATCGGCTGCGTGCCGGCGACACAGGCGAAGCGGTCGCCCTCGGCGACGACCATGCGTTCGCGCCAGCCGGCCCCGGTCCTGACCAGTTGCCGCACCGGCAGCGCGTCGAGGAACTCGTTGGCGACGATCAGCAGCGGGCCGGTCAGCGGTACGCTCGACAGGTCGGCGTGCCACTGGGCTTCGGGCACTGCGGCGAGCTGCAGGTCCTTCAAAGCGGTCGAGGCTTCGACCAGATGGACCACGGGTTCAAGGCCCATGCGCTTCATCGTGCGCAGCGCATCCCGAGCCAGCGTGCCGCGGCCGGGGCCCAGCTCGACGTAATGGACGGGTTGGGGCCGACCGGCGCGCGTCCAGATGTCGGTCAGCCACAGCCCTATCAGTTCGCCGAACATCTGGCTGATCTCGGGCGCGGTGACGAAATCGCCGCCACTGCCCAACGGATCGCGCGCGTCGTAATAGCGGGCGTTTGCCTCACCCATGTAGTGCATCAGACTGATCGGGCCGGTGTTTGCGATCAGCCGGCGAAACACCTTAGCCAGCGGGACGGACGGCGATTCGTCGCCGATCATGCCGGGTCGGTGGCGACCGGAACGGCAGGGGCGGCGCCCAGCGCGGGCCGCATCAGCGCGCGGACGACGAAGAACAGCCCGACCGCCATCAGCGGCAGGGTCAGCCACTGGCCCATCGACAGCCCGGTTTGCTGCGCGAAGGTCTGCAGCTGGGCGTCGGGCTCGCGGAAGAATTCCACGACGAACCGGCCGAGCGCGATGCCGAAGGCGAAGGTGCCGACCAGCAGACCCGGCCGCCAACGTGCCTTTGTTTTCCAGAACAGCACCAGCATCACGACCAGCAACAGCAGGCCTTCGAGCAGCGCTTCGTAAAGCTGGCTGGGATGACGGGGCAGCGGACCGGCGCCGGGAAAGACGATCGCCCAAGGCACGTCGGGCCCGGCGACGCGGCCCCACAGCTCGCCGTTGACGAAGTTGGCCAGGCGCCCGAACAGCATCCCGAGCGGCACCGGCACGGCGACATAGTCGGCTACGCGCAGGAAGCTCAGGCCGTTCTTCCAGCAGACCCAGGCGATCGCGACCAGCACGCCGACGAGGCCGCCGTGGAAGCTCATCCCGCCGGTCCACAGCTTGACCAGTTCGGACGGATGCGCCCAGAGGCTGGGCAGCCCGGTATCGCCGCCGGTGTAGAACGTCGCATAGCCCAGCCGTCCGCCCAGGATCACGCCGAGTGTGCAATAGAAGAACAGGTCGTCGGCATGGCGCTGGGCCAGCGGCGCGCCGGGCGCCTTGATCATCTTGAGGACGACCACGTAGGCGCCGATGATCCCGGCCAGATAGGCCAGGCTGTACCAGCGCAGCTGGAACAGGCCGAGCGGCGTTTCGAAGGCGAACAGGTAGCTGCGCAGCCCCAGGTCCTCGAAATGGATGGGCGCCTGTGCCGCTGCGGCGGCAAGCGATAGTGACAGCAAGTGGTTAACCCCTTAAGCAAATCTTGACCGCAAATGCGAAGGGGCCGGTCACACCGCCCCCTGTATCGATCGCGCTTGTGGCACATCAGGTGCCGGAAACAAACCGGTCGCTGGCGCGAGAAGGGCGCGCCGGCGGATTTACGGGAAAAGGAAGCCGCATGGCTAGCGAACTGGATACTGCCCTCACCGATATCATCGGCCGACTGACCGCGCCCGGAGCGCCGCTGGAGACCGTTCCCTTCGAACGGTTTGGCCGCGCCCTGCCGATGTTCAAGCATGCGCCGCCCACGCTGGTGCACTATTTCGCGCATTACTGTGCCGAGCAGGGCGACAAGGAATTCCTCGTCGAAGGCGACATGCGGATGACCTTTGCCCAGGTTCACGCCGCCGCGCGCACGATCGCCGGCGGGCTGGTGGCCGGACATGGTGTCAAGCGCGGCGACCGGATCGGCATTGCCGCGCGCAATTCGATCAACTGGATCGTGGCCTATCTCGGCACGCTGATGGCGGGCGGCTGCGCCACGCTCCTCAACGGGTGGTGGAGCGGCGAGGAACTGGCCGAGGGCGTGCGCCTTGCCGGATGCAGTCTGGTCCTTGCCGACGAGCAGCGCGCCGCGCGCTTGGCCGGGCAAACCTATCCGGGCCAGCTCGTCGTGTTCGGGCACGACGCCGACTGGCGCGCCGGCCTTGCTCCGCTGCTGGCCAGGGGCGGGGACGAGGCTACCGAGCTGCCCGACCTGACCGGCGACGATCTGGCCACGATCCTCTTCACTTCGGGATCCACCGGGCAGTCCAAGGGTGCCTATTCCGATCACCGCGGCGTCGTGCAGGGGACGATGAACTATGCCGCGCAGTCGCTGATGGTGCTGACCTACCTGACCGCCAGGGGCGAGGCGCCGGCCGAGGGTTCGCAGCCCTGTAGCCTCGTCAACGTGCCGCTGTTCCACGTCACCGGCGAAGTGCCGCTGTTCCTGCAGAGCTTCGCCATCGGTCGCAAGCTGGTGCTCATGCCCAAGTGGAGCGCGGAAGAGGCGATGCGCCTGATCGAGAAGGAAAAGGTCACCTATTTCGTCGGCGTGCCCCTGATGAGCTTCGAGATCGCCACCCATCCGGACCGCGACAAGTACGACCTGTCGTCCTGCGTGTCCTTTGCCGCCGGCGGCGCGCCGCGCCCGGTCGATCACGTCACCCGTATCCGCGAGGCGCTGCCCCACGCCTTCCCGTTGCTGGGCTATGGCCTGACCGAAACGAACGGCGTCGGCTGCGGCAACTTCAACGAGAACTACCTGGCCAAGCCCGGCTCGACCGGGACTGCCTCGAAACCGCTCGTCGAACTCGGGATCCTCGACGATGCGGGCCGCGAACTGCCGGCGGGCGAAGTGGGAGAGGTATCGATCCGCACGGTCTGCAACTTCCTCGGCTACTGGAACAACACCGAGGCGACCCAGGCCGCGATCATGCCCGACGGCTGGTTTCGCTCGGGCGATCTCGGCTACCTCGACGCCGACGGCTACCTGTTCATCGTCGACCGCAAGAAGGACATCATCATCCGCGGCGGCGAGAACATCAGCTGCATCGAGGTGGAGCAGGCGATCTACGCCCACCCCAAGGTCGCCGAGGCGAGCGTCTTCGGCATGCCCTGCGAACGGATGGGCGAACAGCCCACCGGGGTTTACCTCGTCAAGGAAGGCGAGGAGCTGTGCGAGGATGAATTGCGCGCCTTCCTGCTGGCCCGGATCGCCCCGTTCAAGGTTCCGGTCCGGCTGTGGCAGGAACACGAGACCCTGCCCCGGCTTGGCACCGAAAAGGTTGACAAGCGGACCCTCAAGGCCCGTTACCTGACCGTGTGGGAAAACGAACAGACGAACCCGGCCTGAAGGCTCCGCGCATCCCGAACCAGCGTGCTATCGTCGATCGGCGCGCGCTCGCCGAAGGCGTCGCCGCCGCGGTGGCGGCCGCCGGTGCCGCAAAGGCGCGCCCGCAGATCGTCGAGTTGCTGCGCGGCGCGCTGGCGGCCGGGCGGGACGAGATCGCCCGGCGCCTGGCCCAGAAACCCTCCGCCGGGCACGACTGCGCCGAGGCCCAGTCCTTCCTCACCGACCAGTTGATCCGCCTGATCCACGATCACGTCACCCACGACGTCTACCCGGCCAACAACCGCTCGACCGGAGAGCGGCTGACCATCATGGCGGTCGGCGGCTATGGACGCGGCGAAATGGCGCCGCATTCGGACGTCGACATCGCCTTCGTCACGCCCGGCAAGCAGACCGCCTGGTGCGAACAGGTGATCGAGGCGATCCTCTATTTCCTGTGGGACCTGGGGCTCAAGGTCGGCCAGTCCAGCCGCAGCCTCGACGACATGGTGCGCATGGGGCGCAGCGACCTGACAATCCGCACCGCCATGCTCGAGGGGCGTTACGTGTGGGGCGACCAGGCACTGTTCGACCAGGCCATGGCCCGATTCTGGGCCGAAGTCGTCGTCGGGACCGAGCGGCAATACGTCACCGAAAAGCTGGGCGAACGCAACGACCGGCACGTCAAGCTGGGCGACAGCCGCTATGTCGTCGAACCCAATGTCAAGGAGGGCAAGGGCGGGCTGCGCGACCTTCACACGCTCTACTGGATCGGCAAGTACATCCATCACGTTCGCGACGTGTCCGAACTCGTCGATGTAGGCCTGCTGACCCCGGCCGAATACCGATCGTTCCGCCGCGCCGAGAACTTCTTCTGGGCAGTGCGCTGCCACCTTCACACCATCACCAAACGGGCCGAGGACAGGCTGACCTTCGATCTCCAGCGCGAGGTGGCGGCGCGGATGCAGTTCGCGGACCGCCCGGGCAAGAGCGCGGTCGAACGCTTCATGCAGTATTTCTTCCTGCAGGCGAAGCGCGTCGGACACCTGACCGGGCTGTTCCTCGCCCAGCTCGACGACCAGTTCGCCAGGCGCCAGCCGCGCGGGCTGCTGGCGGGGTTCCGCGCCCGCAAGCGCGTGCTCAAGGGCTATGTCCTGTTCGGCGGGCGGATCAACGTGCCGTCCGACACCTGGTTCGCCGAAGATCCCGCGCGGCTGATCGAAATCTTCGTGCTGGCCGACCAGAACGGCCTGGAACTTCATCCCGACGCCATGCGCCTTGCAGTGCGCGATGCGCGGCGCGTCGATACCGTCCGCACCGAGCCTCGCGCCAATGCGTTGTTCCTCGAATTGCTGACCAGCCGCCACGATCCCGAAAACGCGCTGCGCTGGCTGAACGAAGCCGGGGTCTTCGGCCGCTTCGTGCCCGATTTCGGTCGGGTCAACGCCCAGATGCAGTTCGACATGTACCACCATTACACGGTCGATGAGCACACCATCCGCGCCATCGGGTTGATGGCCCGGATCGAGAAAGGCGAACTCAAGCAGGACCACCCGCTCGCCACCGCGATCATCCACAAGGTGATCAACCGGCGCGTGCTCTACGTGTCGATCCTGCTTCACGACATCGCCAAGGGCCGGCGCGGCGATCACAGCGAACTGGGCGCCGAGGTCGCGCGCAAGCTCTGCCCGCGGCTGGGGCTGGACGAGAAGGAGACCGATCTCGTCGCCTGGCTGGTGCGATACCACCTGCTGCTCAGCGCCACCGCCTTCAAGCGCGACCTGGCCGACTGGAAGACGATCACCGACTTCGTCGCCGTGGTCCAGTCGATCGAGCGGCTCCGGCTGCTGTCGATGCTGACCATCGTCGATATCCGCGCCGTCGGCCCCGGGGTGTGGAACGGCTGGAAGCGCCAGCTGATCGCGGAGCTTTACGGGGCTGCGGAGGAACGCCTGCGCCTCGGCTACGTCCAGCATGGGCGCGAACAGCGCATCGCCGCCAAGAAACAGGCCGTACGCGAGCGTCTGGGCGGGGAAGCCGGCCTGGTCGAGCGGCTGGGCAAGCAGCTTGGCGACGCCTACTGGATCGCCGAACCCGATGATATCATCGCGATGAACCTCAAGCAGCTGCACGGCGCCAAGGGCCAGGCGCTCGATGTGCACACCGAATATTACGCCGCGCGCGGAGCGACGCTGGTCACGGTCATCGCCGCCGACCATCCGGGGCTGTTCTACCGCATCGCGGGCGGCATCCACCTGGCAGGCGGCAACATCATCGACGCGCGCATCCATACCGCCCGCAACGGCATGGCAGTCGACAACTTCCTGGTCCAGGACCCGCTCGGACGCCCCTTCTCCGAAGACAGCCAGCTCGCCCGGATCAAGACCATGATCGGCGATGCGCTGATGGGCCGGGTCAAGCTTGTGCCGCAGCTGGCGGCGCGTCCGCTGGCCCGGCCCCGCGCCGATGCTTTCGAGGTGCGGCCGAGCGTCGATTTCGACAACCAGGCGTCGAACCGCTTCACCGTGATCGAGGTAGGCGCCCGCGACCGTCCGGCGCTGCTCAACCGGTTGGCCCGCGCGCTGTTCGAAGCCCGGCTGATCGTCCATTCAGCGCATATCGCGACCTACGGCGAACGCGCTGCGGACACCTTTTACGTCACCGATATCCTCGGCGAGAAGATCGATGGCCCGCAGCGCTTCAAGGCAGTCGAGAAGCGCCTGCTCGAGGCGGCGAGCGAAGACACCGTCGAGGTGGCGGCCGCCTGACCGCGAAGGCGTGTTGCGGCGCAGCACGAATTGCGGCTAGGCTGCTGCGATGGACCTGACCAACAAGATTTGCATCGTCACCGGTGCCGCCAGCGGCATCGGCCTTGGTATCGCCACGCGCTTTGCGCAAGCCGGCGCGAAAGTCGCCATTGCCGACCTCAACCTGGTTGCAGCGCAGGCCGCTGCGGATGGTCTCAATGCCGCGCGGGCGGGCAGCGCGATGGCCGTTGCCATGGACGTGACCAGCGAGGACCAGGTCAACGCCGGTACTGCTGCGGTGGTCGCGCAGTGGGGCACGGTCAACGTGCTGGTCTCGAATGCGGGGATCCAGATCGTCAACCCCGTGCAGGATTTCGCCTATGCCGACTGGAAGAAGATGCTGGCGATCCATCTCGACGGCGCATTCCTGACCAGCAAGGCCGTGATGCCGCACATGATCGCGCAAGGGTCAGGCGCGGTGATCCTGATGGGCTCGGTCCATTCCAAGACCGCCAGCCCCCTCAAAAGCGCCTATGTCACCGCCAAGCATGGCCTGCTGGGCCTTGCCCGCACCATCGCGCGCGAGGGCGGTCAGCACGGCGTGCGCTCCAACGTCATCTGCCCCGGCTTCGTGCGCACGCCGCTCGTCGACAAGCAGATCCCCGAACAGGCCAGGGAACTGGGCATATCCGAGGACGAGGTGGTCAAGAAAGTCATGCTCGGCCAGACCGTCGACGGTGAGTTCACCTCGATCGAGGACGTCGCCGAAGTCGCCCTGCTGTTCGCTGCCTTCCCCACCAACGCGCTGACCGGCCAGAGCCTGGTGGTCAGCCACGGCTGGTTCATGGAGTGATTGGCGACGGGCGCTGCCTGGGGATCAGGAACGCGAGGCCGGCGGGCAGAAGCGGCATCAGCACCTGCGCCCAATAGTAATTGTCCGGACGCGATGCGACCATGACGGTAAGGGAAAAGCCGCCCAGCCAGATTCCTGTCAACGGGGACCGGCGCAGCCAGCCGATCAGGGACAGCACGACGGCGGCATAGATTGCCCAGGCTGGAAGGAACCCGTAGGCCGTCACCTTGGCAAGATCGCTGACCAATCCGGCAGGACCGCGCAAGGCAAACCAGCCCTGAGAGGCCGGGTCGCCCGTCATGGCATAGCTGAGCACCGCTTGGGCGTGGAGGTAGAGCAGCGCCCCCAGTACGACCAATGCGGCAGCGGCCCAGGCGGCTTCGCGGCGTTTACCCGCGAGGATAGCGAAGGCGAGAATCGCGCAAATCAACAAGGCGCCGAACTCGCGGAACAGGGCGGCGGCAGCCGCCAGGGCAAGGCGTGTCCTCCAATTCGTCCAGCACAAGGCGGCTGAAGCGAGCAGGCCGCACCACAACTCGGTGAATTGCAGCGATGCCGGTGAAACGATCGCACCGCTTGCCACGGCATAGAGCGCGACGAAGGTAAGCCGCTGGCGGCGATCCTCGATTCCCTGCATCGCGCCGAAAACGCCGACCAGTACCGCCGCATAGGCAAGGATCACGAGCCCCAGCGGCCCGACGGTCGCCGCGAGCCACGTCAGGGTCGGCGGACGGACCGTGTAGAACGGCCGCACCGGATATCCATTGGCGCGCTGCAGGTCGGTCGCCGCCCGGTAATAGGGCTCGCCGAGATCGACCTGCCGGGTGATCGCCGCGTAAAGTTCGCGGTCCTTGTCGATGGTCTGCGCGCGCGCAGGGCCGATTGCTATGATCAGCGCCAGAGCAAGGAGAAGCAGCCGCAGCACGACACGGACGATTGCTTGCCAGCGGCGCGATGGCAACAGCAATCGCACGGGCGGCAGGCCACGTCGATCAGCCCAGCAGCACTTCCGCGATCTGCACAGCGTTCAATGCGGCGCCCTTTCGCAGGTTGTCGCCGACCACGAACAGGGCGAGGCCGTTCTCTTCGGTCGGGTCCTTGCGCACGCGGCCGACGAAGACGGGGTCCTGGCCGGTGGCCTCGAGCGGATTGGGCACTTCGCTGATCACCACGCCGGGCGCGTCCTTCAGCAGCTCGAGCGCGCGCTCGACGCTGATCGGGCGGTCGAAGGCGGCGTTGATCGACAGCGAATGGCCGGTGAAGACCGGGACGCGCACGCAGGTACCCGCCACCGGCAGGCCGGGGATCTCGAGGATCTTGCGGCTTTCGTCACGCAGCTTGATCTCTTCCTCGGTGTAGCCGTCCTCGGCGTAGACGTAGTTAAGCGGCACGACGTTGTGCGCGATCGGCACGGCCCACTTTTCGGCCTGGGGCAGCAGGTCGTCATGGCCGCCTTCGGCCAGTTCACGCGCCTGGCCACCGACATGGTCGATCTGCCGGGCGAGCACGTCGATCCCCTCGAGGCCGCCGCCCGATACCGCCTGGTAGGTCGAGACGACGAGCTTCCGAAGGCCGGCCTCGTCGTGCAGCACCTTCAGCACCGGCATGGCCGCCATGGTGGTGCAGTTGGGGTTGGCGATGATCCCCTTGGGCAGGTGATCGAGCGCGTGGGGGTTAACCTCGGCGACGACCAGCGGCACCTCGGGATCAGAGCGCCAGGCCGAGGAGTTGTCGATCACGATCGCGCCGGTTGCCGCGGCCTTCGGCGCCAGCGCCTTCGACGTCGATCCCCCGGCCGAAAACAGTACCACGTCGAGGCCGGAGAAATCTGCCGTCGCGGCGTCTTCGACCACCACGCCGTCCAGTTCCTTGCCGGCCGAACGGGCCGAAGCGAACAGGCGCAGGGTGCCGACCGGGAAATTGCGCTCGGCCAGCAGCCGGCGGATCATCGATCCGACGAGGCCGGTTGCGCCGACGACGCCGACATTGATCTTCTGCCCGGGGGCGAAACGCTGAACCATGATCGTCAAACTCCTTCGTATGTTCGAAAGAGCAGGGCCGGGTTGTATCGTGTTCCGGTTTGGAAAGCCCCGCCTGCTCTGGTGCGGGGCGGGTTGGGGTGCCTTAGACGCGCGATCCCACAACCGTTCCCGCCGTGGCGGTCGGTTTGATGGTAGTAATCGGGGTGCGCGTCGTGAGCATCGCGGGCGCCCCTAGGGCGCGAGCTGCGCAATGTAAAACGGTTTTTGCGGTGCAGCGTAGAATATTGTTAGGCGGTCAGCCGCCGCGCTGCTTCGTCCGTGCCGATCAGGGGCAGCAGCGCCGCCATGTCCGGACCATGGTCGCGGCCGGTAAGCGCCTGACGAAGCGGCAGGAACAGCGCCTTGCCCTTGCGGCCGGTGGCGGCCTTGAGGGCTGCGGTCAGCGCCGCCCAGTCGGCTCCGGTCTGCGCCAGGGTTGCAGATGCCGCCGTCACGAAGGCGCGATCATCGTCGGACAGCGCGGGTGCCGGAACCGGCCCGGTCACCACCTGCCACCAGTCCGCCGCCTCGGCGATATGCTCGACATTGGGGCGAATCGCGTCCCACGCGGCCTCGCCCATGCCGTCAGGCAGGAGGTGGGCGACGCGGGCGAAGGGCAGGCGGTGAACCACGCCGGCGTTGACGCGGTGCAGTTCGGCCTCGTCGAACCGCGCCGGGGCACGGCCGAAGTGGGCAAGATCGAAAGCTGTTGCCAGCGCCGCGGCATCGAGTTCGGGATTGACCGGATCGCTGGTGCCGAGCCGGGCGAGCAGGGCCACCAGTGCCTCGGGCTCGATCCCCTCGTCGCGCAGGTGATCCATGCCGAGCGAACCGAGCCGCTTGGACAGCTTGCCTTCGGTCCCGACGAGCAGCGCTTCGTGGGCGAAGCGCGGCGGTTTTGACCCCAGCGCCTCGAACATCTGGACCTGGCTGGCGGTGTTCGAGACGTGATCCTCGCCGCGCAACACGTCGGTCACGCCCATCGCGATGTCGTCGATCACGCTTGGCAGCAGGTAGAGCCAGGATCCGTCGGCGCGGCGCACCACGGGGTCGCTCATCTTGGCGGGATCGAAATGCTGGGGGCCACGAATGCCGTCGGTCCATTCGATCACGGCCTCGCGGTCGAGCAGGAAGCGCCAGTGCGGCGTCTCACCCGCCGCAGCCTTGGCGGCATGGTCGGCTTGGGTGAGACCGAGCGCGGCGCGGTCGTAGATCGGCGGCAGACCTCGGCCCAGCAGCACCTTGCGCTTGAGATCCAGTTCCTGCGCTGTTTCGTAGCAGCGATAGACCCGCCCCGAGGCGACCAGCTTTGCAAACTCCGCCTCGTAGAGATCGAACCGCGCCGACTGGCGTTCCTCGCCGTCCCAGTGCAGGCCCAGCCATTCGAGATCGGCCTTGATGCTGGCGACGTGCTCCTCGCGGCTGCGCTCGGTGTCGGTGTCGTCGATCCGCAGCAGGAAGCGCCCGCCATGCTTCTTCGCCAGCAACCAATTGTGCAGCGCGGTGCGCACGTTGCCGACATGCAGCGTGCCGGTGGGTGAGGGGGCGAAGCGGGTGGTGACGGTCATGCCCGCGCCCTTAGCTGGATATTTTCGCTATTGCGAGAACAGCAGCAGCGAATGCCCCCCGCCCGACAGTTCGACGCCGTTTGACGGTGTGCGGCGGATCGCGGTGGCGGCGTCGAGCGCGCGGACCGCTTCGGGCAGGCGCGGGGGCAGGCCGATGGCACAGACCGGCGGGGGCGGGGTGCCCGGCGCCAGCGGCGGTCCAAGCGAAGGCGCGCGCCCGATCCGGATGACAGGACCCTCGATCGTGTAGCCACGGACCATCCCGGCGCAGCGCGGTTCCCACCACACCTTGCTGGCGTCGGCGCTCAATGCCAGGCCGTAGGGCTCGTTGAAGTCCTCGCCGTCGATGGTGACGATCTTCCACTCGCCGGCCAGGGTCGTCGGAGCAGGTAGCCCGGCCGACGCTGGCGGCGCCGGGAGTTCCGCATCGGTGCTCGGGGTCTCGCTTGGCGTCTTGTCCGCCGGGGGAGCCGGGGCGGTGCAGGCCGCCAGCAACGCAGCCGCCAGCAGCGAATGCAGCCCTTTCATGCCGAACGGAACGAATGGGTGATCGGATAGCGGCGGTCGCGGCCGAAGTTCCGGGTGCCGAGCTTGACCCCGGGGGGCGCTTGGCGGCGCTTGTATTCGGCCAGGTTGAGCAGCCGTTCGATCCGCACCACCGTGTCGCGATCGAAGCCTTCGGCGGCAAGCTGATCGACGCTCTTCTCGTGTTCGACCAGGCCCAAGAGGATCCCGTCGAGCACCTTGTAGGGAGGCAGCGAATCCTCGTCCTTCTGATCGGGGCGCAGTTCGGCGGACGGGGGCCGGGTGATGATCCCTTCGGGCATGACCGGGCCATCGGGGCCGAGGCCGATCTTGGGCTTGTGGCGGTTGCGCCATTCGCTGATCGCGAAGACCGTCATCTTGTAGGCGTCCTTGAGCGGATTGTAGCCGCCCGCCATGTCGCCATAGATGGTGGCATAGCCGACGCTCATCTCGCTCTTGTTGCCGGTGGTCAGCAGCATCGGGCCGAACTTGTTGCTGATCGCCATCAGCGTCACCCCGCGGATACGCGACTGGACGTTCTCTTCGGTGATATCGACTTCGGCATCGGCGAAGGTGCCCGACAGCATCTCGTCAAAGGCCATGACCGCCGGATTGATCGGGATCGTCTCGTACTTGCAGCCGATCATCCGCGCGCAGTCGGTGGCAAGGTCGAGGCTCAACTGGCTGGTGAAGCGGCTCGGCAGCATGACCGCCCAGACCCGCTCCGGGCCCAGGGCGTCGGCGGCGATGGCGGCACAGATCGCGCTGTCGATCCCGCCCGACAGGCCGAGGACCACGCCGGGAAAGCGGTTGCGGTCGACATAGTCGCGCAGCGCCATGACCATGGCGCAGTAGATATCCTCCGGGTGGTCGGCCAGCGGCTCGATTTCGCCCTTGTCGCAGCGCCAGCCGGTCGCGGTCCTGGTCCAGAAGGTGGTGACCTCGGCCTCTTCCCAGTCGGTCATCTGCACGGCAAGGCTGCCATCGCCGTTGACGACGAAGCTGGCCCCGTCGAACACCAGCTCGTCCTGCCCGCCCACGCGGTTGAGGTAGGCGAGCGGCAAGCCGTTATCGACCGCGCGGCGCTTGGCCACGCCGTCGATCCGGAGGGTGTCCTTGTCGATCTCGTAGGGGCTGCCGTTGATGCAGAGCAGCAGCTCCGCGCCAAAATCGGCGAGGTGCCGGCACACGTCGGGATGCCAGATATCCTCGCAGATCGGCAGGCCGATCATCACGCCCTTGAACACGATCGGTTCGGGCAGCGGGCCGGGCTGGAACAGGCGCACCTCGTCGAAAGTTCCGTAGTTGGGCAGTTCGTGCTTGAAGCGAACCTGCGCAACCTTGCCTTCGGTCAGAAGCGCGATGCCGTTGTGCAGGTTGCCGTCGCGCACGAAGACCGAACCGACCAGCATGGCCGGTCCGCCGTCGGCGGTTTCCAGCGCCATCTGCTCCAGCTCGATCGCCGCGCGCTCGATCAGTGCGGGCTTCAGCACCAGATCCTCGGGCGGGTAGCCGATAAGCTGCATTTCGGGGAACACGATCATGTCCGCCTTGGCCGCTCGGGCACGTTCGCGCGCGGCGAGCATGGCCCGCGCATTGCCGGCGATATCGCCGACGACCTGGTTCAACTGGGCAAGGGTGATGACAAGGCGATCGGTCATCCCTCTTCCCTAAGGGCAGCGCGCGCGTTAGCCAAGGCGGGTAAGACAACGGGAGAGAGCGATGTTCGAAGAGGCCTTTGCCGCCGCCAACCTGCCAGGTGCGGTGGGCATGATCGTGGACCGGGACGGGGTTCGCTATGCCCGGGCGCTGGGCGTGACCGACGTCGACAGCGGTGCTCCGCTGGCCGAGGACACGCCGTTCCAGATCGCCTCGATGACCAAGGCGCTGGTGACCGTGGCGGTCATGCAACTGGTCGAACAGGGCAAGCTAGACCTCGACGCGCCGATCGGCGATGTGCTGTCCGATCTTGCCGACCCGCAGGTGCTGACCGGCTTCGATGAAGCGGGCAAGCCCCGGCTGCGCCCCGCCGCGCGTCCGATCACGATGCGCCACCTGCTGACCCACACCTCGGGCCTGGGCTATTTCTTCGTCCACCCGGAGATTCTCCAGTACTTTTCGGCGGTGGGGATGCCGGCGCCCGGTTCCAAGGACGCGATCCGCATGCCGCTGATGTTCGATCCGGGGGACAGCTGGGAATATTCGGTCGGGATCGACTGGGCCGGCCTCGCGGTCGAAGCGCTGACCGGACAGGCGCTGGGCGATTACATGCAGGATCACATCTTCGGCCCGCTCGGCATGACCCATACCCGTTTTGCCGACAGCCTGCCCGAAGGCGCGGCCCAGGTTCACGTTCGCACCGAGGATGGCAGTCTGGCGGTGCAACCGATGTTCATCGGCGGGGGCGAATACCACAACGGCGGCGGCGGCCTGATCGGCACCGCGCCCGATTATGCCCGCTTCGTGCGCGCCATCCTGCGCGGGGGCGAGCTCGACGGCCAGCGGGTGCTCAAGGAAGAAACCGTTCGCGAAATGGCCCGCAACCAGATCGGCGAATTGCGCGCCGGGCGCATGGGCAGCGCCCTGCCGCACCTCGCCCCGGTGTTCGACCAGTTCCCCGACCAGCACACCGGCTGGGGCCTGGGTTTCCTGACCCTGCCGCAAGGCCAGTCCGGTGGCCGCAGTCCGAACAGCCTGTCGTGGGCCGGGATCTTCAATTCCTATTACTGGATCGATCCCGACAAGGGCGTGGGCGGCGTGATGATGAGCCAGCTCAGCCCGTTCGGCGATGCCGGGGCATTGAGCACCTTCGGCGCGCTCGAACGGCAGGCCTACGCCGGCCAGTGAGCCAGGGGCCGGAGCCGGTCGCCTGGCTGAACCATGACTGGACCGGCGGCGGCACCCTGCTGTCCTATACCCCGGTTCCGGCCGAGACGAAGCGATCCGGGAACGAGTTGCACGACCGGTTCTGGGGCCTCAGCACGCGGTCGCCGCTGACGCCCTACTTCACCGTCTGGCGCGATGTTGCAAGGGCCACCGTCGACGATCGCAAGCTCGGCTTGCCCAGCCGCATCGGCCTGTTCGCCCAGTTTGGCACCGATCCGTGGACGCCCCCGCCCGATCTGGTCGAGGAAGCGTCCCAGCGCCAGATGCGCGACGAAGGGCAGATATCGCTCGGTTGGCGCTGGGCCGACGAGGAAACCGGTTATGAACTCGATAGCCTCGGGTTGCAGATCAACCGGGCCGGGCAGGCGCGGCCGTTCCGCTCGTTCCATCGCGGCGCGGAACTTGCCATGCTCGACGTCGTCGTCGCGCCGATCCTCCGGCCCGATGGTGCGGACGCACCCATCGGGTTCCACGTTTCGGGGCAGCTGCGCGAACGCTATAATTCGGGAGAAGCGCCGAAGGGCGATCCGGTCCGCTTTACCGCGATGGGCACAGCAGCAGCTATGCCCGGCTGGATGATGTACTGATCGGTCGATCCGCGCTTGACCGCGCGGCAGTCCCGGCGTTTAATCGAACAGTTAAACGAATGGGAAAGGATGCGGGCATGGCCAGGCTCGATTGCGTGATCCGCGGCGGGACGATCGTCGACGGGACGGGTGCGACAAGCTTCGAAGGCGATGTCGGCATCGCCGACGGCAGGATCGTCGCGGTCGGCAAGGTCGAGGATAACGGCGCGGAGGAAATCGACGCGCGCGGATTGCTGGTTACCCCGGGCTTCGTCGATATCCACACGCACTACGATGGTCAGGCCACCTGGGACAGCCAGCTTGCACCCTCGTCGTGGCACGGCGTAACCACCGCGGTGATGGGCAACTGCGGGGTCGGATTTGCGCCGGTCAAGCCCGAAGACCGCAACCGCCTCGTCGAACTGATGGAAGGGGTGGAGGACATCCCCGGCACTGCGCTGCACGAAGGGCTGTCGTGGAACTGGCGCAGCTTTCCCGACTACATGGACGCACTTGAGGCGCGGCCGCGCGACATGGATCTGTGCGCCCAGTTGCCCCACGGCGCGCTGCGCGTCTTCGTCATGGGCGAGCGCGGCGCCAACCTCGAAGCCGCGACGGCCGAGGACAACGCCGAAATGCGCCGCCTGACCGCCGAGGCGATGCGCGCCGGGGCCGTTGGCGTGTCCACCTCGCGCACGCTCAACCACCGTACGGTCAAGGGCGATCCCACGCCCTCGCTGCGCGCGACCGAGGACGAGCTGACTGCAATTGCCCTGGGCTTGCGTGACGCCGGATCGGGCGTTTTCGAACTCATCTCGGACTTCAACCAGCCTGACGTCGATACCGAATTCGCGATGGTCCGGCGAATCGTGGAGGCGTCGGGCCGGCCGCTGTCGCTGTCGCTCGGGCAAAGCCATTCGCAGCCGGACGGCTGGCGGCACCTTCTGGGGCTGATCGACCAGGCGGTGGAGGACGGCCAGGACATTCGCGCCCAGGTCGCCCCGCGTCCGATCGGCGTGCTGCTGGGGCTCCAGGCCAGCGCCAGCCCGTTCTCGCATCTGGCGCCCTACAAGACCATCGCCGACCTGCCATTCGACCAGCGGCTGGCCGCGATGCGCGATCCGCACTTCCGCGAGACGCTGCTTGCCGCCGCGCGCGAGGCGGCGCTCGGGCCGCAGAACCAGGTGCTGACCAGCGCCCGCCTGACCACCGATTTCCGCATGATCTTCCCCTTGGGCGATCCGCCCAATTACGAACCGGCAGAGGAAACCTCGCTCGCCAACCAGGCGCTGCGCGAAGGACGCGATGCCTTCGACCTTGCCTACGACGCGATGATCGCCAACGGCGGCCGCGATTTCATGCTGCGGCCCTTCGCCAATTATGCGGCATACAACCTCGACGCGACGGGCGAGATGCTGGCTGCGCCCAACACGCTGATGGGGCTGGGCGATGGTGGGGCCCACGTTGGCCTGATCAGCGATGGCAGTTTCCCCACCTATCTCCTCTCGCACTGGGGCCGCGACCGCGCAGCGGGCCGGCTCAGCGTGGAGGAACTGGTTCGCCGCCAGACCAGCGCCAACGCGCTCGCCATGGGCCTTGCCGATCGCGGCAGGATCGCGCCAGGCCTCAAGGCCGATCTCAACGTGATCGACTTCGCACGCCTTGCGGTGCGGCGTCCGGAAATGGCCTATGACCTGCCGGCCGGAGGCAAGCGCCTGCTGCAGCGGGCCGACGGCTACCGCGCCACTCTGGTGTCGGGCCAGGTCACCTATCGCAATGGCGAGGCGACCGGCGCGCTGCCCGGGCGACTGGTCCGCGCGGCCTGACATGGCTGTGGAGGCGGCGAACCGTTCGTCGCCTCCGATCTTGGAAGCGTTAACCCTTTGCGGTAAGTGCGCGGTTAAATCATGAAGCTGCACCACCGCCGCGGCGAGGCCGCATCCCTCTACCAGACATTCCAGGCGCGCAGATCCGCGCGCCGGCGCAGGCTTGGCCTGACCCTGACAGTGCTGGGCGGGATTGCCGCCGTTGGCCTGTTCGCCGTGCTGTCGCGTCCCGGCGATCCGGTGAAGACCCTGGCCGGGGTGCGCTCGGCCTATGCCCGCGCGCCGAGCCTGCCAGGGTCCTGCCTGCCGAGGCCCGAGGGCCTGCAGACTGCGCTGAACGACATCGCCGCCCGCTTTCAGGGCAAGGTCGGGATCGCGATAAACCAGGCCGGGTGCAAGTGGCTGGTCGGGGTGCGCGCCGACGAATATTTCCCGCAACAGAGCGTGTCGAAGCTGTGGGTGTCCCTGAGCGTGCTCGACGCCGTCGATCGTGGCCAGATGCGCCTGGACGAGCCGATCACCCTGCGCCCGGACGACCAGGTGGTGTTCAACCAGCCGCTACGCTGGACGGTGCTCGACCAGGGATCGCTGACCCTGCCCGCGCAGACCCTGATGCAGGATTCGCTGTCGCTGTCGGACAACATGGCCAACGACAAGCTTCTTTGGCGGGTGGGCGGGCCCGACCATGTCCGGATGGTGCTGTCCGAACGCAAGATCGAGGGAATCCGCTTCGGCCCCGGCGAACGCTTGCTGCAGAGCGCGATCGCAGGGGTGACCTGGACCCCGGACCTCGCCGAAGGCTACAAGTTCGACGAGGCGCGCGGCAAGGTCCCGTTCGACCACAGGGTCGAACTGCTGGGCAAGTACGTCGCCGATCCGATGGACGGGGCGACCCCCGCCGGGATCGCCTCGGCCTTGGGGCGGCTTGGCGGCGGCGAGCTGCTGTCCGAACAATCGACCGCGCTGCTGCTCGACATCATGGCCCATTCGAAAAGCGGCCCGCGGCGCTTGAAGGGCGGGCTGCTGCCCGGCTGGAAGGCCTATCACAAGACCGGCACGGGCCAGGAACTGCGCGGCACGCAGACCGGGTTCAACGACGTCGCCCTGGTCGAAGCGCCAGACGGCACGCGCTATGGCGTGGCGGTGATGATCGGCGAAACCCGCCTCCCCAACCCCGCGCGGCTCGAGATGATGCAGGCGGTCAGCCGCGCCCTCGTCGCCTCGCACGACGCGGCGCGCGGAGGGGCGGCGACAGCGTCGGCTACGCCGGACTGACCGTCACCACCGAGCGCTGGCTCAGCAAAAACCCCGCCGGATCGCTCCGGCGGGGTTTTCGTTTGTCCCGGTGAAAGGTGGCCTGGGCTTATTCTTCGCCGTCGGCCGCCTCGGGGTTCAGGTATTCGCCGGCATCGGCATCGGTGCCGTGGGTGTCGCCTTCGACGGCGGCCAGCGGATCTTCGAAGCCGGCGGCTTCCGGTCCCTGGGCCAGCTCGGCGGCGTGCTCTTCAGCCGCGCTGTCGGGAGCGATCAGGCTCTCCTGCAGCTTGCGGTAGGAGGCGCGCAGCGCGGCGTCGCGGCTGGAAGCGGCCACGCGCAGGCGGTTCATGCCCGCACCGGTTCCGGCGGGGATGAGGCGACCAACGATGACGTTTTCCTTCAGGCCGATCAGGCTGTCGCGCTTTCCTTCGACCGCCGCCTGCGTGAGCACGCGGGTGGTTTCCTGGAACGACGCGGCCGAGATGAACGAACGCGTCTGGAGCGAAGCCTTGGTGATGCCCAGCAGCACCGGCTTGCCTTCCGCGGGCTTCTGACCCGGTTCCAGCTTGGCGTTGTATTCGTCCATTTCCTCGCGATCGACCTGTTCGCCGGCCAGCAGCACGGTGTCGCCGCCGTCGGTGATCTCGACCTTCTGCAGCATCTGGCGAACGATCACCTCGATGTGCTTGTCGTTGATCTTCACGCCCTGCAAGCGGTACACTTCCTGGATTTCCGCGACGAGGTATTCGGCCAGAGCCTCCACCCCGAGCACTTCCAGGATTTCGTGCGGGTTGGGCGAGCCCGAAATCAGGTTGTCGCCCTTCTTGACCCAGTCGCCTTCCTGAACGTCGATCACCTTCGACTTGGGGATCAGGTATTCTACCGGATCACCCTCTTCCGGAACGATCGCGATCTTGCGCTTGGCCTTGTAGTCGCGAACGAATTCGATCCGCCCCGAAGCCTTCGCGATGATCGCGTTGTCCTTGGGAATACGGGCTTCGAACAGTTCGGCCACGCGCGGCAGACCGCCGGTGATGTCGCGGGTCTTGGCGGCTTCGCGGCTGGCACGGGCCAGAACGTCACCGGCTTCGACCGCTTGCCCGTCTTCGACCGACAGGGTCGTGCCCGGCGCCATGATATAGCGCGCGGCTTCACCGCTGCTGTCGTCAAGCAGGGTCAGGCGCGGACGCAAATCCTCCTTCTTGGACCGCGACGTCGAACGGTTCTCGGTCACGACGCGGCTGCTCATCCCGGTGGCTTCGTCGGTCGCCTCGGTCATGGTCTTGCCGTCGATCAGGTCCTGGTACTTCACGATACCGGCCTGGTCGGTGATCACCGGCAGAGTGAACGGATCCCATTCTGCCAGGCGCTCGCCTTCCTTGACCGCTGCGCCATCGGTGTGGAGCAGGTGGGTCCCGTAAGGCACGCGGTGGATCGCGCGTTCGCGGCCCTCGCTGTCGATCACCACGATCTCGCCGTTGCGGGCAAGGCTGAGGCGGCGACCGCGCTTGTCGACGATGGTCGGGATGTCACGGTACTGGACCGTGCCGTCCGAAATCGCTTCGAGGTGCGAGGTTTCGTTGACCTGCGCCGCGCCGCCGATGTGGAACGTGCGCATGGTCAGCTGGGTGCCGGGCTCGCCGATCGACTGGGCAGCGATGACGCCGACCGCTTCACCGATGTTCACCGGCGTACCGCGAGCAAGGTCGCGGCCATAGCAGGTCGCGCAGACGCCCTGTTCGGCCTCGCAGATCAGCGGTGAGCGAATCTTGACCGCCTGGACGCCCGAGGCTTCGACCGCGGCGGTGGCCGCTTCGTCGAGCAGGGTGCCGTTGGCCATCACGATCTCGCCGTCCTTGCTGGCGATGTCTTCGGCCAGCGTGCGGCCGAGGATGCGTTCGCCAAGCGAAGCGATGGTCGAACCGCCCTGCACGATCGCGCGCATTTCCAGCGCCCGTTCGGTTCCGCAGTCATCCACCACGACCACGCAGTCCTGCGACACGTCGACCAGGCGGCGGGTCAGGTAACCCGAGTTCGCGGTCTTCAGCGCGGTGTCCGCCAGGCCCTTGCGGGCGCCGTGGGTCGAGTTGAAGTATTCAAGAACGGTCAGACCTTCCTTGAAGTTCGAGATGATCGGCGTTTCGATGATTTCGCCCGACGGCTTGGCCATGAGGCCGCGCATACCGGCAAGCTGCTTCATCTGGGTCGGCGAACCACGCGCACCGGAGTGCGACATCATGTAGATCGAGTTGATCGGCTTTTGGCGCCCGGTTTCGGGGTCGACCGGGCTGGCGCGGATCTCGTCCATCATGGCGTTGGCCACCTGGTCGCCGCAGCGGCTCCAGGCGTCGATCACCTTGTTGTACTTTTCCTGCTGGGTGATCAGGCCGTCCTGATACTGCTGTTCGTAGTCGGCAACCAGAGCCTTGGTTTCCTCGACCAGCGCTTCCTTGCTGTCGGGGATGATCATGTCGTCCTTGCCGAACGAGATCCCCGCCTTGAACGCGTTGCGGAAGCCCAGCGCCATGATGGCGTCGGCGAACAGCACCGTGTCCTTCTGTCCGGTGTGGCGATAGACCTGGTCGATGACGTCGCCGATTTCCTTCTTGGTCAGCACCTTGTTGACCACGTCGAAGGGCACGGTGTGCGACTTGGGCAGGCATTCGCCGATCAGCATTCGGCCCGGAGTGGTTTCGAACCGCTTCAGGTACTGCTTGCCCTGCTCGTCGGTCTGCGGAACGCGGGCGGTGATCTTCGAGTGGAGCGTCACCGCACCCACTTCCAGCGCCTGGTGCACTTCGGCCATGTCGGCGAACATCATCTTTTCGCCCGGCTCACCCTCGCGGTCGAGCGACAGGTAGTAGAGACCCAAGACCATGTCCTGCGACGGCACGATGATCGGCTTGCCGTTGGCGGGCGAGAGGATGTTGTTGGTCGACATCATCAGCACGCGCGCTTCGAGCTGGGCTTCGAGGCTGAGCGGAACGTGGACGGCCATCTGGTCGCCGTCGAAGTCGGCGTTGAACGCCGAGCAGACGAGCGGGTGCAACTGGATCGCCTTGCCTTCGATGAGGACCGGCTCGAACGCCTGGATGCCGAGGCGGTGCAGCGTCGGCGCGCGGTTCAGCAGGACCGGGTGTTCGCGGATCACTTCGTCGAGGATGTCCCAGACTTCCTTGCGTTCCTTTTCGACCCACTTCTTGGCCTGCTTGAGGGTCATCGACAGACCCTTGGCGTCGAGGCGCGCGTAAATGAACGGCTTGAACAGTTCGAGCGCCATCTTCTTGGGCAGGCCGCACTGGTGCAGCTTGAGTTCCGGCCCGGTCACGATGACCGAACGGCCCGAATAGTCGACGCGCTTGCCGAGCAGGTTCTGACGGAAGCGGCCCTGCTTGCCCTTGAGCATGTCGGACAGCGACTTGAGCGGGCGCTTGTTGGCGCCGGTGATCACGCGGCCGCGGCGGCCGTTGTCGAACAGCGCGTCAACGGCTTCCTGCAGCATGCGCTTTTCGTTGCGGACGATGATGTCCGGCGCGCGCAGTTCGATCAGGCGCTTGAGGCGGTTGTTGCGGTTGATGACGCGGCGATAGAGGTCGTTGAGGTCCGAGGTCGCGAAGCGGCCACCGTCCAATGGCACCAGCGGGCGCAGTTCGGGCGGAATGACCGGCACGACATCAAGGATCATCCATTCCGGACGGTTGCCCGAATCGATGAACGATTCGACGACCTTCAGGCGCTTGATGATCTTCTTCGGCTTCAGTTCCGACTTGGTTTCGGCCAGTTCCTTGAGCAGGTCTTCCTTTTCCTGCACCAGGTCGAGGCTCATCAGCATGTGCTTGACGGCTTCGGCCCCGATCCCGGCCGAGAAGGCGTCTTCGCCGTACTCGTCCTGGTAGTCGTAGAGTTCGTCTTCGGTCAGCAGCTGGTACTTTTCGAGCGGGGTCAGGCCCGGCTCGATCACCACGTAGCTTTCGAAGTAGAGGATGCGCTCAAGCTGCTTGAGCTGCATGTCGAGCAGCAGGCCGATGCGCGAGGGCAGCGACTTGAGGAACCAGATGTGCGCGACCGGCGCGGCCAGTTCGATGTGGCCCATGCGCTCGCGGCGGACCTTGGTCACGGTCACTTCGACGCCGCACTTTTCGCAGACGACGCCCTTGTACTTCATGCGCTTGTACTTGCCGCACAGGCACTCGTAGTCCTTCACCGGACCGAAGATGCGGGCGCAGAACAGGCCGTCGCGCTCCGGCTTGAAGGTGCGGTAGTTGATCGTTTCCGGCTTCTTGATTTCGCCGAAGGACCACGAACGGATGCGCTCGGGACTGGCGAGGCCGATCTGGATCTGGTCGAAGGTTTCGGGCTTCGCCATCTGGTTGGTGAACTTGGTCAGGTCGTTCATGGTGTGAGCCTCAGTTCTGGCTTGAATGGGTGTGCGCGGCCGGGACCGCGGGGGAATACATCGACGGCGGGACGACGACGCTGGGCCGGTGGGCCAGGTTGTCGCGGTCCAGCGGGTGCGGGAAACGCGTATTGGGATTGCGGCTGTGGATGCGGTCCTTGCGCAGCAGGGTTGCTTCGACCAGCGGCGTGACAGCGTGGCGGCGACCCGTCATGACCGGTACGACGTTGTTGGCGTGCAGGTGGACGATGTCGAAATGCTTGCGCAGCCGCTTGAGGACAGGGATCAGCACGGTCGAACCGAAGGGATCGAACACACGGTCGAGGCCGTGCAATTCGAGCACAATGATGCGGAACCGGGTCAGCGTTTCCTCGCTGACCTGCGCCAGCGTCAGCCATTCGTGGCCCTCGATATCCATCTGCAGCAGAAGGTCGCCCTTCTGGTCGCCGACGGACTGGTTGACCCAGTCGTCCAGGGTGATCGTATCCGCGTCGGAAACGATGCCCAAGTGCTTGCGCTGGAACGAATTGCCCGGATGGCTGAGCGGCGTGTCGGCGATCGAGGCATCGGCCTGGAACGTCTTCATGCCGCGGGCCAGCATGTCTTCCTCGAAAGTGACGGTTTCCGACACCCCCGGGGAAAAGCACGCGACGATCCCGTCGAGATCGTCGGGCACCAGGTAGCCGCCGTCCTCCTCGCCGCCGATCCGCACCAGCGCGTGCTCGGTCGAGACGGGCCGGATCGCCGCGAAGAACGGCTCCTGCGCGCTCACCGGCACGTGTTGGCGCATGGCGACGCCAAAGCGCGAAGCCATGAGCTGGATCGATTTGAGGAACGGATTGGACATGAGCCGTGAACGCCTTACTCGGCCGCCTCCGCGAAATCGTCGCCCTCGTCCTCGTCGGTGAGGCTCGAAAGTTCCACGTTGAGGCCGAGGCTGCGCATTTCCTTGACGAGCACGTTGAAGCTTTCGGGAATGCCGGCCTCGAAGGTGTCGTCGCCCTTGACGATCGCTTCGTAGACCTTGGTGCGGCCGACCACGTCGTCCGACTTCACCGTCAGCATTTCCTGCAGCGTGTAGGCCGCGCCGTAAGCCTGGAGCGCCCAGACCTCCATTTCCCCGAAGCGCTGGCCGCCGAACTGCGCCTTGCCGCCCAGCGGCTGCTGGGTGACGAGCGAGTAGGGGCCGATCGAACGGGCGTGGATCTTGTCGTCGACCAGGTGGTGCAGCTTGAGCACGTACTTCATGCCCACGGTGACCTTGCGGTCGAAGGCATCGCCGGTGCGGCCGTCGTACAGCGTGACCTGGCCCGATTCGTCGAGCCCGGCGAGACGCAGCATGTCGGTGACGTCGGCTTCCACCGCGCCGTCGAACACGGGCGAACCCATCGGCACGCCGGCCCGGACCGACTGCGCGAATTCGACGATCTGGTCGTCGGTCCGCTCGTCGATGTCGGCGGCGTAGTTTTCGCCGTAGACGGTCTTGAGCAGTTCGCGCACCGCTTCCGGCGGCTGGCCGGCCTCGGGGTTCGGGTTGGCTTCGCGCCAGGCATCGAGGGCATCGCCGATCTTCTTGCCGAGGCCGCGGGCGGCCCAGCCGAGGTGGGTTTCGAAGATCTGTCCGACGTTCATGCGCGAGGGCACGCCCAGCGGGTTGAGCACGAAGTCGACCGGGGTTCCGTCTTCGAGGAACGGCATGTCTTCCTGCGGCAGGATCCGGCTGATGATGCCCTTGTTGCCGTGACGGCCGGCCATCTTGTCGCCCGGCTGCAGCTTGCGCTTCACCGCGACGAAGACCTTGACCATCTTGAGCACGCCGGGGGCGAGTTCGTCACCGCGTTCGAGCTTTTCCTTGCGGTCCTCGAACTTCTCCTGGATCGCCTTGACGGTCGCGTCGTACTGTTCCTTGACCGCTTCGAGCTGGCCCTGGACCTTGTCGTCGGCAACCGCGAACTTCCACCATTCGTGACGTTCCACTTCGCCGAGGTTGGCCTCGTCGATGGTGTCGCCCTTCTTGAAGCCCTTCGGCGCGGCGGCCGCCACCTGGCCCACCAGCATGTCGCGCAGGCGGTTGTAGGTGGCGCGGTTCAGAATGCCGCGTTCGTCTTCGCGGTCCTTGGCGAGGCGTTCGATTTCCTCGTTCTGGATGGCGCGGGTACGGTCGTCCACCTCGATGCCGTGGCGGTTGAAGACGCGCACGTCGACGATGGTGCCCGACACGCCCGGCGGCAGGCGAAGCGAGGTGTCGCGCACGTCGCTGGCCTTTTCGCCGAAGATGGCGCGCAGCAGCTTTTCTTCCGGCGTCATCGGCGATTCGCCCTTGGGCGTGATCTTGCCGACCAGGATGTCGCCCGGATGCACTTCGGCACCGACATAGACGATGCCCGCTTCGTCGAGGTTGCGCAGCGCTTCCTCGCCGACGTTCGGGATGTCGCGGGTGATGTCCTCGGGCCCGAGCTTGGTGTCGCGGGCCATGACTTCGAATTCCTCGACGTGGATCGAGGTGAAGACGTCTTCCTTGACGATGCGTTCGCTGATCAGGATCGAGTCTTCGTAGTTGTACCCGTTCCACGGCATGAACGCGACGAGCACGTTCCGGCCAAGTGCCAGTTCACCGAATTCGGTCGAAGGACCGTCGGCGATGATAGTGCCCTTTTCAATGAGGTCGCCCACCTTCACCAGCGGACGCTGATTGATGCAGGTCGACTGGTTCGAACGTTCGAACTTCTGCAGGCGGTAGATGTCGACGCCCGACTGGCCAGGTTCGATATCGCCCGAGGCGCGGATCACGATACGGGTCGCGTCGACCTGGTCGACGATGCCCGAACGCAGGGCCGAAATCGCCGCGCCCGAATCGCGCGCCACGGTTTCTTCCATACCGGTGCCGACGAAGGGCGCATCCGCCTTGATCAGCGGAACGGCCTGGCGCTGCATGTTCGATCCCATCAGCGCGCGGTTGGCGTCGTCGTTTTCCAGGAACGGAATGAGCGAGGCGGCAACCGAGACGAGCTGCTTGGGGGAAACGTCCATCAGCGTCACGTGATCGCGCGGCGCCATCACGAATTCGCCGCTTTCACGTGCCGAAACCAGTTCCTCGACGAACGAGCCGTCCTTGTTCAGCTCGGCCGAGGCCTGGGCCACGGTGTGCTTCTGCTCTTCCATGGCCGACAGGTAGACGACCTCGCCGGTCACCTTGCCGTCGATCACCTTGCGGTACGGGGTCTCGATGAAACCGTACTTGTTGACGCGGGCGAAGGTCGACAGCGAGTTGATCAGACCGATGTTCGGGCCTTCCGGCGTTTCGATCGGGCAGATGCGGCCATAGTGGGTCGGGTGAACGTCGCGGACTTCGAAGCCGGCGCGCTCACGGGTGAGGCCGCCCGGGCCAAGCGCCGAAACGCGGCGCTTGTGGGTGACTTCCGACAGCGGGTTGGTCTGGTCCATGAACTGCGAGAGCTGCGAGGAACCGAAGAACTCGCGCACTGCGGCGACCGCAGGCTTGGCGTTGATCAGGTCGTTCGGCATGACGGTCGACACGTCGACGCTGCTCATGCGCTCCTTGACCGCGCGCTCCATGCGCAGCAGGCCGACACGGTACTGGTTTTCCAGCAGTTCGCCGACCGAACGGACGCGGCGGTTGCCGAGGTTGTCGATGTCGTCGACTTCGCCCTTGCCGTCCTTCAGGTTCACCAGTTCCTTGACGACAGCCAGGATATCCTCGCTGCGCAAGGTGGTGATGGTGTCTTCGGCGTCGAGGCCGAGACGCATGTTGAGCTTGACGCGGCCCACGGCCGACAGGTCGTAGCGGTCCGGATCGAAGAACAGGCCGTCGAACAGCGCTTCGGCGGTTTCGCGCGTCGGCGGTTCGCCCGGGCGCATGACGCGGTAGATGTCGGCCAGCGCGTGGTCGCGGTCTTCGGCCTTGTCGGCCTTAAGCGTGTTGCGGATCCACGGGCCGGTGTTGACGTGGTCGATGTCGAGCAGTTCGAGCTGGTCGATCCCCGCCTTGTCGAGCGCATCGAGGTTTTCGGGGCTGACTTCGTCGCCCGCTTCGATCCAGATGCGGCCGGTGCTTTCGTCGATCAGGTCGAGCGCCGAATAGCGGCCGAACACTTCCTCGGTCGGGATAAGCAGTTCGGCAAGGCCGTCCTTTTCCGCCTTGTTGGCGGCGCGGGGGCTGATCTTGGTGCCGGCGGCGAAGATCACTTCGCCCGACTTCGCATCGACGATGTCGAAGGCCGGCTTCTGGCCGCGCCACTGTTCGGCCACGTAGGGCAGGCGCCAGCCGCCTTCGCCGCGCTTCCAGGTGACGGTCTGGTAGAAGTAGCCGAGGATCTGTTCGTCGTTCAGGCCCAGCGCGTGCAGCAGTGCGGTGACCGGCAGCTTGCGCTTGCGGTCGATACGGACGTTGACGATGTCCTTGGCGTCGAATTCGAAGTCGAGCCACGACCCGCGGTACGGAATGACGCGGGCGGCGAACAGGTACTTGCCCGAAGAGTGCGTCTTGCCGCGGTCATGGTCGAACAGCACGCCCGGCGAGCGGTGCATCTGGCTGACGATGACGCGCTCGGTGCCGTTGATGATGAAGGTGCCGTTCTCGGTCATGAGCGGCATGTCGCCCATGTAGACGTCCTGCTCCTTGATATCGAGGACCGAACGGGTTTCGGTTTCGGCATCGACCTCGAACACGATCAGGCGCAGCGTGACCTTCATCGGGGCGGCATAGGTGATCCCGCGCTGGCGGCACTCGGTGGTGTCGTACTTGGGGTCTTCCAGCTCGTAGTGGACGAAGTCCAGTTCGCTGGTGCCGGCGAAGTCGCGGATCGGGAAGACCGAGCGCAGCGTCTTTTCGAGGCCCGAAACATACCCGGACGACGGTTCGGAACGCAGGAACTGCTCGTACGATTCGCGCTGCACCTCGATCAGGTTCGGCATCTTCACCACTTCGTGGATGTCGCCGAAGATCTTGCGGATGCGGCGCTTCGCAGGGGTGCGGAGCGTGTTGGCGGGCTTGGTTGCCATGAGGAGACGTGCCTCTTTCGCTTGAGTGCCGGACTGGAAAATCCGGCTGAAAACTGTGCCACGCGCGGGCTTGGTGGCATCCACCGGACGGCGAAAAGGCCGCAGGACAAACGCCTCCCGATCGGGAAGCGGCCCGCAGCCTTCTTGCGTCAGATGAAACGTCCGGGCTTCCTTCCGTGCCAGTCCCCCGCGCATGGGACCGGCTTGCTCGAAGCCTGAGCGAAGGCGGCATATAGGCGCGAGGACCCTTGCTGTCAAACGCGGGGGCAGGGCGCTGCCGCGGCCAGGTCGCGGAATCCGCGACTTTCCGATTATCAATCAACTGAATATCGTTTTTCGATATTATCGATTGACGATATGGGCGAATCGGTTTATTGACTATCGATATCGAACATATCGGAGAACGATCAATGACCCAGTCCAACCACCCGCTCGCCGCCGTCCTCGCCATTACCGTGGTCTTCACGCTGTGGCTGCCGACCCTGGCCACCCCGGCCGATCCCGCCGCCGCGGTGGCGGTCGTCAAGATCCTCTGAACCCGCACCTCAAGGGGGCCGCCATGCCACATGCCAAACCCGACGCCCTGCTGGGCTTTGCCAAGGCGTTCGTATCGTTCCTTATCGTTCTGGCCTGGATTGTCCTGGCCGTGATGGCTCTGACCACGGTTGCCCTCGGCGGAGCCTGGGCCGTGCAGCATCCCGACCTGATCCGCGAGATGGCCAAGAACATGAAGCCCGGCGCCGAGCTGTGGGAGGCGATGACCGCGCTTCTGCTCATCCTGGCCCTTGTCGCTGCGATGGCAGCCATGGCGCTGCGCTGGCTTCAGAAGCTGAAGGCGATCATCGACAGCGTCTCGCTGGGCGATCCCTTCGCACCCGAAAACGCCGACCGGTTGCGCGCCATGGGCTGGCTCACCGTCGCCATCGAGTTGACCTCGACTCCTGTAGGCGCGTTGGGCGAATGGCTGGCCCGCACGTTCAAGGATGCGACGTCGGACTTCGGCCTGTCGCTGGGCGGCCTGCTGCTCGCGATGGTGCTGTTCATCCTTGCCCGGGTGTTCCGCGAAGGCGCTGCCATGCGCGCCGATCTGGAAGGAACCGTGTGATGCCCGTGACCATCAAGCTCGACGATCTGCTCCACCAGCGGCGCATGACCCTGACCGAACTGGCCGAACGCGTCGACATCACGCTCGCCAACCTGTCGATCCTCAAGACCGGCAAGGCCAAGGCGATCCGCTTCTCCACGCTCGAGGCGATCTGCGAGGCGCTCGAGTGCCAGCCGGGCGATCTCATCGGCTATACGCAGGACTGACCGTCCCTAGTCCCGACCGGTCCTGCACGGGGCGGCGCCTGAACCGGGCGCCGCCCCTTTCGTTTGCACATTCCTTGACTTCGCGGCCAATCCCGCTATTGGCCCGCCCCGACCGGCAGGGGATTCGTGCCCTTGCCGATCAGCCGTCCGAGACAGTTGCTGAGGGTTTCCCTCTTAATCTGCAGCCTAGACGGGGACAGAGATTTCGCAGGCCCGCCATCCGTGCGGTTCTGCATCCGGCGTGTTTCACGTCCTCCTTCCCCTTCGAACGGACTCGCCCGTGGTGCACCTCGCGCCATGGACAAACGTAGCCGGCCGCGCGGGGCATGCCCCAAGCGGTCATTTTGAAGGAGTAAGGCATGGATCGTTCGCAGAAAGCCGAATCGGTCGCTTCGCTCAACGCAAGCTTTGCCGAGGCCGGCGTGGTGGTCGTCACCCGCAACCTCGGGCTGTCGGTGGCGCAGTCCACCGTCCTGCGCGGCAAGGTGCGTGAAGCGGGTGCGACTTACAAGGTTGCGAAGAACCGTCTTGCCAAGCTTGCCATCCAGGACACCGACTATGTCGGTATCGGCGAGTTCCTGACCGGCCCGACCGCGATTGCCGTTTCGGCAGACCCGGTTGCCGCCGCGAAGGCGGTCGTCGATTTCGCCAAGACGAACGACAAGCTCGAAATCGTCGGCGGGTCGATGGGCACGCAGGTTCTGAACGCGGAAGGGGTCAAGGCGCTCGCCGCGATGCCGTCGCTCGACGAACTGCGCGCCAAGCTCATCGGTCTGGTTCAGGCTCCGGCCACCAAGGTCGCCCAGCTCACCACCGCTCCGGCGGCGAAGCTGGCCCGCGTCTTCGGTGCCTACGCCGCCAAGGATGCTGCTTAAGCAGACGTTTCTCAAACGATTTACCGGATGTCTGGGCGCCGCCCGCTTCCGGCCAACAATTTAGGAGTGAAACATCATGGCTGATATCGCCAAGCTCGTTGAAGAACTTTCGAAGCTGACCGTTCTGGAAGCCGCCGACCTCGCCAAGGCTCTCGAAGAAGCCTGGGGCGTGAGCGCCGCTGCCGCTGTTGCCGTTGCTGCCCCCGCTGGCGGTGGCGCTGCTGCTGAAGCTGTCGAAGAAAAGACCGAATTCGACGTCATCCTGACCGGCGACGGCGGCAACAAGATCGCCGTCATCAAGGAAGTCCGCGCGATCACCTCGCTGGGTCTGACCGAAGCCAAGGCGCTGGTGGAAGCCGCTCCGAAGGCGATCAAGGAAGGCACCAACAAGACCGACGCCGAAGAAATCAAGAAGAAGATCGAAGCCGCTGGCGGCACCGTCGAAATCAAGTAATTTCGACCGGCGATCCCCTTCGGGATTACAGGAAAGGGCGGCCTCGCGGGGCCGCCCTTTTTCGTTGCCGGTCAGGCGACCATGCGGTCCACCCCGGCAAAGGGGCTGAGCCGCAGCCATTGGCCGATCGTCGCGGCCAGCCGCTCGTCGCCGGCCATGGTCAGGCGGCCTGCCTCGCTCGCCGCGACGATGGTCGAATGGCCCATCCAGATCGCGGTCATCTCGGCCAGCGGCGCGCGCACGAACAGGTCGATGTCGCTGCCCGGATCGACCGAGCACAGGTCGACCGGCTCGTCCGGGCGAATCACCAGCCACCATTTCTGCTCGCGCGCGGGGGCATCGGGATAGGTAAAGTGGATGGTGCGCGGCGCCGGCGGTGGCGGATCGATCACCAGGTTGCGGCGCATGTCCCACATCAGGAGCGTCGCATCGAGCTTTTCGAGCGACAGTTCGCTCGCCACCCAGCGCTGGCCCCAGCAGCCCATCGCCTCGACGATCGGGCGCAATTCCTGCCCGGCATCGGTCAGCACGTATTCGGTCGCGCCGGGATCGCGCGCGGCGGGCCGCCGTTCGAGGACTCCAGCATCCTCGAGTTCGCGTAGCCGCTGGGTCAGGAGGGCCGGCGACATGCGCGGCATCCCGCGGCGCAGCTCGTTGAAGCGGGCCGGTCCGCACAGCAGTTCACGCAACACCACGATGGTCCAGCGCGTGCAGAGCAGTTCCGATGCCATCGCGACCGGACAGAACTGGTGGTAGGATTGCTCGGCCATGG
Organism: Novosphingobium kunmingense; assembly: GCF_002813245.1. Taxonomy (GTDB): domain Bacteria; phylum Pseudomonadota; class Alphaproteobacteria; order Sphingomonadales; family Sphingomonadaceae; genus Novosphingobium; species Novosphingobium kunmingense. Next base: position 259,794 of record NZ_PHUF01000003.1, read on the forward strand.
GTGAAGGGCTCCTTGGGCGCCGACGACGGATGCAAAGTTACCACCCCATCCGCGGCTTGGCGATTCCCGAGGGTTCGCTTCACTTTCTGTATCGGGGCGCTTCACTATCTGAACTAGTCCGGCTTGCCTGCGGCTTGGTATTTCGACTCCATCAAAACCGGAGGAGAGACTACCATGCTGCTCGATATGAGCGATCGCTTCAAACCCGCCGACTGGACCGCCGCGGCCCGCGCCGTGGCCGAGGCTGCCGCGGCTCACGCCGAAAGGCACGACGCCGACGACAGCTTCGTGGCTGAAGGCTTCGCCCAGCTGAAGCAGGCCGGGCTGTTCAAGGCGCTGGTCCCCGTCGATCTTGGCGGCGGCGGCGCGACCATCGCCGAGATGTGCGACGTGATCCGCACCATCGCCAAGGGTTGCGGGTCGACCGCGCTGGCCTTTTCGATGCACTGCCACCTGATCGCCGCTGCGGCCTGGCGGCGCGAGCACCAGAACGCGCCGACCGAGGCCTTGCTGCGCCGTGTCGCGGCCGAGGACCTGATCCTGGTGTCGAGCGGCGGCAACGACTGGCTCGACAGCGGCGGGACCGCCGTCAAGGTCGAGGGCGGGTTCGAGATCACCGCGCGCAAACCCTTTGCCAGCGGCTCGCCCGCCGGCGACCTCCTGATGACCAGTGCGGTCTACGACGATCCCGAGGAGGGCCGCGTCGTGCTGCACTTCGGCGTGCCGCTCAAGGCGCCGGGGGTCGGCAGCGTCGCCACCTGGCAGGTCCTCGGCATGCGGGGGACGGGATCGAACGACCTTGTGCTCGACAAGGTCTTCGTTGCCGATGCCGCGATCAGCGGGCGGCGTCCGGCGGGGGAATGGCACATGCTGTTCCACGTCATCTCGAAGATCGCCTTCGCGATGATCTATGCCGCCTATGTCGGCCTGGCGGAAGCAGCCCGCGACAAGGCGGTAGCCCTGGCGGCGCGGCGCAGCCCCGATCCGCTGCTGGCGCAGATCGCCGGCGAACTGGACAACGAACTGCTTTCGGCAAGGCTCGCCCACGAACGCCAGGTGACCATCGCGATGGACTGGGCGCCGGGACCCGAGACGACCAGCGCGGCTCTCGCTTGCCGGACCCTGGCCGGGCGCCACGCCATCGCCGCCGTCAGCAAGGCGCTCGACCTGGCTGGAGGACAGGGCTTCTACCGCAAGGCCGGGCTGGAGCGCATGTTGCGCGACGTCCAGGCGGCACGGTTCCATCCGCTGACCGAGAAGGCCCAGCAGGACCTTGCCGGGCGGACCGCGCTGGGCTGGCCGCTGGCCTGATCGGGCGGCCTCGACAGGCGCAAAAAAGAAAGGGATCGGAACCGCGCCGTTCCGATCCCTTTCTTGCGACCCGGTGGCTTGTTGCCGAGGGCTCTGTTTTATCGGCGGTCGAGGCACCACTTGCAGCCGGCCCCGTTCGAAGGCGGTTGAACCACGAGTGTGCGTTTCTGTCCATATGGCCAGGCGGGAAATGTGGCATTTGGCGCACGGTCGTGGGGAAAAGTTGCCGGATAACCCGATGGCCGCTTCTAAACCGGCTCTCCTGCGCCTACCCGGGCCGGCTTTATGTCGGATGGACCTGCCTTGACGCCCTGGCGCACCGAAATGCGCGCGATGCTCGTGCTCGCGGTGCCGCTGGCCGCAACCAACCTACTGCAGATGATGATCCACGCGGTCGACGTGATCTTCATCGCGCGGCTGGGCGACCGCCCGCTCGCCGCATCGAGCCTCGGCATTTCGATCTTCGGGCTGACCATGTGGGGGCTTACCGGGCTAGCCGGGGCCTGCGCGCCGCTGATCGCGGCCGAACTTGGCCGGCGCCGCCACGCGGTGCGCGAAGTGCGCCGTTCGGTCCGCATGGCGCTGTGGGTGTCGGCCGGCACCGGCCTTGCCGGCATGGCGGTGACCCTCGGCGGTGAGCGGCTGCTGCTGCTGTCGGGGCAGGACCCCGAACTCAGCGCCGAGGCGGGACGCTTCATGGCGATCCTTGCCTGGGCGATGATCCCGATGATCATGGCAAGCGTCTTCCGGCAGTTCGTCGCCGCGCTGGGCAGGCCCGGCTATGCCACGGCGATCACATTGGTAGCGCTCGGCACCAATATCCTCGGCAACTGGGTGCTGGTCTTCGGCAACCTCGGGATGCCGGCGCTTGGCCTCGAAGGTTCGGCCTGGTCGAGCGTGCTGACCTCCGCCGCGATGCTGCTCGCATATCTCGTCGTGATCTATTCCGACCGTAAGCTGCGGCGCTATCACGTGCTGGGCCGCTGGTGGCGGGTCGAACCGCAGCGGCTGCGCCAGATCCTGATCCTTGGCGCTCCGATCGCGGCGACAATCTATGCCGAAGCCGGGCTATTCAGCGGCGCCGCCCTGCTGATGGGGCGGATCGGCGAGGTGGAGCTGGCAGCGCATACCCTGGCACTGAACCTGGCGGCGCTGGCCTTCCAGATCCCCTTCGGCATCGCCCAGGCGGCGACGATACGGGTCGGCTACCATTTCGGCGCCGGCAACCGCGCCGCGCTCGGCCGCGCCGGATGGTGCGCGCTGCTGGTCGGCGTGCTGTTCATGATGACGACCGCGTCGGCCATGCTGTTCGCGCCGCGCGTCATCCTGCAGCTTTACATCGACAGCGACGCGGCGGCCAACGCCGCGCTGGTCGCGCTTGCGGTCCAGTATCTGGCGATCGGCGCAGCCTTCCAGCTGTTCGACGGTGCCCAGGCCGTGGCCGCCGGCGCGCTGCGCGGTCTGCAGGACACCCGCGTGCCGCTGGCGATCGCGCTGTTCGGATACTGGGCGGTCGGCTTCGTCGTCGCGATCTGGCTGGGCTTCTTCACTCCGCTGAGCGGCGCCGGCGTGTGGGTCGGCCTCGCCCTCGGCCTTGTCGTCACGGCCGGACTGCTGACCTGGCGGTGGTACCGCCGCGAACGGCTGGGGCTGGTCGCCGCGGTCTGACCGCCCGCCGACTTTTTTCATCGTCCCGCGCTTGACGGGGCCTTACTGCCGACCCATATGCGCCGCGCTGGCACTCTCCTGGACAGAGTGCCAACAGCTTTCGTATCACTGGAAGAGAGGCACTATCACCATGGCATTCCGTCCGTTGCACGATCGTGTGCTGGTTCGCCGCGTCGAGGCCGAGGAAAAGACCGCCGGCGGCATCATCATCCCCGACAGCGCCAAGGAAAAGCCGGCCGAAGGCGAAGTCGTCGCCGTTGGCGCCGGCTCGAAGGCCGAAGACGGCAAGATCACCCCGCTCGATGTCAAGGCAGGCGACCGCGTCCTGTTCGGCAAGTGGTCGGGCACCGAGGTCAAGCTCGACGGCGAAGACCTGCTGATCATGAAGGAATCGGATATCCTCGGCATCATCGGCTGAGCGACCCCGCTTTTTTCCAAACCCCAATTCACTGAAGGAACATCATCATGGCCGCCAAGGACGTGAAATTCAGCCGTGACGCCCGCGAGCGCATTCTCGCCGGCGTCGATATCCTCGCCAACGCCGTCAAGGTGACGCTGGGCCCCAAGGGCCGCAACGTCGTCATCGACAAGAGCTTCGGCGCGCCCCGTATCACCAAGGACGGCGTCACCGTCGCCAAGGAAATCGAACTCAAGGACAAGTTCGAGAACATGGGCGCCCAGATGCTGCGCGAAGTCGCCAGCAAGACCAACGACCTCGCCGGTGACGGCACCACCACCGCCACCGTCCTGGCCCAGGCCATCGTGCGCGAAGGCATGACCTCGGTCGCCGCGGGCATGAACCCGATGGACCTCAAGCGCGGCATCGACCTCGCCGTTACCAAGGTCATCGAAAACCTCGTCGCCCGTTCGAAGCCGGTCGCCGGGTCCTCGGAAATCGCCCAGGTCGGCATCATCTCGGCCAACGGCGACACCGAAGTCGGCCAGAAGATCGCCGAAGCGATGGAAAAGGTCGGCAAGGAAGGCGTGATCACCGTGGAAGAGGCCAAGGGCCTCGAATTCGAACTCGATGTCGTCGAAGGCATGCAGTTCGACCGCGGTTACCTGTCGCCCTACTTCATCACCAACCCCGACAAGATGACCGTCGAGCTGGATAACCCCTACATCCTGATCCACGAGAAGAAGCTGTCGTCGCTCCAGGCGATGCTGCCGGTGCTCGAGGCCGTGGTGCAGTCGGGCCGCCCGCTGCTGATCATCGCCGAGGACATCGAAGGCGAAGCGCTGGCCACCCTCGTGGTCAACAAGCTGCGTGGCGGCCTCAAGGTCGCGGCGGTCAAGGCTCCGGGCTTCGGCGATCGCCGCAAGGCGATGCTGCAGGACATCGCGATCCTGACCCAGGGTGAAATGATCAGCGAAGACCTCGGCATCAAGCTGGAATCGGTGACGCTGAACATGCTCGGCCAGGCCAAGCGCGTGTCGATCGACAAGGACAACACCACCATCGTCGACGGCAACGGCTCGGCAGACGACATCAAGGCCCGCGTCGAACAGATCCGTGCCCAGATCGAAACCACGACCAGCGATTACGACCGTGAAAAGCTGCAGGAACGCCTGGCGAAGCTCGCCGGCGGTGTTGCCGTGATCAAGGTCGGCGGTGCTTCGGAAGTCGAAGTCAAGGAACGCAAGGACCGCGTCGACGACGCGCTCCACGCGACCCGCGCTGCGGTCGAGGAAGGCATCGTCCCCGGTGGCGGTACCGCGCTGCTCTATGCCACCAAGGCCCTTGAAGGCATGAAGGGCGCCAACGACGACCAGACCAAGGGCATCGACATCGTCCGCAAGGCGATCACGGCCCCGGTCAAGCAGATCGCTGCCAATGCGGGCCATGACGGCGCCGTGGTTGCCGGCAACCTGCTGCGCGAAAACGACGAGACGCAGGGCTTCAACGCCGCGACCGACGTGTACGAAAACCTGGTTGCGGCCGGCGTGATCGACCCGACCAAGGTCGTGCGCACCGCCCTGCAGGACGCGGCTTCGGTCGCCGGCCTGCTGATCACCACCGAAGCGGCGATCAGCGAAAAGCCGGATGACAAGCCGGCCATGCCCCCGATGCCGGGTGGCGGCATGGGCGGGATGGACTTCTAAGTCCGATCGCCTGAGCGACAAGGAAAGCGGGCCGGGGGCGAAAGTCCCCGGCCTTTTTCGTTCCATGCGCCACGTACGGCACTTGACACGCCTTCGTCCGATTCAGGCCAAGCCCGGTCATGCGAAATTTGCACCTGCCGTTGCAAAGATCGGAATTGCAGCGGATGTTTTTGCGCCTATCTGCGCCGCCTTCTGCAACAAGCGTCGGAAAGGCGCGAACCCATGCCAACGAGCACTCCGGCCGCGGATGACGCGGACGCATCCAGTCCCGCCCAGCCGGGCACCCTCCACCAGCACAGCCTTGCAGCCCTGACGATCGGGGCGATCGGCGTCGTCTTCGGCGATATCGGCACCAGCCCGCTCTATGCCTTCCGCGAGGCACTCGGCCAGGCGGCCTCGGACGGCCTGGTCCGCGAAGAGATCCTCGGCGTGATGAGCCTGATGATCTGGGCGCTGATCGTCGTCGTCACGCTCAAGTACGTGGTATTCCTGATGCGCGCCGACAACGACGGCGAAGGCGGCGTGCTGGCGCTGCTGGCGCTTGCCCAGCGCGGCACGGCGCGGCGCGGCGGCGTGGTCCTCGCACTCGGCGCGATCGGTGCGGCGCTGTTCTATGGCGACGCGGTCATCACGCCGTCGCTGTCCGTGCTCTCCGCAGTCGAGGGACTCAAGACCCTGCCTGGCGCGGGCGCGCTGTTCACCGAAACGCGCATCCTGGCGATCAGCCTTGTCATCCTCGTCGCGCTGTTCGCGGTCCAGTCGCGCGGGACGGCAAGCCTGTCGAAGCTGTTCGGCCCGGTCTGCATCGTCTGGTTCCTGGCGCTGGCCGCGCTAGGCCTGGTGCACGTTGCCGATGATCCCGGCGTCTTGGCAGCCTTCGCGCCGTGGCACGCGGTGGGCTTCGTCGCCAACCATGGGGTGCTTGGCCTGTTCGTGCTGGGCGCGGTGTTCCTGACCGTCACCGGTGCCGAGGCGTTGACCGCCGACATGGGCCACTTCGGCCGCGTGCCGATCCGTGCAGCCTGGTTCGCGCTGGTCTTTCCCGCGCTGGTCATCAACTACCTTGGACAGGGGGCCTTTGCGCTGAACACGCTGGAAGCCGCGCGCGCCAGCGGCCAGGCATTCGCCAACCAGGACTGGTTCTTCACCATGATCCCCGACGCGCTGCGCCTGCCCATGGTGCTGCTGGCGACGGCGGCGACTATCATCGCCAGCCAGGCGGTCATCACCGGGGCCTATTCGCTGACCCAGCAGGCCATCCACCTTGGCCTGCTGCCCCGACTGTCGATCCGCCAGACGTCTGCCGGGCACGCCGGTCAGATATACATGCCGGTGATCAACTGGCTGCTGCTGGTCGGCGTCGTCGTCCTGACCCTGGGCTTCCGGTCGAGTTCGGCCATGGCCGCAGCCTATGGCATTGCCGTCACCGGAACAATGGTGGTGACCTGCTGCCTTGCCTATGTCGTGCTGCGCCGCCGCTGGGGCTGGAGCCTGCCCGCCAGCCTTGCCGTGATCGTGCCGTTCCTGGCGATCGATCTCGTTTTCTTCGGCGCCAATATCCTGCGCGTGGTCGAAGGCGGCTGGGTGCCGCTGACCATTGGCGCGGGCATCCTGGTGATCGTCTGGACCTGGGTTCGCGGTCGCAGGATCGTGGCGGACCTCGAAAGTGACGGCGCGGTTCCGCTGCGCGACATGGCCGCGATCCTGGCGCGCCGCCCGCTCGGCACGGTCGAAGGGACCGCCGTGTTCCTGACCGCGCGGCCCGAGTACACGCCGCATGCTCTGCTCCACAACCTGAAGCACAACCGGGTGCTGCACGCCCACAACCTGATCGCCACGGTCAAGGTCCTGCAAAAGCCGTGGTGCGATCCGGGCGAACGACTCAGCGTGACCCGCATCGACGATCGCTTCGCTCTCGCCGAACTGCGTTATGGCTTCATGGAACAGCCCGACGTGCGCGAAGACCTGATCCGCGGCGGGGATCTGGTCCCCGGCGCGGCGAAGGCCAGCTTCTTCATCGGGCGCAATTCGTACTCGCATGTCGCCGAAATCGGCATGCCGCTGTGGCAGGACGTGCTGTTCATCGCCCTGCACCGAAACGCCGCCAACCCGACCGACTATTATGCGATTCCCCCCAACCGGGTGATCGAACTGGGCGCGCAATACGCGATATGACCTTTATGCGAGGAGACCCGTGAACCCTTCGGTTCCTGCATCTCCTCGCAATAACAGTGCGTTTCGTCGCAGGACTCTGTTTCGTTACCGGCCCGTTAGACAAACTGAAAGCATGTTCGGGCTATCGTCATTGTCATGAAGAACGGGTTGATCCTCCGTGCCTTGTCGGCTCTTGCCGTTATCGGCTCGACCATGGCACCCGCTGTCGCGGCCCCGGCGCCCGGCAAGCTCGAATCCAGCTTCGACAAGGCGTTCAGCGTCGAAACCAGGACGCAGAAGCCGGGCGTGGTCAAGGCGCCGGTGTCGATCCTGCCGGTCCAGGCCTGGCAGCAACCTTCGGGCCCGACGACCTATGCCTCCAGCCTTGAGGCGACAGTTGCCGCGCTGGCCAATGCCGGCCAGGGCCGCATTGGCGTCGCCGCGACCGACCTTGGCACCGGCCGCACGGTCAGCGTGCTCGGCAGCCAGCCCTTCCCGATGGCCAGTACCAGCAAGCTCGCGATTGTCGCGACCTTCCTCCAGGGCGTCGACCAGGGCCGTTTTTCGCTGTCCGACCGCTATCCGTTGATGGTTCCGGTTCCCTCGGCCAAGTATTCCAGCACCGTTGCCCCGGTCCGCGCCGGCGCAACGATGACTGCCTGGCAGCTGATCGACCGTACGATCATCAACAGCGACAACCAGGCCACCGACGCGCTGCTGCGCGTAGTCGGCGGACCCGCCGCGGTGAACAAGTGGGTGCGCGAATCGGCTGGCCTGACTGGCTTCAGCCTCAACCGCGACATCGCCACACTGGTCCGCGACGATGGCCAGTACGACCCGGCCCGCGTGGTCGATCAGCGCGACGCCGCGACCCCTTTGACCATGGTCCAGCTGCTCACCGGGCTCCACCAGGGGCGCTGGCTCAGCCAGTCGAGCACCGGGGTGATCCTTTCGGCGATGGAACGCTGCGTCACCGGCAAGCGCCGCCTCAAGGCGCTGCTCCCCGGCGAGGCGCGCGTGCTCCACAAGACCGGCACCCTCAGCAACACGTCGAGCGACGTCGGTATCATCAAGACGCCCGATGGCCGGGACATCGCCGTGGCAATCTACGTGACGGGGCAGGGCGGCAAGTCCTTCCGCGACAGCCGCATCGCCAGCATCGCCCGCGCGATCTACGACGGCTATCTCAGCGAAGCCTCGAATTTCCGCCGCACCGCCGCGCGCTGAACCGCCAGCATCGGACATGAAGAAGGGGCGGCCCGCCGGATAGCGGGCCGCCCCTTTTGATTGCGGGACTACTTGCGGCTCGCGGCTATCTTTGCCGCCACGCCCTCGGGCCAGGTAACCTGGGTCTGGGTCTGCGGGTTGAAGCCGTTGCCGGGATAGATCGCGGCCTCGGCGGCGGCGATCTCTTCCGCGCTCAGGAATGCACTGGGCTCCAGCTTGAACACGTCGATCCCGCGGCCGATCTCGGTCGCATAGATGCGTCCCTTGTACCAGTAGGCCGACCAGTAGCCGCCGAGGATAAGCTGGTCCTTGTCGATCGGGCCGCGATCGAAATAGGCAATTTCCCTGGGCTTGGTCGCGTCGGTGAAGTCGATCACGCTGATCCCGCCCTGATACCAGGCCTGGACGAAGATATCGCGCCCCGGCACCGGGACGATCGAGCCGTTGTGCGCGACGCAGTTTTCCTTGTCGGTCTGCGGCGCGGGCAGCTTGAAGTGGCCGCGATAGACCAGCTTGCCGTTCTCGATCCCGTAGAAGGCATCGGCGCCCCAGGCCTGTGGGTCGCCTGCCTGGCAGCGCGGGCGCATCCCGCCGCCCCATTCGTCGGTGAACAGCACCTTGGTGCCGTCGTTGTTGAAGGTGGCCGAATGCCAGTAGGCGAAGGACTTGTCCGACACGTCGTCGATCCGCTTGGGCTTCAACGGGTCCGCTATATCCATCAGGATGCCGTTGCCCGAACAGGCGCCCGCGGCCAGCTTCTTCGCCGGGAAGACGGTGATGTCGTGGCACTGGTCGGTCACTTCGGTGTTCTGCGTCCCCTCGCCGTGGTCGCCGCCGCGCCACAGTCCGGCGATCTTGCCTTCGGCGGCGAAGACGCGCGGGCGGTCGACGATGCGGGCCGCCGCCGGGTTGGCCACCGGCACCTCGATCACGTCGATGCTGAACAGGGCGGTGTCATCGCCGCCTTCGGCAACGCAGCCGGCCAGTTCCGCGCTGTCGCGGACATGGCCCGTGCCCGAGGCGTAGAGCACGATGCGCTGGGAGTTTGCATCGACCACCGAATGGGTGTGGCTGCCGCGGCAGGTCTGGACCTGGCCGACCTGGCGCGGGTTGGCCAGATCGGCAATGTCGAACAGGCGGATGCCGCGGAAACGGTCGGCGCTGACCCGCCCGGTCACGCCCTGAAGGCCGCAATCCTTGCGCCCGCGCGGTTCCTCGACGCTCATCACCAGAAGGTTGCCGACGATCGACACGTCACCCTGGCCGCCGGGGCAGACCACCGAGCTGACCAAGGAGGGCACGCCGTCCGTGCCGAGGCGATAGGTGTTGAAGCCGTGATAGCTGCCGGCGACCATCACATCGCCGGAAAAGGCGATGTCGGTGTTCATGAAGCCGAGCAGGGCCCATCGCTCGGCAAACTCGGGCTTGGGCGGTTCGACATCGGCTTTCTTGGCCGGGACCTTCTTCGGCGCTGGCTTCTTCGCTTCGTCGTCCTTCTTGGCCTTCAGCGGAAACAGCGCGCCCGGGTTCTTGGGGTCGAAGAAACCGTCGGGCTTGGCCAAGCTGGCGATCTTGCGCATATTGAGCGCTGCCTCGCCGGCGTCGCGGAAACCGGGCTTCAGTGTAGCACGCGGATCGCCCGACAAGCCGGCCAGGATCTTGTTCATCCGGTCGATCTCGGCCTTCTGGTCGGTCGTCACATCGGTGGTGAACTGGAACATCGCCGGGTCGTAGGCGCTGCCCTGCGACTTCAAGAGGTCCTGCACCATGTCGAGCGCGCCGCGGTGGTGGGCGATCATCAGTTGCAGGAACAGGCGGTCGAAGGCCGTGCCGCTGGCATTGGCCAGCGCTGCCATCTGTTCCGGTGTCGCCATGCCCTTCATCGGGGCCATGGCGGGCATCGCCGCCATGTCGTGACCGGCATGGGCGGCGTGGTTCATCGCCGGCATGGCCAGCGGCTCCGATCGGTCGGCAAGCCACTTTCGCATGAACTTCATCTCGTCGGCCTGGCTTGCATCGATGCGGCCGGCCGCGGAAACGACGTCGGGATTGTTGGTCCGCGTCTTGACCAGCGCCGCCATGTCGACCGCCTGCTGGTGGTGCACGATCATGTGCTGCATGAAGGCGACGTCGGCGGGCGAATAGCTGGCGTTGGCGAGCCTGATTGCGTCGGCCGGCGTGATCGTGCGGCCGGGCTGGCCGGGTGCGCCGGGCAGCACGATCGGCGCGGTCTGCGCCAGGGCCGAGGTAGCTGTGGTGGCTAGAAGGCCTGCAAGGGCAAGCCGCATCATCGTCCTCATCCGGACACTCCCTGTTTTACCGTTGACGGGTGGCTAACACGGGAGCGCCGGATTGAAAAAGGCCTAAGTCGTTCAGGCGAAAAGCGCCTTGCGCGGCCCGAGGTAGCCGAACAGGTAGGCGCCGACCTTGCGCATCTGTATCTCTTCCGCACCTTCGGTGATGCGGTAGCGGCGGTGGTGGCGATAGATGTGTTCGAACGGCTTGTGCCGCGAATAGCCGATGCCGCCGTGGACCTGCATAGCCCGGTCGGCCGCTTCGCAGACCAGCCGGTTGGCGTAGTAGTTGCACATCGAGATCTTGTCGGACAGTTGGTGCTCCAGCTCCTTGTGCGGGATCTGGTCCATTTGCCAGGCGGTCTGGTAGATGAAGGCGCGCAGCATTTCGCACTGGGTCGCCAGTTCGACCAGCGGGAACTGGATCCCCTGGTTGCGCGCCAGTTCGGCCCCGAACGGCTTGCGGTGCCGGGCGTACTTGACCGATTCCTCGACGCAGTAGGTCGCCGCGCCGAGCGAGCTGGCGGCCTGGCGGATGCGGTTCTGGTGGACGAAGCTCTGCGCAATCGACAGCCCGCCATCGACCGGACCGAGCACAGCGCTTTCCGGGACCCAGCAATTCTCGAAATGCATCCGCGGGTGATCGGTCGGCATGTTGAAGGTCCACATGTATTCGTCGACGACCATGCCGGGAGTGTCGATCGGGACCAGCAGGCAGGTGATGCCCTTGGCATCGCCGTCCTTGCCGCTGGTGCGGCAGAACGCGGCGCAGTGGGTGGCGACGTGCATCCCGGTGATCCACATCTTGCGGCCGTCGATGCGCCAGCCGGCCACCCCGTCGCGCGTTTCGCGCACGGCGCGGGTTTCCATGTGGGTAGCGTCCGAACCGTGGTCGGGTTCGGTCAATCCGAAGGCGACGCGGCGCTGGCGGTTGAACCCGCCGAGGATGAACTCCTCCTGCTGTTCGGCGGTGCCGAAATGTTCGAACATCGCAACGAAGGGAAAATTCCCGACGATCGAGTGCTCGTTCTGAAGATCGTTGTGCAGGCCAAGGCCCTTCGCCGCGAAGCGGTCGCGGATGACCGCCATGGCAAGGTTCGATCCGTCCTTGCCGCCATATTTCTTGGGTGCCGAAAAGCGCCAGTGCCCGGCCTTGTCGGCGCGGATCGAGGCTTCGCGCAGCAGCATTTCCCAGTCGTGTCGGGGCAGGCCGTCGTTCTCGAAATCGGTGCGGGCGTACTCGCGGCGATGGTCGAAGAAGCGGTTGTTGTCGTCGGCCATCTGCAGCGGCGTGATCTCGGCATCGATGAACCGGTCGAGTTCGGCAAGATAGTCGATGAGGTCCTGGGGCAGCGCAAAGTTCATCGTTCAGTTTCCTTCCCAGCGGGCCCGCGCTTCAGCCAGCGCGGGATATTTCGGTACGTCGGCGGATAATTTGTCGAGCGCCATGCGGCGCAGCCGGGCCAGCAGGCCGGGCGTCGCCAGGTCGGCCGTGCCGGCCATCAATTGCGTGGCCAGCGCCGGATCGGTGGCGCTGGGGCGCTGCGCGATCTCGCGCGCGACGATGCCCAGCGCGTTGCGCGCAACGGCCAGGTTGAACTTGTCGCGCCCGCTGACCAGCGCCTTCATGTCGCTGTTGAGCCATTCCGACACCGCTTCCAGCATTTCGCTGCCGTTGGGTTCGCCGGTCCCGGGGACCACCGGGAGCAGGGCTGCGGGCAGGGGGCGGCGGCGCTCCACCTCGGGCGCAAGGTCTTCGAGCAGGAGCACGAGGTCAAGCTCCTGCTCGCTGGTACGCCGCGCGACGACCACGCGTTCGATCGACCGGTCGTGGCCGTCGCGCCAGAAGCCGCCCATCTGCAGGCAACCAAGCGCCCACCAGAACGTGCGATAGACAGTCCAGAAGCGGAAGCGATCGCGGTCGATCGCCTGTCCGCCGGCGGCTTCGTAGGCACTGAACAGCTCGTCCAGCGTGGCAAGTCCGTAGGCGGGACGGTCCGGCCGCGAAAAGCGCCACACGGTCATGCAGCCGAAGGCGAGGTCCTCGTGCGGGTCGCCAAGATGGGCCAGTTCCCAGTCGATCACGCCCGCCAGCCGGCCGCGATCAGCGCCCTCCACCTCGACCAGCAGGTTGCCGAGCCGGAAATCGCCGTGGCACAGCCTCGGTGCGACGGGCGCGGGCAGGTTGTCCTCCAGCCAGCGTAGCGCAAGCGCCAGGATCGGACGGTCGCCGCCATAGTCCAGAAAGCGGCTCTTCAATTCGCCAAGCGCCGCCGCGGTATCCATCACCGGTACCGGCAGGCCGTCGACCGGAAGAGTGTGGATCGCCGCCAGTTCGCGCGCGATGTCGCCGATCAGCGGGGCCGGCTGTGACGCGGCGAGGATGGTGTTGGGTTCGGGCGTGCCGGGCATGGCGCGCATCACGTAGCCGCTGCCGATGCCGTCTTCGGGGGCCAGTTCGGCAACCACTTCGGGCGCCAGCACCCCGCCGGCCCGCGCGGCGCGGATCAGCCGGGCTTCGGCCGCGTGGTCCATAGGGCGACCGGCCATAAGGTCGGCCGAGGGCGCGCGGCGCAGTATCAGGAGTTCACTTCCGGCGCGGAATCGCCAGCTCTCCATATTGGCCCCGCCCGACAGCCGTTCCAGCCCCGATGGTGCGCCCAATCCGACGCGGCCTAACGTGCGGGTCAATCCGGCAGCCAGAGTGTCGGCTGGGGTAGGGGGCATTTGCGGGGCTCCTCTCCGCCCCGGTTCGGGGTCTCGCCCGGCCAGTTTAAGTGAGCGGTTAAACCAGTCAAGCGCCTTGACCGATGAACGGCAGCGCGAACCAAGCCGCGGCAAGGCAAATTCCAAGCCAGACGATTGCCACTGCCAGCGCTCCGCCGCGGCTGACCGGCCTTTGCGCCATCCGCGCCGCTCGCGCGCGCAGATCGGCAAACAGGGCGGGGGGAATCAGGCGGATCGCCAGCCAGATGCCCAGCGGCACGATCAGCAGGTCGTCGACCAGGCCGAGGACAGGAATGAAATCGGGGATGAGGTCGATCGGGCTGAAGGCATAGGCGGCCACCACCAGGGCCAGTGCCTTGGCCGGCACGGGCACGCGAGGATCGCGCGCCGCCAGCCACAGCGCCAGGGCGTCGGCCTTCAGCCGCCGGGCCCAATCTGAGAGGGTCGATCGCCAGGTCACAGCCGCAGCCTAGCGCACAAAGAAAAGGGCGCGAAGGTTTCCCCTCGCGCCCCGATCTTTTGCCAGACGGCGAAGATTACATCTTCTTCGCGGCTTCTTCGGCAGCAGCAGCAGCATCGGCAGCAGCGTTCGAAGCGGCAGCAGCCGAATCGACGGCGGCGTCAGCGGCGCCCGAAGCGGCGACGGCGGTGTCGGCAGCGGCAGCAGCGGCGTCGGTGGCAGCGTCCGAAGCTTCGGCAGCGGCGTCGGTGGCGGCTTCCGAAGCGGCAGCAGCGGCGTCTTCAGCCTTTTCGCCCGAGCAGGCCGACAGGGCGAAGGCGGCGCCGGCGACGGCGGCGAGAACGATCTTGCGCATGAATAGTAATCCTTAGAACAGCGAGTGGACCACGCGCGGACGCCTCTTTCACAGGCCTGCTTTTTGCAGATTGCCTTGCGGCGAGTGCGACCGAACGGAAAGCCTACCTTATCGGTAGACTTCGCGCGGACAAATACTGGCGAACCGCGACCGATGCAAGCACAAGTCGCTGCGCCATCATGTCGATGCACAGTTTTCGGGATGCTGTCATCGGTAAGGGGAAATTGTGGCGACGGTATGACGCGGCTTTGGGACGGGCCGATTTCGGGGCGCGCAGATGGCTCAGCAAAATCGGGCTGTGACGGTTTACCGGGGCGGGGCCAAGCTGCTAGGCCGCGTATCATGGAGCCCAAGCAGCATCTCTACCTGGTCGACGGGTCGGCCTACATCTTCCGCGCCTATCACCGCCTGCCACCACTGACCAATCCCGCCGGAACTCCGGTCGGCGCGGTCTATGGCTATACCACGATGCTGTGGAAGCTCGCCGACGATCTCAACAAGGCGGACGGTCCGACGCACCTTGCCGTCATCCTCGATGCCTCCAGCGTGTCGTTCCGCAATGAGATTTACGACCAGTACAAGGCCAATCGGCCGCCGCCGCCCGAAGACCTGGTGCCGCAGTTTCCGCTGATCCGCGACGCGACCCGCGCCTTCAGTCTGCCCTGCATCGAGGAGCAGGGGCTCGAGGCCGACGATCTCATCGCCTCCTATGCCCGCGCCGCGACCGAGCGCGGCTGGGACGTGACGATCGTGAGTTCCGACAAGGACCTGATGCAGCTGGTGGGCAAGTGTTCGAAGGGCGGTGCGGGCTGCATCGACATGCTCGACACGATGAAGAACCAGCGCATCGATGTGGCCGAGGTGGAGGAAAAGTTCGGGGTTGCGCCCGAGCTCGTCGGCGACGTCCTGGCCCTGATGGGCGATGCGGTCGACAACGTTCCCGGCATCCGCGGGATCGGACCCAAGACCGCGACCAAGCTCATCCAGGAGCATGGCACGCTCGAAGGCGCGCTGGCGGCGGCTCCGTCGATGAAGCCGTCGAAGATGCGCGACAGCCTGATCGAGTTTGCCGACATGGCTCGCCTGTCGCGCGTGCTGGTCCAGCTCAAGGAAGACTGCCCGCTGCCCATGCCGCTCGACGACATGAAGCTCGACGCGATTCCGCCCGAGCCCTTGACCCACTTCCTGTCCGAACACGGCTTCACCAGCTTGCTGAAGCGGCTGGGCGACGGACGCGGCAGCCCGGACCGGCCGACCCAGCTCAACCCGGCCAAGCCGGTGACGGCAGGCGCCAAGGCCGCCCCGGCCGGCGGCCGCGCGCCCTTGCCCGAGCTGCCCGCAATCGATCGCTCGGCTTACGTCTGCGTGCAGGACGAAGCGGCGCTTGCGGCGTGGATCGACCGCGCCTTTGCCGCGCGGATGGTGGCGATCGACACCGAAACCAGCGCTCTCGACGCGATGCGCGCGGACCTTGCCGGGGTCAGCCTGGCGCTGGGGCCGAACGATGCCTGCTACATCCCGCTGGGCCACGGCGGCAGCGACATGTTTTCCGATCGCCCGGTTCAGGTCGACAAGGCGCGCGCGCTGGCGCTGCTGAGGCCGCTCCTCGAAAGCGACGCCGTGCTCAAGATCGGGCAGAACATCAAGTACGACATCAATGTCCTTGCGCGCCACGGCGTCAATGTGGCGCCAATCGACGACACCATGATCATCAGCTTCGACATGGATGCCGGGCGCAGCGAGGACGGGATCGGCGGCGGCCACGGCATGGACGAACTGGCGATGCGCCACCTGGCGCACACCACTCTCACCTTCAAGGACATCTGCGGCACCGGCAAGAAGGCGATCCCCTTCGGCGAGGTGCCGCTCGACCGCGCGACCCAGTATGCGGCCGAGGATGCCGACGTCACCTGGCGTCTGCACCGCGTCCTCAAACCGCGGCTTGCGGACGAGGGCGCAACCCGGGTCTACGAACGGGTCGATCGCCCCCTGATCCCCGTCGTCGCGCAGATGGAGCGCCACGGCATCATGGTCGATCGCGAGCGACTCGCCGGGCTCTCCTCCACCTTCGCCGACCAGATCGGCGCGCTCGAGGCCGAGATCCATGCGCTCGCCGGCTCGCCCTTCACCATCGGCAGCCCCAAGCAATTGGGCGACGTCCTGTTCGACAAGCTCGGTTACAAGGGCGGCAAGAAGGGCAAGACCGGGCAGTATTCGACCGACCAGTCGGTGCTCGAAGGGCTGGCCGCCGAAGGCGCGCCGATCGCCAACAAGGTCCTCGAATACCGCCAGCTCTCGAAGCTTCGCTCGACCTATACCGAGGCGCTGCAGGCGGCGATCAACCCTGCGACCGGCCGCGTCCACACCAGTTACAGCCTGGTCGGCGCACAAACGGGGCGCCTCTCCTCGACCGATCCCAACCTGCAGAACATCCCGATCCGCACCGAGATCGGCCGCCAGATCCGCGACTGCTTCGTAGCGGCGCCCGGCAACGTGCTGCTCGCCGCCGACTACAGCCAGATCGAGCTGCGGCTGGCCGCGCACATGGCCGACGTCCCCGCGCTGAAGGACGCCTTTGCGCAGGGCGAGGACATCCATGCCCGCACCGCGCAGGAAATGTTCGGGGAGGTCAACCGCGACACCCGCGGCCGCGCCAAGACGATCAATTTCGCGATTCTTTACGGCATCAGCCGCTGGGGTCTGGGCGGACGTCTGGGCGTTCCGGCGGACGAGGCCCAGGCCATGATCGACCGCTACTTCGAACGCTTCCCCGGGATCCAGCGCTACATCCACGAAACGCTCGATCAGGTGCGCGAGCAAGGCTATTCGGAAACCCTGTTCGGCCGCAAGACCTGGTTCCCGCGGATCAAGTCGGGCCAGCAGGCCGAACGCCAGGGCAGCGAGCGCGCCGCGATCAACGCGCCGATCCAAGGCACCGCGGCCGATATCATCAAGCGCGCCATGGCCCGGATGATGCCGGCGCTCGACGCCGCCGGGCTCGGCCATGTGCGGATGCTGCTGCAGGTTCACGACGAACTGGTCTTCGAACTGCCAGAGGGCGACGTTGCCGCCGCCAGCGATGTCATCCGCGCCGTGATGGAAGGCGCCGCCGCCCCCGCCGTCGCGATGACCGTGCCGCTGGGGGTCGAAATCGGCTTCGGGCAGAGCTGGGGTGCCGCGCATTGAGTTCTGCGCTTCTCACCCGACTACCCGGCGGTTCCCTGTCGGCCGAAACGGTCGTCGGCTGGTCGGCGCAGCTGACCAAGGCGGCAATTGTCGGCGGCATCGCGGTGGCGGTCGCCATGGCCCTGCACCTCGTGCTTTTTGCAGGGCTGAACCGCGCCGCGCGGCTTTCGGCATCGCAGGGCGACGATCTGGTCATCAAGGAAATCGCCACTCCGATCCGCTGGGCGATGATCGCCATCGGCCTGGCCCTGGCCGCCGAAAATGACGCGCTGATCGCCCGGATCTGGGGCGAGCTGGCGCGCTTCATCCAGCCTGCCCTGTTCGGCTGGGTCGTGCTTGCCCTGGTCAGGGGTTTCGCCGCCGCGATGGAGGCCAGGACCGAGGCCGATCCCGACGAACTGGCCGCCCGCAGCCGCCGCACGCGCATTGCGATCCTGTCGCGCACGGCGGCCTTCCTGATCGTCTTCGTGACCGTGGCGCTGGTGCTGTTCGGAATTCCGGCGGTGCGCAATGTCGGCACCACGCTGCTGGCTTCGGCTGGCGTCGCCACCCTGGCGATAGGCGCCGCCGCGCAGCCGGCGCTGAAGTCGCTGATCGCAGGGACGCAGATCGCGCTGACCGAACCGATCCGGATCGGCGATTTCGTGGTCGTCGAGGGGGAAAGCGGCCGGGTCGAAGACATCCGTCTCAGCTACGTGGTCATCCGCACCAACGACGAGCGGCGCCTGATCGTGCCGACCGCGAAGTTCCTCGACGCCAGCTTCCAGAACTGGACTCGCGCCGGCGGCGGGATCACCGGATCGGTGGTGATGCCGGTCAAGCCCGGATTTCCCATCGCGCCCTTGCGCGAGGCTTACGAAGGACTGCTTGCTGCCAACGCCGATTGGGACAAGCGCACCGGTGCCTTGCAGGTCAGCGAAGCTCAGGTCGGCTCGATCGAACTGAAGCTGGTGATGAGCGCGGCTGGGCCGACCGCGCTCGGCCGCCTCCGCCCGGCCATGCGCGAAGCCATGCTCGAATGGCTGCGCGAGAACATGCCCGACGCGCTCTGCGACGAGGTGTGACCCGCTCCCCGATCGGGGAACGGGTCAGCCGTGCTTCTTGTCGCGGGTCGATTCGACCATGCCCGGGGCCAGGAACCCGATCTGCTGGGCGGTGACCTCGGCCGCGCGCTTCTTCAGTTCGCCCTTCATCTTGAGGTAATCGGCTTCCATCTCGACCGAGACGGTTGCGCGCGATGCCTTCAGCGCTTCGGCGAAGTCCTCGGCGGTGACGGATTTGGCTAACGGGCTGCGACGAATGGCGTTCATGCCGGCGCGGCGCACCACATCCTCCAGATCGGCGCCGGTGAAGCGTTCGGCCTTGGCGGCGATTTCGGTCAGATCGACTTCCTTGGCCAGCGGCATCTTGCCGGTGTGGATCTTGAGGATTTGTTCGCGCCCCTTGGCATCGGGCGTTCCGACATAGATCAACTCGTCAAGGCGACCCGGCCGCAGCAGTGCCGGATCGACCAGGCCGGGGCGGTTGGTCGCACCGATCAGGACCACGCTCGACAGTTCCTCCATGCCGTCCATTTCGGCCAGGATGGTATTGACCACCCGCGCGGTCACCTGCGGTTCGTTGCCGCTCGACCCGCGTGCCGGGACGAGGCTGTCGATCTCGTCGATGAAGATCACGCACGGCGCGACCTGGCGGGCGCGCTGGAACAGTCGGGCGATCTGCTGTTCGCTTTCGCCGTACCACTTGCTGAGCAGGTCCGACGACTTGATCGCGATGAAGTTCGCCTCGCTTTCCTTGGCAACCGCCTTGGCCAGCAGGGTCTTGCCGGTGCCGGGAGGACCATAGAGCAGGAAGCCCTTGGCCGGGCGGATGCCGAGACGGCGGAACGCTTCGGGATTCCTGAGCGGAAGTTCCACCCCTTCCTTCAGCAGGTCCTGCGCCTCGTCCGCGCCGCCGATGTCGGCCCAGCCCACGTTGGGGACCTGGACCATGACCTCACGCATTGCCGAAGGCTGAACGCGCTTCAGCGCGCTGAGGAAATCGTCGCGGGTGACGTTGAGCTTCTCCAGCACCTCGACCGGGATGGTCTGCGCCTCGAGGTCGAGTTCGGGCATGATGCGGCGCACCGCGTCCATCGCGGCCTCGCGCGCCAGTGCACCAAGGTCTGCGCCAACGAAGCCGTGGGTCGTGCGGGCTAGCTCGTCGAGGTCGACCCCTTCGGCCAGCGGCATGCCGCGGGTGTGGATGCCGAGTATCTCTCGCCGGCCCTTCTGGTCGGGCACCCCGACCACGATCTCGCGGTCGAATCGGCCCGGGCGGCGCAGTGCCTCGTCGATGGCGTCGGGGCGGTTGGTTGCGGCGATGACGACGATGTTGGACCGCGAATGCAACCCGTCCATCAGCGTGAGAAGCTGCGCGACAAGGCGCTTCTCTGCCTCGCCCGGCGTACCCGAGCGCTTGGGCGCGATCGAATCGATCTCGTCGATGAAGACGATCGAGGGACTGGCCTTTTCCGCTTCCTCGAAAACCTCGCGCAGGCGCCGCTCGCTCTCGCCATAGGCGCTGCCCATGATCTCGGGGCCGTTGATTGTGAAGAAGCTGGCTTCGCTTTCGTTGGCGACGGCGCGGGCCAGGCGCGTCTTGCCGGTTCCCGGCGGGCCATGCAGCAGAACGCCCTTGGGCGGATCGACGCCAAGGCGCGTGAACAGTTCGGGATAGCGCAGCGGCAATTCGACCATCTCGCGCAGCTGGCGGATGGTGTCGCCCATGCCGCCGACGTCGTCATAGTTGACGTCGCCGCGGCTGCCGCGGGCTTCCTCGAATTCCTCGCGCAGTTCGACTTCGGTGTTCTCGTCGATGTGGACAATGCCCTTGGGCACGGTTGAAACGACAGTGAGACGAATCTGGGTCAGGGCAAAGGCCGGCGCGTTGAACATGCGCTGGACCTGCGGCGGCATGTCGCGGATCTGGGTCTGGCCGGTCGTCGCGACGAGATCGCCGGCGACCAGCGGCCGCAGGAAGAAGTTGCGCTTGAGCGCCTGACCGGGCCCCTGAAGCCGCATCTCGCGCTGGGCAGGGGCGAAGATAACGCGCTGGGCCGGCCGCGATTCGGCCTTCTCGACATGGACATGATCGCCCGAGCCGACCTCGGCATTGGCGCGTTGCAGGCCGTCGAGGCGAATAACGTCGAGGCCTTCGTCCTCGGCATAGGCGAGCACGACGCGAGCCGCCGTGCTGCGCTTGCCGACGATCTGGACCACGTCGCCTTCGGTCACGCCCAGTGCGGCCAGCGCCTTCTTGGGCATGCGGGCAATGCCTTGCCCGCTTTCTTCCTGGCGGGCGGCGGCAACCTGCAGCTTTACTGCCTTGTCCAGAACGGCGGCGTCTTCACCCTCGGCCATGCGGTAAGTATCCTGTTCCTTGCGGGAGGGTGCGCCTCCCCCGATAGGGTCAAGCTAGGAACGGCAACGGCCCATTTCAAACCGCCTCTGCCCCGAAACCCTGTTTCCGGCATAAACGCCGGTCGCGCAAAGTCGTTGCATGGCGGGCGGCCGCAACGAAGCAAAAAAAGACCCGGACGAAACCGCCCGGGTCATCGAAGTTTTTGGGAGAGGATGCCTGAAAGGCAGGCTCTAGTTGGGATAGGGGTCGATTTTGTGCAAGTGCGAAAAGATCACCTCTTGTTGCGTTTTACGCAACTAGACTGATTTTTCAGCACGATTGGCGCCCAGGGCCGGGTGTAGAGCAACTGTGATCGTTATCACCGACCGAAGGTTTCAAACTCTCCGCTTCCTGTTGTGCAATGCAGCGTAGTTTCTTCGAGAGCGGTTTAGTGGGCGATCAGCAGGGGCAAAGCCGGAGCGTCGCGCAGGAAATACCGGGTCACGCCGCCAAACAGGAATTCGGTCAGCCTGGCGTGGCCGAACGCCCCCAGTACGAACAGTTGCGCGCCCAGCCGCTTGACTTCGCCAGCCAGGGTCTGCTCGACCGAGGCGCCGCGCGCGACTTCGACGAGGTCGGCCTTGATGCCGTGCCGCGCCAGATAGCGAAGCGCCTCGGTCGCCGGGAAAGCGTCCGGCCCGTCGCTCGTCACGGTGATGACGCTGACGGACGGGCAGCCGCGCAGCAGGGGCACCGCGCCGCGCAGGGCCGCCGCCGCCGGATCGCCGCCATCCCAGGCGATCGCTGCCGCTTGCAGCGGCAGGGCCAGCCGCACCGATTCGGGCATGATCAGCACCGGCACCCGTGTTTCCAGCGCAAGATTGCCGCACAGTGCGGCGTCGCGGGGCATAACCACCAGATCCGACAGGCGAGCCGCATCGGCCAGAGCCGCCAATGGTTCGGCCTCGTATTGGGCGACATCGAACGGCACGTCGTCGCTGAGCAGCCGTCCTTCGAAGGCAGCGGCCAGTTCGTCGTCGGCGGAAAGCGCCGCATCGAGCGCCTCGCGCGCAACGTAACTGCCGCCATAGGGATCGACCGACACGTATTTGTGGATCGGCGTGTCGATCAGAAGCGTCAGGTGGCCGTCGGTGAAGCGTGCAATCGCCATGGCGGTGTCGAGGCGAGCTGACATTCCGGCATCGCGGCCGGCCTGAACCAGGATGGAACGCATGATCATTCTCCTTTGCCCTGACCTTAGACCTGCACCCGGCAGCGTCCATGATCGAGATCAAAGAGTCGCGCGGGGGCGCTTGCCCCGATGCACGGCTTCGTCCACGGAACGGGAAAGACACAGACAGAGGATGCAGCATCCCCATGACCGAGCGCCGTTTCGATGCCGTGATTTTCGACTTCGGCGGGGTGATTACCGCATCGCCGTTCGAGGCGTTCAACCGGCTCGAGGAACAGCGCGGCCTGCCCCGCGATTTCGTCCGCAGGGTCAACGCGACCAATCCCGACAGCAACGCCTGGGCGCAGTTCGAACGCGCGGCGATCGAGCCGGCGCAGTTCGATGAGCTGTTCGCCGCCGAAGCCGCCGCGCTGGGCCACGCGCTGGACGGGGCATCGGTGCTGGCCGTGCTGTCGGGATCGATTCGCCCGGCCATGGTCACCGCGCTCGACCAGCTCAGGGACGCAGGGTATCGCCTGGCCTGCATCACCAACAACGTCCCGGCCGGCCATGGTGCGGGCATGGCGCGTTCGAGCGACCGGACAGATGCCTACGAGCAGGTCTTCGCCCGGTTCGAGCACGTTATCGAAAGTTCCAAGGCCGGCGTGCGCAAGCCCGATCCGCGGATATACCTGATGATGTGCGAGGCGCTTGGGTTGGAACCGGGGGCCTGCGTCTACCTCGACGACCTGGGGATCAACTGCAAGCCGGCGGCGCAGCTCGGCATGCACGCGATCAAGGTGACCAGCGGTGAACAGGCGCTGGCCGACCTGTCGCGGGCGGTGGGGCTCGACCTCGGCTGATCAGCCGAGCTGCAGGTCGCCTGCGCGGCGGAACAGCTCGAGAATGACGGGGTCTTGCTCTCCGGCGCGGATCGCCGCCTCGAAGGGTATCTTCTGCACCGGCGGGGCGTGGACCTCGACCAGCAGGCCCTGCGCCACCGCGTCCGACACCATGGCTTCGGGAAACAGGGCAACGCCTGCGCCGGCCGCGACGATGCCGATCATCGCCCGGATGTTGTTGCAGATGTTGATCGACCGGCACGGTAGCCCATCCTCGACCGCGCGCAGCAGGGCCGTGTGGATAGGCGAATGGCTGCCGATCGACCACAAGGCGGGGGGCGTCGCAAAAGGATCGCCTTGCGCAAGCTCCGGCGCCGCCAGCCAGCGCAGGCCGACGGCGCCGATCGGGACGGTGCGGACGCCCGGACTGGCGACGGGACCGGCGAGGAACACCATGTCGCGCGCGCCCGCCAGGACTTGCTGGAGCATGCGCGCAGTCAGATCCAGTTCGATCTCCAGCGTGACCCCTGGCAGGTCACGCGAGACCGCACCGACGAATTGGGGCAGGCAGCTCGCCGCAACGATCTCGCCCACCCCGATCCGCACCACGCCGGTCGCTCCGGCGAAATCGCCGGCCTGCATCAGCGCGCGCTCGAACCCGGCCAGCAGCGGCTCGCAATCCTGGACAAGCTGGCGTCCGCGAGCGGTCAGCGACACGCCGCGTCCGTCGCGCCGGAACAGGGTCACGCCCAATTGCGACTCGATCTCGCGCACGCGCGCCGAAATGGCCGGCTGGGTCGTCCCCAGACGATCCGCCGCCGCGCGGAACGTACCCAGGCGGGCGATCCACAGCAGCGTTTCCAGATGATAGATCGCCAGCTTTCTCATCACCAGATCTTATCGAAACAGCAAAGAAACAATCATTAGTCTGCATCAGTGCAACACGCTAGGAGGCGGGCGAAGCTTTTGTGGAGACTTGCGAATGGCGCAGAAAATCTACCCCGATGCGGCAACGGCTCTCGACGGCCTGCTCAAGGACGGCCTGCTGATCGCCTGCGGCGGCTTCGGCTTGTGCGGTATTCCCGAACGGCTGCTCGACGCGGTGCGCGACAGCGGGGTCAAGGACCTGACTTTCGCCAGCAACAACGCCGGGATCGACAACGAAGGCATCGGCAAGCTGCTGCGCACCCGTCAGGTCAAGAAGATGATCGCGTCCTATGTGGGCGAGAACAAGGAGTTCGAACGCCAGTACCTGTCGGGCGAGCTGGAGGTCGAATTCTCGCCGCAAGGCACACTGGCCGAACGGATGCGCGCCGCCGGTGCCGGCATTCCCGGCTTCTACACCAAGACCGGCGTCGGCACGCTGGTGGCCGAAGGCAAGGAAACCAAGGTGTTCAACGGCGAGGAGTATGTCCTCGAGCAGGGCATCTTCGCCGATCTTGCCCTGGTCAAGGCGTGGAAGGCGGACGAAACCGGCAACGTCGTGTTCCGCAAGACTGCGCGCAATTTCAACCAGCCGGCGGCCACCTGCGGGCGGGTTTGCGTGGTCGAGGTCGAGGAAATCGTGCCGACCGGCAGCCTCGATCCCGATTGTATCCATCTGCCCGGAGTTTACGTCCAGCGCCTGATCGTCGGCGCGCCCTACGACAAGAAGATCGAATTCCGCACCGTGAGGGAGGCCGCCTGATGACCACGCACGACAACATCGCCAAGGGTTGGAGCCGCGACCAGATGGCCGCCCGCGCCGCGCAGGAACTGCAGGACGGTTACTACGTCAACCTTGGCATCGGCATCCCGACGCTTGTCGCCAACCACGTGCCCGAAGGCATGACGGTCACGCTGCAATCGGAAAACGGAATGCTGGGCATCGGGCCGTTCCCGACCGAGGACCAGGTCGATCCGGACCTGATCAACGCCGGCAAGCAGACGATCAGCGAACTGCCGCACTCCGCCTATTTCGACAGCGCGCAGAGCTTCGCCATGATCCGCGGCGGCAAGATCGATCTCACCGTGCTGGGGGCGATGGAAGTGGCCGAAAACGGCGACATCGCCAACTGGATGATCCCGGGCAAGATGATCAAGGGCATGGGCGGGGCGATGGACCTCGTCGCCGGGGTCAAGAAGATCATTGTCGTGATGGAACACTGTGCCAAGGACGGCAGTCCCAAGTTCATTCCGGCCTGCACCCTGCCACTGACCGGGCGGAACGTGGTCGACATGGTGATCACCGATCTGGCCGTGTTCAAGCGCAACGATCACCAAAGCCCGTTCCATCTGATCGAAACCGCGCCCGGCGTGACCGCAGAAGACGTTGCGGTGCGCACCACGGCGCATTACCTCGCTTAATCGTTCGCTTAAATCGGACTTGCAGGCGGCCGCCGGCGGCGCGATGATCGCTCCCCACAAGGGAGAGAATCATGGACAACGCCGTTTGCCGCCTCACCGGGTGCGAGTTTCCGCTGTTCGCCTTCAGCCACTGCCGTGACGTGGTGGTCGCGGTCAGCAAGGCGGGCGGGTTCGGGGTGCTGGGGGCGACGGCCTTCACTCCCGCACGGCTAGAGGAAGAGCTGACCTGGATCGACGAGCACATCGATGGCGCGCCATACGGCGTCGACGTGCTGGTGCCCGAGGTGGTCGACCCCCGCGTGGCCGAATTTGCGGACAACCGCCAGCGCGCCGAGGCGATTTCGCCGCAGCACCGCGCCTTCACCGCCAACCTGCTCGGCGAATACGGCGTTGCCGTGCGACCCGAGGACGTGGTGCGCAGCGAAGGGACCAGCGGCATCACGCCCGAGAACGGCTATGCCCAGATGGAAGTCGCTTTCCGCCACCCGATCCGCCTCATCGCCAACGCGCTTGGCATCGCCCCGGCCGCCATGATCGCCGAGGGCAAGAGGCGCGGCATTCCGGTTGCCGCGCTGGTCGGCGCCAAGGAACACGCGCTGCGCCAGGCGGCGGCGGGCGTCGACATCATCGTTGCGCAAGGGGGCGAGGCGGGCGGTCACTGCGGCGAGGTGTCGACCCTGGTGCTGATCCCCGAAGTCGTCCGTGCGCTCAAGGAAACCGGGCAGGACATCCCGGTGCTCGCCGCCGGCGGGATCATGACCGGGGCGCAGATGGCGGCGATGATGGTCGCTGGCGCGCAGGGTGCTTGGACCGGATCGGTCTGGCTGGCGACGACCGAATCCGAAACCAGCGAGGCCTTCCGCGAAAAGATGGTTCAAGCGCGCAGCCGCGATACCGTGCGCAGCCGAAGCCGTACCGGCAAGCCTGCCCGGCAATTGAAGACCGCCTGGCACGAAGCCTGGGACGGCGAGGGCAGCCCCGGCGCCCTGCCCATGCCATTGATGGGGATGGTCAGCGAGCCGGCGTTCCAACGCATTGAAAACGCTGTTATCAACGGCAACGAGCAGGCCCGCGACCTGGTATCCTATTTCGTCGGCCAGGGCGTCGGGCTGGTCGACCAGGTGCGCAGCGCCAGGGGCGTGGTTCAGGATTTCCGTCAGGAGTTCGCCGAATCGGTCCTGGGGCTGACCGCCATGCTGGAGTGACGGCGATGATCGGTGCCGGATTTTGTGACCGCTATCTCGACGTCCTGGCATCGGTCTACATCTACAACGAGCACCGCGGGTACACCTCGCTCGACCGGGTGATCGAGGCGGTGCGGCTGCGCTGTCCTGACGATCTGGCGTTCCAGCGCGAGATCGAGAAGCACCGCGCCGACGAATACGCGCACTACGTGATGTTCCGCCGCTGGTTCGAACGGCGCGGTATGATGCCGCTGGCCGTCGATCGCGGCGTGGGCCACATAGACCGGTTCATTCAGTGGGTGTTCCGCTGCTCAA
The DNA here is from genome assembly GCF_002813245.1 of Novosphingobium kunmingense. GTDB lineage: Bacteria > Pseudomonadota > Alphaproteobacteria > Sphingomonadales > Sphingomonadaceae > Novosphingobium > Novosphingobium kunmingense. The sequence continues at coordinate 286,518 of NZ_PHUF01000003.1, forward strand.
TCGAGGAACTCGACACCGGAGAAATCGTCGCCACGCCGGACGAGTTCGAGCGGCTCTGCCGTGTCATCATGCTGACAGAACAGCGCGGAATGCAGCAGGTCCAAATCCTGCTGCGCAGCCGGGTCGTCCGGTCCGATCCGGTTATGCGCCGGATCTTCGAGATCGTTCACCGCGATGAGCCCGACCATTTCCTGCCATATCAGCGCTGGCTTGAACGGCAGGGCCGCGCAACGGCGCGCTGGAACGAACGCGCCGCCGACTGGTGCATTCACAAGGTGCTGATGCTGTGGAAGCTGCCGGCGCTGTTTCTCGATGCCGGGCGAAAGCGCATGACGCGTTGGCCCGACGAGGATGGTGCCCTGGCCGCGCATTGACCCGCCTGTGCCCGGCGCTAGTCTCCTGTGCCATGGCCTATACCCTCATCACCGCGAACCGGAATTACTCAAGCTGGTCGCTGCGCCCCTGGCTGCTGATGAAGGCCCTGGACATCGCTTTCGAGGATCGGCTCGAGCCTTTCACCAAGCCCGACAATTACGAGGATTTCCGCCGCTTCAGCCCGACCGGGCAGGTCCCGTTGCTGATCGATGGCGAACGGCGGATCGCCGATTCGCTGGGCATCGCGCTTTACCTCGCCGATCGCCACCCGGGCATCTGGCCCTCGGGCGAGGATGCCCGCGTCTTTGCCCAGGGTGCCGTGACCGAGATGCACGGCGGCTTCGGCCACCTGCGCAACGACTGCACGATGAACGTCGGCGTGCGCGTCACGCCAAAGCCGATGAGCCAGGGGCTGCAGCGCAATGTGACCCGCGTGCGCGAACTGCTTGAAACCGGACTGTCACGGTTCGGTGGACCGTGGCTGGCGGGCGCGGATTTTTCCGCGGTCGACGCCTTTTATGCGCCGGTCGCCTTCCGGATCCGCACCTATGGCCTCGACGTCGGACAAGGGCAGGCCTGGGTCGATCGCGTTCTCGATCACCCGGCCATGCGCCAGTGGGAGGTCGAGGCCCTCGCCGAGACCTGGCGCGAGGTCAGCCATGAGGAGGAGCTGGCGGCGGCCGGCATCATCACCGCCGACTACCGCCAATAGGCTTCAGCCAAGCGCCGCCTTGAGCTTGTCGACGAGGTCGGTGCGTTCCCACGGAAACAGGTCGCCTTCCGCCTTGCGGCCGAAGTGCCCGTAGGCGGCCGTGGGCGAATAGATCGGCTTGTTGAGGCCAAGATGGGTGCGGATGCCGCGCGGCGTCAGGTTGACCAGCGTCGGCAGGATCTCTTCGAGCTGGCCTTCGTTCACGCCCTTGCCGGTGCCGTGCAGATCGACGTAGAGCGACAGAGGCGTCGCCACGCCGATGGCATAGGCGATCTGGATCGTGCAGCGCCGGGCAAGCCCCGCCGCGACGACGTTCTTGGCCAGGTAGCGCGTGACATAGGCGGCCGAGCGGTCGACCTTGGTCGGGTCCTTGCCCGAAAAGGCGCCGCCGCCGTGCGGGCTTGCCCCGCCATAGGTGTCGACGATGATCTTGCGTCCGGTCAGGCCGGCATCGCCATCGGGGCCGCCGATCTCGAAGCAGCCGGTCGGATTGATGTGATAGACCGTGTTTTCGGTCAGCAGATCGGCGGGCATGACATCGGCGATCACGCCCTTCACGTAGTCGCGAAGCTGCGTGTACTTGGCTTCGTCGCCCTCGCCCTTGTGCCAGAAATAACCCGGCGCGTGCTGGGTCGAGACGACGATGGCGGTTGCTTCGACCGGGCGCTCGTTGGCATAGCGCAGGGTAACCTGGCTCTTGGCGTCGGGTTCGAGGAATGCTGCCTTCCCGCTCTTGCGATCGGCTGCCATGCGTTCGAGGATCTTGTGGCTGTAGTCGAGCGTCGCCGGCATCAGGTCGGGGGTTTCGTCGCTGGCATAACCGAACATGATGCCCTGGTCGCCCGCGCCCTCGTCCTTGTCGTCGCCGGCATCGACTCCTTGCGCTATATGTGCCGACTGGCCGTGGAGGTTGTTCTCGAAACGGAACTCGTTCCAGTGAAAGCCCGACTGCTCGTAACCGATCCGCTTCACCGTCTCGCGCACGACCTCTTCAATCCGCTCGGGGATACCAGGCGCCCATTCCTCGTTCTCGTAGATGCCCTTGCCGCGGATTTCCCCGGCCAGCACCACCAGCTGCGTCGTGGTCAGCGTCTCACAGGCGATCCGCGCCTCGGGATCGATGCCCAGAAACAGGTCGACGATCGCGTCACTGATCTGATCGGCCACCTTGTCGGGATGGCCTTCGGACACGCTTTCGGAGGTGAAGAGAAACGAGTTGCGCATTGCTAATCCGATATAAAGAAAACTTTATGTGTGCTTCCCGGTCTAGCCTCGGGCGCGGCGGCTGGCAACCACGCTGGCGACAAGAAAAGCTGCGGCCCACAAGAGGGCAAGCATGTTGCCCAGCCGCGCAAAGGGCGTAGGCGGCAGGGCGGCGGGGATCGCACCATCGATCCGCCCCCCCTGGTTGCGCGGCACGAAATTGCGGACCACGCCGCTCGGTTCGATCACCGCGCTGATCCCGGTGGTCGTCGCACGCAGGACCGGCAGGCCCTCCTCGATCGCGCGCATCCGCGCCTGGGCGAGATGCTGAGGCGGGCCCCAACTGCCGAACCAGCCATCGTTGGACGGGTTGAACAGGAATGCCGGCCGGTTCTCGCGGTCGGCGACCTGCCCGGAAAAGATTATCTCGTAGCACACCTGGACCCCCACGCGGCCCCACTGGCCGAGGTCGAGGGTCTGCGGCCCGGGGCCGGGCCAGAAGTCGATGCTGCCCGGCACAAGCCGCGACAGGCCGAGCGGGGTCAGCAGGCTGCGCATCGGCAGGTATTCGCCATAGGGCACAAGGTGCGCCTTGGCATAGCTGCCGACGATTGCGCCGCCCGCATCGATCGCGGTCACGGCGTTGCGCGCGCCGACGATGCGGCCGTCCTGCTCCTCTAGGTCGGTCGCGCCGGTCAGCAGGACGCCGCCGGGTCCCGCGACGCGGCCCAGCCGCGTTCGTGCAATGATGGGATCGGCGCCGAAGTTGTCGAGGTATGCGATTTCGGGATAGCCTTCGCGCAGGTAGTCCGGGACGCCGCTTTCCGGCCACAGCAGCAAGCGCGGCTCGCCCGGGGCAAGCGGCGTCGACAGCTTTGCCAGCCGTGCGAAATTGCGCGGGAACATGGCCGGATCGTTGAGCTCATCCTGCGGGATCCAAGGTTGGACCAAGGTGAAGGCGGGGCCCGCGGCCGGCGATGGGCCAGGCGCCGGCGCCAGCGGCGTGAATGGTGCGGAAAGCAGCAGCAGCGGCGCAACGAGGCCCGCCATGCCGCGCCAATCGCGCAGGCCACGGCGCAAGCCAAGCATGACCACGCCGCCAAGCAGCGCGACCACGCCGGACAGCGCATAGGTGCCGGTGAACGGAAGGACGGCAGCCAGGCCCGGCCGCGCGAAGCTGCCCAGAGCCAGGGCGCCGAGCGGGTTCCAGGCAAAGCCGGTGAAGACCCAGCTCCTCAGCCATTCGCTGATGATCCAGCATCCGGCGAAGGCCAGGACCAGCGCCGGCCCGCCCCGCCGACCGATCATCCAGGCACCGAGTGCCGCCAGCAGCGGATAGACGGCCAGGTATAGGCTGAGGAGAACGACCGCCAGCCAACCAAGCCAGGCGGGCATCGCCGCCTGGTAGGTGAAGGCGGTAGCGATCCAGCCATTCCCGATGCAGAAATGGCCGACGCCGAACAACCAGCCGGCAAGGGCCGCCTGCTTCCAGTTTGCCGCGCGAGCGACAAGGTCGAGAAGTCCGACCACGCCGAGCAGCGCCAGCGGCGCGAGGTGCAGGGGCGCGAAGCCCGCCGCGGTCAGCGCGCCGCACAGCAGCGCCGCCAGCCGCGGGTGGTTTCGATAGAGATCCAGCGCGCGCGGCACGCCCGGCGTCAGTTGACCGATTCTAGCGTTTCACCGGCGTCGTCGGCCGACGGCTTCTTGCGGGGGCGGCCACGGCGTGGCTTGGCCGGGGCAGCCTCTTCGCCCAGATCGGCGTCCTGCGGAGCGTCGTCGCGAACGGTGGCGATGGCCGGCGGCAGCAACGTGGGGTCAAGCCCGGACTGTTCGCCGGAATCGCCTTCGCCAGCGTCGTCACGGCGGGGGCGGCGATCCTCGCGCCGGGGGCGCAGACCGCGGGTGCCGCGATTCTCGCGCACGAAAGGGTTCTGCGGCGGTTCGTACGGGTTGGCGGCCGCTTCGTCGCCTGCGGCCTCGCCCTCGGCCTCGGCCTCGGCGGGTTCCTGGCGATTGCCGCGGTTGTCGTCATCGCGGTCGTCCCGGCGGGGGCGATCCTCGCGTGGCTGGCGGTTGTAGCTCGGCTGGTCGAAGCTCGGGAAATCGCCGTCGCCGGCAAATTCGTGGCTGTCTTCGCCTTCTTCGCCCGAATCCTGCCAGCGTTCGCCCTGGGCTCGGCTGCGCTGTTCTTCCTGGCGCAGGCGCGCGTCGGCGATGACGCGGAAATAATGGTCGGCGAACTGCAGGTAGTATTCGGCCTGCACCCGGTCGCCGTTGAGGTGGGCGTCCTGCGCCAGCTTGCGGTACTTTTCGAGCAACTGCGGGGCGTTGCCCCTTGCACGGCTGTCGATCCGGTTCAGTTGCTGGCCGCCACCGCCGCCGCTCTGACGGTTACCCCGGCCGCGCCGGCGGTTGTTCCCACGGTTGTTGTTGTTCAAGGGTACACTATCCCTAATCCGGCGACCCCTCGCTGGCTTGCCAGCCTGTACGGTCGCATGACCCGTGCCACGGGCGCACGATCGCGCTTCGTGGTCCCTCCATCTGCTTGCCTTAGGCGGCAAACTGCCGCCGAATCGCAAATGTTGGATGTGGCCTGCGGGTCAACGAAAAAGCGGACCGGCGCTGGCCTGTGTCTGGATTTAAGCGTTACGGGGCCCGTTGCCAAGAGAAAACGTGAAGGCAATCACCCGATTTCTGTCGCCAAGGTCGCGATGGACCGTCGATTGAAGGCCGGCCGCGGCGCCAAGGGCGCAAACCGACTGGGCTTGGGTCGCGCCGATTTCGACCAGCGCGACGCCGCCCGGCGCCAGCAGTTCGGGCAAGGCCGGGACCAGCCTGCGGTAATCGTCGAGCCCGTCCGCCCCTGCGAAAAGCGCACCGGCCGGTTCGTGGTCGCGCACATCCGGGGCCAGCTCCGCCCCGCTTTCGACGTAGGGCGGATTGGCGAGGACCAGGTCGAACCGGCCGAGGACGCGGTCCCAGTCAGGCACTGTCCAGTCGATCTGCCGCAGGTCGGTCCGGTCGGAAAGACCCAGACGGTCGGCATTGGTCCTTGCGACGGCAAGCGCGCCGGCCGAGCGGTCGATGCCGAGCCCGCGTGCGCCAGGCAGGTTTTCCAGCACCGCCAGCAACAGTGCCCCGGACCCGGTGCCGAGGTCTAGCACGCTGGCCGCATCGGGCCGGGCGGACAGCGCCGCCTCGACCAGGGTTTCGCTGTCAGCGCGGGGGATCAGGACTTCGGGCGTGACCAGGAAAGTGAGGCCGAAGAACTCCTGCTGGCCGCGGATGTAGGCCACCGGCTCGTGGCCCGCGCGGCGCTCGACGAAGCCGGCGAACGCTTCGGGTACGCCGTCGCCCATGTGCTGAAGGAACATCTGCGACCGGCTTACACCAAGCGAATGAGCCATCAGCAGTTCGGCGTCGAGCCGGGCGCTGTCGGTACGCGGGCCGAGCACTTCCGTGGCGGAGCGGATGGCCTGGGCAACGGTGCGGATCGGGGGGAGATTCATTCCCCCAGCGCCGCAAGACGCTTGGCCTGGTCCTCGGCGGTGAGCGCGTCGACCAGTTCGCCAAGCCCCGGACCTTCGAGCACCTCGGGCAGGCGGTGCAGGGTCAGGTTGATGCGGTGGTCGGTGACGCGTCCCTGCGGAAAGTTGTAGGTGCGGATCCGTTCGCTGCGATCGCCCGATCCGACCATGGCCTTGCGCGCGGCGGCTTCCTCACCCTGCACGGCCTCGCGCTGGGCTTCGAACAGGCGGGCGCGCAGCACCTGCATCGCCTTTTCCTTGTTCTTGTGTTGGCTGCGGCCGTCCTGGCAGGTGACCACGGTGCCGGTCGGCAGGTGGGTGATGCGCACCGCCGAATCGGTGGTGTTGACGTGCTGCCCGCCCGCGCCGCTGGCCCGGTAGACGTCGATCTTGAGGTCCTTGTCCTCGATCTGGACGTCGACTTCGTCGGGTTCGGGCAGCACCGCGACGGTCGCGGCGCTGGTGTGGATGCGACCGCCACTTTCGGTCACGGGCACGCGCTGGACGCGGTGGACGCCGCTTTCGAACTTCAGCTTGGCGAAGACGCCGTTGCCGTTGATCTCGGCCACCACTTCCTTGAAGCCCCCGACATCGCTGGCGTTGGCGCTGACCAGTTCGAAGCGCCAGCCCTGTTCGGCGGCAAAGCGTTCGTACATGCGCAGCAGATCGCCGGCAAACAGCGCCGCCTCGTCGCCGCCGGTGCCGGCGCGCACTTCGAGCATGGCCGAACGGCTGTCGGCGGCATCGCGCGGCAGCATGGCGATCTGCAGGGCGTGTTCGGCCTCGGGCAATTCGGCCTCGATCCGGGCGATTTCCTCTGCCGCCAGTTCGCGCATCTCGGGATCGTCGAGTTGGGCCAGACTGGCGAGTTCGGCGCGCATGGCCCGCACGTCGGCCGCGGCCCTGGCAACGGGTTCAAGCTCGGCGAAGTCGCGGCTGGCGGCGACGAAGTCCTTGCCTTCGAGCGTACCCGAAGCCAGCCGCGCCTCGATCTCGGCGAAGCGGGCGGCAATCTGGGCAAGACGGGTTTCGGAGATAGTCACGACAGGATGCGGTCGATCTCGGCCTGTCGCTCGCCGCGCACGCGAACGCTTTCAGCACCATCGCGGATGGCATAGGCCACAAGCGCATCGGCCCCCATCTTCGACGCCTTGTCGAAGCGTTTGCGCGGTGACCCGGCAGCGACAAGATCGGCGCTTAGGCCGGCACTGCGCAGCTTGGTGATGGCGCCAATCGCCTTGTCGAGCAGCGCGTCGTCTTCGACGACGACGATAACCTGCGCGTTCGGTTCTGCCGTGTTGCCCAACAGCATCGCCAGCCGCTCGATCCCCGCCGCCCAGCCGACGGCCGGCGTGAACGGCCCGCCAAGGCTTTCCATCAGCCCGTCATAGCGCCCGCCGCCCAGCACCGTGCCTTGTGCACCCAGCCGGTCGGTGACGAATTCGAACGCGGTGTGGCGGTAGTAGTCGAGCCCGCGGACCAGCGCGGGCGCGCGGGTCCAGGCGACGCCGGCGGCGTCGAGCCCGCTGGTGACCTGGCCAAAGAATTCCTGCGCCTCGCCGCTCAGGAAGTCGTCGATCTTGGGCGCATCGGCGACGAAGGCCTTGTCGCGCGGGTCCTTCGAATCGAGGATGCGCAGCGGATTGCGTTCCAGCCGGTCCTGCGAATCCTCGCTGAGTTCGGCCTTCACGGCGCGGAAATAGTCGATCAGCGCCAGCCGCCACGCTTCGCGGCTCGCCCCGTCGCCCAGCGTGTTAAGCTGGAGCGACACGCCGTCGGCGATGCCCAGTTCCTTAAGAAGCTGGTCGGCGAGCGTCAGCAGTTCGACGTCGGCCTGCGGCTCGGCCGCGCCGATGATCTCGGCGTCGATCTGGTGGAACTGGCGGTAGCGGCCCTTTTGCGGGCGTTCGTACCGGAACAGCGGGCCGTGGGTCGCGACCTTCAGCGGGGCGTGCTGCTGCCAGCCGTTGGTGATGTAGGCGCGGGCGATCCCGGCGGTGAACTCGGGCCGCAGGGTCAGCGATTCGCCGCCGCGATCCTCGAACGAATACATTTCCTTCGACACGACATCGGTCGTCTCGCCGATCGAGCGGCTGAACACCTCGGTCTTTTCGAACACCGGCATTTCCACCCGGCGGAAGCGGTAGAGCTTGCGCACGCGTTCGAACGTCTCGACGACATGGGCGAAGGCTTCCGCCTCTGCGCCGAAAATGTCCTGCGTTCCGCGAATGGCCTGTGGGGTCGTGCTCATGGCGCTGGCCCCTACATGGTTTGTCCTTCGTCGAAAAGGTGCGGCCTCGGGCGTTGCGCGCGCGCGCAAGGTTCGGCATGACCGGCGCATGAAAACGAAAAGTCTGGTCGCGCTGCTGCTGACGTCCGCCACCCTGATCTCCTCCCCCGCCCGGGCTGCCAATTCGGCTCCGTTAGCCGTGCCGATCGCCCAGACCGTGCCCGATGCGAAAGACGTGCCCTATCCCGGCACGATCAAGCTCGACATCGACGCCAGCGACACGGTGCGCGGCGTCTACCGCGTCACCGAAACGATCCCGGTCGCGGCGGGCACCCGGACGCTGACCCTGCTCTATCCGCAGTGGCTGCCCGGCAACCACGGCCCGCGCGGGCCATTGGCCGAACTGGTCGACCTTTCGTTCACCGCGGGCGGGCAGAAGCTCGAATGGAAGCGCGACCCGGTCGAGGTCTATGCCTTTCACGTGACCCTGCCCGAAGGGGCCAGCGAAGTGGTGGCCAAGTTCATCCACACCTCGCCGCTCCAGTCGAGCGAGGGGCGCATCACGATGACGCCCGACATGCTCAACCTGCAGTGGGAGAAGATGAGCCTCTACCCGGCGGGGCACTACGTGCGCCAGATCACTATCCAGCCCTTCGTCACCCTGCCGGCCGGCTTCACCGCCGCAACCGCGCTCGATGGCCTGGCCCAACAGGGCAACCGCTGGGCCTGGGCGCCGACCAATTACGAGGTGCTGATCGATTCGCCGATCTTTGCCGGGCGCTATTTCCGCAAGTGGGATCTCGGGCAAAAGGTCACCCTGAACGTCATCGCCGACAAGGCCGAACAGCTCGAAGCCAAGCCCGAGCAGATCGACCTCCACCGCAATCTCGTCACCGAGGCGCGGCTCGCCTTCGGCGCCAACCATTTCGATCATTACGAATTCCTGCTCGCGCTGTCTGACAAGATCGGCAGCATCGGCCTTGAGCATCATCGCTCGAGCGAGAACCAGCTCGAGCCCGGCGCTTTCACAGAATGGGACAAATACGAGTTCGACCGCAACCTGCTACCCCACGAATACGGCCATTCGTGGTCGGGCAAGTACCGCCGCCCGGCGCGGCTGTGGACGCCCGACTATCGCCAGCCGATGCAGGGCGATCTGCTCTGGACCTATGAAGGCCAGGACCAGTTCTGGGGCACGGTACTCGCCGCACGATCGGGGCTGCAGGGCAAGCCGGTGGTGCTGGGCATGCTCGCCGCCTGGGCCGGCAACTTTGCCGAACAGGCCGGCCGCCGCTGGCGCTCGGTCGAGGATACCGGGAGCGACCCGGTCTTCGCTGCGCGCAAACCCAAGCCGTTTGCCAGCCTCGCCCGCAGCGAGGACTATTATACCGAAGGCGCGCTGGTCTGGCTCGAGGCCGACCAGATCATCCGCGCCGGCACGGGCGGGCGCAAGTCGATCGACGATTTCGCCAAACTGTTCTTCGGCATGAACGATGGCGACTGGGGCCAGCTTCCGTTCGAGGTCGACGAAATCGTCACCAAGCTGAACCAGGTCCACCCTTACGACTGGAAGCGCTTCTTCGAGACGAGGATCGGTACGCCCGGTCAGCCCGTCCCGCTCGGCGGGATCGAAAAGGGAGGCTACAAGCTGGTCTGGAAGGACGAGCCCAACCCCTACGACAAGGGGCGTTACGCCGACGCAAAGGTAAACAGCCTAACCTATTCGCTGGGCGTGACGATCGACAAGGACGCCAAGGTGACCGCGACCCAGTGGGACAGCCCGGCCTTCAACGCTGGCGTCGTCTCTGGATCGAAGATCGTCGCGGTGAACGGCGTGACCTATGATGCCGACGCGCTCAAGAAGGCGGTCACGGCGGCGAAGAGCGGCGGGCCGCTCGAACTGCTGTTCCAGCGCGGCGACCGCTTCCAGACGGTCAGGATCGACTACAAGGGCGGCCTGCGCTACCCCTGGCTCGAACGCGCCGCACCGGGCAAGGCGCCGACCGGGCTCGACCTGTTGCTTGCGCCCAAGCGGCCCGTTAAAGCGAAGAAATGAGCGCACGGGGCAAGGTCAGCAAGACGGCGAACACCGCTGCGCCGACCATCGGCAACCGCCTTGCCCCGCCGCGTTTCCTCGTCTTCCTGGCCCTTGCCCCGGCGCTGTACCTGACGCTCCAGGCCACCGGCTGGGCGAGCGACTGGCGCGATGCGCTGGCGGTGGCCTTCGACGGGGCGGCGCTCGTGTTCCTCGGCTCGCTGTGGCCGGTGCTGCGCGATGCCGAACCCGATTCGATCCGCCGCCACGCCGCCGACAACGACGCCAATCGTCCGCTGGTGCTGCTCATCACGGCGCTGGTGACCCTGGCGGTCATGGCGGCGATCACGGGTGAACTGAAGGCGGCCAAGGGCGGCGACCTGCTGGCCATGGCCAAGCTCGTTGGCACGCTGGCGCTGATCTGGGCCTTTGCCAACCTCGTCTACGCGGTACACTACGCGCATGTCTTCTATTCGCGGGATGCGGCGTCGGGCGGCGATGTCGGGGGGCTGGATTTTCCCGGCAGCAAGGCGCCAGGCTACTGGGACTTTGCCTATTTCGCGATGACCCTGGGGATGACGTTCCAGACATCGGACGTCACCGTGACCAGCAGCCGTCTGCGCCGCGTGGTGCTGTTCCACACCGTGGTGGCCTTCGTCTTCAACATCGGCGTCATCGCCTTCACCATCAACGCGCTGGGCGGCGGTTCGTCCTAAGACCAAATGCCGTGTTGCGGCGCAGCACGGCTGAGTCTATGGGCGGCGCCACTATGCGCATCGACATGATCCCCGTGGGCGACAACCCGCCCGAAAGCCTCAACGTCATCATCGAAGTTCCTGTCGGCGGTGAGCCGGTCAAGTACGAATTCGACAAGGCGTCGGGAGCGCTGTTCGTCGACCGCATCCTGCACACGCCGATGCGCTACCCGGCCAATTACGGCTTCGTGCCGCACACCCTGTCGGACGACGGCGATCCGCTCGACGCGCTGGTCATCGCCCGCTCGCCCTTCGTTCCCGGCTGCGTGGTGCGTGCCCGCCCGATCGGCGTGCTCAACCTCGAGGACGAACACGGCGGCGACGAGAAACTGATCTGCGTGCCGGTCGATTCGACCTTCCCCTATTACTCGGACGTCGGCGAACGCGCCGACCTGCCCTCGATCGTGCTGCAGCAGATCGAGCACTTCTTCACCCACTACAAGGATCTCGAAGCCGAGAAATGGGTTCGGATCGGCAAGTGGGGCAATGCCGAGGATGCCAAACGGATCGTGCTGGAATGCATCGATCGCTACGAGGCGACTAAGACGAAGTAGGCCGGCCGGGGGTCACTCCCCGGCGACGGTCATTCCGTCGATCCGCAGCGTCGGCACGTTGACGCTGCGATGCCATTCCAGATCGTTGGCCGGGCTAAGCTGGCGGAACATGTCGATGAGGTTGCCGGCGATGGTGAATTCGGCCACCGGGCCGGCCACTTCGCCGCCGACGATGCGGTAGCCCGAGGCGCCGCGGCTGTAGTCCCCGGTCACGCCGTTCACGCCGCTGCCGATCAGTTCGGTCACGAGTACTCCGTCGGCGATGTCGGCGATGAGCTCTGCAACCGACACCGTGCCGGGCTCGAGGTGGACGTTGCTGGGCGAGACGCCGGGCGCGCCGCCGTGGCCGCGAACCGCGTGTCCGGTCGGTTCGGCGCCCAGCTGGCGGGCCGCGGCGCTGTCCATCAGCCAGCCGGTGATCCGTCCATCCTCGACCAGGTTGCGCCGTGCGGTCGGAAGGCCCTCGCCATCGAAAGCGCGCGAACTGAGGCCGCGCGGCAGCAGCGGGTCGTCGACGATACCGATGCCCGGCGAAAAGACCTGCTGGCCGTCTCGGTCGAGCAGGAAGCTTGCCCGCCGTGTAATCGCGCTGCCGGACATGGCGCCAATCAGATGACCGACCAGCGATCCGCCGACGCGCGGATCGAAGACGACGGGCATCGGTCCGCTCTTGACCCGGCCCGGGCCCAGGCGGCGCACCGCGCGTTCGCCCGCCTGAGTGCCGATCATTTCGGGGCTGGGCAGGTCGGCGGCGTGATGCGCGCTGCGCCAGTCGTAGTCGCGCTGCATCGAGGCGCCCTCGCCGGCCACCACGGTCGCGCTGATCGCGCGGCCGGTGCCGCCACTCGCGCCGACGAAGCCATGGCTGGTGGCGAGCGCGAAGCTGCGCGTCGAAGCGCTGGCCGATCCGCCTTCGCTATTGGTCACGCCGGGAATCGCGCGAGCAGCGTCTTCCGCGGCAAGCGCCAGTTCGCGCAAGCGATGCGGGCTCGGCTCGGTCGGGTCGGCCAGGTCGAGATCGGGGAAGGGGCCGCGGAACAGGCGCTCTTCCGGGGCAAGGCCGGCATAGGGATCTTCGGGGGCGGCGCGGGCCATGGCCACCGCCCGGCTGGCCAGTTCCTCCAGCGCTGCGTCGCTGAGGTCCGACGATCCAATCGAGGCCGAGCGCCGGCCGACGAAGACCCGCAGGTCTAGGTGTTCGCTTTCCGAGCGCTCGACGTCCTCCAGCGCGCCGAGACGGACCTGGACGCTTTCCGAGGCGCTGCCCGAATAGACGGCATCGGCGGCATCGGCCCCGGCGCGGCGGGCGCGTTCGATCAGCGCGGCGACGCGGTCCTTTGCTTGGGTCTGGTCGAGCATGGCGGGAAGGCAACTCCGTGAACGGGAGCGGCCGATCTAGGCACTGGACGGCAAAACGGCAATGAACCGCGCGGAACTATTCCGTCGGGACGGACCGGGGCGGGTTGGTCAGTGCTGGCCGAACACGAGGGCCAGCAGCTTGAACAGGCCGGTGACGGCAAAGGGCAAGCCCAATGCCAAGGTCCACAACCAGAACCGGTCGCGGCGGAAGTACCTTGCGAAGGCGGGATCATGCAGCTGCGCTTCGTCGAGACGGGCCCAGCGGCGCTCGAAGTGGCGGCAGGCCGGGATGATCGCAACAACCAGGATCACAAGAGCGAAATAGGGCAGCAGCGAACTGGTCCCGCGATTGAGCGCGCTGACGGTCATGAAGATCTGCAAGCCGGTGTAGGTCAGCAGGGCATAGGCAATGTTGTCGCTCATGCTCTTGCGCCAATCGACGCTCTTTTCGGTCCGCTTGAGATGCGGCACAACGTCCTGCCAGGCCTTTGCCACCTGTCGTCCCCTTTGAAATCCTGTCCCGTCGGCAAATAGAACACCGAATCGGCGGGCAATCAAGCTTTCTTGAACCACTGTCCCGCACAAGGGTGTGCATGGTCCCCATGCAACAACCCTGCCAGTTTGAAACGTTTGTAGGCATTGCCGACTTGCGACGGCCTTCGCAGGCCCGTAGATCGGACGCGCCATGACCGAGACCGCGACCCTTTCCGCCCCGCCGACCGCGAACCAGCCGACGCCGCAAGGCGGGCTCGAGGTGATCTCGATCGCCAAGAGCTATGACAAGCGCGCGGTCCTGACGGACATCTCGCTGTCGGTCGCCAAGGGTGAGGTGCTGGGGCTGCTCGGCCCCAACGGCGCGGGCAAGACCACCTGCTTCTACTCGATCATGGGCCTCGTTCGCCCGGATAGCGGCCGCATCCTGATGGACGGCGTCGATGTGACCAGCCTGCCGATGTACCGCCGCGCCATCCTGGGGCTCGGCTATCTGCCGCAGGAAACGTCGATCTTCCGCGGCATGACGGTCGAGCAGAACATCGGCTGCGTGCTCGAACTGGCCGAACCGGACAAGGCCGTGCGCGAACAGGAACTTGAACGCCTGCTCGAGGAATTCGGGCTGACCCGCCTGCGTTCGAGCGCGGCGATGGCGCTGTCGGGCGGCGAGCGCAGACGCTGCGAAATCGCCCGCGCGCTGGCGGCCAAGCCGTCGATCATGCTGCTCGACGAACCGTTCGCCGGGATCGATCCCCTGTCGATCAGCGACATCCGCGACCTGGTCAAGGACCTGAAGACGCGCGGGATCGGCGTGCTGATCACCGATCACAATGTGCGCGAAACGCTCGACATCGTCGATCGGGCCTGTGTGATCTTCGGTGGCCAGGTGCTGTTCGCCGGCACGCCCGAGGAACTGGTCGCCGACGAGAACGTCAAGCGGCTCTACCTCGGCGAAGGCTTCACCCTGTGATGCGGGCGCCGCACGGGACCTGAGCCATGGCACTGGGGCCGCGCCTCGATCTTCGGCAATCCCAGTCGCTGGTGATGACGCCACAGCTCCAGCAGGCGATCAAGCTGCTGGCGCTGTCCAACCTCGAGATAGAGACCTTCATCGGCGATGCGCTCGACGCCAATCCCCTGCTCGAACTGGGGGAGGCGGCGCCGCGCGAAGCCGATCCGGAGGCGGTCGATCCTGACCTGCGCCGAACCAGTCTCGAAAGCAGTCCGATCGACCAGCTGATCGGCGAAGGCCGGGCCGAGGATGATCGCCCGCTCGATATCGACACCACCGCGATAGACCGCGATCGCGACACCTTCGACGCCGACTGGGGGGGCAGCCTCGGCGCTGGCGGTGGCGGCGAGGACGGTCCGTCGATCGACGAACGCGGTGCGGGGCCGCTGTCGCTGTCCGACCATCTTGACCTGCAGATCGGGCCGGCCGCGCTGGACGGGGCGCAGGCTTTCGTTGCGCGGCACATCGTCGGCCTGCTCGACGAGGCGGGCTATCTCGCAGTTCCGCTGCGCCAGATCGCAGCGGATCTCGGTGTGGACGAGGCGCTGGCCCGGCGCGGTCTCGACCTGGTCCAGTCGCTCGACCCGACCGGCGTCGGCGCGCGGAACCTGGGCGAATGCCTCGCCCTTCAGGCGCGCGAAGCGGACCGCTACGATCCCTGCATGGCACGGCTGCTCGACAATCTCGACCTTCTGGGCCGCGGCGAACTGGCGCGTCTCAAGCGGATCTGCGGTGTCGATGACGAGGATTTCGCCGAAATGATGGGCGAACTGCGCGGCTACGACCCCAAGCCCGGCCGGCGCTTTGCCGCCAGCGGGGGCGAAGCGGTAACGCCCGACATCCTTGTGGTCCAGGCCGCCGACGGTGCCTGGCAGGTCGAACTCAACCAGGCGACTCTGCCGCGCCTGATCGTCAACCGCACCTACTATGTCGAAATGCGCGGCGCCTGCGACGACAAGGCGGCGCGCGGCTGGCTGTCGGACAAGCTGGCCGATGCCAACTGGCTGGTGAAGGCGCTCGATCAGCGGGCGCGAACGATCCTCAAGGTCGCGAGCGAACTGGTCAGACAGCAGGATGGATTCTTCCGCGAAGGGGTGTCGCAGCTGCGCCCGCTGACCCTGCGCGCGGTGGCCGAGGCGATCGAGATGCACGAAAGCACGGTCAGCCGGGTGACCAGCAACAAGTACCTGACCTGCCCGCGCGGGACATTCGAACTGAAGTACTTCTTCACCTCCGGCGTCGGTTCGACCGAGGGCGAGGGCGGCGCCTCGGCCGAAGCGGTCAAGGCCGCGATCAAGCAGTTGATCGACGCGGAAGACCCCAAGGCAATCCTGTCCGACGACACGCTGGTCGATCTCCTGAAGGATCGCGGCTTCGAACTGGCGCGGCGCACCGTCGCCAAGTATCGCGAAGCGATCGGTCTCGGCTCGTCGGTGCAGCGGCGCCGGCAGAAGGCGCTGGCCGCGGTGCGCTAGGGTTCGATGCTGCCCAGCCCCATGCCGCGCAGCAGGCTGTCGGCATTGTAGGGCTTTACCACGATCGGCACTTCCTGAAGCTCGGGATCGAGCATCGCGTTCTCGCCGTAGCCGGTGGCGAACAGGAACGGCACACCCATCTGCATCAGGCGCCGCGCGATCGGCAGGCTGGTCTCGGTACCGAGGTTGAGGTCGAGCACGGCGAAATCCGGCCTCCTGGCATCAAGTTCGCCCATGGCATGGGCAACCGAACTGGCAAGGCGGACCTCGCCCACCCCGGCCCGGAGCAGCGAATCCTCGGTGTCCATCGCGATGAGCAGGCTGTCTTCGACCAGCAGCACGGTCTCTGGCACGCCGCCGGTCGCGGTGCGGCCCGAAATCCCGGCCCGACGTTCCGCCGAGGAAGTGGCGATCGGGCCCTGCGGCTGCTCGACATACTGGGCCGGGATGGTCAGGATCGCTTCGACGCCGCTGGGCGGATAGCTGATTGTCGCCGTCCCGCCGAGGTCGTGCGGCATGGCCCGCTCGATCACGGTTGCGCCAAAGCCGCGCCGGGTCGGCGGCGCGACCGGCGGGCCGCCGCGTTCGGTCCATGCGATGCGCAGGCTGTCCGCGGGATCGAAGGTATAGGTCACCTCGACCGAACCGCTGTCGCTGAGCGCGCCATACTTGGCACTGTTGGTGACGAGTTCGTGCACCACAAGCGCAAGGGTCGAATAGGCCAGCGGCGAAAGACCGATTTCGGGCCCGGACACGGTCAACCGCTCGCTCTTGGCGTCGAGATAGGCGCGCGCTTCGGTCTCGATCAGCTGGCGCAGACCCGCAGCGGCAAAGCGCTGCTCGGTCAGCTGGTCATGGGCGCGGGCAAGCGCCTCTATTCGCCCTTCGATCTGGTGCAGGTAGGCGCCAAGATCGGTTTCGCCGCCGCGCGACTGACGCATGATCGAACGGATCAGCGCCAAAATGTTGCGGACCCGGTGATTGAGCTCCCCGATCAGCAGGTTCTGCCGCTCAATCGCGCGCCGGCGCTCATCCACCGTCGCCTCGGAAAGTTGGAGCACAACTTCGACCAGCGAGGCGCGCAAGGTGTCGGCGCCCTTGATCTCGCTGTCGGAAAACGGCGCGCTGTGCCCCTTTACCTCCTGCAACCAGGCATCGAAGCTGGCGCGCGGGGTAAGTCGCGGCCCATTGGGACCATAATCGACCGGCTTGGTTGGATCACCTCCCCAAGTGACCGTGCGCGCCTGCTCGCGCCGGAACAGCATGACGTAGTCGCGCGGCCGGCGCGAGATGGGAATGGCCAGCATCCCGGCTGCGGTAGGACTGAACGAGGCTGCATCGGGAATGAGTTCGGCCAGGCAATCGGTGCTGAAGATCTGCCCCGGCCGCATCGCGTTGAGGCGGTGGACCAGGTCGGGCAGCAGCGCGCGCGGAGGAACCGAGCCCCAGGCGTTGGCGTCGTCGTCGATGATCGTCGCAACGCCGTCGCAGGGAACGATTTCCGCGAGGGTCTGACCAAGCCATTCGGCGTCGGCCAACCGTTCGATGTCGATCGCAACCGCCCCGATGATCCGTTCGCCAGCGCGGCGCGCCGCTTCCGAACGTTCGATCGATTGCCGGCGCTCGCGGCTTTCGAGGCGCAGGCCGAACATCTGGCCGAACAGTTCTGCCACAACCCGCGCCGACAGCGGCGGGCACTTGGGAGAATAGTGGTGGCAGGCGAACAGCCCCCACAGCTTGCCGTCGACGAGGATCGAGATCGACAACGAGGCGGCGACGCCCATGTTCTTGAGGTATTCGATATGGATAGGCGACACAGACCGGAGCGCCGCCATCGACAGGTCAAGCGGCGAGCCGGTTTCATCGAGCTGCGGCAGGATCGCGACCGGGGTCGACCCGACGTCGGCGATGACGCGAAACGGGTTGCGCAGATACAGTGCGCGCGCCTGCTGCGGAATGTCGCTGGCCGGGTAATGCAGGTCGAGGAAAGAGACGAGGTCGGAGCGCGCCGATTCAGCGATCACGTGGCCCGAACCGTCGCGGGCGAAGCGATAGACCATGACCCGGTCGAATTCGATCACCCCGCGCACGATGCGCGCCGCCTCGCCGAAAAAGGCGGCATCGTTCTCGCCGTCGGTCAGCCGGCTCAGCATGGCGCGCACGACATTGCTGGTGTCGCCGCCCGATACCTCGTTGGCCGGCTCGGCCTCGAGGACGATCAGCGGGCCGCTGCGATGGATCGTGCAGTCGTACAGTTCGTTGCGACCACGCAGCAATCTTGCCGAGAAGAGGCGCTCGACGCTGTCCGTCTGCGACAGAAAGCTGATCAGCGAACCGATCCGCTCGACGGTCTGCGGTTCGAGCAGCCGCTTGAGCGGTATGCCCAGCGCCTGGTGCGGTTCCATGCCTGAAAAATCGGCGAAATTGGCCGAGACCCGCGCCACCTGCCAGTCGTTGGTAAAGGCGATCAGCAAGCCGAGCGGCTGAATCGCACCGAGCAGATGGATCGGCTCGCGGTCGCAATTTGTCAGATCGACCCGAAACGGCTGTACTTCGTTCATTCAGAAGCACCCTTGCGCACGACCCGTTCCGCGCTCGTGGCGAAAAGCGCAAAAGTCCGCCGGGCCGCAGCAAGGGTCGCGGGCAGGGCGCCCTGCCGGGCGATGGTTTCGAGCGAAACGACCAGACGCTGCCAGTATCCGGCGGGAAGGGGCTGCGCGAGGAACCGGGCCGGCGCGTCGTGCGGCAGGCGCTGGATCAGCACCTGGGCACCGAAACTCGACCCGGCCAAGCAATAAAGCACGCCCGCGCAGACCGCGAAGCCGGCCGAGGAAGGCATTGGGCTGGGCAGGCCTTGCGCGGGCAGGGGCCGGCCGAGATCGGCAAGGTCGGCCGCGATCAGCGGAGTCCGATCGGCCAGCCGGAATTCGGCGGGCAAATCGGCTAGCGCCAGCCAGCTTTCGACCTCGCGGTGGGCAAGATACTGCGCGCAGAGGAAATCGGCATAGCCCTCGACCGTGTCGAGCGCGAATCGCGAGAAGGCCGCATCCACCCGATCATGGTCGGCCCGCGTGCTGTCGCGCAGCAAGAAGCGGGCCGGCTTGGTGCTGCCGGTGCCTTGGTCGAATTGTGGTCTGCTCGCCATCGATGCCCTGAAACTTGCTTGTTCGCCTGCTTCGCTGAATGAAGCGTGCAAGCACCCCCCGTTCGAGCCCTCAATGAGGGCCGTTAAGCCCGGTAAACCAACAATCGCCCAGAAAAGTTCCGTCCGGCCCCGGTCTGCGCGGAAAATCGGGCCTGCAAGGATCCTGGCCTACTGTTCCAGTTCGATGTCCCAGTACAGCCAGTCGCGCCATGTCTCGTGCAGGTAGTTGGGCGGGAAACCGCGGCCGCGTTCCTGCAATTGCCAGCTGGTCGGGCGGATCGGCGGGACCAGCAGGGGCATGTGTGCCTGCGCCGGGGTGCGTCCGCCTTTCCTGAGGTTGCAGGGCGCGCAGGCTGTGGCAACGTTTTCCCAGCTGGTCCGTCCGCCAAGGCGGCGGGGAACGACGTGGTCGAAGGTCAGGTTGTGGGGGCTGCCGCAATACTGGCAGGTGAAACGGTCGCGCAGGAACAGGTTGAACCGGGTGAAGGCGGGAAACTCGCTGGGCTTCACGTATTGCCGCAGCGCGATCACGCTGGGTATCGGCATGGTCCAGCTCGGCGAATGGACTTCGCGGGCATAGCTGGCGACGATGTCGACCCGTTCGAGGAACACGGCCTTGATCGCGGTCTGCCATGGCCACAGGCTGAGCGGATAGTAGCTGAGCGGGGTATAGTCCGCGTTCAGGACAAGGGCAGGGCAATCGTGGAGATGCCGGGCGGGGTCGCCCTCTGCGCTGCGGAACCGGGCCGCGCGCTCGATCAGCTCCGACTTGAGCATGGCTCCCGGTAGCAACCGGAAATGACGGTTCTGCTACAACACATGGGTGCAATGAACATAAGCCGACTCGCCCCGTCAAGGCTTGCGCGCAGTGACAATCCACAGGACAAGCGCGCCGTGACCGTCACGCCACGCCCGACCACCCGCTTTGCCCCCAGCCCCAACGGTCCGCTGCACCTGGGCCATGCCTTTGCGGCCATCGTCGCGCACGATCTGGCCCGCTCGCGCGGCGGACGGTTCGTGCTGCGGATCGAGGACATCGACGCCGGGCGGAGCCGCGCCGAACTCGTGCCTGAAATCCTGGCCGACCTGGCCTGGCTGGGTCTCGCCTGGGACGGGCCGGTTGTGTTTCAGTCACGGCGGCTGGCCTCCTATGCGGTGGCGGCGGAGCGGCTGAAGGCGATGGGCCTCATCTATCCGTGCCGCTGCACCCGCGCCGAAGTGCTGGCCGCCGCCACCGCGACGGGGCCCGATGGTCCGCTCTATCCCGGCACCTGCCGCGGGCGCGACGTCGATCCCCGGGGCGCGGCCTGGCGGCTCGACATGACAAGGGCTGCTGCGCTTGTCGGACCGCTCATCTGGACCGACGAACGCGCCGGAGAACAGCCCGCGCAGCCCGAGCTGTTCGGCGACATCGTCCTGCTGCGCAAGGAGGCACCCGCCTCCTATCACCTCGCCGCCACACTCGACGATGCGGCAGACGGCGTCACCCTGGTCACCCGGGGGCGCGATCTTTTCGAGGCGACGCATGTCCACCGCCTGCTCCAGGCCCTGCTGGACCTGCCGGTACCGACCTGGCATCACCACGACCTGCTGCTTGAAGCCGACGGGCGGAAGCTGGCCAAGCGGCGCGGTTCGCCATCGCTGGCCGATCGCCGCCGCCATGCCGAGGATGGGAAGGCTCTGGCGGTCGCGCTGCGCGAAGGGCGCTTCCCCGCTGGCATTTGGCTTGGCGCAGGCCTAAGAGAGTCGGCATGACCATCGTTCTGACCATCGTTCTCCTCGCCCTCATGGCAGGGGTCGTCTACAGCCTGGTGAAGGGCATCGTCGCCTTCATGCAAGGCACCAAGGAAGACCTCTACAGTGCCACCGGCAATGGTCCGACGCCCAACCAGATCCGCCAGAACAAGGCCATGATGCAGCGCGTGCTGTTCCAGGGCGCGGCCATCATAGTGGTGGCGCTGTTGCTGTTCGCCACCCGCTGAACGGTCCCCCCGTGGTCAAGCTGAACAAGATCTACACCCGCACGGGTGACGATGGCACCACCGGCCTGGTCGACGGGTCGCGCTGCCCCAAGCATGCGGCGAGAATGGAGGCGATCGGCGCGGTGGACGAAGCGAACAGCGCGCTGGGCCTCGCTATCGTGGCCCTCGCGGGCGCCGACCACGCGAGCGACCTGATCCGGGTTCAGAACGACCTGTTCGACCTTGGCGCCGATCTCGCCACCCCGGGCGACGATTTCACGCCGTCGCAGATGGTCCTGCGCATCGTGGCGGGGCAGGCCACCTGGATCGAGACGCGGATCGATGCCGCCAATGACAGCCTGCCGCCATTGACCAGCTTCATTCTTCCCGGCGGGAGCGAGGCTGCTTCACGCCTGCACGTGGCGCGTGCCGCCGTACGCCGGGCCGAACGGGCGATGACCGCGCTGGCCGCCGAAGCTCCGGTCAATCCCGCGGCACTGGCCTATATCAACCGCCTGTCGGACTATCTGTTCGTGCTGTGCCGAGCGGTGAACGCGGCTGCCGGCGGCGATGTGCTGTGGGTTCCGGGCCAAAACCGCTAGCCACGGCGACTTCCCCCCGCTAACCAGCCGCTTTTGCTGCACATGCGAAGGAGCGGGGAATGCGCACAGTCGGGGTGATCGGGGCCGGCCAGATGGGGTCGGGCATCAGTCAGGCGATCGCCCAGGCGGGCATGAAGGTCCTTCTGGCGGACATCGACATTGCGCTCGCCGAAAAGGCGAAGGCGGGGATCGACAAGGGCCTGGCCCGCCTCGTCTCGCGCGAAAAGATCACCCCGGCTCAGGCCGAAGCGGCACTGTCCCGCATCACCCCTGTGGCCGACTATGCGCCCATGGCCGAAGCCGATCTGATCATCGAGGCGGCGACCGAGCGCGAAGAGATCAAGAGAAAGATCTTTGCCGCCGCCGGCGAGGTGCTGCGCGACGATGCGATCCTGGCATCGAACACCAGCTCGATTCCGATCACTCGCATGGCGGCCGGGACGCCCGATCCGGCGCGGTTCATCGGGCTTCACTTCTTCAATCCGGTCCCGGTGATGGGCCTGATCGAGGTGATCCCTGGCCTCGCCACCAGCCCCGAAACGATTGCCCGCACCCGCGCCTTCGCCGAAGCACTGGGCAAGCAAGTGGTCCAGGCCGAGGACGAGCCGGGCTTCGTCGTCAACCGCATCCTCCTGCCGATGATCAACGAGGCGGTCTTCGTGCTGGGGTCAGGCACGGCCAGCATCGCCGATATCGACAAGGGGTGCCGCCTTGGCCTCAATCACCCGATGGGCCCGCTCGAGCTGGCCGATTTCGTCGGGCTCGACACCTGCCTCGAAATCGTCCGCGTGCTTTACGGCACGACCGGCGACAGCAAGTACCGCCCGGCGCCCTTGCTGGTGAAATATGTCGAAGCCGGCTGGCTGGGTCGCAAGGCCGGTCGTGGCTTCTACGACTATTCGGGCGATGCGCCTGTGCCGACCAGGTGAGCCGGCTCGCACCGGCCAGCCTTGCGCCGATGCGGCGGGTACTTATAGTCCGGGGCCGAGGAGCGGCCATGTATCCCGCCGAGCGGCACCGGCTTTCTGGCAGAACGAGGCGGAAGCAGGCGCACCGCGCCGCCATGGGCTGCGTCCCGCGCCCGTCCGGCTACGGGCCTGAGATCGCCTCTCGGTGAGCAGCGGGGGCAAAGGCAGGGCGGTATCCAGCAGCGCCTGGGCGCTGGTCAACACGCTGGCCAGCATGGCACCGTCCTTCGTCAGCTTCGTGCTGGTCACCAACTGGCTCGGGGCGGGCCAGCTAGGCCTCCTCGCGCTGGTGGGCGCCGCGCTGTTTCCCCTGCGTTTTGCCGACCTTGGCTTGTCAGGGGCCGTGACTCGCTATGTCGGGGCCTACCAGGGCGCCCAGGCGGCCCGGCATATGCGCGAGATCGTCTGGCTTTCCTGGGCGATCAGCGCCCTGGCCTTCGCCGTGCTCGTTGCTATCTGTCTGATCGTCGCGCCGCCGCTGCTTGCGCGAACGATCGACCCGTCACTGCTTGGTGAGGCTCGCCGCCTGATGCCGCTCCTGATTGCGGCAGCCGCAGTGCAACTGCTGTTCAGCCCGCTGATGGCCGGACTGCTGGGTCGACAACGCTTCCGGCTGGTCTACGGGGCGGGAACGGCCGTTGCCGTGGTGCAGCTCGTGCTGGTCGGCCCCCTGATCCTGGCCTTCGGGATCGCCGGGATGGTTCTCGCCCAGATCGCACAGCTGGTCCTGGTAACGCTCATTTTCGGTGCAGTCGTTTTCGGTGCAAGGGACGGCAAGGCCCAGGCCGTTGCGGATGCCGACCGCCTCGACCGGCGGGGGTTCGTCCGTTTTGCCATGCAGGTCAGTGGCTCCACCCTGCTTACGACTCTGGTCGAGCCGGTGACCAAGCTGGTGCTGGGCAGCACCGTATCGCTGGCCGTGATGGGTCTATACGAGGTGCTGTGGCGCATCCTGATGCAGTTTCGCACCTTGCTCGCCGCGCCGTCCTATCCGATCGGGGTCGCGTTGATCGGGTCGTGGCAGGCCGGGCGCGATGCGGCGCGCGCCGATTTCACCGTGCTGTCGCTGCTCGCCTGGTTCGGTGCGGCTGCGGTGCTGGCCGCCGCGCCGGCTGCGCTCCTCGCCTATGACCTCGTCACAGCCGGGCAGGCGTCACAATGGCCGGGCGCGCTTGTCGCAGGGGCAATCGGGCTGTCGCTGGCGCTGGGTTTCATGACCGTGCCAAGCTACTTCCTGTCGATGGCGGCGAACCGCATGGCGCCTGTCATCGCAGGGACGCTCGCCAATCTCGCGCTGCAGCTTGGCCTTGGCGGCTTGGCCGGCGTCGGGCTGGGCTGGCAGGGCGCCTTGTGGCTGGTGGTCCTTGCCTATGCCGTGTCGGCGCTGGTGCAGATGGGGCTGGCCTGGCGGCTGCTGGACTTTCCCCCGCTGCCGCATCGCACCGATCTGAGCGCGGCCTGGCTGCGCGCGCGCAGGGCGATCGGTCGAAGCGGCTAGCCCTTGCGGCGCTTCATCCGCGCTTCCATCGTCCAGTGCGGCAGCAGGCGACGGGCGAGTGCGCGGAGCCGCTTCTTGACCGCGAACAAGGCTGACACCGCCGGTGACGCGCGTTCTGCCACGCGGCCGTCGATCAGTGCGATGCGGCTCGGCGGGACGCCGCGCGCCCGGATCGCGCCGGCGGCCAGCGTCGCAAAGTGCGCGTTGTCCTGCCCGACGATCCCGCCGCAGGCCGAAAGCAGCGCGATATTCTTGTAGGCCGAGCGGGTTTCCTGCTCCGCCAGGGCGGGATTATCGACCAGCATCTTGTGGTTGGCGTTGTTGAAGCGTTGTTCGTCGCGGTCGAAGATCAGCGCGACTCCAGGGGGGCATTCGATCTCTGCCGCCGCATCGGGACTGTCGCTGGCAAGGAACAGCGCCTCGAACGGCCAGTCTTCTTGGATCCGGGCGATGTGCCGGTTCAGCTCGGCCGCCGGCACGAAGGCGGTCTCGACCGCCTTGTCGCCGCGGCGCAGGTGCACGCCGAGGCAATGGCCGCCAACGCCAAGGCGCTCGCGCTCGCTCTCGCAAAAGGTCGCCATGGCTAGGGTCGGACGAAGCCAGGCCAGCGCCGCGCCTTCCAGTGCGAGCCGATCCGGCACGGCGACAGCGAGTTTCGCCGAAACCAGCGGCAGCAGCAGCGCATCGTCGAAGGGAAGCGCGCGAGCGGCGTCATAGCACACCACCGAATCGTCCTGCGCCGCATCGAGCCGTGCCGGCACGACCGTGCCGACCGGGGCTGGAGCGGGTTCGCCGGCAAAGGTCTGCGCATACGGCGGATCGTCGCTGCGCAGAAACACGGGCCGCCGATCCAGCGCAAGCGCTAGCAGCAGGGTGTGGACGCGCCCGCTGATCTGGCCGCCGAGGCCGCAGGGATAGGGGAGGAACACCACGGTGCGCGGGGCTTCGGCGACCAGACGGTCAAGCCGCGCGGCGACGGCCTGCACCAGATCGGCATCGGTCGGAGGGACGGTCATCGAACCGCGTCCGCGATGATCGCGGCAAGGACGGACGTTCCGGCCGCAGTGAGGTGCACGATGTCGGCATAGCAGGCATCGCCCCAGCGCGGGTCCGCGGCAAGGTCGACGATCCCGATCGAGCGGTCGTCCTGCCCGAGCGAGCGGGCATAAGCGACCAGGTCATCCCGCCCGCAGCCGCCGCGATAGGGCAGGCAGACTAAGGTGACCGTGCCGGCAAAGGATCCGCCCAGCGCGGCGAAGCGCGTCCGGTTGGCCTCGCGCTGGTCGGGGGTGACGCCGGACTGCCGGACCGTTCGGGCGCCGAAGCGGCGGTAGAGCGTGCGCGCGGCGAGGAACGGTGCAAGCAAGGCAGGCTTCTGCGTCGGAAAGGACAAGGTGCTCTCCCCTTCGCCGATCGTGTCGAGGTCGCCGGGGTTGAGCAGCAGAATGAGATGGTCTGCCTTGCGCCACGCCGGCAAGGCTTCCAGTGCTCCCAGAGTGTTGGCCAGCGCCCAGCCGTGGCACGCAACCGGCCGCACCGGTTGCCCGGTTGCCGCGGCAAGGCGTTCGGCAAGGGTATCGGCCTGGGACAGTTGCAGGCCGCCGTCGACGACGCTGTCGCCGGCGATGACCGTGCTCCCCGACAGGTCGACATAGTCAGCATCGCTGCGCATCCCTGCGCCGTTGTAGCGCCAGGCGATCCGCCCACGGAACAGGCCCGACTGGTCGGGCGCCATGCGATAGACGCAGGCCGGATCGCGGCGGTACAGCGGAAAGGCGTCGAAGCCGGCGCGGCGCAGCACGATCTCCCCCGCCACCACCGCAACGATCACGATCAGGAGAAGGCTGGTCACGGGGCAAGTCCCAGCGCGGCCATCAGCCGCCGCACGCTTTCGGCGCCCTGGCTGCGGGCGGTCGCTGCCGCCGTGTCGGGCGGCTGGCGCCGCCCGATCGAGCCGAGCGGCAGGTTCGCCGGATTCCCGTCGTGGGTAAGGTGAACGAGCCCGCCCGAGAGGCAATGCCGTTCGATGAGAGTGCCCCGCCGCACGATAACCGGCACGCCGAGCTGGACCGCCCTCCCGAAGATGCCGGAGGCCTGGTCGTAATCGGGGGCATAGCTGCACCACACCGCATCGGCACAGGCATAGAGATCGCGCAGGCCCACCTCGTCGACGAAGACCGGCTCTGCAAGGCCGCCTGCGCGTTCGAACTGCGCCTGTTCTACGGCGATCTCGGGCGTGGTGCCGCCGCCGAAGGCGAACAGCCACTCGCCGTGCAAGTCGTCACGCGCGACATAGGTCTGGGCAAACTGGTCGAAGCCCTTGGACACGTCCTGGCGTCCGATCGCGCAGCAGATCCGCCGCGTGCCGGCTGCCGCGCGGATCCTTGCTGCAAGGCCGCCCTGGGTGTGGGCGGCAAGCGGTTCGGGATAATGCAGGTCCCACAGCTGTGGGTCCCAGATCCAGTCCTTCGCCACCTCGGCAAACCGCGGCTCTAGGGCGAAGGGCAGGAGCGTGAAGGTCGTCACCCCGGGAACGCGCAGCAGCAGGCGCAGCATGGCCCGCTTCAGGCGCAGTTTCGGCGTGTCTGGATCGAGCACCGGCAACGGACGGAACAGCAGCCCAGCGGTCGGGCGGCCCAAGGCCGCGCGCGCCAGGGCCAACAGTACGTATCGCGGCATCGACGCCTCGAGCGCGCCGACCAGCACCGGCCTTCGGGTCAGCGCCGCCGTGAACCAGGAACCGGTCCGCTTCGCGCCGAGCAGCCGCGCAAAGAGCGCGTAATAGTCCAGCCGGTGACCTTCGTTGCCATCGTGCGAATCGTACAGGCAGACGCGCGGGCCGGACGGATCGTGTTGCGGTTGCGCGACCATGACCGCTGCCTTAGCCGCCTGCCGACACGATGCGCCAGCGTCGATCCTACTATAACCATCCTAGAAATAAAACTTTCCTACAAATAACCATATTGGTTATCTGATGGTCGTACCATTGATAGGAGCGCCCATGCCGTCGACACCCATTCAGACTCCATCGAGTTACATTTCCAGCCACGCCGCAGCCTTTGCCGACGGCGAGGGCGCGGCGGTACTGGTCAGCGCCGCCAGCCCGCTTCCGGTTGCCTTCGGCGCCCCCGCTGCGACGCCGCTGGCCGGGTCGACCGCGGCCAGCGG
Source organism: Novosphingobium kunmingense (assembly GCF_002813245.1). Classification (GTDB taxonomy): domain Bacteria; phylum Pseudomonadota; class Alphaproteobacteria; order Sphingomonadales; family Sphingomonadaceae; genus Novosphingobium; species Novosphingobium kunmingense. The sequence continues at coordinate 313,589 of NZ_PHUF01000003.1, forward strand.
GATCTTCGGTCCCTACGCCCCGGCGCTTGGCCGCGCGGTCATGCTGTCCCTTGGCGGCACCTGGACCGGGGCGGTCAAGGTCCTGCGCTCGGCCGATGGCGGGGCCACCAAGGTCCCGCTCACCCTTGGGGGGCAGCCGTGGGGCCAATTCACCGGCAATTGCTGCGAACCGGTCTGGGACGAAAGCGAAGGCGCCGCGCGCCTTTATCTCGACATGGCGCTGAACTCGGGCACCTGCACCTACCGGTTCGCCCAATGAGCGCCGACATCGTCGCGCGCGGCCTCGCGAAACAGGCCGCTTCGACCTCCACCGGCCGCACAGTCCAGGACAAGCTGAGCGAAACCGTCTCGGTGCTCGACTTCGGGGCCAAGGGTGATGGCGTGGCGGACGATACCGCCGCCATTCAGGCAGCGATCAATGCCGAACTGACGCCCAATGGCGGGGCCCTGTACTTTCCCGACGGGATCTACAGGATTACCGCCAAACTGGTCATTCCGTTCGCGACGGGGTGGCGGATCTACGGCCAGTCGCGCCGCGGGACGATCATCCGCCAGGCGACGTCGAACACGCGGATCTTCAGCCTCGAATCCGATCTGATCCACAGCTGGGAAATCGGACACCTGTCCTTTCAGTGGGCGGTCAACCAACCGGCCAGCAACACCCAGGCCGTCGCGATCTTCCTGGGGACCGGAGCCGCCACATCGAGCGGCCTGTTCGATTGGCACGTTCACCACTGCGTCTTCCACAACGGCTTTCGCGGCGTGGCTTCGGACCCGTCGAACAGTCCGGCCGTGTGGGGCGCGACCGTCGATCATTGTCAGCACCAGGGCACAATGTCCGGGGCCATGGTCTGCTTCGTGCCCACTCCGGCCGTCGGCCAGCCACGAATCACTGTTGCGGACAGCACCCTGACGCTGACCAACGCGAGCGAAGCGGGCGTCAGGATATACTACGGCGACAACATCGTGCTGCGCAGCCTCGAATTGCTTGGCGGCACGGCGCCGATCCCGGTGATCGAAATCAGCGGCGCCTTCGTCTCGCTGATCGGATGCAAGGTCGAAAACTACAGCGCGGGCGCGTCGTCCACCGATCCGCTGATCAAGCTGGTCCAGAGCCAGGCGACGGTCATCAACTGTTCGTGCAACGGCCTCAGCGGCAGCGGCGGCGCGCCGCGCTTCATCCAGGGCGTCACCGGGACGCAACTCGCCATAACCGGGCTGTGGTGCAGCGACAGCATGACCGGCGGCACGCCCATCGCCTATTGCGCCGATACCATCAGCCTGGTCGCCAACGTCCGGCTCCAGGGCCGGTTCACCGACAAGCTGCGATCCTACATCGGATCGGGCGCTCCGCTTCCGCGGCTGGATATCGACAAGCGCCAGAGCGATGCGGTGACCGAGATCGGCGATGCCTCCGTCACGCTGAACGCCGCGTCGGACCGGATCCAGTGCTTCACCGCAACCGTCACCGCGGCGCGTTCGGTCACCCTTCCCGGCAGCGGCGTCGCCTACGACGGGATGGAATTCGAAGTGGTGCGTCGGGCATCGTCGCCCGGCGCCTTCGTGGTCCAGGTCATCGATCCGCTGTCCGGCCAGGATTTCTTCTTTCCCGCCAATTGCCGCGGCAGCATCCGTTATCGCTGCATCGGCGGCGGATCGTGGCGGATCATGCAGGCCAGCACGTTCCACGCCGCGGATACGGGGTGGACCGCATCGACCGGCACCGCCAGCAAGGCCGCCTTTGCGGTCTACGCCGGTGCGACCCACACCGCGTCCTATGTCCAGGCCACGGTCCAGGCCCTCGACAACGCGGCGCGCGATACGGCCCGCCGCGTCAAGGCGATCGAGGACGCGCTGTTTGCGGGCGGCCTGATCAGGGCCTGACGCCTCGGCCGGGTTGCGTTCGCCATGGCGCGCGTTATGCGTTCGCGCCATGGCGCACCTGCCCCAGCACCCGGACCCGTCAGGCCCGAGCCGAGCCGCGCGCCACAAGGCGGTCATCGCGGTGGTCTGGGCGCAGTTCGGTGCCTACCACGTCGATCGCTGCGAGGCGCTGGGCCGTCGTCTTTCCGGACACCGCGACGTGCTGGCGGTTGAGGTCGCGTCCGCTTCGACAAGCTATGCCTGGCAGCCATCGGGTGCCATTGCCGGCGGGGCGGAGAAGGTAACCCTGTTCCCGGGCCGCCGGTTCGAGGACATCCCGCAGATCAGCCGTCTGGTTGCGTTGACGCGGGTGCTTCGTCGCTGCGAAACGGTCTTTCTGGGGCTCGGATACGGCACCGTCGATGCGGTGATCCTGGCCTGGGTCCTTCGCCTTCTCGGGGTCAGGGTCGTGCTGATGACCGACTCCAAGGCCGAGGACCGCCCCCGCAACGTCGTGTTCGAAGCGATCAAGCGCGCGGCCCTGTGGCCGCATCGCGCCGCCATCGTCGCCGGACAGCGCCAGATCGATTACCTGCGCGGCCTCGGCTTTCGCCGGCGCCCGGTGCTGCCGGGCTATGACGGGGTCAGCGTGGCAAGGGTGCGGCTGGAAGCGGGATGCGAACCGGCGCCGGACGGCACCGCTTTCGCCGACCGACCGTTCCTGTTCGTCGGGCGCTTCGTCGAAAAGAAGAACATTCCCGTCCTGATCGACGCCTACGCCGCCTATATCGCCCGGGCAGGCACCGGCGCACGGCCGCTCCATCTTGCCGGATCCGGCCCGCTCGATGCCGCACTGAAGGCCAAGGTCGAGCGATTGGGGCTTGGCGACAAGATCCGCTTCCTGGGCTTTCTCGACAGCGCGGGGACCAGCCGGGCCATGGGCGGCGCGCTTGCCCTGATCCTGCCCAGCACGGTCGAGCAGTGGGGGCTTGTCGTGAACGAGGCCGTAGCCGTCGGGCTTCCCATCCTCGCGTCCTTTCCCGTCGGCGCGCGCGACTTGCTGGTTCGTGACGGCGTGAACGGCTTCTCGTTCGATCCCGCCGACCACCAGGCCATCGCGGCTGCGATGCACGCGCTGGCCGGCGACGAGGCGCTGTGGCGGCGCATGGCCACTGCGTCGCGCGATCTCGCCTGGCTGGGCGACTGCGACCGCCTGGTCGATGCGGTCGAAGTGCTGCTCGATCCGACGGCGAGCGCCGCACGGGCGGGCGTCGACCGGGTCCTCGCAGCCTTTCCCCCGGCGCAATCGTCGAGCGCCCGATGACACGGCCGCTGCATGGCCGCACGATCGGCTTGCTTTCGGCCTGGGCGTCGCGGCTTGGCGGCGGCGTGTTCGAGGCAGTGCTGGCCCAGGCGAAACTGATCGAGGCGCTGGGCGGAACCGCGCGCGTCTTCGCCCTTCACGACGCGTACAGCGACGCGGACCGGCCTCGGTTCGGCTCGGTCGCGGTCGAAACCTTTCCCATCGTCGGGCCTGAGCTGATCGGCTTTGCGCCAAGGCTGATCCCGGCGCTGCTCGATGCGCCGATCGACGCGCTCCACCTTCACGGGATCTGGAAATACCCCTCGCGGGCCGGTGCGATCTGGGCGCGCCGGACGGGGCGGCCCTACTTGATTTCGCCGCATGGGATGCTCGATCCCTGGATAACCTCGCGCGGGCGCTGGAAGAAGGCGCTGGCCCGCCGCGGCTACGAAAATGCCAGCTGGCGCGCGGCCTCGGCGTTCCACGCGCTGACCGGCGATGAAGCGGCGGACATCCTGCGCGAGACAGGCCGCGACACGGTCCATGTCATCGCCAATCCCGCCCCGCCGCCCGGTCCGCCGCCAAGCCTGGCTCGGCTGCCGCATGTTGTCGCGATCGGGCGGATCCACCCCAAGAAGAACCTCGGCGCGCTGGTGGCCGCTTGGCGCCAGGCCCGCCTGCCGGCTGGGGCACGGCTCATCCTGGCCGGCTGGGGCGATCCGGTTGACGTCGCCGCGCTCGAGGCTGTCGTCGCCGAAGCGGGGCCGGACGTCGATTTCATCAGGCCGGTCTATGGCGAGGACAAGGCCCGCCTTCTCGCCGGGGCGCGCTTCACCGTGCTACCCTCGTTCAGCGAGGGCCTGCCCATGGCGGCGATCGAAGGCTGGGCCGCCGGGACGCCAGCGATCCTGACGCCGGCCTGCCACCTGCCCGAAGGGGTCGAGGCCGGCGCCGCGCTGGCCTGCGGCACCGACCCCGCGTCGATTGCCCGCGCGCTCGAACAGGGACTGGGGCTGGAGCCGGGGCGATGGCTCGCCATGGCCCGGGCAGCCCAGGCGCTGGCGACCGGCCCGTTTTCCGAAACGGAGATCGCGGCGCGCTGGGCCGACGCCTATGGCGCCGCACTGGACGAGCCGCGCTAGGGCAGGGCTTCGAGCCGCACCGCCCCCATTCGCACGCCGCTTGCGCCGGGGCGGGCGGCAAAGCCGATCCACCGGGCCGGGCAGGCCCCGTCCATCGTCACGGTCACGAACCAGCGCCTGGAGCGCGGGTCAAGCGCCGGTTCGATGAAGTCGCGGGTGGCGTTGGCACAGCTGAAGAAGGCCAGGGTCCGGTCGCTGGGCGAACCGTCTCCGGACACGGCTTGCCACGACAGGCGATAGCTGCCCTGCGGGATGAAGACGAGCTGGCGCACGATCATCTCGGGCAGGCTCGCCGTGCTGTCGATCGTAAGGGTCTGGCCCGGTCCATCGCTCGCCGGCGAGAGGACCGCGCTGGTCTGGCTGTTGCCGATGAAGAACCAGGCGAATTCGCTTTCGGTCTGATCGAGCCTGGCGGCGGCAAAGTCGCTGTCGTAGAGCAGACCCTTGCCCGCGCCCGGACAATGCGCGCGCCAAAGCTGCTCGGCCTCGGCCGGTTGGCCCGCGGCGATCAGGCGGGATACCGCCGCGCCGACCGGCTGGCAGCCGATCTGCGTGCCGCGCTGCGCCACGGCGAACAGGACGGCGACGCGCTGCGCAAGGCGGTCAGGCGGAAGACTGGCGAGGTCCATCGCATAGCGCCGCAGCCACGGGGCCTTCAGGCTCATCCGCTCGGCCAGCGCCACCCGGCCGACCGCGCTGCGCTCGAACGGGTCGAACAGCCGTCGATCGGCGAGGAGGGCAGGGTTCTGCCTGACCAGCGCATCGAGCCGCAGCGCGGCCATGCGCAGGTCGCCTTCCTCGAGCGCGCGGCCCATGACATAGAGCTGGGTGTATGGCACCCGCCAGCCAAGCCGGGCCGCGACGCGAAAGGCGCGATCGGCGGTGGGCGCATCACCGCGGGCCAGTCGCGCGGCGCCCAGCAGGGCCGTGCTTTGCGGATCGATCGGCGCGTCGTCCACGGCGCGCTCGCCAAGGGTCAGCGCAGCGGCACTGTCACCAGAGGCCAGGGCTGCCGCACCGGCGCTGCGCAGGGTCTGGGACTGCAGGAAAGCGGGCACCATCTGGCCCAGGTCGGGGTGCGTTTCGGCCGCCCGGTCAAGTCCGCTGGCCAGGGCCAGCGCCGCGTAGATGGCACAGGCCGCCACCGCCGCGACGGAGGCAACCCTGCGCGACACGGTCAGGCGTGATCCTTGCGGTCGGAACCGTATTGGTAATAGTCGTAGCCGTAGTATTCCGAATACCGGTTGCCTGCCTTGAGCGGATCGAACTTGGTCAGGACCGCGCCCAGCAGCAACGGCCGCATCGCGCGCAGTCGGCGAAGCGAGGTCTTCAGCGAGCCGCGCCGGTTACGATCGGCTTCGACCACGAAAACCACCCCGTCGACCAGGGCCGAGATCAGCGGCGCATCGGCCAGCCCGAGGATCGGCGGGCTGTCGATCACCACGACGTCGTAGGCCGCTGCCGCTTCCTCGAGGATCTGTTCGATCCGCGCGGTCGAAAGCAGCTCGGTCGGGCTGGGCGGAACCGGGCCGGCCATGAGGAAGGACAGATTGTCGTTGCCCGAAGGGACGATCGCGGCAGCCAGCGGTTCGTGCGAGGTCAGCAGGGTCGACAGCCCGCGGTCGCCGTCGATGCCAGTGCGCCGATGCAGCGACGGGCGGCGCATGTCGGCATCGATCAGCAGCACGCGCTTGCCCATTCTGGCGAAGCCTGCGGCAATTGCCTGGCTGCTGGTCGTCTTGCCTTCGGACGGCTGGGCGCTGGTGACCAGCATCACGCGCGGGAGGCCCTCGGTCGTCGAATAGAGCAGCGAGCCGCGCAGCGAGTTGTAGGCTTCCGACATCGGCGACTTGGGATCGGCAAGCGCCGTCTTGGGGTCGCCGTCCTGGGCCTTGGGAATCACGCCCAGGAGCGGCAGGGCGAGCTTGGTTTCGACGTCTTCGGGAACGCGGATCGAATCGTCGAACTGGTCGCGGACGAAGAGGAGCGCGCCGGCAAGGCCCAATCCGACAATCAAGCCGATCAGCAGGTTCTTGAGCAATTTAGGCGACGATGGCCCATCCGGGGCTTCGGCCTTGTCGATGATGTTGACGTTGCTGAGGCTGACCCCGGCGACCGCGTTCAGCGTCTTGTACCGTTCGAGCAGCCCTTCGTAGAGCTGACGGTTGGTTTCCGCTTCGCGCGAAAGCAAGCTGTACTGGACGGTCTTGTCCTGTTCCGAAAGGGTCGCGTTCTTGAGCTGGCCGACCTGCGCGGTGAGCTGCTGTTCGGCTGCCAGAGCGGACTGGTATTCGCTGCGCACCGCGTTGCGTACGTTCTGCGCGGCCTGGGTCAGCTGGGCGGTGATCGCTGCCAGTTCCGATTCCTTTGCCCGCACCGATGGATAGTCCGACAGGTGGGTGGCGCGGTCCTGTTCGAGCGCTGCCTGGATCTGCGCCCGCTGCGCGACCAGCGCGGCAACCGACGGGTTGGCTATGACCTCGGTCGAGGCAAGCAGCGGCACGCCCGACACGGCACGCCAGCGCGCTTCCGCCTGGATGCGCCGCGCGATCGCGTCGTTCGCTGCGGCGTTGATCTGCAGCAGGCTCGAGGTCGTGACCGAGCCACCGCTGCCGCTGGTGTCCCCGCCTGAGCCGCTTGTCGAGGTGGGCTGGGTGCGGATCAGCCCGGCCGCGCGCGAGTAGTCGTTGAGCGCACGCTCCGAGGCTTCGAGCTTTCGGCGGCTTTCGTCGAGCTGCTGCGCAAGGAAGCCGCGCGCGTAGGACGAACTGTCGAACCGGCGCTGCAGGTTGGCCTGGATGAACTCGTTGCCATAGGCGTTGGCGACCCGGGCGGCCATTTCCGGATCGGTGCTTTCGAAGCCGATCGTGACGATCCGCGAATCGCGCGGCAGTTCTATGGTCAGCCCGGCGATCAGCAGGCCGGCGGTCAGATTGCGCTGCTCCTCGGCGGTCAGCGCCGTCGGCGGCGTGTCGATACCCTGCGCCTTGTAGAACGCCGGATTGCCGATCAGCTTGAGGCTTTGCGCGACGCGCTGGGCCAGTCCGCGGCTGCGCAGGATCTCGGTCTGCGAATTGAGGAACCGTTCGGTATCCCAGCTGCTGCCGTTGGTCAGGTTGGTGCTGTCGTCACGGTTGCCCAGGACCCGTTCGCTCTGGTCGTTGATCTGGATCGTCGAGGTGGCGGTGTAACGTGGCGTCTGCAGCAGGGTGGCGACCAGCGCCAACGCAAGCGCAGCCGCGATCACGCCCAGGATCATCCAGATGTTGCTGCGCACCAGTGCCAGCAGGTAGCGCAGGTCGAAGGCGGCGCGGCTTGGACCGAACAGCGCTGCCGCGTCGGCCGGGTCGTGATGGCCGTGCGCGTGATGGAAGCTGTCGGCCGGAAGGTTTGTCGCCACGAAGCTGTCCTCAGCGGAAGATGTAGAAGAGGTTGAACGCCGGTGCGGCCTGGAGGAATTCGCGCCAGGCGCCCTTCAATGCCGAATTGCCCACCACCACGGTGTCGCCGGCCAGGATCTGGGGGTCCGGGGCGTTGCCGCGGCGGATGTCCTTGAGATTGAACCGCGCGCCGGCCCGCTGGCCGTTGATGATGCGGAACACCATCACCTCGTCGAGGCTGGCGGTTTCGGTCGGGCTCTTGGCCTGGGCGATCGCCGAAATCAGCGTAGTGGTTGGCGTGGCCTCGAACACGCCGGGTTCGCGCACGTTGCCTTCGACCGCGAAGGTGGTCTTGTTGCGCTCGGTCACGATGACGGCAACCTGCGGATTGCGGATGAAGCGCCTGCCCAGCCGGCGGGTCAGTTCCTCGCGCAGTTCGGCGGGACGAAGCCCGGCGGCGGGGATCTCGCCGGCAAGCGGAACCTGGACGTTGCCGCTGCCGTCGACCCGGTAGAGGTCGGAGGTCAGTTCCGGCTCGCCCAGCACGCGGATTGCCAGTCGGTCGCCCACGCGCAGGACCTCGTCCTCGGTGGCCGCCGCGGCGCGCACCGGAAACAGGTCGGCGGCGGCGGCACCGGTCGGCAGCAGGTTGGGCCCGCTGCGATCGCATCCGGACAGAACCAGTGCAGCCAGCGCTGCAAGGGCAAGAGCAGCCTTGCTCGTCATCGTTCTTCGTTACCTTTAATCGAGCGGACCGCCCGGAACCCCGAACCACGCGGCGGCAGCAGGAACCCCGCACAGGCTGCACCCGCGATCGCTAATGACATGGAACGAAAAGGATAATCAACCAGCGAATGCAGGGCGAGCAGCGCCAGGCATGCGGCCCCGGCCAAGGCCAGCGCGCGCGCGTTTGCCGGTGCCACCGCGCGTGCCCGGTGGGCCGCGGTGACCAGCGCGGCCGCAATCACGCCCCAGACGATGAGGCCGATGGCTCCCGCCTCGACTGCCAGTTCAAGAATCTCGTTGTGAGCGCGGTTGGGCATCGTTTCGCGCACCACTTCGAGGCGTTCTCCCGCCAGCAGGGCGGGCACCAGATTGCCCATGCCATAGCCGACCGGAAATGCCTGCTGCGCGGTGAACAGGCTGTCGCGCCACAGGTCGGGGCGCATGTCGCGCCCCAGCGCAAAGCGCGCCTCGACACGGTCGAACACCTGGATACGTGTCGCGCCGATCACCGCGAGGCTTGCTGCCAGCGCAGCCGCGACGACGGAAATGGCCGCGGTCCGGCGGGTCAGGCCAAGCCACGGCTTCAGCAACACGGCGCAGGCGATCAGGGCCAGGGGCAGGAGCACGATGCCGGTGCGCGATGCTGTCAGGATCACCGCGATCGACAGCACCAGAGCGATGGCGCCCGACAGGCTCAGCACCACGCTGCGGCGATTGGGCAGACTGCCGCCGTGCAATGCGGCATCGCGAACCACGACGATCGCGGCGACAAGGGCGATCAGCAGGACGTCGGCCGTGCTGTTGTGGTTTGCCTGGAAGCCGTCGAGTGCAGCGGAATCCGGGATATAGAAGCGCATGGCTCCGCCGGCACCCTGCGACACCTGCGCCGCACCGACCAAGACCGTGGCAAGCCCGCCCAGCGCCAGTGCGCCGGCAACCCGGAAGCGCGCGGCCCGTCCCGAAGCAGCGACCATGACCAGGACGAGCGCGGCGGGGATCACGGCAAGCAGGGCGGCCAGCGTCCGTGCCGGCGCAAGAGACAGCGCCCGCCATTCGTTTTCGCGCTCGACCAGGGCGAGAGCTTCGCGAGCCGTCTCCCGGCCGGGCAGGGCATGCCAGATCCCCGGGGGCAGGGGGATCAACTGCACCAACGGAACGGAGATCATCAGGCCGGCGAGGAGGATGGCAACCCGCGGCACCGCGCGGGGGTTGTCATCGTCGCCCGACAGCCACCAGGCCAGCGCCAGCAGCGCCACGAGGACTTGAAGCAGGATTTCCGGGAAAGGTGCCGGAGAGCCGCCCCCGCCGAGCAGGATGGCGCCGAACACGGCGGCAGCGGTCAGCCAGCCCTGACGGGCCAATGACCTAAGTCCGGCAGCGTGCATGATGGCGTCCAGTCCCCGACCGCATTCTGTTGTCTCGATCCGGGACTCTGCAGATTTTCTGCGTCAGGCAAAGCGGCAATCGCTCGATGGTCGCGGTTTGGCGCACAAAAAAGCCCGCAACGCGCGTTGCGGGCCTTTTTAAGCGGATCGCGCGACGAGCCTCAGCCCTTCGAATCCTTGCTCAAGGCGACGGCCAGCCCGGCCGCACCCACGGCGCCGACGAGGACCGGAATGACGGCTCCGCTGCCGCCGCCCGAGGTCGCCGCCGTCGAAACGGCTTCACCCACGCCGGAGTTGGCGCCGGTCGACGAGGTCAGCGGCGCAGCGTCGCAGGTGCGTTCGCGCAGCAGGGCCTTGACGATTTCCTCTGCCGAGCCATTCGACGGGACGGGTCCGGTCGTGACAGTGCAGACGCAAGCGCCGTCCGCCCCAACCGCGCGGCTTACGTCGGCAGCGCCAGGAGTGCCGGTGCGAACCACGTCGACCCGGCACACGTTGGCGGCCTGGCCGGCCCCGGCCATGGAGGTCATCATCGGCACGGCGTTCATCGCGCGGGTTTCGGCAGCGCCGGCAACGCCCGCCCCGATCAGTCCGAATGCGGCAAGTGCTGAAACGATCTGCGTGCTCACGATGCGGTGACTCCGTCAATTCGAGCGGGGGCTAGCATAGGTAGCCATGCCTAGTCCACGCGAAACCGGATAAAGTGCCAAAAGTTCCGGATGTTGTGGCGGATTTGCCATCACCGGACGGTCTTTCGGCCCCGGTCGCGGCGGTTCAGTAAGCGTTGTGATGCCGCAGGACCGAAAGTGTCTGCAGGATGATCGCCACGTCGCGCAGCAGCGACCAGTCCCTGACGTATTCCAGATCGGCGTCGAGCCGGTCCTGCAGGTCGGCCTCGTGCGTGGTCGCGCCGCGCAGGCCCCGCACCTGGGCCAGTCCGGTGATGCCCGGCTTGAGGGCATGGCGCTGCCAGTATCGCCCGTCGACCTCCCAGAACAGCTTGTCCCCGGCCTGCGAACCGAGCGCGTGGGGGCGGGGGCCGACCATCGACATCCGGCCCATCAGGACGTGGAACAACTGCGGCAGTTCGTCGATGCTGGTGCGGCGGATGAACCGGCCGACGCGGGTGATCCGCTCGTCCTCGCGGGTGGCGGAGCGCAGGCCGTGCGAATCGGTCGAACAGATGGTCATCGAGCGGAACTTGATCATGTCGAAGAAGCGGTTGCCGCGCCCGACCCGGCGCTGGACAAAGAACACCGGGCGCCCGTCCTCGATCAGGATCGCGGCAGCGACGACAAGGAGCAGCGGCATCAGCACAAGGATGCCGAAGGCCGAAACGGCGATGTCGAACAGACGCTTGGCCGCGCGGGCACGCAGACCCAGCGGTCCGACGGACACGCGCAACCAGCCTTGGCCGCCGGCAAGGCGTGCGCCGTTGGCGCCAAGCGCGGCGACCGCCTCGTCCAGAACCTCGCCCGAGACATTGGCGGAACGCAGCACCATGGCCCAGTCGAGACGCCGTTCGGGCCGGCAGCTCACGATCACGCGGTCGGCGGTCTGGATCGCTTGGGCGATGCGGTTCAACGCTGCCGGGTCGTCGAGGTCGGGCGAGAGACCCGCCTCGCGCGCGTCGAGGCAATGGGCGCCGGGCAGGGCCACCGCCGGGCCGCCGTCGCGGATGACAAGTTCGTTGACGATGCGCGGTCCGCAGCGCCAGCGCACGAAGGCGCGCATCTGCGTGCGCATCCACGTCAGGCTGAGCGCGGAAAGGATGACGCCGATGGTGAAGAGCACGCGCGAAAACTCGGTGCTCGACTTGGTGTAGAACGCGATGAACACGACCGCGCCCGCCGACAGCACCAGCGCGAGGATTGCCCGCCAGGACCCGCGTCGGGCCGATTCGAGCGCCGTCATCGAATAGGCACCGTTGTACAGGGCAATGGTCAGGAAGACCGGGACCAGCAGTTGCGACAGCAGGCCCGCCTGTTCGATCCCACGCGGTCCGAGGTAAAGGAACCCGGCGGTGACGAAGCCGCCGAACAGGGCGACAAGGTCGGCGACGATCAGCGCAAGGTAGGCCTGGATGCGGCGGCGCTCTAGCGCGCGGGGCAGTACCGGCGGTGCACGGCCGAGCGGTTCTGCCGCTGCGGCGAGGTTCGGCCCGGCGCGATCTAAGCGTTGCAGAACAGTTGGTTGGGTTGCTGGCATCGCGACCGAAAATGCCCTTGTTGGCACCCGGCCCATCGTCCAGGTTATCTACTTAAGGACAAATACTTAGCCGATGTCTCGCGTTGCGCAACGGGCAATCGACCGTTGCCTCGATCAGTCGCGGCGTCTGGCCCCGCCTGGCCGTGCCGCGGCCGCCCGCGCAATGTCGGCAAGTCCCTGCGACAACAGCAGTTCGGCGTTCTGGCTGTTGGCCAGCAGCTGGCGATGAAGGTCGATCAGCCGGTCGACGAGGCGGGCCAGCTTTCGTCCGCGCCAGGCCTTCAATTGCGTGATGAGGTCGCGTTTGTCTTTCCAGAATACGCGGCGGGCCTGGCTTTCGGCATCGATCAGCTCGACCGGATTGCCCCTTGGTCCCAGCTTTGCGGCCAGCTGGACAAGCTGCGCGGCGCGGCGTTCGAAGGCCAGCAGCAGGCCAACCGGGTTCAGGCCCAGTTCGCGCATCCGGGCAAGCTCGCCCGGAACCTTGGCGGTTTCGCCCGCGAGGACGGCGTTGACCAGGCTCATGAAGCCGTCGTCGTCGGTGCCGGCGGTCACCGCGTCGAGCGCCGCGTTGTCGGCGGTGCGCGGAGCCTCCTTGCTCGCGTCGAGGTAGAGCGCCAGCTTGGTCACTTCCGACTGGGCGAGGCGGCTGTCGAGCGCGACCGTGCGGGCGATGCGTTCGGCCTGTTCGCCGGTAAGGCGCAGGCCGGCGGCATCGCCCATGGTGCGAACCGTGTCGGCCATCGATCGCAGATCCGGCGGATAGAACATGGCGACCAGCGCATCGGGACGGTTTGCCAGCAGCTTTGCCGTGCGCGACTTGTCGGTGGCCGAGGAGGCGACGATCAGCACCGGACATGCCTCCGCTTCGCCCGCCAGCAACGTCTCGACCGCGTCGTGGACCTCGTCGCCGCTGGCGCGCACCCAGATGTGCCGGGCATCGCCGAACAGCGAGGTCGAGCGCGCCTCGTCGCCCAATCGCACGGGATCCTTGCGCAGGTCGCTGCCGGCCAGTTCAACCCGTTCACCCGCTTCGGGCAGCAGGCCGGCGATGGTTTCGGCGGCATCCTGCGCGCCCGAATCGTCAGGGCCGCAGAAGAAGAACACCCGCGCCTCGCGCGCGGCGCGCAGGGCAAGGCCCTTGAAGTCCTTCTGGGTGGCCTTCATCGGGCCGGGGCGGCCTCGCGCAGTTGCAGCGCGATGCGCGATACGATCCGGTCGGCGACCTGTTTGGACAGGTTTTCGAGCGCCGTCTGCTCGGCAGCGATGGTAGCGTATTCGCTGCTGACAACGTCGATTCCGGCGTCGGATCCGGCGGTCGCGTCCATCACGATTGCGCCGCTGGTGGTATCGACCAGCTGGTAGCGCGCACGCAGTGTGCGCCGCTCGCGCGAGACGGTGTCGTCGGACAGGATGCCGAGCCCCTCGAGCTTGTCGTCGAGCCGCACGTCGAGGCGGTAGCGCGCGGCGCCCGGAGTGCCGGCCGGGTGGAGCCGGTCGTTCAGCGCGTTGCGCATCAGCCAGCCGGCGCGTCCCTCGATCGGCGACACGCTGATCCCGGCCAGCCCCTGGGCCACCGCACCGCTACCGCCGCCGGCGTACATCGGCTGGAGGCCGCAGGCCGCCAGGGCCAGCGGCAAAACGATAGCGAACGCGCGCCTCATGCGACGAGGTTGACCAGACGGTCGGGCACGACGATCACCTTTTTGATTTCCTTGCCATCGAGCGCACGCTGCACCTTGTCCGAAGCGAGGGCAAGCGCCTCGAGCTCGTCGCGCGGCAGGCCCTTGGCAACGGTGACGGTGTCGCGCAGCTTGCCCAGGACCTGGATCGCGATGGTCACCTCGTCTTCGACCAGCAATGCCGGATCGACCGGCGGCCACACCGCGTCGGCGGCGATGCCGGTCAGGCCCATGCTTGCATAGGCTTCCTCGGCCAGATGGGGCATCATCGGCGCGACCAGCAGCAGCAGGGTGCGGATCGCGGCCGAGCGGCTGGCCGTAGGCGCGGCCTTTTCGGTCGCGCTGGTCAGCTCGTAAATGCGCGCCACCGCCTTGTTGAAGCCCAGCGCCTCGATATCGGCGGCAACGGCTGCCACGGTCTGGTCGCGCTTACGGTCCAGCGCCTTGTCCTCACCGCTGGCGGCGGCATCATGTTGGCCGAACAGGCGCCACAGGCGCTGGACGAAGCGGGCGCAGCCTTCGATCCCCGCTTCGGACCACGGCAGGTCGCGTTCGGGCGGGCTGTCGGACAGCATGAACCAGCGCACCGCATCGGCGCCGTACTGGGCGATGATGTCGTCGGGATCGACAACGTTCTTTTTCGACTTGGACATCTTGATGACCTTGCCGATCTCGACCGGCTGGCCATCGGCCTTCAGCGTCGCGCCGTCCCCGCCGCGCACGACCTCATCCGGGCTGAAATAGACCGGGCGACCGTCCTCGTCGCGCGAATAGGTTTCGTGCGTGACCATGCCTTGCGTGAACAGGCTGGCGAAGGGTTCCTTCACCTCGATCAGGCCGATGTGCGCCAAGGCGCGCGTCCAGAACCTGGCGTAAAGCAGGTGCAGGATCGCATGCTCGATCCCGCCGATGTACTGCTCGACCGGCAGCCACTTCTTGACCACTTCGGGATCGAACGGGGCATCGCCGGGCTGGCTGGCAAAGCGCAGAAAGTACCATGACGAATCGGCGAACGTGTCGAGCGTATCGGTCTCGCGCTCAGCCGGCTCGCCGCACTTGGGACACGGCACGTGGCGCCAGGTCGGATGGCGGAGAAGCGGGTTGCCCGGAACCGAGAAATCGACATCTTCGGGCAGCACCACCGGCAGCTGGCTCTTGGGCACGGGCACCACGCCGCAGGCACCGCAGTGGACGAAGGGAATGGGCGTGCCCCAGTAACGCTGGCGGCTCACGCCCCAGTCGCGCAGGCGGTACTGCGTTTCGGCCTGGCCCCAGCCGTCATGCTCGGCCTTGGCGATCACGTCGGCCTTGGCGGCATCGACGCTCATCCCGTCGAGCCATTCCGAATTCACGATGCGGCCCGGGCCGGTGTAGGCCTCGTCGCCGCGGAACGCCGCGCTGGTTTCGTCGCCTTCGGCCACCACACGGGTGACGGGCAGGTCGTATTTGCGGGCAAAATCCAGGTCGCGCTGGTCGTGCGCGGGGCAGCCGAACACCGCGCCTGTGCCATAGTCCATCAGCACGAAGTTGGCGACATAGACCGGCAGGTGCCACGCCTTCTTGAGCGGGTGTTCGACCGAATAGCCGGTAAAGAACCCTTTCTTTTCGGCGGTTTCCAGTTCCGCCGCGGTTGTCCCGCCCTGCTTGCAGTCAGCGATGAAAGCAGCCAGTTCGGGCGAGGTTGCGGCGATTTCCTGGGCAAAGGGATGGTCGGCCGCGATCGCGACGAAGCTGGCGCCGAATAGCGTATCGGGCCGGGTGGTATAGACCTCGATCCCGTCGCTGCTGTCGACGAAGCGGAAGGTGGCGCGCAGGCCCTGGCTCTTACCGATCCAGTTTTCCTGCATCAGCCGGACCTTTTCGGGCCAGGTATCCAGGCTGCCGAGCCCTTCGATCAGTTCGTCGGCAAACTGGGTAATCCTGAGGAACCACTGGTTCAGCTTGCGCTTTTCGACGACCGCGCCCGAGCGCCAGCCCTTGCCGTCGATCACCTGTTCGTTGGCCAGCACGGTCATGTCGACGGGGTCCCAGTTGACCGCCGATTCCTTGCGGTAGACCAGCCCCGCCTTGTACATGTCCAGGAACAGCGCCTGTTCGTGCCCGTAGTATTTGGGATCGCAGGTCGCGAGTTCGCGGCTCCAGTCGAGGGCGAAGCCGAGGCGCTTCAACTGTGCCTTCATGTTGGCGATGTTCTCGCGGGTCCAGCCGCCGGGGTGCACGCCCTTTTCCATCGCGGCGTTTTCGGCCGGCATGCCGAAAGCGTCCCAGCCCATCGGGTGCAGCACCTCGTGCCCGGTCATCCGCTTGTAGCGGGCCAGCACGTCGCCCATGGTGTAGTTGCGCACGTGGCCGATGTGGATGCGCCCCGACGGATAGGGAAACATCTCGAGCACGTAGCTTCGCGGCTTCGTGCTGGCATCGTCGGCACGAAACGACTGGCGCTCGTCCCACACCGCCTGCCAGCGCGGATCGGCGGCGGCGGGATCGAAACGGACGGGTACGGCAGGACTGTCGGTCATGACCGTCCCTCTAGCTTTTCGGTGCTGCCACGCAAGCGTGGATCGGGAATTAGCCGATGCCCGAGCGGCGCAGGTCGCGGGCCTTGGTCAGGATGACGTCTTCCAGCTTCTGGATCGTCGCGGCCTGAACCGGCGCATCGGTCCACTGGCCGCCCTGGTTGACCTGGCGGCTGGCGGCGACGCGCAGCGCGTCGGCGCGCAGGTCCTGGTCGAGGATCGTGACCGTGACCTTCATCCGCTCGTTCGGGTTATTGGGGTTCGCGTACCAGTCGGTGACGATGACGCCGCCGTTGCTGTCGGTCTGGAGCAGCGGCATGAAGCTCAGCGCTTCGAGGCTGGCGCGCCACAGGTACGAATTGACCCCGATGGTGGTGATCCGCGATGCAGCGAGATCGGCCTTGGGGCGATCCTTGTTGCCGCCGCAGGCCGCCAGCGACAGCGCGGCCAGGGCGACCAGACCGGCGCGGCCCAGGCGGGTTAGAGAGGTAGTGCCGGTAAGGGTGCTGCCGTTCATCGTCGTTCCAGGTCCTGTCACAATAGTCGCCGCGAGGAGCGCCCGCGCATGTCGCAGCCTCTATAGACGAGGCGGCCGGTGCGGCAAGTGCGCTTTGCCGCTGGTAAAAGAGGTCCAGGGCGTGAACCGACCGTGAATGGCGCGGCGCCCGGTTCACGGGCAATTAACGCCGCGCCGGGCAGGACGAGCCGGCAGGCGGCGAAGATTGAGCTTGGCAAGCCGGGCCATCGCGCCGAAACTGCGTCGGACGATTCTGTCAGGACATGGTGGACCGCAAGAATGAGGAGTGTGTCGGCCGTGGCCGAGACGAGCGATCAGGTCAGGAAGCGGGGCGGAGCGGCGGCGTTGCTGCTGGCCGGCACCGTGACGCTGCTCGCCCTGCCAAGCGCCGTGCTGGCCCTCTCGACGCGGCTCGATCTCCAGCCGGTCGTGGTCGAACCGGTGGTGCCGTCCGGGTTTCGCGCGGCCGAAGTCGATCCGCGGCTGGCACGCTCGATCACTGTGCGCGCGCTGTCGCAGGGCCGCACATTCCGCTTCACGCCAGCGGCCACGCCGACCCGCATGGACCGGTCGCTGACCGTCGCGGTGCGCCTGTTCGCGCCAACCAATCGGCCGATCGTCGTGCGCGCGCCTTCGCCCGGCGCGGGCCAGGCCAGCGCGATCAGCATCGCGCCGGCAGCCTACAGCCTCAAGGCGACGCGCGGCTACAAGTCCTTCGCGCAGAACGGGGTCAGCGATGCAAGCCGGATCGATATGCCCGATCTTGCCGCCTACAGCATCCGCGGCGGAGCGGCGTCCGATCCGTCCCGGTTCGCGCCGCGGATCGAACTGGACGAAAAGGACCGTGCCGGCCGCAGTCCGCGCACGCTCGAAGGACAGGGCAGCGACCAGACCGTGGACCTTGGCGGCAGTTACCGCCTGTCGCGCAGCATGAACGTGACGGCGGGCGTGCGCTATTCTTCGGAACGCAACCGCATCGATCCGCTGGTCGACGGCAAGCAGGACAACCAGGCGGTCTACGTCGGCACGCAGATCAAGTTCTGATCAACGCGGCAGCATTGGACTATTTTCGTATGCGCGGCGCTTGCCGCGGCACTTTGCGCTGCTTAGAGTTCCTTTACGGAATCACCGGTGGGAGAGGACTGACATGGCGCGAGTGGCGATTGTAACCGGGGGCACCCGCGGTATCGGCGAGGCGATCTGCCTGCGCCTGCAACGCCAGGGGCACCAGGTTGTCGCAAATTACGGCGGGAACGATGAAAAGGCGCGCGCCTTCACCGAACGCACGGGTATTCCCGCCGTGCGCTGGGACGTCGGCGACCACGAGGCCTGCATCCACAATTGCAACGACATCGCTGCCGAGTACGGACCGATCGACATCGTGATCAACAACGCCGGCGTCACGCGCGACGGCGTGCTCCACAAGATGAGCTTCGACGACTGGAACGAGGTCATGCGGATCAACCTTGGCGGCTGCTTCAACATGGCCAAGGCGACCTTCCCGGGCATGCGTGAACGCGGCTGGGGCCGGATCGTCAACATCGGCTCGATCAACGGGCAGGCCGGCCAGTACGGCCAGGTCAACTATGCCGCCGCCAAGTCGGGCATCCACGGCTTCACCAAGGCTCTGGCGCAGGAAGGCGCCAAGTACGGCGTCACGGTCAACGCGATCGCGCCCGGCTATATCGATACCGATATGGTCGCGGCCGTGCCCGCCCCGGTCCTGGATAAGATCGTCGCCAAGATCCCGGTCGGGCGGCTTGGCCAGGCCGAGGAAATCGCCCGCGGCGTCGCTTTCCTGACGAGCGAGAACGGCGCCTTCGTGACCGGCTCCACGATGAGCATCAACGGCGGCCAGCACATGTATTGAGGCGGGCCGAGGCGCCGATCGCCACCGTTCGCCGATCGCGTCTGACGTCACGGCGGCGGCTTTGCCGTCGCCAGCCTCTCGGCTAAAGGGAGGGCACCATGACCACGCCCTACCACCCCCCGCGCAAGCGCTCGGTCGAAATCGCCGGACACAAGACCTCGATCAGCCTTGAGCCGCTGTTCTGGGAATTGCTCAAGCAGGCGGCAGCGGTCGAAAACGTGCCGATCAACGCGCTGGTCGCGCGGATCGATGCGGAGCGGATCAAGGCGCCGGTTCCGCCGGGCCTCGCGAGCGCGGTACGGCTGTGGCTCGTCGGGTGGCTCGCCGCCAGGTTCGCCTAGTCGCCCCCAACCCGCTCGATCTGCGCGCCGACCAGGGCGAGCTTTTCTTCGAGCCGTTCGTAGCCGCGATCGAGGTGGTAGAGGCGATGGACCTGCGTTTCGCCTTCGGCGGCAAGACCGGCGATGACCAGGCTCATCGAGGCGCGCAGGTCGGTCGCCATGACTTCGGCGCCGGTCAGCTTGCTCACCCCGTGGACGATGGCGGTGCGGCCCGAGGTTTCGATATGCGCGCCCATGCGGTTCAGTTCGGGGACGTGCATGTAGCGGTTTTCGAAGATGGTCTCGGTCAGCACCGATGTGCCTTCGGCAAGGCACAGCATGGCCATCAGCTGCGCCTGCATGTCGGTGGCAAAGCCGGGGTAGGGCGCCGTCGAGACGTTGACCGCCTTGAGCTTGCCATCGGCGGCGAAGTGGACGCCGTCGTTCCTCGCTTCGACCTGCACGCCCGCGTTGCGCAGGGCGTGGACGGTCGCATCCATTTCCCCGATCACGGCGTGCTTCAGGAACACCTCGCCCCCGGTGATCGCCGCGGCGCAGGCATAGGAGCCGGCTTCGATCCGGTCGCTCATCACGCGGTAGGTGGCGCCGTGAAGGCGCGGCACGCCGTGGATGACGAGGTCGCTCGATCCGATGCCCTCGATCTGCGCGCCCATCGCGACCAGCAGGTTGCACAGGTCGACGATCTCGGGTTCGCGCGCGGCGTTGTGCAGCACGGTGCGGCCCTTGCACAGCACGGCCGTCATCAGCGCGTTCTCGGTCGCGCCGACCGAGACGACCGGGAACGAATAGTCGCCGCCGGGCAGGCCGCCGTCGGGGGCGATCGCCTTCACGTAGCCAGCCGCCAGTTCGATCGTGGCGCCCATCGCTTCCAAGGCCTTCAGGTGCAGGTCGATTGGGCGGTTGCCGATCGCGCAGCCGCCGGGCAGCGACACGGTCGCCTCGCCCATCCGGGCCAGCATCGGGCCCAGCACCAGGATCGAGGCGCGCATCTTGCGCACCAGCTCATAAGGCGCGACCGTGCTGGTGATGCGCGGCGCTTCGAGCGTCATTACCCGGCCGAAATCGGACGGGCGCGATCCGGCGATGGTGGTCGAGATGCCGAACTGGTTCATCAGGTGCTGAAAGCCGTCGATATCGGCGAGCCGCGGCAGGTTCCTGAGGGTCAGCGGTTCATCCGTCAGAAGCGCGCAGGGCAACAGGGTCAGGGCAGCGTTCTTCGCGCCCGAGATGGGAATGGTGCCCGAAAGGCGCTTGCCGCCCGCGATGATGATCTTGTCCATTTCAGCCGTGTAGCGCGATTTTGCGCCGCTTCAACCGAACGTTGCGCGCGGTGGTGGAAACCGCTTTAACCACGCTGCAACACGACCGCTCTAAGGGCTGCGCATGACCGCCACGACTACCCGCAAGCCGATCCGCAAGGCCGTTTTTCCGGTGGCGGGAATGGGCACGCGCTTCCTTCCCGCCACCAAGGCGATCCCGAAGGAAATGCTGCCGATCATCGACCGTCCCTTGATCCAGTACGCGGTCGACGAGGCGCGCGAAGCGGGTATCGATCAGCTGATCTTCGTGACCGGGCGCGGCAAGACCGCCCTCGTCGAGCACTTCGACCATGCCTACGAGCTGGAGGCGACCATGGCCGGGCGCGACAAGTCGCTTGCCATCCTCGAGCCGACCAGGATCGAGCCAGGCAATCTCGTCGCGGTGCGCCAGCAGGTTCCTCTGGGCCTCGGCCACGCGATCTGGTGCGCGCGGGCGATCGTCGGCGACGAACCTTTCGCCATCTTCCTTCCCGACGAACTGATGATCGGCAAGCCCGGCTGCATGAAGCAGATGGTCGAAGCCTATGACGAGGTGGGCGGCAACCTGATCTCGGTCCTCGAAGTGCCGCCCGAGGAGGTGTCGTCCTATGGGGTGATCGATCCCGGCGCGCGTCGCGGTTCGCTGACCGAGGTCAGAGGCCTGGTCGAAAAGCCCCCGCGCGAAGAGGCGCCGTCGAACCTGATCATCTCGGGCCGCTACATCCTGCAGCCCGAAGTCATGCGCGTGCTGGAAGGCCAGGCGGCGGGCGCCGGCGGAGAGATCCAGCTGACCGACGCGATGGCCCGGATGATCGGCCAGCAGCCTTTCCACGCGGTAACCTTTGCCGGCAAGCGTTACGATTGCGGCAGCAAGACCGGCTTCATCGAGGCGACGCTGGCCATTGCGCTCGAGCGCGAGGACTTGGCCGACGAGGTGCGCAGCATTGCCCGGCGCCTTCTAGGAGATTGAACGATCCGGCCGGGCCTGAAGACGCCCCGCCGACGAGGCGTTGCAGAATCGCGGCGTTCCGTCACGTGGGCGATGGGAGAGATAAACGGCAGTTGAACCAACCCTTTCTGCCCGATTAACCAAGGCAGTTCGTCCGTATAACTTCCGAAAACTGCGAGTGAAATAAAGTAACAGGCGATCTCAACTCGTCGAAGGAAGAGCCTCGGCTGGTCCCAAAAGGCACGTGTCAAGATGGAACGGTTCGGCCGAGTCGAACATTTTGGACGGCATGACGAAGACCAACATCAAGCACTCGCCCCGGGCCTTCGCCGCGATTGTTGCGGCCCTCGCCCTCGCTCCACTTCCCGCGCTGGCGCAAGACGCCGCGCCGGCCGATCCGGCCCCGGCCGTGGCTCCTGCACCGACTGTGGTATCGGAACCGGTCGTCCAGTCCGCTCCGATCGTTCTCCCTGACGAAGCGCCTGCCACGGCCGCTCCGGTCGCCACGACGGCCACGACCTCTGCTCCTTCGTCGCGCTCTGCTCCGGCAGCAGCGCCCCGTGCGGCTCCGGTGGCCCGAACGACCGCCGCCGCCGCTCCTGTCGCGTCCAGCCCTGTGCAGACCCTCCCTCCCCCGAGCGCAGGGCCGGACGCGGCAACCGGGATCGCACCGGCCATTGCCGCCGCTCCAGTTGCGGCGCCGGTTGCGTCGGATCCGATGCCTGCCGCGCAGCCCGATACTGGACGCGGTCTCGAGGCGCTTGCGCTGGGCGGCATGCTGGCCGCGCTTGGTGCCGGCGGCCTGTTCCTGCTCACCCGCCGCCGCCGTCGCACCGCAATCGTAGACGAGCGCGCCTACGAACCTGAATATCGTGCTCCGGTCCCGCCGCGTCCGGTCCGCCCGGCTGTGGCCGGCCCGGCGGCAACGACCGCGGTTGCCGACCGCCCGGTGATGACCTTTGCGACCCCCACCGCGGGTGCCGCCATGGTCGCCGAACGGTCGGCCGCCCAGCGGGCCGAGCCGGTAGCCCAGGCAAGCCTGGCGGATGGCCCGGTACCCAGTGGCTCGGACCGCCACAAGCTGGTCGAAGAGATGGTTGCGGCGCAGCCTGACTCGGCCAACCCGTTCCGGACGGCCAAGGCGCGACGCCGCCGTGCCCGTCTGATCCTCCAGGGTCGCGAACAGCGCTTGCAGGAAAAGGCCGGTCAGCCGTTCGATTTCCGCCAGTATCGTCCGTCGCAGAATGCGGACACGGGTCGCGAACCCGCCTTCGCCTGACAGCTGGCGAAGGTTTATCAGAGGCGCCGCCGCCTTTCGGGGCGGCGGCGCTTCGCCGTATCAGCACGCGGAAAAGCGCAGCGGCAGTGTCTTAAGCCCGCCGACGAAAGTGCTCTTGGCGCGGCGCGGTTCACCGGCAAGCTCGACGCTGTCGATGCGGTCGAGCAGGGCCTCGAACAGCAGCCGCATTTCCAGCCGGGCAAGGTGCAGGCCAAGGCACTGGTGCGCGCCGGCCCCGAAGGCGATGTGGCGGTTCGCCTCGCGCGTTGCGTCGAACTTGCGCGGGTTGTCGAACTGCGCCGGATCATGATTGGCCGCGACATAGTTGATCATCAGCCAGTCGCCGGCCTTGATCGTGACGTCGCCGATCTGGGTATCTTCGGTCGCGGTGCGCATGAAGTGCTGGACGGGGGTGGTCCAGCGGATCGCTTCCTCGACGATCCCCGGGACCAGGCTGCGGTCGGCCTTGACCTTGGCGAACTGCTCGGGATCCCTGGCCAGCGCCAGCATGGCGCCCGCAGTCGATGCGCTGGTGGTGTCGTGTCCGGCGGCGGCAACGATGATGTAGTATCCGGCCCTGTCGCGCGCCGAAATGTCGGCGTTGGCGAGCAGCGTCGCCACGTCTGTCGTCGGATGTTCGCGGCGCTGGGCGGCCAGGCCCTCGAAATAGGCCTCGAAATCGGCAACGGCGCCGGTCACGATCTGGAAGATCTGCTCGGGACTGAGGTTGGCCAGGCCCGACTTGTTCAGCTCCTCGTCCTGTCCGCCGAACATCTGCTGGGTCAGGAAGAGCATCCGCGGCTCGTCTTCTTCGGGCACGCCCAGGATCTGCATCACCACGTGGAGCGGATAGGGTGCGGCAACAAGCGGAACGAAATCCGCCTCGGGCCCGGCCGCGACGAACCGGTCCGCGGTCTTGGCCGCCAGTTCGCGCACGGCCGCCTCGATCGTGCGCAGGTTCTTGGGCATGAACCATTCCTGCGTCAGGCGGCGCAGCTGTGGGTGCTTGGGCGCGTCGAGCGCGACGAGTGATGAGACGAGGTTGGGGCTTTCATCACCCTGCGCGCGGGTGATCTGCCGGGCGAATTCCTCGCCCTGCTTGCTGGTGAAGACGCTCGGCCGCGGGGCGTTCAGGAAGTGGGCGTTGTCCTTCGACACGCGCATGGCATCCTCGTACCGGGTCAGCAGCCAGAAGGAATCGAACTCGCCGTCAGGGCTGTCGATCCGGACGACAGGCGTGTCGCGGCGCAGACGGTCGAAGGTGTCGAGCGCCTTGTCCCAGTCCGCATAGGAGTTGGGGTCGATGACGGCCAGCGCATCCTCGCGGCTGGCGACGGGTACGGTCGTCGTGGTCATGCGGAAGCTCCCACCTGGGCCTGTTCATAGGCGGCCTTGTATTCGTCGCGCAGCAGCCGCTTGTAGAGCTTGCCGGTCAATTCGCGCGGCAGCTGCTCGCGAAAATCGATCTGGCGCGGCATCTTTACCCCGCTGAGCTGGCCGCGCAGGTAGTCGGTCAGCTCGGCGGCGAGGGTCGGCCCGGCCTCGGCAATGTCGAGCGGCTGAACCACGGCGACCACACGTTCGCCCATGTCGGGATCGGGCGCTCCGATGACGGCGGCGTCGGCCACCCTGGGATGGGTCACGAGGAGGTTCTCGATCTCCTGCGGGTAGATGTTGACCCCGCCCGAGATGATCATGAAACTCTTGCGATCAGTCAGGAACAGGTAACCGTCCTCGTCCATGTAGCCGACGTCGCCCAGGCTCGACCAGCCGTGCTTGTTGCGGCTTTCGGCGGTCTTCACCGGATCGTTGTGGTATTCGAAGACCGGCAGGGTGGGATCACTCGGTTCGAAGAAGACCTGGCCTTCGGTCCCGCGCGGTACCTCGTCGCCGTTCTCGTCGCAGATGTGCAGCACGCCCGACAGCGCACGGCCGACCGATCCGGGCTTGGCCAGCCATTCCTGGCTGGTGATGAAGGTCGATCCGTTGCCTTCGGTCCCGGCGTAGTATTCGTAGAGGACCGGTCCCCACCAGTCGATCATCGCCTGCTTGACCGGTACCGGGATCGGAGCGGCGGCGTGGATCGCGCACTTGAGCGAGGAAACGTCGTACTTCGCACGCACTTCCTCGGGCAGCTTGAGCATCCGCACGAAGTGGGTCGGCACGAACTGGCTGTCGGTGATCTTGTACTTCTCGATCGCGGCGAGCGCGGCTTCCGGGTCGAACTTCTCCATCACCACCACGGTGCCGCCGATCTTGTGCACGGTCATCGACCAGCGCAGCGGCGCGGCGTGATAGAGCGGGGCAGGGGACAGATAGACCGCATCCGGGCCGATCCCGTAGGCCGCCATGGCCAGCTGGACGAGGACGTTGGTCTGGTCGATCGCCGGATCGTCGGGCAGCGGGATCTTGACCCCCTTGGGCCGGCCGGTGGTGCCCGAGGAATAGAGCATGTCGACCCCGGCGCGCTCGTCGGCGATCGGCGTGGCGGGCATGGCGGCCAGGGCGTCCTCGGCACTGAGCGGTCCGGGGGAATCGAGCCGCAATTGCGGGACATCTGGTGCAATGCGCGCCACCTCGTCGAGGACGGCGGCGCCGTGGGCCGATCCGAACAGCAGCTTGGTGCCGCTGTCCTCGAGGATATAGGCGATCTCCGGTGCGGTCAGCCGGCTCGAAATGCCCACGTAATGGACCCCGGCGCGCTGGAAGCCCCAGGCAAGGCAGAAGAACCAGGGATGGTTTTCAAGGCACATCGCCACCGTATCGCCCACGCCGATACCGCGCGCGCGGAGAAGTTGCGCGACCTGGTTGGATCGGCGGTCGAGCTCGCCATAGGTCACCACCTCGCCGCTACCGGCCATGATGATGGCGGGTTTGTCGGGATTGGTCCTGGCGTGGCTGGCTGGATGCATGAACGGTCTCTCCACCGCGGCCATCGTGCCGCTTGCGGAGCGTTTTAACCAATCGATTAAATGCCCGCAAAGAGAAAACGCAGGGCGGGGAGAGAAAGTTTGCCCGGGGGCGTGTCGTGGCAACGAAAAAAGGGGCAGCGCTTTTGCGCCGCCCCCTCTTTCAGCACTCTCCCGAAGCTGAAACCGCTCCGGGTCTGTGCCCGGTCGCGGACATTGACCGAGAAATCTTATTCTTCGCCGTCGCCCATCGGGCCGCGATCGGTGATCGCGAGTTGCGGGGCGGGCTGGCCATCGCCCTGCAGATAGGGAACCGGGTTCACCGAGAGGCCGTTGACGCGGACTTCGTAATGCAGATGCGGGCCGGTCGAGCGGCCGGTCGAACCGACGTAGCCGATCACGTCGCCCTTGCGGACCTGCTGGCCAGCGCCGACCGCGATGCGCGAAAGGTGGCCGTAACGGGTCTGGATTTCGCCGCCGTGTTCGAGCGCGACGTAGAGGCCATAGCTGGAGAAGCGTTCGGCCTTGCTGACGACGGCGTCGGCAGTGGCATAGACCGGGGTGCCGGTCGGCATGGCGAGGTCGATGCCGTTGTGCGCGCGGCGACCGCCAAGAACCGGGTGGATGCGCATGCCATAGGAGCTGGTCAGGGCCGCGCCCATGACCGGCATCCGCGACGGAACCGAAACGCCGCGCGGACGGAAGCTGGTGGCGGCAGCCGCGGTCACCGCGGTGACGCTGGCCTTGTCCAGCGACTTCCAGTTCGAGAAGAGGCGGCGGAATTCGTCATCGCCCTGGGCCTGCGGCTTGGCCGGCTGGGCGGCGCGCAGCGTGGCGTTGACATCGGCTGCAGCGCTGCTGTTGGCCAGCGCCGGGGTTGTGAAAGCCATGGTGGCAAGAGCGGCGAATGCGCCAGCAACGTTGCGAGCCTTGGCAAGAATTGAAGTGGCGACCACTAACACTACCTTGTTCTCGTGCGCCCGAAAGGTCGTAGAGCCTTCCAGTACCGGCACGCCAAAAGGCGCGTCGGTGCGTTTGTTTTTGAGATGGTCGGACCCCCCGCCGTCTCGTGTGAGTTCGGTCTGACCCCTAAAGGTTAATCAGGCAACCCCGGCGTACCAATCGCGCGACAAACCGGCTGCAAGGCGCGCCGAGTCGTTGAACGGTGGCTTAATGGCGCCGCCAAAATGCGCGCGGACAAGTGATTTCCATAGGTTTTCTGCGGATTCGCGGCGAATGGAACTGATTGCGGCGAAATGTGTTGCTCCCAGCCGAACGTGACGGATTTCGTCGTCAAGGATTCTCTGCAGGATTCGCGCACCGCTTTCGTCGCCGGCCGCGCGCGCCCGTTCGAGGGTCGGCGGGGTCACGTCGAGCCCGCGCGCTTCGAGCACCATCGGCACCACCGCCAGCCGTGCCGCGACGTCGTGGGCGGTGTTCCGCGCCGCCTCCCACAAGCCGCCATGGGCCGGAAGGGCGCCGTAATGGCTGCCGAGCGTGCGCAGCTTGCGGTCGAGCAGCGCGAAATGCATCGCTTCGTCCGCCGCCACGCCGAGGAAGTCGGCGACGAAGGCCCGGCCCTGCTCGGCCCCGAAACGTCCCGCCATGTCGAGCGCGAGGTCGATCGCGACGAATTCGATATGGGCCAGCGCGTGCCACAACGCGATTCGCGCGCGATCCGACCCGAACTTGCCGCGCTTGGGCATACGGCCGGGCGGGAGCAGCTCGGGCCGGGCGGGCCGTCCCGGTTCGTCCGGCATGGCGACATTGAAGACGAAGGGCAGAGCGCCGGACGCGAAATCGCGCGCCACCGCCCGGGCGGCAAAGACCTTGGCCCTGGGATCGGTCTCGAGAAGGGCGGCGCGGATCGCCGCAGCGACGCTGGTCACAGGGCGCGCGCGGCCTCGAGCACCTGGGTGGCGTGGTCCTTGACCTTCACCTTGTTCCAGACCCGGGCGATGCGGCCGTCCGGCCCGACCAGGTAGGTCGTGCGCACCATGCCCATGTAGGTGCGGCCATAGTTCTGCTTCTCGGTCCAGATCCCCAGCGCATCCGACAGGCCGCCCGTTTCCGCGTCCGAGGCGAGCGGCGCGACTAGGCCGTGCTTGGCGATGAACTTCTGGTGCCGCGCGGGGGAATCCTTGCTCACGCCGAGCAGCGCCGTGCCCGTCCGCGCGAAATCGGCGGCCAGCGCGGTAAAGTCCCGGTTCTCGGTCGTGCAGCCGGGCGTGTCGTCCTTGGGATAGAAGAACAGCACCAGCTTCTGCCCGGCAAAATCGGAGGGCCGGACCGTGCCGCCATCGGGCGTGGTCAGGGGCAGGTCGGGCATGGGATCGCCCGCTTGGGGATAGGCGTTCATCGATCGGACTCCATCGGTGTGCCGAACACGTCGGCCCAGGTCGCCGTCACGGTGCGGCGCGCCTGGGCCAAGGCTTCGACCAGCTCGTCCCAATCGTCGCATTGGCATGCCTTGGCAAGCACGGCGCGCGCCGCGGGCGGCGGCAGGGCGCCATCGGGCGCCAGCAGGCGCGCAGCGATGAGGAAGCGGGCCAACCGCGCATGGCCCGGGCGGATCGCCTCGGGCAGCAGACCGGCCTCGACCAGTCGGGCCAGCGCGGTCGGCAGGTGGGGCGCCAGTCCGCGCCCCTCGCGCAGTTGCAGGTAGTGGGTGATGAACTCCACATCGACCAGTCCGCCGCGCGCCAGTTTGACGTCGAGCGGGCCCTTGGCGGGCTTGTGGCGGGCCATTTCGGCGCGCATCGCCAGCACGTCCTCGCGCAGCTTTTCGGGATCGCGCGGCATGGTCAGCACGCCTTGCACTATTTCGTCCAGCGCCGCTCGATCTTCGGGTGTGCCCAAAAGGAGTCGCGCCCGCGCCAGCGCCATGTGTTCCCAGGTCCAGGCCGATTCGCGTTGGTAACGGGCAAAGCTGTCGAGGCTGACGGCCAGCGGCCCCTGCGCGCCCGAGGGCCGCAGCCGGGTGTCGACCTCGTACAGCGCGCCTTCGGCGGTCGGAACCGACAGCGCGCCGGTCACGCGCTGGGCGAGGCGATTGAAGTAGAGCGTGGTGCCGATCGGCCGCGCTCCGTCGCTTTCGCCATCGGTCCCGCCGCTGAACAGGAAGACGAGGTCGAGGTCCGAGGCGTGCGTCAGGACTCCGCCGCCGAGGCGGCCGTACCCCATGGCCAGCAGGCGGCTGCCCGGCACATGGCCGTGAACGCGGGCGAACTCCGCCTCCGCCGCCTTGGCCAGCACGGCCAGCGCGGCTTCGGCCACGCGCGACAGCGCGGCGCCGATCTCCAGCGGATCGCGCACCCCTTCGATCAGCTGCACGCCAAGGAGAAAGCGCTGTTCGCCGACCGTGCGCCGCACCCGGTCGAGCCGACCTTCGTAATCGTCCTCCTCCTCGCCCAGGGCCAGTTGCGCGGCCAGATCCTCGACCGTTCCCGGCAGGTCGAAGGCGCTGGCGTCGATCAGCGGGTCGAGCAGGTCGGCGCGCCGCGCCAGGGCATCGGCGAGCGGCGGCGCCAGGCTGAGGATGCGGACAAGGAGGTCGATCAGCGCCGGGCGCGCTTCCAGCAGGCGGAACAAATTCACCGCGCTGGGCAGGCCGGCAAGCAGCTGCTCCCAGCGCAGCAGCGCGCGTTCTGGCTCGGGCGCGGCGGCGAGCCCGCCCATCAGCGGTTGCCGGATCGCCTCGAAGGCGGTGCGGGCGGCATCGCTGCGCAGCGCGCGCAGCTTGCCCGATTGCCACCCGGCGATGCGTGCGGTGAGCGCGGCGGGATCGGCAAAGCCCAGCCCGGCGAGTTCCGCCTCCAGCGCCGCACCTTCGGCGGCAGGCACCGTAACGCCGCTTCCCGGCTCGGCGCCGTGCTGGGCGATCAGGCAATCATAGCGGCTGCCGACCGCCTCGGTGATGCCCGCCAGTTCGGCGACCAGCGCCGCGCCATCGGGCAGGCCGTCGAGCCGCGCCACGGCGTCGAGCGCGGCAGGATCGGCGGGCAGGGCATGGGTCTGCTGGTCGGCCACCATCTGCAGGCGGTGCTCGATGGCGCGCAACCGGTCGTAGCTTTCCCCGAGCACATGGGCGTCGAGAGGATCGATCAGCCCGGCTCCGGCGAGCGCGTCGAGGCTTGCGCGAGTGCCGCGCAGGCGCAGCGCGGGGTTGCGCCCACCGTGGATCAGCTGGTGGGTCTGCGAGTAGAATTCCACTTCACGGATGCCGCCGCGCCCCTTCTTGAGGTCGAAGCCCGGACCGGGCCGGGCGGCGCCGGCATGGCTAGCGCGAATGCGCTGGGTCAGCCGGCCGATCTCGGCAATAGCACCGAAATCGAGGCTCTTGCGCCACACGAAGGGCCGGATTGCGGCCAGAAAGGCTTCGCCCGCGGCGACGTCACCGGCGCAGGCGCGCGCGCGGATGAAGGCGGCGCGTTCCCAGGCGAGTGCGGAGCTTTCGTAATGGGTAAGCGCGCCTTCAACCGGGATCGCCAGCGGGCTGACCTCCGCTGCCGGGCGCAGGCGCAGGTCGACCCGGAAGACATAGCCTTCGGCATCGACGTGGCTCATCGTCTGCATCAGCGTGCGGGCCACGCGCTGCGCAGCTTCGCCCGGCTCGTCGCGCGAGCGCCTGGGCAGCAGCGCGGGATCGTAGAGCAGGATCGGGTCGATGTCGGAGCTGTAGTTCAGCTCCTGAGCGCCGTGCTTGCCCAGCGCGAGGGCGAGGAACCCGGCCGGTTCTGCGTCAGGCACGCGGGCACGGATCGCGTCGGCGATAGCTGCATCGAGGGCGCGGTCGGCAAAGTCCGAAAGTTCGCGCGTCACCTGCAGCAGCGGCAAGGCTCCGGCAAGATCGCCGATGGCGAGCGCGATGGCGAGGGCAAGCTTTTCCCGGCGGAGGGCGGTGGGCACATCCGGCGCGCTGTTGCCCGCGGCCCTCGCCCAGGCAAGCGCCTCCTCGATCCGGCCCTCTCCCAGCAGTGCTTCGAGCGCGGGGAGGCGGTCGAGCCCGCGACACAGGAACGGCGCGTTATCGCGCGCGCGGGTCAGCGCTCCGGTCCAGTCGGCAGTCATCGGATGGGCGATGCCCGCTTGCGGCTTTCCGATCAAGCGCAACGCGGCTTGCGAGGTGCGCGGCGCTCTGCCACATCGCCGGTTAATCGATCGATTGCCAAAGGGCCGCACGACATGACCAAGACCCGCCTGATTGCCGCGCTTTGCGCGCCGACCCTCCTTGCCGCCTGCGCCACCATGGCGCCGACCCCGGCTGAGCCCGAGATTTCGCAGGCGACGCTGAAGGACGTGACCCGGACGCTCGCCTCCGATGCTTTCGAAGGGCGCGGTCCCGGCACGCCCGGCGAGGAAAAGTCGGTCGCCTATATCATCGAGCGCTTCAAGGCGGCCGGCCTGCAGCCCGGCAACAAGGGCCAGTGGACCCAGGACGTGCCGACCGTGATCATCGAGGCACAGAACGAAAGCCCGCTGACCGTCAAGGCGGCCGGGCAGACGCTGAACTTCGCCTATGCCACCGACTATGTTGCCGGATCCTATCGCGTCGCGCCGAAGACCGTGCTGGCCGACGCGCCGCTGGTCTTCGTCGGCTACGGCGTCAACGCGCCGGAGCTCGGCTGGAACGACTATGCCGGCATCGACATGAAGGGGAAGATCGCGGTCATCCTGATCAACGATCCCGATTTCGAGATGAACGACGAAAGCGGCCCGTTCAAGGGGCGCCGGATGACCTATTACGGACGCTGGCGCTACAAGTTCGAGGAGGCGGCCCGCCAGGGCGCGGCAGGTGCCCTCATCGTGCATGAAACCTTCCCCGCGGCCTATGGCTGGCAGGTCGTCCAGTCGAGCTGGACCGGCAAGCAGAAGTACGTCGCCAGCGCAAACGACGGGATGGACCAGACCATCGCCAACGGCTGGATGCAGAAGCCGGTCGCCGAGGCGATCATGAAGGCCGCCGGGCAGGACTTTGCGGCGCTGAGCGCCGCCGCCAAGCAGAAGGGCTTCAAGCCGGTGCCGCTCGGCGCGACGGCAAGCCTGTCGTTCGACAACGCGATCGAGCGGGCCACCTCGCGCAACGTGGTCGGGATCCAGCCGGGCAAGACGCGCCCCGATGAATATGTGCTCTACAGCGCGCACTGGGACCACCTCGGCCGGTGCAAGCCCGACGCGAGCGGCGACGACATCTGCAACGGCGCGGTCGACAACGCGACGGGCGTGGCCGGCCTTGTCGCGATCGCCGAAGCCAACCGTAAGGCCGGCCCTGCCGCGCGGAGCCAGGTCTACCTGGCCGTGACGCTGGAGGAATCGGGACTGCTCGGCAGCGAGTTCTACGCCGCGAACCCGATCTATCCGCTGGCCCGGACGGTTGGCGGGGTGAACATGGATGCCCTGAAGCCCGGCAGCGCGGCGCGCGACGTCACCGTCGTCGGCGGCGACAAGTCGGACCTCTCCGACGTGCTGGCCGGGGTCGCCTCGGCGATGAGCATGGCCGTGGTGCAGGAAGAGCATCCCGAGCGCGGGTACTATTACCGCTCGGACCATTTCAGCATGGCCAAGCGCGGCGTGCCGATGTTCTACGTGGCGCGGGGCACCGACTGGATCGTCGGCGGCACCGAGGCAGGGCGTGCGGCGGAAAAGGCCTACACCGATGTCGACTATCACCAGCCGAGCGACGAGTTCAACGAGGCCTGGGACTGGTCGGGCCCGGCGCAGGACGTGACGCTGTATTACCGTCTCGGCCGCGCGCTGGCGAGCGGCACGGCCTGGCCCAACTGGTACGCGAACGACGAATTCCGCCTGATCCGCGACAAGAGCCGCGCCGGAGCGAAGTGACCGGCCGATGACCGTTTCGATGCCGCCCGAATGGCACCCGCAGCGTTGGCTATGGATCGGCTTTCCCCACGATGCGGAGGAATGGCCCGGCTTCCTGCCGCGCGCGCAGGAACAGATCGCTGCCTTCGCCTCGGCCGTGGCGGACAGCGGGCAGGACGTGCGCCTGATCGTCCGCGACGAAGCCAATGCGGCGCGGGCCCGGTCGCTCTGTTCGGCGGCGGTCACACTGGATCAGCGCCGCTACGGGGACGTGTGGCTGCGCGATACGGGGCCGCTCGTGGTCAGTCGCGACGGGCGCGCGATCGGCCAGCGCTTCGGCTTCAACGGCTGGGGCGGCAAGTACCTCATGGACGGCGACCAGGAGATCGGCGCGGACCTCGCGCAGAGCGCCGGCCTGCCTGTCGCAACCGCGGACTGGATCCTGGAAGGCGGCGCGCTCGACACCGATGGTACGGGCCTTGTGGCGACGACCGAGCAGTGCCTGCTCAACCCCAACCGCAACCCGGCGCTGTCGCGCGGCGACATCGAGGCGCGGCTGGCCCGCGACCTGGGGTTCGACCGCGTGCTGTGGCTGGGCGACGGGCTGATCAACGATCACACCGACGGCCATGTGGACAACCTTGCGCGGTTCGTCGCACCAGGCGTACTCGCGCTGCCGCGGGCGACCGGCACCGACGATCCCAACGCGGCGATCTATGCCGACGCGAAGGCGCGGGCCGAAGCCTTCGGCGTCACGGTGCGCGAGGTGCCCTCGCCCGGGCGGGTCGAAAGCGCCGGCGGGCGGATCGAGCCGGCCAGCTACATGAACTTTGCCGTGACCTCGAAGCTGGTGGTCGTGCCGACCTATGGCACGGCGCACGATGGCGATGGCGTGGCGGCGATCCAGGACCTGTTTCCCGATCGGCCGGTGGTCGGAATCCTTGCCGATGCGGTGCTGGCCGGCGGTGGCAGCTTCCATTGCGCCAGCCAGCAGATGCCGGTGCTGTGACCAAGCGGCTGCTTGCCTCGATCCACGATGTCGGCCCGCGTTTCGAGCGCGAGGTCGACCAGCTGGCCGGGCAGCTTTCGCGCATTCTCGGCGGGCCGAAATTCGCCATGCTGGTGGTCGCCGACCACTGGGGCGCGGCGCCTCTGGCAGAGTCCAAGGCCTTCCATGTGCGGCTGCGCCAATGGTCCGATGCCGGGGTCGAAATGTTCGTCCATGGCTGGTTCCACAAGGATGTGGCCAGGCACAGCGGCGCTGCCTCGTTCAAGGCGCGGCACATGACCGCCGGCGAGGGCGAGTTCCTGGGATTGAGCGAGGCCGAAGCGGCGCAGCGCATGGCTGACGGCAAAGCCCTGGTCGAGGATATCATCGGCCGCCCGGCCGCCGGCTTCATCGCGCCGGCCTGGCTCTACGGTCCGGGCGCGCAGGCGGCGCTCGCCAACAGCGGCTTTGCCCTGGCCGAAGACCATTTCCGCGTGTGGCAGCCGGCGAGCGGCCGGGTCCTCGCCCGGGGTCCGGTGATCACCTGGGCCAGCCGCACCCGGGGTAGGCAGCTGTCCTCGCGGCTGGTTGCGGGGCTGGCGCGATACGGGCTCCACGCGGCAGAGACCGTGAGGGTTGCCGTGCATCCCGGCGATACCACCGTTCCCGCACTGATCGAATCGATCGAGGCTACCTTCGGCGCCTTCGCCCGCCGGCGACCCGCGGGGCGCTACGCCGATCTGCTCGCCGCCGCCTAGCG
The DNA here is from genome assembly GCF_002813245.1 of Novosphingobium kunmingense. Taxonomy (GTDB): domain Bacteria; phylum Pseudomonadota; class Alphaproteobacteria; order Sphingomonadales; family Sphingomonadaceae; genus Novosphingobium; species Novosphingobium kunmingense. Next base: position 347,524 of record NZ_PHUF01000003.1, read on the forward strand.
GGTGCGCAGATTGACGTTGGCAAGCCGCCGCGCGGCGAAGCGGCGGTAGAGGAAGCGGTACCAGAACCAGTCCATCGCTGCGCCGGGCAGGGCGATGTAGAGAAACCGCTCCCACCCGTTCCAGTTGACCGTTTCGCGGCTGTCGCGGCGCGGGGCGGGCATGCAGTAGTGCGAACTGGCATAGACCTGCCCACCTTCGCGGCGCACGCGGTTGACGATTTCGTGGTCCTCGAGAACGAAGGGCCATTTCTCGGAATCGAACCCGCCAGCGCGGTGGAATGCCGCGGTGCGGTAAGCCTGGCCGCAGCCCCCGGCATGGCACTTCGCCGGCGTCAGCCAGGCCAGCAGGCACACCCCCTTGCGCCGCAGCCGGTCGGCAAGGCTTGCCGGATCGGTATAGACGTCGAGCGCCATGACCATCGCCGCATCCTGCCGCCGCGCAAACCCCGCGTGGATCTGCGCGACATAACCGGGGGGATAGATCGTATCGGCGTCGAGTGTTGCGAACAGCGGGGTATCGACCAACGACAGCCCGCGCTCGAGCGCGTGGATCTTGCCTGGTCGATCCTCGGCCACGATCTGCCAGGTTCCTTCGTCCCACCCCGCAAGCGCGGCGCGGGCGAGATCGGAGGAACCGTCGGTCGAGGCGTTGTCGATCAGCACCAGGCGAAAGTCGCGATCGGTCTGCGCGGCCAGGCTGGCCAGCGTCGCGGGCAGGTAATCGGCCTCGTTGTAATAGGGGACCAGCAGGGTCAGCGTCGGGCCGGGCGCCATCGTGATCGTGTTTTCCGTCATCTTGGTGCGCCGGGCGCGACAGGTGTCTCGCCTCTTGCCACCTTGCCGCGACAAAGGCTAGGCACCGCGCCACCGCGATTGCATGGATGCTGGCCCAATTCCGATGGAACAAACCCGTGCCGCAACGGATCGTGAGGACGACCTGCCGGTCTCCATCATCCCGTCCGACAAGCCGCGATCGCAGCTGTATGCCCGCATTTTCAGCGCGCTGATCTCGGGCGCGATGATCGTCGCCGTGCTGCGCGAAGTGTGGCAGCTCGACTTTTCGCAGGTGGCCGAACTGTTCCCGTCGAGCGCCCTGTTCTGGACGCTGTTCGTGCTGACCTATCTGTCGGGCCCGTTCGGCGACTGGCTGATCTACCGCTATGTCTGGACGCTGCCTATCACCGCCTTCGGGGCCTGCGTGCGCAAGGTAATTAGCAACGAATTGCTGCTCGGCTATCTTGGCGAAGTGCAGTTCTACAGCTGGGCGCGGGCGCGGCTGTCGATGGTTGCCGCCCCGTTCGGCGCGATCAAGGACGCGACGATCCTCTCGGCGCTGACCGGCAACGCGGTGACCGCGGTCATGCTCGTCTTCGCCTGGCCGCTGGTGTCGTCCGGGCAACTGGGCGTCGGGCTGCGCGATGCCTACCTTTCGCTGGGCGTGGTGCTGGTCACCTCGATCGCCATCGTGCTGTTCCGGCGGCGTTTGTTCAGCTTGCCGAAACACCAACTCTACATAATCACGCTGATCCATGTTGGGCGGATCATCATCACCCTGACGATGTCGGCCTTGCTGTGGCACCTGGTCCTGCCGGCCGTGCCGGTCACCCTGTGGTTGGTCCTGGCCACGCTGAGAATGCTGATTTCGCGGTTGCCGCTGCTGCCCAACAAGGATGTCGTCTTTGCGGGAATCACCGTCTTCCTGCTTGGACACGAAAACGAGGTTGCCAGCCTGATCACGCTGATGACCGGGCTGCAACTGGCCAGCCACCTGGTGGCGGGAACGGTTTTCGGCCTTCTGGATGTCGTGAATGCGAGGAAAATGAAATGACGTTGCGTTTCGCCCTGCCCCTTCTTGCCGCCGCGCCGCTCCTGGCGGCGGCAGCGCCGGCGCTGAAGTCGTCGCCCGAACTCGGCAAGGCCGAGGGGCGCTGCCGCGCCGGGGAAACGGGGCCGGCCTTCCTGGTCTCGGTCGCGGGGATGAAGGATCGGACCGGCAACCTCAAGCTTGAGGTCTATCCGGCAACCGACGCCGATTTCCTGGCCGACGACAACATCCTCCTCAACGCGGGCAAGACCTTCCGCCGGGTCGAGGTGCCGGTGCCGGCGGGCGACACGCCCGAACTGTGCGTCCGCATTCCCGGCCCCGGCCGCTATGCCGTGACCGTGCTGCACGACCGCGACACCAACCGAAAGTTCGGCTGGACGGTCGACGGGATCGGCTTTTCCGCCAATCCCAAGCTCGGCTGGTCCAAGCCCAAGGCGGCCAAGGCCAGCATTGCTGCCGGTGCTGGACTGACCCGAATTTCCGTCGTGATGAACTATCGGCGCGGGCTGGGCGTGGCGCCGCTGAGGCAGTAAGGCGGGAAGGAAGCAAGGGGGGGCACGCCTGTGCGCATCGTCGATGTCTGCGCCTTCTATTCCCCGCAGGGCGGTGGGGTGAAGACCTATGTCGAACAAAAGCTGCGCCTTGGCCCCGAACTGGGGCACGAGATCGTCATCCTTGCCCCCGGCGACAAGCGCGAGGTGATCGAGCGCGGGCCCGGCGCGCGGATCGTCACCCTTCCGAGCCCGCGTTTCCCGCTCGACCGCAAGTACTGGTATTTCGACGACGAACACGCCTTGCATGCCGAACTGGATGCGCTGGCACCCGATTTCGTCGAGGCGTCCTCGCCCTGGCGCAGCCCCTCGTTCGTGGCGCGCTGGCCATCGTCGGTGCCGCGCGCGCTGGTGATGCACGCCGATCCGCTGTCGGCCTATGCCTATCGCTGGTTCGAGCCGCTGTTCAGCCGCGAGCTGATCGACCGCCAGTTCAAGACCTTCTGGGAACACATCCGCGAACTGGGCGACCGGTATGATCGCGTGGTCTGCGCCAGCCGGGAACTGCAGGAGCGGCTGCGCGATGGCGGGGTCGCCAACACCGTGCTGCACCCGATGGGGGTCGAGGAAGGGCTGTTCTCGAAGGAGCGCCGCGACAGGCAGGTCCGCCGCCACCTGCTCGAACTGTGCGACCTGCCCGAGGACGCCACGCTGCTGATCGGGGTCGGACGGCTATCGGCGGAAAAGCGCTGGCCGCTGGTCGTCGATGCGGTGATGGCGGCCAGCAACCGCCACCCGATCGGGCTCGTCATCCTGGGCGACGGCAACAAGCGCAGCCGCATCGTCAAGCAGCTGTTCGGCAACCCGCATATCCGCCTGCTGACCCCCGAGCGCGACCGCGGCCGCTTCGCCACGATCCTGGCCAGTGCCGACGCGCTGATCCACGGCGGCGAGGCGGAGACCTTTTGCCTCGGCGCGGCCGAAGCGCGGGCCAGTGGCATTCCCGTGATAGTGCCCGACCGCGGCGGCGCGGCCGATCACGCTGCCGACGGGGCGGGGCTGACCTATGCGGCGGGCAGTGCCGAATCGGCTGCCGAAGCGATCCTGCGCCTGATCGAGGGCCCGCCCCTGCCGCTCGACGAGGTCCCGCCGAGCGAGACCATGCGGGGCCATTTCGCCAAGCTTTTCGCCGATTACGCCGGCCTCGTCGAAGGCCGGCGCGCCGTCGCCTGAGCGGGCGACAAACTTGACAGAATGGCCCTGACGATTTAGTTACACGTGAAACCAAATTGTGTGGAGCGCGTGACCATGGCCGACCTGTTCGACAATCCGCTGGGCCTCGACGGGTTCGAGTTCATCGAGTTCTGCGCGCCGGAGAAGGGCGTGCTCGAACCGGTCTTCACCGCCATGGGTTTCACCGAGATTGCCCGCCACCGGTCCAAGGACGTGACGCTGTGGCGGCAGGGCGCGATCAACCTCATCGCCAATTACGAGAAGCACAGCCCGGCGTGGTACTTCGCTCAAGAGCACGGCCCTTCGTGCTGCGGCATGGGCTGGCGCGTACGCGATGCGGCCAGGGCCTATGACGAGGCGATCGCCCGCGGCGCCGAACCGGTCGAGGGCCGCACCGGGGTAATGGAGCTGCGCCTGCCGGCCTTCCGCGGGATCGGCGGCTCGATGATCTACCTGATCGACCGCTATGGCTCCAAGGAATCCGGGGACCTGTCGATCTACGACATCGATTTCGTCTATCACCCGGGCGTCGACCGCCACCCCGTCGGCACCGGGCTCGACCTGATCGACCACCTGACCCACAACGTCTACGGCGGGCGCATGGCGCACTGGGCGTCGTTCTACGAACGCATCGCCGGCTTCCGCGAGATCCGCTATTTCGACATCAAGGGCGAATACACCGGCCTTACCTCCAAGGCGATGACCGCGCCCGACGGCAAGATCCGCATTCCCCTCAACGAGGAAGGCGCCGGCGGCGGCGGGCAGATCGAGGAATACCTGCGCGCCTACAACGGCGAGGGGATCCAGCACATCGCCTTTGCCTGCGACGATCTTTATGCGGTGTGGGATCGGCTTGCCGCACTCGGCACGCCCTTCGCCCCCGCGCCGCCGGCGACCTATTACGAGATGCTGGACGAGCGGCTGCCCGGTCACGGCGAACCGGTGGCCGAGCTGCAGAGCCGGGGCATCCTGCTCGACGGGTCGACCGAGGACGGCGATCCGCGCCTGCTGCTGCAGATCTTCAGTCAGACCATGATCGGCCCGGTGTTCTTCGAATTCATCCAGCGCAAGAAGGACGAAGGCTTCGGCGAAGGCAACTTCACCGCGCTGTTCAAGTCGATCGAGGCCGACCAGATCCGCCGCGGCGCGCTGGCCGTCGAAGGGGCCGGGCAGTGAGCGCGCACCCGGTCAAGCTGGGCGGCATCCACCACGCCGCCTATCGCTGCAAGGACGCGGCCGAAACCGTCGAATGGTATGGCCGCGTGCTGGGCATGGATTACACCACCGCCTTTGCCGAAGATCACGTGCCTTCGACCGGGGAGTTCGATCCCTACATGCACGTGTTCCTAGAAGCCGGGAACGGCAACGTCCTGGCCTTCTTCGAACTGCCCGGACAGCCCGCGATGGGCCGCGACGAGGCGACCCCGGCCTGGGTCCAGCACCTGGCCTTCCGCGTGCCCGACATGGCCGCGCTGCTCGCCGCCAAGGCGCATATCGAAGCACAGGGCATCGACGTGCTGGGGCCGACGCACCACGGCATCTTCCAGTCGATCTACTTCTTCGATCCCAACGGTCACCGCATCGAGCTGGCGTGCGATATCGGCACGGCCGAGCAATACGCCGAACTGAAGCGTGTCGCCGCGCCGATGCTGGACGAGTGGAGCCGCACAAAGCGCGCGCCGCGCCACGCCGCCTGGCTGCACGAAGGCGCGCAGGCGCCGAACGAATAGCGGATCAGGCTTCGCCCGGCGCCGTGACCCTCGTCATGGCGAGGGCGGCGAGCACCAGACTGCCGGCGGCAAAGGCCATGGTCCAGATCGGCTCGCCCGGGAAGAAAGCCTTCATGATCGATCCCATCACGGTTGCGACCAGCAATTGCGGAATCACCACGAAGACGTTGAAGAGGCCCATGTAGATGCCGAGCTTGGCCTGCGGCAGGCTGGAGGCGAGGATGGCGTAGGGCATCGCCAGGATAGAGGCCCAGGCAATGCCCACACCGATCTCGCTGGCGATCAGCCACTGCGGGTCCTTGATCACGAAGAAACTGGCATAGCCGGCAGCGCCCGCCAGCAGGCACAGCATGTGCGTCTTCGCCTTGCCCAGGCGGCGCGACAGCAGCGGCAGCAGCGCCAGCGCGGCGACGGCGGCGACGCCGTTGTAGACCGAGAACAGCACACCGACCCAGTTGCCCGCTTCCTGGTAGGCGGCGCTGTCCGGATCGGCCGAGCCGAAGAAGTCCTGCGCCACGATCGGCGTCGTGTTGATCCACATGATGAACAGCGCCGACCAGCTGAAGAACTGAACTACGGCCAGCCGTTTCATGATCGGCGGCATGCCCGAAAAATCGCCGACGATGCTGGCCAGCATGCCCTGGCTGCGCCCGGCGCGGGCGAGGCGGATGGCGATATAGCTCAAGAGGCCGTACCCGATCAGCAGGGCGGCCAGCAGGTAGACCTCCTTTTCCAGACCGAACTGCTCGGTAATCACGGTCAAGAGCGCACCGGCCGCGATCCACCAGAACGATGGCCCGCTGCCGCGCGCGGCAAGCGCGGCGCTGGTATCGGCGTGCGCTTCGGCGCCTTCCCCGAAGGCGGCTTGTTCCTCCGGCGAATATTCGCGCGTCGACAGCACGGTCCACATCACCGCGGCGAACAGCGCCAGCCCGCCCGCCCAGAACGAATAACGCACCGTATCGGGAATGCCCCCGCCCGGCGCTTCGTTGGCGACGCCAAGGTGATCGAGCAGATAGGGGAACAGCGATCCGACCACTGCGCCAAGGCCGATGAAGGCGGTCTGCACCGCGTAACCCGACGTGTGCTGGTCCTTGCGCAGCATGTCGCCGACAAAGGCGCGAAACGGCTCCATCGAGACGTTGAGGCTGGCGTCGAGCAGCCACAGCAGCATGGCGGCGGCGAGCAGTACCGGGCTCAGCGGCATCAGCAGCAACGACAGCGCGGCGAGCACCGCACCGGCCACGAAGTAGGGACGCCGGCGGCCCAGGCGTCCCAGCCAGGTGCGGTCCGACATATGGCCGATCACCGGCTGGACGAGCAGGCCCGTCAGCGGCGCCGCGACCCACAGCGCGGGAAGATCGTCGAGACTGGCGCCGAGCGACTGGAAAACGCGGCTCATGTTCGCGTTCTGCAGGGCAAACCCGATCTGGATGCCGAAGAAGCCGAAGCTGATATTGGCCAGCCCGGCCCAGCTCTGCCGTGGTTTTTCCATGCGGTTACATCTCTCCCTTGTGCCTGCGGGCTGGCACGAAGGCCGCGCGCATACAATTGCGCATACGAATACGTCAGCCGGACGTGCTGCGCCGGACGATCAGTTGCGCCGGAATCGCGCGGTTGGGGATCGGACGGTCCTCGATCTGGGCGAGCAGAGTTTCGACCAGCAGTTCGCCCGCCTGTCGCAGGTCCTGCATCACGGTGGTCAGCGGCGGATTGGTCATGCTGGCAGCAGGCTGGTTGTCGAAGCCGACAACTGCGACGTCGCCGGGCACGCGCAGGCCCGCAGCGGCAAGCGCGCGCATCGCGCCGATGGCGATCAGGTCGCTCGCCGCGAAGATCGCATCGAACGCCGTGCCCTTGGCCAGCAGGTCTTCGACCGCCCTCTGGCCGTCATCCTCGAAACTTACCCCGCCGCGCACCAGCGTCGGATCGGCCGCCAGGCCCGCTGCCTCGAGCGCCTCGCTGAGCCCGCGGTAGCGATCGGCAAACTCGGGGTAATGCTCGTCGGCCTGGCCGATGAAGGCGATGCGGCGGCGGCCGAGGCCCAGCAGGTGCTCGCCCGCGCTGCGCCCGGCGCCGACATTGTCCGAACCGACCGTGGCGCCGATCGCATCCTCGCTTACAGAACCCCAGCGCACGAAATGCGTGTCCTGGCCGACCAGCGTTGCGAGCCGGCTCTTGTAGAGCGTGTAGTCGCCATACCCCAGCAGGATCAGCCCGTCGGCACGGTGGCTGTCCTGGTAGCGCATGTGCCAGTCGTCCTCCATCTTCTGGAACGAGATCAGCAGATCGAAGCCGCGGCTGGCGCAGGCGCGGGTAATCGATCCCAGCATCGACAGAAAGAAGGGGTTGATCTTGGAATCGTCGGGGGTCTGCTCTTCGAAGAACAGCAGTGCGATGGTGTTCGAGCGTTGCGAGCGCAGCGACGAGGCGTTCTTGTCGACCGAGTAGTTCAGCTCGCGCGCGATTGCCTCGATCCGCTGGCGCGTGGCGAGGCTGACCGAGCGCGAGCCGCGCAGCGCCCGGCTGACGGTCGGCTGCGATACGCCCGCGATATAGGCGATGTCGAAGCTTGTCGGCTTGTTGGACCGCTTGCGACCCATCGCATCTCCTTGCCGCCCGTGACGGCACCCGTGTCCGCCGCGCAACAGGGCAGCGCCTGCATACTATGCGTATACGTATGCCATCTTTCGGGCATACCGCAAGCCGACGTAATGCACCCTCGATAGCGCAGCAATCCTTTGCATTGCGCGTGAGTTTTGGGTCGTACCGCCGGGACCCGGGGACAAGCCGGCGAGGTTTTGGGAGAGTTCACTGTGGCACTTCGCACCCGTTTCAACGGACGCCTCGGCGCGTCCGCCATCGCATTGACCGTATCGGCTTTTGCGCTGCCTGCCGTCGCTTCGGCGCAGGACGCGAACGCGCCTGCCGACGAGGGCGCCGCCGACAGCCAGGAAATCGTCGTCACCGGCTTCCGCGCCTCGTTGCAGAACGCGGTCAACGTCAAGAAGCGCGCCGAAACCATCGTGGAATCGGTTTCGGCCGAGGACATCGGCAAGCTGCCCGACGCCTCGATCGGTGAATCGATCGCCCGCCTGCCTGGCCTGACCTCGCAGCGCCTGGCTGGCCGTGCCAACTCGGTGGCGATCCGCGGCCTCGGTCCGGACCTGTCGTCGACCACGATGAACGGCCGTCCGCAGACCTCGACCGGCGAACAGCGCAACGTCGAATTCGACCAGTATCCGTCGGAAACGGTCAGCCGGGTCGACGTCTACAAGACGCCGATGGCCAGTCTGATCCACCAGGGCCTGGTCGGCACCGTCGACATCCGCACCATCCGTCCGCTCGAAATCCGCGACCGCGTGCTCTCGTTCGGCGCGCGCGGCACCTATGTCGACACCGGCAAGGTCAACGCCGAATCGCGCGACAAGGGCTTCCGCGTGACTGGAACCTATGCCGACAAGTTCGCCAACGACACGATCGGCGTGGCGCTTTCGGCCGCCTATACCGACGATCCTTACCAGTCGACCGAGTTCGAGGCCTGGGGCTACAACCAGGTCAACGGCAACTACGTGGTGGCGGGAATCAAGCCCTTCGGCGTGTCGTCGCGGGTCAAGCGCGCCGCCTTCCAGGGCACGCTGCAGTGGCAACCGACCGACACCCTGACGCTCACGGCCGACGGGTTCTACTCGCACTTCACCGACAAGCAGATCAAGCGCGGCATCGAATTCCCGCTGGCCGCCGGCCTGGGCTGGAGCGCGGTCACGCTGACGCCGACCGGCACCGAGGGCAACCTGGTAACCAGCGGCACTTTCGGCAACATCGGCGCGGTGGTGAACAACCACGGCTACGAGCGCAATTCGGACATCTTCAGCGGCGGCTTCAACGCCAAGTACGATGGCGACGACGGCTGGTCGGCGATGTTCGACTTCGGCTATTCGCGCACCGACCGCAACGAGCTGAGCCTTGAAACCAACGCCGGCACGCCGAACGTGGCGGGCAAGGTGCTCGACACGCTGAACTTCGTCAGCGGTCCGAACGGCACCAGCTTCACCAGCAACCGCCTGAACTATGCCGATCCCAACCTGATCGTGCTGACCGACCCGCTGGGCTGGGGCGGCGGCGCGCCGACCGGTCACCAGGAAGGCTACTACAACGACCGCATCATCGACGACGAGATCAAGAGCTTCCAGACCCAGGTCGCGCGCGAATTCGAGGACGGCTTCGTTTCCAAGGTCAGCGTGGGCCTCGCCTATACCGACCGCAAGAAGTCCAAGACCCCGGTCGAGAACTACCTCAACCTGGCGAACGGCGCGCGCACGCTGGTGCTGCCCACCCAGTACCGCCTGCCCGACACGAACCTGGCGTTCGTCGGCGCGGGCCCGATGCTGAGCTACGATCCGTTCCAGCTGCTGGCCGACGGCGTCTATGTCGCCGTGCCCAACATCAGCAAGGACATCCCGGCCAAGGCCTATCAGGTAACCGAACAGCTGATGAGCATGTACCTGCAGGCTGATCTGCGCGGCAGCGTTGGCGACGCCGACCTGACCGGCAACGTGGGTGTCCTCGCCACCAACACGGCGCAGCGCTCGCGCGGGATCGTGAATCTCGCCACCTTCCCCTCGACCCAGGAATACCGCACCGAGGGCGCGGATTACTGGGATGTGCTGCCCAGCCTCAACCTCGCGCTGCGCTTCCCCAGCGATTTCGTGGTCCGCTTTGCCGCGGCGCGCGAGATCCAGCGTCCGCGCCTCGACGACCTCAAGGTCAGCCGCGAGTACAGCTACAGCACCACCAACTTCAAGATTTCGGGCAGCGGCGGCAATCCGCAGGTGCGTCCGTACCGCGCGTGGGCGGCCGACCTCAACTTCGAGAAGTACTTCGCCGCCAAGGGCTATCTGGGGCTGCAGCTGTTCTACAAGAAGTTCGACAGCTTCATCTACCGTGCGCCCGAAGCGTTCGATTACAGCGGCCTGCCGATCACCGTTCCGCCGGGCCTTCCGGTCGACTACAACGGCACGATCACCCAGCCGACCAATGTCAGCAACGGTTCGCTCTACGGGGCGGAACTGGCCGGCACGCTGCCGTTCGAAATCTTCACCTCGGCGCTCGAAGGGTTCGGCATCACCGGCGGCGTGGGCTATACCGAGACCAGCATCACGGCCAAGGCCGGTGGCACCTCGGAAGACATCCCCGACTATTCGAAGTGGGTCGCCAACGCGACGGTGTTCTTCGAAAAGGCCGGCTTCAACGCCCGCGGTTCGGTGCGCTACCGTTCCGACTTCCTGGGCAAGTTCGTCGGCTTCGGCGGCGAGCTTGAGGACCGCCGCGTGCTGGCCGAAACAGTCATCGACGCGCAGGTCGGATACGACTTCCAGCCGGGCAGCGTGCTTGAAGGTCTGTCGCTCTATCTCCAGGGCCAGAACCTGACCAACGAGCCGCAGGTGTCGGTGCTGACCGCCGGACCGATGCAGGTGAAGAACTACTTCAGCTACGGTCGTCGCTACATGGCGGGCTTCACCTACAAGTTCTGACGCAAAGGCGGTATTCGGGGTTCTGCGGATGCGGAACCCCACCCATACCCGGCCCCAGCGGAGACCTTGCATGAACGGTGACACAGCCAGGCGGATCGTGATCGTGGGCGGCGGGACATCCGGATGGATGACCGCTGCCGCGCTGGGGCGCTTCCTCGGCCCGCCCTGGCAGGTCACGCTGGTCGAAAGCGAAGAGATCGGCACCGTCGGGGTGGGCGAAGCCACGATCCCTATGATCCGCAACTTCAACCTTGCGCTGGGCATCGACGAGGCCGAGTTCCTCGCCGCCACGCAGGGCACCTACAAGCTGGGCATCCAGTTCGAAGGATGGGGCGGATTCGGGCAGACCTACATGCATGCCTTCGGCATGGTCGGGCGTAGCCTGGGCCTGCTGCCGTTCCACCAGTACTGGCTGCGCGGGCGGGCCGAAGGACTTGCCGGGCCGCTGGGGGACTATGTCCTGAACGCGGTGATCGCCGGACAGAACCGCTTCGCCCATGTCGAGCGCCGGCCCGGCAGCCCGCTGCCGGCGGTGCCCTACGCCTACCATTTCGACGCTTCGCTCTATGCGCGGTTCCTGCGCCGCTTTGCCGAACTGCGCGGCGTCACCCGGCGCGAAGGCCGAATTGCCGAAGTCGCCCGCCACGGCGAAAACGGCGATGTCGCGGCCGTGATCCTTACCGATGGAACGCGGATCGAGGGCGATTTGTTCGTCGACTGCTCGGGTTTTCGCGCACTGCTGTTGGGCGAGGCGCTAGGCGTGCCTTACGTCTCGTGGGCCAAGTGGCTCGCCTGCGACCGCGCCGTGGCCGTGCCCAGCCGCCGCTGTGATCCGCTGGTGCCCTATACCCGCTCGATCGCGGAGCCGGCTGGCTGGCGCTGGCGCATCCCGCTGCAGCACCGCACCGGCAACGGCCACGTGTGGTGTTCGGACCATATGGGCGAGGACGAGGCGACGACGCGGCTGCTGGCCGGCCTCGATGCCGAGCCGTTGGCCGATCCGCGCGTGCTGCGCTTTACCGCCGGTCGACGCGAGCGCTTCTGGGAACGCAATGTCGTTGCCATCGGCCTTGCTTCGGGCTTCATCGAGCCGCTCGAATCGACCTCGATCCATCTTGTCCAGACGGCGATCAACCGCCTGCTCGACTTCCTCCCCAGCGGCGCGGTGGCGGCTGCCGATCGCGACGGATTCAACCGCCTGGCGGTGTGGGAAATCGAACGCATCCGCGATTTCGTTGTCGCGCATTACGTCTGCAACGGCCGCGCCGGCGAGCCGTTCTGGGATTACCTGCGCACGGTCGACCTTCCGGAGACCCTGGCAGAACGGATCGCGATGTTCCGCGCCACGGGGCGGATCGTGCGCGAAGGCGACGAACTGTTCGACGTGGTAGGCTGGGCCCAGGTGCTGATCGGGCAGGGCGTCATCCCTGATGCCTGGCACCCGCTGGCCGACCAGCCCGACCGCGACCAGCTTGCCGGCTTTTTGGACACGCTGACCACCGCCTACCTCCGCGATGCCGAGCGGATGCCCGCCCATGCCGATCACGTCGCCCGGTTCTGCCCGGCAGGAGACATCGATGTTGCTGCGTAAAGTCCTTTTCGCTGCCCTGCTGGCGGCACCCCTGCCGTTGGCGGCTCAGCCGGCCGCGGCCGATTTCCGCGCCCGCACGCCCGAGCAGGAGGTCGTCTATTTCGTCCTGCCCGACCGCTTCGAGAACGCCGATCGCAAGAACGACAAGGGCGGGATCAAGGGTGACCGGCTGAAGACAGGTTTCGATCCGGCGCACAAGGGGTTCTATCATGGGGGCGACCTCAAGGGCCTGACCAGGCGGCTGGATTATATCCAGGGCCTCGGCGCGAGCGCGATCTGGGTCGGGCCGGTGTTCAAGAACAAGCCGGTGCAAGGCCCGCCCGGACAGGAAACCGCGGGGTACCACGGCTACTGGATCACCGATTTCAGCCAGGTCGACCCGCACCTTGGCAGCAATGCCGATTTCAAGGCGCTGGTCGATGCCGCCCACGCGCGGGGGATGAAGGTCTACATGGACATCATCGCCAACCACACCGCGGACGTGATCCAGTACCGCGAGGTCGGGCCGCAAGGCTATCCCTATCGCGGCAAGGCCGACTATCCGTATTCGCGCCGTGGCGGCGTTGGCGGGGCGCCGATCAACCCGGGCTTTGCCGGCGATCACGATGCAGCACCTGCCAACTGGGCGAAACTGACCGATCCGGCCTTCGCCTATACGCCCTATGTCCCAAAGGGCGAGGAGAAGGCCAAGACCCCGGCCTGGCTCAACGATCCGGTCTGGTACCACAATCGCGGCAACACCGACTGGAAGGGCGAAAGCGCGCAGTACGGCGATTTCGTCGGCCTTGATGACCTTGCGACCGAGAACCCGCGCGTCATCGCCGGCATGATCGAGATCTATGGCGACTGGATCGATCGCTTTGGGATCGACGGCTTCCGCATCGATACCGCCAAGCACGTCAATCCCGAGTTCTGGCGCGCCTTCGTGCCCGCCATGCTCGAACGGGCGAAGGCCCGGGGTATTCCCAACTTCCACATCTTCGGCGAGGTGGCGACCGGCGACGTCGATCCGGCATTGCTGGCCGGCTGGACGCGCAACGCGGGCCTTCCCGCGAACCTCGATTTCGCCTTTGCTCGAGCCACGGTCGACGCGTCGAGCGGCAAGACCGGGACCGACATCCTTGCCCGCCTGTTCGACGACGACGTACTTTATGAAGGGGGCAAGGCGGCCGCGCTGCGTCTGCCGACGTTCCTGGGCAACCACGATGCCGGTCGCTTCGCCTATTTCCTCAAACAGGCCAAACCGTCGATCGCGGCAGACGAATGGCTGGCCAGGACCAAATTGGGCCACGCGATGATGCTGACCCTGCGGGGCGTTCCGGTAGTCTACTACGGGGACGAACAGGGTTTTGCCGGGATCGGCGGAGACCAGTCTTCGCGCCAGGACATGTTCGCCAGCAAGGTTGCCGAATACAACGCCGAACCGCTGGTCGGGACGGCGGCGACCACGGCCAGCGCCAATTTCGAACCCGGCCACCCGCTTTACCGTTTCATCGCCGACCTTGCCAGGCTCCGGCTGGCCACCCCGGCCTTGACCGGCGGGGCGACAACGGTGCGCGCCAGTTCGGACAAGCCCGGACTGCTGGCCGTGTCGCGGTTCGATCCGGTTACGGGGCGCGAGGTGGTGATCGCCTTCAACACCTCGACCGCGCCGCTGACGAATAGGATTGCAGTCGATCCGGCCAGCCTTGCCTTCACATCGCTGGCCGGTCAGTGTCCGGTGTCTGCGGACGCCCCGGGCAGCTTGAGCCTTACCCTTCCCCCCCTTGGCTTCGCCGTCTGCGCGGCGGGCCAGTGAACGCGACCGATTGTGCGATGAACAGATTGTCTCCCATTCCGACCGCTGCGTCCGACACTGCCGCGCACCCATGGTGGCGTGGCGCGGTGATCTACCAGATCTATCCGCGCAGCTATGCCGATTCCAACGGTGACGGCATCGGCGACCTGCCAGGCGTGACCGCGCGGCTCGATCACATCGCCCGGCTGGGCGTCGACGCGATCTGGCTGTCGCCGTTCTTCACCAGTCCGATGAAGGACTTCGGTTATGACGTTGCCGATTACTGCGACGTCGATCCGATTTTCGGCACGCTGGCCGATTTCGACGCGCTGGTCGCGCGGGCGCATGCGCTCGGCCTCAAGGTGATGATCGACCAGGTCTATGCCCACACCTCGGACCAGCACGCCTGGTTCGCCGAAAGCCGGCAGAGTCGCATCAACCCCAAGGCCGATTGGTACATCTGGGCCGACGCCAAGCCCGAAGGCTCGCCGCCGTCCAACTGGCAGTCGGTCTTCGGCGGACCGGCCTGGACCTGGGACGCGCGACGCGGGCAGTATTACCTGCACAACTTCCTGTCGAGCCAGCCACAGCTCAACGGCCACAACCCGGACGTGCAACAGGCGCTGCTCGACGTGGCAGGGTTCTGGCTGGACCGGGGCGTCGACGGGTTCCGGCTCGACGCGCTGAACTTTGCCATGCACGATCCGGCGCTGACCGATAATCCGCCCGCGCCCGACGACGGCAAGCCGCGCACCCGCCCGTTCGATTTCCAGCTGCGCAAGTTCAACCAGAGCCACGCCGACATTCCCGCCTTCATCGAACGGATCCGCAAGCTGACCGACAGCTACGATGCGGTGTTCACCATGGCCGAAGTCGGCGGTGAAGAGGCGCTCAGCGAAATGCGGCTCTACACCCAGGGCAGCACGCGGCTGAATAGCGCCTACGGCTTCGACTTTCTCTATGCCGATGCGCTCGATCCCAAGACCGTGGCCGAGGCCCAGTCCGACTGGCCCGACGCCAAGGGCACCGGCTGGCCAAGCTGGGCCTTCGAGAACCACGACGCGCCGCGCGCCCTCTCGCGCTGGTGCGCGCCGCGGGACCGCGACGTCTTCGCCCGGCTCAAGATGCTGCTGTTCATGTGCCTGCGTGGCAACGTGATCCTGTACCAGGGCGAGGAACTGGGCCTGACCCAGGTCGACATCCCGTTCGAGCAGCTCCAGGATCCCGAGGCGATCGCCAACTGGCCGCTGACCCTGTCGCGTGACGGCGCGCGCACGCCGATGCCGTGGACCGCGCAGGACGAACACGGCGGCTTCACCGACAGCCAGCCGTGGCTGCCGCTCGGCAAAGACAACCTGTCCCGCGCCACCGACCGGCAGGAGTGCGACCCCGCCTCGCTGCTCAACCTCACGCGCGACCTCGTGGCCCTGCGCAAGGCCGATCCGGCGCTGCGCGAGGGCACGTTCGAGACGCTCCTCGCCGATGACAGCGTGCTGGCTTTCCGCCGCCGCGCCGAGGGACGCTCGCTCCTGTGCGCCTTCAACCTGTCAGCCCAGCCGCAAGCCTGGCCGGTAAAGGCGCCCGGCACCGTGCTGATCGCCGTCAACGGGGCGCAGCCCGGCAGTCATTTGCCCGCCTTCGGCGGGATCGTGATCGAAGAGGAAGCCTGATGCGCTATCTTTACCGCTCCATCGCGCTGCTGGCGCTGGGAATCTCCGCACCGGCCCTGGCCCAGGCCACCGCGCCCGTGACCGCGACCTCGCCCAACGGCTCGATCGTGGTCGAGGTCAAGACGGTCGAGGACGGCCGGCTGGCCTATACTGTCACGCGCAAGGGCAAGCCGATCCTGGCCCCCTCGCGGCTGGGGTTCCTGTTCACGGATGCCGAAAAGATCGACCGCAGCCTTGCGATCACCGGCACGGAGCGCGCCGACAAGGACGAGACTTGGCAGCAGCCGTGGGGCGAATGGCGCCAAATCCGCAATCAGTACCGTGAACTGACCGTCCACGTCGCCGAAACCCAGCGCAACAAGCGACGCTTCGACGTACGGTTTCGCATCTACGACGACGGTGTCGGCTTCCGCTATGAAGTTCCGGCGCAGGCACAGCTGGCCCGCGCCAACATTGCCGAGGAACTGACAGAATTCGCCTTCGCCAGCGATGGCACGGCCTGGTGGAAGCCAGCGTTCCTGTGGAACCGCGAGGAATACCTCTACAACAAAACGCCGCTTTCGGCGCTCGGCACCGCCGACACCCCGGTCACGATCAAGCTTGAAGACGGAACCCACGTCGCGCTCCACGAAGCGGCGCTGGTCGACTATTCGGGCATGGCCGTGGCACGCAGCGGCGGCACCACGCTGCGCGCGGCGCTGACGCCGGGCGCGGGCGCGGCCAAGGTGGTCAAGAACGGGGCGTGGACCACGCCGTGGCGCACCCTGATCGTCGCCGACGATGCCGCCGGTATCTATTCCAGCCACCTGATGCTGAACCTCAACGAACCCAACAAGCTGGGGGACGTAAGCTGGTTCAAGCCGGGCAAGTTCGCTGGCGTGTGGTGGAACATGATCAAGGGCGAATGGTCGTGGGCGCGCGGACCCAAGCACGGCGCCACCACTGCCAACGTCAAGCGCTACATCGACTTTGCCGCCGCCAACGGCATTCCCAACGTTCTGGTCGAAGGCTGGAACGTGGGCTGGGACGGCGACTGGTTCGGCAACGGCTGGGCGATGGACTTTGCCCAGCCGACCGAGGATTTCGACGCCGGCGTGCTGGCCGCCTATGCGAAAAAGAAGGGCGTGCAGCTGGTCGGCCACCATGAGACCGGCGGCGCTGCCAGCCATTACGAGAACCAGTTCGACAAGGCGTTCAAGTTCGCCGCCGATCACAACATCACGGTGGTCAAGACCGGCTATGTCACCGATGCCGGGCAGATCGAGCGGGTCGACGCCGACGGCACCAAGTACCGCGAGTGGCACGAGGGCCAGTGGATGAGCAACCACTTCGTCCGCGTCGCCGAAGCCGCAGCGAAGTACAAGGTTGCCTTCGACAGCCACGAACCGATCAAGGGCACCGGGCTGCACCGCACCTATCCCAACTGGGTGTCCCGCGAAGGGTCGCGCGGGATGGAGTACAATTCCTGGGCCGGCAAGAACCCTCCCGAGCACGAAGCCAATCTGGTCTTCACCCGAATGCTCGAAGGGCCGATGGACTTTACCCCCGGCGTGCTCAGCCTGACGGGGGAGAATGGCAGCGCGATCCTGTCGACCGAGGCCAAGCAGCTTGCGCTTTACGTCGTCCTCTATTCGCCGGTGGTCATGGCCGCTGACACGCCCGAAAACTATGCCAGGCACATGGACACCTTCAAGTTCATCCGCGACGTGCCGACCGACTGGGAGGATACCCGCGTGCTCAATGGCGAGGTGGGCGACTATGTCACCATCGCGCGGCAGGTGCGCGGCGGCAAGGACTGGTACATCGGCGGCATCACCGACGAGGAGGCGCGCAGCGTCAGCTTCGACCTCTCGTTCCTGAAGCCAGGCGTGACTTACACCGCCGAGATCTACCGCGACGGGGACGATGCCGACTACCGCACCGACAAGCGCCACAGCGTCGCGATCGAGAAGCGCGTCCTCAGATCGACGGACAAGCTGTCCCTGCGCATGGCACCGGGCGGCGGCTTTGCCATCCGCCTCAAGGCCGGGAAATAGCGCGCCGCGTCAGCTCGGACGGTGCAGGGCCGTGCTGGCCTTCATCCGCTCCATCGAGAAGCTGGAGCTGACGTCGGCAAAGTCGGGCACGGCGGCGATCAGCTTGCGGTAGATCCGGTCGTAGTGGGCGATGTCGCGCACCGCGAGCTTGAGCAGGTAATCGACGTCCCCGGCCATGCGATGGCATTCGGCAATTTCGTCGATCCCGGCGACCGCGCGCGAAAAGGCGTCGAGCCAGACCGGATCGTGGCGGTTGGTGCGGATCGCGACGAAGACCGTGGTGCCAAGGCCGACCTTGTCGGGATCGAGTAGCGCCACCCTGCGGGCAATCACGCCGCTGTCCTCGAGCCGCCGGATACGGCGCCAGCAGGCGTTGTGCGACAGGCCGACCCGCTCGCCGATCGCCTGGACCGATTGCGAGGCATCGCCCTGCAATTCGCGCAGGATTGCCCAATCCAGCAAATCCATCCTGATTTCATCGCTCATAGGTTGATAAGATTACCCTATTTTATCGAAATTGCCAGAGAATAGGCGAAGAAATTGCGCTCGCACGGTGGCATCATCCCCTTACACAACAGGAGCTGCCCCATGCCGATCGCCAAGCTGTTTACCGACCACCCCGCCAGCGTCGGCGAAACCTATGGCGAGCATCTGGCGATGGCGACCGGCTTTGGCCTGCGCATGGTGCTGGGTGGCCTCGCCTGCATGGTACACGGCCTGCTGCCGTTCCTGTTCGTCAAGACCGGCAGCAAGCAGATTACCACACTGCATTCGACCATGGTGGCCAACCGCAACCGCAAGGCGATGTCGGCAATCCTGGATTTCGTGATCTGACGACAAGGGGCGCGGAACCCACGTTCCGCGCCCCCTTTTACTGCCAACCGGCGGTTCTGCGTCAGTTGCCGCCCAGCGCCTTGTCCTCGTTGGCGCGCTTGATCACCCAGAGGCGGATTTCCTCGATCTGCTGAGGAGTGAACTGGCCCTTCCAGGCGACCATGCCGTTGTCCTTCAACAGGCCGTCGTGGACGATCTCCTGCCACAGCTTGGGATTGCCCAGCGCGGTCGAATGGCGCAGGTCGGGGTTGAGCGCACCGGCCACTGCGCCGCTGCCGTGGCAGACCGAGCACGAGTTGGAATAGTACTTCATCCCCGCGGCGAACTGCTGTTCGGTGCCGGTGGTCGGCGGCGGATCGAGCACCCGCTTGGCGCTGGGCGGCATGGCCGGCAGCGCCCCCTTGGCGCCGATCTTGAACACCAACAGGCGGCTGATGTTGGGGGTGATCTTCTTGCTGACCTGGGCGCCGGCCGAGACGTCCCAAACCCCGCCCCATCCGGCAAGGACCGCGACGTACTGTTCGCCGTCGATCATGTAGGTCATCGGCGCGGCGAGCACGCCGCTCTGCGTGCCGAACGACCACAGCTTCTTGCCGGCGTCGGCGGAATAGGCGTTGAACTCGCCCGTTGCGGTGCCCTGGAACACCAGGTTGCCGGCCGTCGCCAGCGTGCCGCCATTGGTCGGCATCGGATAGGGCACCTTCCACTTCACCTTGCCCGCCACCGGATCGAAAGCGACCAGCGCGCCGTTGATCGCCTCGACAGTCGCGGCGCGAACCGCCTTGTCGGGGGGCAGGTTGCCGGCGCTGACATCGAGGCCGAGCTGGAAGCCTGTCGTGCCCGGCTTCCAGTCGGGATCGGGCGCATAGAGCTGCGGCGTGTTGTTGGTCGGGATATAGACCAGCCCGGTCCTCGGGCTGAAGCTCATCGGGGTCCAGCTGTGCGCGCCGACCGCGCCCGGCGATCCGACGAAGGGCTTGCCGGTGATCTCGTACTTGGCTTCCGGGTTGACGTTGGGCTTGCCGGTCACCGGATCGAGCCCGCTCGCCCAGTTGATTCCGTCGACGAAAGGCTTGCCCGAGATGAACTTGCCGGTCTTCGCGTCCAGCACATAGAAGAACCCGTTCTTGGGCGCGTGCATGATCACGTGCTGGACCTGGCCGTCGATGGTGAGGTCCGCGACGGTGATCTGCTGGTTGCTGTCGAAGTCCCAGCGGTCCTCCGGGGTTTCCTGGAAGTGCCAGGCATATTCGCCGGTGTCGGCGTTCACCGCGACGATCGAGGCGGTGTAAAGGCTGTCGCCGGCGCCGCCGGTGTTACGATAGGCCGGGTTCCACGGCTCGGCATTGGCGGTGCCGAAGTAGACCAGGTTGGTGACGGGATCGTAGGTGATCGAATCCCACACCGTTCCGCCGCCGCCCAGCTTCCAGAAATCGCCGCTCCAGGTCTTGAGCGCCGCATCGAGATGTTTGCCCTCCTGGGCCTTCGACGGATCGCCGGGCACGGTGTAGAATCGCCACGCCTCGTCTCCGGTCTGGGCATCGAAGGCAGCAAGGTAGCCGCGGGTGAAGTATTCCGAGCCAGCCGAGCCGATCAGGACCTTGCCCTTGACGATCCGCGGCGCGCCGGTGATCGCCATCTTGCTGCCTTCGGGAATGGTCGGCTTGTCCCACACGACCTTGCCGGTCTTCTGGTCGAGTGCGATCAGCCGACCGTCGAGCGTGCCGACATAGACCTTGTCGCCATAAAGCGCGACGCCGCGGTTGACCGCATCGCAGCACACATCGACCAGCTTGGCGCGGGGTACCTGCGGATCGTAGGACCATTTGAGCGCGCCGGTCTTGGCGTCAAAGGCCTTCACCATCGACCAGGCGGTCGAGATGTAGAGCGTGCCGTCGTGCATCAGCGGGGTCGCTTCCTGGCCGCGCGCGGTGTCGAGATCGGCGAACCACGCCAGGCCCATCTGCCCGACATTGGCATCGCTGATCTGGGTCAGCGGGGAAAAGCGCTGCTCGGCATAGTCGCGCCCGTAGCTCAGCCATTCGCCCTCCGCCGCGCCGGCGATCATGGCGTCGGTCACCCCGCTGGTGGCCGCAGGCGACGGTTCCTTGGCGGTGTTGCAGGCTGCCAGTGCCAAGACGGCCAGGCCGGCCAGTATTCTGCGGTGCATGCTCAGTTCCCTCTCCGCTCGATGCCCACCTTGGCCGGTGGGTCAGTCGTGATGTTTCGCCGCAATAGCGGCCCGATTGCAACTTTAATCGCCGGCTTAGTTTCTCAGAGGATGAAGTGGTCCCCCGCCGCGCGGATGGTGATGTCGCCAAGCGAGACGCCCCACGGCTGGTCGATCGCGGTGATGATCGCATCGGCAATATGCTCTGGTGCAAGCGAGGCATAGGCGATCCCTTCGGGGTCGAGCCGGTCGGCGGGAAAGGTCCCGGCCTGCATGGCCTCGATCATCGCGCCGAAATCCCCCGCGTTCTGGCCGAGTATGCCGACGCTTGCGGCAGGGTTGATGACGCTGCCCGACAGACCCGTGGCGGGAACGCCCGTGGGCTTGACGATCGTCACCTTGATCTTGCCGCGCGCTTCGACGCGCAGGCTTTCCGACAGGAAGTTCACCGCCGCCTTGGTGGCGCCATAGACCGCCGCTCCGGTGACGGGGAAATTGCCGTAGATCGACGACACGTTGATCACGTGCCCGCGGCCCTGGGCAATCATCGCGTCATAGGCGGCGACCTGGCCGTTGAGCACGCCCTTGATGTTGATATCGATGCAGCGCAGCCACGCGGCGTGGGCAGCTTCGTGATCGGCAAAGAACGCCAGCGGCATGATACCGGCGTTGTTGATCATCACGTCGACCGCCCCGAAGGCATCGTTTGCCGCGGCCACCAAAGCCTTCATCGCGGCGATATCGGTCACATCGACGCCGATCGCCTGCGCTTCGCCGCCATGATCGCGAATCTGGCCTGCGACAGCTTCGGCGGCGTCACAGTCGATGTCCCCCAAGGTCACGCGGGCTCCCCTGGCGGCAGCCTTCTGCGCAACCAGCCGGCCAAATCCGCCGCCGCCGCCTGTTATGACGATCGACTTTCCGCGCACGTGATCGGACATGACCTCTCCTTCGTTTAATCGTCCGATTAACTTAGCGTCTGAGGCGGGACCGTCCAGTCACAATCGCGAAGGACTGGACCTGCGCGAAGGCGCGGCTATCGTGGCGGCTTCGGGGATGATGGAGCGTCGAATGTGCGATGATACGACCGTGCCGCAGGAAGAAGCGGCGCTTTCCCGCCTTGGTTTCAACCGCCGCCAGTTCGCGGCCGCCGGCGCGGCCAGCATGGCCGCGGCCTGTGCGGATGCGCGGGTAATGGACAAGGGCAGCCTCACCGAGCAGATGGTCAAGGTTGCGACGCCCGATGGCACGGCCGACGCGTTCTTCGTGCGCCCGGCGCGCGGGACCTTTCCCGCCGTGATCGTCTGGCCCGACATCGCCGGCCTGCGCGACGCTTACAAGGAAATGGGCCGCCGCTTGGCGCGCGAGGGCTACGCCGTGCTGGTGGTCAACCACTACTATCGCTCTTCGCCCGCGCCGGTGGTCGCCTCGATGGCCGAATGGCGCACGCCCGAAGGCCAGGCCAAGCTGAAGCCGATGATCGCCGCGCTGTCGCCCGCCGGGACGATGCGCGATGCCAGGGCCTTTGTCGCCTGGCTCGACAAGCAGCGCAGCGTCGATACGAAGAAGGGTGTCGGGACCAGCGGCTATTGCATGGGCGGGCCCTTTACGGTGCGCACTGCCTATGCCGTGCCGGGCCGCGTGCGCGCGGCGGCCTCATTCCACGGCGGCGGCCTTGTCACCGACGCAGCCGACAGCCCGCACCGGCTGCTCGCCGCGACCAAGGCCGGCTATCTTTTCGCCGTGGCCAGGAATGACGATGCCAAGGCCCCCGGCGACAAGGACGCGCTGCGTGCGGCGGCCGCGGCCGCCGGTCGCCCGGCGGAGATCGAGGTCTACAATGCCGACCACGGCTGGTGCACGCTCGACGCGCCGGTCTACAACGAGGCCGAAGCCAACCGCGCTTGGGGCCGGATGCTGGCGCTGTTCAAGACGTTATGATCGCGAGGCGGGGAGGGCTGACGGCAATCGCCCTGGCTCTGGCGACTGCCGCCGGCTTTCCGGCCCAGGTCGCGGCCAGACCGGCCGAGGTCGCTTCGGTGCGCCTCGACACGCGGCGGATCGAACGGGCCGTGTCCGCAATGGTCGCGCAGGACCGGACCGTCGGCGCTTCGGTTCTGGTCTGGCAGGGCGGGCGCGAACGCCTGTTTTTCGTCGCCGGCCAGTCCGACCGCGAACGGGGCGTGCCTTTTACCCGCGACACGCTGGTGCAGATTTTCTCGATGACCAAGCCGGTCACCGGCGTCGCGCTGATGCAGCTGTGGGAGCAGGGGCGCTTCCGGCTCGACGATCCGCTGGCGCTCTACCTGCCTCAGTTTGCGAACGCCCGGGTCTATCTCGGCGACGATGCCGCCGGAAATCCGCTCACGCGCCCCGCATCGCGCCCGATCCTGGTACGCGACGTGGTGCGGCACACCGCGGGGTTCGTCTATGGTGAAGGGCCGGGCGGTCTGGGAAGGCTGATCGAGCGGGTCGATCACCTCTCATCCGACAACACGCTGGCCCAGCTTGGCGACAAGCTGGCGACTATCCCGCTGATCGACGATCCGGGCCGGCAGTGGTCCTACAGCGCGGCGGTCGATGTGCAGGCGCTGCTGGTGCAGACGCTGTCCGGCCAGCCGTTCGACGAATACGTCCGCGACCACATCTTTCTGCCGCTGGGCATGACGGACAGCGCGTGGAAGCGCAGCGCGGCCGACCGTGCGCGGCTGGCACGGATCTACGAAGCGAAGGACGGCGAGTTGCAGCCCATGGCGGAGGCGCAATGGCTCGAGGCCAATTTCATTGGCAAGCCGATGGTCATGGGCGGATCGGGGATCGTCTCGACTATCGACGACTACATGCGTTTCGCGCGCATGCTGCTGGGCAAGGGCAGTCTTGACGGGGTGCAGGTGATCAAGCCGCAGACCCTGGCTGTGATGACAGACGATATGCTCGATCCGGCAATCACCAAACGCTCGTTCCTGCCGGGCAAGGGTGCGCTCGGCTTCGGCGTCGATTTCGCGGTGCGGACCGCGCCGCCGCAGACGCCGGAGGAAAACCGCGGCGCCGTGGGCGAGTTTTTCTGGGACGGGATGCCCTCGATGCTGTTCTGGGTCGATCCGGTGAACGATATGGCGGTGGTCTTCGCCACGCAGAAGGTCCCCTTCGACGGCACCCTGCACCGCGATATCCGCGCCGCCGTCTATGGCCGCGACTATCTCGGCCCGCCGGCCCGGTGACGCTGTTGGCCTGAGCCGCGTTTGCCGCTAGGGGCGCGAGGATGATCCGCCTTTCCGGCCTTACCCTCCCGCTCGACCATCCGGCCGAAGCGCTTGCTGAGGCTATTTGCGCGCGCCTCGGCATCGCGCCCGATGCCCTGCGTGGCTGGTCGCTGTTCAAGCGCGGCAACGACGCGCGCCGCAAGTCGGCGATCCTGCTGGTCTATACCGTCGATGTCGACGTGGCGGACGAGGCAGGGGTGTTGGAACGGTTCGCGGACGACAAGGACGTGCGCCCCACGCCCGACATGACCTGGCACCCGCCGGTCCACGCGCCAGAAGGATGGAGCGGCAAGCGTCCGGTGGTGATCGGCGCCGGGCCCTGCGGCCTTTTTGCCGGACTGGTTCTGGCGCAGATGGGGCTCAAACCCATCATCCTCGACCGCGGCAAGGTGGTGCGCCAGCGCACCAAGGACACCTGGGGCCTGTGGCGGCGCAGCGAGCTCAATCCCGACAGCAACGTCCAGTTCGGCGAAGGCGGGGCGGGGACCTTCTCCGACGGCAAGCTCTATTGCCGGGTGAAGGACCCGCGCTTCCTTGGCCGCAAGGTGCTGGAAGAGTTCGTCAGGGCCGGCGCCCCCGACGACATTCTGTGGGAAGCGCATCCGCACATCGGCACCTTCCGTCTCGTCACGATGGTCGAGAGCTTACGCGAAACGATTGAAGGCCTGGGCGGCGAATACCGCTGGCAGACGCGGGTCGACGATCTGGAGCTGGAACGGCGCGGCGATGGCTTTGCCCTGCGCGGCCTGCACCTGCACGATGGCACCTTTCTGGAAGCAGACCACGTGGTCATGGCCGTGGGCCACTCGGCGCGCCCGACCTTCGAAATGCTCCATGCCCGGGGCGTGCATATCGAGGCCAAGCCGTTCTCGGTCGGCGTGCGGATCGAGCACCCGCAAAGCTGGATCGACGAAGCGCGCTATGGCCGTTTCGCCAAGCATCCGGATCTTGGAGCGGCGGCCTACAGCCTGGTCCACCATGCCAGCAACGGGCGCACGGTCTATTCGTTCTGCATGTGCCCGGGCGGGCGCGTGGTGGCCGCGACCAGCGAGGAAGGCCGCGTCGTCACCAACGGGATGAGCCAGTACTCCCGCGCCGAATTCAACGCAAATTCGGGCTTCGTCGTCGGCATCGATCCGGCGCGCGATTACCCGGACGGGCCGCTGGCGGGCATCGCCTTCCAGCGCAAGTGGGAAAGCCTGGCCTTCGAGGCCGGCGGCGGCGGCTACCGCGCGCCGGGGCAGCGGGTGGAGGATTTCCTCGCTGGGCGGCCATCGGCCGCGCTCGGTGCGGTCGTGCCCAGCTACAAGCCCGGTGTCACGCCGACCGATCTTGCTGCCTGCCTCCCCGATTTCGCGGTGGAAGCGATGCGCGAGGCGATCCCGGTGTTCGGCCGCCAGATCCGCCGCTACGACGATCCCGACGTGGTCATGACCGGGGTCGAGACCCGCACGTCCAGCCCGGTGCGCATCACCCGCGGCAAGGATTTCCAGTCGCTCAACGTTGCCGGGCTCTTCCCGGCGGGTGAGGGCGCCGGATATGCCGGCGGGATCCTTTCGGCCGCGATCGACGGGATCAAGGTGGGCGAAGCGATGGCCGCGTCCATCGTCAAGGGATGAACGGTCAAGCCTTCGATGCGATCGTGCTGGGCGCGGGCGCGGCCGGCCTGATGGCCGCCGCCGTGGCCGGCCAGCGCGGCAAGCGCGTTTTGCTCGTCGATCACAATCCCGAAGCCGGGCGCAAGATCCTGATTTCGGGTGGCGGGCGCTGCAATTTCACCAACCTCGGCACCGCGCCCGACCGCTACTTGTCGGACAACCTGCATTTCGCCAAGTCGGCGCTGAGCCGGTATACCCCGCGCGATTTTATCGACCTGGTCGAAGCCCATGGCATCGCCTGGCACGAAAAGACGCTGGGGCAACTGTTCTGCGACGGCTCGGCCCGGCAGATCGTCGCGCTGCTGCTCGAGGAATGCGCCAAGGGCCAGGTCCGCCTCGCATTCGGCGAGCCGGTGTCCCACATCGACTACGGCGATGGCCTCTACCGCGTCATGATGGCCGGCACGCGACACACCGCGCCGGTGCTGGTCATCGCCACCGGCGGTCCGTCGATCCCCAAGCTTGGCGCAAGCGGATTTGCCTACGATCTGGCCCGCCGCTTCGACCTTGGCGTGATCCAGCCGCGCCCGGCTCTGGTGCCTTTCACCCTGGGCGAGGACGAAGCCCTGTTTCGCGAGTTGTCGGGAGTCTCAACCGAAGTTGAGGTTCATTGGAAAAAGGCGCATTTCCGCGAGGCCGCACTGTTCACCCACCGCGGGTTGTCGGGTCCCGCCATGCTGCAGATCAGCAGCTATTGGCAGCATCGCACGCCGATCCAGGTCGACTTCGTTCCCGATGCCGCGCGCGGCTGGCTGGTCGATGCCAAGCGCGCCGCCCCGCGCCAGACGCTGCGCCGTACGCTGGCCGAACGGCTGCCCGAACGGCTCGCCGACGCGCTGCTCGACAAGCTGGGGATGGCCGGCGAACTGGGCGCGCAAGGCGACAGGGCGCTGGTCCGCGCCGAAGAGGCGCTGCGTCGCTGGGCCTTCACCCCCAACGGCACCGAAGGCTTTGCCAAGGCCGAGGTGACGGCCGGCGGCATCGCCACGGCGGGGCTGTCGTCGCAGACCATGGAGGCGCGCAAGGTGCCCGGGCTCTACGCGATCGGCGAAGCGGTCGACGTGACCGGCTGGCTCGGCGGTTACAATTTCCAGTGGGCCTGGGCGAGCGCGGTCGCCTGCGGGCGCGCTATTCCCTGACCGGCTTGCCCTTGAGGTTGGTCAGCACGACCATTTCGTCGTACATCGCGATCAGGTGGCCGTCGTACCACTGGTCCATAACGCATTTCACCCGGCCGAAGAACGGGGCGATGTCGTTGTTGTCATAATGGCCATCGTTGGCTGTCGTCGGCAGCGTGACTTCAAGCGCCTGGCCCTTGAGATAGGCGGCGATCTCGTCGATGTGCGCGCGCAGGGCCAGCTTGCGGTGGTCCCCGCTCGACCCGCCGCTGCGGGCGTGCTGCAATTCTTCCTTGGCCTTGTCCATCAGGCCCGAGACATAGGAATAGACCCGCTCCATGTTCTCGCGTTTCAGCGCGATCATGGTGTCGACGTAATCCTTCTTGATCCGCTGGGCGGCGGTGTCGGGGTGTTCGGTGCCGTGAAAGGCCTGGCCGAAGCGGACGGGGTTTTCCTGGATCATGCAAGGGGACTTAGCCGATCCATGGTTATCAGGCGGTTAAGCACACCTGTTTTGCTTGTCGCGCGCCCTCCATGCGCTACCATCATGCCGGAGTAACGGGTGGGAGTTTTGAGTGATGGGCGGTGTCCTGATCGCGCTGCTGGGCGTGGTGTTCATTTTTGTTCTGATGGGCGTGCGCGTGGTCCGGCAGGGCTATGTCTATACGATCGAGAGGCTGGGCAAGTTCACGCTGGCCGCCAGTCCCGGCCTCCACGTCATCATTCCGTTCGTCGACCGCGTAGGCCACAAGGTCAACATGATGGAACAGGTGCTCGACATCCCGGGGCAGGAAATCATCACCAAGGACAACGCGATGGTCGGCGTCGATGCCATCGTGTTCTTCCAGGTTCTGGACGCGGGCAAGGCGGCCTACGAGGTGTCGAACCTCTATGTCGCGATCATGCAGCTGACGACGACCAACCTGCGCACCGTGATGGGCAGCATGGACCTCGACGAAACGCTGTCCAAGCGGGACGAGATCAACGCCAAGCTGCTTGCGGTGATCGATCACGCGACCAGCCCTTGGGGCGTCAAGATCACCCGCATCGAGATCAAGGACATTCGCCCGCCGGCGGACATTTCCAACGCGATGGCCCGCCAGATGAAGGCGGAGCGCGAAAAGCGCGCCAACATTCTGGAGGCAGAAGGGCTGCGCGCCGCCGAAATTCTGAGGGCCGAGGGTGAAAAGCAGGGCGCGATCCTGTCGGCCGAAGGGCGCAAGGAAGCGGCGTTTCGCGACGCCGAAGCGCGCGAGCGTTCGGCCGAGGCAGAAGCGCGCGCAACACAGGTCGTGTCCGAAGCCATCGCCACCTCGGGCACGCAGGCGCTCAATTACTTCGTCGCGCAGAAATACACCGAAGCGGTCGCCGGTTTTGCCACGTCGCCCAACGCCAAGACGATCCTGTTCCCGGTCGAGGCGACGCAGCTGATCGGATCGATCGGCGGGATCGGCGAACTGGTGAAGGACGCGCTCGACAGCAAGGGGCCGCTGAAATGAACCCGCTGATGGATGGCACCTCGCCGCAATGGCTGTGGCTCGGCCTCGGACTGGTCCTGGCGATCGGGGAAATGGTAATCCCCGGGGTGTTCCTGATCTGGCTGGCCGGGGCGGCGCTGATAACCGGCCTCGTTACCTGGGCCCTGCCGATCGGGATGCCCTTGCAGGTCGTCCTGTTCGCCGTGCTGGCGATCGTGTCGGTGTTCCTGGGGCGCAACTGGCTGCGTGCCAATCCGGTCGAGGCCGCCGACCCCAAGATGAACGACCGCGGCGCGCGCAGCGTGGGCGAGGTGGTGCTCGTGACCGAGGCGATCGGTGCGGGGACCGGGCGCGTCAAACTGGGTGACAGCGAATGGCTGGCCCGCGGCCCTGATGCGGAAGCCGGAACCCGGATGCGCGTCGCGGGTCATGACGGCGCGACGCTGATTGTCGAACACCTGCACTGACCCCATATAGGGCGCCAAGGAGCCCTGCATGACCGACAAGATCGACCTGACCGAAGCCGAATGGCGCCAGAAGCTGTCGCCTGAGCAGTACCACGTCCTGCGCGAACACGGCACCGAACGCGCCTTCACCGGGAAGTACGAGAAGAACAAGGCGACCGGGGTCTACATGTGCGCTGGCTGCGGGGCGCCGCTGTTCGCTTCTGCGACCAAGTACGATAGCGGATCGGGCTGGCCGAGCTATACCGCGCCGGTCGACGATGAGGCGGTGGACGAGGTCCGCGACGCATCGCACGGCATGGTCCGCACCGAGGTGCGCTGCGCCAGGTGCGACGGGCACCTGGGCCACGTGTTTCCGGACGGCCCGCGCGACCAGGGCGGGCTGCGCTACTGCATCAACAGTGCCAGCCTCGACTTCAAGCCCGGAGAATGACGGCTCGGCGGCAGGCCTGCGCGGTTTGACGATTGGGCATTAACCCTGCGGGTTTATTGTCCTATGGTGCGAACGCGTGCCGGGCCTTTCGCCGCGGCGGGAGGAATGATCGAGCCTTATGGCAAGAAGCGATATCCGGCGGACCCCGCCGCGAGGACGCCAGCCTGAACCCACACAGCAACCGTCAAGTTGGCGCCGGATCGTCCGCCGGGTCTTCGTCTGGGGCTTTGCCCTGGCGCTGCTCGGGACCGTCGCGCTGGCCGTTGCCGTGGGAATCACCGCGCGGACCCTGCCCAGTTACGACGAACTGAAATCCAGCCAGGTCGGCCAGATGATCGTCGTGCGCGCGCGCGACGGCTCCGAATTGTTCGCCATGGGGCCGAGCTACGGCAAATGGGTGCCTTACGGCCAAATCCCGCAGGTGATGAAAGACGCGATGCTGTCCACCGAGGACAAGCGTTTCCGCAGCCATCCCGGGGTCGATCCCGTCGGCATCGCGCGCTCATTCTACGTGCGTTATCAGGAAGGGCGCTTCAAGCAGGGCGGGTCGACCATAACCCAGCAGCTGGCGCGCACCGTCTTCCTCAACAACGATCGCACGTGGAGCCGCAAGCTGCGCGAGGTCGTCCTGGCGCTGGCGCTCGAATGGAACTTCTCCAAGGACCAGATCCTCGAGGCCTATCTCAACAAGGTCTATTTCGGTGGCGGCGCCTATGGCATCGACGCTGCCAGCCGCAAGTTCTTCGGCCATCCCGGCACCAATCTGTCGCTGTCCGAAGCGGCTATCATCGCCGGTCTGGTCAAGGCGCCTTCGCATTACTCGCCGACCGCCGACGCCAAGGCGGCGGTCGATCGCGCCCAGGTCGTATTGAACCTGATGGTCGTCAACGGCGCGATCAGCCGGAGCGAGGCCGACGCGGTCGAATTCGGCAAGATGCGCTTCGCCGCGGAAAAGGGCCAGAACTCGGCTCGCTACTTCACCGACTGGGCGCTGCCGCAGCTTGACCTGTTACTGGGCGACGTGACCGAACCGATCGAGGTCTGGACAACGCTTGACCCCAAACTTCAGGCCCAGGCGACGAGCTCGATTCAGGCCAACGTGCCGGGCGGCGCGCAGGGCGCGCTGGTCAGCCTCGACCGCGACGGGGCGGTCCTCGCCATGGTCGGCGGCACCGACTATGTCACCTCGAACTACAATCGCGCCACCAACGCAGTGCGCCAGCCGGGCTCGGTGTGGAAGCTGTTCGTGTTCCTTGCCGCGCTGGAGGCGGGCTACAACCCCGACAGCAAGGTGGTGGACGAGCCTGTCACAATCCAGGGCTGGACCCCGCGCAATTCGACCGGGACCTACGCCGGAGAAATCGACGTGCGCACGGCTTTTGCCTATTCGAAGAACACGGTAGCCGCGCAGCTTGGCAACGAAGTCGGCTTCTCGGCCGTGGCCGGCATGGCCCGCCGCTTCGGCATCACCACGCCGATCAGCACCTACCCGTCGATGGTGCTTGGCGCCAACGAGGTGCGCCTGATCGACATGACCCGCGCCTTCGCCTCGGTTTCGGCGAAGGGCCAGGCGATCGAGCCCTATGGCATCGTCAAGGTCACCTCGACCGGCGGCCGCGTGCTCTACCAGCGTGAGGCGCGCGGCGGCCAGATGCTGGTCCCGGCCTACGTTGCAGCGGGGATCACCGACCTTCTGCAAAGCGCGGTCAACATCGGCACCGGTCGTGCGGCCCAGATCGGCCGTCCGGTAGCGGGCAAGACCGGCACCACCACGTCGAACAAGGACGGCTGGTTCCTGGGCTTTTCGAGCGGCGTGACGACCGGTGTGTGGATGGGCCGCGACGACGACAAGCCCGTGCCCGGCCTGCAGGGCGGGACCGCGCCGGCGCGCGCCTTTGCGACCTATATGAAGAGCGCCGTAGCCAACCGCCCGGTCGAACAGTTCGACACCGAGATCACCCTGCCGGCCTGGCAACTCGAACCGGACGACGAGGCGAACCTCGGGATCAATCCGGACGAGTATTATTACCCGGACGAACAGGGCAACATGGTCGAACCGCTGCGCCCCGACGATCAGGAACAGCTCCCGCCCGATCAGGGCGTGCCCAATCCGAATGAGGAAGACGCGCCGCCGCCGGCTGCCAACCAGGATTTCCTCGACCAGGCGACCGGCCGCAACCGGCCGCAGCAGCAGCAGCAAGCTCCGCCCGCTCGCCCGCAGCGCGACCGGGCAGTCCAGCCCCAATAGCGAAAGGGCCCCCCGCCGTCCGCGGCAGGGGGCCCTTCTTTTTTAGCTAGAACGGCTGCGGCGCCGGCCGATCAGCGCAGCCGCACCGGCACGTAGACCGCCGGCTGGCCGCGCTTCTGCACGCGGAGCAGCACCGCGGCGCGGTTTTCAGCCTTGGCGGCGCGGATCGCGGCGTCGAGATCGGCGACGCTGGCCAGTTCGCGGTAATTTGCCGAGAGAATGATGTCCCCGCGGGTAAAGCCGCGCGTGGCCGCATCGGACGAGGGATCGACCTGCGACACCACGACCCCGCGGGTCGAGGTCGGCACGCCGAGCTGCCCAGCGATCTGCGGCGTCAGCGCCATGACCGACAGGCCCAGCGCCTGGTTGCTGAGGCCCGCAGCGGTGGATGCGCCGCGATCGGCGTCGTCGTTCTGCGAAGGCGCGTTGGGGTTGAACTGCTGCTGGGCCAGTTCCTCCTCGCTCGGCCGCTTGCCGACGGTCGCGGTGATGGTCATGCGCTTGCCGTCGCGCAGCAGCTCGATCGGGATGCGCTTGCCCGGCTCGGTATTGGCGACAATGTAGGACAGCGTCTGGTCGGGGCTGACGTCCTTGCCGTCGACCTTCACCACGATGTCACCGGCCTGGAGGCCCGCGGCGGCAGCCGCCTGGCCCGGCTGGACCGACTGGATCAGCTCGCCCCGGTTGTGCGCAAGGCCGAGCGAATCAGCGACATCCTCGGTCACCGGCTGGATCTGGACGCCGAGGTAGCCGCGGTCGATCGACACGCCCTTGATCAGCTTGTCGACAATCGGAGCGGCGGTTTCGGCGGGAATCGCAAAGCCGATGCCGACCGACCCGCCGGTGGGCGAGAAGATCGCATTGTTGATGCCGATGACCTGGCCCTTCATGTCGAACATCGGGCCGCCCGAATTACCCCGGTTGATCGATGCGTCGGTCTGCAGGTAGCGGTCATAGGCGCTGCCCGACCCGGTCGAGCGGGTCACCGCCGAGACGATGCCCGAGGTTACCGTGCCGCCGAGGCCGAAGGGATTGCCGATGGCGATAACCCAATCGCCCACGCGGGCCGAACGGCTGTCACCGAACTTGACGAAGGGCAGCGGCTTGGTTGCCTGGATCTTGAGCACGGCCAGGTCCGACGGCGCGTCCTTGCCGACCAGGCGGGCCGGATACTCGGTCCCGTCGGGCATGGTCACGGTGATCGATTCAACCTGGCCGCGGCCGTCGGCGGTGATCACGTGGTTGTTGGTCACGACATAGCCGTCGGCCGAAATGATGAAGCCCGAGCCAAGCGACTGTGCCTCGCGCGTCTGGGGCGAATTGCCGCCCCCGCCACCGAACAGCCCCTCGAACGGGGTTCCGGCAAAGGGATTGCCTCCAGCCTGGACCTGGATCTTCTGGCGGGTCGATATGTTGACCACTGCCGGCTGCAACTGCTGCGTCAGATCTGCGAAGCTGGCCGGGGCGCCCGCGCGCGGGACGACGCCGGTCATCTGGCTGGCGTCGTTCTGGGCAACCTGCGCGCCGGCAGGCAGGCCGGTCGCCAGCGAAAGGGCCGCGCCGCCAAGCAGCAGCGCCGAAGTCACTCCATAAGCGTATCGCACGTGTCTCAAATCCTCTTGTTCGTCACGTTCAGACCCGCCTGCGATTCACGCCGGTGCGCCTGAACAGGCATTGAATGGCTATTGCCCCCGGAACTGCTTCAGATACTCGCTGTCCGGCCCCAGGATGATCGTCGCCTTGTTCTTGCGGTCGGTGCCGCCGAAGACCACCTCGTAGCTCTGGATGGCGCGGAAGAAGTCGTAGAACGCGGGATCGCGCCCGGCGACCGATCCAAGCATCCGCGCGGAATCGGTTCGTGCGGCCATGAGGATGCGTTCGGCCTCGCGCGCGCCGTTCTCGGTCTCGGCCGCGGCGATCCGCGCGCGTTCGCCTTCCATGCGCTCGATCGTCTGCTGCAGCTCGCCCTCGGGGAATACGGCGCCAGTCAGGCGAAGGTCGACCACCTGGAGACCGAGCGGACGCGCCCGCGCGTCGAGCGCGGCGCGCAGGCGCTGGGTCGCCCCGCCGGTGCCGGGTTGGAGCAACTGGCCCGATGGCACCTGGCCCAGTTCCTGCTGGGCGATCGCGCGCAGCGCGTCGTTTACCTGGGCCACGGCCTTGTCGGCGCCGCCGCCGTTCGCGACGACCTTGACCGGATCGAAGGCGCGCAGGGTGGCGCTGGCATCGACCAGCAGCGGCGCCTTGTCCGACCCGGTCACCGGAAGGCGTTCGGCAGTCGTTCCGAACAAGCCGCGCTCGACCCATTCCACTCGCTCGACCAGGGGCAGATGCAGGATCAGTCCGCCGCCGCCGGTGCCGGCGACCGGCGTCCAGCGGTTCACCACGCGGACCGGTTCGCCCATGCGGGTGACCACGGCCTGGCGGCCCTCGGGCACAGCCGAGACGCTAAGGCCGAGGAGAATGGCGGCGGTGCCGAACACGAACAGCGCGGCGCGGGTTCTGGAATTGGCCATGGTCACTCCCCTCCTGTCGCTGCCGCGCTCGGCGCGGAGGTAGGGGTCGGGGTGACCACCGGGTCGCTGCCGGGATTGACTGTCACCGTGGCGCCGGAACCGGCGATCACCACGTTGTTTTCGGCCAGGATGCGCTCCATCGTCTGGTAGTAGGCGCGCTTGCGGGTGATCTCGGGCGCGGCCTGGTACTGGGCATAGACGCTTTCGAAGCGGGCTGCCTCGTCGTTGGCGACGGCGATGATCCGCTGCGCCTCGCCGCTGGCATTGGCGATGGCGTCGCGGGCGCCCTTGCGCGCCTCGTTGACCTTGCGGAAGGCGTCGGCCAGCCGCTCGGGCGGGTTGGCATTCAGCACTTCGGCCCCTTCGACGCGCACGCCCAGCTTGAGCGCGTCGAGCGCGGCCTGGGTGCGGGTGGCGACGAGTTGCTGCAGCTCGGGGCGGCGCTGGCCTTCGATCAGGTCATCGAAGGTCTGCTCGGCCACGGCGGCGCGGACCTGCGCTTCGGCCAGCCGTGCGACCAGCGCAGGGGTGTCGTCCGAATTGTAGGCGAAGCGCGGCAGGTCGGTAATCGTCCAGCGCAGCTTCGCCGACAGGTTCACCAGTTGCCGGTCGCGGGTGATCATCAGGTTTTCGCCCGACTTGGCCGCGACGACTGTTTCCTGCGGCGTTCCGGTTTCGCGCACGGCAACCGCCTGGGCCGGCCAGGGCAGGGTCAGCGTCAGGCCGGGCCCGACTGTGCGGTCATAGCGGCCGAAAGTCGTGACCAGGCCCTGTTCGCCCTTGCCCAGAGCGTGGACCGAGGTGCCGCCCGCCCACAGCGCGACCAGACCTGCTACCACGAAGGGAATCCAGTTGCGGCCCGACGGCGCGCCGCCAACCAGCCTTGCGCGCTGCTTGAGGATATCGTCGATATGGGCCGAGCGGCGCTTGGCCTCGTCCTCGGCCGGAGGCAGCCAGGGGTTCAGGGGACGGCTGGTGCCCTTGGTTGTCGGCTCGGCGCCTGGCTCGGCCGCCGGTTCCCCGCTTTCGCCGGTGGCGTCAGGCGTCTCGGCCTCGGCCGCATCGCCGCCATCGCCCCACGGGCTCTTCGGCTTGGCCATGGCCAGCGCGCGCACCCTGTCATTCTCACCCGGTTTATCCATCGCTTCCTGTTATAAGGTGCCCTTCCCACAAAAACAGTGTCTGCCGATGCTTTTTCCTTGCTAGGGGGGCGCCATGACCGACCCGACCGACGCCCTGCGCGCCGCCCTGTCTCCCGCGATCCTGGCCCGCCTGCAAAGCTTGCGCGTGACGGACGGGACCGCGATCGCCGTGCTGGACGCGAGCGGAATGGACGCCGCCGCGCGCACCGCGCTGGAAGATGAGGTGAAGGCGGCGTTGAGCGGGCGGCCGGACGTTCGCGAGGTGCGCATCGCGCTGACCGCGGACAAAGTCCGGCGCCGGATCATCGCGGTCGGTTCGGGCAAGGGCGGGGTCGGCAAGTCCACCGTGGCGGCCAATCTTGCCGTCGCGCTGGCGCGGGCCGGGCGCAAGGTCGGCCTGGTCGATGCCGATATCTATGGACCTTCGCAGCCGCGCCTGCTCGGCAGCGAGGGGGTCAAGCCCCAGGCTCACGACAGCAAGATGATCCCGGTGCAGAACCGTTGGGGCGTGCCGATGCTGTCGATGGGCCAGCTGATCGAGGCGGACAAGGCCATCGCCTGGCGCGGGCCGATGGCAGCGGGCGCGTTGAGTCAACTGGTCGACGCGAACTGGGGCGCGATCGACACGCTGGTGGTCGACTTGCCGCCCGGCACCGGCGACGTGCAGCTGACCATGCTGCAAAAGCACAAACCCGATGGCGCGGTGATCGTCTCGACCCCGCAGGACCTGGCGCTTATCGACGCGCGCCGTGCGATGCAGCTATTCGAGGTGGGCCAGGTGCCGATCGTCGGCATGGTCGAGAACATGGCCGGCTATGTCTGCCCGCACTGCAACGAAGTGAGCGATCCGTTCGGCCTTGGCGGAACCGAGGCGGCCGCCGCCGACCTTGGCGTGCCGTTCCTGGGACGCATCCCGCTCGACATCGCGATCCGCGAAGCAAGCGATGCCGGTACGCCGCCCGCCGCGGGCGATGGGCCGCAGGCACGCGCCTTTGCCGATCTGGCTGTGCGGATCGGCGCCTGGCTCGACGGCAGGCAGGAGCGCTAGGGCCGATGGCACTGTCGCGGCGCGGCGTGCTGCTGGGGGCCGGGGCGGCCGGCGGGCTGCTGCTCGCCTGGACGCTCGCCCCGCGCCGCTACG
This sequence comes from Novosphingobium kunmingense, assembly GCF_002813245.1. Classification (GTDB taxonomy): domain Bacteria; phylum Pseudomonadota; class Alphaproteobacteria; order Sphingomonadales; family Sphingomonadaceae; genus Novosphingobium; species Novosphingobium kunmingense. The sequence continues at coordinate 383,876 of NZ_PHUF01000003.1, forward strand.
TGGCGCCGCTGCCCGCCAGCGCGGGCGAGGTCGCGTTCGATTCCTGGCTCAAGATCGGGACCGATGGCGTGGTCACCGTTGCCGTGCCCGAGGCCGAGATGGGCCACGGCATCACTACACTCATTCCACAGATCGTCGCGATGGAACTGGGCGCCGACTGGCGCCAGATCGCGGTCGAGCCCGCGCCCGTCAGCGGAGCCTACGGCAATGCCGCGCTGGCTGCGCACTGGGCGCCGCTGTGGCTGCCGCTGGCGACCTGCCTCGCCGATGAACCCGGCGACTGGCTCGCCCGCCGCTACGCCGAGGACGAGGTCTTCGACGTCATGGCCGACGGCACGACCATCACTGCCTTCGAAGCCTCGGTCCGCGCTGCCGCGGCCAGCGCGCGGGCGATGCTGGCCATGGCGGCGGCGAACCGCTGGGGCGTTGCCTGGGAGGAATGCGTCGCGGAAAGCGGCTTCATCGTTCACGATAAAAACCGCCTGTCCTTTGCCGCGCTGGCCGAGGATGCCGCCCGCCGGACGCCGCCCGATCCGCCCGTGTTGCGGCCCGAAGCCCCGGGCGAACGCGCCGGCGCGGTGCTGCCCGGCGCGGCGCTGTCCTTTCCCCGGCTCGACCTGCCGGCCAAGGTCGACGGCAGTTATATCTTTGCCGGCGACGTGCGCCTGCCCGACATGGTCTTCGCCGCGATCCGCCACGGGCCGCTAGGCGAAGCGCGCCTCGCCGGTTACGATCCGGCCCGGGCCAGGGGTGTCGCCGGCTTTCGTAGAGTGGTCGAGGGCCCGGACTGGCTCGCCGCCGTCGCCACTACCTGGTGGGCGGCCGAACGCGCGCTGGGCCTGATCGCGCCGCGCTTCTCGGTCGACCAGCGCGCCGACAGTGCCCGGATCGAACGCGCGCTCGATACGGCGCTGCGCCGCGGCGATGCCACCCGCATCGCCGAGCGGGGCAATCCCGACGCATGGCTGTCCGCCAGGTTCGAGCATGTCGCCCGCTATGCGGTCGCCCCGGCGCTTCACGCCACGCTCGAGACGGCGAGCGCCACCGCGCGGCTGGTCGAGGGCCGGCTCGAGCTGTGGATGGCGAGCCAGGCCCCGCAGGCGGCACGCAAGGCCGCGGCCGAGGCGGCGGAGGTGCCACTCGAAAAGGTCGTGCTTTATCCGACCGGCGGTGGCGGCAGCTTCGACCGCCGTCTGGAATCCGACCATGCGGCCGAGGTCGCCCTGATCGCACGCCAGGTCGGCAAGCCCGTCCAGCTCGCCTGGTCGCGCTGGCAGGAGCATGTTGCCGGCTTGCCGCGCAGCCCGGCGCAGGCGGTGCTGGCCGCGCGGACCGCGCCCGACGGCTCGCTCGCCGCGCTGAAGGTGCGGGTCGCCATGCCGGGGGCCACGGCCGAATTCGGCGAGCGCCTGTTCGAGGGGGCAAGCCGGAGCGATGCGCTGGCCGCGCAAGACGAAGCTGATCCGCTGTTCCTTGCCGGCGCCGTGCCGCCCTATGCGATCGAGCACCTGACGGTCGAACATTGCCCGGCACGGATCGCCCTGCCCACCGGACGCCAGCGCGGCAATGGGGCAGCGCTCGGCTGTTTCCTGATCGAGACGTTCATCGACGAACTGGCCGTGCGCGCAAACCGCGAGCCGCTGTCCTACCGCATCGCCATGCTCGGCGGCGACGTGAAGCTTGTCGGGGTGCTGCAGCACGCGGCGACCCTGGCCGAATGGAATGGCGGCACCATGGGCAGCGGACAGGGCTTGGCCTGCTGCCGGATGGCCGTCGCCGGGCGCGAGGGACGCATTGCCGTTGTTGCCAGCGCGCGGCGCGACGAGCGCGGGATCCGCGTCGACCGGCTGACCGCCGTGGCCGACATCGGCCGGGTCATCAACGCGGACATCGCCCGCCAGCAGATCGAGGGCGGGCTGGTCTTCGCCATGGGCCTCGGCAGCGGCTGTGCCACCGCCTATTCCGACGGCCTGCCGCTAACCGGGCGGCTTGGCCTTTTGGGTCTGCCGCTGCTGGCCGATTGCCCCGAGATCGACGTCGAGTTCATCGACAGCGAGGCCGATCCCTTCGACCCCGGGGAACTGGGGGTCGCAGCGGCCCTGCCGGCGATCGCCAACGCGCTCTACGCCTCGGGCGGGACCCGCGTGCGCAGCCTGCCCTTTCTTGCGGAGACGACGTGATGGACCGCCCAGCCAGCCACCCCGCGATCCCCGGCCCGCGCGTCGGCGTGCTGCTGGTCAATCTCGGCACGCCCGATGCGCCCGATCCGGCCTCGGTGCGGCGCTACCTCAGGGAATTCCTCTCGGACCGCCGTGTCGTCGAAATCCCGCGCTTGGTGTGGTGGCCGATCCTCAACGGGATAATCCTCACCACCCGACCGAAGAAGTCGGCCCATGCCTATGCCCAGGTGTGGAGCGAGTCGGGTTCCCCGCTCGCCGCGATCACGCGGGCACAGGCCGACGCCCTTCAGGCGCGGCTTGGCGATGCCGCACTGGTCGACTGGGCGATGCGTTATGGCAATCCGGGGATCGGGCCTGCCATCCAGGCAATGAAGGACAAGGGCTGCGAACGTATCCTCGTGGCGCCGCTCTACCCGCAGTATTCGGCCGCGACGACCGCGACGGCGATCGATGCCCTGGGTGCGCAGCTGGCTGCGATGCGCTGGCAACCGGCGCTGCGCACCCTACCGCCCTATTACGACGATCCGCTGCATATCGAGGCGCTGCGGGCCGACACCGCGCGGCAACTGTCCGCACTCGATTTCGTGCCCGAGGTGCTGTTGCTGTCGTTTCACGGCATGCCCGAACGCACGTTGCAGCTGGGCGATCCCTATTACTGCCAGTGTCGCAAGACCGCGCGGCTGCTGGCTGCGGCGCTGGCGCCGGATTATCCCGCCTTGCGGATCGAGACCACGTTCCAGTCACGCTTCGGGCGGGCGAAGTGGCTCGAACCTGCGACCGAGACGGTGCTTGAGGCTGAAGCGCAGGGCGGCACCCGTCGCCTGGCGATTGCGGCACCGGGCTTTGCCGCCGACTGCCTCGAAACGCGCGAGGAGTTGGCGATCCGCGGGCGCGAGCAATTCGTCGCGGCAGGCGGAACGCATTTCGCCGCGCTCGACTGCCTCAATACGGGCGAGGCGGGCATGGCCATGATCGAGGCACTGGTGCGGCGCGAACTGGCGGGGTGGATTCAAGCGAACGATTAAGTTACACTTCTGTCAGTAAGAGGACGGATATGGCAACGCTCGCACCCGAAAAACCCGCCTTCACGCACTGGTCGCAGAGCCAGAAGGCCGATTCGCTCAACCACATTCCCGGCGACGACGGCTGGCCGATCCTTGGCACGACGCTCAAGGTGCTGGCCGATCCGACCGGCTACGGGCAACGCATGCGCGCGCAGTACGGCAACGTGTTCCGCTCGCACAGCTTCGGCAACCGCCAGGTCTCGCTGGTCGGCGCCGATGCGAACGAGCTGGTCCTGTTCGACCGCGACAAGATCTTTTCGAGCGAGCAGGGGTGGGGGCCGGTGCTCGACCTGCTGTTCCCGCGCGGACTGATGCTGATGGATTTCGACCATCACCGGATCGACCGGCGCGCGCTGTCGATCGCCTTCAAGCCTGGGCCGATGCGGCATTATGCCGATGCGCTGGGCCACGGGATCGCCGCCGAGGTCGCGCAGTGGTCGGGCCGGACGATGAAGTTCTATCCCGCGATCAAGGCGCTGACGCTCGACCTTGCCGCCGACAGCTTCCTTGGCGTGCCGCTGGGTCCGGAGGCCGACGCGATCAACAAGGCCTTCGTCGACATGGTCCAGGCCGCGGTAGGCGTGGTGCGAAAGCCCCTGCCGTTCACCGCGATGGGCCGCGGCGCGGCGGGCCGGAAGTTCCTGGTCCAATGGTTCACCGCCGAGACCATCAAGCGCCGCGAGGTGGGCGGCGGACAGGACATGTTCAGCCAGTTCGCCACCGCCACCCGCGAGGACGGCAGCTTGCTGCCGGTCGACGAGGTGGTCGATCACATGATCTTCCTGATGATGGCGGCGCACGACACTATCACGTCGAGCGCGACCTCGCTGGTCTGGCTGCTGGCCAAGAATCCCGAATGGCAGGACCGGCTGCGGGCCGAGGCCATGGCCGTGACCGGCGGGCCGGGACGACCGCTGTCCTATGACGATCTCGGCAAGCTCGAGCTGACCGAGATGGCCTTCAAGGAAGCCTTGCGGTTGATCCCGCCGGTGCCTAGCACCCCGCGTCGCGCGCTCAGGGAGTTCACCTTCGGCGGCTATCGCATTCCGGCGGGCACGCCGGTCGGCATCAGCGCGGCCATGGTCCACAAGATGGAGGAACACTGGCCCGACCCCGAGCGGTTCGATCCGCTGCGCTTCACGCCAGAGGAGGTGGCCAAGCGCCACAAGTATGCGTGGATCCCGTTCGGCGGCGGCGCGCACATGTGCCTGGGGCTGCACTTCGCCTACATGCAGGTGAAGATCCTGATGGCGCAGCTCCTGACCCGCTACCGGATCGAGATCGAGCCAGGCTATGCACCCAAGTGGCAGCCCTGGCCGATCCCCAAGCCTGCCGACGGCCTGACCGTCAGCTTCGCACCGCTTTAGAAATCGACCGCGATCCCGTCCTTCACCCAGTCGCCATAGCGGGTGGGGGACAGCCCTTGCGGATCGTCCCCGGCCTTGGGCGCCTGCGGGGCGGGCGCAGGTTCGTCGCTCCAGTAGCTGGGCTTGCGGAACGGTTCGGGGCGTTTTGTGGCACGCTCGGTCATGGGCCCCATTTGGGCGCTCTGGCCTGCCAATGCAATTGGCTCTAGGGGCAGGGCGATGGACATTCCCGGCTACCCCGCCCGCAAGGCCGCGCTGCGCCTGCTTGACGCCGTGCTGCGGCGCGGGGAAACGCTCGACCAGGCGGCAGGCGGCGCGTTGCAGGGACTGCGCGGCGGGCCGGACCGCGCCCTGGCCCGCGCGCTGGCGGGCGAAGCGCTGCGCTGGCTGACCGATCTCGATGCGCTGATCGACAGCGCCACGCGCCAGGTCCTTCCCGTCGATGCCAAGCCGCGCGCCGCTCTAAGGCTGATGCTGGCCGGGTGGCTGCGGCTCGATACGCCGCCTCACGCCGTCATCGCCACCGGCCTGCCGCTGCTGGCCGGCGGCCCGCGGCGATTGGCGCATGGCGTGTTCTCGACGCTGGTCAAGCGCGGCGTGCGTCTGCCCGATGCGCCGACCCTGCCCGAACCGGTGCGCCAGCGTTGGGGCGCCCGGGCCGACGCGATCGCGGCGGGCCTTGCCAATCCGCCCCCGCTCGACCTGACGCTGCGCGATCCCGCCGCCACCGCGGACTGGGCGCAGCGGCTGGACGGCATGTCGCTCATGCCCGGCCATGTCCGCCTGCCGCGTGGCACGGCGGTCGAAAATCTCGAAGGGTTCGAACAGGGCGCCTGGTGGGTCCAGGACCTCGCCGCCAGCCTGCCGGCGCGGCTGCTGGGGCCAGGCGAAGGGCGCCGTGTGCTCGACCTGTGCGCCGCGCCGGGCGGCAAGACTCTGCAACTGGCGGCGGCGGGCTGGCAGGTCACCGCGCTCGACGCGAGCGCCAAGCGGATCGAGCGTATGGAAGCTAACCTTGCCCGCACCGGCCTTGCAGCCAAGATCGTCAAGGCCGACGCGCTCGACTGGCTGCCCTCGGCGCCGTTCGATGCGGTGCTGCTCGACGCGCCGTGCACGGCCACGGGCACCGCGCGGCGCCACCCCGACGTGCTCCACCGCATCGGCCAGCGCCAGATCGTCGAAATGGCGGACTTGCAGGCCGCGCTGCTGGCCCGGGCGCGGGATTTCGTGAAGCCCGGCGGCACGCTTGTCTTCGCGACCTGCTCGCTGGAAAGGGCTGAAGGCGAAGCACAGGCCGAAGCCGTGACCCTGCAGCCCGCGCCCATCGCGATCGCGGAACTGCCCGCTGGCCTGGTTCCGTCACCGCAGGGCTGGGTGCGCACCGACCCGGCCATGCTCGACCAGGCGGGCGGGCTGGACGGGTTCTTCATTGCGCGCTGGCACTTGCCCTCCTGACACAGGCTGGCACTATCGCCCTCCTAGTTTGCCGGGGGGAAATCCATGCGCCGCACAGTCCTGACTGTTGTCCTGCCGTTCGTGCTGGCCGCGCCCGCGCTTGCCGCGCCCTACCGCGCCGAGATCAGGCGCGACGACTGGGGCATCGCTCACGTCAGCGGCAGGACCGACGCCGACGCGGTGTTCGGCATGATCTATGCCCAGGCCGAGGATGACTTCAACCGCATCGAGATGAACTATCTCACCAGCCTTGGCCGCCGCGCCGAGGCCGAGGGAGAGGCTGCGCTGTGGCAGGACCTGCGCCAGCGGCTGTGGATCGACCCGGCCGATCTGCAGGCGCGCTATGCCAAGAGTCCGGTGTGGCTGAAGAAGCTGATGCAGGGCTGGGCGGCGGGGCTCAACCAATATCTCGCCGATCATCCGGCGGTGAAGCCAAGGGTACTGACCCGGTTCGAGCCGTGGATGGCGCTGTCCTTTTCCGAAGGCAGCATCGGCGGCGATATCGAGAGCGTGTCGCTGAGCCAGCTTCAGGCCTTCTACGAGAAGCGCGCCATTGCGCTGACCGACAGCGAACGCGGGATCGCGCCGCGTGAGCCGTCGGGATCGAACGGTTTCGTCATAGCACCCTCGCACAGCGCCAGCGGCCATCCGCTGCTGCTGATCAACCCGCACACCAGCTTCTTCTTCCGCTCCGAACAGCAGGTGACCAGCGGGGAAGGGCTCAACGCCTATGGCGCGGCGACCTGGGGGCAGTTTTTCATCTACCAGGGGTTCAACGCCGAGGCCGGGTGGATGCATACCTCGGCCGGGGTCGACAATATCGACGAATATGCCGAAACGGTGACGAAGGGCGATCGAGGTCTGACCTACCGCCACGGCGGCACGGACCGGGCGGTCATGCAAAAGCTGGTCACGGTCGCAGTCCGCCAGGCCGACGGGTCGCGGTCGCGGCGCACTTTCACCACCTATGCCACCCACCACGGGCCGGTTGTGCGGGCCGAGGGCGACAAGTGGGTCGCGGTATCGCTGATGCACCGCCCGGTCGAGGCGCTGAGCCAGAGCTTTCTGCGCACCAAGGTGTCCGACATCGCGGGCTTCCGGAAAGTCGCCGCGCTCAAGGCCAACTCGTCGAACAACACGCTGTTTGCCAGCAACAAGGGCGAGGTCGCGCTTTTCCTTCCGCAGTTCATGCCCCTGCGCGACCAGCGCTTCGACTTCACCCGCCCTGTCGACGGCAGCGATCCGGCCGCCGATTGGAAGGGCTTGCACGCGCTCGATACGCTGCCCGAAGTGGTCAATCCGGCCAACGGCTGGGCTTTCAACGTCAACGACGCGCCGTGGTGGGCGGCGGGCAAGGACAGCCCGCGCCAGGGGGCCTATCCGCGCTATCTGGACACCGGCGGGAGGGAGCCACGCACGAGCCACGCCATAGCTGTGCTTTCGGCGCGGCCGAAGTTCACCCTCGATGAGCTGGTCGCGGCGGCCTACGATCCGTGGCTGCCGGCCTTCGCGACCCTGGTGCCGGAGCTTGTCGCCGCCCACGCCGCCGCGCCCGATGCCCGCCGCGCCGAAGCGGTCGCCCTTCTGGCAAGGTGGGACAAGCGGTGGAGCCTTGCGTCGACCGAAACCAGCCTGGCGGTGTTCTGGGCCGATGCGCACTGGGCGATCGGGGCGGAGGAGGCGCGGGCGCAGCAGATGGAGGTTGAGGACTGGATCGCATCCAAGTCCACCCCGGCGCAGAAACTAGCCGCTTTCGACAAGGCGATCGCGCGGCTGACCGACGATTTCGGATCGTGGCAGGTGCCGTGGGGCGAGATCAACCGCTTCCAGCGCAACGACGGCGCTATCGTCCAGGCCTTCGACGATACGAAGCCGAGTACACCGGTTCCATTTGCCTCGGCCAACTGGGGGTCGCTCGCCGCCTTCGGGGCGCAACGCTATCCGGGGACCAAACGCTACTACGGCACCTATGGCAACAGCTTCGTTGCGGCGGTCGAGTTCGGCCCGCGGGTCAAGGCGCGCGCGGTTACCGCTGGCGGGGAAAGCGGCGATCCCGCATCACCCCATTTCAGCGACCAGGCGCAGAACTATGCCGATGGCAACCTGCGCCCGGTCTACTTTTACCCGGACGATCTGGCAGGCCACACCAGGGCGAGCAAGACCGTATCCACCCGTTGATCAGCGGCGGGCGACCACGTCGGGATCGATGCCGCGTTCGCGCAGCGAAGCGCGCTCGGCAGCGAGCTTGGTAAAGATGCGGAAGGTCAGATCGGCGGCGATCATCTCGTCGGCCATCTGCATCAGGGCGATGAACCGCTCGCGCGAGATGCGCGGGGTCTGGGGCTTTTCTTCGCTCATGCCTTCACCTTGGGCGCAAAGCCCTTCTGCAGCTTGGCCAGCTTGGGGGGGATGACCGCAAGGCAGTAGGGATTCCGCTGGCCTTCGCCTTCCCAGTATTCCTGATGATAATCTTCGGCCGGATACCATTGCGCCGGGCCTTCGATCGTGGTCACCGCAGACTGTCCTGCATGTTCGGCGTTCCACCGCGCAATGCCGGCCTCGGCCTCGGTGCGCTGGTCGTCGTTCAGCGGGAAGATGGCCGAGCGGTACTGCGTTCCGATGTCGTTGCCCTGGCGGTTCAGCTGCGTTGGGTCGTGGGTCGCCATGAACACGTCGAGGAGGTCGGCATAGCTGATCGCGGCCTCGTCATAGGTCACGCGGATCGCCTCGGCATGACCGGTGGTGCCGCTGCACACCTGCTTGTAGGTCGGATCGGCGACCTGCCCGCCGATATAGCCGCTTTCGACGCCGGTGACGCCGTCGAGGCGGCGGAACACCGCCTCGGTGCACCAGAAACAGCCGCCTGCCAGAATTGCCTGAGCCATGGATGATTTCCTTCTTCGTACAGGGCAGAGATAGGAACGGTCCCGCCGCTTGTCATCGCCCCGGCAGCGTTTAGGGTGGGGCACGCGTTCCACTGGAGAGGACACCTGAACCGATGCGTCGCCTTATTCTGCCGCTGCTCGCCCTGACCGCCACCGTTCCCGCCGCTACCGCCCTGGCTGCCCCGGACAAGGCCGCTGCGGTCAAGGTCAATGCCGACCTCTCAGCCGCCGTCGCCAATCCGTTGCGCGACAAGGACCGTGCCCGCGACCAGTACCGCCGCCCGGACCAGACACTCGCCTTCTTCGAGGTCGCGCCCGACATGAAGGTGGGCGAGTACGCCCCTGGGGGCGAGTGGTATTCGCGCCTTCTGGGCCTCTACCTTGGCCCCAAGGGCAAGCTGGTCGGCCTGTATTTCGATCCCACCTCGGGTGCGTTCAACGAAAAGACCCAGCAGGGCATCCGCGACGGCGCGGTCAAGTATCCCGCCGACGTCGCCGCCGCCACGGGACTTCCCGCCGACCGGTTTGCCGCGATGACGCTTGAGAATGTTCCCGCAGCCGAAAAGGGCACCTTCGACCGCATCCTGATCATGCGCATGATGCACAACCTGATGCGCTGGAACATCGCCGACCGCGAAGTGAAGGCCATGCGCGACCTCCTCAAGCCCGACGGTATGGTGGGGATCGAACAGCACCGCGCAAAGGCGGATGCGCCCTACAGCTTCACCGACGGATCAAAGGGCTATCTGCGCGAAAAAGACGTCATCGCCTTCATGGAAGTGAACGGCTTCACCTTTGTCGGACGCAGCCAGGCCAACGCCAACCCGCGCGATCCGGCAAACTGGCCGGGCGGGGTCTGGACACTGCCGCCCAGCCTGTCCGGCGCCACCGACGCCGACAAGGCGCGCCTTCAGGCGATCGGCGAAAGCGACCGGATGACGCTTCTGTTCCGCAAGCGGCCTTGACGCACGCCGGTGGACTTTGCCCTGAAGGCCAAATAAGCGCAGGGCCATGACCCGTTTGCTGACCGTCGCCGCCCTGCAGCTTCCCCTCGGCTCTGATGACGAGGCGGAGAACATCGCCGCCGTGTCCACGCTGGTGGAGGACGCGGCGAAGCAGGGGGCGCAGGTCGTGCTGCCGCCCGAACTGTTTTCCGGTCCCTATTTCTGCAAGGTCGAGGACGAGGCGCTGTTCGCACTGGCCAGGCCGACGGCCGAGCATCCATCGGTCTGGGCGATGCAGGTGCTGGCGGCAAGGCATGCCATCGCCATCCCGACCAGCTTCTTCGAGCGCGACGGCCACCATTACTACAACACCCTGGCGATGATCGGGCCCGATGGCGCGATCATGGGCACTTACCGCAAGAGCCACATTCCGGACGGGCCGGGCTATGAGGAAAAGTACTATTTCCGCCCCGGCAACGATGGATTCAAGGTGTGGGACCTGTTTGGCACGCGGATCGGAGTCGGGATCTGCTGGGACCAGTGGTATCCCGAATGCGCGCGGGTCATGGCGCTGATGGGCGCGGAAGCGCTGTTCTACCCGACGGCGATCGGCTCCGAACCCTATGACGCCGATCTCGACACCAGCCGCATGTGGCGCCGCGCCATGCTGGGCCACGCGGTGTCGAACTGCATGCCGGTGATCGCCGCCAATCGCACCGGCAGCGAGGATGGCCAGCGCTTCTACGGCCACAGCTTCATCGCCGACGAATGGGGCGACTTTCTGGCGGAATACGGCGCCAGCGAAAACGGCGTGCTGATCGCCGCGCTCGACCTCGACCGTGCGGCCCGGCACCGCGCCGGCATGGGTTTCTTTCGCGACCGTCGCCCGCAGCTCTACGGCCGGATCAGCCAGGACATCTAGGCATGGCGCTGCGCTATGTCCTGGCCCTGGGATCAAACGCGCCGCACCACCGTCACGGTCCGCCAGCCCGCGTGCTCGATGCCGCGGTGGCGGCACTGGAGAAGGAGGGCATGAAGGTGCGCGCCGTATCGCGCTGGCGCCAATCCGCGCCGCTTGGCCCATCGCGGCGGCGTTATGCCAACGGGGTGGTGCTGGTGAAGAGCAAGCTCGATCCGGCCGCTCTGCTCGACCGGGTCAAGCGGATCGAGGCACACTTTGGCCGCCGCACGGGAGGGCAGCCATGGTCTTCGCGCGTGCTCGACATCGACCTCGTGCTGTGGAGCGGCGGAGCGTGGTACTCGCCCGGCCTCGTCGTGCCGCACCCGGCCTGGCGCGACCGCGATTTCGTGCTGGAGCCTGTGGCCGAGATCGCCCCGCAGTGGCGCGATCCGCTCACCGGCCTCACCGCGCGGCACCTGCTCCACCGCCTGCGCAAGGCCGCGTCCCGGCCTTGACCGCCCCGCTTGCGCCGCCTAGGGCTCGCGGCATGGTCGGGCCCTTAGCTCAGTCGGTAGAGCAACTGACTTTTAATCAGTAGGTCGCTGGTTCGAACCCAGCAGGGCTCACCATCCCAGCCGCTTGTTGGCGGAACGCTCGCATCATCAGCCTTTTTGCTTCCGGTACGCCAGGTCCGATGGCCGGACCCGCATGACCGGCATGTCGTCGTTGACTCATCGGCTCGTTGATGCCTAATTTCGAATATACGGTATCGCAAGGGCGGGCCATTTGGGAGTAGAGGCGGCGATGGTGCGCAGCGGAAGGACGGACCCTTGTTTCAAGGCGATTTCGGTCCCCACCATCCGACCCGAACCTTCGCCGGAGTCGGGCGCATGAGCTTGTTCGATCTTGGCGGAAAGGTTGCCGTCATCACCGGATCGTCGCGGGGCATCGGCCGGGCGATGGCCGAGGCCATGGCCGACCAAGGCGCGCGCGTCGTCATTTCCAGTCGCAAGCAGGATGCCTGCGACGCCGTTGCCGCCGCAATCAATGCGAAGCACGGGGCATGCACCGCGACCGCGATCGCCGCCAGCATTTCGTCGAAGTCGGCGCTTCAGGACCTGGTCGATCGCACCGAGGCCGAGGTCGGCCCGATCGACGTGCTGGTCTGCAACGCGGCGTCAAACCCCTATTACGGGCCGATGAGCGGGATAAGCGACGACCAGTTCCGCAAGATCCTCGACAACAACGTGCTGTCGAACCACTGGCTGATCCAGATGTGTCTGCCCGGCATGATCGCGCGGCGCGACGGTTCGATCATCGTCGTCTCCTCGATCGGCGGGCTGCGCGGATCGACGACGATCGGTGCCTACTGCATTTCGAAAGCTGCGGATCTCCAGCTTGTCCGCAACCTGGCGGTCGAGGTCGGGCAGCACAACATCAACGTCAACGCGATCGCGCCAGGGCTGATCCGCACCGATTTCGCCCGCGCGCTGTGGGACAATCCCGAGGCCGAGAAACGCTTCAACGAGAGCCACCCGATGCGCCGGATGGGCGAGCCGGAAGAACTGGCCGGCGCTGGCGTGTTCCTGGCGTCGAGGGCCGGGCGCTACGTCAATGGACAGATGATCGTCGTCGACGGGGGCAGCACGATATGAACCGCGGGGCCGACCGTTCGGGGAAGGTGGCGATCGTCACCGGTATCGACCGAGCCGCCTGAGGAGGACCGAACCATGTCGCAACCGCTGCCCGGAGCCAAGGAACACATCGAAGCAGCACGGGCCGCAGCAGGGGTGGTCGATGACATCGCACCCGGCACGGCGCTACTCCCCATCGAGCGCGTCGGTGTGCTGGGTGCCGGCACCATGGGCGGGGGGATTACGATGAACTTCCTGACCGCCGGGATCCCGGTGACCATCGTCGAGCGCGAGCAGGAAGCGCTCGACAAGGGCGTGGCGACCATGCGCCGCAATTACGCCAACGCGGTCAAGCGCGGGCGGATGAGCGAAGCCGAGGTCGACTCGGCGATGGGCCTCCTGACGCCAAGCGTCGCCTTCGGCGACCTCGCCGCCTGCGACCTCGTGATCGAAGCGGTCTATGAGAACATGGACCTCAAGAAGGACATCTTCGCCCGGCTGGACGCGATCGCCAAACCGGGGGCGATCCTGGCGTCAAACACCAGCTACCTGAATATCGACGAGATGGCCGCCGTCACCGCGCGGCCCGAGGCTGTCCTTGGCATGCACTTCTTCTCGCCTGCCAACATCATGAAGCTGCTGGAAGTTGTGCGCGGTGCCGGGACCGGCCAGGCGCAACTGGCAACGGTGATGGCGCTGGCGCCGCGGATCGGCAAGATCCCGGTGGTCTCGGGCGTCTGTCCCGGCTTCATCGGCAACCGCATGCTCAGCCTGCGTCAGGCCCAGGCCCAGGCCATGCTGATGGAAGGCGCGGCTTATGACGACATCGACGACGTGCTGCTGGATTTCGGCTTCCCGATGGGGCCGTTCCAGATGAGCGATCTCGCCGGGCTCGACATCGGCTGGCACCGCGATCCTGCCCGGATCGAAACCGTCCGCGAGGCGCTTTGCGCGGCGGGACGCTGGGGCCAGAAGACCGGGAAGGGGTATTACGACTACGACGAGAACCGCAACCGCACCCCGTCGGCCGAGGTCAAGGCGATCATCGCCGACTTTGCGGCGAAGCAGGGCACGGCCCAGCGGACGATCGGCAAGGACGAGATCCGCGAGCGGCTGCTCTACCCGATGATCAACGAGGGCGCGAAGATCCTCGACGAGAAGATGGCGCAACGCGCGGGCGACATCGATACGGTCTGGCTCAACGGCTATGGCTGGCCGGCCTGGACCGGCGGCCCGATGTTCTGGGCCGATCATGTCGGACTGAACGAGATCGTGTCGGGGCTTGAACGCCGCGGCCTCGACGTATCGCCCTATCTGAGGGCCAAGGCCCGTTCCGGAGGGACATTCAATGACTGACACCGTAGTGGATAGCGCCGAGGGCGGGCTCGGCTTCGATCCCGGAGCGCTCAAGGCCAAGTACCTCGCCGAACGCGACAAGCGCCTGCGGGCCGAGGGCAACGACCAGTACCTCGAGATGGCGGGCAAGTTCGCCCACTTCCTCGACGATCCCTATATCGAGACGCCGGTGGACCGCGCGCCGCTCAGCGACGAAGTCGACGTGGTGGTGATCGGCGGCGGGTTCGGCGGCCTTCTCGCGGGTGCGCGGCTGCGCGAGGCCGGCATCGACGATTTCCGCATCATCGAGAAGGGCGGCGAATTCGGCGGGACCTGGTACTGGAACCGCTATCCCGGCGCTGCCTGCGACATCGAGAGCTATGTCTACCTCCCGCTGCTCGAGGAAACGGGCTTCATTCCCGAGCGCAAGTATTCGCAGGGCCCCGAGATCCGCGCCTATTCGCAGCGGATTGCCGATCATTTCAGGCTTCACGATGGCGCTCTTTTGCAGACCGAGGTCACCGACATGGCCTGGGACGAGGCAGACCGCCGCTGGACCGTGTCGACCAACCGCGGCGATGCGCTGCGCGCGCGCTTCGTGATCATGGCCAACGGCCCGCTCCATCGGCCCAAGCTGCCTGGCATCCCCGGGATCGAAAGCTTCGAGGGCCACACCTTCCACACCAGCCGCTGGGACTACGCCTATACGGGCGGCGATCAGAACGGTGGGCTGGACCGGCTGGGCGACAAGGTGGTGGGCATCATCGGCACGGGCGCCACGGCGGTTCAGTGCGTCCCGCACCTTGGCGCGGCAGCCAAGCAGCTCTACGTCTTCCAGCGCACGCCGTCCTCGATCGACGTGCGCGGCGACCGGCCGACCGATCCCGACTGGGCCGCCTCGCTCAACCCCGGCTGGCACCGGCATCGGATGAGCAATTTCAACACGCTGGTTTCCGGCGGCTGGGCCGAGGAAGACCTGGTCAACGACGGGTGGACCGACATTATCCGGAACCTCGGGCTGGTGGCGCAGATGCGCGCCAGGAAGGACGGCGCTGCCGATCCGGCCGAACTGGTCCAGCTCGCCGATTTCAGGAAGATGGAATCGATCCGCGCCCGCGTCGACAGTGTGATCGCGGACAAGGACACCGCGGACCGTCTCAAGCCGTGGTACAACCAGTTCTGCAAGCGCCCCTGCTTCCACGACGACTATCTGGCCACTTTCAACCGGCCTAACGTCACCCTGGTCGACACCGACGGCAAGGGCGTCGAGCAGATTACCGCGGACGGCGTCGTCGCCAACGGCCGGGAATACAAGCTCGATTGCCTGATCTTCGCCACCGGATTCGAAGTCGGGACCAGCTATGCCCGGCGGGCGGGCTATGACATCCGCGGCGTCGGCGGGCGGACGCTGGAGGAAAAGTGGGCCGGGGGCGCCAAAACTCTCCACGGCATGACAGCCAACGGCTTTCCCAACTGCTTCATCTTCTCGGTGATCCAGTCGGGCTTCACCGCGAACTATCCCCACGCCCTTGCCGAACAGAGCAACCACGCCGTCCACATCATCGCCAAGGCGATGGGACGGCAGGCGACGCGGATCGAGCCGACCGAAGAGGCGGAAGAGGCCTGGACGCAGGAGATTCTCGGCGCCGTGCTGGACCGGCGGAAGTTTCTCGAGGAATGCACCCCGGGCTATTACAACGGCGAAGGGCAGCTCAGCCCTCTGGCGGCAAGCTTTGCGTCCTATGGCAAAGGCTCCGATGCCTTCTTCCGGGTGATCGCCGACTGGCGCGACGAGGGAAGTCTGCCGGGCATGGTGATCGAGTAGCGCGGCCCACGAAGCTAGGCTTCCGCGCGCGGCTGGTATAGGAACCGGCGATGGGGATCGAACAGGCCATCGTCGACAAGGCCGACTTGCGCAAGCCGCGTAGCCGTGCGCGGTTCGAGCAGAAGCGAGAAGCGATCCTCGATGCCGCGACCACGCTGATCAACCAGCACGGCGTGCGCGGCGCGACGCTGCAGGATGTGGCCGCCGCGGTCGGCCTCAACACGACAAGCGTGACCTACTACTTCCGCCGCAAGGAATTGCTTGCCGCCGCGGTGTTCGAACAGTCGCTCGACCGGTTGAAGGCCATGGTTACCGAAGCTGCGCGCGAACCCGACGCCCGCGCCCGCGTCGCGCGCTTCATTCGGCTTCACATCGAACTGCGTGCCAAGGTGCTGCGCGGTGCGGAAAAGCCGCTGGTCGTCCTGTCCGACATCCGCACCCTCGACGAAGACGTGCGGCAGCCACTGCTGGACCGCTATCGCGAGGTGTTCGATGCCGTCCGGTCGTTCTGGAAACCGTTCGAGGACGAAGGGCTGCGAGAACTGTGCACGGCGCGCGCCCACATGCTGCTCGAGATCGTGTTCTGGCTCCCGGTCTGGCTGGCCGACTATGCGATCAACGATTTCGGGCGCGTCGGACGACGCCTCGTTTCGATCCTGGAAGAGGGACTGGCGCCGCCGGGGGCAACGTGGAGGCCCCGCCTGATCACCGAGGACGAGGTGCGCGACGCCATGCCGCCGCGCGACCAGGCGTCAGAGAACTTCCTGCGGGTGGCGACCCGGCTGATCAACGAAAGCGGTTATCGCGGCGCCTCGGTGCTGCGCATCGTCGAACAGCTCAATGTCACCAAGGGCAGCTTTTACCACCACCTCGACGCCAAGGACGATCTCGTCCTCGAATGCTTCCGGCAGAGCTACAAGCGGGTAGCCGTGGTGCAGTGGCTCGCCCAACAGGCTGGCGGCACCGAATGGGATCGCCTGTCTCAGGGGATTGCGTCACTGCTCGACATCCAGTTCCGCGCCGACTGGCCTCTGACCCGGACTACCGCGCTGCAGGCGCTACCCGAAGATCTGCGGATTGAGGTCGTGCGCCGTTCCAACCGGATCGCACTGCGATTCAACGGAGCCTTGGTGGACGGGGCTCGCGACGGAACGATCAACGTGACCGATCCGCTGATCGCCAGCCAGTTGATCCTTTCCACGCTCAACGCGGCCTACGACCTCACGAGTTGGGCCGCGCGGCAACCGCGGGACCGGGCGATCGCGATCTATGCGTCGACTCTGGCCAACGGCCTGTTCGACGACCGGGTGCTCGACAGCTGACTGGCTGCGGCCGGGTCAATGCAACTGATGCAGTCCCTTGGGACGCGCCGCTGCCTTCCCTGATGCCAGCGCCACGGCTTCGACGATGTCCACCGGGTTGAACGGCTTGCGGATATAGCCGAGTGCCGTGGCCGGCGGGTGATTTATCTGGTCGGGATTGGCAGTCACGAAGATGATGCGCGTGCCGAACTGCTCGGCAAGCCGGCGGGCGATTTCAGGACCGGTCGGGCCGTCGCGCAGGTTCAGATCGACCAAGGCGACCGAGGGTCCCTCCTGGATGCCCTCGATCCCGCGGCGATCGGCCACCACGCCGACCAGTTGATGGCCGGCCTGCACGATGATGTCTTCAAGGTCGAGCGCGACGAGAAACTCGTCCTCGACGATAAGTACCCCTGGCATGATCGACTACCTAGCCCCTGCAATCTTTCACGCCGCCACGCGTTGGGCGCTGTTGTTGTTCGAAACACGGCGCAATTCCTCGAACATCAGATCGATGGCGTCGCCTTCCATGACGAAATCGTGTCGGGCGTCGGGTAGCTGGCCGCTTTCCAGCACCGATGCCAGCATGGCGCGCGCGCGGCAGATCCGGCTCTTCACGGTGCCGAGCGCAATGCCGCAGACTTCGGCAATCGCATCGTACGACAGGTCGCCGATCGCGACCAGGATCAGCGCGTCGCGGTGAGTGGCCGGCAAGGTCTGCAGGGCGCGTGCAACGTCCGCCAGTTCGAGCGAATCCTCCTGGTTGCCGAAGGTGCGAAGCGTGCGCTCCGCCATGTCCTGATCGTATTCACCGGTGAATCGCGCGCGGCGGGCCTCGCTGTAGAAGTGGTTGCGCAGGATGGTGAAAGTCCAGGCCTTGAAGTTCGTGCCGGCGCGGTAGCTGGCGCGCGCCGACCACGCCTTGAGCAAGGTTTCCTGCGCAAGGTCGTCAGCCCGTTCGCGGCATCCCGACAGCGTGCGAGCAAAGGCGCGTAGATGCGGCGTTACGGCGGCAAGCGACGCCTTGAAGGTCGCATCGTCAAGCGCTTCATGGTTGTCGGCGGTCGCGGTCATGTCAGATTTGTTGTCGAGCACGAATGAACACCTAGATTGCGATAAGGTTGGTGCTGGAACACCGGCCAAACGTGGTGGGTTCCCGAGAAAGTGTGCTCCGCTTCGCACATTTCTGCATTTGAACTTGGTTTACAGCGACTTCGGTCGCCAATTTTTCTGGTCTTCAAGCGGCTGTTTTTGCGTGGCAGGCCGGAACAACCCCGGCCAATGCATGTTTACGAGGACACAGTGGACAGAGGGACACGGCCTTTACCGATGAACTGCGCCTTCGATCAGCGGCCTGCCCCTGCCTGCGCGCGTCGTTCCGTCTTTCTGCGTCCCCTGCCTCCCACAAATCAGCTTGCCCGTCCGGTGGCCGCGACGGCTTACGCCGTCAGCGGTTGCTCTTTGCCTGGCGAAGCCTTACCCTTTCCCATGCCGACGGCACAGCGCCGTCCCATCTAGCGAGACATACCAATGGACTTCAGACAAGCGCTTGCTGAAAGGCTGCCCCTGCTCCGCCGCTACGCGCGCGCACTTACCGGCAGTCAGCATTCCGGTGACGCCTATGTGCGCGAACTGCTGGAGGCCGCCATTGCCGACAACGAGCTGCGCCAGGAAATCGGCGAAGGCCGCGTAGCCTTGTATCGTGCCTTCACCCGCATCTGGTCGCTCGGCCATGTCGAGCTGGCCCACCAGGGCGAGCCGAGCGACATCGGCGGCGCCGAGGCGACCGCCCAGGCGCGGCTCGACCGCATTCCGCCCGAACACCGCCAGGCCCTTCTGTTGACGACCGTGGAAGAGTTCACCGAGCGCGAAGCCGGCGAGATTCTCGGCCTCGAGGCCAGCGAAGTCGCCGCCCTCGTGGCACGGGCCGTTGCGGAAATCGACGACGAAACCGCAACAGAAGTGCTGATCATCGAGGACGAGCCACTCATCGCGATGCAGCTCGAAGCACTGGTCAGCGATCTCGGTCACGCCGTGGTGGCAACCGCCTCTACCCGCACCCAGGCGGTCGAGGCCTTCACCCGCACAGCGCCCGGCCTGGTGCTGGCCGACATCCAGCTCGCCGATCAGAGCAGCGGGATCGACGCGGTCGAGGACATTCTCAAGATGGCTTCTGTGCCGGTGGTCTTCGTAACCGCCTATCCCGAACGGCTGCTGACGGGGGAGCGCCCCGAGCCCACATACCTGGTCACCAAGCCGTTCCGCGAAGACACGCTGCGCGCAGCGATCAGTCAGGCGCTATTCTTCAACTCGACAGTTCGGATCGGCTGATCCGGCCGGCGCAGCCGGGCCCCGCCCGGCTGCACCACAGCCCACATCAGGCCTGGCCGCCACCGCGCAGCGAGAACTCGCTCAGCGTGCGGACGGGCACCTTCAGCACACAGGTCACGCCCTTTTCACCGAAGCTCAGGTCAACCGGCGAACGCAGTTCGTGGCTGACGATCTTCTCGATAAGATCGAGACCGAACCCGCGGCGGCTCGGTGTCGTCACGGGGGGGCCGCCCTCTTCGCGCCACGACAGCTCGCACAATTCGGGGCTGAGCAGCCGCCAGGTGATCGAGACGCGGCCCTGCGGCGTGCTCAACGCGCCGTACTTGGCGGCATTGGTGGCCAGTTCGTGCAAGGCAAGGCCGAGCGACATCGCATCGTTCGGACCAAGCGCCGTATCGGGTCCGGCGACTTCGACGTGGGAATCGGCGATATCGAGATAGGGTGCAAGTTCGGCGATCACCACCTCGCGCACTGGCGCGTCCTTCCAGTCTCTCTGCGAAAGCAGGTCGTGCGTAGCCGATAGGGCGCGTAATCGGCCGTTCAGGCTTTCCGCGAAATCGTCGAGGCTCTGCGAGCGCCGCCGCGTCAAAGCAACGATCGATAGGACGTTGGCCAGGGTGTTCTTGACCCGGTGATTGAGTTCGCGGGTCAGCGAATTGCGGATCGCTTCCTGCCGGGCGAGCGATTCAAGCACCTCGCGATCTTCCGAGGCGCGGCCAATGATCAGGTTGGCAATGGCCATCAGAAGCAGGCTGACCAGCGTCCCGGCAACCAGCACGCTGAACGATACCAGCGTCAGGCCCGGACGCGCGTTCGACGTAGCAACGAGGGTCCAGGTGCGATCGCCGAACATGACATTGCGTTCGATCCGCGCGCGTTCGTCGAACGGTCGATCGGTCTTCGCCATCAGGTTCTCGGGCGTCGGGGGACCGTCATAGAGCGCGATCGTCGCGGTGCCGTCATAGAGCCGCATCTCGACCGATTCGAGGAACTCCTGCACCCGGATCGGAGCATAGACGAACCCGCGCAACCGGTCGCGCAGCAGGCGACCGCGCGCGTCGCGACCGAACACCGGGACGTAGATCAGCACGCCCGAACTGTTCGGATTGTCGGCGTCCTGGATCAAATGCACCCGGCTGGTCACGGTCGGTCGTCCCGTGCCCGATGCCTTGAGCAGCGCGGCCCGGCGAACGGACTCGGACGCCATGTCGAAGCCCAGCGCGCGCTTGTTGCCGAGTGTCTGCGGTTCGATCAGCACGATGACCGCCATCATCTGCTTGATGTCGGCAGGGCGGGGGCGGACGGCGGGCTCGTCGCGCGGGTAGCTTGCCCTTAGCCGCGCGTCGAGCCGGGGCAACTGATCGGCCCTGGCCCATTCCGCCCAGCCCATGCCCAGAGTGCCCTTGGTTTCGTTCTCGGCGCTCATCGCGCTGACGAACTGCGTGAACTCGCGGTCGTCGATCTCGCCGCTGACTGACAGCACGGATGCCGCGGCGTTGAGATAGGCAATGTTCTCGTTTGCCTTGCGGCGCAATTCGCTGGCCAGCGCCGTCGTATCGCGGTCGAGTTCAAGTCGGCGCGATTCAGCATCGTTCATCTCGATGTTGAAAATCGACAGGAGGGTGATGATCATGCCCAGCGCGAACAGGGCGAAGGGCAATCCGCGAGGATAGCGGATAAACCATGCCGTTCGCTCAATCCGCTTTTCGAGCCGCTGCTCCATTCACCTGACCTAACAGAAATCGGATCGATTTCGCTGTTGCAATAAAATGTTCAGGGATGCGGGTGCGTCCCCCCTCGTTTCGGAACCATAGGTGTCGGAGATTGTTCCCCCTTAGATCATTGCGTACGCGCAATTTCCCCGCAACGGTGCTAAGGAGGCGCGACGCCTCGTGGAGTTAATGTTGACAGACCGCAAGCCTGATCCCGTTCGCAAACGCAGCGTGGGCGGAGGTTCGCAGCAGCCTGGGGCGCGTCCGCCCGGCTGGGCGCAGGGGTTGCGCAATCTTTACGACAGCGTTGTTAGCGAACCCCTGCCTGACAGCTTCGACGATCTGCTCAAGAAGCTCGATCAGGCCGGCGATGACTGATCGCACGCAGCAGCGCCGCTCCAGCGATCACGATGACCAGGACGAGTTCCGCAACGACCTGCTGGCCCTGCTTCCACACATGCGCGCCTTTGCGCGCGGCCTGTGCGGACGGCCCGAGCAGGCCGACGATCTGGTGCAGGAAACGGTCATGCGCGCATGGACGGCGCGGGACAGCTTTTCGCCCGGCACCTCGATGAAGGCCTGGACCTTCACGATCATGCGCAACCACTTTCTCAACGACCTGCGCAAGAACCGCAGGCAAACCCAGCTGGATCCCGAAGTGGCCGAAACCACTCTGGTAGCGCGGGCAACGCAGGAAGAGGGCGTGCACATGAGCGATCTGCAGCGCGCGCTCGACAAGTTGCCGGATGAGCGGCGCGAGGCGTTGTTGCTGGTCGGAGCAGGCGGCTTTTCGTATGAGGAAGCCGCATCGATCTGCGGCGTGCCGATCGGGACAATGAAGAGCCGGGTCGCTCGCGGTCGGGCACAACTCCACACGATCCTCGAACCGGCGGGGGAAAGCGTCGCCTACAGCCCGGCCTGACTGTTGCCTTCCCGGGGTGCAGCCCCGGCCGGTGGATCCAGCCGGGGGCTGCGTTGCTTAGCCGGGATAGGTCCAGGGATGCTTGCTTGCGAAATTCGCGTCGGCGAAAGCCCAGTTGAGAATGCCCAGCGCCGCGGTGAGGTATGCCTTCCGGTCGTTCTTGCGATCGAGATAGTAGGCGTGTTCCCACACGTCGATAACCAGCAGCGGACGGCCCTTCGCATCGGTCAGGGGGCAGCCAGCATCGTGGGTGGTGGCCACGCTCAGGCTCTCGCCGTCTGCCAATAGCCACGCCCAGCCCGATGCGAAATGGCCTTCTGCCTCGGCTGAAAGCTTTTCGAGCATGTCATCGTGCGACCCGAACGACTTCTCGATGGCAGCCGCCAAGTCGGCACCCGGCTTGCCGCTTTCGGGGCTCAGACTGTGCCAGTAGAATCCATGATTCCACGCCTGAGCGGCCTGGTTGAACAGCTTGGCATCGTCTTTTTCGGCGGCCGCCTTGACGATGTCGTTAAGGCCGGCATCGGTAAGGTCGGTGCCCTCGATCGCGGCATTGGTCTTGTCGACGTAACCCTTGTGGTGCTTGCCGTGGTGTAGCTCCAGCGTGGCGGCCGAAATGGCCGGAGCAAGCGCGTCCTTGGCGTAGGGCAGGGGGGTCAGTGCAATCGGCATGAATGAACTCCGGAGGGATTGAGAGAAACGACATGCGGACATGACTTGGGGGCGGCAGCCTAATGCTGACCGCCCCCAGGCCTGTTCCGGTTCCGGGCGCTGCGGGGAGCGCCCGGAAGGCTTTGAAGACTTAGCGGACCGAACCGCGACGGAAGAGATTAACGACCGCCAGCAGGATGACCGCGCCGATGAACGACGAGACCAGCGACATGACGTCGAACGAACCGCTGGTGATCGGAGCTCCGCCGATGAGCGGGGTGACGAGGAAGCCGGCAATCAGCGCGCCAACGATGCCGACGACGACGTTGAGGATGATGCCCTGCTGGCCGTCCGTGCGCATCACCATGCTGGCGAGCCAACCGATGATGCCGCCGACGATGAGGAGAATGATAAGTCCCATTTTGCGAAGTCCTTTGCCTGCTTGTTCCTGTCCATCAAAACTGGCCAGGACAACAAAGGTTCCAAACTGACGCCTTTGCCGAACAAATTGAATCGTTGAGCACCCGTTCCGGGCCTGCGCTGCTGAGCGCGTCATGCAAGGAGAAGGGAACCTGCACGTAACGCGCGCGTGCGTGCGAGGAGCCTTGCGCTGCGCGCCGCGCATGCGGGAACGCTTTCGAGGTCGCAGTGTTGTTAAGGGCAGGACCTCGCGCTGCGATGCCCATTTCCGAAACCGTCGATACCCAGGAGGTTTTCATGGCCGGACCGCTTTTTGCCCTGATCCTGCTCGGCTGCACCGATGCCGGCGACGGCTGCACGCGGCTCGAAGCGCCTGTGCAGACCTATGAGACCCGGGCCGAATGCGAAAAGCGGCAGGAAGCCGCGCTCCAGTCCGACGCATCGCTGCGCGCCGACTATCCGGTCGTAACCGCGCAGTGCCGTATCCATACGGCCGCCCGCGCCAAGACCCCAAAGCGCCTCCTCGCGCTATCCGAAACCCGCTGATCCGGAGACCCCCATGAAGTCGCTCTCGTCACTCCTGCTGTCCGGCCATATCGCCGAGACGATCGCCCGCATTACGCCCAACCCGCTGCTGCGCTCGGGCGCTTCGGCGCTGGCCGTACGCTGGGCCATGCGCTCGGTCCCCGCGGCCCTTGCCGTCGTCGCAGCCGGCGCCGCCTATCGTTATTTAACCAAGGATGGCGCCGCCACGAAGCGCAAGCCAGCATCGCGGACAACCTCGCATCGCAAGGCCCCTGCGGCCAAGCGCACGGCATCGAAATCGCGCACCGGCCGCGCCAAGGCGGCTCCGGCAGCGGCCGCAGCCTGATCCACGAGAGGAACGAGACATGGCCCAGGCCCAATTCAGTCCAGCCGACAGCATCAAGTCCGACGCCTCGGTTGATCGTGCGCCCGATCCGCGGCGCCATTATACCAGCCCAGAGGATCTGGCTGACGATGTCGAGCTTGACCGCGCGACCCGTGAATCCTTGCTGCGACAATGGAAGGACGAAGTCGACGCCCAGCTAGCGGCCGAGGCCGAGGGCATGAGCGCATCGGATCCGATCCGGGCAGAGGCTGAAGCGAGGCTGGCCAGCGAGGCTCGTCGGGTCTCCGATACGCTCATGGCATTGCAGGCTGAAAGCTCCGCCTCGCCCAACTGAGTTGCGCATAGAGTTAGGAAAACGCCCGGCCAACGGTCGGGCGTTTTTTTGTACCTTCCAGGCCGACTTCGAGGGCTGTAAAAAATTGAGGCCTCCGGCACGTTGGTGCAGGAGGCCTCGAAAAGGCACCGCCGGCTGGGTTCGGGGGGAGGGGGATCGCCAGCTGGTGTTACTAGTAGAAACCACAAGTCGGCTGCCAGTTCCCGAAAAGCGGAAAAAGTTTGCAGCATCGTGCTGATTTTTCTCTGGACCGCGCAAGGTCGCGAAATTGCACGATCTTTTGCTGCCTGGCGTTCATCGAACGGAAAGCGGAGCGACCGTAATGACCAGCGCCCATGGCCTGTGAACGCCTTTCGACGACGGTCGCGACCGCCTTGGGGCTCTGCCTCGCTCCGGTCTCGCTTGCCGATGCTCGCGCTGGGTCGGCGGCAGATCCCGGGCCCATCGTCATCGATTGCCGGATTGGACTTGGCGGAAAGCACGATCGGGCCTCTGCACGCCTTTGCGATGCTTTCGATCCCGCATTCAAGGCCGCGCTGAAGGGGCGAAACGGGATTGACCGGCTGCTAGTCACGCTCACCCGTCCGCGCGCATCCGCGATCGAGGTGGCCGTTCGCGGACTACGGGACGATCGGCAGATTGTGGTTGAGCCGTTCCTGATCGAGGTCATGGACCGGCCCCTGGCGATCGCAGACGCGGAAAAGCTTGCCCGACTTGCGGCTGAGGCTGTCCTGAAGAGCTAAAATTAACCTTTGCAAGCCAGCACAGAAGCGGCGGCACAACGATAGGGTCGTGGGTATGGGGTTGGAAATCGAGAATGCGTTGTCCGCTTCGCCTGGCGAATCGGAAGATCCGTCATACGGCGGCACCCTCTTTCAGAGCGGTTATGACCTTGCGACCTATGCGGCGACGCTCGATACCGTGACGGCAGATGTGGGCACAACCGCAACCTTGTCACCCGGCGGCAGCGTTACGGGGGTGATCGACAATGGCACTGACCACGACTGGTATCGTGTCACCCTGACGGCGGGTCAGACCTATGTCTTTTCGACCGTGCTGCTTTCCACCATGATTGACAGCTTCATGACCCTGCGCGACGCGAACGGCACCGTGCTGGTCGAAAACGACGATGCTATCTCGGGCCGGTACCACCAGACCTTCTCCGAAATCCTCTATACGCCGAGCGCCTCGGGCACGTACTTCGTCGACGTAAGCGGCTTCGATGCCGATGTCGGCGAATTCTTCGTGACCATGGTCGGCCCGACCGGCGATGCGATCGCGTCGAGCCGGGCCACCACCGCATCGATAGCGGTTGGCGGTGCGGTCAACGGCCAGATCGACAGCCAGGGGGATCACGACTGGTACGCGGTGCAGCTTGTCGCCGGGCAGTCCTATGTCTTTGCGACCGCGGCAGGAGCCGGCGCAGGGATCGACAGCACCATCATGGTGCGCGGGAGCGACGGGACGGCCATGGCGTTCAACGACAACGCTGAAGGCACCTTTTCAAGCATCCGGTTCACGCCGACCACCAGCGGAACCTATTACGTCGACGTCGGCGAAACCGCCAACAACGCAACCGGCACCTACCAGCTCAGCGCGGCCATCGCGCCGGCCCTTCCGGTCTACACCAACGACGAGATCGCGACCCAACTGACGACAACCTACTGGAACGGCTCGCCGCGGCACTTCAACGTCGCGCCGGGAGGCACGCTGACCGTCAACCTGACGGCGTTGACGGCCGATGGCCAGTTCCTCGCCCGCGAGGCCCTCGCGCTGTGGAGCGACGCAACCGGGATACGCTTCTCGGAAGTGGCGACCGGCGGCCAGATCGTGTTCGATGACAACGAGGCAGGGGCATCGTCGTCGTTCATCCTCAGCAGCACCGGGATCATTCGCAGCGCGTCGGTCAACGTGTCGACCGCTTGGCTGACGGACTACGGGACCACGCTGCGCAGCTATTCGCTGCAGACCTACGTCCACGAGATCGGCCATGCCCTCGGTCTTGGCCATGGCGGCAATTACAATGGCGATGCCAATTACGCCGTGGACGCCACTTACCAGAACGACGCCTGGGCGACCACGGTCATGAGCTACTTCAGCGAGAGCGAGAACACCTATTTCGCCAGTCTGGGTTTCACCACGCAGTATTCGGTCACGCCGATGCTGGCCGATCTGATTGCGGTTGCGCGTCTTTACGGCAGTCATGCGCTGACCCGCACCGGCGATACGGTCTATGGCGTCGGCAACAACACCGGGCGCGCGGTGTTCGACGCCGTTGCCGGGCAGACCGCGGTGTCCTTCACCATCATCGACAACGGCGGAACCGACACGGTCAATTTCTCGGGATATGCATCCAACGCCCGCATCAACCTCAATCCCGAGACGTTTTCCGACGTCGGCGGGCGGGTCGGCAACATGGCGATCGCGCGCGGCACGATCATCGAGAACGCAGTAGGCGGGGCAGGGGCCGACGTCCTGATCGGTAACGCAGCCGCCAACCGGCTCGAGGGTGGTGGCGGTATCGACCGGTTCTACGGCGGCCTGGGCAACGATACCTTCGTGGTCGACGCCCAGGCCGAACTGGTGTTCGAGAACGCGGGCGAGGGTACCGACACGGTCGAGACAAGCGCCAGTTACTACTTGTTCGCGAATATCGAGCGGCTGGTCCTGCTGGGCTCGTCCGTGATCTTCGGCGTGGGCAACGAGCTCGACAACCTGATGACCGGCAACGGCGCTGAAAACCTGATGCTCGGCGGGATCGGCAACGACGATCTGCGTGGTGGCGGGGCGCGCGATTCGCTGTTCGGCGAAGCTGGCAACGACAACCTGTTCGGCGAAACCGGGATCGATTACCTGGCCGGTGGGACCGGCAACGACACGCTCGATGGCGGCGACCAGGCCGACGAGCTCTATGGCGAGGACGGCAGCGACACGCTGATCGGCGGCGCGAGCTTCGATACCGACATTCTGGTCGGCGGCAGCGGCGACGATACGATCCGCGGCGACAGCGGACTGGGCGACTACGACCGGATGTATGGCAACCTTGGCAACGATACCTTCTACGTCGATACGCCGGCCGACCTGATCTTCGAGCAGATCGGCGAAGGCAGCGACAACGTGATCGCCGATATCACCGGCGCAGGTTTCTATCTCTATGACAACGTGGAGAATCTGGTCCTGGCTGGCGCCACACCGTTCGGGGTTGGCAATGCACTGGCCAACGGCCTGACCGGCAATTCATCGGCCAATTACCTGCTGGGCGGGGCCGGCAACGACACGATCAACGGCAAGGGCGGAAACGATGTGCTGTTCGGCGAAGCCGGTGCCGACACCTTCGTCTTCGATGGCGCGAGCGGCCAGGACGTGATCGGCGATTTCCGCCGGGGCGAGGACCGGATCCAGCTGATCGGGTCGCTGTCATCTTTCGCCCAGGCCCAGAACTCGTTCCACCAGAACGGGACGGACGGCGCGATCGATCTGGGCGGCGGCAACTTCGTGGTGCTGCAGGACGTGCAGCTCAGCACCCTTACCGCAGCCGACTTCATCTTCGGCTGAGCGCGAGAAGGGCAGGCATTGCGCCTGGCCCATGCCTTACCGCTCAGCCGCCGGGCCGGTTCTCGAGCAGATGATCGACCACGCCCGGATCGGCCAGCGTCGAGGTGTCGCCAAGATTGCCGACGTCGTTCTCGCCGATCTTCCTGAGGATGCGGCGCATGATCTTGCCCGACCGGGTCTTGGGCAGGCCGGGGGCGAACTGGATCACGTCGGGCGTGGCAATCGGGCCGATCTCCTGGCGAACCCACTGCACCAGTTCCTTGCGCAGCGCATCGTCCGGGTGGACGTCCGCGTTGGTGGTGACGAAGGCGTATATGCCCTGACCCTTGATCGCGTGCGGCATCCCGACCACGGCGGCTTCGGCCACCTTGGCGTGGGCGACCAGCGCGCTCTCGATTTCGGCGGTGCCCATGCGGTGCCCCGAGACGTTGATCACGTCGTCGATCCGGCCGGTTATCCAGTAATAGCCGTCCTCGTCGCGGCGGCAACCGTCGCCGGTGAAATAGAGCCCCTTGAATGTGCTGAAATAGGTCTGGAAGAAGCGCTCGTGATCGCCCCAGACGGTGCGCATCTGCCCGGGCCAGGAATCGGTGATGACCAGGCAGCCTTCGCCCGCGCCCTCGATCGGCACGCCTTCGCTGGTGACAAGCATCGGCTTGACCCCGAACATCGGCTTGCTCGCCGAACCGGGCTTGAGCGGGGTTGCCCCCGGCAGCGGGCTGATCAGCGTCGCGCCGGTTTCGGTCTGCCACC
Organism: Novosphingobium kunmingense; assembly: GCF_002813245.1. Lineage (GTDB taxonomy): Bacteria > Pseudomonadota > Alphaproteobacteria > Sphingomonadales > Sphingomonadaceae > Novosphingobium > Novosphingobium kunmingense. The sequence goes on from NZ_PHUF01000003.1 coordinate 412,316, forward strand.
AGGTGTCCACGATCGGGCAGCGCCGTTCGCCGACGACGCGGTGATACCATTCCCAGGCTTCGGGGTTGATCGGTTCGCCGACCGAGCCGAGCAGGCGCAGGCTCTTGCGGCTGGTGCGGGTGACATAGTCGTCACCCTCGCGCATCAGCGCGCGCAGCGCCGTGGGCGCGGTGTAGAAGATTTCCACCTGGTGCTTGTCGATGACCTGCCAGAAGCGGCTAGGATCGGGGTAGTTGGGCACCCCTTCGAACATCAGCGTGGTCGCGCCGTTCATCAGCGGGCCGTAGACGATGTAGCTGTGCCCGGTCACCCAACCGACATCGGCGGTGCACCAGTAGATCTGGCCCGGGCGGTAATCGAAGACGTAGCGATGGGTCATCGAGGCCCACAGCCCATAGCCGCCGGTGGTGTGCAGCACCCCCTTGGGCTTCCCGGTCGAGCCCGAGGTGTAGAGGATGAACAACGGGTCTTCCGCGCCCATCTCCTCGGCCGTGCAATCGTCGCTCTGCGCGGAGACGTCCTGGTGCCAGTCGATGTCGCGGCCGTCCTGCATCGTGACCGCGCCACCGGTCCGCTTCAGTACGACGACGGTGTGCACCGAAGGCAGCTTGGCGAGCGCGACATCGACATTGGCCTTCAGCGGCACGGCCTTGCCGCCGCGCAGCCCTTCGTCAGCAGTCAGGACAACGGTGCTGTCGCAGTCCTCGATGCGGCTGGCCAGCGAATCCGGGCTGAACCCGCCGAAGACGACCGAATGGATCGCGCCGATCCGCGCGCAGGCGAGCATCGCCACCGCCGCTTCGGGCACCATCGGCAGGTAGATCGTGACCCGGTCGCCCTTCCTGACCCCGCGCGCTTTCAGAAGGTTGGCAAAGCGGCAGACATCGGCGTGCAACTCGCGATAGGTGATGCGGCGGGCGGGTTCGTCCGGGCTGTCCGGTTCCCAGATGATCGCAACGGTATCACCGCGTTCTGCCAGGTGCCGGTCGAGCGCATTGGCCGCGAGGTTGAGCGTCCCGTCGCCGAACCAGCGGATTCCGAAATCGGCCTCGTCGAAGCTCGTTTCCTGGACCGTGGTGAAGGGCTTGATCCAGTCGAGCCGCGCCGCTTCCTCGCGCCAGAAGGCGTCGCTGTCTTCGACCGATCGGCGGTACATTTCGGCATAACGAGCCTCGTCGACCAGGGCGGTCCGGGCCCATTCCTCGGGCACGGGATAGACGGCCTCGCTCATGCCGGAAACTCCTCTCGCAGCGTCGCGGCGCCGCCTATCTGACCATGCCGCGCGAATGGGCGGCGATGCGGCTCTTGCCACCACAGGTCGTCACCATGCAAGACGCATCGAGCGTTTCGCATGCCGGCCCACGATGATCCCTTCGGCCCCCTTGGCAGGGCCGGCCGCATCGGGCTAACCCTCAGCCACGACACAGGGGCAAGGGGACGGGATTTGGCCAACCAGGACGCCGCATCAACAAGCGCGAACGGTACGGGGCAGAACGAGAAGCTGGTCATCGCCGCGTCGTCGCTCGGCACCGTGTTCGAATGGTACGATTTCTACCTCTACGGCCTTCTCGCGACGTTCATTTCCAAGGTGTTCTTCGCCGGCGTGAACGAGACGACCGGCTTCATTCTCGCCCTCGGCGCCTTTGCCGCGGGGTTTGCCGTGCGGCCCTTCGGCGCAATCATCTTCGGGCGGATCGGCGACCTGGTCGGACGCAAGAACACCTTCCTCGTGACCATGGGCCTGATGGGCGTATCGACCTTCGTCGTCGGTCTCTTGCCGGGCTACGAAAGCTGGGGTGTCGCCTCGCCTATCATCCTGGTGCTGCTGCGCATTGTCCAGGGGCTGGCGCTGGGCGGCGAATATGGCGGCGCGGCCACCTATGTGGCCGAACACGCGCCCGACAACCGGCGCGGCCTCTACACCAGCTTCATCCAGATCACCGCGACCTTCGGCCTGTTCGCGGCGCTGCTGGTCGTGCTCGGCTTCCGCACCGCGATGGGCGAGGAAGCCTTTGCCGCCTGGGGCTGGCGGGTGCCGTTCCTCATCTCGATCGTGCTGCTCGCCGTATCGCTGTGGATCCGGATGCAGCTCAACGAAAGCCCGGTCTACCAACGGATGAGGGACGAAGGGACGACCAGCAAGGCCCCGCTGACCGAAGCCTTCGGGCGGTGGAGCAACCTGCGCTTCGTGCTGATCTGCCTGTTCGGCGCCGGCATGGGCCAGGCGGTGGTATGGTACGGCGGACAGTTCTACGCGCAGTTCTTCCTCGAAAAGACCATGAAGGTCGATGGCGCGACCACCAACGTGCTGATCGCCACGGCGCTGCTGCTCGGCACCCCGTTCTTCGTCTTCTGGGGCTGGCTGTCGGACCGGATCGGGCGCAAGTTCATCATCCTTGGCGGCTGCGCGCTGGCCGCGCTGACCTATTTCCCCGCCTTCCACCTGCTGTCCGAGGCGACCAACCCGGCGCTCAACGCCGCCACCCAACGCAACCCGGTGACAGTCACCGCCGCGCCGCTGGACTGCTCGTTCCAGTTCGATCCGGTCGGCCGCAACAAGTTCGACAGCACGAGCTGCGACATCGCCAAGGCCTATTTCGCGCGCAACGGCCTCAACTACGTCAACCGCGAAGCGCCGGCTGGAACCGTCGCCTCGGTCAGCGTTGGCGGCAGGGTGATTGCCGTGCCCGATCCGGCGCAGGTCAGCGGCGCCGAGCGCGACCAGGCGATCAAGGCCTTCGGCGGCGCGATGACAACGGCGCTCAAGGACGCGGGATACCCCGTCAGGCCAAACCCCGCCGCGGCCAGGGATCCCAAGGCCCCCGCACTGGTGTTCTTCGCCGACACCGCGCGGATCGACAAGCTGCGGGCGATCGCGATCCTGTTCTACCTCGTCCTGCTGGTGACCATGGTCTACGGCCCGATTGCGGCCATGCTGGTCGAGCTGTTCCCCAGCCGGATCCGCTACACCTCGATGTCGCTGCCCTACCACATCGCCAACGGCTGGTTCGGCGGGTTCCTGCCGACCACCGCCTTCGCCATGGTCGCGGCCAAGGGCGATATCTATTACGGGCTGTGGTATCCGGTGGTGATCGCGGCGGCGACGGTGGTGATCGGATTGCTGTTCCTGCCCGAAACCTTCCGCCGCCGGATCGACGACTAGAAGGTCATCGCCCGCAGCACAGGCAGCGCCTCGTCCAGCGATCTGGCGATCATCGCCACCATGTCGTCGATCTGGCTGCGCTCGATGATCAGCGGCGGGCACATGACGATGGTGTCGCGGATCCCGCGGACCATCAGGCCGTTCTCGATGCACAGGTCGCGCACCACCGGCCCGGCGTTGCCCTCGGCGCCGCCCCACCTCTTGTTGGTGCCGGGTTCAGCCACGATCTCCACTGCACCGAGGAGGCCGATCGAGCGCGTCTCGCCGACCAAAGGATGCCCGTCGAGCCGCTTGAGCGCTTCGGCCAGATAGGGGCCGACATCGTTCTTCACGCGGTCGCAGAGGCCCTCGCGCTCCATGATCTCGATATTGCGCAGGGCGACCGCGGCACAGACCGGGTGGCCCGAATAGGTGAAGCCGTGGACGAAATCGCCGCCGGTCTTGAGCACCTCGACGATGTCACCCGACACCGCGTTGGCGCTGATCGGCAGGTAGCCCGACGACAGCCCCTTGGCCATCGGCACGATATCGGGAGTGAAGCCCAGCGTCTGGTGGCCGAACCATTCGCCGGTGCGGCCAAAGCCGCAGATCACCTCGTCCGCCACCAGCAGGATGCCGTACTTGCGGCAGATCGCCTCGACCGCCTGCCAGTACCCCGGCGGCGGGATGATCACGCCGCCCGCGCCCTGGACCGGCTCGCCGATGAAGGCGGCAACGTTTTCCGGGCCGACCTCCAGGATGCGCTCTTCGATCGCGGCGGCGCAATCCTTGCCAAACTGGACCGGGTCCGTGCCGAAGCCCTCGCCGAACCAGTAGGGCTGGCGCACGTGCTCGACGCCGGGGATGGGAAGGTCGCCCTGCGCGTGCATTCCCTTCATGCCCCCCAGGCTGACCCCCGCGACGGTGCTGCCGTGATAGGCGTTCCAGCGGCTGATGAAGACCGTGCGCTTTGGCTCGCCCTTCAGCTTCCAGTAGTGCCGCACCATGCGAAACACGGTGTCGTTGGCTTCGGAGCCCGAGGCGTTGAAGAACACGTGCTGCAGCTTGCCGCCGGTCAGGCTCGCGATCTTGGCGGCGAGCATGACCGTGGGCGGCGTAACCGTCTTGAAGAAGGTGTTGTAGAACGGCAGTTCCATCATCTGCTCGTAAGCGACGTCGGCCAGTTCCTTGCGGCCATAGCCGACGTTGACGCACCACAGCCCGGCCATGCCATCCAGGATGCGGTTGCCGTCGCCATCGTGGATGTAGCAGCCTTCGGCATGGGTCACGATGCGGCTGCCGCCCATGTCCTCGATCAGCTTGTAATCCTGCTGGGCAGGCAGGTGGTGCGCCACGTCGAGGCGCTTGAGTTCGGCGATATCGTAATTGCGGGGCATGGGGTTTCTCCCTTGGTCTGACAGGTGCGGTGACGGGCGCAAGGCGCCGCGCCGCGCGTCAGGGAGAAAAGCCGATCCGGGCCAGAAAACGGTTGGTGCGGGTAACGCGCAGCGTCACCTTGTGTGACCTTGCGCGCTGGAAGTTCACAAACCTGACAGGGTGCAGGCGAAGAAAAAACGCCTGCGCCGGTGCCGGGATGGGATGCACGGAGGGGCGTCCCGGATTTGCGCATCTCAGGGCAAGGCGAAGGGGCGCGGTCACGGGCAGTACTGTGCCAACGTCTGCAGGGTTAGGAAAGGGGAAGGTTGGTGCGCGGGGTTAGTTTTGCGTGTGGCGGGATGGCTTCACCTGCGATCAGGGATGATGCCGCGTCGCGATCGAGCGCCGCCTGAAGTCCCGCGGGATTGATGGTGACTGTGCTCGTCGAACCCGACGAGCGAACGCGGAGCAGAGTGGCAATACGCACAAAGACGGTGCGTTCGTTTCCTTCGAACGCCTCTTCATCGGTTTCGACGTCGTAAGTTCCGCCAGGTTGAACGCCGTCAAGCTCGGGCAGCGCGAACGGTGCATTGAATGTTACCTGTGTGCGGGTCGTCCTGATAGCCATCACATTCACCTGATCCACGGTCCGGCCGCATGACCTAGGAATTGCGGATGGTCTCCAGCCCCTTTACGCTGCCCGGTTTCTGGCTGGGCTGCGACGCATTCGTCTTGGGCTTCTCAGCCTTGGGTTTGCGAACTTCCCTATTCGATTTTCGTTGACCCTTGGCCATGTCTTATCTCCTTGATGTCAGCCGCCGTCGGGGCGGCCGTTCAGCGTGGTGTGGTCAGATTGAGCTGGTGCAAGCCGCGCCAGCTCCACTCTCACGATCGCCTCACCAGCTTTGCTTTGAGTCGCTAGTGCGATCGGGCGTCCGCCCAGCCCGGAGTGTTCGGTGTTCAGGAAGACAATTGCCGCGTCCTTGCCAAGGATCTGAAACGCCAGGGTTGCAATGTTACCTTGCCGCGCCGCTTCGTCGGGAGGCATTCGCACGGCGTTTCTTCGCCTGCGCCAGTGGGCTGCAGGAGGCGTTTGCCTGTCTTCGCGGTCAGATGCTTCCAGAAGCAGGTTTGCGGGGGCGCTCAACTGACTAGGTACCATATCATGGTCGCCATCGCACCGAGCGGCAGAAAAAAGCCCAGGTAGTCGGGCCTCGATTTGTAGCGTGCGGTCATGACAGCTCGCGTTCCAGCTTGGTCATCCGGCGCGCCTGCGCGATCGCGTCGGTTAGGCTCGTGTAACGGAAGCCGCCAACAGAGTAGGTTTCCGTCACATGACGGATGACCCCGAGCCTTTCGGCTAACTCAGCATCCGGAATGCTGCCGCCTTCGTTCTCCCAAGACTCAGTCCTGATAATAGCGGCGGTGTCGGTAGAGGGGTGAGACATTGATTTGCTCCTGCTGCAAGCGGGAGCCCAGAGTCTCTCAGTCGCGGGCGCTCAAGAAAAGATGCCACTGCGATTAGGTCTATATAGGGATGACCGCGCCCCGTACAAGGACAGCGAAAGGACTGGCGCTAACCCGACTTGCTGTCGGCGGCCTCTTGAATGCGCTTCACCCGGGTATATTCCTCGCGATGAGTGTGCCCGCCGCTACGACCTTTGGCAGCGGTTGATGAGGTAACCGCTGATGATGCAGGTTTCAATGCGCTCCTAAGTCGAGCGCAATCCCTTACATCCGCGTTGCGTTCTATATCGCCAGTCCGATGGCCGCCCAGCAAACTAGTTGCGATAGACGCGCGAAAGTCAGCTTCCCCCGCCAAAGCAGTCATTCAGCTGTTTTGACTTCGCCGGCCTAAGCGGACGACCATTAGGATCGAAATGATCCCAGCCACCAAACGTCAACTCACTCGGCTTCCCCGCGCAATGCGCGGCCCAGCAGGTGGAAATAGGCGGCGCTGTCGGGGTTGGTGTCGGCGTCCCACTCGGGGTGCCATTGCACCGCGACAAGCGGCGCGCCGTTCGGGCGGGAGGAGTAGGCTTCGACCAGCCCGTCGGGCGCGGTGGCTTCGACCGTGAGGCCCGGAGCGAGGGTGCCGATGCCCTGGTAGTGCACCGAATTGACCACCGCGTCGCTCTTGCCCAGCGCGCGGGCAATCACGCCGCCTTGGCTCATGTGCACGGGATGGAGGTGATCGAACATGGCATCGAAGGCCGCGCCATCGGGCGCATGGTGGCGGATCAGTTCTTCGCTGGCCGAAGTGTCGCGGCGCAGTGTGCCGCCCAGCGCGACGTTGATTTCCTGAAAGCCGCGGCAGATGCCGAACACGGGCCGCGCGCGCTCGATCATCTGGCTGACAAGGCTGAGTGCGATTTCGTCTCGGCCCAAATCGAACGGGCCGTCGCCGTCGGTGTCGTCATAGCGGCCGGGCGCGACGTTGGACGGGCTGCCGGTGAGCAGGATACCGTCGAGCCGGTCGGCCACTTCGGCGGCGCTCATCAGGTCGGGCAGCGATGGCACGATCAGCGCGGCAACATCGGCGTGGCGCATCGCCGCGCGGATATAGCGTTCCATCACCGCCTGCGCAGGCTCGGTGCCGACCTGCCGCGTGCAGGCGATGACGCCAAGGACAGGGCGGGCAGCCATGCGCGTCAGTTGAGCAGCACGACCGGGCTGTCGGCGCGCCAGTGCATCGACACGCGGTCATCCCAGGTGAAATGCTCCTGATCGCGGCGCGACAGATTGGGGCGCGACACGCGGATCATCGCCCCGCCGTCCAGCTTGATTTCGTAAAGGGTGATGTCGCCCAGATAGCTCATCCCCTTGATCTGCCCGCGGGCCAGGTTGTAGCCCTCGGGCGCGTCCTGCCCGGCGGCGCGGATCGCCTTGCCCTCACCCGGAACGTGCAGGTAGATTTTCTCGGGCCGCAGCGCGACCCAGACGTCGGCGCCGTGCGGACCGGTCACCCCGTGGTTGAGGAAGATCTTGCCCATGCCCGGACAATCGACTGCGGCCCGGCCCGGTTCGTCAAGGATCAGCTTGCCTTCGAAGATATTCACCGAGCCGACGAAATCGGCGACGAAGCGGTTGGACGGAAACTCGTAGAGGTCGGACGGCGGGGCCAGCTGCGCGACTTCGCCCTTGTTCATCACCGCGACGCGGCTGGCCATCGACAGCGCCTCATCCTGGTCGTGGGTCACGGTGACGAAGGTGATCCCGACCTTGTCCTGAAGCTCGCTCAGTTCGAACTGCATCTGCGCGCGCAGCTTGGCGTCGAGCGCCGAAAGCGGCTCGTCGAGCAGCAGCACCTTGGGCCGCATGACCAGGCTGCGGGCAAGTGCCACGCGCTGGCGCTGGCCGCCCGACATCTGGTCGGGCTTGCGGTCCTCGAACCCCCCAAGGCTGACGAGGCTGAGCGCCTCGCGCACCCGCTCGTCGCGCTCGGCCCTGCCGACGCCTGCGATCTTGAGGCCGTAGCCGACGTTGTCCGCAACGCTCATGTGCGGGAACACGGCATAGGACTGGAACACCATGTTGACCGGGCGGCGGTTGGGCGGAATGCCGGCCATGTCCTGTCCGTCGATCAGGATCTGCCCTTCGGTCGGCAGTTCGAACCCGGCGATCATGCGCAGCAGCGTGGTCTTGCCGCAGCCCGAGGGGCCGAGCAGGCAGAAGAACTCGCCCGCCAGGATATCCAGACTGACGTTGTCGACCGCGGCGACCTTGCCGAAGCGCTTGGTGACGTTGCGGATCTGGATGATCGGCTGGGCAGTATCGGGCATCAATGGGCGTCCGCGATGGCCTTCACGCCCTGCAGTTTCAAGGCAAGGGCGGTTAGGGCGATGGTCAGGATGATGAGAATGGTCGAGGCGGCGTTGACCTCGGGCGTGACCGAGAAGCGCACCATCGAATAGACCTTGACCGGGAAGGTCACGGTATCGGGTCCGCTGGTGAAGAAGGTGATCACGAAATCGTCGAGGCTCAGGGTGAAGGCCAGCAGCGCGCCTGCCACCAGACCCGGCTTCATGTGCGGCAGGAGGACGTCGCGGAAGGTCTGCCATTCACCGGCGCCAAGGTCCTTGGCGGCTTCTTCCTGCTCGCGGTTGAAGCTGGCCATGCGGCTGCGCACCACAAGCGCGACGAAGGGGAAGCAGAAGGTGATGTGGGCGATGGTGATCGCCGACAGGTTGAGCGGCCAGGGCAGGCCGACCGGCCAGTCGATCTTGGCAAAGAAGATCAGCATGGCGACGCCCATGCAGATTTCGGGCACGATGATCGGCAGCGACAGCGCCCCCTCGACCGAGCCCTTGAAGGGAAAGCGGAAGCGCCACAGCATCAGCCCGGCCATCGCGCCAAGGATCACGCTGAACACTGTCGCCAAAGCGGCGATGGTCAGCGAATTGACCAGCGCCTCGATCAGGCCTTCGTTGTTGAGCGCCTTCTCGTAGTACTTGAGCGTGAAGCCCTTCCACACGACGTTGCGCTTGGAATCGTTGAAGCTGAACACCATCAGCACGATCAGCGGGGCGTAGAGAAACAGCATCACGCCCGCGATCCACAGCCGCATCCAGGTCTTGCGCGTATACTCAAGCGGGGCGACAGGGCGCCGCCTTCCGAGCAGGGCCATCGTCACGCCTCCGCCGGCTTGCGGCCGCGCAGCGATTGCAGCGCGATCAGGATGAACATGGCGTAGATCAGCAGGAACGACAGCGCCGCGCCGAAGGGCCAGTCGTTGGCGCGCTTGAACTGGCGTTCGATGACGTTGGCGATCATCTGGCTTTCGGTGCCGCCCATCAGGTCGGGGGTCAGATAGGCGCCCAAGGCGGGGATCAGGGTGATCATGATCCCGGCGAAGATCCCCGGCGCGGCCAGCGGCATGACGATCGTCCACAGCGTCCGCAGATGCCCCGCGCCAAGGTCAAGGCTGGCTTCGATCAGCGAGCGGTCGAGCCGGTCGAGCGCGGAATAGAGCGGCAGGACCATGAAGGGCAGGTGGACATAGACCAGCCCCAGCACCACCGCGAAGTTGTTGTAGAGCAGCTGCACCGGGCTCCACGCATCGAGCAGCTGGAGCCCGACCAGGGTCCGGAGCCAGCTTGCCCCGCCCCACAATGCGCCGAGCGCCTTGTTGGCATAGCCGTTGCCGCCCAGCACCATCATCAGCGCATAGGTGCGGATCAAGAGGTTGGTCCAGAACGGCAGCATGACGCCGAGCAGCAGCCACGGTCGCCACTTGTCGCTCGCAAAGGTGATCGCCATCGCGACCGGAAATCCGACGATCAGGCAGATCAGGGTGACCAGCGCAGCGACGGCCAGGCTCTTGAAGAAGATCGACAGGTACAGCCACTCGGTCGCGCGCTTGTAGTTGTCGAGCGTGCCGGTGATCGCGATATCGGCCGGCCCGGCGTTCTGGCCGAAGCTGTAGAGCCAGACGATTGCCATCGGCACGAGAAAGAAGACCAGCAGCCAGGTGAGCGGCGCCCCCGCGATGGCCGCGAAGGGGCGCTTGTGCTCCTGCCAGTTCTCCAGCGACACGAAGTTGCGATCAGCTCGCGCGGACGCGGGTGAAGGCTTCTTCGTACAGCGGCTGCATGTCGGGCCGGTAGGTGGCGTATTCGCACTTGGCGAGTTGGTCTGCCGGCGGGAAGATCACCGGGTTGTTCTTGTAATCGTCCGGCATCAGCGCCTTCGCTGCCGCATTGGGGGTGGGATAGAGGATCGTTTCGGTGATCTTCTTGTCCACTTCGGCGTCGAGCAAGTAGTTGATGAAGGCGTGCGCGTTCTTGGGGTGCGGCGCGCCTTTCGGGATGCACAGCGTGTCGGAGTTCAGCTGGCTGCCTTCCTTGGGCAGGACGAAGTCGATGTCGTCGTCCTCGGCCATGATCTGGGCGATGTCGCCGTTGTATTCGAGCACCAGGTCGACTTCGCCCTTCAATAGCAGGTCCTGGCCGTTGTCTTCGTGGAAGGCTTTGATGAAGGGCTTCTGCTTCACCATCATCGCCTCGATCGACTTGACGTCGGCCGGGGTCAGCGAGTTGACCGACTTGCCCAGGTACTTGCCGTAGAGGCGGAACATGTCGCCCGCTTCGGACAGCACGGCGATGCGGCCCTTGTATTCGTCGCTGTCGAACAGGACCTTCCAGCTGTCGGGCTTGGCCTTCACCTTGGACTTGCGATAACCGATGCCCAGCGTCAGCCAGGTGTAGGGCATCGAATACTTGCGGCCTGGATCGTAGGCGACGTCCATGAAGCTGGCGTCGATGTTCTTCACGTTGGGGATCGCTGCCTGGTCGAGCGCGACCAGCATGTCGGCGGCGACCATGCGTTCGACGAAGTCGTTCGACGGGACGATCACGTCATAGCCGGGATTGCCTGCGCGCAGTTTGGCGAACAGTTCGTCGTTGGATGCAAACAGCGTCATGTTGACGTCGATCCCGCTGGCGCCCTTGAAGTCGCCTAGCGTGGTTTCGCCGATATAGGTGTCCCAGTTGTAGAAGTTCAGCTTGGGCTCTTCACCCGTAGGTGCGATCTTGCCGCCGCCCGCGCTTTCCTCCTTTTTCCCGCAACCGGCGAGGCCCGCGAAACTGATCCCGACCGCAGCGGCGCCGAGCGACTGGAGCAGCGAACGCCGCCCCATGCGAAGGTTGCTGCTGTTGCTTCTGATCACGGTCATGACTCACCCCTTCGCCATGTTGCACTGCGACATGATGCTACGCGCGTTTGATCGCGCCGCAAGTGTGTATTTTGGCGCAGAAGGCGGTCAAGCGTTGCGCAGGTACCAGGTGAAGTCGAGTTCGGTCACCTCGGCCATGAAGCGAGCCATCTCGACGCCCTTGACCACGGCATAATTGCTGACGAACCGTTCTCCGAGATAGCGCTTCATCAGGTCCGACTTTTCGAAGGCCTCGATCGCCGATCCCCAGTGGTTGGGCAGGCGGGTCTTGGCTTCTTCCGCCTCGTAGCCGTTGCCGACCACCGCCGGGCCGGGGCTGGTCTCCTCGCGCATGCCGTCGCACATCGCGGCCAGCACGGCGGCAACCGCGAGATAGGGGTTGGCGTCCGCCCCGCAGACCCGGTGCTCGACATGGCGCGATGCGGGCGATCCCGCCGGCACACGCAGCGATACCGTGCGATTGTTGACTCCCCAGGTCGGCGCAACCGGGGCATAGGAATTGGCCTTGAAGCGGCGGTATGAATTGGCGTTGGGGGCAAAGATCGCCATCGAATCCGCAAGGGCCGCCTTCATCCCCCCGATCGCGTGGCGCAGCAGCGGGGTGCCTTCGGGGTCTTCGCTGGCAAAGGCGTTCTTGCCCTCTGCGTCGTTCATCGAGACGTGCAGGTGCATGCCCGAACCGGCGGTCTCGGCAAAGGGCTTGGCCATGAAGGTCGCTTCGAGGCCGTGCTTCACCGCCACGCCCTTGACCACGCGCTTGTACATCACCGCATCATCGCAGGCGCGCAGGGCGTCGGCCTTGTGGCGCAGGGTGAACTCGAATTGTCCCGGCGCATATTCGGATATCCCGCTTTCCAGCGGCAATCCTTGCGCGTCGCAAGCGGCGTAGAGATCGTCGAAGAAGGGCTTGAAGTCCTCCATCTCGCGCAGGCCATAGACCTGGATGTCGCTCGAACGGTGGCCGGTTACCGGACCCCGCGCGGGGATCGGGCGGCCGTGGGAAATATCGACAAGGTAGAACTCCAGCTCGACCGCGACGACCGGTGTCAGCCCGTCCTTGGCCAGTTCGTCGATTACGCTGCCCAGCACGTGGCGCGGGTCGAGGTCGTTGGGCGTGCCGTCCAGTTCGTAGAAGCTGGTCAGGAACTGCGCGGCGTGTTCACCCAGCCACGGCGCGCGGACCAGCGTGCCGGGGACCGGATAAACGTAGCGGTCGGCATCACCGTCTTCCCAGACCAGGCCGGTTTCCTCGGTATCCCGGCCGACGATGTCGACCACCAGCACCGATCCCGGCAGGAAGCGCCCGGCTTCGTAGACCGCGATAACCTCGTGCTGGCGTAGCCGCTTGCCGCGCGGGACGCCGCACATGTTGGTGAAGATGATGTCGATCGCGTCGATATCGGGATTGGCGGCGAAAAAGGCCTTGGCCTCGTCCACCGTGGCGCGGTGGTTCGAACTGAAGGGCGGCTTGGTCATCGCGTGGCTCCGGTCAGGGTCTTGAGACAGAGGTCGAGCACCTCGGCCAGCCGGTCAACCTGCGTCCGTGTGGTCGCCGGGCTGACAAGCGTCATGTTGTGGAACGGCGCGATCAGCACGCCGCGGTTGATCAGGAACAGGTGCAGCGCGTGTTCGAGCGGCCCCTGCATCACGGCGCGCGCCTGGGTGCCGTTGCGCGGCGGGGTGTCGGTGCACAGGAATTCGCCCCGCGCGCCGATGTGGATCACGTGCCAAGAAAGACCGTTTCCCGCGATCACCGCGCGCAGCTGGTCCGCGAGCACTTCGGCCAGCGGCAGCATGTGGGCATAGGCCTCTACCGTCATGACCTCGGTCAGGCAGGCGCGCATCGCGGCCAGCGCCAGCGCGTTGGCCGACAGCGTGGTGCCGATGCCCGAATGACCGGTCTCGCCCTCGGTCCGCACGCGTTCCATCCGTTCGGCGACCTCGGCGGAAAAGCCGTAGACGGCACAGGGGACCCCGCCCGCCACCGGCTTGCCCAGCACGAACATGTCGGGCAGCGGGCCGTGGGTGGCGCTGTGTCCGCCGTAGCCCGTGGAAATGGTGTGCGTCTCGTCGAACACCAGCAGCGTATCGTGCCGCGCGGTCAACTGGCGCAGCGCGGTAAGATAGCCCGCATCAGGCAGGACCATCCCGACATTGGTCATCGCCGGTTCGGCAAGAACGCAGGCCACGTCGCCCTTGTTGAGCGCGGCTTCGAGCGCTGCCAGATCGTTGAATTCGATCACCACCGTGTGGTCGCGCAGGTCATAGACCTGGCCGACCAGGCTGCGGCGAAGTTCTGGTACGCCATCGCGCAGGTCGACGAACGCATCGTCGACCGCGCCGTGGTAGCAGCCGTTGAACACCAGCACCTTGTCGCGCCGGGTGATTGCCCGCGCCCACCGGATCACCGCGCGGTTCGCCTCGCTGGCGCTGCTGGTGACTTGCCAGAACGGCAGCTTGAACCGGGCGGCCAGCTCGTCAGCCACCACCACCGCATCTTCGGTCGGCAGCATGTAGGTCAGGCCGTGGGCGACCTGCTTCGCCAGTGCGCGGGCCACGGGCTCGGGCGAGTGGCCGAACATCGACCCCGTGTCGCCAAGGCAGAAATCGTCGTAGCGGTGCCCGTCGACATCCCACAGCTCGGCGCCCTTGGCCCGGGCAGCGAACAGGGGAAACGGCGTTCCCCAGTCGAGCATCCAGTGGAACGGCACGCCGCGGTGCCAGTGGCGCGCAGCCTCGCTGGCCAGCGCGGCCGATCGCGGATTGGCCGCGGCAAAGCGGGCACGCTCGGCCTCCAGCATGGCGTCGATGGCATCCCGGGCGATCATAGCCGGTCCCTTAGCGCATACCACAGCATCCCCGCCACATAGAGCGGATGGCGCAGCAGCGGCCCGCCGGGGAAGGGCCGTCCGGGGAGTTTGGCAAACAGGTCGAAGCGTTCGGCTGTGCCCTGCATGGCCTCGGCGATCAGGCTGCCGGCCAGCGTGGTCAGCAGCGCGCCGTGGCCCGAATAGCCGTGGGCATAGAACGTATCGCCGATGCGCCCGAAATGCGGCAGGCGGTTCAATGTCACGCCGACCAGCCCGCCCCAGGCATGGTCGATATGCACCCCGGCCAGCTGCGGGAAGACCCGCTCCAGATGGGGCCGCACGAAGCCCGCGACGTCGGCCGGCGGGCGCGGCGAGTATTTTTCGCCGCCGCCGAAGATCAAGCGATTGTCCGCGCTCAGCCGGTAGTAGTTGAGCACGAACTTGCTGTCGGACACTGCCGCGCCCGACGGGATCAGGGCGCGGGCCGTAGCTTCGCCCAGCGGTGCCGTCGCGATGTTGTAATTGGCGACCGGCATGGTCCAGCGGCCAAGGTTCGGCTCGATCTCGCCGATGAAGGCATCGCACGCGAGCACGCCGTATCGCGCGGTGACCGCTCCGTTCGCGGTCCTCGCCACAACGGGCGCGGCCTGGTGCAGATCCATGACCGGGCTGTCCTCGAAAATCCGCACCCCCGCCGCCACAGCGGCCCGCGCCAGCCCCAGCGCGTAGTTGAGCGGATGGAAATGCCCGCCCGCGGCATCGAACATCCCGCCATGGTAGAGCGGGCTGGCCACCTGATCGCCTAGGTCCGCCTTTTCGATCATCCGCAGGCTGTCATAACCCAGCAGGCGGTGCAGCAGTTCGGCCTCGCGGCGCATGGCGTCCATGTGGCCGGGCCTTGCCGCCGCCTGAAAGTGGCCCGCGCGCAGATCGCAGGCGAGGGCGTGACGCGCGATACGCCCCTTCACCATGCCCGTCGCTTCGAGCGACAGTGCGATCAGCCGCGCCGCCTGCGCCTCGCCGAAGGTGTCGACCAAATCGGTAGCGCCCCAGCGCATTCCCGGGATCAGCTGCCCGCCATTGCGCCCCGAAGCACCCCATCCGATGCGCTTTCCTTCCAGCAGCACGACCGTAAATCCGGCCTCCGCCGCATGCAGCGCCGCCGACAGCCCTGTGAAACCGCCCCCGATGACGACCACGTCCGCGCGTTCGTCCCCGGCCAGTGTCGACTGCGAGGGGAAGGGGTTGGCCGTGGCCGCATAGTAGGACGGCGCGTGCGGCGTCACGCCTACACCTTCAGCAGCAGGTGTTCGCGTTCCCACGAGCTGATCACCGACTGGTAGGCGTACAGCTCGGCATCCTTGATCGCCCAGAAGATCTCGAAGAATGCCTCGCCCAGTTCGCGCTTCACCGGCTTGCAGTTGTAGAACCGGTCAAGCGCGGCCTCGAGCGTGCGGGGCAGGGTGCGCGCACGATTGTAGGCGTTGCCTTCCATGATCTTGGGCGGGATCATCCGTTCGACCATGCCGATGTAACCGCAGATCAGCGAGGCGGCGATTGCCAGATAGGGGTTGGCGTCGGCGCCGGGCAGGCGGTTCTCGACGCGGCGATCCTTGGCTTCGGACACGGGCACGCGGAACCCGCAGCTGCGGTTGTCGCTGCCCCAGTGGACGTTGATCGGCGCGGCGGTATCGGGCCGCATCCGCCGGAACGAGTTCACGTTGGGCGCCACGAGCGGCAGGATCTGCGGCATCAGCCGGACCAGCCCCGCGATGTGGCTGCGGAACAGCGCGGAATCGCGCCCGTTCCCGGTCGAGAACACGTTCTTGCCGGTTTCGGCGTTGAGCACCGACTGGTGGATGTGCATCGCACTGCCCGGCTGGTCGGACATCGGCTTGGCCATGAAGGTCGCATAGACGCCGTGATCCAGCGCAACCTGACGGACGATGCGCTTGAACAGCAGGACCTGGTCGGCCAGGGCCAGGGCATCGCCATGGATGAAGTTCACTTCCAGCTGCGCGGCGCCGGCCTCGTGGATCATCGTGTCGATGTTTAGATCGGCCTTCTCGCACCAGTCGTAGATCTGCTCGATGATGTCCTCGAACTCGCTCAACGCCTCAAGCCCGAAGGCCTCGCTGGCGGTCTCGGCGCGGCCCGAACGGCCAGGCGGGGGGACCAGCGGGAAGTCGGAATCGAGATTCTTGGAAACGAGGTAGAACTCTGCCTCCGGCGCGATCACCGGCTGCCACCCCTTTGCCTCGTACAGGCTCAGCACCTTCTTCAGGATCTGGCGCGGGGCGATCTCCACCGGCTTGCCGTTGCCGTAGAAGCTGTCGCAGATGACATAGGCGGTCGGCGTCTTGTATCCCGGCGCCTCGCGGATGGTCGCAAGGTCAGGCGCAAGAACCAGGTCGGGATCGAAGTCGGGCACGATGTGCTCGACGTCCTCGGGATAACCGCCGGTCGCGGTGACGATATAGACGCTGCCGGGGATGCGCAGCGTACCGTCCTTGATCGATTTCAGGAACTTGGCCGCGGGCAGCACCTTGCCGCGCTGGATGCCGTTCATGTCGGGCACGATGCATTCGACCTCGCTGATCCTCTTCTCGCGGATCCAGGCGGCTATGTCGGCTGTCATGATGCGTGCTCTGCTGCCTGTTGCCCCGGGGACCGCACCGGCGGCGCGTTTACCCCTTGGCGCAGCCTAGAGAGCCAAATCAAGGCCGCCAACCCCCCAAATCGGCGCTTGGCCGCGGCGCGATCGGGGCGCTATCGTCGCACCGCGATGAACATGGGGACCATGATGAACAGAGGCGAGCCCAACGATCTTGCGGCGTTCTGGATGCCGTTCACCGACAACCGCGGGTTCAAGGCCAACCCGCGGATGTTCGTGGCGGCCGACGGGATGCACTATACCGCCGCGGCAGGGCACAAGGTGCTCGATGCGACGGGCGGGCTGTGGTGCGTCAACGCGGGGCACAACCGTGCGCCGATCGTCGAGGCGGTGCGCAAGGCGGCGGGCGAGCTGGATTTCGCGCCGACCTTCCAGCTGGCCCATCCGCGCGCGTTCGAGACCGCCTCGCGCCTCGCCATGCTGATGCCCGAGGGGCTGGACCGCATCTTCTTCACCAATTCGGGATCGGAGAGCGTCGACACTGCGCTGAAGATCGCGCTCGCCTATCAGCGGTCCATCGGCCAGGGCAGCCGCACCCGCCTGATCGGCCGCGAGCGCGGCTATCACGGCGTCGGCTTCGGCGGCATTTCGGTGGGCGGCATCGTCGGCAACCGGCGCCAGTTCGGCACCTTGCTGACCGGCGTCGACCATCTGCGCCACACCCATGACCCGGCCCGCAATGCCTACAGCCGCGGCCAGCCTGCCCACGGCGCTGACCTCGCGGAAGACCTCGAACGCCTCGTCGCGCTGCACGGCGCGGAGACGATCGCCGCGGTGATCGTCGAACCCGTCGCCGGATCCACCGGGGTGCTGGTGCCGCCACAGGGCTACCTGCAGCGGCTGCGCCAGATCTGCGATGCGCACGGCATCCTCCTGATCTTCGACGAGGTGATCACCGCCTTCGGCCGCGTCGGCAAGGCGACGGCGGCCGAACGCTTCGGCGTCACTCCTGATCTCATCACCATGGCCAAGGGGTTGACCAACGCCGCCGTGCCGATGGGCGCGGTCGCCGCGCGGCGCGAAGTGCACGACGCCATCGTCGACAACGCCGCGCCGGGGATCGAGCTGTTCCACGGCTACACCTATTCCGGTCACCCGCTGGCCTGCGCTGCGGCACTCGCCACGTTCGATCTCTACGCCGCAGAGGACCTGTTCGAGAGGGCGATCGCGCTGGAAGACTATTGGGCCGATGCGGTCCATTCGCTGAAGGGCGCCCCCCACGTCATCGATTGCCGCTCCATCGGCCTTATTGGCGGGATCGAGCTCGAACCGCGTCCGGCCGCCCCGACCAAGCGGGCGATGGAGGTGTTCCACAAGGCCTTCGACGCCGGCCTGCTGGTCCGCGTGACGGGCGACATCATTGCCCTGTCGCCGCCGCTGATCCTCGAAAAGACGCACATCGACGAGATTTTCGGCAAGCTGTCCGATTTGCTTCGCACGGTTAGCTGATCCGGCCGTCCCGACCGGTTAACCCAATCCGTCGGGCAAATATTGACCACGGGTGGCCTATCCGAGTCGCCATGACAGGGGCAAAGGCATGACCGACGCGGAACTGGCCGCCGCCGTGGCCGAGCAGGCCGGGCGCCTGCTGCTCGACCTGCGCGAGCACGGGACGCCCGATGGCGAGGAACTTGGCGCCGCCGGCGATCGCATCGCCAACCGTTTCGTGCGTGACGCGCTGCGCCGGGCGCGGCCGAACGACGCCTTCCTGTCCGAGGAAGATCCGGACAGCCTGTGCCGGCTCGACAACGCGCGCTGCTGGATCATCGATCCGCTGGACGGCACGCGCGAATATGCCGAAGGGCGCGATGACTGGGCGGTGCATGTTGCCCTGACGCTGGACCGGACCCCGGCGATCGGCGCGGTCAGCCTGCCGGCGCAAGACCTGGTCCTGCGCTCCGACAGGCCGCGACGGATCGACGGGATGCGCTCGCCGCCGCGCATCGTCGTCAGCCGCACCCGGCCCCCGCGTGCGGCGGCGGCGGTGGCCCAGGCGCTCGGCGCCGAGGTGGCGGCCATGGGCAGCGCGGGGGCCAAGGCCATGGCCGTCGTGCGCGGGCAGGCCGACATCTACCTGCACAGCGGCGGACAGCACGAATGGGACAATTGCGCCCCCGTCGCCGTGGCGCTCGCCGCCGGGCTTCACGCCACCCGACTCGACGGCACGCGGCTGCTTTACAATGGCAAGGACACGGCTGTGCCGGATCTGCTTATCTGCCGGAATGAATGGGCAAAACCGGTGATGGCCTGCCTCGCCGCCCTCGATTGCGGACGCAGCGCCCGCGTGGCATAGCCGCGGGGATGGACGACAAGGACGCACTCGACATCTCATCGCCGAAGCGGGTCAAGCTTGGGGTGGCGGTGGGCGTCCTCGCGCTGCAGGTGGTGGTCGTGCTGGGCCTGATCCGCGCCTTCGCGCCCGACTTCGCGGCTCAGGCGGTCGAATCGGTCATGTCGACGTTTTCGGTCACCGTCACCACGCCGCCTCCGCCCAAGCCGCCCGAACCCAAGGTCGCAGACAAGCCCGCTGGGGCGTCGGGCGCGGAAGGCAAGAAGGCGGTGCCGCGCGAAGCCAGGGCGCCCGAACCCAAGATCCCGATCGCCAAGGCGCCGGCGCCCAAGGCGTCGAGCAGCGGAAGCGCCGATACCTCGGGCGCGAAGGATCGCGGCACGGGCACAGGCGCAGGCGGTCCAGGCACCGGCACGGGTAGCGGAGCGGGCGGAAGTGGTCAGGGCGCGGGCGGCGGCATTGCTGAACGTCCCTCGGTCCGGTCGGGCGAAATCAACGATTCGCGCGATTTTCCGGTTCCCCCCGGCGGGCGTCAGACCCGCTTCGGGAAGTCGGTTACCGTCACCTTCACCGTAACCACCGATGGGCGCGCGCGCGATTGTTCGGTCGCGCGCAGCTCGGTCGATGCCGACACGACCGCGCGGGTCTGCCCGCTGGTGCTGCAGCGCATCCGCTTCAACCCGGCGCGCCGCGCAGACGGTACCCCGGTCGAAACGCGTTATGGCTACCGGGTCGATTTCACCGCCCGCTAGAGCGCCGGCGATGCGGCTTGATCGGACCGGCGCGCAGGCGGTAAGGGCAAGGCAATGATCGCCCAGACCATCCAGCTTGCGCTCGCTCCGGTCTTCGTGCTGGTCGCCATGGGCAACATCCTCAACCTCCTCTCCAGCCGGCTCGGCCGCGTGGTCGATCGGGCGCGCAAGCTGCAGGACCGCCACGTTGCCACCGAAGGTCCCGATCACGACGAGGTCGTGGCCGAGATCCGCATGATCGACAAGCGGATCACCCTGATTACAAGGGCGATCCGCATCATGGTGGTCAGCGGGCTGATGGTCGGCCTGACCGTCGCCGTGCTGTTTCTCGAGGAACTGGTCGATCTGAAACTGCAGCGCGTGGCCGCCTCGACCTTCCTGACGGCGATCCTGCTGCTGATGTGGGCGCTGGTCCTGTTCCTGCGCGAAACGCAGGTCTCGGCGCAGCAGCTGCGCATACCGCGCAGCTACCTGGAGCTAGAGCGCGACCTCTAGCCTAATTGAGCAGCTTGCGGCCCTTGGCTTCGATCTGGCCGCGCACCATGCCTTCGACGAAGGACAGCGCCGGCGGGAAATCGACGGTGAAGACCACCTGCCCGTCCTCGATCTCGATCCTGCCGTCGATGGTCTTGCCCATCGCGCTGACCGAAAGCGCCATCGTGTCCTCGTCGGGCCAGTCGGCCGACACGTCCGCCATCCCGCCGGGAATGAAGCTCGCAATTTCGCCGGTGCGGGCGCGCAGGCGGCGGCGCACCTCCTCCTTGTCGAGGCTGTGGGAAATGGGCACGCGCATCAGCTCGCCTTTTCGCTATCGTCGAGCCCGCCGCCGTACTTGTAGTCGAGGTAGCGGGTCTGGATCGCCAGGTTGTCGATCGCACCGGCGGCAAGCTGGCGGGTTACGCTGTCGATTTCCGCGCTGACCTTGCCAAGGCTTTCCGTCAGTTGCTGGTCGGGACTCTGTCCTGCCTGCGGTTCGCCGCGCAGGTGGCGCGGGATCGAGGTGTAGGTCGATACCAGGTTGGGCAGCGTTTCGCCGACCAGCTTGCGCACATCGCGGGCAGCCGGCGTGTTCGCGTCCAGCCCGTCGAGCTGGTGGCCCAGCGCGTCGAGCTGGCCGCCAATCTGATCGACGATGCGCACCGCCGGGGCGGGAAGGGCCGGGCGCTGGCGTTCCAGCCACAGTTCGGTCCGTCCGACGAGTGTCCTGGTGTCGCCGGTGCCGAGCGATTCGATCGTCGGCACCTTGATCCGCGGGAAGGTCGAAAAGAACGCGACCGCGCCGACCATCGCCAGCAGCGCGACGATGATCCCGGTCCAGCCGATTCCGTCGAGCACCAGGCCCGCGATCATGGCCGCCACAACCACGCCGCCGAGCGCGAGCAGCACGCGGACCAGCTTCTTGAACAGGTGGTCGCGCTTGAGCGCGGCCGATCGCCGCCCGATCGAGCCGGCGCGGCGTCCGCCGAAATCGCGGTTGTTGACCAGCGACGTGCCGGCCGCGCGCATGATCTCCTGATGCTGGTGCGCTTCACCCGGCATGGCGGCTCACTCGGCCGTCAGCAGGCTGGGCGCGTCGTGGGCAGACTGGGCCTGCGCAGCGCCTTCGGCGCGGGCAATGTAGCCGCGCGACTTCTCGACCTCGGCGGTGAGGGTGGTGACCGTCTGCTTCATGCTGTCCAGCGCCTTCACCTTGAAAGTGTCGATGTTGTCCATCGTGTCGTAGATGTTCTGAAATGCGCGCTGAAGCGTTTCGATCGGGATCGTGCTCGATGCAGCCTGTTCGTGGATGCGGCCGGTCTGGTCGCGCAGCAGCGCGCCGGTCGAATCGATCAGGTTGGCGGTGGTGGTGTTCAATGCGGTGATCTGCTGCAGCACCAGCCGCTGGTTGGTCATCGCCTGAGCGACGGTAACCGCCGTGCGCAGCGCGCCGACCGTGGTCGTGCTGGCGCGGTCGACGCCCTTGACCAGTTCGACATTGTTCTTCTTGACCAGATCCAGCGCGAGATAACCCTGCACCGATACCGCCATTTGCGTCAGCAGGTCCTGGGTGCGCTGGCGCACGTAGAACAGCGCGCTCTCGCGGATCGCCTTGGCCTTGGCCGGGTCGGTCGCGTCGAGATCGGCGGCGGTCTCCTCAAGCTTGGCGTCGAGCGTGTTGCTGATGTGGACCATCTGCTCGAGGTTGCCCATCGCTTCCCACAGCTTGGCGCGTTCGACGTCGATCGCCGCGTTGTCCATCAGCAACTCGTCCTTGCCCGAGGCAAGGTGGTTGAGGATCGACTGGATATGACCCTGCGCCGACTGGTAGCTGGTAAAATACCTCTTCAGCGAGTTGCCGAAGGGGATGATGCCCAGGATCTTGCGCCCGGTGGACAGCTTGCCCGCCTTGCCCGGGTCGAGTTCCTCTACCGTGCGGCGCAGTTCTGCGAGGTTCGCCCCGACGCCGTTTTCCTTGTCCATTGCGCGGACCGGGCGGTCGAGAAAGCGGTTCGACATGGCTGCAGCGGCCATGATTTCCTTGCGGCCCATGTTGGTCAGCTGGTCGACCTTCTTGCCGAACTCGGGCGAATTGGCGTCCGATGCAATCAGGTCGGTGACGAAGGCCTCTACCTTGGCGTCAAGCTTCGACTTCTTTTCGTCGGCAACGGGGACCAGTCCGACAGCCTTTTCGGGCGCGACCACCGGCACGGGATCGGGCGGGGTCAGCGTCAGCGTGGGCGCGGCGGTATCGGCAGTAGTCGGCGTGGTGGCCATGGACCTGTTCCGTGTGGTTATTCGTCCCGGCAAGATGGGGCGAAGACCGCGACGACGCAAGCTGTATTAGACAAATAAAACGCCGCCTCGGACAAGCGGTATCAGGCGAACCAGCGCGCCAGTCGGCCGCGCTGGCGGGGCGCGGACTGGCCGCTCACCTTGAACAGGTAGTTGGCGAGCACCGCCGCCTGTTCGCGCGTCATCACGATATGGTGATCGTCGACCCCGCGCTTGTCGGCGCAGCGGGTCGAATGGGTGCATTGCAGGGTGAGGTCCAGTTTGGGCCCGACCGTGTGGTGTGCCCAGCCGACCAGCACGCCAAAACTTTCCTTCTGAGGCTTTACCATCGAATGCTCCCCCTGGGCGTTTGTTGCCTGCCCTTGCGCGCATACTTATCGCGCCGCGCGCGCGACGCAATGCGCAAAAATGCACAAATGTGGGACGCTTCGAGATGATGGCAGTGCCGGCAGCCGCGCTGCCGGGATCAGGCTGCCAGCTTGAAGGGTTCGATCTCGCCCGAAAGGTAGAGTTTCTTGGCCTTGGCGCGGCTGAGTTTGCCCGAGCTGGTGCGCGGCAGGGTGCGCGGCGGGACCAGTTCGACCACGCAGTTCATGCCGGTGATCGAGCGAACCTTGTCTCGAATCTGATCGTGCAGCTTCATCCGCTCGGCCGGATCGGAAACGCGGCAGTGAACCAGCACGGCGGGCACTTCCTCGCCGCTTTCGGTTTCGACCGAGAAGGCGGCGATATCGCCCTGATGGAAGCCCGGGAGCTGTTCCACTGCCCATTCGATGTCCTGCGGCCAGTGATTCTTGCCGTTTATGATGATCATGTCCTTGGCGCGGCCGACGATGAACAGATAGCCATCGACGAGATAGCCCATGTCGCCAGTGTCGAGCCAGCCGTCGACCAGGCACGCCGCGGTCGATTCCGGGTCGCGGAAGTAGCTGTGCATGACGCTGGGGCCCTTGCACCACACCTTGCCGATGTGGTGATCGGCCAGCGGCTTGCCGCTTTCGCCGCGGATCTCGATCGCCATGTCCTTGACGGCCTTGCCGCAGTTGACGATCGCGCGGTATCGCGCCGGACGCGACAAGTCGCGCGGAGTTCCGGAAAGGCGCTCTTCCTCGACCAGTTCGACGCGGATCCCTTCGCCCGGCGGCATGATCGTGACGGCCAGCGTCGCTTCGGCAAGGCCATAGCTCGGCAGGAAGGCGCTGGCCTTGAAGCCGGCGTCGGCAAAGGCGTTGACGAAGCCCTGCATCACATCGGGGCGGATCATGTCGGCGCCGTTGCCGGCAATCCGCCAGCGCGACAGGTCGAAGCGCTCGGCGACGTGTGTCTGGCTGGAAATGCGTCGCGCGCATATGTCATAGCCGAAGGTCGGCGAATAGCTGGCCGTGGTGCCCGGATTGCGGCTGATCATGTCGAGCCAGGCCAGCGGGCGACGGGCGAAATCCTCGGTCTTGATGTAGTCGGCCGAGACCTGGTTCGAAATCAGCGACAGGAAGCAGCCGACCAGGCCCATGTCGTGATACCACGGCAGCCAACTGACGCAGCGGTCGCTTTCGATCAGCTTCATCGC
Organism: Novosphingobium kunmingense; assembly: GCF_002813245.1. Lineage (GTDB taxonomy): Bacteria > Pseudomonadota > Alphaproteobacteria > Sphingomonadales > Sphingomonadaceae > Novosphingobium > Novosphingobium kunmingense. Next base: position 436,373 of record NZ_PHUF01000003.1, read on the forward strand.
CTCGCCATGGCCGGCCAGGTTGTTGAGCAGGCTGGCGTGGGTCACGGCGACGCCGTGGGGGAAGCGGGTCGATCCGCTCGAATACTGGAGGTAGCAGATGTCGTCGCCCTGGGCGGTCGGCAGATCGCCTTCGGCCTGCGACTGCATGGCGAAGGCCTGCCAGGCGATCCCCTGGCAATCCTGCCGCTCGGCGGCGGCGCCGGCCATCTCGGCGATTTCCTCGGGGTAGAACAGCACCAGCGGGTCGCTCGAGGCGAGCTGCACGGCGAGCTGGTCGATGTAGCTTTCCTTGCCGCCGAAGCTGGTCGGCAGCGGCAGCGGCACCGGCCAGGCGCCAGCGTAGATGGTGCCGCAGAACAGCGCGGCAAACTCCGGTCCGGTCTCGGCAACAAGGGCGACGCGATCGCCCTTGTTGACCCCGTGGGCCATCAGGCGGCGGGCCATGGCCAGGGCATCGTCGCGCAGTTCGCTGTAGGGATAGACCCGCTGCAAGTTGCCCCGCGGATCGTGGAAATTCATCCCCCGCTTGCCCGATGCGGCATAGTCGAGCGCTTCGCCGAAAGTGGCAAAGTCCGACAGACGCCGCGGCAGCGTGTCTTCATTGGGGGTGGGCACCAGAGCAGCGGTGTCAGGCGTCACCATCGAGGCGGCGTCGGTCATGTGCGAAAACCCGTTGTTAACCAGTGCGATGCGCCGCTTTGCAACGTCATGCCCGGCGTTGAATCCTTCTCGCGGGCGCCTCATACGCCCGCAGACTGGCCTCCCCATTTGCCGCAATGTGTGGCACGAATAAGGCCGATGACTGGCGGCAGGATGAACAGGGAGAACGCGCGCAAGGCGCCAAGACCGCTCGACAGGGCCCGGATGGAGGAGCTTGCCCTGGCCTATGTCGCGCGCTTTTCGACCAGCGCGGCCAAACTGGAGGACTACCTGAAGCGCAAGCTGCGCGAACGAGGCTGGGACGGAGACGGCCCCGCGCCGGTCAGGGCCACGGTGGAGCGTTATGTCGAACTCGGCTATATCGACGATGCCGCCTTTGCCGCATCGCGCACCGGCAGCCTGCTGCGGCGCGGCTATGGCGCGCGGCGGATCGGACAGGCGCTTCACGCAGCGGGAATCGACGAAGAAACGCGCGAACAGGTGAGAGCCGGGCTCGCCGAGCAGCGACAGGCCGCGCTGGCCTGCGCGCGCAAGCGTCGGCTGGGCCCGTTCGGTGCACCGGTGGGCGACCGTTCAGCCAGGGAAAAGCAGGTCGCGGCGATGCTGCGTGCCGGCCATCCACTGGACAGCGCCCGCTTTCTGGTCGATGCACCCAGTGTCGAAGCGGCTGAAATATGGGCCGAATGCACCGAGGAAGATTGATGTCGCGCGCGTTTGTCACCGCCCTGGTCCTGACCGCTGCCGCCTGTTCGCCGAGCAGCGGCGATGCCGCCCCCCAATCGACCCAGGCCGCGGTCGCCGTTCACCCGGTATCCGGCTTGCCCGTAATCGCGCTAACCGTGACGCACGCCGGCACAGTCCGCGGATTCCGGGTCGAAGTGGCATCGACGTCGCAGGAGCAGGCGCGCGGCCTGATGTTCCGCACCGAAATGGGCGCGGATGAAGGCATGATCTTCCCGATGAATCCGCCGCGCACCGCCAGCTTCTGGATGCGCAACACGGTGATCCCGCTTGACATGATCTTCGTCGGTACAGACGGGCGCATTCTCAACATTCGGACTGCACAGCCCTATGACGAAACCCCGCAGCCTAGCGCCGGGGTGGTCAAGGCGGTGCTCGAACTCAACGGCGGCCGTGCGAGGCAGCTGGGGATCGAACCCGGCGACAGGGTCGACTGGTGAGGCGCGCGTCCCCCTTGCCCAAGTGCCCCCGGTTCCGCTAGGCGCGACCCATGGGAATCCTCGGCAAGATCTTCACCTGGTGGAACGGCGCAACCGTGGGCACCGCCTTCAATTCGGCGCTGAACGGCGAAAAGGTTGGCACCGACGTGTTCGGGAACGCCTATTACCGCGCGAAGAAGGCCTATCCCAAGGGGCACCCCTTTGCCGGCAAGGAGCGCCGCTGGGTGATCTACTCGGGCGCCAACGATGCCAGCAACGTGCCGGCCGAATGGCATGGCTGGCTGCACGGCAGCCTTTCGGGCGTTCCCGAGTCGAACCTGCCGCCGGCGCGGATATGGGAGACGGATTACACACCCAACGCCACCGGCACGGTCGGCGCCTATCGTCCGGCCGGCGCGCTGGAGCGGGGCGGCAAACGCGCCGCCGCCACCGGCGATTACGAAGCCTGGTCGCCCGATGGCGGCACGGTGGCAGCTTCCCCGGACGCCTGATGCCGTGATGCGGGCTCTCGCCCTTGCCTTGCCGCTGTTCGCGCTGACCGCCTGCAAGGGAGGCGACGACAGTGCCGAGCCATTGGCGACCGAGGTGCCTTCGGACATGGTCGGCCAGGCTTCAGGCGGGCCGGCGGTGGAAAGCGAATACGGCACGCCGGTGAAGGACCGCGTCGCCACGATCGGTCTTCTCAACAAGCGCAACAACCTGCAGCAGGATCTGACGCTCAAGCCCGGCGAGGCGCGCCGCGTCGGCAATGTTGTCGTGAAGCTGCTCAGCTGCGAACGCACGCTGCCGTGGGAAAGCCCCGAGGAAACCGGCGCCTTCGTCCAGGTTTTCGTGGAAGAGCGGTTGACTGCGGATCAACCCTTGAAATGGCGCACGGTGTTTTCGGGCTGGCTGTTCAAGAACTCCCCCAGCCTCAACGTCGTCGAACACCCGGTCTACGATGTCTGGGTGAAGGCCTGCGCAATGAAGTTCCCGGGCGAGGAAGATAGCCCGTCGGCCGCAGCGAGCAGCGCGGCAAAACCGTCTGGCAGGGCCAGCCCCAAGCCATCGACGTCGCCCTCACCGACGCCGAGCGCCGCACCCTCGGCCAGTCCGACGCCGACCGCGTCGCCCGCCGCCGCTGAAGCCTGAGCTGCGCGCAGCAGCTCCAGGTAATCCGCCTCGTCGATTTCGCGCGCGCCCATCGTGGCGAGGTGCGGGGTCATGAACTGGCAGTCGAGCAGGGAGGCGCGGGCAAAGCGCAGCGCCGCGACGAGGAACGCCAGCGCGACCTTCGATGCGTCGGGCATCCGGCTGAACATCGATTCGCCGCAGAACACGCGGTCGAAACCCACCCCGTAAAGCCCTCCGACGAGCTGGCCGTGGTGCCAGCATTCGATCGAATGGGCGTGCCCTTCGTGGTGCAGCGCCAGATAGCTGCGTTCGATCCGGTCGGAAATCCAGGTATCTCCGCCATCGCGGCGCGGTCCGGCGCAGGCTTCGATGACCGCGGCAAAGGCCTGGTTGCAGGTGACCTCGAATGTGCCGCGGCGCAGCACCTTGGCCAGGCTGCGCGAACAGTGGAAGCTGTCGAGCGGCAGGATCGCGCGGTGGCGCGGCTCGACCCAGAAGATGTCGGGATCGCCGCGTGCATCGGCCATCGGGAAGATGCCGCTGCGATAGGCCAGCAGCAGCAGGTCCGGGTCGATCGGCGGAGGCGATGCGGGGGCATGCATGGCGACCGACTGTTGCACGAAAGCGGCGCACCTGTCATGGCGCTTGTCTTCGCCGCCGTGCTTGTCTAAGGGCACCGGCGCCTGCAGGAGTGTAGCTCAGTTGGTAGAGCATCGGTCTCCAAAACCGAGGGCCGCGGGTTCGAATCCTGCCACTCCTGCCACTTTTCCAGAACCCGCGCCGATTGCCCACGCCATCCATGCCTGACGAACCTCGTTCCGACCGATTCGTGAGGCGCAGGCTTGCGCCGCTGGCCTGGCTCGCGCGCGAGCCGGGTGCGCGCGAAAGCCTGGTTTTCGGGCTGCTTCTGGCGTTCGCCTCGATCGCCCCGGTGCTGGTCGCGGTCTATCCGCAGATGGTCGATTACCCTGCCCACCTGGCGCGCTTCCACATCATGCTGGAACGCGACAATTCGGCCTTCCTGCAGCAGTATTACGGCTTCAAGTGGCGCTGGATGGGCAACCTTGGCGCCGATCTGCTGATCCAGCCGCTCGCGCACTTCTTCCCCTTGGAAACGGCGGGGCGGATCATCGTCGCTCTGATCCCGCCGCTCACCGGCCTTGGCATCGTCGCGGTCGAATGGGCGCTGCGTCGCCGCGTCGGGCTGGGCGCCATCATGGCCATGATGTTCATCTGGTCGCCCGCGCTGCTGCTCGGCTTCCTCAACTTCGGCCTGTCGCTGGCCGCCGCGTTGTTCGTCTTCGCTGCCTGGGTCCTGCTGGAAGGCAAGCGCTGGCGCTGGATCGTGATGATACCGGCGGGTTTCCTCGTCTGGGTCTGCCACGTGTCGGGCTGGGGCGCGCTGGGGCTGATGGTGTTCGGCTACGAATGGAGCCGGGACAAGAGCTGGCGCGCCTGCCTTGCGCCGTGGCCACTGGCCTTCCCGCTGATCGCGCTGGTCTTCGGCGCGGGAACCAAGGGGCTCGCCTCCTACGGCTACGGGGAATCGGTTGCGGTCTACAAATGGTCGATCTGGCGCCAGGCGATGCGCGATTCGATCAAGTGGCTCGACTATGCGAGCATGATCGGCGTGCTGGCGACACTCGCGCTGTCGGCGGCGCTGCGGCGGATCGACCCGCGGCTTGGCTGGGGCACCGTGCTGCTGCTGCTCAGTTCGCTGGCCCTGCCGCGCCACATCTTTGCCGGCGACCTGGTCGACGCGCGGATGATCTCGACCGGGCTGATGGTCGGCTGTCTGGCGCTGGCCTGGCGCGCGCCGCGCTGGGTCCTGCTGGTTGCGGCGGCCTTCTTCCTTGGGAGGCTGACCCTGACCACGCAGGACTGGCAGCGCGATTCGCGCGAAACCGCGCATCTTCTCGAAACGATCGACCGCCTGCCGATGGGCGCGAGGCTGGCCACCGTGGTGATCACCGAACGCAGCTGGTGGCAGCACAACCCGCAGGAACACATCTGCGGCTATGCGCTGGTGCGGCGCGACGCGCTGGTGAACTGCAACTTCGCCCTGCCGATGGTCCACATGATGACGATCAACGAGGGCGGCCGCTATTTCCGCGATCCCTATCACCGCCTCTACCACCGCACCGGCGCGACGATAAACCTGCTCAGCTACGATCCCGCCAAGCACGCCGACTGGTTCTGGTACGTGGGCGTCAACCGTCCGGACAAGCTGCCGCTGCGCGCCAAGGTGATCGAGGCCGACCGCCACACGCTGCTGGCACGGCTTGCAAAACGTCCGGACGGTAGCTAAGTGCGGCGGTGTCTTCCGACATCGGGAACACGGATCGCCCCCGGACGCGCTGCCAGCCAGCCGCCGGGAGCGGACCTGTACCCGCAAGACGGCGGGCGTCAGTAGTTTCAACCGTTCAGGCAGCAAAGGCTAGGCAGCCATGGCCAAGATTTCTCCCGGCGAGTTCATGCGCCAGGTCCAGGCAGAAGCGCGCAAGGTCGTCTGGCCGAGCCGTCAGGAAACCGTGACCACCGCGATTTTCGTCGGCATCATGATGGTCATCCTCGCGCTGTTCTTCCTCGGCATCGACACGCTGTTCGGCAAGGCCGTGCAGTGGCTCCTGTCGCTCGTCTGATCCGGCCCCAACCCTAAGGTAACATCATGGCCCGCTGGTACATCATCCACGCCTATTCCGGTTTCGAGAACAAAGTCCGCGAATCGATCCTGTCCGAAGCCGAACGCATGGGCCTCGAAGCCCTGGTCGAAGCGGTCGAAGTGCCGCACGAAACCGTCACCGAGGTGAAGCGCGGCAAGAAGGTCCAGGTCGAGCGCAAGACCATGCCGGGCTACGTGCTGGCCAAGCTGACGCTCAACGACGACGTCTACCACCTGGTCAAGAACACCTCGAAGGTCACCGGATTCCTTGGCCCCAACGGCAAGCCGCAGCCGATCTCCGACCGCGAGGCCGCCCGCTATTTCGGCGCGCGCGATGCCGCCGCGGCCGAGCCCAAGAAGCACATCAGCGTCGATTACGAGATCGGCGATTCGGTGAAGGTGCTGGACGGCCCGTTCAACTCGTTCACCGGCATCGTCGAGGAACTCGACTTCGACAAGAACCGGGTCAAGGTCTCGGTCTCGATCTTCGGCCGCGCCACGCCGGTCGAACTCGACTTCGAACACGTCGAACTGGTCAAGTAGGCTTCCCACAAAAGCTTGCATTTGCGCGCGTCTTGACCTAGGCGCGCGCCTTCTCCCGGCCTCGGCCGGGTGATTCCGTGCGGGAGAAGGGCATCGCCGCCCTTTGTCTGACCGCTAACTCTGCGGCCCTTCCAGGGCCAACAGGAAGAAAGGAGGCCCATCGTGGCCAAGAAGATTGAAGGCTATATCAAGCTGCAGGTGCCGGCCGGCAAGGCCACGCCGTCGCCGCCGATCGGTCCGGCGCTGGGTCAGCGCGGCGTCAACATCATGGAATTCTGCAAGGCGTTCAACGCCGCCACGCAGGAACTTGAAAACGGCATGCCGATCCCGACCATCATCACGGTCTACGCCGATCGCAGCTTCACGTTCATCACCAAGACTCCGCCCGCCACCTTCCTGATCAAGAAGGCCGCCAACCTCAAGTCGGGCTCGAAGGAGCCGGGCAAGGTTTCGGCCGGAACGATCAAGCGCTCGGCGCTCGCCGAAATCGCGCAGGCCAAGATGAAGGACCTGAACGCGAACGACATCGAACAGGCGACGAAGATCATCGAGGGCTCGGCCCGCTCGATGGGTCTCCAGGTCGTGGAGGGCTAAGGACATGGCAAAGCAGACCAAGAAGCAGAAGACCCTCGTCGAGAAGCTGGGCGACAACCAGAAGCTCTACGGCGTCGATGAAGCCATCGCCCTTATCAAGGACCTCAAGTCCGCCAAGTTCGACGAAACCCTCGAAGTGTCGCTGAACCTCGGCGTCGACCCGCGCCACGCCGACCAGATGGTCCGCGGCATGGTCGTGCTGCCCTCGGGCACCGGCAAGGACGTCAAGGTCGCGGTCTTCGCCCGCGGCGACAACGCGCAGAAGGCGATTGACGCCGGCGCGGACAAGGTCGGCGCCGAAGACCTGCTGGAAGACATGCAGGCTGGCAACCTCGACTACGGCCGCGTCATCGCGACGCCCGACATGATGGGCATCGTCGGCCGCCTCGGCAAGGTGCTGGGCCCCAAGGGCCTGATGCCGAACCCGAAGCTGGGCACCGTGACCCCGAACGTCGCCGAGGCCGTCAAGGCGGCCAAGGGCGGCCAGGTCGAATACCGCGTCGAAAAGGCCGGCATCATCCATGGTGGGATCGGCAAGCTGTCGTTCTCGAACGAGGCGCTGCGCGCCAACTTCGACGCCTTCGTCGATGCCGTGGTCAAGGCCAAGCCCGCCGGCGCCAAGGGCAAGTACGTCCGCAAGATCGGCCTGTCCTCGTCGATGGGCCCGGGCATCAAGGTCGACGTGGCCGAAGTCCACAACGGCTGATCCAGCCTGATCGAACACCGAAAGGGCCGGGGGGAAACCTCCGGCCCTTTTCGCATGCTGGCTCAAGGGCTTGACCCCGCGATGTGGGCGGGCGGCCGTTTGCAGGTAGTATGATCGCACATAGGGGCCGCCACATGGCATCCGATCGCCGTGCAATCTCGTTGTGGAAGGCTACCGGTGACAATTCGCCGTATCGCGCCAGCCCTGTGTGCCGCGACCGTGACGGTACGCCCGACATCATCGGCGTGCGTTAGGATCTCGCCAGCGCGGCCGCAGTGTAGCACTCGGTCACCAGCGCCAGAGGTTCTCCGGTTTCGGCGCGCAGCAGCGCGACTTGCGAAAGGATCGTATCGGTTGGACAGGTCGGCTCGGGACCATGGCGGCTGGCGATGGTTTCCCGGGTGAAGCGCAGCGGTCCGACCACCTTGCCGAAGGGCACTTCGCTCGACTCCAGCGCCGCGTTCATCTCTTCGGTCAGACGCTCGCGTACGTACCAGTTGTGGGCAACCGACAGGACCCGGTCGCCGCAGACCAGCTCGACGTTGCGGTAGCCCAGCGCAGTAGCGGCAGATACAGCCAGCCGATCGCGCAGATCGGATGGATCGGGCGCCCGCTCACCCTTGATCTGACGGGCAATGACCTTCGGCTGTTCGGCGATGCCGCGCGCGGCGCACCACTGTTCCAGCGCGCGCGTGGCCGACGGAGTCGCCGCAAGCGCCGCTTCAAGCGCGGTGACGGTTTCGTCATGGGTCGTGCAGGCCGAAAGCAGGGCGGCGCTGGCGGCAAGGTTCATGACCGCGATCCTAGATCCCACCCGGAAAGGCCTCGCGCCCCGTTGCGCGAAGGCCCGTCAGAAGGGCCTCGGCGCATTCGGCCAGCACGGCGGGATCGGTTGCCCGGATGACGAAGTTTGCGCCGGTGCGGCCTTCGCGGAAGAAGGGATAGGAGCCGATAGCGCTGCCCTCGTGCGCTTTTTCGGTCTGGCGCAGCAGATCGGCGATCTCGCTTTCGGGCACCCAGCAGCCGATCGTTTCGCTGAGCACAGGCAGCCCGCCTTCGAGCGTACCCGTCAGCGCATCGAGCATCCCGGCGGTGATCGAAGGCACGCCGGCCATGAGGAACACGTTATCCACGCGGATGCCTGGCGCGCCCGACATGCGGTTGGGGATGAGATCGGCCCCGTGGGGCACGCGGGCCATGCGCAGCCGCCCTTCGTTGAGACCGCCGCGCGTCGCGTAGTAGCGTTCGAGGATCGCGCGCGCCTCGGGGTGGATCACAACACCCACGCCCAGCGCCGCGGCCACCGCATCGACGGTGATGTCGTCGTGCGTCGGGCCGATCCCGCCAGTGGTGAACAGGTAGTCGTTGCGCGCGCGCAGCGCGTTGACCGCCTCGACGATTGCGGCTTCCTCGTCGCCGACCACGCGCACTTCGGCGAGGCGGATGCCCTGGACGTTGAGCCACGTGGCGACCTGCGCGACATTCTTATCCTGGGTCCGGCCCGACAGGATCTCGTCCCCGATGACCAGCAGCGCGGCGGTCCAGACTTTGGGCGTTTCGCTCATGGCAGCAGCGTTAGGACGCCGCGACGGTCAGGGCAAGATCAGGCCGGAACCTTTGCCTCGACGCGGCGGAACTGCAGCACGCCATCGTCGATCGGCGCCTGGCGCATGTCGGTCCGGTCGCGACGATAATCCTGGTTGAGCCGCCACGGCAGCACGGCCGCGTTGCGCGGCATCAGGTGCTTGCCGCGCTGGATGTAGCCCGAGGAGAAATCGAAGATGTCGTCCTCTTCCGGTTCCTCGCCCGCGGGCATGGCCGGCACCGCCACCTGCATGCGGTAGGCGTCCATCTGGTTGAGCAGCCGGGTGATGTACTGCGCGACGATATCGACCCGCAGCGTCCAGCTGGCGTTGAGATAGCCGAACACGCCGGCCATGTTCGGCACGTTCGAGAACATGCAGTTGCGATAGAAGAAAGTCTTGCCGAAATCGACCGGCTGGCCATCGACGCTGACCGCGATCTTGCCGGCGAACGACAGCGAAAGGCCGGTGGCGGTGACGATGATATCGGCGTCGATGTGCTTGCCCGACTTGAGCTGGATGCCGGTTTCGTCGAAGCGCTCGATCTGGTCGGTGACGACATCGGCCTTGCCGGCCTTGATCGCGTTGAACAGGTCCGCGTCGGGCACGAAGCACAGCCGCTGCTCCCACGGTTTGTAAGGCGGAGTGAAGGCTTCCCGATCGTAATCGGGGCCGAGATTTTCGCGCAGGCCCTTTTCGAGGAACTCGATGACCTTGTCAGGCTGGTTGCGCGAGCGCTTGAACATCAGGTCGCCCAGCAGGATGTTCTTGGCCCGTGTAATCGAATAGGCAACCTTGTCGGGCAGGAATTTGCGCAGGCGGTTGGCGATCGCGTCCTTGGCCGGGCGCGACATGATCCAGGTCGGCGTGCGCTGGAGCATGGTGACGTGCCCGGCGCCGCCATCGACCATGGCGGGAACGATGGTCACGGCAGTTGCCCCCGATCCGATAACCACCACTTTCTTGCCGGCATAATCGAGGTCGCCCGGCCAGAATTGTGGGTGGACGATCGTGCCCCTGAAGGTGTCGCGACCGGGGAACTGCGCGTCGTAAGGGCTGTCGTAATCGTAGTAGCCCGACCCCAGGAACAGGAAGCGGCACTTGATGCGCGAGCATTCGCCTGCTGCATTTTCGGCGGTGACCGTCCACAGCCCCGTTTGGCTGTCCCAGTCCGCGGCGACGACCTTCTGGCCCATCCGCATCTTCGGCGGCAGGTCGTACTTGGAGACGATCCGGTCGAGGTATTCGAGGATCGCCGGCCCGTCGGCGATCGCCTTTTCGTGGGTCCACGGCTCAAACGAAAAGCCCAGGGTATGCATGTCGCTGTCCGACCGGATCCCCGGATAGCGGAACAGGTCCCAGGTTCCGCCGAGATTGTCGCGCCGGTCGAGGATCGCGTAGGTCTTGCCGGGGCAATCGCGGGTCAGGTGAACGGCCATGCCGATACCCGACAGGCCCGCGCCGACAATCAGCACGTCCAGGACTTCCTCGATCGGGGTAACGGCGTTCATCTCGTCTCTCTCCTGACCGTTATAGGTCTTGATCGACAACCTAACAGGCCGCGTGCGGGATTGCCAGCGGCTTGCCGCTTTGGCACGGGAGCGCAATGCCGATCATCGCCTCACGCCGTTATGAACACGGCAAGTGCCTGCACCAGGACCTGCCGCTCGACGGAATCCGGCGCGATCCCCTGCCGCCGCATGTGTTCGACTGGGTCGGCCTGTCGGAGCCGACTGTGGCGGAGATGGAACTCGTGCGCAGCCAGTTCGGGCTGCATCCGCTGGCGGTGGAAGATGCGCTCAACGCAACGCAGATGCCAAAGGTCGACCTCTATGGGCAGCAGCTGTTCATCGTCGCGCGAACCGTCGCCATGCCCGAAGGCGACAACCTGACCTATGGCCAGACCGCGATCTTCTTGGGGCGTGATTTCATCGTCACGGTGCGGCAGGGGTCGACCCGCAAGCACGACTCCTTGCGCCAGCGGCTGGAAAACGACGACGAGCGGTTGACCGAAGGCCCCGACTACGTCGCCCATGCGATTCTCGATTTCATCGTCGATGGTTACCAACCGGTGCTCGAGAAGCTCGAGGATGCGGTGGTGACGATGGAGGAGCAGGCGATCCACCGCTTCCCCGAAAGCTCGACGATCCGTCGCATTTTCCGCCTGCGCCGCCAGTTTCGCCGCTTCATCCGGGTGATCGGACCGATGCAGGAGATGTGCGAGCGGCTGGCCACGACCGACTTGCCGGTGATCGATCCGGGGGCGCGGATCTGGTTCCGCGACGTGCTCGACCACGTTCGCCGCACCATCAGCCGCATGGACGGCCTGCGCGAAACGCTTGCCAGCGTGGTCGAAACCGCTTCGCTGCTCGAGCAGCACCGCCAGGGCGCGATGACCCGGCAACTGGCCGCCTGGGCCGCGATCCTGGCCGTGCCGACGGCAATTGCCGGGATCTATGGGATGAACTTCGACTACATGCCCGAACTGCACCAGAAATGGGGCTATCCGGCGGTCTGGGGCGTAATCCTGACGATCTGCGGCGGGCTGTGGCTGCGCTTCCGCCGGATCGGCTGGCTGTAGCGCCGGACGAGAAAAGGCCGTGCCGCGATGAGCGCGGGCACGGCCCTTCCTGGATCAGAGCCGGCTCAGCCCCAGCGGCGCTGGCCGTTGCCGTTCGGCTTCTTGCGGTTGCCGTTGCCGCGCTTGGCCGGAGCATCGCCGCGCGGTGAGCCCGCAGCCGGACGCACGGCGTCGCGGTGGACCTTGACCGGGCGTTCGGCGCGTTCGCCGCGCTCACCGTGAGGCTGGCGCGAACGATCGTCGCGGCGATCGCGGCGGTCGCGCTGATCATGGTTGCCTCCCTGCGGCGCGTACTGGCGCGCTTCGCGATCCTCGGCGGCCAGGGGGCTGAAACCGGGGCTGCGCGGAGCGGTGGCGCGGCGATTGTCGGCCATGCGTTCGTTGCGGATGTACTGGTCGCGCGACTGGCCGTCGCGGCTCTGCCCGCCGTTGGAGCGGTTGTTGTTCCGGGCGGGGCGAGCGCCGCCGCGTCCGCGCGCATCGCGCGCCTCCCGCCGGGCATCCTGTTCGGCTTCGGCCGGCTTGCGGCTCGGGGCGGGAAGACCGGCAGCTTCCTTCTGGAAGTTGTCGGGCAGTGGCACGCTGGCCAGCTTGACGCCGGTCAACTTTTCGATGTCGCGCAAATAGGCCTTTTCGTCGGGCGCGCAGAAGCTCAGCGCGACGCCATCGGCGCCGGCGCGGGCCGTGCGGCCGATGCGGTGGACGTATTGTTCCGCCACGTTGGGCAGTTCGAAGTTGAACACGTGGCTGACGCCCGACACGTCGATCCCGCGCGCGGCGATATCGGTCGCCACCAGCACCGGCATGGTGCCCTTGCGGAAGGCGAGCAGCGCGGCGGTGCGCTGCGCCTGGCTCTTGTTGCCATGGATCGCGGCGGCGCTGATGCCGGCTGCGGTCAGGTGGCGCACCACGCGGTCGGCGCCGTGCTTGGTCCGGGTGAAGACGAGCGCGCGATCGATCTCGCTGGTGCCATCGTCCTTGGGCGCCAGGCCCTTGCGCAGCGACAGCGTCAGCAGCGCCTGCTTCTCGGCCTGGTTGATGAACACCGCATACTGTTCGACGCGTTCGGCCGTGGTCGCCTGCGGGGTCACCTCGACGCGCACCGGATTATGGATGAACTGCTTGCCCAGATCGGCAATCGCCTTGGGCATGGTGGCCGAGAAGAACAGGCTCTGCCGGTCCTTGGGCAGCATGGCGGCCACGCGCTTCAGTGGCACGATGAAGCCCAGGTCCATCATCTGGTCGGCTTCGTCGAGCACAAAGATCTCGACGTTGCGCAGGGTCAGCGCGCGTTGGTCGATCAGGTCCAGCAGGCGACCGGGTGTGGCGACCAGGATGTCGCAGCCCGGAACGAGCGCGCGGGCCTGCTTGCCCACCGGGATGCCACCGAACACGCACTGGACCGACAGGTTCAGGAACTTGGCATAGCCGCGCATGTTTTCGGCGATCTGGGCGGCCAGTTCGCGCGTGGGGGACAGCACCAGCATGCGGCACGAGGCGCTGCTGCGCGCCTTGGGATTGGCGGCGAGGCGGTGCAGAGAGGGAAGCGAGAAGGCCGCGGTCTTGCCGGTGCCGGTCTGGGCGATACCCAGAAGGTCGCGCCCTTCGAGCAGCGCGGGGATCGACTGGCGCTGGATCGGGGTGGGGTCGTTGTAGCCCTTGGCTTCAAGCGCACGAACAAGCGGCTCGGCCAGGCCAAGGTCGGAAAAATAGGTCATGAAAAACTCTCAAAATTGAAGCGGCGCGCGCGCAGACACAGGTTGTCCGCTCGACACGAAGCAAGGTTCGTTTCGATGCGACCCTGCGTGAAGAAGGTGGCTTCAGGTTCGGATCGACCGGGCATTCGGGGCGGCCATCCCTTGAAAGGGGGCCTCACGCTGCGCCGATATTCCCTGCGTTTTCGTGCGCGGGGCCGGTCGTGTTGGCGCCCATCTATGTTGCGTTGCGCCAAAAAGCAAGGAAATTACGCAATCAAGGGAATCGGAACCGACTCGGACCGCCCTGCGTTGGCTGTCGCTGGAGGTGTTTGTCATGGCGGCACGCGCATATTGGCAGGGGCAGATCCGCCTCGCCCTCGTCTCGATTCCGGTCGAGGTCTATTCGGCCACACGCTCGGGCGCGAAGATCAGCTTCCGGCAGATCCATGAAGGCACCGGCCAGCCGATCAGCTATGAAAAGGTCGCGCCGGGCGTCGGGCCGGTCGACAAGGACGACATCATTTCGGGCTACGAAATCTCGAAGGGCAACTACGTGCTGCTCGAAGATCGCGAGATCGCGGCGGTTAAGGTCGAAAGCAAGCGCACGCTCGAACTGGTTCAGTTTGTCGACGCGGCGGAAATCGATCCGCTCTATTTCGAGAAGCCCTATTATGTCGCGCCGACCGACGACCTGGCCGAAGAAGCTTTCGTCGTGCTGCGCGAGGCGATGCGGAAAGCGAACAAGATCGGCCTTGGCCAGTTGTCAGTGCGCGGGCAGGAAAAGCTCGTCGCGCTCAAACCGTGCGGCAAGGGGATGCTGCTCGAAACGCTGCGCTACGCCGACGAGGTGCGCAGGGGCCAGTCGTTCTTTGCCGATATCGGCGCCGAGAAGCCCGACAAGAGCCTGTTGGACCTCGCCACGAGCCTGATCGAGAGCCGCAGCGCGCCGTTCGCGCCCGAAGAGTTCCACGATCGCTACGCCGACGCGCTGCGCAAGCTGATCGACAAGAAGGCCAAGTCCAGATCCAAGAAGGCGATCATCGAGGAGGACGATGAACCGGCGGCCCGGCGCGGTGGCAACGTGGTCGACCTGATGGCCGCGCTCAAGAAATCGCTGGGCGAGGAAAAGTCCGCGGCGGCGAAAAGGGCACCGGCCAAAAAGCCTGCCGTGCGCAAGCGGGCCTGATCGGTGGCGCGCAGATCCAGCCTTTCGGCCTACAACGCCAAGCGCGATTTCAAGACCACGACGGAACCGGCGGGCAAGATCGAATCGAGCGAGGGCGGAAACCGCTTCATCGTCCAGAAGCACGATGCCACGCGGCTGCACTGGGACTTCCGGCTGGAAGCCGACGGCGTTCTGAAAAGCTGGGCGGTTACCAAGGGGCCTTCGCCCGATCCCGATATCAAGCGGCTGGCGGTGCGGACGGAAGATCACCCGCTGGCCTATGCCGAGTTCGAGGGAACCATACCCAAGGGCGAATACGGCGGCGGTACCGTGATGCTGTGGGACCGCGGCACATGGGCGCCGGTGGCTGGCAAGAGCTGGAAGGACATCGACGAAGGGCACATCCACTTCACGCTGGATGGCGAGCGGATGAAGGGTGAATGGATACTGTTCCGCCTGAAACCACGCCCCGGCGAGAAGCGCGAGAACTGGCTGCTGCGCAAGGTGCAGGACGAGTTCGTCGAAGACGGCGATCCGCTTGTCGATAGGGCGCTGACGTCGGTTCTGACGAGGCGGTCGATGGCCGAGATTGCTGCCGATCAGAAGGGCAGCCATTCGCTGGCAGGCAAGAAGGGCGATGACTTCGCCGCCGAAATGGCCGCGGCGGCCAGATACAACAAGAGCAAGGCAAAGCCGGCCCGTCCGCGCAAGGCCGCGCCGCTGCCCAAATTCCGCGCCGTCCAGCTTGCCACGCTGGTCGATGCCGTCCCGCCCGGCAACGGCTGGATGCACGAGATCAAGTTCGACGGTTACCGCGCGCTGATTGCGGCAAAGGGCGCCGAGGTGCGCGTCTACACCCGCAACGGCAAGGACTGGACCGACAAGTTCGGCCCGCTGGTCGAAACGATCGCCGCGCTCGATCTGCCCGCCTGCCTGATCGATGGCGAGATCGTCGCCACGGGCAAGGACGGCAATCCCCATTTCTCGACGCTGCAGGCGGTGCTCAAGCGCGGACACGGCAGCCAATCGGCAAGGGACAGGCTGGAGTATCACGCCTTCGATCTGCTCGAAGCCGATGGCGAGGACCTGACCGGCTTGCCCAACGTGGAGCGCAAGGAACGGCTGGAAGCGTTGCTCAAGGGCGCGAGCGCGCCGATCTATGTCACCGACCACGTCATAGGGGCGGGCGAGAAACTGCTGCGGACGCTGTGCGGCGCTGGCCAGGAAGGGATCATCGCCAAGCGTATCGACGCGCCCTATTCGGGCAGGCGCACGAAAGACTGGGTCAAGGTAAAATGCACCTTGCGACAGGAATTCGTGATCGTCGGCTGGAAGGCGTCGAAGGCCAGAGGGCGGCCTTTCTCCTCGCTGTTGCTGGCGCAGAAGGACGGCCGCAAGTTGGTCTATCGCGGAAATGTCGGCACCGGCTTCGACGCCGACGGCATGGCCGATCTCGCGAAAAGGCTGAGCAAGCTCGCGGTGGAGGAACCGCCGGTCGAGGCGTCACGCGAGGATGCGCGCGGGGTGACCTGGGTTAAGCCCGCACTGGTTGCCGAGATCGCCTTTGCCGAACTGACCGCCGAAGGATCGGTGCGCCACGGCAGCTTCGTGGGCCTGCGCGGGGACAAGACGGCGAGGGAGGTCAAGGCCGAAAAGGCCGAGCCGGCGCCCCGCGACGACGAGGTCCGGATCAGCAGCCGCGAGCGCGTGATCTTCCCCGAAAGCGGGCTGACCAAGGGCGACCTCGCCGACTACTACCAGGCGATCGCGCCGCTGATCCTGCCCTTTGCCGGCCGGCGGCCGATCAGCCTGGTGCGCTGTCCGCAAGGGCGGGGCAAGCAGTGCTTCTTCCAGAAGCACGACAGCGGCTCGTTCGGGCCGCATGTGCGCAAGGTGCCGATCCGCGAAGGCGACGGCGGCCTCGACGACTACATCTTTGTCGAGGATGCGGCGGGCCTGCTGGCCTGCGTGCAGATGGGCACAATCGAGTTCCACGCGTGGGCATCGCGCAGCGATGCGGTCGAAGCGCCGGACCGGCTGATCTTCGATCTCGATCCCGACGAGGGGTTGTCCTTCGCCGATACGGTGAGTGCGGCGAAGCACTTGCGCGATCGCCTGTCCGACCTCGGCCTCGTCAGCTTCGCCATGCTGTCGGGCGGCAAGGGCGTTCACGTGATCGCGCCGCTGACCCCGGGGCATGACTGGGACAAGCACAAGGACTTTGCCCGTCGCTTTGCCGAGGCGCTCTCGCTCGCCGAGCCGGACCGCTTCGTGGCAACGATGAGCAAGGCCAAGCGCAAGGGCCGCATCTTCATCGACTGGCTGCGCAACCAGCGCGGCGCGACCGCCGTCGTGCCCTACAGCGTTCGAGCCCGTGAAGGCGCGCCGGTGGCGGTGCCGGTAACCTGGGCCGAACTCGACAAGGCGGCGAACGCGCACCCCTGGTCGATTGGCGATGCAAAGGCGTTGATCAAGCGGGCCCAGAGCAAGGCGCTGGCCGGATGGGGCTTTGCCGAACAGCGCCTGCCGGACATTTGACGGCCCGTTGCCAGGTACGCGCAACGGCTTGAAAGGTCTGAATAAATACCGGATCGACCCGGTGCAACTGCATAGCCGCGCGGGATAATTTGGAAAATAGCAATATTCCGCTGGTTACTTATATCGATGTAAGCAGCAAGAACATCGCACAACAGATACTTTGCTGTCATACTAATAGTTGTAACAATGCATGCCTAAAGGCCGCTGCGGGTCTGGAAAGGTTCCGGACTCTGCGCGAAGCGTAGTTGCCCATGAAACATTCAAATTTTTTTCCGAAGGTGTGAGCGACATCACATCCAGATTTGATTGATTCGCGCATGATTGTTGCTGTCGAGGGGGCTGGAGCCACCGGACACCCAGCAGGAGTGATTACCATGATCAAGTTCTACACCGTTCGCGCCGCCGCGATCGCCGTGGCCGCCACTATCGCAACAACCGCCGCGCTGCCCGCGTCGGCCGAAACGTTCGACGCCGATGGCCGCTATCAGGTCACCGTCAATGTCGACGATGGCATGCTGGCCACGCCGCGCGGTGTCAATCGGCTGCGCCAGACCTTGCTGCGCAACGCGCGCCGCACTTGCCGCGCTGATGTGCCCTCGGCCGCCGGGGCCGCCAACTATCGCGTGTGCATGGCCGAAATGACCGAGCTCGGCCACCGCGCGATCAACGCCCGGGCCGAACAGTGGGCAGCCCGCCACAACCAGAGCGCACCGCTCGCACTCGTCGAAAAGAAGGACTGACCGGCGCGAAATCGCGCGCGGCCAGGCCGATCGTCACGAAGCGTCCCCGTGGCCCTGCCGCGGGGACGTTCTCGTTGTCGTCCCGATCAGGCGATCGCCCCGAACAGGTCGTGGGCGTCGGCATCCTCGATCCGGGCCATGACGATCGCGCCCGGTTCCAGATCGGGCGGAACGTCGCGAAGATAGACCGCGCCGTCGATTTCCGGCGCGTCGGCCTGGCTGCGTCCGGTAGCGCCGATATCGCCGTCCTCGTCCGCTTCGCCGACCTCGTCGATGATCACCGGCAGCACCCGGCCGACCTTGGCGGCCAGCTTCGCCGCGCTGATCGCCTCGGTCTTTTCCATGATCCGGGCATAGCGTTCTTCCTTGACCGCTTCGGGCACCGGATCGGGAAGTGCATTGGCCGCCGCACCTTCCACGGGTTCGAAGCGGAAGGCACCGACCCGGTCGAGCTGCGCTTCGTCGAGCCAGTCGAGCAGGTACTGGAAATCGGCCTCGGTCTCACCCGGGAAACCGACGACGAAGCTGGAGCGGATGGTCAGGTCCGGTGCGATCGCCCGCCAGGACCGGATCCGGTCGAGCACCCTGGCCTCGTTGGCTGGGCGCTTCATCGCGCGCAGCACGCTGGGTGCGGCGTGCTGGAACGGGATGTCGAGGTAGGGCGTGATCAATCCTTCGGCCATCAGCGGGATGACCGCATCGACGTGCGGATAGGGGTAGACATAATGCAGCCGCACCCACGGCGGCGTGCCTTCGGGCGTGCGCAGCCCGCCCAGTTCGCGCGCCAGGTCGGTCATGTGGGTGCGGACTGGGTGGTCTTTCCACATCCGCTCCTCGTGCCGGACATCGACGCCGTAGGCCGAGGTGTCCTGGCTGATGACCAGCAGTTCCTTCGTTCCGGCGGCGACCAGCTTTTCGGCTTCGCGCAGGACGGCGTCGATCCGGCGGCTGGCCAGCTTGCCGCGCAGCGACGGGATGATGCAGAAGGCGCAGGCGTGGTTGCAGCCTTCGGAAATCTTCAGGTAGCCGTAATGCCGCGGCGTCAGCTTGATGTCCGGTTGGGGGATCAGGTCGATGAAGGGGCCCTGCGTCGGCGGGGCGGCGTCGTGTACGGCCTCGACCACGGCCTCGTACTGGTGGGCGCCGGTGACGGCCAGGACGTCGGGAAATTTGGCGCGGATCAGGTCGGCTTCGTTGCCCATGCAACCGGTGACGATCACCCGGCCATTTTCGGCGATCGCTTCGCCGATCGCGGCCAGGCTCTCCTCCTTGGCGCTGTCAAGGAAGCCGCAGGTGTTGACCAGCACCACGTCGGCGCCCTGATAATCGGGGCTCATCGCATAGCCATCGGCGCGCAGACGGGTGAGGATGCGTTCGGAATCGACCAGCGCCTTTGGGCAGCCTAGCGAAACCATGCCGACGCGTTTCTGATCGGGAATCTGGGTGGCCATGGGGGCGGGCCCTTACACCCCTCGCGCACAAAGTGCTACCGCCAAGCGCGTAGAACGAAAACAGGAGAGTACGATGGGTCCGGTAAATTGGCTGGCGGTGGGTCTTGGCACGGTGGTGTTCTTCCTTGTCGGCGCGGTTTGGTACGGTGCGCTGTTTGCCGTGCCCTGGCAGCGCGAGGTCGGCGTGGGCGAAGCGCCGCGCGGTTCGGCCGTGGTGCGCGTGATGGGGCTGACCCTGCTGTGCGAGTTTCTGGTCGTCTCGACGCTGGGCCATCTGTTCGCCCGAACCCAGCCGGCGCCGCACGTGGTGATGATGATGGCCTTGGGCTTTGCCCTGACCGTCATGGCCCCATCGCTGGGAATCAACTATTTGCACCAGCGCAAGTCGCTGAACCTGTTCCTGATCGACGCGGGCCATTTCGTGGTCGGGATGGCGGCGGTCGGCGCGGTGTTCATCCTGCTGGGTTAGGGTTTGTCCTGCGGCAGGTATTTCGCCGGGTCGAGCGGCACGCGGTTGCGACGGATCTCGAAGTGCAGTTGCGGTTGGGCGGCCAAGCCCGTCTCGCCGTTGAGGCCGATCCGCTGCCCGCTGCGCACCTCCTCGCCGTCGGTGACGGTGATCGCGTCGAGGTAGGAATAGGTCGTGGTCCAGCGCCCGCCATGGAACAGGATCACGGTCTTGCCGTACTCCTTGGGACCTTCTCCGGCGTAAATGACCTTGCCGGCGGCCGCTGCGCGGATCGCGGTACCCTTGTCTGCCAGAACGTCGATGCCGTCATGGCCGGTCTTGCCGCTACCTTGGGCCGCAAAGGCGCGGCGGACCGGGCCGGTCACCGGCCAGCGAAAGGCGGGAACGTCGCCGTCGGCTTCGACCGGAACCGACGGCGCTGCAGCGACCGCAGCCCGGGCCAGCGTCGGAATGGTCAGTTTCTGCCCCGTCCTGACTGGCGCCTTGGGATTGACGCCGCTGGCCAGCGCGATCTGGCTCCACGGCACGCCGAAGTCCATGGCAATGCCGAAGCCGGTTTCGCCATCCTTGACCGTGTGGGTGCGGCGGCGCGGGATGACCAGCTTCTGCCCGGTGCGAAGCGCGTAGGGAGCCTTGAGGCCGTTGGCTTCGATGATCAGCACGCGCGGCACCTCAGCGCGGTTGGCTATGCCACCCAGGGTCTCGCCCGCCTTGACGGTGTGGCTGGTCGCGACCTTCGGATCGTCCGCTGCCGCCAGCAGCAGCGCACCCGCCGTCAGCAGAAGCGCCGCGCGGGTGCCCATCAGTCGAAGCGCTGCGCCAGTTCGGCGAGCGAGGCGTCGTGGGTCAGGTCAAGCTGCAGCGGGGTCACGGACACATAGCCATCCTGGATCGCTTCGAGGTCGGTCTTATGGCCGGGCGTATGCTCGATCCCGTGCAGCCCGAACCAGAAGTACCGGTACCCTCGCGGGTCGGTCCCTTCAACCACCGAGCCGCGCGCGTAATCGTGAAATCCCTGCCGTACAACGCGAATGCCCTGAACATCGGCCGCAGGCCGGGGCGGGAAGTTGACGTTGACCAGCGTGCGCGGGGCGAACGGCAGGCCAAGCAGCGGCTCGATCACTTTGGCGCCCCAAGCCTCGGCCGCGGCGAAGGGCACGGTATCGCCCATGCCTTCCTTCTCGTAGACCTGGCTGAGCGCGATCGAGCGGATTCCGGCCAGCGCGCCTTCGATCGCGGCGCTCACCGTGCCTGAATAGGTTACGTCGTCGCCCAGGTTCGCGCCGCGGTTGACGCCCGACAATATCAGGTCGGGCGCACCCGGCATGACCTCGCGCAGCGCCATCATCACCGAATCGGTGGGGGTGCCCGACACGGCAAAGCGCCGCTGGTCGAACTGGCGCAGCCGAACGGGACGGCTCAGCGTCAGCGAATGGCCCGCGCCCGACTGCTCCTCGGCCGGGGCGACGATCCAGATGTCGTCCGAAAACTGACGCGCGATCCGCTCCAGCACGGCAAGGCCTGGGGCGTGGATGCCGTCGTCGTTGGTGAGAAGAATGCGCATCAGTTCGGCACCAGCCGGTCGATTCCGCCCATGTAGGGCTTGAGCACGTCAGGCACGATCACCGATCCATCCTCCTGCTGGTAGTTTTCCAGCACCGCGACAAGCGTCCGCCCGACCGCCAGGCCCGACCCGTTCAGCGTGTGGACGAACTCGGTCCCCTTCTGCCCTTCGGGGCGGTAGCGTGCGTTCATCCGCCGCGCCTGGAAATCGCCGCAGTTGGAGCAGGACGAAATCTCGCGGTAGGCGTTCTGCCCGGGTAGCCAGACCTCGAGATCGTAAGTCTTCTTCGCGGTAAAGCCCATGTCGCCCGCACAAAGCAGCAGCTTGCGGTAGGGCAGGGCCAAAGCCTGCAGCACCGATTCGGCCGCCTGCGTCATCCGCTCGTGCTCGGCCTCGCTGTCGTCGGGGCGGGTTATGCTGACCAGCTCGACCTTTTCGAACTGGTGCTGGCGGATATAGCCGCGCGTGTCCTTGCCCGCCGCGCCCGCTTCGCTGCGGAAACAGGGGGTCAGGGCTGTCATGCGAAGCGGGAGCTGCGCGTCCGCCAGGATCTGCTCGCGGACCGAATTGGTCAGGCTGACCTCGGCCGTGGGGATCAACCAGCGCCCGTCGGTGGTCTGGAAATTGTCCTCGGCGAACTTGGGCAACTGGCCCGTGCCGAACAGCGATTCCTCGCGCACCAGCAGCGGCGTCGCGCATTCCGTATAGCCGTTGCTGACCGTCTGGTGATCGATCATGAACTGACCCAGCGCGCGCTGCAGTCGCGCCATTTGCCCACGCAGGAAGGTGAAGCGCGCCCCCGAAATCGCGGCGCCGGTCTCGAAATCCAGGCCCAGCGCCGGCCCGATATCGGCGTGCTCCTTCGGCGCGAAGGCGAAACTGCGCGGCGTGCCCCAGCGGCTGACCTCGATGTTCTGCGTCTCGTCCTCGCCCTCGGGCACTTCGGCGGCGGGAAGGTTGGGATAGCGCGCCAGCGCATCGGTCAGCTGGACCGACAGTTCGCGGTCTTCCTGCTCCAGTCCGGGCAAGCTGTCCTTGAGGCCGGCAACCTCGGCCTTCAGCCGTTCCGCCTCGTCCTTATCGCCGCGGCCCATTGCGGCGCCGATCGCCTTCGAGGCCTCGTTGCGCCGCCCCTGCGCCTCCTGCATCGCGGTCGCCACCGCGCGGCGGGCAGCATCGAGGGTGAGGATCGCTCCCGAGAGGGATTCGAGCCCACGACGGGCCAGTCCCGCATCGAACGCCTCGGGATTGTCGCGGATGAACTTGATGTCGTGCATGGTGGCGGCGCTATGCCGCTTCGCCCTGCCCGGCGCAAGGTCGGGTCAGCGGCGCAAGCCGCAGCTGTCGATGCCCAGCAGGCTGTAAAGCGGACAGGTGCGCAGCAGGCCGGTGGCAAGCGGGATCAGCCCCAGCCAGCCCCACGGCGTGCGCGGGCCGACGAAGACCAGCGCGATCAGCACCAGCCCCAGCGCGATCCTGGCAATCCGGTCGACGGTTCCGACATTGGTGACAAACATCCTGGCTATCCTTTCGCGAGTTCGTGCGAAAAGCATCTAGGCGGGTGCCGGTGGGGTTTCATTGACCTTGGTCAACAAGCCGGAAGTGGTGGGCGCGACAGGGATTGAACCTGTGACCCCACCCGTGTGAAGGGTGTGCTCTACCGCTGAGCTACGCGCCCACTTCCTCAAGAGCGCGGCCCTTAGACAGGCGGGCGCGAATTGACAAGACGGGAAAGCACGATAGGGGCACCTGCCATGAGCGAAGACACCCAGACCGGACCCGATGTGCCCCCCGATCGCCTGGCGATCAACCCGCGCAGCGACCATTTCGATGCCGAAAAGCTGCAGCGCGGCGTGGGCATCCGCTTCAAGGGCGTGGTGCGCACCAACGTCGAGGAATACTGCATTTCCGAAGGCTGGGTGCGGGTCCAGGCGGGCAAGACCATGGACCGCCACGGCAATCCGCTCACGCTCAAGCTCAACGGCCCGGTCGAAGCCTGGTACGAGGACCTCGGCGAAGACGCCCCGGTGGCGAAGGCCTGATTCTCGTAGACCCGATTACCAGCCCATCCGCCGCTTGATGATCGCGGCGATGGGATCGTGGAAGGGCGATGACGCGCGGGGCTTTGCCTCGCCCGTGGCCGGCTTGCCCGGATAGATGAAGCCCTGCAACGGCCAGCGCGAGCCGCCCAGCCGTCCGGCCGGCGCGTACCACACCCGCACTTCCGACCAGTCGCCCTGGTCAGACACGTCGATGACCTTGACGTCGTCCTCGATCTGGCCGCGGCGGCCGCCTATCGGGCTCCAGTTGGCGTGGCGGATCAGCACAGTGCGATCGTCGACCACGCGGCTGACTGCGGCGACGTGGCCGAGCGTCGAATTTCCGTGGGGCTTGAAGGCCATCACCGCGCCCACCCGGGGGTGGGTGCCGCGGGCATAGCGGCCCTCGGCCTTGTCCCACCAGGTGTGGGCGTCGCCGTAGATCGCGATGCCCGAAATCTGCCGCGCATAAGGCACGCATTGCAGGTAGGGGGGCAGCACGCTGCTGCCGCCGCCCGAGACCAGGCGGCTGTCCTCGATCACCGGTTCGGCCAGGGCGGGCGAGGCGGCGGCAATCAGGGCGGCGAACAGGAACGGGCGGCGGAACATCGCGCCATCCCTCGCAAAACAGGGTTAGCATTGGGTTAAGGCGGCGACCCCGTTCCCCGCAAAGCTTGCCAAAGCCGCCGCCAACAGCCACTGGGCTGGCATGGCGCTTCCCCAGGTCATCATCATCGGTCGTCCCAATGTCGGCAAATCGACGCTGTGGAACCGGCTGGTCGGCAAGAAACTGGCGCTGGTCGACGACCAGCCCGGGGTGACGCGCGACCGCCGCATCGGCGAGGCACACCTGCTCGGCCTCGACTTCACCATCGTCGATACCGCCGGGTGGGAGGACGAGGACGCCGCCAGCTTGCCGGGCAGGATGCGCAAGCAGACTGAGGCTGCGCTCGAAGGCGCCGACCTTGCCCTGTTCGTGATCGACGCGCGCGCGGGACTGACCCCGCTGGACGAGGAAATCGCCCGCTACCTGCGCGAATCGACGGTGCCGATCGTGGTCGTCGCCAACAAGGCGGAAGGGAAGGCCGGCGATCACGGCCTGTTCGAGGCCTTTGCGCTGGGGCTCGGCGATCCGGTCGCTCTGTCGGCCGAGCATGGCGAAGGGCTGGCCGACCTGTTCGAGGCGCTGCTGCCGCACCTCGAGGACAAGCAGCCCGACAACGAGTTCGAGCCCTTCGATGAGGAGGACGAGGACGCGCTCAACCGCGCCCCGCTCAAGCTGGCCATCGTCGGGCGGCCCAACGCCGGCAAGTCCACGCTGATCAACGCGCTGCTGAAAGAGGATCGCCTGCTGACCGGCCCCGAAGCGGGCATCACGCGCGATTCGATCGCGGTCGACTGGCAGTGGACCGATCCCGACACCGGCGAGGAACGCCCCGTCCGCCTGATCGATACTGCGGGCATGCGCAAGAAGGCGCTGGTCACCGACAAGCTCGAAAAGCTGGCCGTGGCAGACGCGCGCCACGCGATAGACTTTGCCGAGGTGGTGGTCCTGCTGCTCGACGCGACGCGCGGGCTCGAACACCAGGACCTCAAGATAGCTAGCCTCGTGCTCGAAGAAGGCCGCGCGTTGATCGTCGCGATCAACAAGTGGGACGTGGCGGACGATGCCTCCGCCCTGTTCAACGGCATTCGCGCGGCGCTCGACGAAGGGTTGGCGCAGGTCAAGGGACTGCCGCTGTTGGCGGTCTCGGCGCGGACCGGCAAGGGCCTCGACCAGATGATCAAGGCCGCGTTCGACGTGCGCGCCGCCTGGTCGAAGCGCGTGCCCACGGGCCTGCTCAACCGCTGGTTCGACGAGGCGCTCGGCAAGAACCCGCCGCCCGCGCCCGGCGGCAAGCGGATCAAGCTGCGCTACATCACCCAGGCCAAGATCCGTCCGCCGGGCTTCGTCCTGTTCGGCACGCGGCTCGACGACCTGCCGATGAGCTACCAGCGCTATCTGGTGAACGGCATCCGCCGCGACCTCGGCTTCGATGCCGTGCCGGTCCGCCTCACGCTGCGCAGCGCGAAGAACCCCTATAAGAGCTGATCAGCTTCCGGCGGCTTCGCTTTGCAACTGGATGTAGTTGGGCAGGCCCATCCGCTCGATCATCTCGAACTGCTTTTCGAGGAAGTCGACGTGTTCCTCCTCGTTGCCGAGGATCTCGGAAAAGAGGTCGCGGCTGACGAAGTCGCGCACCGCCTCGCAATGGACGATCGCTTCCTTGAGCAGGGGAATCGCCTCGTGCTCGGTCTTGAGGTCGGCCTTGAGGATCTCGTCCACGGTCTCGCCGATATGGAGGCGGCCGATCGCCTGGAAATTGGGCAGGCCGTTCAGGAACAGGATGCGGTCCGCCAGCTTGTCGGCGTGCTTCATCTCGTCGATCGATTCGTGCCGTTCGTACTCGGCCAGCTTCTTGACGCCCCAGTTGTCGAGCATGCGGTAATGCAGCCAGTACTGGTTGATCGCGGTCAGCTCGTTGAGCAGCGCCTTGTTCAGATAGTCGATGACCTGCGCGTCGCCCTGCATGAACGCCTCCTGTGCTTGCGTGGCGCGATCATGGCCCCCTTGCGCAATGGGGGCAAGTCAACCTGTGACCAGAGCGGGGAGCTGCGCGCGGGCGCGCTCGTCAAGGATGATGTCGGTCGCCTCGTCGAGGCACGAACCGCACTGCGGCACCTTGCCGAGCGCCGCGTAGACTGCATCGACATCACCGGCGTTGCGTCGCGCGGCGGCGCGTATCTCGCATTCCCGGATGGCATTGCAGACGCAGATGATCATGGCGGCTCCCTCGGGTGGAGAGGCCCTGTTAATGCGAATCGATCTCAATAGCAACCGGTCTTCGCAACGGGACCATGCGGCTGTAGGTCAGGCAGCGCCACACCCATTCGAGCGGACCATGGCGAAAACGCTGCAACCAGGGCCGCGACCACAGCAGCATCAGCGCCCAGATCGCCGCGACGAACGCCAGCAGCTCGATCCGATCATATCGGCCGAACAGGCCCAGGCCCCAGCCGTTGAACAGCGGCACCAGCAGCAGCGACGTGCCGATATAGTTGGAAAAGGCCATCTGCCCGGCGGCGGCGAAGCGCTGACCGAGTGCGGTGACTGCGGCCCTCGGCGCCCAGGCGGCGAGCAGGAAGGCGAGGCCGATGATCATGGCAAGGCGCGGCACGGGGGCGGCGCCGATGAAGACGAAGAAGGTCAGGTCGATCGGAAAGCCTTTGGCATGGACCCACAGCCCGAGACCAAGCGTTGCCGCGCCGCCTCCCAGCAGCGCGGCTGATCCCCAGAGGCGCAGCCAGCTTCGATCGATGGCGCCACTGAACAGGCCCAGTTCGAACAGCGCCATGCCGATAATGGCGAGCGGGATCGTCTCGATCAGCCCGTAGGTCAACGATGACATGAGGATGCCATCGGCCCGTTCGAAGGTCACGTGACGCACGATGTCGAAGTAGCTTCCCTCCTGGTACAGCGCCAGTTCGGCAGCGTTCACCCGCAGGCTTTCAGCGGCAGTTTCGGCAAGCTGCGCCTCGGCACCCAGCATCAGCGGCGCACCCTGCTGCAGGGCGAGGATCGCGCTGCCGAACAGGTAGAGCGCCAGGCCGAAGGCCAGCTTGTGGTCCGGAGGCCAGTGCAGCGAGGTCAGCAGGAACAACCCCGCAAGCGCGTATCCGTGCAGGATGTCGCCATGCCAGAGGAGCAACAGGTGCGCCATGCCGAAGACGAACAGCCAGCCCAAGCGTCGCGCCTGAAGCCAGGCGCCGGCCGCGCCGTCGCCGGCACGCTGGGCGAACAGCATCATGCTGGCGCCGAACAGAAGGGTGAACAGCCCGCGCAGCTTGCCATCGACCAGCACGAACTGGACCAGCCAGACGATCCGGTCGGCTGCATTGGCCCCGCCCGCCAGGGCCGGGGGCCAGACCGCGGCAAGATAGGTGTGGCCGTAGGGCACGATATTGGCGAGGACGATCCCGAGCACGGCGACACCGCGCACGAAATCGAGCGTGACGAGCCGATCGCCTTGCGCCGTCGGCGTGGAGCCGCTCCTGCTGTCCTCGCCCTGCGCCATCCACGCGCTTCATGCGAGAGGGCTGGCGCGCATGGCAAGCGTTAAAGGCCGATGGCGAACCCTACTTCGGAACGGGAAGGCAGGTTGTGCCTAGTGCAGCGCAGGCGCTGCGCGCCGCAGCCTCACTGGCGAAGTTGCCGGCCTGGAGCCGCGTTACCGCACCCGCCTTGACCAGGATGCGCGGATGACCGGCGAGCGCGGGACGGGTCTTGAGCCGGTTCCACAGCGCCTCAGCGTTGTCCGCCACCGCAAAGGCGCCGAGCTGGATCCGCCATGATCCGCCCGTGCTTGCCAGGGCCGTCGCGGGCTTTGGCGCCACCTTGGCCGGAGGTGCCGTGGCGGCCAGCGCCGGCTTGACCGGCAGGTCGGAGGGCGCGGGGCGGGCATAGTCGGCGCCTGCTGTTGCCGGATTTGAATCCCCGGCACTGGCGGCTGGCGGCGGCGTGGGCGAAGCGGCGCCGAGATCCGCGGCGGCGAGCTGCCGGTTGCGCGCGGCGCCGGTTTCGGCCTCGATCGCCGCGCTCAGTTGCACCGCCTGCTGGCGTTGCTCCAGCGGTATGAAGGCATCCATCTGCTTTACCGCCGAAGCTGCCGGGACAACGCCCTGGGCCTGCGCCAGGCTGACCAGCGCATAGGCACGCGGCCAGTCCTTCGCCACCAGCACGCCGTTGAAGTGGGCCACGCCAAGCAGGTACTGCGCGCGCGGCTCACCCCGTCCGGCAGCGGCAATCAGGAAGGGCAGGGCGGTCTTCTGTTCGCCGCGCTGGAACAGCAGCAGCCCGTAATTGTCGGCGGCCTGCAGGTGGCCGCGTTGAGCTGCGCGGCCGTACAGCGTTTCAGCCTTGCGAAGGTCGAATGGCACGCCCTGGCCGAGACGGTTCGCCTGGGCGAGATTGTAGAGTGCGTCGGGATCGCCGCGTTCGGCTTCAACGGTCCATTCGCGCACGGCCGCCGCATAGTCGCCCTTGGTCCAGGCCTCGACTCCGGCTCTGGTATCGGCTGCGGCCGGGACGGAGAGAATCGCCGCACCGGCAAGGGTCGCAAGCATGGCGCGCGAACAAGGGGTCATAGTCACAAAATCCCGAGCGATCAGGGTGCGTTATCGCCCCTGCCCTGCGCCACGGGCCGCGTGGCCCATTGCAGCGCGTCCCCTCGGTAAAGGTCCATGGTGAAGATCGCGTTAGCGCGCGGCGGCGGCAGCAAATCTGCGCCAAAGCAGCGATTCAGCCGTTCCGGCCTTAACCCAAAATTAGGAACGTTCTGCGATCCCCCACTGCAAGTCCGATTGGGCTCAGGCATTTTTCAGGGGGAATTGGCTTTGCGCGTATTGGCATTGGCATCGCAGAAGGGGGGTTCGGGCAAGACGACCTTGTCGGGGCACCTAGCCGTGCAGGCCCAGCGGGCTGGTGCGGGGCCCGTCGTCCTGATCGACATCGATCCGCAGGGCTCGCTCGCCGACTGGTGGAACGAGCGCGAGGACGAGTTTCCCGCTTTCGCCCAGACGACTGTCGCGCGCCTCGCCGCCGACCTTGCCGTCCTGCGCCAGCAGGGTTTCAAGCTTGCCGTCATCGACACGCCGCCGGCGATCACCATGGCGATCCAGTCGGTCATATCGGTGGCCGAACTGATCGTTGTTCCGACCCGACCGAGCCCGCACGACCTGCGCGCCGTCGGCGCCACGGTCGACCTGTGCGAACGCGCCGGCAAGCCGCTCATCTTCGTGGTCAACGCTGCGACGCCCAAGGCCAAGATCACGTCCGAAGCCGCTGTCGCGCTGTCGCAGCACGGCACCGTCGCGCCGATCACGCTGCACCACCGCACCGACTTTGCCGCCTCGATGATCGACGGCCGCACGGTGATGGAAGTCGATCCCAACGGCCGCAGCGCCGCCGAAGTGACCGCGCTGTGGAACTACATCTCGGATCGCCTCGAAAAGAACTTCCGCCGCACCGTCTTCGCTGCGCCGACCAGCGTCAGCACTATCCAGGGCGTCCAGCGTCCGGCCGGCGGTTTCGGTCGCCGCGTCGCCAGCTCGTAACGGCGGCGCCCGGGCGATGACCGACACCAAGTCCTTCGCTTCGCTGAGCCCACGGCTCCTGGCCCGCAAGGGCGGGGCAAAGCCGGCCATGCGGCCGCAGCTGACACCGATCCAGTTCGATGCCCTGGCCCGTCATGCCGACGACCTTGGCTGGAACGACATGGGCGACGATGCCGACGTCCATTCCGGCGAACCGGCCGAAGTCTATCCGATCGCACCCGAAGGCAGCCCGCGCGAGCGCGCCACCCGCCGCCGCATTGCCGCCGCGCGCCGCTCGGCGCTCGACGATGGTCGCCGCGCCGCCTTCACGCTGCGGGTCGATGCCGAACGCCATCTGAAGCTGCGCCTCGCTTGCACGGTCAAGGGGCGCAGTGCCCAGCAACTGGTGACTGACGCGATCGACCGCCTGCTCGACGAATTGCCCGACGTGGCCGCACTGGCCGCGCAGATTGCCGCCAAGCCGCACAAATCCTGATCTCCAAAGGGGGGACTGACCATGACCATCAACCGCATCAGCCGCAAAGCCAAGGTTCTGGGCCTTCCGCTCGGCGTGGCCGGCATCGCCGCCGCTGCCCTGCTTGCCGGCGGCACGATGAGCACCACCGCCGTCGCCCGGTCGTCGCCCGACCAGACACTGGCCGAAGCGAGCAAGCTGCTGGCCAAAGGCAAGACCGAAAAGGCGATCGAGCTGGCCGAGACCGCGGTTGCCGCCAACCCGCGCGAACCGAGCTACCGTGCGCTGCTCGGCCAGGCCTATTTCAAGGCCGGCCGCTTCGATTCGGCGATCACCACCTTCAATGACGCGATGAAGCTGGGCGACAACAGCGCGCGCACTGCGCTGGCCCTCGCGCTGGCCGATGTCGCCGCCGGTCGCAACCGTGATGCGATCGCGATCCTCGATGACTGGCGCGACGCCATTCCAGGCAGCGATCTTGGCCTCGCCATGGCGCTGGCCGGCGAGCCGGGCCGCGGCGTGGCGATCCTTGCCGACGAACTGCGCGCAGGCGATGCCACGGCCAAGCTGCGCCAGAACCTGGCCTATGCCTATGCCCTCGACGGGCGCTGGCGCGAAGCCCGCCTGATGGCCGCGCAGGACATTCCGGCCGATCAGCTTGACAAGCGCCTCAGCGCCTGGGCCGCCAACGCCCAGCCCGAAGCGGCCAAGGCCCGCGTTGCCGCGCTGATCCGTGCGCCGCTTCGCGACGATCCGGGCCAGCCGCGAATGCTGGCGCTGGGCGACAGCCCGGCCGGTGAACAACTCGCCGCCGAAACCGCCGCGACCCAGACCCTTGCGACAACCAGCGAGCTGCCGGCTGTCGCCGCCGCGCCTGCCGCAGCGCCCGCAAGCACCGCCACCCTGGCGCAATATACGCCGGTGTCGACCCCGGACGAAACCGCTATGGTTGCTCCGGCCGAAACGCCTGCGGCGCAGGCGCCGACCTTCGCCAGCGCGTTCGCCGCGCAACCGGTCGCCGCTCAGGCCGCGCCACGCACCGCGCGCCCTGCCCGGGTCGCGACGGTCAAGACGCTCCACAAGCAGGGCCTGCGCCCGCGTGGCGGCGTGGTCGCCAGGGGCGGTAGCCATGCGGTGCAGCTCGGCAGCTTCTCGAGCCAGCAGGGCGCGCGCCGCGCCTGGGGCATCTTCGCCGCGAAGAATCCGGAACTGCGCAAGTACCGGATGCAGATCACGCAGGCGACGGTTCACGGCAAGCAGTATTGGCGCGTGGCTGCGGCCGGTTTCGACAAGGGTTCGGCCTCTGGCCTGTGCTCGACCGTGAAGACCCGCGGCGGGGCGTGCTTCGCCTATGCCACCAACCGTTTCGCGCCTGGCGGCAAGGCCGTGGCCGCACCCGCCCTGGCCCAGGCCAGAAAGCCGGTCCAGCAGATCCGCGTCGCTGCCGCCGCTTCGGTGCGCGGTGCCGCTGGTCGCGCCAACCTTCGCTGACACTTACCTGCCATAACAAAAACAGTCGGATCGCATCTGAACCCTCTCCCGCCTCCACGGGGGAGGGTTCTTCACATCATTCGACAGGAACGCCGCCCTTGAACAGCGCGGTCACGCGGCCCTGGACGCCCTGCTTGTCGAACGGGGTGTTGCCGGCGCTGGCGGCCATCTTGTCCGAATCGACGATCCACGGACGATCCGGATCGATCAGTGCCAGGTCGGCCTGGTAGCCGGCGGCAAGCTTGCCCGCATCGACGGCCAGCAGCTCTGCCGGCGTCGCGGCCACCAGATCGAAGGCGCGGGCCAGCGTGATCACGCCGTCGCGAACCAGCGACAGGGTCAGCGCCAGCAGCGTTTCGGCTCCGGCCATGCCGGGTTCGGCATCGGAGAAGGGCAGGCGTTTGTCTTCCGGCCCGCGCGGGTCGTGGCCCGATGCGATGACGTCGATTGTGCCGTCGTGGATCGCTGCGCGCACCGCTACGCGGTCCGCCTCGCCGCGCAAGGGTGGGGAAAAGCGCGTGAAGGTGCGGAAATCGCCGATTGCTGTCGTCGACAGCATGAAATGGGCCGGGGTGACGCCGGCGGTGACGCGGATCCCGCGCTGCTTGGCGGCGCGGACCAGGTCGAGCCCGCGTCCCGTGGTGACCTGGCGGATGTGGATTCGCGCGCCGGTCATTTCGGCCAGCAAGAGGTCGCGCGCGATGGCCAGGGCCTCGGCCTCGGCCGGGGCGGAGGGCAGACCGAGCCGGGTGGCCATTTCGCCCGCGGTCGCAACCGCGCTGCCGGCAAGGCCGGCATCCTCGGCGTGGGTCACGACGACAAGGTCGAGCATGGCGCAATAGGACAGCAGCCGGTGCATCGTGCCGCTGTCGGCGATCCAGCGTCGCCCGGTCGCCACGGCGCGCGCGCCGGCGTCGCGCATCAGCGCCAGTTCGGCAAGGTCGGTGCCGTCGAGGCCCTTGGTCGCCGCTGCCAGCGGGTGGACCCACAGGTCGGGCTTGCCCGACTGCGCGGCGAAGCGCACCGCCGATGGCTTGTCGAGCGCGACCGACTGGTCGGGCATCAGCGCGGCGCG
This sequence comes from Novosphingobium kunmingense, assembly GCF_002813245.1. GTDB lineage: Bacteria > Pseudomonadota > Alphaproteobacteria > Sphingomonadales > Sphingomonadaceae > Novosphingobium > Novosphingobium kunmingense. The sequence continues at coordinate 468,832 of NZ_PHUF01000003.1, forward strand.
GGTGATCCCGCCGAAATGCAGCGCCGCCTTGTCGATGGCGAAGACGCCCAGATCGACCAGCCCCGGTGCGATCAGCGCGCCTTTCGCGTCGATCACCCGGTCGCCGTCCTGCGGCGTGACATCTTTGCCCACGGCGACAATGCGGTCGCCCTCGCAGCGCAGGGCGCCGGGCGCGGGTTCGGCACCGGAAAGGACAATCCGGCCCCCCGTGAGGGTCAGCGGCGCCAGCGGCCTCATGCCCAGCCCTCCACCTTGCGGGTTCGCCGCGTCAGCACGTCAAGGCAGGCCATGCGGATCGCGACGCCCATTTCGACCTGGCTGGTGATGGCCGAACGCCCGGCAAGGTCGGCGACGTTGCTGTCGATCTCGACCCCGCGGTTCATCGGGCCTGGATGCATGATGAGGGCATCCGGCTTCGCCTTGGCTAGGCGGTCCAGGGTCAGACCGTAGAGGTGGCGGTACTCCCGCGGAGAAGGGATGAACTGCCCGCTCATGCGCTCCTGCTGAAGGCGCAGCATCATCACCACGTCGGCGCCTTTGAGAGCGGCGTCGAAATCGTGGAACGGGGTGACCTTCATGGCATCGACTTCGGCGGGCATCAGCGCGGGCGGGGCGCAGACGCGCACGTCGGCACCCAGGGTGGTCAGGCAATGGACGTTCGATCGCGCGACCCGGCTGTGCAGGATGTCACCGCAGATCGTCACGGTCAGCCCGCCGAAATCGCCCTTTGCGCCGCGCTCGGTCATGAAGTTGCGGATGGTCAGCGCGTCGAGCAGCCCCTGGGTCGGGTGCTCGTGCTGGCCGTCGCCGGCATTGAGCACCGGGCAATCGACCTTGTCGGCGATCAGCCGCACCGCTCCCGACGACTGGTGGCGGATGACCATGGCATCGGCGTGCATCGCGTTCAGCGTCATCGCCGTGTCGATCAGGGTTTCGCCCTTCTTCACGCTCGACTGGGCGACCAGCATGTTGACCACGTCGGCGCCGAGCCGCTTGCCCGCGATCTCGAAGCTGAGGAGCGTGCGGGTGGAGTTTTCGAAGAAGGCGTTGATGATGGTCAGGCCGGCCAGCTTTTCGCTGCGTTTCTGCGGCTGGCGATTCAATTCGACCCACTGTTCCGCTTCGTCGAGCAGGAACAGGAGTTCCCATGGGGCCAGGCCCGCAAGACCGGTCAGGTCGCGGTGCGGGAAGGCGGCCGAGCCGGCTGGATAGCGGCTCTGCGGCGTGTGGTTCGCAGATGTCATTGAAGACGGTGCCTTAGGTGGGATTGCCACACTGGGCAAGCGCAAGGTCGCCGTTGCCCACCATTCGCGGGTAAGAATTGCCTGTTAAGTGGTGCATTGCGGGACAGGGCCGAGCGATGGCTTGTCTGGCAGCGGGCGCCGTGGTGGCGTCATCGTCGAATTGCGAGATGCCGGACCATGGACGATACCCTGACTTTGCCCCGGACCCGAAGGCCTTCGCCGGTTTCACGCGATCGTGTGACGCGTGCCGGCTTGCCGGATTCGCGTTTGCCTCTCGCGGCAACGCTGATCGCGGCGCTGGGGCTGGCCGTGGCGCTTGCCTGGGGGATCTGGCACCGCGGGCCCTGGTACGATGATTTCTACTCCTGGTTCGTGACCGATCCCGGCCGGACTTTCGCGGACGGTCTGATCTCCAGTTGGCTGGTCGATAACCACCCGCCGCTGTTTTACGTACTGGTCTGGATCACCCGGCACGCGTCCCATTCGATCGAAAGTGCCCGCCAGATCAATCTGGTGGCGCTCGCCGCCGGATTGCTGGGAAGCTGGTTCCTGATCCGAGATCTTCGTCCGGAGCGCTGGATTGCCGCCATCTTCTTGCTGGTGATCGCCGCCAATCCGGCGACGCTGGAATATGGTACCGAACTGCGATCCTATCTGGTTTCGCTGATTGTCTCCGCTGTCGTGATCCTTGCGCTGACGGTCGGCTGGCTGACGGGCACGCTCGACCGGGCGCAGCGGATAGTCCTCGCTGCGGGATTGCTGACCGGGTTCAATGTCCACATCCTGACCAGCGTGATCCTGGGTGCGGCAACTCTGCCGTTCATCGCGGCGGCATGGTTTACGGGGCGTCGTCAGCTCGCACTTGCCATTTTGTGGCCCGCATTGATTGCAGGCGCGATCTTCGTCGGTATCTGCCTGATCCAGATCCCGCTGTGGTGGGCCAACACCACGGTGTTCTGGATCCCCAAGGACTTCAGCGGCGTGCGCTGGTCGATCGAACTTTGCATCGAGGCCGCGATAACGGCCAACCCGGTCGCCCTTGTCGCCGCCATTGGCGGCGGAGCGCTGTTGTGCGCCGACGCAGCGATCCGTCGCACGATATCCCCGGAGCTGGCCGCCGCGTTGCTCCTTGGCTTGGGGATCGTCCTGGCCAGCGCATTGCTGGCTGCGCTCCAGCTGGTGCGCCCGATGGTCATCGAGCGCTATCTCGCCGCCCTGATCGCGCCCGCCGCCATGACGCTGGCACTTGGTTTCAGCGAACTGGTGCGCCGGGTGGGACGGCGGGGCGGTGTCCTGATCCTGGCGGCCACCCTTGCAGCAACCGGATGGGCCTTGGTCAGGAACACCGAACTGGCGATCGAACGCCATTCCTGGCTGTGGGCCTCCTCGCTTGCCGCGCGGGTCCAGCGTCATTGCGCCGACACCCCCATCCACATCGATCCGCCATACTGGAACGCCTACAGCCTGTCCTTGCCGCCGCGGGACAATCACATGGTCATGAAACGGTCCTACGCCCTTGTCGCGGGGCGGCTCGGCCTTCGCCTCGAGCCCAGCCAGTCGCGGCGCATTGCACGCGATTGCCCAACTTTGTTCTGGGCCGAGCACGATGTCGAAAGCCGCCGCACGCCGGAAGCGGTGCTCGCCCGTCTGCGCGAGCAGGGCTTTGCGGTCGACCATATCTGGATGTACCGCCAGCGCTTCGGCTGGATCGCCAGCAACCGGCCCTTGTCGGCGGAAGGGCAACGCTAGTCGACGAGTGCGGCTGGCCATTGCCCGCCATGCCGCCTATCTCGAAGGCTGGACGAGTGGCACCTAGGATGACCCGATGATTTTTGCCCGCAAGGTTTGGACCTTCCTTGTCGCGATCAAGGACGGGCTCGTCCTGTGCTTCATGCTGCTGTTCTTTGCCGCGCTCTATCTGGCGCTGACAGCGCGGCCCAGCGCGGGATTGGTTCGCGACGGCGCGCTGCTGGTCAAGCTCGACGGCGTTGTGGTCGAGGAACCGGCCGAGATCGACCCCTTCGAACTGCTGCTTTCGCGCGCCAAGCCGCAGGGCGAGCATCGCGCCCGCGACGTCGCCCGCGCCATCCGCGCTGCTGCCACCGATGACCGGATCAAGGCCGTGGCGCTCGACCTGTCGGAGTTTTCAGGCGGCGGGCTTGTCCACATGCAGGAAATCGGCGCGGCGATGGATGCCGTGCGCGCAGCCAAGAAGCCGGTTCTGACCCATGCCGGCGCGTACATGGACGACGGCGTCCTGCTGGCCGCCCACGCGAGCGAGGCCTGGGTCGATCCGTTTGGCGGTGCAATCGTCACCGGCCCCGGGGGCACGCAGCCGTACTTCGGGCCGCTGCTCGAAAAGCTGAAGATCACGCCGCACGTCTACAAGGTCGGCACCTACAAGGATTTCGTCGAACCGTTCATTCGCGACGGCGCCTCCGATCCGTCGCGCGAGGCGCGCCGCGCGCTCTACGCTGCCGTGTTCGAGGACTGGAAGGCCGATGTCGTCAAGGCCAGGCCCAAGGCCGACATCGCCCGGGTCACCACCGATCCGGTCGGCTGGATCACGGCTTCCGGCGGCGATGCGGCCAAGGCCGCGCAGGCTGCGGGACTGGTCGACCGCATCGGCGACCGGGTCGCCTTCGGCGAACGGGTGAAGGAACTGGTCGGGGCCGATCCCGCCTCGACCAGGCCAGGCGCCTTCGCCCACACCTCGGTCGATACGCTGCTCGCCGCCCATCCCGAAAGCCGCGAGGGCAAGGCCGTGGCGGTGGTCACCGTGGCCGGCTCGATCGTCGATGGCGACGCGGGACCCGGCACCGCCGGCGGCGATCGCATCGCCCGGCTGATCGACGATGCCAACGACAACGATGCCGCGGCGCTTGTGTTGCGGGTCGATTCGCCAGGCGGCTCGGTCATGGCGTCCGAAGTGATCCGCGGCGCGATCGAGCGCTTCAAGGCCAAGAAGCGGCCGGTGGTCGTATCGATGGCCAACCTTGCGGCCAGTGGCGGCTATTGGGTTTCGACTCCGGCCGACCGGATCTTTGCCGAACCGGCGACGATCACCGGTTCGATCGGCATCTTCGCGCTTATCCCCAGTTTCGAACGGACCCTGGCCGATTACGGAATCAAGGCCGATGGCGTGCGCACCACGCCGCTTTCGGGCCAGCCCGACATTCTGGGCGGCTTTACCCCCGAAGTCGACGGGATGATCCAGTCTACGATCGAGCATGGCTATGCCCGCTTCATCGGGCTGGTCGCGCAGTCGCGGAGACGCACGCCCGAGCAGATCGACGCGATTGCCCAGGGCCGCGTCTGGGACGGCGGCACCGCCCGCCAGAACGGCCTGGTCGATCAGTTCGGCAATCTCGACGATGCTCTGGTGTTCGCCGCGCAGTCGGCCAAGCTGGGCGATGACTGGCATCCCGAATTCTACGGTCGCAGCGAAAACCGCTATGCCTCGTTGCTCGAACGGCTGAAAGGCGGGGACGACGATGCCGAGGGCGCGCGCTCGGCCGATCTGGCCGCGATCCTCGCGCAGCGGCAGGAACAGCGGGTAGTCCAGGCGATCGGCAGCCTGCGCTGGATGGTCGGCGCGCGCGGGGCGCAGGCCTATTGCCTCGATTGCCCGGTACAGGTCGTCAGCGTCCGGCCGCTGAGCGTTGAAATGGGCTGGGCCGCGCGCCTCGCCGCGCTTGTCAGCCTCTAGACCTCGTTGGGAACCTGGCCGGGTTCGTTGATCGACGGGTCCGGCGCCGGGGTTTCGACCGGCTGGGTCGGCGGGGCTTCGGGCACCGGGTTCTGTCCCGGGCTTTCGGGCGGGCTCTGTGGCTCGATGGTGTCGGGCGCGGGGTCTGGCTGGGTCGCCATGGCAGGTCTCCTCTGCTATGATAACGGCTAGCCCGACCGGCCGTTCCCCGCAATCCGGCCGATCGCCGCCGCAAGCGTGCTTGCCCTTTTCGGCGGACCTCACTAAGGGCCACCGCTTGATTCAAGGCTTCGTCGGCTGCGGGCGTGGCGGAATTGGTAGACGCGCTGGTTTTAGGTACCAGTATCGCAAGATGTGGGGGTTCGAGTCCCTTCGCCCGCACCAGTTCCCCCGCACCGGATCCGACCAGCCAGGACGCAGTTCGAGAAGGCTTCTATTGTCATGCAGATTGTCGAGACCACCAACGAAGGTTTGAAGCGCGCGTATACGGTCAAGATCACGGCGAAGGACATCGCCGCCCGGATCGATGGCGAAGTCGCCAAGATCGCGCCGCAGGTCCGCATGCCGGGCTTCCGCGCGGGCAAGGTTCCGGCGAACCTGGTCAAGAAGATGCACGGCCCCGCGCTGCACCAGGAAGCACTCAACACCTCGGTGCGCGAAGCGGTCGACAAGGTCGTTGCCGACAACAAGCTGCGTCCGGCGATGCAGCCGCAGATCGAGCTGACCCCGGGTTACGAGGAAGGCAAGGACGCCGACCTCACCGTCAGCCTCGAAGTGCTGCCCTCGATTCAGGCTCCGACTCTCGACGGGCTCAAGCTCGACAAGCTGGTCGTGCCGGTCACCGACGAACAGGTTGACGAACAGCTCGGCAAGCTGGCCGCCGGGGCCAAGAGCTTCACCGATGCCAAGAAGGGCAAGAAAGCCGAAAACGGCGACCAGGTCGTGATCGACTTTGTCGGCAAGCTCGACGGCGTGGAATTCGACGGCGGCAGCGCGCAGGACACCGCTCTCGAACTGGGCGCCGGCCGCTTCATCCCGGGTTTCGAGGAGCAGCTCGTCGGGGTCAAGGAAGGCGATGAAACGACCATCACCGTGACCTTCCCGGTCGACTATCCGGCCGAAAACCTGAAGGGCCAGGACGCGACGTTTGACATCAAGGTCAAGGGCGTGAAGGTTCCGGGCGAGACCAAGCTCGACGACGATTTCGCCAAGAGCCTCGGTCTGACCGATCTCGAACAGCTCAAGGGCCTGCTGCGCGGCCAGCTCGAGCAGGAGACCGCCGGTCTGACCCGCACCCAGATGAAGCGCGCGCTGCTCGACCAGCTCGCCGCCGGACACGATTTCGACGTGCCGCCTTCGATGGTCGAAGCCGAATTCGGCCAGATCTGGCAACAGCTGACCCAGGAAGCGCAGAACGAGGACGACCCCGAAGCCGCGCTCAAGGAAATCGAGGACGAGAAGGACGATTACCGCGCCATCGCCGTGCGCCGCGTGCGTCTCGGCCTGCTGCTGTCGGAAATCGGCCAGGCCAATGCGGTCGAGGTCAGCCAGCAGGAAATGCAGATGCTGATGGCCCAGGCCGCGCAGCAGTACCGTCCGGAAGACCGCCAGCGGTTCTACGAATACGTCCAGCAGGACCCGATGGCCGCCGCCCAGCTGCGCGCCCCGCTTTACGAGGACAAGGTCGTCGACTTCCTGTTCGACAAGGCCGATGTCACCGAAAAGACCGTGACCCGCGAAGAACTGCAGGCCGCGATCGAGGCCGAGGAAGCCGCTCCCGCCAAGGAGGCCAAGCCCGCCAAGAAGGCTCCGGCCAAGAAGGCGGCCAAGGCCGACGACGGCGACACGGCCGAAAAGCCTGCCGCAAAGAAGGCGGCCAAGCCCAAGGCCGAAGAGGCTGCGCCCACCCCTGCCGAGGACAAGCCGGCCAAGAAGGCTCCCGCCAAGAAGACCGCTGCCGCCAAGAAGTAAGGGGCGATCCCCAACCATTTGCGAAACCCGGGCGGGCCGTTGGGTCTGTCCGGGTTTTCATTTGTCTGGAGTATCTGTGCGGGACTGGCACAGCAGGGTCATCCCGCAACATTTCGATTGATTTTCGGCGACTTGTCCCGGATCAACGCCGCGATCGAGGTCGATCGGACCGGCGATGCGGGAGACGAATAGGCCATGGCTGTAATCACTGGAACGTCGGTCGTCGACGTGCTCAACGGCACCGCGGATGCCGACACGATCTACGGCCTTGCCGGCAACGACACGATCGACGGCGGCGACGGCGACGATTTCATCTATGGCGGATTGGGCGTCGACATGCTGTCGGGCGGCAACGGCGAAGATACTTTCGTCGAAGACCAGCCGACATCGGCGGGCGAGACGTTCAACGGCGGCGCCGGATTCGACACGATCGAACTGCGCACCATTCCGGGGCCCGTGGTTACATCGTTCGGGCTGCTGTCTCCGCACGGCCTGTCGGCCTCGACGCTCTCTTCGATCGAGCGACTGGTCTTCGCCTCGCAAGCGGGGCAGGCCATGCAGTCGTCGCTGCTGCTGTCCAACTGGGCCTCGATCGGACTGACCCAGATCGTGGGCGGGGCCGGGCGCGATTTTCTGACCATGTCCACCGGGACGAGCTCCGGCGTCTACGAGATGCCCGACCTTCCCCTGGTCGGTTGGGATGCCGTTCCCGCCAATGCGTGGGACGGGGGCGATTTCGTCGTGCTGTCGTCGTCCGCCGGGCCGGGGGTCGGCGTGACTCTCAACGCCCGCGCCGGGGCAGGTTTCCTTCAGCTTCTGTCGGGTGGGCAAGGCGACGACATCCTCAATGGATCGGCCAATGCCGACATCCTCGACGCGCGCGCCGGCGCCGACGCGGTGATGGCGGGGGCGGGCAACGACCTGATCCTGATCGTCAACTCCTTTGCGCCGACGGGGTCGTCGTGGATGCCGCCGACGACCTACAACGGCGCGGGTGCCACCTGGAACGGCGGCACGGGCACCGATCTTGTCGGCATCGGCGGTTTCGTGGACCTTCAAGCCACGCTGGTCGGTATCGAGGGCTTCTTCCTTCAGGCCGCGGTCCTGCCGCCCCAGCCGATCGTGACCAAGCAGGATGAGGGCTACCTCGTTCTCGACCAGGCCCATCTTGCGATGCTGCCTGCTGCGGCGGTCTTCGGCGGCACCGGAACGGTCGAGATCGACCTTGACGACAACAGCAGCTTCTCGGGCGCGCTGTTCACCTTCCTGCCGGGTACCGACGTTCGCTTCCAGATCGTTGCTGGAACGGGCAACGGCGTGTCGATCGTGGGATCGGGCGCGGCTGACGAAATCTGGTTCGGCACGGGGACGCAGACGGCGACCGGCGGCATCGGCGCCGACACCTTCCACCTCGGCCAGGGAACCTTCACGATCACCGACTTTACCCAAGGGTCGGACAAGTTCGACGTCAGCGGGTCGGGCTTCATACTGTTCGATCGGCTGCGCGATTTCCTTTCGCAGGGCGCCAACGGGGCGGTGATCGCGGGCGACAGCGGCGGAAACCATACCGAGGTGCGTCTGAACGGGGTCAGCGCCGCAAGCCTGGCTGCGACGGATTTCAAGCTCGATACCGGGTACTATTCGGTTTACGACAACGGCACGGCGCTTGCCGACATCATGCTGGGCGTCAACCTGGACGATCAGATGCACGGCGGCGACGGCAACGACCGCATCTACAGCGGCGGCGGAGCCGATATCATCAGCGGCGATGCCGGCGACGATGTGATCGTGCTCGATGGGGCGCTGAACCCCAACGGCGTCTTCGGTCAGCCGTCGATCACAGGCGGGACCGGAACCGACAGCCTGGTCCTGCGCGGCTTCGTGCCCGGCGGGTTCAGCCAGCACAGCCTCTATTTCGCCAACGTGCTGAACGGGATCGAGACGCTAAAGTTTGATAGCAAGGTCGGGGAAACGCTCAGTGCGGTGCTGCTGCTTCCGCAGTATCAGGGCGCGGGGATCACGACGGTGATCGGCGGCGCGGGCATCGACCAACTGGTCCTGGTCGCGGTCTCTGGCACTTCGGCCACCGTGCCGACGCTCAATCTCGTCGACTGGACAAATGGACCTGGGGGCGACGCCGTAGTCATGGCGGTCGCGGGCAGCAACACGACCGGCATGACGCTCAACGCGCTGCAGGGCGCCGCCTTCAACCAGGTCCTGCTCGGGGCGTCAGGGGCCGACACGCTCAACGGATCGGGCGCCGACGACGTGTTGCGCGGCAACGCGGGCGATGACGTGCTCGACGGGAAGGCCGGCGTCGATCAATTGGTTGGCGGGCTCGGCAACGATACCTACCACGTCGACGCCCAGGCCGATGTGATCGTCGAGAGCGCCGGAGAGGGCATCGATACCGCGATCGCGACGGGCAACTTCTACCTCTACGCCAATGTCGAGAACCTGACCCTGGCCGCCGGGACAGGAAGCAACTTCGGCGTGGGCAATGACCTCGCCAACGTGATCGCCGGGAACGATTCAGGCAACCTTCTGATCAGCGGCCTTGGCAACGACACGATCCATGGCGGCGCGGGTGATGACAGCCTGTTCGGAGAGGACGGCGACGATACCCTGAATGGCGATGCCGGAATCGATTACATCGTCGGCGGCCTCGGCAACGACACGATCAACGGCGGCGACAACCCCGATGCGCTCTATGGCGAAGACGGCGACGATACCATCATCGGCGGCGCCAGCTTCGATACCGACATTTTCTATGGCGGGGCGGGTAACGACATCATCTACGCCAATTCGGGTCTGGGCGACTATGACATCATGAACGGCGCGGCGGGCAACGACACCTACTATGTCGATACCCCCGACGACATCGTCTATGAGGGTCAGTTCGAGGGTACCGACACCGTCTATGCCGGAATCGTGGGCGCCGGCTTTTACCTGTGGGCCTATGTCGAAAACTGCACCCTGACCGGCAACACGCCCTTTGCTGCCGGCAACGAGCTGAACAACGTGCTGACCGGATCGGCCAGCGACAACTGGCTGCTCGGCAACCAGGGAAGCGACACCCTGAACGGCAAGGCGGGCAACGACGTGCTGTTCGGCGACCTGCTCGAAGGGCCATACAGCAGTGATACCTTCGTGTTCGACGGCGTCGTCGGTCAGGACGTAATCGGTGACTTCCGCCCCGGCGAGGACAGGATCCAGCTGACCGGGTTCTACGGCTCCTGGGCCGAAGTGAGCACGCACCTGGTCCAGAACGGCGCGGATTGCGCGCTCGATCTGGGCGGCGGGAACATCGTCGTGTTCCAGAACCTGCAGGCTTCCAGTTTCAGCGCGACCGATTTCATTTTCGGTTGAGCGTCCACTAGTGGTCTGATCTCGCCCGCTTTTGCGGCAGGCGGACGGCTGTGCGCGTCTGCCCGATCTGGCCAATCTTCCCTGCCGCGCCGATAACCACTTTCGTGCATGGCGAGGTAAAGTCGCGCGTCCAGTCGTTGTCTACGGGCTGGCGCGGTGTTCGCGCCTCCCTTGCCTAGGGAGGATGGGTTCGCCGCACACCGGCCAGGACCAATTATATCAGGAATGACCATGACTTACCGTATCTACTGCGCGCGTGCCGCTCGTCTGGCTCTCGCTGCGGCCTCTACCGTTTTCGCCGTTCCCGCCCTGGCCGCAAGCGCCGACACGCCATCCAAGGTCAGCGGCCAGAACACCGTCGTCACCGAGGCACCGCAGACCGAAGTCGACACGTTCGAACTGTCGACCGGGGTCGACTATTCGGTCGGCAAGTACGGTGCGCTCGCCGATACCTCGGTGGTCAGCGTGCCGGTTGAATTGAAGGGCCAGTTCGGCCGTCTGCGGCTCCAGGCGGGTGTACCGTGGGTCTCGATCAAGGGCCCCGGCCAGCTGGTCGGCGGGGTCGTGGTCAGCGATCCCAACAGCACCAGTACGGTCAAGCGCGACGGCATCGGCGACGTCAACGTGTCGGCAGCCTATCTGCTCAACACCGAAAGCGTCGCCTTGCCGGCCTTCGAACTGGGCGCCGGGGTCAAGCTGCCGACCGCCAAGGACACGATCGGCACGGGCGAGACCGATTATTCGGCGACGCTCAGCGCCTACAAGTCGCTGTCCAGCACGGTCATGCTGTTCGGTTCGGTCGGCTATTCCTGGCTCGGCAGCCCGGCAGCCTACCAGCTCAAGGATGGGATTACCGCGTCAGGCGGTCTCAATCTGCGACCGGACGAGAAACAGAACTACGGCGTCAGTGTTTCGTACCGCGAACCGGTGGCCGAAGGCTATGCCGGGCAGGCGGTCGTTTCCCCTTACATGACCTACCGGGTCAGCAAGGGGCTGGGGCTGACGCTCTACGGCATGGCGGGCTTCAACGATGCCAGCCCGCGCTGGGGCGCCGGTCTGCGCTTGAGCCTGTTCCCGTAAAGACAGGAATTTCTGCGCGGTGCGTTGCACCGAATCTAATTTGAAGAGGAGAGTAAAATGGGTCGACACATTCTTACCGCCGCTGCTGCCGGGTTCGCCCTGTCCGCGGCTTCGGTCGCGCTGGCCAATCCGGGCGGCGTGAAGCCAACCTTGCCGAACATTCCCAAGGGACCGCCGGCTGCCGCCACAGCGCGTATTCCCGCTGCCGCCACCGCGCGCATCCCGACAACACTGCCCGCCAAATCGGTCGGCGTCGATGCAAGCGCTGCGGCTTCCGCCAAGGCGAAGTCACGTGCAACGGTCAGCGCCAATGCCAAGATAAAGGCCTCGGCCAACGCTTCCGGCCGGAGCGACACCGGCGCCGCCGCCTCGCTGCTGAAGAAGCTCAATGCGGCTCACGCCTCGGATAACGGACTTGCCCACGCTTCGGAAAGGTCGGTCGTCGGCGCGATCAACACCTACAAGACCGCCACGGTCGAGGCGAAGGCCAACGTCGAGAAGTACACCGGTCTGGTCGCCACCGGCCAGGCTTCGGTAGCGACAGCGCAGACCGCGGTGACCGACGCGCAGACCGCATATGACGCTGCACTGGCTGCCCAGCCGCTCGATCAGGCAAAGGTCGATGCCGCCAAGGCGACGCTCGATGCGGCCAAGACCACGCTTGCCACCGCGCAGACCCAGTTGTCGACCGACCAGGCGCTGCTGGCCGACGCGCAGTCCGATGTGGTCGATGCCCAACTCGCGCTCGGCACGTCGACCAAGACGACGCTCTCGGACGCCCAGATCGCGGCGGTCAACAACCTGCTCGGCCTCTAAGGTCACGATGCCGGGGCAGCCCAGGCGGCCCAGGCGTCACGCGGCGAACCCCCGGTCCGTTCGACCGGGGGTTCGTTCGTTTCGGCCCATCGACAGCTTCGTGGGTTAATGCCCTTGAACATCCGCCGGGCAGGGCCGACATAGGCGGACCAACGCTGCAAGAGGAAGTCCATGCTCGACCTGTTCGGTTCGTCCAGTGCCCAAGGCAAGTTTACCCACGATCCCGTGACCGGCGCCCTGATCCCGGTGGTGGTCGAACAGTCGAGCCGCGGCGAACGCAGCTTCGATATTTATTCGCGCCTGCTGCGCGAACGCATCATCTTCGTGACCGGCGAGGTCGAGGACCACATGGCGTCGGTCATCGTCGCCCAGTTGCTGTTCCTGGAAAGCGAAAACCCGTCCAAGGACATCTCGATGTACATCAACTCGCCGGGCGGCGTGGTGACGGCGGGTCTCGCGATCCACGATACCATGCAGTACATCCGCCCCCGCGTGTCGACCGTGTGCATCGGCCAGGCCTGCTCGATGGGCAGCTTCCTTCTTGCTGCGGGTGAACCGGGCATGCGCATCGCGCTGCCGCAGGCGCGCATCATGGTCCATCAGCCGTCCGGCGGTGCCCGCGGCATGGCGACCGATATCGAAATCCAGGCCCGCGAAATCCTGCGCCTGCGCAAGCGGCTCAACGAGCTTTACGCGAAGTTCACGGGCAAAAGCGTCGAAGAAATCGACCTAGCCCTGGACCGCGACACCTGGCTGGATGCCGAAGAAGCACGCGCCTTCGGTCTGGTCGACAAGGTCTTCGAAACACGCCCTGCTGGCGACGAACCGGGTGCCGATGCGTCTAAGGGCGCGAAGGAATAAGTAACCCTGCCGCTTCAGGCACGGTCAATGCGGCCGTGCTATGACACAGGATTGAAGAATCAGATCGCCGGGCTACACTCCGGCGAATCCCTGCCAATGCGGGGAAACTGGAAGAAAGCATGACCAAACTGCAAGGCTCCGACGCGAAAAGCACCCTCTACTGCAGCTTCTGCGGCAAATCGCAGCACGAAGTGCGCAAGCTTATCGCCGGGCCGACCGTCTTCATCTGCGACGAATGCGTCGAGCTGTGCAACGACATCATCCGCGAGGAAACCAAGGCCGGGATCGCCGGCAAGAAGGATGGCGGCGTTCCCAGCCCGAAGGATATTTTCGAAACGCTGAATGACTATGTGATCGGGCAGGACCGCGCCAAGCGCGTTCTCTCGGTCGCGGTGCACAACCACTACAAGCGTCTCAAGCACAGCGGCAAGGGCGGCGAAGTCGAACTGTCGAAGTCAAACATCCTGCTGGTCGGCCCGACCGGTTCGGGCAAGACCCTGCTTGCGCAGACGCTGGCCAAGACTTTCGACGTGCCCTTCACCATGGCCGATGCCACCACGCTGACCGAAGCCGGCTACGTTGGCGAGGACGTGGAGAACATCATCCTCAAGCTGCTCCAGGCGAGCGATTACAACGTCGACAAGGCCCAGCACGGCATCGTCTACATCGACGAAATCGACAAGATCAGCCGCAAGGCGGAAAACCCCTCGATCACGCGCGACGTGTCGGGTGAAGGCGTGCAGCAGGCCCTGTTGAAGCTGATGGAAGGCACGACGGCCTCGGTCCCGCCGCAGGGCGGGCGCAAGCATCCGCAGCAGGAATTCCTGCAGGTCGACACGACGAACATCCTGTTCATCTGCGGCGGTGCTTTCGCGGGCCTCGAAAAGATCATTGCCGACCGTCTGCAGAAGCGCTCGATCGGCTTCGGCGCGCACGTCGCCGATCCCGACAAGCGCCGGGTGGGCGAACTGCTGCAGAAGGCGGAGCCCGAAGACCTTCTCAAGTTCGGCCTGATCCCCGAATTCGTCGGCCGCTTGCCGGTGATCGCGACGCTCAATGACCTCGACATCGAGGCGCTGGTCAAGATCCTGCGCGAACCGAAGAACGCGCTGATCAAGCAGTATGCCAAGCTGTTCGAACTGGAAGACGTCGAACTGACCTTCACCGACGATGCGCTCGAGGCGATCGCCCAGAAGGCCATCGAGCGAAAGACCGGTGCGCGCGGACTGCGCTCGATAGTCGAAGGGCTGTTGCTCGACACGATGTTCGACCTGCCGACCGAGACCGACATCTCCGAAGTGGTGGTGGACAAGGACGTGGTCGAAGGCCGCAAGGAACCGGTTCGCGTGATCAAGCCGCGGGAAGAGGCGGCCTGACGCCGCCTTGGGTCGCGTGAAGACCATCGGGCTGATCGGCGGGATCAGCTGGAAAAGCACCGCCGAATATTACCGCGTCCTCAACCAGTTGGTGCTGGAACGGCTCGGCGGTGTCCATTCCGCGCGGATCGTGCTGGTCTCGGTCGATTTCGACGAGATCGCGACGCTGCAGCATGCCGGGGAATGGGATCGGCTGGGCGAAATCATGGCAGAAGCCGCTCGTTCACTGCATGCGGCCGGCGCGGACTTCATCCTGATTTGCGCCAACACGATGCACCTGTGCCTGGACGCTGTCGAAGCGGCGACACCCTTGCCGGTGCTGCATATCGCCGATCCGACGGCCAAGGCCATGGCGCGGCACGGCATGTCGCGCGCCGGCCTGCTTGGTACCGGATTTACCATGGACCGGCCGTTTCTGGCCGACAGGATTCTCGCGGTTGCCGGGATCGACTGCTTCGCGCCGGGCAATGACGGCCGCGCCGACATTCACCGCATCATCTTCGAGGAACTGGTTGCCGGCCGGATCGAACCCGCCTCGCAAGCGCGGTTCCGTGGCCTGATCGAGGAACTGGCCGCTGACGGCGCGCAAGGAGTGATCCTGGGCTGCACCGAGCTTGTCCTGCTGGTCGAGCAGGGGGTCCGCTATCCGGTGCCGTTGTTCGATACCACGGCGCTCCACGCCGCTGCGGCTGTGGAGTGGGCGCTGGCCTGACAAGGGCTGGGACCCTACTTGCCTTCGTGGAAGAAGACTTCGCCGTCGCGCTTCACCGTCATGCCGGTCTGAACGCTCGAAACGAGCAGCCAGGCTTCGCCGCGCCGCGCCCAGGTGTCGGTGCTTGCCATCACCATTTCCATGGTGTGTTCCTTGCCGTCATCGCCCGTCCGCCTGGCGCCGCCGACAAGCTGCTGCTCGACCGTGGCCCTGTCTCCGACGACGGTTGCCGAGAGGACTTTCGTTTCGATCTTGCGCGCGGCATCGGGCGCGCGGGCCGCCATTTTCTGCATCCGGGCAAGCATATCGGCGCCCTTGCGCGTTTCGCCGCGCAGGTCGGTCATCGTGTATTCGGGCGCCAGGATCGCGCCGGTCGCGGCGGCATCGCGCGCCTCCATCGCCGTGCGCAGGGCCGCGTAGCGGGCCTCGAACTCGGCCGCGGTGTCGGCTTGCGCCAGGGCTGGCGCCGCGATGGAGGCCGACGAGGCAAGCGTGGCAGCAAGGGCAAGCGTGGCGAAGCGGGGCATGTCGACTCCTGTGTGGTGGCGGCGCCATAGCCTTGCCGGGATGAACAGCGGTTGAGCGCCAGTCAGTGGGCGTGCGCGCCGTGCAGGCGGCAATCGTCCACGCCGGTTTCGACCTGGATCGTCGCATGGTGGATGCCGAACCGCTCGTCGAGATGGCGTGCGACGTCGGCCAGAAACGCATCGGAAGGCGCGCCACCGGGCATGACGAGGTGCGCGGTAAAGGCGACCTCGGTGGTGCTCATCGGCCAGATGTGCAGGTCGTGAACTGCACGTACGCCGGGCAGCGCGGTCAGGTATTCGCGCACCGCGGCCTCGTCGATGTGGCCCGGGACGGCAAGCAGCCCCATCTTGATCGCGTCTTTGAGCAGATCCCAGCTGGCCCAGGCGAGGCCGACGGTGATGATCAGGCTGGCGACGGGGTCGATCCAGTCCTGCCCGGTCAGCATGATGACCAGGCCAGCCAGCACCACGCTGGCCGAAACGACCGCATCGGCCATCAGATGGAGAAAGGCTGCGCGCAGGTTGAGGTCCGACTTGCTTCCCCGCGCGAACAGCAACGCCGAGGCGAGGTTGATGCCGATGCCGATCGCGGCCACCGCCATCATCTGCCAGCCGTTGACCTCCTCGGGTTGCCAGAAACGCCGCAGGGTCTCGATCAGGACCGCGCCGAGTGCGACCCACAGCAGCGCCGCGTTGGCGATCGCGGCAAGGATCGAGCTGCTCTTGAGGCCGTAAGTGAAGCCCTTCGAGGCCGGGCGCGCAGCGAGCACCGACGCGCCCCAGGCCAGCAGCAGCGACAGCACATCGCCCAGGTTATGACCCGCATCGGCGAGCAGCGCGGCCGATCCGCTGATGAAGCTCGCTGCCGCCTCGGCAACGACGAACCCGGCGTTCAGGACGACGGCAATCGCAAAGGCCGTGCCGTGACTGCCTGCCACGTGCTGGTGGTGGTGTCCGTGCCCGTGCCCTTGACCGGCGCCGTTGTGGTGATCGTGGCCCTTGTGATCGGCCTTTATCATGCAGTTATTGTCCTTCCGGGCCGGTTCGCGCAGCCAGCGTTGCACAAATGCCGCAGTGCAGCAAGAATCGACGGGATGGCAAGGCGCTGGCACGTGCCGAACGTTAGATAAGTGCTCCCATTTCAAACAAACATTCCACCATTTCGTGCCCGAATGAAACTTAATTGCCCGTATACTTATCGCCACCGGCAGGCGGTCTGCGAGTGTCGCAATTCTGTCACCTTGGGCTGTTTTTAGGGGCGCACGGCACCTGTATTGAAACGGCAGGTCGGAAGGTCGGTGGTGATTCGCTGCCGGTCTTCGAAACCGTAAGATCTTGAAAAGACATCCCGAACCCGGGAACTGGGGACATACGACATGCAGCTGAAGTTCTTCCTTGCCGCCAGCGCGGCCAGCATTCCTCTCGCTTGCGGCATGATCGCCGCGCCGGCAGCCGCACAGGAAACCTCCTCGGCGGTCCGCGGCGTCGTCACCTCGGGCGGCAGCCCGATCGCGGGCGCAACGGTCACCGTCACCCATGAACCTTCGGGCACCACCGCCACGACCACCACGGCGGAGGACGGCACTTTCGGCGCCAACGGCCTGCGCGTCGGCGGTCCCTTCACCGTGACGGTCGAAGCCGCCGGCTACCAGGGCGGCACGGTCAACGATCTGTACCTCGAAGCCGGCGTTCCCAGCCGTCTGCCGATCGACCTCCAGGCCGAACAGCAGATCGTCGTCAGCGCGTCCTCGATCCAGCCGCGCATCAACAACAGCGACGGCCCGACCACTGCGCTCGGCCGCGCCGAAATCGAAAACGCGGCCTCGATCAACCGCGACATCCGCGACCTGGCTCGCCGCGACCCGCTGGTCACGATCGACCTGACCAACGCCCGCACCATCGAAATCGCCGGCAACAACGGCCGCCTCAACCGCTTCTCGGTCGACGGCATGCAGATGTCGGACGACTTCGGCCTCAACAACGGCGGCCTGCCGACCAACCGCGGCCCGGTGCCCTATGACGCGATCGAACAGTTCTCGGTCAAGGTTGCGCCCTATGACATCGCGGAAGGCGACATGCAGGGCGGCGCGATCAACGTCGTGCTGCGTTCGGGCGGCAACAAGCTGCACGGCGGCGGTTTCTTCAGCTACACCGACGACAGCCTGACCGGCAGCAAGACCAAGACCACGACCGTCAACCTCGACTTCGATTCCAAGCAGTATGGCGGCTGGCTCTCGGGCCCGATCATTCAGGACAAGCTGTTCTTCATGGTCGCCTACGAACGCACCAAGGAAGGCAAGCCGATCGAGGACGGCGTCGGTTCGGCTTACGCCAACCAGGTGACCAACGTTACCCAGGCGCTGATCGATCAGGTCTCCTCGATCGCGCAGAGCCGCTTCAACTATGACACCCTTGGCCAGCTGACCACCGCGCAGGAAGAAGACGAGAAGATCGTCGCCAAGCTCGACTGGAACATCAGCGACGCGCACCGCGCCGCGCTGACCTACATCCGCAATGTCGGCACCAACCAGTTCCAGCAGAACAACTTCCTTACCCCGGTCTATGCCCTCGGCCTCGCCTCGAACGGCTATGAGCTGACCGAAGAAGTCAATTCGGGCACTTTCGAACTGAACTCGTCGTGGACCGATCGCTTCTCGACCACCCTGCGCGCGTCGTACCGTGACTACAACCGCGGCCAGACCCCGTTCGGTGCGCCGTTCCCGAACATGGAAGTCTGCCTCGATCCGGCTTCGATCACCAACACCAGCACAAACTCGGCCACCTCGTGCGGCTCGGCTCGCGTGTTCTTCGGTCCGGACGTCAGCCGCCATTCGAACGCACTCAACACCGACAACCTGTCGGTCGACCTGACCGCGCGCCTCGAAGCGGGTGCCCACTCGCTGCGCCTGATGGGCGGCTACACCACGATCGACACCTTCAATCTGTTCCTGCAGCGTTCGCTTGGTGACTTCTACTTCGACTCGATCGCCGATTTCCAGGCCGGCCTCGCCAATCGCCTGCGCTATTCGAACGCGGTGCCGTCGAACGATCCGAGCGCGGCGGCTGCTTCGTTCACCACCCGCAACTGGACGTTCGGGATCCAGGACGACTGGCAGGTTTCCGATACGCTCAACCTCTCGCTCGGCATGCGCTACGACCTGTTCGACACCAATCCGCTGCCGCCGCTCAACCCCAACTTCACCGCACGCTATGGCTTCAGCAACCGTTCGACCTTCAAGGGTCGTGGCCTGTTCCAGCCGCGCATGGCTTTCACCTGGGAGCCGGCCGAGCGTCTGATTGTCCGGGGCGGCGTGGGCATCTTCGGTGGCGGCACGCCCGACGTGTTCCTGTCGAACGTCTATTCGAACACTGGCCAGCTTACCAACACGGTCGACATCAACCGCAGCAACTGCGTCGCATCGGGTAACACCTGCAACGCGCTGGGTTCGGCCGCCAGCCCGCTGACCAACGGCACCATCGCGCAAAGCGTGATCAACTACCTGACCACCAATGTGGGCTCGCTTGCCGCAGCGGCGACCGATGTGATCGATCCCGATCTCAAGATCGCCAACAAGATGAAGGCCTCGCTACAGGCCGACTACAGCGCCGATCTCGGTCCGCTGGGCGATGACTGGCTGTTCGGGGTCCAGTTCCTCTACGACAAGACTCTCGACGCCTACATGTGGACCGACCTGCGTTCGGTTCCGATCGGCACCCTGCCCGATGGCCGCACTCGGTACGGTCCCTTCGGCGGCACGGCGACGACCAACCGCGACCTGATGCTGACCAACACCAGCGATGGCCGCGGCATCTTCGCGACGGTCCGCTTCGAGAAGCGCTTCGGCAACGTTGTGTCGATCGACGGCAGCTACACCCGTTCGGACGTCAAGGACCGTTCGGCACTGACTTCGTCGACCTCGTCGTCGAACTACGGCAACAACGCCTTCACCGATCCGAACGTTCCGGAATACGGCCGGTCGATCTACGAATACCGCAACCAGTGGAAGTTCGGCCTCAACTTCACGCCGCGCCTGTTCGGCGACAACAAGACCAGCGTCGGCCTGTTCGGCGAACTGCGTTCGGGCCGTCCGTACAGCGTCACCATGCTCGACCGGTCGAGCGGCCGCGGCGCGGTCTATGGTACCGTGGGCAACCTGGGCAACATGCTGCTCTACGTGCCGACTGCGGGCGGCGATCCGAAGGTCAGCTTCGACACCGCAGCCAGCGAAACGGCGTTCAACAACCTCGTGACCACGCTGGGTCTCGACAAGTACCGCGGCAAGATCGTTCCGAAGAACAGCCAGACCTCGCCCAACTTCTTCAAGATCGACATGCACTTCGGCCAGGAAATCCCCCTGCCGGTCGTGAACGGGGCGAAGTTCGAACTGTTTGCCGACATCGAGAACGTGCTCAACCTGATCAACAAGGACTGGGGTGCGCTGCGGCAGTTCCCGTTCCCCTACAACGCGGCGATCGCCTCGGTGAGCTGCCTCACCACGGCGCAGTCGACGGGTCAGGCCGTGGTTGCCGTCGGCACTTCGGCCGCCAACAATCCGAACGGCCTGCCGGCGGTGCAGGCTACGCTGCCTACCCAGGGCTGCGCGCAGTACCGCTATTCGCAGGTAACGACGCCGAACGTCCTGCTGCAGGCGCGTCAGTCGCTCTACGGCATCCGCGTCGGGGCCCGCATCAAGTTCTGATCGGACTCGCGGTAGCGAAAACGGAAAGGGGCGCTTCGGCGCCCCTTTCTTTTTGCCTTAACGGTAGACGCAGGCGTCGAGCGCTTCATTGCGGACCACGCCACTGCGTGCGGCGATGGCGTTGCCGTGCCGGCGGGTGAAGCCGCCGGGGCTGACCACTTCGCGCCGCTTGGGGGCGGGCAGGGCGGCCGCGATCCGGGCCGCCTCGGTCCGCGTCAGGCGCGCGGCGGAATGCTTGAAATAGCGTTGGGCGCCGGCCTCCACCCCGTAGGTGCCAAGGCCCGTTTCGGCGACGTTGAGGTAGACCTCCATGATCCGCCGCTTGCCCCAGATGTTCTCGATCAGGACGGTGAACCAGGCTTCCAGGCCCTTGCGCAGATAGCGGGTCCAGCCGGTGCCCTGCCAAAGAAAGACATTCTTCGCGGTCTGCTGGCTGATGGTCGATCCGCCGCGCAGCCGCGATGAGCGCGCGTTGCGCTCGATCGCCTTTTCGATCGCTTCCTGGTCGAAACCGCGATGGCTGCAGAACTTGGCGTCTTCCCCGGCGATCACCGCAGAGACCATGTTGCGGTCGATCCGGCTCAACGGGCGCCAGCTCTTTTCGAAGCCGTTGGGATCGAGCACCATGGTCAGCGTGACCGGCACCGGCACAAACTTGTAGAGGATGGTGAACCCGACGCTGAGGACGAGAAAGGCGATGATCAGGCGGCCGATCCACCAGCCGATGTTGAAGGCAAGGCCGTGCTTGGCGGCCGGGCGGGACGGGGAAAGGTACTTGCGCATCGTGGCACAAGGTGGCCGCTGATCCGCGGCGGCGCAAGCCGGTCTAGTCGCGCGCGTCGAAGGCGCTGCGCGATCGCTGCACCGCGGCAAGGTTCGCCTCGGCCCAGTGCCACACCCCGCAGAACGCTTCGCCAAGGCTGTGGCCCAGAGTGGTAAGCCGGTAGTCGACATGCGGCGGGATGACGGGATGGACGGTGCGGATGACCAGGCCATCGCGTTCCATCGCGCGCAAGGTCTGTGTCAGCATCTTCTGGCTGATCCCTGGAACGGCTCTGGCCAAGGCTCCGAATCGCTGCTCGCCGCCTTCCTCAAGCTGTTCGAGCACCAGGAGGGTCCACTTGTCGGCCACGCGCCCGATCAGATCGTTGACCAGCGCGTCGACTTCGGGAGCGGTCGAGTAACTCGTAATCGGCTGATTTGCCATTTCTAACCTTTTGGTGGGTATGGTTCAAAAAGGTGCTTACTTATAATTCCATCCTAAACGCCATACATGGTGAGGCATCCAACCACCACAACGAAAGTGCCGATCATGAAGCCCAGCGGAAACACCATCCTCTTTACCGGCGGCGGCAGCGGCATCGGTCGCGAACTGGCGCGCGAACTGGCCGATCGCGGCAACACGGTGATCGTCGCCGGGCGGCGTCTTGGTGCGCTTGAAGAAACCTGCGCCGGTCGGCCATCGATGCACGCCCATGTTCTCGATGTCAGCGACGCGGCCGGAGTGGCGCGCGGCGTTGAAGAACTTCTTGCGCGCTATCCTGCCATCAATGTCTTGGTGAACAACGCCGGGATCATGGATTACGAGGATGTGACCAATCGACGCGATCTTTCGGCGGCCGCCTCGATCATAGAGACCAACTTGCTCGCCCCGATCCGCCTCACAGATGCCCTTATCGAACACCTGTCAGCGCAGCAGGATGCGGCGATCGTGAACACCACGTCCGGCCTCGCCTTCGTCCCACTGCCCAAAGCGCCGACCTATTCGGCGACCAAGGCCGCGCTGCATTCGTACAGCGTCTCGCTGCGCGCCATGCTGGCGGGCAAGGTCCGCGTGATCGAACTGATCCCGCCAGCCGTGCAGACCGAACTGACCCCCGGCCAGTCGAGCCGCGAGGGCTATCTGCCGCTAGCCACCTATATCGACCAGGTCATGGCCCAATACGGCGAAAGCGGCTTTCCGGATGAAGTCCTGGTGCCCAACGCCAAGGTCCTGCGCGAGGCGGAGAAGAACGACCAGTTCGAGCAGGTGCTGGCGATGCTGAGCCGGCTCTAGGCCGCGGTCGCTTTCGGAAACCGCACGCTGGCCCGATCCCGAACTGAAAGGGGCCGATCGACTGGTCGACTGGCCCCGTTTCGGTCGGTTCAGGCCCCCCGACGATCAGTCGGAAAGGCCTGACAAGCTCGATCAGGCGATGGCGTGCTGTTCCACCATTGCCTTGAGGAAGGCGAAGTCCTGGCTGGTGTCGGCGGCACCGTAAAACACGTCGCTGTCGCCGAACCCGGTCACGCCCAGGAGGATAACCGACCCGCCCGTGGTGAATTGCACGCGCGTGTCCATCGTGCCGTCGGCGTTGAAATCGCCGGTCTTCACGCTCCGCAGACCCATTCCTTCGCCGAGGAGCAGCAGGTCTTCGCCGCGGACGAAGTCGGTGATCGTGTCGGTGCCGACGCTCTTCACCTGGCTGAAGTCGAACTGGTCGCGCCCCGCACCGCCGACCAGCACGTCGTCGCCGCGGCCGCCGACCAGCACGTCATCGCCCGACCAGCCTTCCAGACGGTCGTTGCCGTTGTCGCCGTAGAGGGTGTCGTTGCCCGATCCGCCGCGGATCGTGTCGTCGCCGTTGAAGCCGTGGATGGTGTTGGCCGAGCCATCGCCGTTGAGCAGGTCATCGCCGTTGCCGCCGTCCTGGACGTCGGCAACGTGCATCACCAGAAGCTGACCCTTTTCGACCGTGGCGGGATTGCCGGTCGCGGCGTGGACCTGCGCATCGAGCAGGTAGACCCGCTCGTCGCCGGTGCCGAGGAGACTGGTCACGTCGATGATTCCGCTGCTTTCCTCGTCCTGCGTGATGAAGCCCGGATTGCCCGAGGTGAAAAGGACCGGATCGAAGCCGGCGATGGCATGGACGGTGTCACTGGCAATGTCGTATTCCCAGATCCGCGCGATGTAGCTCTGGTTGCCGGGATCTTCCTGCAGGATCACCTTGCCGTCGGCCACCGACAGGTTGTCGAACATGTGCTGGCCTTCGCTGCCGTCAAGCACCGCGCGGATCGTGCCGCCAAGTTCGGGGCGGGTGATGTCGGTGAAGGTGGCCTGGTAGAGCCGCGAATTGCCGCTGAAGCTGTTGGTCGTAGTGAAATACAGAACGTTCGGATTTTGCGGATCCCAGGCGCTGTCCTCGGGCCGCAGGAAGCTGGTGACGCCTTCTGCTTCGCTCTCGGCATCGATCTGCGCGCCGGTCAGGTTGGCGACCTTGCCGTTCGGACCGATCGCATCGAGCGTGAATGTGCCCGAAACCGCGGTGGCGTTGGTTTCGTCGGTCATTCCGGCAACCTTGATGCCGTAGAACGATCCTCCGACAAGGCCGGCCTGTTCGATCGCGGTTCCACTGGTCTGCTTTTCGCCGACGTAGATGTAGACCTGGCCGTTGGTGCCGTCGTCCGTCGCGGCGACGATGGTCAGGCTCTGCGCGAAGGGATTGGCGGTCAGGTTTTCGAAGCTGAGGTTGCCAAGCGAGGCCAGTTCGTAGGTTGCGCCGGCGTTGGCGCCGCTGACGATGGTCGCCACGGCGCGGCCTTCGGCGCCGCTTTCCTCGCCGGTGAGGTAGATCCGGTCGAGCGTGCCGAGCCCGCTGGCGACGTCGAAATAGGCGCTCGTTTCAGCAAGGTCGCCCGAGCAGAAGCGCGCGAAGGCTGTCGTGCCGGCAACGTAGCTGGCCGTCGCGGTGTTCCACAGATAGACCGACTGGATCGCATCGTCGGACGAGACCACCGCGAGGGTCGACTTGTCGATGACCAGGCGGTCGATGAAGGCGCCGGTCAATCCGTGGTCGCGCACCAGGCCCGACGACGCGCCGAGTTCGTGGTTGACCAGCACGGTGATCGTGCCGTCGCCGTTGTCGAAGGCGCCAAGGCCGTCGGGGATGCCTGCAAAGACGCCGCCGCCGGGCAGGTTGTCGCCCACCGTCAGGATCGACGTGAAGGTGACGTTGGGTTCGAGTCCGAGGATGTAGGGATCGGTTTTGGTCGAAGGGGCAATGGCCATGCGATTCGCTCCTGCTGCGGGTTTGTGCAGGGGCTAGGCGCGGCTCATGGCGCTATCGGGTCACTTTGCCGGCACCGGCATGACAGTGCTGTGACGCATGAAAAAAGGCCGGTCGAACAGGTCGACCGGCCCCGTATTCGGCTCAGGACTCGCGTCAGGCTGCGGCGAGCAGGCGCTTGTCGGTGGCGATGCGGATCATCGCCTTCTGCAGCTTTTCGAAGGCGCGCACCTCGATCTGGCGGACGCGTTCCCGGCTGACGTTGTATTCCTGGCTCAGCTCTTCCAGCGTCTTGGGATCGTCGATCAGGCGACGCTGGGTGAGGATGTGCCGCTCCCGGTCGTTGAGGCTGTCCATCGCTTCGACCAGAAGGGCGTGGCGCGTGCTCGCTTCCTGGGCGTCCTCGACGATCTGGTCCTGCAGCGGGCCGGCATCTTCCAGCATGTCCTGCCACTGGCCTTCGCCGTCCTCGTTGAACGAGATGTTGAGCGAGGCATCGCCGCCCATCATCATCCGGCGGTTCATGTTGACCACTTCCTGCTCGGATACGCCGAGATCGGTCGCGATCTTGCGCACCTGATCGGGATGCAGGTCCGAATCCTCGTAGGCATCGAGGTTCTTTTTCATGCGCCGCAGGTTGAAGAACAGCTTCTTCTGCGCCGCGGTGGTGCCCATCTTGACGAGGGACCAGCTGCGCAGGATGAATTCCTGGATCGACGCCTTGATCCACCACATGGCGTAGGTCGCCAGGCGGAAGCCGCGATCGGGTTCGAACTTCTTCACGCCCTGCATAAGGCCGATGTTGCCTTCGGCGATCAGTTCGGAAACGGGCAGGCCATAGCCGCGATAGCCCATGGCGATCTTCGCCACGAGTCGCAGGTGGCTGGTCACCAGCTGCTTGGCCGCTTCGGGATCCTGGTGTTCGGCATAACGCTTGGCGAGCATGTATTCCTGCTCGGCCGTCAGGATCGGAAATTTCTTGATTTCAGCGAGATAGCGGTTGAGCCCCTGTTCGCCGGAAAGGCTGGGCATCACCGTGCTGCCGGTTGCAGGCAGGTTGCTTTCGCGTTCGGACATCGTCTTCATTCGTCCTTTCAATCGTCGCCCACCTTTACCGGACCCTTAAAGGCATCCCGCGGCGGTGGCCACATAGAGTACACTTCTACACCAATAGATCAGCTTGAACGCCGCAATTCGACCAACAGTTCCTCCATATCGGCAGGGAGCACGCTCTCGCAGCGCACGGCGTGTCCCGTCACGGGGTGAACGAAGCCGATAACGGCCGCATGCAACGCCTGGCGGGCAAAGGACAATCGGGAGAGAATCGGGCGGAGGCGCGAAGGAGTGCGGCCATAGACAGGATCACCCAATAGCGCATGACCAATTGATGCCATGTGAACGCGCACCTGGTGGGTCCGGCCGGTCTCCAGTCGGCATTCGACCAGCGCGGCGGAATCGAGCCGTTCCAGGGTGCGGTAATGCGTGACGGCATGCTTGCCGCGTCCGTCCTCGACCAGCGCCATCTTCTTGCGGTTGGTCGACGAGCGGGCGATCGCCCCGCGCACCGTTCCGGACAGGGGCACGGGAAGCCCGCCGACGATCGCCAGATAGGCGCGCTCGATCGAATGGTCGGCGAACTGCCTGGCCAGTCCTTCGTGCGCGGCATCGGTCTTGGCGGCCACCAGAAGCCCCGAGGTGTCCTTGTCGATGCGGTGGACGATCCCCGGCCGCGCCACGCCGCCGATGCCCGACAGCTGCCCGCGGCAATGGTGCAGCAGCGCGTTGACCAGCGTGCCGTCCAGATTGCCGGCCGCCGGGTGAACCACGAGGCCCGCCGGCTTGTCGATCACGATGAGGTGCTCGTCCTCGTAGGCGACGACCAGCGGAATGTCCTGCGCCTCGGCCTCGGACGGGGCGGCTTCGGGCACGGCGATGGCAAAGGCCGTGCCTTCGGCCACTTTGCCGCTGGCCTGACCCGCCGGCTTGCCCGACAGGGTCACGCGGCCTTCGCCAAGCAGGGCCTTTATCCGCTCGCGCGAAAGGTCCGTGGCCTCGGCCAGGGCCTTGTCCAGCCGGCCGCCCGCGCCGATCACGCCTTCGATGATGCGTTCCCCCCGGATCATGGCTAGAACATGGGCATGCATGTGGAGGTGACAAGTGGCGCGCTTGCCACACTGCGCGAAGAAGCGACGCTCGCGGATCCGCTGGAGTGCTGCGGGCTGCTGCTGGGGCGCGGCGGGCGGATCGACAGCGTCGTGCCGGCAGCCAACGTCCACCCCGATCCGGCGCGCCATTTCGAGATCGATCCGGCCGCGCTGATCGCCGCCCACAAGGCGGAGCGGGCGGGCGGACCGCAGATCGTCGGCTATTACCATTCGCATCCCGCCGGACCGGCCGAGCCATCGGCCACCGACCGGGCACAGGCGAGCGGAGATGGCCGGGTCTGGGCGATCGTCGCCGGCCCCGCGGTCGGCTGGTGGCGGGATGCGCCGGGCGGCTTCACGGCGCTTGGCCTGCGACTCGTCGAAGGCTAAGGACGGGGCTAACCAGAAGGATCCTTGATGACCGACGCCTCCGTAGACCTTGCCAGCCTGCTCTGTTCGCGCCTGTGTCACGACCTGCTCTCGCCGGTCGGCGCGATGACCAACGGGCTGGAACTCCTCGCCGAGGAGAAGGACCCGGAAATGCGCAAGCGCTGCATGGAACTGCTCGAACAGAGCGCGAGGACCAGCGCCGACAAGCTCAAGTTCTTCCGCCTTGCCTTCGGCGCGGCGGGCGGCTTTGGCGACATGGTGTCGGTGGAAGAGCCGCGCGCGCTGGTCGACGCCTTGGCAGGGCCCGGCGGCCGCACCCAGGTCAACTGGGCGCTGGGCACCGCCAGCTTGCCCAAGCCCGCGGTCAAGATCCTGCTCAACCTTGCCCACATCGGGATCGAGGCGCTGGTGCGCGGCGGCACGCTGGATGTCGGAGCCGAACAGCGCGGCGGCGCCAGCGAGATCGTGGTCCGCGCCGCCGGTCCCAAGATCGCCTTCGACCAGACCGTGGGCCAAGCGCTCGACGGAACGCTGCCGGTGGCTGACCTGTCGAGCCGCACCGCGCCGGCCTGGATGCTCCACCAGCTCGCCAAGCGGCAGGGCGGAGGGCTGCAATATGCTCTGTCGCCCGAAGCGCTGGTCATGGGCGCGGTGCTTCCGGACGCCTGAGCCAGCAATGAGCGACCTGGTCCACTACGAAAGCCCGTCGCCCAACTGGAACGAACGCCTGCTGCCGGTGTCGATGGTAGTGCTCCACTACACCGGTATGGAAAGCGCCGAGGCCGCGCTCGAGCGGATGTGCGATCCCGATGCCCAGGTTTCGGCGCATTACATGATCGAGGAGGACGGCAGCGTGCACCGCCTGGTGCGCGAGGACCGCCGCGCCTGGCACGCCGGCAAGAGCTTCTGGCGGGGCGAAACCGACATCAATTCGGCCAGCGTCGGGATCGAGCTGGTGAACCCGGGCCATGAGTTCGGGTATCGCCCGTTCCCCGACGCACAGATGGAGGCGCTGCTGCCGCTGCTCGCCGAAATCGTCCAGCGATACGACGTGCCCCGCGCCAACGTGGTCGGCCATTCCGACGTTGCCCCGGCGCGCAAGGACGATCCGGGCGAACTGTTCGACTGGGACCTGCTTGCCGCGCACCGCCTGGCGCTGAAGACCCCGCGCGTCACCATGCCCAGCCCGTTCGAGAACGACGGTGCGTTCTTCCTTGCGCTGGAGCGCTGGGGCTACGACATTTCCGACCAGCAGGCTGCAGCCCGTGCCTTCCAGCGCCGCTTCCGCCCGCACATCCTCGACGGGCAGGTCGACGGGGAGTGTTCGGCCATGCTGTTCTCTTTGTTGTTGGATCGCGACAGTGGAAAGACTAGATAGGCCGGACGCCAGGGGGCCGGGCAGCCGCGGGGTTCGCAAGAGCCGCGAGGAAAGTCCGGGCTCCACGAAACAAGGGTGGCGGGTAATGCCCGCCGGGGGTGACCCCAGGGAAAGTGCCACAGAGAGCAGACCGCCTCTGAGGAGGTAAGGGTGAAAGGGTGCGGTAAGAGCGCACCGGGGTGCTGGTAACAGGACCCGCACGGCAAACCCCACCCGGAGCAAGATCGAATAGGGGCGGCACGCTGGCAACAGCAGGTCAGTTTCGGACCCGACCGCCCGGGTTGATTGCTTGAGCGGTGCAGCAATGCATCGCCTAGAGGAATGGCTGCCAGTGCGGATACGGTCTCTCTTCAGGGATACCGTCCGCGCTACAGAACCCGGCTTACAGGCCCCCTGGCGTATTAATCTGTGCGTGACGACCAATGGCCGATGGAACCGGGCGGCCGGGCGTGCTTTCTGGTTGTCCTATGCCGAACGCCGTTATCGCCTCCGACCAGCTCCGCGCCGAAATCAGTCCGCGCGGGGCCGAATTGCAGCGCCTGACGACCGCCGACGGCCTCGAACTTCTGTGGGACGGCGATCCGGCGGTATGGAGCGGACGCGCTCCGCTCTTGTTCCCTATCGTCGGCGCGCTTGCGGAAGGCCACTTCCGCTATGGCGGGCGCAACTACCCCATGGCCCGGCACGGCTTCGCGCGCGTCAGCACTTTCGCCCTGGTCGACACGCGCGCCGACCTCGCCACCTTTCGCCTGGTCGATACGCCCGACACCCGCGAGGACTATCCCTTCGAATTCGTTCTCGACGTGACGCACAGCGTCGAAGGGGCGACGCTGACCTGCAAGGCGGTGGTCACCAACACCGGCGAAAAGACCATGCCGCTGAGCTTCGGCTTCCATCCGGCGCTTCGCTGGCCGCTGCCGTTCGGGGCGCCGCGCGGCGATCACTGCCTGACCTTCGCCGAGGATGAGCCTGCGCCGATCCGCCGCCTTGATGAGGACGGACTGTTGCGAGCAGAGCGCCTGCCATCGCCGGTCGAGCGAGGGACGCTCCGCCTCGACGACGGCCTGTTCGACGACGACGCCCTGGTTTTCGACGCGCCAGTCTCGCGCAGCGTGACCTATGGCGCGCCGGGCAAACCCGGTCTGCGGGTCGATTTCGAGGGGATGCCCTATCTCGTCGTCTGGACGAAGCCAGGCGCGGACTATGTCTGCATCGAGCCGTGGCAGGGGCAGCCCGATCCGGCAGGTTTTACCGGCGATATCCGCGACAAGCCCGGCGTCGTCCTGGTCCAGCCCGGCGACGAGGCGCGCTTTGCCTTGAACCTGACGCTCGAGCGCTGACGCGCGTCAGGGCCGCCCGACGCTGACGTAGGTGAAGCCGTTGGCGCGCACTTCGGCCGGGTCGTAGACATTGCGCAGGTCGACCAGAACGGGCGCGGCGATGCGCTTGATCCGATCCAGGTCGAGCGCGCGGAAGGCGTCCCATTCGGTCACGATCACCGTCGCGTCTGCGCCCTCGATCGCGGCATAGGCGCTGGCGCACATCGTCACATCGGGCATCAGCGGCTTGGCGAGTTCCATGCCCTCGGGATCATAGGCGGTCACTTCGACGCCGGCGTCGGCCAGGGCGAGCGCGATGGCGATCGCGGGGGCATCGCGCATGTCGTCGGTGTTGGGCTTGAAGGTCAGGCCAAGCAGCGCGACCTTTTTGCCGCGCGCTGCGTCCATGCCGCCCAGCGCCTCGATCACCTTGCGCCCCATGGCGCGCTTGCGGGCGTCGTTGACCTTGACCACCGCCTCCACGATGCGGGTCGGCGCCTCGTAGTCCTCGGCGGTCTTGAGCAGGGCGAGCGTGTCCTTGGGAAAGCACGATCCGCCATAGCCGGGACCGGCATGGAGGAACTTTGCTCCGATCCGCCCGTCCATGCCGATCCCGCGCGACACGTCCTGCACGTCTGCGCCGACCTTTTCGCACAGGTCCGCCATTTCGTTGATGAAGGTGATCTTGACCGCGAGGAACGCGTTGGCCGCATACTTGATCAGCTCGCTCGAGCGGCGGCTGGTGAAAAGCATCGGCGACTTGTTGAGGAACAGCGGGCGATAGACCTCGGTCATGACCCCGCGGGCCCAGTCGTCCTCGGTACCCACTACGATGCGGTCGGGATGTTTGAAATCGCCGATCGCCGCGCCTTCGCGCAGGAATTCGGGGTTGGAGGCGACGGCGAACTTCACGCCGGGGTTCGCTTCGCCCAGGATCCGCTCGACCTCGTCGCCGGTGCCGACCGGCACGGTTGACTTGGTCACGATCACCGCCGGCTGCTTCAGGTTGGCGCCGATTTCCTCGGCCACGGCATAGACGAAGGACAGGTCGGCGTGGCCGTCGCCGCGCCGGCTGGGGGTGCCCACCGCGATGAAGATGGCGCTCGCATCCGCGATTCCCTCGGCGAGGTCGGTGGTAAAGGTCAGCCGGCCGGCGCGCACGTTGCTGCCGACCAGTTCGGCAAGGCCCGGCTCGTAGATCGGCATGACGCCATTCTTCAGGCTGTCGATCTTGGCCGGGTCCTTGTCGATGCAGACGACGTCGTGCCCGAAATCGGCAAAACAGGCGCCCGAAACAAGGCCGACATAGCCTGAACCGACCATTGCGATCTTCATCAAATGCTCCTTTGCGCGATGGTGATCGCGCCGTCGTTGTCCTGGGCCTCGATCAGCCAGCGTTCGCTGCCGTCGAGGCCCAGCGCGGTCAAGCAGCCGTGGGCATAGGCTCCGGTATCGATCCCGATCCGCCCTGTCCTTATCTCGGGCTTAGCGAAGATCGTGTGACCATGCACTACCACCGCGCCGAAGCCGTCGTCCTGGGCCAGGAACGGCCCGCGGATCCAGCGAAGGTCCGATGCCCTCTGCTCGTCCAGCGCCGTGCCGGGGCGAACGCCGGCGTGAACGAACAGATAGTCGCCGAGGGCAATGCGGGATTCGCCGCCGGCGAGAAAATCGAAGTCGGCCTGAGGAACATGGGCGCGCAGCAAGGCTCCGACCTCGGCAAGGTCGGCGGCGTGATAGGCGGCTGGATCGACGCCATAGGACAGCAGCGTTTCGCGCCCGCCATAGCGCAGGAACTCGCGCAGGATCGCTTCGTCCTCCAGCGCGTCGAGCAGCATCTCTTCGTGGTTGCCCATCAGCAGGCGCACTGGACGGCGCTGCTGCAAGGCGCGGGCGCGGGCAACCACGCCGGCGCTGTCGGGGCCGCGGTCGATCAGATCGCCAAGCAGGACGATAGTGGTCTCGGCACCGGCGCGCATCTCGTCGTCCGCTTCGATCGCATCGACCAGCGCGTCGAACAGTCGGGCGCAGCCATGCACGTCGCCGATCGCATAGACGCGCTGGCCCGCCGGAAGGGCGGGCACGGGCCGGGCCGGTCGGCGGGCAAAGAGGCTACGAAACGTGGGCATGGGCGGGTCAGCGGGGCGGCCGGGCTATAGCCGGGGCAACCTGTCACCACAATGACCGGCGGAGCGGGGCGCCGGCGCGACAAGATGCTGCCGGCGCTGTCACAGCAGCGTTGCGAAATTGCAACAGGCTGGATGTTTGCGCAACGATGTGTCGCTTTGGCTCTTGTGCGGTGCAGCAATTGCCCGCATGACACGCTCGTCTGGCGTGACGGAACCCGCAACGAGGTTCTCGCGCCGGTCGCAGGGGGGGCGCAGCGGTCTTTGGATCATGTGCAACTTAACGAGGGAAATTATCATGCAGACGTCGATTCGCGGTCTTCTGGCCGCCACTGTCCTTGCGGGCAGCGCCTTCATGGCTTCGCCGGCCTTCGCCCAGGACGAAACCGATCCGCCGTCGGACTTCACCATCACCGGAAACGCCGCGATCGTGACGGACTACCGCTTCCGCGGCCTGTCGCTGTCGGCCGGCGATCCGGCAATCCAGGGCGGGATCAACGTCAACCACTCGAGCGGCTTCTACGTCGGCACCTGGGCATCGAGCCTGCAGCAGGACGGCGCGGACGTTTACGGTTCGATGGAAGTGGACCTCTTTGCCGGCTGGACGGGTGAAGTAACCCCGGGTCTCACCGCTGACCTCGGCCTCGTCTACTATGCCTATCCGGCCGGTGACGGCGTCCTCGTTCCCTCGGGCGCGAGCGGCGACTACTTCGAACCCTATGCCTCGCTCAGCACCGCGTTCGGCCCGGCGACCGCCAAGGTCGGCGTCGCCTATGCCTGGAAGCAGGAAGCGCTCGACTTCAACGCCGACGGCGTGGGCGACGACAACCTCTACGTCTACACCGATCTGGGCATCGGTGTTCCCAACACGCCGATCAGCCTGTCGGCTCACCTTGGCTATGCGGACGGCGCGCAGTCGCCCAAGTTCCTGACCGGTCAGAGCGCCAGCTACGATGGCGGCTTCGACTACTCGGTCGGCGCGACCGCCAACATTACCAAGAACCTCTCCGTCGGCGTGACCTACCTCGGCGTCGAGGGCAATTCGATCGATGGTTTCTCGGACGACGCAGTCGTCGGGACGCTGAAGGTTTCGTTCTAAACGAGACGTTCGCAGGAACAGGCCCGCTCCGCGCATTTCGCGGGGCGGGCCTTTTCTGTATGCGGCAGGCGTGATAGCGCGGCGGCCATGACCCGCTATCTCCACACCATGATCCGCGTCAACGATCCGGACGCGACGATCGCCTTCTTCGACCTGATCGGGGTCAGCGAAGTCCGCCGCTTTTCCAGCGAACAGGGCCGCTTCACGCTGATCTTCCTCGCCGCACCGGGTGACGAGGGCGTGGCCGAGGTCGAACTGACGTACAACTGGCCGGCCGACGACGGTGCGGGCGAGAGCTATACCGGCGGGCGCAATTTCGGGCACCTCGCCTACCGGGTCGACGATATCTACGACACCTGCGCGCGGCTGCAGGCCGCCGGCCACATCATCCACCGCCCCCCACGCGACGGTCACATGGCCTTCGTCAAATCGCCCGATGGCATTTCGGTGGAACTGCTGCAGGACGGGCATCTGCCCCCGCAGGAGCCGTGGGCCTCGATGCCCAACACCGGCACCTGGTAAGCCCGGTCAGGCGGCCAGCCGCCGGCCCCCCGCCAGCCACAGCACGGCAAAGCCCGCCAGCGCGGCCGCGGTCGATCCCGCGATGACCCCCAGCTTCGCCTCCTCGACCAGCATGGGGCTGGCAGGGAAGGCCAGCTGGGCAATGAACAGGCTCATCGTGAAGCCGATCCCGCACAGCAGCGACACGCCCCACAGCTGGGCCAGGCTGGCCCCGGCGGGACGCGCGGCAAAGCCCAGCCGTTCGGCCGCGACGACCGCGCCGAGGATGCCCAGCTGCTTGCCCAGGAACAGCCCCAGTGCAACGCCCAGCGGCAAGGTATCGAGAAAGCCCGGCCCCTCGCCTGACGGCAGGTGCACGCCGGCGTTGGCGAAGCCGAACAACGGCACGACCAGGTAGGCGCTGAGCGGCGCCAGCGCGTGTTCCATGCGCAACAGCATGCTGTCCCGGGCGCCCCTGACCCGCAGCGGCACGCACAGCGCCGCCGCCACCCCGGCAACTGTCGCGTGAACGCCTGAATGGAGAACGGCGAACCACAAGGCCAGCGCGCCGGCAATGAACGGCCAGGTGCTGGTCACGCGCATACGGTTGAAGGCGATCAGGGCCGCCAGCGCCGCCCCGCCAATGCCGAGCCAGAACAGGTCGATCGCCGCTGTATAGGCAAGCGCGATGATCGCCACCGCGCCAAGATCGTCGACGATCGCCACGGTCAGCAGGAACAGCCGCAACGATGGCGGCACGCGGCTGCCGAGCAGGCTCAGCACGCCGACGGCAAAGGCGATGTCGGTGGCTGCCGGAATGGCCCAGCCGGCGCTTACGTCTGGATCGCCGCGCGTGACGAACAGGAACACGGCGGCGGGCAGGACCATGCCGGCCAATGCCGCAAGCACCGGCAGGCGCCGCTGCGCTGGGCTGGCAAGCTCGCCGTCGAGCACCTCGCGCTTGATCTCCAGCCCGACGAGGAAAAAGAACAGCGCCATTACCGCGTCGTTGATCCACAGGTGCCAGGTATCCAGCTTGGCGATCGGGGTCCAGCCGAGCGGGCCGTGGAACAGATCGTGGTAGCCTTCCGCCCAAGGCGAATTTGCTGCGATCATTGCCGCCAGGGCGACGGCGATCAGCAGCACGCCGG
This sequence comes from Novosphingobium kunmingense, assembly GCF_002813245.1. Lineage (GTDB taxonomy): Bacteria > Pseudomonadota > Alphaproteobacteria > Sphingomonadales > Sphingomonadaceae > Novosphingobium > Novosphingobium kunmingense. The sequence continues at coordinate 503,351 of NZ_PHUF01000003.1, forward strand.
CTCCGGACTCGCCCCTGAAGAGGCGCAGGACCGTGGCGGCGGCGTGCGATACGGGATGGCGGCGCGGGGTGCCCATGATGGCCAAATTGCCGATGCGCGCAGGCGGCACAAGCCAAATCGAAAAGGGCGTGCCCGCGGCGGCGAGGCCGTCGCAGCCATAAGGCTTTGCAATGCGTTGCCATGCTGCCCGTCCATCACTAGGGTGCTGATTCGACGGGATAAACGGGGGCATGGGCGAAAACATGGTGTCGGCTGAAACCGCTTGGGCAGCGGCGGTGCAGGTTCTTGTCCCGATCGAGCGGGAGCTTCTGGTTTTTGCTGCATTCTGGTTCGTTGTCGGCCTCGTGGACGAGTTCGCGGTCGACCTCACCTGGCTGTGGCTGCGCCTGACCGGCCGCGCACGCACCCCCGCCCTGCCGCGCGGATATGGCGCCGCGCCGCTGGCAGGGCCGATCGCCGTCTTCGTACCGGCCTTTGAGGAAGCCGGCGTCATCGCCACGACCGTGCGGCACATGGCCGGCGCCTGGCCGCAAGACCAGGTGCGCTTCTATATCGGGTGCTATGGCAACGATCCGGCCACGCTGGAGGCGGCAATGGCCGGCGCGACCGGCGATCCGCGCGTCCGACTGGTCATTAACGGCGCCGCCGGCCCGACGACCAAGGCCGATTGCCTCAACCGGCTCTACGCCGCGCTGTCCTGCGACGAGCGGCGGAGCCTCACACCGTTCCGGGGGGTCGTGCTGCAGGACGCCGAGGACATGGTCCATCCGGCCGCTTTGCAGGTGATCGACACGGCGCTCGGCGCGTACGACTTCGTGCAATTGCCGGTGCGTCCGGCGCTGCAACCGGACTCGCGCTGGGTCGCGGGGCACTATGCCGACGAGTTCACCGAGGCCCATGCGAAGGCGCTGGTCGTGCGCTCGGTGGTGGGGGCGGCGATACCTGCGGCGGGCGTCGGCTGCGGCTTCGCGCGCGAGGCGCTCGGCCGCCTGGTCCGCGAACGCGGCGGCGACGGACCTTTTGCCACCGAATGCCTGACCGAGGACTACGAACTGGGCATGATGCTGTCACGCGAAGGCCGCGGCAGCACCTTCCTCAGGCTGCGCGACGCCGAGGGCGATCTGGTCGCCACGTCGAGTTACTTCCCGGCGGAACTGTCGACCGCGGTACGCCAGAAGACCCGCTGGGTTCACGGCATCGCCTTCCAGGGCTGGGACCGCATGGGCTGGAGCGCGCGGCCGCTCGAACTGTGGATGGCGCTGCGCGATCGGCGCGGGCCGCTGACCGCGATCGTGCTGTTTGCCGCCTATGCCCTTCTCGCGATCGAGGCCTTGCTGCTCTTGGCCGCACGACAGGGTTTTGTCCGGCCCGAACCGCATTCCACGGCGCTGCAGGCCATGCTGGCTTTGTCCATGGCCGGGTTCGTCTGGCGGCTGGCTTCGCGCGCGGTGTTCACGGCGCGCGAATACGGCCTCGCGGAAGGCGCGCTCGCCATGCTGCGAATGCCGGTTGCCAATATCATCGCGATCATGGCGGGCCGGCGCGCGCTGGTCGCCTACGTGCGTTCGCTCAGCGGCGGGGCGGTCACCTGGGACAAGACGGCGCACCACGGCCATCCCGCGCTCGTCGCCCCGATGCGGCCGGCCGGCGAAGGCGCACGGTCGTGACCGCGCCCCGGGCGGGAGCGCGGCGGGGGCAGCCGCTGGTCGTGCTGGCCGTGGTGCTGGCCGGTTGGTCGGGTCTCCGCTTTGCCGTGCTTTCGGGCGATGATAGCCCGGCACTCGTCTCTACGCCGCGCACCGTTCCGGTTCTGGCCGAAACGTCGGTCGCGCCGCTGGCTACGCCCGGCATTGCGCCGCCGCCGGCCGATGTCCAGCCGCGCGCAAGGCTGCCACGGTCCGGGGAACGGCCGGGCGCGATCATGCCGGCCTTGCCCGATCCCGCCGCGCCGACCATCGCGCCCCCGCCCCTCCTGGCGCCGGTGCTGCAAGGATCCCCTGCGCGGATCGCCGCCGGGCACCAGCTGCTCTACGCGGCGGCCTTGGCGCAGTTGCCGCTGCCGGCCTTGCTTCAGGCAGCTCGCCCGCCGCTCGCCGCGCCCGCACCGGTTGCACCGCTGGCGCGCCGCTGGTCGGGCGACGCGTGGACGCTGGTGCGGCGCGGGGGCAACGGCTTCAATCTGCCGGGGGCGGGCCTCCCCGGAGCGAACCTGCCGTCTGGCGTCTATGGGGCAAGCCAGGCCGGCGCGGTGATCCGCTACCGCCTGGCCCCGGCGAGCCGTCATAAGCCGGAACTCTATGTCCGCGCGACGAGCGCGCTCCACGCGCCGCGCGGCGAGGAACTGGCCGCCGGACTGGCGCTGCGCCCGCTGGCCGGTGTGCCCCTGGCCGCGCTGGTCGAAGGACGCGCCACTCGCACCTTGACCGGCTCCGTCGTCCGCCCGGCCGCCGCCGTGGTAAGCGAACTGCCGGCGGCCAGGCTGCCGTTTGGTCTGCGGGCCGAAGCCTACGTCCAGGCCGGCTATGTCGGCGGACGTGATGCCACAGCCTTCGCCGACGGGCAGGGCCGGATCGAACGCCGTCTGGTCGGGGCAGGGCGCTGGCAGCTGCGCGCCGGGGCGGGAGCGTGGGGCGGCGCGCAGAAGGGCGCCAGCCGGATCGATGCCGGACCCACCGCGACCCTCGACCTGCCGCTCGGCCCGGTCAGCGGACGCCTTGCGGCCGACTGGCGCTTCCGCGTCGGCGGCGGTGCCGCGCCCACTTCGGGACCGGCGCTTACGCTGTCCGCCGGTTTTTAGCCCCGCGAGCCTTTTTTCTGTCGCCCGGCTGGGGTAGGCCCATGGCCACGACATGGACGTCTACCTTCCGATCGCCAACCTTTCGGTCAACGGCCTGGTCATCGTCGCGCTGGGGGCGCTGACGGGCATCCTGTCGGGCATGTTCGGAGTCGGCGGCGGGTTCCTGACCACGCCGCTGATGATCTTCTACGGCATCCCGCCGACCGTCGCCGCCGCCTCGGCCGCAAGCCAGGTGACCGGGGCGAGCGTCTCGGGCGTGCTCGCCCATTCGCGCCGCGCCGGGGTCGATTACCAGATGGGTGCGGTGATGGTCGCGGGCGGGATCATCGGCACGGTGATGGGCGCTGGGATCTTTCGCCTGCTGCAGGAACTCGGCCAGATCGACGTGGTGATCAACGTGCTTTACGTGCTGCTGCTCGGCGGCATCGGCGGGATCATGGCGCGCGAAAGCTGGCAGGCGCTGAAGGCGCAGCGCACCGGCGTGCCGGTCCCGGCCCGCAAGCGGCGCCACCATCCGATGGTCGCCAGCCTGCCGCTGCGCTGGCGGTTCTACCGCTCGGGCCTCTACATTTCGCCGCTGGCGCCGCTCATCCTCGGCATATTCACCGGCATCCTGACCATGCTGATGGGCATCGGCGGCGGCTTCGTGCTGGTTCCGGCGATGCTCTACATCCTCGGCATGAGCGCGGGCGTCGTGGTCGGCACCTCGCTGTTCCAGATCCTGTTCGTGACCATGGCGACGACCATGATGCACGCCATGACGACCAAGGCGGTCGACGTCGTCCTCGCGCTGCTGCTGCTGATCGGATCGGTCTCGGGCGCGCAGATCGGGGCGCAGCTGGCGCAGAAGATTCCGGCCGAGCGTCTGCGTTTCATTCTTGCCGCGCTGGTCCTGATCATCGCCCTGCGCCTGGCGCTGGGCCTGGGCTGGCGACCGGACGAGATCTACACGGTGGCGCCGCTGTGAAGCGCCTGTTCGCCCTGCTGGCCTTGCTGGCCCTGACCGGCGCCCGCGACCCGATCCTCGTCCCCGAGATATCGCAGCACAAGGTCGAGGTGCAGCAGGGCTTCCGCGGCGCGGACCTGCTGCTGTTCGGCGCGATCCTGACGCCCGAGGGCACGCGGGCCGGGCAGGATTACGACATCGTCGTGGTCCTCAAGGGGCCGACGCGGTCGATCGTGCTGCGCGAAAAGCAGAGGATCGCGGGCATCTGGGTCAATGCCGACAACACCGAGTTCCGCTCCGCCCCGACCTTCTTCGCCGTCGCCTCGTCGCGGCCAATCCGCCAGATCGTCGACGACAAGACCGCGGCGATTTACGAGCTGGGTCTGCCGTGGCTGCAATTGTCGCCGATCGGGTCCTTCGATCCGACCGACCAGGCACGGTTTTCGGCGGGTCTTGTCGACCTGATGCGGCGCGGCGGGCTCTATTTCGAGAACAACCACGGTGTCACGGTGAACGAACAGGTGCTTTACCAGGCACGCATCGCCTTGCCCTCGAACGTGCAGACCGGCACCTACACCGCCGAAACGTTCGCCATTACCAAGGGGCGGGTGGTCGCTTCGGCAATTAGCCGGGTCGAGGTGCAGAAGCAGGGGTTCGACCGCCTGATCGAGTTGTTCGCCCAGAACAACGGGTTCCTTTACGGGCTTGTCGCCGTGGCGATTTCGGTCGCGATGGGCTTCCTGGCTGGCCGCCTGTTCGCGCTGGTCTGAGCAAACAGACTTAGTCCATTCTTAACCCTGCGCGCGCTAGGTTCCCGGCAATCGATCCAGGACCGTCGCAAGGGAAAGCCGCCTCAATGAACGACATGACTTCTCCGCCGCACGCTGCCGCGCGTCCCGCCGCCATCGCCGACATCCCGGCCGACGCGGCCCGGGCGGCCGGTGAAGCGGGGGTCGACAACATGCGCGATCCGATCGGCGTTGTGCTGGAGATCGCCGGTTCGGGCAGCCATATCGCGCTCGACCTGCAACGCCTCCAGGAATGCGCCGCCGATCCCGATCCGTCGATCGCGCTGGCCGGCCAGGTCGGCAGTCAGGTCAAGATCCGCGTCGGGCGCGGCTGGCTGCTCGCCTCGGTGCGCACCCAGCGGCAGGATTCAAAGACTCCGGGCGGCATTCTCGCCGCAATCGACTTCCTTGGCGAAGGCGACGAGGAACGGCTTACCGGGCGCATCCATTCGTTCCGCCGCGGCGTCACGCGCTACCCGATTCCGGGCGCGCTGATCTATCCGGCGACCAGCAACGACCTCAAGCAGATCTACGCCTCGGACGGACGTGCCAATATCCAGATCGGCACCGTGTTCCCGACCCGCGACATTCGCGCGGGGCTGTACATCGATGCGCTCCTCGGCAAGCACTTTGCGCTGCTCGGTTCGACCGGCACCGGCAAGTCGACCAGCGCCTCGCTGATCCTGCACCGGATCTGCGAATATGCGCCCGAAGGTCACATCGTGATGGTCGACCCGCACGGCGAATATTCGGCTGCGTTCAAGCAGACCGGCATGATCTTCGACGTGTCGAACCTGCAGATGCCCTACTGGCTGATGAACTTCGAGGAACACTGCGAGGTGTTCCTGACCTCCACCGGCAACCAGCGACAGGAAGACGCTGACATCCTGTCCAAGTGCCTGCTCGCCGCGCGCATGAAGAACCGCCTCGCCGAAACCATGGGGAAGCTGACGGTCGACAGCCCGGTGCCCTACCTCCTGTCGGACCTGACCAATGTTCTCCAGAACGAGATGGGCAAGCTCGACAAGGCGACCAGTTCGGCCCCGTTCATGCGGATCAAGACCAAGATCGACGAACTGAAGGGCGATCCGCGCTATCAATTCATGTTCTCAGGGATGCTGGTCGGCGACACCATGGCCGATTTCATCGCCAAGATCTTCCGCATGCCGAGCCGCGGCAAGCCGATCTCGATCATCGACGTGTCGGGCGTTCCTTCGGACATCACCAGCACTGTCGTCGCCGTGCTCAGCCGCCTCGTCTTCGATTTCGCGATCTGGGCGCGCGATGAAAAGACGCGGCCGGTCCTGCTGGTTTGCGAAGAAGCGCACCGCTACGTGCCCAACGAGAAGAACGCCGATGGTTCGTCGGTCGGCCGCATCCTGTCGCGCATCGCGAAGGAAGGCCGCAAGTACGGGATCAGCCTCGGCCTGATCACGCAGCGTCCCTCGGATCTTGCCGAAGGAGTGCTGTCGCAGTGCGGCACGATCATCTCGATGCGTCTCAACAACGATCGCGACCAGGCCTTCGTCAAGGCGGCCATGCCCGAAGGCGCGCGCGGCTTCCTCGATTCGATTCCCGCTCTGCGCAACCGCGAATGCATCATCTGCGGCGAAGGCGTGTCGATCCCGATCCGCGTCAGCTTCGACGACCTTGAAGAGATCAAGCGCCCGGCCTCGGCCGACCCATCGTTCGCCGAACTGTGGAACAGCTCGGGCGGGGAAGAGGAAATGGTCCACCGCACCGTCCAGCGCTGGCGCGCGCAGGGCCGCTGACCCGGTCAGGTCCCGCGCGTATCGCCGTAAAGGTGGATGTGCAGCCGGTCGGTAAAGCGCCAGCCGCGCTTTAGGCATTCGTCCGACAGCCAGCGCGCCCGCGCCAGCAGGGTCGCGCTGTCGGTGCCTTCGCCCATCAGGTAGAGCCGCTCTGACGCGATGCCATAGGCGGCCTGAAGGGCCTCGACCTCGGCAAGGTCATCGGGCTCTGCCACGACGAACTTGAAGAATGCGCGGGGATCGCCTGCCCAGGCGGTGAGTCGCTCAGGCACCAGGGCCAGGTCCGCCGGATTGCCCGAATGCGCCAGCTTGGGGCTGACGTTGTACTGCGCCACCTGGGCATCGAGCGCCGGATGCGGCGCGACCGACCCGTTGGTCTCGATCTCGACGCTCATCCCAGCCAGCAGCGGGACCAGCCGGGCCAGCGCAGCGCCTTGCAGCAGAGGCTCGCCGCCGGTGATCACCAGCCGGTCCTGACCGAGTGCCAGGACGCGCTCGGCAAGCTCGGCTTCGTCCAGCACGATCTGGTTGGCCTTGCGCTCGAAGGCGAGGCCGTCGCGGTGCGGGCGGTTGTCTCCGGTGAAGCGCCAGGTGTAGGCCGTGTCGCACCATTGGCAGGCAAGGTTGCAGCGGCTCAGCCGCACGAAGGCGACTGGCCGCCCCGCGCTGGCCCCTTCGCCCTGCAGCGAGGCAAAGATCTCCGGCTCGCCCGGCCTGACCGTGGCGAGGGTGAGGCTCACCCCAGCCGCGCCAGCGCGGCGGCGAGGCGCTCGGCCTCGGCCTGGTGCATCGCGTGGTCGGCGTGGGCCTTATCGACCGCCTCGGGCTTGGCCTTCTCGACGAAGGCGGCGTTCGAAAGCCGGCCCTCGAGCGACTTCGCTTCCTTGGCCGAAACCTCCAGCGCCTTGGCAAGCCGAGCCTTTTCGGCGGCGATGTCGATAACCCCTTCGAGCGGGACCATCACGTTGGCATCGCCCGCGCCGATCTGCATCGCGGCACCCGCGGGCGCCGGTTCGAAGCGGATCGCGCTGAGGCGGGCAAGCCGCTCGATCGCGGCGGGATTGCGCTCGATGATCGCGCGGGTCGCCGCGCTCGGCTCGGGCAGATAGGCGTCGAGCCGCGCTCCGGGCGCAATGCCCAGCTCGTTCTTGGCGGTCCGCAGCGATCCGACCAGTGCGATCAGCCAGTCGACTTCGGCCTTGGCGGCAGCGTCCACGGTGGCGGCGGGCGCGGGCCATTTGGCGGTGATCAGCGGATAGTCCGGCCGGTCGCCCAGCTTGGACCACAATTCTTCGGTGACGAAGGGCATGAAGGGGTGGAGCATGACCAGGATCTGGTCGAGCACCCAGCCGGCCACCGCTTTGGTCTCGGCGTCGAAGCTGCCCTTGATCAGTTCGATGTACCAGTCGCAGAACTGGTCCCAGACGAAGTGGTAGATCGCGTTGGCGGCAGCGTCGAAGCGCAGGTCGGCCATCGCCTTGTCGAGTTCGGCCAGTGTTTCGACGACTTCGCCGATGATCCACTTGTTGACCGCCGACGTCGCCGCCGGCGCTTCGATGCTGGTCGACGCGCCGATCCCGTTCGCCTGGCAGAAGCGCGCCGCGTTCCAAAGCTTGGTCGCGAAGTTGCGGTAACCTTCGACCCGGCGCTCATCCATCTTGATGTCGCGGCCCTGGCTTTCCATCGCCGCCATGAAGAAGCGCAGCGCATCGGCGCCGAACCTGTCGATCAGGCCCAGCGGATCGACCACGTTGCCCTTGGACTTGGACATCTTCTGCCCATCCGGCGCGCGCACCAGCCCATGGAGGTAGAGGCGCGGCCAGGGGTTCTGCCCGGTCATCGCCTGGCCCATCATCATCATTCGCGCATCCCAGAAGAACAGGATGTCAAAGCCGGAGACGAGCAGGCTGTTGGGGAAATGCCGCTCGACCAGATCGCTCTTCTCCGGCCAGCCCAGCGTGGCGAAGGGCCACAGCGCTGAGGAGAACCAGGTGTCGAGCACGTCCTCGTCGCGGGTGAGGGCCGTGGTGCCAGCAAGGGCCTGCGCCTCTTCCTCGGTTTCAGCGACATAGGCCTTGCCGTCCGCGTCATACCACGCCGGGATCCGGTGTCCCCACCACAGCTGGCGCGACACGCACCACGGCTGGATGTTTTCCATCCAGTTGAAGAACGTCTTCTCCCAGGTCTTTGGCACTATCTCGATCGCGCCCGAACGCACCGCCTCGATCGGCTTCTCGGCCAGCACCTCGGCGTTGACGTACCACTGGTCGGTCAGCCACGGCTCGATCTCCACCCCGCCGCGGTCGCCGAAGGGGGTCTGGATCGTACGCGGTTCGGCGTCGTGTTCGTTGCCGTCCTTGTCGACGTGGGGGATGAGGAAGCCCTGTTCCTTCATGCGGCTCACCACCAGCTTGCGGGCGGCAAATCGCTCCATGCCGACGAATTCGGCCGGAACCAGCCCGTCGGCGGTCTGCACCACGCGGGCTTCGGCATCGAACATGTTGAGCATGTCGGCGGGCTTGATCCCGGCGCGCTTGCCCACTTCGAAGTCGTTGAAGTCGTGCCCAGGGGTGATCTTGACCACGCCCGATCCCAGTTCGGGGTCGGCGTGCTCGTCCGCCACGACCTTGAAGCGGCGGCCGGTCAGCGGCTGGAGGATATCCTTGCCGATCGCGTCCCTGTAGCGCGGATCGTCGGGATTCACCGCCACGGCCATGTCGGCCAGCATGGTTTCGGGCCGCGTCGTCGCCACTTCAACCGCGCCGCTGCCATCGGCGAAGGGATAGCGGAAGCGCCAAAAGCTGCCCTTGATTTCCTTCGTCTCGACCTCGAGGTCGGAGATCGCGGTCTTGAGCTTGGGATCCCAGTTGACCAGCCGCTTGTCGCGGTAGATCAGCCCCTGGTTGTAGAGGTCGACGAACACCTTCACGACCGCGCGGGTGAAATGCGGGTCCATGGTGAACTGCTCGCGGCTCCAGTCCATCGAACAGCCCAGGCGGCGTAGCTGGCGGGTGATCGCGCCGCCGCTTTCGGCCTTCCATTCCCACACCTTGGCGACGAAATCGTCGCGGCTGTAATTGGTCCGCTTGTCCTGCCGTTCCTCGAGCTGGCGTTCGACGACCATCTGCGTGGCGATGCCGGCGTGGTCGGTCCCGACCACCCACAGCGCGTCCTTGCCGCGCAGGCGTTCGTAGCGGATCACCACGTCCTGCAGCGTGTTGTCCAGCGCATGGCCGATGTGCAGGCTGCCGGTGACGTTGGGCGGCGGGTTGACGATGGTGAAGGGCTCGGCATCGGGCCGGTCCGGGTGGAACAGGCCATTGGCTTCCCAGTATTCGTACCATTTCGCCTCGATCCCGGCTGGGTCGAAGGTCTTGGGCAGTTCGGTCTGAGGCGCGGTTTCGGTCATGACGGCGCGCTTTGCCAGCGGCCCGCGGCACTGGCAAGCTTGTCGGCGCGCCGATTTTCGCCCACAAGCGCGGGTAATGCGCAGACGGTGTGAGTTTTCGGCGGACGAGTGCGAAGGCGGGACGCGGACCCTTGCGCTCAGCGGGCCGCTGACCGTTTCGACCGTCGGCCTGCTCGAGCGCGACCTGCGGGCCGCACAAGGCAGTTTTTCGGCCATCGACCTCAGCCAGGTCACCGCGATCGACACGGTCGGCGCCTGGCTTGCCTATCGCCTTGCCGATGATTGCCAGGCCCCGATCGTCGGTGCCAGCGACCAGGCGCAGCGGCTGATCAATGCCGTGTCGGGCGACCGCGACGATATGGCGCTGACCCCGGATCGGCCGCCGGTCCTGCGCCGCGTGCTCGATTCGGTCGGCACCTATGTCTCCGGTTCGGGCGCGGGGATCTATGCTTTCCTGGGTTTCATGGGTCAGCTCATCCTCGCCATCGGCAGCCTGATCCGCCACCCGCGCCGTTTCCGCTACAAGGCGCTGGTCCACCAGATGGAACTGGTCGGCGTGTCGGCGCTGGGCATCATCGGACTGATGAGCTTCCTGGTCGGCATCGTCATCGCCCAGCAGGGCGCGGTGCAGCTCGAGCAGTTCGGCGCGGAAATCTACACGATCAACCTCACCGGGCGCATCTCGTTCCGCGAACTGGGCGTGCTGATGACCGCGATCATGGTCGCTGGCCGGTCGGGCAGCGCCTTTGCCGCCCAGATCGGCACGATGAAGCTGACCGAAGAGGTCGACGCGATGCGCACCATCGGCGTCTCCCCGATGGAGGCGCTGGTCGTTCCGCGGGTCATGGCCTCGACCCTGATGATGATCCTGCTGGGCTTCTACGCCTCGCTTTGCGCGATCCTCGGCGGGGCGACGATCTCGACGCTGACGCTGGGCATCCCCTTCATGACCTTCCTCATCCGGATCCAGGAAGTGGTGCCGATGCACGACCTTTACGTCGGCCTGATCAAGGCCCCGGTGTTCGGCGCGATCGTCGCGCTGTCGGGCTGCTACCAAGGGATGCAGGTCGAGGGCAATTCCGAGGAAGTCGGCCTTCGCACCACGATTGCCGTGGTCCAGGCGATCTTCGCGGTGATCGTGCTCGACGCGTTCTTCGCGGTGTTCTTTACCGAAGTGGGCTGGGGATGAGCGAGGACGCCGCGATCGAGGCCGCCAGGACGCCGGCCCCCAACGAGCCGCGTCCCGGCGAGGACAGCCGGCACCCGATCAAGGTCGAGGGGCTGCGCAACTGCTTTGGCGATCACGTCATCCACGACGACCTGTCGTTGACTGTCAACAAGGGCGAAATCCTCGGCGTGGTCGGCGGGTCGGGCACCGGCAAGTCGGTGCTGATGCGCTCGATCATCGGGCTGCAGATCCCCGAAGCCGGGCACATCACCGTGCTGGGCGACGACATCACCTCGGCCGAGGATGACGAGGATATCGACATCCGTAGCCGCTGGGGCGTGCTGTTCCAGGGCGGGGCGCTGTTTTCGACGCTGACCGTGGCCGAAAACGTCGAGGTGCCGCTGAAGGAGTTCTATCCCGAGATCGCCGACGACCTGCGGCACGAGATCGCCCGCTTCAAGGTCAAGTTGTCGGGACTGCCGTCCGAAGCCGCGGCGAAATACCCGTCAGAGCTGTCAGGCGGGATGCGCAAGCGCGCCGGCCTTGCCCGCGCCCTCGCGCTCGATCCCGAACTGCTGTTCCTCGACGAGCCTACCGCGGGCCTCGACCCGATCGGGGCGGCGGCCTTCGACGACCTGATCCGCGAGTTGCAGGACACGCTGGGCCTCACCGTGTTCCTCATCACCCACGATCTCGACACCCTCTACGAGATCTGCGACCGGGTTGCCGTGCTTGCCGATCGCAAGGTCATCGCGGTCGACACGATCCCGAACCTCCTGAAGCTCGATCACCCGTGGATCCAGGAATATTTCAACGGCCCGCGCGGTCGCGCGGCGCAGGCGGCGCAGGACCGCGGACGCGCCGCTCGCAAGGCCCAGGGCGAGGGCGACGCCAAGGCGGCGGGCAAGGGCATGGACAAGCCGTCGGGCAGGGGGGCATAAGGCCAAGTAATGGAAACCAGAGCCAATCATGTCTGGGTGGGGGCAGTCACCCTGGCCTTGCTGGCAATCGTCGCCGCCTTCGTGATCTGGATCGCGCGGCTGGGCGAAGGCAACCGCAACGAATACGACATCTTCTTCAAGCAGTCTGTCGACGGCCTTTCGAAAGGCTCGGGCGTGACCTTCTCGGGCGTGCCGGTCGGACAGGTCGACAAGATCGAACTGTGGCGCAAGGACCCCAGCTTCGTGCGCGTGCGGATCAAGATCGACGAAGGCGTGCCGATCCTCCAGGGCGTCACCGCGACGATGCAGGGCAGCTTTACCGGGGTGTCGAACATCCAGCTCGAAGGCGCAGTCAAGGGCGCGCCGCCGCTGGTCGAACCCGGCCCCGAAGGCGCGCCTGTCATCCCGACCAAGCGCGGCGGGCTCGGCGAACTGCTCAACTCCGCGCCGGTCCTGCTCGAACGGCTTGCCACCCTGACCGAGCGGCTGACCCTGGTGCTGTCGGACGATAACCAGAAGTCGATCCAGAACATCCTCGCGAACACCGACCGGATGACCGGGTCGATCGCCAACGCCTCGCCGCAGTTCGAAGCGGCGATGGCCGAACTGCAGACCACGCTGGTCCAGGCGCGTGCCACGCTCGCCAGCTTCGAAAAGGTCGCCAATTCGACCGACCAGCTGGTCAACGGAGAAGGGCAAAGCCTGGCCGAATCGCTGCGCAAGACACTGAAAAGCGCCGAAGGGGCGGCCAACAGCCTAAACGCGGCGATGGCCGACGTGAAGCCGGTGACCAAGCAGCTCAACGAATCCACCCTGCCAGCCGCCGAAGCCGCGATCCGCGACCTGCGCGCCACGACCCGCGCGCTGCGCGACGTGACCGAGAAGATCGACGAAAAGGGCGCCGGCGGCCTGCTCGGCGGGGACAAGCTGCCGGATTACAAGCCATGACCATGACCAGACCTACGCTTCTTCGTGCCACCGCGCTGGCCAGCGTCCTGCTGCTCACCGGCTGCCTTGGCCTGGGCGGGGGCAAGCCGCCGCCGACCCTGCTGCGGCTCGACGCCGATGCCACCGCGCCGGTCGGCGTCGCGGTGTCGGGCACCCCGGCGAACGCGCTGGCGATCGCCGAACCGGAAGTGGACAAGCAGCTGGCCGCGATGCGCGTGCCGGTGCGCGTGACCGATACCGATATCGCCTACCTCAAGAACGCACAGTGGGTCGAACGCCCAGCGCGCCAGTTCCGCTCGTTGCTGGCCGAGACGATTCGCGCCGGCAGCAAGGGCCTGGTCTTCGAAGACGATCAGCCCGTCCCCGCCAGCGGCCGGCGCCTCGGCGGAAAGTTGCTCGACATGGGTTACGACGCCCGCAGTATGAGCGTTGTGGTGCGCTACGACGCGCTGCTTTCCGGCCCGCGCGATGCGGTCACCATGCGCCGTTTCGAAGCCGTGGTGCCGGGTGTGCAGGCCAAGCCGGAGGCAGTCGGTGCAGCGCTGAACCAGGCTGCCAACAAGGTCGCGGCAGAGGTCGCGGCCTGGGTGGGCGGCTAGCCAAACCAGGCGAACGGTAAGGTAACAACTGGCGGAGCGGAGTGGGTCGATCAGGGGCTTGTCCTCAGTCCCCGGCAGTGCAAATATCGCGCCAGCGCAGTGACATAACAAGGCGGTCGCGACTGCGAGTTTCTGTCAAGGGAGCCACGCCGTGCGTCATGCCTTGTGCCTTGTGCTGTCGCTGCTACCGGCTGGCGGGTGCGCGCGCCTGTTCGCCGATGTCGTCCACCAGCCCAAATCGGTCATCGTCAACCAGCTGCATTACATGCCTAACGCCGCCAACCTGATGGCCTTGCCGCAGCGGTTTCCAAGCTCCACCCTGCAGGTTACTGCCACCGCCGACGAGGTGAACTGGACCTATTCGCTTGGTGGAAAGGAAGTCTGCCGGTTTACCGCCCATGTCGCCGACGAAGGGCAGGACCGCTCGTCCGTATGGACGACGAGCGAGGACATCAGCAGCGACGGGCAGGGATTTCTGTGCGGAGCGGTGAACGTGGCAGGCAAGGAAAGCGTTGCGGCTACGATCGAGGGACGCGCGGCCGATCGCCAGAAGGTCGAAACCGAACTCGCCGCGGTGGTGGTGACGAACTACGCTTCGATGCAAAAATCCATTGCCAAGGAGATGACCGACATGGCGCCGCCGAAGACGCAATGCCGCGAATACGGCAGCTAGGAAATGCAGGACGCCTGCCGCACGCGCGAGTTCCTGCGCGACCATGAGCGCCAGCAAAAGGGCCGCTAGCGGCGGTCAGCACCCTGGTCGGACGCTGCCCGCGCAAACGCCATCGCTTGCGCAAACGTCGCCGCCCGCTGCGCGCGCTTCTGTTCGGCTTCCCAGTCCTTGCCCCACAGGTTGGCCTGCCAGTCCTCCTCGAGGTTGGCCACCGCCCACAGTGCTTCGGCGTTGGCTTCCGGCTCCAGCGCGGCCAGTGCCACGGTCAGCGAGGCAGAGAGCGAGGCGAGGGTGTTGAGCGCGGACAGGGCGAAATTGTCCTTCGCGGCCAGCACGGCGCGCAAGCGGGCCAGCGTTGCGGCGGGCTGGGGGCGGGCCATGATGCCGTCGATGCGTTCGAAGTGGACGTCGTAGCGCGCCTCGGCCGCTTTCAGCACCGGCTCCCATAGCTCCAGCTGGCGGTCTTGCAGCGGCTCGCCCGCATCGGCGCGGTAGCAAAGGGTGTCGCCCTCGGCGAAGCGGAGCAGCGCCTCTATGGTCGCGTCCCGGTCCGGGCCGATCACGTCGAGCGCGAAGTCGGCCATGTCGCGGTAGACGAAGGCGGCAGGGTCGATTTCGTCGCCCTGCGCGGCCCATTCGGCGGCGAGGAGATCGGCCAGCGCGCGGCTCGGCACCACCTGCGCGCGGCCGCCCTGGCTCTTGACGCCGCGCCGGTCGAGCGCGACATGCCAGCCGCCGGTCACTTCGGCAACGCCAACATCCTTGTAGAAGCGCTTCATGGCGGCGGCGATTTCCAGCGCCTGGCGAGCAGCAACGGCACCACGAACAGGTCGATGAAGCCGACGATGAGGAACACGTAGCCTGCGACCATGGGCATGTCGACGCGGCGCGCGACCACCAGCAGGCCGAGCAGGGCGAAGAACGCGCCGCTGAGGCGCAGCAATTGCAGCACGATGAAGCGCTGCCGGGCAGGGTCGGACTGGCTCATGACAGAAGCTCCAGCAGATGGGCGGGCGAGGTGGCGACAGTCTCGGCCCCGGCCGAGATCAGATCGTCCACCGTGTGATAACCCCAGTCGACTCCCAGCGCGCGCACGCCGATGGTCGCCGCCATGGCCATGTCGTACTGGGTGTCGCCGATCATCACGGTGTCGGCCGGCAGGGCCAGACAATCGTCCATCGCCGCTTCCAGCATGGCAGGATGCGGTTTGGATGGATGGCGGTCGGCAGTCTGGAGCGTCGAGAACTGCGCGGACAAGCCATGGACGGACAGGCAATGGGCCAGACCCCGGTCGCTCTTGCCGGTGGCGACGCCCAGCATCCAGCCATCGGCCTTCAAGGCGGCGATCAGGTCGGCAATACCGTCATAAAGCGGCTCGACCAGCAACCCGGCTTCACGCGCGGCGCGGAAGCTGTCGCGATAGATACGGTCGATCTCGGCGCGGGTCGCCTCGCTTTCGTCCGGCACCAGCAGGCGGATCGCTTGCGGCAGGCTGAGGCCGACGGCGCGGCGCACGGCGTTGCGGTCGGGCGCGGGCAGGCCGGCCCCGGCAAAGGCTGCCGCCATCGCGTTGCAGACCGCCGCCTGCCCATCGACCAGGGTGCCGTCGCAATCGAACACGGCTAGGCGCACGCTCATTCGGTGCCGCCCAGGGTGCGCATCAACTGGGCGATGGCGCGCGATCCCTCGCCCTCCAGCCCGGCAGCGGCGCTTGCCCGGTCCTCGGCGCTCTTGTTCTGGCTGAGCTTCAGGGTCTCGCGCCAGGCCAGCACCTCGACCTCGAAGCCGACGATCGCCGCCATCTTGCCCTTGAGCCGCGCGGGCGAGAGCTTGTCCATTGTCCAGGGTTCGCCATCGCGGACGCGAGCCTCGTGCTTGTCGGACAGGGCGGTGATCTGGCCGAGCAGTCCGTCCCCATCCATCCGGCGCACCCGGCCTTCAAGCTCCAGCGCCACGTAGTTCCAGGTCGGCACCTGATCGTCGTCAGCATACCGGCGCGGGCTGACGTAACCGTCCGGCCCGTTGACCACGATCAGCACCGTCGCACCGTCGAGGTGCTTGGTCAGCGCGTTGCCGCGCGCAAGGTGAAACTGCACCGCGCCATCGCCGGTCGACAGCAGTGGGACATGGGCGACGCGCGGGCCATCGGGCGTTGCCGCGAAGACCATGCCGAAGCCCACCTGGTCGAGCAGCGCGTCGAGCAAGGCTCGGTCGGCGTGACGGAAGGCGGGATTGGGATGCATCGGCGCGCCTACTTCTTCGGGCGGCCCGATGCGGGCTTTGGCGATCCCTTGCCCTTGGTCGGCCCGCGCTTCTTCAGCGGCTTGGCTTCTGAAGGGCCGCGCGAACGGCGCTCGCCCCGGCGTTCCTTGCGGATCTGCTTGGCGTGCGCCTTGGCCTGCTGCTTCAGCACCTCCTTGCCGGGCAGCGGCGGGGCAGAAGGCAGGGCGGCGCCATCGGCCACGTCGAAACCGAGGCTGTCCATGCTGGCGGCGAAGTGTTCGGGCAGTTCGGCGATCACGTCGATCTTCTTGCCGCCGGCCGGCTGGTCGATGAGCAGGCGGCGGGCGTGAAGGTGCATCTTGCGGCTGATGCTGCCTGAAAGAAACGCGTCCTGCCCGCCGTACTTGCCATCGCCCACGATCGGATGGCCTATAGCCGCCATATGCACGCGCAGCTGGTGGGTGCGACCGGTCAGCGGCTGCAGCTCGACCCAGGCGGCGCGGTTGCCGGCGCGGTCGATCACGCGGTAGCGGGTGCGGGCCGACTGGCCCTGCTCGCTTTCGTCGACCATCATCTTTTCGCCGCCGGTGCCGGGCTGCTTGCCCAGCGGCAATTCGATCAGCCCGTCCTCGATATCGGGTACGCCGATTACCAGCGCCCAATAGATCTTGCGCGCCGAACGACCCGAGAAATGCTTGGAGAAGTAGGCTGCGCTGCCCGGCGTGCGGGCGATCAGCAGAACGCCGCTGGTATCCTTGTCGAGCCGGTGGACCAGCCGCGGGCGTGGCTCGTCGTCGCCGGCATAGGCATCCAGCAGCCCGTCGACGTGGGCATAGGTGCCGCTGCCGCCCTGCGTGGCAAGGCCCGGCGGCTTGTTGAGCACGATGGCGGACGGCGTCTTCTGGATCACCATCGCTTCGGCCAGAGCCGTCTGCTCGGCGGTCAGGGGCCTGCGTTCGCGGATCTTCTTGCCCTTCTCGGGCGTCTCGCCGCCCGGGGGCACGCGGATGATCTGGCCCGCCGTAATCCGGTCGGCCACGTCGGCGCGCTTGCCGTCGAGGCGGATCTGGCCGGTGCGGGCCCAGCGGCTGACCGTGGCGAAGCCGACCTGCGGCAGGTGGCGCTTGAACCAGCGGTCCAGCCGCGCGCCGTCATCGTCGGCCCCGACGGTGAACTGGCGGACATTGTCGGCCGGCTTCATGCTACCACCCGCATCATCGCAAGGCCCGCGAACAGCGCGGCGACGCCCACGATCACCGATACAAGGACGTAGCCCAAGGCCAGCGCCAGTTGACCGCGCTCGATCATCAGGGCGAGTTCGAGGCTGAAGGCCGAGAAGGTCGTGAACCCGCCAAGGAGGCCGACCCCCAGCAGCAGTCGCCACTGTTCGCCGCCCTGGCCGTGACGGGCGAGCCACCCGGCGAGAAGGCCCATGGCGAGGCTGCCCAGCACGTTGACCGTCAGCGTGGCGTAAGGCAGCGCGGTCAAGCCGGTCAGCCGGCCCGCGCCGAAGCGCAGCCAGGCGCCCAGCGCGCCGCCCAGCGCGACCAGCGCGGACTGCGAAAGAAAGGTCGATCCGTTCATCGCCAAGCGCCTTAGCCGCTGGTTGCGGTGCGCGCCACTGTCTTGCCCGGCGCTGCTGCGCAGACCAGCGCTGCGACACCACTGCCCAGCACCAGCTGCCAGGGGAAGGCAATCCCGCGCAGCGTATCGGGCAAGCCGGCCAGATCGATCACGAAAGGCTGGAAGGCCAGCACGGCGAGAAATCCGGCGATGAAGGCGGCAATCACGCTCACCGAGGATCCGCGCCCGGTGAACAGCGCGACGCCATAGACCCCGATCAGCCCCGAATAGGCGAAGGCCATGACGCCCAGCACGAAATCGAGCAGCGCGCTGTCGTTATAACGCTGCCAGTAGTAGGAGGTGATCGCCATGGCGAACAGCGCCAGGCCGAGCGCCACGCTGGCGATCCGCCCCATCCGCACGAAGTGCGCCTCGCTTCGTTGACCTGCGAAGGGGCGGTAAAGGTCGTTGACCAGCACCGCCGACATCGAGATCAGCCCCGAATTGATTGCGGCTGCCGCGATCACCCCCACGGTGACCAGACCACGCAGGCCGGGCGGGATCTCGGTCAGGATGTAGTGCATGAACACGGTCACCTCTTCGCCCCGGAAGCTGCCCGCCGCGCCGCCCTGGTAATGGAGGTAGAGCAGCGAGCCGATGACGAGGAACAGCGCGATGACCGGCAGGCTCATCCACACCGAGGCGTAGAGCGAGCGGGCGCCCTCCTTCGCCTCCTCGCAGGCAAGCAGCCGCTGGGTGATGTCCTGGTCGAGGCCGGAACTCGCCAGGTTGAGCAGCATGACCCCGCTCAGCACGGCGAACAGGCCCCAGGGGGCGGACAGGTCGAGCGTCGGGTTGACCAGTGCCAGCTTGGGTCCGAGCACGGTGGCCGCCTCAGCCAGCGTCATGTCCAGCCCGCTCCACAGGTGCCAGGCCACGAGCAGAGCCGCGCCGACATAGAGCACGACCTGGACCAGATCGCTCCAGATCACCGATTCGAGCCCGCCCATGAAGGTGAAAACCAGCCCGAATACCAGCAGGCCGAAGGCGGCCAAGGCGATGTGCTGGGGTGTCACGTCGAGGAACAGGATCATCGAGACGGCGATGGCGGCAAGATACAGCCGCGCCCCGCTCGCAAAAACGCGCCCGACCAGGTACATCGCCGCAGCAGCGCGCCGCGCGCGGGCATCGAATCGGGATTCGAGCAGTTCGTAGACCGTCGTGACCTTCAGCGCGTAGAATCGCGGGATCAGCACGTGGGCGACGATCCACGCCGCCAGCAGGGCCGCCAGGACTCCGCCAAGGTAGGTGTAGTCGCCGCGATAGGAATTGTCCGGCACGCCAAGGAAGGTCGCGGCCGACTGAACCGTCGACAGCACCGAGACCGCGACCAGCCAGGTCGGGGCGTGGTGTCCGGCCAGAAAGTAGTCCTCGCTGCGCATACCGCGCCGCGTCGTCAGCCATCCGGCCAGGGCCAGCAGCAGGACGTATCCGCCCAGCACTGCCCAGTCGATCGCCAAGAAACTGGTCCCCATCGGCCCCCCATCTGCCTGTCCGGCGCTGCTTCACCACAGTTGCGCGCGCCGCGCAAATGGCCGCATCTCGCCACTGCGGGCTTGCAAAGCCGGCCACGCGGTGCTAGCGGGCCGCCGGTTCGAGCCGTTCCTGCAAGGGAATCGGCACGTTTTCGTCTTTCATTTTAGAAGGCGCATCCCCGCACCATTTGCAGCGGGGCTCTGGTCTTTTGGCTCAATTGAGGTGTTTCGGTTTATGCAAATTCTCGTCCGCGACAACAACGTCGAACAGGCTCTCCGCGCGCTGAAGAAGAAGCTGCAGCGTGAGGGCGTGTACCGCGAGATGAAGCTGCGCCGTCACTACGAAAAGCCGAGCGAGAAGCGCGCCCGCGAAAAGGCCGCTGCCGTGCGCCGCGCCCGCAAGATGGAGCGCAAGCGCATGGAACGTGACGGCGTCAAGTAAGAGCCGTCTTGCCCGCTTGAACGTGGGCGACTGTTGAGCCAAGAGGGCGCGGACGAATCCGCGCCCTTTTTGCTGCGCGTCTTGAGGGACCACTGCATGACCGAGATTACCCGCGTACCGCTCCAGCCGATTGCCAAGGGTGCCCTGGGCAAGCTGTGGCTGGGCGTTGCCGCCGCCGCCGCGGCTGCCGCAGGCTTGGCCTGGGCGACCTTGCCCGCTGGCGTGAAGGTCGATGTGGTCAAGGAAGGCACCGGCCCCAGCCCGACTGCCGATCAGGTCGTCTGGATCAAATACGTCGGCAAGCTGGCCGACGGGACCGAATTCGACAAGTCGCCCGAGCGCAATTTCCCGATCCCCGGCGTCCTCCCCGAAGGCGTGCCCAATCTCGTCAGCGGCTTCGTGCCCGGCTTCAGCGAAGGCCTGATGAAGATGAAGGAAGGCGGTAGCTACGTCCTCCACGTGCCGGCCGACAAGGCTTATGGCGCGACGCCGCCGCAGGGATCGCCGATCCCGCCCAACGCCGATCTGACCTTCAACGTCGAACTGGTCGACGTGATGAGCCGCGAGGAAGCCGAGCAGCGCATCGCCGCAGCCCAGCAGATGATGCAGCAAATGCCGGGTGCGCCCGGTGGCGGAGCCGGTGCGCCCGGGGGCGAGCCGCAAGCCGCGCCGCAACCGCAACGATAACCGGGGCGCCACGCCCCGCTTGAAGCCGTTTTCTGCGGGTGCTAGCGCGCCCAGTCTATCCATTTTCACACGAAGGAATGCCATGTCGGTCGATACCGCCACGGTCGCCAGGATCGCCTCGCTGGCCCGGATCAAGGTCAGCCAGGCCGAAATCGACGCGATGGTTCCGGAACTCAACGGGATCCTTGCCTGGGTCGAGCAGCTCGGTGAAGTCGACGTCTCGGGCGTCGAGCCGATGACCGCGGTGATCGAGAACCACCTGCGGCTGCGCGACGATGTGATCGATGCCGATCCGCTGACCGCCGGCGGCGTGCGCGACAAGGTGCTGGCCAACGCGCCGGCGGCCGAACACGGCTTTTTCGGCGTGCCCAAGGTGATCGAATAATGACCGAATTGACCGAACTGGGCGTTGCCGCGATCCGCGACGGCGTCGCCAAGGGCGACTTTACCGCCGTCGAGGTGGCCGAAGCCTTCAACGCCAATGTCGCCGCGGCGCAGGACGCGCTCAACGCCTTCATCGTCGCCACTCCCGATGCCGCGATCGATGCCGCCAAGGCCGTCGACGTGAAGCGGGCCAAGGGCGAAGCACTCGGCAAGATGGGCGGCGTGCCGATCGGCATGAAGGACCTGTTCGCCACCAAAGGCGTGCAGACCACGGCCGCGAGCCACATCCTCGAAGGGTTCAAGCCCGAATACGAAAGCACCGTTTCCCAGAAGCTGTGGGACGCCGGCGCGGGGATGCTCGGCAAGCTGAACCTTGACCAGTTTGCCATGGGTTCGTCGAACGAGACGAGCTATTTCGGCAACGTCATCTCGCCCTGGAAGCGCAACGACGGCGGCAACGCGCCGCTCGCGCCGGGTGGCTCCTCGGGCGGCAGCTCGGCAGCGGTCAGTGCGCGGCTGTGCCCGGCGGCGACCGGGACCGACACCGGCGGCTCGATCCGCCAGCCCGCCGCCTTCACCGGCATTTCAGGCATCAAGCCCACCTACGGCCGTTGCAGCCGCTGGGGCATCGTCGCCTTCGCCTCCAGCCTCGACCAGGCGGGGCCCATGGCGCGCGACGTGCGCGACTGCGCGGTCATGCTGGAAGCCATGGCCGGGTTCGATCCCAAGGACGCGACCAGCCTGAACCTGCCGGTCCCCGAATGGGAAGCGAACCTGTCGGGCGATCTCAAGGGCAGACGCGTCGGCATCCCGCGCGAATACCGCATGGACGGCACCGACGCCGACGTGCTGGCCAGCTGGGACCGCGGGATCGAATGGCTGAAGGACGCCGGGGCCGAGGTGGTCGACGTGTCGCTTCCCCACACGAAGTACGCGCTGCCGGCCTATTACATCATCGCGCCTGCCGAAGCCTCGTCCAACCTCGCCCGCTATGACGGGGTGCGCTACGGCCTGCGCGACCTGCCTGATGGCGCGAACCTGCAGGACATGTACGCCGCCACCCGCGCCGCCGGTTTCGGTGCCGAGGTCAAGCGCCGCATCATGATCGGCACCTATGTGCTCTCGGCGGGCTTTTACGACGCCTATTACACCCAGGCGCAGAAAGTCCGCACGCTGATCAGCCAGGACTTCAGGAACGCCTTTACCCAAGTCGACGTGATCCTCGCCCCGACTACGCCGACGGCTGCGTTCGGGCTGGGCGACATGGTCAGCGATCCGCTGGCGATGTATCTCAACGACGTGTTCGCTGTCCCAGCCTCGCTGGCTGGGCTGCCCGCGATGTCCGTCCCGGCGGGGCTCAATCGCGAAGGACTGCCGCTCGGCCTGCAGATCGTCGGCAAGCCCTTCGACGAGCAGGGCGTCCTCAACGCCGGCCTCGCGATCGAGGCCCGCGCGCAGTTCACGGCCAAGCCGGAAAAGTGGTGGTAAGATGAGCAACTATCGCATCCAGGGCGCAACCGGTGAGTGGGAGGTCGTGATCGGCCTTGAAGTCCACGCGCAGGTCACGTCCAATTCCAAGCTTTTTTCCGGCGCGGCGACCGCCTTCGGGGCCGAGCCGAACAGCCAGGTCAGCCTCGTCGACGCGGCGATGCCCGGCATGCTGCCCGTGCCCAACCGCGAATGCATCCGCCAGGCGGTGCGCACCGGCATGGCGGTGGGCGCGAAGATCAACAAGTGGTCGCGGTTCGACCGCAAAAACTACTTCTACGCCGACTTGCCGCAGGGCTACCAGATCAGCCAGCTCTACCATCCGCTGGTCGGCGAGGGCAGCCTCGAGGTGATCCTCGACGAGAAGGACCCCGAAGGCAGCACCAAAACCATCGGGATCGAACGCATCCACGTCGAACAGGACGCAGGCAAGCTGATGCACGATCAGCACCCGACAATGTCCTATGTCGATCTCAACCGGTCGGGCGTGGCGCTGATGGAGATCGTCAGCCGCCCGGACATGCGTTCGCCGGCAGAGGCCGGCGCCTACCTTGCCAAGCTGCGCCAGATCGTCCGCTATGTCGGATCGTGCGACGGCAACATGGACCAGGGCTCGATGCGCGCCGACGTCAACGTTTCGGTGCGCCGCCCGGGCGAGCCGTTTGGCACCCGCACGGAAACGAAGAACGTCAACTCGGTCCGCTTCGTGATGGCCGTGGTGGAATCGGAAGCCCGCCGCCAGGTCGACCTGATCGAGGATGGCGGCACGGTGGTGCAGGAAACCCGGCTCTACGATCCGGACAAGAACGTGACGCGGTCGATGCGCAGCAAGGAAGACGCGCACGATTACCGTTACTTCCCCGATCCCGACCTGCTGCCGCTGGAACTGGACGACGCGTTTCTGGACGAATGCCGGGCGTCGCTTCCCGAACTGCCCGACGCCAAGCGCCACCGTTATGAAACGGCGCTGGGGCTGTCGGCTTACAACGCGAATGCGCTGACCGCCGATGTCGAAGTGGCGCGCCAGTTCGAAGCACTGCTCGGCTCGGTCGCCAAGGCCAGCGGCAAGAGCGAGGCTGATGCGTCGAAGCGCGTTGCCAACTGGCTGCTGTCCGAGGCGCCGGGCGTGCTGAACGCCGCTGGCGTGGGCGCGGACCACGCCAAGAACACGGTCGAGGCCAACACCGCGATCATCGTCGCCACCGAAAGCGGGCTGATCTCGGGCTCCAAGGCCAAGGAGATCTTCGCCGAGTATCTGACCGGTGACATCGACCTTGCCGCCGCGATCGAAGCCAACAAGCAGACCAGCGACACCGGCGCGATCGAAGCCGCGGTGGACGGCGTGCTGGCCGCCAACGCCGACAAGGTCGCCGAATACAAGGGCGGCAAGGAAGCCCTGTTCGGCTTCTTCGTCGGCCAGACGATGAAAGCCATGCAGGGGAAGGGCAACCCGCAGTTGGTCAACCAGGTGCTGAAGGAAAAGCTGGGATAAGTGCGTACCTCGTTCTACTTGCGCTAAGTTATTGATGCGATAGACGTAACTCATGATCGCGGGGGTCGCGATACATTGAACGGGGGATGCATGAAGACACTGTTTATCGCCGCCGCGGCGCTTGCCGCGCTGTCTGCTTCGGCGGCGCAGGCCGAAACGCTTAACAACACCAGTGTGGTCGATCTGGTCAAGATCGGTCTGGGGGATGAGGCGGTCGTCGCCAAGATCAAGGGCAGCGATGCCGAATACGACACGTCGACCGGCGCGCTGATCAACCTCAAGTCGCAGGGCGTTTCCAGCGCGGTGATTGCCGCGATGATCGAAGCGGTAAACCGCAAGGTAGCGACTGCCAGTGAAGTCCTGTCGGTCGATTCGCCCGATCCCGCGGTGCCGCATGCCAACGGCGTCTATCTGCTCAACGACTGGCAGGCCCAGCCGCGCATGATGGCGATCGATGCCACGACCAGCAACCAGACCAAGACCGGCGGCTTCCTTGGCTATGCACTGACCGGCGGGCTCGCCTCGATGAGCTTCAAGTCGGTTGTGCCTGGTCCGGCGGCGAAGACGGTCGCCAATGGCGGGCGCCCGACGTTCTATTTCTTCTTCGACCAGGGCAACAAGGGCGGCAGCTCGGCCGTGTTCAACGCCGGTGCAGTTACCTCGCCGCAGGAGTTCAGTCTCGTCCGGTTCGACGTGAAGGACGATCGCCGAGAAGCCAAGGTGGGCAAGTTCAACATTGGCGGCGCAAAGGCCGGGGTGATGGACAAGGACCGCATCCCGTTCACAGCGCGGCAAATCCGCTCGGGCGTTTACGAAGTGCGCCCCGATGCCGCGCTGACCGACGGGCAGTACGGCTTCCTGGTGCAGGTATCGACCGGCGGCGGTGCCGGCATGGCTGGCATGGGAGCGACCAGCGCGAAGATCTTTGACTTTGCGATCACTGGCCAGCCGGCGCTCAAGAAGAAATCTTAAGACACGAAAAAGGGCGCCGGAATTGCTTCCGGCGCCCTCATCGGTGAAGGGTGATCCCTCAGGCCTTGCGCGTGCCGTTGATCGGGAAGCTGCCGAAAGCGCCGGCCTTGACCGTGCCGGTCAGCGTGTCGCCGTCGATGGTCGCTTCGCCTTCAAGCTTCATCGGCATCGGGACGGTCATGTTCATCGTCCAGGTCAGCTTGTTGCCGTCGACCTTGCCGTCTTCCATTGCCATCGAACCCATCTGGCCCGCGTTGGTGCCGGTGAAGGTGTCACCGTCGGCGACGATGGTCACGTCGCTTTTCTGGTCGCCCATCGGGGTCTTGGTCACGCATTCGTAGGTGCCGGAAACGGACATTGCTGCTCTCCTCGTCTTAGTGCAACTTACAGCCGGGTAAGTTAGCGACTCACTTGCCTGCCTTCGACGCGGAGTCAACCGCGCTTGCCACTTCGACCGGCAGGCCGACCGACTTCAATTGCGGTTCGACCACCTTGCGATCGCCCACCACCACGAAGGTCAGTCCGTCCTTGCCAAGGTAGGTGCGGGCCATCGTGTCGATCGCCGCGGCATCGATCGCGCGGTAGCGGCTGGCCAGCGTGCTGATATAGTTGTCCGGCCGGCCCAGTCGTTCGTTGGTGACGACCGCGCCCAGCACCTGGGCGTTGGTCTGGAAGCGGTTGGGAAGGCCGCGCACGTTGCCGTCGGTGACGCGGGCCAGTTCGACCTTGTCGACCGGCTTGCTGGCCGGGAAGGCCGCCATGTCGGCCAGGATCAGCTTGATCGAATCGCCGGTGCGATCGGCCTGGACCGGGGCTACCACGGTCAACGCGCGCGACCCCAGCGGGCTCGAAACCGATGAGCGCACGCCATAGGACCAGCCCTTGTCCTCGCGCAGGTCGAGATTGAGGCGGCTGAGGAAGCCGTTGCCCAGCACCTCGTTGGCGAGGTCGAGCGCCTCCTTGTCGGCATCGCGCCCGGTCAGTGGCAGGACCCGGCCGGCGACGATCACCGACTGCGGTGAATTGGGCCGGTCGATCAGCACGATCCGCGGCTGCGGCGCGGGGGCGGGGCGGGCGATGTCCTTTACCGCCATGGCAATGCCAGCCGGGGCGGCCCAGTCGCCGAAGCTGGCGTTCAGCATCGGCAGCAGCGCGTCCATGGTGATATCGCCGACGACGGTAATCTTCAGCGTTTCGGGGCGGATCCATCGCTGGTGCGCGGCCTTCAAGCTTTGCGCGGTCTGGGCCGACACATCCGCCTTGAAGCCCAGGCCGTCGCCGGGCAGGCCATAGGGGTGACCCGCGCCGAACAGGATCGGGGCGAGCGATCGCACGGCAAGACCGCCCGGGTTGGATTCGACCTGGGCGATTTCGCTGATCCGCTGGTCGCGGACGCGGGCGACGTCGGCATCGCGGAACGCGGGGTTGCGCACCACGTCGGCCAGCAGCGCCAGCGACGGGGATAGGTTGGCCGACAGCGCGGTCATCGACACCGCGCTGCTGTCGATCCCCGGACCGGCGCTGATCGTGGCGCCAAGCCGTTCCTGGGCTTCGGCGATCTGGGTCGCGTCGCGGGTGGCGGTGCCTTCGTCGAGCAGGCCGAGCATCAGCGACTGCGTGCCCGGGCGGTCGAGCGCGTCGGCGGCGGTGCCGGCGTCGAAATTGAGGCTCATCGCGACCTTGGGAATGCTGGTGCGCCGCACCAGGGTGACCGGGATGCCGTTGGCCAGCTTGGCGCGCTCGATCGCGGGGAAGGCCAGATCGCCGACTGGCGCGACCGGCGGCGCGGTGCGCTTGGGTCCGGTGGCCAGCTTGGGCGCGGGCTTCTTGGCGTCGGGCGCCGGCGCCGGGGTGGTCGCCTCGTCGCCCCAGCCGCCCATGGTTTCGCCCTTTTCGGTGCGGGTGCCGGGGACCGTGTTGATCGCAGCGACCGGGCGCGACAGCCAGCGGTTCATCGCGGCCTTGACCTCGGCCGGGGTCAGCGCGGCGATCTTTTCAAGCTGCTTCTTGTAGGCCGCCGGATCGCCCGAATAGAGCTGCCCTTCGGCCAGCGTCATGCCCTTGCCGCCGAAATCGCCGACCTGTTCGAGCTGGCCGATTTCCTGGCTGACCAGCCGGGTGGCCGACCGGCGCACCTCGTCCTCGGTCGGTCCATCGGCCAAGAACTTCGCAATCACTGCGTCGAGTGCGCGTTCGGCATCGGCGCGGGCCACGCCGTCCTTGACCATCATCGCGACCTGCAGGAACGATAACTGCTCGTGCTGCTGGGCCATGGCGCTGACCTGAACGGCCTGCTCGCTGCCGCGAACCAGCGCGTTGTCCAGCCGCGAGGAGGCAAGGCCGCCGAGAATGTCCATGCCGACCATCAGCGCCTCGGTATCGGCATCGTTGATGCCCGGGCCGCTCCACGAGCGGGTCAGCCGCAGGTTGGGCACCTGGTCGGCGAGGTCGCGGGTCACCGGCGCGGAGAGGGTGACAGGCGCGGCGGCGACGACGGGCACGAGCGGCCCGGGCTTGATGTCGCCGAACCACTTTTCAACCAGCGGGCGGGCAGTGGCGGCGTCGATATCGCCGGTCAGCGCCAGCACCGCGTTGTTGGGGCCGTAGTTGTCGGTGAACCACTTGCGCACGTCGGTCAGCGAGGCGGCGCTCAGATCGGCCATCGAGCCGATGGTCGAATGGCGATAGGGGTGGCCGATCGGGAACAGCGCATCGCCGATCGCATAGTCCTCGAGGCCGTAGGGCTGGTTGTCGCCCTGGCGCTTCTCGTTCTGGACGACGCCGCGCTGCTTATCGAGCTTGTCCTGCGTCACCGCGCCCAGCAGGTGGCCCATGCGGTCGCTTTCCATGAACAGCGCCAGGTCGAGCGCACCCTTGGGCACGGTCTCGACATAATTGGTGCGATCGTACCAGGTCGAGCCGTTGGTGCTGGTCGATCCCGCGCCTTCCAGCGGCACGTCGAAGTTGGGGACGTTCTCCGATCCGCCGAAGAACAGGTGTTCGTAAAGGTGGGCAAAGCCGGTCTTGCCGCGCGGCTCGTGCTTGGACCCGACCCGATAATAGGTCGTCACCCCGACGATCGGCGCCTTGCGGTCGGTGTGGACGATGACCTTGAGGCCGTTGGCCAGGGTGAAGCTTTCGTAGGGAATGTCGACCGCGCGAACCAGATCGGCGAGCGGGGCCGGCGCGGGTTCCGCCACGGCCGCAGGAGCAGCCGGCGGCGCGCTGGCCACCCGGTCGGGCAGCGCGGTGGTGCAGGCGCTGAGGGCAAGGGCAATAAGCGAGACGGCGGCGAACTGGCGCATGGATTTCCCCGATTGGGCACTGGTGGTTGTGCGGCAAGGTGTGGGATCCAAACGCCTTCGGCGTCAACCGCCACGACATTTCGACGAACCGCATGACTGGCCGCACCGGCGACCAGCAGGGATGCTCCGTCGCCCTGCCACACATACCCTCGCAATTCGCCCCGGGGCACGCTTGCGGATCCCTTATCGGCGCTAGTCTTGCTTTTTCCAGCTCGTTCAACGGGCTGCGGGAGGGCCGCTTTCTTCATGTTGCAGCGCGCCTTGCGCCCGCGCGCCAGTCGCACAAGGGTCTGGTTCGCATGGCCGAATTCGAGATCGCCGGCAGCGATCTGGTTCTGCGCTTCGATGTCGCAAGCCCGGCCAAGGTGACGGTCGAGCCGGCCGGGGATCGTACGGTCCAGGTCAAGGTCCGTCGGGTGAGCGCCGCACTTTGCCGGCCTGCTGCTGGCGGGTGCGATCCGCAGCGGCGGCACGGTCAGGAACGATCCCGACGGCAACGCCGACACCATCGGCGTCCACTGATCGCAAGCCCTTGGGGGGACACAGGGGCGGTCTGCTTGACGCAGGCCGCCCTTTTTGTTGCACTGCCTCTTGTGTTGCCAAACGGCAACACTACCTTTCGGTGTAACAGGAGGCTGATACACCCATGAACCTCGAGAAATTCACCGACCGCGCCAAGGGTTTCCTGCAGAGCGCGCAGACCGTGGCAATCCGCATGAACCACCAGCGGATTACGCCCGAACACATCTTGAAGGCGCTGCTCGAAGACAGCGAAGGCATGGCGGCCGGGCTTATCACGCGCGCGGGCGGCAATGTCGGCATAGCCCAGGCCGAGGTCGATAAGGCACTGGCCAAGATTCCGGGTGTTTCAGGTTCGGGCGCGCAGGGCGCACCCGGTCTTGAAAACGACGCCGTGCGCGTGCTCGACCAGGCCGAACAGCTTGCCGCCAAGGCGGGCGACAGTTTCGTTTCGGTGCAGCGGATGCTGCAGGCACTGGCGCTCGGCACGACCAACCCGGCGGGGCAGGCGCTGAAGGCCGCGAACGTCGACACCAAGGCGTTGGAAGCCGCGATCCAGGAACTGACCGGCGGGCGCACGGCGGACAACGCCAGCGCCGAAAACGCCTATGACGCGATGAAGAAGTACGCGCGCGACCTCACCCAGGCGGCCCGCGACGGCAAACTCGATCCCGTCATCGGCCGTGACGAGGAAATCCGCCGCACCGTCCAGATCCTCGCCCGCCGCACCAAGAACAACCCGGCGCTGATCGGTGAGCCTGGCGTGGGCAAGACCGCGATTGCGGAAGGCCTTGCGCTGCGCATCGCCAACGGCGACGTGCCCGACAGCCTCAAGGACCGCCGTCTGATGAGCCTCGACATGGGATCGCTGATCGCCGGGGCCAAGTACCGCGGCGAGTTCGAGGAACGCCTCAAGGCCGTGCTCGACGAAGTGAAAGGCGCCGAGGGCGAGATCATCCTGTTCATCGACGAGATGCACACCCTGATAGGGGCGGGCAAATCGGAAGGCGCGATGGACGCGGGCAACCTCTTGAAGCCGGCGCTGGCGCGCGGCGAACTGCATTGCATCGGCGCGACGACGCTTGATGAATACCAGAAGTACGTCGAAAAGGACCCCGCGCTGCAGCGGCGGTTCCAGCCGGTGTTCGTGGGCGAACCGACGGTCGAGGACTCGATCTCGATCCTGCGCGGCCTCAAGGACCGCTACGAACTGCACCACGGCGTGCGGATCACCGACGGGGCGATCGTCGCCGCAGCCACGCTGTCCAACCGCTACATCTCGGACCGCTTCCTGCCGGACAAGGCGATCGACCTGATGGACGAGGCCGCCAGCCGCATCCGCATGGAGGTAGAGAGCAAGCCCGAGGAAATCGAGGTGCTCGACCGGCGGATCATCCAGCTCAAGATCGAGGAAATGGCGCTCGCCAAGGAAAGCGACCAGGCCAGCAAGGACCGGCTCGACACCCTCAAGGCGGAACTCGCCAACCTTGAGCAGCAGTCGGCCGAACTGACCACCCGCTGGCAGAACGAACGCGACAAGATCGCCGCCGAAGGCAAGATCAAGGAAGCGCTCGACGCCGCACGGATCGAACTGGAGCAGGCCCAGCGGGCCGGCGATCTCGCCAAGGCGGGCGAACTGTCCTACGGCAAGATCCCCGAGCTCGAGAAGCAGCTCGCCGAGGCGCAGAACGTCGATACCTCGAACATGCTGCTGCGCGAGGAGGTGACGGCCGAGGATATCGCCGCCGTCGTCAGCCGCTGGACCGGCGTCCCCGTCGACAAGATGATGGAGGGCGAGCGCGAGAAGCTGCTCAAGATGGAAGAAGTGATCGGCAAGCGGGTCATCGGTCAGTCCGACGCCGTGGTCGCCGTGTCCAAGGCTGTGCGCCGCGCGCGTGCGGGCCTGCAGGATCCGAACCGGCCGCTCGGCAGCTTCCTGTTCCTCGGCCCGACGGGCGTCGGCAAGACCGAACTGACCAAGGCGCTCGCCGGCTTCCTGTTCGACGATGACACCGCGATGGTCCGCATCGACATGTCCGAGTTCATGGAGAAGCATTCGGTCAGCCGCCTGATCGGCGCGCCTCCGGGCTATGTCGGTTACGATGAAGGCGGGGTGCTTACCGAAGCGGTGCGCCGCCGGCCCTACCAGGTCGTGCTGTTCGACGAGGTCGAGAAGGCCCACGCCGACGTGTTCAACGTGCTGCTCCAGGTGCTTGACGACGGGCGCCTGACCGATGGGCAGGGCCGCGTGGTCGATTTCACCAACACGCTGATCATCCTGACCAGCAACCTTGGCAGCCAGTACCTAGCCAACCTCGAGGAAGGTCAGGACGTCGACAGCGTCGAACCGCAGGTGATGGAAGTGGTGCGCGGGCATTTCCGGCCCGAATTCCTCAACCGCCTGGACGAGATTATCCTGTTCCACCGCCTGGGCCAGGAGCATATGGCGCCGATCGTCGACATCCAGGTCGGCCGGGTTGCTTCGTTGCTCAAGGACCGCAAGATCACGCTCGACTTGACCGACGCGGCCAAGCGCTGGCTGGGACGGGTCGGCTACGATCCAGTCTATGGCGCGCGCCCGCTGAAGCGCGCGGTGCAGCGCTACCTGCAGGATCCGCTGGCGGAAAAGCTGCTCGGCGGCGAAGTGCCCGACGGCAGCACGGTGCGGATCGACGAGGGCGACGGCGCGCTGACGATGGCGGTGGGTTAGGCCGCTTCGGGGCCGCGCCAGACGTCGAACGGGCGCGCGCGGATCCACCGCGTCGCGATCCATTTCGCGCCGGCCGTCACCGGAAGCCCCGCGTGGCGCGCCGCCATCGCGGGGCTACCGTGTTGACCGACCAGGTCGAACACGAGCGCATCGCCCGCGCGTGGCTTCACGGTGATGCCCAGCACGTCGAAATGGGTGGCGCCGCCATCGAAGGCGTCGTTGAGGTAAAGGATGAACGTCTTTTGCCGCTGGTTGGCCGTGTCGGGAAGCGTATCGAGATGGGGGCGATACTCTTGCCCGGGCGCATAGTGCAGGACTGTCAGCGCTTCGCCCTGCGTAACGGCCGTGCCGCTTGCTTTGGCGATCCGGCGAAGAATGGCCTGGATCGGCAGGGCCTCGCGCGTCGGGCCGATCGGGGCTTCGGAAGATCGGCGCACGGGATGTGCCTTGAACGCACCGGTTCGCGCATCGGCGACCATCGACGGGGCCAGAATGTCTGACGCCGTCCTTGCGATGAAGGCGCATTCGGCAGGCGAGAGAAATCCCTCGAACCGCTGCATCTGGATCGAAGCGTCGATCAGATCGCCCTCGGGTAGGCGCTTGGGATAGCCGTCCCGATCCAGGTCCATCTGTTCCATGAGCGCCAGTTGGTCGGCAAACTCCCCTCCGAAGCGCGCGCCGCAATCGGCGAGCTGCGCAAAGGCCTTGCGCCAGTCCGGCGCACCGCCGGTACCGTTGGCGGTCAGGGTCACTTCCAGCAGCGATGCCTCGGGATCGCCCGCCTGCGCAAGGTGGCGGAGCGTGGATCGCGCCTCGCTTAACTCGCGAGCGGCAAGGTGCCGCAGAACCTGGGTAATTGCTTCTGTCATGCCGGCTGTATGTCTTGCCTGCCTCCGGGGCAAAAATAAATGGGGCGGATACTGCCGTATCCGCCCCATCCATCAGTCAGTCCTTGATGCTTAGAACTTCGCAACGGCACCCGTGTACATGTAGCGGCCGCGGTTGTCGAAGATGCCCGAGCCAGCGCCGACACCGGTCAGACCGTACGGCGGCTTCTTGTCGAACAGGTTGTCGACACCGAAGTAGATCGAGAAGCGGTTGTCGACTTCCAGTTCGGCGCGAACGTCCGAATAGGTGACAGTCGGGTAGCGCTGGATCGGCGCATAGTCGGTGTTCTGCGGCGCAAGGCCGTTCACCGAGTTATAGTCTTCGTAGGTGTTGAGGTACTGTTCGCCGATGAAGCGCAGACCGTAACCCAGCGTGACCTTGCCGATCTTGAGCGAGGCGTTGATGTTGAACTCGTCCTGCGGGTCCGCCAGTTCGCCGATGAACACGTTACGGAACGTCGGCTGCAGCGGATCGGTGTAGGATTCGTTCTTGATCTGGTGCGTGTAGACACCCTGCAGGTTCAGCGCACCCCAGTCGAACTTGTGGCTGTACGTCACCTGAGCGTCGATGCCGCGAACCTTCAGTTTGGCGAAGTTCGCGGTGGACTGCAGCAGCGAGCCTTCCAGAACGCGGAAGGGAATTTCCCCACGCGGACCGCCACTGGCGCCAGCACGTTCGAACAGCCCGCAGAACAGGTTGTCGAGCGTGGGCGAGTCATAGCATTGGTTGAGGATCGTCTGCGCCGAACCGATCGAGGTGATCACGTTCTTGATCGTGATGTCGTAGAAGTCGACCGAGATGGCGAAGCCAGGGATAAACCGCGGTTCGAGCAGGGCACCCAGGGTGTACGAATCCGACTTTTCGGCTTCGAGGTCCGGATTGCCGCCACCCCTGATTTCGAGCGACGACGTGTAGACGAAGTCGTAGCCGGTCGGCCGCCCAGCCGCTGCGCAGTTCGCGGCGCGGTAGGTCGAACCGTTTGCCAGGTTGCGTTCCGAGCACGGATCGTTCGGTGCCGGCGCGAAGTTCTGGAACTGGGCCGAATAGAGTTCGGACAGGTTCGGAGCGCGCACCGAGCGGGCATAGGTACCGCGCAGGGTCAGGTCGCGGATCGGCTTCCACAGCACTTCACCGCCATAGGCGTAAACCGTACCGGTCTTGCCCTTGTAGTCCGCAACGCGCCCATTGCCGCGCAGCGTGAGTTCCTGGAAGAACGGCACATCCTTGAGCAGCGGAACCTGGACTTCGGCGAAGGCTTCCTTCACTTCGAAGGCCGGAGCCGTGAAGGCGGGGATCGCGTTGTAGAACGCGTAGCCGGCTTGGGTGATGTCATCCAGGTCGTACTCGTTGGTTTCACGGCGGTATTCGCCGCCCACCGAGAACGCGATCGGTCCGCCCGGAAGTT
Source organism: Novosphingobium kunmingense (assembly GCF_002813245.1). Classification (GTDB taxonomy): domain Bacteria; phylum Pseudomonadota; class Alphaproteobacteria; order Sphingomonadales; family Sphingomonadaceae; genus Novosphingobium; species Novosphingobium kunmingense. The sequence goes on from NZ_PHUF01000003.1 coordinate 537,005, forward strand.
CGAACAGGCCGCTAAGATCACCGGTGACGTAGCCGAGCACGTCGAACTGCGTGATCTTGCCGGTCGCCAGCGAATCCACCGTCAGGTATTGGCGGGCTGCGTCGGTCACCGAACCGTCACCGAAGGGATTGATCGGAACGCACGCGGCGATATCGGCTGCGAGCTGCGCCGGATTTCCACCGCGATCGGTGCCAGCATAGCGCGAATCGATCTGCGAGCGGCAGACGATTTGGCCGGCGGAGTTCACCGCCGCATCATTCGCCAGCAGGAAGCGCTGACGGTTGATGTTGTTCTTGATCGAGTTGGTTTCGCGATGCTCGCCATAGTTCAGCGCGAGCTCGTAGTTCCAGTCGTCGTTGAACTCGCCGCGCAGGCCGCCGACGATCCGGTAGGTTTCGCGAACGATCTTTTCGTCGCGAATGCCCAGGTCCACGTAGTTGCGGCGGTTGCTGAAGCGGAATGTGCCGTTGTTCACCTGCGCGATCGCGGCGGCGCGGTTGGCCTGCGACTGGGCGGAAGTGGTGAACGCAGTCCCGGTGTTGGGGTTGACGTTGGCGTTAAGCGCCGCGAGCAGCTGCGTGGTCAGCAGGGTGCGAGCCTGGGCCGTCAGGTAGGGGTTGTCGAGGCGAATGCCTTCGCGGTTGACAGTGCCTGCCGGAGCAGTGGTCGTCGATGCATAGGACCGGTCGTTGAAGCCCGACACGGCGACGCCGTCGCTCAGCGTCTGGCCCTGCGAGAAGAACGGACCGCTTTGCGAACCGTATGCTTCGCTGCGGACGTACTTCGCTTCGAGGAACGGCACGAGTGCCGGGGTGATCTCGAAGTGCGCGCGCATGTTGGCCGAATAGCGCTGGAGGTCCGGCGTCAGCGCCAGCAGTTCGCCTTCGCGACCCGAATAGCCGTTGCCTCCGACGAAGTTCCCGTTCGGACCGAGACCGATGCGCAGGCCCGTCTGCGGGATCAACGATCCGTCAGGCTGGAACAGGTAGGCGCAGGTGTAGGCGTTGCCGACCGAATCGACCCCGCACGGCGCGCCGGCATTGGGATAGCGGATGCCGACCTGGCCACCGGTCGAGATGGTGGTCGAGCGGATGTCGTAGAAATACTGACGGTCAGACACGCCGTCCGAGCCGTTGAGCGAGCCCGCCGCGTCGGTGTCGACGACGACGAACGCGTCGTTCTGGCGCAGGTTCGGGCGGCCCGAGGCGAGGAAGCGGCTGGTGTGCGCGTATTCGAGGTTGACGGCAACGTTGCCGCGATCGTCGGCGAAGTTCTTGCCTGCCAGCAGCGAGGCATACTGATTGCCCGCATCGCCGTACTTCGACACGCCGGCCTGACCGCGCAGCTGCACGCCGTCATAGTTCTTCTTCAGGATGAAGTTGACCACGCCGGCCATGGCGTCCGAGCCGTAGACCGCCGATGCGCCGCCGGTGACGACGTCGACGCGCTCGATCAGATCGGTCGGGATGGTGTTCACGTCAGGCGACACGCCGTTGACGAGGATATCGCCGGCAACATGGCGGCGGCCGTCGACCAGCACCAGGGTGCGTGACGATCCGAGGCCGCGCAGATCGAGCAGGTTCAGGCCGCGGGTACCGAGGAAGCGGGTGGAGTTCTGCTGGCTGTAGGTGTTGCGCAGCTGGGGAAGCTCGTTGAGCACGTCGCCAACCGCGACCTGGCCCGTTTCGTACAGCGCCTCACCGCGCACGACGGTGATCGGGTTGGCCGAATCCGCATTCGGCTGCGCGATGCGCGAACCGGTGACGACGATGGTGCCAGTGTTTTCATCGGCGTCGCAGACACCGTTCGCATCGGTATCGTCGCAAGCGACGGTCGACGGCGTGGTTACGGTTGTGTCCTGTGCCTGGGCGGCACCGGCGCTGAGCGCGACGACAGCAGTCGTCAAGCCAAGCGCGAGCTTGAGCGTGTTCATTAGGTTTGAGCCCCTTCGACCCGCACACGGCCTGATTGCCGAGTTACGAACATAAGCGCCACCCGGGTACAGGCAGCGATTCGCTAGGCTTTGTCGATGTAAGGGCGGTGCGCAATAAGCCTTAATTGCGCGATTAGAATGTTGTCGTGACCTGTTGCAAACATGTGACAGCAATGTGGTGTATTATCCACATAGCACTCTGTTGCCATTGTTTGCGTTGGAACTGAAGTCCGAGAAACCAACAATGCAAGTTGGCATGACAGGTTGAAACTTTGTTTCCCGAGCAGCCGTAAATCCTAGGCGCTTTGAAGCTGCGCGCGGCTTTCGCGCAATCGCCAATTGACCAAGTCGGCGTTGCCCTTTAATCGAACGGTTAAACACACTGTTCGCGAGAGGAAGCCCAGCCATGCCCGCAGCCTATATCGTCGATGCCATCCGCACTGCCGGGGGCCGCCGCGGCGGTCGTCTGGCGGGTATCCACCCGGTCGATCTGGCCGCGGCCACGCTTGACGACCTTGTCACCCGCACCGGGATCGACCCGGCAGGAATCGAGGACGTGATCATGGGCTGCGTCAGCCAGGGCGGCCAGCAGGCCAACCAGGTCGGCCGCAACGCCGTGCTGGCCTCCAAGGTCCTGCCCCAGTCGGTTCCGGCCGTGACGATCGACCGCCAGTGCGGTTCTTCGCAGCAGGCGATCCAGTTCGCGGCGCAGGCGGTGATGAGCGGCGTGCAGGACGTGGTGATCGCCGCCGGCGTCGAATCGATGACCCGCGTGCCGATGGGCAGCACGACAATGCTGTTCATGAAGGAAGGGCTGGGCGCCTCGCGCTCTCCGGGAATCGAGGCCAACTACCCGGGCCCCAACTGGACCCAGTTCGCCGGCGCGGAAATGATCGCGCAGAAGCACGGCTTCTCGAAGGACGACATGGATCGCTTCGCGTTGAAGAGCCACAAGAACGCAAAAGCCGCGACCGAAAGCGGCGCGTTCAACGGCGAAATCGTGCCGATCGCGATTGAAACGCCCGAAGGCGCGGCGATGCACACTGTCGATGAAGGCATCCGCATGGACGCGACGCTGGAGAGCATCGCCGGGGTCAAGCTGCTGACCGAGGGCGGCCGACTGACGGCTGCCACGTCGAGCCAGATCTGCGACGGGTCGTCGGCTGCGCTGGTCGTTTCGGAAGAGGCCCTGAAGCGCTACAACCTGACGCCGTTGGCGCGCATCCACACCCTGGCGGTGACCGCGGGCGATCCCGTGATCATGCTGGAAGAGCCGCTGTTCGCAACCGACAAGGCCTTGCAGCGCGCAGGACTGGCGATCGGCGACATCGATCTCTACGAAGTGAACGAGGCCTTCGCCTCGGTACCGATGGCCTGGCTCAAGCACACCGGCGCCGATCCGGAAAAACTCAACGTCAACGGCGGTGCGATCGCGCTGGGCCATCCGCTCGGTGCCTCGGGTACCAAGCTCATGGCAACGCTGCTCCACGCGCTCAAGGCGAGGGGCAAGAAGTACGGTTTGCAGACGATGTGCGAAGGCGGCGGCGTCGCCAACGTGACCATCGTCGAAATGATGTGAGATTTACGGGGCAACCCACAAGACAGAGGAAACCAGAATGATACTCGACAACACTGTGGCCGCAGTCGTTACCGGCGGCGCTTCGGGCCTTGGCGCGGCAACCGCTCGCGCGCTGGCCGCCAAGGGCGTCAAGGTCGCGATCTTCGACCTGCAGGAAGAAAAGGGCAAGGCCGTCGCTGCCGATATCGGCGGCGTGTTCTGCGAATGCAACGTGACTGACGACGCCAGCGTCGACGCCGCCTTCGCCAAGGCGCGCGAGGCCCACGGCCAGGAACGCATCCTCGTCAACTGCGCGGGCACCGGCAACGCGATCAAGACCGCCAGCCGCAGCAAGGAAGACGGCAGCATCAAGCACTTCCCGCTTGATGCGTTCAACTGGATCATCCAGATCAACCTCGTCGGCACCTTCCGCTGCATCGCCAAGTCGGCGGCCGGCATGCTGACGCTCGAACCGCAGGAAGGCGGCGGCCGCGGCGCCATCGTCAACACCGCCTCGGTCGCGGCCGAGGACGGGCAGATGGGCCAGGCCGCCTATTCGGCGTCGAAGGGCGGCGTCGTCGGCATGACCTTGCCGATCGCGCGCGACCTTGCCAGCGAAGGCATCCGCTGCAACACCATCCTGCCGGGCATCTTCGACACTCCGCTGCTCGCCGGTGCGCCGCAGAACGTGCGCGACGCGCTCGCCGCCACGGTGCTCAACCCCAAGCGCCTCGGCAATCCGGTCGAATATGCCAACCTTGCGATGTGCATGATCGAGAACGATTACTTCAACGGCGAGGACGTGCGCCTCGACGGCGGCATCCGCATGGCGCCGCGCTAAGCATGACTGCCGGGTCAGGAGCGGCACGAGAACGCCGCTCCGGCCCCATCGGGAGAGTTTGATGGGTTATTCGCAGATCGCGCTCGACATCAGCGAAGGCATTGCCACGCTGACGCTCAACCGTCCGGAAAAGATGAACGCTTTCACCGGCACGATGATGAACGAGATCATCGACGCCATGGATCGCACCGATGCGGACGATGCGGTGCGCGCGGTGATCTTCACCGGCGCCGGCGACCGCGCGTTCTGCGCTGGCGCGGACCTGACCCCCGAAGACGGCCGCGCGGTCTTCGCCAGCGGCGATCCGGTCGAGGACCTGTCCGATCCGCGGGTCCGCGACGGGGGCGGCTTGCTGACCCTGCGGCTTTACCATTCGAAGAAGCCGCTGATTTCCGCCTGCAACGGGGCGGCCGTGGGCGTCGGCATAACCATGCAGCTGCCGATGGACATTCGCCTGGCGAGCGAGAATGCCCGCTACGGCTTCGTCTTCGCGCGCCGTGGAATCGTGCCCGAAGCTTGCTCCAGCTGGTTTCTCCCGCGCCTCGTCGGCGTCAGCCAGGCGCTCGAATGGTGCATGACGGGGCGGATCTTCGATGCCCAGGAAGCGCTGCGTGGCGGGCTGGTCCGCTCGGTCCATCCGCAGGGCGAACTGCTCGACGCAGCCCGCGGCCTCGCGCGCGAGATCGCCGACAACACCTCGGCGGTATCGGTCGCAATGACCCGCGCCATGCTGTGGCGCAATCCGTCGGGCGATCACCCGATGGCGGCGCACAAGGTCGACAGCCGGGCAATTTATCGCCTGTCCAAGGGCGTCGATGCCAAGGAAGGTGTGCAAAGCTTCCTCGAAAAGCGCCCGCCGGCCTTTCCGGGCCGTGTTTCCGCCGATATGCCGGACTTTTATCCTTGGTGGGGAGAGGAGCCCCCTTACGCATGACCGAACCGTCGCAGCAGATCGCGTCCGATGTGCCACCGGGCGCCCGGGACCAGTTGCTGGACACCGCGTCGGCCATCATGCGCGAAGGCGATATCGTCGATATCTCGCTTTCGGAACTGTCGTTGCGTTCGGGGCTCAACTCGGCTCTGGTCAAGTATTACTTCGGCAACAAGGCCGGGCTGCTGCGCGCGCTGCTCGATCGCGATATGCAGGGCATCGTCCACGCGGTCGACGCGCTGATGGCGAAGGACATGGATCCTTCCGAACGCCTGCGTCGCCATATCGGCGCGGTCGTCGATACCTATTACAAGACGCCGTACCTCAACCGGCTGCTGATGCGGCTGGTGCGCGAAAGCAATCCCGATGAAGCGCACCGGATCGCGGATACCTACCTGACCCCGCTCAGCCGCGCCTATGACAAGCTGATCGAGGACGGGGTGCGGCAGGGCGTGTTCCGCAGCGTCGATCCGCAGCTGTTCTATTTCACCACCACCGGAGCCTGCGACCGGTTCTTTTCCTCGCGCCTCGTGCTGCAGCATTGCTACGACACCGAAGCGCTGACCGAGGAATTGCGCGACCGCTATCGCGAACATTGCATCGATACGATCATGGCCGGCATCCTCGCCCACTGATGCCGGGCAGCTGGCACATCGGGGTAATCGGCGGATCGGGGCTCGCAACCGGTCTCGCGCTCGACCAGGCGCAGCAGATCGAGGTTGCAAGCCCCTTCGGCATGGCTTCCAGCCCGGTCACGACCGGCACGATCGGCAAGGTTCGCGTGACCTTCCTGGCGCGCCACGGTGCCGGGCACCGGATCCCGCCGCACCGGATCGACTACCGCGCCAATATCGATGTGCTGAAACGCTGTGGCGTCACCGACGTGATCGCCTTGTCGGGGATCGGTTCGCTTAACGAGGCGATGGCGCCCGGCGATTTCGTGGCGATCGACCAGATCATCGATCGCACCGTCGCGCGCGAAAGCAGCTTCTTCGGCGAAGGGCTCGTTGCGCACGTCTCGCTGGCCGATCCGGTCTGTCACAGGCTGCAGGGCGTCCTGGTCGACGCGGCCAGGGCGGCGGGCGCCACGGTGCACAGCGGTGGGACCTATCTGGCGATGGAAGGACCGCAGTTCTCCACCCGCGCGGAAAGCCGCCTCTACCAGGCTTGGGGCGCCGATGTGATCGGCATGACCGCGATGCCCGAAGCCCGCCTCGCGCGGGAGGCGGAACTGCCCTATGCCCTGCTGGGCATGGTCACCGACTATGATTCCTGGCGCGAGGCCGAAGCCGGCGTCGACATGGCGGAGGTCCTGGCGACCATGACTGCGAGCGCCGAAATCGCCAGGGCAGCCGTGGCCCACCTGGTCGACCGACTGCCCGCCAAGCGCGCTGCCAGCCCGATCGACCGCGCGCTCGACCACGCGATCGTCACGGCGCCCGACCAACGCGACCGGACGCTGATCGCCAAATTGCAGGCCGTTGCCGGGCGCGTCCTCCAATGAGCGGCGAGGTCGTCCTGTACGATTATTGGCGCTCGTCTGCTGCCTATCGGGTGCGGATCGTCCTCAACCTCAAGGGCGTGGCCTACCGTGCGATCCCCGTCGATCTGGTCAAGGGCGAACAGGCTGCTGCCGACTATGTCGGATTGAACCACCAGGGCCTGGTGCCGACCCTGCTGATCGACGGTCACACCTTGACGCAGAGTCTGGCGATCATCGACTATCTCGATGTCAGATATGAAAATCCGCCAATGGTCTCGCCCGATCCGGCCGTGCGTTCGCGCATCCTGGCCCAGGCGCTGGTCATCGCCGCGGACATTCATCCGATCAACAACCTGCGCGTCCTCAATTACCTGCGCAGCGAACTGGGCGCCGATCAGGACGCTGTCACGCGCTGGTATCATCACTGGATCATAGAGGGCCTGCGCGCGCTGGAAATCGATGCGCCCGAATCCGGCCTGATGGGTGGCGATCTACCCAACCTGGCCGACGTCTGCCTGGTGCCGCAGATGGCCAATGCGCGGCGGTTCGCCGTGCCTCTCGAAGGGTTTCCCAAGCTGGTCGCGATCGACGAGCGGCTGCGCACATTGCCCGCCTTCGCCGCCGCCGCCCCGGAAGCTGTCGCGCCGCCGTCATAAAATCCGCCGCACCTGCTTGCGCGGGCGCGGGGGAGGGCCTAGCAAACCGGTTGCAGTTGGAACCGGATGCCGATGACCACGCCGAACCCCGCGACCCATGCCCGCTTGGCCGAGTTCCTGCCCTATCTGCTGTCGATTGCGTCCAACGCGGTAAGCGACCGGATCGCCGACGAATACCGCAGCCGCTTCGGTCTCAAGATCCCCGAATGGCGGGTGATGGCCGTGCTGGGCGATGCCGGCGCGATGACCCAGCGTTCGCTGGTTGGCGCGACGCGGATGGACAAGGTCGCGGTCAACCGCGCTTGCAAGGTGCTGGAAGAGCGCGATCTGATCACCCGCAGCCCGAACGATCGCGATGGCCGTTCGCATCACCTCGAACTGACCATGGCGGGCAAGGCGATGCACGGTTCGATCATGCCGATCGCGCTGGCGATGGAACGGCGCCTGTTTTCCGCGCTCGACCCGGCCGAGCGCATGCAGTTCAAGTCCCTGCTGGCCCGGATTACCGAGGCGGCCGGAAAAATGGAGAGCCCTGAATGAAGCTAGCAACCTTGCCCGGCAGCGGGCGCGACGGACGGCTTGTGGTGGTCAGCGAAGACCTGCACTGGTGCGCGCCCACAACCCATGTCGTGCCCACGCTGCAGGCCGCGCTCGACGATTGGGAGCGCTACGAACCGGCGCTGCGCGCGCTGGCGACCGAGGTCCTGCACGAGGCGATCCCGCTCGACCGGTTCCACGAGCGCGAGGCACTGGCCCCGCTGCCGCGCGCCTACCAATGGGCTGACGGCTCGGCCTACGTCAACCACGTCGAGCTGGTGCGCAAGGCGCGCGGCGCCGAACTGCCCGACAGCTTCTGGCACGATCCGCTGATGTACCAGGGCGGCAGCGACGACTTGCGCGGCGGCCGCGCGCCGATAACGCTCGCCGACGAAAGCTGGGGCTGCGACATGGAGGCGGAGATCTGCGTCGTGACCGGCGACGTGCCGCAGGGCATCGATGCGGTCGGCGCGCTCGATCACGTGCGGTTGATCGGCCTCGTCAACGACGTGTCGCTGCGCAACCTGATCCCGGGCGAACTGGCCAAGGGGTTCGGCTTCGTCCAGTCGAAACCCGCGACCCATTTCTCCCCTGTCTTCGCGACGCCCGACAGCCTGGGCGCGGCGTGGAGCGGGGGCAAGCTCAACCTGCCGCTGCTGGTTGAACTCAACGGCAAGCCCTTCGGCCGGGCCGAGGCGGGCGAGGAATGCACCTTCGATTTCGGCACGCTGATCGCGCACCTGGCAAAGACACGGAGGATCGGGGCGGGATCGATCATCGGTTCGGGCACCGTGTCGAACCGCGATCCCGACGGTTCGCCAGGCCGCCCGGTCGGCGAAGGCGGGCGGGGCTATTCTTGCATAGCCGAGCTGCGCATGGTCGAAGCGATCGCCAAGGGCGAGGCTGCGACCCCGTTCCTGCGCCACGGCGACACGGTGCGGATCGAGATGAAGGACCACGCCGGCCATTCGCTGTTCGGCGCGATCGAGCAGCAGGTCGTTCCGCTCTGACCTGATCGACGGAAAAAGCGAAGCGGCCCGCTTCCCTTGTCGGGAAGCGGGCCGCTCGTGTTGCGATCTTCGGACCCTAGTTCTTGTGGCCCGGAGTGCCGCCGGCGAAGGCGTCGGTGATCGAGCAGGCCGCGGGGCCGAGGATCACGATGAACAGCACCGGCAGGATGAACAGGATCAGCGGCACGGTCATGATCGCGGGCAGACGGGCGGCCTTTTCCTCGGCGCGCATCATGCGCTCGTTGCGGAATTCGGCCGACAGCACGCGCAGCGCCGAAGCCAGCGGCGTACCGTAGCGTTCGGTCTGGATCATGGTCGTGGTCACGCCCTTCACCGCTTCGAGGTCGACGCGGTAGGCAAGGTTTTCGAAGGCCATGCGGCGTTCGCCGAGGAACGACAGTTCGATTGCAGTCAGCGCGAACTCGTCGCCCAGCTCGGGATAGGCCCGGCCCAGTTCCTTGGCGACGCGGTTGAAGGCGGCGTCGACGGTCAGACCCGCTTCGGCGCAGATCACCAGCAGGTCGAGCGCGTCGGGCAGGCCCTTGCGGACCTCGTTGGTGCGCTTCGACTTGATGTTGTTGATGTAGAGGTCCGGTGCCTTGTAGGCGAGGATCGTGACGCTTGCGAACAGCGCGAACTTCTTCATGTCGCCCCATTCGGGGAAAGTGTTGAAGCCGTAGATCATCACCGCCGACAGCACGCCGAAGACGATCGGCAGGACCATGCGGGCGAAGATCACCGCGACGGCCAGTTCCTTCTTGCGGATGCCGGCCTGGGCCAGTTTCTGCTGGACCTGGGCGACCTGGCTGGCCTGCAGCACCTTGAGCGATGCCAGGGTGTCGCGCATCTTGTCGGTCGTCTCGGTCTTGCGGACGATCTTGGTGCGCTTCTTGGCCGACTGGGTGATGATCCCGCTCTTGAGCTGCTCGCGGCGCTCGTTGAGCGACTTGACCCGCTTGGCCATCGGATCGCGGATGGTGACCGCGGTGTAGATCGCGAACATCACCGCCATGGCCGCCATGGCCGCCAGCAGCGTGCCGGCCCAGATGACGTCGATGCCGAGCAGTGTGGGTCCGGGAGGTGAGTTGAGCATGTCCTGTGTCCTCCCGTCAGATTTCGAAGCTGACCATCTTGGCCATGATGAAGCCGCCGATGCTCATCCAGGTGAGACCGCCCAGGCCGACCGCGATCAGGCGGTCGTCGCTGAAAAAGCCGCCGATGTAATCGGGGTTGATGAACCAGATCAGCGTGAAGACGATGAACGGCAGCGAGCCGACGATGTAGGCCGAGGCTTTCGATTCCGAGCTCATCGCCTTGATCTTCAGCTTCATCTGGCCGCGCTTGCGCAGCACGTCGGCAAGGTTCGACAGCGTTTCGGCCAGGTTGCCGCCGGTTTCGCGCTGGATTGCCAGCGTGATGCAGAAGAAGCTGAATTCGGCCATGTTGAGGCGGTCGGCGGTTTCCTGGAGCGCGTCCTCCATGGTCCGGCCGATCTTGATGCGTTCGGTGATGGCCTTGAACTCCTCGCCCACCGGTCCGGGCACTTCAGTCGCGATGACGCCCAGCGTCTCGGTCACCGGAAGCCCCGAACGCAGGCCGCGAACCAGCAGTTCGATCGCGTCGGGGAACTTGGTGGTGAACTTGACCCCGCGCTTGGTGATCGCGCGCGACACGACCATGTGCGGAATGCCCGCGCCGACGAACAGACCCAGCACCAGCGAAAGGAGCGGCGCGCTGGTCTTGATGAACATCAGCACCGCCACCGTCAGCGCAAGGCCGCCCGACGCATAGAGATACTGAGGCAGGGTCCAACCCTTGCCGGTGCGGTGCAGACGCAGAACCAGCGCAGCGACGCGCGACTGCGATCCTGCGATCTGGTGCATCTTGGGCTTGCGCGCGGCGACGGCCTTCTTGAGCTGCGCCTCGACCCGGTCGATGGTGCTTTCCGAATGGCGGAAGCGCACCGCCTGTAGGCGCCGCGCGCTTTCCTTGGCCACCGAAGGGCCGGCAAAGGCCGAATAGCCCAGGACCATGAAGGCCAGCAGGCCCAAGGCCACAAGCAGGAGCTGGATGATGTCCATCGCGGGTCTATCGCCTTCCTATCAGGGCCGTGGCTCCCGCCGGGGCGGGAGGGGATCCGGCCGGTCGTTCAGGCCTGGGCCGGAACGGGGGACTTGTCCTTCTTGGCCAGCATCGACTTGAGGTCGAGCTTGCCGAGCAGCGAGGTCTTGGCCTTGACCGCATCGTCGATCGTCTCGCCGTCGCTGACGCCCATGATGGACTTGGCGATATCGCGGATCACGGCGCCGGCCTTGCTGCCGCGGTTGGCGTCGGCGAAGGTCTGGCCAAGCTTGGCCGAATTGACCGCAGCCTTGAGATCGTAAGGGATCGCAAAGCCGATCTTGCGTTCGATCGAGGCTTCGAAATCCGCCTTGGTGATCTCGGCCAGGCCCGACTGGACGCGGTTGGCGACCACGATCGGCTGGACGTGTGCGGCGTTGGTCTTCAGCCACGACAGGATGCGGATCGCGTCGCGCGCGCCGGCCAGGGTCATTTCGGTGGTCAGGAGGACCACGTTCACGTCTGCCAGCAGGTGCGGGAAGTTGATCAGCATGTTGCGCGGCAGGTCGATGACCGTCATCTCGAAGGCCTGGCGGAACTCTTCCTCGAGCTGCACGAAGGCGGCGCCGTCGGTCATCAGCGGCGAGCTGATCGGCGCTTCGGCCGACAGGATCGCCAGGTGATCGTTGGCGCGGATCATCGCGCGTTCGATGAACAGTCCGTCGATGCGGCCCGGGTTCTCGATCGCGTCGGTCAGGCCGCGGCCCGGTTCGAGGTCGAGCGCAAGCGCGCCGGTGCCGAAGTGCACGTCGAGGTCGAGGAGCGCCGTCGGCATCTTCTCGTCGGCGCTGAACAGCCAGGCGAGCGAGGTGGCAAGCGTCGAGGCTCCCACGCCGCCGCGCGTGCCGATCACCGCGGTCGAGATGTGGCGCTTGGCCACGGCCGGGTCATGCTGCTTGGGCGCGGCGAACACCGCCTGGGCGTTGATCAGCGCGTCACGCACCGCCGCGGGCTGCAGCGGCTTGAGCAGGTAGTCGTGGATCCCGCTGGCAACGAGGTCGCGGTAGAGGCGCACGTCGTTGACCTGGCCCACCGCGATCACCACCGTGCCGGGTTCGCAGACCTCGGCCAGGGCGTTGATGTCGGACAGCGGATCGCCGCTTTCCGACAGATCGACCATCAGGATGTTGGGGCTGGCGGTGATCGACAGCGACTGGACCGCGTTGCGCAGGCCGCCCTTGTTGCACTTTTCGGGCTGCCAGCCCATTTCGATCACGACCGGGCGCAGCACGTCGAGCGCGGCCTCGTCGCAGATGAATGCGGCAAAGGCGTCGCGGTTGCCGGGGGTTGCGGGCTTCCAGGGAGCGTTCATGGCTTACTTCCCATCCTTCGTTGATTCAGCCTTCAGGCCGCCTTCGCCGGTCGGCTTGGCTTCGCGGTAGCTGTCGATCGCCTTGGTCGAGCTCATCACCACGGTCTGGCCCGAACCCGCCGCACCCTTGAGGAGGTGTTCGGGATCGGCGACCATCGAGGCGAAGTTCGAATTGGTGGCGCAGCCGTAGTTCGTGCTCGTCGCGTTGTTCAAAGACACGTCGGTCTTGCGCGACCAGTCCGGGCAGCCGGGGACCGACGCCGTGGTGCGCGTCACGACGACGCGGACAGTGCCGGCGTTGACCGCACCCGGGGTGACCGGTGCTTCGCCCGAAACGAGCATGCCATAACGGCCGGCGACCGATTCCACCGCTGCAAGGGTGGCCGCGCTGCCGAGCGGATCGTCGAGGCTGATCTTGTCGCCGTAGCGCAGGTCCATCGCTTCGAACCAGCCGGCCAGGCGGCGCTGTTCGGGGAGCGACAGGCCGCCGGGGCCCGAGGTCACGTCGAGCGTGTAGTTGGTCCGTTCGACCACCGGCTGGTGGACCGATTCGAGGCTGGTGTTGCCGCCCGTGAAGCCGCCGCACCCGCTGAGGGCCAGGCCGAGCGAGAGGGTGATGGCCGCCGTCAGGGCCGTGCGCTTGTTTCGATTACCCATGGTTCGTCACCTCTCAGTTCAGGCTGAAGCCGGGAGCCGCATCCTTCGATGCAGCGGCGGTCCGCGACTTGCGCTTCTTGTCGTCCTTTGCCGGCGCTTCGAGCGCGCCGACCTTGGGGGCGGCGACCGCGGCCGGGGCGGCGGTCGGCTTGGGCCGTTCGCCGCCCGACTTGCCGTCGTTCTCGAAGTGGCCGAGCAGCTGCTGCAGCGTGTTGGCGTTCTGGTAGCCATCGGTCGGCAGCTTGATGTCGCCGGCGTTGACCGGGTTCACCAGGTACGGCGTGACCACGATCACCAGTTCGGTCTCGCCGCGCTGGAAGTTGGTCGAACGGAACAGCGATCCCAGGATCGGAATGTCGCCCGCGCCCGGCATCTTCTTGAGCGTCTGCTGCGAGCTGTTGCTCATCAGGCCGGCGATCATGAAGCTCTGGCCCGAACCCAGTTCGATGGTGGTTTCGGCGCGGCGCACGGTCAGCGCAGGAACGTTGAAGCCGTTGAGCACGATGGCGCCCTGGCTCGACAGTTCGGATACTTCCGGGCGGACGCGCATCGAGATACGGCCGTTGGCCAGCACGATCGGCGTATAGGCCAGGCTGACACCGAACTTCTTGTATTCGACCGAGGTCGTGCCGAGGCCCTGGCTGATCGGGATCGGGATCGGGTATTCGCCGCCGGCGAGGAAGTCGGCGGTTTCACCCGATAGCGCGGTCAGGTTGGGCGACGACAGCGAGGTGACGAGACCGAGCGTTTCGCCAAGGTCGAGGGCGCCCAGGATGTCGAGCCCGAGCAGGCGGCCGGCGGCGGCCAGGGTGGTGCCATTGGCCATCGTGGTCACGCTGCTGGCGTTGACTTCGATGTACTTGGTCGGGTCGGCCGGATCGGGCACCAGCGTCTTGGTCGCGTTGCCCGCGCCCAGCGCCGAGCCGGGTCGGAAGTTGTTGAAGAACGGGCGGTTCTGCTGGCCGAGGCCGAACTGGAAGCCGCTGCTTCCGTCGATCGTCGTCAGGTTGACGCCGATCTGGCGGACCAGCGAGCGGCTGACCTCGGCAAAGCGGACCTGGAGGTTGACCTGCAGCGGGGTCGCCATCTTGAGGCGGCTGATCACGTTGGCGTCCTTGCCGACGAAGGCCTGGACCAGGCGCTGCGCCTCGGCCGCATCTTCGGGCGCGCCGACCGTGCCGGTCAGCAGGAAGGTGTTGGTGCCCATCGTCGACACGGCGACCTTGGCGTCGGGCATCGCCAGACGCAGCATCTGGTCGACGCTGTCGATGTTCGATCCGACGCGCACGTTGGCTGACCAGATCACCTGGCCTGCGGCGTTGCTGGCATAGACGGTGGTTTCACCGCCGGCCTTGCCGAAGACGTAGAGCTGGCGCGGCGACTTGACCTGCACGTCGGCGATCTGGTCGTTGGCGACGAAGACGTCGGCCATGGTATCGCCCACGGTGATCAACTGGCCGCGGCCGATCGACAGCACGATATCGTTCGCCGGGCGCGAGACCGACTGGGCCTGGGCGGCGGTTGCAGGCACCAGGGCCAGCGGCGCGGCAAGGCACGCGGCAGTCAGGAAGCGGGTCAGAAGGCGGTTCATCGGTCGGCCTTTCGTGGCGGAGCGGAATGGCGTGATGGGAAGCGTCATGTCAGCGGCTCCCCACGGATTCTTCGGTGGTGACCTTGCCGCGGGTCACGCGGACCACGGGGCCCGAGCGGACGACGGCCGGGCGACCGGCACCGGCTGCGCCAAGGGCCGAACCCATCGCGTTGCCGAACGAGGACATCGCGCTGCTCATCTGGCGCTGGGCCTGGGCCTGGCTCGGCATCGAGCGGCGCTGGAAGCGCGATACGTCGCCGCCGGTCACGAAGGTGGCTCCGGCATCGAGCGGGCGATTGAGCTGCTGGGAGAGGAACTTGTCTTCCTCTTCCTTGCTGAGGCCAGCGGGCACCTTGACCGAACCGCCCGCGATCGCGCGGTCGAGATCAGCCTGGCTGTCGGCCAGGCTACGCAGCGAAAGGCTGAGCTTGCCGATGCCGTCGGCGACCGCGATCTTCTCGGCCAGCTTCGGGGTCACTTCGAGCGTCACGGTGGTGGCGGTCTTGACCACGGTCTTGCCGTTTTCGGTTTCGGTTTCTGTGGTCTGGTCGGTGGCCAGAACGCGCAGGTTGCGGATGATGGTTTCCGCCGCCCGCAGCGCGTCGCCGCCGTCGGTCGGCTTGACCTGCTGGGTCAGAACGAGGTCGACGTGGTCACCCGGGAAGATGAAGCCGGCGACGCCGGTTTGCTTGGACACCGGGATCGTCACGGCGCGCATGCCCGGGCCGAGAGCGGCGGCGAGGAAGCCGCGGTCGCCCGGCTTGACGAGCGCGCCCTGGGTGACCGGCTGGCCGGCGGTGATCGGATAGCGAACCACCGTGCCGAGCAGCTTGGTCATGTCGGCCTTGCCGTCGATGTAATAGGCGTCCTGGACCATTTCCTTGGGCCAGGCCTGGTAAGAGACCGAATCGGCGGTGATGATCGTGCCGACGGGCAGGGCGCGCTGGGCGACCAGCACCTTTGGTCCCTTGGGCACGGCCTGGGCGGCTTCGGCCTGGGGGGCCGCGGCACCGACGAACATCGAGCGGGCAGCAAGCGCCGTGCCTACGGCCACGACCATCGCCCCCATCAGCAGCATCAGCTTTTTCTTATCCATGGCTTGGCAAGCCCCCTTGAAAACCCCGAAATATTGGTTTGATTTCGGGTAAATTGGTTAAAATCAGGTTCACTGCAGCCCGGTCGGGAGCTGCGATGTCACGATCACGTTGGAATACTGGCTAACCAGTACCCACAGCCCGGCTGCGGCGATCGCCACGCCATAGGGAATGGCCACCCGGTCGCGCTGGCGCCGGGCAATGTGCCAGGCGCCGAAAACCACGGTCAGCAGCAGGCCCACGAGGGCCATCACGATCAGCAACTTGCCGAACCAGTGCGGCGCGATCCACAGCGCCAGCGCGGTCAGCAGCTTGACGTCTCCCCCGCCCATCCAGCGCATCGCGAAAAGGACGGCGAAGACCGCGAAAACGGCGACGGCAAGTCCCAGCTGGTAGCCGACGTCGGGCCACAGCGAATAGCCAGCGGCCCACCAGTAGAGCGGCGCGGAGAGAGCGATTGCGGCGTTCAGCCAGTTGTCGATCTGGCGGCGGCGCAGGTCGGTAAAGGCGGCAACCAGCAGCGCGATTGCCAAGGCCCCCTGCAATAGGTAACGAAAATCGATGTCCGGCATAATGCCCCCTGATCCCCTGGGGACACGTGTAAAGGGCAGGGCTTACTAAAAAGTAACCAGTCCCAAGAGGCCGAAATTAGCCAAATGCCCGCCGCTATCGATCGCCGTGCCATACCCGCCGATGCCGCGGAATCGCGCTGGAGCGCGCCCGACGGGCACGCCATCCGGCGCATCGACTGGCCTGCAGCGAACGGGCTGGCAAAAGGCTCGCTGCTGTTCTTTCCGGGGCGCGGCGACTCTTACGAGAAGTACCTCGAAACGCTCGACCACTGGGCACAGGGTGGCTGGCGGGTGACCGCGATGGATTGGCGCGGACAGGCAGGCTCGGGCCGCCTCGGCACCGATCCCGTGACCGGACACATCGACGATTTCGCGACCTGGGTGTCCGACCTTGCCGTGTTCTGGGCGCAATGGATCAAGGACGCGCCCGGCCCGCACGTGCTGGCCGGGCATTCGATGGGCGGGCACCTGGTGCTGCGCGCCGCAGCAGAAGGGCGGGTCGCGCCCGACGGCTTGCTGCTCTGCGCGCCGATGATGGGCTTTCGCGACAGTTATGCGCCGGCTCCACTCATGCACCTGGCGGCAAAGCTGATGGCCGCGCTGGGCGACAGGCGCCGTCTCGCCTGGAAGTGGAGCGAGAAGCCAGGCGAGGTTCCCGCCGACCGCAACCTGCTCCTGACCCATGACGGCGATCGCTATGCCGACGAACTTTGGTGGCGCGCTGCGCGGCCGGAACTCGCCATGGGGCCGGGGTCGTGGGGCTGGGTCGAACGGGCCTATGCCTCGATGCGCTTGCTGGACAGCGAACACGCGCTCGACGCGGTGACCATGCCGGTCCTGATCCTCGCCGCACGCCACGACCAGCTGGTCAGCTACAAGGCGATCGACCGGGCCGGCGATCGGCTGCGCAATTGCGAGATGCTGCGTTTCGGCCCCGAGGCGTTCCACGAGATTCTGCGGGAGGAGGATGCGGTCCGCGACCGCGCGCTCGAGGCTTGCGATCGTTTCCTTGCCGGTATCGCGGCGGACTGATCGCCAATGGAGTCGGTT
Source organism: Novosphingobium kunmingense (assembly GCF_002813245.1). GTDB lineage: Bacteria > Pseudomonadota > Alphaproteobacteria > Sphingomonadales > Sphingomonadaceae > Novosphingobium > Novosphingobium kunmingense. The sequence goes on from NZ_PHUF01000003.1 coordinate 554,351, forward strand.
TACGATCATGCCGTGATCGGCGCCGGGATCGCGGGCGCGTCGCTCGCTGCGGGTCTGGTTGCGAACGGCAGCGTCCTGCTGCTCGAGGCGGAGGACCAGCCCGGCTATCATTCGACCGGCCGGTCGGCGGCGTTCTGGGCGGAAAGCTATGGCGGGCCGCTGATCCAGCCGCTGACCACCGCATCGGGCCCGTTCCTGTCCGACCATGGCTTCCTGTCGCCGCGCGGGGCGCTGACCCTGGCGCGGGCCGAGGAGAAGTCCGCGCTCGACGCCTTCGTCGCGACCTTCAGCGCGCTTGGTGTGCGGGTCGATCCGCTGGACCGTGAACAACTTGAAAGCTGGCTCCCCGGCCTTGCCGAGCCGTGGCGGCACGGCGCCTACGAGCCCGATTGCACGGATATCGACGTTGCCGGCCTCCATCAGTTGTGGCTTGGCGCGGCGCGCAGGGGCGGGGCGAACGTGGCGACCCGGGCCCGGCTGGCCGCCGCGCGATACGAAGGCGGCCTGTGGCGGATCGAGACTGCCGATGGGCGCGGCTTTGCCGCGCGGGTGCTGGTCAACGCCGCGGGCGCCTGGGCCGACGAGGTGGCGGCGGCCTGCGGGGTTCGGCCGATCGGCATCCAGCCGATGCGCCGCACCGTCGCGCAGTTGCGCGTAGGCGTGCCCGTTCGAGCCGATCTTCCCCTGACGCTTGGCATCGACGGGCTGTTCTACTTCAAGCCCGAAAACGGCCGCCTGTGGCTCAGCCCTCATGACGAGACGCCCACGCCACCGTGCGATGCCGCGCCCGAAGACCTCGACGTCGCCGTGGCGATCGACCGGTTCGAAGGGGTGGTCGACTGGCCGGTCCTCGCGGTTGAGCGCAAGTGGGCGGGCCTGCGCAGCTTTGCGCCCGACCGGCTGCCGGTCTACGGCTTTGCGCCCGACAGCCCGGCGTTCTTCTGGTTCGCCGGGCAGGGCGGCTTCGGCATCCAGACCGCACCCGCCGCCGCCGATCTGGCGCTGCGACTGCTGCGCGGCGAGGCGCCGGGCGCGGTCGATCCGGAACCCTACCGTCCGGGGCGCTTTACCTGACGCCGACCGACAGCGCGGCGTCGCTGGCCAGCTGGTCGGCGCGTTCGTTTTCGGGGTGACCGCTGTGGCCCTTGACCCAGATCCAGTGGATCTTGTGCGGGCGCACGGCAGCCAGCAGTTCCTGCCACAGTTCGGCATTGGCGACGGGCTTCTTCGCCGCGTTCTTCCAGCCGTTCTTCTGCCAGCCGAAGACCCAGCCGGTGATCCCGTCGATCACGTAGCGGCTGTCGGTGTGAAGCTTCACCTCGCACGGCTGTTTCAGCGCGTTCAACGCGCGGATCACCGCGGTCAGCTCCATCCGGTTGTTGGTGGTGGCCGCTTCGCTGCCGGACAGCTCCTTCTCATGGTGCCCCATGCGCAGCACCGCGCCCCAGCCGCCGGGGCCAGGGTTGCCCTTGCAGGCGCCATCGGTGAATATCTCGACGTGCTTCACCGGAGCATCAGGACGGGAGTCCACTCCGCATTCGCGTAAAAGCGTTCGAGGCGGTGGCCAAAGGCGCGCGGGTCCTTCTTGGCAACGAGGGCGTCGGCGGGAGTGTTGATCCAGTCATAGGCACGCGAGGCAAGAAAACGCAGACATGCGGCGCGGGCCAGAATGGGCAGAGCTTTCAGTTCGTCGGAAGAAAGCGGCCGAACCGTTTCGTAACCGTCCAAAAGGGCCATCGAAATGCGCGCGTCGAAGCTCTGACCATCCGGCGAGAAGCACCAGGCCGCGTGTGTTACCGCGACATCGTAGGCGCAGAATCCGTTGCAGGAGAAATAGAAGTCGATCAGGCCGGTTACGACATTGCCAAGCATCAAGACGTTGTCGGGGAACAGGTCCGCGTGGATCACCGATTGCGGCAGGTCTTGCGGCCACAGGCGCTCAAGCTCGTCTAGCTGGCTGAACGCCAGCGATGGCAGGGCCGGATCGATTTCGGCCAGCGGTGCTTCTCCGCATGATTCCAAAAGCCGTCTTGATTCGACCAAATCCATCGCGTTGGCGCGGGTCATCGGGAAATCGGCGGCGGCAAGGTGCAGCCGGGCCAGCGCCTCTCCCACGGCCCGGGCCTGATCGGGCGTCGGCTGGCTGACCGACACGCCGGGCAGGTATTCGATCAGCGCCACCGCCTTGTCGCCGATGGTGCGGTAAAGCTGACCCTGCCGGTCGTGGATCGTGCGCGGCACCGGGCAGCCCTTTGCGGCCAGATGATCGAGCAGCGCCAGGAAATAGGGCAGTTCGGCGGTGTCGATGCGAAACTCGTACATCGTCAGGATGAAGCGCGCGCCGGCGCCGTCGCTGCCGGTGGTTTCGATCAGCCAGTTCGAATTGGACACGCCCTCGGCAATGCCCTTGGCGCTGACCAGGGTGCCGACATCGAAATGGCCGATCAGCTCGGCCATCTCTTCCGCGCCCAGGTGGGTATAGACCGCCATCAGTCGGCCAGCTGGCGGGGCAGCTTGAAGATCATCTTCTCTTCGGCGGTCACGACCTTTTCGACCGTCAGGCTGCGCAGCGAGGCGATGCGGGCGACGACCTCGTCGACCAGCGCCTCGGGCGCGGAGGCGCCGGCGGTGAGGCCCATCGTTTCCACGCCTTCGAACCAGGCCGGATCGATGTCCGTCGCGCGCTGGACGAGGTGCGCCTTCGCTCCGCAGCGTTGCGCCACTTCGAGCAGGCGGACCGAGTTGGAGCTGTTGGGCGCGCCGATCACCAGAACCAGCTGGCAGCGCGGCGCGATCGCCTTGACCGCAGCCTGGCGGTTCGACGTTGCATAGCAGATGTCCTCGGCCTTGGGTCCGACGATCTGCGGGAACCGGGCGCGCAGGGCGGCGACGATCTCGGCGGTGTCGTCGACCGACAACGTCGTCTGGGTAAGGAAGGCGAGCGGCTCATCGGTGGTGAAGGGCAGCGCGGCGACATCCTCGACCGTCTCGACCAGCGTCATCTTGCCGTCCGGCACCTGGCCCATCGTGCCGATCACCTCGGGGTGGCCGCGGTGGCCGATGAACAGGATCTGGCGCCCGGCCTCGATCTGCCGTTCGGCCTGGCGATGGACCTTGCTGACCAGCGGACAGGTCGCATCCAGCCAGTCGAGCCCGCGGCTGGTCGCTTCGGCCGGGACGGATTTGGGCACGCCGTGGGCGCTGAACACCACCGGGGCGCCATCGGGCACCGCGTCCAGTTCCTCGACGAATATCGCGCCCTTGGCCTTCAGCCCATCGACCACGTAGCGGTTGTGGACGATCTCGTGGCGCACATAGACCGACTGGCCATAGCGTTCCAGCGCGCGTTCGACGATCTCGATCGCGCGGTCCACGCCGGCGCAGAATCCGCGCGGCGCCGCCAGCAGGAGGTGCATCGGGGGCAGGTCCGGATCGGGAAAGGAAGCGTTCATGTTCGCCCCCCTAGCGCTTTGCTCCGTGTGCGGCTAGGGCAAGCGGAAGTTCCCGACCCGGACCGAATTGCAAGGATGCCGAAATGATCGTTCGCCCCCGCCTGCTTGCCTCTCTTGCTGTGCTGGCAGCGCTCGCCGGCTGCAAGAGCGCGGGCGATATCGTTGTCGACCAGGGGGTTGGGATCCAGGCCGTCCGCAGCGCCTGCCCGGCGGTTGGCATCCCCGACTTTACCGGCGACGTGACCCTTTTCCGCACGCCCGGCAGCACCACGGCCGACAATATCGACGTGGTCGCGGCTATGACCAACGTGCGCACCGCCTGCAACGAGACCGGCGAGAAGGTGACCAGCACCGCGACCTTCGACGTGCTGGCCCGCCGCACCGACACTCGCGGCGCGCGCCAGGTGACCATCCCCTATTTCTCGGTGGTTACGCGCGGCGGCACGGCGGTGATCGCCAAGCGCATTGGCCAGGTCACGCTGAATTTCGCCGACGGCCAGGAACGCGCCCAGGCGACCGGCACCGGATCGGCCTTCATCGACCGGGCCGAAGCGACGCTTCCCGCCGACATCCGCGAGAAGATCACCCGCGAGCGCAAGGCCGGCGAGGCCGACGCGGCGATCGACCCGCTCTCGCTTCCTGACGTCAAGGCCGCCGTTGCCCGCGCGACCTTCGAACTGCTGGTCGGCTTCCAGCTCGACCAGAACCAGCTCAACTACAACGGCACCCGCTAGGGGCAGCCAGGCGCCCTCCCACAGAGGTTTCCTTGGCGACGCACATGCGCTAGGCGCGCCGCCATGACCGATACCACCACGCTTCACGCCGCCTTTGCGGCTCACGTCGATGCTGCGCTCGATGCGCTCGAGGCTGCGGGTACCATTCCCGCGCTGCCGCGCGGCGCCGTGGCGGTGGAGCCACCGCGCGATCCCTCGCACGGCGACCTTGCAACCAACGCGGCAATGGTGCTGGCCAAGCCTGCCGGCACCAATCCGCGCGCGTTGGCCGAGGCGCTGGCGGCGCAGCTGCGCAAGGTCGCGGGCGTCACCTCGGTCGAGATCGCCGGACCGGGATTCCTCAACCTGCGGCTCGATCCGGCGCTGTGGCTGGGCGAACTGCGGGCGATCGCCGCGCTGGCCGGTGACTATGGCCGCTCGGCCATGGGCAAGGGCACGACGGTCAATGTCGAATATGTCTCGGCCAATCCGACCGGGCCGATGCACATGGGCCACTGCCGCGGCGCGGTGGTGGGCGATGCGCTGGCGAGCCTGCTTGAATACGCCGGGCACGACGTGATCCGCGAATATTACGTCAACGACGCCGGCAGCCAGGTCGACGTTCTCGCCCGCTCGGCTCACGTGCGCTACCGCGAAGCGCTGGGCGAGGCCGTGGGCGAGATCCCCGAGGGGCTCTATCCGGGAGACTATCTGGTACCAGTGGGTCAGGCCCTGGCCGCCGAGTTCGGCGATGCCTATGCAAGAGCGCCCGAGGCCGAGTGGCTCGTGCCGTTTCGCGAGCGCGCGGTCGCGGCCATGCTCGACATGATCCGCGCCGACCTCGCGCTGCTCGGCATCCATCACGACCTGTTCTCGTCCGAAGCGGAGCTGCAGGCCGCCGGCAAGCCCGAACAGGCCGAAAAGTGGCTGCGCGACCATGATCTCGTCTATGACGGCCATCTGGAGGCGCCAAAGGGCAAGACTCCCGATGACTGGGAGCCGGTCGAACTGCCGCTGTTCCGCTCGACCCGGTTCGGCGACGACCAGGACCGCCCGATCCGCAAGAGCGACGGGTCCTGGACCTATTTCGGCGCCGACCTCGCCTATCATTTCCAAAAGGCGGAAAAGACCGACGCGCTGGTCGATATCTGGGGTGCGGACCATGCCGGCACGGTCAAGCGGATCAAGGCTGCCGTCGCCGCGCTGACCCAGGGTCAGGGCAAGGAGAAGCCGTTCGAGGTCAAGCTGGTCCAGATGGTCCAGCTGATGAAGGGCGGCCAGCCGTTCAAGATGTCGAAGCGCGCCGGGAACTTCGTGACGCTGGCCGATGTGGTCGAAATGGTGGGCAAGGACGTGGTCCGTTTCACCATGCTGACCCGCAAGCCCGAAGCGCAGATGGATTTCGATTTCGACAAGGTGGTCGAAGCCTCGAAGGACAACCCGGTGTTCTACGTCCAGTACGCCCACGCGCGGATCCGTTCGACGCTGCGCAAGGGCGCGGCCGAAGGCTTTGCGCCGTCGGACGAGGCGCTCGACCGGCTGGGCGAGGAAGAACTCGCGGTGATCCGACTGGCAGCGCAGTTTCCGCGCATCGTCGAGGCCGCCGCCGCCGCGCGCGAGCCGCACCGTATCGCCTTTTACCTCTACGATCTGGCCGGCGCGCTGCACGGGTACTGGAACCTTGGCAACGATCGTCCCGAAAAGCGGTTTATCGTCGCCAGTGACGCGCGCCTGACGGCTGCAAGGCTTTATCTTGCCGCCCAGATCGGGCAGCTTATCCGCAACGGCCTCGCCTTGCTGGGGGTTGAGGCTGTGGAGGAAATGTAGGGATGGCGGGCGAACACGACGATCACGACAGCCAGGGCGACTGGGGCAAGCCGCCCGAAGCTGGCGCGGCGCCCGTGCGGCTGGATTTCGCCGAGGACGAGGGACGCCTGCCCTGGCTGGAATCGGCCGACGACGATTTCGACGATTACGACACCGGCGGCAGCCGCCTGCTCGGGCTGGTTGCGGTCGGCGCGCTCGCCCTCGTCGGCATAGTCGGGGCGATCTGGTGGGCGTCGAACAGCGGACCGGATCCGGATGCCGTCGCCGACGGTAGCGTGATCGCCGCGCCCAAGGAGCCCTACAAGGTCGCGCCGCAGGATCGTGGCGGCAAGACCTTCGCCGGTACGGGCGACAGCAGCTATGTCGTTTCCGAGGGCCAGACCCGCACCGCACGCATGGGCGAGAACGCCGGCGCGCCGCCGCCGGGGCCAAGTCCGTCGCCCGATGCCAGCGGATCGTCTCCGGCCAAGGTCGTTCCGGTCGGCGTCGGGGTCCAGGTCGGGGCCTACAATTCGCGCGACAGTGCCGAGGCCGGCTGGACCCGCGTTACTGCGCAGGCGGGCGACGTGCTGTCGGGCGTGCCGCACCGGGTGGTCGAAGGCAGTGCCGACATCGGCAAGGTCTATCGCCTCCAGGCCGTGGCCGGCGATGCGGCGGCGGCCAATGCGCTTTGCGGCCGGCTCAAGGCGGCGGGCGTCTCCTGCCAGGTGAAGTAGGCCGCACAATCCACACGTCTCGAGGTCCGCTTGCTTGCCAAGGGCGCACGGGCCTGCGATTTTCGATCCTGCAATGACACCCGCGATTTTTGGCCTGTCCGGTTTGACGCTGAGCGCGGACGAGCGCGCCTTTTTCCGTGAAGCGGACCCGGCGGGCTATATCCTGTTCGGCCGGAACATAGAAAGCCGCGAACAGGTCCGTGCGCTGACCGACGATCTGCGCGCGATCCATGGGCGCGAGCGACTCCTGATCACCATCGACCAGGAAGGTGGCCGGGTGGCGCGGATGCGGCCACCGGTCTGGCCAGCCTATCCGGCGGGCGCGCTGTTCGACGCGCTCTACGACATTGCCCCGGCCAGCGCGATCGAAGCTGCGCGCGCCAATGCGGAGGCGATGGGCCACGATCTTGCCGAAGTCGGCATCACCTGCACCCACGCCCCCGTGCTCGACGTGCGGCAGGAAGGCGCCCACGACGTGATCGGCGACCGCGCGCTGGGCCGCGAGCCGCTGCGCGTGGCAGCGCTCGGACGCGCCGTGCTCGATGGTCTTGGCCGCGCCGGGATAGCCGGGACGATCAAGCACATGCCGGGGCATGGACGCACGTCGACCGATACCCACAAGGAAATGCCGACGGTCACCGCCAGCGCCGATGAACTGGAGGTCGACCTCGCCCCGTTCCGCGCGCTGAACGACGCGCCGATCGGGATGACCGGACACCTGCTGTTCATTGCCTGGGACGCGGCCAATCCGGCCACGCAATCGCCCACCATCATCAGTGACATCATTCGCGGATCGATCGGCTTCACCGGTCTCTTGCTGACTGACGATCTCGACATGGAGGCGCTCAGCGGCACCGTGCCCGAACGCGCCGAGCGCGCGCTGGCGGCGGGCTGCGACATCGCGCTCAACTGCTGGGCGAAGATGGACGACATGGTGGGCATCGTCGAGCGCTGCGGCGCGATGAAGACTGAGGTCGCGGCGCGGCTCGACCGCGCGCTGGCCGATACGCGGGTCGACGGCGCGCGGGGCGTGCAGCGTGAATTGCTGGCCAAGCGCGATGCGCTGCTCGGCCTGGTGGAGCAGCAGGCTTGAGCGACGGCGTAGAACCCCTGCCGCTGGACCTGCCCGAGGACGATTGGCAGGGCGTGGCCACGGCGGCTGCGGGGGACGAGGCGCTCTATCTTGAACTCGACGGGTGGGAAGGGCCGCTCGACCTGCTGCTCGATCTCGCGCGGCGGCAGAAGGTCGACCTGCGCAAGATCTCGATCCTCGAACTGGTCGACCAGTACCTGACCTACATCGAAGGGGCCGAAGCGCTGCGGCTGGAACTGGCGGCGGATTACCTGGTGATGGCTGCCTGGCTCGCCTACCTCAAGTCCGCGTTGCTCCTGCCGCGCGACGAGCAGGCCGATCCCAGCCCCGAGGAACTGGCCCTGCGCCTGCAATTGCGGCTGCAGCGGCTGGCGGCGATGCGCGATGCCGCGGCGCGGCTGATGGGCCGTGACCGGCTGGGCCGTGACGTCTTCGCGCGCGGCGCGCCAGAGGGATTGCGGGTGGACCGGAAGGCGCTGTGGCAGTGCGACTGGTTCGCGCTGGTCCAGGCCTATGGTCAGGTCAAGGCGCGCACCGCGCCGGTGGTCCACATGGTCCGCGACCGCATGGTCATGACGCTCGATTCAGCGCTGTCGCGCGTGTCCTCGATGCTCGGCGTCTCGCTCGACTGGATGGAACTGAAGGACTTCCTGCCGCCCCATGCCGATCCGCGTTTGCGCAAGTCGGCGCTGGCCTCCAGCTTTGTCGCTGCGCTCGAGCTGGCTCGGCTGGGCAAGGCGGAACTCGACCAGCAGGATACCTTCGGCCCGCTGCTGCTGCGCGGTATCAAGGCGTGAGCGGCCCCGGCGAGCTGACCCGTGCGGTCGAGGCGACGCTGTTCGCCGCCGAAGAACCGATGAGCGCCGAAGCGATATCGACGCACCTCGGCGGCGCGGACGTGGGGGACGCGCTGGCGGAACTGGCATCGCACTACGCGGAGCGCGGCGTGCACCTGGTCGAGCGGGGGAAGCGCTGGCACTTCGAAACCGCGCCGGACCTCGCTCACTTGCTGCGCCGCGAGAAGGAAGAGGTGCGCCGCCTGTCGCGCGCGGCAACCGAGGTCCTCGCCATCGTCGCCTACCATGAGCCGGTCAGCCGCGCCGAGATCGAATCGATCCGCGGAGTGCAGACCGCCAAGGGGACGCTCGACGTGCTGATGGAAGCGGGCTGGGTGCGCATCGTCGGTCGGCGCGAGGTGCCGGGCCGACCGGTGATCTATGCGACGACGCCTGATTTCCTCACTCATTTCGGCCTTGCCAGCCGTCGCGATCTGCCCGGAATCGACGAACTGCGCGCCGCGGGTCTGCTTGATCCGGTCGAGGATGCGCTGGCCGCCGCCATGGAAACGCCAGTCACGGCAAGCGAAGAAGCTGCCGATGACGACGATCGGGACGCGGACGAAACATCGGTCTGACTGGCAATCCCCGGGCCGTTGGCCTAGATAGCTGGAAACAGGGGGAGCCGGGCCGTCCCGCCCGCCAAACCAGGAGTGATTTCAATGGGTCTGTCGCTTCCGCATCTGATCATCCTCGCGCTGGTCGTGCTGGTGCTGTTCGGTCGTGGCCGCATTTCCGAAATGATGGGCGATTTCGGCAAGGGCATCAAAAGCTTCAAGGAAGGCATGAACGACGAGGCCAACCCGCCGGTCACGCCGCCCGCGCAGCAGATCCCGCCGCCGCCGCCCGCCAACCAGGCGACGCTCAACGGCGAAACGGTGATCGATTCGACCTCGCAGCCGCCCAAGCCCTGATCCCGCGCCGGGACGCGCGCCATGTTCGACATCGGCTGGGATGAAATGCTGTTCACGGCGATCGTCGCGATCGTCGTCATCGGGCCCAAGGACCTGCCGCGCGCGCTGCGCACCGCGGGGCAGTGGATCGGCAAGATCCGCCGTGTGTCCGGGCACTTCCGTTCCGGCATCGAAACCATGATCCGCGAAGCGGAAATGGAAGATATGGAAAAGAAGTGGCGCGAACAGAACGATCGCATCATGGCGCAGACCCCGCCCGGCTGGAACGCGGCAGAGGCCAATCTGGTCGGGCCTGACCCCGGTATCGGCACCGGCGCCCCCCCGCTGATGACCGAGCTGCCTGCCCCTGCCGAGCCGCCCGCCGCTGCGGCGAACCCGGATGCCGCCGCGCCCGAACTGCCGCTCGGCTCCCCCAAGGCCGGCTGATGGTGTTCCAGATCCGCGACATCGACGAAACCCAGGCGCCGCTGCTCGACCACCTGATCGAACTGCGCACGCGGCTGTTGCGCTCGATCGTGGTCCTCGCGATCGCTTTCGTCATTTGCTTCAGCTTTGCCGACGACATCTTTGGCTTCCTGGTCCGCCCGCTGACCGAGGCGTTTCCGCCGGGACAGGGCAAGCTGATCTACACCAAGCTCTACGAAGCCTTCTTCGTCGAGATCAAGGTGGCGCTGTTCGCGGCCTTCTGCCTAGCCTTTCCGTTCATCGCCAACCAGCTCTGGGCCTTCGTCGCGCCGGGGCTCTACGCGCGCGAAAAGAAGGCGTTCCTGCCATTCCTGTTCCTCACCCCGGCGCTGTTCTTCAGCGGCGCGGCACTCGCCTATTACGTGGTCATGCCCACGGCGTTCCGCTTCTTCCTCAATTTCGAGGGCCAGAAGGGCGGGCTGACGCTCGAAGCGCTGCCAGGCACGGGCGATTACCTCAGCCTCGTCATGCAGTTCATCCTCGCCTTCGGGATCAGTTTCCTGCTGCCGGTGCTGCTGCTGCTGCTCGAGATGGCGGGGCTGGTCAGCCGCACGCAGCTTGCGGGCATGCGCCGCTATGTGATCGTCGCGATCACGGCGGTGGCGGCCATCATCACCCCGCCCGACGTGGTCTCGCAGCTGATGCTGCTGGTGCCGATGTGGCTGCTGTTCGAAGGTTCGCTGCTGGTCATGTGGCTCGGCGAAAAGCGCAAGGCCGCCGCCGACACCACGGTGCAGACCGCAGAGGCTCCGGCCGAAGCGCCCTAGCGCCCGTCGACCGGAACCGGCCGTTCCCGCTTCGGCGGCTCTGCCGGCGGAGCGGGCGGACGCGCCGCGTCGTAGACCAGTTGGCCGTTGACCCAGGTCTGCAGTACCTTCGTCGCGCGCAGGTCGGCCGGAGTGGCCAGCATTGGATCGCGGTCGAGCAGCAGGAAGTCGGCGCGCTCGCCGCGGATCAGCCGGCCAAAGCGCCCCTCACCGAAACCGGCATAGGCGGCATCGGCGGTATAGGCGGTCAGCGCCTGTTCGCGGGTGACCTTTTCCTGCGGCTGCCAGCCGCCGAAGGGCTGTCCATCAGGCCCCTGGCGGGTGATCGCAGCGGCGAACCCTGCCCAGGGATCCGGCAGTTCGACCGGCGCGTCGGACCCGAAGGCAAGCTTGGCCCCGGTGCCGTTCAGCGATTTCCATGCATAGGCGCCGGCCAGTCGCGCCGGGCCGAGCCGCGCTTCGGCCATCACGCGGTCGCTCGTTTCGTGGACCGGCTGCATCGAAGCGATGATGCCGTACTTGCCGAAGCGGGCGATGTCGGCGGGATCGACCACCTGGGCGTGCTCGATCCGCCAGCGGCGATCGCCCTTGTAGGTCTGGGCCATGTCCTCGATCGCGGAGAGCAGTGCTGCGTTGGCTTCGTCCCCGATGGCGTGGACCGCGACCTGGAAATTGTCGAATGCGGCGCGGCTCATCAGGTTCTTGAGCGCGGTGTCCTGCGTGATCCTCAGCCCCCTGGTGCCGGGCATATCGGCGTAGGGCGCCTTGAGGCTCGCCCCGCGCGAACCGAGTGCGCCGTCCATGTAGAGCTTCACGCCGTTGAGGCGCAGCTTGTCGTCGTAGAGCCACGGGCTTGGCCCCGGGCCGCCGATCAAGACCATGTTGTCGACGCCCGAGGCGTAGCTCATGATGCGCAGGCGCAGCGCGCCGGTGTCGCCGGCGCGGCGGAACGATTGCCAGTCCTCGATGCTGCTGCCCATGTCGGCCACAGCCGTGATGCCGCGCTTCAGGAGCAGGTCCTGCGCCGTCGCCAGCGCGAGGTCGCGGTCCTCGGGACGCGGCGCCGGCACCTTGACCAGGTCCATCGCGGTGTCGACCAGCACGCCCGCCGGCCGTCCGCCGGGGGCGACACGCTCGATCTTGCCGCCGGCGGGTTCCTTCGTCGCGGCGGTCACGTTCGCCATGGCCAGCGCGCGGGTGTTGGCCCAGCCGGCGTGACCATCGACGCGTTCGAGCCAGACCGGCCGGTCAGCGACCACGGTGTCGAGTTCGGCGGCGGTCGGGAAGCGGCCCAGCTTCCACAGTTCCTGGTTCCAGCCGCGGCCGAGGATCCACGGCCGGTCCGGGTGGGCGCGGGCATAGGCGGCGATCTTCGCCTTGGCCTCCTCGAGCGAGGTCGTTTCCGACAGGTCGAGCGTCAGCGCGCCGAAGCCGATGCCCATCACGTGGACGTGCGCGTCGATCATGCCGGGCACCAGCACGCGGCCCTTGCCGTCGACCGCATAGTCGACCTTGCCCGGCCGCTTGTCGCCGCGGCGGAAGGTCTGGACGATGCGTCCGTCGTTGCCGATCAGGAGGCCGGTGAAGCGTTCAACCTGCCCCTTGGCATCGATGGTCATGCCATCAACGTTGTCGACCAGCGTATCGGCTGCGGCCGACGATGCGGCAGCGACAATGGCGGCCGCGGCCGCCAGCAACGGGTATTTCATGCCTTGCCCTTTCGCGGGAGAACGCGGACCAGCGCGGAGGTATCCTGCCGTCCGCCGCCGATCGCCTGAACCTGCGCATAGATCTGGTCGATCTGCGCCGCCACCGGCAGCGACACCCCGATCGAGCGTCCTTCGTCGAGCGCCAGGCCCATGTCCTTGCGCATCCAGTCGACCGCGAAGCCGAAATCGAATTCGTCGCGCGCCATGGTGTGCCAACGGTTGTCCATCTGCCAGCTTTGCGCCGCACCGCCCGAAATCGCCTCGTAGACCTTGTCGAGATCGAGGTGTGCCGACTGGGCAAAACGCAGCGCTTCGGACAAGCTGGCGATGATCCCGGCAAAGGCGATCTGGTTGACCATCTTGCAGGTCTGGCCCGCGCCCGCCTTGCCGACGTGGACGATCCGCTTGGTGTAGCACTCCATGATCGGGCGCGCCGCCTCGATCGCGTCTGGGCGACCCCCGGCCATGACGGTCAGCTGGCCGTTCTCGGCCCCGACCTGCCCGCCGGTCACCGGCGCGTCGACGCAGTGGACCTCGAGGTCGCGCGCTTCGACCGCGATCTGCCGGGCGATGCGCGCCGAAACGGTGGTATGATCAATGAACACGGCCCCGCGCTTCAACGTGGTGAAGACCCCCATCGGGCCGAGCACGACGTCTGCCAGGTCATCGTCGTTGCCGACGCAGGTCAGCACGCAATCGGCGCCGCTTGCGGCATCGGCGGGGCTTTCGGCGATGCGGAGCGAAAGGTCGGGATTGGCGTCCTGCCAGCGTTCGATCCGTCCCATCGACCGGTTGTAGACGGTCAGCGAATGGCCCGCGCGCGCGATATGGCGGGCAATCGCGCCACCCATCACGCCAAGGCCCAAGAAGGAAACGTTCAGCGGCTCGGTCATGGGCGAACCCTTACCGGATTTCGGGTGGCCTGCCAGTGGGAAAGGGATTGGTCGGGCATTCTGCCGGCGCTATGGCGGCGGCGATGACAATGCCACCTGAACGCACGGCCAGGGCCCTGCGCATCCTGTTCTGGCTGCTTCTGGCAACCGCGCTCTATTTCGCGCTCGATCCGCGGCCGCCGCGAGGGCCGCTGGACCGGCTGGGCGACAAGTGGGAGCACATGATCGCCTTTGCGACCCTGACCTTCGTTGCCGTCCTGGCCTGGCCCCGGCGCAGCGTCTGGCGGATCGCCGTTCTTCTTGCCGGGTTTGGCGCGCTGATCGAACTGTTGCAGGCCTATCCCGCGATCCACCGCGACAGCGACTGGCGCGATTTCGTGGCCGACTGCGTGGCGATTGCCCTGACCGCACTGACGATCCGACCGCTGGTCAACCGATTTGCGAAAGGTCGCGCTTTGCCGTAACGGCGCTGGCGATGACCGAAACCGCCCAGACCATCGATCCTGCCCTGCTCACCATCGCCGACGTCCGGTCAGCTGCCGCCCGCATCGCCGGTGCGGTTGTGCGCACCGACTGCGACTACAGCCGCACGCTGAGCGAGATTACCGGGGCGGACATCTGGCTGAAGTTCGAGAACCTGCAGTTCACCGCCGCCTACAAGGAGCGCGGCGCACTGAACGCGCTGCTGCACCTGGACGACGAGCAGCGGCGGCGCGGCGTCATCGCGGCATCGGCCGGCAATCACGCCCAGGGCCTGTCCTATCACGGCAGCCGGCTCGGCATTCCCGTTACCATCGTCATGCCGCGCACGACGCCGACGGTGAAGGTCATGCAGACCGAGGCGGTCGGCGGTACCGTGGTCCTTGAAGGCGAGACCTTCGACGATGCCTACGAACACGCGCGTTCGATGGAAAAGCAGCTGGGCCTGACCTTCATCCACCCGTTCGACGACCCGCTGGTCGCGGCCGGGCAGGGGACGGTCGCGCTCGAGATGCTGGAGGATGTGCCCGACCTCGACATGCTGGTGATCCCGATCGGCGGCGGCGGGCTGTCGACCGGGATGGGCGTGGCAGCGCGCGCGATCAAGCCGGACATCGGCATCATCGGCGTCGAAGCCGAACTGTTCCCCTCGATGTACAACCGGTTGAAGAATGCCGCCCTCGAAACGGGCGGCGATACCCTCGCTGAAGGCATCGCGGTTAAGGAACCGGGCCGGTTCACCTCGCGGATGCTGGCCGGGCTGGTCGACGATATCGTCCTCGTCAACGAGGCGACGCTGGAAAACGCCGTCTCCTTGCTGCTGCAGATCGAAAAGACCGTGGCCGAAGGCGCCGGCGCCGCGGGCCTCGCGGCAGTGCTCGCCTATCCCGAGCTTTTCCGCGGCAAGAAGGTCGGCATTCCGATCACTGGCGGCAATATCGACACGCGCCTCCTCGCCAACGTGCTGCTGCGCGATCTGGCCCGTTCGGGTCGCCTCGCCCGGCTTCGGCTGACGCTGCAGGACCGCCCCGGAGCGCTGTTCAAGGTGATGGGCGAATTCGACCGGCATAACGTCAACATCATCGAGATCTACCACCAGCGGATCTTCACCCATCTGCCGGCCAAGGGGTTGATCACCGACATCGAATGCGAGGCCCGCGACAAGGACCAGCTCGACGCGCTGGTCGCCGCGCTGCGCGCCAAGGGCTACGAGGTCGACCAGGTCGAACTGGGCTGAAACGGGACGATTGCGCGCGCGCTGTGCAAAACGGCCGCGTTTGCCCTCATTCGTGGTTAAAACACTTTCAACACGTTCGCTTGGGATGCATAGTGCGCTGGTAACTCCGTATTAAGGATACCGCGCTGCTGTGACGGCTCCAGTCCGCTTTCCCCGGTTCTTCGTCACGAGCTCTGCCCCGTGCCCCTATCTGCCGGGCCGTAACGAGCGCAAGGTGTTCACCGAACTCAAGGGGCCGCACGCCGACCAGCTCAACGATGCGCTCGGCCGGATCGGGTTCCGGCGCAGCCAGACCGTGGCCTACCGCCCGTCCTGCGTCGACTGTTCGGCCTGCGTCTCGGTGCGCGTCGTGGCGGGTGAATTCCGCCCTTCGTCCACCCAGCGGCGAACGCTCAAGGCCAATTCCGACCTCGTCGCGACGATCTGCCGTCCCTGGTCGACGGTCGAGCAGTTCGAACTGCTCCAGCGCTACCTTGCCCACCGCCACCCTGGCGGCGGCATGGCCAGCATGGACGAGGTCGACTTTGCCGATATGGTCGAACACACGCCGGTCGATACCCAGATCATCGAATACCGCGAGCCGACTCCGGAAGGATTGCCGGGACGGCTGGTGGGTGCCTGCCTGACCGACCGACAGGGCGATGGCTTGTCGATGATCTACAGCTTCTATGATCCCGACCATGCCTGGCGGCAGGGGTTGGGGAACTACATCATTCTGGACCACATCCGCCGCGCGGCCGACGAAGGCCTGCCCTACGTCTACCTCGGCTATTGGGTCGAGGGTTCGGTGCGGATGCAGTACAAGGTGCGCTATCGCCCGCTGGAACGTCTGGGCCGCGACGGATGGAGCCGGATCGCCGATGACGAGCATGACCGCCTGGTTGCCGCCGCCGCCACCCTGCGCCGCGAAGACGCCGAGCCGCTCGACGGACTGACGAAGGACGGGGCCCACGGCGGCCAGGATCAGTACCGCGTCGACGCCTAGGTCGCGCGCGCTTCCATCACATGCCGGTCGAACAGGTGTGCCAGCAGCGCGCCCGACAATTGCGCCAGCACGAAACCCGGCACGCTCGCCGGGGCGATCCCGGCAAAGGTGTCGCTGACACTGCGCGCGAGAGTGATCGCCGGGTTGGCGAAGCTGGTCGAGGCGGTGAACCAGTAAGCCGCCGCGATATAGAGCGCGACGCTGGCGGGAAGGGCCTGGGGCCGGTGCCGCGCGGTCAGCAGGATCGTCGTGACAAGGCCGAAGGTGGCGATCCCTTCGGCCAGCCATTGCCCCGGTCCGCTGCGCAGGTGCTGCGACACCTGCAGCACGGGCAGGTCGAACATGGCATGGGCCGCCCAGACCCCGAGCACGCCGCCCGAGACCTGCGCGGCAATCAGCGCCGCCGCGCTGGCATTGGTCTCGCTGCCGCGCAGGCGCAGCACCAGCGTTACCGCAGGATTGAACTGCGCACCAGATACCGGGCCGAGCATGGCAATCAGCACGAACAGGATCGCCGCCGTAGCGCCTGTGTTGGCGAGCAGCGCCACGGCCGTGTCGCTTCCGGCCAGCGTCTCGCCCATCACGCCAGACCCGATCACGGTGGCGAAAAGGAAGAAACTGCCGAGCGCTTCGGCCCAGAGGCGGCGGCTCATGCGGCGCCTTCCATCCGGCCGATCGCGGCGAGTGCTTCCTGTGCCTGGGCCCGGTCCATCGCGGCGAGGTCGAGCGCGAGGAACGCCGCGACCCTCATGTCGAGCAGGCGCCACGTTTCGGCAAAGGCGGCGTCGATCTCGGCCTCGCTGCCGGTCGCGTCGGCCGGGTCGGGCAACCCCCAGTGGGCGCGCAGGGGCGTGCCGGGAAAGACCGGGCAGGCCTCGCCCGCGGCATTGCCGCAGACCGTCACCGCCAGATCGATCGCGGGCGCATCCGGGCCGGTAAACTCGGTCCACGACTTGGAGCGGAAAGGCGCCGTATCGATGCCTTCCGCCACGAGCTTGCGGAGCGCTCCGGGGTGCGGAACGCCCTTGGGCTTGCTGCCCGCGCTGTAGGCGGCGATCTTTCCCCGGCTGCGCTGCGCGAACAGCGCTTCGCCGAGGATGGAGCGTGCCGAATTGCCGGTGCAAAGCACCAGTACCGAGCGAACCTCAACCATGCTTCAGCTGCAGCAGGACGATGCCGCCGGAGCCGCTTGCGGCGCGCAGCAGGCGCTCGGGGCTGCGCTGGCCGATGCAAGCTGCGCGATGTCCGGGCCCGAGCCATAGACGGTCGCATCGCCGCTGGTCAGGAAGGCTTCCCAGACGACCCCGTCGGGATCCGAGATCCAACTCTTTTCCGAATTGGCGTAACAGCAAGTGGTCGCGCCTTCTTCGAGCACGGGCCGTCCCGCGGCTTCGAGCCGGCCATAGACTTCGGTCAGTTCGGACGCGTCGTCGACCTGGAGGCCGAGGTGTTCGACGCCCTTGGCCGCGCCGCACTTCTGCGAAATGGCGAAGTTGACGCGCGGATCCTCGAGCATCCACTTGGCGTAATCGGGCTTGGTCACGCTCGGCTCCTGCCCGAACAGGCCCGAATAGAAGGCAATCGACTGGTCGATGTCGGCCACACCGACATGCACGTGGAAACGCTTCATGCGCAGTCCCTTTCGCTGATGGCGGCGCAGGACGATCCCGCGCAGCAGTTTTCGGTCAGGAAGGAAATCAGCCCGTTCATCGCCGCATAGTCGGCGGTGTAGATGATCGAACGGCTTTCGCGCCGCTGGCCTACCAGCCCGGCGTTGCTGAGTTGCGCCAGGTGAAAGCTGAGCGACGATGCCGGCACGCCCAGCCGATCGGCCAAGACCCCCGCTGCCATGCCGTCGGGTCCGGCCTGTACGAGCAGGCGGAACACGGCCAGGCGGTGCTCCTGCGCCAAGGCACCGAGAGCGCGGATGGTTGCTTGTGAGGTGGCATCGATTTCCATGATTCGATAAATATGGAAATATCGAAGAGAGTCAAGTCGGGTCCGAAACAGAAAACCCCTTCCCGCTCGCGCGGGAAGGGGCCTCGATGAGTTGCAATTGAGATCTGCTTAGGCGGGCAAGCCCGAAATCGCCTTCATTTCCATGAAGTCCTTGAGGCCGGCGAGGCCGCCTTCGCGGCCGTTGCCCGACTGCTTGTAGCCGCCGAACGGTGCGCCGGGGCTCGGGCCCCAGTTGTTGATCGCGACCATGCCGGCGCGCAGCTTGCCGGCAACGGCGGCTGCCTTGGCCGGATCGCCGGTGATCGCGGCCGACAGGCCGTATTCGGTGGCGTTGGCCAGTTCGATCCCGTCCTCGAGGCTGTCGTAGGTCAGGATCGTGGCAACCGGGCCGAAGATCTCTTCCTGCGCGATCCGCATGTCGGGGGTGACGTTCGAGAACACAGTCGGCTGGATGTAATAGCCGCGGTTCACGCCCGGGGGCAGGTCGGGGCCGCCGGTTTCGAGCGTTGCGCCTTCGTCGATCGCCGACTGGATCAGGTCCTTGACCTTTTCGTACTGCGCCTTGTTCACGACCGGGCCGAGGTGATTGCCTTCGGCCATCGGATCACCAACCGGGGTGGCGGCGTACATCTGCTTGTAGAAGCCGACGACCTCGGCCTCGCGGTCCTTGGCGACCAGCACCTTGGTCGGCGAAATGCACGACTGGCCGGTGTTGATCAGCGGACCCATGGCCACCGCCGGAAGCTGGGTGGCCAGATCGGCGTCGGGCAAGACCAAGTTGGGCGACTTGCCGCCCAGTTCCTGGTGGACGCGCTTGACCGTCGGCGCCGCCGCGATGGCAACCTGGATGCCGGCGCGGGTCGACCCGGTGAAGCTCACCATTTCGACGTCGGGGTGGCTGGAAATGGCGTTGCCGGTGGTCGGCCCGTCGCCCTGGACGAGGTTGAACACGCCCGGGGGCACGCCAGCCGCGTCGAGGATCTCGGCAAAGATCGCCGCGTTGGTGGGGCATTCTTCCGAAGGCTTGAGCACCATGGTGTCGCCGGCGGCCAGAGCCGGTGCGACCTTGAGCGCGATCTGGTTGAGCGGCCAGTTCCACGGGGTGATCATGCCGACCACGCCGATCGGTTCGTAGGCGACCTTGTAGCCCGGGCCGTCCTCCATGAACTCGAAGTCCTTGAGCGCCTGGATGGTCGAAATGAAGCCGCCGATGCCGGCGCCGACCTGGGCAGTCAGCGCGAACGACAGCGGTGCGCCCATTTCCTCGGCCATCGACTGGGCCAGATCCTGCGCGCGCTTCTTGTATTCCTCGACAATCCTTTCGAGCAGGGCGAGGCGCTCGGCCCGGGTGGTCTGGCTGTAGGTCTTGAAGGCGCGGCGCGCGGCGGCGACGGCCTTGTCGACATCCGCCTTGGTGCCCACCGTAATGACCGCGCAGGCTTCTTCCGTCGCAGGGTTGATGACTTCGCGGCGGGCGCCGCCTTCGCTGTCGACCCACTTGCCGTCGATGTAGTGTTGCAGCCTCTCGCGCATGATCCGAATCTCCTTAAGGGATCGATTAAACTCGGAGACAATCGGACCGGCGCATATCAATTGCAAGATGCAATCGTTGAGGCGCACCCGCGCACCGCCAAGGCGGAACGCGGGTGCAAGTTGCCTACAAGGCAAGGGGTTCAGACCTTTTTCAGGAGCGTATCGACGGGCAGCACGGCGCCGTTCGAGCCGACCGATCCGGCGCCAAGGACCTTCGCCTTGGCCCCGTCGGAAGAGGCGACGGCAATTGCATCGCCGTCCCGGGTAAAGGTCACGCTGCCGCTGCCGACCGTGCGCATCGTCACGCTCTTGCCGCTCGACGCGTCGATCGCCTTGCCGATGTCGGCGGGTGTCAGCGTGCCGGGGATCACGTGATCGCGCAGGATCGCGGCAAGGACGGCCTTCTGTTCGGGTGCGGTCAGTGTGGCGGCCTTGTCGCCCAGTGCGGTGAAGGCCGCATCGGACGGGGCGAGGACGGTATAGTCGCCCTTTCCGCCGAACACTCCGTCGATGCCGGTGGACTTAAGCGCGCCGGCCAGCGTCTTGTGATCCGCCGATCCGTCGATCAACGCGGCGACTGTATCGCCCGATGCCGCCTCGGCGGCAGCTTCGGTGCCGGCTGCAGTGGGGGTCTTGTCCGAACAGGCTGTGACAGCAAGGGCCGAGGCAGCCGCCATGAGCAGGGTGGGATAGTTCATCGCTCGTGCTCCGTAATTCAGGTCAGCAGGTTGATCGCAGCCACGACCAGCTGGGTGGTCGGATCGACCTCGTAGACGTAGCCATCGTTGTAACGGTAATAGGCATCCGGCCCGTCGACATAGCGATCGCGGTAGGCGTAGGGCACGTTGTAGACGCCGTATCCGTCGGGAATTCGCTGGCCGACAGAGAAGGTGTCACCGGTCAGCAGCGCCGCAATGGTCTCGATCGCCTGGGTTTCGGGATCGAGGCGGTAGAGCGCGCCATCGAAATAGCGGTAGTCGTCGCCAAGGCCGTAGTAATCTACGTAGTACTGCGGCACCGGGGTGGGCGACCAGGCGCTGGGCCAGACGTTGCCGATCGCCAGCGCGCCGCCCAGCAGCGGGTAGTAGCCGGAAATCATCCCGCTGGGCCCCAGCCTGACGAGGTTTCCGTCATAATAGCGATAGCCCGAAAGTCCGGTCAGGCCGCGCAGGCCCCACCAATCGGCATCGTAGCGGTCCCAGCCGCTGTCCTGTTTGGCCAGGCCCGGCGGCATGCAGCCATTGTTCTTCTTGGCCAGCCCCGGCGGACAGCCATCGACCAGCGCACGACTGTCGTAATCGCGCCAGGCGACGCGTTCGAAATTGGTGATCCTGCCCTGGACCATGGGCCTGACGTCCTTGCCTGGACGATCGACGGTGACGACGCGCGCATCGTTGCCACGTCCGGCATTGCCGTTACCCTTTCCGTTGTCGTACACCCGCAGGGGCGCGGGGACGTCCGGACGACCCTTCTCGGCGCGATTGTCTCCGGCCGGGCCGCGGTTCACGACCCGTTCGACCTGTCGAGCGTTTTCGGCCTTGCCGCCGCCATTGCCCTTTCCGCCGCCGTTCAAGGCCGCGCTGGCCTGGGCCCCACCGTTGCCGCGCTCCTTGTTGCCGCCACCCTTCCCGTTGCCCCCCGGATCGGCCTGCGCGGTCGCCGTGACCAGTGCCGCGAGCGCGATCGAAGTCAGAAACTTACGCATGATACTCTCCTGAGTTGAGCGGACATAACCGCCGAACCGGAGTGCAGGTTCCCTGGATTGGGGTGAGGGGCGATCGCCGGCTGGCAGCCAGGCGTCTTTCATTTCGGCAACACAAGGCCGCGCTGGCCGGACCGAAAACAAGAAGCCGCCGCGCCCACCCTACCGCAGAAGTCGGGGGGTCACGGCGGCCCGTACGCCTGACGATCTGAAATCAGGCGGACGTGAAGTCAGGAACGGGTCCGGGGGGTCAGTGTGAGGACCAGTTCCGTGCGGCTTTCGCGTGACGCCATCAGGCGTTCGACCTCGATGTCACGCGCCTTTCGGGCCAGCGAGTCGTGCGAGTCCTGGTCGGTGGCAACGATCATGTAGGCCCTAACCCGGCTTACGCTGGGCGGCAGAGTGGCAGGATCGATGTCGAGGCGCTTGATAACCCGGCGAGCCACGCTGTCGAGCAGGCTGTTGCCCGACCGTTCGGCCATTGCGACGTTGCTGACCTGGCCCTGGCTGTCGATATTGAATGTGACGGCGGTGAGACCGGTGACTTCGCGGGTGCTGGAGGAATGGCTGCGCAGCGCGCCGTTGAGCCCGGCGGAAACGTCGCGGGCCAGGCTGTCGGCAAAGTTGGTCACGGCAGCCTGGTGGCTGCTGACCACGATCGGGTCATCGGCGAGGGCGGCGGTGGGGGTGAAGGCAGATAGAGCGAGGCTTGCAGCCAGGGCTGCAGTAAGAGCGAGTTTCATTGCGAAATCCTTCCTGTGACGGTGCGGACGCGACCCCCGAGAAAGTCCACGGGTGGAGTCGGCTTATCTTTTTGTCTCAGATCGAAGGTGGGCGGGCGTCGCTCTGCGGATCAAACGCTATCCCTGAGATGGAAAATCGCTCTTTTATTGCGTCGGGTCAAGTCGTCTGTCGATGAAAGTTGCGGAGAGTCGATGAACGACGCAATATCACCGACATACGGCGCAGCCTGTCGGACAGACGACATCTAGGCACCGCGATAGAGCTTCGCTTCGGCTGCGCGGCGCCGCTCGAGCCCGCGCAGACGAGTCCCGCCGGCGAAGACCCAGCGACCGAACTGAAGCGCGGCTCCGGCATGGTCGCCGGCGCGGTGCAGGCGCGTCAGCGTGGCGCGCGCGATCGCGCCGGTGTTGAAGTGGAAACTGACCAGGGCATCGAACTGAGCCTGGCTGGTGGGCGCCCCGCCGATCGCCGTGCGCACGTCAGCGGCATGGCGACGAAGGTCCGCCGCGAGCCGCGCGTCACACTGCTCCTGTGTCCAGATCGTGCCCGGCGATATCCCGGCACCCGTCGTGCCCCAGCCGATGGTCCAGGGCGCTCCACCGGTTCCCGGATCGGGATAGGCCTCGATCAGTCCATCGGCGCGCTTGAGTGCGCAACCTTCGAAGCGCCTGATCAGTGCGGTACCAGTCGCGCTCACCTCCATCTGGACAGGCGGCGACGGTGGTGTGCCCGGAGAAGGCGCCGGAAAGGGAGGCGTCGCTGCGGGAGCGCAATCGGCGCGATTGGCCACCATCCGGCGCAGTGCGGCGAAGTAATCGAGTTCAAACGGCATACCAGGCTCCAACGCGGCGAAGGAACCTATATGGTTATAATTATGCGTGTAGGAAACCGCATAAAAGCGAAAACCGCGATCAGCCCGAAGGCTGATCGCGGTGCGACCCGAAGGCGGATAGGCTTGTTGCCAGTCTGGCGTCGAAACACCGGAACCGGCGCCCGACGCCAGCTTCCGTACGCCACCGATACCCAGCAGGTAATCGAGGATCGGCGACGCTGCCCTCTACGCGGCGGCTTCCTATGGTCGTGGGGCGCGGTCGGGAACTGTTTTCGATGCGGCATACGAATGCGTTTCGCCGCTGCTGACATTTAGGAAAGCAAGTTGCTGCAAGCGAAGGCCGGCGTGGAATTTCGTTCTTCCGGTCGTAATCGCGGTGCAGCGAATCGCTGCTACGGGCCGATAAAAAAGCGCCCCGGTGGCCCGGGGCGCTCTCTTAGGCGGCACTGATCGCCGGAGCAATCAGTAGCTGTAGTACATGTCGAATTCGACCGCCGAGGGGGTCGTCTCCCAGCGCAGCACTTCGGGCCACTTCAGCTCGATGTAGGCGTCGATCTGGTCCTTGGTGAAGACGCCGCCCTGCAGCAGGTAGTCATGATCGGCCTCGAGGCTTTCCAGCGCTTCGCGCAGCGAACCGCAGACGGTCGGCACTTCGGCCAGTTCGGCCGGCGGCAGATCGTAGAGGTTCTTGTCCATCGCGTCGCCCGGGTGGATCTTGTTCTTGATCCCGTCGAGTCCGGCCATGAACAGCGCGGCGTAGCACAGGTAGGGGTTGGCCATGGCGTCGGGGAAGCGGAACTCGACGCGCTTGGCCTTGTCGCCCGCCCCATAGGGAATGCGGCACGAGGCCGAACGGTTGCGGGCCGAATAGGCCAGCAGCACCGGCGCTTCGTAGCCCGGCACCAGGCGCTTGTAGCTGTTGGTGGTCGGGTTGGTGAAGGCGTTGAGCGACTTGGCGTGCTTGATCACGCCGCCGATGAAGTAGAGGCACATGTCGCTGAGGCCGGCATAGCCGTTGCCGGCGAAAAGAGGCTTGCCGCCGTCCCAGATCGACATGTGGGTGTGCATGCCCGATCCGTTGTCCTTCATGATCGGCTTGGGCATGAAGGTCGCGGTCTTGCCATAGGCCTGGGCGACCTGGTGGACGACGTACTTGTAGACTTGCATGCGGTCGGCGGTCTGCACCAGGGTGCCGAAGGTCAGGCCCAGTTCGTGCTGCGCGGAAGCCACTTCGTGGTGGTGCTTGTCGCAGGGCAGGCCCATTTCGAGCATGGTCGAGACCATTTCGCCGCGGATGTCGACGGCGCTGTCAACCGGGGCGACCGGGAAGTAGCCACCCTTGGCGCGCGGACGGTGGGCCAGGTTGCCGGCTTCGTATTCGCGGTTGCCGTTGGTCGGCAGCTCGATGTCGTCGATCCTGAAGCCGTTGCCGTCGTATCCGTCGTAGAAGCGGACGTCGTCAAACATGAAGAACTCGGCTTCGGGGCCGACGTAGATCGTGTCGCCGATTCCGGTCGACTTGAGATAGGCCTCGGCGCGCTTGGCGGTCGAGCGCGGATCGCGGCCATAAAGGTCACCAGTCGAGGGTTCGACGATGTCGCAGTTGATGATCATCATCGGGGTCGCGCTGAACGGATCGATGAACACCGAGTCCAGATCCGGCTTCAGGATCATGTCGGATTCGTTGATCGCCTTCCAGCCTTCGATCGACGAACCGTCGAACATCAGGCCGTCTTCCAGCTCGTCCTCGCCCATGACCCCGGCGCACATGGTGAGATGCTGCCACTTGCCCTTGGGATCGGTGAAACGCAGGTCGACCCACTCGATCTCCTCGTCCTTGATCCTGGCGATGATGTCCTTTGCCTTGGCCATATTTGCGTCCTTTGCGTTCCCCGATGCGCCATCGCTGGGGTGTTTGTGAAACTGGGTTTTCGGATCAGATCGCGTCGTCGTCGCGTTCGCCGGTGCGGATGCGCAATGCGCTTTCGACCGGCATCACGAAGATCTTGCCGTCGCCGATGCGGCCGGTCTGTGCCGCGCCGGCGATCGCCTCGACCACGCGTTCGGCCAGCGCATCGGGGACCACGACCTCGAGCTTTACCTTGGGCAGGAAGTCGACGACGTATTCGGCGCCGCGGTACAGCTCGGTATGGCCCTTCTGGCGGCCGAAACCCTTGGCTTCGGTCACGGTGATGCCGGACACGCCGACTTCGTGCAGCGCTTCCTTAACCTCGTCGAGCTTGAACGGCTTGATGATCGCTTCGATCTTTTTCACGTAATTCCCCCGCGCGGCAAACCGGCACCGCCGAGACGGACCGGGTAAATCGTTTGCGGCACGCCCCTATGGTAACAAGAATCGTGCCAGCTGCTGATTCAGCGCACTAGGCCAGATGGCAAGCGGCGAAAAGAGTGCAAAATGCAAGAAATGGTCGCATTGCTATGCGCTTGCGACAACATATGTGCGCGATTTGCGAAAAACTCTTGCCTCAATTTTCGGCAGGAGCTGCCTAAAAAACAGGCGTCAGAGGGCAAGGCCTGCGGTTTCTGGCAGATCGGCCATCAGGTTGAGGCTCTGCACCGCGGCGCCGCTTGCGCCCTTGCCCAGATTGTCGAGCACCGCGACCAGGCGCACCTGGTTGCCGTCACGGCTGCCGAACACGTAAAGATCGAGACGGTCAGACGGCTGCGCGCCGGCGCGCAACAGCAATTCGTCCGGGGTTTCCTCGTGCACCCGGACCACGGGCGACCCCGCGTAGAAATCGACCAGGCAATCGCGCAGTCCGTCGGTCGGCGCGGCGTGCGGCATCAATCCAAGGTGCAGCGGCACCTCGACAACCATGCCGCGGTGCGCGTCGACAACCGCCGGCGCGAACAGCGGGGCATGGGCAAGGCCGGCATAGCGCTGCATCTCGGGCACGTGCTTGTGCCCCATGGCCAGGCCATAGTCGCGGAAGGCGATGCCGCCGTCGGCCTCGAACCGTTCGATCAGCGCCTTTCCGCCGCCCGAATAGCCCGACACGGCATGGCAGGTATAGGGCCAGTCACCCGGCAACAGACCCTTGCGCACCAGCGGGGCAAGCAGGGCGAGGAAGCCGGTCGGGTAGCATCCCGGGTTGCTGACGCGAGTGGCCCGGGCAACCGCGTCGCGGCCGACCAGTTCGGGAAAGCCGTAGGTCCAGCCATCGGCCACACGGTGCGCGCTCGACGCGTCGATGATCCGCACCTTGGCGCCCTCGGCCAAGGCCACCGCCTCGCGCGCGGCCTCGTCGGGCAGGCACAGCACGGCGAAATCGGCGGCGTGATAGGCTTCGCGCCGGGCCTCGGCGCTCTTGCGCTGGGCATCGTCGAGGAGGATCAGGTCGAATTCGGGCCGCGGGGCCAACCGTTCGACGATCTCGAGCCCGGTGGTGCCCGCCGCCCCGTCGATGAAGACCCGCGCGGTCATGCCGGCACGATCGCGCCGAGCGGCAGGTAGCCGACGAAGCCGTCCGCGCCGACCTGACCCCAGGCCCAGCCGCCGGCCATGTCGAGCACGTTGAACAGCGCTCCTCCGGGCAGCGTCTCGCGCAGGTCTGCGCTCGGGTCGGGTTTGACCATCAGGTCCGCGCCGCCATCGAGCACCCGGTGCGCCATCGGCACGGCATAGTGCGGCACGAAGACCCGGCCCGCCAGGCGGATGTGCGCCAGGTCCCCGCGCACCGGCCAGTGCGGCGCATCAAGCTTCTCGCTTGGCCCGGAAAGGCGCAATTGCTCGGTCGGGATGGCACTGGCTGGCAAGGTCTCACGCCCCTGGAATTGAAAGACAGCGCGCTTAGCGCCGCGCAGCCCTTCTATCAAGTTATCCATACCGGGCCTTTAACAGCCCCCAGGCTGCGCGCAGGCCCAGCGCGTCGCCGCCCTTGGGCCGGCCAGGCTTGGCGGCAGGACGCCAGGCGAACGTGTCGAAATGTGCCCAGTCGGTGCCTTCGGGGACGAAGCGGTCGAGGAACATCGCAGCGACCGTCGCCCCGGCAAAGCCGTTGCCGCCGGCATTGCCGAGATCGGCGATGTCGCTCTTGAGGTAATCCTTGTAGCCGTCGTAGAGCGGCAGCGGCCAGCACGGATCGTCCGCCGCCTTGCCGCAGGCGACCATCTGGCTGGCGGTTTCGTCGTCGCGCGCGAACAGGGCGGGAAGGTCAGGCCCCAACGCGACCCGCGCCGCGCCGGTCAGCGTGGCGAAGTCGATTACCAGTTCGGGGTTGTCCTCGCCGGCGCGGGCCAGGGCGTCGCCCAGCACCAGCCGTCCTTCGGCATCGGTGTTGCCGATTTCCACCGACAGCCCCTTGCGGCTGCGGAGCACGTCGCCGGGGCGGAAGGCGTTGCCCGAAATGGCGTTTTCCACCGCCGGGATCAGCAGGTGCAGCCGCACCTTGAGCTTGTGCTGCATCACCAGACCGGCCAGCGCCAGCGCGTGGGCCGCGCCGCCCATGTCCTTCTTCATCAGCAACATGGACGAACCGGGCTTGATGTCGAGCCCGCCCGAATCGAAGCAGACCCCCTTGCCGACGATCGCCACGCGGGGATGGGCGGCATCACCCCACTGCGCCTCGATCAGGCGCGGGGCGTGGCTGCGCGCGGCGGCGCGCCCGACGGCGTGGATCATCGGAAAGCCGCGCTCCAGCGCGTCGCCGGAGGTAACCTTGAACTCCGCCCCGTGGGCCTTGGCGACGAGCTGCGCCTCGTGTTCGAGCTGGGCCGGCCCCATGTCCTCGGCCGGAGTGTTGACGAGATCGCGCACCAAGGCAGTTGCCGCCGCCTCGGCCAGCGCCGCGTCGATCTGCTTGACCTCCTTGGTCAGAAGAACGCGCGGGCCTTCCGCGTCGCTGTCGGCGCGGTAGCGGTCGAAGCGGTATTGCCCGGTGACCCAGCCGAGCAGGGCCGGGCCTGGTTCGCCCCCGACGCGGCGATAGGTGCCGGCGGGAAGCACTTCGGCCAGCTTGGCCATGCACCATGACGAAAGGCTGGCGCTGTTGGCGACGCCAGCTGCCACGAACCAGCCGTCGCCATCGGGCAGGATCGCGTGCGAATAGCCGTCGGCGGTGAATTTCTGCGCCTGGACCGCGGAACGCTGCGCGGCGGTCAGGGTTTTGACGAAGGCGTCGAGGCCGTCCTTGTCGACAAGGTGGATCGGCACCGCGGACTGGTTGCGGTCGGGCTGGATAAGGGCGTTCTTGTCGGTCATGCTGGCACGGTCTTGCCGCAGCTTGGCGGCCAGCGCGAGAGGAATTGTCAGTGAAACCGGTCTTGTTCCTTGCGGTTGCCGTTCTGGCCCTTGGCCTCGGCGCCATCGCCTGCACACGCGAAGGAACCGCGCAGGAACGCCAGGCGGAGTCTAGCGCAGCCCCGACCGGCGCGGCCGGCAGCAGCGCAGCCGCAACCGCGGCCGGAACGGCTCGGACCGTGTCGGAGAACTCCGACCTCTATGCGTTCGACTACGCCTATCCCGCCGCCGCCGCGGCGATCCCCGATCTCAAGGCGTGGCTGGATCAGGACCTGGTCGCCCGCAAGTCGAAGCTCGTCGAGGATGCGACGGCCTGGCAGGCCGAGGCGAAGAACGATGGCGTGCCCTATCACGCCTATGCCCACGCGACGAAGTGGCAGGTGGTGACCGAGCTGCCGGGGTGGCTGTCGCTTTCGGCGCAACGCTACGAGTTCACCGGCGGCGCGCACGGGATGCCTTGGTCCGACGGGCTGATCTGGGACAAGGCGGGCAACCGGCGGCGCGAGGCGCTCGACCTGTTCGTGTCCCCGGCCGCGCTGTCGGCCGCGATCCGCCGGCCCTTCTGCGCCGAACTTGATCGCCAGCGCGAGGAAAAGCGCGGCGAACCCGTGAAGCGCGGCACTTCCTATGGCTTTGACGAGTGCATCGATCCGGTCAAATCGCAGATCATCCTGGGATCGGGCGACCGCCAGCACTTCACGCGGCTCGGCGTGCTGGTCGATCCCTATGAGGCCGGGCCCTATGCCGAGGGCAACTACGAAGTGACCCTTCCCGTGACCGCTGCCCTAGTGAAGGCGGTGAAGCCCGAATACCGCGGCGCCTTCGCGCCGGCGCGCTGAACCCTCGCAATTTCGGCCTCCTGCTGCTACATGGGGCGGCATGACGATGTACCAGACTGTTGCCGATACCGAGACTGTCCTGCGCGATGGAACCATCAAGCTGCATGGCCCCGGCGCCTTTGAAGGAATGCGCAAGGCGGGGCGGCTGGCCGCCGAAATCCTCGACGCGATGGTCGATCTGGTGAAGCCAGGGGTGACCACGGGGGAGATCGACGACGCGGTCCGCCAGATGACGCTGGACGGCGGGGCGGTGCCGGCGACCATGGGTTATCGTGGATACGCCCATTCGTGCTGCACCTCGGTCAACAACGTGATCTGCCACGGCATCCCGGGCGACAAGGTGCTGCGTGACGGCGACATCATCAACATCGACGTGACCCCGCTGCTCGACGGCTGGCACGGCGATTCGAGCCGGATGTACCTGGTCGGCGACGTGCCGCTGAAGGCTCGCCGGCTGGTCGATGTGACCTACGAATGCCTGATGATCGGGATCGACAAGGCCAGGCCCGGCGCGCGGCTTGGCGATATCGGCGCGGCGATCCAGGCCCATGCCGAAAAGCACCGCTATGGGGTGGTGCGCGAGTTCTGCGGCCATGGCCTCGGCCGCCTGTTCCACGACGCGCCCGAAGTGGTCCACGCCGCCCGCGCCGGAACCGGGCCGGAATTGAAGCCGGGCATGTTCTTCACCATCGAACCGATGATCAACCTCGGCAAGCCGGGCGTGCGGATGATGGACGATGGCTGGACTGCAGTGACCCGCGACCGGTCGCTGTCGGCGCAATTCGAACATTCGATCGGCATCACCGAGGATGGCTGCGAAATCTTCACCGCAAGCCCCAAGGGGCTGAACCAGCCGCCCTACTGACCGGACGATCCATCGCGGTTCAGGCATTGACGGCGCGGCACGATTGCGCAAGACATCGACGCGCGGGCCGGTGCGGACGCCCGTAACCCAGGCGCCATGCGTGCCCAAGTTCCGCTCTTTTGCCTGCCTGTCGGCCAAGGAGCGTCTGCTTGTCGTCTGAAACCACCGCTATCCGTCCGCCCGCAATTACGCTGGGCGCGCTGTTCCTGAAATTCCTGCGCTTCGGCGCGCTCGCCTTCGGGGGGCCGGTGGCGCAGATCGCGATGCTGCGCCAGGCGCTGGTCGAGGACGAGCGCTGGCTCGACAAGGCGCGGTTCAACCGGTTGCTCGCGGTGTTGCAGGTTCTGCCCGGGCCGGAAGCGCACGAGCTGTGCGTCCACCTCGGCATGCTGGCGCGCGGGCGGATCGGTGGCGTGCTGGCGGGGCTGGGCTTCATGCTGCCGGGCTTCGTGCTGATGCTGGCGGCCGGCTGGCTCTACACCGAATGGGTGGTCGAGCGCGATGGCTGGGCCGACGCGCTGCTCGGCCTGCAGATCGCGGTCCTGGCAATCATCCTGCGCGCGGTGGTGCGGATCGGCCAACACGTGATCGAGGACGCCTGGCTGTGGGCGATCGCCCTGGCCAGTTGCGCTGCAATCCTGGCCGGCGCGGCGTTCTGGATTCCGCTGGCGGGTGGCGGCCTGGCCTATGCCCTGCGCGGTCGCCGGTGGGCGGCTGCTCTCATCCTTGGCGGTGCCGCCCTTTCAGCATGGCTGCTGGCCGGAACGGGCAGCGCGGCGGTCACCACCGAGCTCGGCGCGGTCGATACGGCCGCGCTGTTCCTGGCCGGTCTCAAGGGCGGCCTGCTGACTTTCGGCGGTGCCTACACGGCCATCCCCTACGTGCGCGCGGACACCGTCGGGCGCGGTTGGATCGGCGACTCGACGTTTCTCGACGGGGTGGCCATCGCCGGTGTCCTGCCGGCTCCGCTGGTGATCTTCGCGACCTTTGCCGGTTACGTGATTGGCGGGTTCTACGGCGCGCTGGCGATCACGGCGGGGATGTTCCTTCCCGCCTTCGCCTTCTCGCTGGTGCTTTTCGAACGGCTGGAAGCGCTTATCGAGAAGCCGGCCCTGCACGACCTTCTGACCGGGCTCGCGGCCGCCGTCGTCGGCATCATCGGTGCGACCTTCCTGCAACTGACCGTAGCTGCCTCGGGGCGAGTGGCCAGCCCGGTCCTCGCCCTCTTGTTGTTTGTGCTGTCCCTGGCCGGGGCCTGGCGGCTCAAGGGAAGCTGGGTCACGCCGGCGCTACTCGGCCTCGGCGCCTTGGCGGGGGCGATCCTGCCGCTCTAGGCGCGCCCGGCGCATTGGCCAGGAATAGTCCCATGAACCAAGGTGAGTGTTTACTTAGCCATCGCGGCTGGGCATCCTGGCCGAAGAAGGTCGCAATTTCCGGTCGCAGTCTGATCACGATGCAGATGGGAGTAGTGCAATGGTCTTCAGGACGTTTGTTGTTCTTGCCGCCGCCGCCGCCGCACTCGCAACTCCAGGTGGAAGCCTGGCGCAGACCGCCGGCGAGCTTACCCTTTACAGCGATATTGCCTTTCGCGGTCAGAGTTATACCGTCACGGGACCGCGCGAGCATATCAACATGCCGTTCGTGGCGCGCAGCGCGCGGTTGAGCGGCGGCGAAAGCTGGCAGGTCTGCACCGGCGATTCGTACAGCGGCCAATGCAACACCGTTCGCGACGATCAGGGCAACATAGCCTGGAATGTGCGATCGGCCCGACCGGCGCAGGGCTGGACCGTGCCCGGCGTACCCGGAAACGACCAGTCTCTTCGAGGCATGGCGGCCGAATTCTACCCCTACCCCACTACAAACGGGCGGCGTGTGGCATCGTGCTCCAACGGCGCGGCGGCCTGTGCGACGCAGGCCGCAGACCGGTTCTGCCGCGCCAAGGGTTGGACGCTTTCGGCCTACAGCAAGCAGCAGACCATCAACCGCCGGATCTATCTGGCCGACGTCCTTTGCGCCCGCACGCGCCGCTGATCGGGGGGGTACAGCCATGAACAATCCAGCCCTGTTTTCGCTCTCGCTCGCCATCGCCGCGCTGGGCGGGTGTGCGACCGACCGGCCAGGCCCGATGCGCCAGGTTGCCTATGGCTGTGATCGCGGTGCGGGCATCACGGTGCAGT
The DNA here is from genome assembly GCF_002813245.1 of Novosphingobium kunmingense. Lineage (GTDB taxonomy): Bacteria > Pseudomonadota > Alphaproteobacteria > Sphingomonadales > Sphingomonadaceae > Novosphingobium > Novosphingobium kunmingense. Next base: position 586,349 of record NZ_PHUF01000003.1, read on the forward strand.
ATTCCGGCAACGAAGCGGCGATCATCGGCTCTGGAGGAGAGCGCATCGTCATGCAGCAAAGGCCCAGCGGATCGGGATTCTGGTACCAGTCGCCCACGCACTCCATTCGCGGAAAGGGCGACATGATTACCTATACCGTCGGTCGCATGGTGCCGATGACCTGCACCGCGCTGCAACCGATGCCGCGCTGATCGAACAGGCCGCGGGGCGCGGCTTAGCCTCGCCCCGCCCTGATCGCTGCGCCGCCCGCAAAAGGCGCGATCGCCAGCAGCACCAAGCTGGCCGCACCGCACAGGGCAAGGCCGCTTTCACCGCCCGTCGCCAGGCTGCCGGCGCCGAAGACAAGCAGGGGCACGGCCAGCGGGATCACCAGCAGGCCGCCCAATGCCGCACCGCCGCGCAGGCCGGCGGTGAGCGCGGCGACCGTGACGCCCAGCGCGGCAAGGCCCGGCGTGCCGAGCAGCAGTCCCAGTTCGACCGTACGCAAGGTCGGCCCGTCGATCCCGACCAGCGCCGCACCGGGCAGGGCGGCCAGCATCAGCGGCGGCGCGAAGCTGAGCCAGTGGGCCAACACGCGTACCGCAATCACCATTTCCTCGCTGATCCCGCGCAGGGTCCACTGGTCGAACAGCCCGAGTTCGAGGTCGGGCTCGATCAGGCGGTCCAAGGGCAGTATCGCGGCGAGCAGCGCGGCGATCCACAGCACGCCGCCCCCGGTCCGTGCCAGCACCGGCGCATCAGGGCCGACCGCAAAAGGATAGAGCATCGCCACGGCGATGAAGAACAGGACCGGCAATAGTGTCCCGCCGCGCCGTCCCCCCAATAGCAGCTGCTTGAGGTCGCGAAGCAGCAGCGTGCCGAGCGTGCTCATGCGGCGTGGTCCGCGATGGCCAGCCGGCGCACGTCGGCAAGGGAGATGGGCTGGTGGGAGGCAATCACGCAGATCCCGCCGCCGCGGCAATGCTCAGCCACCAATGTCTCGACCAGCGCAACGCCCTTGGCGTCGAGGCCGTTCAGCGGTTCGTCGAGCAGCCAGAGAGGGGCGCGCTGGCCGATCAGGCGGGCCAGCGCGGCGCGCTTCTTCTGGCCGGTGGAAAGATAGCGCACCGGCACGTCCATCAGGTCCGACAGGCCAAGCCGCGCTGCCTGATTGTCTTCCGGCCCGTCGAGCCGCTGCCAGAACGCCAGTGCCCGGCCCAGTGGCAGATGCGGGTCGAGCGCGGGACGCTCGTCGAGCAGCGCCACCGCGCCTTCGCGCTCGACAGAGCCGCGATAGGCGGGCAGCAGCCCGGCGATGATACGGATCAGGCTCGACTTGCCGATGCCGTTGGCACCGGTCAGGTGCAGTGCCTGTCCGCCCACTAGCGCGAAAGAGAGCCCGCGAAACAGCAGGTTGTCGCCGCGCCGGCAGGCAATGTCGCGAAGCGTCAGGCTGGCCCCTTGCATGGTCCAGCCGGATAGGGGAAAGCGGCGAGGCTGCCAAGGAGAGCCACGCATGTCCGTCCACCGTCTCAGCGAACCCGAGATTGCCGCCATGCTGGCCGAGTTCCCCGGCTGGACCTTGCGCGCCGACGGCCATGCGATCGAGCGGACTTTCAAGTTTGCCGATTTCAATCAGGCGTTCGGCTTCATGACCCGCGTGGCGCTCTATGCCGACAAGGTCGATCATCACCCCGAATGGTCGAATGTCTACAACACGGTTGAAGTCGCCCTGACGACGCACGACGCGGGCGGGCTTTCTACACGCGATGCGGCCATGGCCCGCGCGATCGAGGGATATCTGTAAGGTTCAGCGGCCCATCGGCCGCGGTGACCCGCGCATCGCCTTGCGAAGGCGGCCCGGTATCCAGCGCGTGGCGAAGGCCAGCTGGTTCGCCGTCCGCCCTACGCGGGTGTGCAGGCGCGTGCCGTGAACGGCAGACCATGCCGCGTCTGCCACGGCGCTGACCGGTGAGATCTCGAGCTTGTTGTCGGTAACCCGCCCGCGAATATCCTCGTTGCTGCCCTGGTGCGGCGCGTGATCGAGCAGCGGCGTGTCGATGAAGCCCGGCATCAGGCTGGCGACCTTGATTCCGTCCGGCGCCCATTCGGCGTCGAGGCTTTCGGTGATCGCCCGCACGCCGAACTTCGTCGCCGAATAGACCGAGGCGCCCGGCGTGCCATAGATGCCCGCCGCGCTGGCGGTGTTGAGCAGGCAGGATCCCGGCGCGCTGGCCTTCAGCCACGGATAAGCCGCCTGGGCCCCGAACAGCACCCCTTTGAGGTTGATGTCGAGACAGCGTTCGATCTCGCCCGGCGTGTTTTCGATGACCGCCCCGCCAAGCGGAATGCCCGCGTTGTTGAACACCACGTCGATCTGCCCGTCCGATGCCTTGGCGAAGGCGCTAAGCGCAGCATCCCATGCCTCGCGGTCGCGAACGTCGAGCTTGTGGATCGAACTGGCCCCTGCGGGCAGCAGGGCCGCCGTTTCGCGCATTCCCGCTTCGTCGATATCGGCCAGCCCCACGAACCAGCCTTCGCGGCCGAACCGCTCTGCCACGGCGCGGCCGATGCCCGACGCCCCGCCGGTGATGAAGATCGTCTTGCGCATTCCGTCCGCTCCCATCGCACTTTGCCGCGCACTGGCAGCGGCGCGCAGCCTTGGCAAGCGAAGGCCCGCCCCGACCAAGCGCGGAGCGGGCCATGTTCGACTTTCGCCGTCTACTTCCTTGCGGCGGTCAGCCCGGCGATGCGTTCGGCCCCTTCGAGGACCTGCGCGGTGGACGGGGTCATGTCGTTGCCGATCGGTTCGGCGCGGCCGCCCAGGCACTGGCCGAGGAAGTTCTCGGCCACCGCGTTGAAGGCAATGTTGTTGGCCGGCCGGGCAAATCCGTGCCCCTCATCGGGAAACAGCACGTATGTGACCGGGATCGACCGGGCCTTCATTGCCGCGACGATCTGATCGCTTTCGGCCTGGTTGACGCGCGGATCGTTGGCGCCCTGGCCGATCAGCAGCGGGCGGACGATCTTGTCCGCGCTGTAGAGCGGGGAGCGCTCCTTGAGCAGCGCCAGCCCTTCGGGCGTGTTGGGGTTGCCCATGCGATCGTGGAACTGCTTGACCAGGGGTGCCCAGTACGGCGGGATGGTCTTGAGCAGGGTTTCGAGGTTCGACGGTCCGACGATATCCACCCCGCAGGCGAACTTGGTCGGGGTGAAGGTCATCCCGGCCAGCGTGGCATAGCCGCCATAGGACCCGCCCATGATCGCGACCTTGTCGGCGCTGGTGATCTTCTGCGCGACCGCCCAGTCGACCGCGTCGAGCAAGTCGTCATGCATCTTGCGGCCCCACTGCAGGTTGCCCGCCTCGATGAAGCTTTTGCCGAGGCCGGTCGAGCCGCGGAAGTTGACGCTGAGCACGGCATAGCCGCGGTTCGACAGCCATTGGTGGGCGCGGTTCGATCCGTAGACATCGCGCGCCCAGGGGCCGCCGTGGACCAGCAAAACCATCGGCACCGGCGCAGTCGGTACGCCGTTTGCGTCGGTGTCGGTGCCGAAGGGCAGGGTAAGATAGGAGACAAGATCAAGCCCGTCGCGCGCCTTGATCACGCGCGGGTGCATCGCGGGAAGCGGGGCACCGACCAGTTCGGGGCGCGGGGTGAACAGCTTGGTCAGCTTGCCCGCCTTGCGGTTGTAAAGGTAGGCCGATCCTGGCGCGGTCACCGGATCGTCGTTGACGATCCACAGATCGTCCTTGTCGGTGCGCGAGGACACGCTGAAATCGCCGCGCAGGTTCTTCTTGAGGAAATCAAGCGAGGCCTTGATGCCCGGATCGACCGCGGTCCACTCGTTGCGCAGGTAATTGACAGAATAGGCCTCGACCACGCCGGTGGTCGGATTGCTGAGCGTTCCTCCGACATCGGCGCGCGTATCTTCCGCCAGGACCTTCGTCGCTCCGGTGGCCACGTCCTGGGCAACGAGGGCGGCGGTGTTGCGACCGCGGCTGTCGACCCAGTACAAGGTCTTGCCGTCGACCGTGAAGCCCGCCGGATTGGTGGTCAGCGCGTCTTCGAGCCCGGTCGACGCGAACGGAGTCTCGGCGATCTTGTTGTCGGTGACCTGGAAATAGTCCTGCCCGCCCTTGGCATTGGCCTTCAGCGCCATGCGCACGACGAGGTTGTTGTCGGCCAGGAAGCCGACATAGCCTTGCTCGTTGCGCAGCACTTCGGTCAGCTTGCCGGTGGCAAGGTCCAGGCTGTGAACGTCGTGGAAGCGCGCGTCGCGGTTATTGAGGCCGACCAGGATGCGATCCTTGTGGACGGTAGAGGCTCCGATGAGCTGGACCCGGGTCTTGGTGAACGGGGTCAGGCTGCGCTCCTGACCGGTCTTCGGATCGACGCTGTAGAGCAGGAAGTTCTCGTCGCCGCCCTTGTCCTGGATGAACAGGACGCTCTTGCCGTCGGGCGCCCAGAAGTACTGCCGGATCGGGCGCGTCTTCTCGTTGGTGATCGGGCGGCCGGCATCGGGCTTGCCGATCGGGGCGACCCAAACGTTCATCACCCCGGCGACGGGAGCAAGCCACGACAAGGTCGAACCGTCGGGACTGATCTGGGCCGCCGCCTTGACCGGATTGCCGTAGAGTGCCTGGCGCGGGATGAGCGGGTTGGCGGCGCCGGGCGTCTTGGCCAGGATTGGAGCGGCCGACGATGCGGTAACGGCAAGCGCCGCCGCGGCAAGCAGGCGAAAACGTGCTGACATGAATGTATCCCCTTGAATCTCAGACTGGGGACAGCGTGTCATATCTTGCTAATACAGCAAGCGAAAAATGGTGTTCCTGCCATGGCTTCGGCGGACAGCGCGCCGTGCGACCTACAGCGCCGGGTTGTTGTAGACGTGCCAGGTGAAGATTGCGGTGGCGCCGCGGTGCGGACGCCAGGCTTCGGCCAGTTCGCGGGTGCGCTTTTCGCTGGGCCGCTCGTCGAGAGCGAGCAGCTTCGCAAGGCCCGCCTGCACCGCCAGATCGCCGGCGGGCCAGATATCGGGCCGGCCTTCGGCAAACAGCAGATAGATCTCGGCCGACCAGCGCCCGATGCCCTTGATCCTGGTCAGTTGGGCTATCGCCTCCTCGTCGTCGGCAGGCAGAGCGTGGAAATCGAGTTCGTCGGCGGCGACCAGTTCGCAGAGTGAGCGCATGTAGCCCTGCTTCTGCCGTGACAGGCCACAGGCGCGCAGGGTGTCGAAATCGGCGGCAAGGACCCGCGCGGGGTCAGGATCGGTCCCGGCATAGTCCTCGAACTTGCGCCACATCGATGCCGCCGCCGCAACGCTGACCTGCTGGCCGACGATGGTGCGCATCAAGGTGGCGTGGCCGCGTTCGCGAATCCGCGGCTCAGGATAGCCGGCCTTGTCCAGGGCGCTGGCGATGCCCGGCTCGATCGCGGCGACCGCGTCGAGGCTCTGTTTGATCTGTTCGGCGCTGAGGCCCATCGTCGTCTCGCTTGCATTGCAGGAAGCGAGTGGTTAGCAGCCCGGCCAAAGTGCGGGAAGCCGCCAAGCAAGGGAAGATTCGATGCCGAAGCTGGTCATTGTCAATCGCGCGGGTGAAGAAACGACGGTCGATGCGGCTCCGGGCCTGTCGGTCATGGAAGCGATCCGCGACAACGGCTTCGACGAACTGCTTGCGCTGTGCGGCGGCTGCTGTTCCTGCGCGACCTGCCACGTGCATGTCGCGCCCGAATGGACCGACAAGCTGCCGCCGATGAGCGAGGACGAGAACGACCTGCTCGACAGCTCGGACCACCGCGACGAGACCTCGCGCCTTTCGTGCCAGGTACAGCTGACCGACGCGCTCGACGGGCTCAAGGTAACCATCGCCGCCGAGGACTGAGGCTGGCTTTACCGGGGCCAAGCGCAAATCATTTGCGAATGCGGCGCGGCAAACCTACCTCTGCGGGCATGAACGCGCCCTCTGCCCGCACCAACACGCTCGACCTGATCGGCAACACCCCGCTGGTCCTCCTTGAAGGGCCGAGCTCGGCCGCCGGCTGCGAGATCTGGGGCAAGTGCGAGTTTGCCAACCCCGGCGCTTCGGTCAAGGATCGGGCAGCGTTGTGGATTGTGCGCGATGCCGAAAATCGCGGCACACTGAAGCCTGGCGGGACGATCGTGGAAGGAACGGCGGGCAACACCGGCATCGGGCTCGCCCTGGTGGCGAACGCGCTCGGCTACAAGACGGTTATCGTCATGCCCGAGACGCAGAGCCGCGAGAAGATGGATACCCTGCGCGCACTGGGCGCCGAACTGGTGCTGGTTCCGGCCGCGCCCTTTTCCAACCCGGGACACTTCGTCCACACCTCGCGCCGCCTGGCCGAGGAAACCGAAGGCGCGGTCTGGGCCAACCAGTTCGATAACATCGCCAACCGCAAGGCCCATATCGAAAGCACCGCGCCCGAATTGTGGGAGCAATTGGAAGGCCGGATCGATGGGTTTACCTGCGCGGCCGGCACCGGCGGAACCATCGCGGGGGTCGGTCTCGGCCTCAAGGCCTTCGACGAGGACATCCGCATCGCGCTGACCGATCCACACGGCGCCGCGCTATACAGCTATTATGCCTGCGGAGAGTTGAAAGCCGAAGGGACCTCGGTGGCCGAAGGGATCGGGCAGGGCCGGATCACCGCCAATCTGGAAGGTGCGCCGATCGAAACGCAGTTCCGCATCTCCGATGAGGAAGGACTGAATTGGGTGTCGCGCCTGCTGCGCGAAGAAGGTTTGTGCCTTGGCTTGTCATCGGGGATCAACGTTGCCGGTGCGGTCGAACTGGGGCGGCAACTGGTGGCCGAAGGGCGGGAAAGGCCCCGTGTTGCGACGATTCTCTGCGACACCGGCTTCCGCTACCTGTCGAGCCTGTACAACGCGGATTGGCTGAAATCCAAGGGTCTGCCGGTCTTCCCTTGGCTGACCTGATCGGGTAGAACCGGCGGCGATGGCTACACAACCGCCACATCGGGTCCCGGGTCCATTGGCCCCTCAGCATTACGTTCCGCCTTCGGCGCGGGATCTGCGCACGCACGCGGTGCAGCGCCTGCAGGCCGGCCTGTTCGGTCTATCGGCGATCGTGCTGATCGTCGGCCTGGCCAACATCATCAAGGATCGCGCCCGCCTGGCCGAAGAAGGTCTGCGCCCGACCTCCACCGCTTCCGCAGAAGCTTCGCCCAGTGCTAACGATCCACTGGCCGATATAGGTGTGGTGCCATCGGCCTTGCCGAACGACGCCGCAGAGCCGGCGCGGCCCGGCACCCCGTCCAATTAGACGGCGCACTGTCCTGTTGCTCGTCGTGGCGCTTGTCGCCGCAGCGGGTGTCGCTTTGCTGGTGCGGGGGCGTTCGGCAGAGCCCGCCGCCGGCCCGGTCGGCCTGTTCACCAATCTTCCGATCCTGTGGAACGAGGAGGCCGACGTCGCCGACCTGCTCAAGTCGAGCGAAACTCCTCACTGGGCACGCGCCGTCCTGGCCCGGCAAGGTCCGATAATGGCGCTGGACACGCTGGATGCTCCGGGCGGCAAAGGGCCGCTAGGCGGGCTTTCGCGGCTCGTCATGGCCCAGCCTCGCGCGCTCGGTCCGGGGGAGAACGTGGCGCTCGACACCTGGGTGCGCGGCGGCGGTCGCCTGCTGCTGCTCGCCGACCCGGCGCTGACTGAGGACTCGCACTTCGCCATCGGCGATCCGCGTCGCCCGCAGGCGGTCGTCCTGCTCAGCCCGATCCTCAAGCGCTGGGGGCTCGAACTGCGATTCGACGAGGCCCAGGCCTTCGGTGACCACGACGTTCAGGTCGGCGGCACCAGTGTGCCGGTCAACCTCGCGGGCAGTTTCATCGCGATCGATGCCAAGGCATGCGCGGTCGAGGCCGACGGCGTCCTTGCCACCTGCCGGATCGGGGCTGGTCGCCTTACCGCTCTGGCCGATGCAGCCGTTCTCGCGCGTGAGGATGAAGACGGCGGGCGCGAAGAGGCCTTCGCCGCCCTGCTCGGGCGCGCTTTCAGGGACTGAATCCGGCCCATTCGGGGAAAGCACGGGACTTCCACCCGGGCGTCGTAGAGTCGCGCGCTAAGTTGCTGATTTTTGTAGTGAACATATTGGCAACAAGCGTCCGGCAAGTCGCAATTTTCAGCATCAAAAATAAATAAAATCAGTAAGTTACCAAGTTATCCCGTGAAATCCCGCAATTTTCCCTTCCATCCCTGCCGGTGCAGCGTTAAGAATCGGCTTCATCAACAGCAATGATCACTGCCGAACCCCGATGCGGGGCGACTCTGGCCGCGAAGCCGCGCGGCCAGCCGGGAGAGGGTGTTGCGGGGGGACCGGGGCATCCGGGAATAGGGGCGGTAAGACGTGGAGGCTCAGCGGCCGATCAGTTACAGCGGTCAGGGCTTTTCGCTTCTCGGCGAAAAGGGCCGCTTCGTGCTGCCGCCCGACTTCCGCAAGGCGGTCCGCGATTCAGGCAATGGCGAGCGCGTGCTGTGCCTGGCCAAGCATCCCCGCTGGAAATGCCTGACCGGCTTCGGCTTGGGCCGGGTCGAGCAGTTCGAGGCCGAGTTGGACCGCGAAGAGCGCAACGCCCTTGACCGGGGCCACGACTTCGACCGCGAAATGCGCGCCGCCCAACTTTACGGCTTCACCCAGGTGCCCTTCGACGACAGCGGCCGCTTCGTCCTGCCCGAGCGATTCTTCAAGATGGGGTCGATCAAGGAAGCGATCTATTTCCAGGGCGGCGGTCTCCAGTTCACGGTCTGGGACCCGGAAGAACTGGCCAAGATGGGTCAGGGCTGGGAAGACGCCCAGGAAGCCTGTCTCGATCTTGCTGCCAAGGCTGCCAACGGGAAGGGGCGCAAGTGACCGGCGCGCCGCACATTCCCGTCCTCCTCGATGAAGTGATTGCCGCGCTGGCTCCCGAGCCGGGCGCGGTGATCGTCGATGCGACCTTCGGCGCGGGCGGTTATACGCGCCGGATCATCGATGCCGGTGCGACCGTTCACGCCTTCGACCGCGATCCCGATGCCATCGCCGCTGCCCGGACCTGGCCGGAAACCGCCGCCGATCCGCCGCGGCTGGTACTGCATCCGCGGCGCTTCAGCGAAATGATCGCCAGCCTTGCCGAGGCTGGCGTTTCGCGCGTCGACGGGGTCGTCATGGACATCGGCGTCTCGTCGATGCAGCTCGACCAGGCGGAGCGCGGCTTCGCCTTCTCGAGCGACGGCCCGCTTGACATGCGCATGGCCCAGGAAGGCGAAAGCGCCGCCGATTTTCTCAACACCGCGCCCGAAGACACGATCGCCGACGTCTTGTTCCACTATGGCGAAGAACGCCAGTCGCGCCGCGTCGCCCGCGCGATTGTGGCGGCGCGTCCGCTGGAGACGACCGGGCAACTGGCTCAGGTGATCCGCAAGGCCTTGGGTTACCGCCCCCACAGCAACAAGGGGCCCGCGCCCAAGGATCCGGCGACCCGCAGCTTCCAGGCGATCCGCATCCATGTGAACGCCGAGCTTGACGAACTGCGCACGGCGCTGGGTGCTGCCGAAGCCTTGCTGCGTCCCGGCGGCCGGCTGGCCGTGGTCAGCTTCCACAGTCTCGAAGACCGCATCGTCAAGCAGTTCCTGCGCGACGCGAGCGGTCAGGTTGCAAGTGCCTCGCGCCATCTGCCGGTCACCGCCAGGACGGCTGTGCCAACCTTCGCGCCGATCGCCAAGGCGGTCCGCCCGTCCGAAGCCGAGCTGGCCCGCAACCCGCGCGCCCGTTCCGCCACGCTGCGTTCCGCCATTCGCACTGCCGCTCCCGCCCGGGAAAGGAGGGCCGCATGAACCTTACCCGTGATCGCCTGCGCCAGGTCGGCTGGGTCGCCGTGCTCGTCGTCTGCGGCGCTCTGCTTCTTGCCCTGACCTTCAAGGTTAACGCGGTGAAGAGCCAGGTCCGTCTGACCGAGCGCAAGATCGTCGCGGTCAAGCAGGACACCATGTTCCTCGAGACCGAGTTCGAAACACGTGCCAACCAGCAGCAGCTTTCGAACCTCAACACGGTCGAATTCGGCTATCAGGCGCCGACCGCCGCACAGTACCTGGAAGGGGAACGTCAGCTTGCCTCGCTCGGCAAGCCGCGCGGCCCCGGCGCGCCCAGCCCGATCCGGGTCGCATCTGCCGCCGATGTCACCGAGGACAGCGGCTTTCCTGCCATGGTCTCGCCGCTCACCGGCAAGGCCATGGCCGCCGAACTGCCCAAGGGCGAACCCAAGGCCAAGGTCACTGCCGATACCCTGCGCGACAAGCTGAGCACCGTCGAAAAGCGGGACGTCGCCGCTCCATGACCTCGATCACCGTCTCGACCGCCATCTCTTCGGGCCGCGGCGAGCTGGTCAACGTGCGCCAGCGCACCCTGCTGATGGCCAAGTGGCGCATCCTGTGGGTGGTTGCGGGCTTCTTCTTCATTGCCGTGATCGCGCTGGCCCGCATTGCCTGGCTTGGTCTGTTCGAGGGCGAAACACGCCGCGTCGACGGACTGGCCGCGCTGCTGCCGGCGCGCGGCGATATCGTCGATCGCAACGGCGTGCCCCTCGCTCGCGCCTTTCCCGCCTATGCTCTGTGGTACAACCCGACTGCGCTGGGCGACGATGGCACGCCGCTGATCCACGGCTCGCGCCAGATCGCCGAACAGCTGGTGCGGATATTCCCGGACATGAACGTGGACGAACTGGCTGCGCGGCTGGCCAGCGGCAAGCCCGGCTACCTGCGCCGCCGCATTCTGCCCGAAGATGCCAACCGCATCCACGCGCTGGGCGAACCGGCGCTGGAATTCCCGCGCGAGGTCGAACGCTATTACCCGCAAGGCTCGATGGCTGCCCACGTGCTTGGCTTCGTCGGCGCCGACGGCAAGGGCCGGGTGGGCATGGAACAGATCTTCGACAGGCAGCTCACCGATCCGGCCACGCGCGGCGCCCCGGCCGTGCTGTCGATCGACACCCGCGTCCAGGGCGCGCTCGAGGACGAACTGCACCGCGGCATGGTCGACAGCGCGGCCAAGGGCGCGGCGGGGATCGTGCTCGATGTCGATACTGGCGAGGTCGTGGCGCTGGCCTCGCTGCCCTCGTTCAATCCCAACCTGATCGACCACGCCAGCACGCCCAACATCTTCAACCGGGTGACCAACCAGGTCTATGAACTGGGATCGACGTTCAAGCCGATCACCGTGGCCTCCGCGATCGATGCCGGCACCGTCACCAATCTGGGGCGGCGCTACCAGTCGGCCCGGCCGATCGCCATCGGCGGCTTCCAGATCCGCGACAGCCACGCGCTCGGCGCTTCGCTCAACATCCCGGAAATGCTGATCCATTCGTCCAACATCGTCACCGCACAGGTCGCCGACGAGCTGGGCGGAGCCAGGCTGCAGGCGACGATGCGCGCGCTCGACATGAACCAGCGTCCGGGGATCGAGCTGCCGGCACGCGGGTTCCCGCTGTGGCCGGCCGGAGAGTGGTCGCGCATCACGACCATGACCGTTGCCTATGGCCACGGCATCGCCGTTACCCCGCTGCACCTTGCCAGCGCCTATGCGACGATGGTCAACGGCGGCGTCTGGCGGCCCGCGACCCTGATGAAGGCCGACCCGAACAAGCCAGTGGCCGGTCGCCGCGTGTTCAAGGCCTCGACCAGCGCGCGGATGCGCCAGTTGCTGCGCCTGATCGTCGATATCGGTACCGGCAAGAAGGCAAATGCGCCCGGCTACCGCGTGGGCGGCAAGACGGGTTCGGCCGAAAAGCCTGGCGCAGGCGGATACCGCCGCACCTCGCTGGTGGCGACCTTTGCCGCCGCCTTCCCGATGGACCGGCCGCGCTATGTGGTGATTGCGATGCTGGACGAACCGCAGGGCACCGTCGCAACTTCTGGCCAGCGTACCGCCGCCTGGAACGCCGCGCCGGTCGTCGGCCGCGTGGTGCCCCGCATCGGCCCGCTGCTGGGCGTCATGCCCGACGAAACCCGCGACGTTGATATCTCGGACTTGGCCGGACTGGTGCCGGGCCTTTCGGACAAGGCGGAATGAAGCTCTCGGCGCTCGCCACGGCTGCCGGAATAGCGCTGCCGGGCGGGACCGAAGCGCAGGTGACCGGCTTCGCCATCGACAATCGCAAGGTTGCGCCCGGCACCGTGTTCGGCGCCTTTCAGGGCGCCACCGTCAATGGCGAGGACTTCATCCCGGCGGCGGTTACGGCAGGCGCCGTGGCCGTGGTCGCCCGGCCCGAAGCGCGGGTCGTCGGCGCGATCCACATCGCCAACGACAACCCGCGCCGCGCCTTCGCCCGGCTGGCGGCGGGCTTTTTCCAGCCGGTGCCCGAAACGCTGGTGGCGGTCACCGGTACCAACGGCAAGACCAGCACGGTCGAGATGACGCGGCAGATCTGGCGCATTCTGGGCGAACGGTCCGCCTCGATCGGCACCCTGGGCGTCACCACCAGCGACGAAAGCGTCTCGACCGGGCTCACCACGCCCGACATCGTAACGTTCCTCGCGAACATGCACGGCCTTGCCCGCGAAGGGGTGAGCCATGTGGCCTACGAGGCGTCGAGCCACGGCCTCGACCAGTACCGTAACGAGGGGCTGCGGGTGAAGGCGGGGGCCTTCACGAACCTCAGCCGCGATCACCTCGACTACCACAAGGACATGGACGATTACTTCGCGGCCAAGATGCGGCTGTTTGGTGAAGTTGTCGACCGCGATGGCACGGCCGTGATCTGGGCCGACGATGAATGGTCGTCCCGCGCCGTCGAGCAGGCCCGCAGCGGGGGGCTGCGCCTGTTCACCGTGGGCAAGGGCGGGGAGGCGATCCGTCTCCTCGCCCGCACCCCCACCCAGCTCGGTCAGGTACTCGAGATCGAATGGGCGGGCGCACCGCGCAAGGTGACTCTTCCGCTGATCGGCGCCTACCAGGCCGCCAACGCGCTGGTCGCGGCGGGCCTGGTCATCGCGACGGGCGGGGATGCGGAGCGGACCTTCGATGCGCTTAGCCGCCTGCAGCCCGTGCGCGGCCGGCTAGAGCGCGCGGCGATCACCCAGGCCGGAGCGCCGGTCTATGTCGACTATGCGCACACGCCCGATGCCCTCGAGGCTGCGATAGACGCCTTGAGGCCGCATTGCACCGGGCGCCTTCTGGTCGTATTCGGCGCCGGCGGCGACCGCGATGCTGGTAAACGCCCGCAAATGGGCGCGGTGGCGCAGCGGCTGGCCGACGCTGCCATCGTCACCGATGACAACCCACGCGGCGAGGACCCCGCCGCGATCCGCGCGATGGTGCTGTCAGGGGGGGGCGGCGCCCTGCGCGAAGTGGGCGACAGGCGCGCGGCAATCGCCGCCGCCATCGCCGAGGCCGGCGCGCAGGACATCGTCCTCATTGCCGGCAAGGGGCACGAACAGGGGCAGATTGTGGGCGCGGGCGCGGACATGCGCGTGCTGCCTTTCGACGACGTGATCGTGGCCCGCGAATGCGCGGGTCAGCTTGGGAGTGAGACGCAATGAACGCCTATGCCCGTATCCTGGAATGGCCGATCCAGCCCGACGATGCCGCAGGCCTGGCCCTGTGGACCGCGGGCGAGATCGCGGCGGCAACCGGCGGCACGCCGTCGGCCGATTTCCAGGCGGCGGGCGCCGACATCGACAGCCGCGACGTGGGCGAAGGCGACCTGTTCTTTGCCCTCAAGGGCGAGGCGATGGACGGCCACGTCTTCGTCGATGCGGCGATCGCCAGGGGCGCGGCGGCGGCCATCGTCGATCGCCCGATCGCGGCGCCGCACGTGCTGGTCGACGACACCTCAAGCGCACTTGAGATGCTGGCGAAAGTGGCGCGAAACCGCGCCGATGCGCGCATCATCGGGGTGACGGGATCGGTCGGCAAGACCGGGGTCAAGGAAGCCATCTTCGCCGCACTCGACCGGTCGAGCCGCGGCCGCGCGCACCGTTCGGTCAAGAGCTACAACAACCACGTGGGCGTGCCGCTGAGCCTGGCGCGAATGTCGGCGCGGGCCCGGTTCGGCGTGTTCGAAATGGGCATGAACCACGCCGGCGAGATCCGGGCGCTGACTGCACTGGTCCGTCCCCACGTGGCGGTGATCACCACCATTGCCCCGGCGCATATCGAGATGCTCGGCAGCGAAGAGGCGATTGCCGATGCCAAGGCGGAAATATTCGAGGGGCTGGAGCCCGGCGGGGTCGCGATCATCCCGGCAGACAGCCCCCACCATGCCCGGCTGAAGGAAGCGGCAGAAAAACACGCGGGCGCCGTCGTTTCCTTCGGCCGGGCTTCGCACGCCGATGTCCGCCTGCTCGATGCCGTGCCGGCGCCGGGCGGCGGGTCGCTGGTCACCGCCGACATGGGCGACCGGCGGATCTGCTATACCGTGGCTGCGCCGGGCGATCACTGGATCGTCAATTCGCTGGCTGTCATCGCTGCGGTCCGCGCCGCCGGCGGCGATCTGGGCGCGGCAGGGCTCGCTTTGGCCGAACTCGAAGGGCTGAAGGGCCGCGGCGAACGCCACACGATCGCCGCTGCCGGCGGTGACGGATCGGGCACCGCGCTGCTCATCGACGAAAGCTACAACGCCAACCCGGCCTCGATGCGCGCGACGCTGGCGCAACTGGGCGCGACGCCGGCCCGCCGCCGCGTGGCGGTGCTGGGATCGATGAAGGAACTGGGCAGCCATGGCCCTTCCTTCCACGCGCAACTTGCCGATCCGATCGCCGCCGCGCAGATCGACCGGCTGTTCCTTGTCGGAGACGAGATGCAGGCCTTGGCCGACGAACTGGGGAAAGAGCCCGGCGCCGCGCTTGGCAAGGCGATTCCCTTCGATCATTGCAGGACCGCAGGAGAAGCGCTCGATGCGCTGAAGCGGTTTGGCGTGGAGGGCGGTGACGCCCTGCTCATCAAGGGGTCGAATTCGGTTGGGCTCGGCGCTGTCGTCGCCGCTCTCGCCAAGCAGGAAGGTTAGATCAGGCGATGCTGTACCTGATCGCGGAATATTTCCAGTTCGAAGGCCTGGCGAACCTCATTCGCTATCAGACCTTCCGCGCGGGCGCAGCGCTGATGACGGCGCTGGTCATCGGGCTGCTGATCGGGCCCCGCTTCATCAACATGCTGCGCGTCCGCCAGGGCAAGGGCCAGCCGATCCGCGAGGACGGGCCGCAGACCCATCTCGCCAAGCGCGGCACGCCGACCATGGGCGGGCTGATGATCCTGATCGCGCTGGTCCTGTCGATGCTGGTCTGGATGGACCTGGCCAACCCCTTCGTGTGGGCCTGTCTTGCGGTCACCACCGGGTTCGGCGTGATCGGCTTCCTCGACGATTTCGACAAGGTCCGCAAACGCAGCACCGCCGGGGTTTCAGGCCGGGCGCGCCTGATTGCGGAATTCCTCGTCGCCGGCATCGCGGCCTGGATCATCGTCAGCCAGATCAGCACCAACCTCTACGTGCCGTTCCTCAGCGGACGGTATATTCCGCTCGGGCCGTTCTACTATGTCTTCGCGGCGGTCGTCATGGTTGGCGCGGGCAATGCCGTGAACCTGACCGACGGGCTCGATGGGCTGGCGACCATGCCGGTGATCATCGCCGCAGGCACCTTTGCGATCATCGCCTATCTGGCCGGCCGCGCCGACTTTGCGACCTACCTCGGCATTCCGCACGTGCCGGGGGCGGGTGAACTCGCCATCCTGTGCGCCGGGATCATGGGGGCGGGCCTGGCCTTTCTGTGGTTCAACGCCCCGCCGGCGGCGGTGTTCATGGGCGATACCGGAAGCCTGGCCCTGGGCGGTGCACTGGGCGCGATCGCGGTTGCCGCGCACCACGAGATCGTCCTCGCCATCGTCGGTGGACTGTTCGTGATGGAGGCCGTGTCGGTGATCGTCCAGGTGTTCTGGTACAAGCGCACCGGGCGCCGGATCTTCCGCATGGCCCCGATCCACCACCACTTCGAGCAACTCGGCTGGAAGGAATCGACCGTCGTGATCCGCTTCTGGATCGTGTCGATCGTTCTTGCCCTTATCGGATTGTCGACTCTCAAGATCCGATGATCAACTCGCCCGTCTTTACCGGCAAACGCTACGCGGTCCTGGGACTGGCCCGGTCGGGACTGACGGCTGCGGAAAGCCTGCTGGCCAGCGGCGCGCGGGTCACGGCCTGGGACGCGCGCGAGGAGCCGCGCCGCGCGCTGGAGCGCCGGGCCGAGTTGGCCGATCCGGCCACCATCGACCTTACCGGCTACGCCGGCGTCGTCGTGTCGCCGGGCGTGCCGCTAAACACCCATCCGATTGCCGCCCACGCCGCGAAGTACGGCGTGCCGGTGATCGGCGACATCGAACTGTTCGCGCTTGCCCGCCCGCACCTGCCGGCGCACCGTGTCGTCGCGATCACCGGGACCAACGGCAAGTCGACCACCACCGCACTGGTCCACCACCTGCTGCAATCAGCCGCGCTGCCTGTGCGGATGGGCGGAAACATCGGCTTGCCGGTGCTGGGCCAGAACCCATTGGGACCGGGCGGAATCTACGTGCTCGAATTGTCGAGCTACCAGATCGACCTCACTTTCAGCCTCGAGGCCGAAGTCGCCGCTCTGCTCAACCTGACGCCTGACCACCTCGATCGCTACGACGGCTTTGCCGGCTATGCCGCCAGCAAGGCGCGTCTGTTCGCCATGCAACGGCCCGATCAGTTCGCAGTCTTCGGCACCAGCGATGCCAAGACCATCGCACTCGGCCAGCGCGAGGCGCAATTGCGCGGGGCGGACCGCGTGGCCCTGGTCGACGGTGCCGATCTTGCCGGTCTACAGCCGCAGTGGCCCTCGTTGCAGGGGCCGCACAACCTGCAGAACGCGGCAGTGGCCGTGGCGATCGTCACCGCTCTGGGGCTCAGCGAGGGACAGTGGCGCCCGGCCCTGGCCAGCTTCCGCGGCCTGCCCCACCGGATGGAGCGGGTCGCCGAAAGCGGCGGCGTGACCTACATCAACGACAGCAAGGCGACCAACCCGGCCTCGACCGCGCCGGCCCTGGCGGCCTTTCCGCCCAATCCCGACCGCCGAATCCACTGGATCGTCGGAGGCCTGCCCAAGGGCGAGAGCCTGGCCGAGTGCGAGGCCTATTTCGCCAACGTCGCCGCTGCCTATACCATCGGCGATGCCGGCCCGCTGTTTGCCGATCTCCTTGCCTCTCATACCAAGGTGACACGCAGCGAGATGATGTGCGACGCGATCCGCCAGGCGCGCGAGGCCGCCCGGCCCGGCGACGTCGTGCTGCTGTCGCCGGCCTGCGCCAGTTTCGACCAGTTCCGCGACTACGAGGCGCGGGGCGATTCGTTCCGCCAGATCGTTCTGGCCCTGATCGAGGAGGATCGCGTGGCCGCCAGCGCCGCCGCCCGCACCGGAGAGACCCGCTGATGGCGACCTACCCGCCTTTCGTTCCCAGCGCCGGCCGCGTCGCCCCCGAAGCGGCCCAGGCCGCACGCCAGCGCCGCAACCGCCGCAGCGAGTTCGCGATCTGGTGGCGCGAAATCGACCGCGTGCTGCTGGTGCTCGTCCTGTCGCTGATGACCATCGGCGCGGTCGCCGTCGCGGCCAGTTCGCCCGCCTCGGCGCGGCGGCTGTCGACTTCGGCTGTGCGGCTCGACGATCTGCACTTCTTCTATATTCACCTGCGCTGGCAGGTGCTGGGCCTGATCGCCATGTTCGGCGCGTCCATGCTGCCGCGCGAACGGGCGCGGCAGGCGGGAATCCTGCTCGGTGCGGCCATGCTGGTGGCGCTGATGCTGGTGCCGATCATCGGCACGACGGTGAACGGGGCGAAGCGCTGGATCAACCTTGGCATGTCGCTCCAGCCGTCGGAGTTTCTCAAGCCGAGCTTCGCGATCGGCCTTGCCTGGATCCTGTCGTGGCGCGCTCGCGATCCCAAGATCCCGGTGATTGCCATCGCCACCGGGCTGATGGCCTGCATCGGCGGATTGCTGATGCTCCAGCCCGACTTCGGTTCGACCGTACTGTTCGCCGGCGTGTGGTTCGTGATGATCCTGCTTTGCGGCCTGCCGGTGCAGCGGATCGCCATGGCGATCGGCGGCGGCGTGGGTGCGGTGATCCTGGCCTACATGTTCTACGAGAACGGCCGTCACCGCATCGATGCGTTCCTCGGCGGCGGCACCGCCTTCGACCAGGTCGATCTTGCGCAGAAGACCATCCTGGCCGGCGGCTGGACCGGCACCGGGCTGTGGCTCGGCACGCGCAAGCTCGGCCTGCCCGAAGCGCACACCGACTACATCTTCTCGGTCATCGGGGAAGAGTTCGGCCTGCTGGCATGCGCGGTGATCGTCGCACTCTACCTTGCCCTAGTGTTGCGCATCATGCTGCGACTGCTCGACGAGGAGGACCTGTTTACCACCCTCGCCGCCACGGGCCTTACCGCGCAGCTTGGCGGGCAGGCCTTCATCAACATCCTGGTCAACCTGCAGCTTTTCCCGTCCAAGGGCATGACCCTGCCGCTCATTTCCTATGGCGGGTCCTCGACCATCGCCCTGTGTCTCGGCGTGGGCTTCCTCATTGCCATCACCCGGCGTAATCCGTTCCTGAAGCGCGAAGGGTTCAGCCTTCGCCAGGTCGGATTACAGAAGCCCGGAGCGCGCAAATGAGTTCGGTTGCCCGTCACTATGTCCTTGCCGCAGGCGGCACCGGAGGTCACCTGATCCCGGCGTTTGCTCTCGCGACCGAACTGGAAAAGCGCGGCCACCACGTCGCCCTCATCACCGACGAGCGCGGCGCGCGGCTGCCCGGCAAGCCGGCCTCGCTGACCAGCCACGTCCTGCCGGCCGGGCGGATCGGCAAGAATCCGCTGCACTGGCCCAAGGGCATCGCAGCGATCCTTGAAGGGCGGCGCATGGCGCTGCGCCTTTTCGAAAGCTTCCAGCCTTCGGCCGTGATCGGTTTCGGCGGCTATCCGGCCTTGCCCGCGCTGTGGGCAGCGACCGGCGCCAGGGTGCCGAGCGTGATCCACGAGCAGAACGCCGTGCTGGGCCGGGTCAACCGGTTCCTTGCACGCCGGGTCGATGCCATCGCCACATCCTACCGTGAGGTGCACCGGCTGGATGCCAAGCACGGCGACAAGGTCCACCTCGTCGGCAACCCTGTGCGCGAAGACGTGCTCGCGCTGCGCGACCGGCCGTTTCCGCCATTTACCGAGGACGGCCTGCTGCGCGTGCTGGTGACCGGCGGCAGCCAGGGGGCCAGCGTGCTGTCGCAGGTCGTGCCCGATGGATTGGCCATGCTGCCGCCGTCGCTGCGCAGCCGTCTGCAAGTCACCCAGCAATGCCGGCCCGAGGATATCGACGCGGTCCGCGACCGCTATGCCAGCCACGACATTCCCGCCGAGCTGGGCACCTATTTCGAGGACATGGCCAGCCGCCTGGCCGACGCGCACCTGTTCATCGGCCGGGCCGGGGCCTCGACCATTGCCGAACTGACCGCGGTCGGCCGGCCTGCGATCCTCGTACCGCTGCCGATCGCGACCGACGATCACCAGGCCTACAACACTGCCGAAGTCACGCAACTTGGCGGGGCGCGGATGATCCGGCAGGACCGCTTCACCCCGGTCGAACTGGCCAAGCAGATCCAGGCCATCGCGATGAACCCGGAAACGCTGGCCACCGCGGCCCACGCGGCCTGGAACTGCGGCTATCCCAATGCCGCGGCCGACCTGGCCGACTTGGTCGAAAGCTTCGGATCCCCCCCGCTGATGGACGTGATCCAGGTGGCGCGCAGCGTCAGCCCCCAGGGGCAGGAGCAGGTCGCGTGAAGAAGGCGCTGCGCCAGTCGGGCGGCGGGCGGATGCCCACCGATATCGGCACGATCCACTTTGTCGGGATCGGCGGCATCGGCATGTCCGGCATTGCCGAAGTGATGAATAATCTAGGCTATACCGTGCAGGGCTCGGACATTGCCGAGGGTTACGTTGTCGATGGGCTGCGCAAGCGCGGAATCAAGGTGATGATCGGCCACGCGGCCGAAAATCTCGGCGATGCGGCGGTGGTGGTGACCTCGACTGCGGTCAAGCGCGACAACCCGGAAGTCGCCGCCGCGCTCGAACAACGCATTCCCGTGGTTCGCCGCGCCGAAATGCTGGCCGAGCTGATGCGGCTGAAGCGCACCGTGGCGGTCGCCGGGACTCACGGCAAGACCACCACGACCAGCCTGGTCGCCGCGCTGCTAGACTCTGGCGGGGTCGATCCCACGGTCATCAACGGCGGGATCATCAACTCGTATGGGTCCAACGCTCGGCTTGGCGAAAGCGAATGGATGGTCGTCGAAGCAGACGAAAGCGACGGCTCGTTCCTGCGCCTCGATGGCACCATCGCGATCGTCACCAACATCGATCCCGAGCACCTCGAGCACTACGGCACCTTCGACGCGATCAAGGAAGCCTTCGTCGAGTTCATCGAGAACGTGCCCTTCTATGGCTGCGCGGTCCTGTGTATCGACCACGCCGAGGTTCAGGCGATCATTCCCAAGATCCGCGACCGCCGCGTCGTGACCTACGGCTTTTCCGCCCAGGCCGACGTACGCGGGGAGAACGTGACGCCCTATCCCGGCGGCAACCGCTTCGACGTCGCGATTCGCGAACGCGACGGCAGCTTTCGCCGCATCGAAGGCATCGACCTGCCGATGCCCGGGCGCCACAACGTCCAGAACGCGCTGGCCGCCGTGGCGGTCGCGGTCGAGATGGGCATTTCCGACGACCTGATCTGCAACGGCTTCAAGAAGTTCACCGGGGTCAAGCGCCGCTTCACCAAGGTCGGCGAAGTCGCCGGCGCCAGCGTGATCGACGATTACGGCCACCACCCGGTCGAGATCCGCGCAGTCCTGTCCGCCGCGCGCGAGGGGGTAGGCACGGGCCGGGTGATCGCCGTCGTCCAGCCGCACCGTTTCACCCGGCTGCGCGACCACATGGAAGACTTTTCCGCAGCCTTCAACGATGCCGACGTGGTCTATGCCGCCCCGGTCTATGCCGCGGGCGAAACGCCGATCGAGGGCATCGACAGCGCGGCAATGGTTTTCGGCATGAAGGAGCGCGGCCACCGTTCCGCGCAGACGATTTCCGGCCCCGATGCCCTGGCCGACGCCTTGGCCGCGACGGTTCAGCCGGGCGACATGATCGTCTGCCTCGGCGCAGGCGACATCACCAAGTGGGCCGCGGGACTTGCCGACGCCGTCGCCCGGCGGAGGGCGGCATGATGGCCGATACGCTGCCCAAGGTCGAGGGCAAGCTGACCGCGCAGGCCCCGCTGGCGCCGCTGGTCTGGTTCAAGTCGGGCGGCGCCGCGCAGTGGCTGTTCGAGCCCAGGGACCGTGCCGACCTGCAGACTTTTCTGCGCGACCTCGATCCGGCCGTGCCGGTCATGGCGCTGGGGCTCGGCTCCAACCTGATCGTGCGCGATGGCGGGGTGCCGGGCGTGGTGGTGCGGTTGGGCAAGGCCTTCGCCAAGGTGACGAATAGCGCCGACCTGACGCTCGATTGCGGCGCGGGCGCTTCGGGCATCCTCGTGTCGTCGACGGCCCGTGATAACGGCATCGCCGGGCTGGAATTCCTGCGCTCGATTCCCGGCACGGTCGGCGGCTTCGTACGGATGAACGGCGGTGCCTATGGCGGCGAGGTGAAGGATATCCTGGTCGATTGCGACGTGGTCATGCGCGATGGTTCGCTCCGCACCCTGCCGGTGGCTGAACTTGGCTACACCTACCGCCATTCCGAACTGCCCGACGGCGCGATCGTCGTCGCGGCGCGGTTCAAGGGGCGCCCCGGCAAGAGCGAGGATATCCAGGCCGAGATGGACCGCATCTCCGCCAGCCGCGAGGCGAGCCAGCCGCTGCGCTCGAAGACCGGCGGCAGCACTTTCAAGAACCCCGAGGGTCACAAGGCCTGGCAACTTGTCGATGAGGCCGGCTGCCGCGGGCTGACGCGGGGCGGGGCGCAGGTCAGCGAAAAGCACACCAACTTCCTGCTCAACACGGGCGATGCGACCAGCACCGATATCGAGGCCCTGGGCGAGGAAGTGCGGCGCCGGGTGAAAGAGAAATCGGGCGTGACGCTCGAATGGGAAATTCAGAGAGTAGGTATCAAGTGAGCCTTGCCAAGCTTCATGTCGCGGTCCTGATGGGCGGATGGTCGAACGAACGGCCGGTCTCGCTGATGAGCGGCGAAGGCGTGGCCACGGCGCTGGAAGAGCGCGGCCACAAGGTGACCCGCATCGACATGGGCCGCGACGTCGCCCAGAAGCTGGCCGAAGCGGCGCCCGATGTAGTGTTCAACGCGCTGCACGGCACGCCAGGCGAAGATGGCACCGTGCAAGGCCTGATGGACCTCATGGGTCTGACCTACACCCATTCCGGCATGGTCACCTCGGTCATCGCGATCGACAAGGAACTGACCAAGCAGGCGCTGGTCCCCCACGGCATCCCGATGCCCGGCGGGCGGATCGTCGATACGGCCGAGATCTACGAGAAGGACCCGCTGAAACGGCCCTATGTGCTCAAACCGGTAAACGAAGGCTCCTCGGTCGGGGTTGCCATCGTCACCAAGGAAGGAAATTACGGCAACCCGATCAGCCGCGAGGCCAAGGGGCCGTGGAAGGAATTCGACCGGCTGCTGGCCGAACCCTATATCCGCGGGCGCGAACTGACGACCGCCGTGCTGGGCGACCGCGCGCTGCTGGTGACCGAACTCAAGCCCAAGTCGGGCTTCTACGATTTCGACAGCAAGTACACCGACGGCATGACCGAGCACGTCTGCCCGGCGCAGATCCCGGACGAAATCACCAAGGCCTGCCTCGACCTCGCCCTGCGCGCGCACCGGCTGCTCGGCTGCAAGGGCTGCAGCCGCACCGATTTCCGCTGGGACGATGAACGCGGCGTCGAAGGGCTGTTCGTGCTCGAAACCAACACCCAGCCGGGCATGACGCCGCTCAGCCTGGTGCCCGAACAGGCCCGGCACCTGGGCATCAGCTATGGCGAACTGGTCGAAATGATCATCGAGGACGCGCTGGCCGCCAGGCAGGCGGGCCAATGAGCCAGACGATCAAGCGCGGCGGCAAGAGCGTCCGCAGGACTGCGGCGCGCGAAGGCAAGGCGCGCCAGGTCCGCGCGGCGAGGGCCCGCACGGGCTCGGCGATGGACGCGGTGATGAACTGGATCCCGTTCAGCGAGGCGCAGTTGCACCGCATCTTCCTGGCGGCGATTCTCGGGCTGGCCGTCGTGCTGGCGTGGATGGTCGCCAGCTTTGCCGGGGTGCCGGCCATGGCGCAGCAGCAACTGGCCGCGATCAGCCACGACGCCGGCTACGAGGTACGCCGCGTCGAAGTGACTGGCACCAAGAACCTCAACGAACTCAAGGTCTACCAGCTCGCCCTGGCCGACAACCACCGCGCCATGCCGCTGGTCGATATCCATGCCTTGCGCGAAAAGCTGATCGAACTGCCGTGGGTCGAGGATGCGCGCGTGTCGCGGCAGCTACCCGACACACTGGCGATCGACATCGTCGAACGCAAACCCGCCGCCGTGCTGCGCAAGGCCGACAAGTACGTGCTGATCGACGCGACCGGGCACGAATTGCAGGCGGTCTCCGCCGCACGCGCCAAGGGTAAGCTGGTGATCGGCGGTCCCGGCGCTGGCCAGCAGGTGGAAGCGCTGAACACGCTGCTCGACGCCGCCCCGGCGCTCAAGCCGCAGGTTGCGGAGGCCGAATGGGTCGGTAACCGGCGCTGGAACCTGACGTTCAAGACCGGCCAGGTCCTGGCCTTGCCGCAAGGCGACCGGGCGGCGCCCAAGGCGCTGATGACCTTCGCCCGGCTCGACGGGGTGAACCGCCTGCTGGGGGGCAAGGTCACCGCCTTCGACATGCGCGCGCCGGACCGGATCTATTTCCGTCTCGCCAACCGCACCGACCAGGTCGAACTGCCGCCGGCGGCGGCGGCGGCGAGGCCTGCCGCGAAGACTGCCAGCGCGGCCGATGCGCCAAAGTCCAAGAGCGACGAGGCGAAGTCGACGGACAAGCAGGGGGATGCCAACTGATGGCGCAGCCACGGATCGCGAAGGTGTTCGGAGCCGTCAACATCGGCTCGTTCCGGATCTCGGCGATGGTCGCCGGGCTGACCGAAACGGGCGAGATGGTCGTCCTCGGATCCTTCCACCGCGCCGCCCAAGGGATCAAGCGCGGTTACGTTACCGACATGCAGGCCGCGACCTTTGCGGTGCGCGACGCGGTCGAGCGCGCGGAAAAGATCGCCAATACGGCAGTGACCAGCGTGTGGATCGGCGCTTCGGGGGCGGGGCTGGCCAGCCAGGTCGCGCAGGTCGAGGTCGATATCGGCGGCCGCCGGATCGAGCAGGAGGACATCGAGCATCTCCTGATCGCCGCGCGCGACGTGATCCAGCCCGACGGGCGCATGGTCCTCCACGCCCAGCCCGCGCACTACACGCTCGACGGGGCAGACGGCGTGTCCGATCCCAAGGGGCTTCACGCCGAACGGCTCGGCGTCGATATTCACGTCATGCTGGCCGACGGCGCGCCGATCCGCAACATCACCGAAGCGGTGCAGAACGCCCACCTCGACGTCGAGGCGGTGGTGGGATCGCCGATTGCGGCCGGCCACGCCTGCCTGACCGCCGAGGAACGCGAACTGGGCGTTGCGCTGGTCGAGTTCGGGGCCGAGGTGACCAACGTCTCGGTCTATGCGGCAGGGATGCTGCTGGGCCTCGTCACCATTCCGATGGGGTCGGGCGACATCACCGATGCCGTGGCCAGCGCCTTCGGCATCCGCCGCTTCCAGGCCGAACGGCTGAAGTGCGTCCACGGCTCGGCGATCGCCAGCCCGGCCGATCACCGCGAGATGATACCGGTCAACGCGCCGGGCGAGGAAGGCGCCGGGCCGATGGCGCGCCACGCCGACGACAAGAACCGCGTGCCGCGCGCCGAACTGGTCTCGGTCATCACCGCGCACCTCGGCCGCTGGATGGAGGAAGTGAACAAGGCGCTGAAGGGCTTGGGCTTTACCGGACAGCGCGGGCAGCTCGTGGTGCTGACCGGCGGCGGAGCCGAACTGGCGGGCCTTGCCGACTATGCCCAGGCCGCGCTCGGCAAGCCGGTCAGGATCGGCAAGCCGATCCATATCAAGGGCCTTGCCGAAGCTCACGCCACCCCCGGTTTCTCCACCCTGGCGGGCCTCGTGCTTTATGCCGCGGCCGATCCGATCGACATCCGCTCGCTCGGGACGCGTCACCAGGAAACCTTCCGTTACAGCGGTGTGGGACTGGTCAACCGCGTGTTGCGCGCGGTGAAGGAGTATTTCTAGGTGCAGTTTCGGCCGGCGCCTGTGGAGAAAGGTTAATTTGACTTTGATTCGCCGAATCGAACCGTGCAAGAACCCGGCGAATTGGATTTTCTGCATTTGCGTGCCTGACTGGAGAGCGCCATGAGCATCAATATCGGACCGCCGGCTGTGGAAGAGCTGCGTCCCCGCATCACTGTCATCGGGGTGGGCGGCGCCGGCGGCAACGCGATTGCCAACATGATCACGGCGGGCATCGAGGGCGTCGATTTCATCGTCGCGAATACTGACGCCCAGGCGCTCAACAACTCGATCGCCGAACACCGCATCCAGCTCGGGCCGGACATCACCCAGGGTCTGGGCGCCGGGTCGCGCCCCGAAGTGGGCCGTGCGGCGGCCGAGGAAACGCTTGCCGACATCGACCGCGCGCTCGACGGGGTGCACATGTGCTTCATCGCCGCGGGCATGGGCGGCGGCACGGGTACCGGCGCGGCTCCGGTCGTGGCCAAGGCGGCGCGCGAAAAGGGTGTGCTGACCGTTGGCGTGGTCACCAAGCCCTTCCTGTTCGAGGGTACGCGCCGGATGCGCAGTGCCGATTCCGGGATCGAGGAGCTGCAGAAGCACGTCGATACCCTGATCGTCATTCCCAACCAGAACCTGTTCCTGGTGGCCAAGGCCGAAACGACCTTCAAGGAAGCGTTCCAGCTTGCCGACGAAGTGCTCCAGCAGGGCGTGCGCTCGATCACCGATCTGATGGTCATGCCGGGCCTCATCAACCTCGACTTTGCCGACGTGCGTTCGGTCATGGCCGAAATGGGCAAGGCGATGATGGGCACGGGCGAGGGCGAGGGCACCAACCGTGCCCTCGAAGCCGCCGAAAAGGCCATCGCCAATCCGCTGCTCGACGGCGTGTCGATGCAGGGCGCGAAGGGCGTGATCATCTCGATCATCGGCGGCGATGACATGAAGCTGCTCGAAGTCGACGAAGCGGCCAACCACATCCGCGACCTGGTCGATCCCAATGCCAACATCATCTGGGGCAGCGCGTTCAACCCGGACCTGCAGGGCAAGATCCGCGTCTCGGTGGTCGCCACCGGGATCGAGCAGAGCGCCGAAATGGCCGAGCAGGCCGCGCGCCCGATCAACCTTGCCGCCTCGCGCGGACCGGTCCGCCCGGCAGTGGCTGCGCCGCCTGTTGCGCCGGTTGCCGCGCCCGAGCCGTTGTTCGAGCGCCCCGCGCCGATCGAAGCGGCCGCTCCCGTAGAGCCCGAGGCCGAACCCGCCCCGGCGCCGGCCGATAACAGCTGGTCGGCCCCGGCGGCGTCTCCCGCTCCGGCGGACGAGCCCTATGAACTCGACCTGGCCTCGGCCAATGTGGGCGACGGCGTTGAGGATGCGCCGGTGTCAACCTCGGGCAACGGTGACGAACTGCTGCTCGACGCGTCGCGCCTGCACGAGGAGGACGGTCCCCTGGGTGGAGCGCTTCCCGGCCGTCGCCGCGGACTGGTCGCGAACGAAAGCGACGATGCTGAAGCGGGTGACCTGCCCGTGGCAGAGCCGCAGGCCTACGCCCCCGCTCCAGCTCCCGCCGCGCCTCCGGCCGGCGGTGGTCGCTCGGGTGCCGGGGCGACGCTGTTCGAACGCATGGCCAACCTGTCGCGCGGCGGCCGCACCTCGGCCGACGAAGACGAGGATGAGGACGAGACCGGCAATGATGGCCCCTCGCTCAGCATCCCGCGCTTCCTTGGGCGGCAGAACAACCAGTAACCAGCGCCGCCCGGGCCGGGTCGCACCGTTCGTGCAGGGTTAAGGCAGGGGGGGCTACCCGCCACGAACAGCGGCCAGTCCGGCGGTCAATTGCAGAAATGGCGATGCCCCCAGTTCGTTCTTTGGTCCTTGTCCTTGTTCCTGCTGCAGCGGGACTGGTCATGGCCGGCGCAGCACCCCTGGCGGCGCAGGTTGGCCGGCCGGCGATCCAGTCGGCGCCCGGCAGCGAAGGGGCACGGCTCAATGCCGCGCTTGGCCGGCTGGCGCGCAATCCCCGCGATGTCGATGCGCTGGTTGAAGCCGGCATCGCTTCGATGGCAGCCGGCGATGGCGAAGCGGCGATCGGCTTCTACCAGAAGGCCGACGCACTTTCCCCGAACACGGTTCGGATAAAGGCCGGCCTCGCCGGCGCCTATGCGGTGACCGGCGACGCTGCAAGCGCTATCCCATTGTTCGACGCTGCCGAAAAGCTGGGCCTGATCGACGCGGCACGCACCGCCGACCGGGGGCTCGCCTTCGAC
Organism: Novosphingobium kunmingense; assembly: GCF_002813245.1. Lineage (GTDB taxonomy): Bacteria > Pseudomonadota > Alphaproteobacteria > Sphingomonadales > Sphingomonadaceae > Novosphingobium > Novosphingobium kunmingense. The sequence goes on from NZ_PHUF01000003.1 coordinate 613,990, forward strand.
ATGGTCGGCGACGCGGTGACCGCGCAGCGCTACTACCATGAAGCCCTCATGGCCGGTCCCAACGACGAGACCAGCCGCCGCCTCGCGCTGAGCCAGGCTATCGCCGGCGACCGGCGCGGCATGGAAGTGACGCTGGGGCCGCTGCTGCAACGCCAGGACAAGGCGGCGTGGCGCACCCGCGCCTTTGCCCTGGCCATCCTCGGCCAGGCGGCGGAAGCGGAATCGATCGCCAAGTCGACGATGCCGGCCGACATGGCCGCGGCGATGACCAATTACCTGCGCTACATGACCCGGCTGACCCCGGCGCAGCAGGCCTCCGCCGCCAATCTGGGGCGCTTTCCCCGGGCGGCCGAAATCGGCCGGGACGATCCGCAACTGGCTGCGCTGGTGCGCACCCGTCCGGTCGCGGCGAGCGCGACGCCGAGCCGCGCCACGGTCGCCGCCGCAGCCGCGCAGCGCTCGGATCGCCGGTCGCGCGACCGTCGGCGCGAGCAGCCGGCGCCGGTGACGGCCGCGCCGCCCCTGGCCACCGTCGCTGCCGCTGCTCCCGCTCCCCTGCCGACTGGAGAACTGCCGCCCCTCCGTCCGGCGCAGTCGCCCGCTCCAGCAGTCGCCGTCACCCAGGCTCCTGCTATTGCGCCGGCAAGGGTCACGAACGCTCCCGCCACGTCGAAGCCGGTTGCGGTCGCCGCCTCGGCAGCGACAACGTCGAGCCCCTACACGTTCGGGCCAACGCCGGCCCAGGTGACGACCCCGACGCCTGTTGCGCCCCCGCCGACCGTCGCGCCCGCTCCGGCATCGCCGCGCAGCGAGCCCGGCTTCGCAACGCTCGATCCAGCCGGCAGCGCCTTCGAACTCAACCCCTCGACCCCAGCTGTACCCGCGGTCGCCGCTGCCCCGCCCCCGGCGCCCGCTCCAGTCGCCGCCGCGCCGGTGCCAGTTGCGCCCCGGCCTGCCGCACCGGCACGGCCGCGCAGCCTTGCCGAGGTCTTTGCTGACCTGACGCCGCCAAGCCGTGAGGCAGAACCCAAGGCCGGCGCGGTCGACTTGCGCAAGATCAAGGCGGCTGCACCCGCCAAAGTCGTCGATCCCAAGACTGCCAAACTGGCCGATGCAACTTGCGAACCGGTAAAGCCGGCCGCCAGGGGCAAGGCCGCGCCGGTCCCCAAGGGCAAAGCCGCCGCGACCCAGTGCAAGCTCGATCCCAAGGCCCAGGCCGCCAAGGATGCGAAGGACGCCAAGGCCAGGGAAAAGGCCTCGCCCAGCCGCTACTGGGTGCAGGTCGCCACGGGCCGCGACAAGAAGGCACTCGCCTTCGACTGGCGCAAGCTGGTCAAGGATGAGGCCGTGCTCAAGGGGCGCAAGGCCTACACCACGCAGTGGGGGCAGGCCAACCGTCTGCTGACCGGGCCCTTCGAGAGCTCGGCGCAGGCGAACGCGTTCCTGGCGCAGGTGAAGAAGGCCGGGCTGAGCGGGGCCTTCATGTTCAACAGTCCTGCCGGTCAGGACGTCGATCCGCTGCCGGGCACCTGAGCCAATGGGGCTGGGCCGTTTCCACCCCTTTTCCACACTTTGTGAACAGGCTTGTCGAGTTTTGCGCAACGGCGCGTTAACCGCGCATTGTCCTTTCGGCCCTTGCCGACGCATTCCGTGATCCATGATGCAGGGCAACCGCGACGACTACCGGGACGATGACGACGCTGCACCCGTCGACATGCTCGCCAGCCTGTTCGAGGCGCGCGGATGGCCGTGCGAGTTCGTCAACGACGACGAAATGTCGGGCGAGATCAAGGGCAGCTGGGCCAGCTACACCGTTCGCGGTGTCTGGCGGCGCGAGGATCACGTCCTGCAGCTGCTGTGCCTGCCCGACATCCGTATCCCGGACGACAAGCGTCAGGCGGTTTACGAACTGCTGGCGCTGGTCAACGAGCAGCTCTGGGTCGGGCATTTCGACGTGTGGTCCAACGGGTCCGTGCTGCTCTATCGCCACGGGCTGCTGCTGGGCGATGATGGCCTGCTCAGCCTGGCCCAGGCGCAGGTCGCGGTCGAAGCGGCGGTCGAGGAATGCGACCGGTTCTACCCCGCGTTCCAGTTCGTCTTGTGGGGCGACAAGAGCCCAGCCGACGCGCTCACCAGCGCGCTGGTCGATGCGGCGGGCGAAGCCTGACAGTTCGCGCTGGACTTTCGGGCACGCGGCCTGAACAGGTGCGATCATGACTATCGACAGGATCCTGATCTACGGCTGCGGCAACATGGGCGGCGCCATGCTGGCGGGCTGGCTCAGGGGCGGCTTCCCGGCGCGGGCCTTCACGGTGGTCGATCCCTACCTTGCCGCCGCGCCCGATGGCGTCCGCTTGCTGCGCGCGCTGCCGGACGAAGCGTTCGATGCGGTGCTGCTCGGCGTCAAGCCGCAGATGCTGGACGAGGTCGCCCCCGTTCTCGCCCCCGTGATCGGCGCGGACTGCGTGCTCATGTCGATCCTTGCAGGGGTCGAACTCGACAGCCTTGCCGCGCGGTTTTCTGGCGCGGGCGGGCTCCTGCGGATCATGCCCAACCTCGCCGCGGCTATCGGCAAGTCGCCGATCGCGCTGTTCGGTCGCGGCGTCGATGGCGACAGGGGCGCGGCGCTCGCCGTGCTGATGCGGCACCTCGGGCCGGTCGAATGGCTGGTGAGCGAGGCCGACTTCGATCTGGTCACCGCGCTGTCGGGATCGGGACCGGGTTTCGTCTACCGCTTCATCGAAGCGCTCGCCGAGGGCGCGGCGGCGTTGGGTCTCGATCCGGCGCAGGCCGAGCGCCTGGCAATCGCCACGGTCGAGGGCGCGGCGCTGCTTGCTGCAAGCTCCGAATACGGCCCGGCCGAACTGGCGCGGCGCGTGGCGAGCCCCGGCGGCAGCACGCAGAAGGGGCTCGACGTCCTCGACCACGAACAGGCGCTCAAGCGCCTCGTCGAGGCGACCCTGCGCGCCGCGCGCGACCGCAACGCCGAGATGGCCGCCGCCGCGCGCGGCTGAGGCGTTACAAATCGTTACAGCGCCGCTTGTCCGGTTTTGCTTGAAAGCGCGGGGCAGACCCACGATATTGCCCCTTGTCGCCCGCTGTTGGGCGCAAGGGAGTTTGACTTATCATGGCTGACTGGAACGATCCGCAGTCGACCCGCACGCAGTTCGGCTCGGGGCCTGTCCTCAACGGCCAGGTTCTGGGAGCGGACGCGCGTGACCAGGGTCTGCGTCGCTATATGCTGTCGATCTACAACTACATGGCGTCGGGCGTGTTGCTTTCGGGCATCGTCGCGCTGCTGTTCGTGGTGTCGGGTCTGGCCGCACAGGTCTTCAACACGCCGCTGCGCTGGGTTATCGCGCTTGCGCCGCTGGCCTTCATCTTCTTCTTCAGTCCGCGCCGCGACGAAGGCACGCTGAAGCTGATGTTCTGGTCGTTCTGCGCGGTCATGGGCCTGTCGCTGTCGGCGATCCTGCTGGTCTATACCGGCCCGTCGATCGCCACGACCTTCTTCGCCACCGCTGGCGCCTTCGCGGGTCTGAGCCTCTATGGCTACACCACGAAGCGCAACCTGTCGGCAATGGGCAGCTTCCTGATGATGGGCCTGATCGGCATCATCCTGGCCTCGCTGCTCAACCTGTTCCTGCAGTCGGGCCCGCTCCAGATCGCGATTTCGATCCTGGGCGTGCTGATCTTCGCGGGGCTGACCGCCTGGGACACGCAGCGCCTGCGTGACACCTACTACCAGGTGGCCGGAACCGACATGGCCGGCAAGGTCGTGATCCTGGGCGCCCTGTCGCTCTATCTCGACTTCGTGAACATGTTCCAGTTCCTGCTGAGCTTCCTCGGCGACCGCCGCTGAACGCAAGCCAAGAACGGACAATCGTGCCCGGCGCTTCCTGCGAAGCGCCGGGCATTTTCATTGATGCGCGGCAAGGCTAGAACTGCTTAAGCCTGCAGCAAGGCACAAACCGGTATTTTGAAAGCCGGTCGCAAGTCGGGGACAAGAGGGATCATGGGTTCGCAAGTATCGAAAATCATCAGGCTGGGATCGGTCGCCGTGCTGGTCGGCGGGATCGCCGCGTCGCTGTCGCTCGCCAGTCCGGCCATGGCCGGCAAGAAGAAGCCTGCGCCGCCGCCGCCGCCTCCTCCGCCCAAGCAGATCTACGTGGCGTGGAAGCCGACAACCCCGGAATGGGCCACGCCGACGCTTGCCTACCCCCCGATCGGAGCCGATGGCCTGCGCGTCAGCGTCAACCGCAACATCTCGCCCTCGCAAATGGTGTGGAACCTGCGCTCCGGCCTGAACGTCGCGGCGCTCAACTGCCGCGATGCCGAGCATGCGGAGGTTCTGACCAACTACAAGCTGCTCCTTAAGAGCCACGCCAAGGGTCTGCGCGCCATCAACGCGAAAATCGATGGCGAATGGAAGGCCAAGTACGGCACCGGGTTCATCAAGGCCCGCGAAAAGTACATGACCGAGGTCTACAACCACTTCTCCATTCCGCCGGTCAAGCCGGCGTTCTGCAACGCCGCACTGGCGGTCAGTCGCGAGTTGCCCACGGTCAAGGCCGCGGATTTGAACGCCTTTGCAATCCGCTCGCTGCCGAGCCTTGAGATCGTGTTCGACGATTTCTTCAAGCGCTTCGACCAGTATCACACCGACATGGCCGCGTGGGAGGCCCGCTGGGGCAAGGATGCGGTACCGGGAAGCCTGGTCGTCGAAACTCCCCGGAACGTCGGCGGCTAGGCTTTTTCGGGACAGGTCAAATTTGCGCTTTAAAGCCTGCGGCCACTCCGCTAATGGGGCCGCTCGCGTGAGAGGGCGGAAATTCCGCCCTCTTTTGCTCGCACTGGAACGGGGCCGTAGCTCAGATGGGAGAGCGCGTCGTTCGCAATGACGAGGTCAGGGGTTCGATCCCCCTCGGCTCCACCAGTGCCCATCTACCGCGCGCGACATTTCCTCTCTTATAAGCTAGTGCGCGTTCCATGCATTTTCTCGACCAGGCCAAGATCTACATTCGTTCGGGCGCGGGCGGGCCCGGAGCGGTTTCGTTCCGGCGGGAAAAGTACGTCGAATACGGCGGGCCCGATGGCGGCAACGGCGGCAAGGGCGGCGACATCATTTTCGAGGCCGTGCCCGGCCTCAACACCCTGATCGACTTTCGCTATACCCAGCACTTCAAGGCGCAGCGCGGCGTTCACGGATCGGGCAAGAACCGCAACGGTGCAGCGGGCAAGGACCTGGTTATCAAGGTGCCGCTGGGCACGCAGGTCATATCGGACGAGGACCGCGAGACCGTTCTGGCCGACCTGACCGAGGCGGGCCAGCGCGTCACACTGCTCGAAGGCGGGCTCGGCGGGCGGGGCAACGCCAGCTACAAGACCAGCACCAACCGCGCCCCGCGCCAGCACCAGCCTGGCATGCCGTTCGAGGAAATGTACGTCTGGCTTCGGCTCAAGCTGCTGGCCGACGCGGGCCTTGTCGGCTTGCCCAACGCCGGCAAGTCGACCTTCATCAACCAGATCACTAACACCAATGCCAAGGTCGGCGACTACGCCTTCACCACACTGCGCCCGCAACTGGGCGTGGTGCGCCACAAGAACCGCGAGTTCGTGCTGGCCGACATTCCCGGCCTCATCGAAGGTGCGGCCGACGGCGCCGGGGTGGGCGACCGGTTCCTCGGCCATATCGAGCGCTGCCGCGTGCTGATCCATCTGATCGACATCAACGGCACCGATCCGGCCGAGGCATTGGCCATCGTCGAGGACGAGCTCGAAGCCTATGGCGGCGGCCTCGTCGACAAACCGCGGCTGATCGCCTTGAACAAAATCGATACGGTCGACCGCGAACTGGTCAACGCCTTCATCAAGGAACTGAAAGCGGCCGGCGCGGACAAGGTCTTTCCGATTTCGGGCGCCACCGGCAAGGGCATGGACGCCTTGCTCGACGCCGTGATTGCCCACCTTCCGGCTGCCACGGTAACCGAACGGCCCGACGGCGAACAGGAAGAAGGCGACGACCGACCGTGGTCGCCGGTCTAGATCTTGGGAATACCGGGCCGGACTCCGCCGTGTCACGCCGTGTTCGGCTTTCGCGGGGGGAGCGCCAGGCCGGCCCCATCGAAGGGTAAGCAGGGATCATGACAGGCACTGACCGGCACGAACACTGGGACGCGGTCTACACGGGCAAGTCGCCCACTGACGTCAGTTGGTATCAGCATGCGCCCGCCCCTTCGCTTCGCGCCCTGGCCCACGCGGGAGCGGTGCCGGCCTCATCGCTGGTCGACGTGGGTGGCGGCGCGTCCAACCTGGTGGATGCCCTGCTTGCGCAAGGGTGGCAGGACCTTACCGTTCTGGACATCGCCGCGCCCGCGCTGGACACCGCGAAAGCCCGGCTCGGTCACCTTGCCGACATGGTCAACTGGGTGGCGGAAGACATTACCGAATGGGTGCCGGAACGCACCTTCGACGTGTGGCATGACCGCGCGGTCTTTCACTTCCTGACCGAGCAGGAGCAGCGCGAGGCCTACCAGAGGGCCTTGTTGCAGGGCACCGCCACGGGTAGCCATGTCATCATCGCAACCTTCGCGCTGGATGGACCGGAAAAGTGCAGCGGCCTGCCGGTGCAGCGCTATGACGCGGCCGGTCTCGCGAGGCAACTGGGCGACCGCTTCGAACTGACGGACACCTGGCTCGAGGACCATGTCACGCCGTGGGGTGCGGTCCAATCCTTCAATTGGTGCCTGTTTCGACGGATTCGCTAGGAAGCGCTCGCGCGTCGGCGCGTCGGCATCGACCGAGCCCGCCCGTCGGTCGCGGTGTCTCACGCGTGCTTTGCTGGCCGGCCGCAAACCGGCAGGGGAAAGCGATGCGCCAATCCCTCCGGCTTCACCGTCCCGAAATCGAAATTCACAGGTCAACGGCGATGCCATGCCCCCTCGCACTGCCGCCAAGCACCGTGTTTTCAGGTGTTTCGCCAGTGCCGAGACCGCGAAAGGTCACGTCGCAAACACTGTTCGTTCCATGGAGGTTCAACCCCCTGTTGCATCGCGGCGGCAATTGCGTAAGCGCACTGACATGACGATCGCGCGCCTTTCCGATCTGGCCGATTTGTCCGCCTGTCCGCTGCTGGTGGTCAAGGTCGGCTCGTCGCTGCTCGTCGGCAACGACGGGGTGCGGCGCGACTGGCTCCAGGGGCTGGTGGCCGAGATCGCCGCCGCTGCCGCGCGCGGGCAACGGATAATCGTGGTGTCTTCGGGTTCGATCGCGCTCGGCGCGGCGCGGCTCGGGCTCGACAGGGGCGGGCGCGGCAGCCTGGCCGATGCGCAAGCCGCCGCCGCCGTCGGGCAGATCGCGCTGTCGGGGCTGTGGGCCGAACTGCTCGGCATCCACGGGCTGACTGCGGCGCAGCTGCTGCTCACGCTCGAGGATCTGGAGGACCGTCGGCGCTACCTCAACGCCACGGCGACGCTGACGCGTCTGCTCGATGCCGGTGCCGTGCCGGTGATCAACGAGAACGACAGCGTCGCGACGCAGGAAATCCGCTTTGGCGACAACGACAGGCTGGCTGCGCGCGTGGCCCAGGCGGCGCAGGCCAGCGCGGTGCTGCTGCTGTCCGACGTCGACGGGCTCTACGATCGCAATCCCTCCGATCCGGCCGCTGTCCTGCTGCCCGAGGTCAAGGGCGTGACCGCCGAGGTCCACGCCATGGCCAGCGGCGGCAGTTCGTCGGGCATGGGTTCCGGCGGGATGACCAGCAAGCTCCAGGCCGCCGAGATCGCCGAGCGCGCGGGCATCGCGCTGGCGATCGCCTCGGGCCTCCACGACGCGCCGATCGCACGGGCGACGCAGCAGGGCGTGGGGACACTGTTCCTCGCCCGGCGCAAGGATGCGGGACGCAAGGCCTGGCTGGGCGGACGGCTGCGGCTGAAGGGCGCCTTGGTGGTCGATGCCGGCGCGGCGCGGGCGCTGTCCCGGGGGTCGAGCCTGCTCGCCGCCGGAATCGCCCGGGTCGAAGGCGAATTTCAGCGCGGCGATGCGGTCGCTGTTCGCGACGAGGCTGGCGCGACGCTGGCCCACGGACTTGCCGAATACGACGCGGTGGAATGCGCGCGGCTGATGGGACGGCAATCGGGCGATCACGCCGCGATTCTCGGCTACGCTCCGCGCTCCGCCGTGGTTCACCGCGACCAGATGGTAGTGCTGTGACGCTGGCTGTGACAGGGGCGACCGGCTTCGTCGGTCAGGCGCTGCTCGACCGCGCCGGGCAGGCGGGGGTCGAGGTGCGCGCGCTGGCGCGCCGCAGCCAGCCGGCCCGCGATCACGTCGAATGGGTCGCCGGCGACCTTGCCGCGACCGACCGTCTGCGCGAACTGGTCCGGGGGGCGGAAGCGGTTGTGCACATCGCAGGCGTGGTCAACGCGGCCGATGCCGCAGGCTTCGAAGCGGGTAACGTCTCCGGCACACTCAACCTCCTCGAAGCGGCGCTCGCCGAAGGCGTGCCGCGCTTCGTCCATGTCTCATCGCTCTCCGCTCGCGAACCCGACCTGTCGGCTTATGGTGCCAGCAAGGCGCGCGGGGAGAAGCTGGTCATGGCCAGCCCGCTCGACTGGACGGTGGTGCGACCGCCCGGGATCTATGGTCCGCGCGACACCGAATACCTCGAGATGTTCAAGCTTGCCCGGCTGGGCCTGATGCCCGTGCCGCCCGAAGAAGGCCGCTCCTCGCTGATCCACGTCGACGATCTGGCACGCCTGCTGCTGGCGCTGGTGCCGGGCGGTGAGGGCGTGACGCACCAGGTGTTCGAACCCGATGATGGGCACAAGGGCGGCTGGACCCATTACGAACTGGCCCGCGCGATCGGCTGGGCGATGGGCCGCCGGCCGAAGGTGTTGCACCTGTCGCGCGGCGCGCTGGAAAAGGTTGCCAAGGCTGACCGCCTGCTGCGCCGCGACAAGGCCAAGCTGACGCTCGACCGGGTCGGCTACATGACCCATCCCGACTGGGTGGTGGGCGAAGGCGCACGCCCGCCCGCGGCCTTGTGGCGCCCGCAGGTGCCGACCCGCGACGGGCTCAAGGCCACGGCCAGGTGGTACCGCGAAAAGGGCTGGCTTTAGCGCCAGGACGTCAGCGCAGGGTGTTGTAGGGGTTTACCGCCGCGCCGTTGACGCGGATTTCATAGTGCAGGTGCGGCCCGGTCGACAGGCCGGTCGATCCGACATAGCCGATCACGTCGCCCTTGCGCACCGCCTGCCCCGGATAGACCGCCATCCGCGACATGTGCGCATAGCGCGAGGCGATGCCCTTGCCGTGATCGATCTGCACTGCCAGGCCATAGCCGCCGCGCCACCCGGCGCTGGCCACCATGCCGTCTAACGTGGCGCGGATCGGTGAGCCCGCGGCCGCCGGCAGATCCACGCCTGAATGCCCGCGCAGGGCGCCCAGCACCGGATGGGTGCGCAGGCCGAAGCCGCTGGAAATGTAGCTGGCCCTGACCGGCATGCCGCGCGGCAGGATGCCGCCGCCCAGAAGCGGCTTGATGCCGAGTGCAGCGGCTTCGAGGGCATCGCGGCGGCGGGTTGAGGCGACGATGTCGATCGGGCGACCAACGAGGTCGAGCGCGCGGCCGACGGTAATTGGCGAAACAGGCGTTGCAGCAGGCTCCTCGCCCCAGTCGGCATCGGCGTCGGCCGCCTCGGTCACGGCCGCTTCGGACGCGGCGCGGGCCATCGCCACGTGGGCGCCGGGCAGCAACCACGCTGTCAGAAGAACCGGAAAGAACCTGCCAAGACGGGCAGGCGCGCAGGATCGAACCATGCAGATCACCCCTATCCATCGCCGGCTTTGCGCCGAGTCGTATGGCTACCCGTGTGCGGAGTTATACAACCATTGGGGCTGCACTGCGCGCTAAATCATGCCCCAGTCCGATTTCGGCACTGATTTGCCTGACTTATTGTCGCGATGCGGCCTGGACCAGATGGCCGGCGGCGTGCAGCCTATCGAGGAATTCCGGGGTGTAGGCCGCTTCGGGATCGGCCCGGACACACTGGTCGAGGAAGATCGCATCCTCGCCCACCAGGATGCGCCAGCGATTCGCGCGGACGCCATCGAGAATGATCTGCGCCGCCTTGGCCGCCGATGTAGGAGCGTTGTCGCGGAAGCCCGCGTTGGCCATGGCGATCATCTGTTCATCGGTGAGCGCCTTGGTATCGACGCCCATCGCCTCTAGGCCGAGCAGAAGTTCGTTCGACACGCCGCCCTGAATCGCCATGGAATTCCCCGCGATGTCGGTGCCGATGTGACCGGGCATGACCACCGAGCAGGAAATGTGCGGCGCGTGCAGGCGCAGATCTTCGATCAGCGCCTCGGTAAAGCCCTTCACGCCGAACTTGGCCGCCGAATAGGCAGTGTGCGGCCGCCCCGGCCCGAGCGAGGCCCAGAAGCCGTTGACGCTGGAGGTGTTGACGATGTGTCCCTCGCTTGCGTTCTGCAGTAGGGGCAGGAAGGCCCGCACCCCGTTGATCACGCCGTAGAAGCAGATTGCAAAGGTGCGCTCCCACGCCTTGCGATCGCCGGCAACGAAGCTGCCGCCACCGCCGATTCCGGCGTTGTTGAACAGCAGGTGGATCTTGTCGGTGTCGAAATCGCGGCGCACCGCTTCGGCCCAGGCGTTCATTTCCTGCTCGATCGCGACATCGGCGCGGAAGGTGCTGACCTTGGTGCCCTGCGGCGCGGCCTCTTGGCAAAGACGCGCGGTTTCGGCCATGTTGGCTTCGGAAATGTCGCAGATGGCGACAGAACAGCCTTCAGCCGCCAGTGCCTTGGCCAGTTCGCGGCCCATGCCCGTGCCGCCGCCGGTGATCACGGCGATCTTGCCCGCAAAGTCCTTCACGATTCGCTCTCCCTCGATCCTGTTTGCGACAGGAGGGACCGAACCGTAGCGATTTGCAATGCTTTTTGCGCGGCGCGGCCGCCGTGCAGACGTCAGAACGCCGGATCGTATCCAGGCGGCAGGTCGGTGACCGGCGACACGTCGGTGTGAATGCCGCATTCGGTCTTGTCCCAGCCGCGCCAGCGGCCCGAGCGCGGATCTTCGCCGGGGGCGACCTTGCTGGTGCAGGGCATGCAGCCGATCGAGGGATAGCCCTGTTCGACCAGTGGATGGGCGGGCAGTCCGGTGGCGGTGAAGTATTCGGCGATCTGGTCGGCCGACCAGTCGGCCAGCGGATTGACCTTGAGGCGGCCGGCAGAGTCGCTGGTATCGATCTCGAACCGGGCCAGGCCGGTGCGGGTTTTGCTCTGGAAGCCCTTGCGCCCGGTGAAGGTCGCATCGAAGCCGGTCATGGAGCGGGCCAGCGGCTCGACCTTGCGGATCTCGCAGCAGCCGTCGGGATCGTAGGACCAGCGCAGACCGGTTTCGTCCTTCTTGGCCAAGCTTTCGGCGTCGGGCGTCAGGTTGACCAGATTGGTCATACCCAGCCGGCTGACCAGCTCGTCGCGATAGTCCAGCGTTTCGGGGAAATGCTTGCCCGTATCGAGGAACAGCACCGGCACGTCCGGATCGATCGAGGCGATCAGGTGCAGCAGCACGGCGCTTTCCGCGCCGAAGCTCGAGACGACCGCGATCCGTCCCGCCAGGCCTTCCTTGATGACGGCGGCCAGCATCTCGCTGGTCGAACTGCCTTCGAAGCGCGCGTTGAGCGCAGCCGCATCCGCCGCGGTGAAGCGGGGTCCTGTGTCGAGCACGTCGATGCGGCGCGCCGGCTCAGCCATGGCGCAGGGCCCAGATCGGGGCGCGGCCGTCGGTGGTCGGCTGGTAGACGTGATCGAAGCGGGCAAAGGCGGCTTCGGCGTCAGCGGGGTTGAGCGGCACGTCGGGCGCAAAGGCATCGAACCCGCAGCGGCGCATGAACGCGATTTGGTCGACCAGCACGTCGCCTACGGCACGCAATTCCCCGGCATAGCCGGCTTCGCGCAGTAGGCGTGCTGCGGAATAACCGCGCCCGTCGCCGAACACCGGGAAGTTCACCTCGACCAGACGGATCCGGTCGAGGTGCGGCAGCAGGTCGCGGGCGTCGTCGCCCGGCTCAATCCGTACGGCAGCGGCGTTCGACTGCTCACCGAAGGAATCGACCGTGACGGCGGGATCGCCGACGGGTTCGTCGTCGCGGAACCGGAACTGCGGCTCAGCCATAAAGCGCCTCCTTGAACGGCGCCATGCCGATACGGCGGTAGGTGTCGAGGAAGCGTTCGCCATCCTGACGGGTGGAAAGGTAGACTTCCGTGGCCTTTTCGACCGCGTCGACGATGCCGTCCTCGTCGAAGCCCGGGCCGGTGATCTGGCCAAGCGAGGTGTCCGCGCCCTCGCAGCCGCCGAGCAGCAACTGGTAGTTCTCGACGCCCTTGCGATCGACCCCCAGGATGCCGATGTGGCCGGCGTGGTGGTGGCCGCAGGCGTTGATGCAGCCCGAGATCTTGAGCTTCAGCTCGCCGATCGCCTCGCTCCTGTCCGACAGGCGTTCGCTGATTTTCTGCGCGACCGGGATCGAGCGCGCGTTGGCAAGGCTGCAATAGTCGAGCCCCGGGCAGGCGATGATGTCGCCGATCCGGTCAAGGTTCGCGGTGCCGAGACCTGCCGCATCCAGCTGCTGCCACAGGCCATAGAGATCGGCCTTCTTGACGTGCGGCAGGACGATGTTCTGGGCGTGGGTGACGCGCAGCTCGTCGAAGCTGTGGTCGCGGGCAAGGTCGGCCATCAGGCGGATCTGGTCGGCGCTCGCATCGCCCGGAATGCCGCCAACGGGCTTGAGGCTGATGGTAACGGCGATATAGCCAGGCTGCTTGTGCACGACGCAATTGGTGTCGACCCACAGCGCGAAATCGGGATCGCTGCGATCCAGGTCGTCGCTGGCGCCGGCTTCGAAGGCCGGATCGGCGAACTGGGCCTGGATCCGGTGCAATTCGGCCAGCGGCGGTTCGATCCCCTGGGTCAGAAGGTGGGCGAACTCCGCTTCGACCTGGCGGGTGTATTCGTCCTTGCCCAGCTCGTGGACAAGGATCTTGATCCGCGCCTTGTACTTGTTGTCTCGCCGTCCATATCGGTTATAAACCCGAAGGCAAGCCTCCGAATAGGTTATCATCTGGTCGATCGGCACGAAGGGATTGATGCAGGGCGCGACCATCGGGGTCCGGCCCATGCCGCCGCCGACATAGAAAGCGGCGCCCACTTCGCCGGCATCGTTCTTCACCAGCTGAATGCCGATGTCGTGCAGGCGCATGGCGGCGCGATCGGTGTCGCTGGCGATCACCGCCATCTTGAACTTGCGGGGCAGGAACGAAAACTCGGGGTGGAAGGTGCTCCACTGGCGGATCAGTTCGGCATAGGGGCGCGGGTCGATCACCTCGTCCGCGGCGGCCCCGGCGTACTGGTCGCTGGTGGTGTTGCGGATGCAGTTGCCGCTGGTCTGGATGGCGTGCATCTCGACGCTGGCGAGGTCGGCCAGGATGTCGGGCGCGTCTTCCAGCTTGATCCAGTTGTACTGGATGTTCTGGCGGGTGGTGAAGTGGCCATAGCCGCGATCGTACTTGTCGGCGATATAGCCCAGCATGCGCATCTGCGCGCTCGACAGCGTGCCATAGGGAACGGCGACACGCAGCATGTAGGCGTGAAGCTGGAGGTAAAGCCCGTTCATCAGCCGCAGCGGCTTGAACTGGTCCTCGGTGATATGGCCTTCGAGGCGGCGTTTCACCTGGTCGCGGAATTCCTCGACGCGGGCGTCGACCATGGCCTGGTCGTATGTGTCGTACTTGTACATCAGATCACCCAGGTTCCGGCCTCGGGATCGGCCGGCTTCAATGTCAGGTCCATGCGTACGGTCGGGCCCAGTGCGCGGATGCGTTCCTTGATGTGCGCCGGGCGGACGCCTTCGGGCTCTTTCGTCGCGTCGACGGCATAGGCCGCGTTGACGCGGCGGGCCGCGCTTTCGCGCGCCAGGATGGTGTCGGCATGATCGCCGACGTCGACCGCGTCCTCGACGTGGAGCGACCATTGCACTCCGTCCCACCAGGTAACCGCCCCGGTCTTGAGGTCGTTTCCGGTCAGTATCTTCACGTCGTAGCCTTTATCTTCACGTCGTAGCCTCCAGCGCCAGGGCGCGCAGTTGTTCGGTGTCGGGCTCGGCGCAGACCTCGCCGATGACGATCACGGCCGGGCTCTTTACCCGTTCACTCGCAATCAGGGAGGGCAGGCCCGCAAGGGGCGCGCGCAGCACGCGCATCGCGGGCCGCGTCGCGTTCTCGATCACGGCGACGGGCATGGCCGGGGACAGGCCATCGGCGATCAGCTTGTCGGCAATCGACTCGGCCGTGGCGACGCCCATGTAGATCACCAGCGTGCGGCCGACGCCGGCAAGCCCGGCCCAGTTCTGGTCGGACAGGCCCTTGCACTGGCCGGCAACGAAGCTGACGACCGAGGCGGCCCGGCGGTGGGTGAGGGGAAGCTGCGCTGCAGCGGCCGCGCCGATCGCGGCGCTGATGCCGGGCACGACCTGGCAGGGAACGCCGGCGGCGCGGCAGGCTTCGGCCTCTTCGCCGCCGCGGCCGAAAATGAACGGATCGCCGCCCTTCAGGCGGACCACATCGTGGCCCTTCTGCGCCTCTGTCACCAGCAGGGCGTTGATTTCGTCCTGCTGCATCGTGTGGCGGGCGCGGTGCTTGGCGACCGAGATCAACCGTGCGCTCGCCGGCGCCATGGCCAGGATCGCGAGATCGACCAGCCCGTCATGGACGATCAGGCCGGCGCGCATGATCAGCCGCGCGGCGCGCAGCGTCAGCAGGTCGGGATCGCCGGGACCGGCGCCGACCAGCCAGACCGTTCCGGGGGTTGTAGATGCAGGGCTGCTCATGGTCAGCCAGATGGCGAAGCGGTTGCCCGCGCGCCAGCCACAATGCCTTTGCCGACCCCTAGATCAGCTTTCGCCGCCGTGCTCGCCGCGCAAAACCGGCCAGTCGCGCAGGTGAATATCGCGCTGCGGATGGGGCAGGGCGATGCCGTTGTCGCGGAACCTGGCCAGGACGCGCTTCAACAGGTCCGATCGCACGTTGCCGACGCCTTCTTCGGGATCATCGACCCACAGGCGCACCTCGCATTGCAGGGCGTTCTCACCGAACCCGGTCAGCAGGACGACCGGCTTGGGGAAGGGCAGGACGCGCGGCGTTTCCAGCGCAGCCTCGATCATCAGGCGCTCGGCAAGGTCGCTGTCGCTGCCATAGCCGATACCGACCGGCACCCGGATACGCACATCGCGCGAGGAATAGGACCAGTTCTC
Source organism: Novosphingobium kunmingense (assembly GCF_002813245.1). Classification (GTDB taxonomy): domain Bacteria; phylum Pseudomonadota; class Alphaproteobacteria; order Sphingomonadales; family Sphingomonadaceae; genus Novosphingobium; species Novosphingobium kunmingense. The sequence continues at coordinate 629,319 of NZ_PHUF01000003.1, forward strand.
GACCTGGTTGACCATCAGGTTCTCGTTCGGGATCAGGAACTCCTTCTTGTCCCGGGTGATGACCGAAACCGCGCGGATGCCGATGCGGCTGACCTGGCCGACCACCGAATTGGTCCCGTCGTTGACCGCGATCACGTCACCCGGCTTGATCGAGCGGTCGAGCAGCAGGATGATCCCCGCGATCATGTTGCCGAAGGTCTTCTGCAGACCGAATCCGATGGCGAGGCCGAAGGCGCCAGAGAACACGGTCAGCGCGGTCAGGTTGATGCCGAGCAGGTCGATCCCGACGAAGAACGCGACGGCCCAGATCACGATGCCCGACAGCTTCTCCGCCAGGGTCCGCTGCACCGCGTCGATGCCGGTGATCCGCCCCAACAGGCGGCCGACGACACGGCTGGCATGCCGCGCGAAGAGGATCAGCGCGGCGACGACGACAATGGCGACCAGCACCGTCCAGACCGAGATCCGCGCCGACCCGACGTCGAAGCCCCAGGAATCGAGCGTGGCGACGATCTCGGCCAGGCCCTGGTGTCGCGAGACGATGGCCGCGGGCACCTTGGGCTCGATCGCCACGGTCAGGCTGCCTGCCAGGCGGCGAGGCCGCGCGCGAGGTCGGCCTGAAGGTCGTCCAGTCCTTCTAGACCTATCGACAAGCGCACCCCGTAGCGGTCCTCGTCGGCCATGCCGGCCAGCGGCCAATGGCTGGCGGTGCGCAAGGGGGCCGGATCGATCGGGCTGACCAGGCTTTCGTAGCCACCCCACGAATAGCCGATGCCGAACAGGTCGAGCGCGTCGATGAAGGCGTCGCGCGCGGCGCCGTCCTTGCCCTTGAAGACCATCGAGAACAATCCGCAGCCGCCGGTGAAATCGCGCTTCCACAGTTCGTGACCGGGCGATCCGGGCAGCATCGGGCAGAGCACCCGGGCGATCTGCGGCCGGGCATCGAGCCAGGCCGCGAGCGCGAGCGCGCTGCCGGTCTCGCGTTCAAGTCGCAGGCTCATGGTGCGCAGCCCGCGCAGAGCCAGGGCCGCATCGTCGGGGGAAACCACCAGGCCAAGCTGCTGCGCGGTGCGGCGCAGCTTGGCATAGTGGCGCTCGCCCGCGCTGGCGCTGCCCATCATCAGGTCGGAATGGCCGCCGACGTGCTTGGTCAGGCTCATCACAGCGATGTCGGCGCCCTGCGCCAGCGCGGCAAAGCCGAGCGGGCCGGCCCAGGTGTTGTCGAGCACAACCGTCAGGCCGCGCGCGCGGGCCGTGGCGGCAAGGGTCGGCACGTCCTGCACCTCGAGCGTCAGACTGCCCGGGCTTTCGAGCAGCACCGCCTTGCAGCGTTCGTCGATCGCGGCGTCGAAGGCGGCGAGGTCGAGCGGATCGAACCAGCGGGTCTCGATGCCGAAATCCCTGAGCAGCCCGCGCCCCATGTTGCGCGTCGGCTCATAGGCGTTGTCGGTCATCAGCAACACGTCGCCGGGGCGCAGAACCGCCATCAGCGCGCCGGCGAGCGCCGTGACGCCCGAGGGATAGAGCACCGTTCCCGCCGCGCCCGGCTCCAGCGCGGTCAGCGCATCGGCTAGCGCCCACTGGGTCGGTGATCCGCGCCGCCCGTAATAGAAGTGCCCGTCGGCGTTGGGCTTGCCTGCGTGCAGCGCGGCACTGTCGGGATAGAGATGGGTCGATGCGCGCCAGACCGGCGGATTGACCACCGCGCCCGGTTCCGCCGGCGTGCCGGTCCATTCGGGCTTGCGGCCGCCGCCGACGAGGCGGGTCGCCGGAGACAGGTCACCCCCGGCGCCGGTCCGTCCGCCCTTGGCCATGTCAGGCCGCCGCGCCGGTTTCCTTGGGCGTGTCGGCGTCGGAGCCCCATTCGCTCCAGCTGCCGTCATAGAGTGCGGTGTCGTCCTTGCCGATGAGGTGCATGGCGAACAGCACTACCGATGCCGTCACGCCGCTGCCACAGGTGGTGACGACCGGCTTGGCCAGATCGATCCCGGCGTCGGTGAGGACCTTCTTCAAGTCGTCCTTAGGCTTGAAGGTGCCGTCGGCGTTGTACAGTGCGGTAAAAGGCACGTTGCGCGAGCCCGGGATATGGCCTGCGGCAACGCTCGGTCGCGGGTCCTTGTCCTCGCCGGTGAAGCGCGCGGCGCTGCGGGCATCGACCACCTGTTCGGCCTTGCTGTGCAGGTTCTTCAGCATGTCGGCCTTGGTGCGGACGTTCTTTTCATCCTTCCAAGCGGTGAAATGGCGGTGGCGCAGCGTCTCCTTGCCCTGGGCGATGGCGCGGCCTTCCGCCTTCCACTTGGCGATGCCGCCGTCGAGGATGGCGACGTCATGGGCGCCGAACATCTTGAGCATGAACCAGGCCCGCGCCGCAGTCTTCACCGCGCTGTCATCGTAAAGGACGATCCGGCTGCCATCGCCAAGGCCGAGCGACTGCATGCGGCTGGCGAATTTTTCGGCCGGGGGCAGGGTGTTTTCGATCGGCGAGGCGGTGTCGACCAGATCGGACAGGTCCATGAAGACGGCGCCGGGAATATGCGCCGCTTCGTATTCGGCCTGGGCGTCGCGGCCCGATCCGTCCAGATGCTTGGTGCAATCGACGATCCTGAGATCGCTGGCCCCGATCTCGTTGGCCAGCCATTCGGTCGAAACAAGACTTTCCATCGTAACGCGTCCTCCTCGCGCCCTGCGCGGCGGCAGGGTCTGTTGTCCGGCAACGCTCCTCTCGCTGCACTTGCGAAAGGACTAGCGAGGCAGAGGGGCGGCGTCGAGGGGGAGAATCGTCCAGTTGACGGGTTAAGTAACCGCGCGCTGGCCGATTCTGGAATAGGTTCGCGGCCCCAGGTCGAGCCGGAACGGGCGCAGCGCTGCGCCGGGTTGTTCGGGAAGTTCGCCGACAACGAAGGTCTGTGCGCTGACCAGCGGATTGCCGCCCGGAGTCCTCGCCCGGACGCGCAAGCGCGCAAGCGGAACGAAAAAGGCGGCTTGGCCCGAGCGAATCGGCGTGACAGCGGTCAGCGGAAGGCGGAAATCGCCGGTGAATTCGGCGCTTTCTCCCGGTGCGAGTTCGACCAGAGCGTGACGCGCCTCAAGCGTGTGCGCGTCGGTCGCGACCTGCTGTTCGGCGGGGAGCGAGGAATGCGCCGAAACCATGTCGCCTTCGACCGCGAGGCCCGAGAGCACCTGCGTTCCGCGGTTGGTCACGACCAGTCGGTAGTTGAGCGTGGTGGCAAGCAGCGACGCGCTCATCCGGGTGGCTTCGAGCGCGATCTCGAGGCCCGATCGGTCGAGCGGCGGCTGCGGAACGACGGGAGCGGCCGGACGCGGTTCCGCGGCGGGATCGACGGTGGGTTCGGGCACAGGTCCGGTCGAGGCCGGCGCGGTACGAACCACGGGCGGCTCGAAGGTGATTTCGGGTTCGCGCTCATCACGGCCCCTGCGCCACCACATGAGCGCAAAAATCGCGGCGACGATCGCCAGGAGCCCGGCGATCCACGGCCAGGGACCGGCGCTGTCATCGCTCGCAGATGGCACGCTGGCGGCAGGCGCGGCTGGCGGCACGACCGTGTCGATGCCGGGAGAACCGGTCGCGGCGGGCGTCGCAAGCGGCGGAAGTGCCACGGCGGCGCCGCTCGCGCCGGGCACGGGCTGGCTGGTCCGGAGCGTCGGTGCGGCGGCCCGCGGCGCCGGTTGCGGGGCGGGCTGCGACGTTGCCGGTGCCGGGCGCGACGTTGCGGCAGGGGCGGGCGTCGCGACCACGGGCGCCGGGGAGATGGTCGGCGTCGCGCTTGGCGTGGCTGTCGGCTGGGGGGTGGGACGGACGACGGGCGCTTCGGCGTCGACGGGGCCCTGGGCGCGCGGATTGGGCGCTGTGGTCGTCGTTCCGGGCAGGCGATAATCGTTGACCGACTGGGCCATTGCCGGCGACGCGAGCGCCGTCGCCAGCGCTGCTGCGCTGCCGATTGAGGCCAGTCTTCCCGCCCGCTGCGACATCGTTACCTTGAAACCCCTACATCCATCGCGCGCGCTAACGCCCGGACCACTGAATAGGAAGTGAACCCGTGGCTTCCAACCGGTGACTTGTGTCGCCGGCGCGATGGGGGCATGGCGCGTTGCATGACAGACACACCTTCCAGCGAAGCGCAGCGCCCGCTGCACCTGGGCCAGACCAGCGCGCTGCCTGCTTCTCCTGAAGCCGCCGTGCTCGACTACGTTCCCAATCCGCGACGGAGTTCGCTTTACCTCGTCCGCTTCGCCGCGCCCGAGTTCACCTCGCTCTGTCCGGTCACAGGCCAACCCGATTTCGCGCACCTGGTGATCGACTACGCTCCGGGCGAAACGATCGTCGAATCGAAGAGCCTCAAACTGTTCCTCGGCTCGTTCCGCAACCACTGCGGCTTTCACGAGGACGTGACCGTCGGGATCGGCCAGCGCCTGTTCGACGAGATGGAACCGGCCTGGCTGCGGATCGGCGGCTACTGGTATCCGCGCGGCGGCATTCCGATCGATGTGTTCTGGCAAAGCGGCGTTGCGCCGGAAGGCCTGTGGGTGCCCGACCAGGGGGTACAGGGCTATCGCGGCCGGGGCTGAAGCCCTCTTCGCAGTTGCGGCAAAGCGGCCACACCTGCGGGCAAAACCGTTCACTTCCGTGTGGTTTGGCTTGTCGGCGCGCGGGCCTCGGGCGTAGGCGCGCACGCAATCGCGCGGTTCAAGGGGAGTTTGCGCCATGACCATTGCCACCATCCTTCGTCAGTCGAGCGCCGTCGCCGCTCTCGGCTTCTCGGTTGCCGCTCTGCCGGCCTTCGCCCAATCGGCTGACGCCACCTCCGACGAGAGCCTCGGCGAAATCATCGTTACCGCCCAGCGCGTGTCCGAAAACCAGAAGGACGTACCGATTTCGGTCTCGGCCCTGCGCGGCGAGACGCTGTCGACGGTGACCGGTGCGGGCGCCGACATCCGCGCGCTCGCCGGCCGCGTGCCCAGCCTCAACATCGAAAGCTCCTACGGCCGCACGTTCCCGCGCTTCTACATCCGCGGACTGGGCAACACCGACTTCGACCTCAACGCCTCGCAGCCGGTCAGCTTGGTCTATGACGACGTCGTGCTGGAAAACCCGATTCTCAAGGGCTTCCCGGTGTTCGACGTGAACCAGGTCGAAGTCCTGCGCGGACCGCAGGGCACCCTGTTCGGTCGCAACACCCCGGCCGGCATCGTCAAGTTCGACACCGTTCGGCCGGATGCGGTCGGCCGCAACTTCGTCAAGGCGAGCTATGGCAGCTTCGGCACGGTCAACGCCGAGGCCGGCGTCGGCAGCGGCGATGCCAGCGATGTCATCTCGGCCCGCGTCTCGGCGCTGTACCAGCATCGCAACGACTGGGTCGACAATGTCGCGACCACTGGGGACAAGGACCTCGAAGGCTTCGACGAGTTCGCCGTGCGTTTCCAGCTGCAGTCCAAGCCCAGCGACGCGCTGACCCTGCGCACCACGTTCCAGGCCCGCCTGTTCGAAGGCACCGCACGCCTGTTCCGTGCCAACAGCTTTGCCACTGGCAGCAACACGCTGATCGGGCTCGGTGGCGCCGGGACCAAGTTCGAGCGCGACCAGGTGCGGATGGACGGCCTCAACTTCCAGGAACTGGAAAACTACAACGCCGCCTTCTTCGCCGCTTACGATGCCGGCGCGGTGACGATCACCTCGGTCAGCAGCCTGTGGACCGGCAATTTCCAGTCGCGCGGCGATATCGACGGCGGCTTCGGGAATGCCTTCACCCCGCCGATGGGTCCGGGCTTCATCCCGTTTTCGGCCCAGTCGCGCGACGACGTGCCGAGCCTGGACCAGTTCACGCAGGAGCTGCGCATCGCGTCGAACAACGACGGCGGGCTCGGCTATCAGCTCGGCGCGTTCTACTTCAGCGAAAAGCTGGACATCGTCAGCTACGAATACTCGAACCCGACCGATACCCAGTATGTCGCCTACGCCACCCAGCGTCAGGACAGCGAGGCCCTCGGCCTGTTCGGCTCGCTCAACTACACCTTCGAGAACGGCCTGCGCCTGCAGGCCGGCGCGCGCTACAACCATGACAAGCGCGACTTCGTCGCCGCCCGTCCCATCGACAACCGTCCCGGCTTCCTCGGCTTCGGCGGCCCGGTCGCGCCGCAGAGCGCCAGCGTGGGCGATGACGTGATCACCTGGGATGCCGCCGCGACTCTTCCGGTCACCCCCGACGTCAACGTTTTCGCGCGTGTCGCCAAGGGCTATCGCGCGCCGTCGGTGCAGGGCCGCCTGACCTTCGGCCGCGCGCTCTCGGTAGCCGACAGCGAAACCACGATGAGCTACGAAGCCGGCCTCAAGTCCTCCTTCGCGGGTGGCCGGGCGCGGTTCAACCTGACCGGTTACTACTACACCACCGACGACATGCAGCTGACCGCCGTGGGCGGCGCGTCGAACTTCACGACGCTGCTCAACGCCGACAAGGTCGACGGCTACGGCTTCGAGGCCGAGCTGGAAGCCCGCCCGGTGCGCGGCCTGACGCTCACCGCCGGCGTGTCGTACAACCATAACGAGATCAAGGATCCGAACCTGTTCGTGGCGGGCTGCGGCGCGCCGTGCACGGTGACCGATCCGGTCCGCGCCGGTAGCCCGGGGATCTACTCGATCAACGGCAACCAGCTGCCGCAGAGCCCGCGCTGGTCGGCCAACTGGACTGCCGGCTACGGCGTTCCGGTGGGTGATGGCGAGGTCTATGTGTTCACCGACTGGGCCTACCGCTCGAAGGTGCAGTTCTTCCTTTATGAATCGGTCGAGTTCAGCGACGACGACATGCTCGAAGGCGGCGTTCGCGTGGGCTATCGCACCGGGCGCTATGACATCGCCGGCTTCGTCCGCAACGTGACCGACGATGTCTCGGCCGTGTCGGGGATCGACTTCAACAACCTCACCGCCATGGTCAACGAACCGCGCGTGTTCGGCGTCGAACTTGGCGTGAAGTTCTGATCCTGCCGACAGGCGAAATCGAAGGCCCCGCCGGAGCGATCCGGCGGGGCTTTTCGATTCAGGTCCGGCAGATCGCGATCAGCGCGTCGACGTCGGCCTCGTCCTGATAGAGCCCGAAGCCGATCCGCAGCACGTCGCCGCGCAGGTCGGTGACGACATCGCGTTCGGTCAGCCGGGCGTGGATCGCCGGCGCGTCGCGGCCTTGCAAGGCGATGAAGCGTGCCTCTGCGCCGCTGATCGAGACCAGCGACGAAAGCGGCGATGCGGCCTGGAACCGCGCCTTCAGCCTATCGCAATGCGCCGAAATGTCTGCGGTGGTCAGACCCTCAGTCGCCAGCATCCGCTGCACGGCGTTGAAGCGGTACAGGCCCGACGGATCGAAGGTGCTGCCAAGGAAGCGGCGCCCATCGGGCGCGTAGCCGACCCCGCCCTGCCGCGCGGCCAGGTCGTCGAAGGCGGCATACCAGCCCGTCACCTCGGGGCGCGGCGCATAGCCCGGCGGGGCGTGAAGGAAGCAGACCCCTTCGCCGGCCATCGCATACTTGTAGCCGCCGGCGAGGTAGAAGATGCGATCGGCGAGGCCGGCAAGGTCGATCGGAGTCGCCATGAAGCCGTGATAGCCGTCGATCACGACCCACGGACCCTCTGGCCGGGCGACGGCGGCGAGGCGGTCCAGACCGTCGAGCGCCTGCCCGCTGTTGAACTGCACCTGGCTGACGAAAATCAGGTCCCAGCCGCCGCCTTCGGCCTCGCCGACCAAGCGGTCCTGCGGGACCGTGACCAGATCGATGCGTCCGCTTTCGGCCCAGCGCAGCGCCTGGCGGCGAAAGGAATGAAACTCGCCGTCGCTCGCCAGCACGCGCGGGCGCGCAATTGGCAGGGCCGACAGGATCCGCACCAGGAAATCGTGCGTGTTGGGCGCGAAGGCGATCGTCGCCGGATCGGGCAGGCCCAGTTCGCGGGCGATGTGGCCCTGCGCCTCGGGGATCACTTCGGAAAACACCCGGTCCCACTTGTGATCGGCCAGCCGCGCGGCATCGTCCCAGGCCTCGACCTGGCCATCACGGCTGGCATCGGGCCACAAGTGATGGCTGTGCGCGGCAAAGTGCAGCCGGCCCGGGGCGGCTGCGAGGCTGCGCGAGAACAGGCGTTTCCAGCTCACAGCAGCGTCCGCAACGACCACAACTCGGGAAAGGCGCGCTTGGACAGGGTAGAGTGAAGGTAGCTGGCCCCCGCCGTACCGCCGGTACCGCGCTTGCCGCCGATCACGCGCTCCACGGTCAGAACGTGCTTGTGCCGCCAGGCCGCCATCGCATCGTCGAGGTCGACCAGCTTTTCCGCCAGCTGATAAAGGTCCCAGTAGCGCTGCGGGTCGCGATACACCTCGAGGAACGCGGCCTCGACCCCTTCGCTGGGCTCATAGGGTTGAGTAACATCGCGCCCCAGCACCGCGGCGGGAATGGCGAGCCCGGCTCGCGCGGCGGCGGCCAGCGCCTCGTCCCACAGGCTCGGCGCTCCAAGCGCCGTCACCATCGCAGCGCGCGCTTCGGGGCGGTCGTCCTGGTAGGTCAGGAACTTTCCATCCTTCAGCCCCAGCATGTATTCGACCGTGCGGAACTGGTCCGACTGGAACCCGCTCGACGGACCGAGCGCGTGGCGGAACCGGCTGTAATCGCTCGGCGTCATGGTCGCCAGCACGTCCCAGCTCAGCGTCATGACCGCCTGGATCCGGCTGACCCGTGCGAGCGCCTTGTAGGCGGGGACAAGGCGGTCGGCGCGGACCTGCTCCAGCGCCAGCCGCAGCTCGCGGATCATCTGCTTCAGCCACAGCTCCTTGGTCTGGTGGATGATGATGAACAGCAGTTCGTCGTCGGCGTCCGAGCGCGGGTGCTGGCAGGCCAGCAGGTCATCGAGCGCGAGGTAGCGCGCATAGGTCATGGTCTCGGTCATGGACCGGACCATCGACCCAGATGGTTACGATTGCAACCTGTTCAGCGTGTGCCGAGACCGCGGGCGATAATCCCGCGCAGGATTTCGCGAGTACCGCCACGCAGGGACCAGCTCGGCGCGTTGTGCACGATGTTGGCCAGCACCCCGGCATAGGCCGAGGCGCTGCGCGGATCGGGCTCGGCATCGACAAGCTGGCGCGCGAAGTCGGGCAGTGTCTGTTCCCACACCGCGCCGACGTCCTTGACGATCGCGGCCTGAAGCCCCGCATCCTGCTTGTTCTGCAACATGGCCGCGACCGACCGCGACAGGCGGCGCAGGACGGCAAGCTGGGCGGTCAGGCGCCCGATGGTCGCCAGCGCCGCATCGTCAGTGCGGCCTTTCAGCACGTCGAGCAGCTGAAGCATCAGTTCGATGGAGGACAGGAAGCGTTCCGGACCGGATCGTTCGAAGGCCAGTTCGCTCATCACCTGGTTCCAGCCGTCGCCTTCCTGGCCCAACAGGTTCCTTGCAGGAACCACGGCATCTTCGAAGTGCATCTCGTTGAAATGATGCTGTCCGGCCAGGTCGATGATCGGCTTGATCGTCAAACCTGGAGTGGCCTTGAGGTTGACCAGAAGCTGGCTGGTTCCCTGATGACGGTCGGCCGGGGTGCCGCTGGTCCGGCAGAACAGGATGACGTAGTCCGCCTTGTGGGCAAAGCTCGTCCAGACCTTGGTCCCGGTCACGCGGTAGACGTCACCATCGCGGACTGCCTTGGTCCGCGTTGCCGCAAGATCGGACCCGGAATCGGGTTCGCTCATGCCTATGCCGAAGGCCAGTTCCCCCGCGGCGATGCCGGGCAGGATGGTTTCCTTCTGCTCGTCCGTCCCGAACTTGAGGATCGAGGGGCCCGACTGTCGATCGGCGATCCAGTGCGCTCCGACTGGCGCCCCGGCAGCCAACGATTCCTCGACCACCACATAGCGTTCGAAGGCGCTGCGTTCGTGCCCGCCGTATTGCTTCGGCCAAGTCATGCCGAGGTAGCCGGCCTGTCCCATCGCGCGGCTGAAGTCGCGGCTGAAGCCGTACCAGTTGTCGCTGCGCTGACGTGGCGAACGGCCGCCGAGTTGCTTGTGGAGGAACGCGCGAAACTCGGCGCGCAGAGCCAGGACTTCTTCGCTGTCGGCAGGCGGGGCGGGGAAGGGTATCGCGCTCATAGCTCTGTCACCATCGGCCAGTATCCATCACCGCCGGCTTCGACGGCGGCGCGGCCCAATCTGGTCGCCCACATCACCTGCCCTCCGAACTCGTCGCGCCAGGTCCACAGGGCGGTGGTGTAAAGGTGCAGGCGGTGTTCGCGGGTGAAACCGATCGCGCCGTGCATCTGCGTGGCGATCGACGCGCCGTTGCCGGCCGCCTCGCGCGCGCGGAGCGATCCGGCCGCGACGCCCAGATCGTCACCGCGGGCCAGCGCTTCGCCGGCAAGATCGGCGGCGGCGGTGGCGCAGGCCAGCTCACCGGCCAGCTTGGCCAGTTCGTGCTGGACCACCTGGTTCTTCTGCAGCGGCTTGCCGAACTGAACGCGCGTCGCCGTGTGCTCGAGCGTCATGTCGAGCGCAGCCTCGAGCGCGCCCGCGATCTGGAAGGCGCGAACCGTCGCCCCGGCGGCCAGCGGGCAGTGCGGCAGGGGCGCTGACGCATCGATCGTCCAGTCCACCGCCAGCGAGGGTCGCGGCTGGAAGTTCATCGAAGTGCCCTCTTCTGTCACGCTCCAGCCGCTGCGCGGCACGCGGTAGAGGGTGTCCCCCACGGCGAGCGCCAGGCAGTCGAGATGGTCGCCCCAGGCCACCCGCGCGACCATTCCGGTCAGCTTACCGCCTTCGGCCTTGAGGTCATCGGCACGGGCCAGTCCGGCGGCTCCTTCGGCCAGCGGCAATCCGGCGATGGCAAACAGCTGGTTCGCAGCCATGGTCTCGACCACCGGAAGCGGCATGGCGTGGCGACCAAGCAGCCGCAGCACTTCGCCCGCTTCGCCGAACGACAAGCCGAAACCACCCTGGTCCTCGGTCAGCAGGGCAAGCGGAAGGCCCATGTCCTCGACCTCGGCCCATAGCGTAGGCAGCCATTGCCCCTCACGCGCGGCGCCTTGCGCGGCATCGTCGAGATGACGGTCCAGCAAGCGTTCGATCATGTCGGCTAGCATCGCGGCAGCCTGCTCCCTGTGATGACTGTGGTGCCGGCTACAGGATTCGAACCCGTGGCCCCCTGATTACAAATCAGGTGCTCTACCAACTGAGCTAAGCCGGCAACGTGACCTTTTGTGAAGGCGTCCTTAGAACTAAGGAGCGCCGAAGGTCCACCCCTCAGTTGCGGCAATCGCCGGGGTCAGTCCGGCGGGCGACCACAGGGCGGGATCGCGGGCGGCGCGGCGCAGCCAGGCGGCGGTGACCAAGGCATCGCTGGCATGGTCGGTGATCGGCCCGGCGCCGGGCACGGGTTCGCTGCCCAGCGCGGCGAGCGCGGCGTTGAGGTCGGCATGGTCGCGGATCTTGGACCTTCCTGCGCGCCGACCGGCCGCCAGGGCGGCGATGGTGGTATAGATCTCGACAATTGCAGAGCCGCTATCGGGCAGGGGGTCGATCGGCCAGACGGGCAGCCGGCCCTGCACCTGGTGAAGCAGGCGCATCCCCGCCAGGCTAGACTTGCCGACCTGCGCCGCGCCGACCAGGTTGAAGTTCGAATAGGGTTTGCAGCCCAGGGACTCCTGCGCGCGCTCGGTCACGCGGAGGCGGCCGCGACCGCCCTCGAACAGATCGCCCTCGCGTCCGTTGTGTCGGCGGAAATGACGGGCGGCTTCGGGATGGTCGACGAAGCTGCCGACCGCCAGATGGCTGTCGGCTTCGCACAAGCGGTCGACCAGCGCCCACAGGGAACGGGCATCGCGCGGGCTGTCCGCCCAGCCGGGAAAGAACGCGCCCCGGTCGGCATGCGCGAGGCTGATGCCCATGTCGAAGCCGACCAGCGTGTCAGCGGGAAGATCGTGCAAAACCCAGTCGCGCACCTCGGCCCGCGACCAGCGATGACCGGGACGGACAAGCGCGGGCGCCGTCGCCCGGTCGCCCTGCAAGGCGACGGCGATGCCGCGATGCCGCTCTCCGACCGCACCCGACCAGTCGACCGCGGCGAAATGGCGGAAGCGGTCGTGCCTCATTCGCCGCGCTTTTCGGCCCGCTTCCTCTCCCACCATTCGAGGCGCTTCATGACCTCGCGCTCGAACCCGCGTTCCACCGGGCGGTAATAGGTCTGGGGCTCCATCTCCTCGGGCCAGTAGTTGTCGCCCGAAAAGCCGTCCTCGGCGTCGTGGTCGTAGGCGTAACCCGCGCCATAGCCGATGTCCTTCATCAGCTTGGTCGGTGCGTTGAGGATGTTGGCCGGCGGGGCAAGGCTGCCGGTTTCGCGCGCGCTCTTCCACGCTTCCTTCTGTGCCAGATAGGCCGCGTTCGATTTGGGCGCGGTGGCAAGGTAGAGGCAGGCCTGGACGATGGCCAGTTCGCCTTCCGGACTGCCGAGGAACTGGTACGCGTCCTTGGCGGCAAGACACTGGCTCAGCGCCTGCGGATCGGCGAGGCCGATGTCCTCGCTGGCGAAACGGACGAGGCGGCGCAGCACGTAGAGCGGCTCTTCGCCCGCGGTCAGCATGCGGGCCATGTAATACAGCGAGGCCTGCGGATCGGAGCCGCGCAGCGCCTTGTGCAACGCGGAAATCAGGTTGTAGTGCCCGTCGCGGTCCTTGTCGTAGACCGCCACACGGCGCTGCAGGAACGCGCCGAGCCCCGCGGGGTCGAGCGGTTGGGCGATCTTCGCGTTGTAGAGCGTTTCGGCCTGGTTGAGCAGGAACCGCCCGTCCCCGTCCGCGCTGGCGACCAGCGCCTCGCGCGCTTCGGCGGTCAGGGGCAGCGGCCCTTCGAGCGCTTCGGCGCGGGACAGCAGCTCGCCCAGCGCCGCCGCGTCGAGACGGTGGAGGATCAGCACTTGCGCCCTCGAGAGAAGCGCGGCGTTGAGCGCGAAACTGGGGTTCTCGGTCGTCGCGCCGACGAGAGTGACCGTGCCCTTTTCGACAAAGGGCAGAAAGCCGTCCTGCTGGGCGCGGTTGAAGCGATGGATTTCGTCCACGAACAGCAGCGTGCGCTGGCCGGCCCTCGCGGCGACCTCGGCCTCGGCAAAGGCCTTCTTGAGGTCGGCAACGCCTGAAAAGACCGCGCTTATCGAGGCAAAGCGCATTCCCACCGCGTCGGCCAGCAGCCGCGCCGTGGTGGTCTTGCCTGTGCCCGGCGGTCCCCACAGGATCATGCTCGACAGGCGGCCGGCGGCGACCATGCGGCCGATCGCGCCTTCGGGTCCGGTCAGGTGAACCTGCCCGATAACCTCGTCCAGCACGCGCGGGCGCAGCCGGTCAGCCAGCGGAGCGTCGGCGGCTGGCGCGTCGGCGGGGGAAGCAGGGGGCAGATCGTCAGCGAATAGGTCGGCCATCGCCGCCAAGATAGGCGATGCGGCGGATAATGCCACCGGGCCGCCACTTCCGGCGATTTTGCCATTCACCAACCCCGTGATAGCCTCCGTCCGTCCTTTGCGAACAAGGAGGGGTAGCAATGGAAACCGTCAATGAAACCGCGGCCCGCGTGCCGACCAGCTATTGGGCCATCGCCGTTGTCGGCCTGTTGTGGAACAGCTTCGGGGCCTATCTATACCTGATGGCGCGGCTCGATCCCGACACCGCGCTGGCCGCCGCCTCGCCCGCACTGCGCGACTATGTCGCCAACCAGCCGATCTGGGCCAACGTGGGCTATGGCCTGGGCATCTGGGGCTCGTTTCTCGGCTCGATCGCGATGACCCTGCGCTCGCGCCACGCGGTGTGGCTGTTTGCGGTGTCGCTGCTGGGCGTGATCCTCAGCCACCTCGGGCAGGCGCTGGCCGGCGTGCTCGACGCGCCCCTGGCGATCACCATCTTCGTGGTCGTCGCGTTCCTGTGGTTCTATTCGCGCAAGTCGGTGGAGCAGGGCATCCTGCGCTGACCCCGTGCGATCAGGCCCTGGCGCGCGGCTTGTGGCGGATCAGCCGCAGATAGGTGTCCGCCACGGCCTGGTTGATCCGGTCCCAGCTGAACGCCTTTGACCGTTCCTCGCCCGCGGCGCCGTGCCGCGCACGAAGGTCGGGCTGCTCGACATAGCCGCGCAGCGCCTCGGCGAATTGGTGGATCGCGCCGGGCCGGACCAGGCGGCCCGAGACGCCGTCGTCGACCAGGCTTTCGCTGCCCGTGGCCGCTGCTGCGACGACCGGCAGGCCGCAGGCCATGGCTTCCAGCGTGACATTGCCGAAAGTCTCGGTGATCGAGGGGTTGAACAGTACGTCCATGCTGGCGACCGCGCGACCCAGGTCCGATCCGCCCTGGAAACCGGCGAAGACCGCATCGGGCAGGCGCGCCTCGAACCAGTCGCGCGCCGGACCTTCGCCCACGACCAGCACGCGGTGGGCGATGCCGCGCGCGTTCAGCTCGTCGATCGTATCGGAAAAGACGTCGAGCCCCTTTTCCATGACCAACCGGCCGAGAAACCCGACCGCCACCTCCTGGTCGGCGATGCCAAGGCTCTGCCGCCAGGCCATGTCGCGGCGCTGCGGATTGAATACCGTGCGATCCACTCCGCGCGACCAGATGCCGATGTCGTAATTCATGCGCTGGTCGCGCAGCACCTGGGCCATCGATTCCGACGGCGTCACCAGCGCGTCGCAGCGGCGGTAGAAGCGGCGCAGGCCGGCGGTGACCAGCGGTTCCGCCCAGGCCATGTTGTAATAGCGCGGGTAGGTATCGAATCGGGTATGGACCGACGACAGCACCGGCAGGCCCCGGTGCCGCGCCCAGGTCACCGCGCGGTGCGCGCTGATATCGGGCGAGGAGACGTGGACCACGTTCGGATCGAAGGCGGCCAGATCGCGCCGCACACGCCTGTTCAGCGCCATCGGAAAGCGGTATTCGCTGCGCCCGGGAATGGCGATCGAGGGCAGGCTGACCAGATCGCCGGTCGGCGCGAAGGCCGGCTCGGCAATGGTCGGCGAATAGACGCGCACCTTCGCGCCCTGGCGCAGCAGGTATTCGACCAGCCGGTTGAGCGCGCGGTTCGCGCCGTCGGTGGTCATGTTGTAGTTGCCGCTGAACAGGGCAATGCGAAGGTCGGACATCTGCATCGGCGGAGCCTTAGCCCAAGGACGCTCTCATGGCGAGAAGCGCCGGGTCAGTCGTCCTTGCGGCGGCTGGCCTTCTTGCGCTCGTGCGGGTCGAGCAGGGCCTTCCTGAGGCGGATCGACTGCGGCGTCACCTCGACCATCTCGTCGTCGTCGATATAGGCGATGGCCTGTTCCAGCGTCATGATCTTGGGCGGGGTCAGACGGATCGCGTCGTCCTTGCCGGTCGAACGAAAGTTCGTCAGCTGCTTGGACTTCATCGGGTTGACCTCGAGATCGTCGGGCTTGGCGTTCTCGCCGATGATCATGCCTTCGTAAATCTTGTCCTGCGGGCGCACGAACAGGATGCCGCGATCTTCCAGCGCGTTGAGCGCGTAGCCGACCGCTTCGCCGGTGCCGTTCGAGATCAGGACGCCGTTGGGACGGCCCTCGATCGAGCCCTTGTAGGGGCCGTAGCTGTCGAACAGGCGGTTCATGATGCCGGTGCCGCGCGTATCGGACAGGAATTCGCCGTGATAGCCGATCAGACCGCGGCTGGGGGCGAGGAAGGTGATGCGGGTCTTGCCGCCGCCCGAGGGGCGCATGTCGGTCATCTCGCCCTTGCGGATCGCCATCTTCTCGACGACCGTGCCCGAGTGTTCGTCGTCCACGTCGATGACCACGGTTTCGTAGGGTTCGGTGCGCTGGCCATTCTCGTCCTCGCGGAACAGCACGCGCGGACGGCTGATGCCCAGTTCGAAGCCCTCGCGGCGCATTGTCTCGATCAGCACGCCAAGCTGCAGTTCGCCGCGCCCGGCCACGTCGAAGCTGTCGCGGTCGGCGCTTTCGGTGACGCGGATGGCGACGTTCGATTCCGCTTCGCGCAGCAGGCGGTCGCGGATCATGCGGCTGGTCACCTTGCTGCCTTCGCGGCCGGCCATCGGCGAATCGTTCACCGCAAAGCGCATCGACAGCGTCGGCGGATCGATCGGCTGGGCGTGGAGCGGTTCGGTGACCGTTGGATCGCAGATCGTGTTGGCGACGGTCGCCTCGGTCAGGCCGGCGATCGAGATGATGTCGCCGGCGCGGGCTTCGTCTACGGGGACACGCTCGAGCCCGCGGAAGGCCATCAGCTTCGACGCGCGGCCGCTTTCCAGCACCTTGCCCTCGGCGTCGAGCGCGTGGATCGGCGAATTGACCTTGACCGTGCCCGACTGGACCTTGCCGGTCAGGATGCGGCCGAGGAAGTTGTCGCGATCGAGCAGCGTGACCAGGAACTTGAACGGCCCGTCAACGTCGGCGGCCGGCGCCGGGACGTGGCTGACGATGGTCTCGAAAAGCGGAGTCAGCGTGCCGTCGCGCAGGCTCGGGTCGGTGTTGGCATAGCCGTTGCGGCCCGAAGCGTAGAGCACCGGGAAATCGAGTTGCTCGTCGCTCGCATCGAGGCTGACGAAGAGGTCGAACACCTCGTCCAGCACTTCCTGGATGCGTTCGTCCGGGCGGTCGACTTTGTTCACGACGACGATCGGCTTGAGGCCCAGCGCCAGCGCCTTGCCGGTCACGAACTTGGTCTGCGGCATCGCGCCTTCGCTGCTGTCGACCAACAGGATCACGCCGTCGACCATGCTGAGGATGCGCTCCACCTCGCCGCCGAAGTCGGCGTGGCCCGGGGTGTCGACGATGTTGATCCGCGTGCCGTTCCATTCGACCGAGGTGCACTTGGCCAGAATGGTGATTCCGCGTTCCTTTTCGAGGTCGTTGGAATCCATCGCGCGTTCTTCGACACGCTGGTTGTCGCGGAAGGTGCCGGACTGGCGGAACAGTTGGTCGACAAGGGTGGTCTTGCCGTGGTCGACGTGCGCAATGATGGCAATGTTGCGCAAGGGCAGGGGGGCGGACATGGAGGGGCTTCTCTGCTTGGAGTGGCGGCGGCACGAATAGGCGCCGCTGATTTTCGCCGCGCCCCTAGCCCATGAGGCCCTTCGGGGCAAGAGCGGCGACTGTGATCATGTTGCAACAGCGCGCAAGGATATTGCGGGGCTGTCACGGAACCGTTTCTAAACGCGGGTATTCCTCACTAGGACTGCAAGTGGTCGCAAATCTGGCTTCGATCCACGCCTTTCTCTTGCGGTCGCAAACAAACAACCCCCTCAGGAGAGGTTTTTTCGTGATCAATACGCTGTTCAATGGCAACGCCCGCGCGGCGCTGCTCGCCGGTCTTGCCGTTCCCGCCCTTGCCCTGCCGCAGATGGCCTTTGCCCAGGAAGAAGCGCAGCCCGCCACGGATGAGGCGCAGGCCGATGTCGCCATCGAGGAAGGCAACGAGATCGTCGTCACCGCGACCAAGCGTGAGCAGACCCTCCAGGACACCCCCGTCGCCGTCAGCGTGACCAGCGCCGCCACGATCGAGCGTGCGCAGATCCGCGACATAGCCGATCTCGCCAGCGTCGTCCCCTCGCTCAAGGTAAGCACCAGCCAGAATTCGTTCGCCACGACCTATGCCGTGCGCGGCTTCGGCACCAGCGGCAACAACCTGGGTCTCGAGCCCTCGGTCGCGGTATTCGTCGACGGCGTCTACCGCAGCCGCTCGATGGCGCAGATAAGCGACCTTCCCGATATCCAGCGCGTCGAAGTGCTGCGCGGCCCGCAGTCGACCCTGTTCGGCAAGAACGCCTCGGCCGGCGTGATCTCGATCGTCACCAAGGAGCCGAGCTACACCTTCGGCGGATCGGTCGAGGCGACCTATGGCAACTTCGATGCGATGACGGTCAAGGGCTATGTCACCGCAGGTCTCAGCGACACGATCGCAGCTAGCATCGCGGGCGGCTACAACCGCCGCGACGGCTATGTGACCAACGCCTTCAACGGCGATGACATCGGCAACCGCAACCGCTGGTTCGGCCGCGGCCAGGTCCGCTTTGATCCCAGCGACGCGCTCAAGATCCGGCTGATCGCCGACTATGACCAGATCGACGAAAAGTGCTGCGCGGTGTTCAACCTGCGCCGTTCGGCCGCGACCGGCGCGGTCAACGCCGTGGGCGGCCAGGTCAACGATGCCGCGACGATCTATGACGACGTCGTCTACACCGACGTCGTGCCCTTCAACAAGGTGCGCAACTGGGGCCTTTCGGGTCAGATGGACTACGAGTTCGGCCCGCTGACGCTGACGTCGATCACCGCCTATCGCGACACCGATCTCAAGGCCAACCAGGACGTCGATTTCTCCAGCGGTGCGCTGGCGACCGGTGCCAACATCGGCCAGGCGAGCCTCAAGACCTTCACCCAAGAACTGCGTCTGGCGAGCGATCTGGACGGTCCGCTCAACTTCCTCGTCGGCGGTTACTACTTCAACGAGAAGGTCAAGACCGCGGACCAGATCGTCTACGGCAACGCCTTCCGCAACTATGCCAACCTGCTGATCGGCGGCACGCCGACCAGCCCTCCGAACGATCTCGCCGTCGACCAGCTTGAGGCGCAGTTCAGCGCGTTGACCGGGCGCAACCTGATCAACACGTTCTTCCAGTCAGGCCAGGGCTTCTTCAATGCGATGGACCAGAAGAACGAGGCGTGGTCGCTGTTCGGCCAGGTCGACCTCAAGCCGACCGAGCGGCTGACCATCACCCTGGGCGGCAACTACACCCACGATTCGAAGGACGTGACGACCAGCTCGGTGAGCACCGACGTGTTCTCGTCGCTCGATCTCAACGCGATCCGCACCACGGCGACCAGCTTCGGCATCGCGCAGACCGTGGGCGGCATCCTCGGCGTTCCGGGCGGCATCGCCTCGGCCACCCAGATTGCCGGCTTCGCGGCGCTGCAGCCGGCGCTGTTCCAGCAGATCCAGGCCGGGGCCGCTGCGGCCACCGCGCCGATCCTGGCACTGCGTCCGCTGCAGTTCCTGCCGCCGTTCCAGAACTGCCCGAACGCGGTGGAAAGCTGCAGCACGCGTGACGGCAACTTCTCGTACACCGCGCGCCTGGCCTACGAGATCAGCGACACGCTGAACGTCTATGCCAGCTATGCGACCGGCTTCAAGGCGAGCTCGTTCAACTTGTCGCGCGACAGCCGCCCCACGTTGAGCGACCTGGCCGCGCTGCGTGCCGCGAACCTTGCGGTGACCAACCTGACCTCCGGGTCGCGCTTCTCGCGTCCGGAAAAGTCGAAGGTCTACGAAGTGGGGATCAAGGGCAACTGGGGCCTCGCCAGCGCCAACCTGACCTTCTTCAAGCAGTCGATCGAGGACTTCCAGGTCAACAACTTCACCGGCACCGGCTACATCTTCAGCAACGCCGACAAGCAGTCGACCTTCGGGATCGAGTTCGACGGTCGGGTCAACCCCACCCGCGAGCTGACCCTCATGCTGGCGATGACCTACCTCGATCCGAAGTACGACAGCTACGTCAATTCGCCCTTCGGCGACGTTTCGGGCACCCAGATCGTCAACATCTCCAAGCTGTCCGCCACGTTCGGCGCGCAGTATGAGCGCCGCCTGGCGAACGATGATCGCCTGATCGCGCGGACCGACTTCAACTACTCGGCCCCGGTCCAGGTCCAGCCGGGTCTGCTCAACTACATCGGCACCAACGCCAACGGCACGCCCAACTATGCGCCGGCACGCGATGCGGCCCGGCCGTTCGGGCGCGAGGTCAACGACCTCAACGCCTCGCTCACCTATGCGATGGCGAACGGCCTGGAGCTGAGCGTATGGGGCCGCAACCTGCTGGACGACCGCTACCTCGTCGACATCTTCGATTCGGTTGCGCAGCGCCAGTCGGTGTCGGGCTACACCAACCAGCCGCGCACCTATGGCGTTGCCGCCCGCTTCAAGTGGTAGGATCGGCAGCGCTTCGAGACAGGAAAGGGGGCCGTCACCGGCCCCCTTTTTTGTTGTCAATTCAAACTGTTTGTGGTCGACCTACAACCAGTTCTCAAGGAGGGTGAGACCATGAACTGGATGATCATGCCGTTCCGGCGCTATTTCGACTTCAAGGGGCGTTCGCGCCGGATGGAATTCTGGATGTTCGCGCTGCTCAACACCATCGTCTGGATAGTGCTGACCATGGTGCAGCTCGGATCGACCGGGGGCATGGCCCAGATGGCCTCCCTCGATGAAAGCAATCCGTTCGCGATCTACGGCATTCTGTTCTCGGGCGCTTTCGGCATCCTGATCGCGCTGTGGGGGTTGGCGACCATCATTCCCAGCATCGCCGTCACGATCCGCCGCCTCCACGACCGCGACATGTCGGGCTGGTGGTACCTGGGCGTGATCGTGGGCAGCCTGATCCCGCTGATCAACATCCTCGTCTCGCTGGGCTTTCTGGTGCTGATGCTCCTGCCCGGAACACCCGGCCCCAACCGCTTCGGCCCGGATCCCAAGGATCCCACCAGCGCCGAGGTCTTCGCCTAAAGTTCCCTGAGGGCGCGCGCTGGCTTCGCTTTCAGCAAGGGAAGCGAAGCCGCCAGCGCAAAGCCGATCACCAGCACAAGGCCGGCGCCCAGAACGGCCAGGACGTGCGGCCAGGATGGCAGCCAGTCGAATTCGAACAGCTGCACCACCACCAGCCAGGCCAGCCCCGAACCCAATGCCAGTGCGACGCCGGCCAGCACCGTCGCCAGCAGCCCGTATTCCGCGAGTTGCAGCGCCAGGAGCTGCTGCCGGCTCGCGCCGAGTACCCGCAGGATCACGTTATCGTAGGTCCGGCTGGCGCGCGCTGCGGCGATGGCGCCCAGTAGCACGGCGATCCCGGCGAGCACCGCGACCGAGGCAGCGGCAAGGATTGCCAGGCTGACCTGGCTGAGCAGTTCGCGCGCCTGGGTCAATACCCCGCCGATCTCGATCACCGAACTGGATGGAAAGGCGCGGACCATAGCGCGCAGAAGGGGCCCCCGGTCGCTGCCTTGCGGCAGGTCGATCGTCGCCGCCAGGTTGTGCGGCGCGTCGGCGATGGCGTTGGGGCTGAACACCAGCACATAGTTGAAGCCCATCGAATCCCAGTCGATCCGACGCAGCGAGGCAATACGCGCGGTGCGTTCGACGCCGAGCAGGCCAATGGTCAGCTTGTCCCCGATCTTGAGGTCGAGCGCCGTGGCCAGATCCTCGTCGATGGAGACCAGCGGCTCGCCGGTGTAACCGACCGGCCACCAGGCGCCGGCGGTGACGGTGTTGCCCTCGGGCACGGTGTCCGAATAGGTCAGCCCGCGTTCGCCGCGCAGCGGCCAGGCCTCGTCAGGGATGGCCGGCAGGTCGGCCACGCGGGTCATGCGGTCGGCCGGGCCATAGGCGAGGATCGCGCCGCGCAGCGATGGGACCATGCGCACATCGGCGCGCGGGGCTTCGCCCGCGATGGTCGCCTTGAACGCGTCGGCCCGGTCGCGCGGTACGTCGAGCACGAAGTAGTCGGGCGCGCGCTGCGGCACCCGCGCGGCGATATTGGCATCAAGGCTGGTCTGGATCGCCGCCAGGGTGACGAAGGCGGACAGCCCGAAGCCCAGCGCGGTGACCAGCGCGCCGGTCTGCGCGCCGGGGCGGTGCAGGTTGGCAAGCGCAATCCGCAGCAAGGGCCTTTCGGGACGGGGGAGGCGGCGCGCCGTCCTGCGGATCGCCCAGCCGAGCAGCGCCAGCAGGCCGAGCAAGGCAACCGACCCGGCCAGGAAATACAGCGTCACCAGCTTCTGCGAAGCGGTGGCCAGCGCCAGCCCGGCAATTGCCGCCATGCCGAGGCCGACCGGCAGCGCCGCGTCGCGCCACCGGCTGGCAAGCGGCGATACCCGCGCGCGCATCAGCGCCATGGCCGGAAAGCGCCGCGCGGCCAGCAGCGGCGGGGCGGCAAAGATCAGGGCGACCAGCAAGCCGTAAAGCGTCGCCTTGGCCAGTGCGAGCGGATCGAGGACGAAGCCGGGCGCCACCGGCAGCAGGCTGCCGAGCGCCACGTCGAGCAAGGGGGTGACCAGCACCCCACCGACCAGACCCGCCGCGCTGCCGACCAGCGCCGCCGCGCCGATCTGCATGAGGTAGATCCGGGCGATGTCGCCGCTGGTCGCGCCGAGCACCTTCAGGGTCGCGATGCTGCCGCGCCGGGCTTCGAGATAGGACGAAACCCCGCCGCCGATGCCGATCCCGGCGATGACCAGCGCGGCAAGGCCGACCAATACAAGGAAATCGCCCATCCGGGTGACGAAGCGTTCGGCCCCCGGACTCGCCTTGTCGCGGGTCCTGAGGTCGAGTCCAGCCGAGGGGAACTGCCGCTTGATCGCTTCGCCGACCTCGACCGGATTGGCGGCCGCGGGAAGGGCGATGCGGGTCTTGCTGCGATACATCGCGCCGGGGCTCGTCAACCCCGATTCGGCCGGGAAGCCGGCAGCGGTGATGACCACGGGGCCGAGAGTAAAGCCTTCGCCCAACCGGTCCGGCTCGTCGGCAACGATCCCGGCAACGCGCAGCGGTCGGCCGCCGACATTGATCGTTCCGCCCGGCGCAACCCCCAGCCGCTCCGCGGCTCCCGGGGCGATCCACGCCGATCCCGGGGCCGGCGCGCCGACCTTGCGGCCATCGGTAAGGGTCAACCTGCCGACGAGCGGCCATCTGTCGTCCACCGCCTTGAGCTCGACCGGCGCGGCGAGATCTCCGGCGGTGGCCATCGCCTGCATCCTGAGCCCGGTCGAGGCCGTTCCGGCGCGGGCAAAGGCGGCCTGCTCGGCCGCGGTGGGGCTGCGCTGCCACACCGACAGCTCGATATCGCCGCCCAGGATAGTCCGCCCCCGGCTGGCCAGTTCGCGCTCGATCGCCCCGGTCAGCGTGCCGATCGCGGCCAGTGCGCCGACCCCCAGGAACAGGCAGACCAGCAGGAGCCGCAGGCCCTTGAAGCGGGCCGACAGGTCGCGCCGCGCAATGGTCCATGCTGCGCTCCAGGACAGGCGTTCGCTCACGCCGGCAGGCTGTCGCTGGCGATGCGGCCGTCGGCCAGGGTCACCACCCGCTCGCAGCGTTGGGCCAGCGCCGTATCGTGGGTGATAACCACCAGCGTCGCGCCGGTTTCGGCGCGGCGGGCAAAGAGCAGATCCATGATCGCCTCGCCCGTCGCGGTGTCGAGATTGCCCGTCGGCTCGTCGGCGAAGACCAGCGGCGGGCGCGGGGCGAGCGCGCGGGCAATGGCCACGCGCTGCTGTTCGCCGCCGGACAACTGGGCCGGATAGTGGTCGAGCCGGTGGCCGAGGCCGACCGCCGCCAGCTCCGCTTCGGCCCTTGCGCGCGGATCGGGCGTGCCGGCCAGTTCGAGCGGGGTCATGACGTTCTCGATCGCGGTCATGGTCGGGAGGAGGTGGAAGGCCTGCAGCACGATGCCGATGCGCCCGCGCCGCGCAGCGGCAAGGCCATCTTCGTCAAGCGCCGCAAAGTCGGCCCCGGCGACGTGCAGCGTGCCGCCGCTTGCCCGCTCTAGGCCTGAAAGAACTGCCATCAGCGAGCTTTTGCCCGACCCTGACGGGCCGAGCAGGGCCAGCGTCTGCCCTTGCGGCACGGCGAGGTCTATCCCGCGAAGGATTTCGACGGAACTGCCGTCCTGGCCCAGGGTCAAGGTGAGGTCGGTAGCAGCAATGGCGCGCTCTGTCGCCGGTTGGGGGCTTGTCACGTCAGCGGGATGCCATAGCTAGGGATGAACTCGAGAAGGAATTGCAGAATGAAATGGAACCTGATCCGCGTGGTTACAACCCCCGTGGCTCTCGCGCTCGCGCTGGCGGCCTGCGGATCGGAAGCGCCCGTCGCCGCGCCGACCGCCTCCGCCAGTGCGGACGAGCCGCCGCTGCCGCCAGTGATGGGAGCGCAGCTTCGGGTGATCGCGCTGGGGGACAGCCTGTTCGCCGGCTACGGCCTCGATCCGGGGCAAAGCTATCCGGCGCGACTGGAGACCGCGCTGCGCGGCCGGGGGATCAATGCAAAGATCATGAACGCGGGCGTATCGGGCAACACCACGGCAGACGGGCTGCAACGGCTGGACTTCACGCTGAACAGCGATCCCGCCGCCCCCGCCCTGGTCCTGATCAGCCTGGGCGGCAACGACATGCTGCGCGGCCTGCCGCCCGAACAGACCCGCTCGAATCTCGAAGCGATCCTGGCCAGATTGCAGGAGCGCAAGGTGCCGGTCGTGCTGATGGGCATGATCGCCGCGCCGAACCTGGGCCCCGACTATGCGGCGAAGTTCAACCCGATCTTCCCGACGCTGGCCAAGAAGTACGGCGCCGCGCTGGTGCCGTTCTTTCTGCAGCCGCTGCTGGGCAAGCCCGGCCTGATCCAGCCCGACCGCATTCACCCCACCGCAGAAGGGATCGACCTGATGGTCGGCCAAACGGTCGAGGCGGTCGCCAGGGCCCTGCCGGCGCCGGCGAAGTCTAGCGCACCGTAAAGGTGTAGGCGCCGGTCACGCGCTGCTTGTCGGCGCCGGCGGCGTGCCACTTGAGGCTGTAGGTGCCCGCCGGCAGCGCGCGAGGCAGCGTGACGACGAGGTCCTTGCCCGCGGTGGCGGTCTTGAAGCCCCGGATCGGCATCGGCGGGTGATTGGCCATCCCCGGCATACCGGTCATGATCAGCTCGATGCCCGACAGCGGGCCGGCGAGCGCCTCCGAAAAGGACAGCTTGATCTGCGTCGGCTTGGCCACGGTCGCCCGGGCAGCGGGCGAGGCGGCGACAAGCCTGGGCTGAGCCATCACCGGACTGGCAAGTCCAAGGGCGGCGAGGGCGGCAAGGGTAACGGTCAGACGGCGCATCGTTTCTCCAGTTCTCTTTTGGCGCTCCGGCCCGGGTCCGAAGGTAGGGGCGTTGGCGCGCCTGTTGCCTTCATGCCTTGTGGCAGTCGACAATTTTCTTGTGCAACCAGTGCGATGGCGGCTCCTATCGCGGGCAAGCTGAACGAATGGGATACGGCGCTGGTCCGTTTCGACGAACGCTGCCGTCGACGACAGAATTGGCGGGAAAACGGCATGAATGGCGCTATGATGGGGCAATGCTCGATCGTGTGCTTGCCCTTTTGATGATCGCGCCGGTTTGTCTTTGCGCCTTTCCC
This sequence comes from Novosphingobium kunmingense, assembly GCF_002813245.1. GTDB lineage: Bacteria > Pseudomonadota > Alphaproteobacteria > Sphingomonadales > Sphingomonadaceae > Novosphingobium > Novosphingobium kunmingense. Next base: position 654,510 of record NZ_PHUF01000003.1, read on the forward strand.
GCCGTGGCTGAAGTGAACGCGGAAATTGCTGTCGCCGAACTGCATATCGGCCCCGGGCCGGAACATCTGCTGATCGAATCGGCACTCGAAGCCGGCAGCGGCCTTGCGCATTTCGGACTGAAGATCGACGGCGGCAGCGAGACGCGCACCGCCTTTGACCTTGTTCAGGTGCAGGCCCTGTGGATGCCGAAGGTGAGCAAGGCCGCCACTTTGGCCTTCGGCCTGCGCCGCGGCGAAGACCTGGTTCACGCCTCAGCCGGAATCGAAGCCGCGCTAGCGTCGTGGCTTGACGCAGAACACTACGTCTTCGTGTCGCAGCGCGGCGACCTGACCGGCAGCGGCAAGCTGACCGCTTCATTCGATCTGTCCGAGCGTTGGCGGTTTGAGCCGCGACTGGCGCTGAACTGGTCGGCGCAGGTCATTGCGCCAGAGGCGCTGGGCCGCGGGCTGACCGACCTCAACGCCTCGACCAGACTGCGTTTCAATCTGTCCGAGCGGGCCGACGCTTATGTCGGCGTGGTCCACGAACGGCTGCTGGGCGGTACGGCCGACGTGGCCCGCGCCCAGGCTGCGACGGTGCATGTGACGCGGGGGGTGATCGGCTTCGGGCTGGCCATCTAGCACTATTTCGCATCGCCGCCGCTGCGCGATGGACGGCAGTGGGCGCTTGAAGAGCGCTATGGCGTGCGTACGGCCGATCCCCCGGCCACTTGCCACACGGCGGCTTCACCCGCGATGTCCGAGAAGGGCGCCAGTTCGGTTCCGGTCAGCCAGACCTGCGCGCTGCCCCGGCGCAAGCGGTCGAACAGAGCCTCGCGGCGCTGGGGATCGAGATGGGCGGCTACTTCGTCGAGCAGCAGGAGCGACGGACGTTCGCCGCCCAGCAGACCCGCGTGAGCCAGTGTGATGGCGATCAGCATGGCCTTCTGCTCGCCAGTCGAACAGTCGGCGGCGCGCTGATCCTTGCCGGCCATCGTCACGACAAGGTCGTCGCGGTGCGGCCCGGTCAGAGAGCGTTGGGCAGCGCGGTCGCGGCGGCGGCCTTCGGCCAGGGCGCGTGCAAGATCTTCGGGTTGAAGCGGCCCGCCCGGTTGATAGCAGAGCTCGGGCCGGGCGAAGGGTGCATCGGGCAGAGTTACAAGGGTGGCGCCCAGCCGATCCACCACCCGCGCGCGCGCCTGGGCCACGGCAGAGCCGGCTTCAGCCAGTTGCGCTTCGATCGCGTCGAGCCAGCGGGGGTCCGGCTCGGCCGCATCGGCCAGCAGGCGGTTGCGTTCGCGCAAGGCCGTGTCGAGCCGCGTCGCCTGGCGGGCGTGGCGCGGCTCGAGTGCCACGACGAGCCGGTCGAGGAAGCGGCGCCGGGCACCTGCTCCGTCGGCGAACAGGCGGTCCATCGCCGGCGTCAGCCAGCCGATGCTGAGCCATTCGCCAAGCTGCACTGCGGCGATCTCGGCCCCGTTGGCCTGGACGATCCGGCGGCCCGGTCGTTCGGCCCGAATTCCGGTGCCGAGCTGCACCGTCTGATCCAGCGCGGCGCTGATCGCGAAGCTGCCGTCGCCGTGCTGGCCGGCCATGTCGGCAAGAGCCGCGCGGCGAATGCCCCGGCCGGGGGCAAGTAGCGACAGCGCCTCGAGCACATTGGTCTTGCCCGCGCCATTCTCGCCCACCAGCAGGTTGAATTTCGCCGTATCTTCCAACCGTGTGCCGCGGTGGTTGCGAAAGCGGGTCAAGGAAATCCGGTCAAGCACCATGATAGCGGCGATAGTGCGCTGCTTGCCCAAGGTCACGCGAAAGGCGTTTGCCGATAGTTGGGAAAAATTACCACTTGTGCGCATTCATCCTGTGGCAAGAATCCGTGTTCGGGGAAGAATTGGCAGATTTCTGGCATTTTCTGCAATTGGCACGGTCCCTGCAATGTTTGTGGCATGCGCTGCAAGCGCTGGGAACTTTGAACAAGGAGATCTAGAAATGACGCAGAACACCAACCTGACCAGCCGGCTTACCGCTGCCGTGTCGGCCTTCGCCCTGTCCTTCCTGCTGATCAGCGGCACCGTTGCCACCGAAGCTGCTCCGCAGCAGACCGCCGCCTATATCGGTGCCGTCGCATGAGCAGCCTCGACAAGAGCAGCCCGATCCTGCCCGAACGCCGCGGCTTCCGCCTCGGCCGCAGCCAGGCCAAGCTGATGGGCGTGTGCTCGGGCATCGCCGACTACTTCGGGATCGACGTCACCCTGGTCCGCGTGGCCTGGGCGCTGGGCACGATCCTTGGCATGGGCAGCCTGGTGCTGATCTACATCGCAATCGGCCTCATCGCCGATTGACCATCGCCGGTGAGGCCCCGCATCCCGATGTGGTGCGGGGCCCAAGCCGCCTACTTCGCCTTGGCAAAGGGCGAAAAATCGGTGCCACGGTCGAATACGTCGACCCCCTCGCGGCGCTTGAGCCAGCCGACCACCGCATAGGTCACCGGCGTCAGCAGCGCTTCCCACAGCACCTTCAGAAGCCAGTTGGTGACCATTACGGTCAGGACCTGGCCGGTGCTCCAGATCCCCAGAAACGCGATCGGATAGAAGATCAGGCTGTCCACGGCCTGGCCGAACAAGGTCGAGCCGATCGTGCGCGTCCACAGCTGCTTGCCCGCGGTCAGGATCTTCATCTTGGCCAGAACGAAGCTGTTGACGAACTCGCCCGCCCAGAACGCGATGACCGAAGCCGCGACGATCCGCCAGGTGCTGCCAAAGACGCTTTCATAAGCGCCTTGTCCGTCCCAGCCAGCGGCCGGGGGCAGGGCGACCACCACCCAGCTCATGAAGGCCATGAACAGCAGCGCGGCAAATCCCGCCCAGACGCAGCGGCGCGCGTTGGCATAGCCATAAACCTCGGTCAGCACGTCGCCGATGACGTAGCTGATCGGGAAGAACATGATTCCCGCGCCAAAGGTCCATCCGCCCAGCGTGGCCAGTTTTGCGGCACCGATCAGGTTCGATAGCAGCAGGATCGCCACGAAGGCGGCCATGACATAGTCGAAATAACGGAAATGGCGGCGGGCGCCGGCCTGGCCGTCTAGCGTATCGAGGTGCTGGGTCATCGCGCGCCACGCTAGCCGCATTTGCGCGCCGCGCAATCCCGCCCTATGGAGCGCGCGGCGCGCGCCCGTAGCTCAGCTGGATAGAGCGCGAGACTTCTAAGCTTTGCGCGTTTGCTTTGTTCTCAAGGCTTTAGGTGCATCGTGTGCCCCAGATTGTGACCAGACCCCGGCGGCGACGCGGTCGAAGGCGCTGATGTGCTGGGTCGGTTCGATGTGGGCGTAGCGCATCGTGACGGCCGTGCTGCTGTGGCCAAGCGCGTCGCAGATGTCGGCGATGTCGGCGCCGGCCATCCTGGCCCAGCTGGCGAAGGTGTGGCGCAGGTCGTGGAAGCGGAAGTCGTCGAGGCCGGCGTCCTTGACCGCCTTTTCCCAGCGCTTGCGGAAGTTGGTGGTGTCGAACACCCGGCCTTTGCGCACGCGGGTGCGGCCGAGCATCGCGCGCAGCTGAGGGGTCATCCTGACGGTGTGGAGCTTGCCGCCCTTGACCGGCACGACGATCGCGCCGCGGGCGAGGTCGACCTGGTTCCAGGTCAGGCCGACCACGTTGGCCTTCCTGAGGCCGGTGGCGACGGCGAAGGTCACCGCGCGGTGCAGATCGGCGTCGCAGGCGGCGAGCAGCGCGGCGTATTCCTTGTGGCTGAGGAAGCGGATGCGGTGCGGCGGCTCGTCTGCGCGCAGGCGCTTCCACGCCAGTTCGGCGACCGGCTTGCCGTGCATCTGGCGGGCGTGGTTGAGCGCGGCCTTGAGGATCGCCAGATCGCGGTTGACGGTGTTGGCGGCCAGCCCCTCGCCGCGGCGCCTGGCCCGGTAATCGAGCAGCTTGGCGTTGGTCAGGTCGGTGATCGGCGTGTCCTTGCCGAGCAGGCGGCTCAATTGCTCGAGTTTGTGAAAGACGAAGTCGGCGCTGCGCTGGTGCTTGGCATGTTCGTCCCAGTAGGCGCCGAACGCGTCGCGCAGCCGCCAGGCGTCCTTGTAGGTGCGCTTTTCCTTGGCGGCGGCAAGCGCCTCAGCCTCGATCAGGCGGGCGTCACGTTCCTTTTCCGTGCCCGTGCTTCCTCGAAATCGAACACCGCCCCAGGTGAACGAGTACCACCAGAAGGGCGACCCTTGGCGCTGGTAGAGGGGCATTGGCGGGCTTTCTCGATGAAGGCGGCAAGATCGGTTTCGGAATAGAGCACCTTGCGCCCGAACTGGACCCAAGACAACTCGCCGTCCTGCCGCGCCTTGCGCAGGGTGCGCGGGCACAGGCGCAGGCGGGACGCGGCTTCGGCTTCGGTCAGAAGCTGGGGGGCGGTCACGCGAAGCCGGCCTTATCAAGCCAGTCGTGCAGCTTGGCTTCGACAGCCTCGCGCGCCTGTTCAACGGTCCGGGCGGTGGTCCAGTGGGCTGTTGCCCCGGCTAGATTGAAAATCCAGCTTGCCGCGTCGCCCTTCCCGTTGCGGTTGATCGATACGCGCCCGACGATGATTTCGCCGAGGTACAACGCTTCGAGGCCGTGCCAGGGTTTCCACAGAGCGCGTGTCATGCGGCAAGCCCTTCCAGCAGAAGTGCTCCCCACTGATCGGCCATGGCGGCGGCGATGCCGGGGAAGAAGCGGCTGCGTTCCTTGGCGCGGTCCGGGCCGGGCGGCATGCGGTGCACGCGGCTCCACTGGCGATGTTCGGCCGTGCCGGTTGCAGGCGGGGTGAGCCGGTTGGTCGGCGCCAGCGGCGGCAGGCCGCGCAGGTGCAGTCCGGTGGCCTTGAACTGCGGATCGCCGAACCACCAGGGCTGGACGATCTGCGGCAGGGCATAGCCGGCAATGCGCTCGCGCGCGTGCCGGTGCATGATCGGGTTCTCGGCGCAGACGCGGTCGACCGGGGCGTTCCACAGGGCCGAGAACAGCGCGGCACCTTCATCCAGTTCGCGCCACAGATCGGCGCGGGTGCGGCCGGGCGGCGGGGTGTGGAGCCAGCGGACGCCGGAATTGGTCAGGCGCGTGCAGGGTGGGTGGGCGACGATCAGCAGATCCCAGCCATCGTGCAGTACAGTGCGCACGTCGCCCGTGATGTGGCGGTTGCTGCGATCCTCGGCCGGTAGCAGATCGCACGACCAGGCATCGAACCCGCGATCGGTAAAGGCGCGTCGAACGATGCCCGAATACTCGCAGGCAACAAGGACGCGCGGGCCGGTCACGCCGCTTTCCCCTGTTCGATGGTGTCGCGCACGGCGGTGCCGGCTTCGGTGAGCCACCAGGTGCTGCCCTTGGGGGTGCCGTCGTCGGAATCGAACACCGGGCCGAAGGTGGCGAGGCCGTGTTCGCCGAGCTGGAACAGGATGCGGCGGACCTGTTCGACCGGCAGGTCGCAGTCGGCGGCGATGGTGCGGACGTAGGGGCGATGGTCGTCGCGCTGGGTGGCGAGGGCGAGCACGACTTCGCGCGCGTCGGTGCCGAGGGAGAGGTCGATCATGCCGCGATGCTTTCCTCTTGGTCCCAGCGCATCGGGCCGAGGCCGGCGGCGAGGGACAGGGGGTGGTCGAGCGCCAGCAGGTGGCGGGCGCGGGTGAGGGCTTCGGCGCTGGGCTCGCGCTCGGCGCGGCGGGTGGCGGCCTGGGCGGCGCCGCGCAGTTCGGCGGCGAGCAGGGTGCGCCACTGGGCGGCGCTGGCCTCGCGCGGGGCGTGGTCGGTCCACAGCTGCCAGCCTTCGTAGGGGCGCAGATCCTCGGGCAGCAGTGCGCCGAACCAGGCGGCAATGCCGGCCCACAGGCGGACGTGGCGTTCCGCGGCCTCGCGCTCGGCCGGGTTGCGGCGCACGGCCGCGCTGCAGCGGGCGCGGCGGCGGGCGAGTTCGTCGGCGGCGATGGCGGCAAGGTCCATCAGCTGCGTCCCTCGCGCGAACAGGTTGGGGCGGCGGCGCGGTGATCCGCGTCCGCCGCCCCGGCGACCCGCCGGGCGCGGCGGCGGTTGAACAGGTGAAAGGCCCAGGCGAGCGCGACGGCCGCGATCGCGCTGGCGAAGAACACCGCGGTGACCATGGCCATCTGATCGACCGTGATGCGGGGCAGGAAGGTGCGCAGGCGATCGAGCATGGCGCGCCTCAGTTTGGGGTCATCACGGCGAAGGCGGTCAGGCACAGCGCGGCGGCTATCAGGATGGGGGGAAGCAGGACCGGTTCGCGGGTGCGGCGCAGGTCGGTGCGGAAGGCGACGACGCGTTCGCGGGCGCGGGCATCGTCCCACTGGCCTTGCAACTGGTAGAGCGTGGGGCGGGGCTTGGCGCGGCCGAAAGGCATCAGGCGGCTTTCCGGCGGCGCTTGACCGGCGCGGAGGCTTCGTTGGCGGTGGCGCAGAGATCGGCCGCCGTAACGGTCCGCGTGCTGCTGGCGGTCTTGAAGCGTTCGTCGATCGCGATGGTCACCTGCCCATCGGCGCGGCGCTGGAGGATGCGGCAGGGCTGGGGTTCCGTGCCGGTTGGGCCGCGCAGGAAGGCGGCGGATCCGGGAAAGGGGAAGGTGGCGGCGGTCTTGAGCATGGAAGGCTCCTTTCGACGCCAATGGGTAATGCGGGATATATCCCTTTGTCAAGGCGCTATGCGGGGCAAAACCCGCGCGGCCCGTGCGGGACGCCGGTCGGTTGCGCCAAAACGGTGCAAATCGTCGGTCCGGACCGGGAGAAGGCCGTTGCCAAGTGCCTGATATGTTGGCAGCTTGGCCGGACTGGGGAAGAACACCGGTCGCAATCCCGACAACTCTGGAGATTGGCCCATGCGTGGGAAGACCTTAGTCGTGTCCTTGATTGCCCTGTCGCTCGCCACCGGCGGGTGTGCCACCAAGCGGTACGGGCGGCTGCAGCCGCTGACCGCGGCGGAGGGGCAGTATTACGATTGCAATGCGATCGAGATCGAAATCGCCAAGATCGAGGCGTTCCGCCAGCAGGTTGCGGACGGGGCGCGGTTCAACGGCGCGTCGGTGATGGGCTTCCTGGGCGACTGGGGGATCGGCAACGCGAACGAGAAGAACGCGGCCGAGCGGACGGCGACCGAGCGGATGACCCAGCTGCTGGCGCTGAAGGCGCAAAAGGGCTGCACGGCGCGGATCCAGCCTGCCGCTGGGGTGGCATCGACTCCCGCCCCGTTGCCGGCACCGGCGCTGGCCCCGGCGGCGGAGCCGATCGCGGCGCCGACGGGCAATAGCCGGGTGAAGTGCGTGACCTGCCGGGATTGAGCGGGGATCCTGATCAATGGCCCGTCGCCGCCGTGCGCGAACATCCGGGAACGAGTTCGCCAAGCCATTGCTTGGACTGGTGCTGCTGGCGCTGATCTGGGGCGCCTATGAACTCGGCGTGATCAACCTGTTTGCCGAGAAGATCGTGGGCATCAGCAAGCCCAAAGTCGAGACCAACGCGGGGGCGATCTACCGGCGCGAAGTGGCGAAGAAGGCTGGCCAGTAGCCGGACCAAGGGGGGCGCCATGTATCGAAAGGTAAGAGACGATGGCTGATCCGCCTGAAGGGCGTACCGCCGAGGCGAGCGCCGCGCTGCGCGACCTGAAAGCCTGGCTGTCCCGGCAGGACATGGTGGTCTGGTTTCTGGCCGGGTTTGCTTTGCTAGTGGTGGTGGCCCTTTTTGCCGATACGAAGCGCGCGACGCAGCCCATTTCCACACCGGAAGATGTCAAGGCTGAGGCGGCGGCCAAGGCTGCTGCTAAAAGCGCAGCGGTTCAGGCCGCCGCGGTCGTGCGCCACAAGGCGGAGCTGGCAAAGGCCTGCGACGATTGGCTTGCTGAGCTGACCAAGGCGGGCACGGTACGCGACCGCCCGTCTCCGACCCGGATCGACGTCGACGAATACCTGTGGGCCGAGTTGCCGTACCGGCAGAAGGAGGCGGTGCTGAGCCTTGTGACCTGCAGCGCGTTTGGCCAGCATGTCGTGCCAGAAGGCAAGCATGTGGCGGCCTATGGCTGGCGCGACGGCAAGCGCAAGCTGGTGCTGACCAGCGCCGGGTCGTTCTGAAGCCTAGCGTCCGACCAGTTCCTCGTAGGTGACGATGCGGTGCAGGCGGGCGACCTGGCTGCGCGGGATGCGGAAGGTGATCGGCGGGTTGAACTGCTGCAGTTCGACCACGGTCGAGGTCGCGCGGACCAGCTTCTTGACCAGCACGGTAACCACGTCACGGCCGCCGTTGCCATCATTCAGCTGGGCGACGACATAATCGCCGTGGGCCGGCGGCCGGCGCGGATCGACGATGCGGACCGAGCCCTGTTCGAGCGCGGGTTCCATCGAATCGCCGTGCAGGTCGATCGCATAGGCTTCGCGCGCGGCCCATAGCGCGGCGGGGCGGTGGATCATCCGCACGGTGTGGTCGAGTTCGAGCTGGATCCGTTCGATGTGGAGCGCGCCATCCTGCCCCTCAATGGCCAGGTCATCGCAATAGCCGGTGCCGAGCACGGGAATCCCGTCCTTATCGTTCGTGCCGCGCCATTCGGGGGGCTTGTCTCGCACGGTCGCCTCGCTGACGGGCTGATCGGGCGTCTCGCTTCGGCCGAGCAGCCAGTCGGTCGTAGTCTCGAGCTCGCGGGCGAGTTCGAGCATGACCGGCGCGGTCGGCATGCGGCGTTCGCGGAAGATGTCGCGGATCAGGTCGGGTTTTCCACTAGCCGCGATCGACGCGTCGCGGGGTGAACGGCCGAGCAGATCCAGCCTTTGCCGTACTCTTTCGGCCAATATTTCGCGTTCGGTGGGCACGCGGGGATTATCCCGCAAATCCCGCAATTCGGTTAGCGGTATATACCCCGTTGACGAATGCGGGACATATCCCGTATGCAGGGCGGGTGATGCTAGAAGCAATTCCATTGATCGACCGCCTGATGACCTGCGCCAAGGCGTGGGCCGAGGCGAACGACAGATCGCTGTCCCGGCTTGCCACGATCGTGGTCAACGACGGGAAGTTCTTCGTTCGGTGCGAGGAAGGGACGGCCAATCCGACCGCGGCCACGCTGGAACGCTTCGCCCGGTTCCTGGGCGAGCCAGCCAACTGGCCCGAGGGCGCCGTGCCCGATGCGGTTGCGTCGTTCGTGCATGTTGTCGGTGTTAGCCCGGCCGATGGGGCGGCGACAACCGGACAGGCGGACGGCATGTCCGGTCAGGTGGTGGCGTGAGCCCCGCGCTGGCCCGGATCAAGCGCCAGGTGCGCGCGGCGGTGGACGCCTGCGGCGGGGTGGACGGCGCAGCCGCCACGGCCGAGCGTGGCCGATCGGTCGCGGGGGACTGGCACAACCTGAACCACCGCGCCTTCCCGCCGCTGGATTGCGCGCTGGCGCTGGACGAAGTGGCGGTGGCGCGCGGGCTGACCCCGGCGATCCTGACCGCGCTGGCCGCCGAGCTGGGGCACGTGGCGATCCGCCTGCCCGATTGCGGCGCGGGCGAGGACGCGCTGACCCGCGCGATGGTCGAGGCCAGTGCCGAGTTCGGCGATGTGGCCCGCGCGCTGTGCGAGGCGACGCGGGACGGCGAAATCAAGGCCCGCGAAGCCGACGGCGTGGTGGTGCAGATTGATGAGGCGATGGCGGCGCTGGTCCGCATGCGGGCGGTGCTGGCGAACCCGGCGGCCGAAGCGCGCCCGGGCATCACCCGGACGGGGAGCGCGCACTGATGCTGGACTGGGGGGTGGGGCTTGTTCTGCTGGGCGTGATCGCCGCCGGGTGGCTGGCGTTCGGCGCGGTGTGGGCCGCGCTCGACTGGCTTGACGCCGCAATCAACGACGAACCGATGCCGCGCCCGCGCGCCGTGCTGCGCAGCCTGCTGTTCTGGCCGTGGGCGAACCGGTGGTGAGCGGAACACTGCCCCAGTTTGCCGATCCGGCGCAGCTGGCGGCTGCGTTCGAGCGCCTGGCGCCGGGGGCCTCGCTGGTGTGGGCCACAGGGCCATCGAGCCTGGGCACAGCGCGCAACGCGACGCGCGCGCTGGTCGATACGTGGATCGCCGAGAAGCGGGCAACCTGCGCGCACGGGCGCGAGCCGGGGCAAAGCGATCGCTGGCTGTTCCGGGTGTACCGAACCGAGCCGGGGCCTTTCCGCCGGAACGGAATCTCCGCGACCGGGAAGGCCGGTCGCGACAAGCGCGAGGACCAGAATCGCGTCCTCGGCCTTTTGGCGGACTGCGCCAGGCGGGGCACGGAATGCCCGACCAATGAGGCGATCGCAGAAGCTCTGGACCTGCCGACCCCATGGCGCGCGCGGTACCTGGTTCAGCGGCTCGAGGCAGAGGGAGAGATCCGCCTGATCGAGCCGGCACGGTTCGGCCCGCGGGTGATCGAGATCGCCAGTTCGGGCCTGCGCACCGCCAGCGTGGAAACGGCGCGATGAGCGGCGAGGGGGTTCTGCCCGCCGCGCCGGGCGTCGGCTCGTTCGCCGCCGGAATGGTGGCCGAGGCGCGCGACACGGTCGCCTATCTGCAGCGCAAGCGCGCCACCGCGCTGACCGTGGCCGAGAACAGTTCGGCGGCGCCCGAGGACCGCGAGCGGGCCGTGATCACCCGGCAGGCCATCGACGTGCTGATCGGCGACCTGGCGGCCGGGCTGCACCGCGGCGACAGCGAAAGGGAGGACTGAGCATGGTGCGTGCCGCGACCGATCGGTTGAAGTTCAATCCGCCGCTGGGCAACCTGCCGGCGCTGCAATACCTGTTGCCGCAGCAACTGCAGATCGATGCCGAATACCAGCGCAGCCTGGACACATCGTCCAGCCAGGCGCTGGTGCGCAAGATCGCCCAGCACTGGAACTGGGACCTGTGCCAGCCCTTGGTGGTGGCGCGGCGCGAGGCCGGCGACCTGTTCGTGATCGACGGGCAGCATCGTCTGGCCGCCGCCCGGCTGCGCGGCGACATCAGCCAGCTGCCGGCGGTGGTCGTGCAATACGCCAGCGCGGCGGACGAGGCGGCGAGCTTTGTCCACCTGAACCAGCAGCGGCGCCCGCTGGGCAAGCTGGACATTTTCAAGGCGGCCGTGGCGAGCGGCGACCGGGAAGCCATCCAGATCAGCGAGGCGCTGGTTGAGGCGGGGCTGTCGATCGCCAAGACGACGAACCCGGATAGCTGGTCGGCGCGGCAGATCACGAACATTGGCGGCATCGAAGCATCGTGGCGACGCCACGGCCGCAAGGCGACGACGGTCGCGCTTCACACTTTGGCTCAAGCCTTCGGTTCGCAGATCCTGCGGTATGCCGGCACGATCTTCGGCGGGATCGCGGCGGTCTGTGCCGACGAAATCGCGCGCTTCGGAACCTTTTCGGCAGAGCGGAACGAACGCTTCCAGACGATGCTGGCGCTGCGATCGCAAGAGCAGTGGCGCAGCGACGTGATGCAGGCGCGGGCCGACGATCCCTTGCTGAAGTTTGCCAGTGCGGGCGAGAAGGTGATGCGATCGGCCTGGGCCAGGGCCAGCGGCGATGGCGCGCCGCCGGCGCAGTTCGCCGGCAAGCGCTGGTGCGACCAGTGCGAGATCATGGTGACCTGCGCCGAGGCTTCCGCCTGTAAGAGCCGGTTCTGCGGCGTGAAGGTGGCGGCATGAAGCACGACACCAGTCTGCGCCGCTTCGCCACGGCCATGCCGCACGGGCGGGGCATGGTGATCGGGCCGCTCAACCAGTCGTTCCGCGCCGGGAACACGATCTTCCCGAGCCGGGTGTTCGCCCCGTCCGAAGTGCGCCGGGTGCTGAAAGACGGGCACCAGAGCCGCAAGATCGGCAGGGACGTGCGCAAGGGCCCGCGCCGGGGCTGGCCGATCTTCACCCTGACGCTGGAAGAGCGGGCATCGTGCCCGCGCAGCTGTGCCCAGTGGGGCGCCTGTTATGGCAACAACATGCAGGCGGCCGAGCGGATTGCCCACGGTCCCGAGTTGATCGCCGCGCTGGAAGACGAACTGTTCGCGCTGGCGCGCAAGCACCCGGCGGGCTTCCTGGTCCGGCTTCACGTGCTGGGCGATTTCTACAGCGCCGAATACGCCGGTTTCTGGAACCGGATGCTGGCCAGCCTGCCCGCGCTGCACCTGTTCGGGTTCACCGCGCAGGATCCCGCATCGCCGATCGGGCGAGCGGTGGCGCGCCTGGCGCTGGACCATGGCTGGGCGCGGGCGGCGATCCGCTTTTCCGGCGCACCGCATGAACTGCACGCCGCGCGGGTCATCGATCCCGGCGACATCGATCCGGATGCGGTGCTGTGCCCGGCCCAGACCGGCGCGACCGATTGCTGCGCGACCTGCGCGCTGTGCTGGCACAGCGAGCGGTCCATCGCGTTTCGGCGGCACTGATGGGCGAGGACATCCTTCCCCCGCGCAGCGGCCTGCCGCGAGCGGACGCCGATGCCGTGCTGCAGGCGGTGAGCATCGCCTTTTCGCTGCCCGAGGCGGAGCTGAGGGGCAAGGGCCGGCGCAAGCGGGTGGTGCAGGCGCGGTGCATGGCCAGCTGGCTGCTGCGCTTTCGCCTGCCGCGCTCGGGCAAGCAGCGCAGCTTTCCGTCGCTCGGCAGGATGCTGGGCGGGACCGACCACGGGACGGTGATATACCGGGTCAACAAGGCCGAGGCCCTGGCGGAGCGCGATCCGGCCTATGCCGCCAAGCTGCGCGAGCTGGCCTGGCTCGACCCGATCCTGCCCGAGGCGATGCCGGTCACCCGGCTGAGCGCCGAGGACCTGGCGCGGATCGACTGCCAGACCCAGGCGGCGATGGTGCAAGCGGCGCGGTGCCGGCACCGCGAGGCGGTGAACGATGCCGTTGCGCGCAGCCGGACCAAGCGCGGCGAGCGGGTGATCGAGGACGACACCGATGCGCGCAACCGGGCAAGCGGGAGCCTGCTGCTGGCGAAGGCCATGCTGCGGGCGCGGGTGGCGGTTTAGCGATGGAGCACCTGCCGCAGAACCACTTCGGCTGCATCCTGGCTGACCCGCCGTGGGCGTTCCGAACCTTTTCGGGCGAGAACATGACCCCGCACCGCTGCGCCGAGGATCATTATCGGACGATGACGCTGGCCGAAATGGCCGCGCTGCCGGTCTCCAATGCAGCGGCAAAGGATTGCGCGTTGCTGATGTGGATCGTGGGGTCCCACCTGACCGAGGCGATCGAACTGGCGGCAGCATGGGGTTTCACCTTCAAGACCGACGCGTTTTACTGGGTCAAGCAGCGCCTGATCGGCGGCGACCAGGCCGACCTGTTTACCGGCGACTTGCCCGAGCCGCGCATGGGGTTCGGGTACTGGACGCGCAAGCAGGTTGAGCCGTGCTGGCTGTTCACGCGGGGCAAGCCCAAGCGGATCGAGGCCGGGGTGCGGCAGGTGATCCTCGAGCCCCGGCGCGAGCACAGCCGCAAGCCCGATTGCCAGTACGAACGGATCGAAGCGCTGGTCGGAGGACCCTATCTGGAAATGTTCGCCCGCACGGCGCGGCCCGGTTGGACCAGCTGGGGCAACGAAGTGGGCAAGTTTCCCGCCGAGGTGGCGGCGTGATGTCAGACGCGTTCGCGAAGCCGATCGATGTCGAAAAGATGGATGCCTTCGACTATGGGGCCAGGGATCGTGTCGCCTTCGGCCATGAGGTAGACGGAACTGGCGCCGGAGGCATTCAGCAGGTTGGCGGTCGCATCGGAAAGCGCGGGGTCCGCGCCGCGCATTTCGCCCGCCACATCTTCCACCAGTCTGGTTGCAACCGCCACTGCACCCGCTGTGCCGCAGAGAGCAAAGACTACATCGACCGCGTGGTCGCAGTTCAGCCGGCTGAGCGCGAGAGTCGCGCTCCGGCCCAGCCTTGCGGGCGAGCGCAGGTAATTGGTCAATTCGGCGCCGAAAGCTGCAAGAGCCGCGGCATCGATCGGACCGGGTGCGTCGAGCCGCAACAACAGATCGGACGGGGCGAGAGCAGGATCGGTGTCGAAAACCATGTAGAGCCCTTTCTGTTGAGCCATCGCGCTTTGCGAAATGCCGATCGCCCACGTGAAGCGAGGCGGCGCTGGCACTTTGGCATGACTGGTCCGCGCGACTGGAAACAAATCGCCTCCAAAACGGAGAATGGTTCGCAGCGGGTTTGCCCAAAAGAAGGGCGGCTGTGTACCGCGCCGGGTTCGCAATGAGGCCGGGCGCGGACGACATGGCGTGCGAGCTGCTGAGTGCGGCCGCGGCGATGCCGTGGGCGGCGGTGCAGATGCTGCAGGGCATGGGGGCCGACCGGCACCTGATTGCGCGGCTGAGCGGGGCGGGCGACCTGGGCGTGGCGCGGGTCGAGCTGTCGGGCAACGGGGCGACCTGGACGCCCGGCGGGGCGACGCAGCGGCTGCTGATCGGGGTGCGGGACGCAGACGGCGAGCTGATCGACGTGGCGGCGCTGGCCAGCCATTGCCGTGACGAATGGGCGTTGCGCACCGGGGACGGGTGGGCGCTGGGGCTGGATATGCTGGCGCAGGCCGAACAGGCGCGCGACGAAGCGCAGGCCGCGGCGAGCCCGGCCAAGCCGCCGCGCGCGGTGCGGCTGCGGCTGTTTGCCGATCCGTTCGACTGGATGGGCGCGGGCGGCGCGGGGCTGTGCGTGCTGGACTGGGGCCTGCCGGCGCTGACTGCGCTGCGCGCGCTGGGCGAACGGGTGACGCTGACGGTCGAGGCCGGGGCGCAGGAGCGATTGCGCCAGCTGCTGGCCCATGGCGGCCTGCCGCGCGTGGAAGCGGCGCACCAGGCGCGGGGGTTGGCGGCGTGAGGAATACAGGTCGAACGACAAAGGCGCTGACGGCGTTGTCCGATGGGTCGATTTACCTTGTCGCCAATCATCACCACGTTTCGCACGCGCGGCGCTTGCTCGATCGTTGCGGTCGGCGCGGCGATTGCATCACCTTTGTCACGCTTGCTGATTTCGCCGATCGGTTGAGGGGTCTGCCGAGATCAAAGGTCTTTGACGTTGATCATTTCGTCTATGAGATCGCCTCTGCGGAGCAGGCGTCGCTAATTCAGATATATCGCGCTCGCTTTACGCTCCCACCGGTTTGCGGCGCATGACCCGGCGCAATGTGCTGACCGGCGGGGGCGATGTCCCCGCGCCCCCTGACGGCGGTCCGGATGGTTCCGCCACGGACGGCCCGGCGGCTTCATCTGCCGGGGGTGCGGGGGATGGAGCCGGGCGGCATGGAGCCGCAGGCGACATTAGTACCGGCGGCCGACAGGGACGCCTGCGCGCGGTGCCGGACTTTGCCAAGGACCTGGCCTGTGCGCGGCTGCCGCTGACCGACCTGGGCAATGCCGAGCGATGGCGGGTGCGGCATGGCGACGATTTCCGCTTTTGCCCGGAGATTGGCTGGTTCGCCTGGGACAAGCGCCGCTGGCGGCTGCTGAGCGAGGAAAAGGACCGGCTGCCCGCGCCCGTCATGCAATCGGTGTTCCTGACGGTGCGGGCGATCCGCAACGAGGCGGCGCTGGTGGCGGCATCGGGCTTTGCCCCGCCGAGCGAGCCGCTGAACGACCGCGACCTGTGGGAGTTCGAGCGCTGGGCCGAGGCGTTCGGTCTGGCCGAGCGCGACACGTACCTGCGCAGCGACAGCGATGGATCGCTGGCCCGCGCGCTCGACGCGCTGGAACCGCTGGACGTGGTGCTGGGCGCCAAGAAACAGGCGATGTGGAGCCACAAGATCGCGGCCTGGGCCAAGACCAGCGAAGGGGCGGGCAAGCTGCAATCGGTCGCCGCGCTGGCCAAGGCGTTTCCCGACATCGCGATCGAGCCCGACCAGCTCGACCAGGACCGCATGGCGATCAACGTGCTGAACGGGACGCTGCGCTTGGAACGGGCGCGGGAAAAACGGCCGAGTTCCGAGGTGGAAGCGGGCAAGAGCGAATGGCGCACGGCGGGGTGGCGGGTGAAGCTGCACCGGCACGACCGCGCCGACCTGATGACCAAGCTGGCGCCGGTGAAGTATGCGCCGGGCGCGACCTGCCCGGAATACGACGCGTTCATCGAGCGGGTGCAGCCCGACGAGACGATGCGCCGCTTCGTCCACCAGTGGGGCGGCCTATCGCTGACCGGGGACATTTCCGAACAGAAGCTGGCGTTCTTTTACGGCAGCGGGCGCAACGGCAAGGGCACCTGGGTGGAGACGGTGGCGGCGATCGTCGGCGACTATGCCGGGTCGATCCCGATCGACAGCTTCATGACCGATGCGGGCAAGCGCCGCGGCGACCAGGCGACGCCCGACATCGCCCGCCTGCCCGGCGTGCGGTTCCTGCGCGCGAGCGAGCCCGACAAGGGCGCGGCGCTGAACGAAGGACTGATCAAGCAGGTGACCGGCGGCGATCCGGTGGACGCGCGGCACCTGAACAAGGGGTTCTTCACCTTTCTGCCCAGTTTCAAGATGACGATTTCTGGCAACCACAAGCCCAAGATCAAGGGCACCGACGACGGCATCTGGCGGCGCATGCAGCTGGTGCCGTGGGGCGTGCAGATCCCGCCCGACCAGGTCGACCGCAAGCTGGGCGACCGGATGCGCGATTCCGAAGCCAGCGGCATCCTGAACCGGTTGCTGGCGGGGCTGATCGACTGGCGCACGCACGGCCTGGTCGAACCGGACCAGGTGCGCGAGGCGACGCGGGCCTACCGCGACGACAGCGACGAACTGGGCCGGTTCCTGTCCGACATGTGCGAGGTGAGCGACGATCCCAAGGTGCGGATCAAGTCGACCGAGCTGTTCCAGTTCTATGAGGCATGGTGCCAGGCGAGCGGGCGCGAGGCGTGGAAGCAGCGCGGCTTTGTCGGCGCGATGCGCGACAAGCAGTTCGAGCAGCTGACCAGCAACGGCATGTGGTGGGTCAAGGTGCGGATCCGGCCGGGCATCCTGCTCGACGACGTGAAGGCGGGCGCGTGGCGCGCGGATGATGAAAAGGGCGATTCCGGCGCGCCGGACGATGTCGGCGACGATCCGTGGCTGGACGGGCGGCGCTATGACTAAGCACATGCGCTATAACGGTTTCCCCGCGCCCCCGGTGGGCTGGTGGCCGGTGTGGAAGGTTCCACTGGAACCTTTGCCGAAGCGGGCCGATTGCTGCGATTGGAAGTCACGAAAGCCCGGTTTTCCGGGCACGTGGCGCGCGTTTGGAACCTTGGAAGGCAAATCGCGGCAGGTCCCGTGCGCGATGATGCGGGAAAAAGCAGTCCGTGGGAGTTGCCCGGTTTTGCCTTCCAAGGTTCCACATATCTTCTAACTCTCTGAAAAGAGGAATAATAAAAGGTTCCAATCAAAGGCAATCGGGCTGATTTGGCGAATGGAAGGGTGGAAGCGATGGCGGCAATGGTGACGTGGCAGGAAGCCGAGGATGCGCTGATCGAGGCGGTGGAATGCCTGGCGGCGTTGCCGGACCGCGAGCGGTCTTACCTGGCGGCGGGATCGCGCAGTTGCTGGCCGGCGATCGTCAAGGACGCGCAGGCCGACTATGCCGATGCCGACGCGGTGCCGAGCGCGCCGCTCAGCCGGCGGATGATGGCCCGTCTCGACGCGGTGCTGCTGGGCGAGCGGGCCGCCGCGCTGGCCGTGCCGGAAGGGCACCGCGCGCTGGTCGGCCGGGTGCTGGTGATGAAGCGCTGGCCGGGGCCGGAAGGCTTTGGCTGGGACGTGGTGTTCCGGGGCGAGGAACGGCACGCCAAGGCCAAGCTGGGCGTGACCAGCGATGCGCTGCGCAAGCGTTACGAGCGGGCGGTGGGCAAGGTGGCGGTGCGGATGGAGCGGTTGGGGCTGGGTTCTGCGGACTGAAATGGCGGATTTTCGTCAGGGACAACTGTCAAGCGGAACACTTTTCGTTTCTACAGAAAAGAGTGTGTCCGTTTGTCCCGCGAAATAGGCTATGCCTTGGGCACGCTGGGGCCGGTGCGCCGGGATTGAGCCCTCCCCTTGATTGCTCGGCACTCTGGCTCTGGCACCTCACAACAGACACGGGATCGAACGATGGTGCGCCTGGTAAGGCTGGCGCCGCGGCTTGCACCGATGCTGCCTCGGGTGGCGCGGGCGGCGAAGGTTGCCGACAGCTTCTACCAGTCGCCCGAGTGGGTGGCGCTGCGGGCCAAGCGGATGCGCGATGCCGACTATCGCGAGGCGAAGGCAAGGGCCAAGCCGGGCGAGCGGTTGATCCTCGATCACAAGACCGAGCGGCGCGACGGCGGTGCGGACCTCGATCCGGCGAATACGGTGTGGCTGACCTTCAGCGAGCACCAGGCCAAGACGGCGCAGGCCAAGGCCGAGCGGGCGCGGAGGCAGGGGGGTGGTCGAAAGTCCACCAGGCACCCCGCTCCCTGACCGCCGCCCCTACCATTTGGAGATTTTTTTCTTGGGTGATGCGAAATCCGGCAGGGTGGATGGGCCCGGGTGGCTGCCGTTCGACCTGCTGGGCCAACCGGTCCCGCCCAACAAGGGCTGCAAGGGTCGGCCGCAGCACGTGCCGACGGCGGAAAACCTAGAAAAAGCCGTGCTGCTATACGCGCAGCGCAAGTCGGACGCCGACGTGGCGGCGGCGCTGGGGATCTCGATCCCGACCCTGAAGGAACATTATTTTTCGACCCGCGAGCTGCAGGCGATCCGCCGCAACGCGCGGGCCTTCGTCGAGGGCGAGCTGCTGGCGCGGCTCAACCGGGATTCGCTGGCCGGCAAGACCGGCGCGACCGAGAAGCTGCTGAAGCGCCTGGACAAGGCGGGGCTGGCAGCGCTCGGCGAGAGGATCAAGGACCGGGGCAAGGCCGACAAGGCAAAGCCGCTGGGCAAGAAGGAAGCGCAGAAACAGGCCGCAGGCGAGGTCAAGGGGCGGTTCGCGCCGCGCCAGGCGCCGCCGCAGCTGATCCACTGAGGCCCTGAAGGGCCATGGAATGGTCGACGGCCTGCCTCGATTGGCGGGAACGGATCGTCGCGGGCGACAGCCTGGTGCCGATCGCACCGCTGTTCCAGGCCAGCGCCGACGAAGCGCTGGGCGTGTTCAAGGCGCTGCAGGTCACCGACCTGCCGCAAAAGCTCGACGGGACCTGGCCGACGCTGGGCGAGGTCTGCGACAACTGGGTGTTCGACTTCGTCGGCGCGATCTTCGGGGCACAGGACCCGCAGACCGGGGCGCGGCTGATCAGCGAGTTCATGCTGCTGATCAGCAAGAAGAACGGCAAGTCGATGATTGCGGCCGGCATCATGCTGACCGCGCTCATCCTGAATTACCGGCACAACGCCGAACTGCTGATCCTGGCGCCGACGCTGGAGATCGCGAACAACAGCTTCGATCCGGCGGCGGGCATGGTCCGCGCGGATCCCGAGCTGAGCGAGCTGCTGCACGTGATCGAGCACCAGCGGACGATCAAGCACCGGGTGACCGAGGCCGAACTGAAGGTGGTCGCGGCCGACAGCGGCGTGGTCGGGGGCAAGAAGGCCGGGTTCGTCCTGGTCGAGGAATTGTGGCTTTTCGGGAAGAACCCGAAGGCCGAGGCAATGCTGCGCGAAGCGACCGGCGGCCTGGCGACGCGGTCCGAAGGGTTCCTGATCTCGATCACGACCCATTCGGACGAAGCGCCGGCGGGCGTGTTCAAGGCGAAGCTCAACTATTTTCGCGACGTGCGCGACGGGGTGATCGCCGACGCGACGTGCCTGGGCGTGCTCTACGAGTGGCCCAAGGATTTGCTGGAAGCACAGGCCTACGAAGACCCGGACAACTGGTACATCACCAACCCGAGCCTGGGCAGCGCGGTCACCCGCGAGTGGCTGGAAAAGGAATACGCCAAGACGCTGGCGGGCGAGGGCGAGGGCAAGCAGATATTCCTCGCCAAGCACATCAACGTCGAAATCGGGCTGCGGCTGCGGCGCGACCGCTGGGGCGCGGCCGATTACTGGGAAGCGGCCGAGGAACCGGGCCTGACGATCGACGCGCTGCTGGCGCGGTGCGAGGTGGCGGTGGTCGGGATCGACGGCGGCGGGCGCGACGACCTGTTCGGCCTGGCCGTGGCGGGGCGCGAACGCGACACCGGCGTTTGGCTGGTGTGCTGCCGCGCTTGGGCGCTGCAGATCGCGCTCGAGCGGCGCAAGGACATTGTGACCGACCTTCGCCGGTTCGAGGCCGAAGGGACGCTGCGCCTGGTCGAGACCGGGCAGGCGCTGGTCGAGGACGTGGCCGCGCTGACGGTGCGGATCCGCGACAGCGGTCTGATGCCGGCGGTCGGCGGGGTCGGCGTAGATGCCTGGGGCATGGGCGCGCTGGTCGACGCGCTGGTCGCGGCCGGGTTCGACCAGGGCGATGCCGTGGCGCGCCGCGCCGGGCAGATCGCCCCGGTGCGCCAGGGCGTGGGCCTGACGGGAACGATCAAGACGACGGAATTCAAGCTGGGCGACGGCATGCTGCGGCATGACGGGTCGGCCCTGATGGCCTGGTGCGTGTCTAACGCGCGGGCTGAACTGAAGGGAAGCAACGTGTACATCAGCAAGCAGATGGCCGGTGCGGGCAAGATCGACCCGCTGATCGCCATGCTGAATGCCGTGCAGATGCTGGAAGTCGGACCGGTGGCCGACAGCGACGGGCCTTCGGTCTACGAAGAGCGCGGGCTGCTGGTGGTCTGATGAGCTGGCTCGACCGGTTGTTCGGCCGCGAGGTCGAAGCGTCTGCGCTCGGCTTGCCGCAAGCGTATGGCGTGCTGGACCTGAAGCGCGACATCGGCCTGGGCCTGCTGTCGGGCGGCTATGCGACGCGGTCCGGGCGCGCGGTCAGCGAGCGTTCGGCGATGTCGAACGCGACGTTCCAGCGCGCGGTCACGCTGATTTCCAGTGCGGTCGGCATGCTGCCGATGAACTTGCACCAGAAGCTGGGCGACGGGTCGATCGAGAAGGCCGACGCGCATCCGGTCCACCGGCTGCTGCGAAAGATGCCGAACAGCGCCCAGACGCCGTTCGAGTTCAAAAGCTACATGCAGGGGCGCGCCCTGCTGCACGGCGATGCCTATGCCTACAAGGTGCCGGGGGTGCGGGGGCCGCAGGCGCTGTGGCCGCTCGATCCGCGCCGCATCACGCCGGTGCAGGACACGGCCGATTTCCGGCTGCGGTTCAAGTACCAGCCCAAGACCGGCGCTGAAAAGGTCTACGAGCAGGCGGAGATATTCCACCTGCGCGCGCCGTGGTCGAGCGACGGGCTGACCGGTGAAGGGCTGCTCAAGCTGGCGGCCGAGGTTCTGGGCATGGCCGACGTGGTCGACGAGACCGCCGCTGCCATCCTGCGCAACGGGACGCAGCCGGGCGGAGCGCTGACCCATCCCAAGGAATTGAGCGATGCCGCGGTCAACCGGCTGCGCCAACAGATGCGCGACCGGATGCAGGGCGCGGAAAACGCCGGGCGCTGGTTCGTGCTTGAGGAAGACATGAAGGCCAATCCGTTTCCCAGCAACGGCAAGGATCTGGAGCAGGTCGCGCAGCGCAAGTTCCAGGCCGAGGAAATCGGCCGGGTGTCGGGCGTGCCGCGACCGCTGCTGATGTTCGACGAAACGGCCTGGGGTTCGGGAATCGAGCAGCTGGGGCTGTTCTTCGTCACCTACTGCCTGATGCCATGGTTCGTCGCCTGGGAAGAGGCAGTGGCGCGCGACCTGCTGAGCGAGCGGGACCGCGACAGCCATTACGCCAAGTTCAACGAAGGCGCGCTGCTGCGCGGCAGCCTGAAGGACCAGGCCGAGTTCTTCGCCAAGGCCATCGGCGGTCCGGGCGCGGGCGGCTTCATGTTGCCCGACGAAGCCCGCGAAAAGATGGACATGAACCCGCTGGACGGCGGCGAAGGCCGGCGTCCGGCGTGGAAACAGGACACTGCACAAGGAACCGGCGATGCGTAAACTGCCCAAGATCATGGCCCAGGCAGCCGGAATTGGCGCGCGCCCGGGCGCGCTACCGGTGCCCGCCGACCGCAAGGTTTCGGCGCTGACCCTGCCATCGGTGCTGGATCGCTGGACCGAGGATGCGGCCGGGGTGCGTCCCGCCGCTCTGTCCAGCGGCGATAACGTCATCACCATGTTCGACATGATCGGCGAGGATTTCTGGTCGGGCGGCGGGATTACCGCCAAGTCGGTCGGGGCGCAGCTGCGCGCGATCGGCGACCGCCCGGTCGAAGTGCAGATCAATTCGCCGGGCGGCGACATGTTCGAAGGCATCGCGATCTACAACGTGCTGCGCGAACACCCGCAGCCGGTGATCGTCAAGATCATGGGCATGGCGGCAAGTGCCGCCTCGATCATTGCCATGGCCGGCGACACGGTCGAGATCGGCGCGGCCAGCTTCCTGATGATCCACAATTGCTGGGTGATGGCCGTCGGCAACCGCCACGACATGGCCGAGGTTGCCGAATGGCTGGCGCCGTTCGATGCCGCCATGGTCGAGGTCTATGCCGCGCGCAGCGGCCAGAAGTCGGCCGACATCGCCAAGTGGATGGACGCCGAAAGCTACATGAGCGGATCGGTGGCGATCGACCGCGGCTTTGCCGACAGCCTCCTTGCGGCGGACCAGACCAAGCAGGACGAGAAGGCCAAGGCGAGCGACCAGGCCACCAATTCGCTGCGCGCGATGGAGCTGACGCTTGTGCACGCGGGGCTGACACGCAGCCAGGCGCGCAGCCGCATCAACGAAATCAAGGGCACGCCCGGCGCTGCCCAATCCGAACCTACGCCTGGCGCTGGGGACGGCGACTGGATGGCGGAAGCGTCCAAACTCCTGGCCAGCCTCCGGGCCGGCTGAACCGAAGGGAAATCCACATGCGAAACCTGATGAAGGCCAGCTCTGCGCTGGCAGCCCTGTCGCTTGCCTCGATGCCGCGTGCGGTCACTGCCGCACCGCGCGCCGATGCCGGCGATCCCGCCGCGCTGTTCGCTGAACTGCGCAAGGCGCACGAAGACTACAAGTCGACCGTCGAAGCCAACCTGGGTAAGAAGGCCGATGACGCCGTCGTCCAGGCGAAGCTCGACAAGCTGAATGCCGACATGAGCGACCTGACCACGGCGATCGAGGAAGCGCAGCGCAAGCTGGCTGCCGCCACGCTGGGCGGCACTGGCGGCCCGGCCGATCCCGAGCACGATGCCCAGATCAAGGCCTATATCCGGTCGGGCACCGTCCCGACGGTGCAGGCGGCGATGTCGGAAGGCACCGATTCGGCCGGTGGTTACATGATCCCGATCGAATGGGACCGGACGATCAACAACAAGCTGAAGCAGCGCAGCCCGATCCGCGAGAACGCCCAGGTCGTGACCATCGGCGACCGCGGCTTCATCCGCGTGTTCAACGACGGCGTGATCGGCTCGGGCTGGGTCGGGGAAACCGCGGCGCGGCCGGAAACGACCACGCCGGGCCTGACCACGCTGACCTTCGAGCCGGGCGAGATCTATGCCAACCCGGCGGTGACGCAGCGCATGCTGGACGATGCCGGGTTCGATCTCGAACAGTGGCTGACCAGCGAAGTCGACGGCGAGTTCGCCATCCAGGAGAACACGGCGTTCCTGTCGGGCAACGGCACGAACAAGCCCTATGGCATCCTGACCTATGTCACCGGCGCCGCCAATGCTGCCCGCCATCCGTGGGGTGCGATCACCGCAACGACGGCCGCCGCCGTGGCCGCGATCGACCCGGACGAACTGCTGTCGCTGGTCGGTTCGCTGCCGAGCGAACGCGAAGCCAACGCCAAGTTCTACATGAACCGGTCGACGCTGTTCGCCCTGCGCAAGCTGAAGGATGCCAACGACAACTATCTGTGGCAGCCGAATTATGCCGCTGGCGAACCGGCTACCCTCCTGGGTTACCCGGTGGTCGAAGTCCCGGGAATGCCGACGCTGGCCACCGGCAACGTCACGGTTCTGTTCGGCAATATGGAACAGACGTACCTGGTGGTCGATCGTCTGGGCACCCGCGTGCTGCGCGATCCCTTCACCAACAAGCCCTACGTCCACTTCTACACCACGAAGCGGGTCGGCGGCGGGGTGCAGAACCCCGAATACATGAAGGCGCTCAAGATGGCCTGACGCTTCGGCGTGAGGACCGACAGGCGGGGCCGCCCACGCGGCCCCGCCCTACGCGTCCCCCGGTGCGCCGGGCGACGCGTAGGGCGGGAGCGTTCAACGAAAGGACAGACCATGACTGCCAAGAAGACATCCGGCGCGGCCACGACCGTCGCCAAGAAGGCCGGCTCGGCCTTGAAGCCGGCCACCGAAACCGCTGCCAGCGGCGCGTTGATCGAGAAGGACCTGGCCGAGGCCAGCGTGATCGATCACCCGGCGGTCGACGCCAATCCGCGCGACGGCGTTCCGGCGCAGAGCAACCAGATCGACTTCAACGATCCGACGCTCTCGCCGGAAGAGGCCGTCGCGAAGAACCTCGCCGATCAGGACTGATCGGGTCGCAGGGGTGCCGCTTCACCGCACGGGGAGCGGCACCCCATCAATTCCTGACCGACGAACGGGGCGCTGCCGGTGACCAATCCGACGCTGATCACTGCTGCGACCGGGCTTCCGGTGGCGCTGGACGTGATCAAGCAGTTCAGCGGCTATGAGGACAGCGACAAGGATGCGCTGTTCACGCTGCTGGCGAAGGCGGCGGTCAAGCTGGTCGAGGAATGGACCGGGCGGTCGCTGGGCGAGCAGACCTGGCAGCTGACGCTGGCGGGGTTCGATTGCCCGATCGAGCTTTCGCGCGGGCCGGTGCTGGCCGTGACGGGGATCGAATACGATCCGGCGGACGGCGGCGATGCGATCGACCTGACCGACACGGTGTGGTCGCTCGACCTGGTTGGCGATCCGGCGCGGGTGGTGCTGGACGATGGCCAGTCGTGGCCGGCGCTGGCAACCACGCCGGGACCGGTGCGCGTGACCTATACCACCGGCTATGCCGCGGTGCCTGAACCGCTGCAGCTGGCGATCTGCGCGATGGTGCGCGACGCCTTCGACAACCGGGGCATGCCGGCACTGAGCGGAGCGGTGATCGACAGCCTTTCGCCCTATCGCACGCTGTGGATCTGCGCCTGATGGTGGGCGCGGTGCGCGCCGGGCGGCTCAACCGCCGGGTGACGATCCTGCGCCGCGGGGCGGGCAGCGACGATGGTTACGGCAAGGTGCCGGGAGCCTGGCAGGTGCTGTGCGCGCGCGACGCCTCGATCAAGCCGGCGCGGCGCAACGAAGTCTACGAAGCGGCCGGGACCGAGGGCAAGGCCGAATTGACCTGCTGGCTGCGGCACGACAGCGTGACGCGCACCATCGCCGAGACCGACGCGGTGGTCGAGGGCGGGCGATTGTACGAAATTGCCGCGACGCCGATGGAAGTCGGCAACCGCGAAGGGATCGAACTGCGGATCGTTGCAGGCGACGGCGGCGCGGTTCCCGATGTGGACGATCTCGAGCCGTGGACCGCGCCATGAGCGGCCTGGTCAAGGTCGAAGGGCTGGCCGACCTCGAAAAGCTGCTGTTCGAGCTGGGCAGCCCGAGCACGGCCCGGCGGGTCGGGCAGCGGGCGCTGCTGACCGCGGCCGAACCGATGGTCGAGGCGATCAAGGGCCTTGCGCCGAAAGACGAAATGAACCTGGCGGCGTCGGTCAAGGCGCAGGCCAGCAACCGCAACCGCAGGAATGACGTGGCCGAGGTGGTGATAGGGATCGACGGGTCGGTCAAGCCGACCACGACGGTGCCGCGCCAGCGCGCCGGCGGCAAGCGCAAGGACGCGGTCAAGGACCTTGGCGTCAGCGGCTATGGTCCGATGCAGGAGTTCGGGACCGAGAAAATGGCGGCCAATCCTTTCTTCCGGCCCGGCTTCGATGCCACGGCGGAAACGGTGATCC
Source organism: Novosphingobium kunmingense (assembly GCF_002813245.1). Taxonomy (GTDB): domain Bacteria; phylum Pseudomonadota; class Alphaproteobacteria; order Sphingomonadales; family Sphingomonadaceae; genus Novosphingobium; species Novosphingobium kunmingense. Next base: position 680,385 of record NZ_PHUF01000003.1, read on the forward strand.
GGCGCACCGGCACGACCATCGGGCCGGAATACGAAAAGGCGGCGGCGCGCCTGGCCAAGCGGCGGGCGCGGGCGGGCTGAGGCGGTGGACTGGGAACAGGCCCTGCGCCAGCGGCTGCTGGACGATGCCGGCTGCGCGGCCTTGCTGGGCAGCTTCGACGGGGATCCTGCGGTGTTCTGGACCGAGCGGCCGCAGGGCGCGCCCTATCCGTCGCTGGTGCTGACCGTGGTCAGCGATCCGCGGCCGCAGACCCTGAAGGGTTTCCAGGGCAACCGCGAAAGCCGGGTGCAGGTGGACTGCCGCGACGACGGCGCGACCCGCGGCGCGGTGAAGGCGCTGCGCGAGGCGGCGATCGCGGCGCTGGCGGGGCCGTTCGTGAGCGGCGGCGTCCGGTTCGGGCGCAGCCAGTTCGGCCCGGTCCGCGACCTGAGCGAGAAAACCGAGACCGGCTTCGTGCACCGGGACAGCTTCGATGCACTGATTTGGCACGATTGACGAAAGGAAGACGAAATGGCCGATGAATCGACCGGTTGGGGCGGTGAGTTCCACCTCCACAACGGCACCGCGCTGACCGAGTTGGTCGGCGTCAGCGAAGTCGGAACGCCCGAGGTCACCGTCGACTTCGTGGATTCCACCCATCTCAAGTCGCCCGACAAGTTCAAGGAATTCCTGGCGACGCTGAAGGAAGGCAGCGAGTTCGACGTGGTCATGAACTATGTCCCGCGCTCGCCCACCGACCTGCTGTGCCGCGCGCAGCTGACCCAGAAGCGCGCCTTCAAGATCGTCGAGCCGGACTTCGACGGCGAGGCGGTGCAGGACATTGACGGGACCGGCCTGGTGATCGGCTACAAGCCGAACCCGATGACGCCGGGCGAGATGCGCACGGCCACCCTGACGATCAAGGTCAGCGGCTCGCCGACCTATGCGGCGTCGGCCTGATGAGCGCGGCGCACACCGTCGTGCTCGATGCGGGTGATCACGGCCCGCTCAAGCTGGTGTTCAAGTTCGGCACGCTGCGCAAGGCCGAGCGCGAGCTGGGCCGTTCGCTGACCAGCGCGATGGCCGAGGGCAACATCGGCTTCGATGAACTGTCGGCGATCTTCTGGGCGGCGCTGCAGCCGAGCCTGCTGATCACCCGCGACGGCAGCGACGACCTGATCGACGCGATCGGGGTGGTCGAGGTCACCCGGGCGGTGATGGAGGGCGTCAGCGCCGCGTTCGGCAAGGGCGAGCACGACAAGGCGGACGATGCCGCCGCGGGGGAAGCAAAAGCAGCGAAGAAGGCCAGGTAGGCTCTCCTTCGCTGCTGACCCTGCTGTCGCACTGGTGCGAGGCGGGGCTGGACCCGGACAGTTTCTGGGAACAGACCGTCCCCACCTTCAACGCCGCCATGGCCGGGCGCCAGCGCGCGGTCCGGGCCGAGTTCGAGGCGCGGCGCGACCTGTCGCTGATGACCGCCTATTTCAGCGGCCTGCTTAGCCAGATCGACTGGAAGAAGGCCAAGATCCCCGATCGCTTCGACCGCTGGCGCGACCAGATGACCCGGCCCCGGGCGGCCGCGTCCAGTTCGGCCGATCGCGTCGCCGCGTTCGAGGCCCTGGCGGCGGCCGGGTTCGACATCAAGGTCACCCGCCGCCTGCGCAATCCTGCCCCCGGGCAGAAACCCTGAAGGACACACCGTGGCAACCAAAGTCGGCAGCCTGCTGATCAGCCTCGCGCTGGAATCGGGCGCGTTCAGTTCGGGCCTGAAGAAGGCTGAGAAGGACATGCGCGATTCGGTGCGCCGGATCCAGCAGGTCGGCGAAGGCATGGCCCAGCTCGGCGGGCGGCTGTCGGTGGCGGTGACCGCGCCGCTGACCGCCTTTGCCGCGCTGTCGGTCAAGGCCGGAAGCGACGCGGCCGAACTGCAGAGCGCGTTCGACCAGACCTTCGGCACCATGTCCAAGGGGATGACCGAATGGGCGCGGGTGACCGGCGATGCCATGGGTCGTTCGACGCAGGAACTGCAGCGCGCGGCCAACACCTTCGGGATATTCTTCAACCAGGCTGCGCCGACCAAGGCGGCGGCGGCCGACCTGTCGCGGACCTTCTCCGTGCTCGCGCAGGACCTGTCGAGTTTCTACAACGTCGATGCGCAGACCGCGCTCGACAAGCTGCGCTCGGGCCTGTCGGGCGAAAGCGAGCCGCTGCGCGACTTCGGCGTGTTCATGACCGAGGCCGCGGTCAAGGCCAAGGCCATGGAAATGGGCCTGGTCGGGGCGGGCGGGGCGCTGTCCGAACAGGCCAAGATCATGGCCCGCGCGCAGATCATCCTGGAAGCGACCAGGAACGCCCAGGGCGACGTCGCCCGGACCAGCGACGGCCTGGCCAACCGCACCCGCGCCGCCAGCGCGGCGATGCAGGAACTGCAGGTCAGCGTCGGCCAGAAACTGCAACCGGTGATGCTCAAGCTGCTCGACCTGGCCGACAAGGTGCTGGGCGCATTCAACAGCCTGTCACCCGGCGCGCAGACGGCGGTGATCGCGCTGGGCGGGATTGCGGCGGTGGCCGGGCCGGTGCTGATCGGCCTTGGCGCCATCGTTTCGGCCACCGCGCCGTTCACCGCGGCAATCGCCGCGATCGGGGCGTCGGGCGGGATGATGGCGGCGGTGTCGGCCGGGTTCACCGGACTTGCCGCGGCGCTGGGCCCGGTGCTGATCCCGATTGCCGCCGTGGCCGCCGCCGGCGCGCTGATCTATGCCAACTGGGGCACGATCGGGCCGCTGCTGGGCCAGCTCAAGACGGTGTTCGTCGAAACGCTCGGCCCGCCGCTGCAGAACCTGATCGGCGCGGTCAGCGCGGCATTCTCCGGCCTGTGGAAGGGTCCGCTGGGCGATCTGATAAAGGCCGTCTGGCCGGTGCTGCTGCAGCTGGGCAAGGTGTTCAGCCAGGTGATGGGCGGCACGCTGCTGGTCGTCGCCAAGGGTGCGGCGACGGGGCTGGGGGTGATCTTCAATTCCATCGCGGCGGCGATCCGCGCGCTGGCGGTGCTGTTCGACGGGACACTGGCAACGGCGGCGATCGCGGCCATGGCGCGCCTGGTGACCGGCGTGCGCGAATGGCTGGTGGGCAAGTTGGGGGCGGTGTGGAAGACCGTCACCGACAAGATCGAGACGGTCAAGCGCGGGTTCTTCAACCTGTACGATGCCGTCGTCGGGCACAGCTACGTGCCCGACATGGTCGACGGAATTGCCGCCGAAATGGCCCGTCTCGACGCGGTGATGGTGGCCCCGGCGCAGAAGGCGACTTCCAAGGCGGCCGAGGCGTTCAAGGCCATGGCCGACAGGATCAAGCCGCTGCTGGATCGGCTGTTCCCGCAGATGGCGGCACTCAACGCGTTCCGGGCCGACAACGCGGCGATCGACGCGGCGGCGGCGGCCGGGCCGGCCAAGGGCGGCATTTCGCCCGAGCTGGCCGAACAGGCACGCCTCGCGCTGGCGCTGCAAGGCGTGGGGGCCGACATCGCCGCGCCGCTGCAGGCGATCACCGATGCGCTGGAAATGGACAAGCCGCTGATCGATTTCGACAAGATCGCGGCGGGGTTGGACGCGCTGGGCCAGAAGCTGGGCGGAGGCGTGGCCGAGAAGATCAGCGGCCTGAAGGACGGCATCCGTTCGTTCGGCCTCAGCGCGCAGGATGCCTTCGTCACCGTGGCAGACAACCTGAAGGGCCTGATCCTGGGCGCGCAGAGCCTGGGCGATGCACTGCGCAATATCGCCGCGCAGTTTGCGTCGAAGATCCTCGACAAGGCGTTCGATGCGCTGGGTAGTGCGCTGAAAATCCCCGGCTTTGCCACCGGCACCCAGTTCGCACCGGGCGGGCTTGCCCTGGTCGGCGAGCGCGGTCCCGAGTTTGTGAACCTCCCGCGCGGAGCGCGCGTCCACACCGCCAGCGACACACGGGACATGTTGGCGCAGCCCGCGCCAGCGCGGAACATCACCATGATCGTCAACACACCCAACGCCGACAGCTTCCGCCGGTCGGAACGGCAAATCGACCGCGACCTGCGGCGGCGGGTGGGCCCATGACCGGGTTCGTCGACGAATACATGCCCGACAAGGTGCCGGGCTTTCCCTGCACCGCCGCGCCCCGGTTCAACACGTCGATCAAGGTGGCTGCGGGCGGGGGAGAGAAGCGCAACCAGGAATGGGAACAGCCGCTGCACCGCTATGGCCTGCCCGAGGCGCAGGGCCGCGATCCCGATGTGGTCGAGGCGCTGCGCCAGCACTGGCTGACCATGCGCGGCCCCTATTTCTCGTGGCCGTGGGCCGATCCGTTCGACAAGGCGAGCCTCGACCTGGCGCATCCCAACGAAAGCGACGACGACGTGCTGGCGCGGATTGCCGCGACCGACCAGCTGATCGGCACCGGCGACGGGCTGGCCGAGCGGTTCCGGCTGAGCAAGCTCTATACCTATGGCTCGGGATCGTACCGGCGCACGGTGCACCTTCCGGTGCTGGCCAGCGTGGTGGTGGCGGTGGACGGGGTCGAGGCGGATCCCGGCGACTACACCGTGTCGCGACCCGGCGGGGTGATCGAGTTCGCCGTGGCCCCGGCCGACGGCGCGGCGATCACCGCCGGCTTCCTGTTCGACGTCGAGGTCCGGTTCGAGGGCGACGACGCGTTCGAGGCGATCCTGCGCGGCGGCGACGTCGGCGGGTTTGCCGGTCTGTCCCTTATCGAAGTGAGGCCTTGCTGATGGCGAACAGGTGGTGCGACGGCTTGGGCCGTTACGGCGGCAACAAGGCGCTGATGCTGAACGGATCGTCGTCGCAGGCCTGGGCGCAGGTTTCGGGTTACTGGAACCTGTCCACCGCCAACCCGCGCACCGGCACCCATTGCCTGCGCCTGACCGACCAGATCCCGACCAGCGAGGCGCGGCGCGTGTTCGGCGAGCCGCTGGAAGAAGTCCTGTTCGGCTTTGCCCTGTTCGCCCACGACCTGCCGAGCCGCGAACCGGCCATTGGCGCCAGCGCGAGCAGCAGCGAGGTGCTGCTGGCGGGCGGCGTGTCGTTCGACATCCGCGACCAGGCCAATATCCCGCAATTGTCGTTCATCCTCGGCACCGATGGCGCGATCGAGGTGCGGCGGCGTCCCGGCGGCCCCTATGGCACGTCGCAGCTGATCGCCCGCACCGTGCCGGTGATCGGGGCCGGCGCCTACCAGCACGTCGAGATCTATGCCCGCGCGTCGAACGAGAACGGCGCGATCGAGATCCGGGTGGACGAGATCACCCGGCTGAACCTGACGGGCATCGACACGGTCAGCTCGAGCAGCGTGGAGTTCAGCCAGGTGTCGTGGGGCGCGGGCTTCAACGGCGCGGCGCCAACGATCGACCTGGCGGACTTCTATTGCAACGACACGGTCAACGACGGGTCGGGCTGCCACACCTTCATCGGCGATTGCAAGTCGGGCTGGCTTCAGCCCAACACCAACACCGCCCAGGCCGATTTCACCCTGTCGGCGGGCGCATCGGGCTATGCCCTGCTCGACGACCTGCCGCCCGACGACGCCACCTATATCGAGACCGCCAGCGCCACCGCGCGGAGCGATTTCGGACTGCAGAACCCGCCCGCCAACCTGGTCGAGGTGCTGACCGCGCGCCCGGCGGTCCGGGCGATGAAGGACGACGCCGGCACCGCGCTGATCGCGCCGTCGCTGGTGTCGAACGGCGTCAAGGCCGCGGTCGAGGATCAGCCGGTGACCACCGCCTTTGCCTATTACGACCAGAACGTGCCGTTCGATCCCGATACCGCCGCGCCGTGGGACCTGGCGGGGCTGACGGCGGCGCTGGAAGCGATCGAGCGGACCGCCTGACGCCATGACCGCGGTCAAGGTCAGCGAGGCGGGGGTCGAGGTGCTGCACCGCGTCCTGCCCGCCGTGCGCGTGGCCGAGGCCGGGGTGGAATACCTGCACCGCGTCCTGCCCGGGCTGACGGTCAGCGAGGCCGGGGTGGAATACCTCCACCGGGTGCAGCCCGCCTTTGCCATTTCGCAGGCAGGGGTCGAGTTCCTGCACAAGGCGCAGCCGTGCCTGACCCGCCGCGCGCAGATCTGGACGATCACCCGCACCGACGGCGCGGTGCTGCGCTTCACCTCGCTCGACCGCGACCTCGACTTTGCCGGACACACCTATGCCGCGTGCAATTCGCTGCAGCCCAGCGCCAGCGAGGAACTGGCCGAGGTGTCGCAGGCGGGCAATGTCGAGCTGTCGGGCCTGATCGCGTCGGGCGCCATTTCGCAGGACGACCTGCACCGCGGCCTGTACGACGGCGCGCGGGTCGAGGCGCACCTGGTGAACTGGGATGGCCCGCGCTTTCGCAAGGCGATCCTGGCGGGCACCTTCGGACCGGTGTCGTTCGATGCAAACGGCTTTTCGGTCGACATCATGGGTGACGGGGCGCGGCTGACGCAGACGCCATTGGTCCGCACGTTGCAGCCCAACTGCCGCTACCAGTTCGGCGATGCGCTGTGCGGCAAGGACGTTGCCCCCCTGACCGTGACCGGCACCGTTACCGCGGCGAACCGCCAGCGCGGGTTCACCGACGCCGCGCGGGCCGAGGCGGCGGGCTATTTCAGCCGCGGCCGGGTGACCTTCACCAGCGGCGCCAACGCGGGCATTTCGGCCGAGATCAAGGAGCATCTGGCGGGCGGGATCATCGCGCTGTGGCCGCGCCTGGCCTTTGAGATCGAAGTCGGCGATGGCTATGCGATGGTGCCGGGCTGCACCAACATGCTGGACGCCAGCGGGGGCTGCAACGGCTGCACCGCCTGGGCCAACGCAATCAACTATGGCGGCGAACCGAACGTGCCCGGGCGCGACAAGCGCGGCAGCCAGCCCGACGTGAAGCGGTGACGCCGTGACCGGGCAGCTCCTGACCCAGGCGGTCACCTTCGTCGCGCAGGTCGGCATCAGCTACATGCTGAACCGCCTGACCGCGCGCGACGGGCCCAAACTGGACGACCTGTCGCCCGGCAGCGGGGAATACGGCGTCGCCATGCCGCGGGTCTACGGCGCCGAGGTGCGCTTGGCCCCGCCGGTGCTGGCACAGGCCGACTTCAAGGAAACCGAACACACGGTCGAGGACTATTCCGAAGTGGTCGGCGCCATTTCGGGCGCGGCGCAGGGCTTCCTGATCGGCGGGCCGATCGGCGCGGCGATCGGCGCGGTGGTCGGCGGGCTGTTCGGCGCGGCGGCCCCGGACCAGAAATACTACACCTATTCGGTCAGCCTGGCCCTGCTGCTGGCCGACCGCTCGCGCGACGAACCGATCGAGGCGCTGAACAGGCTGATCGGTGCCGGCCGGACGATCTTCGACGCGGCCGAACTGGCGGGCACGACCACGCTGGACAGCCAAGGCAACGTGCTGTCGATCGTCTTCCCGCAGAACCGCTATGTGAAGTCGGTCCGGGTCTATGGCGGCGGCAGCGAACAGGGCATCGATCCGGTGCTGGCCGCCGCGGTGGACGAGGTGACCGCCTATCGCCACCGCGCCTATGTGGTTCTGGAAGACCTGCAGCTGGAAACCTTCGGCAATTCGGTGCCGCTGATCGAAGGGCTGATCCAGGCGCGCACCGCGCACACGCTGGCCGACGTGGTCGGATCGATCTGCGCCGAAAGCGGGATCGCGGCCGCCTATGACCTGTCCAGCACCGAATTGTCGGGCATCGTCCTGCGCGGCTATGCGATCACGGCCGAAACCGCGTGCTGGGACGCGATCAAGCCGCTGCTGCCGGTCTACCGCTTCGACGCGGCCGAAACGGCGGGGCAGGTTCGGTTCTACAAGCGCAACCAGGGCATGCGCGCCAGCATCCCGGCGGACGATCTTGGCGCCCACGAATACGGCAACAGCCCGCCGCCCAGGGTTTCCTTCACCCGCCAGTACGATGTCGGCCTGCCGCAGGAAACCAGCATCACCTTCCTCGATCCGGCGCGCGACTACCAGGCCAACACGGCATCGTCGCGGCGCAGTGAAGGCGATGCCAAGAGCAACATCGCGCTGACCCTGCAGCTGACCCTGACCGCAGACGAAGGCGCGACCGCCGCCGCCACCGCGCACTGGGATGCGTGGCTGGGCCGCACCCAGGCGCAGTTCAGCCTGACCGACGCCTGGATCGGAATCGAGCCCGGACGCATCTACACCCTGCCGATCGAGCAGGATCGCCTGCCTTTCCGCGTCACCCGCAAGCTGCGCGGCGCCAACGGGGTGATCGAGGTCGAGGCGCTGTCCGACGAAAGCATCACCTATCAGGGGACGGTCTCGGGCGCGCCCGCGCCGCTGCCCGGCAGCGAAAGCACCCTGCTGGCCGGCACGGTGGTGGTGCCGATGGACATGCCGATGCAGTCCGACGGGCACGACACCTTCGGGTTCTATGTCGCGATGGGGGCGACACGGCCCTACTGGAGCCGTGGCCGGGTCGAGGTGTCGGGCGACGGCGTGACCTATGCCACGCTGCTCGACCATACCGCGGCGGCGGTGATGGGCGACGTGGTCGGCACGCTGACCGCCGGCACGACCACCGGGCTCGACGACAGCCTCGACACTGCCAGCGTGCTGACGGTGGAACTGCTCCACGACCAGATGGCGCTGCAAAGCGTCACCGACGCGCAGCTCGACGCGTGGCGCAACTTCGCCTTCGTCGGGCAGGCCGGGCGCGGCGAATATGTGCAGTTCAAGACCGCGACCCAGACCGGCCCGACCACCTGGGAATTGACCGACCTGCGGCGCGGCCAGCGCGGCACCGATCACGCGATCGGCGGGCACGCGGCGGGCGACAGCTTCGTGCTGCTGGGCGAAGGCGGGATCTACCACGTCCCGGCCGTCGATGGCAGCGGGTGGGGCGATGGCCTGACCCTGCGCGGGGTGACGCTGCACCAGGACGCAAACGACGCCGCCACGGTGACCTTCTCCAACACCGGCGAGATCAAGCGCCCGTTCTCCCCGGTCGGGCTGACCGGCGCGTTCGTGGGCAGCGACCTCGAACTGGAATGGACCCGCCGCGCGCGCTTCTTCGACGGCGATCTGCACACCGACGCGCCCGAAACCTGGGACGTCGAACTGTACCGCAACGCCGCGCTGGTCCGCACCGAAACGGTCGGCAGCCCGGCCTATGTCTATGAAACGGCCGACCAGGTGGCAGACGGCGTGACCGATGGCGATGCGATCGTGGTGCGGGTCTACCAGGTCAACACCGACTACGGCCGCTCGCGCCCGCGCACGGCCGCCTTCATCCAGGACACCTTCGTGCTCCATCTGGAAGACGGGACCACCTCGTGGCGGATGGAAGACGATCTGACGCCGATCGGCTTGGGGTAAGCAATGACAAAGACGACCGATTTTGACGCGCTGCTGGGCGCAGCGGTGGATGCTGCCGCCGATTTCCTGCCGATCATCGACGCCAGCGAAACGGGGCTTGCGCGCAACAAGCGCATCCTGGTCGCGCAGCTCAAGATCGCGCTGGGCGTGTCTGCGCTTGGCGACACGATCAACAACGACGATTGGTCCGGCACGCCGCTGGCCATTGCCAATGGCGGAACTGGGGCCACGACCCAAGGCGGCGCGCGGACCAATCTCGACGTCTATTCGAAGGCGCAGGTCGATGCGCTGATCGCCGGGCTGACCGCGAACGGCAAGGCCGCCGTCCGCGCCGCCTCGACCGCCAACGTCACGCTGGCGACCGGGGTCGAAAACGGCGACACGCTCGACGGAGTGACGCTGGCCACCGGCGATCGGGTGCTCCTGAAGAACCAGTCGTCCGCCTCGGAAAACGGCGTCTATGTGGTTGCCGCTTCGGGGGCGCCGACCCGCGCCGCCGATGCCGATACCGGCGCCGAACTGGTCAACGCCGCGGTCTGGGTGTCCGAAGGCACGGCCAACGCCGACACGCTATGGGTCTGCACCACCAACGCGCCGATTACGGTCGGTTCGACGGGGCTGGCGTGGATCAACCCGTTTGCGGGATTGAGCGCCTACACCGACGAACAGGCGCAGGACGCCATCGGCGCGATGGTCGATGGAACGTTGACCTACACCGATGGCACTCCGCTGCTGGGCGTCAACACTACCGCCGAAGCGGAGCGCATCCGCGACGTGATCGGTGCGGCGCTGGTTGCCGGAACGAATGTCACGATCACTGCCAACGACGCGGGAGACACGATCACGATTGATGCGACTGGGGGCGGGGGCGGCGGTGGCGGATTCGCGACGATATCTCCCCCCACGTCGGCGCAGTTCACGTATCAGGCTGCAGGAACCGGCGCAGGAGGGACAATCACCTCTGGCACGAAGTTCTATTCGATACGGCGAACCGATACTGGAACCTTCAGCGGCGAGCGTGTCTATTTCAGCGGCAAGGCCGTGCCAGGCGGATCATCCTGGACCGTGGTTATGGGGATTCTCCCCAACGCCAGGGAGCAGGAGATATCCAACCGATACTTCAAAATCGGGCTTGGCCTATATGAGTCGGGGACGGGCAAACACATGCACATTGTCCACGATAGCTACAATCAAACCCCCCGCGTTGAGGCGCAGCGGTTCACTAGCCTGAATTCGTCAGCCACGGGAATCGGAACCGATGTTCTGCTGGCAAAGGGCCGCTTTCCGATCCTTTTCCGAGTGGTCTATGACGGCACCAATTACGCGCTGGGATACAGTCTAGACGACGGTGCGACCTGGGATACTTACGCAACCGTCGCCAAGACGACGGCGTTTACCACGGCGGCTGACAAGGTCGGTTTGTCAGTTGGCAGTTTCAATGATTACGGTGCCGGCGCGCTTCGTGCTGACTGTTTTTACTACGCGGAAAGCTAAGTCCACCAAAGCAGCTACACAAACTGCCGCAATAATGGCCAGCCACCCCGGTTGCCCTCTCTGCGCCATCAATGCGATCAGCACTGGCCAGTGAACGGCGTAGAGCGGGAACGACCACTCACCCAGCTTTTGCAGCATCGGCGCGAGCATCGCGGGCGGCTCCGACAGGCCGCAGAGAACCAGAAAGATACCGATCGGGGCGACTGACCAATCGGGCGGGGACAGCCAGATTACGGCGGGTAACAGAAAAATCGGCCAGAAAGGCAGAACGGGACGGTCCTTGAGCACTCGCCACGCTACGATGCCGAGGCAATAGGTCGAAAGCGCACGGGGAACCGCAAAGGGCATCGACTCGGTTACCGATCCACTGTGCCAGGTGGGCGACAGGGCCAGGACCGAGGCGTAGCAGATCACGGCGATGCCGATTAGAGCGGCCGCGCCAAGCCGGGCAATCATCGTGTGCGCTACATTGGCCAGCAATTCGATCACGACCGACCATTGCGGGACGTTCAGGGGAAAGGCCGAGATGCCTGGAACCGGCTGCGGTAGCCAGATCAGGGCAAGACCGAGCAGCCAGAGGGTATCGGGGCTGACGAGGTAGCCCAGCACAGCGCCAAGCCCCACCAAGGGATAGAGACGAAGTAAGCGGACTTTCAGGAACCGGACCTGATTGTCAGCCATGCGGGCCTCATAGGTCCGCGCCATGACGTAGCCTGACAAGGCAAAGAACACATCGACAGCAATCCACGATCTGCCCGGCTCGGCCCCGGTCGGCAGAAGTAGCGAGTGTCCGATCACCACCACCAGCGCCGCGATTCCGCGAAGTGCATCAAGTCCGGGCAGGCGCTGCATGGGCCATAAAGTCCCGCAGAAATTCGAACAAGTAAAGCCGCTTAACCAAGGCCGGGGGGCCGAACGATGGGGTGTGACCTGTGACCGATCTTGCCATGCTGCTGCTGCGGCTGACCTGCTTTGGATTGACCGCCTGGACGGCGTGGTGGAGCCGGCCGGGCTTCGCCGCGATGACGCGGGGGCGCCACGGGCTGGCCGACGTCGCCCTGGCCGGGGTGTTCTTCTTCGCGATCGGCACGCTGGTGTTCCAGGCGCGGTGGCTGACCGCGGCGCCGGTGGGGGTCAACCTGCTCAGCCTGCTGCTGGTCAACATCGGCCTGGGCCTGCTCGCCTGGGGACAGCGCCGCGCCCGCGCGCGCGACCTGGGGCGGCTTGTCGCGGTGTTCGACCGGCCCGACCTGGCGCTGGCGCTGACCGATCTGGCCGCGACCGATCCCGAGGGCGCCGCGCGGCTTGCCGCCGAGGCCCGCCGCCTGACCGCCGAAGGGCTGGCGCGTGGATAGTGCGCCGGGGTGGCTGGCCTGGCTGAACAGCGGCGCGGCGGTGACCGCCGGGGCGGCGATCGCCTGGCTGTTCAACGCCTGGATCGAGGCGCGCAAGACCCGCGACGATCGCACCAGCGCCAGCGAACAGACCCAGCTGCGGGTGGGCGAGCACGGCACCGAGCTGATGAAGGAGGTGTTGCGCGTCGTTCGCGCGGACCTTGACGCGGCCAAGCTGGAAGTCGCGCAGCTGCGCGGCGAAATGGCCGCCTTCCAGGACATCGAGCGGCGGCTGATGCACTTCGAGGAAGCGCTGTTCCACATCGACCACCTGATCCGCGCCGAGGAAACCGGCGACCGCGAGGCCGCCGAGCACGCGGCCGAGCTGTTCCTGACCAAGATGCGCGCCCTGCGCCAGCTGCGCGGCGACGAAGCCAACCGCGAACAGGCCGCCCGCGCCGCCGGCCGCCTGTTCGAAGACAAGGAAGGATGATCCCATGGGCATGCTGCCAATCCGCTACCTGACGATCCATTGCGCCGCGACGCCCGAGGGCCGCGCGGTCAGCCATGAACAGATCACCCGGTGGGACCGGGACAAGTTCGGCCAGACCAGCTATCACTGGGTGATCGAGATCGACGGATCGACCCACCGCACCCTGACCGACGACCAGAAGGGCGCGCACACCGGCGGACACAACACCGGCAACATCGGGATCTGCTACATCGGCGGGATGGACGCCGGCAAGAAGGCGGCCAAGGACACGCGGACCCCGGCCCAGAAGCGCGCGATGCGCACCCTGGTGCGGACCTACCAGCAGCGCTATCCCGGCCTGAAGGTGTTCGGCCACCGCGACTGGCCCGGTGTCAACAAGGCCTGCCCCAGCTTCGACGTGACAGGCTGGATCGCCGCGGGGATGCCGGAATGACCCGCTGGCTCCACGTCTTCGCGTTGGTCTGCGTGGCGGTGACCAGCGCCTTCCTGATCTGGCTGTCTCTCCATCTGATCGAGATCCTCGCCGCGCGCGATTGGTGCCTGACCGCGATCGGCGCCGACAAGGCCAGTCCCAGCACCGGAGACATCGACACGCTGACCGCCTGCGTCGGCCTGCTGACGCTTCAGGTGCGGGCGCTGGCGATCGACAGCCACATCGCGATCGGCACGCTGGCGCTGTGCCTGGCGGTGCTGGTCGTGGTCGTCCTCGCCAACGCGCGGATCCAGCTGCGGGCGGGGCCCAGCGGGGTCGACGGCACGATCGGCGGCGCGGGCGAAGGGGCCAGGGCGACGGCCGAGGCGGCGGGGAAGAAGGCCGACGAGATCGCCCAGGCCGAGGAGAACGCCCAGACCGGACCCAAAAGCCCGGAGGCGGGCTGATGCTGACCCTGCTGTCCATCCTGACCGGCGGCGGGCTGATCGGCTCGATCGTCCTGCTGGTGCTGCGTCCTGCCTTGCGGGCGAGCCTGGGCGGGGCGCTGGCCGCGATCCCGGCGCGGGTCTGGGGGGCGCTGGCGCTGATCGCGCTGGTGCTCGCCCTGACCTGGTACCACGGCCATGCAGTCAAGGCTGCCCGCGCCGAGGGGCGAAGGGCCGGCGTCTCCGAGACCAACGCCGCATGGGACAAGGCGCAGGCCGAATGGCAACGCGCCGCCGCCCAGTGGACCCGCAACATCGAACGGCGCGATCGATCGATCGCCGACGAGGAAAGGCAGAAACATGACCAGGCTGTTCGCGACAACCGCGCTCGCGCTGATGCTTTGCGGCTGCTCGGGCCGGGACGCTCAGCCGCGCATTGCATTCGACCCGAGCCTGCTGCCGGCGTTCCCCCCGCCGCCGGTGGACCCGAAGGCGCCCCTACCGGACCCGATGCTCCCGAGCCTGAGCTGCCTGCAGGAAACGGGACACCCGACCGGCAATGGGCCATCGTGCCCTGGGGCTGGCTCGTCGACCGCGCCCGCGAACACGACGACCTCCGCGCCGAGAACGTAGGCTGGCGGCGCTGGTACCTGCGCGAACAGGCCGCCTGGGACAAGGCGCGGGCGGATGGGCCGGCGGGACCGAAGCCTGAATTCGGGGATAAATCCCCGTAAGTAATAACAAATCAAGTATTTCCTTCAATTGACTCGTGCGATTTTCGCGCCATGCATAGGCAGCGATTTCGCAAATAGGGGGTTCTGATGAAGTACGCGATTTTCTTCGCATCGATTTGCATGGCCGCGCCGCTCTCGGCGCAGAATGCTGCGCCGGCGGCGCAGTCAGCACCGGCCGCGGCGCCGATGGTTGCCGCTATTGCGCCCGCCACGACCGCCAACGTGCTGCGCGCGGGCACCGAAGTACCGATGATCACCCGCGAGGATCTGACCACGAAGAAGAAGCAGTTGCGCGTCGGTCAGCGCATCCAGATCGAGGTTGCCGGCAACATCATGCAGAACGGCATGGTGGTGGTTCCGGCGGGCACGCCCGGGGTCGCCGAGCTGACCGAAGTTCGCAACAAAGGCATGTGGGGCAAGTCGGGCTATATCGCCGGACGGATTCTCTCGATGCGAATGGGCGATCGCCAGGTTCGTCTGACCGGAACCTTCGACGACAAGGGCGTGACCGGCACGGCCGGGGTCGTCGCGGCCGTCGCGACCATTCCTCTGGTCGGATTTTTCACCACGGGAACCAGCGCCAGCATCCCGACCGGCTCGGCGATCAAGGCCTTCCTTGACGAGGATCTGGCCTACACCCCGGTCGCAGCGCCCGCTCCGATCGCCGTACCGGCGGTCGCACCCGGGGCAGGTTCGCCCGCCGCGGAATAGTTCGCAGCCAGCTGCACCATATTTCGGGATGTGAACGCCCGGTAGCGCCGCGCTTCGGCGCTACCGGGCGTTCATCGTTCTAGGCCTGCCGGCCATCAAAGCCGATAACGAACCTTGACGGATACGCTCTCGAGCCGGTCCTTCACGTTCCAGTGACACAGGCCGTCAGGACTTTGCGCCCAGGTGCAATTGCTCGGCGTCCCGTTGGATTCCTGAAGGAGGTGATGCACTGCGCCGAAATCGGCGTGGCTCGCCGCCAGACCGATCGACGCGCGCGGGCTGATGGCGTAGTCGAAGCCAAGGCCGAGAACCCATCCCGTGCGGTCGCCCTTGCCGCTGAAGTTCTGCCCGGTGCCGTCCGTTTCGAAATAGCGCTGGCGAGCGTCGGAAATGGCCAGGCCGCCGGTCAGATAACCGGCCATGCGGCCCGAGGTGACCCCCAGTTTGGCGCGCGCCGTTGCAAGCTTGGTGATCCGGGAACCAATTTCGTAGCTCACGAGCGAAGGCACGACTTCGCGTGTGCTGTCGGCCGTCCCGAAAAGCACATCACCTTCCACGCCGACGAGCAGGTTGCCCGAGATGACGTCGTAGCCGGCACTGAATCCGCCCATCATTGCGTCGTCTTCCAGACGAGCACCATCGAGTGCAAAGTACCAGTTCTGAAAATCGGTCTGAGAGGTGCTGAGGCGGGTGGCCGCGGCGACAACGCCAACGGTCGCGCCGCCAAAGTATGGGCTTTCCTCTGCAAGTACCGGTGTTGCCGCGGTCAGTGCGGTAACGAGGCTTAGCGTCGCTAGCTTCATGGTTTGATTAGCCTTTCGTCGAGATCGGTGAATTAACGATCTAACGCTGCGTGGCTAACATCCACTTTTCAGTAACTTAGGGGATTAACCGGATAGCGTTCTTCGCGGTGGGTTCTCCTTGAATGGTGCACGGCACGACCCGGCGTCGAACCCGTAGTTACAGGAATCGCTTTCGCGGACCGGCAGGCCTTGCGGCAAAGGGTCTTGGCTCGTAATCCAAAGGGCGGCGCACGGACGCCGGGTCGATCCCAAGTTCAAAGCTCAGTCCGAAGCGGGGTGGAGCGCTCCACGCGACAGTTGCAGTGACGCGTACGGTATCGCCCAGCCTGAGCGAAACCCTATCTCCGATGGTCAGGGCCGGTTCCATCTCCCCCATGAGGCCCGTGGCCGAGACATTTCGAACCTTGAAGCAATGGGTAATGCCACCTTCGGTTTGGAGTTCTCCGGTGAGCAAGAGGCTGCTTCGTAGGGCCCCACGGTTCTCTGGTTCGTTCATCGCGCAGCGCGTGAGCCTTTCCTTGATTGATCGTTCGACCGGCGGTTTCTCGAAGGGAAAGTAAGCATTCCAACCGATTTCTTGGCAATAAGAGCAAATACCTAGGAGCCCGCGCTGTTTGATGTTGATCTCGGGTATGGCGTTCGGCACAAGCCCGCGCGTTAGTGGAGCCTTCGATGATCAAGCGTGCGAATCCAGTCGATCAAGCCCAGCCAGGGCAACGCCTCGAAGAG
>NZ_PHUF01000004.1:0-245000 GCF_002813245.1 Novosphingobium kunmingense
CGTAATCGAGCGCCGCCTGGGTGTGGAACGAACCGGTCGCGCCGGTCATCCCCTGGGTGATGACCTTGGTGTTCTTGTTGATCAGAATGGACATTATTGCGAATTTTCCGTTACTTGGTTCAGGCTGGTCGGATTTCCCGATCCGACGTGCTCAGGCCAGCATGCCGGTCAGGCGCTGGCGGATAATGGATTCTGCGTCGGCGATGATCCTTGTGACAAGATCGTGGCAGGTCGGGATATCGTGGATCAAGCCCTGGACCATCCCGGCCCAGAACACGCCTTGCGACATGTCGCCCGTTTCGAGAAGGCGCTTGCCTGCCGTTCCGGCGACCAGTTCGCGAACGTCCTCGAATCGCGCCTCCGGTTGCGCGAGACGGCGCACCACCTCTTCCGAAACGGCGTTCTTGCCGACACGGGCGGTGTTCTTGAAATTGCGAAAGATCAGGAAGCTGCCCCGTTCGTCGTTGTCGACATAGGCCTGCTTGACGTTGTCGTGGATCGGAGCCTCGACCGTTGCGCAGAAGCGGGTGCCCATGTTGATCCCGTCGGCCCCCAGCGCGAGCGCGGCGACCAGCCCGCGGCCGTCGCCGAATCCGCCCGAGGCGATCAGCGGGATCTTGACCTTGTCGGCGGCGGCGGGAATCAGGATGAGGCCCGGGATGTCGTCCTCGCCCGGATGGCCGGCACACTCGAACCCGTCGATCGAGATGACGTCGCATCCCGCCCGTTCGGCGGACAGCGCGTGGCGCACGGCGGTGCACTTGTGGAGGATCCGGATCCCGTGGGGCTTCATCATGTCCCACAACTCGCGCACCGCGGGAGTGCCCGCAGTCTCGACGATCTTGACGCCCGAATCGATGATTGCCTGGGTATAGGCCTTGTAATCGGGCGAGTTGATGGTCGGGAATACCGTCATGTTCACGCCGAAGGGCTTGGTGGTCATCGACCGGCACCGCTCGATTTCGGCGCGCAGGGCATCGGGGCTCGACTGGGTCAGGCCGGTCAGGATGCCAAGCCCGCCAGCGTTCGAAACCGCGCTGGCCATTTCGGCCGTGCCGACATTCATCATCCCGCCCTGGACGATCGGGTGCTCGATCTCGAGCAGTTCGGTAATGCGCGTCTTGATTGCCATCTCGGTACTCCTCAGGCCGGGATCTTGTTGAAGGGCACGCCCTTGTCGGGGCGGTGGTCCTGCGGCAGGCCAAGGACCCTTTCGGCTATCGTGTTCAAGAGCACCTCGTCCGACCCGCCTGCGATGCGGCCCGTCGGCGCGTTGAGCCAGCTTGCCCCCCAGTTGTCCTTGACCGAACCGTGGGGATCGAAGGCAAGGCCCGCGCTACCCTGCAGGTCGAGCGCGAGTTCGGACAGCTTCTGGCGGCTGCGCACCGAGACCAGCTTCTGCAGGCTGCCTTCCGGACCCGGTTCCATGCCCGCCATCATCATCTGGAAGGCGCGGCTGGTGATCGAATCGAGACCGGCGCGCATCGCATGGTTGCGCGCGATCTGCGACCGGACCCTCGCGTCCTCGATCGCCGGGCGGCCATTGATTTCCACCTCGTGCGCCAGCTTGACGAACCGGTCGAGGTGCGGGCCGAAACCGGCGCTGTCGGTGGCGGTGTAACGCTCGATCATCAGGGTCGCCAGGGCCACGCCGAAGCCGCCCCCGACCGGGCTCATCCGCTGGGAATCCTCAAGCCGCACGTCGTCGAAGAACACCTCGTTGACGTGGTTGTCGCCGCCGGCCAACTTGATCGGGCGCACCTCGACGCCCTTGGCCTTCATATCGACCCAGAAGTAGGTCAGGCCCTTGTGCTTCTCGACGCTCGGGTCGGTGCGGACCACGATGACGCCGTAGTCGGAATACTGCGCCCAACTGGTCCAGATCTTCTGACCGTTCATGCGCCAGCCGTTGCCGTCCGGTTCGGCGCGGGTGCGCAGCCCGGCAAGGTCCGACCCGCCGGCGGGTTCGGAGAATAGCTGGCACCATATTTCCTCGCCGCGCAGCGCCTTGACCACCCGCTCCTTGACCCAGGCGGAATGTTCGCGGTTCTCACCCATGCCGTAGCGGATCAGGATCGGGACCGGCATGCCAAGAGAGATCGAGAAGAACGCCGTCGGCATTCCGAAGCGCATTTCCTCGGCATCGAAGGTGATCTTCTCGAGATGGCCAAGACCCTGGCCGCCGATCTCGCGCGGCCAGTTGATCCCGGCAAACCCCGCCTCGTACTTGAGCGCCTGGTATTTGCGGCCGAGCGCCAGGTCCTGCTCCACCGAATTGCCGGCGCGCGCATCGCGCCCGTATGTCGGCGCCATCGCTTCAAGGAATGCGCGAGCGCCGGCGCGATAGGCTTCGAGGTCGCTCATGCCTTGTCTCCGGTCAGTTGGCTCACCAGCAGGTCTTCCCAGAACAGGAGGTTGCCCTGCTCGACAGCGAGGCTGCGGGCGCGGCGCATGTGGAGGTGTAGCCCCAGTTCCCAGGTCACGCCGATGCCGCCGTGGATCTGGACGCAATCGCGCGAGGCGGTGTCGTAGGCCTCGGTTGCGGAAATTCGCGCATCGGCGGCAGCCAGCAGGAAGCCCTCGCCCCCTTCGCTGGAAGCCGCGTGGATGCAGTTGGCCCGCGCGATCTCGACAAGAGCGTAGATCTCGGAAATGCGGTGCTTGATCGACTGGAACGCACCGATGGGCTGGCCAAAGGCCTTGCGCGTTACGGCGAAATCGCGAGCGGCATGCAGCAACGCTTCGGCCCCGCCGAGCTGTTCGTGCGCGGTGACGACCGCCAACCGCGCCAACACGTCCAGCGCCAGGGCCTGCGCCACATCGCCCTTCGCAACGAGGCGGGCCGGAGTTCCGGCAAACTCGAGATCGGCATAGAGCCGCGCGTTGTCGTAGCTGTCGACTGCGCTGCGTCCTGCCCCGGCAAGGTCCGCAAGTGCCAGCACAGGCGATCCATCGCACGATGCCCAGATCAGCCCGACCGCGGCGGACAGCCCACCGGAAACCGCCCGCTTGGTGCCCGACAGCCGGCCATCGGCAAAGGTCACCGCGGCGAGGTTGGGCAACGCGGCGTTGCCTTCGGCCAGCGCGACGCAGCCGGTCGCGTCTCCGCTTGCGAGGCGCGGCAGCCATTCTGCCGCTAGCGCCGGATCGATCCCCGCGGCAAGCGCATGCGCAACACCATAGCTGCCCGTGAGGAACGGCGCCCCCGCAGTAGCCGCACCGCAGGCCTGGGCAACCAGCCCCAGTTCAACCAGGCCAAGACCAAGACCGCCATGCTGCTCCGGTATCGCGAGCGCGGTCCATCCCTGCTCGACCGCGGTTTGCCAGAACGGTTCGTCGTGCCTGCCAACCTGTTCGATCAGACCGAGCAGACGTGCCTTGTCCGTCCGCGCTTCGAGCACGCGGCGCGATTCGGTGGCGATGGCCTGCTGGCCTTCGTCATAGAGGATTGACATGACCCGCCCTTCTCCCGCAAAGATGGATCAGTTATATAACTAGGTGTGATATTTCAAGGGGCGATTCACACCCATGACGGGAGCTGGAAATTGCCGCACCTGGCTGGCGGATTTGCGATCCTTACACGCGCCGCGCGCAGGTCAGCCCGGTTCCGCGGAGGCAAGATCGCCTGCGATCTCGCGGCGGAGCTCGGCCTTTTGGACCTTGCCGGACGGCGTTCGAGGCAGGTCGCGGCGCAGGACCAGCGCTTCGGGCGTCTTCTGCCGCGCCACGCCAAGGTCGCGGAACACCCGGTCGATGTCGGCTATGGTCGGACTGACGCCGTCATCGGCGAGGACGACGGCACAGATCTGCTCGCCAAGCCGCGGGTGCGGGATGCCGATTGCGGCCGCCTCGCGGATACCGGGAACCTGAAGCAGCAGTTCTTCCACCTCGCGGCTCGAAACGTTCTCGCCGCCGCGGATGATGATGTCCTTCTTGCGGTCGGTGATCGCAAGAAAGCCGTCCTGTTCGAGCCGGCCGATATCGCCGGTCAGGAACCACCCGCCCGGCAGGAAGCTTGCGGCATCAAGCGCAAGATCGGTGTACCCGGCGAAGCGTTCCGCCCCGCGCACCGCGACCTCGCCCTCGGTTCCGGTGGGAAGATCGCTGCCGGAATCGTCGACGATCCGGATCTCGACGCAAGGATTGGCCCGGCCATCGGTAGCGAGGCGCTTGTCGAGGGGATCCTCGGGGTTGCACTGCGACACGGTCGGCATCTCGGTCGATCCATAGCAGCGGCAGCAGCGGATACCGACCGCCTCGCTCGCAGCGACCAGCGCGGGCGGCACGGTGGTTGCCCCGATCAGGAACTGCGCGATCGACGAGATGTCGAAGCCGTCCCGCTCGGCCGCCTCCATCAGGCCGGAAAGGTGGAACGGCGTTCCGGACATCTCGCGGACCTTGAAGCGGTCCACCAGCTTTGCCGCCAGCGCCGCATCCCACGCCTCGAGCAGGATCATCGGCCGGCCCAGCAGGGCGTGGCCCATCACGGCGAGCGTCCCCGCGATATGCCCCGACGGCCAGGGCGACAGACCGTATTCGTCGCTTGGCCGATCGCGGCGCTGGGCGTTCAGTTCGGCCAGAATGCTGCGCGAGGTATGCCGCACGCCCTTGGGCGCGGCGGTCGTGCCCGAGGTGTAGAGCAGCAACGCCAGGGCATCGGGCGTGGCCTCGATATGGGGCAGCGTTCCTGCCGGAAGCGACCCGAAGCCGATCGCGCCTTCGGGCACGGCGTCTCCCATGACGATACGGTGACGAAGCTGCGGCAGGGCGGGCAGACGGGCCAGCCGGTCGAGATAGTCGATGCTGCGCCATCTATCGGGCACGATCAGGGCCTTTGCGCCGCTGTCCGCCAGGATGTGGCCCAGTTCGTGGGGGCCGTAGATGTGGACGATGGGCAGCAGGGTGCAGCCCAGCGCCGCGGCCGCCTGGAACAGCACCGCGTTCTCGAGTCCGTTGGGAAGCTGCATGGCAATCGTGTCGCCCGGTCGCAGACCCATCGCATGGAACGATCCGGCCAGCTTCAACCCCTGTTCGTGCACCTGGCGCAGCGTGGTCTTGCGGTCGCCATCGGCACCGAAGAAATGCAGCGGAGCCTGAGGCCGATCCCGCGCTGCACTGGCCATGGCTTCGGCCAGCGAACGGTCCTGCCACAGACCCGCGGCGCGCCAGCCTGCCTCGAGTTCCCCAGGCATTTCGCCGACTGCAATCGTCATGGTCCGCTCCCGTCGCGTGTATACGCGTACGAGGGTGGGACGCTCCGCGCGCCCGCGTCAATCCCGGAGATCTGAAGCGATGGACATCCAGTTTTCGAGCGAGGAGCAGCGCTTTCGCGAGGAGTGTCGCGACTGGCTGAATGCCAACGTGCCGGCCGAGCGGCGACCGATGGACGCCGAGGCCGCGATCGGCTTCGACAAGGTCTGGCAGCGCCGGCTGTTCGATGCCGGCTGGGCCGGGATCAACTGGCCGCGCGACTATGGCGGGCGCGGCCTGTCGATCGTCCAGCAGGTGATCTGGCTGGAAGAATACGCCAGGGCCCACGCCCCTTGGATCGGGGCCAACTTCGTCGGCGTCAACCACGGCGGGCCAACGCTGATCCTCAATGCCAGCGAAGCGCAGAAGACCTACCACCTGCCCCGCATCCTGCGCGGCGACTCGATCTGGTGCCAGGGCTTCTCCGAACCTGGCGCGGGATCGGACCTTGCCGGCATAAGGACGCGGGGCAAGATCGAAGGCGACGAACTGGTAATCAACGGAACCAAGATCTGGACCAGCTTCGCCCATGTCGCCGACTGGCAGGAACTCGTTTTGCGGACCGAGGAGGGATCGCAGCGCCACAAGGGCCTGTCGTGGGTGATCTGCCCGATGCGCGCGCCCGGGATCGAGATTCGCCCGATTCGCAAGATGTCCGGCCAGGTCGAGTTTGCGCAGGTGTTCTATGACGACGTGCGGATCCCGCTCGAGAACGTCGTCGGCGGGCTCGGCAACGGCTGGAAGGTCGCCATGTCGACGCTGAGCTTCGAACGCGGCACCGGGTTCATCGCCGACCAGGTGAAGCAGAGCCAGGAGATCGAGGACCTGCTCGCGCGGGCGCGGAGCAGCGGCGCGCTCCGCGACGACCGCATCGCCGAACAACTGGCTCAGATGCGGGTCGAGGTCGCGGCGCTGCGGGCGATGACCTACCGCAACATTTCGGAAGTCGTGCGCACCGGCCAGCCCGGACCAGAAGCCTCGGTGATCCGCCTGTTCACCTCCGAACTGGGCCAGCGGCTGGAGCGCATGGCGCTGCTCCTTGCCGGCGAAGAGATCCTCGACTTCCGCTATGGCGATGACGATCTGGTTGCCGACTATCTGCGCGGATTTGCCGCAACCATCGCGGGTGGAACCGCCCAGATCCAGCGCGACATCATCGGCGAGCGCCTGCTCGGCCTGCCCAAATCGAGATAGCACCATGGACCTCACACTCGACTCCGAACAGGAAGCGCTCCTCGCCGTGACGGCCGACTGGTGCCGGGACAACATGCCGCTCGACCAGGCGCGTGATCGCCCCGCTGCCCTCTGGACCGAACTCGAAGCCATGGGGTGGACCGCGATGACCACCCCCGCCCTGGGGCTGAGCCACGCAACGGAGGCGCTGGTCTTTGCCGAGCTCGGCCGCCACCTTGCCCCGGTCGGCCTGATCGCAACGGCGGTTGCGGCGCGTTGGTCGGACCACTCGGGCAAGACCGCGCTGGCGCTGCTCGACCCTTATCCCGAAGCCGGGCGCTTGCGCATATACGATCCCGATGGCGCGGGGAACGCACTCGGCCTTGTCGGCCACATGGTCGCAATGGCCGTGCTGCCTGCCGATCTGGGCGGCGTCGCGATGCTCGATCCGTCGGCGCCGCTCGCCCACCTCGAACCTGTCCCGCCGTTCGAGCCGCTGGGCGATCCCCGCTCCGCCCTGCACCTGCAACTCCTTGCCGCCGCCTTCGCCCTGGGCTGCGCCGATGCGGCGCGCGACATGGCGGCGGACTATGCCAGGGTTCGCGAGCAGTTCGACCGGCCGATCGGCTGGTTCCAGGCGCTCAAGCACATCTGTTCGGATACCGCCGTCCGCTGCGCCGTGGCCCGCTCTCAGCTCCTCTATGCTGGCTGCGCGCTGGACGCGGATGACGCCGACGCCGCCTTCCATGTCGCGGCTGCCCGGCAACTGGCCGACCAGGCCGCCATCGAGAACGCGCGGGCCAACATCCAGGTTCATGGCGGAATCGGCATGACCGACGAAGCCTATCCCCACCTCTGCCTGAAGCGCGCCCACCTGCTCTCGTTCGTGGCGCCAGCGCGGCGCGAAGTCATTCTTGGAGAAGCCGCATGAGCGAGAAGGTTCTGTACGAAGTGGTCGACGGCGTCGGCGTGATCACGCTCAACCGGCCCGAAGTCCACAACGCGATGGATGACGAGGCCGCCCACCTCTACAAGGTCCTGCTCGATCGCGCGCTCGATGACGACGCGGTGCGCGCGGTGCTGCTGCGCGGTGCGGGCAAGTCGTTCTGTTCGGGCCGCGACACGACGATGCTGGGCCACCGCGCCCGCGACGAAAGCGACTATCACTTCGTGCTGCGCCACCAGCAGAAGCGCCTGGCGGTGCTCGACAGCCCCAAGCCCTTCATTGCCGCGCTGAAGGGTGCCGCGATCGGCGGCGGCTGCGAAACCGCGCTGTCCTGCGACATCCGCATCGCCGATACGACGCTCAAGATGGCGCTGCCGGAAATCCATTACGGCATCCTGCCCGATACCGGTGGGACCCAGCTGATGACCACGCTCATCGGCCCGGCACGGACCAAGTACATGGTCATGACCGGAGACAGGATCGACGCGCAGACCGCGCTGGCCTGGGGCGCGGTCGATTTCCTCGTCACGCCGGAGGAGCTTGACGACAGGGCGCTGGAGATCGCCCGCAAGATCGCGGCCAAACCGCCGATCGCGCTGGCCATGGCCAAGACCATGATCGACCAGGCCCATGCCGGCGCGGTGCGCAGCGGCATCGCCCAGGAACTGCTTGCCCAGACTGCCCTGTTCAAGACCGAAGACTATCACGAAGCCCGCGCCGCGATTCGCGAAAGGCGCACGCCGGCCTACAAGGGGAAATGACGATGAGCGACGCCTACAAGGGTCTTCGTCCCGCGCCGGCGCGGGGCCTCAGGATGCTGCCCGAAGGCACCTTCGCGAACGAGGTGGCTATCGTGACGGGCGGCGGGTCGGGTATCGGCAAGGGCATTGCCGCCGAGTTCGGCCGGCTGGGCGGCGCAGTGGCCATTGCCAGCCGCGATCCGGACAAGCGCGCCAGGGGAGTCGCGGCGGTCGAGGACGCGGGCGGACGCGCCATCGGGGTACAGCTCGACGTGCGCAATCCCGAGGCGGTCAGCGCCTGCTTCGACGAGGTCGAGGAACGGCTCGGTCCGGTCACCCAGCTCATCAACAACGCAGCGGGCAACCTTGCCGGGGCGTCGGAGGACTTCAGTCTCAACGCTTGGCGCGCGGTGACCAGCATCGTCCTTGACGGCACCTGGATCTGCTCGACCGAGTTCGCCCGGCGGCGCATCGGGGACGGGATCGGCGGCGCGATCCTCAACATCGGGGCAACCTATTCGTGGACTGGCGGACCCGGCACCTCGCCTTCGGCCGCCGCCAAGGCCGGGGTCACCAACCTGACCCAGAGCCTCGCGGTCGAATGGGCGCCCTACGACATCCGCGTCAACTGCATCGCCCCCGGCCTGTTCCCCCATGCAGACCGTGCCGCGCACCTGCGCTTTGCCGATGGCGACGACCTGGCCAACCGCCAGCCGGCGCTGCGGACCGGCGAAGTCCACGAATTGGGCTGGGCGGCCGCATACCTGTGTTCGGACTATGCGGCGTTCTGTTCGGGCCACACCTTCGTGCTCGACGGGGCGAACTGGCTGCGCCGGTCCTTGCGGATGCCGGTGTTCGAACCGGTGCGCAGCTGGCTGCCGCCCAAGCGGGAGAAGAGCGGCTGAAGCGATGCCCTCAGCCGATCACCTTGCTGTCCCTGAAACCGGCGATCTCGGCAGGCGAAAAGCCCAGTTCCTGCATGATCTCGTCGGTGTGCTGGCCAATGGCCGGTGCAGCGTGGCGGAACACCACCGGCACGTCGCCGAAGCACCAGTAGGCGCCCGGCTGTTCAACCGTGCCGTAAAGCGGCTGTTCAAGCACCGAGATGAGGTTCAGTTCGCGATTTAGCGGGTTGGCGAAGAACTGCTCCTCCGCCGCCTCGAACGTGACCAAATCGCACGGCACACCGGCAGCCTCCAGCGCGGCGAGCAGGTCTGCCGCGCTGCGACTTTTAGCCTTCGCAGCAAAGCCGGCTTCGTCATCGCCCAAGACCGAGCGCACCGCCGCGCGCCGCGATTCGGTGCGTGCGGCAATCGCGATCCACTTCCCATCGCTGCATTCGAAGATGCGGTGGTAGGGCGAAAAGCCGGTCTGGTCGCTGTCGAGATGGTGGGTTTCGGCAAGCGAGCCATCGGGCAGGATGAGCGTCTCGCCCTGGGTCAGGGCCGAGATGCCGAGCAGCGAGGTCTGGGTGGTATACCCGCGCTGGCCAGACCGCTTGGCATATAGCGACGCCATCAGTTCGACCAGAGCGCTCTGCGCCGACGAAACATCCATGGTGCCAGGCCGGTTGAACATCGGCTTGTTGCCCAGTCCGGCGTTCTCGAACTCCCATCCCGCGATCGCGTTGAAGATCGAATCGTAACCCGGCCAGTTGCCACGCGTACCGCGCTGGCCATAGGCGCTGACATAGTTGAAGGCGATGTCGGGGTTGTGCTTGCGGATCCCTTCATCCGACAAGCCCAGCTTGGCCGCCCCCTTGAAGCGCATGTTGTGGTGGACCGCCTCGGCCCACTTGAGCAGCCGGTCGAGGATCGGCTCGGCTTCGGGGCGGGTAAGATCGATGGCGATCGAGCGCTTCGAGCGCGATGCCGCCTGGTAGTAGCGGTGCATGAACCGGATCCGGTCACCCGTCAGCGCCTCGACCTTGATCACGTCGGCACCCATGTCGCCCATCATCGATGGGCCCATCGGCCCAGCCAGGAACATGCCGAAATCGACCAGCCGCACCCCTGCCAGCATTTCGGTCGGCTGCCTGCCATCGCCCACCGCAGCCGGTGGCGGGGTCCAGTCGGCATCCCCGCCTTCGCCGAGCGCCGGCGCCGGTCGGGGCGCGGGCAGATCGGCATCGCTGTGAAACGGGACATTGGGCTGGATCGTGTGGCCCAAGACGGGATCGTCTATTTCCGTCACGTAACCGTTGGCGATCACCTCGGGATGGCTGAGCATTCCGCCCAGGGGATAGGCCGGTTCGGCGGCGATGTCGTCGGCGCGCAGGTCGGCCAGCCAGGCTTCGAGCGGGCGGCGCTTGAAGGCTTCGATCTTGCCCTCTTCGGTGTCGATCTCGACTCCTTCGGCAAGGACCTCCCACATCGTCGGCATGTTGGCGTAGTCGTACTGTCGGGGCGGATCCATGATCTGGAGCCATTCGCCGCCCTGGCATTCGTACAGCTGTTGCCCGATCGGCCGCGCGCCCAGCGGGTGCGGCGGATTGTTGGGCATGGGCCCTGCCGAATTGCGTGCCCAGATCAGCGAAAGCATGACCATGTGGCCCTGGAACAGCGAGGTGTGGGCCGGTCCGCCCCTACCCGACTGCAGCCGCGCGACCAGCCGCGCCAGGATCCCTGCCGCGGCGAGGTGCGCCGCCGACCACGAGCCGGCGTTGAATCGCCAGACGATCGGCCCTGCGCGATAACCGTCGTTTTCATAAAGCGCGCCGAACCGCGCGGCGACGAGCAGCTCGTCGTCGGACCGCTCGACATCGGGGTGGTTGTAGGGACTTCCGGTTATGCCGCTGGTGACGAGCCGGGGAAACCGGGCTGCGAGCGTAGCGTCGTCCAGCCCCAGCAGTGCGGCGCGATCGGGCGTGAATTGGTGCAGCAGCACGTCGGCACCGGCAAGGTGGCACTCCAGCCCGGCACGGCCTTCCGCGCTGTCGAGATCCAGTACGATGCTGCGCTTGTTGCGGTTCCAATTGGCGAAGGTCGCGCCGCCGCGCGCAGGATCGCCGCCCGGCCGTTCGACCTTAAGGACCTGCGCGCCCAGCGCCGCCAGCATGAGGCCGGCGACCTGGACCGCCTGCCCTTCCCCGACCTCGACGATCCGCAGTTCGTTCAGCATCCCCCGGCGCCCTTCAAGCCTTGCGGAAGTTCGGCAGCACCCATCCGTCCTGGATCCCGGTCCAGTCGACCGTAACCTTCATGCCGATCTGGACGTCCTCGGCATTGCACCCGGTGACGTTGGCATTGAGCCGCGCGCCCGGCGCGCCATCGAGATCGACCACGACGGGCACGTAGACGTAATCTTCGCCGTTCGCCGGGTTCTTGTTGCAGACGACAAAGCTGAACACTGCTCCCGTGCCGGGCAACGTCGGCCAATTGACGTCCTGGCTCGAGCATTCCGGGCAATAGGCCGAAGGCGGCATCCGGAAATGGCCGCAGTTCGCACACTGACACGCAGTCAGCCTGTGTTCCTTCGCCGCCTCCCAGAACGGTTCGGTGTTGGGGTTGGTGGTGATGCGAATCTGTTCGCCGGGCAGTAGCAGCGCCGGACCGTACTTGGTGGGCTCGCTCATTTCATGCGCTCCTCAGGATCAGGCTGGACACGGGCAGTGATGCGGGGCCGCCCGAAACGAGCGCGAATTCCGCATCCTTGACCTGGTTGATCGCGGTGCCGCGCACCTGTTCGACCCCTTCGACTATGTGGGTCATCCCGATGATGTAGGCTTCGTTGAGATTGCCGCCGTGGGTGTTGACCGGGACGCCGCCGTTCACGCCGCCTTGGGTTGCCGCATCGTAGCGTATCTTGCCGGACAGCACGTAGTCGTTGCCTTCGCCCTTGTCGCAGAAGCCATAATCCTCGAGTTGCATCAGCACCATCGGGCTGAAGTGGTCGTAGATCAGCGCGACGTCCATGTCCCGGGCGCAAAGCCCCGACTGGTTCCAGATCCGGTCTGCGGTGAACTTGTGCCCCGAACTGGCGAAGTGCGGATCGGGCATGCCCATCCAAGCAAAGGCCCGGCCCCATTCGCGCTGCCCGCCGTGCGCGCAGGCGTGCACCACCGCCGGCTTGTGGCGGCAGTCCTTCGCGCGGTCCATCGTGGTCGTGATGACCGCCACTGCGCCATCGGTTTCGAGGCAGAAATCGAGGCGCCGCAGCGGATCGGCCAGCATCACCGAGGCATCGTATTCCTCTTTAGTCAGCGGCACCTTGCGCACCGCCTTGGGGCGGTTGTGGGTGTTGGCCCGCGTGGCCATCACGATTTCGCCGAAGGCGTCCTGGGTAGTGCCATAAAGGTGCATGTGCCGGCGCGTGAGCATCGACATCAGATGCCCCGGACCGACCAGCCCCGATGGCTGGAGAAAGCTGTTTTCGGCATTCGGCACGGCCGCACCGAAGACTACTCCAAGCCGGTGCTGCGGCAGTTGCTGCAGGGCCATGACCGTGACCGCATACTTGCAGTCTTCGTTGACGAGGCCTGCCGTTGCGAGACCGATCGCGCCGGGGCAGCCGCCGCCGCCCGAAGTCAGCGTGGCCGAGAACGACACATGGGGCATCCCCAGCGTCTCCATCAGCGAAGCGGTATCGAACTTGTCGAGATAGCCCGCCCCGGCCGTGGAATAGTACGAGAACCCGTCGATGTCCTTGATGGAGATGCCGGCATCGGCACAGGCCTTCAGGATCGCTTCGCCCGCCATGTCGTTTATGGTTCGCGGCCAGCTCTTGCCGCGGACGTAGTAATCCGTGGCGCCCACGCCCACGATCGCCGTCTTGTCCTGATTTGCCCAGGCCATGCTTGGTCCTCTCGCTTCAGTGCAAACTTATATAACTAGGTGTGATATGACAGGAGTGGGCCCTTGTCCAGCGCCCATCACGCCGGTCAGGTGAAATGCAGTCGGCGGTACTTGCCGCGGAAGTACAGCAGGGGATCGCGGCGCGGCTCAAATGCAGCGCGCACCACTTTCCCGACGAGGATAAAATGATCGCCCCCGTCATGGACCGCGTGGCGCCGGCACTCGAATGACACCAGCGATCCGTCGAGCAGGGGAACTCCTGTTTCTCCCGGGGTCCAGGGAGTTGCGGCAAAGCGGTCCTCGCCCTTGCCGGCAAACCGGTTCGAGGCCGGCTGCTGGCTGGTCTGCAGGACGTTGACGCCAAAGTGCGACGCCTCGCGCAGGATCGGCGCGGTACCGGCCGTGTTGGCGATGCAGACCAGCAGCAGCGGCGGGTCGAGGCTTACCGAGGTAAAACTGTTCGCCGTCAGGCCGATCGGCGTACCCTGCGCGTCGCACGCGGTGACGATCGTCACCCCGGTGGCAAAGCAGCCCATCGCGTCTCGCAGTGTGCGCGCATCCGATCCCGCGCGGAACTCCGCCGCCGATCGCGGCTGCTTGCGCTCGAGAAAGTCAAGCAGGCGGCCAAGGAACGCTTCGGTCCGATCGGTCACGACCAGAAGGTCGGCGTCCTCGACCTCGACCACTTCGGCGTTGGGCAACAGAGCGTCGAACTCGATGCTGCTCGCTGCCTGTCCGACCCAGCCGATCCCGCCGCGCACCACCTGGGTGGGCAGGACAAGCGCAGGCGCCGCCCTGAGCAGTCGCTGGCGGACCACTTCGATGTCGAGGTGCGCTACCGCGCGCGGGTCCCAGCGGGCGTCGCCCTGGCTGGGTTGCTGGCGCAGCCGTTCGCCGATCCGCTTCGCGGTCTCTGGATCGGCCCCGACCGGCATGTCGACCAGGACGAGGCCCGCCGCGAGGTTGGCTGCGTCCGTTTCCAGAGCCAGAGCGGCGATCCATCCCCCCAAGGTCGCGGCGACGACGACCGGACGCGAGCCAAGCTGCGCCAATACCGCGCGCAAGTCGCCGACGTGCGCGTCGAGATCGTAGGCGCCAGATTCGGGCCAGTCGCTGCCGCCGTGGCCGCGCAGGTCGAGATTGATCACCCGCCGCCCGGCCTGGACCAAGCCTTCCACCACCACGCTCCAGACCGCCCGGGTCTGGCCGGCACCGTGCACCAGCAGGATGGCGGGGTCGTGCTCGTCACCGCTGACCTCGGCTTCGAGCGAGGTTGCGCCGAATCCCTGGAAGCGGACAAGCGTCACGACGTGCCGCCCGAGGTATCGTCGATCCATTGCTGGATCGCGGCCGAGCGGCGGCGCATGAGCACGCGGGTGATCTCCACGTCGCGATCGAGAATGGCGCGGCAGATCCGGTTTTGCAGGTCGCGCGCAACCGAGCGCTGTTCGGCCGACTGGTAAAGTCCAACGCGCTGTTCGGACATGCCGAACGAGAACCCGATCGCCATGACGAGTTCGATCACCGGGTTGCCGCTCATTTCGGAGACGATCCGCGAGAACTCGGCTTCGAGCGAGATGAGTTCCGACGGGCTATCGGCCGCTCCGATCCGTTCCACGAACTTCGCCAGCTCGGCGCGCATGTCTTCGTCTGTGCAGCCGCAGGCGAGGCCGCCCGCCTCTTCCGCCACCAACCGGCTCACCGCCATGATGTCGCCAAGCGTGCCCCCCTTGAGGCGGAGGAATCGCGCCAGGGTGCGGATCGCATCCTGGGCGTCTGGGCGGCTGGCATAGAACCCGCCCTTGATCCCGCGGCGCACGCTGATCAGCCGGTCGTTTTCGGCGATCTTGGCGGCCTGGCGCAGCGTCGGGCGGCTGACCCCCAGCCGGGACAAGAGATCGTCTTCGGCGCCGATGAAATCGCCCTCGCAAAGGGACAGGCTCAATTCGGCCAGTTCGCGGGCGGTTCGGGCGACCAGGCTTTCGGAGTTGATGGTCTGGTACATCGGGTCAAAACTCCCATAACAGCTATCTGTTTATGCACTGCCATGGCCAATGTCCAGTCCGCTCTTGCCTTAACTTATATAACTAGGTATCCGTTAGGCACGAAAGCAGCGACTCGGGAGACGTGCCGTGAAACCCTTTGTGTTCAGCGCCGACAGCCACATTCTCGAACCTCCGTCGATCTTCCTCGACGGCCTGCCCGCAGCACTCAAGAAGCACGCGATTCACAGCCGCAAGGACGGTGACTTCCTGATCACGGGCACCGAGGAAAAGGTCATCTATCGCCTGCGCGTCGGCCAGCATCGCGAAAAGCAGCTCGGCGACAACGAACGTCGGGGCATCCGGGAAATCGCCGGCCGTCTCGTGGATATGGAGCTCGAGGGGATCGATGCCGAGATCTGCTTCCCCAGCCTTGGCCTTTGGCTCTACTGCCTTGACGACGCCGAAGCCGAGGCCGCCTCGGCCCGGCTGTACAACGACTGGAACGACAGCTTCCTCGGCAGCCATCCCAACCGCTTCGTGCGGTGCGGGATGCTGCCGGCGCTCGACTTTTCGAATACGCTTGCCGAGCTCGATTACCTGGCGGCCAAGGGCTTTACCGCCGCGATGCTGCCCGCCGTGACGCCGCCCGGTCTGGCCAAGTACAACGACGAGAAATGGGATCCTGTCTTCGCCAAGGCGGCGAACCTCGGGATCGTCTTCGTGATGCACACCGGCACGGGGCTTGAAACCGTGGTCCACGAGCGCGGCCCGGGGGCCGGGATCATCAACTACACCAAGCAGATGATGGATGCCCAGAACTCGGTGCAGTACCTCGTTGCCGGCGGGGTGCTGGACCGCAACCCCGGCGCCAAGGTCGCCTTCATCGAAAGCGGGGCGAGCTGGCTCGTGGCCCTTGCCGAGCGGATGGACGAGGTTGAGGAAGCGCATCACAACTTCGTCTTCCCCAAGCTGTCGCGGCGCTGCAGCCAGATCATCGACGATCAGGTCTGGGCCAGCTTCCAGCACGACCGCGCCTGCATCACCGCCGCCGCAGCCAAGTTGCCTGGCGCTCGGAACGTGATGTGGGGTTCGGATTATCCCCATGCGGAAGGGACCTTCCCGATCAGCCGCCGAATCGTCGACGACCTGTTCGAGGACCTTGCGGTCGACGAGCAGACCAGGCGCGACATCCTCGGCCTCAATGCCGCTCGGCTGTTCCGCATCGAACCGGTGATCCAGACCAGCGAAACACTGGCGGCCTGAACCAAGTCCCTTGAACATGGTGCAACTCGGTCTCTCAAGCGAGCAACAAGCCATGTTCGATACCGTCGACGGGGCGCTGGCCGTTCGCGGGCAGCGCTCCGTCGATGCTGTCCTTGACGAACTGGGCGTCGGAGCCCTGCTTAAGGAAGGCGGTTCTACGTTTGACGCGGCGCTCGTGGCTGAAGCCGCAGGGCGTCACGGGGTGGTGATCTGGCCCGACGAGCGGATCATGACGGTGGCGGCCTGCGTGGGCATGGCGACGCGCGCGCTCGAAGATGCATCGGCCTATGCCTGCGAGCGCGTGGTGTTCGGGCGCCGGATCGGCGAATATCAGGGCGTCGCTCATACCCTTGCCAACGCCATCACCGAAATCGAAGGTACGCGCCTGCTCGTATGGCGGGCCATCGCCGCCCGGGCCGAAGCCCTCGCCGAAGCGCCGCGGCTCGACGTGCAGGCGTTCTGGTGGGCGGCCAAGGCGGTCCTGCCGGCGATCAAGGCCGCGATGCGGACGTTCGGTGGCTATGGGGTATCGGACGATTCCCCGCTTCCCGCGCTCTATCTCGCGGCCCGTGCCGCGCTTTACGCGGGCGGCGACCCGGACCACATCCTGACCGCTCCGCTTCCCGTCCTCGCCCCGGCCGATCCGGTGTCGATCAGTTTTACCCCGGACGCCGAGGCTGCGGCTTGGCAGGCGCGGACCGAGATCTTCCTCGAGCAGTTCACGCCGGACGAGAAGGCCGCCTTCGCCGGTTCGTCCGACAACCACTTGCCCGAACTGCACCGCCGTCTTGCAGCGGCCGGGCTGCTGTTTCCCGACTGGCCTTTGGAATGGGGCGGATCGGGGGCGTCGGCCCTGGCGACATCGGCGGTGCATCGCACCCTGACGCACGCAGGCTGGCCGATTTCGGTGCTGGTGGTGTCCGATTCGATCGGCAAGCTGCTGATGATGTTCGGCACGGCCGAAGCCAAGGCCGAAGTCCTTCCGCGCCTGGCCCGGGGCGAGGCGATTGCCTGTCTCGGCCTGTCCGAACCGTCCGGCGGCTCCGACGTTTTCGGCGCGAGGACGCGCGCCGTGCACGATGGCGCGCGCTGGATCGCCAACGGCCAGAAGGTCTTCACGACCACCGCGCACCAGGCCGAATACGTCCTCCTCCTCGCGCGGAACGAAGACGGCCTTACGCTGTTCGTCGCCCCGCTGGGCCAGGGGTTCGACCTTGCCCCGGTGCAGACGTTCGCAGGCGAACGGACCAACATCACTTTCTATTCCGACTTCGCGATCGAGGACCGCTACCTGCTGGGCGAGGCCAGCAAGGGCGCCAAGGTGCTGGCCGCGACGATGACGCTCGAACACAACCAGGGCGACTATTACCTCGGCGCGCTCGACTTTGCCCGGGCGGAGTTGCTGGCAGGCTTGGACGACTTGCTGGAGCGGCCCGAAATCCGCGCCAACGAGCCGGCGATTCGCCATTCGCTGGCCCGGCTGGATGCCCATGTCGCGCTGCTCGAAAGCCTCAGCCTGCGCGCAATCTGGGCGGGCGATGCCGGCGAAGGACAACGCTGGTTCGGCCCGATGTGCAAGTTGTTCGGGACCGAAAGCTGGCACTCGTGCTGCGCAGAGCTGGTCGAACGCTTCGCGCCGTTGTCGCTCGACGGGACGATCCCTGCCTTGGCCGCGATAGAGAAGGAGGCCCGCTGCGGCATCCAGGCGACGATCTATGGCGGGGCCAACGAGATCCAGCGCTCCGTCATCGCCGAGACGCGCCTCAACCTCCCACGCAGCCGTTAAAGGTACCTATTTTGCGCGCTGAAGCGAAATTATTTACAAGAATTGACTCTGATCAAACAAAATCGATACCTCTTTTGTCATCCTCGCCTCGCGACAACGCGACTGGTTTGCCGCGCGCAGATTTGAAGCCGGCCAACGGCCAAACGCTTGGAGGAATGCCATGACAGACAAGATCAGACCCTTCGTTTTCAGCTGCGATGCCCATGTGGCCGAACCGCCCGACCTTTTCGTCAAGGCGATGCCCGACAGCCTCAAGCAGTTCGCGATCCATTCCGAAGCGGACGGCGACGTGCGCATCACCCGGATCGGCGACCAGGTGATCCTCAAGATCAACACCAACTTCCACGCCCACAAAACCGGCGAAGGGGACGCCGCTTTCAACGCCCAGGCTGGGGACCGGTCCTGCATCGATGCGAAGGACAATTTCGTCTCGGACTGCGCGGTCGACACGAAGCGGCGCGGCGCCCGCGACCTTGAATTGCGACTGGCCGACATGGATCGCGACGGGGTCGACGCCGAACTCGTCTTTCCCTCGCTCGGCCTGATGCTGCCGCGAATTGCCGATCGCGAGGGCCAGCGCGTTGCCTGCCGGATCTGGAACGACTGGGCGTGGGACTACACCGCCCCGGTACGCGACCGCCTGATCCCCGCAGCGATGATCCCTTGCATCGATTTCGAGGATGCCCTGGCCGAATGCCGGCGCACCGCTGACAAGGGCTTTGCCGCGTTCTGCCTGTGGGAAGGTCTCAACAACTACAACGATTCCCGCTGGGATCCGATCTTCGCCCTGGCGGCCGACCAGGGCATCCCGCTGGTTTTCCACACCGGCGTCGGAGACATCAACATCCGCGCGCTCAAAGGGCCGGGCGGCGCACTCTACAACTATACCCGCCAGATGAACGACGCGGTCGACGTTATCACCCAGCTCGTCGCAGGCGGCGTGCTCGACCGCAACCCCGGGGCGCACATCCTGTTTGCCGAGCACAGCGCCGGCTGGCTGTGGGGCCTCGCCGAGCGCATGGACGAGGTTTATAACGGGCACGCGCCGTCGATCAGCCCAAAGCTGTCGCGCCTGCCCAGCCAGATCGTGCGCGACCAGGTGCATCTGGCGCTGCAGAACGACGGCAATTCGTCGATGGCGATCCGCAGGGGCGTCGGGATCGAAGCCCTGCTGTTCGCCACCGACTATCCCCACGCCGAAGGCACGTTTCCGTTCTCGAAGCAGGTGATCGACAAGCTCTCGGCCGACAATCCCGACGTGACCTCCGACGAACTGGTGGCGGTGCTGGGCGGCAACGCCGCAAGGCTGTTCAGGCGCGCCAACCTTGGCGCCAAGGTCGAAGCGCGCAAGGCGGAGCTTGTGTCCGCAGCCTGACCACGATCCGCGACGATCTTCTCCACCCTGCGCCCCGCCGGCTCACTCCCCGGCGGGGCACTTTTTTCAGGCAGGTTCGATCCGCGCGGTTCGCGCCGCCATGATCGCGGCCACGGCGCCCGCCAGCATCGGGAAGGCCATGGTGACGTAAGCGTAACGCAGCGACATGTCGCCGTATTCGGCCTTGAAATAGGTGCTGACCGCGCCGAGCAGGAACGTGCCGATGCCGATCCCGCACAAGGTGATCACCGTGTTCAGCACCGCGCCCAGAACGGCGCGCGAACTGGCCGAAATCTGCGCAAAGCACAGCGATTGCAGCGGCCCAAGGTGAAGGGTGATGAAGACGTGGAAGACGAAGAAGCAGGCCAGCGAGGCCAGCGCCGTCGGGGCCAGGGCGACGCCAAGCCCGAAGGGAAAGGCGATCGCCACCCCGATCGCGGCGACCCGGCCGTAGAACCTCGGGTTTGTCGCCCCGACCCGGTCGGCAAGCCAGCCTGCCACCAGGTTGCCGAGGACGAGCCCGCCGGTCACGGGTATGAACAGCGCGAGGCCGCTTTCGCTGGGCTTCATGCCGTGGATCGTCTGGTAGAAATCGTGGCTCCAGATAAGGAAGGGAAAGCCGGTCGATGATATGCAGATGATCGCCAGGATCGACCACCGCAGCGAGGCCATCGCGGCGAACGCGCGCAACTGTCCGGCAAGGGGTGCCTGAACCTCGGCTTGCCCGCCGACCCCTCGATCCGGCCCCCGGCGCGGCTCGTGGACGAACAGCCACACCGCCGCGGCGACCAGCAGGCCGGGCAAGCCGACGATCACGAAGACGGTGCGCCATTCGAAGAGCCGGGACAGCTGCCCCGCGATCACTCCGCCAAGACCCAGGCCCAGCGCGCTTGCGGCAAGAAGCGATGACAGGACGATAGTGCGCCGGTGGGGCGGAAAAAGCGACAAGAGGAGCGATTGCGCGGCGGGACCGGCACCGCCCTCACCCGCCGCCAGGCCGATGCGGACCAGCGCCATTTGCAGGCCGCTTGTCGCCAGGCTGCATGCCGCCGTTGCCAGGCTCCAGACCGAAACGCAAAGCGCAATCACCAGTGGCCGGTCGCCGCGATCGGCATAGCGCGCGATGGGAAACGCGGCGAGGATGTAGAAGATCGCGAAGGTCGTGCCCGATATCCAGCCGAGTTCGAGATCGGTGAGCGCCAGATCTTCCCCGATCTGCTTCTGGAACACCGAGAAGACCAGGCGGTCGACATAGCTCAGCACGCAGACGACAACGATCAGTGCAAGGGCGACCAGCCGTCGCGTTTCGCCGGACTTCGGCGTTGCGGTATCCCTAATGACCATTCTCCCAAATCAAGAAGGGGAGGACTGCTGCCCTCCCCTTCCTTTGCTTGTCGTCCGAAATGGCGGCGGCG
Organism: Novosphingobium kunmingense; assembly: GCF_002813245.1. Classification (GTDB taxonomy): domain Bacteria; phylum Pseudomonadota; class Alphaproteobacteria; order Sphingomonadales; family Sphingomonadaceae; genus Novosphingobium; species Novosphingobium kunmingense. The sequence goes on from NZ_PHUF01000004.1 coordinate 20,727, forward strand.
ATCAGAAGTTGACCGTGGCGGTCACCCCGTAGGTTGCCGGCTCCATGCGGGAACTCTGGACGTAACCCACCGGCGCCACCAGCAGCGGGTTGTAATAGGCCCGGTTGTTGGTGATGTTGCGCCCGAACACGGCGATTTCGAACATGTCGTCGTTGAAGCTGAGCGCGGCGCGGGCGCCCAGGATACCCATCGCCGGTCGGGTGGTGGTCGCGATGACCTGGTCGTTCTGGGTGTTCACCGCGCCGGGTACCGTCCCGCTCGCCGCGTTCTGCACCCAGTTGTAGCTCGACATCGCCGTCTTGCCCGTCCAGGCGTAGTCGGCGTGCAGCTTCAACTTCACCCCGCCGAACTCGCGGGTGTAGTCGCCCGCGACGCCGAACTGCTGTTCGGCCACGCTGTCGAACGGCTCGAACGAACGGTCGCCGGTAAGGTCGGCATAGCTGATGTACTTCGGATCGGTCAGCGCGCCGTTCAGGCTGAGCACGAACCCTTCGAACAACTGGGCCTGAAGTTCGGCCTCGATGCCGCGGAAGCGCGCCTTGCCGGCGTTGCCCAGCACGGTCGCTGAAGCGCCAGCGCCGCTCGGGTTCGAAATCAGGGTCGAACGCTGGATGTTGCTGATATCGGTCTGATAGGCCGCAAGATTGAGGCGTGCGCGGCGGTCGAAGAACTCACCCTTGAAACCGACTTCGTAGGAATAGGCGATCTCGGGCTTGAACGGCACCAGGAACACCGCGGTCGGCGCGCGCAGGTTCTGCCCGCCCGAACGGAAGCCCTTCGCGGTCTTGGCGTAGAGCAGGATGTCATCGTTCGGCTTGTATTCGACACCGGCGGTGTAGGAGACGCCCGAGAAGCTGTTGCGCGCCCTGACGGCGCAGGCGGGCACTCCGACCAGTTCGGGCCCGACGATGGCCGGCGCCGTGAACAGCGAGCAGGTCGTCGTGCTGGTTATCGTGTTGTAATTGTTGTTGCGGCTTTCCAGCCCCTTGTCGTCGATCGAGTAGCGCAGGCCGCCCGTGAACGAAAGCTGGTCGGTCAGGTGGAACGTGCCCTGACCGTATACGCCGATGCTGTCGTTGTCGATCAGGCCGTAGAAGTGCGACGTCACCGGGTTGAGCAGCGGCGCCACGATCGAGACCGACTGGTCGAAACCCGATTCATGGAAGGCGAACATGCCCACCGCAAAATCAAGCTTGTTGTCGAAGCCCTTGCCGGTGATCTGCAGTTCGCCCGAATACTGCTTCACCGACTGCTGCCCTTCGGTGAAGTGGATCGCATAGCGCGAACCGTCGAGATCGAGACCGGCATGGCTGTCGATCTTGCGATAGCCGGTGATCAGCTGGACCTGGCCGAACGAGGTATCGAGAATGCCGGTGAAGCCGTAGGTCTGGGTCTTGGCGAAGGCATAGGGCACCTCGTTGATCGAGGTGATGTCCGGATCCGCTGCCAGAGCGTCGATATTGTTCTTGATCGAACTGATGCCCAGCAGGATGTTCGCGAACTGCGCGGCAGGCGTCGTCGGCGACGGACCGCCGTTGAGCAGGCCGACGTAGAGCGCGGCCGTGGCGCCCAGGCTATAGGTCGTATTGGTGGCCGTGAACGGGCTCGTCAGCATGCGCACTTCGCGTGCCGGCGAGGCTTCGTCCATTTCGAAATATTCGCCCGAGAAGCGCAGTGTCAGGTTGTCCGTCGGCTTGACGTCCAGCTTGCCGCGGAAGTTCCAGCGGTCGCGATTGTCGAACTTGAGGCCGTTGAGCGATCCCGTCGGCGGAAGTTGCGCGACCGCAGTGTTGGTCCGCGAAACCGCCGATGCGGTCCCTGCCGGAACGACGTTCGTGGTGTAGCCGTCGCGGGTCAGGCGCGACCCTGCGAGGCGCAGGCCGACCTTGCCGGGAACGATCGGCAGGTTGACGATGCCAGTCGCCTGGAATTCGTTGAAACGCCCGTAGGTCACCGAAGCCTTGCCGCTGAAATCGTCGAGGTCCGGGTTGTTCGACGTGATCAGAAGCGCGCCGCCTGTGGTGTTGCGGCCGAACAGGGTGCCCTGCGGCCCCTTGAGGACCTGCACCGACTGCGCATCGAGGAAATCGCCGTTGAGGCCATAGGCCCGCGCCCAGTAGACCCCGTCGACATAGGTGCCGACCGACGGGTCGAGGGTGATGAGGATGTCGCTCTGGACCTGGCCGCGCAACGTGATGGTCAGCGCGCTGGGGGTCGACGATCCGGGGCGCATCGACATGCCGGGGGTGAAGCGGGCGATGTCCTGAAGACGCTGGACGTTGCGCACTTCAAGGTCATTGCCGGTGAGGACCGTCACCGCAACCGGGACGTCCTGGAGATTTTCCGAGACCTTGCGCGCGGTCACGACGATTTCGCCGAGGCCCTGGTCCGAAGCGGAGCTCTGCGTGTCCGGAGCATCCTGGGCCAGTGCCGGCGCTGCCGCAAAGGCCATCGCGGAAACGGCGGTGCTCAGGAACAGACGCGTCAAATTGCCAGAAGTCTTGCAGTTCATCGTCAGGCTCTCCTCCCGTGGAACATCTCTGCGGCCCCACTTGCCACTTATATAACTAGGTCGACCAAGATAGACAAGAGACAATTAGTTGACGGTACGGCAACGTCGTCAGGCGAGCGAGCGGGCAAGACGTGGCACGTCGGCAAGCGCCCGCAAGACGTCGTTGAGGTGCGTACAGCCCAGCGTCGAGGGCAGGACTTCGACAACCGAATCGCGGAAGGTCGTCACGTCCTGGCCGATCATCCGGGTCGCCTTGACCGACGCACCCGGGCACTCGCGAAAGGGCAGGATCATCGGCAGCACCTGCAGCGCGATGAGGCGGCTGGTCGCCGCATCGATCTCCGCGAAGACCCGGTATTCGTGAATCGCCGTCCGCGATCCCTCGGGGTTGGAGCCGCTGTCCTGAAACGCCGCGTCGACCATGATTGTCGCGCCGTCGCGCCACAGGTCGATCCGTCGCGCCCGGCGCTTCTGCGGGCCTTCCTGGAACGGCATGGTATGCCAGCCGATCGGATCGTCGGGGTGTTCGAGCGGCCCCACCTCGGCGAACGATTGGCTGGCATGGTTCGTGCTGCCATCCGCGTTGAGCGATGAGCCGCCTTCGGCAAAGCCGGTGCAGATGTTCAGCATCTTGCCCGCCCTGCCTGCGTTCGAACGCATGGGCGCGCTGCGCATGTTTTCGGGCCAGTCGTTCATCCATCGCGACCAGATCCATCCGGCGACGAGACTTGCGCCGGCAAAGTCGTCGAGCACCTGGTAGAGCGGCGTTCCGCGCAGATCGCCCAGGGTGCCGGTCAGCGCCAGCCGGCTGTCGCGCCCGGCGCGAACCCCGACCAGTTCCTGTAGCCGCGGCTGGTCGGGAGTCGCCTCGATCGACAGGATTTCGCGCAGCGGCGACGCCTTGATCCGGTATTGCGCCGCGGCAAGGACCTGCGGCGCCGAGCCATCGGCCGGGGTCAGCAGGTCGCGCGCGCGGCCGACCATGTCCCACGGCTGGCCGTAGCCATCGGGCCAGTCGCTGTCGATCGAGGTGGTGCGCCGGACGGAGCCGGGACGCCGCAGCGGCGCGTGGCCGGCGCTCTGCCTGGCAAACGGAAACTGCTGCGGCACGGTCATCGCTTAAGGTTCCTTACTTCGGTGGCATCCGGATTGCGCCGTCAAGGCGGAGGCACTGGCCGTTGAAGTAGCCGTTGCGCGCCAGTTCGAGGACGAGGCTACCGAACTCGGGCGGATTGCCGAGCCGCTTGGGGAACGGAACCGACGCTTCCAGCCCTTCAAAGATGGCCGGCGCCTTGTCCTTGACGCCGAGCATTGGCGGGGTGGCGAAGATTCCCGGGAGGATCGCGTTGACGCGGATCCCGACGTCCATCAGATCGCGCGCCATCGGCAGGACCATCGAATTGACCGCGCCCTTCCCGCCACCATAGGCCACCTGCCCGATCTGGCCGTCCTGCGATGCAGCGGACGAGGTGAAGACTATGCAGCCGCGTTCGCCGTCATCGTTGAGCGGTTCGGAATTGGCCATGCCGACCGCACCGTGCGAGGCGATCCGGTAGCTGGCGGTGAAGATCCCTTCGGCAGACCGTGCGATCATTTCGGTGGGATTGCGCTTGTAGCGACCGGTTTCCTTGTCGAAGGACACGGTCTTGCCGCCGCCCGTCACGACCGCGCAATGGACCAGGATGCGTTCCTGGCCGTGCGCCGCGCGGGCCTTTTCGAACCCCGCCACCACGCTGTCCTCGGACGTGATGTCGACCTTGCAGAAGATCCCGCCGATCGCCTTGGCGACTTCCTCGCCGCCGGCCTCGTTGACGTCGAAAATGGCGACCCTGGCCCCGGCGGCGGCCAGCGCTTCGGCGCTGGCCCGGCCAAGGCCGGAGGCGCCGCCCGTCACCACGGCGGCGATGGAATTGTCGATCTTCATGATGCGCTCCTGTCTGAAATCATTGCAGCGTCTCGAGGTTGCCCCCGTCGATGACGAGAACCTGCCCGGTGATGTATCCAGCAAGGTCCGAACAGAGGAAGGCGGCCGCACTGGCCATGTCTTCTGGCGTGCCCATGCGCCGCACCGGCCATTCGGCGACGCGTTCGGCCACGTGCTCGTCATAGGTCTGGCCGTTGGCTTCGGCGATGCGGGTGAATACGTCCTTGAACTGCGGCGTCGCGATCGCACCGGTGCCCAGCGTATTGACGGTTATGCCGAAGGGGCCAAGCTCTGCCGACAGCGTCTTTGACAAGGCAAGCGCGCCCACCCGGTAGGTGTTCTGCGCCGCCCGCGGCAGCTTGCGGTGCGGCTGCTTCACCGAATTTGTGCCGATCGTCAGGATCCGTCCCCAGCCGCTGTCCTTCATGTGGGGAAAGACGGCCTGGACCAGCCAGCGGAAGGCCATCACGTTGTTGTTGTTGGCCGCCGCGAAGGTCTCGTCATCGACCTCGAGGAACGCGCCCTTGGGACCCGAATCGACATTGAACACGGCAATGTCCGGCGCCGAACCGAACGCGTCGCGGCAGGCCTTGACCGCGCATGCAATGCCTGCCCTGGTGGTGCAGTCGGCCGAAACCCCCTTCGCGCCATGGCCGATTTGCGCGGTGGCCGCGTCGATCCGCGACTGGGTTCTTGCGGCGATGACGACCTTGCACCCTTCCCCGGCAAAGCGGTGCGCGCAGCCGAGCCCGATCCCCTGCGATCCGCCGGTGACCAGCGCCACCTTGCCGGCAATGCCAAGGTCCATCAGCGCTTCTCCGCCTGGGCCTTGAGCCGCGCCTGCAGGACCTCGTCCCCGCCCTCGCCCTTGGCCGCGACGCTCGCCCCGCCGTCCAGCTTGAGGCTGCTCCCTGTGCAGTAACCCGCCTTTTCGGACGCGAAATACAGGCAGGCGTGGGCGATGTCTTCTGGCGTTCCCGCGCGGCCCACCGGGATGGTCGCGCCATAGGCGGCAAGCCCGTCCTCGCCCAGTACGCGCAGCGCGTTGTCGCTGGCCACCAGGCCAGGGTTGATCGCGTTCACCGTGATGTTCTCGCGCACGACATCTCCGGCCGCGCCGCGCACGAAAGCGTCGAGCGCGGCCTTGGCCATGCCATAGGCAGTCATGTTGGGAACGGTTACGAACGTTCCGTTGACCGATCCAATGGCGATGAACCGTCCGCCCGCAGGCGCTGCCGACAAGTCCGACCGTGCGGCATCAAGCAGCCACCATGCCGCCTTGGCGATCGAGGCGATTCCTGCTTCCAGCGCCTCGTCACCGACCATGCCAAGCCCGCCGTGCGGTATTTCGGCAGCGCAATGGATAATCACGTCGATCCGCCCGAAAGCAGCCCTGGTCGCCGCGACGAGATCGCGGCACGACGCGTGGCTCTTGGCATCGAAGGCGGCGAGATCGGCCGTCCCGCCAGCCGCACGGATCGCATCGCGCGCCGCCGCGCCGTATTCCGGCGTTCGCGCGCCGATCATGACGCGTGCGCCTGCTCGGGCAAAGGCTTCGGCAATGCCCCGGCCGATGCCGCGGCCCGCGCCGGTCACGATCACGCTGCGTCCGGCAAACTCGCTCATCTGGCTTGCTCCTCGAACAGGGCCTTCAGCCCCGGCGCCGAAGGCTTCATCGAAGGCGTCCGCGGGAGATCCGCAACGAAGCGGAAATGAACCGGAACCTGGTACGCGATCAGCCTGTCCTTGAGAAACGCCTTCAGCTCGTCGGGTTCGGGCTTTCGGGCCCCGTCCTTTAGGATCACCGCCGCTGCAGGCACCTCTCCGAGGCGGGCATCCGCCACGCCGATGACGGCGGCCTCGCGTATGGCCGGGTGCTGGTGCAGCGCCTGGACCACGTCGTCGGGATGGACCTTGAAGCCGCCACGGATGATCGCGTTGTCGGCCCGGCCCTTGACGAACAGGAAACCGGCCTCGTCCAGCACGACGCGGTCGGTGGTGCGCAGCCAGGCATCGCCGTCGAGGCGATAGGCCTGGCCGAGTTGGTCGCCCTTGATCTCCAGCAGGCCTTCCTGGCCGGGGGCAACGACGGCGCCGCTTTCGGGGTCGATAACCCGCGCCGCGACGTTGCCGTGGACGCGCCCTGCCGCGCCGCGCTTGTCCTGCCAATGGGCGCGGAAATCGTCGAGGCTCCAGCCGGCGACGGCGCCGGCAAACTCGGTCGCACCATAGTTCGACAGAACCGGGATGCCGTACTTGGCCAGAACCGCATCGACGAGATCGGGAGAGAGCGGCGCGGTTCCGCTGATCAATGCCGACAGGCTGGACAGCGCTTCGCGATCGACGTCGGCCTCGACCAGCATGCGCAGCGCCGAGGGCACCGCACCCGCGACCTTGGGCCGGTTGCGCCGGATGGCCGCTACCCAGTCCTCGACCGTGAACTTTTCCAGCAAGGCAATCTTGCGCCCCGACAGCAGGGCCCCGATCAGCCCGTAGATGCCGCCGATGTGGGTCAGCGGGTTGTTGACCACGGTCACGCCCGAACGCAGCTGCGGCTTGTCCGCAAACTCGCGGCCGCGCTCGTACTTTGTAAAGCCGGCAAAACTCGCCTCGAAGGCAGCGCGGGTCAGGGGCACGCGCTTGGGCGTGCCGGTGGTGCCGCTGGTCAGCATCTCGATCGCGACCCCGGGCGATGTCTCGATCGCGCCGGCCGGCCGTTCGCGCCCATCCAGCAGCCTGACCCCTTCAAGGCGCGGCCCGATCACGATGACCGCGGTTCCGGCATCGGCCAGCGCCTGGTCGATCCCGGGGCGCATGATATCGCCTTCGTCAAGGACGATCGCGGGCAATCCAAGCCCGCCGATATCGGCGAAAAGCTTGTCGTCAGGCAGCGCCGGGTTGAGCGAGACCAGGCAACGGTCGGTCGACAGCAAGGCCAGGATCGCAGCGATATGGCCTGGACGGTTGCGCAGCATCACGCCGACCCTGGCATCGCCCGGAAGCCCCATCGCATCAAGCGACCGTTCGATCGCCGCCACGGCCTGTGCCAGCTGACCCCAGGTGTAGTCGCGGCCTTCGAAGTCGACCTCGGCGCGCTCGGGATCGATCGCCATGATCGCGCGCAGCTTTTCGGTGATCAGCGCCATCAGAGTGCCACGCCCCCGGACGCTTCGATGATATTGCCGGTGACCCAGCGCGCCTCCTCGCGGCACAGCATCAGCACCGCCCCGGCGATATCGTCCGGCTGGCCCATCCGCCCCATTGGCGTCGCCCGCGCGGTGCCTTCGTCGAACCCCGGCCGCGCGCGCACGGCGGCGATGAAATCGGTCGCCACGGCGCCGGGCGCGATCAAATTGCAGGTGATGCCGCGCCGCCCCGCTTCGGTCGCGGTCGAGAAGGTCAGGCTTTGCAAGGCGCGCTTGGACATCGCATAGCCGGCGGCAAAAGGCTGCGAGACCTTGCCCGATATCGATCCGATGTTGACCACCCGGCCACCGTCACGCAGGCGCGGCAAGGCGGCCTGGGTAACCAGGTAGGGACCCTTGGCGTTGACCGCCATCATCCGTTCGAACAGTTCTTCCGAACCGCTCCTCAAGCTCGCGTCCTGACCGTCGCTGCCGATTCCTGCGTTATTGACCAAGATGTCGAGATTGGGCGCTGGACCGAAAGCGGCGTCGCAGGCTGCGAACAGCGAAGCTATCGCCGCGCTGTCCGAAACGTCGGCCCGGACCGCGACTGCCGACACGCCGGCGACAGCGATTTCGGCAACGAGCGCGTCCGCCGCGTCCTGCGCGCCGCGGAACGAAAAGACGACGCGCGCGCCCTGCGCGGCGAGCGTTCGCACGACAGCGGCACCGATTCCCCGTGACCCGCCGGTTACGAGCGCGGTTTTTCCTTCAAGACATCCCATGCCCTGATTGTGCAGACATATCTTACCTAGTGCAATAACTCTTTACGCGCAGCGACCGTTCAGTCGACGAGCGATTGAAACGCGGCGACCAGCCAGCGTCGGGTTTCCTCCGACAAGCCGGCGTTCAGCGCGTCGAGCGGGTAAAGTTCGCGGTAGAGGGTCAGGCCCGAGGCCAGCAGCGTGAAGCAGGCCGCCTTCTCGGCGCCGCGGTCCGGACCGTACCACCTTGTCATCGGCTCGAGGAATATGCCCTTGAGCAGACGATCGGTGATCGCCCGGGCCGTCGAATCGGCCCCTGCCAGCATCATCATCGGCAGCGGATTGCGCTGGCCGCGCTGGGTGGCGGTGAGGATCGCCACGACGTCTTCGCCGAATGTCTCGCGTGGCAGGTTCGTGATCAACGCCGCGTCCAGCAAGGCTGACAGCGCGGCTTCGAAAAGCTTCTCCTTGGATCCGAAATAGCGGCTGACCAGCGCCGGATTGACCCCGGCGGCAGCGGTAATGTCGCGCACGCCGGTATCGCTATAGCCGCGCACCGAAAAGGCGTCCTGTGCGGCGGCGAGGATCGCGGCACGGGTGCGCGCGGCGTCGCGCTGGGGGCGCAGGATCGCTTCAGCCATATTGACAGTCCATGTAAACCATCGTTTACTTACTCGCAAGAACACAGTGGGAAGAGGATCCCGATTCGATGGCGATAGACGCGTCAGCGCCGGTGCGCGAACCGGTTCACGAATTCGATTACGTGCGCGAGCCCGCTCTCGCCAGGGATCTCCACGGCACTTACTGGAAGCTCAAGGAAGAAGCCCCGGCGGTGTTCTGGACCCACGCCAACGGCGGGCACTGGGTGGTCAACTGCGCGGATGCCGCGATCGAGGTGCTGCGCCACCCCGATCGCTTCTCGAGCAAGTTCCTGTCGATTCCGCCCAACCCGGCCCAGCCAAAGATGATCCCCGAATCGCTCGATCCGCCGGAACACCGCCCCTACCGCCAGCTGCTCCGCCCGTTCTTCGAGAGCAAGGCGATAGAACCGCTCGAGCCGCGCATCCGCGACTGGGCCGAGCGCCTGGTCGACGCCGTCATCGACAAGGGCGAGTGCGAGTTCGTCGATGCGCTCGGGTCGCGCTTCCCGGTGTCGGTGTTCATGGAAATGTTCGGGTTCCCGCTCGACCAGTTCGATTTTTTCCGGGCGACCGTGGTCGAATACTTCGACGCCCAGGTGGACGAGCAGCGCCGCCTGGAACTTACCATGCAGATCCTCGGCACGCTCACCCAGCTTATCGAAGCGCGCCGGGCCGAACCCCGGGACGATCTCGTCTCCACCCTGGTCCACATCGACTTCGAAGGGCGCAAGTTGCAGCAGGACGAGCTGATCTCGATCGGCTTCCTGATGTTCCTTGCCGGCCTCGACACGGTGGTCAACGCGCTGACCTTCGGCATGCGCCATCTTGCCGGCGACGAGGCCTTGCGCACCCGAATGATCGAGGACCGATCCGCGATCCCGGCGATCGTCGAGGAGCTGATGCGGCGCTACACCTTCGTGTCGACGCCCCGTTACATCACCCAGGACACCGAGATCGCCGGGACAAAGGTCTACGCCGGAGATTCGGTGCTGGTCCCGCTGCATGTCGTCGGCTGGGACGAAAAGCTGACGAGCTGCCCCGCCGAAGTCCGGCTCGACCGTCCGCACTGCCGCCACGCCGGGTTCGGTTCGGGCATCCACACCTGCCTCGGCATCCACCTTGCCCGGCTGGAAATGACGGTGTTCTATGAAACCTGGGCGAGGAAGATCGGCCATTTCCGCATGACCGATGGCCAGGATCTGCGCTTTCGCGGAGGATCGGTCCAGGCCCTCGAAGCCCTCCACCTCGAATGGGATCCGAGCCGATGAATCAGGCCCTGCACATGCACATGGTGCCGGCCTCGGACGTCGCAGCACTTCGCAGATTCTATGTGGGCAGGCTTGGCTGGTCGACATGGGGACCGGAAATGCCCGGCAGCCTGATGGTACGCGCCGGAACCGCCGTTATCGTATTCCTGAACCGCGATTATCTTGCAGCCGAGAGCGGGATCGACCTGTCCGCGACGCCTCGCGCCATCAATGCCATCTTCGTCGAGGAAAAGGCCGATGTGGATGCGCAGATCGCGGGCGCACTTTCCGCCGGCGCAACCCTGACCAGTCCGATCCGCGACCGCGATGGCGGCCTCTATTCCGGCTATTTTGCCGACCCCGAAGGCAACGGCTGGGAAATCGTCTGGAGCCCGGTGATGAGGCCTGGCGCTGACGGCGGACTCGACCTGAAGTTGCCCTGACCCCCCGTTTTGCAGGAGCCCACAATGACTGTCCCTATCATTCACCTTCATCTCGGCCACGAGACCCGAACCACCGGTTCAGGCGGCAGCCGCACGCACATCCACCCGGTCAGCGGCGAGGCCCTGGCGGAAGTGCCGCTGGCGGGACCGGCCGAGGTCGAGGCCGCCGTCGACCGCGCCGAGGGAGCCCGCGACGGCTGGCGACGGACTTCGCCCGAGGCGCGCGGGGCCATGCTCTACAAACTGGCCGACCTGCTGATGGAAAAGCAGCAGGAGTTTGCCGAGATGGCCGCGCTCGACGGCGGCACGCCACTGATGCAGGGCGCGCGCGGGGTGGAAACCGCGGCAAGCTGGATGCGGTACTACGCCGGCTGGTGCGACAAGCTGACCGGCGAGCTGATGAGCACCTTCGACACCCGGGGCGAGTTTTCCTATTCGGTGCCCGAACCGATCGGGATCGTCGGCATCATCAACACCTGGAACGGCCCGCTGATCGGCATGGGCATGAAGGTCTCCCCGGCGCTTGCAGCCGGCAACTGCGTCATCCTCAAGCCTGCCGAGATCACGCCCTTCGCGCCCGAACTCTTTGCCCGGTGCTGCAAGGAGGCGGGCATCCCCGACGGGGTCATCTCCATCCTTCCCGGGACGGGCGAGGCGGGCGACGCGATCGTGCGCCATCCCAAGGTGCGCAAGATCAGCTTCACGGGCGGGCCGATCACCGCGCGCAAGATCCTGACCGCCGCAGCCGAGCAGATCAAGCCGAGCGTGATGGAACTGGGCGGCAAGTCGGCCAGCCTGGTCTTCCCGGACTGCGATCTCGAGGCCGCCGCCGAACGCGCGGTGTTCTGGACAATCGGCTGCCTCGCGGGCCAGGGCTGCGCCCTCCCCACCCGCCAGCTGGTCCATGCCGACGTCTATGACGAGTTCGTCGACCTGATGGTCAGGATCGCCGGGCAGTTCAAGGTGGGCGATCCGATGGAGCCGGGGGTGATGGTCGGACCGGTGATCAGTGCGGCCGCCGTCGAACGCATCACGGGCATGTTCGACCGGGCAACCGCCGACAAGGCCTGCCGCTTCCTGATGGGCGGCAAGCGCGCGGGTGGGGACCTGGCCAAGGGCAATTTCATCGAGCCGACGATCATGGTCGACGTCAATCCCGACCACGAGATCGCGCAGGTCGAGATCTTCGGGCCGGCCGTCGCGATCCTCAGGTTCCACACCGAAGAAGAAGCGATCGCGATCGCCAACAACAGCGAGTACGGGCTCGCCGCCTATATCCAGTCGAACGACATCCAGCGCGTCCACCGCGTCGCGGAACGGCTCAACGCCGGCGGGGTCTATGTGAACGGCGGCTTCCAGATCAATTCGCACACCCCCTTCGGCGGCGTCGGCATTTCCGGCTTCGGCAAGGAAGGCGGCAAGGCCGGGATCGAGGAGTTCCTCCACTACAAGACCGTGACGATCGGGGTCGGTGCGCCGATCTTTCCCAAGGCGGGCTGAACGATGAGCGATTTCACCAACGACAGCTTCCGGCTCGACGGCAAGGTGGCGATCGTCACCGGCGCAGGCGGGCGGGGCAATTCGATCGGGCGCGCCTATGCGATCGCCCTGGCCAATGCCGGCGCCAGCGTGGTCGTCGCCGACCTCAATGGCGAAGGCGCGCAGACGGTGGCGGACGAGATTGCCGGCCTGGGCGGAAAGGTCGCGGCCGTGCAGGTAGACATCACCGATACCGCATCGGTCGAGGCGATGGCGGCCGCTGCCAAGGCGGCCTTCGGCGGGATCGACATCCTGGTCAACAACGCCGCGCTGATGGTCGAGATCGTCGACAAGCCGCTGATGCAGACCGATCGCGCCCGTTTCGACAAGGGCATGGCGGTGAATGTCTGGGGTGCGATCAACTGCGCGCAGGTCGTCGCCCCCTATCTTGCCGAGCGCGGCGGCGGTTCCATCGTCAACCAGGTTTCGGCGGGGGCCTATCCGGCGCAGTCCTATTACGGTGTGACCAAGATCGCGCTGCACGGCGCGACGACCACGCTAGCGACCGAACTTGGCAAGCAGGGCATCCGCGTCAACGCAATCGGCCCGGGCATGACCAAGACCGACGCGGGGCTCGCCCTGACGCCCGAGGACAGCCCGCTGGTCCAGGCCATTTCCGCGCGCGCCCCGATCCACCTTCGCGACACGCCGGACGCGCTGTGCGGTGCGCTGCTGCTGCTGGTCAGCGACGCGGGTCGCTGGATGACCGGCCAGGTGCTGAACGTCGATGGTGGCTGGGTGATGCGCGGGTAGCCAGCTACCGAACTAGCAACGAAAAGGCCGCCCGGCATGGCGCCAGGCGGCCTCTCTCGTATGCACCGCGCCGGTCAGTCGCCCTCGTCGAGCGCGAAGTCGGCCTTGCTTGCGGCGCATTCGGGGCAGACCCAAACGTCGGGAACGTCTTCCCCCGGGGAGCGCCGCTGATCGGCAGTATCTAGCGCAGCTGCGACGAGCAGAAGCAGCGGCGCGGAAGATCGGTCGGCGGAAGTCCGGCTATGCCCTGCGCGAGAAGCCGCCAGCGAGTTCGGGCCTGGCTCTGCTGTGGTATCGAACTCCGCATCAGCTCCGCTTCCGGATCCCGGTTTTATATCCTAAGCGGACCCTGACCTGTATAACCAGGTAAACCTTGATTTGCGTCAAATGCGCCACAGAATAATTGATGATTTGTCAATTTCAGATTGTCGGAGTTGCCGGACGGCGCTACTCTGCGAGCGACAAGAACGGTTCATGGGAGAGTACGATGAGCGAGGACATCCTCGGGTATCGCGGCAAGCGCGTGGTCGTGATGGGCTGCTTTTCCGGCACCGGCGAGGCTTGTGCCCGCCAGCTCGTTGCACTGGGCGCAGAAGTGCATGGCGCCGATATCCGCCCTTCCCCCGTCGCCGGGTTGGCTTCGTTCAACTCAGTCGATCTCAAGGACCCCGCATCGATCGCGGCCGGCATTGCCGCCATCGGGGGCGAGATCGACGGCCTGTTCAACATTTCCGGCCTGCCCCAGACCTTTCCGGGCGAAGACGTCGTCACCGTGAACTTCCTTGGCATTCGCCAGTGGACCGACGGCTGGCTGCCGCGGATGCGCCGGGGCGGCGCGATCGTCACCGTGTCGTCGCTGGGCGGGATGAACTATCTCGCCCGCCAGCCGCTGCTGGCCGAATTCCTGGGCAACGCGGACATCGCGGCAGGGCGGGCATGGTACCTGGCCAATGCCGAGCGGGCAGGCGATCCCTATACCCTGTCGAAGGAGGCGGTGAACACCTGGACCCAGAAGTCCGCGCCCGGCCTGATGGAACGCGACATCCGCATCAACTGCACGATGCCCAGCCCCATCGACACGCCCATGCTGAACGATTTCCGCAAGGTGGCGGGCGACGCGGTGCTCAGCGCCTTTGCCCGGGCCAAGGGCCGCTTTTCCTCGCCCGAAGAGCAGGCGCTGCCCCTGATTCTCCTCAACAGCGATGCCGCCAGCTTCATTTCGGGCGTGTGCCTGGCTGTCGATGCGGGCCTGTCCGGCGGTCTCGCCACCGGCGTGCTCAACCTTCAGGAGATGATTGCCGAGGCCATGGCCAAGGCCTGAGCTGTCAGCGCGCGCCAAGCATCGCCGCGACGGTGTGGGCCGCTGCCTGCTTCAGCGGTCCGTACCCCAGGCCCTCGCCTTCCTCCGTGATCGGGCCGATCGCGGCGAGGCGCTCGAGCATCATCAGCAGCGTTCCCGCGCAGGCCCGCGGCGACAGGGCAGCGGGAAGACGGCCCGCGTCCTGGGCCCGCCGGGCGGTCGCGGCCAGCGCCGCGACCATCGGGCCCGCCGCCTTCATCCGCGCCTCGTAAAAGCGGTTGTCGCCCTCTTCGGCGGCCAGGTTGCGAACGCGGAAGATCGTGCGGTTGCGGTTCCACAGCTTGGTATAGGCCTCGACGAATTGCGCCGCGGCGGCGGTTCCATCGCCGGCCAGCCAATCGCGGCTGACCAGATCTTCCAGTTCGGGGCTGGTCTGCGAGGCCGTCTCGAGAGCGGCCAGCACCACTTCGGGCACGCCGCGAAAATAGACGTAAAAAGTCGCCGGCGAGGTTTTTGCCGCGCGCGCCACGTCGACCACCGACACGTCGCGCAGTCCCCGGCTCTCCAGCAGTTCGACCGTCGCGTCGATCAGGGCCTGGCGGGTCCGCTCGCCCTTCGACCCGATCTTCTGACCGTGATGGTTGTAGGCCTGCTCGCACCCCTTGGAGCGTTCGGCTTGCGCGATCCTGTTGCCGGCATTCATGCCCGCCTCCATCGACGATTGCTTGCATAAGTGCAAGAAACTGACATATCGTCAACTGTGCACGGCAACAAGCCGGCAACAAGCGATTGAGAGGCTGGCGGAATGGGAGAATTGGCGGGCAAGGTCGCGGTGGTCAGCGGCGCTTCAAAGGGGATGGGTCGCCATTTCGTTGCCGCCCTGATCGGGGCCGGAATGAAGGTGGCGGCGCTTGCCCGGCCCTCGCCGCAACTCGATTCGCTGGAGGGGGAGCATGGAGATCGGGTCCTCGCCATCGGCTGCGATGTTGCATCGCCCGATGCGGTCAACGCCGCGATCGCCAACGCAGCCGACCATTTCGGCCGGATCGACGTCCTCGTGAACAACGCGGCGGTATTCCACCCCTTCGCCTTCGCAGACGGTTCGGACGAGATCATCCGCCAACATGTCGAGATCAACCTGCTCGGCGTTTCCTGGCTGATCCGCGCCGCGATCCCGCATCTCAAGGCGACCCAGGGCCAGATCGTCAGCATTTCGAGCGAGAGCGTCAACCTGCCTTTCCCGATGCTCGCCCTCTACGCGGCGACGAAGGCGGCGGTGGAAACCCTGTCGGCCGGGCTGCGCGACGAACTGCGCAGCGACGCAATCCGCGTCACGGTGTTGCGTTCGGGCTCGGTATCGGGCGGATCGGGCGGTGACGGCTGGTCGGATGCGACCAGACAGGCCTTCTTTGCCAAGATCGTCGAAACCGGCCACGCCGCGATGTCCGGTTCGCCTGCCACGCCGCAATCGATGGCGAAGGCACTGATCGCCACCCTCGAACTGCCGCGCGACATCAGCGTCGACCTGATCGAAGTGCGCGCCGCCCAGGAAGGAATGCCGGAAGGAGCCCGAGCGACTGCCGGATCCGCAGCGTGAACCAGCCGCAGCGGATGCCCTGGGCGCTGCTCGTCGCCCTGTGGGTCGCCGAAATGACCAGCAGCTTCGAAAGCGCGATGATTCTGGCCGCGCTCAGGGCGCTGGTGGTGGAGTTCGGCGATGCCGCTGCTGGCGGCTGGCTGGTGACCGCTTTCATGATCGTCGGAGCGGCTGCCTCGGCGCTGGTCGGTCGGCTGGGCGATCTCTACGGGCGTCAGCAGGTGCTCCTGATCGTTCTCGCGCTGGGCGCGGCCGGATCGCTGCTCAGTGCCGCAAGTTCGCGCTACGAGATGGTGCTCGCCGGGCGCATCCTCCAGGGGGCTACGACCACGATCCTGCCGCTGTGCATCGGGCTGCTGCGCGAACACCTGCCGGCGCCGCGGGTCCCCGCCGCGATCGGCCTGATGATGAGTGGCGCCTCGGTTGGCACCGCTGCCGGCCTCGTGCTTGGCGGGGTCATCGTCGATCACGCCAGCTGGCACGGCATCTTCTTCGCCAGCGCGGCCTTCTGTCTTGCCTCGCTGGCCCTTGTCCGGGGCTTTGTCCCGGCCTCTTCGCGGATCGCCATGACGACCTCGGTCGACTGGATTTCGGGCATCCTTTTCGCACCCGGCGTCACTCTGGTGCTACTCTACCTCACCGGCGGGAAGGCATGGGGCTGGAGCGATCCCGCCGCTCTCGCGCTTCTGGTCGGCGGCGCAGTGCTCTGCACGCTATGGTGGCGCAATGCGCTCGCCAGCACCAACCCGTTGATCGACGTCCGATCGCTGGGCAGCAGGCCCATTGCCGTTGTCTGCGCCGCAAGCGCGCTGGTGGCCTTGGGAACGCTCCAGATTACGGTCTTCTTCTCGCTTCTGTTGCAGGCGCCGCTCTGGACCGGGCTGGGTCTCGGCCTGTCGGCGACGGCGGCGGGGCTGGTCAAGCTGCCTTCGAACATAACGTCGATCCTGGCGGGACCGTTCAGTGGCTGGCTGACGGGCCGAGGTGGCGGGCGGATCGCCATGGTGACCGGCGGGCTCGTGACCACGCTCGGCTGGATACTTGTCCTGTTCGACACCAGCAGCGTTGGTGTGATCGTCGCCGAGCTGATCGTGATCTCGTTCGGCACGACGATGCTGTTCGCGGTTGCCCCCACGATCATTGCCGCCGAGGCCCCGCTCGAGCGGACCAGCGAAGTGACCGGAATGCTCGGCGTGGTGCGCGCGCTGTTCATGGGGATCGGGGCTCAGCTCGTCACCACGGTGCTGGCGCTCGACAGCGTGACCCGCGGCACCGAGCGCTACCCTTCGCCTGATGCCTATGGCTGGGCGGTGAGTACGATCATCGCGCTGACGACGGCGGCAACCCTGGTGGCGCTGGCGCTTCCGACGCGAACGGTTACTTCCACGCCCTGAGGGCGTGCAGCATCCGCTGGAAGTGCCTGGAGTTCCAGACGTCCTGGTCCTCGCCCCAGCCGATCTTGCCGTCGAAATCCCAACGCAGCAGCTGGTTGGTGCCATAGCCGTGCTCGCTCATCCGGCTGACCGCCATGCCTTCGCTCGTCATCGTCCGGCCAAGGTCGTCGGCCAGTTCGACTTGCATATGACTGCACCACCCGGTCTCTGGATCGCGCAGCGCGCGCATCCGCGACCGGCTTGCATCGAGGTTGCCATAGACCCCGTCGCGCAGCAGGTAGCCGCCATTCATCGGGCTGAAGCCATCGGCCGTGCCATCCTGCGGGCGCACGAAGCCGAGAAAGCCGCTTCCCCCGTCGGCGTGGCCGAAAATGTACTGGATCCGGCCGCGCCCTCGTTCGCGCTCTATCTCGCGCCAGCGCGCCCCGCCCGGATCGCGCACCCGGTCAAGATCGGTGGCGTAGGTCTGCTTGCGGCTCTGCGCATAGGGCCCGCCGCGTGGCCCCCAGGTGCGGTCGCGCACCGACCAGCAATCGAGCCGGATGTCCTCGCCGTCCAGCCGCATCGTCCCTTCGACATGGCCCAGCTGGTCATAGTGCGGAGTATTGATGAAGGGCGGTTCGCCCGGCTCGAAGCGCCGGGGCGGATGGGCGCCGGTAAAGACGAAGTCGAGCGCGAAGTCGCGATCCTTGTCTTCGTACTTGAGCTGGTACTTCATCCCCGGCTCGAGCATCTTCAGGCTGTAGCCGCCGCCCGGAAAGGTGATGTCGCGCAGGTCCGGATCGTCCGGCATCGGCGCGTCCTCGACCTTCTTGTAATAGGCCATCCGCACCGAATCGTAGCCCCGCCCGTCCCAGACGAAGATGCGCCAGGTCACCGCCTTGCGATTGGGATGATAGGGCGTGTGGATCCATCCGCCGATCTTGCGTTCCGGCACATTCCACGACCACCAGTTGGTCTCCGTTTCATATGGATCGCCCGAAAGCTGGTGGTAACAATCATCCTCGGGCCGGAAAGCGTGGGGATCGGCGGTCGACATTCGGAAGCTCCTCTCGCCATGATGTTATACCAGGTTAGATAGGTTGCAAGGGCAAAGCGCTTGCGCGGCAGCTTCATAATTGACATACCGTCAAGAAAATTGCGGGAGAGAACATGTGTTGCCGCTGCCCGAACTGACGCGCGAGAATACGCCTTTCTGGACCGCCGGCGAACGCGGCGAACTCGTCATCGTGTTCTGTGACGATTGCACGCACGCAATCCATCCGCCGCAGTTGCTTTGCCCGGCATGCCAGTCACGGAACGTCGGTCCGCGCGCCGTGCCGGGGACAGGCAAGATCTATACCTTCACCGTCAATCACCAGCCGTGGATCCCGGGCATGGACGTGCCCTTCGTTCTTGCAGTCGTGGACGTTGACGGCGCCCCCGGCGTGCGCGTGACGGCGCGGCTTGCCGGTTGCGATCCCGAAGATGTGCGGATCGAGCAAGGTGTGCGGATCGGCTTTGCGCAGAGCGGTGACGTCTGGCTGCCGCATTGGCACCTTGTTGCAGGAGCGACGGCATGAGCGCGCTGGGCAAGGCGGCGATCACCGGCGTCGGCATGTCCGACATCGGGCGCAACACCGGCCGGCCGGCGATCATTCACCTGGCCGAAGCCGCCGACCGGGCGCTGGCCCGCGCCGGACTGACCCGGGCCGATATCGACGGCATCGCGACCTATCCCGGCAAGGCGGAGAACTCTCCGGGGATGTCCCCGCTCGGCACCGGCGAGGTGCGCAACGCGCTTGGCCTCCAGACACGTTGGCACAGCGCAGTGCCCGACGGGCCGGCACAGATGGCGCCGATCATGGTTGCCGCCATGGCGGTTCTGACCGGCCAGGCCCGGCATGTCATGTGTTTCCGGGCTCTTACCGAAAGCTCCTCGCAGACGGCCGGAAGGCGTGCCAGCATCGCCGGCGCGGGCAAGGCGCAGATCGGCGGGTGGATGGGCTGGCTCGCGCCGGTCGGCGCGCTGTCTGCTTCGAACTGGGCGGGCTGGATGGCCACGCGCTATTTCCACGAGTTCGGCATGACCCGCGAACATCTTGGCATGGTCGCCACGGGCGAACGGCGGTTCGCCCTGATGAACCCCGCGGCGGTGATGCAGAAGCCGCTGACCATGGATGACTATCTGGCGGCGCGGACGATCTCCTCGCCGCTCGGCCTGTTCGACTGCGACATCCCGATCGACGGCGCGGCGGTGGTGATCGTTTCGGCCCCCGACGCCGCGCGCAACTGCCGCCTTGCTCCCCTGGAGATCGAGGCGATGGGTTCGGCCTTGCGGTCGCAGGAAACCTGGGATCAGCGCGCCGACCTGACCACCATGGGCGCTCACGATGCGGGCGCCGACATGTGGTGTCGGACCAGCCTTGGCCCGCGCGACGTGGACGTCCTCGGACTTTACGACGGGTTCTCCATTTTCGTGCCCATGTGGCTGGAAGCCCTGGGCTTTTGCGGGCACGGCGAAGCCAAGGACTTCATCGCCGAAGGAAACATCGGGCCAGGCGGGCGCTTCCCTGTCAACACGGGCGGCGGGCAGCTTTCGGGCGGCCGTCTTCACGGCTTCGGCCTGCTCTACGAGGTCTGCCTGCAGCTTTGGGGCGAGGCGGGCGCGCGGCAGGTGGCAAACGCGCGGACCGGGGTCTGCGGCATGGGCGGCGGGTTCATTGCCGGATCCATGCTTATCCGGCGCGATTGAACGCGATCCGTCCCGCGATCACGCTCAGCATGACTCGCTCAGCCGTCAGATCGGCCAGCACCTCGCCAAGATCGCCCTCGCACAGCATCAGGTCCGCGCGGCGCCCGGCAACAATTTCACCGCTGCAATAGAGCCGTAGCGCTGCCAGCCGGTTAAGCCGCTCGACCGGCCCCAGCGCGATGCCGCCGGCCGTCCGCCGAAGCGCTGCCGTGCGCATGGCAAGCCACGGATCGGGATCGGCATAGGGCGCGTCCGATCCGCCGAGAAGCGCGATCCCGGCGCGGGCAAGGCTTGCCGCCGGATAGAGATGCCCCCACCGGTCGGGCTCGACGGTCTGCAGATAACGATCGCCGCGGTCATGGATGAAAGCGGGATTGGTGACGACGACAAGCCCCGCCGCGGCGATCACCGGAACAAATCCGGGCGGTATCAGGCCGCCGTGTTCGATCCGGTCTCCCGACCTTGCCCCGCCCGCTCCGTCGAGCGCGGCGAGATAGAGCGCAAGCTCCGCTTCGGTGACGCAGTGCGCCGCCACCGCGCGGCCCGAACCGTGCGCCGCGCCAATCCGCGCGACCAGGGTCTCCAGCGGAGGGAGATCGCGCTCGTCGAGCGCCAGCTTGAGCGGACCGAGCTCGTAGCCATCTCCTGCGGCGAGGTCCTCGCTACCCATCAGGATCATCCGCTGCGAAACCGCTGCTGAAAGGATTCGGGCCTCCTCGGTCCCGTTGTGCGCTGTGGCGTCGGTCAGTCCTGTCACGCCGAGCTGCGCCAGCCGCAGGGCTTCGCCGGCAAGGTCGGGCAGCGCTTGCGGCAGCGCGGCCGCGAGCCAGCGATCCTCGCGCCAGAATCGGCCGGTGGGGCGACCGTTCGCGTCCCGCTCGGCGCCGGCGGGCAGGTTGCGGGATTCCAGCAGCCGCAGCGCGGCCGAATTGAGCACCCTCAGCGCGCCAGTGCGATCGGCCAGCCGCAGCGGCCGATCAGCGATCCACGTATCAAGCCGCTGCGCATCGGGCAGGCCCGCAGCCCGTTCGTCATAACCGACCGCGCGAACCCACGCGCCGGGCGGCGCCGAGCGAAGCGCAGCCGCGATCATGGCGGGATCCAGCAGACCTGTCAGGTCGACCGACTGGCGGCGTGCGGCCAGTGCGAGGAGGTGGATGTGATGGTCGTGCAGTCCGGGAAGCAGGAGATGCCCCCCGCCGTCGATCTCCTCGCCCTTATGGGGAAGATCGGGTCCCACCGCGCTAATCGCACCGTCTGCAATGGCGACGTCGACCGGGGCGGTGCCCCATGGCCTTACCCGGCGCAGGACCAGCGTCATGCCAGGAACGCCGCATAGGCGGCGGCAATCCGCGCCATGGGCACGTCGATCAGCCCGCGCCTACCCGCGAGCACCCAGCGCGCCGCCTCCAGACCGGTCAGCGGATCCGCCAGCGCATCGCCGAGGAAACGCGGCTGGTCCGCCTCGAAGCTGACCAGTCTGCCTGCCACGGCGCAGTCATCGCCAAAGCCGACGCGGCCCGAGCCCGCCCCGGTAAAGCCGTGCGCGGTGATCGCCACCCAGGCGAGGTGAGGAAACAACCCGGGTTCAAGCCCCAGCCGCTTGAGCGCCGCGGGCCGCGCGCTCGTCACAATGGCATCGGCCGTTTCGAGCAGATCGACCAGTTCGCTGCGCCCGGCGGCCGTCGACAGATCGAGCTCGATACGTCTCTTGCCGCCGTTGATCCGCTTGTCGAGCGCGGGCGACGAAAGCGGCGTCGGATCCGGGCGCCCGACGCTTTCGATCCGCACGACCTCTGCGCCGGCCCTCGCCAGCAGGCCTGCGCAAAGCGGCCCCGCCCACAGCGCCGACAAATCGATCACCCGGCGCGGGACCTGCAAAGCCCCCACCCGCGCCAGCGTCATCGGCGCGGCTTCGCCAAGCAGCGCAACGGGAAGCTGCAGTTCGACCGCCCGATCGCGGAACCGGCCGGCCGGCCCATCGCCGATCATCGCCCCGATTGCGGACCACGGCTCTCCCGCCGGCCCGCCGGTCAGCGCCGGAATGACATCGCGGTCGTCTTGCCGTGCCAGATTGAGCGCAATCCAGCCATCGCTGGCGCGGAGCAGCCGACAGTGGCGGTTTGCCGAGATCAGGCCGGGTCTTTCGAGACCGCCGGGGGCATCTCGGGCGAGCACCTCGGCCGGAGTCAGGCCGAGGTCGGCCAGCCGGGGTTTGATCGCGGCATGGAGTCGCTCGATCATGCCGCGATATCGTCGACCAGGCCCCATGCGAGCGCCTGGCCTGCCCCGATCCGGAAGGCGCCCAGGGCCAACCACATCAGCCGGTGCCGCCCGATCGCCCGCGCGATGCTGGCGGTCCCCCCCGCGCCGGGAATCAGGCCCATCCGCAGTTCAGGCAGTTGCACGATCAGATCGGGCGCCGCGATGCGCCGGGCCGCAGCAGCCGGAACCTCGATCCCCGATCCGATGCAAGCGCCGTGCAAGCGCGCCTCGGTGCGCATTCCAAGGCGATGGAGCACGCGGGCACAGGATCGCTGGGTCCTGATCACATGGGCGGCGGCCAGATCCTGCGCGGTGCCGAACTCGCCGAGCGCACCGCCGGTCGAAAAGCACCGCCCATCGGCCCTGAGTAGAAGGGCCGGATCGCCCGGATCCTCGAGCACGTTGACGAGCGCTTCATAAAGCGCATCGCGCATTGCAGCCGTCATCGCGTTGCGATTGCCGGGCGACGCGAGTGTGAGAGTGACGCGCTGCCCATCGCGTTCGTAACGGACGGGATCGGCCGCCTGCGGCCCATCCGGCCCGCGCTTCGTGTTTCCAAGCCAGTCGCGGAACTCCGCGCCGCCGAGCAAGGCCGAATAGGCCAGCGATTCAACCTCGAGCGCGGCATCGAAGTCCAGCCCTTCGCCCAGGCGCAAGACTCGCGCCAGCATCGCCGCCGCGATCGGCCGCGCCCTCGCATTGCCCGCGACGGTTGCCAGCTGCTCTTCGAGCCGCTCCGCCCGGACCGTCACCCACGGCGCCGGCGCGCCGAATGCCGTGGTGACCATGGCATCGCAGGTTGCCGGATCGACCGCCGGCAAGGCACCGGCGCGGTCGACGATGACCGAAACCGCGCCCGCGGGTACGGCCGCGTCCGCTTCCAGCAGGACCAGTGGCGAACCGTTCAGCGGCGACAGCGCTTCGGCGGCGAGCAGGTCGGAGTAAGCCGGCGGCATGCCCTGTTCCATCCGCCAATATGCCGGTTCAGGCAATGGCCCCCTTGGCCTTCAGTTCCTCGATCTTGTCCCAGTCGACGCCCATTTCCATCAGGAACAGTTCGGTATGCTCGCTCGCTTCGGGCGCGCGCGTGTTCGACACCGTCTGCTTGTTGAACTGGACCGGGTTGGCAACCAGCTTGATCGGTGCGCCGCCGTCCGCGCTTTCGACTTCGAAGATCCAGCCGTTGGCCTGGACCTGCTCGTCGTTGGCGACGTCGAGCGGCGACTGGTAGGCAGCCCACTGCCCCTTCATCGTCTTGAGGCGCTGGAGCCAGTAGGCAAAGGGCTGGCGCAGCATCGCCTCGCGGACCAGCAGGTGCGCCGCCTCGGAGTTTTCGTTGAGCTTCTCGATCGTCGCGAAGCGCGGATCCTTCGCGCAGTCTGGGATGTCGAGGTGGGTGAAAGTGTCCTCGATCAGTTGCGAGGGCGAAAGGACGGTAAGGTTGATGTAGCCCCCGTCCGAAGTCTTGAAGACGCCCATGAACGGGTTGGTGCCGATCACCGTCTTGCCCGGCAACGGATTAGAGAAAGGATCGACCTGCATCTCCATGCAGACGTCGACCGAGCAGGCCGTCGCCCAGATCCCCGACGAGAGGAGCGAGACATCGACCTCGGTCGCCTCGCCAGTGCGTTCGCGGTGGAACAGCGCCGCCGCGATTCCGCCGGCAATGTTCATGCCGCCGATCGTGTCGCCATAGGCCGGTCCCGGCTGGGTCAGCGGCCATTCAAGCTCGCGCGGGGAAACGAGGATCGCGGAGCCGCCGCGCGCCCAGTAGGCAGTCGAATCGAACCCGCCCTTGTCCCGTTCGGGTCCCTTTTCGCCGAAGGCGGAGCCGCGGACGTAGATGATGTCCGGGTTTGCCGCTCGGATGTGCTCGAGGTCGATCTTCAGCTTCTGGCGGGCCGACGGCAGGTAGTTTGTCAGGAAGATGTCGCAAGTCTTGGCGATCTCGTAGATCAGGTCCTGCCCTTCGGGCGTCGATATGTCGATCCCGACAGACCGCTTGCCGCGATTGGGGTGCTGCATCAGCGCGTTGCGCCGCTGGTCGAGCGCGAAGCGCTGTAATTCCTTGATTCCGCGCTGGGCGTCGCCGCGCACGGGATGTTCGATCTTGATCACGTCCGCGCCCCAGTCGGTCAGGACTGCGCCGGCCGCCGGCACGAACGTGAACTGCGCCACCTCGAGCATGCGGATGCCCTTCATCACCTGGGTCATCGGCTGCGTATCCTCTTTATTTCGCGCTGAACGAGATCACCTTCTGGTAGGTGAATTCGTTGAGCCCATCCTCGCCATACTCGCGGCCGTAGCCCGAGCGCTTGATCCCGCCGAAGGGTGCGTCGGACAGCATCGTCCCCGCCCCGCCGTTGATCGCCACTCCGCCGGTGCGCAGGCGCAGCGCCATTTCGTAGGCCTTGCCCGCGTCGGTCGAGTAGATCGCGCCGGCAAGTCCGAAATCGCTGGCATTGGCCAGCGCGATCGCTTCCTCGTCGTCATCGAAGCCGATCACCGCCCCGACCGGTCCGAATACCTCTTCCTGGGCAATCCGGCTGTCGTTGCGGACGTTGTCGAACAGGGTGGGTTCGAAGAAAAACCCCTTGTCGAAGCCGGCGGGCCGCTTGCCCCCGGCGACCAGGGTGGCCCCTTCGTCCTGCGCGATCGCGACGTACTGTTCGGTTCGCTTGCGCGCCACTTCTCGGATCAGCGGACCATATGACACGGTCGGATCGGACGGATTGCCGATCTTGACGTGGCCGAGCATCCCCTTCAGCGATTCCACGAACTGCGCGCGCACCGAATTGTGCACGAGCAGCCGGGTCGTCAGCGCACAGCCCTGCCCGCAGTGGACGGTGAACCCGCCCAGCCCGGCCATCGCCGCCTGGGCAAGGTCGGCGTCCGGGCGCACGATGAGCGCCGACTTGCCGCCCAGTTCCATCACGATCCGCTTGAGCGTCGGGGCACCCTGAGCCTGGATCGCCTCGCCCACCTTGTCCGAGCCGGTGAAGTGGACAAGATCGACCCGCGGGTCGCTGGTCAGGATGCGGCCCGCCTCGATGTCCCCGGTGACGATCGAGAGAACACCCTTGGGCAATCCCACCTGGTCGGCGATTTCGCCCAGGATCAGGGCTTCCATCGGCGTGTAAGGCGACGGCTTGAGCACCACAGTGCAGCCGGCCAGCAGCGCGGGAACGACCTTGCCGATGTTGAGGAAGAACGGGAAGTTGTAGGGCGAGATCGCGGCGACCACACCCACCGGTTCGCGGCTGACGACACCCGTGCCAAGGGTCGTCGTGCCCTGCGCGTTGGGCGTCAGTTCGACCGGAAGCGAGGTTACCGGCGGACGGCTCGCCACTTCGACGGTGCGGCGGGCATGCTTCATCGGAATGCCGTATTGCAGGAACCCGGCCAGCATCTGCGTAGCCCCCGCCTCGGCCACGATCATGCGGACGATTTCGTCGCGGCGCTCGTCGATCGCGTCGAGAAAGCGGGACATCAGCGCCTGGCGATGAGCCATCGGCACGTGCGGCCAGTCGGAGTGGTCGAAGGCATGGCGTGCCGCGGCGATCGCCGCCTCGACCTGCTCGGCGCTGCCGACCGGCGCCTCGATCAGCAGGCTTTCGTCGGCGGGGTTGATCACGGCCTCGCGATGCGGGGCCGCCTGCCATTCGCCGCCGATATAGACGCTATCGGGATGTTTCAGAAATGTCATTGCACGCTCCAGACGATGGGCAGGTTCCGGATCGACAGCAGGCCAGGAGTTACAGTGGTGTCGGCGCCCGGCTTCACCTGGAAGGCCGGGATGCGCTGGAGGAACTCGTCGAGCAGGATGCGCAACTCGCGCCGTGCCAGATGCGCACCGAGACACAAATGAACGCCGCCGACGAACGTGTAGTGGCGGTTGGGGCTGCGCGCCGGGTCGAAGGTGCGCGGATCGGCGAACTGGGCCGGGTCGAAATTGCCCGAGGAATTGAGACAGGTGACATAGTCGCCGGCCTTCAGCGTCACCCCGTCCCAATCGAGGTCCTGCTTGACCAAGCGGAACGAGTTGACCAGCGGCTGGGTGCGCAGGAACTCCTCGACCGCGGTGTTGCGCAGGTCGGGCTCCGCGCGCAGGCGCGCCTGGAGCTTCTGGTCGAGCGCCATCCGGCGGAACATCTGGCTGATGGTCGAGGCAACGGTATCCAGCCCGCCCAGCCACAGGAACCAGGTCATCCCGATCACTTCGTCGGGCGTCAGGGCGCGGCCTTCGATCGCACCATTGGCGATGTAGCTGCCCAGCCGATCGTCGGGATTGCGCTGCTTTTCGGCAATGAATCCACGCAGGTAGGCGATCACCTGGCGCACCGCGTCGCCCATCCGCTGGGGGTCACGCGAATGGAGGATCTCCCATTCCCAGTCGAGGAACTGCTCGAACATCGCGAACGGCAACCCCATCAGGTCGAGGAATACCCGCACCGGATAGACCCGGCCGAAATCGTAGGCGATGTCGACTTCGCCCTTGCCCGCGAACTGGTCGATCATCTCCACGGCCATCGCCCGCACCGAAGGCTCGAGCTTTTTCAAGGCAACTGGGGTGAAATGGCCGTTGAGGAAGCGGCGGTACTTGCCGTGATCGGGCGGATCGATGCCGAGCGGGATCGACGGGAACGTCTCGCCCGCCAGCAACTGGAACTGGGCAACGCCCTTGGTGCTGAAGTTGTCGTTATCCTCGTAGACCCGGCGAATGTCTTCATAGTGCGAAACGCACCATGTTCCGTCCGGCTTGTCCGAAAACGCAAAGGGGCTGAACAGCAGCCGGGGCACGCCCGGTTCGCGCAGCTTGTCGGTCCGCGCATAGGGGTCGAGCAGGTCGTTCGGCTCATGGCCCATGGCAAAGCGGATATCGACCACCCGCTCGGCCGGCACGTGGGCCGGCACGGGCGCGTCGACCCGCCAGTCTGCAACGCTCATCGGTTCTCTCCTCAGGCCGACGCGAACATCCGCTGGATGTCGCCCGACGTGACCGGACGACGCGACTTGCCGACGATGTCCATGCTGTCTGTCTTGAGGCCACCCAGGTTGTGGCGCGGCGAAACGTCGACGTCCTTGCCCAGTTCGCGCAGGTGCCCGACCGTGCAGTTGGCCCTGCCGCCGTTGAGGCCAAAGGCATCGAAGCTGTAATCGCGCATCACGTTGAGGTGCGTGATCTTGTTGATCGTCTCCGGCTTGAGACCGTTGACCGAGGCCCACAGGTATTCGGGAACGTTCGGCCAGACGGTGTCGGAATGGGGATAGTCGCACTCGTAGGCGACCATGTCCTCGTTCATGTACTCGAGGTTCTTGATGCCGAACTGGTCGTCGATGAAGCAGCAGATGATATGCCGCTTGAACACGTCTGACGGACGCTCTCCGCCGAAATCGGTGAAGGTCCACTCGTGATGGTGTTCGTAGGTGAAGTCGGCGCGCTCGAGGAAATAGGGGACCCAGCCGATCCCGCCCTCGGACAGCGCCATGCGCAGATCCGGATACCGCTTCCAGAAGCTGGCAAAGGTCCAGTCGGCCGCCGAATTGGCGATCGAGATCGGCATGGCGGTGATCCAGGCGTCGATCGGACTTTCGTCCGACGGGTGCATCGCCCGCGCCCCGGTGCCGATGTGGCAGTTGATCACCATCCTGTAGTCCGAACAGGCCTTCCAGAACGGTTCCCAGTATTCGTTGTGGATGCTGGGCAGGCCGATGTTCGCCGGATTGTCGGAGAACGAGACGGCATGGACGCCCAGATCGCTCATCCGCTTAAGTTCCTTGAGCGTGGCGTCCATGTCCCAGGCCGGAACCAGGCACATCGGGATGAACCGGCCAGGAGCCGACGCGCACCATTCGGTGACATGCCAGTCGTTCCAGGCGCGGCAGGCCAGCAGGGCCTCTTCGGGGTCGCGCTGCGCCATGCCGACGAAGGCGCCGCCTGCAAAGCTGGGCATCGTCGGGAAATTGAGACTGGCGAGCACTCCGTTGGCGTTCATGTCGTCGACCCGCAGCTTGGGATCGAAGGTTCCCGGTCGCAACTGGTCGAAGGCCGACGGCTCCATCCCGTATTCGCTGCGCGGTCGGCCGACCACGGCGTTGAGACCGATGGTCGGAAACCGCTGGCCGTTCCACAGCCAGGTGTCCTTGCCGCCTTCCTTCACAATGCGCGGCGCCCGGTCCTTCTTGCCTTCGGGATAGTGGCGGATGAAGGCTTCGGGCGGTTCGACGGCGTGGTCGTCCACGCTGATGATGACCATGTCTTCCATCTGCATCGCAATTCTCCCGGTGGCTGGCCGCAGTTCGCTCGCGACTCAAAAATTGATGAAGTGTCAATTTACCCGATGGACGCCCCTTCGGCAATGGCCTAAATGTTCACCTGGTTATACAAGTGGAGAGTGCGTGATGGCGTTGCCGCCCACCCGGATCCTGCCGGTGATCGACAAGGACAACGCGGCCTACTGGACCTGGGGCGCAAACGGCGAGCTTGCGATCCATCGCTGCGCGGACTGCGGATACCGGGTCCACCCGCCGGTGCCCTTCTGCCCGGCCTGCGACGGCCGTTCGGTCGGGCCTGAGGCGGTGTCCGGCCGCGGCCGGGTGACCACGTTCACCGTCAACCACAAGCAATGGGTGCCGGGCCTGGCGGTGCCATATGTTCTTGCGCTGGTCGAACTGGTCGAGCAGCCCGACGTGCGGCTCGTCGCCAACATCACCCATTGCGATCCCGGCCAGGTTCGCTTCGGAATGGAGGTCGAAGTGTGGTTCGAACCGGTCGAGGACCTGTGGGTTCCGCTGTTCCGTCCGGCGCGAGGCGCGGCATGACGGCGCTGGCCGAAAAGAACACCGCGATCACCGGGATCGGACTGTCGGACGTCTCGCGCGGCGCAAGCAGGTCCGCCCTCGCCCTGACCGTCGACGCCGCGCTCGAAGCGATAGCCGATGCCGGCCTGTCCCGCGGCGATATCGATGGCATTGCCACCTGGCCGGGGGAGCGCGCCGATGGATCGGGCTTTTCGCCGGTCGGCTGCGCAGCGGTTCAGGATGCGCTGCGGCTCAAGCTGGGCTGGTACGGCGGGGGCGGCGAAGCGCCGGGCCAGTATGGTGCGGTGTTCAACGCCATCGGGGCAATCGCGGCGGGGCTGTGCCGCAACGTCCTCATCTTCCGGACGATGTACGAAGCGACCGCGCGCAAGACTGCCTTTGCCAACGCCCTGCTGCGCGAAGGCCAGCGCCAGGCCGGGCCGTTTGCGTGGTACGCGCCCTACTATACCTATGCCGCCGCGCTGCAGCAGGCCCTGTTCTTCAATCTCTATGTCCACAAGAGCGGCATCCGCCCGGACCAGGTTGCACAGATCCCGATCAACCAGCGCCGCAACGCCGCGCTCAACCCCAAGGCGATCTATCGCACCCCGATCACGCTCGACGACTATCTGGCTTCGCCGCTGATCGCGACGCCGCTCAGGCTGTATGACTGCGACGTGCCCTGCGACGGCGCGGTGGCGATAGTGGTCTCGCGAATGGACGTCGCCCGCACGCTGCGCAATCCGCCGGTGCGGATCGAAGCGATCGGATCGTCGATGCAGTACCGCAATTCGTGGACCCAGCTCGATGCGCTCGACACCCAGGCCCAGCCCAAGGTCGCGGAGATGATGTGGAGCCGGACCGACCTCGGGCCGGCCGACGTCGACATCGCTCAACTCTACGACGGGTTTACGTTCCATACGCTCAACTGGCTCGAGAACTTCGGGTTCTGCGAACGCTTCGGCGCGAAGGACTTCATCGAGGGCGGGCGGCGGATCGCTCTCGAGGGCGATCTGCCCGTCAACACGGGCGGCGGTGCGCTGTCGGCCGGCAGGCTGCACGCTTACGGCGCGGTCCACGAAGCTTGCACCCAGTTGTGGGGCCGCGGTGGCGAACGGCAGGTCAAGCGCGACCCGCGTGTCTGCGCGACCTCGACGGCCGGAGGCCCGCTGGCCGGGGCCATGCTGCTGGTGCGGGACTAGTCGCCGAGCGAATCGACGATCCGGCTGCCTTCGCCTTCGCTGGTCCAGGTGACGTTGGCGTTCCGAAGGTGCAGGCGCCAGTGGGCGACCGCGCCTTCGACGTCGCCCGCCTCGATCAGATTGACGACCTTCTGATACGAACGAAGCCCCGCGCGATGACTTTTGCGCCGGCCATCGCTGCTCCGCGGGTGCCGCTTCTGGAAGTCGCGCTGGTGCTTGCCGGCAAGGCTCAGCAGCATCCGGCTGAGGAAGGTGATGGTCTTGAGCCCGGTTGCCGCGACCAGCGCCTGGTGGAACACCTCGACCCGTTCGATGAATTCCTCGTGCTTGTCGGCGTCCAGCAGGGCTTCCATATCGGCCAGCAGGTTGCGCAAACCCACCACGGCCCCGCCGCCCCGGTCCGTCGCCAGCCAGCGCACCACCGACGGTTCGATGGCAAGGCGCGCCTGGTAGAGGTCGGCAATCGTGGTGCCCTGCGATTCAAGCACGTAACCGGCATAGCGCGAGACCAGATCGATCGACGGCTTGTGCACCTTGGCCCCGGTTCGCGATCCGCGCACGACGCTGATCAGTCCTTCGGCCTCGAGGATGCGGAACGCCTCGCGCAGCGTAGGGCGCGAGATGCCCAGGCTCTCCATCAGCTGCCCTTCGGGTGGCAGGCTATCGCCTTCGTTGAGTTCGCCTCGGACGATCTGGGCGCGGATCTTGTCCGCGACGATCTCGCTGGTCTTGGGCACGTGGATGCGCTGCGGCGCAGCTGCTGCATCGTCGATCGGGCCTAGCAGCATCACAGTCTTTCCTTCCCGGACCATAGCGGTCGACGGGTAAAGATAGTGAACTTGGTTTTATAACTAAAGCGCATTTTGCGCGGGGCGGAGAGTTTGTCCCCGGAATGTGATGCCATTCACCCGGCACGTGGCCTCGTTCCAGCCTCTAGCCACCTTGCCCCAATGGCGCAAAACAATTCGCGAGAGCGCACGTTACCCCCCGAACGAGAGCCCTTCGTTGAGCGTCCACTTGCCGTTCCGCCCTCGCACCCAGCCGCCGGCCGCCGCGGTCCCGCCATCGACGGGCAGGATCACGCCGCTGATGTAGGAAGCCGCCGACGAGCACAGGAACGCCGCCGCCTCGCCGCACTCGGCGTCGATCCCTTCGCGGCCCAAGGGGATCAGCCGGTTCATGGCATCGGCGGCTTCGGGGCTCGGCCGGCGCCAGGCGGACGGATCGACCGGACCGCTGCGGTTGCCGTGGTTGCCGGGCGTGATGGTGTGATCGGGTGAGATGCAGTTGACCCGGATGCCATGGCCGGAAAGCTCCACCGCCATCGACTTGGTGAAGTTGACCATGCCGGCCTTGCACGCGGCATAGACGGCAAAGTTGGGTGCCGCGCGCTCGGCCTCGATCGAGGCGACGTTGACAATGGCCCCGCCGCGGCCGCCGCGGATCATGATCGGCGCGGCGGCGTGTGTCGCCGCGAGCATCGAGACGAGGTTGATGTCGATGTGACGCCGCCAGCTTCGCTCGCTCTGTTCGAGGAACGGGCGCGCCGCGGTACCGCCGGCGTTGTTGACCAGGATGTCGAGCCGGCCGAACGCGGCATCGGTCGCCTCGACCGCCGCGCGCACCGCGTCGGCGTCCATCGCGTCGCCCGGCACGGCGAGGGCGCGGCAACCACGTTCCCGGACCCGTTCGGCCGCTTCCTCGGCCCGCTCGGCAACGATGTCGAACACGGCCACGTCGGCTCCTGCCTCGGCCAGCTTGAGCGCGATCGCCCGGCCGATGCCGCCACCGCCGCCGGTAACGAAGGCGGCTTGCCCGGCAAGCGAGATCGTCAGCGCCATGGGGCCTGCTTTGTGATGGAGTCAGTCATCGTCGAGCCCGACGCCCATCACCGCGCCGGTGACATAGGCGGCGTAGTCGCTGACCAGATAGGCCGCGAGATTGAATAGCGTATCGTCCGCGGCGCAGGTCTGGACAGCGTTGACGCGGATACCGTCGCGTGCCCATTCGACCCCAAGCGTCTTCGTCAGGTTGCCCAGCGCGCCGCCGGCAGCGGCCTGGTCGCTGCCCAGCGTCTGCTCGGGCGCACCGATGAACAGGATGGCGCCGGGCTTCCCCGATTCCCGCCGGCTTGCAGCAAACTCCCTGGCAAAGTGGAAACGCTGGTCAAGCCCGGCGTCGAGCGCCCCGCGCCATTCGGCGAAGCTCAATTCGTGCGCCAGCCTGGCCGGCGGGGGCGGGGCGGCATGGATCAGGACGTCGCAATCCCCGCCCTCGACGATCGTTGCGCCGTGCGCCGACAGCGCCGCGGCCAGTTCGGCGCTGCCGTTGACAAGGCGCGCGGTCTTTCCCGACAGCCAGCCCATCAGCGCCACCCCCACGGACCGTCCGCCCGTTCCCGGGGGGGCACGAAATCGGGCATCATCAGCGAGCGGCGCAGGCTTTCCCCGCCGTCCTGAAGGATGACCTGGCCGGTCAGCCCTTCCAGCAGCGGAGTGCAGGTCAGCGCGGACAACCAGCCGAACTCATGGATCGAACCGGTGCGTCCGGCCGGAATCATGTTCTGCAGCGGTTCGGTCCCGCCTTCGCGCCGTCCTGCAGTTGAGGTTTCGTGGGGGAAGAACCCGGCCGCTATCGCGTTGACCCGAATGCCGAAGGGCGCCCAGTCGCGCGCCATCTTCTTCGTCATCGTCGCCTGCGCGGTCTTGGCCGCGGCCGAATGGGCATCGCCGGGGAAACCGGTCCAAATGTACTGGGCGGAATTGTTGACGATCGCCCCGCCCTCGCCCCGGGAAATCCGCCGCCGGGCAAACTCGCTCGAGCACAGGAAGGTGCCGTCGATCGCGATCCGCGTGACCGCGTTCCACGCGTTGACCGAAATATCCTCGGCAAGGACGGGAAAGTTCGCCCCGGCGTTGTTGGCAAGCAGACTGACCGGCCCCAGTTCGCGCTCGACTTCGTCGAAGGCCGCGGCGACCTGGTCGGGATGCCGCACGTCGCAGCTCAGCGCGTGAGCCCTGACCCCGAGCTCGTCGATCCGGGCGGCGCCGGCCTGGGCCTTTTCAAGGCTGCGCCCCATGACCGCGACCTGCGCTCCGCCCTGGGCGAAGGCCCGCGCCATCGCCAGCCCCATGCCCGACCCGCCGCCGGTGACCAGGACGGTGCGCCCCGAAAATATGTCGGCGGAATAGGGCGGCGCATCGAACGGCGGCGGCAGGGAAATGACGTGATGGGCGGGAACCGGCATGGTCAAAGCTTGCGGTCGAAGGTCTGGCCTGTCAAGACATAGCTAACTAGGTCATATAAGAAGGGGATGCAAATGGAGGTTCTCGCCGAAGGCCTGGCCTTCCCCGAAGGACCGGTCGTGATGACCGACGGATCGGTGATCCTTGTCGAGCTGTCCGGCGGGCGGATCACCCGGTGCTGGAACGGTCGCCAGGAAACTATCTGCGCGATCGGCGGCGGTCCCAACGGTGCGGCCATCGGCCCGGACGGCGCGCTGTGGGTCTGCAACAACGGCGGACTTGACACGGCGAAGTTCCAGCACGCCCGTGGTCCGGGGTGCGAGGGTCGGATCGAGCGGGTCGACCTCGCCTCCGGCCGGTTCGAGCGGGTTTACGACAGCTGCGACGGGATCGGATTGGAAGCCCCGAACGACCTCGTCTTCGACGCCGAGGGGCGGATGTGGTTCACCGATCTGGGCAAGAGCCACGACGGCATCCGCACTGCCAGCGGCCTGTTCACCTGCCTGCCGGACGGCAGTTCGATCACCGCGATCAACCGCCGCGCCGTCAGCTACAACGGCATCGGCCTTTCTCCCGATGGAACGGCGATCTATTGCGCCGACACCCACCAGGCGCGGTTGTGGCGCTTTGACCGCAGGGTCGAGCCGCAGCGGCCGCAATGGGTGGCAACAGCTCCCGGTCCGGTCGGTTTCGACAGCCTGGCGGTGACCGCCGCCGGGAACGTCTGCGTGGCGACGCTGTTCGACGGCGGCATCACCACGATCACGCCAGAGGGCGCAACGACCAGGCGCGACTTCGACGACGCCTATGTCACCAACATCGCCTTCGGGGGATCCGACATGCGGGACGCCTTCATCACCCTTTCGGCACAGGGAGCGCTGATCAGGGTGCGCTGGGACGAGCCGGGTCTGCGGCTGGCCTTCAATGGCTGACCTCGCCGCAGACCGCGACTCGATCCGGCACCTCCTCGCCCTCTACACCTACAACGGCGACCGCGGCCGCGTGGAGCAACTGGCCGCGTGCTTTGCGCAGGCGGGCGTCCTCGAATTTCCCGGCACCGTTGCGACGGGACCGGACGATATTGCCGCGGCACTGCAGTCCGGAACCCGCAATCCGGCGCTCAGCTTCGTGCATCACCACATCACCAATCCGCTGATCGAAATCGATCACGATACCGCCACGGCGCGGTCCTACTTTTCTGTCCATACCGACATCGGACCCGACCATTCCGGCACCTATTCCGACTGGCTCGTTCGAACTCCGCAGGGCTGGCGCTTCGCCCGGCGGCTGGTGCGGATCGACTGGCAGGCCCCCGGATCCCTGTTCAGAGCGATGGTAACGCGCTGATCGATTTGACACTGTAGTGTCATTCTGACACCGTTGTTCTATGTCCGATTCGCATTCCGCGCCGATCCGCCTGCTCGACGCCCTGGTTCGGTTGCAAGGCCGCCTGAGGGGCGCCTTTGCCGAAGTGCAGCATGGCACCGGGCTGTCGCAAATGGAGCACACCGTGCTAGCTGCAGTCGCCGAAGCACGCAGCGCGCCGACCGTGCCGCAGATCGGCCGATCGCTGGGCCACCCGCGGCAGGTCATCCAGCGCGCCGCAAACGCCCTTCGCGCCAAGGGCCTCATCTTGGTGACCGACAACCCCGATCACAAACGCGCCCAGCTCCTCAGTGCAACGTCGGCGGGGGCCGCCATCCAGGCCGAATGCAATCGCCGCGCCGAGGCTATTGCCAAGCGCTTGCAGGAGCAGACGGAGCCAGTCCGTCTCGAACAGGCAATCGTCCTGGTGGAGGCGATACGCGCCGACCTCGACGCTGGAGCAAGGGGCGACGGGGCATGAGCGCTGCCCTCGCCGATCCCGAACGGTTGGCCCGATGGCTCGACACGCAGATCCCCGACCTTGGCGATGGCCCCTTGCGGATCGCCCAGCTTCACGGCGGCACCTCCAACGTCATCCTGACGCTCAATCGCGGCGGCAGCGACATGGTTCTGCGCCGCCCGCCCGCCGTGCCCCCGCCGGGCAGCGAAAAGGGCGTGCTGCGCGAAGCCCGCGTGTTGACGGCACTCAATGGAACGCCGGTCCCGCATCCCCACTGCCACGGCGTGTGCGACGATCCGGACGTCATCGGCGCGCCGTTCTACGTGATGGAGCGGGTCGAAGGCTGGGCCGCCGAACTGCGCGACGAACGGATCCATCACCGCGCCCCGTTCGACCGTGCGCCCTGCGAATACGGAATCGCCTATGCCATGGTCGATGGGCTCGTCGCGCTCGCCAATGTCGATTACCGCGCGGTCGGGCTGGAAGGCTTCGGCAAACCGGACAACTTCCTCGAACGGCAGGTCGACCGGTGGGAAAGCCAGATCCGTTCCTACCCCCGGCTCTATGGCAGCCAGTGGCGCGACCTTGCGGGGTTTGACTATGCGCGCGACTGGCTCCGCGCCAACGTGCCCGACGATTTTCGCGCCGGCGTGATTCACGGCGATGTCGGGACGCCGAATGCGCTTTTCGCCTTTGATCGCCCGGCCCGGCTGACAGCGCTGATCGACTGGGAACTGTCGACCATCGGCGATCCGCTGATCGACCTTGCCTGGTTTACCGGACGGCTGCGCGACGAAGACCGACCCGGCGAGATCGGCGAAGCAACGCTCTACAACGTCGCCAATTTCCCCACGCGTCAGGAACTTGCCCGCTATTACGCCGCCGGGACCGGCCGCGATCTCGCCCGGTTCGACTACTACTGCGTGCTGGCCGCCTACAAGAGCGGCTGCATCCTCGAATACAAGGTTGCCCAGAGCGCGGCGGGGATACTCCCGCGCGAGACGGGCCTATTCTTCGACAAGCTGGTCCGGGCGGCCTTCGCCCGCGCAGAGAGCCTTGCCCGCAAGGCCGGATAAGGAAGCCCTTTACCATGTGGAACTTCTCTACCGACCCCGACTTCCAGCACCAGCTCGACTGGATGCTCGATTTCGTGAAGCGAGAGATCGAGCCGCTCGACTACCGTTTCCCCGGGCACGGCGCGCCCTATGACGTGCGCAACGCCGAAAGCCGCGCCGCTATCAGGCCGCTTCAGGACGAGGTGCGGCGGCGCGGCCTGTGGGCGTGTCACCTGGGTCCGCACCTTGGCGGACCGGGGTTCGGCCAGGTCAGGCTGGCGCTGATGAACGAGATCCTCGGCCGGTCCTACTGGGCGCCGACCGTCTTCGGCACCGCCGCGCCGGATACCGGAAATGCCGAGATCCTTGCCATGTTCGGCACCGACGAACAGAAGGACCGCTACCTGAAGCCGCTGATGGATGGCGAGATCGTCTCGTGCTTCTCGATGACCGAACCGCAGGCCGGTGCGGATCCCAAGGAATTCGCCTGCAAGGCCACGCAGCAGGGCAACGAATGGGTGATCGAGGGCGAAAAGTGGTTCTCGTCCAACGCCCGCTATGCCGAATTCCTGATTGTCATGGCGGTGACCAATCCGGAAAACCCGCCGCACGGCCGGATGAGCATGCTGATCGTCCCGACCGATACCCCGGGCGTCGAAATCATCCGCAACGTCAAGGTCATGGGCGACAGCCATTCCGCAGACGACGGGATCCACGGCTACATCCGCTACAATCAGGTCCGGGTTCCGCTCGATGCGATGCTGGGCCAGCCCGGCGAAGGCTTCAAGGTTGCCCAGGCGCGGCTTGGCGGCGGGCGGGTGCACCATGCG
The DNA here is from genome assembly GCF_002813245.1 of Novosphingobium kunmingense. Classification (GTDB taxonomy): domain Bacteria; phylum Pseudomonadota; class Alphaproteobacteria; order Sphingomonadales; family Sphingomonadaceae; genus Novosphingobium; species Novosphingobium kunmingense. Next base: position 57,923 of record NZ_PHUF01000004.1, read on the forward strand.
ATGCGTACCCTCGGCAAATGCCAGCGCGCGCTCGACATGATGGTTGAACGGGCCAATTCGCGCCAGACGCAGGGCAAGCGCCTTGCCGAGCACCAGTTCGTCCAAGGCATGATCGCCGACAGCTGGATCGAGCTCGAGCAGTTCCGCATGCTGGTGATGAAAACCGCCTGGACCATCGACGAGATCGAGGCCGGACGTGTCCCCCCGATCGCGCCGCGGACGCTGATCGCGATGTGCAAGGTACAGATGGCAAAAGTCTATCACGACATCATCCAGCGCGCGATCCACATACACGGCAGCCTCGGTGTCACCCTCGAACTGCCGCTGGCCGATTGGTGGGGCGGCGTCGCCAGTCTCGCGCTTGCCGACGGACCGACCGAGGTACACAAGGCCCAAGTCGCCAAGGCGCTGCTCAAGCGCGGCGCGGCGGCGCCCGGACTGTTTCCGAGCGAGCATATTCCGACACGCATGAAGGCGTCTGGCTGATGGATCCGCTGTTCGATTTCACCGGCAAGGTGGTGCTCGTCACCGGGGGCAGCCGCGGGCTCGGTTACCAGATGGTCAAGGCCTTTGCAGAACGAGGGGCAAACGTCATCATTGCCAGCCGCAAGCTCGATAACTGCGAAGCCGTGGCCGACGAATGCCGGGCACTGGGCCGCCGCGCGCTGGCGCTTTCGGCCCACGTCGGCCGCTGGGCCGAATGCGATGCGCTGATCGAGGCAGCCTATGCCGAATTCGGCAGGATCGATGTTCTGGTCAACAACGCCGGCATGTCCCCGCCATGCCCGAGCCACGAATTGGGTGAGAGCCTGTTCGATTCGGTGCTCAACCTCAATTTCAAGGGGCCGTTCAGGCTGGCGAGCCAGATCGGCCACCGCATGGCCCAGGGCGACGGCGGCTGCATCATCAACATCAGCTCGACCGGTGCGCTGATGGCGCTTCCGGGCGTGGTTCCATATGGCGCGGCCAAGGCAGCGCTGAACGCCATGACGGTCTCGCTGAGCCGCGAGTATGGCCCCAAGGTGCGGGTCAACACGATCAGCGCGGGCCCCTTCCTGACTGACATCGCAGATGCCTGGGATCCCGCCAAACGGGAAAAGCAGCCGGTTGCACTGGGCCGCCCGGGCAATCCCGAAGAAATCGTCACCGCCGCTCTGATGCTGGCCAGTCCGGCGTCATCGTATACAACCGGTGCGCTGCTGCGGGTCGATGGAGGTCAACAATGAGCGCAACCCTCTCAGGCAAAGGGTGCGTCGTCACCGGAGCCGCTTCCGGGATCGGCAAGGCGCTGGCCGAGCAGCTTCACGCAGCGGGAGCGCGCCTGGTGCTGGCCGACATCGATCTGACCCGCACCGAAGCTGCGGCTGCCGAACTGCCTGGAACAATTGCCCTCCACTGCGATGTCAGCGATCACGCCAGCGTCGAGGCTTTGGCGCACGCCGCCGCACAGCAACTGGGGCAGATCGATCTGGTTTTCGCCAACGCCGGGACCATCGTCAATGGCCCGCTGGTGAAGTCGACCCCCGAGGAATTCGACTGGCTGATGGCGGTGAATCTGCGCGGCGCCTGGTCTTCGTTGACGGTGTTTGCGCGCGCTTTGCTCGAACAGGATCAGGGCGGCAGGATCTGCGTGACGGCATCGGAGCATTCGCTGGGGCTGCAGCACACAGGCGCGGGGATTTACACCGCCAGCAAACAGGCCGTGCTCGCCCTCGCCGACGTCATGCGCGCCGAACTGCCCGACAAGGTCGGGATCAGCGTATTCTGTCCGGGGTTGGTCTCTACCGGGCTTGCCGATGCTGTTCGTCCCGCGTTCGTGCGGCAACCCAAACCACACCAGCTCGAATTTTCGCGCGCGGTGCAGTCGCAAGGGATGAGCGCAGCGCAAGCCGCCGAAGCGGCCATAGCCGGCGCCGTCCGCGGCGATTTCCTGATCGTCACGCATCCCAATTCATTTGCCGCAGCAAAGCGCCGCTTTGCCGAGATCGAAGCCGCGTTTGCCGCGCAAGCTCCGGTTGGCGCTGACGCCGATCGCTATGACGTAAACCGGATTGCCGCCGATCTGCTCGCAGCACAGGAGCGCAAGTAGCATGCCTCGCGGGGTCATCGCCGACCAGTTCGGTGCGCCTGAAACCTATGAGCTGCGGGAACTGCCGCAGCGCGCGCTTGGTCCCGGCGAAGTCAGGGTCGCGATCAAGGCAGCTGGGATCAGTTATGTCGATGTACTGACGGCCGAGGGGCGCTATCAGGTCAAGCCGCCATTGCCGTTCTGTCCGGGCAGCGAGGCTGCGGGGATAGTCAGCGAAGCAGCCCCTGATGTCAGCCGGATCAAGGTGGGCGATCGTGTCTCGCTCAGCAACTGGGGCGGAATGTTTGCCGAGGAAGCGGTACTGCCCGAACGTTCGGTCCGAGCCTTGCCCGGCGGCATGGACTTTTCCGAAGCCGCGACCTTTCCGGTCAGCTACGCCACCGCCTGGCACGCTCTTGTCGACCGCGCCCAGTTGAAGCCCGGCGAGACCTTGCTGGTGCTCGGCGCCGGCGGTGCAACCGGTTATGCTGCCGTGCAGATCGGCAGGCATCTGGGCGCGCGGGTGATCGGCTCTGCTTCCAGCGAGTCCAAGCGCGCCTTGGCCATGGCCGGAGGCGCCGATGCGGTGATCGAAGCCCGCGGTGAGGATTGGCGTGATCGGGTCAGGGCGGCGAACGCAGGAAAGCCGGTCGATGTCGTGTTCGATCCAGTCGGCGGCGATGCAACCGATCCGGCCTTCCGCTCGCTCGGCTGGGGCGGACGCCACCTAGTCATCGGATTTCCCGGCGGCATTGCGGCGCTGCGCACCAACCTGCCGCTGCTCAAGGGCGCGAGCCTGGTCGGTGTCGATATCCGCCAGTTCGGCGAGCTCGAACCCGAACGGGCCGAAGCGAACCGGGCCACCACCTTCGACCTTGCCCGGCGGGGCGTGCTGCGGCCCGCGATTGCCCGGAGTTATCCGCTGGAGCAATTTCGCGAGGCGATGAGCGCCGCAGCCAGCGGTGAGCTGGCCGGCCGTGTGGTGCTGACGATGGACGGCTAGGACCAGCCAGCCTCGACCACCGCCAACCGCTCGCGCCAGCCGGGCGCGCCGCCCAGCGCCGTGAAATCGGCCGAAAGCTGCGCCACGAGGTTGCCGGCCGGCAGTTCCCCCTCGATCAGGCCCACGCTCTGGCCCGCGCTGAACACATCGCGCCACGCCCGCATGCCATCCGGCAGCACGGCCCGTCCTTCTGGCAGATTGGCCGGATCGAGCCCCGCTTCGGCCAGCGAATCCGCGATCCAGTTGGCCACCACGCCATTGAGGGCGGCCGACGGCACGATCCGTTCCATCCCCGCCGCGGCAATCATGTCGCGGTGTTCCTGGCGCACCGCGCTTTCGGGCGTGGCGATGAAGCGCGTGCCCATGCAGGCAAGATCCGCGCCCAGCCCCAGCGCGCCGCGGATGCCGCGCGCCTCGGCAATTCCGCCGGCGACGATCAGCAAGCCGTCCCAGATCCGCCGCACCGCGGGGACGAACGCGAACGGCGTCAACAGGCCGGTGTGCCCGCCGGCCCCGGCGCAGGTCAGCATCAGGCCGTCGACCCCCGCGGCAATTGCCTTCTCCGCATGGCGCAAGGTGGTCACATCCTGGATCACGCGCCCGCCCCAGCCGTGGACCCGCTCGACCATCCGCGCCGGATCGCCAATGCTGGACAGGACCAGCGGCGCCCGCGCCTGCGCCAACAACGCAAGCCGCTTGGCGCCCTCGTCGGCGAGGGCCATGCGCGCCGGAAGATTGACGATCGGTGGCGCACGTCCGGGCTTGGCCAGCGCAGACAGATACTCGGCGAACTCGCGGTCGCTGGTCGCGCTGCCTCCCTGCCAGCCCGCGACGACCCCCGCTTGGCTGCAGGCCCGCGCCAGGGCGGGCGACGAGGCGAAGCTCATCGGAGCGCACATCAGCGGCAGCTCGAGCGCCTCAAACATCAGCGATCTGTTCCGGCGATGGCGGCATAGCCCGCGACGGCCGCCTCGAAGCGGCGGGCGATCCGCTCTACGTCGGCGATCTTCCCGGCATCAGCGATCACCCCCATGTCGAGATTTGCACCGCTGCGCCGCGAGGTGATGTTGAGGAAGCGGCCCGACCCGATAATCGGCACGGGGAAATTGTGCACCTGGCGATACCCGGCCCAACGCCGTTCGCCGCCCGGACCCGGCACGTTCGACAAGGTAACGTTGCCAGGCAGCACGCGTCCGCCGCCCCTGGTCCGATCGGCGAACGCGGCGCGGCGATCGCGCGCGCCATATGGCTTTTCCAGCGCGTCGAGCAGCGCCTCGTCCAGCGCGGTGCGACGCAGTTCGCAAGCCATGCTGGCCTGGATCGCGCGCAGCCGCTCGATCGGCTCGGGCAGGTGCGTGGCAAGGTGGGGGTGGATGGCGACGATGCGGTTGCCGAAGCGTCCGTGCTCCGGCCGTCGGTACGAGCGGGCGGAATTGACCACCAGCGGCGTCGCCGGCAAATCGTCGATTGCCAGAAGATGATCGCGAAGCGCCCAGGCGGCGCAGGCGAGGAACAGGTCGTTCACCGTCGCGTCGAGAGCCTGGGCCGCGGCGCGAAACGGTTTAAGCGCAACGCTTGTGGTGGCGTAGCCGCGCTGCGCCGTGGTCGGCCCCGACAGCTTGAGTTGCGGGGTTTCCGCGCGCTCGCCCGTGAACGCCTCGAGCTCGGCGAGCGCGGCTTTGCGGGCGATGACCTGGTCAGACCTGGCCTGCGCTTCGGCAGCGAAGCGTGCTTCGCTGAGCGCCCGCCATTCCTCGCCACCGGGCAGACGCGCATCGGCGCTGCGAGGCGGAACCGGCGCGTTGTCATCGCTCAGCAGGCGCAGCACTTCCTGAAAGCCGATGCCATCCGCCACGCAGTGGTGCATCTTTAGGTAGAACGCGGCCGCATCGGGAAAGACGTGGACCTTGAAGGGCGGGCCGGTCAGATCGAGCCGCTGCAGGTTGATCCGTGCCACCTCCTGCCCGAGATCGCTACTGCCTTCCTCCACGATCAGAGCATCCAGATCGGCGGCGGCGAGATCCACCCAGACATCGCTGTCGAAGCCGTCCGGCGCTTCAACCAGTCGGGCGAGCAGCGGCGTTGCGGGCAACCGCGCCGCGAATTGATGCCGTATCCTGCCGGCCAGGCCCGCGCGTTCGCTGTGGGGCACGTCGAGCACCACCAGAGCGCCGACATGCATCGGCGATGCGTCGGTTTCGGTCAGAACCATGAAGTGATCGTCGGGGCGCACCCGCCGGACGCCGTCGACCAGCTCCAGCGGATCGCCCCCGCTCATGAAGCGAGCAGCGCCTTCACTTCGCGCCGCAGCAGCTTGCCCATCTCGTTATAGGGAAGGCTGGGCACAAACCGCACGCATTCCGGCACGCGGCTCGACCGCAGGCGCGAACGGACCATGTCCTGCAATTCATCGTCGGCCGGCTTGTCGAACCCGCCGCGCACCACCACCGCGATTCCGACTGCCTCGCCCCATTCGACGCTCGGCACGGCGACTGCCGCGCAATCGGCAATCGCCGGATGGGTCAGCAGCAGATCCTCGATCTCGCCCGGCGAGATGTTCTCGCCGCCGCGCACGATGACGTCGTCGGCCCGGCCGGACAGGAACAGGTAGCCGTCCTCGTCAAGGTAACCCGCATCCCGGGTCGGAAACCAGCCGTCCGCATCGAGCGCGCTTCTTTCGCGGTACTGGCCCGAAACCTGATCGCCGCGAACGTAGATTTCACCGGTCTGGCCCGCAGGGAGAACCCGGCCGTCCTCGTCGCGGATTTCCAGTTCGATCGTCGGCAAGGGGATGCCGACCGAGCCGAGCCGTGCGCGCACCGCCGGGTCGCTGGACCGGTGCGCCGCGCGGTGCTCGTCCGGACCGAGGAGGGCGATGGTGGAACTGGTCTCGGTCAGGCCATAGGCGTTGGTGAAGGCCGAATCCGGAAACAGGTCGAGCGCGCGATGGATCAGTTCCAGCGGCATCTTGCCGCCGCCATAGGCGATGGCCCTGAGCGACGAGATGTCCGCCTTGATCCCCTTGTCGAGCGCATGGATGATCCGCCCGAGCATGGTCGGCACCACGAAGGCGTTGCTGACCTTCTCGGCATCGACCAGCTTGAGCCAGTCCTCGGGCGCGAAGCCGGGCAACAGCACGATCCGGCGCTGGGCGTAGATCGACGATGCAAGCGCGGCGATGCCGGCAATGTGATAGGGCGGAACCGAAACGAGGGTCGCCTCGCTTTCCTCGGCCGAAGCGAACTCCACCGTGCCGAGGATGTAGGACACCAGGTTCGAATGGGCGAGGATGGCCGCCTTCGGCGCAGCGGTAGTGCCGCTGGTGAACAACTGGATCGCGATGCCTTCGCCGCTGTCATGCTCGGCAAACTCGCCGGATACCGCTTCGAGCGCGGCCAGCGTGAACTCGCTGCGGACATAGGTGGTGTGGCCGTCGCCGCCGGCCAGACGCCTCACACGCTCGACATCGCCGACGACCAGCGCCGGGGCGATCCGGCCCAGGAGCGCACCGAGATCGGCATCGGCGAGGCGATAGTTGAGCGGACAATAGGGCACGCCCGCCAGCGCCGCACCAAACAGCGCAATCACTGCGGCTTCGCTCGATTCGTCGAGCAGCGCGACGTGGCTCGCCCCGCTCGCCCTGATCAGTTCACACGCGCCCCGGGCGGCCTGGTCCAGTTCGCCATAGGTCCAGCGCTTGCCGTCGCAGACCAGCCCGACGCGTTCGGGATCGGCCTGCGCGGCCATTTCGAGCAGCAGTGCGATGTTCATGGGGCTGTCTTCAGTCCGAAGCGGGAAGCGGCTTTGCTTCCTTGAGAACCAGAGCCACGCCGTCGAGGGCGAAACTGCCCTTGCCCGGCTTCACGCAGAGCAGTTCGATCGTTCCCGCCTCGTCGACGTAGCGCTTGCCCATCACAGTGCCGCCGTCGAACCCCGGTGCGGGCGTTCCATCACCTGACGCATCCGCGCTCATCGGTGCTCCGCCGCATTCGATCGTCCCCGCACTGTGCTTGATCAACACCGCCTCGCTGCTGCACGCGGCGCTCTTCAATCTGGATCCCGGCTTCATCGTTGTGCTCCCAAAATAGCGGCCTTCACCAGTCCGCCAGCTCGGCCGCGCGCGCGCGATGCCGCGCCGGGCTGCCCAGCCAGGCACGGTCGTGGACCGAGCGGCGGAACCAGTAGTTCAGGCCATATTCCCATGTATAGCCGATCCCCCCGTGCGCAGCGATGGCTGCGCGTGTGGTGCGGGTGTAGATTTCGCACAGATGGGCCTTGGCCATCGCGGCGGCGCGGCCGGCATCGGACAGGTCTTCATCCCAGGCATAGGCGGCATACCAGACCAGGGCGCGGGCCGGCTCGACGTCGAGCGCCATGTGCGCGAGCTGGTGTTTGAGGCCCTGGAACCGGCCGATCGGCTGGCCGAACTGCTCGCGCGTCTTGGCATAGTCGACCGACAGGTCGAGACAGTGCTGCGCGCCGCCCAGCGCATCGGCGGCGATCAGGACAAGCGCGGCATCGCGGATCTTGTCGACCAGCGGATCGCCCGCGGCGCAAACCGGGTGCGCGGTCACCGTTTCGAAGCGGACCCGCGACACAGGGCGACTGCGATCGGTCGAATCCACGCCCTCGATCACGACGCCCTCGCCGGCCTCGACAAGGCGAAGCCCGCCGGCGCCATCGTCGGCAAGGAACAGGTCTGCCGATCGGGCGCTTTGGACAAGCGCCGAATCCAGCGCCAGGGTGACCACAGTGTCGCCGCTGGCGATGGCGGGCAGGAGCGCGCGAATTGACTGATGAGCGGATCGCGCCGCTGCCAGCGCCGCCACGATCTGGCCGATCAGCGGCCCCGGCGCAGCGGCAGCTCCAGCAACCTCGCAGACCAGCGCCGCATCGAGCAGGCCAAGACCGGCCCCGCCTTCGTCCTCGTCAAGAGCAAGCGCGCCGACCCCGAGTGCCATCAGCGCCTGCCAGCTTGCGGGGTCGAAATCCGCATCGCCATCAGCGAAGGCATGGAGCCGTTCCATGCCCCAGCATTCGCCAAGAGTGCCGCGCACCGCGTCCTGGATCGCGACCTGTTCCGCCGTGAGGTGAAAGCGCATCGCCCTACCTCTCGCTTTGCATGGCAAGGTCGCGCGGCAGGCCCAGTCCGCGCTCGCCGATGATGTTGCGCTGAATGTTGCTGGCCCCGCCGGCGATCGAATTGCCGAGGCTGCCCATGATCTGGTCAAGCCACTTGTTTGGCCCGCGGAGCCCGCGCGGCCCGCGCCCGCCAGCGCCCTTCGGCTCGGTCATGCCTTCCTCGCCGATCAGTTCCTGCGCCAGCAAGGCGATGTCGTGGCCGGTTTCGGTGAGCAGCAACTTCATCATCAACTGGACCGGCCCCGGATCCTCGCCGACGGCAGCGCAGGAGAACAGGCGAAAGCTGGTGTAACGGTGCGACAGCACCCGGCCTTCTATCTCGGCAAGACGGTCACGCACCAGCGGATCGCCCAGCCGGCCCATCTCCCGCGCCAGTTCGACCAGCTTGCGGAACTGGTTGCCAAGGCCATCGGCGCTTCCGATGCTGGCGCGTTCATGCTTGAGTGTGGTGCGGCTGACGTACCAGCCCTGCCCCCGCTCACCGACCTGCCAGCTCACCGGAGTTTCGGCGTTGTCGAAGAAGAACTCGCAGAAGGTGTGCTCGCCCTGCTCTCCGGTCATCTGCCGGATCGGCCGGCGGGTGATGCCGGGCTGGTCGAGGTCGATCAGCAGGTATGTGATCCCGTCATGCTTGGGCGCGTCTGGTTCGGTCCGCGCCAGCATGAACATGTGGGTCGACTGCATGCCCTGGCTGGTCCAGATCTTCTGGCCGTTGATGATCCACCTGGTCCCGTCGGCCGAAAGCTCGGCCTTGGTGCGGACCGAGGCGAGGTCGCTGCCCGATCCGGGTTCCGAATAACCCTGGCCCCAGATGTAGTCGCCCTCGATGGTCTTGCGGATGAACAGGTCCTTCTGCTCGTCCGTACCCTTTTCGATCAGGGTCGGGACGGTCATGTTGACCCCGTTGCCGCCGACTTCCATCGGGGCGCGGGCACGGCCGAACTCCTCGCGGATGACCTGGGCGCGGATCACGTCGACGGGCTGTTCGGAGCCGCCGTAGCGCGCCGGCACCGCGCGATAGAGGTAACCCTGCCCGATTCCCGCGCGGCGGAACTCGCGGACATATTCCCGCAGCTCGTCGCCGCGACGGTCGGCCGGCTGCCAGCGTTCGGCGAGGAAGCTGCGCACTTCCCGGCGAAAGCCTTCCGCTTCCGGTCCGTAACTAAGGTCCATTGCAAATCCTCTTCGCCCGCGGCACTTGCAGCCTGCCCGATCCTATGCCTTACTTGTATTACTAGGTCAAATATCTCGACGCAGGTTTCATGTCCACAGATTCGTCCTCAGAACACCCCGTCCCCCCGGCCTACTACACGCGCGATGGCGCGGTTTACCGGCCCAGCGGGCTTGCCCGCTCTCCGTGGGACGCCAAGGCCATCGCGGGCGGACCGGTCAGTTCGCTCCTGGCGTTGTGCGCCGAAGACGACGCGCTCGACGGCGACTTCGAAATTGCGCGGTTCCAGGTCGACATCTTCGGCAAAGTCCCGCACGAGCCGCTGCGCGCCGCGTTCGACGTGCTGCGCGACGGCCGCCAGACCAAGCTGCACCGCATCACCCTGATGGCGGGGGAGCAGCCGGTCGCCCAGGCCCACGTCCTGAGGGTCCGCCGACTCAAAACGCCCGTTTTCGAAGTACGGCACGACTACCCCGCGCCCTTCGACGTACCCGTGCAGGAAGGCCCGCGCGGTGCGCGCATGGGCGGCGCGATCACCCTCAGGCGGGTGATCGGTGGCCCGGGCATCCCCGGGCGCGGCGTGTCGTGGCTGGCGATGGACGGCGAGATCGTCACGGGCGTGCCCGCATCGAACTTCCAGAAGGCGTGCCTGTTCGCGGACTTCGGCAACGGCTTCGGCAATGCCACCGACGCGGGGGAATGGTCCTATGCCAACCTCGACATCACGATCCAGTTCCTGCGGATGCCAGTGGGCGACTGGTTCCTGCTCGATGCGGAAACCCACATGGCCGGGAACGGGCATGGCACGGCGCGCAACCAGTTCGCCGATGAACGGGGCGTCTATGCCCGCGGGTTCCAGACGATCTTCGTCGCGCCCGGGCACCTTTCGGCCGACCTTCCCCGCCCGGCGCGCTAGCTTTCGCGGGGCTTGTTCCGTTCGCGCCAGATCAGCGCGCTCGCCTGCGTCGAAAGTCCCATGTTGAGCGCTTCGGCGTCGAACTGCGCCTCGAAAGACCAGTCCTCGGCGTTGTTGAGGTTCTGCTTCATGTAGCGGAAGCCCATCCGCGGACCGTCGGCCAGGCGGTGCGCGGCTTTGAGCGTTTCGTCGCGCAGCACGGCATCGTCGAACAGGCGGGTGTAGATCCCCTTGGCAAAGGCTTCCTCGGCGTCGAGCTTTTCACCCAGCAGGAACAGCTCGCGCGCGACTCCGGTGCCGAGGATCTTGGTCCAGAACCAGGTGCTGCCAAAATCCCCGCCGGCCCCGATCCGGTCGAAGGCCGTCAGGAAGCTTGCCGAACGGGCCGCGAAGCGCAAGTCGCAGGCCCCGGCAATGCCGATCCCCGCGCCCGCCACCGGCCCGTTGATCATGGCGATTGTCGGCTTGCCCATTTCGTGCAGCAATCGCGACGTTTCCATGAACCCGCGGAGCCGGGCGAAGCCTTGCTCGGCGCGGCCGCCGGTTTCCGGGTTGGGTGGGACGATGGCCTTGTCGGCCCCGCCTTCCTTCAGATCGCCCCCGGCGCAGAACCCGCGCCCGGCGCCGGCCACCACGACGCAGCCGACCGACCCGTCGCTTGCCGCCTCGGCGCAGGCCTGGGCCAGCGGCGCCATGATGGACCCGGTCAGCGCATTCAGCCGGTCCGGCCGGTTGAGGGTGATGATGCGCACCCCACCCTGGTTCTCGATCAGTACTTCGTCCGTCATGCCGCGCCTATTCCCCACCCAGTTCCCAGTGACGCGCCATCATCGCCGCCGCGGTTTCGGCAAGATCGGACGGAACCTCGGGATACAAGGGCAGCGGCCTGTTCTGGCTCGGCAGGGCGATGGTTGCGGTCGAACGAACCGTCTCCTCGCCGCGCTGGTTGACGAACTTCACCGCCACGTCGACCAGGTTCTGCCCGTTGTCGATGCGCTTGCCCAGCACCTCGCCGCTGACCCGCTGCACATCGCCCATATAGTTGAACTTGCGGATCTCGTCGTGGACGTGGGTGATGACGGCATCATCGCCGGCCCAGTCGTTGAGGTACTGCCAAAGGTAATTCTCGCGCATCACGCCATAGTCGTAGGCCATCGGATTGCCGATCGCCTGGGCCCAGACCGGATCCCAGTGCAGCCGCTGGGCGACGTCGGGAATGCCGTGCTCGTTCTTGACGTAGAACGCCGGGATGCGCTGACGGTTCTTGTGGGCGCGGCGGTTTGCGGTCGGCGCGTAGGGCGTGAAGCCGTAACCGCCGGCGTGGAAGCAGATCACGTCGGTGACGGTAAGCGGGCCCTTGGCCTGCACGCCCAGCGGGTCGCCCTTCTCGACGCTTTCGAAATAGCGCTTGGTCGCGCCCTGCACCGTTTCGTTGGCGTAGATGTCCTCGATCGCCTGCCATTCCTCGTCGGTGTAGGTAGCTGGCTGGATCGACAGGTTCTTGCCCTTCTTCGCCGCGGTCTTGCGTTCGGTCAGGACGCGCAGGATGTCGTAGGTCGCCACCACTTCGGCGCGCTGGTTCACCTTGACCCGGCGGCTGGTGATGATCACCGAACGGCCGGCAAACTCGCTCTGCTTGACCTCGCAGGTCAGGTCGCCGCCATAACTGTAGATGGTGTCGCCGGGCCGGACCGGGCGATAGAAGTTCCAGGCCGAACCCGACACGAACACGTGGATGCCCTTGAACAGGCTCTTTTTGAGTGCGCGAACCTCGTCCGGGGTGGGATCGCCCTTCATCGGCCGGTTGATCTGTCCGACGAACATGCCCGGCGCGATCACTCCGCCCCAGCGGGTTTTGCGGGCGTAGGACGGATTGCTGAACAGCGGATTGTCGTCGCCGCAGCCGTAGGCCCAGTTGCGGATCGAATCGTCGGATGCGGTCTGGACGTACTCCGCCGTCTTCATCGGCTCCCACACGCCAATCAGCTTGCGCTGGCGTTCGATATCGCTGTCCTGAATCTCGTAATCGACGGCCTTCTGCCACTCTTCGCTCTGCTTGATGTCGGTCTTTGCGTCAGCCACGGCATTCTCTCCTTGATCCCACTTATATAACTAGGTAATAGAACCTGACGAGGCAGGCAAGGGAATTTGGCATGAAGGAAGTGCGGCGGATCAGCGATGCGCTGAAGGTGCGTGCGGTGCACCAGCGCGACGAGATCGCCCACGACGATACCCGACGCCAGATCACCTACGCTCAATGGGACCGCGAGGCCGACGAGATCGGCGGCGGGCTGGCCGCGGCCGGCCTGGTTCCGGGCGACCGGGTGTTCCTGCCGATCAGCAACCTGCACGCAGTGGAGATGGCGATCGCGGTCTTCGCGGTGTTCCGCGCCGGCGGCATTGCCTGCCCGATCAACACCCGGCTGACCGCAAGGGAAATCGCAGACTATGCCGCGCTGATCGAACCGCGCTGGTGCATAACCGACGTTCCCGATGCGGTCGCCGGCGTCAAGTTCGACGGGTGCTGGTCGGCCGACGCGATGCCGCGCGATCTGGCGGCCCTGCCCGACCAGGCCACGCTCGATCCCGCCGCCGACGCCGAAATCCTTGGAACGAGCGGCACGACCGGAAAGATCAAGGGTGTGGTGCTTTCCCATCCCGACCTTGCCAAAGGCGTCACCGGGACGAACCTCGACCGGTCGCGCTCGACGCTCAGCGCGCTTCCCCTGACCGGTTCGGGCGGCAATATCGGCATCGTCATGCTGCCCGCGCGCGGCGGCGCGACCGCGATCACCCAGCCCAAGTTCGATCCCAAGGGCTTTCTCGAACTGGTGAAGGAAAAGCGGCCGAACCTCGTCTACCTGGTTCCCTCGATGCTGCGCCTGATCCTCGATCATCCCGACGTCGCAGACTACGACTTTGCCGGGGTGAAATACCTGATGACCGGCACTGCGCCTCTGCCGCACGATTCGGTGAAACGCGCGATGGAACTGTGGCCGCACGTCCGGGTGCGCAATTCCTATGGCATGTCCGAAGGCGGGATCGGCCTTGGCACCACCAGCAAGGAACAGGTGCTCAAGCCCGGCTGCGTCGGCAAGCTTCCGGCGCACATGCAGATTCGCGACGAGCAGGGCAACGTCATCACGACGCCGGGCGTCGTCGGCGAAATCTATGGTTACCAGAAGCATCCGCGCCGCTACTGGAACGATCCCGAAGCGACCGCCGCCAGCTTCATCGGCGGCTGGACCAAGACCGGCGACCTTGGCTTTGTGGACGAGGACGGCGACCTGATCATGGCCGGAAGGTCGAAGGAACTGATCATTCGCGGCGGGTACAACATCACGCCGCTGGAGATCGAAACCGTGCTGCACCTGCATCCGGCGGTGCAACAGGCCGCCGTGGTCGGGGTTGCGCACGACGTCCTGGGCGAAGATATCGCCGCCGCCGTCACCCTCCGCCCGGGCGCCACCGCGACTGCAACCGATATCCAGAGCTTCTGCCGCGAGCACCTGGCCGACAACAAGGTCCCCCGGACGCTGCTGATCCTTGACGAGATGCCGCTCAATCCCAACGGCAAGATCATGAAGAAAGACCTCGTCGCCCCGCTGACCGAAGCCGCCAAGGCCCGCCGCACCGCGGCCTGAGGCTCAGCTGGCGCGGCCTAGGGCCGTCTATTTCAGCCGGTCGAACGGCACGTCCTTGTCCATCCTGATCTCGCCAGGCATTCCCAGCACGCGTTCGGCGATCTGGTTGCGCAGCACCTCGTCCGCTCCGCCTGCGATGCGCATGACGGTGGAGTAGATGTAATCGTACTGCAGGTCGGGCGTGAAGCTGTCGGCCGGATCGGCGGCGATCGAACTCAAACCCTGCAATTCCATGCCCAGTCCCAGCACTCTCTGCTGCCTGGTCGCATAGGCAAGCTTGATCATCCCGGCGAGCGCGCCGGGATTCTCGCCCCTCGAAACCATCGTGCGAAGCCGGGCCTGGAAGAACCGCTCGCCCTGTTCTTCGGCCAGGGCATCGGCCAGCGCAAGGCGCACGGCCTTGTCATCGAGCATGGTCGCGCCATCCTCCGCCGGCGTCCGGGCGGCAAGGTCGAGGATCGGCTCGACCCCGCTGCGATGCGCGCCCGACCCCAGCCGCTCGCCCATCAGCACGGTCATGCAGCAGGCCCAGCCCTCGCCGACCGCGCCGATCCGGTTGGCATCGGGGATGCGGACATCGGTAAGGAAGGTCTCGTTGAACTCGCTCATGCCCGAAATCTGGCGGATCGGGCGCGTTTCGATCCCCGGTGTCTTCATGTCGACGACGAAGAAGGTCAGCCCCTTGTGCTTGGGCACGGCGGTATCGGTGCGGACGACCAGGATGCCCCAGTCGGTCAGGTGGGCCCAGCTCGACCAGACCTTCTGGCCATTGACGATCCAGTCGCCCGAATCGTCGTCCGCCCGAACCGCCTTGGTTCGCAGCGCGGCAAGGTCGGATCCGGCTGCCGGTTCGGAGAACAACTGGCACCAGGTGATCTCGCCCTTGAGGGTCGGCTCGATGAAGGTGCGGCGCTGTTCCTCGGTGCCGTGCTTGGCGATCACCGGCAGCGCCATGCCCGTGCCGATCGAGGTGAACGGCCCCTTGGGCAGGTTGTACTTGCCCTCCTCTTCGGCGAAGATCACAGCCTCGACGCCCGACAGGCCGCGCCCGCCCAGCGCCTTGGGAAAGGTCAGCCCCGACCATTCGCCGTCGAACAGTTCGCGCATCCAGGCACGGCCACGCGCTGCCTCGTCCGTATCCTCCAGCTTGATCCCGACCGGCATTTCGTGCGCGGGGGCATGGGCGGCGAGCCAGGATCGCGCCTCGGCACGGAAGGCCGCTTCGGCGGGGGTGTCGTTGAAGTCCATCGTCAGGCAGCCTTTCCTTGCGATCCCGGCTGGGCGTCTAGCAGGCGGTTCGCCCAATGGCCGCGATTGCCAAGGTTGACCGACAGCGTTCGTTCGCGCCGGTAATAGAAGTGGCAGTTCGCCTCGAAGGTGTAGCCGATCCCACCGTGGACCTGCAGGTTCTCGCGCGCGGCCAGCTCGAACGCCTTGATCGCGGTAAGCCGGGCGGCAGCCGCAGCCGCGGGGAGATCATCCTGCGATGTCCCGGTCGCCCAGCCGGCATAGTAGGCATTCGACCGGGCCAGTTCGATCGCCACGGCAATGTCGGCCAGCTTGTGCTTGATTGCCTGATAGCTGGCCAGCGGACGTCCGAACATCTGACGTTCCATCACATAGCCGCGGCCCATCTCGAGGCAGGCCTCGGCCCCGCCGACCGCTTCGAACGCGGCCTGCACCGCGGCGCGGTCGAGCAGGATCTCGATCGCGTTCTCACCCGGCATGACCTCGGCCCGAGCACCCGCAAAATCAAGGCGGTAGTGAGGGCGCAACTGGTCGAAGCTGTCCAGCCTGGTGCGCGTGACCTGGGCCTGTTCCAGATCGACGATCGCCAGCCTGGCGCCGCATTGCACCACGGCGATCCCGGCCACGCCCGCGTCGGCAACGGGGTGCTTGCTGCCCGTCAGGGCATCGCCAGCCAATTCCAGTCCTCGGCCCAAAAGCGGGCCCGGCCCTTCGGCGGTGGCGAAACATCCCACCAGTTCGCCGCTGGCCAGCCGGGGCAGGTAGCGCTGTTTCTGCTCCTCGCTGCCGGCCAGCCGGATGGCATCGGCGGCCAGGACGATCGACGAAAAGAATGGCACCGCCGCATTCGCCCTGCCGAGTTCGAGCGAGATGACCCCAAGATCGAGCTCGCCCATGCCCAGCCCGCCGAAGGCCTCCGGAATGGCCGCGCCGAGAAAGCCCATCTCGGCCAGTTCGCGCCACAGCGGTTCGTCCCAGTCGGCCCCTGAATCGATCAGCGCGCGCAAACGGTCGTAGGGGGTGCGTTCGGCCAGAAGCCCGCGCGCCTGTTCGGCCAGCATCTTCTGTTCGTCGGAAAGGTCGAAATCCATAGTTCAGTCCGCCAGTTCTTCGTACCAGGTGGTTGCCAGCGCGCCCATGGCATCGGCCATGATGAAGGTCTCGCGCACCATGCGGTTGTGGCAAAGCTGGACCGCCGCGGCGAAATCCACCGCATCGGCGGCGATCGCCTCGGCCAGCGCGGCGCGCGCTCCGATCAGCCCGTCCGGAGCGCTGGGCATCAAGGCCCGGATCTCGGCCAGCTCGGCCGCATCGAACTGCGCGCCATGGCTGGCGCGGCGCCGCCAGAACTTGACCAGGCGGGCAAGATCCTTGGCTTTGGCCGAGGCGCGCTGGTTGCCCGCTGCCGGGACGATGTCATCCTTGAGGTCATCGAGAGCGGTTGCGAAATAGCGGTCGGTCCAGTCGGGTTCGATCGCGGGCAGCGCGGGATCCTGCAGGCTGATGCCGGCTAGCTCGGCGACCGAACGGACCACAACGCGCTTGTGCATGGTTCCGAACATGAGGCCGGTTCCGCTGGCCCCCGTGCGCGAGGCGGGCGCCGCTGCCAGAGCCGTGCTCGGTACCATGAAGCTCAGTTGGAAATAGAGCCGGTGGTACTTGATGCGGGCAAGGTCGATGGCATTGCCGCTCGACTGCGCATAGGCCGACAGAACCTGGCGCATCGGCACGAAGGGCTGGATCAGGCTGCGCACCCAGATCTGGGCCAGATCCTCGGCCGGGTCGCCAAGGTGGGTCAGCTCCCAGTCGATCAAAGCCGCAACCGCACTGCCGTCGAACAGGAAGTTGCCCGGACCGGCATCGCCGTGCAGGACCGCGGCCGGCCCGACATCGACCGGCACGTTTCGCGCCAGCCAGGCCAGCGCGATCTGGAGGATCGGGTCGGCGCCGGCGGAAAGGTTGGCGCGCTGCCAGTTCGCCACGTTCTCGCGGATCCGGCGCGACGGCGGCTCGGCCGGATCGCCGAGCGCGGCAAAGGCAGGATCGTGGGCATCGAGCCGGTGAAGCGCGGCAAGCTGCGCGACGAAATCGGCCGCCAGCGCGGACTTGTCCTCAGCCTGGGGAAAGCGATCGTTGCCCGGCACGAAGGCGCTCAGCAGCGCCAAATTCGACGGATAGGCCCCGACCAGCGGCGCGACACGAACGCCGGCACCCCGGAACGGGCCCGTCAGCGCGGCAAGGATCGCCGTCTCGCGCTGGAAATAGGGCAATCGCGAGGGATCGCCGGCGCGCCCGTCCCAGGCCAGGTAGCAGCGCCGCTCTGCCCCGTCGGGCGCGCGCAAGGTTATCTCCGCGCCCTGCCGCGATGCGCCGCCGCCGCCGCGCAGCCGTTCGTCAGCGATGACACAGCCGGTGTCCTGTTCTACCTCTCGGCGCAATTGCGAGGGGATTGCGCTTGTCATCGATCCTCTTACTTATATAACTAGGTCACATATCAATCCTTCACACGCCCAAGGCGGGAGAGTCAAGCGTGAGCTACGAGACCATTATGTTCGACGTCGCCGATCATGTCGCCACCATCACGATCAACCGGCCCGACGCGATGAACAGCTTCAATCGCCAGATGATGGACGAGTTCGAGCAGGTCTGGCACGAAATTTCGTGGAACGACGATATCCACGTTTCAGTCCTGCGCGCCGCACCGGGCCGGGCGTTCTGCACCGGGGTCGATGTGAAGGGCGCGGTGGGCGGGAGCCGTCCGGCGGTCGACCTCGACAACGTCTGGCACTGCTTCGATCCCGGCGACCAGTTGGGGCCCAAGTCGCAGAAGTGCTGGAAACCGATGATCGCCGCGGTCCACGGCATGGCGGCCGGTGGCGCGTTCTACTGGCTCAACGAGGCGGACATCATCATCGCCAGCGAAGACGCCACCTTTTTCGATCCGCACGTCACCTATGGCATGACCAGCGCGCTCGAGCCGATCGGGATGACCTACAAGATGCCGCTGGCCGACGTGCTGCGCATGGTCCTGCTGGGCAACGACGAGCGGATGAGCGCCCAGTACGCGAAATCGATCGGGCTCGTCAGCGAAGTGGTACCGCTCGACAACCTCTGGGCGCGGGCGCACGAACTGGCGCTACAGATTGCGGCCAAGCCGCCCGCGGCGATCCAGGGTTCGATCAAGGCGATCTGGTCAAGCCTCGACATGCCGCGCTCGGTCGCGCTGGCAAACGGGCTCAAGTATCCGCAAATCGGCAATCCGGTTGGCGTTCCGCAGGTCGACCGCGAAGCCCTGATGGCGGACAAGGCCAAGAAGTTCACCCTGCGCTGATGACCCACCCCCGGCTTCACGCTCGCGCCGCGCCGGATCGGCCAGCGGTGATCATGTCCGATGGTTCGAGCAGTCTCAGCTATGGCGAGCTAGAAGACCGCGCCAATCGCGGCGCCCGGTTGATCCGTTCGCTCGGCATTGCTGGTGGGCAGACCATCGCCTTCTGGCTGCCCAACTGCCCCGAGGTCTTCGAAGTCTATTGGGCGGCGCAGCGGGCAGGGATCTACGTAACCCCGATCGCCACGGCGCTGACCGCGGCAGAGGCCGACTACATCATCGGCAATTCGGGTGCGAAACTGGTCGTCGTCTCACACGCGATCGCGGGACTGGCCGCGCTGCCGCCCCGCGATGGCGTGACCGTCCTGACGCTCGAACAATGGCGCGGCGCGCTGGCCTCCCAGCCGCCGGGCGCGATCGACGACGAAGCGCCGGGCTTCCACATGGTCTATTCCAGCGGAACGACCGGGCGGCCCAAGGGCATTCGCCTGCCGCTGCCCACTGGGAAGGTCACCGACCTGCATCAGTTGGCCGCGCAGATTCGCGACCGGTACGGGCTGGGTCCCGACGACACGTACCTATCGCCCGCGCCGCTCTATCACACCGCGCCGCTCGCCTACACGACCGCCGCGCACCGGCTCGGCGCGACCGTCGTGGTCATGCCGAAGTTCGAACCCGAGGCCTGGCTCGATGCGGTGGAGGCCTACCGCGTTACCATGACCCAGATGGTGCCGACGATGTTCGTCCGCCTGCTGAAGCTGCCCGAAGAGGCGCGCAAGGCCCACGACCTGTCCAGCCTGCGCCACGTCATCCACGCCGCCGCGCCGTGCCCGGTGCCGGTCAAGCACGCGATGATCGAATGGCTCGGCCCGATCCTCTACGAATACTACGGCGGCTCCGAAGGCAACGGATCGACCGGGATCACTTCGGAGGAATGGCTGAAGAAGCCGGGTTCGGTCGGCAGGGCAACGTGGGGCACGCTGCACATCTGCGACGACGCCGGAAACGAACTTCCGGCCGGCGAACAGGGCCTGGTCTATTTCGAAGGCGGCTGGGACTTTCAGTACCTGGGGGATCCCGACAAGACTCGCGACAGCCGCAACCCGCTGCACCCGGCCTGGTCCGCGCTGGGCGACGTGGGCTACGTCGATCGGGACGGCTACCTGTTCCTGACCGACCGCAAGAGTTACATGATCATTTCCGGCGGGGTGAACATCTATCCCCAGGAGGTCGAGAACCTGCTGATCACCCATCCGAAGGTGGCCGATGCGGCGGTCATCGGCGTGCCCAATCCCGATTTCGGCGAAGAGGTGAAGGCGGTCGTGCAGGCACTTGATCCGGCCGATGCGACCCCGGCCTTCGCCGAAGAACTGATCGCTTTCTGCAAGGAGGGTCTGAGCCCGATCAAGTGCCCGCGTTCGATCGACTTCGATCTCGAGCTTCCGCGCCTCGACAATGGCAAGCTGTACAAGCGGCTTATCAAGGATCGCTACTGGGCGCGGAAGGCCTGACAGGGAAGATCGCCCGTCTGGGCCTGACGCGCAGACTGCGTGATGATGCAGGCAGCCGTCTGCGAACCCGGCTTTTGTTCGCGTTTCGCTGTTCAAAGCGAATATGCAGGGAAAACTTGCGGTTCCAGCTCAATATCAATGAATAGCCGCTGCAAACTCGCAGCATACCGACGCTTTTCAGGCATTTTCCGTGCGCATCGGAACGGGGAATGACTAGGCCGCATCAGGGAGTAGATCGGAACCCGAAGACCCCAAGCAGGGATGACAACAGGGGATTACGAAGTCTGGTCAACTCGCATGGATGCAAAATGAACGCACGCAAGGCCTGATTGACGCCACTTGCCGCAAGAAATGTCAAAACCCGCCGCAACCCCAGCTAAAGCCGAAGGGGCCGGCGCGGCCTAAAACGGCCCGTGACGCGTCCGCAGAGGCGCCTTCATGGGAGAATCGAATTGGCCAAGACCCTGTTCGCGCGCGCCTTTGCCGCCGTGCTGTTCACCACGACATCCGGTATCGCCCTCGCACAAGACGCATCTCCGATCGAGGACGTCGCGAACACCGATGGTGAGATCATCGTCACCGCCCAGCGCCGCGAACAGTCGCTGCTCGACGTCCCCGTCGCCGTCACCGCGATTGGCGGCGACAACCTGGCAAAACGGGGCATCAGCAACTCCTCACAGCTAGGCGAGGCGGTGCCAAACCTGCAGATCAACAGCCCGTATGGCCGCACCCAGCCAAACTTCTCGCTGCGCGGAATCGGCGTTGCCAACGAATACAACTCGAACCAGGCCTCTCCGGTCGGGGTCTATCTCGACGACGTTTACCTCGCCCCGCGCACCAGCCACGGCATGGGCCTATTCGACCTCGACCGGGTCGAAGTGCTGCGCGGGCCGCAGGGCACCTTGTTCGGCCGCAACACCACTGGCGGCGCGATCAACTTCATCACCCGCAAGCCCGACCTGCAGGGCACGGAAGGTTACGCCGAACTGGGGTACGGCAACTTCGACACCTTCACCGCGCAGGGTGCCGTAGAGGCGACCCTGTCGCCCGACGCGGTCGGTCTGCGGCTGGCAGTCAACTACGCCAAGGGCGACGGGCAGATTCGCAATGTGTTCGCCGGCGGCCGCGATCCCAATTCGACCGACACCTTGCAAGGCCGGGTCAGCCTGCGGATCAAGCCGTCCGACGCGCTTGACGTCGTGCTGCGCGCCTATGGCGGGCGCGACCGCGGCACCCAGGCCGGTGTGCACGGGCTGCTGCCGTTCCGCACCGGGCTGGATTTCTTCGAAACCAACGAGAACCGGGTGGGCGACAACCGCACCGATGCCTGGGGCTTTTCCGGCAATATCGCACTGTCGCTGTCGGACCGCCTGACGGTGACATCGATCACCTCCTATGACGGCGGCAAGCAGGACCTGCAGCAGGCCGCCGATGGATCGCCGCTCGATATTCTCGACATCACCTGGCAGTCGCAATACCGGCAGTTCAGCCAGGAACTGCGCGGCAATTTCAGCAGCGACGGCGTCGATTTCGTGGGCGGCCTGTTCTACGGCTGGGACCGCAACATCACCGACAATCGCTTCAACCTGCCGCTTCCCCCGGCGGGCGGATTCTTCCAGCATTACCGGCAGGTGCGCCGGTCCTACGCCGTGTTCGGCCAGGCGGACATCGACTTGACGCCGAACCTCGTCCTGACGCTGGGTGCGCGCTACACCGAAGACAAGTCGCGCTATGACGATGCCTATGCCTATCTGTTCGTCGGCACGATCGGCGCGCCGGACCTCCCGATTGCAACGACCGTGCCCTGCGCGGGCGTTGCGGGGACCTGCGCCTATAACCCCGCCGCGCGCTTTGCACTCGCGGACAAGAACTCGGCCCTAACCGGGCGGGTCGCACTGAGCTACACCACCGATGGCGGCACGCTGCTCTACGCAAGTTACAACCGCGGATACCGCGCCGGGGCGGTCAACGGCGGCGGCTACACCTCGTCGAGCGGGATCTCCTATATCAAACCCGAACGGGTCAACGCCTACGAACTGGGGCTCAAGGGCCGCGCCCTCGACCGCGCGTTGACCTACGCAATTTCGGCTTTCTATTACGATTACACCAACCAGCAGCTTCAGGACACGCGCGCCGGTCCGGTGTCGTTCCTGGTCAACGCGCCCAAGTCCGAAGTTTACGGCCTCGAAGTGGAGAGCACCTTGCGGGCAACGCCGCGGCTGCGTTTCGATGCCGCGCTGGGCCTGCTGCGTTCCAGGTACAAGGATCTGACGCTTCAGGGCACCGACCTGTCGGGCAACCGACTGCCCTTCGCGCCCGAAGTCACCGCCCAGTTCGGTTTCAGCTGGGATGTGCTGGATCTGGCTGGCGGCACCGTCACCTTCGCGCCCAACGTGGCCTATTCCAGCCAGCAGTGGTTCTCGCCCTTCAACGGGACCAACGCCACCGGATCGGCTCAGGACAATTCCGAACTGCAGCAAGGCGCCAACGCCAAGGTCAACGCCTCGCTCAGCTGGAGCAACGACAAGCTGACCGTCCGCGCCTTCGCCAACAACCTGTTCGACCGCGAAACCTATGGCTACGGGCTCGATCTCAGGGGGGCAGGCTTCCCGTACAACTTCCTCGTTCCCGCCGCGCCGCGCACCTACGGGGTGAGCGTCAAGGTGTCCTACTGACAATGGCCAGCATCGACCTCAAGAACCCCGACACCTACCGTGCCGGGGTCCCTTATGCCCTTCTGGCGCAGCTTCGGCGGGAGGATCCCGTTTACTGGAACCCGGAAAGCGATGGCGCGGGGTTCTGGGCGGTGCTGCGCTTCGCCGATATCGTTGCCGTATCGCGCCAGCCCGACCTGTTCTCCTCCGCCTACGAAAATGGCGGTCACCGTATCTTCAACGAGAACGAGGCGGGGTTGGCCGGGACCGGCGAATCCGCGATCGGAATTCCGTTCATCTCGCGCGATCCGCCGGGCCACACGCGCTATCGCAAGTTCGTCATGCCGGCGCTGTCACCGGCCCGGCTGCAGGGGATCGAACAACGCATCGCGCAGCGGGTCGACGCGCTCATGACAGACCTTCCGATCGGCGAGCCGGTCGACATCCTGCGCCGCTTCACCGTTCCGCTGCCGCTCCTGACCCTGGCGGAACTGCTGGGGGTGGAGCCCGAGCGCTGGCACGACCTGCACCGCTGGACCGACGCCTTCATCGGTGAAGACGATCCGGAACTGCGCACGTCTCCCGAGGACATGGGCGCCATACTGGGCGAGTTCATGGACTTCGCCATCGCGCTCTACGAGACACGGCGCGCCGATCCCGGACCGGACCTCGCCTCGCTCCTCGCCAACGCGGAGATCGATGGCAAGCCGATCCCGCTGGGCGAGTTCGTGGGCAACCTGATCCTCGCGCTGGTAGGCGGGAACGAGACGACGCGAAACTCGCTCAACCACACGATGATCGCGCTGTCGCGCAACCCGGAACAGTGGCAGGCGCTCCGCGTCGATCCCGCGCTGATGACCGGTGCAGTCAAGGAAATGGTGCGTCACGCCAGCCCCGTCATCCACATGCGCCGCACCGCCACACGCGACACGCAGCTTGGCGGCAAGACGATCCGCAAGGGGGACAAGGTCGTCATGTTCTACCCCAGCGGCAATCGCGACGAGGCCGTTTTCGCCGATGCCGACCGGTTCGACGTGACCCGCAAGATCGGCCAGCACCTTGCTTTCGGTTCGGGTGCGCATGTGTGCGTCGGTTCGCGGCTAGCCGAAATGCAATTGCGGCTGGCCTTCGGCGCCCTCGCAAGGCAGGTTACGGCCTTCGAAATCGTGGGAGAGCCGGGGCGCGTGCGGTCGAACTTCATCAATGGCTTCAAGCGGCTCGACGTGAAACTGGTTGGTTAGTACATGCTTGCACGGGCATTCGGCACCGAGAACAAGAGCATCATCTGCGACGTGCTGGGCCGTGCGCCCGACGTGGAGATGGGCTCGATCGGCGATGGTTGGTCGCTGTGCCGCTGGCGGCAGTTCGTCGGCAGCTATACCCTGCCCGCCCTGCCCCAGCCGATCTTCACCGTGCACATCGCCGGCAAGCCGCAGGTAAAGACGTGGGACCGCGACGGCTGGACCGAAACCAGCTCGATACCGGGTTGTGCCACGATCGTTCCAGCCGGAATGCCGACTGGGTGGCTAGTCGATGGCGAACTCGACGTGGTCACCCTGTCGATGGATTCCGACGTGCTTGCCGGTCAGCCGCACGCTGACCAGTTCAACCGGATGCGGTTCGCCTTCGCCGATCCGCTGGGCGTTGCCCTGACCCGGCAGATCCTTGCCGAAATCTACGCGCCCCAGGCCGCCGAGCGGACGGCCTATGTCTCTGCGATGGTCAACGCGCTCAAGGCGCACATCCTGTCCGGGCCGCCAGCCGCGGGAAATCCGGCCGAAATCCCGGTCTCCGACTTTTCTGCCTACCGCCTACACCAGATCATGAACCGCATTTTGGCCGATCCGGGCGGCGGCCATTCGCTTGACGAATTGTCGGCCATGGCCGGGATCACGCGATCGCATTTCTGCCATGTCTTCAAGGGGGCGACCGGCGTGACCCCGCACCAGTACGTCATGAAGGCCCGCCTAGACCGTGCGCAGCAGATACTGGTCCAGTCGGACCTCAATCTTGCGGCCGTGGCCGAAGCGGCTGGGTTCGCCAGCCAGAGCCATTTCAGCCGCGCATTCAAGGCATGGTTCGGTATGACACCCAGCGATTTTCGCGGCAAGGAACGGTCACGACAGGGCTGACACTTCACGCACGGAGAGGGCAATGACAACAGCAATCGCCGCTGTGGCCTATGAGCCGCACGGTCCCTTCACAGTCGAACCGATCGAAGTTGACGTGCCGCGCGCGGGCGAGCTGAGGGTGCGCATCGCCGGGGTCGGCCTGTGCCATACCGACATTCAAAAGATTGGTGGGCGCTGACGGGCTCGAACCGCCGACCCTCTCGGTGTAAACGAGATGCTCTACCAACTGAGCTAAGCGCCCCTTCTCGGGAGCCGCGCTTTTAGCCTGTGCGGCGCTGCCGTCAATCGGCAGCTTGCTCTACGGATCAGACCAGTCGCGCGGCGTTGGTGCCGAGGTCGGCGAAATAGCGGGCCATGGCGTCGGCCGCCTTGTCGGTCAGCGTGATGAACGCACGGCGGCGGTCGCTGTCGTCCTCGTTGCGCTGGAACAGGCCGGCCTCGGTCATCTGCCCGATCCAGCGCAGCGCGGTGGTCGGCGGCACGCCGCTGGCGATGCACAGGCTGGTCACCGAGACGCGGGTGTGTTCGACCCGCGCCGCGGTCAGGTCGAGCAGCATGTCCCAGGCCGGATCGCCGAACAGGTCGCCGTCGAAGAAGCGCGCGCGCATCTGGCGCTGGCGGATGATGCGGCGCACCAGGCGCGGATCGGGCAGCGGCGGCCGGGGCACGCGGACCAGGCGATCTTCGCCTGCATCCGCCTCGCCGCGGAAGGCAGGGCGCGGGCTTTCGAAGCGGAAGGCGGCGTCAGGCGTGGACGTCGGGGGGCCTTCGATCCGCTCGAGCCGCTGAGCGATCTGGCCGACCTGCTCGGTCAGGCGGAGCAGGACCAGCCGGTCATCCTCGCTCAGTTCGCGCAGGCGCAGGGGCGCGACCAGGCCCAGAACCCGGCCGAGCGCGATGACCCGGTCCGCGCGGCTGGGATCGACCAGGATCTGCGGATTCGACTGGTCGAGGCAGCCGAACACGTCGTCGAGCCCGGCGACGCTGGTCGACACGATCAGCTGCGCGCCCGTGTGCGCCGCGCGCAGGTCGATCCGCGCCAGGGCGGCAAGCGCCGCGCCGTCGGGCCGCGGACAGTCGACCAGGATGACGTCGCCGAGCGCGCGCACCGCATCGTCGAGCAGGTCGGCGAGCGCGCCGCCAGCGGCGATGCGAAATCCCGCCGCCTCGGCATCCTCGCGCGCGGTGGCGCAGACATGCGGCCGATCGGCAAAGACGCTGACGGTGAGCGGCACGCCCACGGCATCGTTCGCCACGTTGGCGTAGGAGAAAGTGGCCTGACCCATGCTGTTCGACTCCATTTCAACGAACAAGAGTAGAACAAAAAGTGTTCAAGTCAAGAATATCGCCTGTCGAGCTCAGAGTGGCAACCCTGGCGACCTGACGCGATCACGCTCCCGAACAAGGGGATGACAGGCCGGCCCGCTCCGCACATACTCAAAGTCGACAAGGTCGCACCAAGGGAGATGGGCGATGCTATGGCACTTTGCAGACCTGTTCGAAACCGTGGCCGGTATCGTGCCCGACAAGCCGGCGATCATTCAGCCCGGCCTTACCCGCACCTACCGCGAGTTCGAGGATCGGGCGGCACGGCTGGCTGAGGCCCTGGTTGCCGGCGGGATCGCGCCCGATGCGAAGGTCGCGATCTATGGGCACAATTCGGCCGCCTTCCTCGAAGCCCAGTTCGCGGTCTTCAAGGCGCGGGCCGTACCGGTCAACGTGAACTACCGCTATGTCGAGGAGGAACTGGCCTACCTGTTCGACAATGCCGATGTGGAAGCCGTGTTCTTCGACGCGCGCTTTGCCCCGCGCCTGGCCGCGATCCGCGACCGTCTGCCCAAGGTGCGGCTGTTCATCCGCATCGACGATGGCAGCGGCGAACAGCTGGCCGGGGCGATCGACTTCGAGGAGGCCATTGCCGACCATTCCCCGCTCCCCCGCCTCGCCTACAGCGAGGACGACATCTACATGGTCTACACCGGCGGGACCACGGGCATGCCCAAGGGGGTGATGTACCGGCAGGGGGACTTCGTCAAAGGCATTGCCGGCTACCTGCTCGGCCCCGGCGTCGAGCCGACGCCCGCGTTCATGACGGCCGCGATCGGCATGCTGGCCGCCTCGGGGGAAGAGCCGGTCGCCTTTCCGGTCTGTCCGCTGATGCATGGCACGGGAATGTGGCTGGGGGCGCTGGCCGGCCATTCCTTCGGCGCGACGGTGGCGCTGCTGCCCGACGAGCATTTCGATCCCGCACGGGTGCTCGATCATGCCGCCCGCTTCAGGGCGACCGGCCTGGTCATCGTCGGCGATGCCTTCGCCAAGCCGCTGCTGGCCGAGATGCGCGCTGCAATCGCGCGGGGGCAGCCCTATGATCTGTCGGCG
Organism: Novosphingobium kunmingense; assembly: GCF_002813245.1. GTDB lineage: Bacteria > Pseudomonadota > Alphaproteobacteria > Sphingomonadales > Sphingomonadaceae > Novosphingobium > Novosphingobium kunmingense. The sequence goes on from NZ_PHUF01000004.1 coordinate 85,119, forward strand.
CTCAAGGCGATCGTATCGTCTGGCGCGATGTTCTCGGCCGAGACCAAAGCCGGGCTGCTCGAACTCCTCGACATCGAGATTCGCGACGCCATGGGCTCGACCGAAGGGGCGATGGGATCGTCGGTCGTGTCGCGCGCGGACCCACCCGGCCCGACTGCCCAGTTCGCCATCGGCGAACACACCAGGGTGTTCGACGAGAACGACGAGGAGATCGAACCGGGCTCGGACCGGATCGGGATCATCGCCAATGGCGGCTTCACCCCGGTCGGCTATTACAAGGACCCGGAAAAGAGCGCGCGCACGTTCCGCACGGTGCGCGGCCACCGCTATTCCTTCCCCGGCGACTACGCCAAGGTCCGCGCCGACGGCACGCTGGTGCTGCTCGGCCGCGGATCGGTGTGCATCAACACCGGCGGGGAGAAGGTCTATCCCGAGGAGGTCGAAGAGGCGCTGAAGGCGCACGACAGCGTGTGGGACGCGCTGGTCGTGGGCGTGCCCGACGATCGCTTCGGCGAGCGGATCGCCGCCGTGGTCTCGGCCGCGCCGGGCCGGGCGATCGAGGAGGCCGCGCTGATCGAGTTCGCACGCGAGCGGCTGGCCGGCTACAAGATGCCGCGCCACATCGTAACGGTCGCCGCCGTGCCGCGCGCGGCGAACGGCAAGGCAGACTACAAGACAGCGAAGGAAACGGCGCTGGCGGCGGTCGGCTGACCGCCCCGCCTAGTCGACGAAGGGATCGCGGACCAGGATCGTGTCCTCGCGCTCGGGGCTGGTAGAAACCAGCGCCACCGGCGTTTCGATCAGTTCCTGAACGCGCTGGATGTACTTGATTGCCTGCGCGGGCAGATCGGCCCATGAGCGGGCGCCGGCGGTGGTGCCGCTCCAGCCTTCCATTTCCTCGTAGATCGGCTCGACGTTGGCCTGGTCCGCCGCGTGGCTGGGGAAATAGTCGAGGATCTTGCCGCCGAGACGATAGCCGGTGCAGATCTTGACCGTCTCGAACCCGTCGAGGACGTCGAGCTTGGTCAGCGCGATGCCGGTTACCCCGGAAATGGCGCAGGACTGGCGCACGAGCACGGCATCGAACCAGCCGCAGCGGCGCTTGCGACCGGTGACGGTGCCGAATTCGTGCCCGCGCTCGCCTAGGCATTGGCCGGTCTCGTCGTCCAGTTCGGTCGGGAACGGGCCCGATCCGACGCGGGTGGTATAGGCCTTGACGATGCCCAGCACGAAACCGGCCGAGGACGGACCGAGGCCCGAGCCGCTGGCGGCCGTGCCGCTGACCGTGTTCGAACTTGTGACAAAGGGATAGGTGCCGTGATCGACGTCGAGCAGCACGCCTTGCGCGCCTTCGAACAGGATCCGTGCGCCGGCCTTGCGCACCTTCTTCAGCCGCTTCCACACCGGCTGGGCGTATTGCAGCACGAAGGGGGCGATCTCCTTGAGTTCGGCGATCAGCGCGGCGCGATCGACCGCGGGCTGGCCGAAGCCGGCACGCAGCGCATCGTGGTGGGCGCAGAGCCGGTCGAGCTGCGCGTCGAGCGCGTCGAGGTGCGCAAGATCGCAGACGCGGATCGCGCGGCGGCCGACCTTGTCTTCATAGGCCGGGCCGATCCCGCGCCCGGTGGTGCCGATCTTGCCCGATCCGGCGGCCGCTTCGCGCAGGCCGTCAAGATCGCGGTGCAACGGCAGGATCAGCGGGCAATTGTCGGCAACGGCGAAGTTTTCGGTGTTGATGACCACGCCCTGGCCTTCGAGCTTCTCGATTTCGCTTTTCAGATGCCAGGGATCGAGGACCACGCCGTTGCCGATGATCGACAAGGTGCCGGTGACGATGCCCGAGGGCAGCAGGCTCAGCTTGTAGACCTGGTTTCCGACGACAAGCGTGTGGCCGGCGTTGTGGCCGCCCTGGAACCGGACCACGGCATCGGCGCGGCTGGCCAGCCAGTCGACGATCTTGCCCTTGCCTTCATCGCCCCACTGGGCCCCGATCACGGTAACATTGGCCACGGTTCGCCGTTTCCTTCCTTGCTGGACTGCGCTGAAACCGTGCCGCGCCCTAGGCGAAGCCGCGGCCAAGCACAAGGCGACAATCGGCGACAATTGGCGACTTTACCCGAAACGATGCGGAAATATGCTCGGTGCAAAAGGGAGCACATGATGAGGACATTCGCCATCCTGCCCGCCGCCGGTGCGGCGCTGATCGTTGCCGGCCTCGCCGATGCCCGCGAGGGGCGCTTGCGGGACCGCCTCGGCGCAAGCCGCGCCGATGGGCCCGCAGCCCCGGCCGCGGCCGGCAAGCAGACCCTGGCCTATGGCAGTGACAGGCTGCAGCAACTCGATTTCTATCCCGCGAAGAATGCTCGCGGACCCGCGCCGCTGGTGCTGTTCGTCCACGGCGGCGGGTGGAAGCGGGGAAGCAAGGACAACGCCGACGGTAGCTGGAAGGCGCCGCACTACACCGAGGCCGGCTATGCCTATGCCTCGATCAATTACCGCCTGGTGCCCGATGCGACCGTCGAGCAGCAGGGTGCGGACGTCGCCGCCGCCTTGCGCTTCCTGATCGACAGGGCGGGAACGCTGGGGATCGATCGCAGCCGGGTGGTGCTGATGGGGCACAGCGCCGGCGCACACCTGGTCGCGCTGGTCGGAACGGACGAGCGCTACCTGAAGGGCGCGGGGCTGTCGCTGCGCGATATCGACGGCGTGCTGCCGATCGACGGTGCGGCCTACGACGTGGCGAGGCAGATGGCGGATGGCGGACGGATGATGCAGGATACCTATGTCCAGGCCTTCGGGACCGATCCGTCACGGCAGGCCGCGCTTTCGCCGACCTTGCAGGCCCAGGCGCCCAATGCGGGCGCATTCCTTGTCATCCACGTCCAGCGCCGCGATGGGGTGGCCCAGTCCAAGGCCCTGGAGGAGGCGCTGCGCGCGGGCGGGACGCCGGCCGAACGGCGGGACTTTCCAGGTAGGGGATTGACCGGCCATGCCGAGATCAACCGACAGCTGGGCAATCCGGATTACGTGGCAACGCCGGTGGTCGATGCCTGGCTGGCCCGGGTGTTGGCCCGTTAAGGACAAGCCTTAAGCTTTCAAACCCCTGGCGTCCAAGCCAGAGACAGCGTGTGAAAGGGTGTGGAACTCAAGGCCTTGGTTGGGTTAAACCCTAACCTCATGGGGCACGATGCAGTCAGCGAACCGGCGTACGTGATCAAGGCGGAAGAGATTTCCGCCCTGAATTACCTCGATCCCGATCACCCGCGCCCGCTGCTGACCGAATGGATCAACCGCGGCACCGACCAGAAGATGCGGCGAACCTCGATCGATCTGCTGCTACGCACCCTCACCGAAGACAACGCTTCGCCCAGCGTGTTGCGACTCCACCAGACCTCGGGCCTGCGCGCGATCTTCGCGACCCAGAAGGAACGTGACGCCTTCGCAACGGCCTTCGCCGGCGCGCGCGCGCAGATGGCGCTGCGCCGGGATTACGTGGTGGCGACCATCTTCGACGATCTCGAGCGGGCCGAAGCAGCGGTGGGCGTGCTTAGGAACGCGGGCGTGCCGGACGATTCGATTTCGCTGTTGTGCCGGGCCGGGGACTTCAAGCCCGATCCCGAGGCATCCTGGCGCGGTCACTCGAAGATGAGCGTCGCAGCCGCCGTGGCCGGGGGCGGCCTGGCCGGCGCATTGCTCGGCATCGGCATGCTGGTGGTGATCCCGGGCCTCGGCGCCGTCGCAGCTGCCGGCGCGATCGCGGCGACCAGCGTGACGTCCGTCGCCTCGCTGTCGGGCATTTTCGGGGCAACCGGCGGGGCCATCGCCAAGATGCTGACCGACCACGACGTCGACGGGCGAGAGGCCAACTATTACGAGCGCCAGATCCGCCGCGGGCGGGTGTTCGTATCGGTCGACACGCGCATCGCGCCCGAACTGACTGCCGACGTGCGCCGCATATTAAAGGACAACGGCGGGCAGACGGCCAAGGCTGCCTAGACGGGCACGGCTTCACCGTTTTCGAGGCGGTGGCTGCAGCCCAGCGCCCGTTCCTCGCAGCCTTCGCCCAGCGCCGCCACGGTCCGCCAGCCGATAGCCCGGAGCCGCGCGGCGTGAACCGGATCGTGCCCCAGCGGCAGGAACAGCGCGTCGCGGCGCGGTTCTGCTTCGGCCAGCCGGTCGATGAGGGTGTCGGGATAAAGCGAAAAGCCTATCGCCGGTTCGTCCGCCTTGTCGGCGCGGTTGGACTTGATCGTGTAGCTGCCGCCGCGGCCCAGCACGCCCGAAAGCCCGTCGGCATAGATCGAGAAGCCGAACCACGACTGGTATTCGAAGCCGTGCCGTTCCGACGGATCGAGCGTCAGTCGTGCGGCCTTGCCGATTCGCGCCGCAATCGTGCGCAGCGCGGCGATGCGGGTCGCCAGCGCCCCGCCCGCGTCGATCGCGGAGAGCCGCTCGATCGCCGCGTCGAACGGGCCGATCGCGGTCAGCAGCGGAAGATAGGCTGCACCGCCCGCGGCCACGAGGCCGCCCGCGTCCTTGGCATCCAGTTCGCGCCGCACCGCCGCGATCGCGTCCGGCGCCAGCGGCAGGGCCTTGGCGGCCAGGGTATCGACAAGGTCGGGCAGCGTGAAGTCGACCGAAACGCCGGTCGCGCCGGCTGCGCGCAGGGCCTCGATCGCAACGGCCACGATCTCGCCGGCCGCAGCCACACTGTCCATGCCGATCAGTTCGGCACCGAGCTGGAGTCGCTCACGCGTGGGATCGAGCCCGTCGCCCTTGATCGTCACGACCTGCCCGGCATAGCACAGCCGCAAGGGGCGCGGCGCCGCGGCCAGACTGGTCGAGGCGATACGGCCGAGCTGCGGTGTCATGTCGCTGCGCAGCGCCAGGGTGCGCAGGCTGGCCGGATCGACGAAGCGGAACATGCGCCGCGGCTGTACGCCGGCCATACGGCTGGCGAGCGACTTTTCGAACTCGATGCTGGGAGGCTGGACCCGGTCGTACCCGTGGATGTCCAGGACATCGAGTGCGCTGCGCATCACCCGCGTCGCCACCGCCGCAGCCAGCGGCAGCCTGTCCTCGAGCCCCTCGGGCAACAGATCGCGATCGGTTTCCTGCATGGTACCCCTGCCCCGTCACCCCCGCTTTTGCGGGGATGACGGGAAATGGCAAGTGCTGCGGATCAGAAAGCCAGCGCGCGGACGCGCTTGACGCCCGGCAGCTTGCAGGCCTGGTCGACGACCGCGGCCGGAACCGGCTCGTCCACCGACAGCAGGAGCACCGCTTCCCCGCCCGCTTCGCGGCGGCCGAGGTTGAAGGTGCCGATGTTTATGCCGGCTTCGCCCAGCAGCGTCCCGATGCGTCCGATGAAGCCGGGCGCGTCCTCGTTGACGATGTACATCATCGGGCCATCGAGTTCGGCTTCGACCTTGATTCCGAACAGTTCGACCAGGCGCGGCTCGCTGTTGGAGAACAGCGTGCCCGCGACCGAACGTTCGCCCGCGTCCGTCTTCACCGAAACGCGGATCAGGGTGTGATAGTCGCCGGCCTTCTCGGTCTTGACCTCGCGCACCTCGAGCCCGCGCTCCTTGGCCAGGAACGGTGCGTTGACCATGTTGACCGTGTCGGACTGGGTGCGCAGGAACCCGGCCAGCACGGCGGCGACGATCGGCTTGGCGTTCAGTTCGGCAGCCGCGCCCTCGGCATGGATCGAGATGCGCGCAAGGCTCCCCGTAGTCAGCTGGCCGACCAGGCTGCCGAGCTTTTCGGCCAATGCCATGTAGGGCTTGAGCTTGGGCGCTTCCTCGGCCGAGAGCGAGGGCATGTTGAGCGCGTTGGTGACGCCGCCGTGGACCAGGAAGTCGGCGATCTGTTCGGCCACCTGCAGCGCCACGTTGACCTGGGCTTCGTTGGTCGAGGCGCCGAGATGCGGCGTGCAGATGAAATTCGGCGTGCCGAACAGCGGCGATTCCTTGGCCGGTTCGGTCTGGAACACGTCGAGCGCGGCGCCCGCGACCTGCCCCGAATCGAGCGCGTCCTTCAGCGCCGCCTCGTCGATCAGCCCGCCGCGCGCGCAGTTGACGATGCGCACGCCCTTCTTGGTCTTGGCCAGGTTCTCGCGGCTGAGGATGTTGCGGGTCTGGTCGGTCAGCGGGGTGTGCAGCGTGATGAAGTCGGCGCGGGCGAGCAGATCGTCCAGTTCCACCTTCTCGATGCCCAGTTCCACCGCGCGTTCCGGGCTGAGGAACGGATCGAAGGCAATCACCTTCATGCGCAGGCCAAGCGCCCGACTGGCGACGATAGAACCGATGTTGCCGGCCCCGATCAGGCCCAGCGTCTTGCCGGTGACCTCGACGCCCATGAAGCCGTTCTTGGGCCACAGCCCCGCTTGCGTCTGGGCGTTGGCTTCGGGAATCTGGCGGGCCAGCGCGAAGATCATGGCGATGGCGTGTTCGGCCGTTGTGATCGAATTGCCGAACGGGGTGTTCATCACCACCACGCCCTTCGACGAGGCATAGGGGATGTCCACGTTGTCGACGCCGATCCCGGCCCGGCCGATAACCTTGAGGTTCGTGGCGGCGTCGAGCACCGCCTTGGTCACCTTGGTCGAGGAGCGGATGGCGAGGCCATCGTAGTCGCCGATGCGGGCGATCAGCTGTTCGGGCGTTTCGCCGGTGATCACGTCGACGTCGCAGCCGCCTTCGCGCAGCAGGCGCTCGGCATTAGGGTCCATCTTGTCGGAAATGAGTACGCGGGGCTTGGTCATGGACAGCCTCCTTCAGAAATTGGTGCGTTGGAAGACGGGCGGGCGCAGGGCCCGCCCAAAGACAGGTTCAGGCGGAAACGGCGGCCCTGGTCTGGGCATAGGCCCAGTCGAGCCAAGGCCCGAGCGCCTCGATATCGGCAGTATCGACCGTGGCGCCGCACCAGATGCGCAGGCCCGCAGGGGCATCGCGGTATCCGGCGACGTCATAGGCCGCGCCTTCCTTTTCGAGCGCCCCGGCAAAAGCCTTGATGAAGGCTTCGTCCGCGCCGGCGACGGTCAGGCAGACCGAGGTTTTCGAACGGCTTGCCTCGTCCTCGGCCAGGTTGCCCAGCCATTCGCGCTGCGCAACGATCTTCTGCAGCGCGGCAGCGTTGGCATCGCTGCGCGCCTGCAGGCCCTTGAGACCACCCAGGCCCTTGGCCCATTCGAGCGCGAAGATCGCATCTTCGACCGCGAGCATCGAGGGCGTGTTGATCGTTTCGCCCTTGAACACGCCTTCGGCGAGCTTGCCCTTGGACACCAGACGGAACACCTTGGGCAGCGGCCATGCCGGGGTATAGGTTTCAAGCCGTTCGACTGCGCGGGGGCCAAGGATCAGCACGCCGTGGCCGCCTTCGCCGCCCAGCACCTTCTGCCACGAGAAGGTCGCGACGTCGATCTTGGCCCAGTCGATATCGTAGGCGAAGACCGCGCTGGTCGCGTCGGCGAAGGTCAGACCCTCGCGGTCCGCTGGAATCCAGTCGGCGTTCGGCACGCGCACACCGCTGGTGGTGCCGTTCCAGGTGAACAGAACGTCGTCGGCGAAATCGACCTGCGACAGATCGGGCAGCTGGCCGTAATCGGCGCGGATCACCGTGGGGTCGAGCTTCAATTGCTTGGCCGCGTCGGTCACCCAGCCCTCGCCGAAGCTTTCCCAGGCCAGCGTCGTTACGCCGCGGGCGCCGAGCATCGTCCACATCGCCATTTCGAAGGCGCCGGTGTCCGACCCCGGCACGATGCCGATGCGGTGCGTGTCGGGCAGCTGCAGCACTTCGCGCATCAGGTCGATGCAGTAAGCGAGGCGCGACTTGCCGATCTTGGCGCGGTGCGAGCGGCCGAGCGATTCGGTGGCGAGTTTGGCGGGAGCGTAGCCCGGAGGCTTGGCGCAGGGGCCCGAGGAAAAGTACGGACGCGCCGGCAGCGCCGGCTTGGTATCAGTCATGTATGCGTCTCCTTGCAGAGAGCACGCGCGGCGTTGGGACCGCGTGGCCCGTCGGCGGCCCTAACGATGCGACGCGCGAAGTCAAGGGAACAGACCGGACCCTTGGACCATTGTCCGATGCATGCCGGACCTGACCTCGTTCAACCTGCTGCCGCATCTGGTCACCCTGCTGATGGCCTATCTGCTGGCGATTCCGATCGGCTGGAACCGCGAAAAGGCGGAACGCAGCGCGGGAATCCGCACCTTTCCGCTGGTTGCGCTGGCGGCCTGCGGCTTCGTCCAGGGGGCCGAGCACATCACGGCGAACAGCCCCGAGGCGATGGCCCGGATCACCGAAGGCATCATCACCGGCGTCGGCTTCATCGGTGGCGGCGCGATTCTCAAGCAAGCCGATTCGGTCAAGGGGACGGCAACGGCGGCAAGCCTCTGGGCAACGGGCGCGATAGGGGTTTCAGCCGGCCTCGGCGCGTGGGACGTCGCGGTCATGCTGTCGATCATGACGGCCCTCACCCTGTTCATCCTCTCACCGTTGAAGGACGAGCGTGACCGTGATGGGGACACGTCCGCGCAGGACTAAGTCTTTGTTAACCATATCCGGGTGAAATCGAAGGGCTATGGCCCGCGTGCTGATTCTTGCCCTGCTGAGCGCCTCGCTGTCCGCCTGCGGCGGCTTGGTGCCGGGCGGCGAACCACCGCGCCAGGCAAGCGTTTCGCACAGTCCCGCCTTGCTGCCCAAGCAACCCGAAGCGCGGCGCTGCCTTGCCGACCTGGGCCAGGCCCGGGCGGCCTTTACCCCGCTGCCCGACCAGTATTACGGCGCCGGCTGCACGACGCTGGGCACCGTCAGGTTGGCCAGCCTGCGCAGCGACGATGCGGTCCTGGGCCTGTCGAACCTCGGACCGGTGACCTGCCCGCTTGCCGAAACCTTTGCCGGCTGGGCCCGCTTCGGGGTCGACCGCGCAGCGCAGCAGGTGCTCGGCAGCCCGGTGGTGCGGATCGAGACGATGGGCAGCTACAATTGCCGCAACGTGGCCGGATCGACCCGGCGCAGCGCCCACGCCACGGCCAGCGCGATCGACGTTTCGGGCTTCGTCCTCGCCGACGGGCGGCGGATCACCATCCGCGGCGACTGGCAGAGCCAGAGCCCCAAGGTGCGCCAGTTCCTGACCGTGGTCCATGCCAGCGCCTGCAAGCGCTTCGGCACGGTGCTGGGGCCGGCCTACAACGCCGCGCACTTCGACCACCTGCACGTCGAGCTGAGCGGCCGCGCGCTCTGCCGCTAGGGCCTATTTCGAATAGAGGCTGTAGTCCGGCAAGGCATGGAAGGCGTTCTTCAGCGCCTCGCTCCAACCAGCCGACACCGCGAGGTAATACGGATCCTGCGGCGTTATTCGGCGGCTGTGCAAAGCTTCGAAATTGTCCTTCTCGATCACCATCAGGTCGAGCGGCGGACCCACCGAAAGATTGGCCCGAATGGTCGAATCGAAGCTGACCATGAGAAGCTTGACCGCGTCCTCGAAGCTCATGTCGCGTTCGTAGCCGCGCAGGATGATCGGCCGGCCGTACTTGGTCTCGCCGATCTGGAAGAACGGCGTCTCGAGGCTCGCCTCGATGAAGTTGCCTTCGGGATAGACCAGGAACAGCCGCGGCTGCATCCCCTTTATCTGGCCCGCGACGATGATCGAGGCGGTGAACTTGGTTGTTGCGGTCGGGCCATCGGTCGTCTGGTTGATGGCGTTGGTCTTGGCGATCGTATCACGCAGCAACATGCCGACCTGGGTGGCGACCTCGAACATGGTCGGCGCCTTGAACAGGGTGTTCAGCCGTTCCCCCGGGGCCTTGTTGCGTTCCTCGAGCAGGCCGATGACCGCCTGCGTCGTGGCCAGGTTGCCCGCTGTCAGGACCGTGATGATTCGTTCGCCCGGCACGGTCCAACTGTGCATCTTCTTGAACACGGAGACGTTGTCGACGCCCGAATTGGTGCGGGTGTCGCTCATCAACACCAGCCCCTTGTCGATCTGCATCCCAACGCAATAGGTCACACGGCGCCCCCGATTCTGGCCCAGCCCTACTGTTCGACGTGTTGTTGTTCAACCGCCAGCTGCACTTCCAGCAGGCTTTCCCCTGCACCATAGGACATGCCGGTGACCGGCGCTGCTTCGCGGTAGTCGCTGCCGGTCGCCACCCTGACATAGCGTTCGTCGGGGCTGATCCCGTTCGACACGTCGAAGCCGACCCAGCCGAGGTGGTCGACATAGGCTTCGACCCAGGCGTGGCTGGCCTCCTGCTCGACCCGGTCGTTGAGCATCAGGTATCCCGAGACATAGCGCGCCGGGATGCCAAGCGCGCGGGCCGCGCCGATGAAGATGTGCGCGTGATCCTGGCACACCCCCTTGCCCAGCACGGCTGCCTCCTCGCCCGCGGTGTCGACGCCGGTCGCGCCCACGGTGTAGACGACATGCCGGCGGACCAGGCCGGACAAGTCGTGCAGGGTCTGCAAGGTTTCCCCGCGCGGCGCTTCGATGTCTGCCATGATCGTACGAACGCGCGGGCCCGGTCTGGTCAGCGGTGTCTGGATGAGGAAGGCCCAAAGCGGCATGTATCCCGAGATCTGGCCGATGATGCCGTGGTTGTCGGCCGTCTCGACCAGGCCCGAGCAGCGGACCTCGACGCTCGTGACGCCGGCATTCACCGAAACGAGCGTCGTGCGGTTGTGATGGTGATCGTCGTATTCGACCTCGACCCGGGCGCCGTCGAAATCCATCGTCCAGTCCGACACCTTCTGGCCCTGGGTGTTCTTCGGCGTCAGTCGCAACCGCTGCAGCCCGTGAACCACAGGCCGCGAAAAGCTGTAGCGCGTGACGTGTTCGATCCGCAGACGCATCAGTCGGTCACTTCAGGCATAGAACCGGTAATCGCGCTCGATGGCGAGCGCGACCTGGCGGTTGGTGGCGATGAAATCGGTCAGGAACTCGTGCAGGCCATCATCGAAGATGCGATCGATGGTGAGATGGTGGATCCGCGATCCGAGCCCGCGGACCTGTTCGTGGGCGCTGGTTTCCTGCCCGTACTGGTGCGCCAGCCCGGCAAGGTTCGAGCGCACCTTGTCGAGGCTGAACGACAGGCTGCGCGGGAAACGCTGATCCAGAATCATGAACTGCGCAATGCCGCGCGGGTCCATGGCCCCTGCGTTGAGCCAGCGATAGGCCCGCTCCCCCGATACCGAGCGCAGCACGCTGTCCCACTGCACGTTGTCAAGGCTCGACCCGACCCAGGCGAGCGAGGGCAGCAGCACGTAGTATTTCACGTCGAGAATGCGCGCAGTGTTGTCGGCGCGTTCGATGAAAGTGCCGATGCGGAAGAAATTGAAGTTCTCGTTGCGCAGCATCGAGCCTTCGACCGCGCCGCGCACCAGCGTCGCCTGGCGGCGGATCGCGTTGAGCACCTCGCCAAGGTTGGCCTCGCGCACCGGCTTGCCGAGCAAGTCGCGCAGATTCATCCAGCTTTCGTTGATCGCTTCCCAGACCTCGCGCGTAAGGGCGGTGCGGACCGACCGTGCGCTGGTCCGCGCGTTTTCGACCATCGCCAGCACCGACTGGCTGTTGTTCTTTTCGCGCAGCAGGTAATTCCAAACCTGGATGCCGGTATAGGTGCCGTGGCTCGCCTGATAGGATTGCGTCTGTCCCACCGTTTCGACCACCGAGCGCCATTCTTCCGTGCTGATCGCCTCGTCGCGGGTCAGCGCCATGCGATGGCCCGCATCGAGCAAACGCGCGGTGTTTTCGGCCCGCTCGAGATAGCGGGCCATCCAGAATACGCCCCTGGCTGTACGCCCCAGCATCGCGGCTAGTCCTCCAGCACCCAGGAATCCTTGGTGCCCCCGCCCTGCGACGAGTTGACGACCAGCGATCCCTGCTTGAGCGCGACGCGGGTGAGCCCGCCCGGCGTGATATCGATGCCCTTGGGCGATACCAGCACGAAGGGGCGAAGATCGACGTGGCGCGGGGCAAGGCCAGCCTTGGTCATGATCGGCACGGTCGACAGCGCCAGCGTGGGCTGGGCGATGTAGTTGTCGGGCTTGGCCTTCAGCTTGGCGGCGAAGGCGGCAATCTCCTTCTTCGAGCTGGTCGGGCCGATCAGCATCCCGTAGCCGCCCGAACCGTGGACTTCCTTGACCACCAGTTCGGCGAGATTGTCGAGGACGTAAGCCAGGCTGTCCTTTTCCGAGCAGCGCCAGGTCGGGACGTTCTGCAAGAGCGGTTTTTCGCCGGTGTAGAATTCGACGATCTCCGGCATGAACGAATAGATCGCCTTGTCATCGGCGATGCCAGTGCCGGGCGCATTGGCGATGGTGATCTTGCCGGCGCGGTAGATGTCCATGATCCCCGGCACGCCGAGAATGGAAGTGGGGTTGAAGGTCAGCGGATCGAGAAACTCGTCGTCGACGCGGCGGTACAGCACGTCGATCGGTTGGTAACCCTGGGTCGTGCGCATCGCGACGCGCCCGTCCACGACGCGCAGGTCGTTGCCTTCGACCAGCTCGGCGCCCATCTGGTCGGCCAGGAATGCGTGCTCGAAATAGGCGGAATTGTAGATCCCCGGCGTCAGCACCGCGACGACCGGGCGGTCGCCCGCGCAGGGCGGCGCACAGGCGGCCAGGCTGGCGGCCAGACGACGCGGATAGTCCTGGACCGGACAGACCTGCACCCGGCTGAACAGCTCGGGGAACATCGCCATCATCGTTTCGCGGTTCTCCAGCATGTAGGAGACGCCGCTGGGCGTGCGGGCATTGTCTTCCAGCACCATGAACTCGTCCGGGCCGGTACGAACCAGGTCAATTCCGACAATGTGGGTGTAGACCCCGCCTGGCGGCTTCAACCCGACCATTTGTGCCAGAAAGGCCGCGTTGCTGGCGATCAGGCGCTGCGGCAGGCGGCCCGACCGGATGATCTCCTGGCGATGGTAGATATCGTGCAGGAAGGCGTTGAGCGCGCGGACCCGCTGCTCGATCCCGCGCGACAGCTTGCGCCATTCGGCAGCGGTGATGATCCGCGGGACCATGTCGAAGGGGATAAGCCGTTCTTCACCTGCGTTATCGCCATAGACGTTGAAGGTGATCCCGGTCGTGCGGAAGAAGCTTTCCGCCTCCTGGCTCTTCCGGCGCAGGACCGAAGGATCCTGCTGGCCGTACCAGTGGCAGTATCCCGCGTAGCCCGGTCGGACCGCGCCGTTGGGATAAAACATCTCATCATACGAAGCGGGTTTGCTGCTCATGCGTCAGCGCCATGACTGACGCCTGTGCGCACGAAGTCAAGCCCCATGCTGCACCTGCGAAAACTCCGCGCGAGCCGGTCGGTCCGATCAGGCCCAATCCTGCCCGCCGTCAAGCAGATCGAGCAGCGTGGTGACTACCTCGGGATCGCCGGCAAAACCAAAATGGGTGCAGCGCAGGGCGATCGCGCGATCGCGTTGATCGGCGAGCCCGCGCGCGCAGCGCGGCGCGACGATACCGTCGCGCGGGCTCCACAGAGCGACCGTCGGCACCGGCGGTTTGTCGGCGTAGTGGACGTCCATCGGCGGGGCATCGACCGCATGGCCGGTAACCAGATGGTACGTCCGCCAGGCGTTGTTGGCGTGGGGACTGCCGGAAAACGGCGTGCCCATGGTTATCACGCCGCTGACCGCCTGGGGCCGGCGGTGCGCCAGTTCGCGCGCCATGATCCCGCCCAGACTCCACCCGATCAGCACGACAGGCTGGCGGGCCTTGGCGCAGATCCGCTCGAGGTTGTCGACCTGCCGCTCGAACTGCACCGGATCGGCACCGAGATTGCGCCCCGCTCCCCAATCGTAGACCTTGTGTCCGGCCTGCTGCAGAGCTGCTTCGAGATGGCGCATCGCGCGCGGGTGCGCGGCAAAGCCGGGCAGCAGCATCACGTGCCGCCGTACCGCCGCCTTGGGCACGGCAAGTTCAGGAGGCTTGCGCTTGGGCAGGATGCGCAGCCCTTCGCCGAGCCACAGCCGCAGCGACGGCCCGCGCGCGCCTTGCGGCGCGGGCATGGTCGCCAGGCGGAGGCGCCGGGCCAGAGGTTCCTTGAGCGAGAGATTCATCGTGAGTAGTCCTGAAAGCCTTCTATCCTGCAACGCGCAGCCCGTCATCCGGTTGCCGACGGGTCACGCATGCCATTCGACCGGCCGCGTGAACGGCGCCTGTCCGCCCGCCGATTCGGCCGCGCCTGACCGGCCGGGACCGATTAGGTTTAAGTGATCGGTTAGTCCGCCCCGCGCAATGACGTTACGGCACGCAAGGACTTGCGGCGCAGCCTGCCCAAAGAGGCACCAGCCAAGGCAACGCGGGCCTTGCGGCGCGCGGAAAGCTGCGCCAATCTGCGCGCGAGAGCATAATCCGGAGAGAGCGCATGGACCTCGAATTCAGCCCCGAAGAGATCGCCTTCCGCGACGAGGTGCGGACCTTCATCACCGAAAACTATCCCGAGGAACTGCGCGGCAAGCAGGACGAAGGCGATGAGCTGACCAAGGAGGACTTCCTGTCCTGGCACCGTGTCCTGCACAAGAAGGGCTGGGTCGCCCCGGCATGGCCGGTCGAATACGGCGGCACCGGCTGGACCGTGACGCAGCGCTTCATCTTTTCCGAGGAAACCGCCCGCGCCGACTGCATCCGCCTGATGCCCTTCGGCCTGACCATGGTCGGCCCGGTGATCTACACCTTCGGCACGCCCGAACAGAAGGCCCATTTCCTGCCGCGCATCTTGTCGGGCGAGGACTGGTGGTGCCAGGGCTATTCGGAGCCCGGTTCGGGATCCGACCTTGCATCGCTGCGTACCAAGGCGGTGCGTGACGGCGATCACTACGTGGTCAACGGGCAGAAGACCTGGACCACCATGGCCCAGCACGCCGACTGGGGCTTCTTCCTCGTGCGCACCGACCCCGATGCCAAGATGCAGGAAGGGATCAGCTTCCTTCTGATCGACATGAAGACGCCGGGCATCGAAGTGCGTCCCATCATCACGCTCGGCGGCGAACACGAAGTCAACGAGGTGTTCCTCGACAACGTCAAGGTGCCGGTCGAAAACCGCGTCTTCGAGGAGAACAAGGGCTGGACCTGCGCCAAGTTCCTGCTCGCCCACGAGCGCGTCGGCATTGCCGGAGTGGCAGCATCGAAGCGCGGGATCGAAAAGATCAAGGACATCGCCCGGACCGAGATCGACGGCGACAAGCCGCTGCTCGCCAATCCGTTCTACCGTCGCAAGGTGGCCGAACTGGAAATGGACCTGACCGCGCTGGAGTTCACCGAACTGCGCACCCTGGCCGGTGAAGCGGCCGGCAAGGGCCCCGGCCCCGAAAGCTCGGTGCTCAAGATCAAGGGCAGCGAAATCCAGCAGCGCCTGACCGAACTGGCGCTCGAGGCGGCGGGCCACTACGGCGCGCCCTACTTCCGCGGCTTCGGCGAGGGCGACAACGAACACCCGATCGGTCCGGACTGGGCCCACCGCACCGCGCCGAGCTACTACAACATGCGCAAGACCACGATCTACGGCGGGTCGAACGAGATCCAGCGCAACATCATCGCGAAGATGGTTCTCGGCCTCTGAGCCGGCCCGGAGAGGATACTAGAATGGACCTGAGCTACACCGAAACGCAGGACATGCTGCGCGACACACTCGCGCGGTTCCTGGCCGACACTTATGACTTCGAAACTCGCAAGAAGATGATCGCCAGCCCCGAGGGGCGCGATCCCGGAATCTGGCGCGCGCTGTCTGCCGAGCTGGGCCTGACCAGCGCTCCGTTCGCCGAGGAATACGGCGGCATGGGTGGCGGCCATCTCGAAAACCTGATCATGATGGAGGAACTGGGCAAGGTCATCGCGATCGAGCCCTGGTTGCAGACCGTGGTGATCGGCGGCGGCGCGCTGCAGGCCGTGGGCGGCGCCGTGGCGTCCGAAGTGATCCCCCGGATCATCGCCGGCGACTGCGTGATCGCCTGGGCCTATGCCGAGCCGACCGGCCGCTACGACCTGGCGAATGTCGCGACCACGGCGAAGAAAGACGGGGCAGGCTATGTCCTGAGCGGACACAAGGCCGTGGTCTATGCCGCGCCGTGGGCCACGCACCTGCTCGTCACGGCCCGCACCGGCGGATCGCAGCGCGAGCGCGCAGGGGTCGACCTGTTCCTGGTCGACGCCAGGTCAACCGGCATTACTCGCCGCGACTACCCGACCGTCGACGGGTTCCGCGCGAGCGAGATCTATTTCGAGAACGTTGCCGTCCCGGCCGAAGCGCTGCTGCCCGGCGGAATCGACCTGATCGAACGGATCGCCGACGAAGCCGCCATGGCGGTCTGCGCCGAAGGCACCGGCATTGCGCGCAAGCTTCTCGAAGGCACGGTCGAATACACCAAGCAGCGCAAGCAGTTCGGCCAGCCGATCGGCAAGTTCCAGGCGCTCCAGCACCGCATGGCCGATATGCTCGTTGAAGCCGAACAGATCGCCTCGATGACGCTGATGGGCACACTCAAGCTCGGCCTTCCAGCGGTCGAACGCAAGGCCGCGGTCAGCCTCGCCAAGGCCAAGGTTGCCCGCTCGATCAAGTTCGTCGGCCAGTCGGCGATCCAGACCCACGGCGGCATCGGCATCACGATGGAGCTGGCGATCGGGCACTATTTCAAGCGCGCGACCATGATCGAGAACCAGTTCGGCAGCGCGGACGTCCACCTCGACCGGTATGAGGCGCTGACTCTCGCCGCCTAGGCCGATGGCAGGATCAGGGCGGCAAGGTTCTTCTTGCCATAGGGCCGGGCGATGAACAGTCGCCCGTCCCGCTCGACTGCGATGTCCGATCCGTCAGGCTGGCTGCAGACGAAGACGAGCGGGATGCCCTTCTCGTCCAATCTGCCGACCACGCATTCCAGGTCGCCGCCCTTCAACGTCCCGTCGACCAGCGCCCAGTCATAGGACCGGTGGGCCAAGCGCGCCAGCGCTTCGCCGCCATCAGCCGCGATGTGCACTTCGGGAAAACCCAGTTCAATCAGCACTTCGCGCGTGTCGAGCGCGATGAGCCCGTTGTCATCGACAACCAGCGCGCTCAATCCGGATGAGTGGGAATCGATGTGCATCTGGGGGGCTTTCCGCAAAGGGACGCTCAAACTGTAGCCTAGTCTACAGATCTGTCCGCTCACTAGTGCGCGCAACGCGGGAACAAAGCGCCGATCTCGCTCGTATCTGCGTGAGTTATGCATTCACGCAGGCACGCCATGACCGACGAAACCAACGACCTGTTGAGCGCGCTGTTCGAGGATCACCGAGTGCGGGTATCGACGCGCGTTGTCCGGCAGGTGCTGAACAAGGGCGACACGCTCTACGATCCGGGCGATACGATCGAGTATTGCTTCTTCCCGTGCGGCGCAGCCATGGCAACCTATTA
The DNA here is from genome assembly GCF_002813245.1 of Novosphingobium kunmingense. GTDB lineage: Bacteria > Pseudomonadota > Alphaproteobacteria > Sphingomonadales > Sphingomonadaceae > Novosphingobium > Novosphingobium kunmingense. Next base: position 102,523 of record NZ_PHUF01000004.1, read on the forward strand.
CGTGGTGATGGACGATGGCGCTGCGGTCGAGACGGCGACCGTGGGGCGCGAGGGGGCACTGGGCGGTATCGTCAGCCACGGCCGCCTGCCGGCCTTCGCCCGGTCGACCGTACTGCACGGCGGCACGTTCCTGAAGATCCCCTTGCGCGATCTCGAACAGCTCAAGGAGGACCTTCCGTCGCTGGGCCGGTTGTTCAACCGCTATGCCGACTGTTTCGTGGCGCAGGTGTTCCAGTCGGTCGCCTGCAACGCCACCCACACGATCGAGCAACGGGTCGCGCGCTGGCTGACTGCCGCGATCGAGCGCACCGGCACCAACGACATGGCGATCACGCAGGAACAGCTTGGCGAACTGCTCGGCGTCGGGCGGACCTATGCCAGTCGCGTCCTGCAACGCTTCAAGACGCGCGGCATCATCGACATCCGGCGCGGGCGACTGATCATCACCGACGAGGACGCGCTGCGGGCGACCGCCTGCTCATGCAACTCGGTGATTGCCGAGCATTTTTCCACCGTACTGGGCGGGATCTACCCCGAATAGGCCGAAAGTGCGCTGCGTCAGGCGTTGCGGGCCATCAGCCCGCCGTCGACCGGGATGACCGCACCGGTGACATAGCTTGCCGCCGGCAGGCACAGGCTCAGCGTCATGTGGGCTACTTCCTCGGGCAGGCCATAGCGGCGCAGCGCCGTGCGCCGATGGGCAAAGGTCGCCTTGTCGGCTTCGGGGACGTTGGCGGTCATCCCGGTGTCGATCGGTCCGGGGCAGATGCAGTTGACCGTGATCCCTTCCTTGCCCAGTTCCACCGCAAGCGCCCGCGTCAGGCCGGTGACGCCCGCCTTGGCGGCACAGTAGGGGCTGTCGCAGCTTGTCGCGCCCAGCGCTTCGGTCGAGGCGATGTTGACCACTCGCGGACAGGCCGATTTGCGCAGGTGCGGCAGCGCGGCACGGATAAGCCGCTGGTGCGCGGTCAGTAGCACGACGATGGCGCGGTCCCACACCGCATCGTAGTTGTCCGCATCGTCGATCGGACAGAAGGCGCTGATCCCCGCGTTGTTGACCAGGCAGTCGATGCCACCGAAGCGCGCCGCCACCTCTGCCACGCAGGATGCGATCGCCTGCGGATCGCTGACGTCGAGCGCCCACCCCTGCGCGTCGTGGCCCCTCGCCCGCAACGAGGCGGCGATGCCCTCGACCGCGTCGACCGAAAGGTCGGTAACGGCGACCCGGGCACCCGCCGCGGCAAAGACCTCTGCCGTGGCGCGGCCCATGCCGCTGGCTGCGCCGGTCACCAGCACGGTCAGCCCCTCGACCGAGCGGCTAAGATCCTGTCCCATCATCGTTCCCCGTCTTGTTCGGGGGAACTGTGGTGGTCGATCGCCCCGTTGTCGAGGTGCCGGCGCTACTTCTTGGGCGAGGCGCTGGCCTTGTCGTCCGGCGACGACGCAGCGGTCTTGAGCGCCGCGCTGGACGAGGCGATCAGCCCTGCCGCCTGGCTGCGCAGTCCCTGCATCCTCGAAACGCTCGACGTCAGCATCGAGGGGTCGGTGATGCCGTGCGAGGCGGTGAGAATCGAGTCGGCCTCTGTCAGCAAGGCGCGCACCCGGTCGGCGTTGTCCTTGCGAAGCTTGTGCGATTGCCGCTTGGCGCCCGAGGCGAACAGCCCCGGTTTCTCGACCTGGGTCATGCCCACCGCCTGGCTCGACATCTGCGCCACTTCGCTGCGGATCGAGCCTAGCTGCGCGCGCATCAGCGACAGGCGGTTCTGCGCCTTGGCGGTATCGGCAGCAGCCGCCGCCACGGCCGTCTTGGCCCCGGCTATCGCCGCAGCGACCGAAACTGCGCGAACCCGGCCATAGGCGCCCAACGCCTTCTGGCCGGCGGCAAAGGCGGCGGCGGCATCCGGTGCCTGCGCCGCGCCGTTGACAGCAGCAGCGAGTTCGGCACGCGGCCCCCGCGCACGGTTGAGTGCCCTGTCGACGCTCGCCGCGCCTTCGGCCGACAATTGCCGGTTGGCGGCCGCTGCGGTGCGTTCCTGGTCGGCGATCCAGCGGTTGGCGTCGGCGGTCAGGGCCGCACCCTGCGGCCTGACCAGCCCGACGGCCAGATCGCGAAGTTGCGTAACGGCGGCGGCATCGGCCGGGTTCGCCTGCAGCTGCGTCAGCAAGGGGACAAGCGATTGCTGACCCGCTTCCAACGCGGCGATCTCGCCTGCGGGACGGCGCGCATTGCGCGAGGCGGCGATCAGTGAAGTCAGGGCCTGGCCGATCTTCTGGCTGTCGACGCTCTGGCCAGCGACGGTGGCGGCCGGAACAGCAGCGGCAGCCGCAACGGCAGCGGGACTGCCCTCGGGCGCCTTGGCGACGGCAAAGCCCGGCGTGTCCTTGAGCGGCGCGCCGCCCTGCCCGCCCAGCATCGCATAGGCGCCGCCACCGGCCAGCGCGACAACGCCGACCAGCGCGGCGACGCGCGGCAGGACCGACCGCCGGGCTGGCGCCTTTTCGGCCGCCGGCTTGGCCGCGGGGGCGAACGCCTCGGTCCGCGCTGCAACGAGGGGTTCGGGCGCGATCTTTTCCGGTTCGGCGGCAAGCATCAGCCCATCGGCTTCGGCAGCCTCGACCGGAACGACGTCTTCGACAGGAAACTCGGGCGTATCCACGTCGATCACGTCGATGGCCGCGGCCGCAGCGACGGCCGGGGCAACCTTTTCGACCGGCGGCGGCGCGGCGCGGAGCGGTTCGGACGCAGGCGGCATTTCGCTTCGCGGCTTGACCGGAACCTTTCCGCCCGCTTCCTCCCACAGGCGCATGAGCGTCGCGGCGTGGGGTGCGGTCCTCTCGCGCAGCGCGTCGTAGCGTTCAAGCTGCCAGATGTGCCGATTGAGCGGCGCCGACCCTTCGGCGGCGCGAAGCTGACGCACCGCCGCGAGCGCCGCGGCATGCTTGCCGAGGTGTTCGGCGACGATCGCCTTCCATTCCAGCGCCAGCGGGTATTCGGGGTTGAGCATCAGCGCCTGGTCGATCGCCGCCTCGGCCTCCTGCCCCTCGCCTTCCAGGAGCAGTGACAGGCCGAGATTGGTCAGAGCGACGTAACGGCTGCTGTCATAGGGCGAAAGCCTGTCCTGCCGGCGATAGGCCTCGACCGCCTCCGCAGTACGGCCAAGCATGCGATAGCTGTCGCCAAGGATCCGGTGCGAGGTCGGAGAAACCGGCCAGAGGTCCACTGTCCGGCGCGCGAGGCGCAGGCAGATCTCGTATTCGCCGAGGCCCTGATAGGCGCCGGCCAGCGCCATGAGTACGGTCGGGTTGTTGCCGTCGAGCCGCATCGCCTGGCGGGTGGTGGCCTGGATCTCGCGGATCTGCTCGGCATCGGGCGTAGTTCCCCGGCTTTCCGCCAGGGCCGCTAGGGCCGATGCGAGGATTGCCTGGGCAAGCCCGCTATCGGGCGCACCCTCGACCGCGGCGCGCGCCTCGTCGATGGCGGCCAGGATGCTCTTTTCGTCGTCGCGGCGGGCGAGTGCCGAAGCGCGCAGGATACGGTCGGTAGGGCTGTACGGCGCCTTGCGGGCAAGGGCGTGCGATTCCTCGCGCGCGACGATCTGTTCGGCCAATTGCAGTGCCACCGCCACCGGCAGCGCATCGTGCGAGGTATCCACCTCGTCCGGGCTGGCGTTCATCCGGCCCGACCACAGCACATTGCCGCTGATCCCGTCGACGAGCTGGACGGTAAGCCGCGTTCCGGCGCCGCTGCTTTGCAGCTTGCCCTCGACCAGGTAGCGCGCATCGACCTGGCGGCCGATGGCCTTGTGCTCGACAGACTTGTTGCGCCAAGGCGCCATTGTCCCGGCGGCAATCACCCGGATGAAGCGGTTGTAAGCCAGTTCCCGGGTCAGGTCCTCGGTCAGATCCTCGGCCTCGATTTCCAGTTCAGGGTCGCCGGCGCGGCAAGTGAACGGCAGCACGGCAACGCCGGCACGATCATCGGCCGGGGCGGCGGGTTCGGCTATCGGGCCCGGCGCGGCCGCGACGGGAGCGGAAGTCGCCGCAGGCCGCGTCTGCCGCGGAGCAGCGCTGCTTTCCTTGCCGATGCGGCGGGCGACATCGGCAATAAAGGCAGTCCACTTGGGATCGGTGGTGTCGCCGCACCATCCGGACATGTCGGTTGTCTGCTTGAGTTCGAACATCACCGGACGTTCGCAATCCTCGATCATCACCGGCATCAGGCGCTGGCCGCGATCGGCGATCGTAGCTTCGGCGCGGACCCAGCGTGAATTGACCGAGCGCGGCGACCACAGCACGACGACAGCCTTCGACTTGCGCAGCGCATCCTCGGTGACAGCGTCGTAATCCTCGCCCGAGCGCAGGGTGGCATCCCACCAGACTTCGAACCCGGCATCGGTGAAGGCGTCGGCATAGGCCTGCGCGAAGGCCGCATCCTCGCGATTGTAGGAAATGAAGATATCCGGAACGCTCATCATACCCCCGCAACGGGCGCGAGAGCGATCCCACAGTTGGCCGCCGTTGCACCCAGATCCTTGTAGAACGCGATCGTTACGCGTCAGATTCGGCGGCCCTTATGGTGGAAATATCCCTTAGATCTGCGGCGATGGCAAGACCCATGACGCAAGTGCGAAAGGATTCGTCTCGGCGTGGGACTCGCCAAAGAGCCCCGCCAAGAAGTCAGGGCAGGACGGCAAGCCGCCGCTCGGCCGCGACGTGGACCACCCGCATGCGCGACAGGATGTGGGCCTGGGCCGGCGGCAGGACACGGTCGGCCGGCCCCTCGATCAGCGCCGCGGCAATGCGCCGTTCGGCGAGTGCCCGGTCAAGGGCGACTGTGGAACCGGTCTGCCGGATGCGTTCGCCGTAGAGGAAATAGTCGAGCGCAAACCCTTTGCCCGCCCAATAGCACAGCGCCTGAACCTCGCAGGCGACCGGGCCCGGCAGCGCGGCAACCCGCGCGACGGCGTCGGCGCTGGCGGCAAGCCGCTCTGACCGCGAACCCAGTTCCTGCGCGCTGGCGACGATCCCGAACGCAACCAGCACCAGCGCGACCAGCCCGACAAGCAGCGGTGCCCAGCGTTCGGCCCGCACGGGCGGCACCGGCGCGTCAAGTCCCGCGCCAAGGGCCAACGCAGCCATGGCCAGGGCCTCGAACCAGGCATTCACATCGACGCCGGCGCCGCTGCCCTGCACCACGGCCAGAGCCGTGGCGATCGCCACCCCGGCGAGGATCGCATCGCCGCGTCGATCGATCCGGCGCCAGGCCAGAAGACGCCAGGACGCGGCCAGCAGCGGCAGGAACAAGACGCCGATCACGGCGTGGAGCGCCATGCGGTGCAGCGAGTAGCTGCGCGGCGCGCCGGTAATGTCGGCGATCATGGCGCCTTCAAAGACCATTCGGTCGAGCAGCCATAGCGCAGGCAGTACCGCCAAGCCCAGCGCGACCCAGACCGCGAAGCTCCGGCGATCGTGGAGCAGCAGGTAGAGCGCGGCGGCAGCCGGAATCGCCAGCGCGTTGTGCTTGACCAGCAGCGCCGCGCCCATGAGCAAAGCCGAGCAGATCGCCGCGCCAAGGCTCAATCGCCCGGTGGCCGGCCACAAGACCGCCGCCAGTCCTGCCATGGACAGCGCCAGGCTCAGCCACTGGGGATCGTTCATCGCCAGATAGCCGCGAAAGACGCTGGCTGCGAACAGCAGCACGGCCAGCGCGCCGACTGCAGCCGCAAGACGATGCCCGGTCAGCCGGCGCGCGATCAGGGCGACCAGACCCGCCACAGCCAGCAGCGAGGCCAGCGCGACGATCCGGCCGGCCAGGATCATGTCGCCAAGCCCCTCGCCCAGCGCGCCGACGAGATAGAACGACAGCGGCGGATAGTTGTTGGAGACCAGAGCGCCTGGTGGCGGGTAGAGGGGGCCAGCCCCCATCGCAGCGACAGCCTGGAATGCGTTCCAGCCTTCGTTCGGATCGAGCGACAGGCGGTCAGCGATCGGCAGCAGCCGGGTCGCGATCAGGCCCCCCGTGACCAGCGCCAGCGCCAGCACGATCCGCCGGATCGGTGCGCGGTCAAGCCAGCACGCGCCCGCCGGGGCAGTGTCCATCAGACGATCCGCAGGACGAAGACCGTCGTCAGGTGAAGCGCCAGCAGTCCCAGCGAAAGCTTGGGGATCAAGCGGTTGCGGTTGAGCAGCGAGAGGATGCCAAGCACCACGGAAATCGAGATCAGCGCATCGATCGTGTAAAGCGCATTGAACACGCTGTAGACGATGTTCACCACGGTCGACATCAGCGACACCCAGCCGCAGACGTCGCGCGGGTCGAGCCGCCGGATTTCGATGACGTCGAGATCGTCCATGGTCTGCACTGCCCAACCCGCGCGCGGTCCCTTCCGCGAACGACCGTGTTACGCAGCCGTCATCGCCAAATCAAGCGCCGGCCCTGTCGCGTTCATCTTAGCCCCATTGCGGAACAAACCGCAAACTCCCATATTCCCCGCTTATGGCTGAACTGATCATTCGCCGGGGTCTTGCCGAACCGGACACCTCGGGCGCCTTCGTGCCGCACAAGCCGGCGCGCCCGGAAAAAAGCGATGGCGGTCGCCGCTTCGAAATCGTGTCCGATTACCAGCCGGCGGGCGATCAGCCGACCGCGATCGCCGATCTGGTCGCCGGCATCGGCAACGACGATCGCACCCAGGTGCTGCTGGGCGTTACCGGATCGGGCAAGACCTTCACCATGGCTCAGGTGATCGAGGCAACCCAGCGTCCGGCGCTGATTCTCGCTCCCAACAAGATCCTCGCCGCGCAGCTCTATGGCGAAATGAAGAGCTTCTTTCCCAATAACGCGGTCGAATATTTCGTTTCCTACTACGACTACTACCAGCCCGAGGCCTATGTGCCGCGGTCGGATACCTACATCGAGAAGGAAAGCTCGGTGAACGAGGCGATCGACCGGATGCGCCATTCGGCCACCCGCGCGCTGCTCGAGCGCGACGACGTGATCATCGTCGCCTCGGTCTCGTGCCTTTACGGCATCGGCTCGGTCGAAACCTATTCGGCCATGGTCTTCGACATCAAGGCTGGCGAAACGGTCGACCAGCGCGAACTGATCCGCAAGCTGGTCGCCCTGCAGTACAAGCGCAACGACGCCGCCTTTGCGCGCGGCAACTTCCGCGTTCGGGGCGACAACCTCGAGCTGTTTCCTTCGCACTACGAAGACATGGCATGGCGGGTCTCGTTCTTCGGGGACGAGATCGAAAGTATCGTCGAATTCGATCCGCTGACAGGAAAGGCCGGTAACGCACTGAAATCGGTGCGGGTCTATGCCAATTCGCACTATGTCACACCGGGACCGACGATGAAGCAGGCCGCCGACGCGATCCGCTTCGAGCTGGCCGAGCGGCTTAAAGAGCTGGAGGCAGAGGGCAAGCTCTTGGAGCACCAGCGGCTGGAACAGCGCACCAATTTCGACCTTGAGATGATCGCGGCCACGGGCAGCTGCGCGGGGATCGAGAACTATTCGCGCTTCCTAACCGGCCGTCTGCCGGGCGAACCGCCGCCGACCCTGTTCGAGTACCTGCCCGACAATGCGCTGCTGTTCGTCGATGAAAGCCACCAGACCGTGCCGCAGATCGGTGCGATGAGCAAAGGCGACCATCGGCGCAAAATCACGCTGGCCGAATACGGCTTCCGCCTGCCCAGCTGCATCGACAACCGCCCGCTGCGTTTCAACGAATGGGATGCGATGCGGCCCCAGACAGTCGCGGTGTCAGCCACCCCCGGCGGCTGGGAAATGGAACAGTCGGGCGGGGTCTTTGCCGAACAGGTCATCCGTCCCACCGGGCTGATCGACCCGCCGGTGACGATCCGCCCGGTCGAGGACCAGGTGCAGGACTGTATCGAGGAATGCCGCCAGACTGCGGCCAAGGGCTATCGCACGCTCGTCACGACGCTGACCAAGCGGATGGCCGAGGATCTGACCGAATTCATGCACGAGGCGGGGCTGCGCGTGCGCTACATGCATTCCGACGTGGAAACGCTGGAACGTATCGAACTTATCCGCGACCTGCGGCTTGGCGTCTATGACGTGCTGGTCGGAATCAACCTGCTGCGCGAGGGGCTCGACATTCCCGAATGCGGCCTGGTCTGCATTCTCGATGCCGACAAGGAAGGTTTCCTGCGCAGCGAAACGTCGCTCATCCAGACCATCGGCCGCGCCGCGCGCAACGTCGACGGGCGGGTGATCCTCTACGCCGACCGGATCACCGGGTCGATGGAACGGGCCATGGCGGAAACCGATCGCCGACGCGAAAAGCAGCACCAGTACAACCTCGAACACGGCATCACGCCCGAAACGATCAAGCGCAACATCCACGACATCGTCGCCGATACCGCAAGCCGCGACGGCGTTCTGGTCGAGATCGAGGCGGAAGGCGCCAACAACCTCGTCGGCCACAACCTGCGCGCCTATATCGAGGAGCTCGAAAAGAAGATGCGCAATGCTGCCGCCGACCTCGAATTCGAGGAAGCCGGACGCCTGCGCGACGAGATCCGCCGCCTCGAAGCCGACGAACTGGGCATCCCCGATCCCGACAAGCGCGCGCCGATCATCGGACGCAGTAACGAGGGCAAGCCGGGAACGCGCAAAGGACGGTTCGGACGGGAGACCCGCAAAGGGAAATGGGCGCGCTAGTCCGGCTTGGCGCGCGATTGCCGCCTGGCTGATCGCCTGATCACACCTTTCCGAACCTGCTCTCGAACCCGCCGACATCCCCGTCTGCCAGGAGCCGTGCCTGTTCGACCCAATTGTCCTTGGCCGGGCGGCCGGCAAAGGCACCAAGCTTGCTGTCGAGTTCGACCAGATCAGCTTCGGTCATGGCGGCGATCTGGGCGAAGGTGGTGATGCCAAGCGTGGGCAGCAGCGCCTGCAGCTTCGGACCCAGTCCCTTGATCCGGGACAAGTCGTCGCTGCGATCGATCTCTGCCGCCTCGGCTTCCTCCACCACGTCCTGCGCGCCGACGGCGACGGCCTCCGCCACCCCGCCGAGCACGCCGGCGCCGGGTAGCGGGGTGATGATCTGGGCGGCGGGCGGCGCATCGATCAACGCCTGGTTGCGCTGCGCGGGGCCCACGCCTTCGTCAAGCACGTCGGGTCGGTACTCGCGCTTGCGCGGCGCGCTGGTGGCGCGGCCGAAAAGCCACCAGGCGACCAGCAGCGCGGCGACCAGCACCACGGCCAGGACCAGCCAGTTCGCCTCGATAATCTCAAGCATCCCCTGCTCCATCGTTCAGATCGTCACGCACCCACGTTGCGGCGAAACAGCACGCGGTCCTCCGCACCGAAGCCCTTGTGCCAGATGACGAAGCCATAGGCCAAGAGGATAGCCGGGATGCCGAGCGACAGTTCCGCCCATTCGGGCAGGAACGAGGTGGCCGCCCAGCCAATCACAACGGCCGGCGCCGCCGCCCAGATCAGCGGCCAGCGCCAGTTGTTGACCGACTGCTGCAGGAACCGCGCCAGCATCCGCGACTTGACCCACGAAGCCAGGCCCAGCGCGACCATCAGACCCGCGCCGGCCATCGCCGCCTTGTAGTTGTCGTTGAGGCCGAGCTGCTCGACCAGCTTAATCAGACTGATCGTCGCCCCGGCCTGGACCACCAGGGTGGCCAGGCTGATCCACAGGTTCTGCATTCGCTTGACGTAGATCAGCACGGCCTCGCTGACGACCGCGGTCGCCGCGGAAACCTCGGCCGCAAGAAGGAAGCACAGCGCCGCCGTGCCGCCGACGAACATCGGTCCGACCAGGCCCATCACGCCTTCGCCCGGCATTCCCAGCGCCAGCGCGACCCCGGCCTGCGCGGCAGTGATCCAGAAGCCCACCTGGCAGACCTGCCGGGCAATCGCCTCATAGTTCTTTTCCTTGAGGTTTCGGGTGATAACCGGTCCGAGGATCGGCTCGAAGCTGGTCTTCAGCTTCTGCGGAACCGAGGCAATCTGCTGCGCGACGTAATAGACCCCGACTGCCTTGTCCCCGGCAAAGAAGCCCAGAAGGTAGATGTCGAAACGCCGAGTGCCCCATTCGACCGCGTCGGCGGCAGCGAGCGGCAGGTTGACCAGCGCCAGTTGACCGATTTCCAACGGCTTGGGCTTCCACTGGTGAGGCAGGCCATAGGTCTTGAACATCGGCCACAGCGCGGTGATCGCCGCGGCCATGACCGACAGGTTGTAGGCGATCAGCATCCCCGACTCGCGGTCGACGAAAAACAGGATCCCCGAGAGGATCGACAGGGTCCACGGTTCGACCAATGCGCGCGAGCGCACCGAGGTGGCGATATCGAAGCGATAGGCCTGTGCCGCTAGCGCGATCTCGGTCAGCGTCAGCGGCAGGATCGCCAGCACGACCAGCCGTTCCGCCTGGGTATAGGCGCCGCTGAACATGATGTCGGGCAAAAGATAGATGATCCCGCTGGCCAGCAGCGCCAGCGATCCGCCCAGCAGCATCGCGTCTGCCACGGTGTTGGCGGGATGCTCGCGATCGTGGCTGAGCCGCATGGCGAGCCCGCGTTTCTGTCCCAACGTGCAAAGCTGCGCTGCCAGTTCGACCACGACCAGCGCCAGGGCGAAGCGGCCGAGCGATTCAGCACCGTAAAGGCGGCCGGCGATGAACAGGAACGGCAAGCGCGCCGCCAGCCGCAGCAGGAACCCGAAAAAATTCGTGCGCCCGCCCTTGGCCAGCGCCTGGATGTCTTTTTGCTGCTGGTCGGGGGCAGCGCGATCGTCGCTCACGCGCTCTCGCCTTCGGCTTTCAGCGGACGGGACAGAAGATCGGACACCACGCCGTGCGCTGGCATCGCGCCGCTGAGCAGGCCATTAACAGCGGCGACGATCGGCATCGAAACGCCTTCGCGCCGCGCCAGGTCGGCAAGGACCGGCGCGGTGTGCGCGCCTTCGGCCACGCTGTTCTTGCCGGCCAGCGCATCGGCTGCGCTCATCCCCTCGCCCAGCCCCTTGCCGAGCGAAAAGTTGCGGCTCGACATGGAGGAGCAGGTCAGGACCAGGTCGCCAAGGCCGCACAGCCCTGCCAGCGTTTCCGCCCGCGCGCCGCGGGCAAGGCCGAAGCGGACCATTTCGGCATAGCCGCGGGCAATCAGCGCCGCCCGGGCATTCTGGCCGAGACCCAGCCCTTCGACCACGCCGCAGGCGATCGCCAGCACGTTCTTGACCGCGCCGCCGATTTCCGCGCCAATGACGTCGTCGGAATAATAGGGCCGCAGCATCGGACGCGAAATGACCGGGGCAAGCCGGTACCACTGCTCTTCGCCGCCGCCGCAGGCCAGCGTGACTGCCGTCGGCAGGCCGGCAGCCACCTCGTGGGCGAAGGTCGGGCCGGACAGGACCGCAATCGCGGCATCGGGCGCGGCCTGCGCGGCAACGTCGGACATCAGGCGGCCCGAACCGGCCTCGATCCCCTTGGAACACAGGACAAGGTCGCGCCGCGCCGCGGGCAGGCCGGACAGCACGCGGGCCAGATGCTGCGCCGGGGTGACGACCAGCAGCACCGGCAAATCCGCCAGGTCTGCAAGGTCGGCCGTCGCACGGATCGACGGAGCGAGCCGTGCCGAGGGCAGGAACAGGCTGTTGGTTCGTGCCGCATTGATCTCCTCGACCAGTTCGGCCTCGCGCGCCCAGAGCAGGACCGGACTGCCATCGCTGGCGAGGCTCTGCGCAAGGGCGGTGCCCCAGGCGCCGGCCCCGATGACGCCGACCGCCGGCATCACGCCTTGACCCCCGCGCCGCGCACTGGCGCGGCTTCGGGATCGAGCGGCCAGCGTGGCCTGGCGGCGATGTCGAGCGGGTCGGACGCGAAATGCGGCGCGGCCAGACGTTCCTGCCCCGCCCAGGCGATCATCGCGGCGTTGTCGGTGCACAGCGCGAGCGGCGGCGCGACGAAGGGCAGGCCGAACTCGCCCGCCAGTGCCTCAAGCGCGGCGCGGACCGCCTTGTTCGCGGCAACCCCGCCGGCGACGACCAGCGCGGTCACTGCGTCGCTTTCCGCCAGAGCGCGGCGGGTGCGGTCGATCACGCAATCGATCGCGGCCTGCTGGAACGACGCGGCGATATCAGCGGCGGCGTGGGTCTGGGCCTCGCGCGCCCGCAACACCGCACTCTTGAGGCCGGCGAAAGAGAAGTGCGGCTCGGCGCTGCCCAGCAGCGGCCGCGGCAGGGGAACCTTCGCGGCATCGCCGTCGCGCGCGATCCGCTCGACCGCCGGACCGCCGGGGAAGCCGAGTCCGAGGATCTTGGCGGTCTTGTCGAACGCCTCGCCCAGCGCATCGTCGATGGTGGTCGCCAGGCGGCGGTATTGTCCGACGCCCTCGACCCGCAGGATCTGGCAATGCCCACCCGAGACCAGCAGCAGAAGATAGGGAAATTGCAGGGTGCGATCGGCCAGCCGCGGCGACAGGGCATGGCCTTCGAGGTGGTTGATCGCGATCAGCGGCTTGTCGGCGGCAAGGCTCAGCGCCTTGGCCGTAACAAGCCCGACCATCACTCCGCCGATCAGTCCGGGTCCAGCCGTTGCCGCGATCGCATCGACATCTCCGAGCGTGACGCCGGCATCGTCCAGCGTCGCGGCAATCAGCGGGGTCAACCGTTCGGAATGGGCGCGGGCGGCAATTTCGGGGACCACGCCGCCATAAGGACGGTGTGCGTCGTCCTGCGAGGCGATGCGCTGCGCGACGATGCGCCGGCCTTCGTCGACCAGCGCCGCCGCGGTTTCGTCGCACGACGATTCAATGCCCAAAACCAGCCCCATTGTTCTTCCCCTTAGTGCCATTGCGGGCTAGCACAAGCCGCGCATGACCCACCGTCCCCTGAAACTCGGCACCCGCCGGTCGCCCCTTGCCATGGCCCAGGCCGAAGAGGCGCGCGACCGCCTGCTGGCCGCCCATCCGGGGCTGGCGGTAGAGATCGTCCCCGTCACCGCCAGCGGAGACAGGGTCACGGGATCGCTGGCCGATGCCGGCGGCAAGGCCTTGTGGACCAAGGAGCTCGACGCCTGGCTGCTGGCTGGCACGATCGATTTCGCGGTCCATTCTGCCAAGGACGTCGAGACGATCCGCCCCGACGGCATCGCCATCGCCGCCGTCCTCCCGCGCGAGGACGTGCGCGACGTGCTGGTCGGCGTGGCCAGTCTGAGCGACCTTCCGCCGGGCGCGCGGATCGGCACCAGCGCGCCGCGCCGCGCCGCCCTGGCGCTGCACCAGCGCCCCGATTGCGAAGTCGTGACCTTCCGTGGCAACATCCAGACCCGCCTGGCCAAGCTGGCCGCGGGCGAGGCCGATGCGACCCTGCTGGCGCTGGCCGGGCTCAACCGCACCGGCCAGTCCACAGTCGGCACGCCGCTTGATCCCGGCACTTGGATCCCCGCGCCGGGCCAAGGCTGCATCGCCATCGAATGCCGCGCCGACGACGAAGCCACCCGGGCGACACTTGCCGCCATCGACGATGCAGTCAGCAATGAGGCGCTCCACGCCGAACGCCGCCTGCTCGCGGCGCTGGGCGGCAACTGCCACAGCCCCGTCGCCGCCGTGTCCGACCGCCATGGCGACACGATCACCCTGCGCGCCGCCTTGTTCAGCCCCGACGGGCAGCAGCGGGTCGATGGTTCGCTGACCTTTCCAGCGCGCGACGCCGATGGTCCGGCGGCGCTGGCCGCCGATCTCCTGGCCCGCGCCGCGCCCGCCATCGCCGAACATTTCGCAGGTCCGCAAGGAGACTGACGCATGGTGCCATTGGTCGTGATCCGTCCCGAACCCGGCTGCAGCGCCAGCCTGGCGGCGGCCCGGGCGGTACGGCTCGAGGCGCATGGCTTTCCTCTTTTCGAAGTGGTCGCACGCAGCTGGGAAGCACCGTCGGCCGATCAGTTCGAGGCGATTCTCGGCGGGAGCGGCAACGCCTTTCGCCACGGCGGAAGGGGACTGGCAGCGCTGCGCCGCCTGCCGGTCTATGCGGTTGGCGATACGACTGCGATCGCCGCGCGCGAGGCTGGGTTCGTCGTCGCGGCGACCGGCAACGGCGGCATGCAGGGGCTGCTCGGCAGCGTCGATCCCGCCCACCGGCGCTTGCTGCGCCTGGCCGGCGACGAGCGCGTGCCGTTGACCCTGCCGCGCGGCACGACGATGGAGGAACGCGTGGTCTATGCCAGCATCCCACGTCCCATGCCGGCCGATATGATCGCCCTGCTGCGCACACCGGCAATGATCGCTCTTCATTCCGCCGAGGCGGCGCGGCACATGGCGGCGCAATGCGTCACCCACGGGATCCGCCGTTCGTTGCTCCGGCTGATCGCGCTCAGTCCGCGGATCGCCAGCGCGGCGGGCGACGGCTGGGGCGAAGTGGCCACGGCGAGGATGCCCAACGACAAGGCCTTGCTGGCCTTGGCCCTGCAGATGTGCCAAGACCCCGGCCCACGCGGCCGCGACTGAGGATGACGCAAGTACCCATGCGCGAGGATATCTATTCGACTGCACCGAACGGCACAGCCGCGCGCCGCGGCCTGTCGCTGCGCACCGTTTTGATGGCGGCCGCCCTGGCCTTCCTGGGGGGAGCGGCGCTGGTCGGCTACCTTGTCTGGGATGGCCGTCTCGCGATGAGCGAGCGCGATCTTGCCGCGATGATGGGTGAAACGCCGTCCAAACCAGCCAGCTCTGCGCCGGCCGTCGCTCCTTCGCCGCAGGCCGTGGCCAGTGCGCCCGCCGCTCCGGTCGGGGCGGTTGCCGCAAGCGGTGTCGACAGCCGGGTAGCCGCGCTCGAACAGCGGCTCGCCCGGCTCGATCTCCAGGCGGCCGCGGCCGAAGGCAATGCCGCGCGCGCCGAAGGGCTGCTGGTCGCGCTCGCCACGCGCCGTGCGCTCGAACGCGGGGCGCCGCTCGGCTATCTGTCCGACCAGTTGAAACTGCGCTTTGGCGCAGCCCAGCCAGTGGCGGTCGAAACGATCATCCGCAGCGCGGCCACTCCGGTCACCCTAGACCAGCTTGTCGGCGGGCTCGACGCCATGGCGGCCCGGTTGACCGAGGCGCCGGTCAACGAAGGCGGCTGGCAACGGCTGCGCCGCGAATTGTCGGGCCTGTTTGTGGTTCGGCACGACGACACCCCCTCGACCAACCCGATGACCCGGCTCGACCTTGCGCGCCTGCTGTTGCGCACCGGCCAGGTCGATGGTGCAATCGATGCCGTGTCGCGCCTGCCCGGCGCGGCAGCGGCCGGCGACTGGATCGTCCAGGCCCGGCGCTATGCCGAGGCCGAACGCGCACTCGACCTCATCGAGACGACCGCCCTGCTCGATCCCGACAGGCTGCGCACCGCCAGCGGGCAGAGCGTCCGCCAGCCAAGCCCTGCCGGACCGAGCCCGGCAGCGGGACCGGTGGCGAACGCGTCGGAACAGTCGTTCTAGGCGCGCAAAAGCTGCGGCAGGTCGCCTGACAGGCCGCGCGCTTCGTTCATGAAGAAAGTCTTGAGCCAGCCCGAGCGCTGGACCGCCGCCATGCCGATCCGCCGCACCGCGCTGGGCAGTTTGCCGGGCACCCCGAACAGGCGGACGATGGCGTCGGTTGTCGCCATCACGGTAAAGCTGTCGAGACTGCGCCAGCGTTCGTAACGCGCCAGGACCTGGGCATCGCCGGGATCGAGCCCGAGCCGCATACCCTCGGCGAGGCATTCGACCAGGACGCCGACGTCGCGCAGCCCCAGGTTCAACCCCTGCCCCGCAATCGGGTGCATGCCGTGCGCGGCATCGCCGACAAGCGCCAGCCGCGCCTCGACGATGTGTCCGGCGTGATGGAAGTTGAGCGGATAGCCCATCCGCGGCGCGGCCAGGGCAATGTCTCCGAAGATGCCGGCCATGCGCGATGCGATCTCGCCGACGAAGACCGTATCGGCCAAGGCGGCGACGCCCTTGGCGTCCTTTTCGTCGACCGTCCAGACCACCGCGCTACGGTGGCGGCCGTCGGGCAGGTCGTTCAAGGGCAGCAGCGCCAGCGGCCCGGCCGGGAAGAACACCTCCCAGGCCACCCCGCCGTGCGGCTTTTCATGGGTGATCGCTGTGACGAAGGCGCGGTGGCTGTAGTCCCACTTCGCCGACATCAGACCCGCTTCGGCGCGGGTTGGCGATTGCCGCCCTTCGGCGCCGACCAGCAGGCGTCCTTCCAGCACGCGCCCGTCATCGAGCGTCACGGCAACGCCGTGCTCGCCGCGCTCGCGCCTCACGGGCTCGACACCGCTGTGGAGGGCCACGCGCGGTTCGCCCTTCGCGGCCTCGAACAGGGCAAGGCGGATGTCGCGATTGGCGAACATCCGCCCCAGCGTGCCTTCGTCCGCCTTGGGCTCGAAATCGATCCGCCCCGGCTTCATCCCGTCGGTCACGGCGATTGCGGCAATCGGACAGCCAAGCGGCTCAAGCGCCTCGGCGAGGCCGATGTTCTGGAACAGGTTCCAGCTGGCCGAGGAAATCGCCGAGGCGCGGCCGTCGGTGCCTTCGGCGGTCAGTTGCTCTGGCGTCGCCTTGTCGATGACGTGGCTGGTAATGCCCTGGCGCGCCGCAGCCAGGGCCAGCGTCATGCCGACCAAGCCGCCACCCAGGATAACCAGGTCACGCCGCCCGTTCACTTCAGCCCCTCACAGGTGTTGCGGGTGCCGCCGTCGACGTCGAGGCAGCGTCCGTCGAATGTCCCTTCGGGCACGGTCAGGCCGAGCAGCGCGGCAAGCGTCGGCGCGATGTCGATCGTTTCCACTGGCGCAGGCTGTTCGAACCCGCGCAACCCCCGGCGCCAGAACAGCATCGGCACGCGGCGATCATAGTCCCACGCGCTGCCATGGGTCGAAACGTAGCTGCCGACGGGTTCGGGAATCGGCGTCACGGCGCGGTCGAGGAGAATAACCAGATCGCCCGAACGGCTCGCCTCGAATGAGGCGCGGGCACGGTCCTTGAGAGTCCAGTCCTGCGGGCTGCCTGCGGGCAGCGGCGTGCGGGCCAGTTCATCGTGGGTGAATACGGCGGCAACCTGCGGATGGGCCCTGACCTGCTTGACCAGAGCGGCGACGACCGTGGCTTTCTGCGCCGGAGACAGGCTGCGGCTGACGTAGAAATCGCCGAACAGGCCGTCCGACTGGATCAGGGGATCGCTACTCGTCACGCCGGTCTGTGCGGCGATTGCCTTGGACAGTGCCTGCGGCGACAGGCTCATGTCGGCGCGGATCGCGCGCGGCAGGGCCTGTTCGCGCTGGCGCTCGGGCATGTCGAGCCCGCCATGGTCGGCGCTGAGCACCACGGCATAGTCGATGCCGCGCCGATCGAGATGGGCCAGCAGGCGGCCGATCTGCCGATCGAGCTCCATCATCTGGACGCACATTTCGCCGCCCTCGGTGCCGGTCGAATGGCCGACATAGTCGGTCGCCGAGAGACTGACCGAAAGGACATCGGCGGCCGGGCCCTTGCCAAGGTCCATCTCGTCGACCAGCGCGGTGGCGAGATCGATCGTGGCGGCGTCCATCCGCGGCGAGGCACGGAAGGCGTCCGGATTGTCGGCCGGCAAGGCAAAGCGGCCGGTGCCGAGCGTCCCCTTGCCCACGGTGACGGGACGGTCGGCCGGACCGCACCAGTCGGGCATGGCCATGGCCGGGGCGCCCTTCTTGATCAGGGCGGCGAGGGAAACATTCTCCTGCGTGACGGCCGGCGACGCCTCACGCCCCCTGAGCGTGACGAACTGGCCCTTGTTGTACCACCAGGCGGCGTCGATGCGGTGGCCGCCCATCATCATCACCGCGCGATCCTTGGCCGAAACGGCCACGTTGCGGCTGGCGGGATTGGCGCCCTTCATCAGGTCGCCGAGGGTCGGGACCTTGAGGTGGACCGCCGAAACCACCGGTTCGCGGGTGCTGCTGGCCGGATCGCGCTCGTCCTCGGCGCAGTAGACGCGCTTTTCGGCGCGTGCAGTGCCAAGATCGAACCAGTTGTTGGCGATGATCCCGTTGCGCGCCGGGCGCGTGCCGGTCAGCAAGGTGGAGTGCCCGGGGCAGGTCTCGGTCGCGGCGTGGGCCTGGTATCCTGAGGGGAACACCGCGCCTTGCTGCAGCCGGGCCAGCCCTTGAGTGAAGCGGGGGCGGTACTGCGCGAACAGGTCGGACGAGAACTGGTCGACTGATAGCGCCAGGATCAGCCTGGGCGGTCCGGCTGGGACAGGCTGGGCCGAGGCGACGCGATCGGGCTGAGCAGTCGAACAGGCCCCCAGGACCAGGGTAAGGGCGCAGAAGGCGGAAACGGCAAGACGGCGCATCGTGGCTCCAGTGCGAAATTTAGTCGGCGGTACTCTGCCCTTCCGCTTGCGGCAAGGGCAGAGGGTGGGCCATAGGCTGGCGCCAGAATGACGCATACCTTGCCTCCCATTGCCCCGTGCCGCAAGCGCAGCAGGGGCACTTTTGCGGCACTTGTTTCCGCGATTCTTGCCGTGATCGCGCTATGTTACGCCGGTGTGACGCCCGCCGCCGCGCAGACCACGCACATTGTGCCCGAGCTGGTTGCCGAAAGCGCCGGCCAACCGGGCAAGACGGTCACGCTGGCCATCGTCATGCGGCCCGAGGCAGGCTGGCACGGCTATTGGCTCAACCCAGGGGATGCCGGGCTTGGCATGACGGTCGACTGGGGCCTGCCGGCAGGAGCCAGGGTCGGCCCGCTGCGTTATCCGGTGCCCGATACCCTGCTTATCGCTGGGCTGATGAACCACGTGTTCGAGCACGAATATGCGCTGCTGGTGGACGTGGCTGTCCCCGCCGACGCCCGGCCCGGCGCGGTCCTGCCGGTGCGCGGCAAGGCGCAGTGGCTTGCCTGCACCGACAAGATCTGCGTTCCCGAAAGCGGCGTGATCGCGACCCAGATCGCGGTCGGCGTGCCCGGCAGCCCCGACCCGCGCTTTGCCGCGTGGCGCGCCGCCCTGCCCGCGCCGCTGGGCAGCGCAGTCGCCTATGCCTTCGCCGGCGACAGGGTCCGCATCGCCGTGCCGCTTCCGGCAACCGTAGCGCTGGATGATCCGCACCTGTTCGTGGCCAGCGAGCGCACGGTCGATTACGCGTCCGACCAGGACTTTTCGCGCCGCGGCGACATGCTGATCGTTGAATTGCCGCGCGCCAAGTTCGAGCCGCTCGATCCCGGCACGCTGAACGCGGTGCTGCGGCTCAACCGGCAGGGCGACGGGGTGGAGATCGCCGCAACCCCCGGCACGGTGCCGCCCGCCGGAACGCCGTTACGATCCGCCGCGCCTCCCCAGGCCGGGCTAGGCTGGCTGCTGCTTTCGGCGCTGCTCGGCGGCCTGCTGCTGAACATCATGCCCTGCGTTTTCCCGATCCTCAGCCTCAAGGCGCTGAGCCTCGCCCGCGCTGGCGAAAGCGTGGTCCAGGCCAGGGCGGAAGGGCTGGCCTATACCGCCGGCGTGGTGCTGGCATGTCTGGCGCTGGGCGTGCTGCTGCTCGCCCTGCGCGCCGCCGGAACGCAGGTCGGCTGGGCCTTTCAGTTGCAGGAACCGGCCGTCGTCGCGGGCCTGCTGCTGCTGGCCGTCGCGATCACCGCGAATCTGGCTGGCCTGTTCGAATTCGCGGTTCCCGGCTTTGCCCGCGAAGGATCGCCGCAGGGCGCCTTTGCCACGGGACTTCTGGCGGCCTTCGTGGCAACGCCCTGCACCGGTCCGTTCATGGCGGCAGCGATGGGCGCCGCGCTGCTCATGCCGGCCATGCCGGCGCTTGCCCTTTTTGCGGCGCTGGGCCTGGGCCTCGCGCTGCCGTTCCTCGCCCTCGCCTTCGTGCCCGCAATGCGCCGCCGCCTGCCCCGCCCGGGCGCCTGGATGGGCCGTTTCAAGCTGGCGCTGGCCGTGCCGATGGGGCTGACGGCGCTGGCCTTGCTGTGGCTGGAAAGCCGGGTCGCCGGCATGCGGTTTGCCGTGCTGTCGCTGCTTTTCGTCGGCGCGGTCGTGCTGGGCCTCTACCTCGTCGGGCGGGGCCAGCGCGTTGGACGCAGCGGCGCAGTACCGGCGTTAGGCACGCTCGCCGCAGCGGCCATGGCTCTCCTCGTGCTGCCGGCCACGGCGACGACGCCGGGTGCCGCTGCGCAGGGAGTCCTTCCCAGCAAGCCGTTCAGCGAAGCCGCGCTCGCCGAGGCACGGTCCGCCGGCAAACCGGTCTTCGCCTATTTCACCGCCGACTGGTGCCTGACCTGCAAGGTCAACGAGAGCGCCGCGATCGAGCGCAAGGACACGCGCGACGCCTTTGCCAGGGCCGGCGTGGTAGTGCTGCGCGGCGACTGGACGCGGCGCGACCCGGCGATCACCCGCTACCTGACCGAGCATGGCGCCGCCGGGGTTCCGCTCTATATGTGGTATCCGGCCAAAGGCGGTGCAGCACAGCAGCTGCCGCAGGTGCTGACGCCCGCCACGCTTGCCGACCTCGTCAGGTAAACCAGAACGCGTTGACCCCGTTCTCGTCGCTTTCGATCCGCACCGCGCGGCCCGCTACCGGACCGCTGCGCAGCGCGGCGATCACGCCGGGATCGCGGCTGTCGCCAAGCACGCGCGATGCATCAACGCGCGCAACCAGCGTCGCGACCTCACCCTCCTTGCCCGGCTGGATGGTGAAAGTCTCGGCAGTGGCTTCGCCGTCATGGCTGTCGAGAACGGCATAGGCCGGAGCGATCTTGTCGAGGTGGCGCCAGCGGCTTTCGCTCCAGTCGGCCGGCTCGGTCGAATAGACGGCCGCAGCGTACTTGCTCATGTTGCCGCCGTTGGCCCCGACCAGCGCCCGGCTTCCCGGCTCGGCACGGCAGCGGGCGACCGCCTCGGCGATGGCGTGGCTTGAATAGTTGTTCCCCGCGCCGCCGAAGAATGGCAGCCCGCCGGTGAGCGTCCAGCCACGCGGATCGTCACGATCGAGCCCGAAGGAATCGAGCAGGTTGAAAACGGGGATGGCGAAGCACGAATAGAAATCGATGTGCGCAAGGCTGCTCCAGTCCGTTCCCGCAACCTCAAGTGCAGTCGAGATTGCAGCAACAGCTGCGGGACTCTTTTCGAGATTCTCGCGGCTGAGCATCGATGGTTCGGCGCAATCGGCGACCGCGTGGACATACACCCAGCGATCCTCGGGTACGCCCAGGCGCCGCGCCTCGGCCACGCTGGCGAGCACGATTGCAGCGCCCTGGTTGACCTGGTCGCGCGCAACGACCAGTCGCCCGTAAGGTTCGGCGACGAGGCGGTTGCGCTCGGTCAGCGCCGCCAGCTCCTCGGCGCTGCGAGCCGTCGGCGCGGCGCTGTGCGG
Source organism: Novosphingobium kunmingense (assembly GCF_002813245.1). Classification (GTDB taxonomy): domain Bacteria; phylum Pseudomonadota; class Alphaproteobacteria; order Sphingomonadales; family Sphingomonadaceae; genus Novosphingobium; species Novosphingobium kunmingense. The sequence continues at coordinate 123,872 of NZ_PHUF01000004.1, forward strand.
ATTGCGCGCCGCCACTTCGGTAAAGGGGGCGAAAAGCCTGCCGATCTCGAGGCGGTAGTCGTCGAGCGACAGGCCGAGCCGCTCGCGCCGCACGTTCTCGGCCAGCGGATAGGCTGCGATCGGCGCGGCGACGCCATGCTTCATGGCAGTCTTGTCGAGCACGCCGTCATAGCCCGTGCCGCGGTCCTCAAGGGTTCCGGGCTGGTCTTCCGACCAGTCGCGCTTTTCACCGCGCGCCAGCAGCGAACGCATCGTCGAGATCGCTTCGGATCCGGCGATGGCCGCAACTTTCGAGCGGCCCGCGGCGATGTCGGCCGCAAATTCGCCGACCAGCTTCTGCGGACCCTGGCCGCCGACGACCTCTAGGATCGCGCGCTCCGGGTCGGCGCCGGCGCGGCGCGCGATCGAACGCGGGGTGTTGGTCGAGTGACCGAATGGCGCCGAATAACGCGTGGCCGAAATTTCGAACTGGCGGATCGCCGCAACCGTGTCGATCGCACCGGCAAGATTGCCGCTCGCCCGCGCATCGGCGATCGCTGCCTTCAACGCCGCGCCGGCCAGGTCCATCGGGCTCAATTCGGCATAACCGTCCTCGCCCACGCGTTCGGACACCTGGCCGACGCCGATGATGACCGGGGTGTTGTTGCTGATCGCCATCAAAGCACCTGTCCATCGTCGATCGTGATCGTCGCCCCGGTTATGTGCCGGGAAGCGTCGGAGCATAGCAGGATCAGCGGTTCGTCCAGCGCTTCGATCGGGCACAGCCGGCGGCGGTGGAAGGCGGCGATCTGCCGTGCGCCGCCCTCGGTCTGGAACCAGTCGCCGGCGACCTCGGTCTGGATGTAACCGGGCTGGATGGTGTTGACGTTGATCCCCTGGCGGATCCATTCGCGCGCAAACTGCCGGCCAAGATGCGCCACCGCCGCCTTGCTGGCGGCATAGGCGGCGTCGCCCTGGGCGGTCATCTCGGCAGTAATCGATCCGATCAGGACGATGCGGCCGCGCTCGCTGTCGCGGAAGCCCGCCGCGATCATTCGCCGCGCTCCTTCTCGCGCGGTCAGGTAGAGCCCGGTGAAGTTGGTGTCGAGCAAGGTATCGAGATCGGCCCTTGTCACTTCGGTCGAACGCCCGTCGCGCGACAGGCCGGCGTTGGCAATCACTGTGTCGACCGTTCCGAACCGCGCTTCGGCGGCATCGTAGGCGGCGATGATCGATGCTTCGTCGGTCACGTCGAGCGGCACGGCAAGAGCCTGGTCACCGATGTCGCGGGCCAGTTCGGCGATTCGGTCGGTGCGGCGAGCGCCGAACACCACCCTTGCCCCTTGGCCGGCAAGAAGCCGCGCGAAATGCGCACCGAACCCGGACGAAGCCCCGGTTATCAGCACCACCCGTCCGTCGAGCCTGCTCGCCATGCACCATTCTCCCGCTGAATTAATCAGGCGATTAACAGGGTCGGACAAGCCGGGTCAAGGCGGCTCTGATCCAGGCGCGAAGCCTGCGTAAGCTAAACCCGGCCGGCAGGATCGTTCGCGCGAAACTCTCCCTGCCAATCAAACCAGCCGAGATTACAGTGACCTGCCGTCAATCTGTAACAATAAGTGAGTAAGATTACAGTATAACCTATTTTATATTAATTCCAGATTACTGAAATTCGTAGCCCATCGACAATCCAAATGATAATAGATTGCCTTCATCGGCAAGACCGAGTCGAAATTCGGCTTGTTGAGGAGTTCTTCAAACACAGGGTCGCTCTTAGGGTCGCGCGCACTGGGGCCTGGTCGAAAGCCAGGCCTCCAACCCAGGAGGATGACCATGTCTGACGACTTTTGCCCACGGCAGATTACTTTCAAGATTCCCGGAAATCCCGGCGTCACAGTGACCGCGACCGAAGTCGACGGCGCGCTGGTGTTCGAGATCGTCGCCGACGGGACGACCAATCTCACCCCCGATCTTCGCGGGCTGTTCTTCGACATCGCCGAAGGCAAGATGGCCGGCCTGACGATTTCGGGCGACAGCGCGGTCACCGCGTCGCGGGTCGCGGCCAACAGCGTGCTCGACATGGGTCACGGCGCCAACATGACCGGCAAGACCAGCGACGGCTTCGACGTCGGGATCGAATTCGGCACCGCCGGCCGCGGACGCGAGGCTGTTGCCGAAACGACCTTCACGCTCAGCAATGCCGCGGGCGACCTGACGCTCGACGATATTGCCCACCAGCGCTTCGGCGCGCGGCTTGACGGCGTCGGCGGCGGGACCGGCCCGCGCGACGGCGGCGCAACCAAGCTCATCGGGACCGCGCCTGCGGCACCCGACGCCATCGACGACGTTATCGCCATGTTCGAAGACGGGGCGAGCGGCCTGTCCGATCCGTCGAAGACCCCGACGCCGGTCGTTCTCAACGTCCTTGCCAACGACACCGACGGGGACGGCGACGCGCTGACCATTACGTCGATCCACGAGCAGCCGGCCCATGGCACGGTCGCCATCGCGGCCGATAGCAAATCCATCATCTACACGCCCGAACTCGACTATGCCGGGCAGGTCTTCTTCGAATACTGCGTTTCGGATGGGGCTGGCGGCCAGGACCACGCTATGGTCACCCTCAACATCGCGGCGGTCGCCGATCGGCCGGTGATCACCGCAACCTGGGAAACGACCGGCGTCGTCAACGAGATCCTGCTGCATCTCAGCGCCGACCAGGCCGACGCCGACAGCTCGGAATACCTGACCAGCCTGCTGTCCAGCACCCTGCCGGCGGGCGTAACGATCAGCCCCGTCGGGGTGGCGACAGTGGGCGAACCCGATCATGTCGGCCAGGACTTCCTCCTGGTCCTGCCGATGGACACGGACAACGCGTTTGACCTCACCTTCACCGCCGAAAGCCGCGAGGTATCGAACGGCGACACCGAAATCGCCACCGTTACCGTCCCGATCGTCTACGAATACAACGCGACGACCGAACAGGCGCTTTTCCTTGCTACCGATCAGAACATCTGGGCGTCCGGCGGGGCCTTCACCTTCGTCGACGACCGCTTCATCGGGGTTGATACCGGCGAGTTCAACGAGCAGATCGGCAGCACGCTATACGCCGGGATCTCGGGCCATGTGCAGCTAGGCCTGCAATCAACCCTGACCTTCAACGGCGGCGAGATCGACGCAACGGCCGGCTATGACCTGACCGTCGAAACCAACTACAACAAGACCACCGACGTGCTGCTTATCGGCACCACGGCGCTGGTCACCAGCGCGCACTTCGACACCGTCGGCCCGGAAGGGTCCTATATACTCCAGTTCCTCTACGACGTGGCGCTGTCGGCCTATGCCGGGGTTAACATCGACTTCGGCGAGCTGGGCAGCATCAACGAAGGTGGGACCATCTTCTCGTTCGACACGGGGGCAGGCAGTTTCGACCTGCTCAACATCGACAGTGCGTCACTCGGCGGCACGATCACCCTGCCTCCGCCGCTCGATTCGCTGTCGGTCGACTTCGCCTGGCCGCACATCTCGACCAGCGGCGACCTTCCGCCCAACCCGGTCGAGGGCAGCGGCGCGAGCAACAACTTTCTCCAGCTCACCCTCGACCTCGATCAGCTGGTTTCGCAGCTCCTGTTCGGCGGCATCAACCCGTTCGACCCGCCGCGGATCGAATTCGGGCCGTTCTATGCCGATCCGGACATCCTCGACGTCGATCTCTTCGCCGGGCTCAACTTCATCCAGCAGTTCAGCATGGCGCTGGGCACCCTCTCGGGATTCCTGCTGTTCGAGGACGGATCGAGCCAGGCCTTCACCTTTGGCGACGAGATTCAGGTGCTCAACGCATCGTTGATCGACACCGGCGGCGACGGCGACGGACTGGTCGAGTTCACCTTCACGCTGGCCCCGGATGCCACGCTGGCCAACGACACCGATCTTGGCTTCAACGTCGGCGTGAACGTCAGCATCCTGTCGGTCGAACTTGGCTATGACATCGAGATCGCCAGCGACAGCACCACCCTCGGCCCGCTTGCCGAGTTCGGCGTAGTCGTGCCGGTGGCCTCGATCGGCGTCTATGACGACACCTTCGATCTGGCCTACGCGCAGCAACAGTTCCTGTTCGCTGCCTGAAGCCCCCCGGAAGGCCCGGCCGCGCATGACGCTGCCGGGCCGTTCCGGGTCCCGCACGACCTGTTGACGGTGCCGGACGCTCCTGCAAAACCCCGTCCATGCAGATCGCCTTCCTTCTGTTTCCGGGATTGACCCAGCTCGACCTGACCGGCCCGGCCCAGTTCCTGTCACGGCTGCCGGATGCCCGCATCGACCTGGTGTGGAAGCGGATCGAGCCGGTGCCCACCGATGCCGGTTTCGCGATCCTGCCCACCGCCAGCTTCGCCGACATTCCACGCCCCGACCTGCTCTGCATTCCCGGCGGCATGGGAATAGCCCAGGTCATCGATGACGATGCCGCGCTCGATTGGGTGCGGCAGGTCGGCAGCACCGCCGAATGGATTACCAGCGTGTGCACAGGCGCGCTGATTCTCGGCGCGGCCGGGCTGCTGCGCGGCTATCGCGCGACTACGCACTGGGCCTGGCACGACATGCTGGCGCTGTTCGGGACAGAGCCGGTCGCCGCGCGCACCGTGTTCGATCGCAACCGGGTGACCGGCGGCGGCGTCACGGCGGGGATCGACTTCGCTCTGGCACTGATGGCGCGGATCGCCGGCGAGGATCACGCCCGCACGGTGCAATTGGCCCTCGAATACGATCCCGCCCCGCCGTTCGACTGCGGATCGCCCGGCAAGGCGGGAGCCCAATTGGTCGCCACCTATCAGGCGCGTGCCGACCGACTGGCCCCCGATCGCAAACCTGCGCTTCTGGCCAGCGCGCGCCGGCTGGGTTTCATCGACTAGGTAGATCTGCGGAATTGCCACTCCTGACTTAATCCGGAATGGAGGAACCTGCGCAGAGCCTGTCCGTGCGCGTAAGGATGGAAAAACAATGGCTAACGATCCATTTTGCAGCAATCCCGCCGCGCGCCGCGCCGTGCGACGGATTAACGCCTAGGCAGTCACCACTAAGGAACACTGCCGATGCGAACGGGCGAAACCCTGATCCTGATCGATGGCGATAGCCGACGCCGCGCGGCGGTTTCCCACCTGCTCGCCGGCAGCGACCTTCACGTCGAGCCGTTCGAAGACAGCTCGGAACTGGCAAGCCGATGGCCGAGCGACGGCGTGATCCTGGCCCACGACGACACAGGCATCGTGCGCGACCTGATCGACGCGATGTCGCGATCGATGAAATGGATGCCGCTGGTCGCCTTTGCCCAGCAGCCGGGCACCGCGCAGGTCGTTCGGGCGGTGATGGACGGTGCGTCGAACTACCTCGCCTGGCCTTTCACGGTCGAGGAAGTGCGCCGCGCCGCCGCCGCCGCGCGCGAAAGCCATCAGGCGATGGGGTCGCTGCGCCTGCGTGAAGCCGCCGCCCGCAGCCGGATCCAGCGCCTTACCCCGCGCGAGCGCGAGGTCCTGGCAGGCGTGGCGGCCGGACTGTCCAACCGGCTGATAGGCGAACGGTTGTCGATCAGCCCGCGCACGGTCGAGATCCATCGCGCCAACATGCTCAACAAGATTGGCGCCTCGCACTCCAACGAAGCTATTCGCATCGCGATCGAGGCGGCCCTCGTACGTTAGTTCAGTTCAAGCGGTAGACATTGTGATCGTCGTCGCTGACGACGTTGGCGCGGCGGTCCTCCGAGCCGCCGGCAAGGGCGGTTGCCAGGGCGCCGCAGAGCGCCAGGGCGGCACTCGCTCCCTCGGCGTGGTGCTCGTCAACTTGGCCAAGGAGCACGACGGTCGCCAGGTAGCGCCCGCCGGGCGCGCCCGACAGCATGAAGCTGGCCAGCGGCTCGACCAGCGCCAGCGCTGCCGAAGCCTGGGCATTGGCCGCAGCCAGCGCTTCGACCTGCGCCACCATTTCGGGTAGAAGGCGCTGGGGATGGTCGGCGATCTGCCGGGCCAGATCGACCACGCATTCGGCGCTGCCATCGGCGTCCATGAAGGCGCCGGAAAAGGCGATGTCGGCCAGCCCATCGCGCCAGGCGCGGAGCGCGGCCGATTCGGATTCGGCGGTGTCGTCTGTCATTTAGCTAAAATGCTGCCAGATACCGCGCCGGGTCAAGCGCCCGGCGCTGACCCGCTCCGCTTCGGCACATAGGTAGAGGCCCGGACTTGCGTCCGGGCCTCTGTTGCATTCCCTCCCAGGAATGAGCGTTCAGGCGATCAGAACTTGAACCCGACAGCGACGCCGTAGGTGCGCGGATCAAGTGTGTAGATGTTGGTGAACAGCGCCGACGAAGGGTCGGTGATGTACTTGCCGGTGATCGCCTGCGAATTGAACACGTTGGAAATGAACGCGCGGGCACTGATCTTGCTTTCCGGCCCGGTCAGGATGAGCTGCGCGTTGACGATTTCATACCCGGCCAGCTTGTCGCGGATCGTGTTGAAGTTGCTCCCCCACGAGGTGCCCGTCACGCTGAGGTCGACGCGCGGCGTCAACGTCCAGTCGCCGCCGATGTCGGCATCGTACTGCGCGCCGATCGCGAACTTCCACTTGGGCGAGTTTGCCAGTTCGTTGCCCGAGATGTCGCGCGCAACACCGCCCGGCAGGAACTGGCCGCCGCCGGCACCAGTGTCATACATGTAGGTGCCGACCGGCGTGCTGGCCCGCAGGAAATCGCCAAGAGCACCGCACAAGGAGTAGGCACCATAGGAATTGGTGCCCGGAACCTGGACCGCCGGACGGATCAGTCCGCCACCGGCGGCGGCGTTGAAGCCATTGACGAGAGCAAGTGTTGTAGCAATCGGCACACTGCCTGCGACCGTCGGCGCGACGACGCAGTTGGCGCCGCTCTGCAGGTCCTTGATGATCGCGACGTCCGAGCGCCCGTTCGACGGATTGCGGGTGTCGATCGCCGAGAAATTCAGGATCTTGGTGTTGAGGTAGGACATCGAGGCGTTGACCGTGAAGTTGCGCGACGGACGGATGATCGCTTCCAGTTCGGCACCCCAGATGTTGGCGTCGGTGTTGTCGTTGAACGATGTGCGGTTGATGATGCGGCTGACCTGGAAGTCCTTGTACTTGTAATAGAACCCGGTCAGGTTGAGCTGCAGTTCGCCGCCAAGGAACGTGTTCTTGGTGCCCACTTCAAAGGCGTCGATGGTCTCGCCCTTGAAGGTCGTCGGGACAGGCGGGAACAGGTTAGGGTCATAAGGCGGGTTGAAGCCGCCCGGCTTGTTGCCGCGGGTATAGCTGGCATAGACCAGCGTATCCTGCGTGAAGCTGACCTCGGGCTTCCAGTCGAGGACCACGCGGCCGGTAACCGCGTCGAAGGTGCCCTCTTGCTCCGCATAGGTCTGCTGGCCCGGCTTCGACTTGTCGTTGTCGAGTTGGTCGATCAGCGCGTTGACGTTGCTGGTGCCGTTGGCGACGGGAAGCAGGAGGAACGGCTGGCGGGCGGCAATATACTTCTTGTCGTTCGAATAGCGCAGGCCGCCGGTCAGCTTAAGGTTGTCGGCGATGTTGAAATAGACCTCGCCGAATACGCCGTAGGTCGTCAGTTCGGCCTTGGCGGTTTCGCTGTCGAAGAACGGCGGGCCCATGGTGCTGTTGCCGAAGCCCGAATTGAGAATGCCCAGGAAGGCGGACATGTAATCGAACCCGGACGCCATCACGGAATAGGTGATGTTCTTGCCCTTGTTCTGGAGGTAGAGACCCCCGAGCAGGAAGTTGAACGGACCGTCGAAATCGGTCGCGACCCGGCCTTCCAATGACCACTGTGTGCTTTCGCCTGCTGAGTAGTCGAATTCGTTCGAGTTATCGGTACAGCCTTGGACGCGCCCGGCGATCGAGCCGGCATGGAGCGGATCGTAGGCCGAGGTGCAGATCTGGTTGCTGCCGGGACGGAACGTGTTGGACGCCAGCATGCGCGTAGCGAAGAGCCGTTCGGTCGGCGTGAACACGCCCTGGCCCGCTGCCGCCTGGCGCAGCGCGACCAATCCCGGATTATCCAGGATGCTCCGCGTCGTGGTCAGGTTGTAGTCGATGCTCGAGCTGTACTTGCTGTGCGAATAGCCGCCGTTGAGGGTCAGCGTGACGTTGCCGATATCCTGCTGCAGTTCGGCCTGGACGGTGGTCTGGTCCGAATTCCACAGCGGTTCGAAATCGACCGCAACCGTGCGGACGTCGGTCGGCACGATCGCGCCGGTGTAATTGTCGCCATCGTCGGCATAGACGCTGCCCAGCGCAAATTTCGAGAGGCCGCCGAGACCCAGTCCGCCGAACGCGATGGCCAGGAACTCGCGGCTGGCCAGAACGCCCGTCGCAGTCGCGTCGCCATTGATGGCGTCAAAGCCTTCGCGGTCGGGGCGGCAACCCAGGATGCCGGTCGGGTCCTTGGCGCAGAGCTGCTTCTGTCCGCGCGAACGGTTGCTGTCTTCCTGGAAGTACTGACCCGTGACGGTGAGTCGCGTGGTGTCGGTCGGTTCGAACTTCAGCGACCCGCGGACCGAGTAGTAGTCGCGCCCATCGATCTGGTTTCCGGTGTTGAGGTTCTTGGTATAGCCGTCGCGCTTCAGGTAGATGCCGGCCAGGCGCACGCCAAGCGTTTCGGCCACGGGCACATTGACCATGCCCTGGACCTGGATGGCGTTGTAATTGCCGTAGGACGCTTCGCCCGCGGCCTTGAAGCCGGTGAGGTCGGGCTTGGCGGTGATGACGTTGAACACGCCCGCGGTCGCGTTGCGGCCGAACAGGGTGCCCTGCGGACCGCGCAGCACCTCGATGCGCTCAAGGTCGTAGAATTCGGAATCGAACAGACGGCTTGAGATAAGCGGCATGTCGTTGAAGTGGATCGCCACGCCCGCATCGCCCGATGCGGCGACCACCGGCGAGCCGATACCGCGGATGGTAATGTTGGTGGCCGAGAAGTTGCCATAGGTCAGCGTGGTGTTGGGCAGGGCCAGCTGCAATTCCAGCGGGTTGCTGATCTGCTGCTTTTCGAGGTTGTCGGTCGAAAACGCCGAAACCGCCACCGGAACGTCCTGCAGCCGCTGCGTTGTGCGCTGCGCGGTAACGACAATTTCGTTGCCACTGGTGCGAAGATCCTGCGCGTCTTCTGCGTCCTGTGCGTAAGCGGGGAATGCGATTGCACCGGCGCAGACGCCAGCGAGCAAGGTCAACTTAGCCCTCATCAGCCCTCTCTCCTTTTGTGCCCGACCCTTTTGCGGGCCGTTGCGGAATGAAATAGATCACTCTCTGCGGCGATTGACAACAGGTTTTAATCGAGCGCTTAGAACTTCTCCACGGCGTAGCCAAACCGCCACACTGCGCGGCTTTGGCCGATCGGTTCGAACGAACGGTTTGCCGCCCGGGAAACGACCGCGCCCTTGCTGAAAGGGCCCTCCGAAACGATTGAAAAGTCGGCCCGGATGCGGCACCACACCCCCTTTGAGCAGGCAAAGGGGGGGGGGCAGCATGACAGGGGCGGCGATCGCGCCAGCCGGTTCGCGATACCAGGCCTTCATCAGCTACAGCCATGCCGACGACCGCTTCGCCACCTGGCTGCACCGGCGGATCGAGCGGTTCGTCGTGCCCGCTGCCGACAGCGTCCCGGCCAAGAGGCTGGCGCCGGTGTTCCTCGATCGCGCCGAACTGGCGGCCGGGGCCGACCTTTCGGCGCAGGTCAAGGACGCGCTGGAGCAATCGGCCGCGCTGATCGTGGTGTGCAGTCCGGCGGCGGTCCTCAGCCGCTGGGTGGCGCAGGAGATCGCCCTGTTCCGCGACCGCCACCCCGAACGCCCGGTGCTGGCCGCCTTGATCGACGGCGATCCCGGCGAAGCATTCCCGGCGCCGCTGCTGCAGCACGGCGGGCGCGATTTCGAACCGCTTGCGGCGGATTTCCGCAAGAGCGGCGACGGTCGCCGCCTCGCCCTGCTCAAGATCGTCGCCGGATTGACCGCCCTCCCGCTCGACCGGCTGGTGCAGCGCGACGCGCAGGCGCGCCAGCGCCGCGTGATGGCCGTCACGGCGGCGGCCATCGCGCTTAGTGTAGTGCTGGCCTCCTTGCTGCTGGTGGCGCTGCGCCAGCGTGCCGAAGCCCAGCGCCAGCGCGCAGAAGCCGAAGGGATGGTCGAGTTCATGCTGACCGATCTGCGCGACCGCCTGCGAAGCGTAGGGCGCCTGGAAATCATGGACGCGGTCAACGAGAAGGCGATGGATCACTACGAGGGCGATCGCAACCTCGAGGACCTGCCGCCCGACATGCTGCAACGCCGTGCCCGGCTGCTGACCGCCATGGGCGAGGACGACATCGCCGCCGGCCACGAAAAGGCCGCCGATGCGAAGTTTCGCGCCGCCTATCGGCTGACGGGCGAATTGCTCGCCCGCGATCCGGCCAAAACCGAACGCATCTTCCACCACGCGCAGAGCGAATACTGGATGGGTTCGCTGCCCTACGCCCGGTCCGACAGGGCGGCGACGCGGCCGCACTGGGAAGCCTACAACCGGCTGGCGCTGCAGCTTGTCGAGCTCGAACCGGCCAAGGCGGACTGGCAGCGCGAGGTCTTCTATTCCGAAGCCAACCTTTGCGCCCTGGCCCAGCTCGAGCCTGCCGATCTGGCCACGGCACGGCAGCACTGCGCCAAGGCATCGGCCGTGTCGGAACGGCTGAGCCGGGCCGAGCCCACGCTGATCCAGACCCAGCTCGACCATCTCAACAATCTGGGCTGGCTGGCCGATGTCGAGCGCAAGTCGGGCAACCTCGATCGCGCGGTGGACTTGCGGCGGCAGCAGCAGGTGCTGGTCGAACGCCTGGCCAGCCGCTTTCCCGACGACGTACGGCCGGTGCAGTACCACCATCAGGTGCTGCTCGGACTGGCCCAGGCCCTTGCGGCAAGAGGCGATCACCGGCAGGCTGTGGCCATCGCCCGCCGGGGCCTGGAGATTTCGCAAGCACTTCGCAGGACTGACCCCACCAACAATTATTGGCTGGCCTGGCACAAGCAGCTCGAGAAGCTGATCGCCACGTCATCCGCCGCTGCGAGACAAGGAGAGAACCGATGAACGAGGACAACCGGATCGAATGCGAATCCGAATATGTGCCGTCGCTGCCCGATGCGCTGGACGACCCCGAAAAGGTGAGCGTCCGGCTCGACATCGTGGTCAACGGCGGCGCGCTGAATTTCGTGCTGGTCGACACGACCGCATGGCCTCCGGGCAGCGACAAGAGCGCGGTGGGCAAGGATGCGGCCGGCAACATCTGCCTGGTGGTCGAAAAGGGCCGCGACCGCGAGTTTACGCTCGAACTCAGTCCCGACTGGCGCTGGACGTTCGATCCGCGCGGCAACCCGGCAGGGGCGCCTTTGACTTACAAGCGCGGCAACCCGCGCCTCTACCGGGTCAGCAACATCGCCGACCGCAGCTTGACGATCGACGCCAAGGCGCGGCCCGATGCGCCCAAGGACGGGGCGGAGGACTTCTTCAACATCTACCTCCTGTTCGAACAGGATAGCGGCGTACCGATCCCGGTGCGGCTCGATCCGATCACGCAGAACCCGCCGCCCAATTCGAACTGATGGCGCTATCCCTCCCCGCCATCGCGGCCCTGGTCCGCGCCGGTGCTGTCGAACGGGCCTGGGACCTGTTCGTCAGCAACGGGTACGCCGCCCGAACCGGTGATCCGGCGGCGCTGGCGGTGCGAGGACGGCTACTGAAGGCCCAGGCCCGACTGGCCAAGGGAGGCGAGCGCGCCGACTTGTTCGCACAGGCCGCCGAGGCCTATTCGGCGGCCAATGCGATCGGCCCCGCGCCCTATCTCGCGATCAACGCCGCGACGCTCCACTTTCTGGCAGGCGACGAGGCGCGGGCACAGGACGAGGCGCGCCGCGTGCTGGCAGTACTCGATGGACCCAGCGAACCCGCCGACACGCCCTATTTCCTTGCCGCCACGCGGGCAGAGGCGGCGTTCCTGCTGCGCGACAGCAAGGCTGCGCAGGCCGCCATGGCGGTGGCCGCGGAACACAATCCCGATGGCTGGAACGACCGGGCGACAACGATCGGGCAATTGCGCGAAATTGCCGAGGCCCGGCACGAGGACGCCGTGTGGCTCGACGCCTTCGCGCCGCCGGCCAGCTTGCACTTTGCCGGGCACATGGGGATGGCTTCCGGCGGCCACGCCGAAGCCCGGCTCGCGGCCGACGTCGACGCCCAGATCGCGGACCTGCGGATCGGCTTTGCCTGGGGAGCGCTGGCCGCCGGATCGGATATCGTGATTGCCGAGCGGCTGCTGGCAGCCGGCGCCGAGGTGCATCTGGTGTTGCCCTGCGGCGTGGACCTGTTCGAAAGCCAGTCGGTCGCTCCCGCGGGTGAAGCCTGGCAGGCGCGGTTCCGCGCGCTGATCGACCGGGCGGCCTCTCTGCGCATCGCGGCGGGCGATCCGGGCGCGGTCCACGATCCCATCGCCACCGCCCACGCCGGCGAACTGGCGATCGGCGCGACCTTGCTCAACGCCCAGGCGCTCAATGCCGCGGCGTGCCAGATCATCGTCACCGACGCGCACGGCGGCGGGATCAACACCGCCCGGCAGGCAATCATGTGGCCCAGCGGCGCAGGACTGCAGCGGCTGCAGGCCATCGACCGCGACATCACGATCGAGGCCTTGTTTCCGCCAGAGCGGCACGATCCGCACCGCGAACTGGTGCTCCACGCGGCAATTTGCATCGAGGAGCTTGAGCGGGGTCGTTCGCTCGACAGCAAGGAGGTAAGCCGCCTGTCCGCGCCCGTTGCGGCGGCCCTCGACGGGATCGAACGGGCCCGCATCCGCACCGCGCCCGGCCGCTGGGAACTGGCCCTCGCCGACGTTGGCGAAGCGCTGGCGATGCTGGTCGACGTCCAGGCGCGTTGCCGGGCGGCGGGCACGGCCACCCCTTCGATTGGCGCCCATATTGCGATCGCCAGCCTAGTCCCCGATCCGGCCAGCGGGACACTGGTGCCCTATGGCCCGGGCATGGCCATGGCCCAGCGGATGGAAGCGATGGCGCCCGCCGGGCTCACACTGATCAGCGATGCCCTTGCCGTGACCATGGTCGCGCGGGGCGTATCCGGCGTGCGGAGCGAACTGTTCCATCAGGGCGACGAGGACAGCGACGGCGCGGTCCACCTCCTGCTGCGTCTGGGTCAGTAAACCAGTTCCTCGAGCCGGTGCGGCGCAACGACCAGCAAGCCTCCTTCAACCCGTTTCACCAGCCCGCGCTTTTCCAGCTGCGACACGGTCCGAGACACCGTTTCGCGGGTGGACCTGACGCTGAGCGCCAGTTCCGACATCACCGGAACCGGGCGGATCGTGCGATCCTCGGCCAGCGCCGAACGGCGCAGCAGCTCGGCGCTGATCCGACCCGTCACCGACAGCAGCGTCGCTTCGACCATGCGGCGGCGCAGCGCCTCGAGACGCGCGGCAAGCTGGCGGTTGATGGCGCGCGCCACTGCACCATAACTGTCCATCAGCCGCACCAGCGAGGCCGTGGTGAAGTGCGCGCCGCGGCCCTCGCTGACCGCTTCGGTCCGGGCCGTGTCGCTTTCGCCCGCGCCCATCAGGGAACCGTAGAGGTCACCCCTCCCCAGCACCATCAGCTGCAGCATCGAACCGTCCTGGCCATAGGCGACTTCCTGCGCGCTGCCGGCAACGATCAGGGTCGTCTCGTCGCGATCTTCGAGCGGCCACAGCACCGTTCCGCGTGAATGCGATGTCTCGCGCGCCAGTGCCGAAATGGTTCCGACCAGATCTTGGTCGCAGGCGAAGGCATCGGCGATCGCCGCCTGCATCGTGCCGCCTGCCTGCCCCGTCATCGACCCTGCCTCCATCGCGTCGGCGCAATAACACAACGGTTCTGCGCGAAAAAGCGCCCCGCCTATTGCAGGACGCGCGACAGGGCTTCGGCCCAGCCATCCAGCCGGACCTGCCGAGCGGCCGGATCGATCGCGGGCGCGAACCGCTCGACACTGCGGCGCATGGCCGCGGCCGCGTGCAACGTCGGATAGAGCCCGGCCCCGACGCCGGCGAGCATGGCCGCACCCATTGCCGTCGTCTCGATGAAGTGCGGTCGTTCGACCTCGATCCCCAGCATGTCGGCCAGGTCCTGCGCCATCCAGTTGTTGGCGACCATCCCGCCGTCGATACGTAGTTCGGCCCAGTCCGCTCCATCGGCGGCAAAGGCGGTCTTGAGATCGTGGGTCTGGTGCGCCATCGCTTCCAGCGCGGCCCGCGCGATGTGCGCCTTGGTCGATGAAAAGCTGAGCCCGGCAACCAGCCCCCGCGCGGCAGGCCTCCAGTGCGGCGCGCCCAGCCCCGACAACGCCGGCACCAGGTAGACCCCGCCGTTATCACTCACGCTGCGTGCCAGCCCTTCGGTTTCGGCTGCGGTACCGATCAGGCCCAGGTCGTCGCGCAGCCACTGCACCAGGCTGCCGGCGACGAAGACCGATCCTTCGAGCGCGTAATGGCGCTCACCGTCCACCTGCCAGCACACCGTCGCCAGAAGGCGGTTGCGCGATTGCGGCAGGCGCCGCCCGGTCTGGGCCAGGACGAAGGCCCCGGTGCCGAATGTCGCCTTGGTCTGCCCTTCGTCGAGGCAAGCCTGGCCGATGGTGGCGGCCTGCTGGTCTCCGGCCATGCCGGTGATCGGGATCGGCCCGCCGAACAAGTCAGGCCGGGTCATGCCGATCGGGCCGGCGCAGTCGACGATCTCGGGCAGGATGTTGCGTGGCACTCCGAACAGCTCGAGCAGGCCGTCGTCCCACCCGCTCGACCCGATCGCCATCAGCGCAGTACGTGAGGCGTTGGTCGCATCGCTGACATGGGCGCCGCCGGTCAGCCGAAAGACGAGATAGCTCTCGACCGTGCCGACCGCCAGGTTTTCGCCCGCTTCGGCCAGTTGCGGCCAATGCCGGAGCGCCCATCCGATCTTCGAGCCCGAGAAGTAGGGGTCGAGCAGCAGCCCGGTCTTGGCTTGGACGGTCGGTTCATGGCCCTCGGCCTTCATGGCTTCGCACACCGCGGCCGTGCGCCGGTCCTGCCAGACGATCGCCGGGGCAAGCGGCTTGCCGGTGCGCCTGTCCCAGAACACGATCGTCTCGCGCTGGTTGGTGATCCCGATTGCGGCGATGCGCTCCGCACCGCCAGCCTTGGCGACCATCTCGCGAGTGCAAGCCAGCGTATGGCTCCAGATCTCTTCCGCGTCGTGTTCGACCAGCCCCGGTTCGGGATAGTGCTGGGTCAGCGCCCGCTGGCACGAGCCCAGGCATTCGCCCGCCTCGTCGAACAGCATCGCCCGGGTCGAGGTGGTTCCTTCGTCGATAACCAGAATGTGGTCGCCGCTCACGCTGCCTGCCTCTCCGCCTTGTCGCGCCGCGCCCGTACCAGGGGCCGGCTGCGGTGCAGGGCATCGGCGATTTGCGCCTTAAAGTCGAGGGAGCGCGGCTTCGGTCGCGGCACTTGTCCGCAGCGCACCCGCGTCGCCATCCACCGCCTGCCCGATCAGCAACAGCGCCGGGCCGTCACCCAGCCCCGCCCGGGCCGCCAAGGGTAGCAGATCAAGCCGGGTGACGATGCGCCGTTCGTTCGGCAGGCTGGCGTTCTCGACAAGTGCCACCGACGTTTCGGGCGCCAGCCCTGCTCCGAGGAGGCCCTGTGCGATTTCGCCCGCGGCGGCCTTGCCCATGTAGATCGCCAGCGTCGCCGCCGGATCGGCCAGCGCCGCCCAGTCGAGCGCCAGCATCTCGCCCGCGCGGGCGTGGGCGGTAACGAAGGTCAGCCTGCGCGCCAGCCCGCGCAGCGTCAGCGACCGGCCGAGGCTGGCCGCAGCCGCACTGGCCGCCGTGATGCCCGGGCAGATCGATACCGGCACGCCGGCGGCCCGGCAGGCATCCAGTTCTTCCGTCGCGCGGCCGAAAATGGCCGGGTCCCCACCCTTGAGCCTGACGACCCGTTCGCCGGCCATGGCTGCAACAACGAGTAGCCGATCGATCGTTTCCTGGCTCTTCGAATGGCGGCCCGAACGCTTGCCCACCGGCACCCGCCGTACGCCTGCCGGGATCGCCGCGACGATATCGGGGCCGACCAGGGCATCGTAGAACACCACGGTCGCGCTGCCGATCAGGCGCTCGGCCTTGCGGCTGAGCAGTTCGGGATCGCCCGGCCCTGCGCCCACCAGCCAGACCATGCCGTCGGGAAAGTCCGTCATTCCGCTGCCTCCGCTTGCTGGGTCAGTGCCGCTTCGAGCAATCGGGCGATCGCCGGGCGGCACGATCCGCAATTGGTGCCGGCGCAGGTTGCCGCGCCGACCGCCTCGAGCGTCGAAGCCCCGGCGAGGGCCGCCGCCGTGATCTGCTTTTCGCCCACATCGAAGCAGACGCAGACCTGCGCGCCGCGATCGGGCAGCGGCTTGGCCGGACGGCCGGCCAGCAGCTCGACCGGGCTCGCCTGGCAGTCGAGCAGCTGGGATACGATCCAGTCACGGTCGGGAAGCGGCCCGCTGCGGGTAAGATAGACCGCGCCAACCAGCGCGGCACCTTCGACCAGCACCAGCCGCCGCACCCCCCGCGCCGCGTCGATATTGTCCAGCCGGTCGCCGGCCGGCAGCAGGGTCTCCGCCAGCGGCCCGGGATCGCGAACTCCCGCCAGTTCGATCAACCAGCCGCCCGCCACGCGGACCCGGGTGACATAGCCCGCGGGGATCCGCGCCGGCGTCTTGCGCAGCACGGCAAAGCCATGCCAGTCGATCGGCAGCGCCTCGATCCGCGCCGGGGTCTGCTTGAAGGCGGGCTGGCCGGAATGGGGATCGACCATGCCGCACGGCAGAAGCCCGGTTCGCCCCCCGCTCGACTGGCGGTCGGTCCAGTGGATCGGCGTGAAGATCTCGCCGCGGCGCTGCCCGTCATTCAGCGCGACGCGAAACACGCTTTCACCCTGCGGCGTGGCAACGCGGGCCAGCACGCCATCGGCAAGGTCGAGCGCGGCCGCGTCGGCGGGGTGCATGTCGACCTGCGGTTCGCGGCGGTGCTGCGACAGGCGAGGCGAAAGACCTGTGCGGGTCATCGTGTGCCACTGGTCGCGGTAGCGCCCGGTGTTGAGCGTGAGCGGCCAGCGCTCGAGCGGGGCGTAATCGAGCACGCGCTGCTCGACCGGGATCAGCCGGGCCTTGCCATCGGGGGCCGGGAAACGGCCGTCGGCAAAGGGCCGTCCACCCCACCTCTGCGGCTCCAGCGCATCATAGTCGGCATTGCTGATCGCGGCGAGGTGGCCGATGTCGAACAGCCGCTTGCCCGCGTTGCGATAGGTCGACAACCGCGCGTGTTCGCGGAAGATCGCTGCGGCGCTGTCATAGGTGAAGTGTTCGGCCCAGCCCATCGCCTTGGCGACCTCGCCCACGATCCACCAGTCGGGCCTGGCCTCCCCGGGAGCAGCCAGGAAGCCGCGTTGGCGGCTGATCGTGCGGTCCGAATTGGTGACCGTGCCGTCCTTTTCCCCCCAGGCCAGCGCCGGGAGCTTGACCTGGGCTTGGCGCGAGGTGTCGGTTTCGGCGATGCAATCCGACACCACGACCAGCGGACAACGCGCCAGCGCCTCGCGTACCAGGGCAGCATCGGGCATCGACACGGCAGGATTGGTCGCCATGATCCACAGCGCCTTGATCCTGCCCTCGCGCATCTGGCGGAACAGGTCGACCGCCTTGAGGCCCGGTCCGCCGGCAATCCGGGGCGATGCCCAGAAACGCTGCACTTCGGTGCGATTTACTTCCGCAAAATCGCGGTGCGCGGCAAGGGTCGTGGCCAGGCCGCCGACCTCGCGCCCGCCCATGGCGTTGGGCTGACCGGTGATCGAGAATGGCCCCGTGCCCGGCTTGCCGATCCGTCCGGTCGCCAGGTGCAGGTTGATGATCGCGTTGCCCTGGTCGGTCCCCCGGACCGACTGGTTGATCCCCTGACTGAACAGCGTGACCGACCGGGGGCTGGCGGCGAACAGCGCGTAGAACTGCGCTAGGTCCGCTTCGGCCAGATCGCACTGCCGCGCGGTTTCAGGCAGCGTCGCCCCCTCGAGCCCTGCCCAGAAATCTCCGGGCACCGACAGGTGTGCATCGCACCAGACCTCGTCGACCAGGCCGGCCTTGCGGCAATGGGCGAGGAGGCCGTTCATCAGCGCGACGTCGCTTCCGGGTCGCAGCGCCAGATGCAGATCGGCATCCGCGCAGGTTTCGGTGCGGCGCGGGTCGATCACCACCACCTTGGTGCCGCGCGTAGCGCGGGCCGCGACGATCCGCTGGTAGACCACCGGATGGCACCAGGCGGTGTTCGATCCGACAAGCACGATCAGGTCGGCCTCGTCGAGATCCTCGTAGGTGCAGGGCACCACGTCTTCGCCGAAGGCGCGGTTGTGCGCGGCCACCGCGCTCGACATGCACAGACGGCTGTTGGTGTCGATGTTGGCGCTGCCGATGAAGCCCTTCATCAGCTTGTTGGCGACATAGTAGTCTTCGGTCAGCAACTGGCCGGAAACATAGAAGGCTACGCTGTCCGGCCCGTGATCGGCGATGGCCCGGGCAAAGCCGCGCGCGACATGGCGGATCGCCTTGTCCCAGGTGGTGCGCTTGCCGGCCACTTCGGGGTGAAGCAACCGCCCCTCGAGGCCGACCGTTTCGCCAAGGTGCGTTCCCTTGGAACACAGCCTGCCCCTGTTCGCCGGATGGTCCCCGTCGCCTGCGATGGTGACTGACCGGCCCGCCCCCGCCGTCGCCACGACGCCGCAGCCGACTCCGCAATAGGCGCAGGTGGTGCGAACCTGCTGCATCACCTCAGGCCGTGGCCTTTCCGATCACCGCGTCGCGCAGCAGGTAGATACGGCCCGCATCGACCCGCAGGGGGATGGTCGGCACGCAGCCCTTGTCGTCACCCAGCGCCTCGCCAGTCTTGAGCGATATGTTCCAGTTGTGCAGCGGGCAGGTCACCACGTTGCCGTGGACGATGCCTTGGCTAAGCGGCCCGGACTTGTGCGGGCACTTGTTGACCAGCGCGTAGAACTGGTTGTCGAGGGTGTGGAACACGGCGATCTCCTCGCCGCCGCGCACGGGAAGGGTGCGTGCGTTGCCCGGCTCGATCTGCGTGACCGACCCGATATCCAGCCAATCGCCGATCATCACACGGTCTCCATCTGGAAGGGGCGCACTTCGGCCAAGTGCTGGTGCAGCTCGGCATGTTCGCCGGCGGCGCGCCGGGCCCAGGGATCGTCCTGCATGAAGCGCTGGGAATAGCGGAAGCGGGTAGCAAGCCGCGAAACGGCTTGCGGATCACCGAACAGCGCGGCCTTCACATAGTCGAGCCCGACGCGCTCGATCCATGGCGCGGTGCGTTCGAGATACCAGGCGTCTTCGCGGTAGAACTGGATGAAGGCGGCGCAGATATCCATCGCCTCGCCCTCGGTCTCGACCTTGCAGAGCAGGTCGGTCGCGCGGACCTTGATTCCGCCGTTGCCGCCGACGTGCAGCTCGTAGCCGGAATCGACGCAGACCACGCCGAAGTCCTTGATCGTCGCTTCGGCGCAGTTGCGCGGGCAACCGCTGACCGCGATCTTGAACTTGTGGGGCATCCACGATCCCCAGGTCATCTGCTCGATCTTGACGCCCAGTCCGGTCGAATCCTGTGTGCCGAAGCGGCACCATTCGGACCCGACGCACGTCTTCACCGTTCGCAGGCTCTTGCCATAGGCGTGACCCGAAACCATCCCGGCGGCGTTGAGGTCGGCCCAGACCGCGGGCAGATCCTCCTTCCTGATGCCGAAGATGTCGAGCCGCTGCCCGCCGGTCACCTTGACCATGGGGGCGTCGTACTTCTCGACAACGTCGGCGATCGCGCGCAGTTCGCGCGGGTTGGTCAATCCGCCCCACATCCGCGGGACGACCGAATAGGTGCCGTCCTTCTGGATGTTGGCGTGCATCCTCTCGTTGACGAAGCGGCTCTTCTGGTCGTCTTCGTATTCGCCCGGCAAGGCGCAAAGCAGATAGTAATTGAGCGCCGGACGGCAGCTCGCGCAGCCGTCGGGGGTGGTCCAGTGCAGTTCCTGCATCACCTGAGGGATCGAGCGCAGCCCCTTGTCGACGATCGCGCGGCGCACGTCGGAATGGGTGAAGCTGGTGCACTTGCACATGGTCTTGGGACCGCTTTCGACCGCGCCCTCGCCCAGCGTCAGCGCCAGCAGGCTTTCGACGAGGCCGGTGCATGACCCGCAGCTGGCCGAGGCCTTGCAGCCTGATCGCACCGCGTCGAGGCTGTTCGCCCCGCCCGCGATGCAGGCCACGACCTTGCCCTTGGAAACGCCGTTGCAGCCGCAGATCTCGGCATCCTCCGAGAGGGCGGCAACGGCAGCGTTAGGGTCCAGCGAGGCGCCCCCCTGGGCGAAGGCCTGGCCGAAGATCAGGGCTTCGCGGATATCGGTGATATCCTCGCCCTTCCTGAGCAGGTCGAAATACCAGTTGCCATCGGCCGTATCGCCATAGAGCACGGCGCCGACGAGCCTGGATTCCTTGACCACAACCCGTTTGTAGACTCCGCGTGCGGCGTCACGCATCACGATGTCTTCGGCGCCGTCGCCGCCGCTGAAATCGCCGGCGGAGAACAGGTCGATGCCCGAAACCTTGAGCTTGGTCGACGTGACCGACCCTTCATAACCCGAAGGGCTGCCGGTGGCCCCGTCCCAGGTTATGGCGTCGGCCAACGCGCGGCACATGTCCCACAGCGGTGCGACCAAGCCGTAGCAGGCGCCGCGATGCTGCACGCATTCACCCACCGCCAGCACGTTGGGATCGCTGGTGACCATGTGATCGTCGACCATGATGCCGCGTTCGACATCGAGGCCGGCTGCCTTGGCCAACCCGGTAGCGGGGCGGATACCCACGGCCATCACCACGATATCGGCGGCGAACTCGCGCCCGTCCTTCAGGCGGACCGCGCTGACGTGCCCGTCGGCGCCGACGATCTCCGCCGTGTCGCCGCCGGTGACGATTGTCTGGCCGCGCCGTTCGAGTTCGGTCTTGAGCAGATAGCCCGCCGCTTCGTCGAGCTGGCGCTCCATCAGCGTCGGCATCAGGTGGACGACCGTGACCTGCATGCCGCGCAGCGACAGACCGTGCGCCGCTTCGAGGCCAAGCAGGCCGCCGCCGATCACCACCGCGCTGCCGCCCTTGTCCGCAGCAGCCAGCATCCGGTCGACGTCGTCGAGGTCGCGGAAGGTGACGACGCCGCCAAGGTCGTGCCCCGGAACAGGGATGATGAAGGGGTCGCTGCCAGTCGCGATCAGCAGCTTGTCATAGGGTTCGACGCGGCCCGACCTGGCGATCACCGTTTGGGTTGCGCGATCAATCGTCACGACCGGATCGCCCGAAATCAGGGTGATGCCGTTATCCGCGTACCAGGCGGCATCGTTGATCACAATGTCGTCGAAAGCCTTTTCGCCGGCCAGCACCGGGCTGAGCATGATGCGGTTGTAATTGACCCGCGGCTCGGCACCGAAGATCGTCACATCGTAGCGGGCGGGGTCACGCAGCAGAACCTCTTCCACCGCGCGGCAGCCGGCCATGCCGTTGCCGATCACGACCAGCCGTTCGCGCAGGGCGCTGGCGGCGGTCTTGTCGCTGAAACTCACCGGGGCATTCACCATCGGAACTCCATCTCCGACGCGCAAACGAAACAGCCGCCCAAGCACGACCCGGAAAAGGATCGGCACGGGCGGCTTCGTTGCCACGCGTTGTTTAGAACTGACGCGCGGAAGGTATTCGTTGTCGCCCGGCCCTGGGCGGCATCCTGTCCGCGTTGAATGCTAATTACGCGATTCGCGCGGGCCACGCAACGATCATTTTGCAATGCAGCATGGCCACGACTGCAAAGTGCTTGTTCAGGCGGTGTGTCGTGTTACAAAAATCCCGGAAGGCAAGTGCCCTGTATTGCGGGGCGATGACGTTGGCGCCACTGTCATGACGCAGAGCAAATACACTGGGATCAAGTTTGCCCGCCTTGTCGGGCTTGTCCTGCTGGGAAGCACTGCGGCCAACCTTTGCTACAATGCTATTATGGCCGCGCTGGGATACGGCTGGCCATACAACTTCATGCTGTTTGATCCCATCGACAGATTTGCTGATTTCTTCAAGCTTGCCTTCAGTTACGGATCAACAGACATACACGCTACGTTTGTAACCGGACAGCAAGCCGAGCAACTCGCTGTTTACATGCACAAAAGTCAGCATAATTTGGGAACGATAGTCAATCCTGACCACATGCTCCCCGTTGCAACCGCAATGGCCATTATTGTGCGAAAACTTATGGGTCTTGTTGATCCATTTATTGTCTTCTCGGTCTGCACCGCAGTTGCTTTATTATCGCTCGTCGCCACGTTCCAAAGTTATGTCACCAACGACAAAGAACGCATGTATTGGCTTTTGGGAGCGATTGCCAGCTACCCCTTGATGTTTGCGATCGATCGTGGGCACCTGATAGCCTTGGTCTGTGCGATCGCGCTGATCGCTGGAGCGCGCCATCTATTCGACGCGCGTCGCCTGACTTGGCCAGCAGCAGCCGCATTGTCCTTTGCTGTCTGCATAAGGCCCAATCTTCTATCGATACCGGTCCTTCTGATTACACTGCTTTCACCAACCAAGATCAGAGACTTGGTCATCTTCTTCGCGACATGCTTGCTGCTCTTCATCCTGTCGATGACGATTTCACATGCGCTGTTCCCCCATTACAGCTTCGAAACCTGGCTGATGGGATTGGCAGACTATCATCGGCGTTACGTCGCGTTGCCAATAAACCTAGGATATGTTTCGTCGCTTACATCTGTCTTCATGATCCACTCCGGCTACAATCCACTTGTCGAACGCGCCTGCTTTGCGCTTGGAGCCTTGATTGGCATTCTTGCGATGCACGCCTGCTTCAAGAATAAAATGCCAAGCTCGCATGCGGCGTTCATTGCAATAGGTTTGACTTTCATCGCCACCCCCGCACTGAACGACTACCATTTATTGCCATTCTTCATACCCTTACTTTTCCTCTCCCGAGAGGGTGGTCCAGAAAACCACGTTGACTGGATCATCGTTTTTTCGTCGTTATTTGCACTTTCACCGAAGAACTATTTTTTCGGGAACGATAACTCTGCCGACGCGTGGTCGTGGCAAGTGATATGCAATCCAATAGTGATCTCAATCGCAACCATATGGGTGCTTATGCACCACCTGCGAACCCCGCGAACCGATCGATCGATTGTCGGGACAGCGATCTCTCAATAGGCAAACTCGACCTGTAGCCAGAGCTTGCGGGTGTCGGCGCCGAGGTTCGCGGCATTGTAATCGGCGAATTTGGCCAGCAGGTTCGCCCGGCCCAGCTTGAAACCAAGGCTGGCGTCCCATTCCTCGCCGTAATGCAGCGAACCCGCGTCGCTTTCGAAGCGGTGCCAGGTCACTGCGGCATTGAGCCCCGGCAGGGCCTTGAACTTGGGGAACTTCATTGCGGCACCGGCGTAGAAGTCCTCGAGACCGGCCGCCGGCGTGGTCAGGAACAGGTCGGCCCAGCCGTTGAACTTGTGCAGCGTCGCCATCGGGCTCTGCACCGCACGGCCGTTGTCGCTGCCGAGCTTCTCGTAGCCGCCCGTAAGCGTGACGGGTCCCACGGCCAGGGCGGCCTCGCCCGCAACGTAGTCGGCGCCGTAGTCGGCCGGATTGTCCTGCCAGTCGAACTGGCGGGCATAGCTTGCGGCAAGGGCCAGCGACGCCGTTTTCGACAGCTTGAACGCGGCCGTTGCCCGCGCGCCGTAGGTCT
This sequence comes from Novosphingobium kunmingense, assembly GCF_002813245.1. Taxonomy (GTDB): domain Bacteria; phylum Pseudomonadota; class Alphaproteobacteria; order Sphingomonadales; family Sphingomonadaceae; genus Novosphingobium; species Novosphingobium kunmingense. The sequence continues at coordinate 147,758 of NZ_PHUF01000004.1, forward strand.
GGGTATCGGCGTTGGGCGCGGCCAGCGTGCCCACCTGTTCTGCCGCATCGTAGTCGAGCAGATAGGCGAAGGCCTTGACCTGGGCCGGGCCGACCCTGGCACCCGCGCCGAGAAAGCCGAAGTCCCCGTCGAACGCGCGGCGCGGACCGGCCTCGATCCCCCAGATCGTGCGCTGGCTATTGGCATAGGTCGCATCGATGCTGACCGGGCCGAGCTTCGCCTCGGCGCGCACGGCGTCGAACGTCTGTTCGTTCTGCCGCCAGCCGACCGCCCCGACCCAGCGCTGGTCGTCGAGGTTGATGCGCTGGCGCCCAGCGGTGAGAGTGCCGGCCTTGCCCTTGTACTGCAGTTGCAGGCGGTTCAGTTCGACGGTCATCGGATCGCCGACCACGGCGAAGCCCGGGCGGCGCTGGCTGTTGGCGATGGTAAAGGGAAAGGCATTGTAATCGTCGATCAGCGCCAGCGACCCCTCGGCTTCGGCCAGGACCGACAGACCGCTCGCGTGCTTTAGCTCAAACCCGGCGCGCAGGCGCATGGTCAATGCATCGGCGTCGAGCGACGGCGTATCGACATTCTCGTAACGAAGCCGGCCTTCGACGATCGGATCGATTGTAACGCTATCGCTCAGCTTGACTGGATCGCCTGGGGCGGCGAACGCGGGAGTGCTGGCGGCCAGCGCGCAGAGCGCGGCCGTGGTCGTAAGGTGCAGTTTCATGAAAGGTCCCCCCTGAGGGATTGCGGGCGAAGCCTCGCGGCTCCGCCCTTGTTGTCATGGTATCAGATGCGGGCACCTTGCAGGGCAGCGCCCCAGGTGGTCCGCCAGCGGGCCTTGACCATGGTCAGGCCAAGCAGCGCGACCAGGGCCAGGACGGCAAAGATCAGAAACCCGATCGACGCGCTTCCCGTCGCCTTCTTGATCGCCCCGAGCGAGGAGGCGAGATAGAACCCTCCGACCCCGCCGCCGAAACCGACGAGGCCGGTCATCACGCCGATCTCCTTGCGGAAGCGCTGCGGGACGAGCTGGAACACCGCGCCGTTGCCAACGCCGAGCGTGCCGAGCGTGGCGATGAACAGCGCCACCGCGACACCGATCGCCGAGGTCGCGACCAAGGCGACCGCTGCCAGCAGGGCCGCCGCAATCACATAGACCGCGGTGAGTGTCTTGATCCCGCCGAAGCGATCGGCGAGTGCGCCGCCGACCGGGCGCAGCAGGGATCCCATGAAAACTGCCGCCGCCGTGCAGTAGCCGGCAATCACCGGGGTCACCTGGAAAGTGTCGGTGTAGAAGGTCGGCAAGCTGCTCGACAGGCCGACAAAGCCACCGAAGGTGACGAAGTAGAACAGCATGAACCACCAGGCATCCGCTTCTTTGAGCACCGAGGCATAGGCGCTCATCGGCTTGGGCGCGGGCTGATCGGGGCTGTCCTTGGCGGCGAACAGGTAATAGGCGAAGACCGCGATAAGCGGGATCAGTGCGAGGCCAAACACGTTGTTCCAGCCATAGGCATTGGCGAGCAGAGCCGCAAACAGCGAGGCGAGAACCGTGCCCGAATTGCCCATACCGGCAATGCCCATCGCCTTGCCCTGGTGCTCGGGCGGGTACCACCGGCTGGCCAGCGGCAAAGACACCGCGAAGCTTGCCCCGGCAAAGCCCAGGATAACCCCTACGGCAAGCGTGCCTTCATAGCTCGACACGCCGAACCACCAGGCCACGGCCAGGCCGGCGATGACGATGATCTGGTTGATCGTGCCGGTCAGCTTGGGGCCGATCCGGTCGACCATCAGGCCGTTGATCAGGCGGATGACCGCACCTGCCAGCGTCGGCACGGCGACCATGAAGCCCTTCTGCGCGGGATCGAGGCCGAGGTCCTTGGAAATGATCGGCGCGAGCGGGCCCAGCATCACCCAGCACATGAAGGCGATGTCGAAATACAGGAACGCCGCGATCAGCGTCGGAACGTGACCCGATTGCCAGAACGGCTTGCCGGTGGGTATTTTCGATGCGTCGATATTCATGGCTAGCGTTGCCATTGTTAGGCCCTCCTCAGGCTTGACGGAAAGGGATTGGGAACGATCCTCACGCGGGCGGGCGTGGTGCCTGTACGCGAAGGGGGTGGCGAAACGGAATGCGCAGCCAGGGCGAACTCGTGGTCGCAGCAGGCTTTGCCAGCCTTGTCGGGCCGCGCACCGACAACCAGGATTTCGGCGGCGTGCACCTTGGCAGCGCGTCCGAACGCGCGCGCCACGGGATTCTCGCGGCGGTGGCCGACGGGGTATCGGGCGGCAAGGCCGGGCGCACGGCAGCGGAACTGGCGGTGCGGGCGCTGATCGACGGGTTCTACGCGATGCCCGATACGATCGGGCCCGCCCGCGCGATGCAGGTGCCGCTGGTCGCCTACAATCGCTGGCTCCACGCTCAGGGCCAAGGCGATGCGATGCTGGGCAGCGCAACGACCTTCACGGCGCTTGCCCTGCGCGGACGGCGCGCTCACCTGGTCCATGTCGGCGACAGCCGCGCCTGGCGTTTCTCCGGCGGGCGCCTGTCGTGCCTCACCGCCGATCACGTTCGTCCCGAGCCGGACCTGCGCCATGTGCTGATCCGCGCGCTGGGCATCGAAAGCGAACTGCGGCTCGACCACGCCGCCATCGAACTGGCCGAACACGATCGGCTGCTGCTGACCAGCGACGGGGTTCACGGCGTGCTCGGCGCCGCGCGCATCGCAGCGATCCTCGCCGAAAACGCCAGCGCCGAGGCGACGGCCCAGCGGCTTGCCGAAGCAGCCATCGCCAACGGCGGCAGCGACAACGCGACCGCTGTGGTCGTCGACGTGGTGCGCCTGCCCGCGCCCGATCACGACGGGATCCTGGCCGGCGTCAGCGCCCTGCCCTTCGTCGATTCGCCGAAGGTGGGCGAATCGATCGACGGCTTCCGCGCCGAGGCGGTGCTTTCCGAGGGGCGCCACGCCGTGCTGCTGACCGCCACCGACACCGAGGACGGCAGCCGCGTGGTGATCAAGTTTCCCCGCCGCGAGGTCCTGTCCGAGCGGGCGCTGCGCTTGGCTTTCGCGCGCGAGATGCTGCTGGCCCAGCGCGTGACCAGCCCCTTCGTGCTGGCCGCGCATGCCGTAAGGCCCGACCGACAGACGGCGCTCTATGGCGTTCAGCCCTTCGTCGAGGGTCAGACGATGGACGCGCGGCTGGCGCGCGGCCTGCCGCCGTTGAAGGACGCGGTCGAGGCCGCGATCAAGCTGACCCGCGGCGTTGCGGCGCTGCACCGGCTCGACGTGGTCCATCGCGACATCAAGCCCGACAACGTGATCCTGACCGCCGAGGGCGGGCTCAAGCTCATCGACCTGGGCGTAGCGCGTCTGCCGCGGGTCGAGGATTTCCGCGTCGACGAGATTCCCGGAACGCCCGGCTTCATGGCGCCCGAGCAGTTCGAGGGGAACGCGGGCGATGCGTTGACCGACCAGTTCGCGCTGGGCGTGACGCTCTACCGCTGGCTTACCGGCAAATGGCCCTTCGGCGAACAGGAGGCGTTCCAGCGCCCGCGGTTCGGCCGCCCGGTGCCCCCCTCGCGCCATCGGCCAGATATCCCCAGCTGGCTCGACGACGCGATCCTCACGGCCATCCAGCCCGACCGCGACGCGCGTTTCGGCGATGCAATCGAACTGCTCCGCGCCTTGGAAGGCGGCGGTGCCCTCGACACCGGTGCGCGGCGGCGACTGCCGCTGATCGAACGCGATCCGTTGCGCTTCTGGCAAGGCGTCAGCGCGCTGCTGGCCGCGGGCCTGTTGGCCTCGCTCCTGCTGCACTGATCGGCCGATCGCCATGGCTTCGAAGACCCCGTCTTCGCGCACGCAAAAAAGCCGCCTCGAACAGATCCAGTCGGATCGATTCGGGCGGCGCCGTTGCCACGCAATGTTCAATTTCTGCCGGATTCCGTGCTTCGATCCAGCCTTGGACCGAGGAATGCCGACAGCGCGAAGACTATGCGATTCGGATCCGTGCGGTAAAGCTGTTTTTGCAATGCAGCATGAATTAGGGTCGCGGCAGCCCTTCCAAATAGCCCGCAAGATCGGCCGGATCGAAGGCTCGGCCATCGAAAAACATATTGCTTTCCAGAACCATGCGACCCTGCTGCGTGCCGACCGGCGTCAGTCCGGCCAGACTGCCTTCGACCTTCGATGACGCCCCCGGGAGCGGCTCGTCCAGGCCCTTGAGGGCCCGGCGATAGACGTCCGGACGAAATACGCGGGCCGCACGCTCCGCCTCGTCCGGGTGGATTTCCCTGCCCTCCCATCGAATCATCTGCGTGTAGAGCCAGAGCGCCTGGCTGACCCACGGAAAATTGGCCGCCTCCCTATATTGGAACATGAAATCTGGGAAATGAACCGTTTCGGTTCCCTTTGCGACGAGCAGGCGGTCGCTGATGGCGCGCTGGATGATCGCTGGCGAGCCATCAAGGTATTCGGTGCGCGCCAGGATGGCCGCGTTGGCCGCCCAATTCGCCGGATCGACGAAATGCCGTGCCGCCGCCACGAGCGCGCGAAGCAAGGCATCCACCTCCGCGCCGCGTTCTTCAATCAAGGGTTCGCGGAAGGCGAGGACCTTTTCGACCCCCCGCCGCCAAATCTGCGCGGTAGCTAGCACGATGCGCCCCACGCCGCGCTCGACCGCGACCGAGTTCCACGGCTCGCCCACGCAAATGCCGTCGACCTCGCCCGCTTCCAGGGCGTCGGCGCAAAACGGCGGAGGCACGGTCGCCACCTCGACATCGCGGTCGGGATGGATGCCGCATTCCGCCAGCCAGTACCGCAACATATAGCTGTGGCTGGAATAACGGTGAACGACGCCGAAGCGCAGCGGCCGGCCTTCGGCCTTGCGCTGCGCTGCAACCGCCCTGAGCGCAGTCCCGACCTTGCGCGGATCGCCAAGGCCCGTCTCCGGCGCCACAAGTGCGGCCAGATCGGGTCGAAGCGTCACGGCATTGCCGTTGAGGCCAAGCACAAAAGGCACGGCCAGCGGCACGGCGGGTCGCCCACGACCCAGGGCGGTCGCGATCGCGAGCGGCGCGACCATGTGCGCGGCGTGGGTCTGCCCATAAAGCAGGCGGTCGAGCACCGTCGCCCAGCTGACGTCCCTGACCAGATCGAGCGACACGCCCTCGGCCTCGGCAAAGCCGTGTTCGCGTGCCAGGATCGGCAGGCAGGCGTCGACCAGGGGCAGAAAGCCGATCGTGAACCGTGCGGCCATCATGCCCCTCCCATCAGCCGGTGCGCGGTGACCACCGCCTCGGCAATTTCCGCGATCCGCCGTCCCTGGTCCATCGCCGTCTTGCGCAATTCGGCATAGGCCTGCGGCTCGCTCAACCGGCGGCTGTCCATCAGGATCCGCTTGGCCTTGTCGATCGTCTCGCGCTCGGCCAGCTTGCCCTTCGCCTCGCTGAGGTCGGCCTGGAGCCTGGCAAAGGCGTTGAACCGCCGCACCGCGAGGTCGAGAATCGGGCGGATCCGGTGCGGTGCAAGCCCGTCGACGACATAGGACGACACCCCCGCATCGATCGACGCGGCAATCGCCTCCTCGTCGCTCTGGTCGACGAACATGGCGATCGGCCGATCAAGCACGCGACTGACCGCGAAATATTCCTCGAGCACGTCGCGCGAGGGATTGCCCAGATCGATCAGGACGATATCGGGAGCCACCTCGCCGATCCGCGCGACCAGCCCCTTGCGCTCGGTCAGCACGAAGATCTCGCAATCCTCGAAGGCGGCCAGCCCCTCGCGGATAACCGCCGCGCGCGTGGCGCTTTCATCGACGATCGCAATCCGCATGCCGCCCTTGTGCACTGCACCATCGACGGTTTCAATGCCGCATGCGGATAGCACCGCTGCGCCAAATTCTGGCAATCTTTGCGAAATGGTGCCCAGAAGAGGACTCGAACCTCCACGCCGTTACCAGCGCCGCCACCTGAAGACGGTGCGTCTACCAATTCCGCCATCTGGGCACGGGAGCAGCGGGCCAAGGTGCCTGCTGCCGGGTAGGAGCGCGCCACTAGCGGGGGGTGGCGGGGGTTGTCAACCGGTGCCGGTACTTCGGGCGGCTTTTTTCTCGACCGGCTTGTGGCCGGGATCTGCAGCTGGGTTCCAATGACAATCGCCGTTGCGGGGCGGACGGAATCTGTGCCAAGGCGCAGCCCCTTCTTTGGCGTTTCGGACAGGGTGATCATGGCGCAGGATCTTGGCGGAAAACTGGTTGTGCTGGTCGGCGGCACGGGCTTTCTTGGTCGGCACGTGGCGCAGGAACTGCTGAACCGCGGGGCGCGGCTTCGGGTCGCCAGTCGCCATGTCGAACGGGCCTTCGCGATCAAGCCGCTCGGCAACCTGGGCCAGGTGCAGTTTGCCCGCGCCGACCTGACCCGTCCCGAAAGCCTGGCCCGTGCCGTGGCCGGCGCCGACGCGGTGGTGAACCTGGCGGGCACGTTCGGCAGCGATGCGGACGCAGTGATGGGCCGCGGCGCTGGCGCGCTGGCAGCTGCGGCCAAGGCCGCCGGCGCCGCCGCCTTCGTCCACGTTTCGGCGATTGGCGCCGACGCGGAAGGCGAGACCGGCTATGCCCGGGCCAAGGCTGCCGGCGAGGCATCGGTGCTCGCGGCGTTCCCCACCGCGACGGTGCTGCGCCCCTCGATCCTGTTCGGCCCCGACGACAGCTTCATCAACCGCTTTGCCGGGCTGGTCTCGCTACTGCCGGTGCTGCCGGTCTTCGCTCCCGAGGCCAAGCTCCAACCGCTGTTCGTCGACGACTGCGCCCTGGCGATCGCCGCCGCACTGACCCATCCGATGGCGCATGGCGGCAAGACCTTCGAACTGGCCGGGCCGGAAATCGTCACCATGCTCGCGCTCAACCAGCGCATTGCCCGCGCGGCGGGTCGATCGCCGCAGCTCGTCGCCCTGCCCGATGCGTTGTCGGGCCTGATCGCCGCAGCCACCGGCTGGCTGCCCGGCGCACCGATCACCGGCGAGCAGTGGAAGCTGCTCAAGGCCGGCAACGTCGCCTCCGGTGCTTTGCCCGGCATCGCGGCGCTTGGCATCGCGCCGCGGCCACTGGAGCTGTTCCTCGATCGCTGGCTGGTGCGATTCCGCAAGCACGGCCGCTTTGCCGATCGGCTGACCGCCTGATACGAGGGCGCCTTACGCGTTCACGTCGGCGTAATGGCTGGGCGGCTGGATCACTTCCATGCGTTCGGCCAGCAGGGGGCGGAAGCTGGGCCGGCTCTTGAACACGGCGTACCAGTCGCGCGCCTGGTCGTGCCCGGTCCAGTCGAGCCCGCCCAGATAATCCGCGACCGATATCTGCGCGGCAGCTGCCAGATCGGCGAGGCTCATGGTTGCGCCGGCCAGCCACGGGCGGTGGTCGACCAGGTGATCGATGTAATAGAGATGCTCGTGAGCCAGCTTCATCGCCTCGCGCAGCACGCGGCTGTCGGGTGACTGGCGGAACACCAGCCGCTTCTTCATCCGTTCGTGCAGCAGCGGCGCCGTGACGTCGCCATAGAAGTTCTCGTCGAACAGGGCGACCAGGCGGCGTACTTCGGCGCGGCCAGCGGCGGTGCCGACGATCATCGGGTTCTTGTCGACCGTTTCCTCGAAGTATTCGCAGATCGCACGGCTATCGATCAGGGTCAGGTTCTTGGCCGGATCGTGCAACACCGGGGTACGCCCGGCCGGATTGAGTGCGAAGAAATCGTCGCGCCCTTCCCACGGGTTCTCGCGCCACAGTTCATAGCCCACGCCCTTCTCGCTGAGGAGCAGGCGGACCTTGCGGCTGAACGGGCACAGGGGAAATTGGTAAAGCTGCCACATGGCCAGCGGTCATGCCTGCGCGCGATTCGGGCGTCCACCCTCTACGGGGTCGGGGGGCGGACTTTTCAGGTGGAAAACGTCTCAGCACTCGATCCGGGTCTGGCGCTTCAGCACCAGGCCGAGCCGGGTCAGCCGGCGCTCGCTGGCGCTGTCGACCAGTGCAACGTCCTGGCGCGGCACACGCAGGACCAGGTCGCCGTCCGCGGAGATCTCAAGCGGCACTTCGGCCAGGGCCTGGGGCGAGCCGCCGCCCAGCTTCTGCGCCAGCCGCATGGCGAGCCCCCAGGCCAGCGCGCGGTCGAGCGCGTCGGCATCGGCAAGCGCGGCCAGGATCGGCGGCGCTTCGGCGGGATCGCCGCCAAGCCCGGCGTGGAGCGCCATGGCGATCATCGCCCGCTCGGCCGCATCGACCCCGACCCAGCTGCCGTGGAGGGCCATCTCCTCGCCAGCGAGCACGCGGAAGTCGGGGTTCGAGGCCCAGCCGGTCCCGGCCATCAGGCTGGCGGCGTGGCGCAGGCGGCGCAGCGGCTGCGGCTCGTCGGGAAAGGCGCCGTCGCTCCAGGCAAGGAAGGCGTCCGGGTAACCCGGCACCGGCAACTGCCCGTCGACCGTGTGATGGACTGCCGCGATCAGGGGGTCCTGCGCGCGGGTTTCGGGATCGAGCTGCTGGTAGAGCAGCCCTTCGCGCAGGCCAAAGCTCGACACCTCGATCGCCTCGGGCTGAACCTCGCGCACCAGAGCAACGAGCATCGCGGCGGCATCGTCGAGCTGAACGGCGCGCGCGGCGCTGACTCCGCGAACCTCGACCAGCCTGTCCGGGCCGACCTCGCGCACCAGGGCCTTGAGCATCCGGCTGTCTGCGGCCGGGAAGCGGTAGGTGCCCAGCACCGGCAGCGGCCAGCCGGTATGATCCATGTGCACGCGCGCCAGGGTGCGCCATCCGCCGCCGACGACATAAAGCGTCTGGCCGGCAACCTGGTCCAGCCAGCGGTGCGGCTTGAGCGCCTTGCGCAGTTCCTTCTTGAGCAGGCCCGTACCGCCGGCGCGGATCGTTCCGACGGGGATCACGCCGAAAGGCAGCGACAGGCGTTCGTGTACCAGGCCATCGGCGACGCGTACCAGTTCGAGGCTGCCGCCGCCCATGTCGGCCACCAGGCCGCGCGCGTCGGGCACGGCGGAGACCACGCCGTAGCCGGCGGCAACCGCCTCGTCATCGCCGCTGAGCAGTTCCGCCGGCAAACCCAGCGCGCGCACGTCATCGAGAAATGCATCGCCGTCACCGGCCGTGCGCACGGCGGCGGTGGCCACGACGCGGAGCGTGTCGGGGCCCATCAGGCGGACCAGCGCGGCAAACCGTGCCAGAGCCTTCAGCGCCGTTGCGCGTGCGTCCGGATCGAGGTTGGCGCCGGGGACCAGCCCTCTGCCAAGGCCGGCCATCAGCTTTTCGTTGAACAGCACGGCAGGCGCGCGCGCGGCACCGCCGAAGACGACCAGGCGGATCGTGTTGGATCCGATATCTATGATGGCCTGCCGCCGTGCGTCGCTCACCCTCCAGGGCCTAGCGGTTGCGGACGCGGCTTACCAGTGGGGCGTGTTCAATCCCCGTCGCGAGGGTCAGGCAAACGGTCGTCGTTGTCGGCACGGCGGGTGCGGGCCGCCTTGTCGATCGATTCGCGCATCTGGTCGCCCATGCGCTTTCCCGCCTCCTCGAGCTGCGGAAGCATTTCGCCCATCGCACCGACCATGGCGCCGGCCGCGCCGATCATGGCCGGAGCCTTTCGCGCGACCTCGTCCGGCATGGCGCGCGCGCCGGGTCCGGCAAGGTCGCCCAGCGTCGCATCGTCGGGAATGTCACGGTGGCGCGGGTGTTCGCCGGTAGTCTGGCCGACCCGGTCCATCGCCTTGAGGAACGGCGCGGCCTTCATGTCGAGCATGGCAGCCATCATCCCGGCCATGGCGTCGCCGATGGCTTCCTGGGTGCGCGGATCGCCCAATTTGTCCTGGATGTCGCCGATGGCCCGATCGCGCTCGGACGTGTCGCGCGCGGCTGCGGGAAGCGGCGCAAGCAGGGCTGCGGCCAACGCGGACAGGGATACCAGCTTCGTCGTGGCGCGGGGCTGCGGCATGTCGGCACACTCCATCGGCCCGGTGATTCGGGCGCGATGAAGATAGCTCGAAGGGCTTGCCCTTGCCTGAATGGTCGCAGGCGGCCGCCCCGTCGGAGGAACGATTCAGCCGGCTGGAACGGTCAGGTCGAGCAGGGCGAGGCAGGGCTGACGCAGACCTTCGAGCCGCGCAGCAAGCTGGCCGCCGGCGCGCAGATCGTCGGCCGAGCGTGCGAAGAGAGCGCTGACGGCCGGGCGGGACGCGCCGGTGTCATCCATCAGGCGGGCGCCGGTGCGGACGAAGAATTCGCGGCCCCGCGCGCCAAGGCCGGGCCAGTTGGCGACCGATGGGCCGCCCTTCGCCTGCTCGGCCGCAACGATGGCGAAGGCCGAGGCGCAGCGCACCGCCGTCTCCTGCTCGAGCGTAAGGGCGGGCAGCGGGCCGGTAACCGCCGGTTGGGCGGCCAGGGCGGCAACAGGGATCAGGAAGGACAGGGGCATAGCCGCTGGTCCTAACGCCGCCAAGCTGAACCGCAGCCAACTTTTTGCCAGCCGGTCCCCGCGCGCCATTGACGCGCCTGCTCGCGCGCGCAATCGTGGCAAATCGCAACCGAACAGAGGAGAGGAGAACGCCGTGTACAGTCACAACATGGTCGGCAGCAACGACATCGACCGGTCCAAGAAGTTCTATGACGCCACTTTTGCCGCGCTGGGCGGCAACCCGGGGATCAAGGACGACAAGGGTCGCCTGATCTACATGCACAATGGCGGCATCTTCCTGGTCACGCCCCCGATCGACGGCAAGCCGGCGACCGCCGGCAACGGCTGCACCATCGGCTTCGCGATGGAGAACCCGGAACAGGCCGACGCCTGGCACGCGGCCGGCGTCGCCAATGGCGGCACCGCGATCGAGGATCCGCCGGGCGTGCGCTCGGGCGGGATGGGCGACCTCTACCTTGCCTACCTGCGCGATCCGGACGGGAACAAGCTCTGCGCCCTCAAGCGGATGTAGGCGCTTCAGCCGCCACCGAACTGCGGCCTGACGGCACCCGGCGCGCGATCAAGCGCTGCTGGGTGCCAGAGGCGCCGGTGGCGCTGGAATTCAATGGCCTGGCCTATGCCGTGATGATGGCGACGCCGGCCGATCTTGCCGATTTCGCCACCGGCTTCGCGCTGTGCGAAGGCCTGGCGGCCGCAGCCTCCGACCTGGCCGATCTGGCCGTGGCCGAAACCGACCAGGGCTGGATCGTGCGCGCCGCGCTGAGCGGGCTCGGCGTCGAGCAACTGACCGAGCGCGTCCGCACCCGCGTAGCCGAATCGAGCTGCGGCCTGTGCGGCATCGAAAACCTCGAAGCGGTGGCGCGCGCGCTTCCCCCCGTCGCCAGGCATCGCGGTGTCGCCGGCGAAGCGATCTTCCGCGCCCTGTCGGCGCTGGGCGAGTACCAGGACCTGGGCCGCCGGACCGGCGCCGCCCACGCCGCGGCGGCGGTCGGCAGCGACGGGGCGATCGCCCTGGTGCGCGAGGATGTCGGCCGGCACAACGCGCTCGACAAGCTGGTCGGCGCGGCGGCACGGGCGCACTGTTCGCTGGCGGAGGGGTTCGTCCTGTCGACCGCGCGATGCAGCTACGAAATCGTCGAAAAGGCCGTGCGCGGCGGGGCCACCACGCTGGTCACGGTGTCCCTTCCCACCTCGCTCGCGGTGGAGCGCGCCAAGGCAGCAGGACTGTCGCTCTGGGTGCTGGCGCGGGACGACAGCGTGCTGCTGGTCAACGACGCGTCAGCGTGACAGCAGGAACACCGCGTGTTCGGCGCGCCATGTGGCGGCCGCATCACCGATCCGCGCATCGCCCGACAGGAACCAGGCACCTTCGACCTTGAGCCCCTTGGCCGCCACCAGTTCGCGGAAGTCGCGCACGGTGACGTGGTGGATGTTGGGCGTTTCGTACCAGGCGATTGGCAGCAATCGCGTCACCGGCATCCGTCCGTTCCACAGCAAGCTTGCCCGCACCTTCCAGTGCGCGAAGTTGGGAAAGCTGACGAAGCCGCGGCGCCCGACGCGCAGCAGTTCGTCGAGCACGCGGTCGGGCCGTTTGGTGGTCTGCAGCGTCTGCGACAGGATCGCGTAGTCGAACGAGGCGTCGGGATAGTCGCGCAGGTCGGCGTCGGCATCGCCCTGGATCACTGACAGCCCCCGCGCAACGCATTCGGCGACGTTGTGCGGATCGAGCTCCATCCCGCGCGCGTCGCACTGGCGCGTGTCGCGCAGCGCAGCCATCAGCGCGCCGTCGCCGCAGCCGATGTCGAGCACGCGGCTGCCTGGCGCGACGTTGGCGGCGATGATCGCAAGATCGGGGCGCAGCGCGGTCATTGGCCAAGGAACCCGGCAATCACCCGGTCGAGCGCGGGCACGTCAAGCAGGAAGCTGTCATGCCCGAAGGGGGCGGACAGTTCGACGAAGCTGACCGGCGCGCCGGCCGCGTTGAGCGCGTGGGCGATGGTCCGGCTTTCGGCCGTAGGGTAGAGCCAGTCGGTATCGAAGCTGACCACCGCGAAGCGCGCCTGGGTCCGGGCAAAGGCATCGGCCAGTCGCCCGCCATGCTCTTCGGCAAGGTCGAAATAATCCATCGCCCGCGTGATGTAGAGATAGCTGTTGGCATCGAACCGGTCGGTGAAGCTCAACCCCTGGTGGCGCAGGTAGCTTTCAACCTGGAAGTCGGCGTCGAAGCCGAAGGTCTTCGCCCCCTTGGTTCCGTCGGGGCGATCCTGCAGCTTGCGGCCGAACTTGTCGTGCATGCCTTCTTCGGAAAGATAGGTGATGTGGGCCGCCATGCGCGCGACGGCCAGGCCCGAGTCCGGCCCCTTGCCCGCGCCATAGTAGTCGCCGCCCTTCCACTTGGGATCGGCCATGATCGCCTGGCGACCGACTTCGTGGAAGGCGATGTTCTGGGCCGAATGGCGCGCGGTGCTCGCAACGATCAGCGCCGCACGGGTCCGCAGGGGCCAGTTGGCGGCAAAGCTCAACGCCTGCATCCCGCCCATCGACCCGCCGACCACGGCGTGAAGCTGTTCGATCCCCAGCGCGTCGAGCACCGCCACCTGGGCGCGGACCATGTCGCGGATGGTGATAACCGGAAACCGCATCGCATAGGGCTCGCCGTCGTCGGCCAGGCTGGCCGGCCCGGTCGTGCCATAGCAGCCGCCGAGCACGTTCGCGCAGATCACGAAGAAGCGGTCGGTATCGATCGGCTTGCCCGGCCCCACCATGCGCAGCCACCAGCCGGGCTTGCCGGTGACCGGATGCGGGCTGGCAACGCACTGATCGCCGGTCAGCGCGTGGAAGATCATCAGCGCGTTCGACTTGTCCGCGTTCAGCGCACCGTAGGTTTCGTAGGCCACGCGCACGCCGGTCAGCACCTGACCGCCATCGAGCGGCAGCGGCGCGGTCAGATCCAGCACGGAACTGGTGGGGTTGTGCGGGGCGGTAGCCATGGTTTGGGCGATTGGGCGACGACAAGCGGGCTGTCAATCGGCGACACTCCTGCTATGCGCGCGCCACGATGAGTGACGCTCCCTGCCCTGCCCCCCGGCCCAAGCCCTGGATCGAGGCGATCCACGCCTACGTTCCCGGCAAGAGCGCCGGCGACGACGGGCGTCCGCTGGTCAAGCTCTCGGCCAACGAGAACCCGCTCGGCACCAGCCCTGCGGCCCTTGCCGCACGGGCAAAGGCGGTTGCGCCATCGCTCTATCCCGACGCGGACAGTACGGCGCTGCGCGAAGCGATCGGGCGGCTCCACGGGATCGACCCGGCGCTGATCGTCATGGGCACGGGATCGGGCGAACTGCTGCACACCGCAGCCGGCGCCTTTGCCGGCCCGGGCGACGAGGTGCTTTATTCGCAGTACGCCTTCTCGCTTTACGAGATCGTCGCGCGCCGCTGCGGGGCCGAGCCTGTCGAAGTGCCGGCGAAGGATTACGGCAACGATGTCACCGCGCTGCTTGCCGCGGTGACGCCGCAGACCCGCGTCGTCTTCGTCGCCAACCCCAACAACCCGACCGGCACCTTCCTGCCAAAGGCCGAGATCGCGCGCCTGCACGCGGGGCTGCCCGCCGACGTGCTGCTGGTGCTCGACCAGGCCTATGCCGAATATGTCGATCCTGCCGATGACGACGGCTCGCTCGAGCTGGCGGCGACCCACCCCAACGTGCTCGCCACCCGGACGTTCTCCAAGGCCTATGGCCTTGCCGGCGAGCGGGTGGGCTGGGGAACGGGCGCCGCGCCGCTGATCGACGTTCTCAACCGCATTCGCGGTGCCTTCAACATCGGCAACTCGGCCCAGGCGACCGCGCTGGCCGCGCTGGCCGACCAGGATTTCGTCACGCATTCGCGCACCCACAACGCGGGTGAACGCGCCCGCTTCACCGCAAAGGTCGAGGCGCTCGGCAACCACGGCCTGCGCGCCGTGCCGAGCGAGGCGAACTTCGTGCTGATCCTGTTCGAGGGCCGGTTGAGCGGCGAGGCGGCCTACAAGGGCCTGGCCGACCGGGGCTACATCGTGCGCTGGCTGCCCAGCCAGGGACTGGCCCAGGCGCTGCGCATCACCATCGGCAACCGCGCCGACATGGACGCGATCGCCGCCATCCTGCGCGAGCTGGCGGAGGCGGCGTGATGACATTCGAACGCATTGCGATCATCGGGCTGGGGCTGCTCGGCGGATCGATCGGCCTTGCCGTGCGCGACCATCTGCCGGGCGCGGTGACCACCGGCTATGACGCCGATCCAGCAACCCGTACCCGCGCCGCCGAACGAGGACTGGTCGGCACGGTCTGCGACAGCGCGGCCGACGCCGTGCGCGAAGCGCAACTCGTGATCCTCTGCGTACCGGTCGGGGCCATGGCGGAAGCCGCCGCCGAGATCGCCCCCGCCCTCCCCGCCGAGGCGCTGGTCAGCGACGTCGGCTCGTCCAAGGAGGCAGTGGCCAAGGCGCTCGCCGCCGCCCTGCCCAACAACGCGGTCATCCCGGCCCACCCGGTCGCCGGGACCGAACGATCCGGCCCCGATGCTGGCTTTGCCACGCTGTTCCAGCAGCGCTGGTGCATTGTCACCCCGCCCGATGGCGCCGATCCGGCCAAGGTCACCGCGCTGTCCGCATTCTGGGAAGCGCTGGGCGCGCGGGTCGAGATCATGGACCCGGCGCACCACGACCTGGTGCTGGCCGTCACCAGCCACCTGCCGCACCTGATCGCCTATACAATCGTCGGAACCGCCGACGACCTCGAAGGCGTGACGCAAAGCGAAGTCATCAAGTATTCGGCAGGTGGTTTCCGGGATTTCACCCGCATCGCCGCCAGCGATCCGACCATGTGGCGCGATGTGTTCCTGTCCAACAAGGATGCCGTGCTCGATATGCTGCAGCGCTTCACCGAAGACCTGACCGCGCTGCAACGGGCGATCCGGGTCGGCGACGGCGCCCGCCTGTTCGATCACTTCACCCGCACCCGCGCGATCCGCCGTTCGATCATCGAGGAAGGCCAGGACGACGCCCGCCCCGACTTCGGACGCAGCGATCACGGATCGTGAGCGATTTTTCGGGAGCCCCGGAAGGGCTCGAGCGTTGGACGCGGACATGAACCTCTCGATTCACAGCCGCCTCGTCTATGACTATTTCCAGGCGACCGACGTGCTCGTCCAGGTCGAGGCTGCGCATCTGCCCGACCAGACCATCGACCAGCCGGAGTTGTGGCTGACCCCGGTCACCCATTTCGTGCGCGTACCCGGCCACGACGAGCTGGGCGAACGGATCTGGCTGCGCGTCGAGGGTCGCATGGAGCTGGATTACCGGGCGAAGGTCATGGTCGACAGGCCGGCAGTCGACATTGCCTACCTGCCCGCCACCGACCCGCGCTGGCTCCCCGGCGAGGTGATCGATTACCTGATGCCGTCGCGCTTCTGCCCGTCTGACCGTTTCTTCGAGTTCGTCAGCGGCGAATTCGGCGGCCTGCGCGGCGGCGCCTGTGTGGCGGCGTTGACCGAATGGGTCAGCGAACGGATGACCTATGTTCCCGGCGCCAGCCATTCCGGGACCTGCGCCACCGACACTTTCATTGCACGGCAGGGCGTATGCCGCGACTATGCCCACCTGCTGATTGCGCTGGTTCGCGCCGCCTCGATCCCGGCGCGCTATGCCAGCGTCTATGCGCCCGACGTCGATCCGCCCGATTTCCACGCCGTGGCCGAGGTTTTCCTCGACGGGGCATGGCACCTGGTCGACGCCACGGGGATGGCCGGAGCGGCGGACATTGCGCGGATAGGGGTCGGGCGCGACGCGGCAGACACGTCATTCCTGTCGAGCTTCGGCCAGGCGGCGCTGGTCGAGCAGTTCGTGACGGTCGAGCGGGTCAGCTGAACAGGAAGGTCAGCGCGACAAGCGCCATCACCGCGGTTGACAGCCACCCGCCGAAGGCAAGGCCGGGGCCGATCGCCAGCTTGCCCATCACCTTGCGGTTGTGCGCGATCAGCATGGTGACGACCATCAGCGGCGGCGCGAGCAGTCCGTTGACCACGGCCGCCCAGTAGAGCGCCTTCATCGGATCGATACCGATCAGGTTGAGCGCCACCCCGCCCAGCGTCGCTGCGGCGATCACGCCGTAGAATGCCTTTGCCTCGCGTGGCTTGCGGTCCAGGCCTTCGACCCAGCCGAAGGTCTCGCTGACCGCATAGGCCGCGCTGCCGGCCAGCACCGGGACCGCCAGCAGGCCTGTCCCGATGACGCCGGTGGCAAACAGCGCAAAGGCGAAATCGCCTGCGATCGGGCGCAGCGCCTCGGCGGCCTGGGACGCGCTGTCGATCTCGCGCACGCCGTTGGCGTGGAGAGTAGCGGCGGTGGCGATGATGATGAACAGCGCGACAAGGTGCGAAAAGCCCATGCCGACCAGCGTGTCGGTGCGGATGCGCTTCAGCTCGGCGCCCGCAACGCGGCGCGGCGACACGTGCAGCGGCTTGATGTGGCGGCGATGCTGTTCTTCCACCTCCTGCCCGGCCTGCCAAAAGAACAGATAGGGGCTGATCGTCGTGCCGAAGATCGCGACGAGCGCCATGGCGTGGTCCCGGTCGAACGTGAAGCGCGGCACCAGGACGGCGCGCAGCGCCTCCTCCCAAGGTACGTGCGCGACAAAGACCACGCCGACGTAGGCGAACAGCGATAGCGTCGCCCAGCGCAGGATGCGGGCGAAACGCGAATAACTGACGAACACCTCGACCAGGATGCAGACAAGGCCGAACAGCGCGGTGAAGCCCAGCACCGGTCCGGGCACGATCAGGCCCAGCACCGCGCCCATCGCGCCGAGATCCGCGCCAAGGTTGATGACGTTGGCAACCAGCAGCATCAGCACGACCACGCGCAACAGCGCGGGCGGATAGTGGCGCCGCAGATTCTGGGCGATGCCGCGCCCGGTGGTCGCGCCGATCCGCGCGCAGATCGCCTGGATCGAAGCGAGCAGCGGGAACCCGAACAGCATGGTCCAGCCCATGGCATAGCCGAATTGCGCGCCGACCTGGCTGTAGGTGCCGATGCCGCTGGGATCATCGTCGGCCGCGCCGGTCACAAGCCCTGGCCCGAGCACCTCGAGCGGTGAGCGGGGCTCTGGCGTCGATGCCATCAGGCGTTAAGCGCGTTTATCGCGGCGCGGACGCGGGCCTCGGCCACGTCGCGCGGCAGGCCGGGCGGGATCGGATCAGCCAGCTTGTAGGTGATGACGCCCGGTCGCTTGATCCAGCGGTGGTAGAGCGGCCCTGAATCGAGCGCGACCGCAACGACCGGCAGGCCGAGCAGCTTGTAGAGGCCGGCAAAGCCCGATTTGAGTTCGGGCCGGGTGCCGTGGGGAACGCGCGTGCCTTCGGGAAAGATCGCCAGCGGCCGGCCATCGGCGACCAGCGCCCGCGCCTCGGCGAGCATGTGGCGCAGCGCGCGCGCGCCCTGGTCGCGTTCGACCGAAACCAGGCCATAGCGTCGTCCGGCCAGGCCCCACAGCGGGATGCGCATCAGCTCGACCTTGGCGAAGACTCCTGGCGTATCGAGCAATTGCGGAAGGTCGATCGCCTCGAAAAAGCTCTCGTGCTTAAGCGCGACCAGAACCGGTCCGTCGGGCAGCGTGCCGTCGACCCTTATGGTGATGCCCAGCAGGTGACGGCAGCAGATCCGTTGCCAGGCCGACCAGGAATGGACCGTGCGGCGGAACGTGGCGCGGCTCGCCAGCAGCAGGGTTGCAATGCAGGCCAGCACGATGAACAGGCTCGCACCGTAGAAGGCGATATAGAAGGCCAGGCTGCGCAGCACTCGCACGGTTCAGCCCCTGTCCCACACCGGCGCGGTCAATCGCGCGAGCCACTTGTGGTATTCGAGGAACAGCGCCCACAGTTTCGGCTGGGTCGGCACGGCATCCTCGATCACGGTTATGTCTTCGGGCAGGTTGCGGCGCAGTTCCATCGCGGCCCGGCGCATGTGCCAGTCGCTGGTGACCAGCCGCAGCGACTGAAGCTTCTCGTCGCGGGCCCATTCAGCGGTTTCGCTGCCGTTCGAACGGGTGTCGATCGCCTTGTAGCCGAGCGTCACGCAACAGGCGAGGACCGCCCGGGAAATCCCGTATTCCGCTGCCAGCTCGCGCGGTTTGACGTCGCGCCCCACGCCCGAAACCAGCAGGCGCTTGGCCCAGCCCTTTTCCAGCACCTCGAGCCCGCGATCGACGCGGCCTTTGCCGCCGGTCAGCACCACGACCCCGTCGGTGCCGGCATTGCCGATCGGCCGTGGCAGAGTCACCGCGAACAGCACGAAGCCAAGCGCCCAGGCGATCAGGACAACGGAAAAGAGGCGGCGAATCATGGTGCTTCGGCTCTTATCAGAGCATCCGGCGCAGCGCGCGCATCACCGTCAGCCGCGCGGTGATCATGGCAAGCAAGGCTCCGACCAGCGGCACCAGCGCCAGCACCAGCCAGTCGTGCCAGGCAAGAGCGCCGCCACCGACCAGCCCTGCGCCGAGATCGCCGAAGCGCCGCCCGAAGAAGCTGACCACCACAACGCCTAGCAGGAGGCCGAGGATGCCGCCGCCCAGGGCATCGATCCCGACCGAGCGCTGGAAGATCCGCGCGACCTGGGCGTCCGTGCCGCCCAGCAGGTGGACGATCTCGATCGTGTCGCGGTTGACGCCAAGCGCGCTGCGCACCGCCAGGAGAACCGCCGCCGCCAGCGCGAAACCCAACAGCACGACCAGCGCGACGGCCAGCCAGCGCAGCGAATCGATCGCCCCGAACACGGGCTTCAGCCAGGTCGACTGCGCGTCGATCCGAGCCGCGGGCGCCACTTCGCGCACCAACCGGCGCAGTGCACCCAGCGTTTCGGCGTCGACCGGGTCGCGCAGCCGCACATCGACCAGAGCGGGGACGGGAATGGCCTCGTCATCGCCGACGCCGCCCCCCAGCCACGGTTCGATCAGCCGCTCGATCTCGTCCTGCGAGACGATCTGCGCCGAGACGATGCCCGGGGTCGCCTGGAGGCGGCCGGCCGCGGCGATGGCCTGCCGGTCGCGCAGCGCCGGGTTTGCCTCGACGATCTGGACCGTGACGCCGCCCGACAGGGCATCGGAGGCCGAACGCGCCGTGTTGCTGAGGGCAAGGCCCGCTGCGGCCGCGATCACCGTCAGGGCAACCATGATCGCGATGACCCAGGGCATCGGCCCCGCCAGGCGCGCCTGGCGAATAAGCTGCGCATCGCCCGACGATCCGCGGGCGAGGCGACCACTCAGCGCGGAGGGAAGAGCGAAGGCCACGATCAGTACGCTCCGGCCGGGGCTGCCTGCGGCCGGGGCGGATAGCGCAAGGCGCCGGTGGGATCGGACAGCCGCCCGCGATCGAGCCGCATGATCAGCGAATCCGGCACCTTCTTGAGCAGGTGAACGTCGTGGGTCGCGACCACCACGGTGGTCCCGAGACGGTTGAGCGCCTCGAACAGGCGGAGCAGCTTCACCGCCATTTCGGGATCGACGTTGCCGGTCGGCTCGTCAGCGACGAGCAGTTCGGGCCGGCCGATTACCGCGCGCGCGATCGCCACGCGTTGCTGCTCCCCGCCCGAAAGCTGGGCCGGCTGGGCATGAACCCGTTCGGACAGGCCGACCCAGTCGAGCATGTCGGCCACCGGCTTGGCGAGGTCGCGTTCGCTTACGCCCGCGACGCGCAGGGGCAGCGCCACGTTGTCGAAGGCCGACAGGTGCTTAACCAGTCTGAAATCCTGGAAGACCACGCCCAGGCGGCGGCGGAAATGGGGCAGCCGGTCGCGCGGCAGGGTGATCGCATCGGTGCCGAACATGCGGATCATGCCGCGCGAGGGTCGCTGTGCAAGATAGAGCATCTTGAGCAGCGAGGTCTTGCCCGCGCCGCTCGCGCCGGTGAGGAAATAGAAACTGCCCGGGAAAAGTGTGAACGAGACATCGCTCAGGACCTCGCGGTCGCTGCCATAGCGCAGCCCCACGTTGTCGAACTGGACGATTTCCGCGTCGGGGGCAGTGCTCATGATCGGCGGGTGGTATCCGGCGGAGGAAGGGAAGGGCGGGCTATAGCCGCCAATCCATGTGGAAAAAAGGGCATAGCGGCAGACCTTTCACAGTGCCGGGCATTGCAGGATGGCGATACGGCGTGTTTAACCACGGGCCATGATCATTGCCTGCCCTGCCTGCGCCACGCGGTATGCCGTGCCGGACAGCGCGATCGGTGTCGACGGGCGCACGGTGCGCTGCGCCAAATGCCGGCACAGCTGGTTCCAGGATGGCCCTGCCCTGCCCGAACGCGCGGCCGAGGCTGCGCCGCTGCCTCAGCCTCCACCTCCGCCCCCACCGCCGGTGGAAGCACCTGCCCCAACTGCGACCGAGGTCGCCGCACCCGAACCGGCACCCGCCGCAGCGCCCGCTCCGACCGTGGCGGTCTCGGTCAACTTCGACCGCCAGCAGCAACCGCCACATCACGGCGGCGAGCCCGCCCCGCCGACGCCCCAACCGGCGGACGAGGTCGCCGGGCCTGAACAGGATCCGCCGCTGCCGCCCTTCGTCTACGACGAGGAAGCGCCACCGCCCGCCTGGGCCGCGCCGACAAGCGGCGACACCGCCGAGGACGACCATTCCAGCTTCGCCCACGAGCCGCCTTTCCGACCGCGCCACAATCCGGCCAAGATGTGGTCGGTCGTGGCGATCCTCGTCGGCTCGATCTCGCTCGCCCTGATCGGTGCAACCGCCTGGTGGGGCCTGCCCAACTGGATGCCTTTCGCCCATCCCCTGTTTGCCGAGGCGCAACCGGGGCTGAAGCTCGACTTTCCGGCCAAGCAGCAGGAGCGCCACCAGCTTCCCGACAGCACCTGGTATTTCCAGGCGAGCGGCGCGGTCACCAACACATCGCAGGAATCGCGCAGCGTCCCGCCGATCCTGATCGTGCTGCGCGACGCGCGTGACCGCGTGGTCTATACCGCCGAGGTGCAAAGCCCCAAGCGTGTCCTTGCACCGGGCGAGAGCGCCGCGATCAACGAGGCCCTGGTCCAGGTGCCCAAGGCCGCGGTAAAGGCCGAATTCGGCTGGAAACCAGGCTCCTGAACGGCCGCGCCAAGGGGCCGGCAATAAAACGCGCCTAACGCGCTTGCAGCCCTGCATACCCTTTGCTAAGGGCGCGCTCCTACCCCCCGGGGGCGACCTGCTCGCCCCGTTGATTTAGCGGTCGTGGCGGAATTGGTAGACGCGCAACGTTGAGGTCGTTGTGGGCGAAAGCCCGTGGAAGTTCGAGTCTTCTCGACCGCACCAATCCTGGCAAGACTGATCAGTCGCCCCGCTTGGCGATCCATGCGCCGGTCGCTTGATGCGATGTACCATTCAACACGAATGGCAAGGCCCAGCTGGCGATCAGCTCCCTGGCGCCCGGCCCCGTGAATTGCCCCGCGAACGCGTTGGTGCCGCTCGCTCCTGTCGCGAATGTGCCGGAAAACGTCGTTGCCCCGCGCGCGAAGGCAGTGCTCGCGAAGGCGATCGTTCCAAGGTCGAAGTTCGTCGTGCAGTCGCAGGCGCTGGCCAGGCGCATTCCTCCGGCCAAGGTCCCGGCACCAAAATCGAAGGCCAGTTTGACTTGACCGTCGAGCGGAGTGGTCGCGGTGTCTCCCCACCCGCCGTTGGGGACGTCCGCTATGCCTCTGACAAGTCCCTCGAAGGCACCCGTGCCGGAAATCGGCACGTCGCCTGCCGATGTCGGCACCCCGAAGGCCACCATGTTGCCCCACGGCCCTCCACCGATGCCCTCGGCACTCCAGGTGGCGATGTTCGAGTAGGTGTAATTGGTTTCGGCATTCGATGACCTGTGGTGCGCGCCCAGTGCGATCCAGGCCGAAGGAACACCGGCGACTTGAAAGTACCTGTTGGGGCCGTAGATTGCAGGATCGTGCGGATCGGGCGGATCGATCACGGCAGACCAGCCGTAAGTGCCGAACTGGACCTCGTAGAGGGCCCGCCCCTGATCGTAGCGGATCGCGATCGGCTCGGCCCGCGTCGCCACGGCAAGGGCGGGCGCTGCCGGCGGTGCGACAAGCTCGACCGATGTGTCGTTGACCTTGGCTGGTAGCGGTGCAACCGGGGTTGCGGGGGCAGGCGGCGACATGGCCAGGCTTTGCCCGCTGCCGCCGCAGCCGCTTGCCAGGACGCAAAGCGCCGCAGCGCCCATCGCGGCTTCAAGTCTCGTTGTCATCGACGCTCTCCTGCCGTGGTCGAGAGGCGCTGCCCGCAACGGTTATCCTGGGAGGGCCGGCTGCTGTCCATGAAGCGGCGCCGATCTATCGCCGATGCTTTGCCGATCACGACGCCCGGGCGGCAAATAAGCCGAAGGTACAATTGGCGAGCGCACCGCGAGGTCGCACTCTCTCCGGCGTTGGGACCCCCGAGTCCGGAGAGGAGACATTCACATGCTCGAACAGGCCATGAGCAAGTTCAACGGCAAGGCGTTGATCAAGGACAGGTACGAAAACTTCATAGGCGGCCAGTGGGTCGCGCCGGTCCGGGGCGAATACTTCGACAACATCTCGCCGGTCACCGGCCAGCCGGTGTGCAAGGTTGCGCGCGGCACGGCCGAAGACATCGAACTGGCGCTCGACGCGGCGCACAAGGCCAAGGACGCCTGGGGCCGCACTTCGAGCACCGACCGGGCCAACATGCTCAACCGCATCGCCCAGCGCATGGAGGACAACCTCGACATGCTGGCGATGGCCGAGACCATCGACAACGGCAAGCCAATCCGCGAGACCACTGCCGCCGATATTCCGCTCGCGATCGACCACTTCCGCTATTTCGGCGCCTGCGTGCGGGCGCAGGAAGGCTCGATCGCCGAGATCGACCACGACACCGTCGCCTATCACTTCCACGAGCCGCTGGGCGTGGTCGGCCAGATCATCCCGTGGAACTTCCCGATCCTGATGGCCGCCTGGAAGCTCGCCCCCGCCCTCGCCGCCGGCAACTGCGTGGTGCTGAAGCCGGCCGAACAGACCCCGATGTCGATCATGGTGCTGATGGACCTCATTGGCGACCTGCTGCCCGAAGGCGTGCTCAACGTCGTCAACGGTTTCGGCATCGAAGCGGGCAAGCCGCTCGCCACCAACCCGCGGATCAGCAAGATCGCCTTCACCGGCGAGACGACCACCGGCCGCCTGATCATGCAGTACGCGAGCGAGAACCTGATTCCCTGCACGCTGGAACTGGGCGGCAAGAGCCCGAACATCTTCTTCGCGGACGTGATGGCCGAGGACGACGACTATCTCGACAAGGCGCTGGAAGGTTTTGCCATGTTCGCGCTCAACCAGGGCGAGGTCTGCACCTGCCCGAGCCGCGCGCTGATCCATGAATCGATCTACGACCGGTTCATGGAAAAGGCTGTCGCCCGCGTCGAAAGGATCGTCCAGGGCAGCCCGCTCGATCCCGCGACCATGATCGGCGCCCAGGCGTCGAACGACCAGTTGGAAAAGATCCTCAGCTACATCGACATCGGCCGTAACGAAGGCGCCAAGGTGCTGACCGGCGGTGCGCGCAACATGCTCGGCGGCGAACTGGCCGACGGCTACTACGTGCAGCCGACCGTGCTCGAAGGGCACAACAAGATGCGCATCTTCCAGGAGGAAATCTTCGGTCCGGTCGTTTCGGTGACCAGGTTCAAGGACGATGCCGACGCGCTGTCGATCGCCAACGACACGCTTTACGGCCTGGGCGCCGGGGTGTGGAGCCGCAGCGCCAACACCTGCTACCGCTTCGGCCGTGCGATCCAGGCGGGCCGCGTCTGGACCAACTGCTACCACGCCTATCCGGCCCACGCCGCGTTCGGCGGGTACAAGCAGTCGGGCATCGGCCGCGAAACCCACAAGATGATGCTCGACCACTATCAGCAAACCAAGAACATGCTGGTCAGCTACAGCCCGAAGGCTCTCGGCTTTTTCTGATGTCCGATGCCACCCGCCAGTCGGCGGAAGGGTCGCCACCGGAGGCGCGGTCCCAAGGGGCCGCGCCTTTCGGCGCTTCGGCTCCGCTCCGCGTCCTGGCTAGTGCGGCGGCAGAGGAATGGATCGCGCGGCTTAGCGCTCGCCACGGCCCGCTGATGTTCCACCAGTCGGGCGGCTGCTGCGACGGGTCGGCGCCGATTTGCTTCACCCGGGGCGAGTTTCGCACCGGCGCACAGGACGTCCTTCTGGGACACGTCGCGGGCGATACGCCGGTGTGGATCGGCGCGGCGCAGTTCGAATACTGGCGCCACACCCAGGTGACGATCGACGTGGTCCCGGGGCGCGGCGCCGGGATGAGCCTGGAAGCGCCCGAAGGCGTGCGCTTCATCGTGCGCAGCCGGGTTTTCGACGATGCCGAGGCGGCCGCGCTGGAGGCGCTGGGCGACCCGCCCCGCGGCGATGGCTAGCAGGGCCGCAACGCTTGGCGCGGCCCTGCCCCTGCGCTAGACAGGGAAGGAATGACGACAAGGCGCGGGACAGCGCCGGATCATGGGAGAAAACGTGGCGGAAGTGCTGACCGATAGCAGTCTAGTCGTGGCGTCGTCGCACAGCGGCGATCCGGTCGCCGCCATTGGCGAAATCGCGGCGGCAATCGGCTCGCTTCCACTGGCCGGCGGCCTGCTGTTCTGTTCGCACCGCTACGCCCGCGAAGGCCTCGCCGCCGCAATAGCCGATCGCCTCGCTGGCCTGCCCCTGATCGGCTGCACCAGCGCCGGCGAACTGAGCGAGCGGGGCTACGATTCGGATGGCCTCGTCTTCATCGGCTTTCCGCACGACGCCTTCCGCATGACGCAGCACTGCTTCGACGATCTCGACTGCTTCGACGTTGAGGACGGTCGCCGCGCGGTGCGTGCCCTGACCGCCAACGCCCGCGCCGCCGCCCGTCCCCTGGGCGAGGCTATCAACCACGTCGCGCTGTTCCTGGTCGACGGCCTATCGCACCGTGAGGAACTGCTCACCATGACCGTGCAGGAAGCGCTGGGCGACACGCTGATGGTCGGCGGATCGTCGGGTGACGGCATGGCCTTTAGCGAGACCTGGGTGTTCCACGACGGCGCGTTCCGCCGCGACTCCGCCGTGGTCGCCATCTTGTCGAGCACCAAGCCGATGCACGTGTTCAGCGCCAACCATTACCGTCCCGGGCCCGAAAAGATGGTGATCACCGCAGCCGATCCGATCGAGCGCATCGTTCACGAGATCAACGCCATGCCGGCAGCCGACGAATACCGCCGGCTGGCCGGACGTCCGGGCGAGGAACTGGACGCCGCCTTCTTTGCCGCCCATCCGCCGATGGTCCGCGCCGGCGGCGGCTATCACGTGCGCTCGATCCAGTCTGCCAATCCCGACGGAAGCCTGACGTTCTATTGCGCGATCGACACTGGCGTCGTCCTCACCATCGGCGAACCGGTCGACCGGCTGGAAGGCATGAACGCCCTGTTCTCCGACCTCGAGCGCAAGGTCGGCGCGATCGACCACATCATCGGCTTCGACTGCGTGCTCAACCGGATCGACGCGGAAAGCCGTCAATTGTCGCGTGAGGTCTCGGCGCTCTATGCGCGGCGGCGGCTGGTCGGCTTCAACACCTATGGCGAACAGTTCCGCGGCGCACACATCAACCAGACGCTGAGCGGACTGGCGATCGGGCGCTGATGGCCAGCAGCGCGCGCCTGTCACCAGTCGAGGATACCGCCCGGATCGCCGAGCTGGAAGAACGCGTCCGCCGGCTGGAAAAGATCAACGCCGCACTGATCGACCGGGTAGAACGCGCCAGCGATATGCAGGGCGGCGCCTTCTCGATGTTCGAGACGGCGATCTCTCTCGAGGCGCTGGTGCGCGAACGCACTGCCGAACTGGAAGAGGCGCTAGCCCGGCTGGAGGCGGCCAACACCGATCTCGCCCTCGCCCACAGCGGTGCGGATGCCGCCCGTGCGCGCCTGCGCGATGCGATCGAATCGCTTTCGGACGGTTTTGCCCTGTTCGACGCGGACGACCGTCTGATCATGCACAACCGCGCCTACAGCGGGTTCTGGCCGGTTCTCGACACGGAAAGCAGTGCCCAGCGGCCAACCTTCACCGAAATCGCGACGCGCATTGCCGAAAGCGGACAAACGGTCGGATCGCTGATCTCGCCCGAGCGCTGGCTGGCCGACCGTCTTGCCCTGCACCGCAACGCCGCCAATGCGCACGTCCAGGCGCTGAGCGACGGGCGCTGGGTGCAGATCAACGAACTGCGCACGAGCGAGGGCGGCACCGTCGGCATCTATACCGACATCACGGAGGTCAAGGCCGAGGACGCCCGCCAGCGCGCCCGCGAACTCGCCGAAAAAAGCACGGTCCTGCAATCGACGCTCGACACGATCCGCCTCGCGGTGGCGGTGTTCGACGCCGGGCGCCGGCTGATCGCCTGGAACGGGCACCTGCTGTCGATCGTTGGCCTCGGCGAAGACGGCCTGTCGCGCCTTGCCACCCACGAAGGGCTCGTGACCGCTTGCCAGGAGGTCAACGGCCCGCAGGGTGACGGCCGGCCGCTCGACTGGTTGCCTGATGGCGCGCCCGAAACCGTGGCGCTGCGCCGGCAGGCCAGCGGGCGTGTGGTCGAGGTGCGCCGCGCGCCGATGCCGGGCGGCGGCATGGTGATGACCTTCGAGGACGTGACCGACCGCTTGCAGGTGGCCGAAACGCTCGAACGCAAGGTCGCCGAACGCACGGTCGAACTGGAATCCGAAGTGGCCGAGCGCCGCGCGGTCGAGGCCGAACTGCTTTCGGCCAAGACCGCCGCCGAAGTGGCGAACCGGTCCAAGACCAGTTTCCTTGCGGCGGCGAGCCACGACCTTCTCCAGCCGCTCAACGCCGCGCGGTTGTTCGTCTCGGCGCTGGCCGAGCGGCGCCTCGCGCTGCCGACGCGCGCGCTCGTGCGCCAGACCGCCGTGGCGCTTGATTCGGTCGAGGACCTGCTCGAGGCGTTGTTCGAGATCTCGCGGCTCGATGCCGGCGCCATCAACCCGGAAATCACCGCGATCGACCTTGATCGGATCCTTGCCGCGCTGCGGATCGAGTTCGCCCCGCTGGCCCGCGCCAAGGGCCTTGCGCTGCATCTCCCCGACAGCGGGCGGTGGGTCTCGAGCGACATCCGCCTGCTGCGGCGCATACTCCAGAATTTCGTGTCGAACGCGGTGCGCTATACCGACAGCGGCGAGATCGAGTTGAGCGTGACCGGCACGGCCGAGCGGGTGCGGATTGCCGTCCGCGACACCGGTCCCGGAATTGCCGAACGCGACCGCACCGCCATCTTCGAGGAATTCCGCCGCCTGGACGCAACCCAGCGCACGGCGGGCAAGGGCCTTGGCCTGTCGATCGTGCAGCGCGCCTCGGCCATGCTGGACCACCCGATCACGCTGCATTCGGTGCCCGGCGTAGGATCGGAGTTCGCCATAGACCTGCCCGCAGCCGCTGCGGTCAGCCGCACCGCATTGCGCCGCGGCGCAGGCATTGAAACGGCGACCGCGGAATCGGGCCACATCCTCGTCATCGACAACGATCCGGCCATTCTGGAAGGCATGAGGGTCCTGATCGAGAACTGGGGTTACGCCATCAATGTGGCACTCGACCCGTCCGATCCGGGCGTCGAACCCGCCATCGAGCGCGGGGTCGACCTGGTCATCGCAGACTTCCACCTCGACAACGGGCAGCTGGGCGACCAGGCCATCGCGGCGATCCGCGCGCGGCTTGGCCGTCAGGTGCCGGCCATGGTCATCACCGCCGACCGCAGCGACGAGATAAAGGCGCGCCTTGCCGCAGCGAAGCTTCCGGCGCTGACCAAGCCCATCAAGCCGGCGCAGCTGCGCGCTATGCTGCGGATGCTGCTGGCCCAACCCGAGGCGGACACGCCGGACCCTGTCTAGCCGCTGAAGCCGATCCGGTTGGCGAGAATAACCGCCTGGGTGCGGCTGAACACGTTGAGCTTCTGCAGGATGGCCGAGACGTGCGCCTTGACGGTAGTCATCGACACGTCGAGTTCGTAGGCGATCTGCTTGTTGAGCCGCCCGGCCACCAGGTGGCCGAGCACGACGCGCTGCTGCGGAGTCAGCGTGTCGATCCGCTCACGGATCGCAGCGTCCTCGCGGCTGGCATCGTCGTCCTGGTCGAGCACTTCGGGGACGTAGAGTTCACCCGCCATCACGCTTTGCAGGGCGGCGACGATGTCGTTGCGCTTGAGCGACTTGGGAATGAAGCCGGCCGCCCCGGCGGCCAGCGCGTCGCGGATCGTGGCCCGCTCCATCGCGCCCGAAACCATGACGATCGGCGTGCCGGGAAAGCCCTGGCGCAGTTCCACGAGGCCCGAAAGGCGGGTCACCTCGGGCAGGTTGAGGTCGAGCAGGACGAGATCGATGTCGTAGTTCGCCGCTAGAACCTCCTTCGCTTCCGCGATGGTTCCGCCTTCGTGGATGGTGCAGCCCGGGAAGCACGCTTCGAGCACGCTGCGCAGGCCGTCGCGCACAAGTGAATGATCGTCGATCACCAGGATGCGTTCGGGCGGAGGAAAGGCCGGGCCCATGGGTTTGGTCGCTGTCATGGCTGGGGAGGACATAGCAAGCGCTGGCGGGACACGCCATGAGAGAGAAGGGCGTGTCCCGCTCAGCATCTTACTTGGGCAGCTTGAACACCCAGAGCGATCCGCCCTGGCTGATTTCCTTGAAGGTCTTGGCGACTTCGCCGCCCCACAGCGGGACCGCACCGCCCCAGCCCGACATGACCGCAACGTACTGTTCGCCGTCCTGTTCCCAGGTGACCGGCGATCCGACCACGCCTGACCCGGTCTGGAACTTCCACAGCTCCTGCCCGGTCTTGGCATCGAAGGCCTTGAGATAGCCTTCGGGCGTGCCGGTGAAGACGAGGTTGCCGCGCGTGGTCAGCACTCCGCCCCACAGCGGCGCCTTGTTCTTGTATTCCCAGACGATCTTGCCGGTCGCCGGATCCATCGCGCGCAACGCGCCGATGTGGTCCTCGTGGGTCGGCTTGATGGTGAAGCCCGCGCCCAGGTAGGCCGCCCCCTTCTTGTAGGCGATGGGTTCGTTCCAGATGTCCATGCCCCAGTCGTTCGACGGGATGTAGAACAGGCCGGTGTCCTTCGAATAGGCCATCGGCATCCAGTTCTTGCCGCCAAGGAAGCTCGGCGCGGAGAACACGACCTTGCCCTTTTCCGTGCCGCTCGGCGCGCCGGGGCGGTTGTCGGCGACGTAGTTGGGGCGGCCGGTCTTCGGGTTGAAGCCGTTGGCCCAGGTCGTTTCGGCGACGAACCGGTTGGCGCTGATGAACTTCCCGTTGGTCCGGTCGAGCACGAAGAAGTAGCCGTTGCGGTCGGCCTTGGCGCCCAGCTTCATCGGCTTGCCGCCAATTGTCGCATCGAACGGGATGAACTCGTTCACGCCGTCGAAGTCCCAGCCGTCGTGGGGGGTGGTCTGATAGGACCACTTGATCACGCCGGTGTCCGCGTCGATCGCGACGGTCGAGCTCGAATAGAGGTTGTCTCCGGGGCGCAGGTGGCTGTTCCACGGCGCCGGGTTGCCGGTGCCGAAGTAGACCAGGTTGGTGCCCGGATCGTAGGTCCCGCCAAGCCAGGTGGCGGCGCCACCGGTCTTCCACAGGTCGCCGGTCCAGCTGGCGTTGGTCTTGCCAGAGATGCCGTTGGGCTTGCCGCGCAGGGTGCCCATGTGGCCTTCGACGGTCGGGCGCTCCCAGATCACCTCGCCAGTGTCGACGTCGCGCGCGGTAACCGCGCCGACCACGCCGAATTCACCGCCCGAGTTACCGGTGATCACCATGTTCTTGACGATCAGCGGCGCCGCCGTCGCCGAATAGCCGGCGCGGTAATCGGCCATGGTCTTGTTCCAGATGACCTTGCCGGTGTTGCGGTTGAGCGCGACGATGTGCGCATCGAGCGTCGCGAAGATGATCTTGTCGCCGTGGATCGCCGCACCGCGGTTGACCACGTCGCAGCACGGCATGATGCCATCGGGCAGGCGCGCGTCGTACTGCCACTTCTTTTCGCCGGTGCGCGCGTCGAAGGCGTAAAGCCGCGAATAGGACCCGGTCACGTAGATCGTGCCGTCATAGACGATCGGCTGCGATTCCTGGCCGCGCTGCTTTTCCCCGCCAAGCGAGGAGGCAAAAGCCGGAACCAGTCGCGCGACGTTGCCGGTGTTGACCTTGTCGAGCGGGCTGAAGCGCTGGGCCTGCGGCCCGAGGCCATAGGTCAGGACGTCGCCGGTGGTTTCCGCATCGTTCATCAAGTCGGCACTGGTCGGCCCTTCGGCCAGGGCCGCCGTGGACATCGCGGTTCCGAGCAATGCCAGCCCGACAAGGCTGCGCTTCATTGTGCCTTTCATCCTACCCTCCTGTTCCGGCGATCCGCTGCGTTGGCCGCATCGGATCCCGCGTCATTGTGCAATTTCGAACCTATCGGCTGGCTGCGGTCCAGCAATTGGACCTTGGGCCAATCACGGCCGGGTCATTCCCCGGCCGGCTGCGCGGCGACGGCGGGCTTCCATTCGACGCCGTGGCGCGCGAAGAGGGCCGTCATGCGCCCGTCCGCGGCCATCGCCTCTATCGTCCGATCAAGCGCGTCGCCCAGCGAGCGGCTGTTTTCCTTGACCGCAAGGCCGATGTCCCAGCCCGGCGACATGATCGCCTGAAGCGGCGCGCGGCGGCGCTTGAGGCCTTGCGAATTGGGTTCGGCGGTCACGTGCTCGACCTGCGCGCGGGTCGCGACGGCCACGTCGGCTTCCCCCGAACGCACCGCGCGCACCGCCGCGTCGCCGGTAGGATAGTGGCGCACATCGCTGCGCAGCACGCCGCCGAATCCTCCCAGGAGGTACATGTCGGGAATGGAATCGAGCTCGGCCGCCAGCCGCTTGCCCTTGAACTGGGGCGGCGGCACGTCGCAGTCGGACTGTTCGGCTCCGCAAACCGCGGCGAAGTTCTCACGGTAATAGGGCGCGAGCAGGACGACCTGGTCGTTGTCGATCTGCAGGCGCCGGTCGAACGGCACGTGCATCATCACGTCGCAGGGCTGGAAGCCGAGGAGGCCGCCGCGCCAGACCACGTTGCGCAGGTCGTCGCCAAGGTCCTCGCCGGCAAGGAACTCGACTACCTCGGCCCGCACGCCCAGAGTGGCGGCCAGCGCCCTGGCCAGATCGACATCGATCCCCTGGGGAGCGCCGCCGTTCTCGCTCCACGACCAGGGCCGGTTGTCGCGGTAGACCCCGATCCGCAGCACGCCGAGTTCCTGAACCCTGGCCAACGGTGCGGCGCCGAGCCGGGTTGCCGGGAGGAGCGCCGCGCCGGCGGCCAGTCCTGCGATGAGCCCCCTGCGCGTCAGCACGTCAGTCGTCTGAATGAACGGTTTCAAGGTAGCTGCGGATCGCCCAGCCCGCCTTCTGGCCGAGGACCTCGCCGAACGGCGGCATGTAGACCTTGCCGTCGCGGCTCGAGCCATGCTGGAAGCGTTCGACGTACCATTCGTCGCCCGGATCGCCCAGCTCGAGATAGCGCAGGTCCGGCGCAATCCCGCCCGAAATGGCCTGGATGCCGTGGCAGCGCGCGCAGTTCTGCGCATAGCCGCTTTCGCCGATCTTGATCGCGTCGGCGTTGCCCCGGTAGGGATTGTGCTTGCGCCAATCGGCCCCGATTTCGGGCAGCTTCGACGTGTCGATCGCCTGCGGGGTGACGTCGCCGTGCGCCATCAGCCGGGTGCCGCTGACCGCGGCCAGAAGCGCGAGCGAAGCCGCCAACGCCTTGCGGGAATGGGAAAATGCCATGCCGGTATCCTCATCTCAAAAGCCGTCGATTCGCCTTGGCGCAGTCCGACGATCGGTTGCCGGGCATGTTATGAGCCCTTCGGCGCGGCCCCAATTGTACTAATTTCCAATGCAGCGACCGGCGAAGCGGCGTATTCTCGGCCGATGCGGATTTTCTGGTCAATCGCCGGTTCAGCTCTGGCTCTCGCTGCGCACGTTGGCGCAGTGCGCGCGGAGACGGCCTATGTCTCGAACGAGAGGGGCGATTCGGTCACCGTGATCGACCTCGCCTCGGGCGCGGTGAAGGCCACCTGGCCGGTCGGCGGCCGGCCGCGCGGGATCACGCTGAGCAAGGACGGCAAGTACCTCTACATCTGCGCGAGCCGCGACAACACGGTCGAGATCCGCGACGCCGCCACCGGCGCGCTAGTTGCCGAGCTGCCCGCCGGCGCCGATCCCGAACAGTTCTTCCTGTCGCGCACCGGGGACACCCTGTTCGTCGCCAACGAGGACGATGCCGCGGTCACCGCGGTCGACCTCGGCTCGCGCAAGGTCTCCTGGCAGGTCGCCGTCGGCAAGGAACCCGAAGGCGTTGCGCAAAGCCCCGACGGCAAGTGGCTGGTCGTGACCAGCGAGGAATCGAACACGATCGCCTGGATCGATGTCGCCACGCACACCGTCGTCGCCGAAAGCGAGACCGACGAACGGCCCCGCCACATCGAGTTTACCGCCGACGGCAAGGAGATGTGGGTCGCGGCCGAAATGGGCCAGACCGTCCACGTGTTCGATCCGGCCGACCGGTCGCGCAAATCGACCCTGCGCTTCGCCCCGCCCGGCGTTCCCGATTACAAGGTGCTGCCCTGCGGCATCCGCTTTACCCCCGATGGCAGGACCGCGGTGATCGCGCTCGGCCGGGCCAACCAGATTGCATTCGTCGATGTCGCCAGCCGCACCGTGCGCGGATACGCCAAGGTCGGCGACCGACCATGGCACCTGGCGCTGACCGGCGACGGCAAGACGGCGGTCGTCGCCAACGGCCTGTCCGATACGGTCAGCCTGGTCGATATCGCCGCGATGCAGGTGACCAGAACGATACCGGCGGGCGCCGGCGCCTGGGGCGTCGTGCTGCGACCCTGACCACCCGACCGGTCCTGCCCGGCCTGCTTGGCCAAAGGTAGGAGAACCAAAGTCCAATTTCCGCAAAACCGCGGCGCTCCCATCCTTTCCCGACCGCCAACCCGGCGAAAACAGATGGGGGATGCGATGTTGAAACGCACGTTGTTGGGCGGCGCTGCCGCCGCTGTCCTGTTCACCGCCACGGCCGCTCCGGCCTTCGCCGGCTCGTCGGCCGAACTGCTCAAGCGGCTGCACGAAAAAGGCATCCTGACCGACGAGGAATACCGCGTGCTGCTGGCCCAGGAACAGGCCGAAGCTGCCAAGGCAAGCCAGGCGCCCGCCACTGCGGCGACTTCCTCCGCCGCGGATGACGGGCTCAATGTGAAGCGCACCGACAGCGGCATCGGCCTCGTCGTTGGCGATGCCACGATCAAGTTCTCGGGCTCGGTCAACGGGTTCTACGTCCACGACAACCCCGACACGCCCAGCGCCACGACCAGCGTGGTCGGTGGCATCGCCAGCGTCGGCACGGCGAACAGCAGCGCGGTGCGCAACGGACTGCTGCCGGGCTTCTTCAAGATCGACGTGACCACCCAGCAGGCCGGTCTCGATATCGGGGCGCACTTCGGCATGTATCCCGGCATCAACAGCACCGCCTGGGGGGCGCTGGGCGCCAACAACGGCGGCCAGCCGACCGCCCTGGCAACCGCGGGAATCGACTTCCGCCAGACCTATCTGACAATCGGCAAGGCCGGCCTTGGCGAGCTCAAGATAGGCCGCGACATCGGCCTGTTCGGCTCCGAAGGGATCCTCAACGACATCACGCTGCTGTCCTCGGGCACACCGGGCGGCAACGTGGCGCCGGGCAACACGACGCTGGGCCGCATCGGCGCGGGCTACATCTACACCGACTTCCAGCCGCAGATCACCTACACCACGCCCAGCCTCGGCGGGGCGCAGCTGGCGGTCGGAGTGTTCCAGCCGCTGAAGTCGCTGACCGCGCCTGACCAGACCAACAGCGCCCCCGGCTTCCAGGCCAAGCTGACCTACGATGCCAAGCTGGGCGGCGCGTCTGCGCGGCTGTGGCTGTCGGGCGTGAACCAGCGCCACGACAGCGTGCTGGCCGGCAACATCGACTACACCGGCCAGGGCTTCGACACCGGGGCCAAGGTTACCGTCGGCCCGATCACGCTGACCGGCTACTACTACGGCGCCAAGGGACTTGGCACCACGGTGCTCGGCCTGTTCGACACCGACGCGCTGGGCAATCCGCGCAGCAGCAACGGCTTCTACGCCCAGGGCCTCGCTTCGTTCGGCAAGCTTTCGATCGGCGGCAGCTACGGCGAAAGCCGCTTGCGCCACGCCAACGCCGCCGACCGCCTGGCCAATTCGACGCTGGTCCACGTCAATTCGAGCTGGGTCGGCCAGCTCCGTTATGGACTGACCAGCTGGGTGACGCTGCTGGGCGAATACGTGCACAGCAAGGCCAAGGCCCACAACGGCAACGAGGCGGAAAGCGACGCCATTGCGCTTGGCGGCATCCTGTTCTTCTGAACAGGGGGCTGACGCCGGCCCATCCAGCGCATAGGGGTGTGGCCGGCCTACCGCATTGCGGTTTGCCGGCTACATCCGTTTTCGAGAACCTGAAGATCGACGCCATGACTTCCTCCCGCCTTGCCCTGACTGTCGCACTTGCCATGGCCCTGCCCGGCCTTGCCCGTGCCGCGACCGACGCCGAGCAGCCGGCCATCGTGGTAACGGGGCAAGGCCTGCCCGACAGCCCGGCAACGCCTGCCTACGATGTCGTCACGCTCGGCGCGGACCAGCTTGCCGCCAGCGCCTCGGGCCGGCTGGAGGACGCACTGGGCGCGGTCGCCGGGTTCCAGCAGTTCCGCCGTTCGGACAGCCGGTCGTCGAATCCCTCGGCGCAGGGCGCGACCTTGCGCGCGCTGGGCGGCAACGCGACCAGCCGCACCCTGATCCTGCTCGACGCGGTGCCCTTGGCCGATCCGTTCTTCGGTTATATCCCGTTCGCCTCGGTTGCGCCGGAACGGCTGGCCATGGCCCGGATCACCCGCGGCGGCGGGTCGGGCGCCTTCGGTGCCGGCGCGGTTGCCGGCACGATCGAACTGACCAGCGCCGCGCCGCCGCAGCTCGGCCTGTTCGATGGCAGCGCTCTCGTCAACGATCGCGGCGAAACCGAACTGTCGGCCAGCCTGGCCCCGCAACTGGGTGGCGGATTTGCCGAACTGGCGGGCCGCTGGGACCGTGGCCACGGCTTCTGGACCACGCCGGAGGCGCAGCGCGTTCCGGCCAGCGTCCGGGCCCGGTTCGACAGCTGGTCCGCCTCTGCACGGGCCGTTGCGCCGCTTGGCAGCGATACCGAACTGCAGGCCCGCGTGGCCGCCTTCAACGACGAGCGCACACTGCGCTTTGCCGGGGCCGACACCAGCTCCAGCGGTCAGACCGCCAGCCTGCGGCTGGTCGGCAAGGGCGATTGGGGCTTCGATGCGCTCGCCTATGTCCAGGCCGGAAACTTCACCAACGTGGTGATCAGCTCGACCACGTTCCGCACCTCGCTCGACCAGTATGCGACCCCGACCACCGGCACCGGCGGCAAGCTCGAGCTGCGCCCGCCGCTGGGCGGCGATCACGTGCTGCGTCTTGGCGGCGACTGGCGCATTGCAAGTGGCGAAGCCAAGGAAGTCGCCTACAACGCGAGCACCGGCGCCGTGACCGCGCGGCGCATTGCCGGCGGGCGCAACAGCCTGTTCGGCTTCTATCTCGAGGACGACTGGACCCTTGGCCCGGTGGTCCTGACCGCCGGCGCACGCGCCGATCGCTGGGCGATTTCCGATGGCCACTTCATCAGCCGCACCGCCGCCGGAGCCGTCACCCTGTCCAGCGCCTTTGCCGACCGTTCGGGCTGGGAAACCACGTTCCGCGGCGGCGCGCTGGCCGATCTGGGCGCTGGGGTAAAGCTCCGCGCAGCGGGCTATACCGGCTTCCGCCTGCCCACGCTCAACGAGCTGTACCGTCCCTTCGCGGTCTTCCCGGTGACCACCAGTGCCAACGCGGACCTGGAAAACGAACGCCTGCGCGGCGTGTCCGCCGGCTTGGACTGGACTCCGGTCGAGGCGGTCACCCTGTCGTTCACCGCCTTCGACGACAAGGTCCGCCGCGCCATCTCCAACGTCACAACCGGGGTCAACGCGCGCCAGCGCCGCAATGTCGATGCGGTCCATTCGCGCGGGCTCGAGCTGGGCTTTCAGGCGGCGGCCGGCCAGGTGCGGTTCGACGGATCGCTGGCGCTTACCGATGCCGAGGTCGAGGCGAGCGGCACGGCCATCGGACTCGACGGCAAGCGCCCGGCCCAGACCCCGCGCGTCGCGGCAAGCGGTACGCTGTCGTGGAAACCGGCCGAAGACTGGACGCTCGCGCTGACCCTGCGCCACGTCGGCCAGCAGTTCGAGGACGACCTCGAGACAGACTCGCTTCCGGCCGCGACTATACTGGGCGCCTTTGCCGAGATCCCGCTGCGCCAAGGACTCAGCCTGGTCCTGCGCGGCGAAAACCTGACCGGAGAACAGGTCCTGACCCGCAAGCAGGGCACCTCGGTCGACCTGGGCGTCCCCCGCACAGTCTGGGCCGGGGTAAGGGTGTCGCTGCGATGAGCGCGCCGCAAGAGCAGCGCTACGACCGCGTGGCGCGCGCGCTCCACTGGATGGCGGCAGTGCTGATCATGGCCAATCTGGCGAGCGGCTTTGCGAAGGATGCGCTCGACGGCATCTGGAACGTGGTGCCGCTGCACAAGTCGATCGGCCTGACCGTCCTGGTGCTGGGCACGGCGCGACTGGCCTGGCGGCTCGGCCACCCCGCCCCGCCCCTGCCCGCAGGCACGCCCGCCTGGCAGCGCAAGCTGGCCGGTGCGGTCCACGCCAGCTTCTACGCGCTGATCATCGTCCTGCCGCTGACCGGCTGGATCATGTCGTCTGCCTCGAAGTTTCCGCTGGCCTGGTTCGGGCTGTTCGCCTGGTCCAAGTTCGCCGTCACCAAGGACAGCGCTATCTATGCCGTCGGGCGCGAGGCGCACGAGGTGCTCGGCTTCGCCTTTGCCGCGCTGATCGTGGTCCACGTCGCGGCCGCGCTCTATCACCACATCGTCGTGCGCGACCAGTTGCTGCGCCGCATGGCCTGACGATGCGCGCCGCGCTTTACCTTGGCACGATCCTGGCGACGCTCTGGGCTGGCGCCGCGCAGGCCGAGAGCGATCCGGTGGAGATCGTCGTCAGTGCGCCCGGCGGCGCCATCGACAGCGACGAGACGCTGGCCGTTCCCGCCGAGGCGCTCCACGGCGCGACCCGGGCCGACCTGCTGGCCGCGCTCCAGCGCGCCCTTCCCGGCGTCACGCTGGCAGATCCGCAGGGCAATGCGTGGTCGGCCGGGCTGACCTGGCGCGGCTATTCGCTGTCGTCGCTGCAGGGCACCGAACAGGGCCTGGCGGTCTACCTCGACGGGGTGCGCTTCAACCAGCCGTTCGGCGATACCTTGCTGCTCGACCTGGTGCCCGAAGATGCGCTGGCATCGGCCGAACTGCGCGATTCAAGCCCGGTCTACGGCCGCAACGCCCTTGGCGGCGTGCTCCTGCTGCGCAGCGCCACGGGCCGCGACCGGCCGGGCGTCAACGCGCGCGGCTGGGTCGACAGCATCGGCGGGGCCGGCACCTCGGCCAGCCTCGGCCTTGCCGGAGAGCGCGACGCGCTGCTCGTTTCGGTCGAAGGCATCAACGATCCAGGCTGGCGACGATTCAGCCCCTCGCGGCTGGCGCGCGGTGCCGCGGCCTTCGACCACACCGGCGGCGACTGGGGCATCGGCCTGCGCGCCAGCGGCGCGACCACGCGGCTGACTGGCAATGCGGTCGCCCCGGTCGAACTGCTCGATGCCGATTACCGCGCGATCTTCACCCATCCCGACACTAGCCGGACGAGTGGCGCCCGGCTTGCCGTCCTGCCCTGGTTGACACTCGGCGATACCAGCCGGATCGAGGCGACACTCCACGGCAACTGGCTGACCCGCAGGACGGCAAGCGGCGACCTGGCCGATATCGAGGCATGCGACGATGCACCCGGCATCCTCTGCGTCGAGAGCGAGGGTGTCGACGGCGAGGAAGAGGCCGAAGTCCTGTTCGGGCCCGATGGCGGCACTCTGCCTGCCGATCCCGACACCCAAACCTGGGCGGTGGTCAACCGCGGCGAGGAGCGCACGACCAGCGGCGGCATTGGCCTGCAGTTCCTGGATGAACGGCGCACCGAACGCGGCGAGCGCCGCCTTGCCGTGGGCTTCGCCTACGAACGCGCCACCACCCGCTTTCGCGGCGCGACCGAGCTCGGCGAACTGGAAGTCGACCGA
Organism: Novosphingobium kunmingense; assembly: GCF_002813245.1. GTDB lineage: Bacteria > Pseudomonadota > Alphaproteobacteria > Sphingomonadales > Sphingomonadaceae > Novosphingobium > Novosphingobium kunmingense. Next base: position 186,603 of record NZ_PHUF01000004.1, read on the forward strand.
TCGGTCAGCAGCGAAGGCGTGGTCCTTTCGAGCAGCGGTGAGGCGATAACCCCGGTCGACCTGTCGACCCAACTGTCCGATCTTGCGCTTTACGCCAGCGCCGAAGTGCCGTTGCCCGGCGGCTTCACGGTCGAGGCAAGCCTGCGGTGGAGCCGCAACAGCGTCGAACTGCGCGACCGGATCGGCACGGCGCTCAACGGCAAGCACCGGTTCGACCGGCTAAACCCCTCGATCGAGCTCGACTGGCGGCCGGCGGGCGCGGACTGGTCGCTTCACGCCGGCTATGCCGAAACCAGCCGAGCGCCGACCCCGGCCGAACTGTCCTGCGCCGACCCTGATCGGCCTTGCGCGCTGGGCGCGTTCTTCATCGCCGATCCGCCGCTCGACCAGGTCGTGGCGCGGCGCTGGTCGGTCGGCGCGAGCGGCGGCGAGTCCCTGCGCTGGCACGCCGAACTGTGGCGCAGCGATTCCGACAACGCGATCCGCCAGGTCGCGGCCGGCGTGCGCGGCCGCGCCTATTTCGCCAACGGCGGCCCGATCCGCCGCCAGGGCATGGAGGCCGGTTTCGAATGGCGCCAGGGACCTTGGCGCCTTGCCGCCGGCTATGCGCTGACCGACGCGAGGGTGCGCGAAGGTTTCACCGCGCTCAGCCCCAACAACCCCGAAGCCGACGACGACGGCACCGTGATGGTCGAGGTGGGCGATGTCTTGCCAGGCACGCCGCGCCACAGCGGCAACCTGGCGCTTGGCTGGGAGCAGCACGGCTGGACCATCGACGCCGCGCTGCGCGCGCAGTCGGGCCAGTTCCTTATCGGCGACGAAGGCAACGGCAACGCGCCCCTGCCCGGCTTTGCCGTGGTCGACCTCGCCCTGCGACGCGAACTGGGCCGCCACGTCGTCCTTGGGATCGAGGCGCGCAACCTGTTCGACCGGCGCTATGCGACCTTTGCCACCTTCAGCGAAACCGACACGATCGTGCTGGCCGAAGCGCCTGGAGCTAGCGATCCGCGCGCCTACGCGCCCGCCGCGCCGCGCCGGGTCACGGTTTCGCTACAGGCGCGGTTCTGACCGCCTAACTGTCGATACGGGGCAGAAGCTCGGCTTCGAAACGCGGATAGAGGTGCGCGACGCTGCGCTGCAACTCGTAGCGCGCCGCCTTGACCGCGGCGAAGCGGCTAGGGATGGGCAGGCTGCCCGCCTCGGTCATGTCGAGGCCCGAGGCCACCGCATCGCGCAGCGCCTGTTCCAGCCAGTCGAGCCAATCCCGCGTCTGGGCGATGGCGGCAGCAGTCGGGTCGAGCGGGCCGTGGCCCGGCACGAGCTGCCGGTGCGGCGTGGAGGCCAGCGCAGCGAGCGAGTGCCTCCAAAGGGCAAGATCCGCGTGCGGCGTTGCCGGGGCGCGGTCGTGGAATACCAGGTCTCCGGCGATCAGGGTGCCGGTGCTTTCGTCCAGCAGCGCCAGATCGGCAGCGCTGTGGCCGGCCAGCGCCATGACCCGCACGATGCGCCCACCGATGGCAAGGGGACCGGGGGTCAGCGCCAAGCCCGGGCGCGGCACTTCTGTTCCGCGCATCCAGTCGACCAGCAACCGGTACATGGCGTCGGAAAAGCCGGCCCCGTCGCGGTCGAGCTCGACCCTCGTTCCGGCCAGCGCGGCGACGATGCGTGGATCGAAGGCCCCGGCGCCGAAGCTGTGATCGGGATGCAGGTGCGTTACGAAGACGCGGGCGGGCGGCTTGCCGGTCAGCCGTGCCGCCAGCGCCGACAGCGCCTCGCCGTAGCGGCGCGAGGGACCGGGATCGACGATCAGCGGACCAGCGTCGGTCGCCAGGATGACCGAGTTCGCGATCGCGCCGCCATTGGCAAAGCCGATTGCCTCATCGGCGCCGCGCACCAGCCAGATTCCCTGCCCGATCGGCTCGGCGTCAGGCGCATAGCTGCCGGCAAAGGTTTCGGCGCCAAGCGGCGTCGAAGCGGCCAAGGCAGCGGCGATGAAACCGCGGCGCGTGACCTTCACTTGCGCAGGGCCGGCGCGGGCCCCGGTGCGCTGCGCGCCGTGCCGGAGAAGGCAAGGCCGTTGCTGTCGTGCGCCGCGATGGCGAAAGCGCCGCTGCCCGTGCCAGGCACGATGAAGGTAAAGGCGGGATCCTCCGCCACCGAACCGTAGACGGTCATTTCGGCCAGGCGTTGTCCCGCCTCGTCGCTCACCGTCAGGCGATCGACGTTGTAGGCGGCGATGTTTTCCACGAGCCCGGTGTCCATCGGATGGCGGATCGTGACGCGCAGGCGCGTGTCGATGCCGTCGCGCCAGGCGCCGCCGCGCACTTCGCCGAGGTGGTCGGCCCAATCGCCCTTGACCCGGCTGACTGGCGGGGCCGAACAGCCGCCGCCGGCCGCGTCGATCCACGATCCGGCCACGTGCCAGGTGCCGTCCAGCGTCTGAACGGCGGCCCGCACCGGTGTGCGCTGATCGAGCTTGATCCGCGTGGCGATGAAGGGTGCCGCCCCGGTCGGGCGGAAATCGACCGCGACGGGGATTGGATTGAGATCGCCGAACAGAACGATCCGCTTGACCCCGGCGAGCTTGCGCGCATCGACCGTGACAGGAAAGACGCGCTGGTTTTCGGCGATCGGGGGAATGGTCACTGCGACGGCTTCGTCGAACACCACTGGGTCGCTGCCGAACAGGCGGCGGGCGTGGAAGTCCCACATCGGGGAGCCCAGGGGATCGCGCGGCGGCGCGGCCGCGGCAGTTGCCGCCGGGCCGACCAGAGCCGCGCAGGCCAGAAGGAGATCGACTAACCGCATGCTACCAAGGGCCCATATGGCACCAGTCTGGGATCGGCTACGATTGCACTTTGGGACGAGAACGATGCCATGCTGGCCCTTGCTGCAGCCCTGATTCTGACCGGTTCGTGCGCTCCTGATGCAGAGCCATTCGACACCGAAGGCTATCGCAGCGAACGCTACCGCGCGCCGGTGGATCGCGATCCGGCACCTGCCCAGCCGATCACCACGGGCGAAGCGCAGGCTCTCTTCCGCGCGGGCATCGCAATCTGGATCGACGTGCTGCCGGCCGAAGGGGCCTACCGCGACGCGCAAGGGCGCTGGCACCTGGCGCAGGTCCACCAGACCATCCCGCGGGCGCTGTGGTTTCCCGAGGTCGGCCGGTCAAACCCCGAACCTGCACTGTGGCGGGCATTTGCCGCGCGCGTCGCGGACGAACGGCGAAAGCGGCCCAGTGCGGCAATCGTGGTGTTCTGCCGCGCCGACTGCTGGATGAGCTGGAACGCGGCGCGGCGGCTGGCCCGCAGCGGCATGACCCGCGTGCGCTGGTACGCCGACGGCATCGAAGACTGGCACGCCAAGGGCGGAACGCTGGTCGATGCGCGGCCCGAACCTGCCCCTTACAGATCAACACCAAAAGGAGAGTGACATGGCTACAATTCTGGTTCGTTACCCGCGCCACGACGGCGCCAGCTTCGACGCCGACTATTACGCGAGTACCCACGTGCCGCTGGTCGAAAAAGCCTGGGGACCGCATGGGCTGACCGGCGCCGAAGTCCTGTTCCCGCATGGCGACCAGCCCGATGCCGCCATGGTGCTGCTTCGCTTCCGCGACCAGGCAGCGGTCGATGCGGCCATGGCCAGCCCCGAAACCGCCGAAGTGATGGGCGATGTCGCCAAGTTCACCGATATCACCCCGGCGCTCTACCGCGCCGGGGACTGATCCGGTCCAGTCAGCGCGCGGACTTCAGGAATACAATGATTTCCGCGCGCTTCGCCGGGTCCTTGAGGCCCGGGAAGCTCATCGTGGTGCCGGGCACAAGCGCGCGCGGATTTTCCAGCCACTTGTCGAGCGTGGCGTCGGTCCAGGTCAGACCCGACGCCTTGAGCGCATCGGAGAAGGCATAGCTGCCCACCCCGGCCTTGCCCCCGTAGACCTTGTAGAGATTGGGTCCGAGCTTATCCGCGCCGCCCTTGCTGGCGTCGTGGCAGGCCACGCAGCGGCCGAAGCTGGCCGGCGGAGCAGCCGCCGCGGCAACCATCGCCGCCGCGCTGGAAGGCGCTGTCGGGGCCGCCGCCGGCGTCGCCTTGGCCGCGGGCGTGGCCGAAGCGCTTGGCGCAGGCGTGGGTGCAGGTGATGCGCTGGGCGAAGCGGACGGCACGACGTTCGCCTCGGGAGATTCGCTTGCACTCGCCGCAGCCTCGCTGGCCATGGCATTGGCCGGGGCCGTGCTGGCGGGCGCTTCGGTCGCGCCAGGCTCGTCCGAACAGGCGGAAAGGGCCAGCATGGCGGCGGCGATCGGCAAAATGCGCATCGGACATCCTCTAGGTTGTTTGCTTTGCGCGCACCTATCGCACCGCGTCCCGACCCGGCCCATTGCACTTTGGACCGACGCGGCGCCAGGGCGGTGCTGCCACAAAGTGCAATGGGGCCATGGCTTCGTGCGCGGTAAAGGGCTGGCAAGTACCCTTGGGGAGAGGACACGATGGCCAGCACGACACACGACCGCCCGCCTGCCCGGACACCCGCCGAGCGCCTGGCCGATCGCCACGCCCGGCTGGCTGCCGATCCCGCCGCCTACTGGCTCGACGAGGCGCGCCGGCTGGACTGGTCGCGCTTTCCCACCCGGGCCGACGAAAGCTCGTTCGCGCAGGGCGATTTCGGCATCCGCTGGTTCGTCGACGGAGAACTGAACGTCTCTTTCAACTGCCTCGACCGGCACCTGGCCGACCGCGGCGACAGCCCGGCCATCGTCTTCGAGGGGGACGAACCCGGCGAAAGCCGGATCCTTACCTACCGGGACCTCCACGGCGAAGTGTGCCGCATGGCCAACGTGATCAGGGGCCTGGGCATCGGCAAGGGCGACCGGGTGACGCTTTACCTGCCGATGATCCCCGAAGCGGCGGTCGCCATGCTCGCCTGCGCGCGGATCGGCGCGATCCACTCGGTCGTCTTCGGCGGCTTCTCGCCCGACAGCCTCGCCGGGCGGATCGAGGACTGCGGCTCGCGGCTGCTGATCACCGCCGACGAGGGGCTGCGCGGCGGCAAGCGGGTTCCGCTGAAGGCCAACGCCGATCAGGCCCTGGCCGCCTGCCCGACAATCGAGCAGGTGCTGGTCGTTCGCCGCACCGGCACGCCGGTGCCGATGCAGACCGGCCGCGACCTGTGGTGGCACGAGGCGCGCGAACTGGTCCGCGACACCTGCGATCCCGAACCGATGAATGCCGAAGACCCGCTGTTCATTCTCTACACCTCGGGTTCGACCGGCAAGCCCAAGGGTGTCCTCCACACCACCGGCGGCTATCTGCTGTGGGTGGCCAAGACTTTCGACCTGCTGTTCGGCGCGGGCGACGACGATCTGTTCTGGTGCACCGCCGATGTCGGCTGGGTCACGGGGCACAGCTATGTCGTCTATGGTCCGCTGGCCAACGGCGCCGCCACCGTGATGTTCGACGGGGTGCCCAACTATCCCGATTTCGGCCGTTTCTGGGAAACCTGCGCGCGGCTGGGGGTGACGATCTTCTACACCGCGCCCACCGCGCTGCGCGCGCTGATGCGCGAGGGCGACCAGTGGGTCGAGGCGCACGACCTGTCGCGCCTGCGACTTCTCGGCACGGTAGGCGAACCGATCAATCCCGAGGCGTGGAACTGGTACGACCGCGTGGTCGGCCAAGGCCGCTGTCCGATCGTCGACACGTGGTGGCAGACCGAAACCGGCGGTGCGCTGATCGCTCCGGTGCCGGAGGCGACTGCGACCAAGCCGGGCAGCGCCACCCTGCCCCTGCCTGGCGTCTTTCCCGAACTGGTCGATGCCGATGGCGCGCTGCTGGACGGCGCGACCGAGGGCAACCTGTGCCTGGCGCAAAGCTGGCCCGGGCAGATGCGCACCGTCTGGGGCGATCACGAGCGCTTCTTCCAGACCTATTTCACCACCTATCCGGGCAAGTATTTCACCGGTGACGGCTGCCGCCGCGACGAGGACGGCTATTACTGGATCACCGGCCGTGTCGACGACGTGATCAACGTCTCGGGTCACCGCATGGGCACGGCCGAGGTCGAAAGCGCGCTGGTCGCGCATGCTCAGGTGGCGGAGGCGGCGGTTGTCGGCATGCCCCACGAAATCAAGGGCCAGGGGATCTATGCCTATGTCCTGCTCAACGCCGACGTGCCAGCGTCCGACGCGCTGAGCCGCGACCTGCGCAACTGGGTGCGCAGCGAAATCGGCCCGATCGCCAGCCCCGACGCGATCCAGTTCGTGCCGGGCCTGCCCAAGACCCGATCGGGCAAGATCATGCGGCGGATCCTGCGCAAGATCGCCGAACGCGACACCGACAACCTCGGCGATTTCTCCACCCTAGCCAATCCGGAGGTCGTGCCGGTGCTGATCGCGGACAGCCGCGCCTAGGCCAGCGGCGGCAGCGCTCCGGTCTGCCGCAGCGCTTCGCCAAGCGCGACCGCTGCCGACGAGGCCAGGTTCATCGAGCGGACCTGCGGCCGCATCGGGATGCGCAGGCGCTCGTCGCAGGCTCCGGCCACGGCGGGCGGCACGCCTGCGCTTTCCTTGCCGAACAGCAGCACGTCGTTCTCGCGGAAGGCGAAGTCGTAGAGCGAACGGCCGCCCTTCGTGGTGAAGAGGAGCAAACGGTTTCCGCCCAGCGTGGCGCGAAAGGCCGCGAAATCGGGGTGCCGCACGATCGCGACGTGATCGATGTAATCCATCGCGGTGCGACGAACGCGGCGATCGTCCCAGGCAAAGCCCAGCGGCTCGATCAGGTCGACGGCGGCGCCCATGCAGGCGCCCAGGCGCAGCACAGCGCCCACGTTCTGGGCGATCTCGGGCTCGAACAGGGCAATCCGCATGGCGCGGTGCTTGCCGCGCCGCACCCGTCCGATCAAGACCAAGGTTCCGTAAGGTTCGCAAAGCGCTTGCTTTGTCCCCGTTGCTTTGTCATTATGAGAACGTTCACAGTTATGGCCGGGCAAGCGACAACCGCTGCCGACGGGGGAGAGTTGGTGGTGAAATCAGGAATGGCCCGCGCATCCTTGGCGCTGATCTTGGCTTCGGCGCTGGCAGCCTGCGCGGCGACGACGGCGGCCCCTGTGTCGACCGCCCCGCCGACTGCGGGCCAGGCCAACCCGGCGCTGTGGCCCGCCGCGCGCAGCCCGGCCGCCATCACCGATCCCGCCACCGAACGGATGATCGATACTTTGATCGCGCGGATGCCGGTGGAACAGAAGGTCGGCCAGCTGATCCAGGCCGACATCGGCTCGATCACCCCGGCTGACCTCGCGGCCTATCCGCTCGGATCGATCCTCGCCGGGGGGAATTCGGGGCCCTATGGCAACGAGCGTGCCGACGCGGCCAGCTGGGCCAGGCTGGTGGGCGAATTCCGTGAAGCATCGCGCAAAAGCGGTAGCGGCATCCCGATCCTGTTCGGGGTCGATGCGGTTCACGGCCATTCGAACCTGCCGGGCGCGACGATCTTTCCCCACAACGTCGGCCTTGGCGCAGCCAACGACGTTGCCCTGATCGAGCGGATCGGCGCGGCGGCGGCCGCCGAGATCGCCGGCAGCGGCATCGAGTGGACCTTTGCGCCGACACTTGCCGCGCCGCAGGACGTGCGCTGGGGCCGCACCTACGAGGGGTTTTCCGCCGATCCGGTACAGATCGCCGCCTATGGCCGGGCGATGACCTTGGGCCTCCAGGGTCCCCTGCGCAGCGGCCAGCCGCTCGCCGCCGACAAGGTCGCGGCGACGGCGAAGCATTTTCTTGCCGATGGCGGCACCCAGGACGGACGCGACCAGGGCGACGCGCGGATCGCCGAGGCCGAACTGATTGCCCGCCACGCGCCGGGCTATGTCACTTCGATTGATGCCGGCGCGCTGACCGTCATGGCCAGCTTCTCGAGCTGGAACGGGGTCAAGCATCACGGCAACGCCTCGCTGCTGACCGGCGTGCTCAAGCAGCGGATGGGCTTCGAAGGGCTGGTCGTCGGCGACTGGAACGGCCACGGTCAGGTCCCGGGCTGCAGCGCCACCGATTGCCCGGCCTCGATCAACGCCGGGGTCGACCTGCTGATGGCACCGGATAGCTGGAAGGGCCTTTACGACAGCACGCTGAAGGCGGCAAAGGACGGCCGCATCACCGCTGCACGGCTGGACGATGCGGTCCGGCGGATCCTGCGGGTCAAGGCCAAGCTGGGCCTGATGGGACCGGCACCGGTCAGGCGTGGCGACCTGGCGCAGGTCGGCGCCCCGGCCCACCTCGCCCTGGCGCGCGAGGCGGTGGCCAAGTCGCTGGTCCTGCTCAAGAACAACGGCGGTGTGCTGCCGCTGAAGCCCGGCGTCAAAGTGCTGATCACCGGTCCCGGGGCCGACAGCATGGCCATGCAGGCCGGTGGCTGGACCGTGACCTGGCAGGGCACCGACACCACCGCCGCGGACTTTCCCAATGGCCAGACGATCGGCCGCGCGCTGGCCGATGCGGTTCGCGCCGGCGGCGGCCAGGCCACGCTCGCCCCGCAAGGGACGGGAGCGGACAAGCCGGACGTCGCCGTAGTCGTGCTCGGCGAAGCGCCCTATGCCGAGTTCGAGGGCGATCTTCCCAACCTCGCCTTTACCGCCGATTCGGAAACGGCGTCGCGGATCGCGCAGCTGAAGTCGCAGGGGACCAAGGTCGTCGTCGTCTTCCTCTCGGGCCGGCCGCGCTTCACCGGCGCGCTGATGAACCAGGCCGACGCCTTCGTGGCCGCCTGGCTTCCGGGCACCCAGGGCAATGGCCTTGCAGACGTGCTCGTCGCGCGGAAGGACGGTCGCGCTGCCCGCGACTTCACCGGACGCCTGCCTTTTGCCTGGCCCGACGATGCACGATCGCCGGTCGCAGCCCCGCTGTTCCAGGCGGGTTACGGCCTGACCTATGCCAAGGCGGCGGAACTCGGTGCGGTCAATGCCGATCCGCGGATGGCGTTGCAGCCGGACAGCGCGGCATCGACCTTCCTGCTGCGGGGCAAGGCTCCTGCTCCGTGGCACTTTGCGATGGACGGCGCGATCACTGCCCGCCCGGTCGATCTCGGCGCGCAAGAGGATGCCCGCCAGTTTTCATGGACCGGTGCGTCGGTGCTGGGAATCGAAGGTGCGCCAACAAGCCTGGCACCGGCTCTGGCATCGAACCGCGACCTTTTGCTCGACTGGCGGATCGATCGTGCGGCCGGGCCGGTTGCGCTAACCCTGGGCGGCGGCAGGATCGATCTGTCCGCGCTGATCGCCGCTGCGCCGCAAGGTCGGGCAGTAACCACGCGCATACCGCTGCGCTGCTTTGCCGCGGCGGGCGCCAAACTGGACTCGGTCGGCGCGCCGTTCAGGCTGGAAGCGCCGGCCGGCTTCGTGGCCACCCTGCGCTCGGTCACGGTGATCGACGGAACGGGCGGCGCCTGCCCGCCCGCGCGCTGACGTTCAACGGCGGGCCATCGCGGCAAGGATCAGCGCGGCGCTCGCGGCCAGCACCGTCAGCACCACGAACAGCGCGTCGAACCCGTAACGCGGGACCAGCGCCAGGGTCAGCCAAGGCATGATCAGCGACGGCGTGGTGTTGGTCAGGTTGAACAGCCCCATGTCGCGGCCGCGGTGCTGTGGCTGCGGCAGGACGCGCAGGGTCTGCCCGCTGTGCAGCGCGAGGAACACGCTGCTGGCCAGGCCGAACACGGCATAGCCGACAAGCGCCAGGGCCATGCTCGGGGCCAGGGCCATGATAGCAAGACCCAGCGCCGAAACGGCGGCTGCGGCAGCCAGCGGCTCGATCGGGCGGTCGTGGCGGTCCGACCAGCGCCCGACCAGCAGCGCGACCAGGACCGCCGCCGACAGCACTGCGGTAAAGATCCCGGCAGCGCGGTTCTCGTGAAGGGCCGGATCGATGCTGCGCAGCCAGAGCAGCAGAAAGGCGAACAGCGAGGCTTCGGACACCTGGACCAGCAACCGCGCCAACCACATTCCGCGCACCACCTTCGCGGCGCGCGGCGTATCGGACGATCGCGGCGCCATCAGCTGCGGCATCGGCCTCGGCTGACCCAGCAGCAGGACCGGCAACACGCAGGCGATGACCGCCGCGGCAACGATGACCAGCCGTCCATCGGGACCGGACAAGCCCTCGATCGTCACCACCGATCCCGACAGCGCGCCAATGGCCGGCGCAAAGGCCAGCAGCCCGCCGAGAAGGCCCTTCTGCGCATCCGGGACAAGGTCGCCGGCCCAGGCCGACAGCGGGCCGAGCATCATGTTGAGCGCCAGTTGCCAGACCACGATCAGGGCGATCAGCGTTACCGCATCGCGGGCCATTGGCATCGCGACAAGCAGCGCGCTCGACAGCACAAGGCCCGCCGCAATCCATGCGCGCCGGCTCCCGGTCCGGTCGCTCAACCAGCCGAAAGCGATATTGCCCAGGCTTGCCGCCACCGCCCCGCAAAAGGCGATCGCGGCCACGATATCGAGCGACTGCGCCGACCCCAGCGCGGTGACGCGCAGCGGCAGCAGGATGGTCAGGAACGGCACATAGGCGATCGCCCCGCCGCAGGCCGCCAGCGCGTAAAGGTAGAGGAACCGCGCCGTCTGGCGCGCCTCGCCCGGCTGGTCAGCCACTGGGCCTGGCCGCGGGAGGCGCCGTGCTGCCCCTGACGATCAGTTCGCCGGGTACGTCGACCGGGGCTTTCGGCGCGGCGGCGTCGCGGTCGAGCAGCAGTTCGACCGCGCGCGAGAAGGTGGCGGCAATCGGCTGATCGACCGCGGTCAACTGCGGATTGGTGAACCGCGTGACCGGCGTGTTGTCGAAACAGACCAGCGACAGATCAGCCGGCACTGCCAGCCCCGCTTGCGTCGCCGTATCGAGCGCCGCAAGCGTCATCTGGTCGTTGCTGGCGATGATTGCGGTGGGCCGGTCAGCCATCGCCAGCAGCCGCCGGGCCGCAGCCGCCCCGCTGGCGTAGCTGAAGTCGCCTTCGGCGCACCAGGTCTGCGGATCGAGCCCGGCTTCGGTCATCGCGCGGACGTAACCCTGGTGCCGCCATTCCGAGAGGCTGTATTCGTCAGAACCGGTGATGAAGCCGATACGGCTGTGCCCCAGGTCGATGAGATGGCGGGTCGCCTCGTAAGCCGACGTTTCGTCCCCCATGGTCAGGGCAAATCCTGCACCGGTCCCGCGCGATCCGATCCGCGCGAAGGGAATGCCGTGCTTTGCGAGCAGGCCTGCAATCAGCGGGTTGTCGGAGTGCGGCGGGGTCAGGATGACGCCGTCGGGCTGTAGCGCGGCGATAGTCGCACCGAGTTCGCGTTCGACGTGGTCGTTGTGGGTATCGACCAGCTCGAAAATCATCCGATATCCGTGTTCGGCGCACTTGAGCATGCCGCCGAGCAGCATCTGGTCGATCCAGTCGCTACCCTGGCGTGCGCGCCAGTCGGCAATCGTGCGCTCGCGGTCGTTGATCGCCAGGATCAGGTAGGAGCGCGATCCGCTCATCCGCTGCGCGGCGATCGAGGGGACGTAGCCCAGCTTGTCGATCGAGGCCTGGATCCGCTCCTTCATGGCCGGGCGCACATTGGGTTCGTTGTTGATCACGCGGCTGACGGTCTGCAGCGATACCCCGGCGTCCTGGGCCACGTGCTTGATCGTCACTGCCTGGCGGCGTCGTGCCATGGTTCAGTCGGTCCCCTTGCCCGCCGATGTACAGGCGCGTCCCGTATCCCGATCGGCCGCGCATTGCCAGACCCGAACCCAGTCGACCTCCATCCGCTTGGGAAAGCCGTCGGTGCTGATCCCGCGCAGCCCGCGCTGTTCGGCAAGCCGGCCGCCGATGGCGAGGTTGAGGATGAGGTGGAAGGGCCGGTCGAAGGGGGCGCCCTTTCGCGGCGAGCCCGCAGTCGACCATTCGCTGGCCAGACGGGTCGCAAAGCGCCGGCCATCGACGCGCCAGACGATCGCATCGGCGTCCCATTCGATCGAATAGGTGTGAAATCCGCCATCAAGTACCGGCGGATAAGGCACCTCTTCGCCCTTGTGGGTGTTGGCGGGCCATTTGCCGCCGAAGTGCAAGGTGCCCAGGATCGTGCTTTCGCGGCCGCCCGGACAGGACGCGCAGGGCACCCCCAGGTTCACCGCCTCGAGAATGTCGATCTCGCCCGATGCCGCCCACGGCCCGTAGGTGTCGCTTTCGGGCAGCATCCAGATCGCCGGCCACGTTCCTTGTCCCTGCGGCAAGCGGGCGCGAACCTCGATCTTGCCATAGCGCCACGCGGCCTTGCCGCGCGTGCTGAGCCTGGCCGAGGAGAATGCGCGCGTGACGGTGCGGTGCGGGTCGGACGCGACGTCGCGCATCGCCAGCGGCAACGCCGGGCCTTCGAAATGCCCGCGCTGCGCGGTGATGACAAGCTTGCCGTCGACGATCGCGGCGTTGCGCTTGCTGGGGGAATAACACTGGCGCTCGTCGTTGCCGCCGCCCCAGCAATCGTCGGCCAGCGTCCAGACCGTCCTGTCGATGCGCGGGCCCGTAAACTCGTCGGCAAAGACCAGTGTCCAGGGCGAAGCGGGCGGAGACGCCGCGAGAAGGGCCAGCGCCGCCAGGCTCAAGCTGCCGCCTCCTGCGCCGTGCCGCAATAGCGTGCGATATAGTCCTGGTGGCCGGGCAGTCCCGCCACGGTCTTGGCCACGCCGTCGCGCAGCATAGTCAGCAGTCCGTCGAGTTCCTCGGCACGCAGTTTGGTTGCGATCGGGTGGTAGGTTTGGGGGACGATGCCCTGTCCCATCATCACCTGAACCCAGCTGTTCTCCGCAAACAGTTCCTCGTTCTTGCGGAAGACCCGGCCCGTTTCGCGGAACAGCTCGATCTTCTGGTCGAGGGTGTCGGGTCGCGGCAAGGCGGCGCAGTGGCGCCAGAAGGGCGAATCGCGCCGCTCGGTCACCGTATAGTGGAGGATCAGAAAATCGCGGATCTGCTCCATGTCGGTAAACTGCTGCTCGTTGAATTCGGCCACGTCGCGCGGGCTGATCGAACCGCCGGGCAACATGCGGATAAGGCGCAGCACGGCCCGCTGGATCAGGTGGATCGAAGTCGATTCAAGCGGTTCCATGAACCCGCCCGACAGGCCGACCGCCACGCAGTTCCGATGCCATTGCCGGCGCCGCACGCCGGTGGTGTAGCGGATGCGGTTGGGCGGGGTCAGCACCTCGCCCTCGACCGAGCCGAGCAGGCGCTCCAGCGCGGCGTCCTCGGTCAGGTAACGGCTGCAATAGACGATGCCGTTGCCCTGGCGGTGCTGCAGCGGAATGCGCCACTGCCACCCGGAATCGTGCGCGATAGCCCGGGTGTAGGGGACCGGCGGGCGCACGCTGGCCGTCTGCAGCGCAATGGCGGAATCGCAGGGCAGCCAATGAGTCCAGTCATCGAACCCGGCGTGGAGAGCGCCTTCGATCAGGAGCGCGCGAAAGCCGGTGCAGTCGATGAACAGATCGCCTTCGATCCGGCGATCCCGGTCGAGCACGAGCGCGGCAATGTTGCCGCTCTCGCCGTCCAGTTCGACCGAGACGATCCGGCCTTCGACGCGCTTGGTCCCCTCGCCCTCGGCGCGGCGGCGCAGGAAGGCAGCGTAAAGTGCGCTGTCGAGCTGGTAGGCATAGTTCATCCGGTCGTTCGGCAGGTGCGCGAACTTGCCGTCGAGCGCCGCCTTCAGTTCCAGGCAGTAGTCGTCGTAGCTGTGCTTGTGCCCCTGGGTCAGCCCGTGCAGCCAGAAATGCTGGAACCCGGCGGTCCAGTGATCCTTCCCGGTCGCCCCGAAGGAGTGGAAATAGGTTGAGCCCACCTCCTTCCAGTTGTCGAACTTGATCCCCAGCTTGAAGGTCGCCTGGGTCGCGCGCATGAACTCGGCCTCGTTGATGCCGAGCAGCCGGTTGAACAGGGCGATTGGCGGGATCGTGCTTTCCCCGACGCCGATGGTGCCGATGGCATCGGATTCGACCAGGGTCAGGTCGATCGCATCGCCCAGCGCGTTGGCCAGCGCGGCAGCGGCCATCCAGCCCGCGGTTCCGCCCCCGGCGATGACGATCCGGCGCGTGCTAGCGGCGGTCATCGCGACAGGCTCCGCAGCAGGCGGGCGCGGATCTGGCCTGCGCTATCCGGGGTAAGCGGCGCAAGGATGCCGCGCGCATGGTCGGGCAGATGTCGGGTCACGTCAGCTCCATTGTCAAAGACGTAATGATCGAACAGGGCGCGCCAGCGCTCGCGATCGGCCGCCGGCAGGTCGCGGACGGCAAGGATGGCGTGCAGCAGGGCATCCTCGGGCTTGCCGAGGAAGGCGGGCGCATCGCGCCACCAGTAGTTCACGAGCACGTTGAACGGGGCGAAGGCCTCGACATGATGCCACCACAGCGACGGCACGAACAGGGCATCGCCCGGCTCGAGATCGGCGACCATCGCGCAGTCCAGCGCCGCTCGGAAGCGCGGGAACTTGGCGAAATCGGGATCGCGCAGATCGACCATGCTGATCGCGCGGCCCGCCGGCGTGTTCTCCAGCGGGCCGATGTAGAGATTGCCAAGCTGCTCGGGCGGAAACAGCGTGAAGCGGCGTCGGCCGGCGGCGCAGACCGCCAGGTTGTCGGGCACGTCGTTGTGCGCCGCGATGCGGGTGCGGTTGCCGATCCAGATGGACTCGATCGGCGTGCGGTCGCCCAGCGGCAGGGCGTTGTCCTGGCGCAGTCCCTGGAAGTACGCTTCGGTATCGATCGAGGAGAGATAGATCGCCGGCGCATCGGGCTTGTCGGCATTGGCCAGGATCCCGTCCAGGATCCCGGCCAGCGGTCCCTGCGCGCTGCGGAAGTTCATACCCGTGACCAGGTCATCGTAGAACAGCCGGTCGCCGCCGCCCGGCGTTCCGATGGTCACGGGAAAGGCCCGATCCCGCGCCCGCTCGACCAGGTAGGCACAGGCCGCGTCGGCGCCCGCCCTCGCCGCCTGGACCAGCGGCCAGTCCGCCGCCAGCCCGCGCACGATGAACGGCCTGTCGGCCGCGCGCAGCCGTGCATCGAGCGCGCCCGGCGCAAGCGCCTCTTCGCCGACGGCGGGCAAGTCGGCCGGCGCGAAGGCCGCCTCAGCCATTGATCCGCCGGTTCTTGCGCCGCACCAGCTTGCCCAGGTTGCCGAGCGAGGCGATCGCCATGTAGATCGCCTCGAGGAAGCCCGCGTCGCGCAGTTCGGCCAATAGCGCCGGTTCGAGCGCGGCAAGCCGCTCTTCGTTGATCAGGTGATAGCCGACCAAGCGATGTTCGGCGCCGTTGTCGAGCGTCACGTCCATCGAGAACGGTTCGAGCAGGTCATAGCGGTCGAGCGCGGCGAAGAACGCTCCGCTGGCGCGAAACCCTTCGTCGAGCGCGCCAAGCTGGCCAATGATGTCGTCGAGGTAGGGGGTGGGCGCGCCGTTATTGTCGAACACGCGGACGCCCTCGCCGTCGCGGGCGATGCGCGCGTGGCCCATGTCGATGTGTACCTGCGAGGCTCCGGCCGCTTCATGGGGGCGGCCGACCAGGAAGGGCCGGATCGCCATTGCCAAGGGACGGTGCGCGGCGTCCCACTTTCCGCCATCGAGGTAGAGGTTCTCGCCCGGTTCGAACCCGAGCAGGGCCAGCGCCGAGAAAGTTCCGGCCTGAGCATCGTGGCGGAACAGGATGGGGTACTCGCAGGCGAGGCGGCGGAATTCGGCCGGCACCGCGAGGGCGGCCATTTCCCCGTCGCCAAGCTCCGCCCCAGCTTCGGTGCGGATGCGCAGGTCGCGATGGTCGGCGGGGTTGAGGATCTGGTGCTGGGTCATAAGGGGATCAAGCCGTTCGTGCTGCCGGTGCGGTGGAGGCCGCCGCAGCAGCCGTGAAATACGTTCGGTTGGACGGCAGTGCCGCGGCAAGCGACCGGGCCCGCTCGCGCACCTCGGCAAGCCGGGCCTGCACCGCGGCGCTTGGCATGAGGCCGGAGCTGTCCGGCAAGGCAAAGCGCATGCCGTAGAGCACGTATTGCTGGCTGGCAGCGGGAAAGATCTCCTCGGCCTGTGAGAAATCGCGCCACGATGGCGGGCGGTTGCGCCACAGCGCGAGGTTTTCCGCAAGGCGCGCCGGAACAGTCGCCGCATCGCGGTGCGCCAGCCAGTAGGGCTCGGTCCTGTGGCTGAGCAGGTAATGCAGTTTGAGGAATTCGACGATGCGCTCCCACCGCTCGCGAAACAGGGCATCGAAGCGGCGGGCCTGGATGTCCATGACGCTGCGGCTGGCGGGAAAATCGTCGGCCAGCGCGCGCAGCGACAGTTCGATCAGCACGATCGCCGAAGCTTCGAGCGGCTCGATGAATCCGGCCGAAAGCCCGATCGCCACGCAGTTGCCCTGCCAGAACCGTTGACGATGTCCGGTCCGGAAGGACAGCCGGCGCGGATTGAGGGCGTCGAGGTCGGCACCCGGCAATTGCGCGGCGACATAGCCGCGGAGCACCGCATCGGCCTCGTCATCGGCCATGAAACGCGAAGCATAGACGCAGCCGATGCCGCGTCGGGTCGGCAGACCGATATCCCACAGCCAGCCGGCCTGGTGCGCGGTTCCCACGGTGACCGAGGCGATCGGACTGTCCGGTGCGACCGGGACCTGGACCGCAAGCGCACGATCGTTGAACGAGACGTCGGAACGATCGACCCAGGCGGAAGCGAAATGCCCTTCGATCAACCGCGCGGCCTGCCCGCTGCAATCGATAAACAAATCTGCGGCGATGCTATCCCCGTCGGCGAGGCGCAGCGCGGCGATATCGCCATTCGGCGCCGGTTCCGTTCCCATGACCTCGGCGCGGATGTGCCGCACGCCGAGGCGCTGGACGGCGTGCCGGGCGAGTAGTGCGGCGAACCGGCCCGCGTCGAGATGGTAGGCGTAGTTCATCGTCCCGGCATAGTCCGGCATCGCCCGCTGCCGCGGGGCAAGATCGGCGGCGCAGACCGCCGCCTGAGGCGTCACTGCTGCAGCAAAGCTGCCGCCCGATGGCCCAGCCTGCCAGGCGCGCAGCAGATCGGCCATGTCGCCGCCCGCCGGCAGGGTGAACGGGTGGAGGTAGCTGTCCCCCGGATCACCGGTAACCCAACCGTCGAAGCGCGACCCCTGCTTGAACGAGGCATCGCAGGTCACGAGGAACTCCGCCTCGGAGATGCCGATGGTCGCCAGCGTTTCGCGCATGGTCGGCCATGTGCCCTCGCCCACGCCGATGGTCGGGATGTTGGGCGCCTCGATGAGGGTGATGGCAAGATCGGGGCGCCGCGCCGCGAGGTAGGAGGCCGAGAGCCAGCCGGCGGTCCCGCCGCCGACGATCACCACGCGCTGGATCGATCCCTTGCTCACCCAACCATCCTTAGCCCAGTTTCACGCCTGGCAAGAGCGGTTCGTGCCGCGCCCCCGGGAAAGGGAGCGCGGCACGAACCCTGGCCGGTGCGGCCGCGCCGCCCCCGCCTTCAGAAGGTATAGCGAAGGCCGGCCGCGTAGCGGGCATAGCCCGGCGCTGCGAAGAACACCGCCTTGTCGTTGCGCCGCACGCCCTTGCGGTCGGCGTTGGTGATGTTGATCCCTTCGACGAAGGCGGTCATCCCGGGCATGAACTCGTAGCTCGCGCTGACGTCGAACTGGCCATAGGATTGCACGTAGTAGGGATCCTGGTCGTATCCGGCGAGGAAGCCTTCGCGCCAGTTGTAGGCCACGCGGGCCTGCAGGCCGTTCTTGTCATAGTACAGCACCGCGTTCGCGCTGTTGCTGGCCCCCGGCACCGCGAACTGGGTCACCGTCCAGGGCAGCGTGTTGTCGAACTTGGTATCGCTCTGGACAACCGTGTAGTTTGCGATCGCGCCGAAGCCGGTCTCCCAGAAGCTGTGCTGCACGGCGAATTCCCAGCCCCACAGATGCGCCTTCTGGTCGCTGTTGAACGGCTGGCTGAAGGTGAACACGACCTTGGGGTCGGCGCTGCGCCCGGCAATGCCGCCGCTGGTGCCGACGCCCGCGACATAGTCAGCCGGACGGTTGGTCCGCACCCAGGCGATGATCTGGTCGAAGGTCGCGCCGGAACCGAGCGCCGTGCGCGCCGCGTTGGCCGCCGCGCCCTGCGACGGGTCGGGCAGGTCGAACAGCGTGGTCTGGGTGGTGCCGCTGCCGATGAAGTTCTTGACCTTCTTGTCGAAGAACCCGACCGAAATGTAGCTGCTGCGATCGTAGTACCACTCGGCCGAGAGGTCGATGTTCTTGGACAGGAACGGCAGCAGGTTCGGGTTGCCCGCGCTGGCCTGGCTGCCGCCCGCACCGACGCGCAGCGGCGTCGCAAGCGTAATCCCGCCCTGCATCACGGCATAGTTGGGCCGCGTGATGGTGTGGCTGTAGGACGCGCGCACCTTGACGTCGTTCATCGGCGCGATGTCGAAATCGATCGCCGGCAGCCAGTTTTCGTAGCGCCCGGTCAGCGAGGTGAACTGCCCCGGGGTCTGGAGCAGGCTGATCTCGTTCTGGGCCGCCCAGACGGTGCCGGTCGGCACAGAAGCGAGCGCGCTGGAATCGATCCGAGTCTCTTCGTAGCGCAGACCCAGCCGCAGGTTGGTCTTCATGGCCCCCAGATCGAACGAATGGAACGACTGGATGTAGGGCGCCACGGTCTCTTCGCGGACACGGCGGTCAGTGGTGTACGGGGCAAGGCAGGTGTCGCCCGGCGCGGCCGAGCAGATGTTCAGCCGGCTGTCGAGCAGCGTGACCAGCTCTGCAGTGTCGATCTGGTAGTAGACCGGGATGATCGAAGTCGAACCGCCGAAGTCCATGCCGGCCAGATCATCGGGTAGATTGCGTTCGGAGAACAGGCTGTCGGGCGTGTCCGCCGCGCTCAGCGTGCCGCCCCAGCTGTCGTTCTGGATGACGCCGAAGGCGGTGCGAACCTTGTTCTCGGAGTAGGTCACCCCGAAGTCGAGGCTCTTGATGAAGTCGGCGTCGAAATCGAATCCGCCGCGCAGGGTGACCTCGTCGATGGTGTCCTTCATATAGGCGTTGCGGAATGCGTTGCCCGACGGACGGATGTTGGACGCCCTGATTTCGGCCCCCGGATACATCGCCACCGAAATGGCCGGCATGTCGGTGGTGTTGTCCAGCCTTTGCGACTGCACGCCGAAGATCGCGGTGCCGACGGCGATGCTGCTGCCATAGGGCGAGGCCGGCTTGGATTCGGCGGTCGAATGGTGACCGTCGAGTTCGAGCCGCAGGCCCCACGGCCCATCCCACTTGAGATTGCCGCCGATCGAATGGTTGACGTTGCGGTTCTTGGCAACCGCGCCGGTAATGGCGAGGTCCTTGCCTTCATTTGCGCCGAACCGCTCGGAGTAGAAATTCGCGCCGGCGGCGGGACCATCGGTCCAGCTGCTCTGCGTGTCGTTGTGATTGAACCACACGCCGATGCTGTTCTGGCGGCTGTCGAAGGTGTTCTGCGAGAAGATGTAGTCGACCGTCATCTCCAGCGTATCGGCCGGCCTGAACTGCAGGACGGCCTGGCCGTTGATGCGTTCGCGCTTGAAGTCGTAGAAATCGTAGGCCGCGTTCTGGGGGACCTGGTAAACCTCGGTCGGCCCGGGCCGGTTCTCGATATTGGCGTAGCGCGGGTCGCCCTGCTGGGCGAGCGTGCCCCAGTTGTTTTCCGCGCCGCTGTATCCCGGACGCCAGTTGCCGACGGTGAACTGCGCCTGGCCGCCGTTGCGCTTCTGGTAGGATCCCGCAAGGAGGATGCCCAGGCTGTCGTCGGCAAAGGTCTGGCTGACGATGCCCGAGACCTCGGGCGTGATGTCTGTGCCGTAAAGCTGCGAGGTGTCGTAGACCCCCTTGACGCCGATGCTGCCCTTGAAGCCGGGACGATCGAGCGGGCGCGGCAGCTTGATGTTGATGACCGAGCCGATGCCGCCGGTCGGCAGCGACGCACGGCCCGACTTGTAGACATCGACCCCGGCCACGCCTTCGGACGCCAGGTTGGCGAAATCGAAGCTGCGGGTCGACGGCGGCGAACCGCCGTCGCCCAGCGACGAGGTCGGCATCTGCCGTCCGTTGACGACGACCAGGTTGAACTCCGGCCCGAAGCCGCGCACCGTCACGGTCGAGCCTTCGCCGCTCGACCGGTCGATCGACACGCCGGTTATGCGCTGCAGCGATTCCGCCAAATTGGTGTCGGGAAACTTGCCGATGTCCTCGGCCGAAATGGCATCGACCACGCCTTGCGCGTCGCGCTTGATGCGCAGCGCCGATTCAAGGCTGGCGCGGATGCCGGTGACGATGATCTCGCTGTCGTCTGCCGCATCGACCGTTCCGGCATCCTGGGCAAGGACCGGCTGGGCAGACAGGCCCAGCGCCAGCAACGAAGCCCCACAGGCCAGGCGCCCGAAACGGAGCGTGCGCGAATCGATCATCGGAATTGTCCTCCCCGTAAACCGGCCAGTTTCAGGCCTGGTGTTCGTTTGTGAACGTTCACCTACATGATAACGTTCACTTCGTCAATCGCTCTCTAACATCCTAGCCGGCGCGGGGATCGGAAACGACCTGGGTCGTATCGGCAGCCTAACCCAGGGTGGACGCCGTCATCTCGCTCACGTGCCGCTTAAGCTCGGCTGCGGAGATCGGCTTCTGCACCTTGCGCGCGGACGGAAAGCGCGCGGCGATATGACCATGATCGATATCGGCGCTGACGAACAGCATCGGCACGCCGCGTTCGCTGAGCACCTCGGCCAGCGGCCAGACCTTGCGGTCGTGCAGGTTGATGTCGAGTACCGCCAAGGTCGGGGTGACGTCCGCAACACCCGCGAGGGCATCGTCAAGCGAATGGAACGGACCGATGACCTCGGCCCCCATGCTTTCCAGGTCCATCGCGAGGTTCCAGGCGATCAGCACTTCGTCGTCGACGACAAGGATTGCGGGCACACTCGACACGAATGCCCAAAACTGCACAGTCGCAAATGGTTCCGGGCTTTCGCAAAAGAGTTAGGAACTGTGACCGCAAAGACGCAGTGTCCGGCTATGCCAGGGCCGCGCGGCGTGCAAAGGTGACGCAAATCGCCACGGGAAGGGACGAATGACATGACGCAACCTGGCAAGCCGCCGCTTGACGGGATCAGGGTGCTCGACCTCACGACCGTGGTCTTCGGCCCCTATTGCACCCAGACCTTGGCCGACCTCGGCGCCGACGTGATCAAGGTGGAGAGCCCCGACAGCGGCGATGCCTTCCGCTGGTCCGGCGTGCCGGCGAAGACCCCGGGGATGAGCCCCGGATTCATGGCCTTCAACCGGGGCAAGCGCTCGCTCGCGCTCGACCTCAAGGCGCCGGAGGACAACGCCCGGATGCGCGCGCTGGTCGCCAAGGCGGACCTGTTCGTGGTCAACGTGCGCGGCAAGGCGCTCGAGCGGCTCGGCCTCGATTACGAAGCGGTGCGCGCGATCAATCCCGGCATCGTCTATGTCCATTGCGTCGGTTTCGGGCAGGACGGCCCCTATGCCGACCTTCAGGCCTATGACGACGTGATCCAGGCCGCGACGGGCACGGCCACGCTGCTGCCGCGCGTCGACGGCGACGCTCGCCCGCGCTATTTGCCCTCGCTGATCGCCGACAAGGTGGCGGGGCTCCACGCCGCTTATGCCGCCATGGCCGCGCTCTACCAGCGCGAGCGCACCGGCGCGGGCCAGCGGGTCGAAGTGCCGATGTTCGAGGCCTTCTCCCATTTCATGCTCGCCGAACACCTGGCCGGGCAAAGCTTCGATCCGCCGATGGGACCGGCCGGCTATGCCCGCCAGCTCGATCCCGATCGCCAGCCCTTTCCCACCAGCGACGGGCACATCAGCATCGTCGCCTATACGTCAGAGGCCTGGGACACGATCTTCGCCCTGGTCGAGACCCCGGCCTTCATGGACGATCCGCGCTTTGCCACGGCCAGGGACCGCTGGGCCCATTCGGCCCTGCTCTACCAGGAACTGGCGCGCCAGACGGTTCGCTTCACCACCGACGAGCTGCTGCGCCGCTGCGCCGCCGCGCAGATCCCGGCCCAGCCGGTGCGCGATATCGGCGCCATGATCGACGATCCGCACCTTGCCGCGACCGGCTTCTTCCGCCGCCGCGACCATCCCAGCGAAGGCACCTGGATCGACATGGCCCCGCCCGTCCGCTTCGGCGCCGCCCCCTTGCCGGACACCGCCCCGCCGCCCCTGCTCGGCGAATGCGACGGCGCGGCGTGGGCGGATTGAAGGCGCGATTGCGGCGCTCGATTCGGTTCTTCGCACCGCCGGACAAGGCGGAAACGTGCAGGAGTTAACTAAAAGTGTTTACGCGGACGCTGCCTATGTGGCTGAATCCATAAGTTAATAATTTCTGAATCCGCGTCGATTGACGGCAGGCCCCCATGCTTCCATTTTTCAATCGTCCCGTGGGGAACCAAGCGCGAAAGGGCCGGTGCGAAAGTACTGGTTCAAAA
Organism: Novosphingobium kunmingense; assembly: GCF_002813245.1. GTDB lineage: Bacteria > Pseudomonadota > Alphaproteobacteria > Sphingomonadales > Sphingomonadaceae > Novosphingobium > Novosphingobium kunmingense. Next base: position 209,128 of record NZ_PHUF01000004.1, read on the forward strand.
TGAAAAACAGGGTCGCGCCGGTTCCGATCAAGCCCCTCACGGACTGAACGCTTCCAGCCCTCCAGCGGAAGTCTTTCGATTGATGAAGGCCACTTCCCAAACCGGAAGGGTTAAAACCAAGGGGTGAATACCATGACCAAGTTCGTTCGTGATTTCGTTCGTGATGAAACCGGCGCCGCGGCTGCCGAATACGCTCTGATCCTCGCCATCGTCGGCGCTGGCATCGCCACCGCTGCCTTCTTCCTCGGCGGCCAGGTCAGCAAGGCCATGACGGGTGCCGGAAGCCGCGTGTGCGCCGCGCCGACCAGCGGCACCTCGCTCTGCCCGTAAGAGCGACGATCTACTGATCGAAGACGCGCGGTCGACCTGGTCGGCCGCGCGTTTTCGATTCCCGTCCCGTCGCAGCCCGGCGAAGCCGGCCGGCCGACGCAGACGATCGGGGCCGGGACGCGCGGCCCCGCCTGTGGCCCTGCGGCCACAAGCATGACCCGCAAACCACTGGCCCGTCTAATAAACTGTTGCCGAAGGAAAGGCGCAGGCGCATTATGATTCGACCAGGCGGACCAAGCGGGGTGTCGCTGACCTCTGCCATCTTAACCAAGGCGGTTTACGCTTTGATGAAGTAAGTCGTTGAGGTAACAAGTTAAAAAATTACTACCTTCGTTTCGTTGACCGCAAGGGTCATACAGCGGAGGGTTCGGATGTCCCCGTGGGGAACCAAGCGCGAAAAGGACCGGTGCGAAAGTACTGGTTCAAAAATGAAAACAGGGTCGCGCCGGTTCCGATCAAGCCCCCCCCACGGGCGATTGGCCTTCGGCCCATGGGCCCCAGGTCAGGCGATCTATCGCTTACCGCCTCCACCAAGGACGCGGGAGCATATGAAGGGGTGATACCATGACCAAGTTCGTTCGTGATTTCGTTCGTGATGAAACCGGCGCCGCGGCTGCCGAATACGCGCTGATCCTCGCCATCGTCGGCGCTGGCATCGCCACCGCTGCCTTCTTCCTGGGCGGCCAGGTCAGCAAGGCCATGACCGGCGCTGGCAGCAAGGTGTGCGAAGTTCCCAGCACCAGCGGCGCGACTCTCTGCTGATCCCGAATGATGCCGTGGCGGAGAAAGACTCCGCCACGGCCAATTTCTTGAACTCGGGGGATTTATGGGGCAGCGAAATCTTATCGCCATCGGCATCGCCATCTTCCTTGGCCTGATCGCCGTCTATGCAGCGAACGTCTATTTCTCCGCGCGAGAATCGCAGCAGGAGCGCGTCGCCGAGGAAAACCGGATGGCGCGCATCGTCGTGTCGAGCCAGGACCTGGCGTTCGGCGCGCCTTTGACCGCGCAGAACGTGCGCCTGGCCAACTGGCCGGCCACTTCGGTTCCGGTCGGCGCCTTCACCTCGATCGAGGAAGTAACCCGCAACCGCGTGGCGCTGCGCCCGATCGTGCCGGGCGAACCGATCCTGGCATCGAAGGTTTCGGGCACGGACGGCCGCGCGACGCTGTCGGCCAATCTCCCGCTCGGCCAGCTCGCCTATGCGATCCCCGTCAACGACGTGGCCGGCGTCGGCGGTTTCGTCCGCCCCGGTGACGTGGTCGACGTGATCCTGACCCGCCAGATCCCCGGCGAAGGCAATACCGGCAACGACAAGATGACCGACATCCTGCTGGAAGCCGTTCCGGTCCTGGGCATCGACCAGGTCGCCGACGAAAAGAACACCCAGCCCGCCGTCGGCAAGACCGCAACCCTGCAGGTCGACACCTATGGCGCGCAGAAGCTGGCCCTGGCCCTGCAATCTGGCACGCTCAGCCTGGCGCTGCGCAACGTCGCCGACCAGGTGACCGGCGCGCGCAAGACGGTAACCCGCGCCGACCTTGGCGGACGTTACTTCTTGCCCGCCCGCGGCGGATCCCGCGCTCCGTCCTATGCCGCCGCCGTGCCCCGCGCGATTGGCGGCGCCGCCCGCCGCACGGCGCTGCCCAGCGCTCCGGCCGGAGTGGTTTCCGCCATGCCGAGGATGTCGGGTCCGACAATGACAATCGTGCGCGGCACCCGCGCCAGCGAAGAGGAATTCGTCCGTGGCTACTGATCGCATCATGTGGCGCGCGGCCCTTTCCGCGGCCGCCCTCCTTTCGGCCACCGCCCTTGCGGGCGTGACCGCCTCGCCCGCCGCGGCCCAGACCCGGCCATCGATCCACGCCGGCACGCTCGAAGTGCCGCTCAACAAGAGCCAGGTCCTCAATGCCGACCGGCCGATCGCCAAGGCGATGATCGGCAACGACAAGATCGCCGATATCCTGCCGATCTCGGACCGGTCGATCTACGTCCTGGGCAAGGCCATGGGAACGACCAGCCTGACGCTCTACGACGGTGCCGGCCGGGTCATCTCGGTGATGGACGTCGCGGTCGGGCCCGACGTCGAATCGCTGACCAAGCAGATCGGCGATCTCGTTCCCGGCGAACGGATCGAAGCCAAGATCTCCAACGAATCCGTCGTCCTGACCGGCATGGTCAACAACCCCGGCGCGATCGACAAGGCGGTGCAGCTGGCCAAGAGCTATGCCGGCGACAAGGTGATCAACCTCATCTCGCTGGGGTCGAGCCAGCAGGTCATGCTCGAGGTCAAGTTCGCCGAGGTGAACCGAACCAACGGCAAGGAAATCGGCCTGGGCGCCTTCATGGCGGACAGCGTCGGCAAGTTCGATGGCGCGGTTGGCGCAGGATCGCAGATCCTGCCGGGCGAAAATGGCGCAGGGGTGATCAGCCGCACGGCCATCACGAACCAGTTCGGCATCCTGCGCAACATCTTCAAGATCGGCGGGCTCAACATCGAAGCCGTGCTGAACGCGATGGAAAGCAAGGGATACGCCAAGACTCTGGCGCAGCCCACTCTGCTCGCCCTGTCGGGGGAAAAAGCATCGTTCCTGGCGGGCGGCGAGTTTCCCATTCCCGTTGCGCAAAGCGGCGGTGCCGGTGTCGGCTCCGGCCAGGCGATCACCGTCGAATTCAAGCAGTTCGGCGTCAGCCTGGGCTTCACGCCGACCGTGCTGGGTGACAAGACCATCAACCTGGTGGTCGAGCCCGAGGTCAGCGCGATCGATCCGGCGGCCTCCTACACCATCGGCAACATCACGATCCCCGGCCTGCGCACCCGCCGCGCCAGCACCACGCTGGAACTGCGCGATGGCGAAAGCTTTGCCATCGCCGGCCTCATTTCCAAGGATTTCCAGACCACGGTCAGCCAGGTCCCGCTGCTTGGCTCGATCCCGATCCTTGGGGCGCTGTTCCGTTCGACCAATTTCAAGAAGGGCGAAACCGAACTGCTGATCGTCGTCACCCCGCGCCTGGTTGCGCCGATCCGGCCCGACCAGGTCCGCCTGCCGACCGACCGGGTCAAGGATCCGAGCGACCTCGACACGTTCCTGCTGGGCGAATCCTATCGGCCGCAGCCGCTGCAGCCGGCCGGTCCCAGCAATCTCGACGCTGGTGGCGGCGCCGGGACCGCGCCTGCGGCGCCCGCGGCCAAGGCCGCCGAACTGCCGCCGGTTGCGGCCAGCCAATCCGGCAAGGAGAGCGACTATGCGTATTAAGACCGGCTTCATCGTGGTCGGCGCCGGGCTCATCCTGGCTGCCTGCACCCAGGACGGCGTCAACAGCGCAAGCGCCGACAACTGGGGCGAAGCAAACCGCCAGACCTTTGCCGCGCAGGTCATCGACCCCGACCCGCAGTATGATACCATCAACCCCGTCACCAGCGGCGATCACGCCGCCAAGGCGATCGACCGCTACAACAAGGGCACGGTCAAGGTGCCCGAAAAGATCCGCACGTCGAGCATGAGCGGCGGCGGCGGCAGCGGCGGCGGCGGGAACTAAGGGGACGGAGCGGAGCCGGTATCATGGCCAAGCGAACGATCAGCAGATTTGCCAGCGACAGCAGCGCCGCGGTGGCCGCTACCTACGCCCTGGCGCTGGTCGGTCTGGTCGGGGCGGCGGGGGTCGGTTTCGACTATGCCCGCCTGGCCACGATGGACAGCGAGTTGCAGAGCGCAGCCGACCAGGCGGCCCTCGCCGCGGCAACGCAGCTCAACGGCGCGTCGGATTCGATGACCCGGGCCGTTGCCCAGGCCAGCAACCTGGTCAGCAACGAGACCTTGCAGGCGAACGATACCCTTGGCCGCCCGGTGCTGGTCAACACGGTCAGGTTCTATGACAGCAAGGCAGACGCCGAGGCCGATACCGACAGCTTCACCGTGGCCGACACCGCTCGTGCCTCGTCCGCGCGGTTCGTCCGCGTCGACATGGTTGCGCGCAAGGTCTTCTACGCCATGACGCCGGTCGTCCGGGCGTTCAATTCAGGCAACATCGTCGCGGCCGCAACCGCCGGCCTCGGATCGTCGATGTGCAAGGTGCCGCCGGTGATGTTCTGCAATCCGAACGTCAATCCTGCCGAATTCGACGTCGACGACTATGTCGGCAAGGGCCTGCTGCTCAAGACGGGCGATGCCTGGGCGGCTGGCAATTTCGGCTTCCTCGACGTCGGTGCCGGCGCCAACGACCTCGGCAAGCTGCTGGCCTACGGTTCGCCTCCGGGCGACTGCGTCGCAGTTGAAAACCCGACGACGCAGCCCGGCTCGATCGCGTCGGTCATCAACGATTACAACACGCGGTTCGATATCTACGAAAGCGGTGACAACATCAACTGCTACGCCAACGGGCTGTGCCCGCCGTCGGACAACAGCCGCAAGGACATCATCCGGCCAACCGCGGCCGGAACGGCGCTCAAGGACTGCGGGTTCGTCGACGACCTCAGCAAGGATAGCTGGAGCCTTTCGGCCAATCCGTACCGCCCCAATGACGCGCGCACCTATGACGATCTCATCACCGCAGGCCTGAAGACGGGCTATCCCGACGTGATGGGCTATCCGCGCGATATCTGCCACGCGTTCAGCGAGACCGGAAATTGTGCTGGCGGCCGCTTCGGCTCGGGCACCTGGGACATCAATGCCTATTGGCACGCGAACTATGGCGCCGCCTACGCCTCCCAGGTCAACGGCAAGGCCGCGCCAACCCGTTACGAGGTCTATGAATGGGAGCGCACGAACGCGCCCGCCAGCACGACCCTCGACCAGACCTACAAGCAGGGCAGCGCCGACAAGACCGTCAATTTCACGAACTGGCGCGCACCGCGCTGCCGCGCCGGCACCGCCCCGTCGTCATCGCTGGTCGATCGCCGGGTCCTGCCAGTCGCGGTGGTGAACTGCACCGGTCTCAACGGCGCTGCAACGGTGCAGCCGATCGACTGGGTCGAAGTGTTCCTCGTCGAACCCTCGATCGATCGCAAGGTCGGTTCCAACACCTGGTACACCCGCAAGGGCGATATCTACGTCGAAGTCATCCGTCAGGCGAACCAGGGCGTGGGCGGCACCGCCCCGCAGGTCGTTCGCCGCGACAAGCCGTATCTGGTGAACTAGGGTGCGGCGGCTCGCCTCTTTCCTGCGTGACAGCCGCGGATCGGCGGCGGCGGAAATGGCCATGGTCATTCCGTTGCTGCTGGCGCTGACCTTCACCACGCTCGAGGGCGCGCACTATCTCTACGTCGAACACCAGATCGTCAAAGGCGTGCGCGACGGGGCTCGCTTCGGAGCTCGCAAGTCCTTTGCCTCCTTCACCTGTTCGACCGTCGATGCGACGACCGAAACGCTGATCAAGGAAGTGACGCGCACTGGCACCATCAGCGGCGGGACGTCGCGCGTCAGTGGCTGGACCAACAACGAGATCACGGTAACTCCGTCGTGCCCGGCGACCGCAGTTACGACAGGGATCTACTCGACACTCAGCAATGCTCCGCGAATTACCGTCAAAGCCGTCGTACCCTACCCGTCGCTGTTCGGGGCGCTGACGGGCATGAACGTCAACGTCAAGGTCGCTGCCCAGGATCAGGCAGCGGTGATGGGTGTGTGATGGGGATCGCCGCACTTCTCGACGATTTTCGCACAGACCGGACTGCCGGTTCCGCCGCGGAATTCTCGCTTGTGCTTCCGCTGCTGTTGATCTTCCTTTTTGGCATCATCGATGTCGGCGGATACGCCTGGGCCATCAACAAGGCCGAAAAGGCTACGCAGATGGGCACCCGCATGGCCGTGGTCACCGATCCGGCGGCCACGGGGCTCGCGAGCTACAGCTACGTCGGCAAGACCATCGGCGGCGTCACCCTGACCCAGGGCGACGTCATTCCGGCCGACAGCATGGTCATTACCTGCACGAGCGCTTCGTGTACCTGCACCGGATGTCCGACCGGGATGTCGATTTCGAAAAACAACGCGAACTTCACCAGCATCGTGACCAGGATGCAGGCATTCGATCCGGGCATCGTCGCTGCAAACGTCGAGATCCTGTACCGGTCGGCGGGGCTCGGATACGCCGGTGACCCATCCGGGATGGAAATCGCGCCACTGGTGACGGTCCGCCTCACCGGCCGCACATACGCGCCATTTACCCTGTATTTAATCAAGGCCGCAGTTCCTCTTCCGTCATTTTCCTATTCGCTGCCGATGGAGGACGGCAGCGGGTCGGTTTCCAATTAGGATCAGTCATGGGCACCCAGGATTATATGCAGTTCAGTCGAAAGGAATCAGGCGTTTTGATCTGCGCTAACGTGCTGATCGTGGCATCGCCTGCGCACGCGGATGCGATCGACTGGAGCGAAGGCGGCGATGCCCTGCCGGGGCTGGTCGTGCACCCTTGCGAGAACACCGAAGCGGTGCCCGTCGACGCGGCCCGCGCGGCCTCCCTGATCGTGCTCGAAATCGATCCGCACAACCGCAAGTCGATGGAGCGGCTGGGTGACCTCAAGCGCCGCCTGCCCGATCTGCCTGTCGTTGCCGCCCTTCCCGATGCCTCTGTTGCCCTGGTCCGCATGCTCGTACGCGAAGGCGTCGACGATGTCGTCTCGCTCCCGTTCAAGTTCGAGGAACTGCTCGAAACCGCGGCAGATGTTCTCGCCCAACACAAACACCGCCGCCAGGGCGACCAGCGCCTTGCGCCCCTGTTCGCGGTGGTCCGTTCGATCGGTGGCTGCGGCGCAACCTCGATCGCGACCCATCTTGCAGCCGCGCTGGGCGAACGCGACACCAGCGGACGGGGCGTGGCGATCATCGATCTCGATCTCCAATTCGGCGCAGTGGCGGACTACATGGCTGCACAGGGCCGCGGCTCCGTTGCGGACCTGCTCAATGCGGACGAGCGGCTGGATGGCGACCTCGTTCGCTCGGTCGCCCGGTCGAGCGTCGACAACGTCCACGTCTTTGCCGCGCCTGACGCAATCATGCCGCTGGAATCGGTCGACACGGACCGGATGCTGCGGCTGATCGACAGCATCCGGCGCGAATACAGCTACGTGGTGCTCGAACTGCCCGGAGCCTGGACAAACTGGTCGCTGTCCGCGCTGACTGCGGCGAGTTCGGTGCTGATGGTCGTCGAACTGTCGGTCTCCAGTCTGCGGCAGGCCCGCCGCCGGCTAGATCTGTTCTCGTCCGTCGGGATCGAGGGCGATCAGGTTCAGCTTGTCGTCAACCGGACCGAACGCCGTTTGTTCAAGACCATCGATATCGGCGATGCGACCGCAACGCTGGGCCGTCCGGTGCTGGGCAGCGTCAGCCTCGAGGATCCGCTGGTCCACACGGCGCAGGACCAGGGCCTGATGGTGCACCACATCAATCGCAAGTCGCGCTTTCAGCATGACATCCGGGTACTCGCCGAAACGCTGGCGGACCGGTTTGCCGCGGGAGAAACCGCATGAGCGTCTGGCAAATCAAGCGCAGCCCCACCAAGGAGGCCGAGATCGAACCGACCGTCGCCGCCGAAGCCGTCACGGCGCAGACGCTCCCCGAGGTCACGTCCCCTCGGCGGATCGGTGAGGAACCGCGCCTGCTCGACCTCAAGGTGCGGGTCCACCGGCAATTGCTCGAAAAGATCAACCTGTCCGCGCTCGACAAGATGCCGCGCGACCGGATCGAGAGCGAGATCGGCCAGATCGTCGCCGACCTGCTCGACGCCGATGGCGAAGCGTTGAACAAGGCCGAGCGTTCGCGCCTGGTCGAAAACGTCCTTGACGAGCTGCTTGGCCTGGGGCCGCTCGAGCCGCTGCTTCAGGACGAAACGATCAACGACATCCTGGTCAACGGCCACGACACCGTGTTCGTCGAGCGCTTCGGCGTGCTTGAGCGCGTGGCAACGCGGTTCCAGGACGAAAAGCACCTGCTGCGCATCATCCAGAAGATCGTCAGCGCGGTTGGCCGGCGGGTCGATGAAAGCTCGCCCTTTGTCGACGCGCGCCTGGCCGACGGCAGCCGTGTCAACGCCATCGTCGCTCCCTTGGCGATCGACGGATCGCTGCTGTCGATCCGCAAGTTTTCCAAGAAGCCGATCTCGATGGACAAGATGATCGAGTTCGGCTCGATGCCCGCGCAAGTCGCGCCGATCCTGCAGGCGATCGTCAAATCTCGGCTGAACGTGATCATCTCGGGCGGAACCGGTTCGGGCAAGACCACCCTGCTCAACGCGCTGTCGAGCTACATCGACGAACGCGAACGCATCGTCACCATCGAGGATTCGGCCGAACTCCAGCTGCAGCAGGAGCATGTCGCCCGGCTCGAAACGCGTCCGGCCAACATCGAAGGCCGTGGTGAGGTGAACCAGCGCGACCTCGTCAAGAACGCGCTGCGCATGCGCCCGGACCGCATCATCCTCGGCGAATGCCGTGGCGGCGAGGCCTTTGACATGCTCCAGGCGATGAACACCGGCCACGACGGTTCGATGACCACCATCCACGCCAACACGCCGCGCGACGCGATGAGCCGCGTCGAGCAGATGATCGGCATGTCGGGGATTGACGTGTCGCCTCGCTCGGCCCGCGCGCAGATCGCCTCGGCGATCAACGTGGTGATCCAGATCGGCCGCCTCAGCGACGGCAAGCGCAAGATGCTGAGCCTGTCGGAACTGACCGGCATGGAAGGCGAGACCATCACCATGCAGGAAATCTGGCGCTTCAAGATGACCGGCCGCGACGCCGAAGGAAACGTGCTGGGTCATCATGAGGCGACCGGCATCCGGCCCAAGTTCATGGCCCACCTGGAAGCGCATGGCATCAATCTCGATCCCGCGCTGTTCCGGCCCGGCGCGAAGCTCGGCGCATGACCGGCCTGCTGCTCCGCCTGTTCGTACTCGTCGCGGTCTTCGCGTCGATCTTCCTAATCTCGCAGTTCGTGCTGACCTTCGTCCTCGGCCGCCGCGCCGAGACGCGCGCGATCAACCGGCGCCTGCAGCTGCTGCGCTCGGGGATGAGCACCGAAGAGGTCTCGACCATCCTGCGCAACGACCTGATCGAGCGGCCGGGAGACGATGCAGGTCCGGTGGAACGATTGTACTACCGGTTCCAGCGGCTCGTCAGGATGGCGGCACTCAAGGCCGAACCGCGCAACGTCCTCGCCATCTGCATCCTCGCGTTCGTCGGGCTGGGCGCGCTGTTGCTGTTTCTGGCCTGGTCCAGCGGTCTGCAAATCAAAATTGGCGTCATTCAGTTTGTCATCACGATTTCGGCAGCGATCGCCATCGGCATCCCGCTCATGGTGATCAGTCGCATGGCGGAAAAGCGCCGTAAGAGAATGCAGGAGCAGTTTCCCGTCGCTCTGGACATCTTCGTGCGCGCCTTGCGGGCGGGGCACCCGGTTGCTTCAGCCATCGACCTTCTGACCAACGAGATGGAGGATCCCCTCGGCAGCGAGATGGGTCTCGTCGCGGATGAGGTGTCCTATGGCGCGAACCTGACCGATGCCCTTTCGGCATTGGCTGATCGCTGGGACCTGGACGACATTCGCATGTTCGTTGTTTCGCTTTCCCTGCAAAGCGAAACCGGCGGCAATCTTGCCGAGATCCTGGGCAACCTGGCCAGCGTCATCCGTGATCGGGCCAGCATGTACATGAAAGTCCGCGCGCTCAGTTCGGAAGGCCGAATGAGTGGATGGATGCTGACGGTGCTGCCAGTGCTGACTTTCGTATCGATGTTCCTTGTCAGCCCGCAGTTCTATTTCGAGGTGGCGACCGACCCGATTTTCATTTGGGGCTTCGGCATCCTGCTACTGATGTATTTCATCGGGGTCTACATGATCCGCCGCCTGATCGACCTCAAGGTGTGATGCCATGCTAGACTTGATCGCCTCAACCCCGGCCATCCGCTTTTCTGTCCTTATAGGCTTGTTCGCGCTCGTCGCCTTCGGCATCTGGTCCTTGGCCAATCTGGCCACGCGGCGCATGACCGTTCGCAGCGAATTGCGCGAGATCAGTGGCGGACCTGCCCACATTGAGTCCACCGAATCGCTGACCGCGCGAAACGATTCGGCCTGGATCCGCCTGGTCGACCAGATCGAGAAGGCCGGTCTCGACCTGTCGGACACAAAGAGCGACGCCTTGGTCGAGCGGCTCCGCGCAGCGGGCTACACATCGCCAGCGGCACCCCGGCTGTACACACTCATTCGCCTGGCGCTGGTGATCGCGCTGCCGACGCTGCTGGTGGTCTTTTCGCTCGCAAGCGGCCAGGAGCTCTCATATCTCAAGCTCTACATCTACGGATCGATTTTCGCCGCCATGGGGCTTTTCGTGCCGGCCCTGTTCGTGCGGGCCAAGGCCGATCGCCGGCGCGAGGAGATCATCAACGGCTTTCCGGACTGCCTCGATCTGATGCTGGTCTGCGTCGAAGCGGGTCTCGGGCTCGAGGCCGCGCTCGACCGCGTGGCCAAGGAGATGATCACCAGCCACCCGTTGGTTTCGGGCATGCTGGCCACGGCAACGCTGCGCCTGCGCGCCGGTGCCAGCCGCGAGGAAGCGCTCCGCCGCCTCGCCGACGAGGCCGGGGTCGACGAGATTCGCTCGTTCTCGACCCTGCTGATCCAGTCGGACAAGCTCGGAACGTCGATCGCCACCACCTTGCGCGTCTACGCTGCCGAAATGCGCGAGCGTCGCCGCATGCGGGCCGAGGAAAAGGCCCATCGCCTGCCCGTCCTGATCTCCATTCCGCTCGTAGTCTTCATGCTGCCGGTGATGATCGGCACCCTGATGCTGCCGGCAGCAATCCGCGTCGTTCGTCAACTGCTTCCTGCCTTGAACGGAGGGTAACATGACTATCCAACTGAAGTCCGTCCTAACGCTGGCGCTTGTCAGCTTTGCTCTGCCCGGCTGCAGCCTGTTCGGCGGCCCGAGGATGGCTGATCGCACCGGCAGCGAGCAACAAATGCAGGTCTCGGCCAAGGCGCTGGCTGCGCGGCCGGCCGCCTTTACCGACGCTGGCCGCCGGGCGCTGAATGAGGGCAGTGCGGGGCTCGCGATCGAAGCTTTTACGCGCGCGGTGACCAGCGGAGAGGCACCCGCACCCGCCTTCAACGGTTTGGGCGTGGCCTATGCGCGGATCGGACGAGTGGATCTTGCGCAACGCTATTTCGAACGCGCTGCGCAGGTCGATCCGGCCGATACCCGTTACCAGACGAACCTTGCCCGGCTGCTGCGCTCTCCGCTCTACGCCAAGCGTCACCAGGCCGACGAGGCCAATGCGATGCTGGCCCGGGCCGAGCAGGCGCGCTCTGTCGAAGAGCGTAGCCGCCAGGCCGCTGCGCCAGGACAATTGCAGCGCATTGGCGCCAACCAGTTCATGATCCGCACCGCACCGCTGGCCGCATCGGCGGGCCCGGTCCGCACCGCGATGGTCGTCGCCCGGACCAAGCCCAGGCTGGCAGATACCGCGTCGGTCGAAGCGAAGTTCGATTCCGCGATCGGCAAGGGCGAGGCGGCGGCTGCGCCGGCCGAAGACCAGCCGAAGTCGCGCACGGTCCTGTTCAAGCCGGCCGCGGCCGCGAAGCGTTGATGCGAGGTCACAGAGGGCAGACCCTCGGGACGCCTTTGCCATGAGTGCCGTCGAAATGCTTTTCGGCGGCACTCTGGCATTGGGTTGTGTCCTGGCCATGGTGTCCGATGCGCGCAGGCGCATGATCCCGAACCTGCTGTGCGGGCTGCTGCTGCTGGTCGGGCTGGCCTACGGATTCTGGCAGGAAGGCCTTGCCGGGCTTGGCTGGCACGCCGCGCACGCCGGCGTCGCGCTGCTCATCGGCATGACGCTCTTCGCGATCCGCTGGTTCGGCGGTGGCGACGGCAAGTTCTATGCCGCCTGCGCCGCCTGGTTTCCCCTGCAGAAGGGATTCCTGCTCGGATTCTGGATCGCACTGGCCGCCCTCGCCCTGGTCTTCGTCTGGTTCACCGTGCGCAAGTTGCAGGGCAAGCCGACCTTCACCCTGCGCGAAGGCAAATCGGCACAGCTGCCGTTCGGCATCCCGTTGGGTGTGGGCACCCTGATCACCTACGCGATGCAACTGCCGATCTGACCTGATCGCGCGCCTGCGGCACCTTGCCCGTCTGGCACTGACGACCTTGGCTGGCATCAATGGGGCCATCGCGCCCGGAGGCTCGGCTCGGTGGATCGCTCCGCATTGGTTTCCATTGAAACCGGTGCTAGGGCAGCGCCGTCCCCCCTGACGGAGTCCGCAATGCCCGCCCCGCTCGATCGTACAGCTCTGCGCCTTGCCTATCGCATGGACGAAGAGGCCTGCCTGGCGGAACGCCTGCGTCAGGCCGCGCCGGCCAGCGCGGTGCATGAAGGCGCCAGTGCGATCGCGGCAAGGCTGGTCGAGGGAGCCCGGTCGCGCAAGGCCAGCGGGCTCGACGCTTTCCTCCAGACCTACGGCCTCGGGACCGACGAAGGCATCGCCCTGATGTGCCTCGCCGAAGCGCTGCTGCGGGTCCCCGATGCGGCGACGGCCGACGCTCTGATCCACGACAAGCTGGCCCACATCGACTGGGGCGATCACCTCGGGGCGAGCGGCTCGACCTTCGTCAACGCCGCCACCTTCTCGCTGATGCTGACCGGCCAGGTGCTCGACCAGCGGCGCGAAACAGCCGGCGGTCTCAGTGCCTCGCTCAAGCGCGCGGTAGGGCGTCTTGGCGAACCCGTGATCCGGCAGGCGACCCTGCAGGCAATGAAGATCCTCGGCGGTCAGTTTGTCTTTGGCCGCACCATCGTGGAGGCTCTCGACCGTGCCGCACCCGAACGCAAGCAGGGGCTGACCCACAGCTTCGACATGCTGGGTGAAGCGGCAATGACCTTCGCCGATGCCGAGCGTTACCGCCAATCCTATGCTGCGGCGCTCGACCGGATCGCGCGCGAGGCCGGCGACGGCGTCGTCGGCTCGCCCGGCATTTCGGTCAAGCTGTCAGCGCTTCACCCGCGCTACGATTTCTTCCACGCCGGGGCTGCCACGGATGCCCTCGTGCCGATGCTCAAGGATCTGGCGCTCAAGGCGCGCAACGCCGACATCCACTTCACCATCGACGCCGAAGAGGCCGAGCGGCTTGAGCTATCCATGGACATCATCGAGGCGCTGGTCGCCGATGACGACCTGTTCGCCGGTGGCTGGCAGGGCTTCGGCCTCGCCCTGCAAGCCTATTCGAAGCGTGCCGTGCCGCTGGTCGACTGGGTCGCAGCACTCGCCCGCCGTCATGGCCGGCGCATCATGGTCCGCCTGGTCAAGGGCGCCTATTGGGACAGCGAGATCAAGCTCAGCCAGGTCGGCGGGCATGCCGACTATCCGGTGTTCACCCGCAAGGTCTCGACCGATGTGTCCTATCTGGCCTGCGCCGCCCGGATGCTGGCCGCCAGCGATGCGATCTACCCGGCCTTCGCCACCCACAACGCCTATACTATCGGGGCTATCAAGGCGCTTGCCGGCACGGCGCAGTTCGAGTTCCAGCGCCTCCACGGGATGGGCGAGGACGTCTATGCAGAACTGGCCCGCTACGAAGCCGACCATGGCAAGCCGCGCACCCCGGTGCGCATCTATGCGCCGGTCGGCGGGCACAAGGAACTGCTCGCCTACCTCGTCCGCCGACTGCTCGAGAACGGCGCCAACAGCAGCTTCGTAAACCGCATGGCCGATGCCGAGGTGCCGGTAGCCGAGCTGGTCGGCGATCCTGCAAAGGACCTTGCCGCGCTGTCGCCGCGGCGCAATCCGGCGATCCCCCTTCCCGGCGAACTGTTCCCCGGACGGACCAACAGCGCCGGTGTGGACCTGGCCGATCCATTGGTGCGCGGGCCCCTTGAAACCGTGCTGGGTGAACTGGCCAAGGTCGATACCTGGATCGCCGAACCGACTGCCATTTCGCAGACCTCAAGCAAAGGCGAGCTTCGCGAGATCCGCTCTCCGGCGACCGACGTTCTCGTCGGCACCTGCCGCGATGCGTCTCCCGGCGAGGCCGATGCAGCCATCGAAGCTGCTCTTGCCGCGCAACCGAAGTGGGACGCCCTGGGCGGCACCGCGCGCGCCGATCTGCTCGACAAGGTAGCCGACCTTTACGAGGAAAACCGCGACCTGTTCCTCTCGGTATGCCAGCGCGAGGCCGGCAAGACCCTGACCGATGCCGTGCTCGAACTGCGCGAGGCGGTCGACTTCCTGCGCTATTACGCGGCCGAGGCACGCCGCCTGTTCACGCCTGAGGGCGAGGAACTGCCCGGACCAACGGGCGAGAGCAACCGCCTGACTCTGCACGGCCGCGGCGTCTTCGTCGCGATCAGCCCGTGGAACTTCCCGCTGGCGATTTTCACCGGACTCGTCGCCGGTCCGCTCGCCGCGGGCAACACGGTGCTGGCCAAGCCGGCCGAGCAAACGCCGCTGATCGCCGGCTATGCCATCGACTTGTTCCACCAGGCCGGCGTACCCACGCAGGTGGTGCAACTGCTGCCCGGCGACGGGGCCGTCGGCGCCAGGCTGACCAGCGACCCGCGAATTGCCGGCGTTGCCTTCACCGGATCGACCGAGACCGCCCGCGCAATCAACCGCACCCTGGCCGAGCGCGACGGCCCGCTGGCCATCCTGGTCGCCGAAACCGGCGGTCAGAACGCGATGATCGTCGACAGCTCGGCCCTGCCCGAACAGGTCACCCGAGACGTCGTCGCAAGCGCCTTCCAGAGCGCGGGCCAGCGCTGCTCGGCGCTGCGCGTCCTCTATCTGCAGGACGACATAGCCGATGGCATGCTCGCGATGATCCGCGGCGCGTTCGACGCGTTGGTAATCGGCGATCCGGCCGACCTTTCGACCGATGTCGGCCCGGTGATCGATGCCGAGGCCAAAGCCGCGCTCGACGGCCACATCGCGGCCATGAAGGCGGCCGGACGCACGGTGTGGCAACGCGAGCTACCAGAGATTTGCGCGGCCGGCACCTTCGTTGTTCCGACCATCGTCGAGATCGATTCGATCGCCGACCTTTCGCGCGAGAACTTCGGTCCTGTGCTGCACGTGGTCCGGTTCGGCGCGGGCGAGCTCGACGCGGTGATCGATGCCATCAACGCCACCGGGTTTGGGCTGACGCTGGGCCTGCACAGCCGGATCGACGCCACCCGCCGCCGCGTCCAGGAACGCGCGCGGGTGGGCAACTTCTACGTCAACCGCAACCAGATTGGCGCCGTGGTCGGGAGCCAGCCTTTTGGCGGCGAGGGCCTTTCGGGTACCGGGCCCAAAGCCGGTGGCCCGCATTACGTTGCGCGGTTCGCGACCGAGCGGGTTGTCTGCATCGACACGACCGCAGCGGGCGGGAACGCCAGCCTGATGGCCGGCGGCGGCAACTGAGCGCAGAGGCCCTTGCACTCTTTAATCGCGCGGTTAACATGGCCGCCAAGGAGAGTGGCATGGATCAGGCAACCTACGCGCGTCTGCTGGCAAAGGCACAGCTGACCAAAGACCTTCACACGTTCGACGATTTTCTGACGTTCTGGGCCAAGGACCGACCCGATCGTGTAGCGCTCGAGGGCGATGACTTCACCCTGACCTATGCCGAAATGGAAGAGGCGACCGCCCGCGTGATCCACGCGCTGCAAGGCATGGGCCTCAAGAAAGGCGATCGCATCTGCTGGTTCGGCAAGAACAGCGCGACCTATTTCACCCTGTTCTACGGCGCGGCGCGCGCCGGGATCGTGATGGTCCCGATCGGCTGGCGCCTGGCCGAGCCGGAAGCAGCCTTCATCATCGACAACGCCGAGGCCAAGGCCCTGTTCCTGGGGGACGGGTTCGAAGCCTGCGCCGGGACGCTGGGCACACGCCCTGGCCTCGATCATTGCCTGACCGCCGAGGAAACCCGCGCAATCATCATGAAGGGCGAGCGCGGCGCGTTTGATCCTTCGGGACCAGACGAGGCGATCCTGCAGCTCTACACCTCGGGCACCACCGGCAATCCGAAGGGCGCCGTGCTGTCCAACCGCAACCTGTTCGGCCTGCGCAAGGCCGGCCTCGACAACCCGCCGCCGCATTCGCTGTGGGACGAGGACGAGGCCGTGCTGGTTGCGATGCCCTGCGCACATATCGGCGGCACGGGGCTGGGCATCGTCGCCTTGGCGGCGGGCCTGCCCGGAATCGTGCTGACCGAGTTCGAGCCGACCCGCGTGTTCGATGCGGTCGAGAACCGGGGCGTGACGCGCTTCTTCATCGTACCGGCGGCGCTGCAGATGCTGCTCAACCACCCCGACTGCGCGAAGACCGATTTCAGCCGGATCAAGTACATCATGTACGGTGCCAGCCCGATCCCGCTCGAGCTGCTGCGCCAGTGCATAGCGATGTTCGGGGCAGAGTTCGTCCAGAACTATGGCATGACCGAAACTACCGGCACGATCTGCGTCCTCCCGCCCGAAGACCACACCGTGGAGGGCAATCCGCGCATGCGTTCGGCCGGCAAGCCGCTTCCGGGCGTCGAGCTGATCATTCGCGGCGCCGATGGCAAGGAAGTGCCCACCGGCGAGATCGGCGAGATCGTCACCCGGTCGTCATCGAACATGCTGGGTTACTGGAAACTGCCCGAGGCGACGGCGAGCACAATGGACGCCGACGGTTGGGTGGCGACGGGCGACGTCGGCTACAAGGACGCCGATGGCTACGTCTACATGTACGACCGCGCCAAGGACATGATCATCACCGGTGGCGAGAACGTCTATCCGGCTGAGGTCGAGAGCGGCATCTATGGCCATCCCGATGTGCTGGAAGTCGCCGTGATCGGCGTGCCCGATCAGAAATGGGGTGAGGCGGTGAAGGCGATCTGCGTGCCCAAGCCCGGCGCCTCGATCGATCCGGATTCGGTGATCGGCTGGGCGCGTGAGCGGCTGGCGGGGTTCAAGGTGCCCAAGAGCGTCGACGTGATCGACGCCTTGCCCCGCAACCCCAGCGGCAAGATCCTGCGCCGCAGCCTGCGCGAGCCCTACTGGGAAGGGCGCGAACGGCAGATCAACTGACCGGGATGGCGACGATCCGCACGATCGGCCCGGAACTGACCCCGGGTTCGGGTCGGAACGTCGCCACGATCCGGCCACGCGCGATAAGCCCTTCGTAGTTGGCGACCTCCTGCGGATAGTCGCTGCGCTCGGCCAGGTAGCGGTCGTATTGCGTGAGGATCGCGTAGTCGACTTGGCAGGTGTTCGTCCGCGCCGGATCGAGCGTTCCGTAATCGACGTTGGCGCGATTGCCGCGCCCGGCCTCGACCTGGTCATAGCGGACCTTGCCCCGCATCCAGTCGTTGGCGTTGACGCAGCCGACGTGTCCGAGCGGAAAGAAGAAGGTCCACGGCTCGTGCAGCACCTCGAAAGCGAAATGCTCGACCAATACGCGCGATCCGGGCTGGAAATGCGCGCGCGCCCAGGCTGAAGCCTGCTGCCGCGTGTCGTTGTTGCGCGCACGGTTCTGCAGCGCGGTCTGCCAGGCCGGCTGGATCAGTAGCGCGCCGACGACCAGCGCGATGGCCGCGCTTCGCCTGTTGTGCTGTCCGGCAACAGAACTGATCAGCCGCTGCGCCCCTGCCCCCGCCAGCAGCGCCGACAGGACGAAGACCGGAAGGGCCCAGCGTTCCCACACGAGGTGCTGGACGACCAGCAGGATGGAAAAGCCGAACAGCGGCGGGGTGATCACCGCGGCCGCCCGGTTGTCCTTTGCCATCAGCCCCAGGCCGAGCAGCGACAGTGCGAACCCTGCGAACCCGAGCGCGGTCAGGATCGGCCCCGACACATACCACCGAGCGTTCCACCACGGCGTACCGCCCGGCACGCCGAGGTGACGCACTTGCGCCTCGCCGGCGACGTGCCGGATCACTGTGCCGAAGTCGATGACCAGGTAGGGGAACAGGACCGCGAGGAAAGCGAGGGTCAGCGCGCCATAGCCAAGCATATGCGCAAGGCGATCGCGCAAGGGTCGCGAAATGGCGCCATCGGCGAACCACAGCGCCCCGGCCCCGGCAAGAGCAGTCATGGCGAAGGGCCACTTGCTGGCGATCGCCAGCGCAGTCCACAGCGCGCAGAGCGCGATGTCGCGCCGCCGCGTGCTGCCAGCCGCAATGCGCTGCGCCGAAAGCAGCGCCAGCAGCATCATGAAGCAGGCGACGATGTCCGAGCGGATGACCTGCGACCACGCGACGAAGACCGGGCTGACCGCGACCAGCCCGGCGCTGGCCAGGCCCGCCGCACGCCCCCACTGGCGCGCCGCGAACAGCCCCGCGCACAGCACGGCGCCGAGCGAGCACAGTACCATCAGGACGCGCCCCGGCAGCATCAGCAGGGTCGGGTTGTCGTAGGCGGCAGCGATGAACTGCTGGGTCCCTTCGAACATACCGCCCAGATAGCCGACGACGAAGACCAGCACGTTCGACAGGGCCAGACCGTACATTGTCGTCAGCGCAGGGTGCCCGAACCAACCGGGATTGAGCGAGGCCGTGGTCAGCATCTTTATCGCGCCGAGCTGAAAGGTCAGCTCGTCGGGATCGTTGATCCCCGGCAGCCCGGACGACAGGCTCCACAGCCTCAACGTCACGGCGACAGCCGCAATGGCCAGCGGCGCCAGCCAGCGCCACCGCCCTGCCCCCGATGCGTCGATCATGCGCCGTTCCGCGGCGGCGCCGGCCGTGCCACCATCGGCAGCAGCGGCGCATCCCTGCGAAAGCGCCAGCGACGCGACCAGCCATCGGCGCGGACATCCTTCCACACGGTCACCACCGTCAGCGCCGACAAGGCATAGGCGATCGTCATGATAAGCAGCGGCCGAATGAACGGACCGAGCGTCACGTAGTAATTGATCATCGTCGACGTGCCCCCGCCGAAGTAGGTCTCGCGCGGCATTGGAAAGGTCTTGTCGATAACGATGTCGAGCGGGACCGCGAGGATATAGCACATGGTGATCGCCCACCGCCGCGCGACGCCACGCCATGGTTCGAGCAGGACGAAGAGCATGAAATACATCATCGTGTAGCCCCCGGGCTCGGTCGTGATCAACGCCAGCAAGATACCAAGCGTAACGACCCGATAGGTCGGTACGACCTCGGGCCGGATCGCCGTGGCGGCAAGCGCCATCACGATGCCCCCCTGCGCGCTCAGGACCAGCAGCGGAAGGATGAACTGAGCTAGGTCTACATTGCGCGAACCGATCAGCCCGGCCAGCGGGAACGTCCCTTCGTTGATCAGTTTCAGAATGGGCTGGTAAGTGGTCGTATACCACTGGTCGAGGACCTGCCCGGACGGAAGCTGGGCGAAATCGCGAATGTTCTCGAAGATCTCGGCCGGTGTGCCTCTGCCCAGGATCGCGTAACTGGCCATGTAGACGAGTACCACCGACAGCAGCGCGCATTCCGCCCAGCGCCACCTGCGCTTCAGGATGAGCATTGCCGGCGCAACGATCAGGTAGACCTTCAGGTTCACGGCAAGACCGACCGCGAGCCATTTCAGCCGAGCCGAGCGGAGCAGCGGCGCCACGCCGAGCACCAGGAAGGTGAAGGACAGCATGACCAGGTTGCCGCGCTCCAGCGCGTAGGCCATCGGCATGCCCAGACCAAGGCAGATCGTGCGCGGGATGGCCGTAGCCCGGTCGTTCTTGCGGTAAACCCGCCAGACCAACCACAGATTGAGGAAAAAGATCGCGAAGATCATCACCACGCCCAGCCAGTCGCACGAGCGTGCGGCAAGACCAGCGGAGAAGTCGTAGCTTCGGCGATCGGGATAGCAGGAATCGATGCCGAGGAACCGGATCAGCACGAAGGACAGCGGCGGATAGACCGTCTTCCAGGTGTCGTAGCTACCCGGCTGCCGTGCCCAGAAGGCGGTGTTGAACCAGTCTGCGAAGGTATCGTCGGGTTCGTAGAAGAACGGCGGCGGCAGATAGTTGTTCTGATAGAGATAGGCCGCGCAATAGATCAGGCCGGCAATCACGCCCGAAGCCATGATCCATTCGGCCCGCGACCGCACCGCCAGCAGGACGACGAGCTGTTTCAAGTCGCCGCAGTCCGGTTGAAAACCAGCCGCTTGAGCAGCAGGTAGTTGAGCGCCGATACGATCACGATGGTTGCAAGGCCGGCCCCGTAGGGCGACGCGATGAACCGGCTAAGCCCCGCCAGGATTGCCACGCTCATCACGTAGTTGAGCGCGTAGGACAGCACGAAGCGACCCTTCGATCCGACCCGGTCAGCGAAGGTAATGCGGCTGAACGTGAAATAGTTGAAGGCCACGCCCAGCACGTGCGACAGGGCCTGTGCCCCGTACATGTTCATGCCCAGCGCGACGAGCCCGGCAAACAGCCCATATCCGAAGGCGGTGTTGACCACGCCGTTGAAATAGTACCGGATCACCCGGCCGAGCTCCGTCCACCGCGCTTCGACCGCCACGATCAACCTCTCTGATCGAAGTTGATCCGCTCGCGCTCGATCACCAGCGGCTGGTTGCGGGTGCGTTCGGACACCAGCGCGGTCTGCACGCCCAGGAGGCCGAGAAACAGGAACAGCAGGAAGAACTGCCCCTGCAGCATAGCCGCAAAGAGCCAGAGCTGCCACGAGTAGCCGGTAAAGGCCGCGACAACTGCGCCGATCAGGCAGACGAGTGTCAGCAGTCCGACGAAGAACGCCACGTAGAGCGGCGCCCGCAAGAGCTTCTTCGACGAACCGGCCAGGCCGTTCAGCGCGAAGTCGAGCAGCGAGAAGAAATTGTTGTTGGAACGCCCACCTGCGCGTGCCGGGCGCTTGTAGGGGATCTGCTCGATCGAATAGCCGGTCTCGACCAGAAGGCCGCGGAAGAACGGTTCCGGCTCGTTAAGGGCACGGATGGAATCGACCACGCGGCGGTCGTAAATGCCGAAGCCCGTTGCGTTGGGAATAATGGGATAGTCGCCGATCGCGGCCTGGACCCGATAGGAAAGCCCCCGGAAGAAAGTGAGGAGGGCTCCGGACTTCTCCTTTTCGCGCACGCCCAGGACGATCTGCGTCCCGGCCCGCCAGCGCCGTACGAACTCGGGAAGTAGCGCCGGCGAATCCTGGAAATCCGAACACATCGAGATCACGGCATCGCCGCTCGCAGCATAGATACCGTGCGTGGGAGAGCGCATCTGCCCGAAATTGCGCGTGTTGACGATCAGCTTGATCCGCGGATCGCGCGCGCACATCCCCTTCACGATCTCGACCGTGCGGTCGCTCGACTGGTTGTCGATGAAGATCAGTTCGAACGATTCGCAGACGGTCTGCAGTTCGGAGATAACGGCCGCCGCAATCGCCTCGACATTCGCTTCTTCGTTCCGGCAGGCCAGAACGACGGAGATTTCTGGACGCACGTCAGGCCTCCTGGGGATCGGCGTGCAGTTCGCGATACCGCAGCGCGCCCACAGGCGGCCGCAGGCGGTAGAACTCGATCGCCAGCCACAGCAGCAGCAACACGATCGCACCCGCCAGAGCCGGCAGGCGATACTGCCGATCGGTGTCGACGTAGGGCGGTTCGAGCACCCGCATGTTCGCGGTCGACGTCAGGTCTTCCACCGCAGTACCCTGAAGGTAGCGCATGTAGCTGTCGTAGAGCGCCTTGGAGATGCCCAGTTCACGCTCGAGCTTGAACAGCTGGCTCGACTGGGTGACGAGGCGACCCACGCTTTCCGAGCTGCGAGGATCGGTGGTCTTGGCTTCGGCCAGCTGGGATTGCAGTGTGTTCATTTCAGCCAGCAACTGCTTCACCATCACGTTCTGGTCGGTGAACATTTCCCGCGCCGCGTCGATCTGGACCTGCTTGGCCTTGATGGCGACTTCCAGCTTGGGCACGCGTTCGCCGATCGCCTCCATCGATGAGCGCGGATCTGCATAGCGCGCGCGCAGGCGGAAATTGTCGAAATCGGCCTGCGCCTTTGCCAGCCTGTCTGACGCGTCGGTCGTCAGCTTGAACAGCACGTCACGCTTGTAGGCGGTCTGTCCGCGGCTGATTTCCGCCAGCCGGGACTGTGTCTCGGTGACATAAGCTCCCACGATAGTGCGTGCGAGATCCGCATCGGCCAAGGACATTTCGATGCTGATGATCCCGCCCCGCAGCGAGCGGATGGTAACGCGGTCTTCCAGCCAGCGGTGAAGCTTGAGGTCATTCGACTGGTTGAGCCGCTGTTCGAGCTTGGCGACCTTGATCACCCCCTCGCGCACCGCGACGCTCTTGGCCACGCGCATCGCCACTTCGACCGCCGCCTGGTTGCCGAAAACGCTGTTGAACGCGCCAAGCTGACCAAGCGTACCACTGAGGCCGAGGCTTTCCGGATCGGCCGGGGTCAACGACGTGGCCGCACGGTAGCGTTCGGGAAACACAGCGAGAAGCAAAAGCGCGACGATCGGCGGCAGGAACACCAGTGCACGCCACTTGAATCGGGCAAACCACCGAAATTCGGCGAAGGTACCGATGAACGAGCGAGGCGGCGTCATTTGGTCACCGAGATAACGGTCGCCGCGCTCAGGCTGAGCTGGAACAGCGTCTGCACGACGTCCTTGAACTTGCTCCAGAACGTGCTGCCCTGGGTCCGAACCGGAACGAACACGACGTCGCCGGGATTGGCCGGTGCATTCATCGCACCACGCTTGCGTGAGAGGACTTCGCCGTTGGCGCGGACGACGAATATGTCGCCCTTGTCAGCCGCGCGTATCGTCCCGCCGGCCAGGTCGACATAGTCCTTGATCCGGTAGTCACGGCTGTTGGAGATCAGGAACGACGCGGGCCTGTAGACCGCGCCGAACACGCCGACCGTTGTCGGGCGGGCCGGGATGTAGAGTTCGTCGTTGTTTTCCATCCGCACCGGACCAGGCAGCACCGCATCGGCTATTCCGATGGGCATGACGATGCGGCCATCCGGCTCGGCCTTCTTGAGCTGTTCGAGCACCGCGCGCGCACCAGCGATCTGGGCCTGGCGATCGGCCAGGCTCAGCGTGGTGTCGGAGGTCAGCGGCGCAGCGGACAAGCTGAGTTCAAGCTGCTGGATCGCCTCGCGGTAGCTGACCTGCTGTTGCTGTTTGACCGATTGCCGGGTCAGGCGGGTGCCATAGACAAAGGCGCCCGAGGTCAGCCCGCCGGCGCGCGCGATGATCTGGTCGAGCGTGCTGTTGGGCGGGACATAATAGATGCCGGGCTTCCCGACCTCGCCCTCGACCCTGACTAGAACGGACTGCTTGTCGAGCGGCTGGATGAGACTGCCGGTCGAAAGTGCCTGGATGATGTCGCCCGTGCTTACCGTGGTGGCTGCGGCCTCGGCGCGCGACAGTTCACGCGGCCCCGGATCGACGCTGCCGTCAATCCGGTAGAGGACCACGCGGCTTGCGTCGCCAAGCGTGTTGGTGCCGCCGGCCGCGGCGAGCATCTGCTCGACCGATTCGCCCGGCAAGGCTTCGTAGATCGCCTCCTGCTGGACGCTGCCGATGATCGCGACTTGCTTTCCGGCAGGCGGAATGAACAGCACGTCCTCGTTTTCCAGGACAAGGTCGTTCACCCGGTTGCCCCCGCGAAGCAGTTCGTAGAGATCGAAGTCACCCACTTGCCGGCCGGACCGGTAAAGCTTGACCGAGCGGAAGCTGCCTCCGGAGGACGGGCCGCCGGCCTGCAGGACTGCGTTCGCCATCGTCGACAGGCTGCTGACCGTGAAAGCGCCGGGGTTGTTGGCGAAGCCGGTGACATAGACGCGGATCCCCCGCAGGCTTGCGACCGAGACCGAGACGGTGAAACCGCGGTACTGCGTGCCGATCGCGCGGGCCAGGACATCGCGCAGGTCGTCGTGCCGCACGCCGGCAACTCGCACTGCGCCGATCCCTTCCAGATAGATCTTGCCATTGGTGTCGACTGTGCGGCGAACGCTCCCGTCAACCGAACCCGACAGCGAGACGACGATCGTATCGCCAGGACGCACGACATAGCTGCCCGGCACGGTCGAGGTAGCCGGCAGCGCGAAGTCACGGTTCGAGGGGACCAGCAGGTCGGCGCCGAACCGCGGCAACTTGCGGCCGAGGATACGCTCGATATACTTTTCGAACTCGCCCGGTTCCGCCGGGGGCTTGGTCAGCAAGCCGCTATCGGTTTGCCGCAACTGATCGCTCGACAAGGTTTGGCGCGACGTGTCGGCGATGGTGCGCGGACCGATCAACGTGCTGTCGGCTGACGATGAATCGTCGCCTTGCGATGAACTGCCGGTCGCCGTGCCGCTGCTCGAACCGTCCTGCGACTGTTGCGATTGTTGCGCTTGCTGCGCGGCTGCGACGCGCGGATCGATCGTTTGCTGCGCGTTCGCTGGTGACAGCGGCATGACGGCCAGGGCCAAGATCCACGCCAGGCGGGTCCGCAATGCATTTGTCGTGAACATCTTGAAAAACTCAACCCTCATCAGTGCCGCTGCCGCGGCCCCCGGCTTTCGCCGAAATATTGTTGCCCGCACTAGACGCGAATCGACCCTGCTTCAAGCGAGGCAAGAAACCGTGCAGTTTCACGCACTTGTTCGGGCAAGCCGATATGTTCCAGACCGTTCTTCCGCAGCAGGGCCAGCCAACCGGGGTGGTCGCCGCAATAGCGGTTGGGAGGAGTTTCGGTGATCGGCCGGCCGGTCGCCTCGCCGCCCAATTCCTCGGCCACGATCCGGGCAACATGGCCCAGCTCCAGCGGCTCCCCTCCGCTGTCGAATCGCTGCACCGCCGGTCCATCCGCGGCCAGCAGCTGGCCGAACGCCACCGCGACAACTTCCTTGACCGCGACATAGCTGCGCCAAACCTCCCGCGGGGCGCGCACGGCGATCGGATCGGACCGCAGCGCGCTGATGATGAAGTTCGCGAGAGCGTATGTATCGTGCTTGTTGATGAACGGGCCCGAAACGGAATAGATGCGGCAGATCGCCGCGCGCCGCCGCGTTGGGTCCGCGTCGGCCCAGCCTGCGAACAAGTCCTCATCGTCGCGCTTGAGCCGGCCGTAAAGACGCAGGTCCTCCAGCGATTCGACATCGTCGGCAAAGGCCGCCGCGCCGGAACTGGCGATGAACAACCGGTCGACGCCGATCGGTGCAAGCGCATCGTAAACCTGGCGCGCCAACGCCTTGTTGGCCTCGACGTAGGCCTCGCGCGACATGCCGGAAACCTTGTCCTTGGTCAGGAAGGCAAGGTGCAGCAGCAGCGAGGTCCGTTCGGGCAGGTCCGCCAGCGTCGAGAGCGCACGCTGCACAACGGTCCGACCCGAGGGAAGCATCACGGTCCGCTCGGCCGAACCGACACAGACCAGCCGATCGGCCACGGCGTCGCCCAAGGCTTCGTCAAGCAGGGCGCAGACCGTCTGGCCGATCCAGCCGCTCGCGCCGACCAGCACGATGCGGCGCGAATCCGCGCGCAGGGCAGTACGAATTGCAGGTGGCAGGCTGATCGGCACGGCGGTCATGGTCGGCCCCTTGTGCGACTTACGTCTTGAG
Source organism: Novosphingobium kunmingense (assembly GCF_002813245.1). Lineage (GTDB taxonomy): Bacteria > Pseudomonadota > Alphaproteobacteria > Sphingomonadales > Sphingomonadaceae > Novosphingobium > Novosphingobium kunmingense. Next base: position 234,957 of record NZ_PHUF01000004.1, read on the forward strand.
CGACAGCGCTTCGAGATAGTCCACTTCCGGAGTCATACGGTCGATGGGGTTCGATTCCATCGAACCCGATGCCGTTATGCGGCTGGAGATCTTGGGGAAGTAGGTCTGCTCCGGATCGATCGGTACGATGAACGCGGCGACACCCGGCGCGTCGAACAGCTCGCGCATTTCCGCATCTTCGGTGAAGTCGAGCGGCAGACGCAGCACCGGAATATCCCAGGCGGTGAACAGGTTGTCCCACTTGGGCAGGCCCAGCCCCGAGGGCTGGTCGCAGCCGAGGTACTTGCCGTTGAAATAGCTGCGCTGGGTCATCCGGATCGAAGCGTGGCCCTGATCGTCGAAAATGAAGATCTTGAGGTTGAGGCCGTTGATCGCCGCCGTGCCCAGTTCCTGCATGTTCTGCGCAAAGCCGCCATCGCCTTCGATCAGGATGGTGCGACGCCCCTTTCCGGCAATCGCCGCGCCGATCGCGCCCGACAAGCCATAACCCATCGAGGCCAGCGACTTGTCGGTGATCATCCGCTGCCCCAGCTTCTGCTTGTAGAGCTGCATCGACAGCGTGAAGGCGCTGCCGCTTGAACAGGGGATCACCAGATCGTCCGGCCGGGTCAGCGTTTCGAGCCGGACGATGAAATCGTAGGGCGAGAGATAGCCTTCACCGGTGTTGTTGACCGGCTCGACCCGCGGAACCGCCTGGCGCACCGACTGCGCCCAGGCCAGCCAGTCGGGCTTGGCGGGCAGATCGTGCGCCACCAGCCGCTGGAGGAAATCGTTGGCATCGACGTTGAGCGCCAGGTCGACGCGGGGGTGGCCCTTTTCCAGCTCGGCCGGATCGATCTCGACCTGGACGACGTGGGCGTCACGGCCGAACTCCTGCCAGTTGAAACCCGTCTGCTGCATGCCCAGCCGGGTCCCGACCGCCACGATGAGGTCGGCCTGCTGAATGATGATATTGCTGCTGCGCTGGCCCCAGGTGTTGGGCCGGCCGAGGTAGTTGGGCGCGTCGCCATCGAAACGGTCGGCGCCATTGTAGGTCGTCATGACCGGCATCTGCAGCGCGTCGATCCGGCTGCGCAGCGCGTCGACCGTGGCGTATTCCACTCCGCCGCCGACCAGCAGGACCGGGCGGCTGGCCTTGGTCCACAGGTCCGCGACCTGGTCGATCTTGTGTTCGGATGCGGTCGGCAGGCCCGGTGGGGCAATGGCTGGAAGCGCCGCTTCCTCGACCGTAGCGGCCTGAATGTCGAGCGGGATCTCGAGGAAGACCGGTCCCTTGCGCGGGGTCCAGCTGACCGAGATCATCGCCAGGAATTCTTCCGCCGACACGACGCGGTCGAGCCGTTCGGCGAGCTTGGTGGTCGAGCGGACCAGTTCGACCCCGTCGACCTCCTGGATCCCGCGCGACCGCAGCTTCTGGCGCGCCAGGTCGGCAGTCTTGACCTGGCCGCCGATGACCAACAGTTCGCGGCTTTCCAGCCAGCAGCCGCTGATGGCGGTGATGATGTTGGTCAGCCCGGGCCCGGCGGTCACCAGCGCCAGCGCCTTGGCGGGCGCCGCGATCACGTTGAAATATTCGGCCGCGATGCCGGCCGCCACCTCGTGGACCACCGGCACGCCGGTCAAGTAGCGGTCGAGGCTTTCGGTGAGGTGCATGATGTTGCCCCCGCCGACGTAGAAATAGTGCGTGTACCCGGCGGCCTTCAGCCACTGGCCGATCTGGTCGGAATACTTCATGCAGCGTCCTTGTTGGCCAGCGACAGCAGCGAAGAGATGATGGTGTGGATCTGGTTGGCCGAAAGGCTGCCGGGGGTCCCCCGATCGTAACCCCAGTCGGCGTGCAGCGGGAGGTGGATCTCGCCCTCGAACGGTTCGAGATGGCTGTTCATGTCATCGACGTAGACGATCAGGAACTTGCCCTGGTCGAGCCAGTGCTGGCTTTGCGCCACGGCGAGTTTGGATCCCAGCCGCCGGATATCCTCCTGGCCGAAGATCTCGATGTTCTCGGTGCCGTGGAACGCCAGCGCCTGGCGGATCGAGGCGACGTTGCGGGTCGACAGGATCGAGAACCGCCCGGGATATGCGGCAAAGAGCGGCTTGAGCAGGAAATAGAAGTCATAGGGCGGCATGACCTTGGGCCAGTCCGGATTCTCCATGATTTCGCGCCGCGCCTCGAAAAAGTCGCGAGCAAAGGCCCAGTCGTCCTCGTTCGGCGCGACATCGGGCAGCGCGGCGGGCGGGATCGCCCCCTTTGCCGTGTAAAGCCGGTTGTACTGCCACGCATCCGTCACGACGCTGCGGAAGGCCAGGAACTCGTCATAGGGGATATCCTGGCGAAAGCCCTCACGGCCCTGGGTGGCCTTGTTGGCCACGGTGTAGGCCTCGAACGCGCTGTTGAACAGCACGCCATCGAAATCGAGGACGAACTTGATTTCCATCAGAGCCTCGCGTTCAACGCGGCAGTGCGGCTGCGCGCGCCATCGGCAATCGCACCAAAGGCCTCGACCTGCATGTCGAGCAGCGCCTGCTCGACCGCAAAGGCATCGGCAAGGGCGCCGTCTTCGAGGAACTTGGCGACCGGCATGACGCATTTGCGCGTTTCGACGCAGGCGATCAGATCACGCAGCTCATCGTCCTCGCGCAGCACGGCAAAGGTTTCAGCGTTGACCGTCCCGCCCATCGTTGTGGCGAGGCCGCGAGCCTTGGCCGCGCGGGCAACGGTCTTCACCATCGCCAGGGTTTCGGCGCAGTTGACACCGGAGCCGCCGAAGCTGGCGGTCAGGTCGCTGCGACCGACGGTGACTTCGGAAAGCTTGACCCCGGCGTCGAGGATCGCCTCGATCCGGTCGACCGCGGTCTCGGTCTCGATCGTCACTCCGACGTGGTCGAACGCGCCTTCGGGCAGCATGTCCTGGTACTTCTTCATCGCAAAAGCGCTCTCGATCATCGGCGCGACGATGCTGCGGATGCCCTGGTGCATCAGGAAGCGCATGTCGGACTTCGCCTCGCACCCGCCGATCTTGACGAGGTAGGGCAGGCCGTTGCGGGCCGCGAAAGCGGCCTCGGCGGCAACGGTATCGCGGGTCAGGCCTTCGGCTTCGAACTCACCTTTGAGCGAAACGATACGGGAAAAATTCATCGGTACTCCCAACGGAATCTGGTTTTTCTTAGACGCGCTTGCCGGCGAGGAATTCGCGCACGGTATCGGCGACATATTCGACATGCGCTTCGCCGATGCCCGGGAACAGGCCGATCCAGAAGGTCCGTTCGGTAACGATGTCGGCATTGGTCAGGTCGCCCACGACGCGCACGTCGCGACCCTTCATGTAGGGCTGGCGCAGCAGGTTGCCGCCGAACAGCAAGCGGGTGCCGATCTTCTTGGCATCGAAGTACTGGGTCAGCTCCTCGCGCACGAAGGGCGCCCCTTCCCGCAGGGTCAGCGGGAAGCCGAACCAGCTGGGCTGGCTGTTGGGGGTCGCTTCGGGCAGGATGAAGACGTCCTCGAACTCACGGAAAGCCTCGGTCAGCAGCGCGAAATTGCGCTGGCGGGCGTCGATGAAGCCATCGAGGCGATCGAGCTGGGCGACGCCGACAGCGGCCTGCATGTCGGTAATCTTGAGGTTGTAGCCGCAATGCCCATAGGTGTACTTGTGGTCGTAACCCATCGGCAGCGAGCCGAGGCGGCGACCGAAGCGCTTGCCGCAGGTGTTGTCCATGCCGGGTGCGCACCAGCAGTCGCGGCCCCAGTCGCGCATCGATTCGATCACGCGCTTCAGGCGCGGCTTGTCGGTGAACACCGCCCCGCCCTCGCCCATGGTGATGTGGTGCGCGGGGTAGAAGCTCAGCGTGCCGATGTGGCCGAAGGTGCCGACATTGCGACCGTCATAGGTCGCACCAAGTGCGTCGCAGCAATCCTCGACGACCCACAGGTTGTGCTTTTCGGCGACGCGCATCACTTCGCCCAGGTCGAACGGGTTGCCCAGCGTGTGGGCGATCATGATCGCGCGGGTCCGGTCCGAAACCGCCGCTTCGATCATGTCGGGCTTGATGTTGTAGGTCGGAATGTCGACGTCGACGAAGACGGGCTTCAGGCCGTACTGCAGCGACGGGTTGACCGTGGTCGGGAAGCCGGTCGCGACGGTGATCACTTCATCGCCAGGCTGCAGCGCATCGGCGCGGAAATAGTGCGAGGTGAGCGTCGAGAGCGCCAGCAGGTTGGCCGACGAACCCGAGTTGGTCGTCAGGGCGTGCGCAACGCCGATCCGCTTGGCCAGGCGGTCTTCGAACTCGGTGTTGAAGCGGCCCGTGGTCAGCCAGAAATCGAGCGCGGAATCGACCAGCGAACGCATGTCGCTGGCGCCGTAGACCTTGCCCGAGACCGGCACCGGGCTTTCGCCGGGCACGAAGGGTTTGGGCGCGTGGAACCGATCGGCGTATTCGCCGGTGAGGTTCAGAATCAGTTCGCGCAGCTGGGCTTCGTCGCATTCCTGGGCGATCGTCGCCAGATTGCTCAGCACGGTGTTGTCGTTCATCGGTCTGGGGAGTCCTTGATCTATGCAGCCACTCGGGCCTGGTAATCGGCCAACTGGGCGAGCGAAACGGCCCGGGCATCTTCGCCCCCGGCCACGGCCTTGTGCCATGAGACTATACGGTCGAGCGCCGTGTCGAGCCGCCATGCCGGACGCCAGCCTAGCTCGCGTCGCGCCTTGCTGCAATCGAGCCGAAGCAAGGTGGCTTCATGCGGGCGCGGACCATCGACAGTGTGCCAATTACCGCTGCCCCAAGTCTCGACCATACGGTCGGCAATCCAGCTGACCGGCTGCGTATCGTCGTCGGCCGGACCGAAGTTCCATCCGTCGGCAACGGGACGTTCACCGCCGTGGAGCCGCTCGGCAATCATCAGATAGCCGCCCAGCGCCTCGAGCACATGCTGCCAGGGGCGGACCGAATCGGGCGAGCGAATCGCCACGGATTGTTCGCTGACCAGGGCGCGGATCATGTCGGGGATCAGGCGGTCCTTCGCCCAGTCGCCGCCGCCGATCACATTGCCTGCGCGCACCGAGGCGACCAGCGGGCCGTCCCTGAAGAACGAGCGCCGATAGGAGGCGATGACCAGTTCGGCCGCGCCTTTGCTCGCGCTGTATGGATCATGCCCGCCCATCGGATCGGTTTCGCGATAGGGCCAGACCCACTCGCGGTTCTCGTAACACTTGTCGCTGGTCACGCAGACCACGGCGCGCAGGCCTTCGGCGCGCCGGCACGCGTCGAGTACATGGACGGTGCCTTGTACGTTCGTCGCGAAGGTTTCGGCCGGCTGCTCGTACGACAGCCGCACCAGCGGCTGGGCCGCAAGGTGAAACACGATTTCGGGCCGGGCCGCGGCGAACACCGCATCCACTACCTCCGGATCGCGGATGTCGCCCTCGTGATGGTCGACCAGCTCGGCGATCCGCGCCTGTTCGAACAGGCTGGGCCGTTCGGCGGCCAGGGCCAGCCCGGTCACCTTGGCACCAAGCTGGTCCAGCCACAGCGCAAGCCAGCTGCCCTTGAACCCTGTGTGCCCGGTAACGAGAACCCGACGGTTGCGCCAGAAGGCCGGATTTACCAGACCTTCCACGGCGCGCCTTTCTGCCACAGGGCCTCCAGATGCTGCTTGTCGCGCAGCGTATCCATCGGCTGCCAGAAGCCTTCGTGGTGATACGCGTGAAGCTCGCCATCGGCGGCAAGGCGTTCGAGCGGCTCGCGCTCCCAGATGGTTTCGGGGGCATCGATCAGGTCGATCACCGACGGGTCGAGGACGAAGAATCCCCCGTTGATCAAGCCGCCGTCGCCCGCCGGCTTCTCGGTGAAGCTGGTGACACGGTTTTCGTCCAGATCGAGCGCACCGAACCGCCCCGGAGGTGCAACGGCGGTGATGCTCGCCTTGCCGCCGTGCGCTTTGTGAAAGGCCATCAGCGCGGTGATGTCGACATCGGACACGCCGTCGCCATAGGTCAGGCAGAACGGCTCGTCCGGCTTGAGGTAGGGGCTAATCGCCTTGACCCGGCCGCCCGTCTGCGTGGTGGCGCCGGTATCGACCAGGGTTATGCGCCAGGGTTCGCTTCGCTGGCGATGGACCTCCATCGCGTTCTTGTTCAGATCCAGCGTAACATCGGCCGAATGCAAGTAATAGTTGGCGAAGAACTCTTTGATAAGATAGCCCTTGTAGCCAAGGCATATCACAAAGTCGTTCACGCCGTGCGCCGAGTATATCTTCATAATATGCCAAAGTATCGGCATTCCGCCAACTTCGACCATCGGCTTCGGCCTAACCTGCGTCTCTTCACCCAGACGTGTGCCGAGCCCACCAGCCAGAATTACTGCTTTCATGAGCGACTAAACTGCCATAATTAGTTGAAATAGTTGAATAATTACGAACACGGACGGCCCGTCAATATTCACACCGCAGATTGCGACAAGACCTTTAGGTGACCGGTTGTGCAATTGCAATATGCAGAACCGATCTCTATTCGCTGGGATAGCCCTAGCGAACACTAGTGATCGCTTGGACGGCGAAGTCTTTTACGGCTCGGGCAGATTGTATGCCTTCGGTGCCCCCGCACCGCCCCGATGCAACGTGACGATCCAAAATCAATCCCTTGCAGGACGCGCCGCGCGGTCAGCGCATGCGCGGAATGCAGCGATCGGGTGCGATTCCGGCAAAGGACCGGCAGTCATACAGCACGATTTCCGCTCCAGAAGGGTCGCGGGAAAAACTGAATGCAAGTGCGGCGCGCGAGGCCGGCGGAATGGGGAAGCGTGCCGGGATCGCCGTTGCTTCGAGCCAGCCCAGCACGCGGCAGGTCGGTGCCGTGCCGCATAGCTTTCGAGCCCCGGCCACAGCTTGCTCGGGATCGCTGCTCGACAAGAGGAGGAAGTTGCCCCGGCCGCTTGCGTCGCGAACCTTGACTTCGCCGCCGGCAACCTTCGGGGTCCCGGGAGGCAAAGGCGCGAAGGACGGGAGCGATGCCGGCACCGGGCTTTCGCCTCCGCCGGCCAGTCCAGCCATGTCCGGCTCGGCCCCGCGATAGGCGATCCGCATCGCAGCAGGCGTGCCCCAGTAACCCGGCCAGCGGAAGAACAGATGGGTATCGACCTGGGTCAGCTTGACGAGCTGCGGGCTCCAGTACGGATAGACCCAGTCGGTATGGTAATGGGTGGCGTTGCCGACCTTGGCAAAGACCTGGCCGCGCAGCATCGCCGTGGCCCGGGCGCGGGCGCGATCCCAGGCAATCTGACTGTACTGTCGGGTCAGCGATCCGTCGCAGGTGAAGGTAAACTGGCATCCGGTGCTGCGGTCCGCACCTTCGAACACGACGCCGCAGATCGTCTTGGCAAAGGCGGGATGTCGAACTCGGTTGAGGATGACCTGCATCACCGCTCGCTGGCCATCGTCAGATGGGCCCGCCTCGGCCATGGCGGCCAGCGCCAGGCACTCACGCGCGCGGTCGAAATCGCTGCCCATTGTCGTCAGGCGGAACGGCGGCGCAGGTTGCACCGTGCCGGGGAAGAACGGATCTGCCGCATTCCGCTTGCGGGCTTCGTCGGCCGGCAGGCCCTGGATGTCGGCAAGAACCGGCGCTTCGCCCGGCTGGCCCGGCAAGGCGCTGATCGGGGTGTCCGGCGATGTGATCACCGGGCGTGCCTGTTCGGCGGCGACCAGCGTCATGGCCGTCGCGATCGCGACAAGAAGCGCAACGCAAACGGCAAGGATCGACGATACTCGCCCGCGGGCACCGATCATGAATGCAATGGGCCCTTTCGCTAGTCGCCGGGCTGCGGACTATTCCGGGCTAGATAGGTCTGGCAGGAGCCTGCGGCAACCTTGCACGAGGCTCAACGCCTTGTCCGCTCGAATGTCCCGAGCCCCCGGTCGGTCCCGCAAAGCCTGTCCCAGTACCGGAAGTACAAGCCGTAGTTGCCGTCATAGCGCTGATGGTGACGCTGGTGATGGCTGGCTGTTATGATCCAATCGCCGGCTCGCCCCTCGACCAGACGGCGCGGGAACATCTCCCAGCCCATGTGGTTCGTCACCCCCATGATCGTCATCACCAGCAGGAGCAGGCCGACCACGCCGACATGGAGCGGCACCAAGAAGACGAGGGCGGGCACGAAAAACGCCATTGTCAGAGCCTCGCTGGGATGAAAGCTCATGGCCGCCCAGGCCGTCGGTGGACGGCTGGCATGGTGGACCGCATGCATTATCCGGAACAGCGCGCGCCGATGCATCAGACGATGCGTCCAGTAGAACCACGCGTCCTGCAGCACGAGGGCGAGGACCAGACTGAGCGGCAACCACCACAGCGGATAGGCCTCGATGTCGTTGTATATCCGGGTCAGGCCCTTTGCCTGCCAGGCCCAGGCCGCGAGCCCGGCCGGCACGCCGTAGACGATCGCACTCAGCAGGGACCACCGGATCTCCGCCCCGATCTGGCGCGAGAGCCCATGATGCAGCCCGGGGATCAGCCGATTGCCGAACCACGCGAAACCGCCGCTAGTCACAAGGTAACGCACGGCGACGATCGCGCACATGGCAGCAATCGCGGCAAGCGGGCCTGACCAGGCGAAGGCAGAGGATCCGGTCATGGTCCAGCGACTTACCAGCGCATATCGTCCTTGGCGACCGCGGCTTGAACCAGGACGGTGCATGTGAGCGCTGGGCAACAAAAAACCCCGCCGAAGCGGGGTTCTGTCTGGTTGCGGGGGTAGGATTTGAACCTACGACCTTCAGGTTATGAGCCTGACGAGCTACCGGGCTGCTCCACCCCGCGTCACCATCGGCGGACGTTAACGCGCCGCCATGAACTGATCGCCCATCTAGGACGAAACTGTTCGGACACAAGCCCAGAGACACGAAAAGGGCCGCGAACGGCCCTTTGCGGTTGGGCAGATGCCCTGACATGTGAATGGGTTTTCCGTACCCGCCGGCTGTAATGCCTGGCGACGTCCTACTCTTCCAACGCTTGAGCGGTAGTACCATCGGCGCTGTCAGGTTTCACGGCCGAGTTCGAGATGGGATCGGGTGGGTCACTGACGCTATGGCCACCAAGCAATAAAGCAGGCGGATACGGGCTTTAATCGATGCACTCTTGTGTGCTTTTAGGGCGTATCTGGCTGATATCGTCCGACAATCGCAGACAGCAAGGCTGTCATTGATGGTGGGATTCATCAAGCATGATCAGAGTTATTAGGACCGGTTAGCTCCACACATTACTGCGCTTCCACATCCGGCCTATCAACGTCGTGGTCTACGACGACTCGAAGATACCTAATCTTGAGGGAGGCTTCCCGCTTAGATGCTTTCAGCGGTTATCCCGTCCATGCATAGCTACCCTGCTGCGCTCCTGGCGGAACGACAGGTACACCAGAGGCATGTTCACCCCGGTCCTCTCGTACTAGGGGCAACTCCTCTCAAGTATCGACGCCCACGGCAGATAGGGACCAAACTGTCTCGCGACGTTCTGAACCCAGCTCACGTACCACTTTAATTGGCGAACAGCCAAACCCTTGGGACCTGCTCCAGCCCCAGGATGTGATGAGCCGACATCGAGGTGCCAAACGATTCCGTCGATATGAGCTCTTGGGAATCATCAGCCTGTTATCCCCGGCGTACCTTTTATCCGTTGAGCGATGGCCCTTCCACGAGGGACCACCGGATCACTATGACCGACTTTCGTCTCTGCTCGACTCGTCAGTCTCGCAGTCAGGCAGGCTTATGCCATTGCACTCTAACAGCCGGTTTCCAACCGGCCTGAGCCTACCATCGCGCGCCTCCGTTACTCTTTAGGAGGCGACCGCCCCAGTCAAACTACCCGCCACAGAGGGTCCCAGCGCCGGCTAACGGCGCGTGGTTAGACATCAGAAAACAGCAGGGTGGTATTTCACCTATGGCTCCACATCGGCTGGCGCCAATGCTTCAAAGCCTCCCACCTATGCTACACAACTCTTTCCTAATGCCACTCTGAAGCTGCAGTAAAGGTGCACGGGGTCTTTCCGTCTAACCGCGGG
>NZ_PHUF01000004.1:250000-691627 GCF_002813245.1 Novosphingobium kunmingense
TCGGATCGCCCGAGGAGGGCGGCGCCTGCGACGTGATCGGCGGGCGCTCCAAGATCTATATAGGATCGATGTTCCGCCGCACCGGGTGGGAGCGGATCGGCGGCTTCGACGAAGCGATGACCCATTCCGAGGATCTCGACTTCTGGGTCCGGCTTCTGCTCGGCGGCGGACGCTTCCGCTTTGTCAATGAAGTGCTTGGTGATTACCGGGTGCGCGGCAACTCCGCTTCGATCGACAGCCTTGCCCTGATCCGCGGCCGCATGCGCCTGATGCGAAAGATCATCGCAACGAAGCCCGATACGCCCGAGGCAGCACTGGCGGCACGCGGACTTGCGGCAGAGCAGCGCGCCGAGCAGGTTGAGGAGGCGATCGCGCGTACGCTTGCGGGCGATGCGGCGGGCCTGCCACGCCTGCTTGCAGTGCGTCACCGCTTCAAGGGGCCGGTCTGGTCGCTCAGCTTCGCCTTGTGGCGGCTTGCACCATGGCTCGCGCGGCCGATGCTGGCCTGGCGGCGCAAGCGGCACATCCATTCGATCGCCAGCAATCGTTCGCCGGCAGGAGCTGGCCGATGACCACGCGGCGGGCTGTCGCCTGGGCCAGCCTTGGCAAGATCGTGTCCTTCACGATCGCCTTTGCGACCAGCATAGTCATCGCACGGTTCTATCTGGGTCCGGCAGATGTCGGCCTGTTCTCGATCGCCTTTGCCGCCACGACGCTGGTCGCGGTCATGCAGGAGTTCGGTCTCAACCGGTATATCGTTGGCGAGACCGAACTGGGCGATGCCAAACTGCGGGCCGCGCAGACCGTTTCGCTGCTGGTGGGCTGGGCCATTGCGGCCGTGATCCTGATCGCCGCCTGGCCGATCAGCCAGCTCTATGGCGATGCGCGGTTGCTGCCGTTGATCCTTGTGGTCGGCGCGTCCTATCTGTTCGTGCCCTTTGCCACGGTGCCGATCGCGGTCCTGCACCGGCGAATGGACTTCAAGTCGGATTTCCTGATCGAAGCCGGCGCGGCGGCGGCGAACGCCGGGGTGTCGCTTGTCCTCGCCGCCAGGGGCCACGGCGCCATGGCGCTGGCCTGGGGCGCCTTTGCCCAGCAAGGCCTGCGCGCCATGATTGCCCAGCTCCGTGCGGGCTGGCTGCTGCCCTGGCCGCTCCGTCTCGCCGAATCGGGCGCTGTATTCCGCTTTGGCAGCGGATCGACCTTGTTGTTGCTGTTCGATGCGGTCGCGGCTCGCGCTCCCGATCTTCTGGTCGGCGCCAATGCCGGGCCCTACGCCGTCGGCCTGTTCTCGCGCGCGACGGGGCTTGCGGTGCAGGTCGTGTATCTGATTACCGGGGCCGTCAACAGCGTGTTCTATCCCGCGCTGGCTAGGCTGCGCGACGAAGGTCGGCCGCTCGGCGATGCCTATCTCCGGATCGTCGCGGGCTATACCGGAGTGGTCTTTCCCGCGATGGCCGGCCTTGCCGCCGCCTCGCACCCGCTGGTCGCAGCGCTTTATGGTCCGCGCTGGATCGAGGTCGCACCGATCCTGGCCTTGCTGGCGGCCGCGCAGATGATTCTCGTTGCCCTGCCCCTTCCGGTGCAGATCCCGATCCTTCTCGGCCAGTTGCGCGGCGTCGTCCTGCGCAGCGCGCTGGTCACCGCGATCATGGTGGCCCTGTTTGCCGTCGGTTCCCGCTGGGGAATCGGCGGAGCGGGCCTTGCCTATGTCGCCTTCACCGTGGTCAGCGTGCTGGTGTTCGGACAGTTCGTCCATCGGCTGATAGGCTTTTCCCTCTCGACCCTCTTCGCCATCTATATGCGCAGCCTGCTCTGCGCTGCGGCGGCGATAGCGCCGCTGATGCTGGCCTACCGCTTCTATCTTCCGCCCGAAACGATGGGCCTGTTCGCGCTGCTTGGCCTGTGCGGGTGCGGCGTGGTGACCTGGCTCGGCGCGGCCGAACTGACCGGCCACCCGATCCGCGAAGAGGTACGGCGCGCGATCGGTAGCCTTGCCCGGCCACCTGAATCCGTGAGGGAAAGCCGATGAACCCGGCGATCTCGGTCATCATCGCCACTTACAAGCGTCCGCACCTCATCGGCCGCGCACTCGACAGTGTCGCTGCGCAGACCCTGCCGCCCGACGAAATCATCGTCATCGACGATGCATCGGGCGACGATACCGGCGATGTCGTCGCCCTTTGGTCGAGGGCCAACGGCCTGCCCGTGACCTTTCTTGAAGCCGAGACCAACGGCGGGGCCGGCGCCGCGCGCAACGTCGCCATGCGCCACGCACGCGGCGATCTGCTGGCCTTTCTCGATTCGGACGACGCCTACCGGCCCCATGCGCTGGAGACATTGCGCCAACCCTTCCAGGAGGGCCGCAAGGTCGCCGTGGCCTTCGCCGACGCCTTGCAGCACGGCCCAGGGCTCGACGCGCCCGTGCCGATGATGTCGCCGCACCTCGACATGGACCGGGATACCGAGACGCTAGCCCCGCCCGATCCGGACTGGCGCCGGTTGCGCGATCCCCAATCGGTGCTGCTGACGACCAGTATCATCCCGACCTGCGCTGCCCTCTTCACCCGCCGCGCCGCCGAAGCGGTCGGCCTGATGCCCGAATACCGCCACGGTGAAGACTGGCTGTTCTGGCTCAAGCTCACCGGTCAGGGCCCGTTCCTGGTCCTGTTCGACGATGTTGCCGACATCCACCGCCAGGGCGACAATCAGACCGGGGCGGAGCACAACGCCCGCAACAGCAGCCAGGCGCTGAAGGCCCTGTTGCACCTGCGCCGCGGCGACTTCGCGGTAGACCTGAGCCCCGCCAACCGCGAGCGGCTCGAGACCGGGATCGCGCGCAAGATCGGCGACATGCGCTATTGGCATTCTGTTCAAGGCATTGGCGATTACTGGCGCGCGCTGGGCGAAGGTCCGGCGCGGGAGACCGGCGGCCGCTGGCGCCATCTGGTGCGGGATCCGCGCAGCCTTGCCCGCGCCCTGGCAGTCAGTACCGGATTCCTCTGAGCGCCCCGGGGAGCGGCTGCGCCGGATCGACCAGCGACATGGTCAGACGGTGTCACTGGTGGTATTATGCACGGCGGAGAGGATAACCGCCATGCCGCTGTTTACGCTTCTGGCTTCGCTGGCTGCCGCCATTCCGGTCATCACCGGGCAGACCGGCACGCAACAAACCTCCGACGTCGACATCGTCGGGTTGGACAAGGACGCCGATGGCCGGATGACCGTGCCGGTGCGGGTCCACGAACAGGGCCCGTTCAATTTCCTGGTCGATACCGGATCGCAGAACACCGTGCTCAGCATCGGGCTGGCCGACAAGCTGGGCCTTGCCGGGCGGTCGAAGGCGACGCTGATCGGCATCGCCGGGCGCGAGGTCGTCGATGCCGTATCGGTCGAGCAGATCGATATCGGGCGGCGTTCCTACTATGGGCTCTATGCGCCGCTGCTCGCCACCGCGCATATCGGCGCTGACGGGATTCTCGGCATCGACAGCCTGCAGGACCAGCGCGTGCTGATCGATTTCGAAAAGAAGCTGATGGCAGTGGGGGATGCCAAGGCGCTGGGGGGCAACGGCGGCTATGAAATCGTGATCACCGCGCGGCGCAAGTCGGGGCAATTGATCGTCACCAATGCCCGGATCAACGGCATCCTGACCGATGTGGTCATCGACACCGGCGCTCAATCGTCGATCGGCAACCGCGCGCTGCAGGCCGCGATGCGCAAGCGCAAAGGCCTTGAGCAGACCATGCTGCACAGCGTCACCGGCCAGGCGATCCCGGCCGATCTTGGCATCGGGCGCGAACTGGTGATCGGCAACGTCACGATCAACAACGCGGTCATCGCCTTTGCCGATACCCCCGCTTTCGAAGCGCTGGGCCTGGCCGAACGGCCGGCGATCCTGCTTGGCATGCGCGAATTGCAGGTCTTCCGGCGCATCGCGATCGACTTCAAGACACGGCGGATCCTGTTCGACGTGCCGAGTGGGGGCATTCCGGTCTTCGCTTCGTTCTGACCCGACCGGCCTGGCGGACTTGCGGCTGGCGCTTTTGTTCCGCCGCATTGTTCCTACATAGCGGGCCATGCCGCCAATCGATTCGCAAACCCGGCCCGCCGCCAGCGTCGAAAGCTGGGCAACGCTGCGCCGCTTCATTCCCTATCTTTGGCCGGGCGACCGGCCGGCGCTGAAGCGCAAGATCGTGGTGGCGGTTCTGCTGGTGCTGGTCAGCAAGGCGATCACCCTTGCCCTGCCCTATGCCTACAAAAAGGCGGTCGATGCCATGGGCGTGCCCGGCGGCACGGGCTTCCAGATCGCCTTCGCGCTGGTGCTGGCCTTCGTGCTCGGCCGGTTCTCCGCCGTGGTCTTCGACAACCTGCGCAACATCGTGTTCGAACGGGTCGGCCAGGAAGCGACGCGGCAACTGGCGGTGGATACCTTCAACCGGCTCCACGCGCTGTCGCTGCGCTTCCACCTGGCCCGCCGAACCGGCGAGGTGACCAAGACCATCGACCGCGGCACCAAGAGCATCGACGTGATGCTCTATTTCATGCTGTTCAACGTTGCCCCTACCGTGATCGAGCTGGTTGCGGTCGCGGTGATCTTCTACGTCACCTTCGGCTGGGGCCTGGTCGCCGCCACGGCGGTCGCGGTCGCCGCCTATGTCGCAGTGACCCGCTGGATCACCGACTGGCGCAATGCCCTGCGTGAAAAGATGAACCGGCTCGACGGACAGGCGCTCGCGCGATCTGTCGATTCGCTGCTCAACTACGAGACAGTGAAATACTTCAGCGCCGAGGCACGCGAGGCGAAGCGCTACGAGGAAGCGGCGCAGGCCTTCGCCAATGCTGCCGTGAAGAGCGAGAACAGCCTTGGCCTGCTCAACATCGCGCAGGCGCTTATCACGAACGCGCTGATGGCCGGGGCCATGGCGTGGACCGTATGGGAATGGTCGAAGGGCCGGCACACGGTGGGCGACCTGGTCTTCGTCCAGACCTATCTCACCCAGTTGTTCCGCCCGCTCGACATGCTGGGCATGGTCTACCGCACGATCCGTCAGGGGCTGATCGACATGGCGCAGATGTTCGACCTGATCGACACGCCGGTCGAGGTTGCCGATGCGCCCGGCGCGCCTGCGCTGATCGTCAAGCGCCCCACGCTGACCTTCGACAACGTCGTCTTCGGCTACGAGCCCGAGCGCACGATACTCAAAGGCCTGTCGTTCGAGGTTCCCGCCGGTCACCAGGTCGCGCTGGTCGGCCCATCGGGTGCTGGCAAGAGCACGATCGCGCGGCTGGTGTTTCGTTTCTACGATCCGCAAGGCGGCCGCATCCTGATCGACGGGCAGGACATTCGCGGCGTGACCCAGGCCTCGCTGCGCCAGGCCATCGGCATCGTGCCGCAGGATTCGGTGCTGTTCAACGACACCATCGGCTACAACATCGCCTATGGCCGCGGCGGCGCGACCATGGACGAGGTCGAGGCCGCGGCCCGCGGCGCGGCGCTGAGCCACCTGATCGACCGCCTCCCTGACGGCTTCGATACCGAAGTCGGCGAACGCGGGCTCAAGCTGTCGGGCGGGGAAAAGCAGCGTGTCGCCATCGCCCGCACACTCGTCAAGAACCCGCCGATCCTGTTGCTGGACGAGGCGACCAGCGCCCTGGACAGCCGGACCGAGCAGGACATCCTCGCCACGCTGCACGCCGTCGCTGAAGGGCGCACTTCCTTGACCATCGCGCACCGGCTTTCGACCATCGCCGATGCCGACACGATCCTTGTCCTCAACGAAGGTCGCCTCGCCGAACAGGGCACCCACGCCCAGCTGCTGCGCATCGGCGGGCTTTACGCCGACATGTGGCAGCGTCAGGCCGATGCGGTGGAGGACGCCGGGGTCGCGGCAGAGTAGGCATCCCTTAAAATCTTGCGCGCGCACGAAATTCGGGCAGCATCGCGCTTCGATCCGAACCGGGAGCCGCCATGACCCAATCCGCCGCACGTCCCAATCGCGAAGCTTTCGGCCAGCCGCGCGGCCTGTGGGTGCTGGCCGGGACCGAACTGTGGGACCGGATCTCGTTCCACGGCATGCAGGCCATGCTGGTCCTCTACATGACCGGCGATCTCCTGATCGACAAGGCGCGGGTTCAGGGGATCCTGGGCTTCGCCTCCTACCGCGGAATGCTCGACTCGCTGTTCGGCCCGCTGACCGATACGGCGCTGGCCACGCAGACCTTCGGGCTCTATCTCGCCTTCGTTACCGGCCTTCCCCTGCTGGGCGGCTGGCTGGGCGACCGGTTTCTCGGGCGGCGGCTGTCGGTGGGGCTTGGCGCGGCGCTGATGACGGCAGGGCACTTTGCCCTGGCCTTCGACAAGACGTTCCTGATCGCGCTGGTCCTGCTGATGAGCGGCGCGGGCCTGCTGCGCGGCAACCTTTCGGCGCAGATCAAGGCGCTTTACCCCGACGATGACCCGCGCGAGGTGAACGCGTTCCAGTACTATTACTTCGCGGTCAACTTCGGCGCCTTCATCGCGCCCATCGTCAGTGGCGCCGTGGCGGCAGTATGGGGCTGGCACGCCGGGTTCGGCGTCGCGGGTTTCGGCATGCTGATCGGGTTGATCGTCTACCTGAGCGGCGCGCGCGACCTGCCGCCCGAAAAGCTGCGCGACCGGACCGGGGCGAGGCAGGCGAGGCGCCCGCTCTCGCCCGACGAAAGGCGCCGCGTGCTGGGCCTGTTCCTGATCTGGCCGGTCGGCGTGGCGTTCTGGATCGCGCAGGCTCAGATCTGGAACGTCTACAACCTGTGGCTGCGCGACCATGTCGACATGACAGTGGGCAGCTTCGCGGTTCCGGTGCCGTGGATGCAATCGCTCGACGGCCTCGCTCCTGCCGTGTTCACGCCCGTTGCCCTGTGGCTGTGGGCGCGCCAGTCCGCGCGCGGCACCGAACCGGACGAGTTCACCAAGATCGGCCAGGGGATGATCCTCTTCGCGCTCAGCGTCGCGCTGCTCGCAACCGGTCCGCTGTTCGGCGATGGCCGCGCGCCGCTGTGGCTGCCGGTGCTGTTCCATGTCCTGTCGAACTTCGGCGCCGTCTTCGTCGCGCCCGTCCTTCTCGCGCTGTTCGCCACCCGTGCGCCCGAGCAGTGGCGCGGCACGCTGATCGGGATCAACGCTCTGTCGATTTCAGCGGCCAGTTTGATCAGCGGTCGGATGGGCAGCCTTTACGAAACGATGACCCCGACGCGCTTCTGGCTGATAAACGCCGCGATCTGCCTCGCGGCGGCGCTGTTCATCCTGCTGGCGCGCGGATTCTACCGCTCGGTCCTGAGACGGCAGAACGCCGAGGACGAGATGCCTCTGCCGCCCAAGGAGGAGACGGCCGTGATCGCCGACAACTGACTATTTCAGCACGTCGGCTTCGTGCCAGACGACGGCCTGTGCCGCCTTCATGCAGCTGTTTTCGGTGTCCCAGGCCAGGGCGGGCGAGCCATAGAGCCGCCAGCCCTGGTCCAGCGCCTCGGACACGCGTTCGCAAAAGGCGCGGTCGTCCTTGCCGGTCAGCAGGCGGTAGATCGGGCGGTCGTCGGGGGTCTGGTGCATCGGTCCATGCTAGAGCGGGCGGTGCACGGCGGCTAGTCCTCCGGCATTCCGGGATAGCGCTTGAACGCCGGCAGCTCGTGCGCGGTCGTCATCCAGTCCAGCCGTTCGGCCACCTGGATCTGCGCCTGCGGCGGCAGGGCCTCGGGATCGTCGAGAGTGGCGGTCTGGATATCGACGATCCCCGGCAGCATCTCGGCATTGCGGAAGAACAGGCCGGTGCCGCAGGCCGGACAAAAGCTGCGCATCGATGCGCCGGACGAATTGAAGGTCGTGACCTCGCCCTGGGTGACCGCGAAGTCGCCCTCGGCAAAGGCCGCCCAGCCGATCATCGGCGCGCCGGAACTCTTGCGGCAATCCTTGCAATGGCACAGCGCGTTGTGCTGCGGCTCGCCGCTCACGCGATAGCGCACGGCGCCGCACTGGCACCCGCCGACATGGTCCATCTGGTCTCTCCTGCTCGAGTCGCGCGGGAACATTACAGGAACTTATGCGGGCCGTCGACTGCTCGTCCAGCAACCTTGGCCACGCTGGAAATCGCCCATCCCTGTGGTAAGCTGCCGGAACAGGTCGCGGAATTGGAGTGCCATGCCAACCTACCTGCGCGCCAGCCTCGCCCTTGTCCTGATGTCCTGCTCCAACCCGGATCCGGCCCCGCCGCCGCCGGCCTTCGAGCGCGCGTCCGCCGACGAAACCGCGCATGGCGAGCGCCTCGCCCGCGTACTCGGCTGCCTGGGCTGTCACGGCGCCGACCTCGCGGGCCGTGATTGGAGCGACAAGCTGGGAACCCTGTGGACCGCGAACCTGACCCGGTCGGCAAGCACGCTGGGCGCCAGGGATTTCGCGAGGACCGTGGTCGAGGGGCAGCGACCGGGCGGGCGCGAGCTGTGGGACATGCCATCTTACCTTTTCACCCAGCTGCAGCCGGACGAAGTCGCCGCGGTGACCCGATTCGTCAGCAGCCGGCCGGTGACCGGCTCGGTCCATCCCGACCCGTCCCATGGCCCCGAACTGAAGACGAAGATGGCGCAGGGGCTCTACAAGTCGTCGGCGGCGGAAGTGCGCGAGAAAGGCAGCCTGCTCGCGCCGCCTGCCGCGGGCCATGACCTTGCGCGCCACATCACCCGGGCGACCTGCGCCGAATGCCACGGGATCGACCTGCGCGGGAAGACAAGCCCGATCGACGGCCGGACCACCCCGGACATCCGCCCCCTCGCAGCCAGCTATTCCGCCGCCGACTTCGAGACGCTGCTGACGACCGGCAAGGCCGCCGGCGGGCGCGAGCTTACCTTGATGAGCGAGGTCGCTCGCGGCCGCTACAAGCATCTCACACAGCGCGAACGCGCCGCGATCCACGCCTATCTCTCAGTGCTGGCCGAGCAGCCCTGAGATCAGAGAATGTATTTCGACAGGTCGGTGTCGCGGGCCAGCCCAGCAAGGCGAGCGGTGACGTAGGCCTCGTCGATCACGATCGTCTCGCCGGCGCGGTCCTCGGCCTCGAAGCTCAATTCCTCGAGCAGTTTCTCCATCACGGTCTGGAGCCGGCGGGCGCCGATGTTCTCGACCGATTCGTTGACCTGCGCGGCAATACGGGCGACCGCCCGAACCGCTTCGGCTGTGAAGTCCAGTTCCACCTTCTCGGTGCCGAGCAGCGCCTTGTACTGCTGGACCAGGTTGGCGCGGGTTTCGGACAGGATGCGGACGAAATCGTCCTCGCTCAAGGCAGCCAGCTCTACCCGGATCGGCAAGCGGCCCTGCAGTTCGGGCAGCATGTCGCTGGGCTTGGCGACGTGGAACGCACCGCTGGCAATGAACAGTACGTGATCGGTCTTCATCGGGCCGTACTTGGTCGCAACGGTCGTACCCTCGATCAGCGGCAGCAGATCGCGCTGCACGCCTTCGCGGCTGACCGAGCCGCCGCGCACGTCCGAAACCGCGATCTTGTCGATCTCGTCGATGAAGACGATGCCGTTGTGCTCTGCGTTCATCAGCGCGACGCGGTTGACGTCGTCCTGGTCCATGCGCCGGTCGGCTTCCTCATCGACCAGCTTTGCCCAGGCGTCGGGCACCTTCAGCTTGCGGCGCTTCAGGTTCTGCTTGCCCATCGCCTTGTTCATCATGTCGCTGATGTTGATCATGCCGACGCCGCCCGGCATCCCGGGGATCTCGAACCCGCCCGACGGTGCGTCTTCGACCTCGATCTCGACCTCGGTCTCGTCCATTGCCTTTTCGAGGATTCGCTGGCGGAAGCTTTCGCGAGTCGCCTCGCTCGCCCCGTCCCCAACAAGGGCCTTGAGCAGACGATCCATCGCGGCCTTTTCGGCCGCTTCGCGCACCGCCTCGCGTCGGCGGTCCTTTTCCAACCGTATGGCTTCCTCGGCCAGGTCACGCGCGATCTGCTCGACGTCACGGCCGACATAGCCGACCTCGGTGAACTTGGTCGCCTCGACCTTGACGAACGGCGCCTCGGCCAGCCTGGCCAGGCGGCGGCTGATCTCGGTCTTGCCGCAGCCGGTCGGCCCGATCATCAGGATGTTCTTGGGCGTCACCTCGTCGCGCAGGTCGGCGCCGAGCCGCTGGCGGCGCCAGCGGTTGCGCAGCGCCACGGCGACGGCCTTCTTCGCATCGGTCTGGCCGATGATGTGTTCGTCGAGCGCGCGGACGATCGCCTTGGGGGTAAGATTGTCGCTCATGGGGTCAGATAACCTCGACCGTCACGCGGTCATTGGTGAAAACGCAGACCTCGGCGGCCACTTGCATGGCGCGTCGGGCGATAACTTCGGCGTCCTGCTCGTAATCGACCAGCGCCTTGGCGGCGGACAGGGCGTAGTTGCCGCCCGATCCGATCGCGGCGATGCCATGTTCGGGCTCGAGCACATCGCCGTTGCCGGTGAGGATCAGCAGCACATCCTTGTCGGCCACGATCATCAGCGCCTCGAGGTTGCGCAGGTACTTGTCGGTGCGCCAGTCCTTGGCCAGTTCGACCGCGGCGCGCATCAATTGCCCGCGGTGCTGTTCCAGCTTCTTTTCGAGACGCTCGAAAAGGGTGAAGGCATCGGCCGTCGCGCCGGCGAAACCGGCGATGACGCTTCCGTCACCCAGCCGGCGCACCTTGCGGGCGTTGGGCTTCATCACGGTGTTGCCCATCGACACCTGGCCATCGCCGGCGATGACGGTCTTGCCGTCCTTTTTCACGCCGATGATGGTGGTGCCGTGCCACGGCACCAGGCCGTGGGCTTCGTTGTGGTGGTTCATGCCGCCGGATATATGACCGATCCGGCGGGCTTCAATGCATGGTGATCAGTTGCCGCCGGTGTTGTCGCCGGTGCCGCCCCGGCCGCCCATGCCGCTGCCGACCGTGCCGATGTTGCCGAACAGGTCTTCGAGGAACGTGCGTTCGCGCCCCAGGGTGGGGGTCTTGTCGCCATCGGGGCTGAGACGGACGACCTTTTCGACGCCGGTCCGTTCCATGCCGGTCACGTTGCCGGCCGGATCGAAGGTCACGCGCAGCACCTGCTGGTCCTTGGCCTGCGGACGGCCGAAGGCGCGCTGCTGGGTGTTGATCGAGACGTAGTACCAGTCCTTGCGACCGAATTCGCTGACGAAGGTCGGTCGGCCGAGGGTGCGTTCCACGGACTGCAGGTTGTCGATCCCCGGCTGGATCGAATCGACGAGAGTCGGATCGGCGATATAACCGCGGCGGTCCTTGATCGACGCGCAGGCGCCTAGCGCCAGCACCATCGCGGCGCCCAGCAGAATACGAAAGCTGTGCTGCATCAAACCCATCGCTCCAGTACGCCGGCCGCCGTCACTTGGACATTGCCGCCCGGGATCGTCTATTCTATCGCCCGCGAGCCTTAGGCAACCTTGCCGTGGCTGGCAATCCCGGGCCGCGCTGCCCACCTGGGGTCGCGGGGTTTAATCCCCGCTGAATGATCGAAAGGCTTTGCTGCGATGTCGTTTCTTGGCCGCCTGCTAGGCACCCAGCCCGATCCGAAGGACGCGCTGCGCCCGCTGTGGCATACCGCGATCGGCATCGCGCGCGAGCCGCACTGGTATGCGATCGGCGGCGTTGCCGACACGGTGCCTGGCCGCTTCGATGCGGTGGCCATGGTCACCGCGCTGATCATGCTGCGGATGGACGGGAACGAAGCACTGAAGGCTCCCTCTGCGCGCCTGACCGAACTGTTCGTCGAAGACATGGACGGCCAGATGCGCCAGTCGGGCGTCGGCGACCTGATGGTCGGCAAGCGCATGGGCAAGCTCATGCAGGCGCTGGGCGGGCGTATCGCCGCCTTCCGCGAAGCGCTGGCCCAGCACGGCGACGAAGCCCTGGTCGCCGCGGTAAGCCGCAACGTAACCTTGGCCGATGCGAGCGATCCGGCGCACATTGCCGCCGGCCTGCGCCGCCTGGCGGCCGACCTTGCCGTCACCGGCGACGACGATCTCCTGGCCGGACGGATCGCCCGATGAGCGAGCTTTCGCGCCTCTACGGCCGCCGCACCGTCCCGGCCGCGCCGCAGCACATCGTTGCCGGCGATGCGGAGCGTGACGCCCTCGCCCGCCGGTTCGATCTCGTCGCGGTCAACTCTCTGGAGGCGATCGTCACGCTGACGGTCGATGGCCCCACCGTCCGGGCGAATGGCCGGGTCAAGGCTCAGATCGTCCAGTCCTGCGCCGTATCGGGCGAGGACCTGCCGGTGTCGATCGACGAGCCCATCGAGCTGCGCTTTGTGCCCGCACAGACCGACGTAGCACCCGATAGCGAAATCGAGCTCGAGGAAAGCGACCTCGATGATATCGAGATGGACGGCGAACAGTTCGACCTTGGCGAAGCCATCGCGCAAAGCCTGGGCCTGGCGATCGATCCCTATCTGACCGGCCCGCAGGCCGACGAGGCACGGACCAGGGCCGGCATCGCCAGCGAAGGCGAGGACGGCCCCTTTGCCGCACTCAAGGGTCTGTTGAAGAAGTAGCCGATCAGAACGGAATGTCGTCGTCGAGATCGTCGGCAAAGCCGCCGCCGGCACCGCCGCCGAACGACGAACCGCCCGACTTCTGGCCGCCGCCATAGCTGCCGCCGCCCGAACCGCCGCCGGCGCCCCAGTCACCGCCACCGCCACCGCCGCGCTGGCCGCCACCACTGCTCCCGGCTCCCCCGCCACCCGGTGCGCCGTCGAGCATGGTCAGTACTCCGCCCACGCCGCCGACCGAGACTTCGGTCGAATAGCGGTCGTTGCCCTGCGCATCCTGCCACTTGCGGGTGCGCAGCTGGCCTTCGATGTAGACCTTGCTGCCTTTACGCAGATAGCGTTCAGCCACGCCTACCAGCCCGTCGGAGTTGAGCACGACGGTGTGCCATTCGGTCCGCTCCTTGCGCTCGCCGGTGTTCTTGTCTTTCCAGTTTTCGGACGTCGCGATGCGCAGGTTGGCGATGCGCCCGCCGTTCTGGAAGCTTTTCACTTCCGGATCCTGACCGAGATTGCCGATCAGGATGACCTTGTTGACGCTGCCTGCCATGTACTTCCTCGCTTCGCTCTACAATCCCAGAGCGACGGCGCTCCAGTACGTGATTCCCGCGAAGATGTAGGCCAGGGCAAACAGGTAGAGCAACATGAAGCCGGGCCATTTCCACCCATTCGTTTCGCGCCGAGTAACTGCGATCGTGCTCATGCACTGAGGCGCGAAGACGAACCAGGCAAGGAAGGCGAGCGCGGTCGGCAGGGTCCAGTCGGCCTTCAAGCGGTCGCCCAGTTGCTGGGCCTGCGCGTTTTCGTCGGTCTCTGCCACGGCATAGGACGTGGCGAGCGAGGAGACCGCCACTTCGCGCGCCGCCATGGCCGGGATCAGCGACAATGCGATATCGCGGTTGAAGCCGATCGGTTCGACCACCACAGCAAGGCCGTTGGCGATCCTGCCCGCGATGGATGCGTCGACCTGGCTCTGCCCTTCGCCGGCGCGCGGGAAGTTGAGCAGGAGCCACAGCGCGACCGTGACCATGAAGATGATCGTCCCGGCACGGCGCAGGAAGATCCACGCCCTCTGCCACAGCCCGATCAGAAGGTCCTGCAGCCGCGGCATCTGGTACTTGGGCAGTTCCATGATGAACCCACTTGCCGCGCCCTTGGTAACGGAGTGGCGCAGCACCAGCGCCACGGCCATCGCGGCGATGATGCCGAAGACGTAAAGCCCCAGCAGTACCAGGCCCTGCAGGCCGACCGGACCCCAGATCGCCACATTGGGGATGAAGGCGGCGATGATCACGGCATAGACCGGCAGCCGCGCCGAACAGGTCATCAGCGGCGCGATCAGGATCGTGGTCAGCCGGTCCTTGGGATCGGTGATGCTGCGCGTCGCCATGATGCCGGGAATGGCGCAGGCAAAGCTCGACAGGAGCGGAATGAAACTGCGTCCGGACAGGCCCACCCCCGCCATCAGCCGGTCCATCAGGAAGGCCGCGCGGGCCATGTAGCCCGACGCTTCCATGGCCAGGATGAAGAAGAACAGGATGACGATCTGCGGCAGGAACACCACCACCGAACCAACACCCGACAGGATCCCGTCGGTAAGCAGATCGCGCAGCAGGCTTTCGGGCAGGGCGGCCTTGGTCAGGTCGATCAGCCAGCCGATCGCTCCTTCCAGCCCGTCGGCAAAGGGCGTGGCCCAGGTGAAGACCGCCTGGAACACCACGAACAGCAGCGCGAACAGGATCAGCGGGCCGAGCCAGGGGTGGAGGAACAGCCGGTCGAGCCGTGCGTGAAGGCGGTGGCGGCGGCTTTCGGAAACGATCGCGGCTTCGGCGATGGCGTGGGCCGTGACGCGACGCTCGACCAGCGGCACCGGCGGATGCGGCGCGCCGTGCTGGCGCTCCTGCGCTTCCCCGATGGCGGCGGTCAGTTCGGCCAGGCCCCGGCGGCGCACGGCAACCGTTTCAATGACCGGGACGCCCAGCGCTTCCTGCAGGGCGTCGGCCGAGATGACCAGGCCGTCGCGCTCGGCAAGATCGACCATGTTGAGCGCGACCACGGCCGGCCGGCCGAGGGCAATGACTTCCTGCGCGAAGACCAGATGCTGTTCGAGGTTCGAGGCGTCGAGCACCACGACCAGCACGCTTGGGGCGGGTTCGCCGGGGAATTCGCCGAGGATGACCTTGCGGGTCACTTCCTCGTCCGGGCTGGTCGCGGCAAGCCCGTAGGATCCCGGAAGGTCGGTCAGTTCGATCGGCGCGCCGCTGGGCAGGATCAGGCGGCCGGCCTTCCGTTCCACGGTGACGCCGGGATAGTTGGCGATCTTCTGGCGCGCGCCGGTCAGCGCGTTGAACAGCGCGCTCTTCCCCGCGTTGGGATTGCCTACCAGTGCGGCAATGCGGCGCCCTTCCATCAGACCGGCTCGACCGTCATGGCGCGGGCGTGGGCGCGGCGCAGCGCCACGTTCATGCGCCCGATCATCAGCGCGATAGGATCGTGGCCCGCAAATATCCCGCGGTGCGCGATCGCCACCCTGGCGCCGACATCGATGCCCAGCGCCTGCAGGCGCTGCGCCTCTTCCGCCACGAGGCTGTCCCAGTCGACGGCGACAATCCGCGCGCGTTGACCGATCGGGAGAAGATCAAGGGTCATGGGAAGGCGCGCTGCCATAGGCGGCCAGCTATTGCAAGTCGTTCGCAATAGAAATGCAGCGGGCCACGCTAGCGCGAAGGATAGCGCAATCTGCCAAGCAGACGCGTGACGCTGAAGGTTTCGTCGCGCGGGCGCAGCAACTGGGCCTTGGCTTTCTCGAAACGCATCACGCCGTCGATCCGCCGGTCGAGAAAGGCGCGGGTGTCGGCGTGGCCCTCGCTTTGGTCCTCGGCAAATACCGCGAGCGTCGCGGCATAGATCGAACCCAGGGTCAGGCGCTTGGTGTAGTGGTTGTAGTCGGTCGCGGTATCACCGGCGAGCCGCCACATGGCATCGGCGCTGCTCCAGCCCAGTTTCAGCGCCTTGGCCGCATTCTGCGGCATGGCCATGATCGCCAGGGCCCGGCGCAGCGCCTCCTTGTGCGGCGTGGCGGCATCGAGGCGAAACTGGATCAGGGCGCGGATCCGCTCGCGGATCTTCATCGCGGCCAGTTGCTCGGATGGCAGGGCTGCCGCCATGGCATCATCGATGGCGTGGACCCAGGCCGCGATCATCGTCATCGCTCCGCCCTTGAAGGCGAAGGCTGCGGCATCGGGATCGATGCCCTTCGCCTCGGCAGCGCTGCGCGCCGCCGCCTCGGTCCAGCCGTCCCACACCGCCGCTTCGGCCAGCGCGGGCGCCAGTGCGCGGCGCATGGCATCGAGCGAGGCAAAGTCTTCGGCCACGGCGCGGTTCAGAAATTGGGCCCGTAGGCCGGCTTGGCGCCGGTTGCCGCCTTGACCTTGCTTGCCGCCTCGAGCTCGGCGTGGATCGTGCCGTTCTTGCCGTCGATTGCGGCGTAATCGAGGGCGCTGCGCCCCGAATTGTCGGCCCGAGTCGGACTGGCATTGGCCTTTAGCAGAACGCGCACAAGCGCAAGGTTGCGGTTATGGACCGCCGTGATCAGCGGGGTTTCGCCCGCGTTGTTCGATTCGTCGACCCGCGCCCCGCGCGCGACCAGCAATTCGACCCCCTCGACGAAGCTGAAGTTGCTTGCCACGACCAGCGGAGTCTGCCCGCGCGCATCGCGGACATTCACGTTGGCGCCCTTGCCGATCAGATACTGCATCCAGGTCAGGTCACGACGCTGGGTGACCAAGTGCAGCGCCGTTTCGCCGGTGGTCACATCGCGTGTGTTGACGAGGTTCGGACTGCCCTTTTCGAGCGCGTCGGTCACCTCGTTGCCCTCCTTCTTCTTGACCGCGTCTAGAAATTTGTAGCTATCCGACATCTGCGCAGCGGCAGGAGCGGCCAGGAAGAGCCCGGCAGACAGGACCGGAAGAGCGGCAAAGCGGACCAAGCGGTGCAACACGGGGGGCAGGTTCCTCAATTCGTCGTGGCAATCGAAGGATGCGAACGGCCAATGCGCCGCAACGGCTTCTTGCGCAACGCGATTTAGCAGAGCATGAACCGCCGCGCCATGACCAAGACCTGGACCGCCGCACTATTTCCCGTCGTTTTGCTGGTCGCCGCCTGCACTCCAGCCGGTCCGACCGAGGCTGATCTGCAGGGCGTCGACATCAAGGGCGCGCCGATCGGCGGCGCCTTCACGCTGACGGACAAGGACGGCAAGACGGTGCGCTGGTCCGATTTCGCCGGCAAGTACCGCATAGTCTATTTCGGCTACACCTGGTGTCCGGACGCCTGCCCGATGGACGTCGGCGTGTTGATGAAGGGGTTCAACGCCTTTGCCAAGAGTCACCCCGGTCGCGCCGCGAAGGTCCAGCCGATCTTCATCACCGTCGACCCCGCGCGCGACACGCCCGAGAAGGTGGGCGAGTTCGCCGCCGCCTTTTCCCCGCGGCTGATCGGCCTGACCGGCACCCAGGCCGAGATCGACGCCGCGGTAAAGGCGTTCAAGGCGCTGGCGCTCAAAGGCAAGGAGGTGCCAGGCGGCGGCTATCTGATGGACCACAGCCGAGCAGCCTACCTGTTCGACCCGCAAGGCGCCCCTCTCGCCACCCTGCCGATCGACAAGAGCGCCGATGCAGTGGCCGCGGATCTTGCTATATCGGTCAAGTGAGCGACCTGCGCCCCCAATTCTGGACCTTGCCGATCGACCGTCTGACCCGGCCGGAATGGGAAGCCCTGTGCGACGGCTGCGGCAACTGCTGCCTGCACAAGGCCGAGGATGAGGATACCGGGGTGATCTATCCGACCAATGTCGCCTGCAAGCTGCTCGACATCCAGACCGCGCGGTGCAGCGACTATCCCAACCGCAAGCGCCAGGTGCCAGACTGCCTGAAGCTGAACCCCCAGCTTGCCCGCTCGATCGAATGGCTTCCCGAAACCTGCGCCTATGTCCTGCGCGCCGACGACCGGCCGCTGCCGACGTGGCATTACCTGGTCTGCGGCGATCCCGAAGCGGTGCACCAGGCCGGCATTTCGGTGCGCGGCCGCGCTATCAGCGAGACGGTGGCGGGTCCGATCGAACAGCACATCATCCTGCCGCCGGGCGTGGAGCTGGCCGACGATGATTGACTGGTTGCTGCGTCCGAGCGACCAGCCGCTGTCGATCGAGCTGGCGGGGCGCCTGGTCCCGATCGTCCTGCGCCGCAACGCGCAGGCACGGCGGATGACGATGCGGCTGGCCCCCGATGGCAGCGAGATCCGCATTACCCTGCCGCAATGGGGTCGCAGCGCCGAAGCCCTGGCCTTTGCCCGCAACAAGGCCTCGTGGCTGACCGCCCAGATCGACGCCCTGCCGCAGTCCGCGTGCCCCGCCGGCGGCGGCACGCTGCGCCTTCGCGGCGATGCGCTCGAGATCGTCCATGATCCGGCCCGTCCCCGGCGCATCGTGATCGACGACGGGCAATTGCTGGTCGGCGGGCCGGCCGAATCGCTGCCTGGCCGCCTGACCCGCTGGCTGCAGGGTGAGGCGAAGGCGCTGCTGCTGGCCGATCTCGATCATTATTGCCTGAAGGCGGGCAGGCGGGTCCCGGCGCTGATGCTGTCTAGCGCGCAGCGCCGCTGGGGCAGCTGTGCCCGAGACGGGACGATCCGGATCAACTGGCGGCTGGTCATGGCGCCCGATCCGGTCCGCCGCTCGGTCGTCGCGCACGAGGTTGCCCATCTCGTCCATTTCGACCACAGCCCTGACTTCCACGCGCTGCTGGGCAGCCTGTTCGAAGGCGACCTGCGCGCCGCCGATCGCTGGCTCAAGCGCGAGGGGCGCAGCCTCTACCTGCCGCTCGGCTGAACGGATTCACGTCGTTACTGGCGCATTCATTGCGCTTTCCCTATATCGGGGGCCATGAACTTCCTGCGCAACGTCAACCCGGTCGGCGCCATCGCGGACTTCCGCACCGTGTTCGAACAGGCCGGATCGAACCGCTGGCGCTTTGCCGCGCTGGCGCTGGCCTGCACGGTCGGGGTCTTCTCGGTCATGCAGGGCGAAAGCTGGAAGAAGGCCCGCCCCAAGCCCGAGATCACCTATATCACCTCGTGGCCGGAACACCGCACCGATGCGGAAACGCAGGCCTTCATCGCCGAAAACCAGCGCCGCAAAGAAGCGCAGGCCGAACGGATTCGTGTCTACGAGCAGACCGGGCAGGATCTTTGGATGTCGCTGGGTCGCGCCACCGGCGTCGACGTCGACAAGATCAAGGCCGAAGCCGACGCCGACAAGGCCAAGACCGAATCCTCTGCCCGCGCCAAGGCCGAGGCGCTGATCGAAGGCAGCGGAAAGCCGCCGGTTGCCAAGTGAGCCTGACGACGAACGCTGGCTGAACGCCGCGGCGGCCTTGGCGGCCCGCGGCATTCCCCAGTCCCGTCCGAACCCCTCGGTCGGCGCGATCCTGGTACAGGACGGCCGTGTCCTGGCGCGCGGCTGGACCCAGCCGGGCGGACGCCCCCACGCCGAGGCCATTGCCCTTGGCGCGCTCGGCGGCCGCGCCGAGGGCGCAACACTCTACGTCACGCTTGAACCTTGTGCCCATCGCAGCGCGCGCGGCCCGGCTTGCGCGGACCTGGTCGCGCAAGCCGGCGTGGCCCGGGTCGTCGTCGGCTGCGGGGACCCGGATCCGCGCACTGCCGGCCAGGGCATCGAGCGCCTGCGTGCTGCGGGCCTTGCCGTGGATCTGTTCGATTCGCCGGCCTGCCGCGCCAGCCTGGCCGGCTATCTCACCCGCGCCCGCGAAGGCCGCCCGCATGTGACGCTGAAGCTCGCCTTGTCCGAAGACGGCCACCTGACGCCGGGTCCCGGCAAAGGCCAGTGGCTGACCGGGCCGATTGCGCGCGCGCATGTTCACGCGATGCGGGCGCGGATGGACGCGATCGTCGTCGGGCGCGGCACCTTCAACGCCGATGCTCCGCGCCTCGATGTGCGGCTTGCCGGGCTCGAGGATCGCAGCCCCGAGCGATGGCTACTTACCAAGGGGGCTGTCCCGGACGGCTGGCAGCACCTGACCGCGCCGCAGGCCATCGCCGCCATGCCCGATGCGCAATACCTGATGGTCGAAGGCGGCGCCGGGGCTGCGCGCGCGTTTCTGGCGGCGGGCCTAGTCGACCGGCTGCTGCTCTACCGCGCGCCGATGACGGTCGGCGCTGACGGCCCGGCCCTGCCCGAACTGACCGCCGAGGCGCTCGCCGGATCGAGCGCATGGCGGCTTTGCGACACGCGCTCGCTTGGCAAGGACATGCTGGCCGTCTACGAGCGGGCCTGATGTTCACAGGAATTGTCACCGCCGTCGGCACGATCCGCGAAGCGAGCCAGAAGGGCGACCTGCGCGCCGTCATCGCCTGCCCCTATGACCCGGCGAAAATGGCCATCGGCGCCTCGATCGCCTGTTCGGGCGTCTGCCTGACCGTGGTCGAACGCGGCGGCACGCCGGGTGATGCGTGGTTCGCGGTCGACATTTCGGGCGAAACGGTCAGCAGGACGATGCCGGGCATGTGGGCGCAAGGTGCGAGGCTCAACCTCGAGCAGGCGATGAAGCTGGGCGACGAACTGGGCGGCCACATCGTGACCGGCCACGTCGACGGCATCGGCCAGGTCGTGTCGGCCAGCGCCGTGGGCGATTCGACCCGGATCGTCATCGCCGCCGCGGCCGAGCTGGCGCCCTATATCGCCGCCAAGGGGTCGATCACGGTGAGCGGCGTGTCGCTGACGGTGAACGAGGTGGCCGACCAAGCTGACGGCACCTGCCACTTCACGCTCAACATCATTCCCCACACCGCCGAAGTCACTACGCTGGGCACACTGAAAGGCGGAGACAGCGTCAATCTGGAGATCGACGTGCTGGCCCGCTACCTCAAGCGGATGCAGAGCCTGAGGGGTTGAGTGTCAGGGGTCGAACAGGGGCCCGGCGGCGAAACTCTCGCGGGTGATTTCGTAGTATACGTGGCGCATCGGGCCGGTCGGCGTGTCGACCATCGCCGTCTGTCCGGTCAGGCGCCCGCCGATCTTTTCCATCGCCCGGCACGACCGCAGATTCGCTTCGCCGACGCGAAAGTCCACGCGCGACACGCTGCCCAGGGCATGGGACAGCATAAGGCGTTTCAGTTCGCGATTGAAGGCCCCGCCCCAGTGGCTGCGTGCGAGGAAGGTCCAGCCGATCTCGACCGAGCCACCGTCCGTCGGATCATGATCTTTGTACTGCGACGAACCGACGACTGAGCCGTCCGCCTTGTCGATCGCCACCAGCGCCCCGCCGCCCGCCAGCGCATCGGCGACGAACTGGCGGAACACGGGCTCCTGCCACCGGTTGGGCTGGGGATGGATGGCCCAGATCTCGGGATCCCGGGCCACGGCGTAGAGCGCGTCCCAATCCTCGCCGCGAAGCGGCCGCAGAACCAGCCGCTCCCCTTCGAGGACCGGCTGCCGGTCCATGGATCAGGCGTCGACCGGGGCCGACACGGCGGCGACATCGGCGATGAACTTGTCGATGTTGCCCATGGTCAGCCCGGCGATGTTGATGCGCCCCGATCCGGCCATGTAGATGCCGTGGTCGCTGCGCAGCTTGAGAATCTGGTCCGCCGACAGCGGCAGGATCGAAAACAGGCCGGCCTGGTGGCCCAGCGCCGCGAAATCGACCGACCCGGCGGTTCCCGCCGCCGCCAGCCGCGCGCGGACCTGGTTCATCCTGGTGCGCATGGTGTCCAGCTCGTCGAGCCACATCGCGGTCAGCGCCTCGTCCTCGAGGATCAGGCGCACCGCCGCCCCGCCGTGATCGGGCGGCATCGACCAGGCCGCGCGGGCCAGCGCGTGGCCGTTCGACAGCACGCGGCCCAGCGCCGCCGCATCCTCGGCCATGACATAGATCGCGCCGACGCGGTCGCGGTACATCCCGAAGTTCTTGTCGCAGGAATAGGCAATCAGTGCCTCGGGCACTTCGCGCAGCACGCGGCGCACGCCATAAGCGTCTTCCTCCATCCCCTGGCCGAGGCCCTGGTAGGCAAGATCGAGGATGGGGAGCAGCTTCTTCTCCGCCACCAGCGGTGCGATCTGGTCCCATTGTTCGGGGGTATAGTCGATGCCCGTAGGGTTGTGGCAGCAGCCGTGCAGCAGCACCGCATCGCCGGGTTCGGCAAGGTTCAGCGCGGTGACCAGCGCGTCCATGTCGACCCGGCCCGCTTTGGTGGCGTGGTTGAAAGTCTTCAGTTCCAGACCGAGGTCGCCGAAGATCTGCGCATGGTTGGGCCAGCTGGGCACACCCATCCACACCCGCTGCACGCCGGCTTTCTTCGCCAGTGCAACCGCGAGACGCACCGCGCCCGTGCCGCCCGGGGCCTGCATCCCTTCGATGCGGCCGCCCATGGTCGGATCATCCTTGCCGAAGACATAAGGCATCAGCGCGTGGACAAAGCCCATATCGCCTTCGGGGCCCAGGTAGGCCTTGGAATTCTGCGTTTCGAGCAGCTTCTTCTCCGCCGCCTTGATCGCGCCGAACACCGGCGTATCACCCTGCCCGGTGCGATAGACGCCCACGCCAAGATCGATCTTGTCGGTCCGCGGATCGTCGTTGTGGAGCTTGATTAGCGCGAGCAGCGCATCGGCGGGCTGTTGGGGCAGGTTGCTGAGCATGATGGCGCGGCCCTTAGACCCGTCCAGCGAGTCACGACAAGCGCAAAACTGCCCCATCTGCGGCATTTTCGACCGATTCTTGCGCCATGCGTTGCCACACCCGCCAGGCCAGCCAGGCGCAGACCAGCGGCGTCAGGTTGACCTGGAGCGGGAGGGCAAATGTGCGGGCCAACGCCGGAGCGAGATAGAGCGCCAAGAGCTCGGCCCGCTCGAACCGACCGCGCGGCGCTGCCACGGATTGTGCTACAAGCCACAGCGATGGCACAGCCAGGAACGGCAGGTCGTAATTGAACATATAGGGCGTGGCGAGCGGGGTCAGCGCGAAGAGCAGCGCCAGCTTGGCGGACAGGCCGGCCTTCCCGGCCCAGCCGCGCCAGGTCAGGGCAATGGCGGCCTGCGCCGCCGCCGCCTGTGCCACCACGGCCGCAGAAGGGAGGCCCCAGGCACGGAACTGGGCATAGACCGTCGCCTGCCGCAGGAAGAACGCCGCATCGTCCTCACCCATCAGGACGCGGCTGACCTGCCAGCTCTGGCGGTAAGCCAGCATCGTTTCCGTCCCCAGCAGCGCCCAGGCGAGGGCCAGCCACAGCACCACGCCAGCCCCTGCGGCAAGAAACGCTGTCCAGCGCCGGTCGGCAGCGAGCGCGAAGGGAAACAAGACCGCGAGGTGCGGCTTGACGATCAGCGCGCCAAGGCAAAGCCCGGCAGCAACCGGTCGCCGATCGAGCAGGCGCGCGAAACATGCCTGCAGCGCGCTCGTCACGAACCCGGTCTGGGCGTGGGTCGCGGCCAGAAGCGCGCCGGGATAGGCCGCCAGCGGCATGGTCAGGCGCGGCGCCAGCGGGCGGGTGGCCCACAGCCACAGCGCGTATGTTGCAGCCACCCAGACCAGCCAGGCCAGCGGAAAGGACAAGGCCCCCAACGGCCAGATCACCAGCAGCAGGGGCGGCGGGTTGACGAAGGCGAAGACATCGCTCCGCCCCACGCCGGCCTGGATAGCCCCGGTGGCGGCGAGGTCGTAGGCGGCGGCGGGATCGCCTGCGAGGACCAGCTTGCCGGCCGACCAGAAGGCCAGGAAATCGCTCCCGTCTGGCCCCAGCGCCTCGATCAGGGCAAAGCCCACGGCAGCGAAGGAGACGAACAGCAGCACCGCGGAATAGCCGTTCACCCTGCGCCGGTCGATCCAGCGCAGGGTGAGAAAGGATGATGCCCCGGCCTGCCCCCAAGCCATGGCGTCAGGTGGTCGCCGGGATCAGAACGGCAGCCACCGCTGCTTCTCGGAAAACTTCATGTAGCCCGCGTTGATGCCGAGGCGCAGTCCGACGCCCATCCGCACCGGGATCAGCACTACGTCGTCGCGGCGCATGTAGCTCGCGTTGAACCCACCGACCAGGTAGGCCTGCCCCTCGCCCGCCGGATAGCGTTTGTAAAGGTCCTGCGAGTTGTGGAGGTTGTAGACAAGGACGAAGGTGTTGCCGGCATTGGCCCCCGCATCGAAGCCGATCGATGGGCCGGTCCAGTAGACGGGCCGTTTGCCCTCGACCTTGTGGAACAGCGTTCCCGACCCATAGCGCACGCCGACGCCCAGCGCCGCGCCGCCTTCGCGCCCGACGATATAGCCGTTGGGTTCGCCCTGCTTCTTCAGGAGACCCTTGATGATATCCGCAAGGCCCTTGGCGCCCTTGCCGAAGACGCCCTCGGCCGCGCCGATCAGGTCATCTTCCTTGTAGGTGTCGCCCTTGGCCGCGGCCGCCGTCGGATCGACCGAGGCAGTTGCCGCCGCCTGTTCCGCACCGCCCGTTTCGGTGACCGGGGTGCCGTCTGCGCTGGCGACCGCCGGTTGCGGCGTTGCGGGCGCGGGCGCCGCTGCGGAGGTGGCCGGCTTGGCCAGGTCGCCGTCGATCGCCTTGTCGGGATCGACCGACTGGACCTGCGCTGCGACCGGCATCGCGGCGACCGCTGCCGCCCCGATCAGGCCTGTCAGCGCGCGGCGCAGCGTTGCGGCAAAGTGGCGTGTCATTGGCATTTCCCCGTCGTGTCCCGTGGGTCCGCCAGCGCCTGACCGGCGCGCGAGAGACCCCCTCGATTGTGATCAGAATCCAAGGCTGGGCTCGCGACAATGAACCGTCGATGACCCGAGTCGGTTTTGCGGCCAAGCGAGTCCGACAGACGACGCAGCGATGCAAAACTTTAAGCGACGCCCCCTCTTGCCGCCCCCCGCACCCGCCGCTATAGGCCGCGCTTCGCCGCTGCGATCCGGAGACGTGGGTGAGTGGCTGAAACCAACGGTTTGCTAAACCGTCGTACTGGTAAATCCGGTACCGAGGGTTCGAATCCCTCCGTCTCCGCCAGCTAGTCTGCCGACTGAATCGTTCTATCACGATAGTAGGCGAAACTGGCGCAATTCTGGGCCTCATCGACCAAAATTTGGTAGTCAGAGAACTATTTGCAGCTGGCCTTTGGCCGCAGTTTTCTCGCGATTCTCCGCGATGCGAGGTAGCAGTACCTTTTGAAGAAATTGGCAGATGAAGAGGCCGGCTTCGCTGACAAAGCCGTCGTTGCCGGCCTCGGGTTCGTTAGTTGCTAACTGCCATCCACTCAGCATCGCGCCGATGGCCACAGTTGGGCCCGTTAGAAGCGACATTAATACTATGCCGAGTGAAGGCCGAAGTGCAGATTCCCGGTACGGCATCCGCCCCTCCTTTGAATCCAATGTATTCAGATTACACCAAGGGCGAAACTAACTAGCGTTAAAATGATCGTTGTGCCGAGGCCCATTATGTTCCCCACTAAAACTCCGTGGATCCATGATTTTTCGACTAGCATCGCGAGCAGGAGGCCGATCTTCCTTCCTTACGGTTGGTTCAACAACCATCGGTCACGGCTCGCCCGCCGAATGTACGACCTGCTAAAGCGGGAGGCAGCTTCTCGCCCGCGCTAGGTTCGCTCAACTGAAGATGCCGTTCTGCATAGTGATGGCTGTTGACCGTTTCTCTCCCTGAGACCCAAGCCCGGATATTCGATAGGTGAACAAACTGCGCTTCGTGCATTGTTACAGTTTGGTTGCTTGTTAGCCATGCTGCGCCGCAACCAAGGGAGGGCGCGAGATGCACAAGTTTGGGTTTTTTGTCGGGGCCGCCTCGATCGCGTTGGTCACTGGATTTGCGCCGTCGTCCGCCGCCGCCCAGGTAGCTGATACCACCGCAACAGACTCGGCAGTGTCAGACGAGGTCGAGGCGCAAGACGGCGGCATCGTCGTCACGGCTCGTAGGCGCGAAGAATCGATCGTCGACGTGCCTATCGCAATCTCTGCTTTTACGAGCCAGACAATCGCCGATCGCGGCCTTAACAGCGTCAATGCCGTTGCCCAGCAAACCCCTGGTCTGCAGTTTGATAGAGGCGCAACGGCCGGTGACATCCGCCCCAGTTTGCGCGGCATCGCGCTCATCGAGGGGCGCTCAAACGTTGCGATCATCGTCGACGGGATCGACGTGACCGGTGTGAGCCTCAATACGACTATCGGTGGCGGAGGCTCGCAAACCTCCACGACACTGATGGACCTTGAACGGATTGAAGTCGTAAAGGGACCGCAGACAGTATATTTTGGCCGAAGCGCCTTCGCCGGTGCTATCCAGTTCGTCACCAAGGATCCATCGTTCAATCTTGGCGGCTCGATCCAGGCGGCGCTCGGCGACTTTGACCGTCGCGAGCTCAGCGCGACCATCACCGGTCCGATAGTCGATGACACGGTAGCGGCCAAGCTTACGGCCACTTATCGTAATTTCGGTGGCTTCTACACCAACCCCGGCAACGGCATGGGCCTTGGCGGAAGCGAGATCTGGGGCGTAGGCGGAAGCGTTTTGGTCCGTTCAGGCGGTTTCAAAGGCAAATTTTCGCTGAGCTATCTCGATGAACACTCATCGCCGATCGGCGCCTACGTAATACCTCGCCCCAACGTCACGCAATTTGGCGTCAACAAGATCACAGCCGATACCTTTAACGAGGCGCTTGTCGGGATCTCGTCCAATATCGACTACGCGGGCAACATGGCTGAAACCCTGCGTGGCGTTGCCAACCTGTCCTATGATGCCGGCAACGGATGGACGATCGATTCGATTACGGGCATCAACAAGGTCACGTCGACTGACCAATATGACTTCGACACCAAGACACCGAACACCCCGTCGGGCACGGCGCTGGCGGGCGGCTTGCTCAACTGCCTTCCCGGCGTTTGCGTCGGCATCGGCGATTTCGACGGCGATTTGCAACAGATCAGCGAGGAATTGCGCCTCAGCTATGATGCAGGTTCGATGCGTTTCCTCCTTGGTGGATACTACTTTGACGAGGCGTTCAAGCAACTCGACTACACGCGCTTCGTGGGGTCGCAGGCATTCGTAACTGGTACACGCTCGGGCATTACGCCACGGCTATCGACGCTCGACACTAAAACGTACGCGGGATTTGGTTCAATCGAGGCCGATGTGACCGATGCGCTGACCCTGACGGGTGAACTGCGCTTCAACCATGAAATCATCAAGGCCTCCGCTGCAACGGGCTTCAATATTCTATTCCAGAACGGATCAACCGCCATCACCTTCCGTGGACAGGAAACCTTCAACAGTTGGCTTCCGCGGTTCAGTCTCAAGTATAAACTTTCAACTGAAGCGAACCTCTACGCGTCCGTTGCCAAGGGTTCGAAGCCTGGCGGTTTCAACGTAGGCCAAGTTATCGACAGCCTGCGTCCGTTCGGTCAGGAAAGCGTTTGGACCTACGAACTTGGTGCGAAGGGGCGCTTGTTCGACGGCGCACTGACATTTGACGCGTCGCTGTATTACTCTGACTGGCGCGATGTACAGGTGACCACGATCTGTTACGGCACCGCGAGCCCGTTCGGCCCCGAAGCGGCTTGCCCGACAGCGACCGCGGTCAGCCTCAACTACATTGTCAATGCCGACAAGGCTCGGGTCAAAGGCGCCGAACTAGGGCTGGTCGCAAAGCCTCTCGAAGGTCTGACCCTTACCGGCAACTATGCCTACGCCGACTCCAAGTTCGTCGATTTCGTTGCGCGTGACGTCTATCCTTCACCTGCAGGGGTAACGCGGCAGTTCGGCGGTAATCGAATGCCGTTAATTCCGATGCATTCGCTGAGCGGATCGATCCGTGTTGAGGAACCTGTATCCGAAACCGCTACTGGCTTCGTCGAGTTTCTCGCGCGGCACCGCACGTCGCGGTACGCCCGTTTCGACAACCGCGTGCTGATCGGAGCCAAGACGGTGGCGGACCTCCAGATCGGGGTCAAGGGCGAGAGCTGGACGGCGCTGTTCTTCGTCGACAACCTGTTCAACGACAAAACGCCCGAGTTCACGCGTTATTACGGGAACTTCAACCCGAGCACGCCCAACGGGGAGTTCATTGCCGCCCCTGCTAAGCGAGCTCTGGGTGTCCGGCTAAGCAAGAGCTTCTGATCGTCAAGTCAAGTAGGGGTCCTGCATTCCTTGACCGGAACGCAGGACCCCTTGCAATTGGCGACAGGACACAGGACGCAACGAGCATGATCAGGGAAGCGAAGCCAAGCCGATGACCGATGCGGTTCAGAAGGACCGCAGCGGGTGGTTCGTCGTTCTAGGTCTGCTCCTGGTCATGGCGGTCTGCCACGGAATCATCACGTCGGCCCTGCCAACTCTCGACAAAGCGCTGCTTGCTGAACTCGGAATATCACGCGCCGATCTCAAGCTCAGGGAATCGATTTTTCTTCTCGCGTCAGGTTGTTCCGGGCTGGCTATCGGCTTTCTGACACAATACCTTCAGCCCCGGACAATCGTGCTTAGCGGTCTCGCATTGCTTTCGGCGACACTCGCCGCCTATGGCAAGGCGACCACGATAGGGCAAATCTACGGCCTCTACGTGTTGCTCGGGATGTGTTACGCATCGTCGCATGTCGTGATCGTCGTTCTGATGGTTCGGCATTGCCTTGCTGCCCGCCAGGCGCTGGCCATCGCGGTCGCACTCTCCGGAACCAGCCTCGGATCCGCGATTTTCCCCAATCTCACCGTGGCGGTTCTCCAAGAATTCGACTGGCGCTTCGTCTTATTAATGTTGGCGATTTTGCCGATTGCTATCCTGCCGGTGGCGGCGGCCCTGTTGCCTCGAAGGATGGTCGTAGCCGCGCAGGCGGGCATTACAGACGCAGCCGGAACGTTAAAGTCGCGACCTTCGATCTCTGCCGTTGTTCTCTTGCTCGCAGCGATTTTTGGCATCTTCTTTTCGTCCACCGCAATTCTACTGAATCTGTTCCTGCATCTACAGGACATCGGCCTTAGCCAAGCGGCTGCGGCTGGCGGTTTGAGCGCAGTTTTCTTCGTCGGGCTGGTCGGGAAGGTACTCGTGGGCGCCGCGGCGGAACGGTGGGGCGTGTACCCGGTATGGACAAGCCAGCAGCTGATCCTGCTGTGCGGGGCCGGCTTGCTGGCGGCGGCACAGCCGCGACTGGCCATACCTGGTCTACTGTTGCTTGGCCTTGGCTGGGCTGGCTGTTACGTCCTCACGCAAGTAGTTATCGCCGAGGTCTTCGGCGGTGCCAATCTTGGCAAAGTGGCAGGCGGCTTCATCGTGTTCGAGGCCATATCGTCGGGAAGCGGTGTGTGGACTGCCGCCGCGCTGTTCGATGCCTATGGCAGCTACCGGTTCGCTTTCGAACTGTGCTGTGCCCTGCTGACCATGGCGATTGTCGCTACCTGGCTGTTCCGGCGCCAGTCGGCCGGCCTCGCGTCTCTCGCACAGTCGGCCTGAAAAGGTGGTCGAACTTCCTCCGTCCCCCAGTTTCCGGCTGAACGGAAGGCGCGCGCTGATAACCGGCGCAGGCCGCGGGATCGGTACGGGCTTTGCCGCCGCACTGGCCGGTGCAGGAGCTGAAGTCGTGCTGGTGGCGCGTTCGGGCGACGAGATTGCAGCTGTTGCTGCGGCGATCCGCGAGGCTGGCGGGGGTGCCGTGGCGCAACGACTTGATGTCACCGATCTTGAAGCCGTTGCGGCCTTCTTTGCCGATGCAAAGCCGTTCGACATCCTAGTCAATAACGCCGGGACCAATCGGCCAAAGGCCGTAACTGAGGTCAGCGAGGCCGATTACGATGCCGTCTTGGATCTGAACCTGAAGAGCGCGTTTTTCGTAGCCCAACACTGCGCGCGGGCGATGATCGCTAGCGAAACGAAAGGCAGCATTATCCATGTCGGCTCGCAGATGGGTCATGTCGGCGGGATCAACCGCACACTTTATTGCGCTTCGAAGTGGGGCCTGGAAGGACTAAGCAAGGCGCTGGCTCTCGACCTTGCGCCGCACGGGATCCGGTCGAACACGATCGCGCCTACGTTCATAGAAACGCCGATGACTGCTCCGTTTCTGGCCGATCCCGCGTTCCGCGACGATGTCCTGTCGCGCATCAAGCTTGGCCGCCTTGGTCGCGTGGAGGACCTGATGGGCGCGGTTCTGTTCCTCGCCTCGGATGCCTCGGCTCTTGTTACCGGGACTTCGCTAGTAATCGATGGCGGTTGGACTGCGGACTAGGAGTTTATACAGTTACCATGGCCGAGACGGCACGGATCGCAATCATTGGCGGCGGCTTCATTGGCCGGAGTTGGGCAACCCTGTTCGCGCAGCATGGCCACGAAGTCGTGCTGCAGGAACCAAACGCAACGTCCCGCGCGGCCATGTTCCCAGCGATCCGTGCGTCGATTGATCAAATGGCCGAAGCGGGCCTCATCACCGAAGCGGCCGGCGATGTCCTTGACCGGATCACATCGGTGTCAGACCTTGCGGCTGCACTTGACGGGGCCGACTACGTACAGGAAAACGTGCCCGAGGACCTAGAGGTGAAGCGTGCCCTTTACAGGGACATGGACCGCCTTGCGGACGACACCACTGTCCTCGCCAGTTCCTCGTCGAGCATCACCTGCGAGCAAGTGTGTTCTGAACTGGCCGGCCGCGAGCGCTGCTTGGTCGCCCACCCAGCAAACCCACCACACCTTCTGCGAGCAGTGGAAGTCGTCCCAGCAGCATTTACGAGTGAGACAACGGTCGAGCGCACCGTTTCACTCCTCAGCGGGGTAGGGCAAGTGCCAGTCGTGATCGGCGAGATCGATGGCTTCGTCATGAACCGCCTGCAAGCAGCGCTCGCGCGGGAAGCTCTGGCCTTGGTTTCGGCGGGCATTGCTGACGCCGATGCAATCGATTCCGTGGTCAAGCACAGCCTGGGCCTCCGTTGGGCGTTCATGGGCCCGTTCGAAACCATGGATCTCAATGCGCCAGGCGGTTTCGAGGATTACGCCCTGCGTTATGGGGTGCCATTTGCGCGCCTGTTCGGCGAGGACCGATGGCCGGTCGGTGCCGTTGCGTCGGTCCATGCCAGCAGGCGCAAGGCATGCCACTTGGACGAACTCGACGATCGGCGAAACTGGCGTGACAGGAGCCTGGCGGCACTTGTCAGACACGTAAGACAGCAGAAGCGCTAAACCCGGGAAGCAGAACCGCCGCGTTGTCGCAGCTGCCCCACAAGGGTGGAGCTTGGATCAATCTACAGTTTCGTTCAGCCGACTGCCGCAGCGTCTGCAAGGCTCGAATACATTGCCTGGCGAAGTAAGAACGCGCGGCGCTTCTCAGGATCGTTGGCAAGCGCGCGCATGGCTTCGACACGCTGGCGATGGGCCTCGGATTGGCCGGCGCGCATCATTTCCATGTTTTCCAACGTCTGGGCCTGCGTGAATGCATGGGTAACCGTGCGACGCTGGCGGTCGTAGAGGTCGAGGGAATCTTCTGGCGCTTCACCCCTGATGACCGGGACCAACTTCTCGCACAGGTTGAAAGCATCGTGGATGCCGCTGTTCATGCCAAATCCGCCGAGTGGATTGTTCAGGTGCGCTGCATCACCGATCAGCGCGACACGCCCGCTCCGGAATTGCTTCGCAACGCGTTGGTGGACGCGGTAGATCGTACGGTGCTGCGTATCGATAACGGAGCCATCACCAACAATCCCGTCGAACACGGCATTCTTCTTTTCATCCGACAGCAAGTATTCATCGGATTCGTCTTCGTTCGCCGGGACTAGGACGCGCCACAGGTTGGGCACGCGCAGCAGCACAAGCCATTCGTCGGAATCAGAAATGTAGTTGACCAGGGCAAGATCGGGGATCTTCGTCTCGATCGGATATTCGGTGCTCAGGCACAGAAACTTCTCGGGGTATGTGAACCCTTCAAACTCGATACCGAGCCACTTGCGCACCATCGAATTGGCGCCATCCGCCCCGACTAGGAAATCACAGCGCACCTGCTTGATGCCGGTCATGTGTTCAAGCGACACGGTCACGCCATCATCGTCCTGCGCAAGATGGACAAGCCTGTGTTCGAACAGGATCTGCGCGTTGGACAGGGACTTGAGCCGATCCGCCAGCATCCGAGCCAGGTGATACTGTTCGCATTGGAGCCGGAACGGGTAACGGGCCACGTCTTTCAGCTCGGTCAGGTCGAACGCGAAGATTTCGCCGCTCTTGCGGTCGCGCCAGTGATAGACTGGCGCCTTCAGGCCCATCTCCACCAGCGACTGCGCGACTCCGATCTCGTCCAGCATTTCAAGCGTCGGGGCGTGAAACGTCGAAGCGCGCAAGTCCTGGGCTGCATCGTCACCTTGCTCGACAAGCAAAACGTCAATGCCTTGTTGGGCAAGATAGGCGGCAGCCACGCTGCCGACAGGCCCTGCCCCGGCTATCACGACCTGAACGCGATCAATGCTCATAGCGATATTCCGTATCCCGCCTTAATTCCTCGGAGACCGGCATAGGGTTGGACCAAGCCTCGAAGCGACGAGTTCGGCTAAGCTATTCGCAGGGCGAACTTCGGGATCTCTAATTCGCTACGCGAACGCGAATTCTGCCAAGGTTGCAATCACTAAGGTGGGCGATTCGAGGTGACCAGGCCCGCTTTCACACTTTCTCGAACAGGACCATTACCCATGACGATTGCCGGTACGAAAATGATCTGTGACGGGCGGACGTCACGCGAGATTTTTGCCGAGACACTGGCCAATCCTGTTCGCCGCAAATTCGGCTTCGGCAGTAAGCTTGCTATCGTCAATGTTGACTTCCAGAACGCCTACACCCGCCTGGACGAGTTCGTGACCGCGTATGAAACAGATCCGCGCCAGATCGAGCACACCAATACGATCTCACGCCTGGCACGGCAGAAGGGCATGCCGGTCATCTGGACTCATGTCGGCTACCGTGACGACGGCGCGGACTGCGGCGTGTGGGGAACGCGCGCCGATGGCCCCGATGCCTTGCAGAGCATCACCATCCCCAGCCGTCGACATGAGCTGGACGAGCGTTGCGATGTCGATCACGTGGCAGACGCTGTCTGGGTCAAGCGCATGGCCTCTGCATTCTTCGAGACCCCGCTGAACAGCTTTCTGCGCTGGCATCAAGTCGATACGGTGGTGGTGACGGGTGGGTCGACGTCAGGCTGCGTGCGCGCCACCGCTGTCGATGCCGTGTCGCATGGCTTTCGTACGATCGTTCCGATAGAGACATGCGCCGACAAGCACGAGAGTTTTCATTTCGCGAACCTGACCGATATGCTGATCAAGTATGCCGACGTCGAACCCGTACAGGTCGTTGTCGATTGGCTTGAAAGTCATTGACGGCCTGGCGGCGAGCCGCCGCGTTCGGCCCCGCCGCCAAATACCACTTTAGATTGCCTGCGCGTCCTTCAAGCGCGCGATCTCATTCGGCTCCAACCCCAGAAGGCCTTCATAAATTTCGCCGTTGTCCTGCCCCACTTGTGTCGGTGCAGGCCGTCGTATGGCACTCGGCGTATCAGACAGCTTGGGGAATGGGCCCTGCATCTTGAAGCGTCCCCAGCGCTCGGTTTCCACTTCGACCAGCGCTTCGCGCGCCTCGAAATGGGGGTCATCCAGCATTTCGGGGGCGCGAAAGATTTTTCCGGCTGGCACCGAGTGCTCGATCATCAGTTGCTCAAGTTGTTCGACCGTCAAAGTCCGCGTCCAGTCAGCAATGATCTCATCAAGCTCGCGCAGGTTGCGCGCCCGCGCGAGATGAGTCGCATAGCGTTCGTCACTGGCAAGGTCCGACCGTTTCATCGCGTTGCACAGTCGAGCGAAGACAGCATCCTGGTTCGCTCCGATGAGATATTCGCCGTCGCTGGTCGGATAGACGTTTGATGGCGAAACCCCTTCAAGGATCGAGCCGGTGCGTTTGCGGATATGGCCGGACACCATGTACTCCGGCACCATGCTTTCCATGACCTGGAGCACGGCCTCGTACAGCGCGCTGTCGACAACCTGGCCTTTGCCCGTGCGTTCGCGGGCATGGAGGGAAGCAAGGGCACCAAGGCAGCCATAAGTCGCCGCGAGGCTGTCCCCGATTGAGACCCCCATTCTGCTGGGCGCGCGATCGGGGTCACCCACGATGTAGCGCCAGCCACCCATCGCTTCGCCGATGCCACCGAACCCTGCCCGCGAGGAATAGGGACCGGTCTGTCCATAACCCGATACCCTCACGATGATCAGGCGCGGGTTGATAGCGTGTAGGACATCCGGGCCAAGTCCCCACTTCTCCATCGTTCCCGGCTTGAAGTTTTCGATCAGGATATCGGCATGCTCGACCAACTTGCGGACGATTTCCTGTCCTTCGGGAATACGCAGATTGGCCGATACCGATTTCTTGTTACGCGACACGACCTCCCACCAGAGCTTTTCCTCGCCATGTCCCCAGTTGCGCATCGGGTCGCCCTGCCGCGGCGGTTCGACCTTGATGACCTCGGCACCCATGTCGCCAAGAAGCTGTCCGCAGAAGGGCCCGGCAATGAGCTGCCCCAGCTCGACGACGCGGATGTCGTTGAGCGCGCCGATATTCTCGCTTGTCATGGTGTATCCCTATGCGGCGGTATTGTGTTTATAAGCGCCCCAGCGGGGCTGCACCGGGGCAGGCAGGCCGGTTTCGGCCAGGCAATCTCGGCGCAGATCCTGGATCGTGGGACCGAAATCAAACAGCTCGATGCCCGTCCGACCCGCGCGAATCGTTTCGCGCAGATGCGTGGTTGCCGCTGTATCGACGGCACCCCTGGCGTCGATGACGACGCCGTATGCCCGTGCGCCTTGTGGTGTGACTAAGCCTTGCGTGATCTCCTTCTCAATCAGCTCCGGATCGCGATCAAGCGG
The DNA here is from genome assembly GCF_002813245.1 of Novosphingobium kunmingense. GTDB lineage: Bacteria > Pseudomonadota > Alphaproteobacteria > Sphingomonadales > Sphingomonadaceae > Novosphingobium > Novosphingobium kunmingense. The sequence continues at coordinate 284,492 of NZ_PHUF01000004.1, forward strand.
ATCACCCCAGCCGCCGCCTCCCCAAGTGATGAAATGGAGCACATCGTCAGCACTCACGGCCAGGTCTTCGACCTTGTTGCCTACGACGGTTTGGGACCCATCGGGCCGTTCCAGGATCTTGCGTGCCCGCGCACCCGGGCGCCCCCCGTTTACGCCCCAAGGCGGAACGAACCAGCGATCATCGTGGATGGCGATGACTCCGGGTTCAAGAAAGCGGTAAGACATGATGATCCCGTTGCCGCCGCGGTGCAGACCGGGTCCGCCTGAATCCGCGACCGTTTCATAGCGCTCGATAATTAGCGGGAAGTATCGTTCGAGAAACTCGTTCGGCACGTTGGTGAAGCCCGGCCACAGCGAATGGCCATCCGGCCCGTCGCCTAGGGGTCGACCGGGAATGCCGCCAAAGCCGATCTGGAACAGCTGGAACCAATCGCCCTTGCTGTCGGTCCCCGCGTAAAACAGGTGTGGTGAGGAAGAGAAGCCCGCGGCGTTGAGGAATTCCGGCGTCTTCTGGCCGAGCAGTCCGCCCAGGATATCGAAAATGCGTCCAAGTGCGTGTGTGCGTCCTGACAGCGCCGCGGGAAACTTGGGTCGCAGCAAAGAGCCTTCGGGAATGCGGACCTCGATTAGGTCGTAGAACCCGTCATTGAAAAGGATCTGCGGGTCGAAGACCATAATCATGTAAATGCCGAAGAACATCTTCAGCATGTTGTGATTAAGGTAGAAGTTAATCGATGCCTCGCTCTGCGGATCGGTGCCTTCAAAATCCAGCACCACCCGCTCGCCCTCGCGCCACATCGTGCACTTGATTCGGTAAGGGCCGGCGCCAAGGCCGTCATCGCAGATGTAGTCTTCGAAGCTGATCTTGTCTTCACTGATAGCCTGGGCGATCAGAGCCTTCATCGCGCGGTGGTTGCGCTCCAGAAGATTCCGCGTTGCCGAAACGTAGGTGTCGACGCCGAAGCGGTCGGCCATTTCCTCGACCCGGCGCGCGGCGATCCGGCAGGATGCAATCAGCGCGTTAAGGTCTGCTGCGCACCAATTGGGCGTTCGCGACTGGTGGAGCGCCAGCTTGACCAGTTCCTCGTTGTAGACGCCCTTGCTGTAAATCTTGACCGGCGGGACGCGGAGCCCTTCCTGGAAAATGCTGGTGGCGTCGATCGGCATTGATCCGGGAACCTTACCACCGATGTCGCTCTGGTGGCCGAACATCGCCGTGTAAGCCAGGAGGCGACCGGCCTTGAACACGGGAAGCAGGATGAGCCAGTCGTTGCAGTGGCTGATTGCCCCGTCGACCGAGTAAGGATCGGACAGGAAGAACATGTCGCCATCTTCGACCGTTCCGTCGTAGCCGTCGAGGAAGCCCCCGATGAAACTGCCGAACTGGCCGACGATCATTCGGCCTTCGTGATCGGCGATGAGGGGGAATGCATCTCCCTGCTCCCGGATCCCAGGCGACATCGCGGTACGCACCAACGTTGCGTCCATTTCGACGCGCGCGTTCCGGAGCGCGTTTTCAATGATGTCGAGGGTTACGGGGTCGATGCGAACGGTGCCGAACGGGCTGTCGTTGGTCTGGATGATGCGTGCGGACATAGCGACTTACCTCAAGCCAGATTGATGAGAATATTGCCGACGGCGTCGACGGTGGCGATGCAGCCGGTTTCGATTAATGTGGTCGAATCCATCTCTGTGACGATGGCTGGGCCGACGATTTTATCCCCGTGGCGCAATTGCGCGCGGTCATAGATAACGGCGGGCCGCATTGCCCCGTCCATCCAGACCTCGTGATCGCGTACTTTTGCAGCCGAGGGATTGCCGTCCCCGCGAGGCAGCTGCGCGGCCGGCAGGTCAAGCGGCTTGCCGAGCGCGACGGCGCGCAGGTTCACGATCTCGTGTTCGCTGTCCATGTTGAAGGTGAACAGTCGGTTGTGTTCCTGATCGAACCGCTCGGTCAATGCGGCGATACCTGTTACCGCCAACTCGGAGAGGGTCACTTCGAGCGGCACTTCAAAAGCTTGGCCGGAGTAGCGCACGTCTATTTCGAAGACCGTCGTGATATCGCTCGAAGGCACTCCATCATTTTCCAGTTCGCGGCGCAGCTGCGATTCCATTTCGCCCAGGATTGCGGTCAGGTCTTTGACGTCGGTTCTAGACGCTAGCGTCGAGAAGGAGCGGGCGGTTTCAGTGCGCATCCGGGTGGTCGCGTCGCCGAGCGCGCACAGCACGCCCGGCGAAACGGGAGAAACCGCGGGCCAGGATCCCATGAGCCTGGCGACCGCGTTAACATGAAGCGGACCAGCACCGCCGAAACCCATCAGGGCGAAGTCGCGAGGATCGTAGCCTTGCTGCACCGAGATCATGCGCAGGGCGCCGAACATGTTCTCGTTGACGATATCGATGATTCCCCGGGCTGCAGCGTACAGATCGATTCCAAGCGCATCGGCAATCGTCTGGACCGCCCTGATCGAACCATCCCTGTCAAGCTTGAAAGACCCGCCTAGAAGGGCTTCAGGCAGATACCCCAGAACCACGTTCGCGTCGGTGACCGTGGGCAGCGTTCCGCCCTTCCCATAGGCAACTGGACCGGGAACCGCGCCTGCCGATTGCGGCCCGACGCGAAGTGCACCGGTCAGCTCTGGCACGTAGGCGATAGACCCTCCGCCCGCCCCGACGGTCTTGACGTCCAGCGCCGAAGCCCTGACCGCAAGGTGGCCAACCTCGGTCGTCCGAGTGCGCCGTGCCTCGAGGTTTTCAATTAGCGCTACGTCCGTCGATGTCCCGCCCACATCAAGCGTCAAGATGTTCTTGATACCGGAGTTTCTACCGACCCAGATTGCGCCGGTCACACCGCCCGCAGGCCCAGACATCAGAAGTGAAACGGGATGCTCCTCTGATTTCTCAGATGTCATCAGGCCGCCGTCCGAACGAAGCAGAGACAGCTTGCCAGCCATTCCCGATGCGCGCAGCCTTTCGCGCAGGTTACGGACATAGTGACCAACAATCGGGCGAACAGCCGCATTGGCCACCGTGGTCAATGTACGCTCATATTCCTGCATTTCGGGCAAGACTTGGTGGCTGAGCGAGACAGGGACGCCTGGCATGGTTTCGGCGGCCAGTTCAGCTACACGTTGTTCGTGCGCGCCGTTCAGGTAGGCGTTCATCAGGCTGACGGTCAGCGCCTCGACACCTTGAGCCTTCAACTTGCTGAGTGCCGAGCGGATGTCGTCGTCGTCGATCGGGCGATATTCGATCCCCTGGGCCGTCATCCTGCCCTTGATCTCGAACGTGTCCTCCAGCGCGGCGAGCGGCTGGGGCTTAGGCCAGACGATCCAGCCGGCGAGGCCACCCGGCACGAAACTACGGGCGATCTGCATGACGTGACGGTATCCTTCGGTCACGACCAGCCCCACCCGCGCGCCCTTTCCTTCCAGTACGGCGTTCGTGGCGACAGTCGTGCCGTGCAGGAAGGTCCGGATATCGTCAGGAACGATGCCGGCGCTTTCGCAGACCGCGACAACGCCGTTGAGGATGCCTTCGGAACTGTCGTGAGGAGTCGAAGGCGTCTTGTGCCGCCAGAACGCGCCCGTGCCTTCATCAAGCAACAACAGGTCTGTAAAGGTCCCCCCAACGTCGACGCCCAGACGGAAAGTCATGCTGTTATCCTTGAAGCTGATTAGATGAAGGAAAGGAGCCGGCACGGCTGAGCAGCCCGGGAACCGCACGCGACATCTCGCCGGAGAGCCAGCGGGCGGTGTCGATTGTCACTGCACTGTCGAGGCCGGTCGAAATGCCTGACCGTTCCAGCAGGTAGAGCAGATCCTCGGTCGCGATGTTGCCTGTCGCATTGGGCGCGAACGGACAGCCGCCGATGCCGCCGACCGATGCATCGAGGGTGGCAGCCCCCGCTTCGATCGCGGCGAGAGCATTGGCGTATCCGGTGTTGCGCGTATTGTGGAGATGGACCCGAATGGGCAGGCCGCTGGCAAGTTCGCGCAAGCGCGAAACCAAGTTATGCACCTGCCGCGGAACAGCCACTCCGATCGTATCGGCAAGGGCCAGTTCGACCGGCCCCGCATCGACAAGCCGCGCGGCCATCGCAAGGACGTGAGAAGGATCGACCTCGCCCTCGAAAGGGCAACCGAAGGCGGCGCCAATTGTGACCTGTGCCCTGCGCCCCTCCTGCCGCGCCAGCCTGAGTATCTCGCCCGCGATCTCGACCGAGCCCATCGATGTCTGGCCCTGGTTCGCTTTGGCGAAACTGTCGCTCGCCACGCAGACCGCCCCCAGTTCGCGCACATTCGTCTCGAGGGCTCGCAACGCACCGCGCTTGTTCATGACGAGACCGATGGTGATGACGTTGTCGGGCAGGTCGAGCCCGGCAACCACCGCTTCGGCATCGGCCATCTGGGGTACCGCATCGGGGCGAACGAAGCTTGCCACTTCAAGGCGCCGAGCGCCGGCCGTGACCATGCGCTGGATCAGTTCGATTTTTTGCCCGGTCGAGAAGATCGTTTGCGTTTCGTTTTGGAGTCCGTCACGGGCGCTGACTTCGACAATTTCTATCGTCGCCATCACGGGGCCTCCAGGCTTCCGAGGAACTCGATCGCTTCCGCTTCGGTAACCACGTCGGCGTATTTGGCGTTCATGTCGAACAGGTTGGCTTCATGGGGTCCCGGGTGCCGATCGCCGCAGGCATCTCCTACGACGCTGGTGCGGAACCCGTGCGACATTGCGTCGATGCAGGTCGCCCTGACACACCCGCTGGTGGTGAGGCCGGTTAGCAGAACGCTGTCGATGCCAAGCGCAGTGAGTGTCGAAGCCAGTGATGTGCCGAAGAATGCGCTGGGATATTGCTTGGACAAGACGAGCTCTTCGGCACGCGGTTCAAGGCCTCGCGGCCATGCGCCCATCGGACTACCCTCGAGAAAATACCTGAGCGGGCGAGCTTTCTCGAAGAAACGCCCTCCGTCCAACGCCAGAGGATGGTACTGGACCCTGGTGAGTATCACCGGGATACTGGCCCTGGTCGCCGCTTCGCGAACACGAAGGGCAGATGCCAGCGCATCCTCGACACCCGCGTATAAATCACAGCCCGGCTCGAAATAGGCTTGAACGAAATCGATCAGGATCAGGGCGGGCCGCGTGCCGAACCCGACGCGGGTTCCGTAAGCGCGCTCGTAGTTCACAAGGAGGTCGTCGCTCATCGCGCATCCTCGTACAGCCAAGGTTGCTCTGACTGCTGGCGCTGTTCGAACGCTGCGACGTGCGCCCCCTCCTCCTCCAGGATCAAGTCGATGTCGTCCCACCCGTTAAGCAACCGCATGCGGTTCGCCGAGGGTACAGAGAATTCGACTTCATCGATGCCGGCGGTGATGGTTTGATGCCGGAGGTCGACGACGATGGAACCGGAAACTTTGGCAATGCGATCAATAGTGTGGCGAGGCAGAACGATGGTAAGGACCCCGTTGCGCAGACAATTGGCGGCAAAGATCTCGCCGAAGCTCGGTGCGATCACGCATCGAATGCCGTATCCGGCCAGCGCCCAGACGGCCTGCTCACGGCTTGATCCACAACCGAAGTCGTCCCCGGCAAGAACGACCTGCGCTCCGGCAAATCGGGGGTCGTCGACCAGATTACCGGAAATGGGGTGGCCATCGGCATCGATCCGCCTGTCGTGGCAGAAATAGGTGCCCAGACCATCACGGTCCATTAATAGCAGGAACCGCGCTGGATAGAGGATGTCCGTATCGATCCTGTCCTCAAGCAGAGGGAGCGCAACGGAGCAAACCGAGCCGAATGCCTTCATGTCGCGATCTCCCTGACATCGGCCAGGTAGCCGACGATCGCACTGGCGGCTGCAGATGCCGGACTCATCAAGTGCGTTCGCCCTTCGCGCCCTTGGCGGCCCTCGAAGTTGCGGTTTGAAGTCGAGGCGCAGCGTTCGCGCGGTGCCAGTCGGTCCGCATTCATTGCGACGCACATCGAACAACCCGCCTCACGCCAGGCAAGCCCGGCATCCGTGAAGACGCGGTCAAGGCCCTCCTCTTCGGCCTGGCGCCTTACGGCAGTCGATCCCGGCACGACGATGGCATCGACACCCGAGGCGACTTTGCGGCCGGCAACGACGCGTGCCGCTTCGCGCAAGTCTTCGATCCGGCCGTTGGTACACGATCCGATGAATACCTTGTCGATCCGCACGTCTTGCAGTGCGGTGCCAGCACGAAGTCCCATGTAATCAAGGCAACTGGCAATCCGCTGTCGCTCGCCGTCGTCCGCCGCGTCGCGGGGATCTGGAACCCGCGCGTCGATGCCCAGTGCGTCGTGCGGACTCGTCCCCCAAGTCACTTGGGGCGCGAGGTCCGAGACATCCAGCACGATCGACTTATCGAACTTGGCATCGGCATCGGTGACTAGGCTCTTCCAATAGGCAAGAGCCCGATCCCATTGCGTCGATAGGGGCGCGTATGGCCGCCCTTCAAGGTATGCATAGGTTGTCGCGTCAGGCGCCACCATCCCGATGCGCGCGCCTGCTTCGATCGACATGTTGCAGAGCGTCATACGCGCGGCCATCGACATGGCTTCGACCACCGGACCGCGGTATTCGATCGCATGGCCCGTGCCAAAACCGACGCCGTACCGGCCGATCATTGCCAAGGCATAATCCTTCGCCCCGATCCACAGACCAGCCGTGCCTTCAAGGCGCACCTCGAGCGACCGCGCCTTTTGCTGCACGATGCACTGCGTTGCCAAGATCGTCGCGCAATCGCTGGCACCGATGCCGAAGGCGAGCGCTCCAAAGGCTCCGTGGGTGGATGTGTGGCTGTCACCGCAGCCAAGGGTGATCCCGGGCAGCGTGAACCCAAGTTCGGGCCCGACAACATGGACAATGCCTTGGCGCTGATCCGTCAGGGCAATGAAAGGGATGCCGAAATCTTTCGCATTGGTCTCCAGCGCAGCGACCTGCGCCGCGGCCATTGGATCGCCGATCGGCCGGGTTCGGTCTGTCGTGGGCACGGCATGGTCCGGCACTGCGATATGCGACGAAGGGCGCCGTACGGCGGCTTGCTTCGAGCGCAGGGTAACGAAGGACTGCGGCGTGCTCACCTCGTGGAGCAGGTGTCGATCGACATAGAGCAGGGCCGAGCCATCGCCGTAGTCGCGTACCACGTGCGAATCCCACAGCTTTTCGTATAGCGTGCGACCGCGCATCAAGCATCCCCGATTTGAATGATGACCCGGCCGACGTCGCGGGCGCCTTCCCCGGCGAGCAGCGCAAAGGCATCTGCTACTTCTTCGAGCGGATAGCGGCGTGTCACTGTGCCTTTGAGGTCGATCTTGCCACACGCGATCAGATCCAGCGCCTGGTTCTGGTGGTGGCCGCAGCGCACGCCGACGATGCGCAGTTCGCGATTGACGACGTCCCAACTCGTCAGCGGCAACTGTCCGCCGCCGGTCAGCGCGACAATCCCGCCGGGGGCGGCGATGGCAAAGGCCTGGGCAATACCCCAATCGGTGGCGGTCGTTTCGATGATCGCTGGACTGGCGCCGGGCCCATCCTTAAGCACAAGCGCCGCCAAGTCTTCTCCGTGGGCGCTTATGCCAAAGGCGACCGCGCCGAGCTGACGAGCGATCTCAACGCGCTTGCCCGTGCCGCCAAGGGCAACAACCTCAATCCCGAGAGCACGACCGGCGGCAATTGCGCTAAGCCCCATGGCCCCGACTCCGATGACTGCGACACAGTCGCCTGCGGATAACTCCATCTGCTCGTAGGCGTTAAGCGCATCGACTATCCCGGCAAGCATTGCGCCGTCCTCGAACGTCACTTCGTCGGGCAGGGCCGCTAGCTTCCGGGCGGACACGAGGACGAACTCCTCGCAGCAGATCTGCCGGGGAGGAGCCGCAAATTCTGGATCGAGGCACAGGTTGGTGCGCCCAGAGACGCAATTCGCGCAGTCACCGCAGTGGTCGAGCGCGAGGGCGGTAACGCGGTCGCCAGGATTTACCGAAGTCACTTCGGCTCCGCAGGATTCGACCACTCCCGAAAAGTCGGCGCCAATGCCGACCGGATAAGACGAAACATAGCGGCCATGGCGGTTCAGATAGGTGCCGACATCCGTCCCGTATGGCGAATAGGCAATCACCCGGACCAGGACCTGGCCTTTGCCCGGTCTGGGGACTGGCGCATCCACGACTCTCAGGTCTGCAGGACCGAATAATCTCGCTGCACGCATCATGCCGAACCCGGAGCGAACAACCAGAGGATGAAGCGGCAACCGCTTTCGCAGGCTCGGGCACCAAAGACCTCCGAACCGGCTGGACCGGCACTGTAGTCGCCGGTGGCGAACGTCGCTCTTTCCCCTCCGATTTCGCCCTCGAGGATGCAGGCTTCCCAAGCAGCGGTGCGGACGCTGCCGTCAATCTTCCAGCCCGCAGGCACGTCGACCATTACGGTCCGCGCGCCCGACCGGGCGTCTGCCGAAAGCGGGCGGATACGCCACCCTGCTGGAAAGGACGGGTCGAGAACCTCTTCGATCTCGGAAACCTTTACCCCGTAAACGTGACCGCGGCCGTCGTTGTAGGCGGGTAGCGGATACTCGTCTGGCTGCTCAGGATCGTGGATCAGGAGCAAGGCCAGAGGGCCGTCGCTGCGGATAAGAGCCAGGGCGCCCTCTTCGCTACGCTCGTCGTGACCGTGAACTACATGCGCGGGACGGAAAAAATAGTCTCCAGCGTGCCAATAATGCGTCCCACCGACGGTGACGGACCCGTCCAACATGAAGACCTCTTCGAAGGCATGATGAAAGTGCGCAATTCCACCGCCGCGCCAGCCGACCGGGATCTCGACGAGGGCGGTGATGTAGCCACTCGCCTCGTTCCGGCCCAGCACCTTGCGGCGCAAGCCATGCGTACCAAGCGGCTCCCAGGTGATCTCGTCCGGGCGAATCCGCGCAAGCGGTTCGGCGATCATCGTGGGTCCAGCCTTAACCGCAGTCATGCTCAGAACTCGCTCATCAGACGGCCGAAACCTTGCAGGCGGTCGGTGAAGCCGTTGGCACGTAGCGCATGCCAATACGTTGCCGTGTTGATCGCAATGACCGGCTTGTTTAGCCAAAGTTCGGCAGCGGCGGCGACGCGGATTGCCGAAATGTTGGTTCCGCACTGGATTAGCGCGTCGACATCGTCACCATCGAGGGCCTTGAACGTATCGATAATGGTTCGCTCGGTCTGTTCGGCGATGGAGGTCCACGAAGGACATTGCAACGGAATGTCTCGGACGGTCTCGTAACCGTGGTCTGAGAGGAAGTTGCGGACCTCTGCATTGGCAGTCGGGTAGTAGGGCGAGAAGAAAGCGACTTTCTTGATCCCACCATAGGCGGCAAGCGCGGCGACCGTTGCTTCGGAGCCAGTCGACACGCCGAGACCCGAAATTTCTTCGACGCCCCGCCGCCATTTAACGGCCCCATCTGCGCCACCGAAGAAGGTAACCGCTGACATGCCCATGACGAGATAGTTGGGCTTGCAGGTCAGCACGCCGCGCACCGCTTCGTGCGTATTGTCGCTGATTTCCCACGCGCCGGCCATGAACGACTCGTTCGAGACGGCCTTTGCATCGTCGACGACGATGCGGCTGTAGTGATTGGTTACTCCTGGAACGCGCAAATCGTCAAAATCGGGCTGTACGATGGTGTTTGTCGAAGGCCCGAGAACGCCGAACTTCATGCGGTAGCCAAGTTGATCAGCTTGGACGCGGCCCGGAATGGTGTCGATTGTCATGCGCGGTTCCTCGGCATTCGGCGATGTCGTTATGCATCGGCGGTTTCGAGATGATCTTCACCTTCGTGCCGCTGGCGAACCACTCCGCGCTTGAGGTTTGTTCGTCAGGCGAATATGCTCACGGCAATAGACGGTTTAGCGCCAAAAGGTGGCATAATCGGCTGGCAATGGCAGAACAGGACGCTCCTATCCGGTCTATTTCGCGGGCCCTGGCAATCCTGCGGGTGATAAATCGTGAAGGTTCGGTGTCGCTGATGGACATCGCGAAAGCGGTCGAACTTCCCTATCCCACAACGCTACGTATCGTCCGCACGCTGGTAGAAGAGGGCGTCATCGAGCGTGAGCCGGCGCGCAAGTGGTACCGGCCGACTGCCTTGATTCAGTCGCTGGCTTACGGCTTCCAAAACAACGACCTGTTGGTGACAGTGGCTCGGCCGCACCTCGCTTCCCTGACCGAACAAGTCCATTGGCCCGTCAGCCTAGTGACGCCGGTCGGCAATGTCATGGTCGTCCGCGATTCAACGAGCACGATGACCTCGTTCACCTTCAATCATTACTATCCCGGCTGGCAGGTTCCGTTGATTGCCTCGGCATCTGGCCGCGCTTTCCTGGCCCACGCCAGTGCGGAAACGCGCCGCCATCTGATTGCCTACAACGAATCACATGGTTCTGAAGGCGAAGTTGCCATGCTCCATGCTTTTGAACATCGGGGCGAAATGGAACGGATCCTGGCGTTGGGATATGCAACCGGCGCGCGCAACGCCTATTCCGCAAGCCCCCGGCGCACGTCGTCCGTGGCTGTGCCCCTGTTCCAGGACGGCGAACTGCTGGGTTCGCTGACGATGGTCTTCTTTTCGGCCGCCATGCCGCTCAACCAGGCCGTCGAGCGATTCGTACCGGGGCTTCAAGCCACGGCCACCGCCATCGGCGTCGACATGGCGGCGGCCGAGGCAAACGAATAACGCAAGTTCGTCACGCGAACACGCCGAGGGCTGCAAATTGCCGCCTCGATGCCAGTCTATAGAAACGCCGTTCTAACGCGAACGCGGACGATCCAATTTCGCAGGAGAGAAAACGTGACAGCATCAACGCTGCGATCCAGGCTAAACAGCGGCGGGATCATCGTGGCGCCGGGAATCCAGGACATGATCACCGCGGTGATCGCGAACGAGTTCAGGTTCGAGGCAGTCTATGGAACCGGGTACTGGTTGACGGCGTCTGCTTACGGCCTTCCCGATGCCGGGATCGCCTCCGTCACCCAGATGGTCGATCGCATGGCGACACTGGTTGAAACGTCCACCGCGCCGGTCATTGCCGATGCCGATACGGGTTACGGCGGATTGCTCAACGTTCATCACACAGTTCGTGCCTACGAGAGGGCTGGGGTCTCCGCCATCCAGATCGAGGACCAGGAATTTCCAAAAAAGTGCGGCCACACGCCGGGAAAGCGCGTCGTCCCGACCGAGGACATGGTTTACCGCATCAAGGTTGCCTGCGATGCGCGAACCGACGCCGATACCCTGGTCATCGCACGAAGCGACGCGCGCCAGATCGAAGGCGTGGACGAAATGATGCGTCGTCTCGAAGCCTATGCCGTAGCCGGCGCCGACGTGCTTTTCCCTGAAGCGCTAACCTCAAGGGAGGAAATGGCGACCGTGTGCAGCCAGTTCGATCAGCCGCTGCTTGCTAACATGGCATCAGGCGGTGTCACGCCCATCCTTGCGGCGCCGGAACTGGAAGAACTTGGCTTTGCTATCGCGATCTATCCGGCGATGACCAGCCTTGTCGCCGCAGCGGCAGTTCACGCTTCGCTCAAGACTCTTCGCGAAAGCGGGAGCGCGTCCGCTGCCGGCCAGCCGCTGTACGATTTCCGCCGCTTCTGCGAGCAAATCGGTTTCGAAGAGGTCTGGTCTTTCGACAAGCGCTGGGCGCGCGATTGAGATGCAACGAAAATAAGGACTAAATTCATGGCTATCTGGCTGAAGCGCGGTGCCACCGCGGAAGCGAAATCGGACCGCGACCGCCACGTCCGCGACGCTGTCGAAGGCATACTGGCCGACATCGAAGCACGTGGAGATGCCGCGGTACGCGAACTGTCGAACCGCTTCGACAACTGGGACCGTGAGTCCTATCGACTGACTGGCGCCGAAATCCAGGCCTGCATCGACACTCTTTCGCCTCAGGACCTGAAGGACATCGAGTTTGCGCAGGCGCAAGTGCGCAATTTTGCGCAGATCCAGCGTGCTTCTATGCAAGACGTCGAAGTCGAAACGCTGCCCGGCGTCGTGCTGGGACACAAGAACATGCCACTCAATGCGGCAGGTTGTTATGTTCCGGGCGGGAAGTATCCGCTGTTGGCTTCGGCGCACATGTCGGTAATCACGGCGAAGGTAGCGGGCGTCCCACGTGTCGTAACCTGTGCGCCGCCATTCCAGGGTAGACCGGCTCCGGCGATCGTCGCTGCCCAGGCAATGGCGGGCGCGGACGAGATTTACTGCCTGGGAGGCATCCAGGCCGTCGCAGCGATGGGCCTTGGCACCCAGTCAATCGCTCCAGTGGACATATTGGTCGGCCCCGGCAACGCTTTTGTCGCGGAAGCAAAGCGTCAGCTGTTCGGGAGGGTCGGTATCGACCTTTTCGCGGGACCGACTGAGACACTGGTTATTGCCGACGAAGTCGGGTGCGATGGGGAACTCGCTGCGACCGACCTGCTTGGCCAGGCCGAACACGGGCCCGACAGCCCTGCCATCCTGCTGACCACGTCGGAAAAGCTGGCGCGGGAGACGATGCAGTGGATCGAAAGGCTACTCAAAGTGCTGCCGACGGCCGACATCGCGCGCAAGGCCTGGGAAGCCTTTGGTGAGGTGATCGTTGCCGAGGATGACGCCGAAATGGTACGCATTGCCGACGAGATCGCATCAGAGCATGTCCAAGTCATGACAGCCGACCCGGACTTCTTCCTGGTCAACATGACCAACTACGGCGCGCTGTTCCTAGGCGCGCGGACCAATGTTAGCTTTGGCGACAAGGTGATCGGCACCAATCACACGCTGCCGACAAAGAAGGCAGCGCGCTACACTGGGGGCCTATGGGTGGGTAAGTTCATCAAGACCTGCACCTATCAGAGGGTCCTGACCGACGAAGCATCGGCGCTCATTGGTGAATATTGTAGCCGTCTGTGCGGACTCGAGGGATTTGCGGGGCACGGCGAGCAGGCCAACATCCGCGTGCGCCGCTATGGCCACCGCAAGGTAACCTATGCTGGCACCGCGCAGCCATCAAAACTGACTGTTGCCTGATACGGGTCGTACGATGGGGCTTGCCCCGAAAGAGATGGGACCTTGCAGGAGAGGCCCCATACCTTTCGCTGCCCTTTGTGATGTCAGGACCTGATCAGGTCCCACTTACCATCGTGCCACTCCAGCAGCACGCAACCGCCGCGGGTCACTTCGTTGAATCCGTGGATGCTGCGGGCCGGGTTCCAGAGGAAGGAGCCGACACGCATGGGGCGCGTATCGTCGGGCTGGATGTCCCCTTCGAGGCAGAAGATTTCCTCTTGGACCGGGTGCCAGTTCGCACCAGCACCCTGGAAGCCTGCCGGAACGCGAAGCAGGCGCGTATCGGCGCCAGTTTCGGGATCGATCCAAAGGACGCGGCGTTCGAAGCCGTGCAGGGGCACGCCGTCGATGATTGGGGTAAACGGCTCGATCGTCATGGCATCGGCTATCACCGTGGGCCTGCAATTGGCCCCAGACGCCTTGTCAAACGCTTGGCCCTTGTCCTGGATCAAAATCAGGCAGCTGTCGTCCAGTGCGGTCATCACAGGCATGTCCGCGCCGGCTGGAACGACAAGGAAAGCGCCGCTGCCCACGGTCTCATCCCCGAACTTCACGTCACCCGACAACAAGGCAATCTGCTGGGTCGAGGCCAGCGAAATGGGAGTGCCGCTGCTCCAGCCGGCAGGCAGGTCGATCATGGCGCTACGTAGCGATCCGTCGTCCAAGCGGCGCAGCGGCTTCAGGCCCACCGGCTGCACGCCCCAGATCACTACCTCTTCACGGACAATCTCGTCCGCATGGATGCAGACGGAAATGTCAAAAGCGAGATCGTCGGGCTGGCTCATTGTCGGCTCCTGCTGAGTGCACTCATGTGTCGCATGGCACTGCCGGACAAGCGATTTTGCGGTGGACACTATCCGTCAGGCGGACATCCAACCGATTGCCGATTTTCTTGGCTTGGTCGTTTCCATAGCGATATCGTGAGTGCCGCTTAGGAGAACGCCGTGAGACCCCGGATTGTCGGACTTGACGTCGATGCGATGGATTGGGCTCCGCTCGGGCCGCCTGGACTGTTCAGCAAGCTGCTTAGCCGGGACCCAGAGACCGGTGCGCGAACCGCTTTGCAGCGCATGGATCCGGCCCTCGGCTACCAGGCGCCGACCATCGCGCATTTCCACACGACATACGAGGAGATTCTCGGGATCGACGGGCGCTTCTCGTTCGATTCCAAGCTTTGGGTCGTGCCTGGAGCCTACGTGTTTCATCCCCCCCGTACTGTGCACGGGTTCAAGAGCACGGTGCCCCAGGAAAGCCTGTTCCTGTCGCGCGTTGGACGTGATCTCGACGTCAACCTGGTGCCCGAACCGGCGGGCGACCAATTGTACGTAGTAGAAGGTCCCGCTCCCGCGCGATCGCCCGCGGCCTATGGCGATGCTGTCGGAGCGCTTGGCTGGAAACCGGCAAACCTGCTGGGGCGGGCAGTTTCGTGCTGCGTACTAAGCACTGACCCGGAAACGGGTGAAGGTTCGGCTCTGGTTGAGCTTCCGTCCGGTTGGACGAGCGATGCGCAGGCCAGGTCGGACTATCTCGAGATCTTCGTCCTAACTGGAAACGTGGAATTCGGGAAGATACCGGTGAGTAGCGGCAGAGCCTATTCGTTCTTCCCGCCGCAGGCCGGCATTCCGACCTTGAGGGCGGTTGCCGCTTCACGGCTCTATGTAAACTTCGGGCGAGCCCTGTGATGAGCCTTGCTCTCGTCGTCAACGGCACGTCGTCACTAGGTCGCGCGGCCGTCGAAGCACTGCGCGGTGCCGGTCTCCTTGTTGAGATCGTGAACGGGTCGAACGAGGCTGACTGGGCGCAAGCGCTAGCTACCTATGCAGAGGGCGTAGATACCATAATTGTCGCCCAATCGGGCGAAGGGCCGTGCGATGATCCGCAACCGGCGATCACCGCGGCCTGGCTTGGCGCCAAGTACGCCTTGCCGGTGTTTCGCGCCCGGGGTTCGGGCACCTTGCTGACTTTGGGGTTCGCGCCTGGAAAGGATAGCGCTAGTCCGGGGCAAGACGCAGCCTGCGAATCGATCCGGCTGTTGACGGTCGCTGCACTTCACGATGCGCGAGCCGCCGGGATCGCACTGCGGTCGAACCGACTTTTCGTTGATCCCGACGCCGATCCTGGTGCTCTGCGCGAGACGATCCGGTTTCTTGCCGACCGGCGAAGCCAATTCATGTCGGGGGCCGAATTGTCCTTGGCCGCAGGCACGGCCCCCGAATCCGCCCAACCCGACTTGGCTGGCAAGGCGATCCTGGTTACGGGCGCCACCTCGGGAATCGGACGTTCTGTCGCCATCGAGATTGGACGCCAGGGTGGGTTCGCCTTTGTTGGCGGCCGAAAGCTTGACCTCGCTGAGGAGACACTCACGCTTGTCCGCGCAGCCGGCGGAGACGGTTTGGTTGTACCGCTTGACGTGACAAGTGCCGCGGCGTGGAGGGAGGCGGCAGAACGCATCAAGTCGGTGCGCGGATTACTTCATGGTCTCGTAAACAACGCAGGTGAAGCGAAGAACGCGCCGATCGAGCAATTGGATGAGGACGACCTTGCAGTCCTTTCGGCCATCAATATCCGCGGGGTTCGACTTGGCATGGATGCCATGGAGACACTTCTGGCCCAAGGCCGCGGCTGCGTGATCAACATCGCTTCTGTAGCGGGCGTCCGTGCCGGTCCCGGGGGATCCGCCTACAGCGCCACCAAGGCAGCCATGGTCGGGCTGTCACGCGGCTATGCCGCTGCTTATGCGCGGGCCGCAAACCCCATCCGGGTCAACAGCGTCCAACCAGGTTTGATCTGGAGTGCCAGCGTTGCCGATTCGCTTGGCGAAGATGGCGCGCGCCGGTTTCGGGCCATGATAGAACCGAAGACTCCGCTTGGCCGAGTCGGCCTTCCCGAGGAGGTTGCGGGACCGGTTGCCTTTCTCCTGTCCGATGCTGCTGCCGCGATCACAGGCCAGGCCATCAACGTGTCTGGCGGCCTGGAACTCGGCTGGCCTTGATCGATAGTCAGGCGTTTGGGCTGTTGCTAGCCGAACCGGGGAACCGGTCAGGGTAGCGGCCCAGGGTAAAGATCAGGCAGACCGCCAATAGCAACAGGGCGATCGAAAGCATGACCGCCGGGGCATAAGACTGCGACAGCGCGCGCAAGGCCCCGTAGGCCGCCGGGGCGGCGCCGGCACCGATGCCGAAAGCCGCGTACTGCATACCATATAGTTCGCTGAAATGGAGCTGGCCGAAATAACGGACGGTCATATAGGCGACCAGGTCGAATTCCGCACCGGCAATTAGGCCCAGGGCCACAACGGCTACCGGCACGATTGCATCGGCCGTTTCGGCGGAGAGCAGCAGCCACAGTGCACCGGCGGCCGGCAGGACAAGAAGCGCGCAGACCGTAGGCGCCCATAGGCGATCCAGCAAGAATCCCGACAGGATTCGGCCGACCGTGACGCTGAGCGCAAGGCCGGCGAGCGCCGCCTTGGCTTCTGCCGGGTCAAGGCCCCGCTCGAGCAGCAAGGAATAGAGATTTGGCACGAGCCCGCTGACGCCGAAAGCGAGCACGAGCGCGGCTGCGGCGAGCGCCCAGAACCGGTATGACCGCAGCGCCTGCGCAACGCTGACGCCAGTGTGGGTCAGTGGTCCGGCGCCATCAATAGCGATAGTCGGCGCCTCGTGCAGCCAGGCCAACAGGACGGGGAGGCCGATCAGCAGGGGCATCGCGGCCAAGGCCAAGTATCCGCCGCGCCAGCCGACAGCTTCTATCGCGGCCGGGACGACTAACGGGAGGACGACCCCGGCAAGGCCTGTCGCCGCTAACGCAAGGCCCAGCGCCATCCCGCGGCCGCGTTCGAACCAGCTGTTTAAAAGCTTTGCATAGGTCATCGGAAGCGTGCCCAACGACAGTACGGCAAGCACCGCCCAAGCCGCGTAGTAGCCTGGGGGACGCGACCCGATCGCCGCGACCAGCAGTTCGGCGAGCCCCAAGCCGAGCGTCGATACTATCGCGATTTTGCGAGGCCCATGCGTATCGATGAGGCGACCCGCGTAGCGCCCCAAGATAACTAGCGCGATCGGCGCAAAGACCAGGCTGAGAAGGAGTTCCGCGCGGGTTACGCCCAATTCCTGTTCCATCGCCGAAGCCAGGAACCCCGACGCGTACGGAGCGATCGGTGACAGTCCGCAGGCCAGCCCAACCGCACAGGCGACGAGCGGCCGCCATGCACGGCGAAACTCGGACCAGGCGGAATCGCTCGGTTTGGAGGTCACTGTCTCGTTGCCGTGCAAGATGGTCTCCTGGCTATCGTCAGCCTGCGCCTTGGCCACGCGAGGGCTCACGGTCTTACATGTCGTACGCCGCTTCAAAAACTTTGGACTGCGTATCCGCGCTGCGAACAATTCAAGAAAAGCATCCCGTCGCACCGCGGCACGTCTGTCAGCCTTGTGGCATGTCAGACCAACCGAGCTGCGCCGAATACCTTGCCGATGTCATCGTCGACACCGGCTGCGGCACCGTGTTTGCGCTTGCCGGCGCAACCCACGCGCCATTGCTGTTCGCACTGGAGGATCGGGGCGTCGCCATCGTGGGCGGACGGCACGAGAGCGGTACCGTTGGCGCTGCGGATGGGTATGCGCGCCGAACGGGTCGTACCGGCTTCGCGCTTATCGTTGCAGAGCAAGGGCTGTCCAATGCATTGACTGCGCTCTTGACCGCGGCGCAAGCTGAAACCCCGCTGGTCGTGATTGCAACCCGGTTTCCTGACAGCTGGGTAGAACCGGCAATCCAGTTCGATGTCGACCGCCATGACCTCACAGCCCCGTTTCTAAAGTTCAGCCGTACGGTGCCCTCGCCCAATCGATTGGGCGACTATGTCCATGCCGCGATCAAGGCTGCGAACGAGGGGGTGCCCGGTCCGGCACTGCTTGTGCTACCGCTCGACTACCTGGCAAAGCCCTGCACGGCGTCAAAGCGGGCTCCCAACCAAGCTGCGCGATTGCCGTCAGCCGATCCAACCGAGTTGACAGAAGCAGTTGATCTGATTGAGGCCGCGCAGCGGCCGATTATCGTGACTGACGGGCGCGCAGCTCAATTCGATTGTGCCAAGGAATTGACCGACTTTGCGGCGATGGGCGTGCCGGTGCTGGGCAACGGCCTTGGCCGCGGGCTTGCTCCGGAAGTTTCCCCAACCGGCTACCCCTGGCCCTTCGCACAGTTCGCGGCATCGCAGGCCGATCTCGTCATTGTCGTCGGCGCGCGCATGAACATGTGGTTCGGTTATGGGCTCGCTCCGCGCTTCGCGCATGATGCGCGCTTCCTTCATATCGACACATGCGCAGAAGCTATCGGCCGCAACCGCTCGGTCGATCTGGCGCTGGTTGCCGATCCAGCCAAGACCCTTGGTGCCTTGGTCACGGCCTTATCCGCGATTTCATTTGGTCGCGATCCGTCTTGGCTCGCGCTCGCCCTCGAGCCGCGCGTGAAGCGCGTCGACGAGTTGATCGAAAGCTATGGCGATCGGCTTCACGCCGTCTCTATCGGCGCTGCGCTAGACGCAGCATTGCCGGAAGACCGTGTGCTTGTCTGCGACGGTGCGGACAGCATGAATTTCACTTTCGCACGGATGCGGGTTCATCGTTCGCGATCCTATTCGGATCTACTTCCGTTCGGCGCGATGGGAGCAGGCTTTCCGATTGCGATAGGCATGGCCGCAGCCGAGGCCGAAGCCGCGCTGCGTGAAGGCAGGAGAGTCAAACCGATCACGTTCGTGACAGGCGACGGATCGTTGGGATTCTTCATTGCAGAATTGGCGACGCTCGCAAGGTCCGCTCTTCCCTTGACCGTTCTAGTTTCGAACGACGGGCGGTGGGGAACCGAGTTCCACGGTCAGACCATCGCCTATGGCCGCACGTCCAACACCGACCTTGGCGCCATAGATTACGCCGCGGTCGCGCGCGGATTTGGCTGTCCTGCGCAGGCTGTGACCACTCGCAACGCCCTCGATGCGGCAATCCGCGAAGCGCAGTCGTCTGGCGGCCCCGTGGTGATCGACGTGCATGTCGATCCCGACGGCGGACGTATCCGCAAACTTGATCCCCTGCTGGGCATGATCCTGTTCGAGGACATTGCCCCGCACTGATGGCCAGTTAATCGAAACAGGGAGTACGAACATGCGAGTAATCACCGCGCTTCTATTGGCAACGACCGCGCTTTGCGCAGCTTCGCCCGCGCTTGCGCAGGACACACAGTCGCCCGATACCTCAGAAGACGTCGGCATAGGCGCCGACATCGTCGTCACCGCCGAACGACGTGAAGGGTCCTTGCAGAAGACCCCCATATCGATCACCGCGCTTGACGAGACGTCACTGGCCAATCTTCAAGTCACCCGCACCGCTGATCTTCAGCGCTTCACCCCCAGTCTAAACGTGGCGCAAGGCACTGTCGATCCGACAACGCTGACCATTTTCATGCGCGGTGCCGGGCAAAATGCGGGCACCTGGGTCGGCTATGAATCGGCCGTTGGACTCTATATCGATGAACTGTATTTCGCGAGCCTCACCGGAGCCAACCTCGACCTTGCCGACCTTGAACGGGTCGAGGTTTTGCGCGGTCCGCAAGGCACGCTATATGGACGCAACACCCTGACCGGCGCGATCAAGTACGTGACGAAGAAACCTGCTGCCAATCCATTTGGCAACTTCGAAGCGGAATACGGGCGGTTCAACATGGTTCGGCTGAAGGGAACGGTGTCCACGCCAATATCGGACGATTGGGCAATCCTTGCCAGCGGCAACTATTATCGTCGCGACGGCTACTTCAACGCGCCCGCCCTCAATCGGGACGACTACGGGCTTTTGAAGGAATACGGTGCGCGCGCCGCGATCAAGTATATCGGATCAGGGCCTTTCGGACTTACCGCGTCCGCATTTTATTCCAATGCCAAGAACGATGGCTCGATCGGCCTGGCGACGAATGCCACGACCCTCGCGCCCGCAGCTAGCGATCCCTACACCTACCTCAGCCCAGTCGATGGATACGGAGATGCCGAAACTTATGGCGGCGACTTGGTGCTCAGCTACGACATCGGCGGAAGCGCGACGGTCAAATCAATTACCGGCATTGTTCACACCACCGAAGCGTTCCTGGCCGACACCTCTGCCGGGCGTCCAACCAACACCGTGAACGGCCCATACCTTCTGGGATTCGACCGATTGGAATCGACGGCCGCGCGCACGCAGTTTAGTCAGGAGCTGCAGTTGCTTGGCGATACGCTGGATGACCGGCTGCACTACATCGGCGGCCTCTACGTCTTCCGCGAGACCGGATTCCAGGACCGCACGGATTACCTGCTGAGCATCTACGACCTGCTTCCCCAGCATGTCGAAATGAAGACAACCAGCTATGCCGCTTATGGACAGCTGACCTACGATCTGACGCCCGAACTCTCGGCCATTGCCGGGCTGCGCTATACCCACGAGGAAAAGTCGGTTTTCGGCCGGCAGCAAAGCAACCTGACGACGGTTCTTGCCGACCGCACCTACGGAGCGATTGACGCGAAACGGACAGCGAAGTCCTGGACGCCGAAATTTGGCCTCAACTGGCAGGCCACACCCAACGTTTTGCTTTACGGAAGCGTTTCGCGCGGCTTCCAGGCCGGCGGCTTCAACTACCTCGCATTGGTCAGCCCGACCAACTACATGCGCGGCTTCGATCCTCAGACAGTGTGGGCCTATGAAGTGGGGCTCAAAACCCAGTTCCTCAACCGGAAAGGGCGCTTCAACCTCGCGCTCTATCGCAACGATTTCGACGATATCCAGACCAACGTCGTGATCAATGGCTCGGCCCTGACCCAGAACGCGGGAACAGCCCGGGTCGAAGGTGTGGAGGTCGAAACTTCCTACAATCCCACGCCTGGCCTGACCATTTTCGGAACGCTGACGTACGGGGACGACAAGTATCTGAACCTCAATCCGGCCAGCTCTGCGGCGGCAGCGAACGCAAAGCATCTGCCAAACGTTCCCCATTGGCAGTACAGCTTCGGCTTTAACGGGACCATACCAAGCGAAACTCTGGGCGATCTGCTGCTAGGTGCCGACTATTCGTTCATGGGCGGAAAGTACCTCGGCGGCAACAACGCGCCGATCACGTTCATGCCGTCCTACGAACTGGTCAACGCCCATGTCGGCTGGGCTCCTCCGGGGCTGGACAACTTCGAAGCGCGCTTCTCCGTTTCGAACCTCCTCAAGGAAAAATACTACGTCTACGGCAACGTGCTGGGCGCCTTCGGCCTGCGCAGCCCTGGTGAACCGCGGACCTGGAAGATCTCGCTACGGTATTCGTACTAGTAGCAGCGCGGAGCGGAGGCGGGGGATCAATCCCTCGCCGCCGCGCCGAACACGGGTAGGGGAACCTCGCGCAGCGGGATGCTTGTCGTCTTCAATTCAGTGAAGAAATCTGCGCTGCTGGACGCGCCGTCGCGCCCGGTTCCACTGTCCTTGTAACCACCGAATGGCGCACGCAGTTCGCGCATCATGGGGGTATTGATCCAGATCGTTCCTGCCCGGATTTCGCGACTGCAGCGCATGGCTGCGTCAAGGCTTGCGGTCCAGACATAGGCAACAAGGCCAAAATCCGACGCGTTGGCAATCGATATGGCCTCGTCCAGCGAATCGAAAATCAGGAAAGTTGCAAAGGGGCCGAAGATTTCCTCCTGACATACGCGGCTGGCGTTGTCCTTCGCTAGTACGGCGATGGGTTCCACATACCATCCTCGCTCTAGCCCTTGTGGCCGCCCGCCTCCACACAAGACCTCGGCTCCCTCGTTGGTGGCCGCGTCAAGATAGGACAAGACGCGATCGCGATGTGCCCGATAGGCAAGCGGCCCCATTTCCGTCGACGGATCAAGCGGATCACCCAATTTGATTGCGCGGGTGCGGCGCACGAACTCGGAAATGAAATGATCCGCCACGCGGCGTTCGACCAGTATGCGCGAACCTCCAAGGCATTGCTGGCCGTTGTTGGCGTATATTCCAGCCAGTGTGCCATCGATCGCGCGATCGAAGTCGGCATCGGCGCAGACGATCGCCGCCGACTTGCCACCAAGTTCCATGATCGAGGGTTTCAACCGCCGGCCGGCAGCCGCCATGATCGCGCGGCCGGTCATTGTGCCGCCGGTGAATCCGACCATGTCGACTTCCGGGTGGTCGACCAGCGCTGATCCAGTGACAGTGCCGCGTCCGTTGACTACGTTCACTACCCCTTCCGGCAAGCCGGCCTCGTGCATCAGCTCCACCATCCGCAACACTGATTGCGGTGTATATTCGGACGGCTTGAGGACGCAGGTGTTTCCAAACGCAATGCAAGTGGCGATCCGCATCGACGACAGGGCGAGCGGGGCATTCCACGGCGAAATGAGTGCCGCAACGCCCTTGGGTTCCCGGGTGACATAGGTGAGGAAATCAGGGTTCTGCAAATAGCTTTCACCGGATAGGCTACTGGCGAATTCGGCAAAACTGCGGAAGTTTGCGGCTGTTCGCCGGATTAGGGCCGCGAGATTGCGCACGGGCAGGCCGGTCGTCCGTGCTTCGATCTGGGCTAGCGACTGGGCTTCAACGACTAAGCGGTCATGGATCGCATAGAGGATATCGTTTCGATTATCCGTTCCCATCGTTGACCAAGCTTTGAACGCTTGTCGCGCGGCCTTGGCCGCCAAGTCCACGGTCTTCGCATTCGCCTCCGCCAAGTGCGACGCAACCTCTTCGGTTGAGGGATCGATGATCTCCACCAAGGTGGCGGCGTCATCGATGTATGGCTTGCCGTTGATGAGGCTATTTGAAACTGGAAGCATCAAGGGTCGCCTTTCGATCGGTTGGGACTGCCAAGCTTCAGCGTTCCTCGCAAGGTGACCCGCTGGACAAGGTTTAATCGATCGGTCTTCACCCTGCGAAGAATATCGGTTGCCGTGCGCTGGTCAAAGCAATCAGGGTAAAGAATGCCGCGATGAGAAAGCCCGACACGCAAGCGCTGTTGCCCATAATTCACTCATTTTCACCCCCGGCATGTTGGGTTGCAACAATTTTTTGGCCGAAGTGAGCAATATATCTACCTATATTGATATATTTAAAATGACGTCGTTTCATAGCCTATTTCTAAATGAAATGCGGCATTTATAGATATATTCGCCAATTGCATTGATGATTTATACTTCATTATTCTTCTGATCGCGAAAATCAAATTATTAAATTATCCAATGATCGCCTGTCCCTTCCGTAATGCCGCTGCCGCCTACCACCGCAGCTTGTCGAGCCGAACAATGCCCCGCACCCGCCCGTCTCGCGTTGTCTCCGTCAGGATCCAAAGCCAGTTCTTTAGCTGGCGGATGACAAACTGGCTGAAGCTGTCGACCTGGTCATCGTGCTTGCCGTGGGGGAAGGCGCGAAGTTTACCGCGGAACGCGTCAAACAACGGGGCCTCTCGCGGGAGATCGAGATGGCCCGCCTCGACCTCGCCGAGACAGGCGTTGAACCGTTCTTCCTTGCAAGCGACCGGCTGGACCATGATTGGATTGAACCCGGCGGTCGTCTTGAGTTCGGGGAACAGGGCGTAACCGCTTCCCGCCTTCTCAATCAAAACCCTGTCCGCGCGGTGTTGCTTGCGGCCGTGGATCAAATTCCCTCTAAAATTGGATGCAGATCGGCAGCAATCTGCGACTTTCAAAGCGTCTCAAAGTCACGCGGAAGCATCGAAACACGAAATTCCCTTTCTATTCCCGAAGAACAGGGAAATTTAGGTGGAGAGCGGTTCGCAGCTGACTGCTTCCACCGCCATCATCAATCCCTAATTTCAAACCCGATCGCTCCGCGCGCCGGACGGCTCCGTCGTCACACGACCCGGACGTCGACCGATGTAACCATGGTCTGCGGCGCGCTGCCGAGGAAGGTGCCGTCGATCGGCGAGACGTCGGCATAGTCGCGGCCCATGCCGATCTGGATGTGATCGTCGTGCACCAGGCAGGCGTTGGTCGGGTCAAAGCCGATCCAACCGAGGTCCTTTCCGCACCACACGTTGACCCAGGCGTGCATCGCATCGGCGCCGACAAGCCTCTCCTTGCCGGGCGGCGGAACGGTGCGCAGGTATCCGCTGGCATAGGCCGCCGGAATGCCCTGGGCGCGCAAGGCGATGATCATCACGTGGGAAAAATCCTGGCAGACGCCGGCCCGCGCGGCGAAGGCCTCGCTCGGCGGGGTGGCGCTGGTCGTGGCGCCGGGCCTGTAGTCGAACTCCTGCGCAATGGCCGTCATGATCGCGCTGGCCACTTCGACGACCCCGGCGCCGGCCGGAACGTGGCGCGCGGCCCATGCCGCGATGTCGGTGCTGGGCACGGCGATCCGCGAGGCGAAGAGATAGGGCGCCGGCGCCAGCGGCGTAAGGTCCCGGGCCGCGAGCACCTGTTCGCGCAGCACGTCGAGCGACGGCCCGCGCTGGCCCTCAAGCGGGGGATCGACCTCCATGGTGAACTCGCTGACCAGTTCCAGTTCACGCAAGGGCCGATTGAACTCGATCTGCGTCGTGACCACCCAATAGGGGCCGGAATTGTTGGTCGAGCGCGCCGGAGCGGGGTTCACCGTCAACAAGTAGTCGCGCATCCTCTGGCCGCTCCACGTCGCCGGTTGCAGGCGCAGGTTGTAGCGGGCAGCGGCGACTGGCGCAGCGTAGGTCATCTGCGTGGCGTGGCGGACCTTGTATATCATCCAAGAAAGCTGGCCGTTTCCCTGGTCGATGGCGGTTCGGCGTGCAGGAAATAGCGGCTCGCGATTGCATTCGAGAGCTGGGCAAGTGCTGCCTGCAATCCGGCGACGAAAGCCTCGTTCACCCCGTCCGCGTCGACAGCCTCTATCCTTGCGATCAACTGCCGCGCCAGGCGCAGCGGCTGCTCGAGCATGCCGTCGTCGCGGCGGTCCGGCAGCGACGCCAGGTGCTGTTCGATCTGCACCACCTGATAGGCGAAGCAGCGCGGATGGGCCGGATCGAGCATGACCAGGTCGATTACCGGGGCCAGCGTCGGGCTGGCGAGGTAGCGGCTGCGGTACAGCGTCTGCGCATCGACAAGATCGAGCAAGGCGGCGAGATCGTCGCTAGAGGCCGTACCGCCGGTCAGCGGGCGCACCGCCTGAAGCACGATCGACGCGCGTTCGATGCACAGCCCCATGTCGAGAAAATGCCACGCCGCCCCCCGGCTCATCCCGTCCGCCGTCAATCGGGCGATCGCGGCAAACCGCTCGACCAGGTCGTCGCAAAGGACGGCTATCCGTTCGAAATCCTCGGGCAGCTTGGCGGGCAAGGGTCGATGGATCGCGCGCCAGCTGTCGCGGGTCAGGCGATCGCGCAGCAAGAGGGCGATCTGCCGCCCGCTTGCCGCCAGCCCGCGTACCGAGCCTTCCCGCTTGCTGTCACTCAACGCTGCGGCGGCGATGCGCGACGGCTGCCAGCTCGTGCTGACGGGCGGGACGGCGCCCAATCCGCGCAGCAGGTCAGCAAGGCGCTGCACCGTGCTAAACGCCTCGTCCCGCTCGTTCGCCGCGCCGACTTGCTCGATAAGAGTGCGGACGATCCGCACGATCTGGTGCGCCCGCTCGCCATAGCGGCCAAGCCAGTACAGGTTGTCGGCCGCCTGGCTGGGCAAAAGGCCCAGATCGCGTCGCGGCGCCTGGTTGGCGGGTCCCGCTGCGATGCCGGGGGCGATCGGCGACGGATCGAGGATGCAGACGTCGGTCGAAATATCGCCCAGCCCCATCAACGAGGTGCGCAGGTCGCCGTGTTCGGAAACGCGCGCAAAGCCGCCAGGCAAGGCGACCCACTGGCCCTCCCCGTTGCGGGCGAGGAACGCGCGCAGCGTGAACCCGCGTGGCTCGAAACGATCGCCGGACACGATCGGCGTGGTCGACAGGCTGACTATCTCTTGCGCGGTATAGTCCATCGGCCGCAGCGCCATGCCCGCGACGATCTGCTCGCGCTCGGCGCTGCTTAGCAATCTGCCAACGCGCGTGTGGCCATCGGGCAGGCCTGCCACCGGCAGGCGGAAGGCCGAGCTGATCACCAGTTCGTCGAGGCGCGCCAGGACCTGCGCGCGTTCGCTTTCGCCGCCGCACCACCAGGTCGCGGCATTGGGCAGCCGCAGAGGTTCGTTGAACAGGATGCGAGAGAGGCGCGGAAGGAACGCCGGCATGGCCCGGCTTTCGATCACCCCCGCACCCGGCCAGTTGGCAAGAACCAGCCCGTGCGCCGCGGCATCGATCAGCCCCGGTACGCCGATCTGCGAGCGGGCATCGAAGTTGAGAGGATCGCTGTCGCGCGTCTTGATCCAGCGCCACAGGGCGTCGATCCGCTTCAGGCCCGCGATGGTGCGAACGTAGAGCCGTCCGTCATTCACCGTCAGGTCGCGGCCTTCGACCAGCGAAAAGCCGAGGTGACGGGCCAGGTGTGCCTGTTCGGGATAGGACTGGTTGAAGCGGCCTGGGGTCAGGATGCCGATGCGCGGTTCGGCCCGTTCGCAATCGGCGGCAAGTCCCTGGCGCAGCGCATCGAAGAAGGGCGTCAGTCGCCGCGTACCGATCGAGGCGAGCAGCCCCCCGGTAGCACGCGTCATCGCCAGCCGGTTTTCCAACGCGAACCCAAGGCCGATGGTCAACTGAGCCCGGTCCGCCAGCACGCGCCATTCGCCGGCGGGCCCGCGCGCCAGGTCAACCGCATAGATGTGCAGGAAATGGCCGCCAGGCGGACGCATGCCGACCATCCGACGGGCAAATCCGCCGCTGCCCGAGACAACCGCTGCCGGCAGGTGTCCGTCCGCCACCAGCTGCTGCGGCCCGTAGATGTCCGCCAGCACGGCTTCGAGCAGGTTGGCGCGCTGGACAAGGCCCGCCTCGATCCCGGCCCATTCGGTTGCGCCGATGAAGATCGGCATGGGATTGAGCGGCCAGGCCCGCTCGTGCTCGTCACCGGTGAGACGGAACGCCAGGCCAAGGTCTTCGACGTGATGGTCGATATGGGGCTGGAGTTCGGACAGCTTGCCTTGCCCCTGTGCCGCGAGGCCCGCCGCGAAGGCGCGCCAGCTGGCCTGCTGTGACGGATCTGCCGCGGCGAATATGTCGGCCGCTGGATCGGGCGGCGCATATTGCGGCAATGGATCCATGGCCGCTGCCGACCCGTGCGCGCCGGACCCCATCGTGCCCGCCTCTGGAGGAAGCTCGGTCTCGGTCATTCCAGCCCGGCAGGCCGCCTGAGGTCAAGCGTCATCGGGAATTCCCCCCTATTCTCTTCCGCCGGGATCGCCACCCTGCCCGGGGTGTGGCCGTGATCCTGGAAGCGCGCCTTGCGACGGGCTTCGGCCTCGTAGCTGTTGATCGGCACATCGTCATAGGCCCGACCGCCCGGATGCGCCACATGGTAGACGCAGCCCCCCAGCGAACGGCTGTTCCAGGTGTCGAACACATCGAAGGTCAGCGGCGCATCGGCGCCGAGCAGCGGATGAAGGCAATTGGGCGGCGCCCAGGCCTTGTAGCGGACGCCGCCGACGGCTTCGCCCGGGATGCCGGTGGAATGCATCGGCACGCGCCTGCCGTTGCAGCCGATGACGTGCCGCCCGGACACCAGCCCGCTGGCCTTGACCTGAAGCCGTTCGGTCGAACTGTCGACATAGCGCACCGTGCCCCCGATCGCGCCGGTTTCGCCGAGCACGTTCCACGGCTCCAGCGCATGGCTGATTTCCAGCTCGACCCCGCCGGCGTGGACCGTGCCGTGAACCGGGAAGCGGAACTGGTGCTGGGCCTCGAACCAATCCGGATCGAACCGGTAGCCCGCGCCGCGCAGGTCTTCGAGCACTTCGAGAAAGTCCGTCCAGCAGAAATGCGGCAGCAGGAAACGGTCGTGCAGGCTGGTGCCCCAGCGAACCAGCGATCCGCCCAGCGGTTCGCGCCAGAACCACGCCACAAGCGCGCGCAGCAGCAATTGCGCTGCAACGCTCATCTTCGCGTCGGGCGGCATCTCGAAGCCGCGAAACTCGACCAGGCCCAGTCGTCCGGTGGGGCCGTCGGGCGAATAGAGCTTGTCGATGCAGATTTCGGTGCGGTGGGTGTTGCCGGTGACGTCGACCAGCATGTTCCGGAACAGGAGGTCGACGATCCACGGGAACTTCGGCGGCTCGCCGGGCGGCGGAACCTGGGCAAGCGCGACCTCGAGCTCGTAGAGGCTGTCGTGCCGCGCCTCGTCGATGCGGGGCGCCTGGCTGGTCGGGCCGATGAACAGGCCGGAAAACAGGTAGCTGAGCGACGGGTGGCGTTGCCAATAGAGCACGAAGCTTTTCAGAAGGTCCGGGCGGCGAATGAAGGCGCTTTCGGTGAAGCTTGCGCCGCCCAGGACCAGATGGTTTCCCCCGCCGGTCCCGACCGAGCGGCCATCGACCATGAACTTGTCGGCGGTCAGCCCACATTCGCGCGCGGCGGCGTAGAGCCGGGTCGTCACGTCGACCAATTCCTCGAGCGAAGCGGTGGGATGGATGTTGACCTCGATCACGCCGGGATCGGGCGTCACCTTGAGCACCTGGATGCGCGGGTCGGGTGGCGGGGGATAACCCTCGATACGAACCGGCAGGGCCAGCGCCTCGGCCGTGGCCTCGATCTCGGCAATCAGTTCGAGGAAATCCTCAATGCTCTCGGTCGGCGGGAGGAACACCGACAGGTAGCTACCCCTCGGCTCGACCGTCATCGCGGTGCGCACCGCCCCTTCGATAATCTGCTGCTCGACGATGTCCTGCCGCGCGCCCTCTGGCACCTCGACCTTCTGGTGCATCTGCGCCGCGCTTTCGCGCTGGTCATGCACCTGGTCGGCACCTTGCGCGCGGAAATCGGCCAGCGGTGCGCCGGGATCGGTTTCGACGCGGGGGTGGACATAAGGGTATTCGTTCTTCGGCACGTGCGGCAGGGAGCCCAACGGCAGGCGATAGCCGAGCGAGGAATCGCCCGGCACCGCGAACAGCGCCCCGCGGCGCAGACGCCACTGCTCGCTTTTCCAGCGCTGCGCGTCTTTCGCTTGCTTTGCCTGCCAGCGCTGGATCGGCAGGACATAGCCGACCGGCTTGGTCAGGCCCCGGCTGAAGGTCGTGACGATCCGCTGGCGCTCCTCGGGGTCGTCGATCTTGGGATCGAGCGGCGAGACATTGACCGGCAAATCGCCTTCGCGCTCGATCCACTTGTGCGGATCTTCGTAGACCGGGTGAACGAAGGCCTGGTCGATGCCCAACCGGCCGGCCGCCACGGCCAGGAAATTTCCGGCCTGCTCGGCACCGATGGCGCGGTCCTCGCCGGCCTCGGGATCGCGCGCGATCAGCGCCGGGTTGCCCCACAAGGGCACCCCGTCCTTGCGCCAGTACAGCGAGAAGCCCCAGCGCGGCAGGCTTTCCCCCGGATACCACTTGCCCTGGCCGTGGTGCAGCAGTGCTCCCGAAGCAAAGGCGGAGCCCAGCTTGCGGATCAGCTTGTCGGCGTATGCCGCCTTGGTCGGACCGACGGCCTCGCCGTTCCATTCGGGCGCCTCGCCGGCATTCTCGGCCACGAAGGTCGGCTCACCGCCCATGGTCAGACGCACGTCCTGGGATTCCAGGTCCGCATCGACCCTTCGCCCCAGATCGAGCAGGGCCTGCCACCGCTCGTCGGTGAAGGGCCTGGTGATGCGTACCGCTTCCTTGACCCGGTCGACGCGCATTTCGAAGGTGAAATCGACTTCGGCCGGCTCGGCCATGCCTTCGATCGGTGTCGCCGAGCGGTAATGCGGCGCGGCGCAAAGGGGGATGTGGCCTTCGCCGGCGAACATGCCCGACGTGGCGTCGAGCGCGATCCAGCCGGCGCCGGGGACGTAGGCTTCGGCCCAGGCGTGCAGATCGACAACGTCCTCGGTCACGCCCCTGGGGCCGTCGATCGGTTCGACATCGGCCACCATCTGGATCGAATAGCCCGATACGAAGCGCGCGGCGAAGCCCAGGCGGCGCAGCAGCTGGACCAGCAGCCAGGCGCTGTCGCGGCACGAACCGCGCCCGATTTCGAGCGTCTGCTCGGGCGTCAGCGTGCCGGATTCCATGCGGATCACATAGTCGACGCGCCTTTCGATCTGGCGGTTGACCTCGACCAGGAAATCGATCGTGCGTCCTCGGTACCCGCCTTGGCTGGCGACCAGTTCCTCGAACAGCGGGCCCTGCTCTTCGCAATCGAAATAGGCAGCAAGGTCCGACCGCAGCTTGTCGTCGTAGGCGAAAGGATAGGTCTCCGCGTATTCCTCGACGAAGAAGTCGAACGGGTTGATCACGGCCATGTCCGCGATCAGGTCGACCTCGATGCTGAACTCGCTGACCCGTTCGGGGAAGACCACCCGCGCCTGCCAGTTGCCGTGCGGATCCTGCTGCCAGTTGATGAAATGCCCGTCGGGCTTGATCTTCAGCGCATAGTTGGGAACCGCGGTCCGCGCATGCGGCGCTGGGCGCAGCCGGATCACCTGGGGACCAAGCTGGACTGGCCGCGAGTAGCGGTAATGCGTCAGGTGGTGCAGGCCGGCGCGGATCATGCGCCGAATAAGAACCTGTTCATGCTGCATTGCAATATGCAAGATGATAGTACTGCCAGGACGCTCCCATCACGGGTATGCCCTGGCAGCCTGGTCAGGTCCGGCTCGCAGCCGGAACGACGCCGTGGTTCAAAGGATCGTCCGGGCCGGTCAGGCCGCGTCGACCAGCACCAGTTCGCTGTCTTCCAGCGCGCGAACGGTCAGCGTCTCTTCGCCTGTGATCGCTGCCCCGTCGCGGGTCTCGATCGTCACACCGTTCACCTCGACGCGGCCAGTCGCCGGCACCAGGTAGAGGTGCCGCCCGGCTTCGGTGCGGTATTCGGTAGTCTCGCCGGCCTTGAGCGTGGCTCCGGCAACCCGCGCGTCGGCGCGGATCGGCAGGGCATCGTCCCCCGCCATGCCCGAAGCGAGCGGCACGAAGCGCCCGGCGCGATCGCCCTTGGGGAACGGGCGCGTGCCCCAGGTCGGTTCGCCGCCCTGGCTATCGGGAATGATCCAGATCTGGAACAGGTCGGTCGCCTCGTCCTCGAGGTTGTACTCCGAATGGACCACGCCCGATCCGGCAGACATCACCTGGACGTCGCCCGCTTCTGTCCGACCCGCATTGCCAATGCTGTCGCGGTGCGAGATCGCGCCTTTGCGGACATAGGTGACGATTTCCATGTTGTTGTGCGGATGGGGCGGGAAACCGGTCTGCGGCGCGATGGTATCGTCGTTCCACACCCGCAGGTTGCCCCAGTGCACACGCGCCGGGTCGTGGTAGTCGGCGAAGCTGAAGTGGTGCCGGGCGTTGAGCCAGCCGTGGTTGGCTCCGCCAAGCGTGTCCAGTTTGCGGATATCGATCATCATGCGTCTCCTGCTTTCGTGGAACAAGATAGGAGCGCCACCACGCACGAAAAGATGGTTACCTGTCCGATACCGGCCGCGTTGCAGGTGCCTTGATCTTGCCCGCCGGTGTTGTAGGACACAGGGATGGAGAGGAGCGGAGGCTCGGCAGCGGCAGATACGATGGCGCGCCCGCGCAGGGGTGCCCGCTTCGAGCGCAAGCGCGAGGCGATCCTCGATGCCGCCGCGGACCTGATCAACAGCCGCGGCGCGCGCGGCGCGACATTGCAGCACGTTGCCGCAGCAGTCGGGCTCAATACGACCAGCGTCACCTACTATTTCCGGCGCAAGGAAATGCTGGCGGTCGAGGTGTTCGAACGCTCGCTGCAGCGGATCCTCGCAATGGTCGAGGACGCGGCAAGAGAGGCCAGCCCGCGCGAGCGGGTGCACCGCTTCGTCAAGTTCCATGTAGACCTGCGCGCCGAGGTCATTGCCGGAACAGCGCGGCCTTTGGTCGACCTGTCGGACATCCGCACTCTCGACGAGGACCTGCAACGCCCGCTCAACGCGCAATACCTCGCAATCTTCCGCAAGCTGCGCGATTTCTGGGGGCCGTTCGCCAGCGCCGAGCAGCGCGAGCTGTGCACCGCGCGCGTGCACATGCTGCTCGAGGTGGTGTTCTGGCTGCCGGCCTGGCTCGAACAGTTCGCGATCAACGATTTCGGCCGGGTCTGCCGCCGCATCTGCACCATCCTCGACGAAGGGCTCGCCCCCAAGCAGGCCGGCCGGCACGCACGATTGTTTTCCGACGATGCCCTGCGCTCGGCGATGCCCGGTCTCGACATCGCAGAAGAGAGCTTCCTGCGCGTCGCAACGCGGCTGATCAACGAAAGCGGTTATCGCGGTGCTTCGGTCGTGCGCATCGTCGGCGAGCTCAACGTTACCAAGGGCAGCTTCTACCACCACCTCGACGCCAAGGACGACCTTGTGCTCGAATGCTTCCGGCAAAGCTACAAGCGCGTCGCCATCGCCCAGTGGCTGGCCCATGAGGCGGGCGGCAGCGAATGGGAGCGGCTGAGCGGCGCAATCGCGACGCTGATCGACATCCAGTTCCGCGCCGACTGGCCCCTTACCCGCACCACTGCGTTGCAATCGTTGCCCCTCAACCTGCGCGTCGAAGTTGTCAGCCGGTCGAACCGCATCGCGCTGCGCTTCATGGGCACGCTGGTCGACGGGCTGCGTGACGGCTCGATCAATCCGGTCGATCCGGTGATCGCCAGCCAGCTGATCATCTCGACGCTCAATTCAGCGTACGACCTCGCCGGCTGGGCGGCGCGGATGCCGCGCGAACGGGCCATCGCCTACTACGCCTCGACCCTGGCCGACGGTCTGTTCGATGACAGCGTGCTTGACTGGGCCGGCAGCTTCATCCAGCCCGCCGGCAGTTGAGCGTTGCCTTCGCGGGGAACCCGACGCGGCCCTGCGGCGTTGGCAATCCTGCGGGCGGGACTTCGGGCAAGGAATGGACGATGACAGTCGGTGAACTGATGGCCGAAAGCGGCGTGGCCTTCGGAACCAGCGGTGCGCGCGGCACCGTGGTGGCGATGACCGACCGGGTATGTCACGGCTATACCGCCGGTTTCCTGCGCTACCTGGCGACCCTGGGCGAGTTCGCACCGGGCACCCAGGTCGCCCTGGCGGGAGACCTGCGTCCCAGCACGCCGCGCATCCTTGCCGCCTGCGCGCAGGCCGTGCGCGACCTCGGCGGAGAGCCGGTCTACTGCGGGCTGGTCCCGACGCCGACCCTGGCGCTGTTCGCCTTCGCCCAGGGAATTCCCTCGCTGATGGTCACCGGCAGCCACATTCCGGCCGACCGCAACGGCATCAAGTTCTACCGTCCGCACGGCGAAGTGCTGAAAGAGGACGAGGCTGGCATGATGACGCAGCAGGTCGCGGTGGACGGTCGCAGCTTCGACCCGCTGGGAAGCCTGATCGGCTCAGCCCCGCTTCCGACCCCGATCGATGTGGTGCCGCCCTATGTCGCGCGGTATCGCGACGCGTTCGGCAGCGCCACCCTCGCCGGCAAGCGCATCGGTATCTACCAGCATTCCGCCGTCGGCCGCGACGTCCTTGTAGCCATCGTCGAGGCCCTTGGCGGCGAAGCGGTTCCGCTCGGCCGTTCGGACGAGTTCGTGCCCGTCGATACCGAAGCGGTCCGGCCCGCGGACATCGAACTGGCCCGGCAATGGGCAGAAGAACAAGGCTTCGACGCCATCGTGTCGACCGACGGCGATTCCGACCGCCCGCTGCTCGCCGACGAGGCCGGCGAATGGCTGCGCGGCGATGTGCTTGGCGTGCTTTGCGCGCGCCAGCTTGGCGCCGACCGGGTGGTGACGCCTGTCTCCAGCAACACCGTGCTCGAGGAAACCGGCGCCTTTGCCGTCACCGCGCGGACCCGAATCGGGTCGCCTTATGTCATCGCGGAAATGAATTCGCAGATCGCCGCCGGGGGCAAGCGCGTCTGCGGGTACGAAGCCAATGGCGGCTTCCTGCTTGGAAGCGACCTCGCGAATGGCGTCGGCACGCTCTCCGCGCTGCCCACCCGCGATGCCGTGCTGCCGATCCTGGCGACGCTGGTTGCCGCCGGACCGCAGCCGCTTTCGGCTCTGGTCGATGCCCTTCCGCCCCGCGTGACCTACAGCAACCGCATTGCCGACTTTCCGACCGAATCCAGCAAGGCGATCCTCGCCCGGCTGGAGAACGGTACCGAGGGCGAACAGTTGGGAAGGATCGAGCACGCCTTCGGCGCAGTCGCCGGAAAGCCCGTTCGCATCGACCGCACCGATGGCCTGCGCATCACGTTCGGCAGCGGAGAGGTGATCCATCTGCGCCCATCGGGCAATGCGCCCGAACTGCGTTGCTACAGCGAGGCGACCAGCGCGGAGCGCGCTCGCACGATCAACGACGCGGCGCTAGACGTGGTAAGGACGATTCTGGCCAAGGACGTGGCCACGCCCGCCTGATCAGGAGATAGGCTGGGCGATCAAGCCGCGCGCGCCGCGCGGAATGGCAAGTCGCCCCACCGACACCGCCAGTTCGCAGGCCCCGGCGGAAACTGGCGCACCGTCCACCGCAACTGCAAGGTCGATCGGAACCACCAACAGGCCGCCGCTACCGAACAGGGCCTGGGCCTCATCTGACAAGGGACCGTCATAGCGGACCAAGCGGAACAGCGGCCCGTCGACCAGCGTGATCTCGCCGCGATCGGAAACATGCCGCCGGCGCGGATCGTCGTAGGGCTCGCCGCGGGCCACGGCGATGCCGTCATCGAGGTGCAATTCGCGCGGGCGGCCGTAATCGTAGAGCCGATAGGTTATGTCGCTGTTCTGCTGGACCTCGATCAGGCTCACTCCCGCACCGATCGCATGGACCGTGTTGGCGGGAATGTAGAAGAAATCGCCCGCCTTGACCGGAAACCAGGTCATCAGGCCTTCGATCGCTCCGTCGCAGGCGGCGCGGCGCATGTGCCGCGCATCGACGGCCCGATCGAAGCCGATGCCCAGCATCGCGCCTTCATCGGCGGCGATCACCAGCCAGCATTCCTCCTTGCCCTGCTTGCCCAGCCCGGCCTGCAGCGTCTGCGCATCGCTGGGGTGGACCTGGACCGACAGCTTTTCGCTGGTGAAGATGTACTTTATCAAAAGCTGGCTTAGCGCGGCAGGCGGTTCGAACCAGACCTCGCCGATGCGCTGTCCCGCAGGCGTTTCGAACGGGGGCGGCAGGCGATCCTTGCCCCACGGCTTCTCGACCATCCGGGTCGGCAGGGTCACTGGTTGGCCGCCCTGAACAGCTTGCCGACCTTCTGGGCGCCGTCCGCCGTGGTGACGAGGATGTCGTCGCCGTCGACCACGACGATAACGTCGCTGAGGCCGATGACCGACACGTGCGGCCCGTCGCTGTCGACCAGCACGTTGCGGCAATCGACCAGTTCGACATCGCCGCGGCTGGCATTGCCGTCCTCGTCGCGGTCGAGCGCAGCGTGAAGAGCTTGCCAGTTGCCGATGTCGGACCAAGCCATGTCGGCCGGAACCATTGCCGCGCGGTCGGTGTTCTCCATCACCGCATAGTCGACCGACTCGCTCTCGATCCGGGCGAATGCCTCGGCATCGGGATGAAACTGCGCACCCTCTTCGCGCCCCTTTGCGACGGCCTCGTGTGCTGCG
Organism: Novosphingobium kunmingense; assembly: GCF_002813245.1. Classification (GTDB taxonomy): domain Bacteria; phylum Pseudomonadota; class Alphaproteobacteria; order Sphingomonadales; family Sphingomonadaceae; genus Novosphingobium; species Novosphingobium kunmingense. The sequence goes on from NZ_PHUF01000004.1 coordinate 320,250, forward strand.
GCCAGGATCGCCGGCCGGTGGCGGCCCAGCTCGTCAAGAAAGGTCGCGACCTTGAAGGCGAAGATGCCGCCGTTCCAGGCATAGCCGCCGTGGGCCAGGAACTGGCGCGCCCGCTCAAGATCAGGCTTTTCGACAAAGCGCGCGACGCGAAACCCCTGATCGCCGATCGGCGCCCCGCGTTCGAGATAGCCGAAGCCAGTTTCGGGTGCCGTCGCCTCAATCCCGAAGGACACCAGCCACCCATCATCCGCGAGGCTCGCCGCCTTGGCCGCCGAGGCGCAAAACGCTTCGGCGTTGCCGATGTGGTGATCGCTCGGGCAGACCAGCATGATCGCTTCGCCGGGCAGGCGCAGTGCCGCAAGCGCGATCGCCGCAGCGGTGTTGCGAGCCGATGGTTCGACGATGATCTGCGCGCCGAAGTCCTGGCCTACCTGGTCCATGACATGTTCGAGATGCGCCGTTCCCGTGACGACGACTGGCCCGGCAAACTGGCCGGGATCGCCGCATCGGCCCAGCGTCGCTTCGAACAGGGTGCTGTCGCCGACCAGCGGCAGAAACGGCTTGGGCTTGGTCGCACGGCTGCGCGGCCACAGGCGCGTGCCGCTCCCGCCGCACAGGATGACCGGATGGATCTTGGCACTGTCGGAAGGCATCGTCATCTTTCGCTGGTATCAGTCCATCATCGCCAGGAGATCGGACACGGTGGTCGAGGCGAAGCCCACCGCGCTGTCCGAAATGCCGTAGGGGATGAGCAGGGCTTCGCCTACCTTCATTGCCCCGCAGGTGTACACGACGTTGGGCACATAACCCGAACGGTCGGCATCCTCGGCGGTCAGCACCGGTTCGCGCGTGCGGGCCAGGACCTTCGAAGGGTCGTCACGGTCGAGCAGCGCGCAGCCCAGCGCATACTTGCGCATGGCCCCGACCCCGTGGGTCAGCATCAGCCAGCCGGCGTGGGTCTCGATAGGGGCGCCGCAGTTGCCGATCTGGATGAACTCCCAAGGATACTTCGGCTCCATCAGGAGCACGCCATCGTCATCCCAGGTGTCGATGCTGTCCGAGCGGAGCAGGAACAGGTTCTTACCGTCCTGCCGCCCGATCATCGCATAGCGCCCGTCGATGGGCCGGTCGAACAGGGCCATGCCCTTGTTGCGGCCCGCCTTGCCGCGGATCGGCTCGAGCTCGAAGGCACGGAAGTCACGGGTGCGGAGCAGTTCGGACCGGATCGAGCTGCCCGAATAGGCGGTGTAGGTGCCGATCCATTCGTAGTCGTCCTCGCCGTGCCGGAAACGGACCAAGCGCAGATCCTCCAGACCGCCGCGCTGCTGTTCCGTGATCGGGAAGATCACGCAGTTTGACAGTGTGCTTTCGGCGTTGCGGTGGACCATGACGCCTTCGTCGGCATCGGTCAGGGTGGTGTCGTCGATCACCGCCGCCGTGGCGAAATGGCTTTGCGGCCAGAGCTGGAACGACCCGTCGGCTTCGGCGATCCCCTCACGAAAGGCGATCGAGCTGATGTGCCCCTCGCCCACCGCGCGCAGCGACATGACGAACCGAGACGCCCCCTCGCACATGCCCGACTGGTCGGGATGGGGGACGATCGACGGGTTCATCAGGGCGGCTGCCGCATAGGTGTATTCGTGGCAGAAATAGGCCCCGATCAGGCGCTGCCGGGCGGGCGAGAACCCGCAGTCGTGCAGGCCATGATGGTGCTCGACCTCGCGGTAGCGTTCCTCGAAGACCTGTTCGGTCTGCCAGTGGCGCTCGGCGAAATCCTGGATGACGCGATCATATTCGGCTTCGACTTGTTCCTCGCTCAGCGCGGCGACGTCGTCGACGAGCCGCTGCGCACGGTCGACCGGCGCCGATGCGGATTGCCAGCCGAGGTGAAAAGGCCGGAGAACGACGCGCGAGGGATCGGCATGCAATCGCGTATCATGGATGAGCAAGCGTTGCGGCTGGCCCGTGGTAGTCTTCAGCAAGCGCGTCCCCTGCCCGTTGAGTTGTGCGGCGCTCTCCGAGCATCGGCTGCAGGGCAGCGTAACCCAGTTGGAAAGCGAGTATCGATTCGGCACCGCAATTCGCGTTGGCCCCGCGTGGGGTCACCCCGTCGCGGCACCGACCGCTGGCGATATCGCCCAATATAGCACCGCGATCGTTCGCGCCAAGGAACCAGCGGTAAGCCGTCACGGCGTGATCGACCCAGCGCTGCGATGGCGCGGCGGCGTGGGCGGCAGCAGCCGCCTCGATTGCGGCCTGGGCTTCAAGCGGCTGCTGGTCGAACGGCATCTGGCCATGGTGCTGGCCGAAGCTTTCCGAACCGACCGGCCGGAACAGGCCATTGGCGGCAATCTGCCGGTCGGCAATCCAGTCGAGCGTGGCAAGGCCCAGCCCGATCCAGTCGCCGCGACCGCAGACCTGGCCCGATTCGATCAGCGCCTGAGGCAGACGAGGGTTGTCATAGCCGAGTACGGCCTCGAACCAAGCCCAATCAGGCCGGCGCGAAGCGGCCAGCAGCCGTTCAAGCAGCAAGGCCCCGCGACGGATCAGCGCTTCGGCCTGGGGGTGGTGCCCGTCGGCACGCAGGACTGCGCAGGCGCCAAGCATGCCGAATGCCATCGCGCGCGGCGATTCGACGCCGTCGAGCGCGCGCAATGTCTGGTCGAACAGGTGCCGCGCCCAATCGCGCAGATCGGGAAACGGCGAATGTTCGGCCGTATCGCCAAGCGCCCACAACCCGCGGCCATTGGAATCGTCCGAACCCTCGTCCTCGCACCAGGTGCGGTCGAAGCGCATGAAATTGCGGAAATGGTTGCGATCCGGGTTCCAGGCGTACTGGATGAAGCTGGCGAAGGTCGAACTCCACGATAGTCGATCAATCGGATTGAGCGCCGGCGCATGGTTCATCAGGATCAGCGCGCGGGCGTTGTCGTCAAGGCAGTAGCCATGGCGACGGTCAGGCACGATACCGATCGCGTGCTGCAGCATCCCCGTGCCATCGCACATCGCCAGGACGCCATGCATGCCAGGCGTGGCGGTTAGCGGAATCTCGGCGAGCGGCTGCGCTGCGGCAGCCTGGACCAGCGCGGCGGTAGAATCGGCGAAGCGCGGCCAGATGGTCTTGCGGCCTTCGCCATAAGCGCGGCGGCGCGTCGCCATAAGGTATTCACGATCGTCGAGCAGTGCGTTGACCGCCTCGGCAATCGCGCCGCTCGAATGGGGTTCGACGATCACGCCGACCCCGTCGGCCAGCAGTTCGCGCGCATGGACATATGGAGTGGAGACTACCGCTTTGCCCAGAGCCACGGCATAGCTGAGCGTCCCCGAAGTGGCCTGCTGCAGGTTCGGATAGGGCGTGAGGTAGACATCGCAGGCCTCGAGTTGATCAAGCAGCTCGGGCGTTTCGAGGAAGCGGTTATCCCACTCGATATGCTGCGCGACGCCCAGCCGTTCGGCCAGCGCCACAAGCCGTTCGCGGTAGACCTCGCCTTGCTGCGCGACAAGGTTGGGATGCGTTGCACCGACGATCCGATAGACCGTCTCGGGATGGCACGCCACGATGGCAGGCAAGGCTTCGATCGCGTGTTCCAGCCCCTTGCCCGGACCGAGCAGCCCGAAGGTCATCAGGACATTGCGACCGGCAAGTCCCATTGCCTCCTTGAACGCCGCCTCGCGGCCGAACGGACGATCCGGCGCGCCGTGGGGAATGACTGCAACGCGGTCGGCAGGGGCGTGGTAGAGATCGACCAGCAGATCGCGGCCGTGCGCCGACATGACCATGATCCGCGAGGCGCGCGAAATCAGATGTTCGACGATGCGGCGCTGGTTGGCGCTCGGCTCGCTCAACACGGTGTGGAATGTCACGACCAGCGGCGCCGCAATCCGGTCGATCAGTTCGCAGACCATTTCTCCGTCTGGACCGCCGAAAATGCCGAACTCGTGCTGCAGCCAGACTGCATCGGGGGCCGCTTCGTTGATCTGGCGCGCCGTGGCGCGGTAGCTTTCGATCTCCGACTGGTCGACGCGGACCACCCCACCGGCGTACTGCGCGCCGCTATCGGCGTCATCGAGAGCATAAACGGTCGAAGCGATCTCGCCGTGGTATTCAGCCAATTGCTCGACCACATCGGCGGTGAAGGTGGCTATTCCGCATTTTCGCGGAACGTATGTGCCGATCAGGGCGAGCGAGAGGCGCCGCGGGACAGGACGACCGACCGGACGCGAAAAGATCTGCACGACGGGGCTGTCATCGACGCGAGGGTAGGAGTGTCGCGGTTCCGCGTACAGTTGATCCATTGTCGGGGGCCCATCCTTCAAAGTACGAAAAGGTTAACACGCGAGGTTCGGCAATGTTCCGCAAGCGCTAACAAAATCGGCTGTTCCGACGCTAACACACGGCAAATCGTGAGAAGTTCCATGTTGCAACGCAACATTATTGCGGCTGCAGCCTCGATAGAACCAAGGCGAGCCGGCTTTGTTTCCGCGCAATCGCCATTTGCCCTTCGGGACAGGCCGGGGCAAAGACCCCGGCGTGACCACCGAACCGACCAGCCTAGACGGCCCGCTTCACGGGCTTCGCGTCCTCGAACTCAGCAGGGTTCTTGCAGGGCCATGGGCCTCGCAGATGCTCGGCGATCTTGGTGCCGACGTCATCAAGGTGGAGCAGCCTGGCCAGGGCGACGACACGCGGCGCTGGGGCCCCCCGTTCCTGCCCGACGGATCGCGCGATTCGGCCTATTACCTGTGCGCAAACCGCAACAAGCGCTCGATCGCCATCGATATCGCCCGGCCCGAAGGCGCCGACCTTGTGCGCAAGCTCGCCGAGCGGTCGGACATCGTCATCGAGAACTTCCGCGTCGGCGCCCTCGCTCGCTATGGCCTCGACTATGAATCGCTGCGCGCGATCCGGCCCGATGTCATCTACTGTTCGGTCACCGGGTTTGGCCAGGACGGTCCCGAAGCCAATCGCGGCGGATACGACTTCCTGATCCAGGGCATGAGCGGGGTGATGAGCGTGACCGGTCGGCCCGACGGGGAACCGGGCGAAGGGCCGCTCAAGACCGGGATTCCGATCAGCGACCTGTCGACCGGGCTCTACGCCACGATCTCCATCCTTGCGGCGCTCAATCACCGCTACCGTACCGGCGAGGGGCAGTACATCGACGTGGCGCTGCTCGATTCGCAGGTTGCGCTGCTGGCCAACCAGGCCTCGGGCTGGCTGAACGGCGGGGTGGAGCCGAAGCGCATGGGCAATGCCCATACCCTGATCACGCCCTACCAGGATTTCACCTGCGCGGACGGCGACATCATGATCGCAGTCGGCAACGACAGGCAGTTCGCCAAGCTGTGCGACGTGCTGGGCGTGCCCGACCTGGCGACCGACCCGCGCTTTGCCGAATCCGGGGAGCGCAGTGCCAACCGGGCCGATCTGTTCGCGGTGATCAAGCCGATCATCGCCGGAAGGACCAGCGCCGACCTGCTCGAAGCACTCGATGCCGCAAAACTGCCTTGCGGCAAGGTCAACACCGTGCCCGAGATCCTGGCCCATCCGCAGATCGAGGCGCGCGGCCTGATCCACGAACTGACGCGCGACGACGGCACGCCGGTCAAGTTCCTGGGATTTCCCGGCAAGCTGTCGCGCAGCCCGGCGACCTACCGCCGCGTGCCGCCGCGCTCGGCGCAACATACTGCCGAGGTGCTTGGCGCCGAGCTCGGCCTGGACAAGGATGAAATCGCCGCCCTCCTGTCCTCCGGGATCGTTGCCGATCGGCTGTGATCGCCCTACCCCACGCCCTATGACCGAACTCGCCCCCGCGCCGATCGAGCAGCGCCTGAAGCGCGTGCTGCGCTATCTGCCGGCGCCTGTCGGCATCGTATCGAGCTTCGATCCCGAAACCGCCGAGCCGGTCGGCCTCGCCATGTCGGCGCTGATGCCGGTCAGCCTTGAACCGGCGGCCATGGCCATCGCGATCAACCGCGCCGGATCGGCACACGACGCGATGATCCGCGCGGGGCGTTTCTGCATCAACCTGCTTGATGCGGAGCGGCAGGACTATCTGGCACCCTTTGCCAGCCATGCCGGCCGCGCCGATCGCTTCCAGCAACCCGCCTGGTGCCACAACGGGCCGGTCTGGTACATCAAGGGCTCGCCCGCCGCCATCTTCTGCACGGTACGCGAGTGCATGGGCTTTGGCACGCACGACGTCCTGATCGGCGAAGTCTACGACCTGATCGCCAGCGGCGGCGATGATATCCTGGGCTGGGCCAACGGCGCGCTGGGGCGCCTTTCACCGATCGACGAGGCCTGAGCGGCGGCGCCGGCTCGCTGGAACCGAACGCCGCGGCGGGTCGTCAGGGGGTCACGCCGGCGCTCTGCAGGTGCAGGTACCAGTCGTTGGCAGAGGCGTCGGCAAATCCGGCCGCGTGGTCGACGTAGAGCCCGGCGATGCTGTCCAGCCCCAGCAGGGTCAGCGACCCGCCAGTCGTGAACGCCAGCCGCGCGTCGATCTGCCCATCGTGGTTGTAATCGCCAAAGGTCGCGGTGCGCAAAGCCGCACCGTCGAGCAGGACGACACGATCCTCGGCAAGGTCGAAATCGGTCACCACGTCGTCGCCATAGGACTTGCCGAAGGCAAAGCTGTCGTGTCCCTCGCCGCCGGTCAGCAAGTCGTTGCCGGTATCGCCCTGCAGCCAGTCGTGGCCGTCGAGCCCGAACAGCCGATCGTCGCCGCGGCCGCCACGGATCTGATCCTCCCCGGCCGTGCCGACGAGCCAGTCGATGCCGTTGCCACCGGCCACCTCAAGCCCGTCCGCAATCCCCGTCACCGTGACGCTGACCGAAGCCGTGCTGGTCAGCCCGCCACTGTCGCGCACGGTATAGGTGAAGGTGTCGATGGCCGTCGCACCGGGCGCCAGCGCATCGAAGGCGTCGCCATCGGCGACATAGCGCAGGGTCTGGCTGGCGGCATCGAAGACCAGGCTGCCGTGGGTGCCGGTGGTGTCGATCGCGCTGATTTCCAGCACATCGCCCAGATCGGGATCGAAGTCGTTGCCCTGCAGCAGGCTCCACAGGTTCGCGCTGGTCGCGTCCTCGTTGGCGGCAATGGCATCGCCCACGGCAGTCGGAGCCTCGTTGACGTCGCCGACGGTTATGACGATGTCCTGCGTGCTGTTGAGCCCGGCTGAATCGGTAACCTTGACCGTCACCGTGAAACTGCCGGTCGCCTCGTGGTCGAAGGCTGCGGTGGTGGTCACCGCGCCGGTCGCCGCATCGACGACAAATCGGCCGCCGGCGTCGTCGACAAGCGTGTAGGTCAGCACGTCGCCCGTCGTGTCCGTCGCCGAAAGGGTGCCGACAAGAGTGCCCCCCGGCTGATTTTCGGCCACCACGTCGTTCGACAGCACGACGTCGTGCGGGGTGATGCCCATCAAGAGCAGCGCAAGCTGCGGATCATGGTCGGTCGGGCGCCCTTCGGCGCCGAACTGCGCGTTGAGATGAACCGCGTCATACCGCGTGCCCTCGAACAGGCCGCCAGTAACCAGCATGTTGTCGATCAGCTGGTGATTGCCGTCGAACACGTAGGAATAGCGTTCCGCCGCGTCGAGCAGCATCGCCAGGTTGGTGAATACCCCGCCGTCGGTAAGCTGCGTCTGGGCCCGTTCGAAGTAGAACCCGTTCCAGTCGCCCAGCACCATGTACTGCCCCGAAGGATCGGCGGCGAGCCGATCGTTCACATAGGCGCCGACGGCTGCAGCCTGGGCGGTGCGCGCGGCATCGCCCGCATCGGCCGGAGGCTGAGTCGCACCCCAGAGCGGATCGCTGCCCCCGCGGGAGGTGAAGTGGACGTTGATCGTCGTCACCGTCTGGCCGTTGAATTCCCAGGTTGCCGCCAGCGGCTTGCGGCTGCCGTTGAAGGCCGGGTCGGTAACCAGCGCAAGGCTGCCTTCGAGCAGGGCCACGCGGTCGGGCCGATAGAGATAACCGTTGCGGATGTTGCCGCCGGGTTCGCCCCCGGTGGAATTGGCGACGGCCGGGGCGATTTCGACGTAGACGTAGGTGATGCCGCTCTGGGCGTAGATCGCATCGATCAAGCCCTGCGCGTTGCTCGCCCCGCTGAGGCTCGTGCCGCTGCCGGCGCCGTCCGCGTCCTGCATTTCCTGAACGGCGATGATGTCGGGCGCCATGAGGTTATAGACGATGTCGTTGCTCAGGATCTCGTATTTGTGGTCCGACGGATCGAGATTTTCGAGATTGTAGGTCGCCACCGACATGTAGTTGGCATCGCCGCGCAGCACGCTGACCTCTTCCGTCAGGGTGACGTCGCTGGTCACCGTGACGGCCTCGGTCGCCAGCAGCTCGTAGTGCTCGAAGCTGTAACCGATGACGCCGGTCACGCTGGCAAGCTGATCGCCGATGGTGTGGTTCGGGACATAGCCGATCAGGGCGCCGAAGCGATCGTCGAGCTGGAGTTTCTCGGGATTGAAGTCCCCGGCCCCGATCGTGATCCCGCCCCGGTCGTTGACCCCCGTAGAGCCGACGCCGAGCGAGGCGACGATGTCGGTTTCGCCGTACTGGTTGGTGTTGGAGACGACCAGCGGGCTATCTACGGTGACCCGCATACCTTCCAGCGATTCCCAGAAGTCAATCCCGTCGCTGGCAGGGTCGAAGCTGGTCAGCCCGTCGTTGTCGATGGTCTGGCTCGGTGGAAGGAGCCCACCCGCGCCGATCAACATGGCCGCAGGCAGCGCGTTGCCGGTGCTGGTCACGGTGATATTGGCCGGCGTGGCGTCAATCTCGGTCAACGAAAGCCCCGCGCCCGAAGCGAATTCCGCCACCGTGCCCTTCACGCTGACGGCATCGCCGACGGCCACACCCGGGGCGATGCCGGTGTAGACAAAGATCGCGTCCGAGGTGGCGGTGTTGCCGTCGCCGCCGGGGTCCTGCAGGTAGAAGCCGCCGGCATCGACCGCGGTTACGATGCCCGTGGTGATGACCGGCTGGCCGGCATAGGCCGAGAGGTGGCCCGCCCCCTGGATTGCCATGATGGTCAGCGCGATCGGATCGTCGTTGACAATGGTCCCGGTGGCGCCGCCATCGGCGATCACGGCGTTGCCGGTCACGTTCGACAGGGTGACGGTCAACGTTTCGTTGACCTCGCCCAGCGTGTCCCCACGCACGGGGATGGTAATCGTCTTGGTGAACTCGTTCGCGGCGAAGGAGACGGTACCGGCCAGCACCGCGCCGATCCCAAGGTCCGCGCCGTCGGCCGTGCCCAGCGCGGCCTGCCAGTCGACGCTGGCCTGGGTAGCGTAACCGCCGGCGCGCGACACGGTAAAGGTCAGCAGCGCCTCGCCGGCGTTGCCTTCGCTCACGCGCGCGTCGGCGATGCGAATCTGGCCAAGTGCCGTGCCCGACAGGAAGGTCTGGCCGCCGTTGACCGCCGCGGCGGTATCGGCAACGTTCGCCGTCCACGTGAAGTCCGCATAGCTCGATCCCGTGCCGGTCAACTGGAGCGTGAAGCCGACCGCAGCGTTTTCCTGTGCAATGCCGATGTCGGTGCTGGTCATGCTCGCGGCCACGCCGCTGGTTGCCGTCATCGCTCCTTCGTAGCTGAGGAACTGGACGACGCGGCCAATGCTGTCGACCAGCGCGATCCCGTCGGGCGCACCGTTCTGCAAGGCGGGTGCCAGCACCTTGACGAACCCGAAGCCGCTGCCTGCATCGGCCAGCGTGCCCGACAGGTTGAGCGTGCCGTAAACGCCGCCACCGTTGCCGTTGTAGAGCACCAGCTTCCAGCCGGTCAGATCGGTGCCGGCAAGGCCGGCAAGTTCGATGAACTCGTTCGCGTCGGTTCCGACCGGATCGTAGTTGATCTCGTTGACGAAGACATTGGCCACCGGCGGCAGGTCGTCGGCGACGATCGTGCCGGCGCCGGACCCGTCGAGGATCGTGGCGCCGCCGGTCGGATTGGACAAGACCACCGCGAAAGTCTCGCTCGCTTCGACGAATGTGTCGCCCGCGATCTGGACAGTGATCGTCGCGCTGGTCTGCCCTGCGTCGAAATGGACCGTCCCGGTCAGCGGTCCGGCAAAGTCGGCCGCGCTGGTCGTCCCGTTCTGGACGGTCCAGGTGGCATCGACCGCGCCGTCGCTGCCGCCGCTTCGGGTCACGGTGAAGGTGATCGCGGCGGCTCCGGCATTGCCCTCGACCAGCGAGGCGTCATTGATGCTGAGCGCGCCGGGCTGGCTCTGGACCAGGGCCGTGCTGGTCACCGCGATATCGTCGATCCCGATCCATTCGTCGTTGCCTACGGCGTTGGTCGTGATGATGCGAACTTCGACCTGCGCCTGGTTGTTCGCGCTGCTTGGCAGGGTGACCGTGACTGCGGTCGTCAGTGTCGCCAGGCTGGGCCCGGTGCTGGCATCGGCGATATAGCCCGCCGGAAGGTCGATCCACGCACCTGTGCTGCCGATGCGGTATTGCACGGCAATCGGCTGGACGGCGTTGTCGGTGGATGCGTCAAGATCGCGTGCGTTGAAGCTTAGGGTGACGCCTTGCCGACCGGTCGCGTTGAGATAGATCGCCAGGTATGGTGCGCTGGCGGGACCGGATCCCTGCAGTGCGACGGTGGCGTTTGCGATCTGGAATTCCGCGACACCGCCATTGGTGATGCCGGGACTGAGCTGGTTGGCAATGACATCGATCGTGCCGGCCGACCCGGTGATCGTTCGCGGATCGGTACCCGTCGCCGAGGTCAGTCCATCGCCCAGAAAGCCGACGATGCTGGGCACGAGGTCCCAGTTGTCGTTGGTCGTGATCAGGCCGGTGTTGCTCCAGTCCTGCAGCAGGTCGCCGCTGGCCAACGAGAAATAAGTGTTCGACATCTAGTGCAACCCCTTGGGTGGAATCCTTGGCCGGCCCGATCCGCCGGTTTCTGCGGGCCACGAGGGCGAAACCGTGGTGCGGGCGTGTTACGGTTTCAAGAACGATCGACGTGAATCTGTGGACAGCCGCAAGCAGCCGTCCCACATTGGGTCAGGTCGAAATATCAATGCTTTGCAGGCTTAATGCGCGCAATTCCATTTCGCGCAATCAGGGTTTTCGGCGCTGCAGCCCCGAGCGCTTGCAGCTGGCGACAAGCTCGCCCCTCTGATTGAAGGCCTGATGCTGGAAGGTCACGATGCCGGCGTCGGGCCGCGACCGCGAGTCACGCAGTTCGAGCACTTCGGTGACGATGTTAAGCGTGTCCCCGACGAAGACCGGCTTGGGGAAGCGTACCTCGTCCCAGCCAAGATTGGCCACCGCCGTGCCCAGCGTGGTATCGCCCACGCTGACCCCTACCATCAGGCTCAGTGTGAAGCACGAATTGACGAGGATTCGGCCGTAGTCCGAGTCCTTCATATATTCGGCGTCGAGATGGAGTTGCGCCGGGTTGTGGCTCAGCGTCGTGAACAGCAGGTTGTCGGTCTCGGTAACCGTCCTGCGGATGGCGTGTTCGAACCGCTGCCCCACTTCCAGTTCGTCGAACCACAACCCCGCCATGCCTTGTCTCCCCGATCTCGCCAGCCGCCCTACCAGCCGCGTTCAGCGGGTGCCAGCCCGACCGACTTATGGTAACGTTCACACGATTGCAGGGGAAGGCATACGAATGTGACTGGACTTGGCCGCACTGCGCGTCATCTATGCCGCCACAACACGATAAACGATGGGAGAAATCGCAATGGCCGCGCCAATAACCGGAACGAGGGGGCTGCAAACCCCGCCCGGCAAGAGCACGTCGGGCACGACCACGGTCCTGCTGCTGGTCTTCGCCGTGTTCTTCATCCTTGGCGGGGTGACGAACATCAATGACCTCTTGGTCGGCAAGTTCCGGCCGATGTTCCAGTTGTCGCACGCCGAAGCCAACCTGGTGCAGATGGCATTCTTCATCGCTTACGCCGCCTTCTCCATTCCCGCCGGCATCATCATGAGCCGCCTCGGCTATATCCGCACCTTCGTGCTGGGCTTCGTCATGGTGGCCGCCGCTTCGCTGCTGTTCATCCCGGCTTCCGCCAACGCCTCGTTCGGAGGGTTCCTGGCCGCGTTGTTCTTCATCGGCGCGGGGATCACCGTGCTGCAGGTGGCAATGAACCCGGTCATCACGACGCTTGGCCCGACAGAGACGTCGCACAGCCGGCTGACCTTCGCCCAGGCGTTCAATTCGATCGGCGTGACGCTGATGGTCTATGGCGGGGCGTCGGTCCTGCTCGGCGATGCCAAGCCGATCGATGCAGCCTCGGCCACGGCCGAACAGCTGCAGGCTTACCGTGTCGAGCAGGGCGCCTCGATCGGCCACGCCTACATGTGGCTGGCCGTCGCCATGCTCGCGATCGCCGCGCTGTTCTGGGCGTTCCGATCCGCGCTCGACGGCGCCAAGGCCGAGGAGGCCAAGGTCGCCGGCACGCTCGACCTTCTTCTCACCAACCGCCGCGTCCAGTGGGGCGCGCTGTGCATCTTCATGTACGTCGGCGCCGAAGTCGCGATCGGATCGAACATGATCGCCTATCTCGGCGAACAGAGCGTCATGGGCCTGGGTCTCGAAGAGGCGGGCAAGCTGGTCGCGTTCTATTGGGGCGGGGCGATGATCGGCCGACTGGTCGGCGGCTTCGTGCTGCGGATGTTCCGCCCCGGCCGGGTTCTGACCACCTATGCCGCCGCCGCGATCGGCCTGCTGACGCTGTCAGCGCTGTCGATGGGCACGCTTTCAGGCTGGTCGCTGATCCTCGTGGGCTTCTGCAATTCGCTGATGTTCCCGACCATCTTCAGCCTCGGCACCGAAGGCCTTGGCGAACGCGCGCCGCAGGGTTCGGGGATCCTTTGCACGGCCATCGTCGGCGGGGCTCTGGTCCCCTTCCTGTTCGGCACCGTGGCCGACCTGTCGCACAACATCCGCATGGCGCTGATCGTGCCGGCGGTGTGCTATGCGATCATCGCCGCTTTCGGACTGTGGGCGGTGCGCCACCCCAGCCGCGTCGAGCAGGCGGCGGAGGCCCCCACCTTCCAGTAAGTCACGCGAAGCCGGGCGGTGCCGTTCAGGCCCGCCCGGTCTGGCTGGCCAGCAGCGCCGGATCGATCCCGTCCGCCAGCCACGCCTGGCGCCAGCGATCCTCGGTCGGAACGTCAAAGACGATTTCGGGCCGCCCCTGTGCCGCATACCATCCGTGGCGGCGCATTTCAGCGTCGAGCTGGCCGGCATCCCAACCGGCATAACCCAGCACGACCACGAAGCGCCGCGGCCCGACGCCGGCGGCGATGGCGGCCAGCACTTCGCGCGACATGGTCATCGCACCCAGCGGTCCGGCATCGATCGTCGCCTCGCTCCGCCAGTCGCTGCTGTGGAGGACGAACCCCCGCTCGGTCTCGACCGGACCGCCGAGCAGGACCGGATCGTCGGGCGCCTCGCCGGGATCGATCTTTAGATCCGCCAGGATCGAATGGAGCGTCACGCCGGGAACAGCCTGTCCCACCCCCAGCCCCAGCGCGCCATCCGCGTCGTGGCGGATCATCGCGATCACCGCGTGATCGAAACGCGGATCGCCCATGCCCGGCATGGCGAGAAGCAGGCAACCGGTGAGAAAGGCAGCGTCGGTCATGGCCAGGCCAGCCTCTCACGATCGGCGCGGCGATGCCAGCGCCTAGACGGGAGCCTTGCCTTTCGCGCGATTCGCGTTTAGGGGCGCGCCCTTCATCGACACGGATTCGATGGCCTGCCTGGCCAACTAGGGCTGCCATGGCAGGTCGGACGTGTCTCAACACAGGAGACGAAAATGCCCAAGCTCAAGACCAAGAGCGGCGTCAAGAAGCGCTTCAAGCTCACCGCCACCGGCAAGGTGAAGCACGGCGTCGCCGGCAAGCGCCACCGCCTGATCAGCCACAATGGCAAGTACATCCGCCAGAATCGCGGCACCGACGTGATCTCCGACGCTGACGCGAAGGTGATCAAGAAGTGGGCGCCCTACGGGCTGAACTGAGGAACGCTAGACCATGAGCCGTATCAAACGGGGTGTTACCACCCGCAGCAAGCACAAGCGGATTCTCGACCAGGCCAAGGGCTATCGCGGTCGCCGCAAGAACACCATCCGCGTCGCGCGCCAGGCCGTCGAAAAGGCCGGCCAGTACGCCTACCGCGACCGCAAGGTGAAGAAGCGGTCCTTCCGCGCCCTGTGGATCCAGCGCATCAACGCTGCGGTCCGCGCCGAAGGCCTGTCCTATTCGCAGTTCATCCACGGCGCCAAGCTCGCGGGAATCACGCTGGACCGCAAGGTCATGGCCGATCTCGCCATGAACGAAGGCGGCGTGTTCAACGCAGTCATCGCCAAGGCGAAGGCAGCCCTTCCGGCCTGACGCCCGCAGTTCTGCAGACAACCGAAAGGGCGCGGAAAGCCATTTCCGCGCCCTTTTCACGTCAGGCCTGCGCGCGGCCGGGCTTGATCCCTGCCCCGCGGCGCACCATATTCAGTGCGATAAGGCGCGCAGTGAGGGGTGGTCGTGACGTCCTGCAGTTCGGTCCAGGTGCGCTTTCATACGCCGCCGGATGACCTGCGCCCCTATTTCACCACCTTCTATTGCGCCGATCTCGATCCCGGCGATGACGAAACCCTGGTCGACAGCCTTCATCCCGAATGGGCCGGCCTGCGGTTCTTTTCATCCGCGCTCGGCCGCTCCTGGTTCGAAGGGGGCAAATCGCTGGACAACGCGCGGTTCGTTGCGACCGGTCCGTCCAGCCATCCGCTTCATTTCGTACTTCCCCGGACGCGGTTGTGGGGCATCGGCCTGCTGCCGCTGGGCTGGGCCAAGTTCATCGGCCAACCCGCGTCGGACTGCGCCAACCTGGTCTGCGACGGCAACTCCCACCCCGCCCTAAGCCACCTTGTCCCGCTGGCCGGGCTGCTCCACGGCGGCAAACTGACCGAGATGGAAGAGGTCGAGGCGATCGCCGCCTTCTTCCGCCGGCTCGACCGGCCCGAACTGCCCGATCACCAGCGCATCACCGATATCCACGCGGCCATCGTCGATCCAACCGCGTCGTCGGTCCACGATCTGGTCGACCTGACCGGGCTTGGCCAGCGCACCATCGAGCGGCTGTGCCTGCGCCACTTCGGTTTCTCGCCCAAGGTCCTGCTACGGCGCCAGCGCTTCATGCGCAGCCTCGCGCAGTTTATGCTCGATCCCTCGCTCAAGTGGATCGGCGCGCTCGACAGCCATTATCACGACCAGGCCCAGTTCGTGCGCGAGTTTCACGCCTTCATGGGCGTGACTCCGGGCGAATACGCCGCCCAACCGCATCCGGTGCTCAGCCGCTTCGTGCAGGAGCGCGCGCGCTCCCAGGGCGCGGCGGTCCAGACGCTCGATCGCCCCGCCGGAGCAAGCAAGGGCCAGCCCTAGGCCGGACGCGCCACCATTTCCGTTTTGCAACCGGCCGCCGGGCTGGCTAAAGGGCCCGCTTCCCGCCCTTTCGCAGAAATGGAAACGACAGACCCGTGGACTATGCCGCAACCCGTGAAGACGCGCTGGCGCAGATCGCCGCCGCGCAGGACCTGGGCACGCTGGAAACGCTGCGGGTGGGCTTCCTGGGCAAGCAGGGGTCGATTTCGGGCCTCCTGAAGACGCTGGGCGGCATGTTGCCCGAGGAACGGCAGCAGGTCGGGCCGCAGATCCACGCCCTGCGCGAAAGCGTGAGCGAGGCGCTGGCCGCGCGCAAGGACGCGCTTGAAGCAGCGGCGCTGGCGCAGCGGCTTGCCGGCGAGACGGTCGACCTGACCCTGCCCGCACCCGAGGCTCCGCGGGGCTCGATCCACCCGGTCAGCCAAGTGATGGACGAACTTGCCGAAATCTTCGCCGACATGGGCTTCGCGGTCGCGACCGGGCCCGAAATCGAGGACGACTGGCACAACTTCGGCGCGCTCAACATCCCCGAAAGCCATCCGGCGCGGGCAATGCATGACACCTTCTACTTCCCCGACCAGGATGGGGAAGGCCGCGCCATGCTGCTGCGCACCCATACCAGCCCGGTGCAGATCCGGGCCATGCTGGCGCAGGGGGCGCCGATCCGCATCATCGCTCCGGGCCGCGTCTATCGCAGCGACAGCGACGCCACCCACACCCCGATGTTCCACCAGGTCGAAGGCCTCGTGATCGACAAGGGCATCCACCTCGGCCACCTCAAGTGGACGCTGGAAACCTTCCTCAAGGCCTTTTTCGAGCGCGACGACATCGTCCTGCGCCTGCGCCCGAGCTACTTCCCCTTCACCGAACCTTCGGTCGAGGTCGACGTCGGCTTCGCGATCGTCGGCGGCAAGCGGGTTCTGGGCGGCAGCGGCGATGCGCCGGGGCACGGCTGGATGGAACTGCTCGGCTCGGGCATGGTCAACCGCAAGGTGATCGCCGCCGGCGGGCTCGACCCCGACGAATGGCAAGGCTTTGCCTTTGGCGCCGGGATCGACCGGCTGGCCATGCTCAAATACGGCATGGACGATCTGCGCGCCTTCTTCGACGGCGATGCCCGCTGGAACCGCCACTACGGCTTCAACCCCAACGACGTGCCGACCCTGTCGGGCGGCGTCGGCACTGCGGCCTAAAGGAGAGCGCGCGCATGAAGTTCTCGCTGGCCTGGCTCAAGGACCATCTCGACACCGACGCTTCGGCCGAAGCGATCGCCGAAAAGCTGAGCGCCATCGGACTCGAACTGGAAGCCCTCGAAGACCCGTCGGCCCGGCTGTCCGGATTCAAGGTTGCCAAGGTCCTGACCGCCGAACGTCACCCCAATGCGGACAAGCTGCAGGTGCTGACGGTCGACACCGGGGATGGCCAGCCGTTGCAGGTCGTTTGCGGCGCGCCCAACGCGCGTGCGGGCCTGGTCGGCGTTCTCGGCCTGCCCGGTGCGGTGGTGCCGGCTGGCGGGTTCGAGCTCAAGAAAAGCGCGATCCGCGGCGTCGAATCGAACGGCATGATGTGTTCGACCCGCGAGCTCGAACTGGGCGACGATCACGACGGGATCATCGAACTGCCCGCCGATGCGCCGGTCGGCACGGCCTTTGCCGACTATCACGGCAGCGATCCGGTGTTCGACGTGGCGATCACGCCCAACCGGCCCGATTGCATGGGCGTCTATGGCATCGCGCGCGATCTCGCCGCCGCGGGTCTCGGCACGCTGAAGCCGATTGCCGCACAGGCGGTGCCCGGCAGCTTCCCCTGCCCGGTCCCGATCCGCATCGAGGATCCCGAAGGCTGTCCGGCCTTCTATGGCCGGGTAATCAAGGGGGTGACCAACGGTGCCAGCCCGGACTGGATCCAGGCTCGCCTCAACAGTGCGGGCCAGCGGCCGATCTCCGCACTGGTCGACCTGACCAATTACCTGATGCTGACCTATGGCCGCCCGGCCCATGCCTATGACCTCGCGAAGCTGAACGGCTCTGTCGTCGCCCGCCGCGCCCGCGACGGCGAGACCTGCCTTGCGCTAAACGGCAAGGAATACGCGCTCGACAGCGCCATGACGGTGATCGCCGACGATTCAGGAGTGCACGACATAGCCGGGATCATGGGCGGCGAACATTCGGGCTGCACCGACGAGACGACCGACGTGCTGCTGGAAATCGCCTGGTTCAATCCGGTGCGGATCGGCGATACCGGGCGCAAGCTGAACCTTACTTCCGACGCGCGCCAGCGGTTCGAGCGCGGGACCGATCCGGCGTTCCTCGACGCGGGCCTCGAAATCCTGACCGACCTCATCGTTGGCATCTGCGGGGGCGAGCCGTCCGACGTGGTGCGCGCCGGCTCGCCGCCGGCCGCCACCAAGACCCTGGCGTACGATCCGGCCATGGCCGAGAGCCTCGGCGGCGTCGCCATCCCGGCGGAGCGCCAGCGCGAGATCCTCGCCGCGCTGGGCTTTGCGACGGACGCCCACGGCAAGATCGCGGTCCCCACCTGGCGCCCCGATATCGACGGTTGGCCCGACCTGGTCGAGGAAGTGGTGCGAATCCACGGCATCGACGCAGTGGCTTCGACGCCGCTACCTCGCGCTGACGGCGTTGCCCGTCCCACCGCTACCGCGCCGCAGAAGCTGGAACGCAAGGTGCGCCGTGCGGCAGCTGCCCGCGGCCTCAACGAACTGGTTACCTGGTCCTTCCTGCCACAGGACGAGGCCGAACACTTTGCCGAGGGAAATGGCGGACTGTGGGTGCTGGCCAATCCGATCAGCGAGGACATGAAGGCGATGCGCCCCTCGCTGCTTCCCGGACTGCTGTCGGCCGCCAAGCGCAATCTCGATCGCGGAGCGGCGGGCCTGCGGCTGTTCGAACTCGGCCGCCGCTACCTGCGCGGTGAAGGCGGCCATTCGGACGAACGCCTGACCCTAGGCGTCGTTCTGGCCGGCGAAAGGGCCGCCCGCGGCTGGGCAAGCGGCAAGGCGGCGGGTTTCGACGCCTTCGACGCCAAGGCCGAGGCCCTGGCCCTGCTGGCCGAGGCCGGCGCCCCGGTCGACAACCTGCAGTTCATGGGCGAGGCAGGCGCGCAGTTCCATCCCGGCCAATCCGCCACGCTGCGGCTTGGACCCAAGACCGTTCTGGCACGCTTCGGCATGATCCATCCCGCCACGCTCAAGGCCTTCGACATCGATGGACCCGTGGCCGCGGTCGAACTGTTCCTTGATGCGATCCCCGCCCGCAAGGGTGCCGCGACCTTTGCCCGCGCCGCCTATGCGCCGCCGGCGCTGCAATCGGTCACCCGCGACTTCGCCTTCCTGGTCGACGCCGCGTTGCCGGCCGGCGACCTCGTCCGCGCGGTCCGCGGAGCCGACAAGGGCAGCATCGTCGCCGTCCGCTTGTTCGACGATTTCCGCGGGGCTGGCGTTCCCGGGGGCCAGAAGAGCCTCGCCATCGAGGTGACCCTGCAACCGGGCGAGAGGAGCTTTACCGAAGCCGATCTCAAGGCCATCGCCAACCGGATCACGGCCGCGGCGGCCAAGCTGGGCGCCGCGTTGCGGGGATAGCAAGTCTGCCCATGGCGCGGTAGGATCGGGCATGGCCCGACCCGCCGAGCCCGAAATCGACGATACCATCGCCCACACCCGCCTTGAAGACGGGCGCCCCGTGTGCATCCGCGCTGTGCGCCCGGACGACGAGGAGCGGCTGCGCGACGGGATCGACCGGCTGTCGCAGCATTCACGCTACCTGCGGTTCTTTTCTGTTGCGCCGGCCCCGCCCGATCACGTCATCGAAAGGCTCGTCGACGTCGACGGGCATCTGCATCTCGCATGGGGCGCGATCCTCAGCGAAGGCCCCGCCGACGAGGCGATCGGGGTGGTCCATGCGATCCGCAGCGACGAGGCAAAACCTCGCGCCGAATTCGCCATCGGCATCGTCGATGCCTATCACGGACAGGGTCTGGCCCGGATGCTGACCGCCGTTCTGCTGATCCACTGCGCGCGCGAAGGCATCGCGACGCTCGACGCCCAGGTCCTGGCGGAGAATACGCGGGCGATCGGCTTCATCCGGTCGCTCGGCGGCAAGCGGACACAGACCGAAGACGGCGTTGCCGATTTCTCGATTGCGGTCCGGCCTGCCCTTGCGGCCATGCGCGCCTCGGCCGAACCGGCGGGTTTGTCAGCCGTCTTTGGGGCCTTTGCCGCCTGGCTTTGACCCTGCCACTCTGGACCACGCAAGCTTAGCCGCACTGCCCCCGGTGCAGCAGCTTGTGGTCGGCCAGAACCAGCGCCATCATCGCCTCGACCACCGGCACGCCGCGAATGCCGACGCAGGGATCGTGGCGGCCCTTGGTGCGGATTTCGGTCGCCTGCCCGTCGCGGTCGATGGTTTCCACCGGGGTCAGGATCGAACTGGTCGGTTTGAAGGCGACGCGCACCTTGACCGGCTGGCCCGTGCTGATTCCCCCGGCAATGCCGCCCGCGTGGTTTTCGGTGAAGACCGGACCGTCGTTGCCGGGGCGCATCGGATCGGCATTTTGCTCGCCCGTCAGCCGCGCTGCGGCAAAGCCATCGCCGATTTCGACGCCCTTGACCGCGTTGATCCCCATCATTGCCGCGGCGAGATCGGCGTCGAGCTTGCCGTAGAGCGGGGCGCCCCAGCCGGCAGGAACGCCGCTTGCCACGCACTCGACCACGGCCCCGACCGAGCTGCCCGCCAGCCGCGCTTCGTCGACGATTTTCTCCCAGCGCGCCGCCGCAGCGGCATCGGGGCAGAAGAACGGATTGTTTCCGATCTCAGCCGGGTCGAACCGGGCCGGGTCGATCGCATCGCCGCCGATTTCCGCGACATAGCCAAGGATCGCGACCTCGGGGATAACCAGCCGCGCCACGGCGCCAGCCGCAACCCGCGCCGCCGTCTCGCGCGCCGAGGACCGCCCGCCGCCGCGGTAATCGCGAAAGCCGTACTTGGCGTCGTAGGCATAGTCGGCATGGCCCGGGCGATAGGCCTTGGCCACTTCCGAATAGTCCTTCGAGCGCTGGTCGACGTTCTCGATCATCAGCGAGATCGGGGTACCGGTGCTCCGGCCTTCGAACACGCCGGAGAGGATCCGCACCGCATCGGGCTCCTGCCGCTGAGTAGTGAACTTCGACTGGCCCGGACGCCGCGCATCGAGGTAGGGCTGGATCGCCGTTTCGCTGAGCGCCAGTCCCGGCGGGCACCCGTCGACCACCGCGCCAAGGGCCGGCCCATGGCTTTCGCCCCAGGTGGTGAAACGCAGCAGACGGCCAAAGGTGTTGACGGACATGGCCCTGCGCTTTGGCGCGTGATTGCGCGCCTGTCCATATCCGGTTTAGGAGAAGGCCATGTTCCTCGTGGTGTTCCGCAACCGCAAGCGCGCCGATCTCGACGCGGCCGCCTATGCCGCCGATGCCGAGGCGATGGAGGCGCTGGCGCGGGCGCAGCCGGGCTTCGTTTCCTTCAAGAGCTATGTCGCGGACGACGGAGAGGTGATCGCCCTGTCGGAATGGATGGACGAGGAGGCGGCGCGGGCGTGGGGCAACCAACCCGACCATGCCCGCACCCAGGCGCGCGGGCGGGCCGAATACTACGCCGATTATACCCTCTACACCTGCGCCAATCCGCGCACCCACCGCTTCGAAAGCCCGCACCTGTGACTGTAACCGTATACGGAATTCCCAACTGCGATACGGTCAAGAAGGCCCGCACCTGGCTGGACTCGCACGGCGTGGCCTATGCCTTCCACGACTACAAGAAGGCCGGGATCTACGAAGCCCATCTGCGCGACTGGATCGGTCGCAAGGGCCTCGACACCGTACTCAACCGCGCCGGGACGACCTTTCGCAAGCTGCCCGAAAGCGAGCGGACGGCGCTGGACGAGGCGGGCGCGATTCGCCTGATGATTGCCCAGCCAAGCTGCATCAAGCGCCCTATCGTCGAATACGGCGGGGGCCTGCTGGTTGGCTTCAAACCGGCCGAATGGGCGCAGGCACTGGCATGATCCTGTCCGACGAAACGCTGTGGCTGCTCGAATGGGTCGCGGCCGGGCTGGGCGTGATCAACATCGCCCTGCTGATCTTCCGGTCGCAGTGGAACTTCGCCTTCGCGATCCTGTCTGTCTCGCTTTACGTCTTCATCTTCTTCGAAAAGCGGCTCTACGCCGAAAGCGCCCTGCAACTGTTCTTCATCGCCGCCAACCTGTGGGGCTGGACGCTGTGGCGCCGGGTTGCGGGAGATCAGGGCCAGGGTCAGGTGCCGGTGCGGTGGCTCGACTGGCGGAGCCGCGCTGTCTGGCTGGTGGCGACGGCCGCGATCAGCCTAAACCTTGGCTGGGTAATGCACCGCTATACGAACGCCGCCATGCCCTTTGCCGACAGCGCGATCGCCGGCGCCAGCGTCGCCGCACAGATCCTGCTGGGCTACCGGCGGATCGAGAACTGGGTTATCTGGATCGCGGTCGATGTGGCGGCGGTGCTGCTCTACATAAACCGCGGGCTGTACCCCACAGCCGGACTTTACGGCGGCATGCTGGTAATGAGCCTGATCGGCCTCAAGGAATGGGTCGAGGCAAGTCAGCGTCAGGTCGTACCGGCGGCGGCGTGATCACCGTCTGCTTCCACGGCGCGGAAAGCACCGGCAAATCAGTCCTGGCAGAACGGCTGGCGCAGCAGCCCGGCTGGGCGTGGGTGCCCGAATTCGGCCGCACCTATTGCGAAGAGCACGGCACCGACCTCACCATGGACGACCTGCTCGCGATCGCACGCGGCGAGGCGGCGGCAATAGCGCAGGTCGCTGCCGCCCGTCCCGACCTGCTCATTCTCGACACCGACCAGCTGATGACCGCGGCCTGGGCCCGCAAGCTGTTCGGACAGGCGCCCGATGCCCTCCTGACCTATCCCAAGGCCGACCTCTACCTGCTGTTCGAGGCCGACGTGCCATGGCTGGAAGACGGCACCCGCCTGTTCGGCAGTGCCGAGGATCGCGCCGCCTTTGCCGCGCAGGCCCGGCAGGTCCTGGTCGATGCGGGCGTGCCATTCCGCACCATCTTCGGCACCTGGGAGGAGCGCGAGGCCGAGGTTCGCGCCTGCATTGCCGACGTGATCGCGACCGGCGCGGCGTGATTTCCCCATGGATCATCCGTCGCTGACGCTTGCCAAGCCGTGCGTTTGTCCATAGCGATGCCCGACGGACGGCATCCGCCGTGCCGCCAAGACACCAATCTGGGGAGTCAATTGATGCGCAAGTTTGCTATAGTGTCGCTCGCCGTTGCCGGCCTGGCCCTGGCCGCCTGCTCGGAAAAGACCGAAGACGCCGCCGCCACCGCCGCTGATTCGGCCGCCAGCGACGCCGCTGCCAATGTCGATGCCGCCGCCACCACCGCTGCCGACGCTGCCGCCGACACCGCTACGGCGGCTGCCGATGGTGCCGCTGCCGTCGAAGCCGACGTTCAGGGCGAAACCAAGGCTGAAGCCAAGGCCGACTGATCCGGCCGCCCGGTCAATCCGGGCGACGATCGTTGAAACCGAACCGCCGGGTGTGCGTGGACCGCACCCGGCGGTTTGTTTTTGCCCAAATCAAAGAATAAGTTAACCAAGCCTTGAACCTTGGGGTGCAAGTCTGCCATGGCTGATCCCTAGATCGATCGAACCACGCCGGACCCCTGTCATGACGCTTCCCGCCGCCGTTACGCTGCTGGCTTCGCTGGCCGGAAATCCCGATGCGGCGCTGGCGGTCCAGACCGATCCGACCACCCCCGCCGCGACTGCAGAAGCGACGACGCCCGCGGGACAGGCCGATCCAGTGAAAGCCCCTCCGGTCGACCCCACCGCCCCGGTTCTACCCCCGCCCGGCACACCGATGGAACCCGCTGTTCCCAACGAGATCGTGGTCACCGGGCGCGGCAAGCCACCCAAGAGCGATCCCCTCCAGGCAGTCAATGCGCAGACCTTCGAGGTCATGTCGGCGGTCGATGGTGCAATCGTCGCGCCGATCGCCTATGGCTATCGTTCGGTCATTCCCGAACCGGTCAAGGACGGTCTGCACAACATGCTGATCAACCTGACCGAGCCCATCGTGTTCGTGAACGATATCCTGCAACTGAAGATCGGCCGGGCAATGAAGACGCTGGCCCGCTTTGTCATCAATTCGACCGTGGGTGTGCTCGGGCTGTTCGACGTTGCCAAGAAGAAGCCGTTCAAGATCGACTACCACGTCAACGGCTTCGCCTATACGCTGGGGTATTGGGGCATCAAGCCGGGGCCGTTCCTGTTCCTGCCCCTGATCGGCCCGACCACGGTACGCGACGTCATCGGCCGCGTTCTCGATCTCTCGCTGCTGCCGGGCGTGGTCGGAAAGCCGTTCAGCGATCCCAAGTACGCGCTAGCCAGCGGCGCGCTCAAGTCGATCGACGAGCGGCTCGAACGCGACGACATGCTGATGGTGATCAAGGAAGACTGCCCTGATTCTTACGCGGCGGAGCGCGCCTGGTATCTGGCCAAGCGTCAGGCGGTGATCGACCAGTTGCGCAATCGCCCGGTCGACGTGAAGGCGCAGATGCCGGTTTGCCTTGTCGACGGCCTCAAGAAGCGCGCCGCCGACCGCGCAAAACTGCTCCCGGCCGGCGCCGCGCAGCCTGATCTCGAGGCTGACCTGACCCCCAGGTCGTGACTGCTCAGGCGGCGGTTACCGCGACGATGTAGTTGAGCGCCATGTCGCCCGACAGGTGCAGGCCCTTCATCGCCGACCAGGCGATGCCGCGCGGGCTGCCCATCGCCAGGTCCTGCGCGCAGAGCAGGTCGCGCAACTCATCCGGAGTTACGAAATCGTTCCAGTGATGCGTGCCGCGCGGCACCATGCCGAGCCTTTCCGCCCCTTCGACCAGCAGCAGCCGCGAACGCGTCGTGCGATTGGGGGTGGACAGCACCATCAGCCCGCCCGGCGCCAGGCGCGCCTTGAGTGCGGATACGAAGGCCGCCTTGTCGGCAACGTGTTCGATCACCTCCATCGAGGTGACGAGGTCGAACTGTCCGGGCGGCAGGCTGTCCAGTTCGCCATGTCGGTAATCGATGGGCAGTCCGGCCCCCTCTGCATGGGCGCGCGCCGCTGCGATGTTCTCCGCGGCCGCATCGACACCCGTCACCGCCGCGCCAAGCCGGGACAGCGGTTCGCACAGCAGCCCCGCCCCGCACCCGACGTCAAGCGCGCGCCGGCCTTCGAGCGGCCGCAGGGCGCGCGAATCGCCCGGCCAATGCTGGTCGATGGCCTCGCGCAGGAAGGCCAGGCGTACCGGATTGAGCCGGTGCAGCATGGCCGACGACCCCTTGGGATCCCACCAATCAGCCGCCAGCTTGCCGAAATGCGCGGCTTCTTCGGGCCGGATCGTTGCGCCTGCGGTGCTTGTGAAACTTGCATTAGCCATGCCCCGTCCCTAACAGGGCGCCCGCCGCGGCGCGAGGGGTGCTGCGGGCAATTTTATTGCGCAAGGACAGGATTACCCGTGGCCCGGATCGTGATGAAGTTTGGCGGCACATCGATGGCGGGGTCCGAACGGATCCGCCGCGTGGCCAATATCGTGCGCCGCCAGCAGGCCGCCGGGCACGAAGTCGCCGTGGTGGTCAGCGCCATGGCTGGCGAGACCGACCGGCTGGTGGGCTTCTGCCGCGAGGCGAACCCGCTCTACGACCCGGCCGAATACGACGTCGTCGTGGCCAGCGGCGAACAGGTCACCTCGGGCCTGCTGGCGCTGACCCTGCAGTCGCTCGGCTGCAAGGCGCGGTCGTGGCTGGGCTGGCAATTGCCGATCCACACCGACGACGCCCACGCCAAGGCGCGTATCGAAGGGATCGATTCCGAAGCCCTGCTGGCCTCGATGGCCGCGGGCGAGATTGCGGTGATCCCCGGTTTCCAGGGTCTGTCGGACGCAGGCCGGGTGACCACCCTGGGCCGCGGCGGATCGGACACCTCGGCAGTGGCGGTTGCCGCCGGGATCGGCGCAGACCGCTGCGACATCTACACCGACGTCGACGGGGTCTACACCACCGACCCGCGGATCGTCGCCAAGGCGCGCAAGCTGAAGTACGTGACCTACGAGGAAATGCTCGAACTGGCTTCGGTCGGCTCGAAGGTGCTGCAGACCCGTTCGGTCAGCCTGGCGATGAAGGAAGGCGTGCGGGTGCAGGTCCTGTCGAGCTTCATCGACGACGACGCCACCCCCGCCGACGAGATTCCCGGCACCCTGATCGTCAGCGACGAAGAACTGGAAGGATTGGACATGGAACGCCAGCTCATCACCGGCATCGCCGCCGACAAGAACGAAGCCAAGATTATCCTGACCCGCGTACCCGACCGTCCGGGCGCCGTGGCGACGATCTTCGGCCCGCTCGCCCAGGCCAACATCAACGTCGATATGATCATCCAGAACGTCGGGCGCGACAAGGGCGAGACCGACGTGACCTTTACCGTGCCGAGCGCCGACCTGCTCCGCGCGCAGACCCTGCTCGAGGCGCAGAAGGAAGCGATCGGCTACAACCGCATCATCACCGACGGCAAGGTCGCCAAGATCAGTGTCGTGGGCGTCGGCATGAAGAGCCATGCGGGCGTCGCCGCCACCATGTTCCGCGCCTTGGCCGACCGCGGGATCAACATCCAGGCGATCAGCACGTCGGAAATCAAGGTGTCGGTCCTGATCGACGAGGACGAGACCGAACTGGCGGTTCGCGTGCTGCACACCGCCTACGAGATGGACGCGGACGAAGCGGCCTAGGACCGCGTCAGCCGCCCCTGCGCGGACGCAGTTCGTAGTCGATGCGGATGCGGACCCACTCGCCGACCTTGTAGACCCCGCCCAGCCGCGGCGGACGGACCCGGAATTGCCAGGCCGCCGCAAGGACGGCGCGTGCCATGTTCGAACCGTCGGGATACTCGTCGAGCGCGACGCAGCTGTCGACGCGCCAGTCGGCCACGGTCCGGCAGGCAATCAACGCATAGCCCGGCCCGTCTGCGGTCGACAGGTAGCCGGCCAGTTCGCCGTCCGACGGTTCGCGATACCATGATGCGGCAAATAGCGGCTGGCCGTTGGGCGCGGACCCGACCCGCTTGCTGTCCCCTGCCACGCCCATGTCCGCCGGCCCGTAGAGCGCCTTCGTCGGACCGGGTGCCGATGCGGTTCGCTGGACACGCGATATGTCGAGCGCGGCCATCTGGTTCTTTGGCAGGGCAATGAACGCGGGCGGCGGCGGCGCGGCCGGCGCGACCTGTGGAGCAACAACCGGCGTCACCACATCGGCGCTCTTGGGCTGGACGCGCGGCTGGACCCGCGATTGCGCCGTCCTGGCGGGGGCGCTTTTCTCCGTCTGCGGCTTGTCGTCGTCGGCCGGGCGGATCGCCACGCTGACCAGCCGCGTGCCGGGCCTTGTCTTGGGCTGGTCCGGGGTCAGGCCGATCGAAAGCACCGCAAGGATGAGCGCGGCCTCGACCAGCAGGGTAAGCGCGAGCGACGGCGCGCGCGCGCCATAGCGATCACGCATCCGCGCCAGCCAGTCCGTGTCCATGTCGGGATCGTCGCGCACGTCGCCTCAAGTATTGCCGGCGGACAGGCCTTGTCGCTTCGCCGAACCGTGCCCCGGACTGGCCATGGCCGCTGGCCGGGCCGGTCACAAGAGGCAAAGTGACAGATCAAGCCGCTTCGGCCATCCTGGCATCGTATTCGACCTGGGCAGAGCGGATCTGGTCCATGTTGGCCTCGGCCCAGCGCAGCAGCGGACCGACATTGGCGGTCAGGCATTCACCCAGCCCGGTCAGCGCGTATTCGACCGTAACGGGAACGGTGGGGAAGACCCGGCGGGTAATCAGCCCGTCGCGTTCCAGTCGCTTGAGCACCTGGCTCAGCACCTTCTGCGACAGCCCGTGGATGTCGCGCCTCAAAGCGTTGAAGCGGGTTGCCCCCTGGCTCAGCCGGTGCAGGACAAGCAGCGCCCACTTGTCCCCGACATGGTCGAGCACGGTGCGGGCAGGGCATTCGGCACTGTAGACATCATATTCCATCGGCGGTCCTCGAAGGCGGTTTCCGGCGCGTAACCTAGTGTCGCGCAAGTGCCCTCTTTTCAGCTTTCATATAGAGCCTATGTAGCGATTCGTCATCAGGTTACTTTTTGAAACTAGCAAGCACAAGGATACCGTCATGAGCAAGACCGTCGTCATCTATCATTCGGGCTATGGCCACACCAAGGTCGTGGCAGAGCAGGTCGCCGCCGGCGCGCAGGCCACCGTGATCGCGATCAGCCCGGACGGCGACATCACCGAAGATGACTGGGCGACGCTCGACGCAGCCGATGCCATCGTCTTCGGCGCGCCGACCTACATGGGCAGCGCCAGTTGGCAGTTCAAAAAGTTCTCCGACGCGACTTCGAAGAAATGGTTCACCCGCGACTGGGCCGACAAGGTCTTCGGCGGCTTCACCAATTCGGCCAGCCCATCAGGCGACAAGCAGGTGACCCTGATCCAGATGCAGACGCTGGCGAGCCAGCACGGCGGCATCTGGGTCAGCCTGGGCCTCGCACCGAGCAACACCAAGGCCTCGACCCACGAGGATCTCAACAACCTCGGCGGGTCGGTCGGTCTCCTCGTCCGCTCGCCCTCGGATGCCTCGGTCGACGAGATCCACCAGGGGGACCTCGCCAGCGCGCGCCACTATGGCGAGCGCGTGTCCGCGATCGCCGCCCGCCTCGCCATCAGCTGACCTCCGCGGGGCCGGTCTCTCCCCCCTCCCTTGTCCCGGCCCCGAACGCGGGAAGCCCCGCCGCGGCACTGCCACGGCGGGGCTTCGTCATCTTCCGCGACCCGGAAGGCGTCGCCCCCAAGGACGGGGAGACTGGCTCAGGCCGGCTCTACGCCTTTGCCCAGATCGAAGCGGTCGGCGTTCATGACCTTGGTCCACGCCTTGACGAAGTCCCTGACGAACTTTTCTTCGTGGCCGTGCTCGGCATAGACCTGCGCCACCGCGCGCAGTTCGCTGTTCGAACCGAAGACCAGGTCCGCCCGTGTCGCGCGCCAGGTTTCGCCGCCCTTGGCGCGGTCGGTTGCCACGAACTCTTCCTCGTCGCTGCCGTCGACTGCCTTCCACACATTGGTCATGTCGAGCAGGTTGACGAAGAAGTCGTTGGTCAACTGGCCCGCGCGCTTGGTGAAGCTGCCGTGCCCGCGCCCGCCGTGATTGGCGCCCAGCACGCGCAGGCCGCCGACGAGCACGGTCATTTCCGGCACCGACAGGCCGAGCAGCGAAGCCTTGTCGAGCATCATCTCCTCGGTCTTCACCCGCAGCTTCTTGGGCAGGTAGTTGCGGAACGCGTCGGCCTGCGGCTCGAGCGGAGCAAAGCTGTCGGCGTCGGTCTGCTCAGCCGTGGCATCGCCGCGTCCGCCCGCAAATGGCACGGCGACGCTGTATCCGGCGTCCTTGATCGCCTTCTCAAGGCCGACCACGCCGCCCAATACGATCGCATCGGCCATCGACAGGCTGCCGCGGAGCCCGTCGAGCACCGACAGCACCTTGGCCAGTTCCGCCGGCTCGTTGGCGTCCCAGTCCTTCTGCGGCGCCAAACGGATACGCGCGCCGTTGGCCCCGCCGCGGTGATCGGACTTGCGGTAGGTGCTGGCCGAGGCCCAAGCCGTCTTGACCAGTTGCGATACCGAAAGGCCGCTGCCCGCGATCGCCGCCTTGACCGCCGCGACGTCCGCATCGGAGGGCTTGCTGCCGGCGGGGATCGGATCCTGCCAGATCAGGTCCTCGGCCGGGACTTCGGGGCCGAGGTAGCGGACCTTGGGCCCCATGTCGCGGTGGCACAGCTTGAACCAGGCGCGGGCGAAAGCGTCCTTGAACGCTTCGTGATCGTTGCGGAACTTCTCGCTGGCCTTGCGGAATTCCGGATCCATCTTCAGCGCCATGTCGGCGGTGGTCATCATCGTCGGAACCTTGACGCTCGGATCCCAGGCCGCCGGGGCCATGTCCTCCGGCTTCTGGTTGATCGGCTGCCACTGCTGGGCGCCGGCAGGCGAGTGGACCAGTTCGTAGTCGTAGTCGAGGAGCAGGCGGAAGTAGTTCTCGCTCCAGGTCGTCGGCGTGTTGACCCACGAGCCTTCGATCCCGCTGGTCACGGTGTGCTCGCCGATGCCGCCATGCTCCTCGTTGCTGACCCAGCCGAAGCCCTGGTGGATCATGTCGCCGCCCGCAGGGGCATGACCCAGCGTCGAAGCATCGCCGTTGCCGTGGGCCTTGCCGAAGGTGTGCCCGCCGGCGGTCAGCGCGACGGTTTCCTCGGGGTTCATCGCCATGCGCTCGAACGTCGCCTTCATGTCGCGCGCCGAGAGCAGCGGGTCAGGGTTGCCGCCCGGCCCTTCGGGGTTGACGTAGATCAGCCCCATCTGGATCGCGGCGAGCGGACCGTCGAGTTCGTCGAAGCCGTCATCGGGGCGGATGCGGGTGGCAACGCCTTCGTTGACCCACTTGTCCTCGTCGCCCCAGTAGATGTCGCGTTCGGGTTCATAGACGTCCTTGCGTCCGCCACCGAAGCCGAACACCGGCCCGCCCATCGATTCGATCGCCACGTTGCCGGCAAGGATGAACAGGTCGGCCCAGGAAATGTTCTGGCCGTACTTCTGCTTGATCGGCCAGAGCAGCCGCCGCGCCTTGTCGAGGTTGCCGTTGTCTGGCCAGGAATCGAGCGGGGCGAAGCGCTGCTGCCCGGAATTGGCCCCGCCACGCCCGTCGCCGGTGCGATAGGTGCCCGCCGCGTGCCAGGCCATGCGGATGAAGAACGGACCGTAGTGGCCATAGTCGGCCGGCCACCACGGCTGGCTGTCGGTCATCAGCGCGGTCAGGTCGGCCTTGAGCGCGTTGTAGTCGAGCGCGTTGAACGCCTCGGCATAGTCGAAGTCGGGGCCCATCGGGTCGCTGGCGCCGTTGGGAGAGAGAATATCGACGGCCAGAGCATCGGGCCACCAGTCGCGGTTCTGACGGCCCAGCAGGGCCCGCACGCCGCCGGGGTGAACCGGGCAGCCGCCGCTGGCGCTTGTCTTCATATCCATGGGTGATCTCCTCTCTCGAATCTGCTGATGTGTGAACAAGGCTATCAAAGCCGACTAATCGATTGTAACGATCATATTCACTTACTGTTTTTCGATTTGCCGATTAATCGTGCCGAGAGTGCAGCCGCACTTGCCCAAAACCGGCGGCGTGCTTAAGCGCCCTTGCCATGACCAGCTTCCCGCACACCCGCCGCCTGATGCAACGCGGCATCGACTTTCTGGGCACCGAATACGCCGTGTTGTGCGGCGCGATGAGCTGGGTGTCGGAACGCAACCTCGTCTCCGCGATCAGCAATGCCGGCGGGTTCGGCGTGATCGCCTGCGGGGCCATGACGCCCGATCTGCTCGACGCAGAAATCGCCGCGACCAGGGCAATGACCGACAAGCCCTTCGGCGTGAACCTGATCACGATGCACCCGATGCTGTTCGACCTGATCGAGGTCTGCGCCCGGCACCGGGTCGGCCACGTCGTGCTGGCCGGCGGCATCCCGCCCAAGGGCAGCGTCGAGGCGATCAAGGCGTTCGGCGCCAAGGTGCTGGTCTTCGCACCCACGCTTGCGCTGGCGAAGAAGCTGCTGCGCTCGGGCGCCGATGCCCTGGTGATCGAGGGCAGCGAGGCAGGCGGCCACATCGGGCCGGTCGCCACTAGCGTCCTGGCGCAGGAATTCCTGCCCGAACTGGCCGACGACTTCGTGGTCTTCGTGGCCGGCGGGATCGGCCATGGCGACATGATTGCCGCCTATCTCGAAATGGGCGCCAGCGGGGTCCAGCTCGGCACCGCCTTCGCCTGCGCCAGCGAGAGCATCGCCCATCCCGATTTCAAGAAGGCCTTTTTCCGCGCCAACGCGCGTGACGCGGTCGCCTCGGTCCAGGTCGATCCGCGCCTGCCCGTGATCCCGGTCCGCGCCCTCAAGAACAAGGGCACCGAGGAGTTCACTGCCAAGCAGCGCGAAGTCGCCGCACGGCTTGACGCCGGCGAGGTCGACATGGCGGCAGCCCAGCTCGAGATCGAGCACTTCTGGGCCGGTGCGCTGCGCCGCGCGGTGATTGACGGCGATGTCGAGAACGGCAGCCTGATGGCAGGCCAGTCGGTCGGCATGGTCAATGCCGAGGAACCGGTCGCCACCATCCTCGATCGCCTGATCGACCAGAGCGAAACCGCGCTGGCCCGTTGAAATCTGCCTTGCGGCCCGGCCTGCCACGTGGTCAGCCCTTTTATATTGCACACAATTTAATTGTATCCTATTTAATGGCCGCGTTTGCCTTTCGCTGCGCCATTGATAGGAGACACGATCATGAACCATCTCTACTCGACGCGAGTTCGCGCCGTCGGCGGACGCAGCGGAACGATCCGCAGCGATGACGGTATCCTCGACATGGCTCTCGCCATGCCTCGGGAACTCGGTGGCAAGGGTGGCGCCACCAATCCCGAACAGCTCTTCGCCGCCGGCTATGCCGCCTGCTTCGAAAACGCCGTCATTCATGTGACGCGCGGCACCGACAACCGGGTCGGCGACAAGGACATCGAGGTCGAAACCGAGGTCGGGCTCGTCCCCAACGAAGCCGGCGGCTTCGTCCTTGCCGTTGCCATGGACGTGACGATCGCCGGGATCAGCCAAGAGGTTGCCGAACAGATCGTCGCCGCGGCCCATGCCGTCTGCCCCTATTCGAACGCCATCCGCGGCAATATCGACGTGGCGACGACGGTCCACACCCGATGAGCGATCCGGTGGCGGCTGGCGCGGACAACGACCCCCTGCTGCTCGACCGGCAGGTTTGCTTCCCGCTTTACGCCGCCACCAACCTGCTGACGCGGCTCTATGGCCCGGTGTTGCATGACCTGGGCCTTACCTATCCGCAGTATCTCGTGATGCTTGTGCTGTGGGAAACCCAGCCACTGTCTGTCGGGGCACTGGGAACGCGGCTCTACCTCGACAGCGGCACGCTGACCCCGCTCCTCAAGCGGATGGAGGCCGCCGGCCTCGTCACCAGGACTCGCGACCCACAAGACGAGCGGCGCGTACTTGTCGGGCTTACCGACAAGGGCCGCTTGCTGCGCTCCGAGGCCGTCAGGGTTCCCGAGATCCTTAGCGGCGGGCAGCATCCCGATGGAATCGAGGACCTGCGCGAGAGCGTGCGCGCCCTGGTTGCGGCATTGGCCGACGTGACCCAGCGCAGCAAGGGCTAGGCGTCCCTTTCCCGGTCGTCGGGCCCTCGCCAATCGCTCGCCCCAGCAAAAAAAGGGGCCGGAACCTCGCGGTTCCGGCCGGTGTAAGTTGACGTTCGCAGGAGGAACGTGGGTAGGCGGGATCAGGGGAGGAGAGGAGGAACCTGACCCCGCCAAGCTCGGTTACTCAGATGTTGTAGGCGCGTTCGCCGTGTTCGTTGATGTCGAGGCCTTCGCTTTCGACTTCAGCCGACGGACGCAGGCCGATGGTGTACTTGAGGCCCAGGAACAGCACGGCCGAAACCACACCGGTCCACAGCACCGTGGTACCTACCGCCCAGATCTGGGTCATCACCTGGCCGGTGAGATCGAATTCGCCCGCCTTGGCGACCGGTGCGGTGTAGTCGATCCAGCCCTGGCCGCCCCACGCCGGGTTGGCGACGAAGCCGGTGCCGATCGCGCCGACGATCCCGCCGACCGCGTGGATCCCGAAGACGTCCAGGGTGTCGTCGTACTTCAGCTTGTTCTTCACCGTCGTGACGAAGAAGAAGCAGACTACCGTGGCTACGGCGCCGAGGATTATCGCGGTGCCCGGGTGGGCAAAGCCCGCAGCCGGGGTGATCGCGACGAGGCCGGTGACCACGCCCGAAGCGGCACCCAGAAGCGACGGCTTCTTGTGGACGATCTGTTCGATCACTGCCCAGGTCACGCCTGCCGCAGCGGTGGCGACGAAGGTGTTGATGAAGGCGAGCGCGCCGAAAGCGTTGGCTTCAAGGCCCGAACCCGCGTTGAACCCGAACCATCCGATCCACAGTAGCGAGGCGCCGATCATGGTCATGACCAGGCTGTGCGGCGGCATGGGCTCCGTCTTGTAGCCGAGGCGTGGACCGATCACGAGGCACCCGATCAGACCGGCAACGCCTGCGTTGATGTGGACCACGGTGCCACCGGCGAAGTCGAGCGCACCCCAGCCCCACAGCAGGCCGCTGTCGTCGGGCGCGGCGTGGAGGAAGTCCGGTCCGGCCCAGTACCACACCATGTGCGCGATCGGGAAATAGGCCAGCGTCAGCCAGAGGACCGTGAAGATGATCAGCGGCGTGAACTTCACGCGTTCGGCAAAGGCGCCGACGATCAGTGCCGGCGTGATGCAGGCAAAGGTCATCTGGAAAATGACGAAGACGTATTCCGGCAGATAGACGCTGTTCGAGAATGTCGCCGCGAAGGTGGTCGGATCGACCCCCATCAGGAAGGCCTTGTCGAGCCCGCCGACGATCTTGGGGAACGGGGTCCCGGTCGAGGTGAAGGCCATCGAGTAGCCCCAGCAGAACCACACCAGCGCAGCTACGCAGACGATGGTCAGGACCTGCATCAGGACGCTCAGCATGTTCTTGGCGCGGACGAGGCCGCCGTAGAACAGCGCGAGCGCCGGTACCGACATGAGCAGGACGAGCGCGGATGCGACGAGCATCCAGGCGACATCGCCCTTGTTGACCATTTCAGCGGTCGGCGTGAAGGCGGCGGTCGCGGTCGCCGCTTCGGTGGCGGTGGCAGCGGCATCGACAGCCGCCTCGGTCGCGTCCTGCGCGAAAGCGGCCGTGGCGGCGAGGAGGCTGGCTCCCGCTGCGCCCACGCCGCAGACAAGCTTGCGGATCATTGGGAAGTCCCCCCTTAGCGAAGTGGTGTTCGTCGCGCCCATCACAGCGCGGTGTCCCCGGTTTCACCCGTGCGGATGCGCGTGGCGGAAGCGAGGTCGAGCACGAAGACCTTGCCGTCGCCGATCGCTTCGGTGCTGGCGCTCTGCTGGATGGTTTCGACTACCTGCGGCGCAAGCGCATCGCTGCACGCCACTTCGATCTTCACCTTGGGCAGCATGTTGGTCGAATATTCCGCGCCGCGGTAAATCTCGGTCTGCCCCTTTTGCCGGCCAAAGCCCTTGACCTCGGATACGGTCATCCCCGCGACGCCGATGGCGCCGAGAGCATCGCGCACCTCGTCGAGCTTGAACGGCTTGATGATGGCGATGATGTATTTCATGCCGATCCCCTGTTTGCCTACCGACCCCTCGCCGGCATCGGCAAGCACAGCAAGACGCGTGCCAATCTGGAACTTTTGGCGGATTCAAGGGTTTCGGCACGCCAGTAAGTTACCGGAGCCTCATCGAACGCGCGCGAAAGCTGCGCACCTGCCTAATTTTTGGGCACAGCTAGCCTTGCAAAGACCGGCAGGTGGTCCGAGGCGACCGTGGCCAGGGCCGAATGGTGAACGCGGGTGTCGCCGACCTGCCAATCATCCGAGACCACGATCCGGTCGAGCTGGGCGACGGGGCGGCGGGCCGGGAACGAGCGGCCTGGGGTCAGCACCCGCCAGGGACTGTGAAACTCGCGCCAGCAGCCGCCGTGGAGCGCCCATTCGTTGAAATCGCCCATCATCACCGCCGGGCAGGCCGGACCGCAGTGCGCGACGTCGGCGATGATGGTGCGCAATTGCTGGCGGCGGCGCAGGCCCGACAGGTCGAGGTGCATGCCGACCACCCTCAGGCGCTGGCCGTGGGCAATCAGATCGGCCCGCACAGCGCCGCGCGGCTCGAGCGTCGGCAGGGGGACGATGCCCGCTTCGGCCACTTCGATGTGGCGTTTCACCAGAAGGGCGTTGCCATGCCAGCCGATCGAATCCGGACGCTGGTTCAGGGCCACGGCGCGGTAGTCCGACAGGTCGTCGAGCAACTGGCGCGGCAGGACCGTCTCGCGGCGGCCAAAGCGGCGGTCAGCCTCCTGCAGCGCGACCACGTCGGCGTCGATCTCGTGCAGGACCGCCAGGATCCGGTCGGGGTCGCGCCGCCGGTCGAGACCCACCGCCTTGTGGATGTTGTAGCTGGCGAAGGTAAGCTGCATCTATCCCGCGATGTAACGGTCGGTCGGTCGGGTCGGCAGCCCGTCGATCGAACGGGTCCGCCCCCCGACCTTGTCCATCCACGCCGCCGGATCGGCCTGGGCGTGGTATTTGGCCAGCGTCTGGCGCTCCTTGTCGAGCGTCATGATCGGCACGCCCCAGCCGCACGAGGTCTGCACGCTGTCGACCGCGATGTCGAAGATCTGCCGGGTGCCGGGCAGCAATGTGAAGTGCGCTTGAAGTTCGTCCCAGCGGGCGTCCTGCGGGAGCACCGCCTTGCCGTGGCCGTAGAGCCGCAGGATCAGCGCCGGCTGTTCGAAATTGCACATCATGATGGTGATGCGGCCATCGGCGGCAAGGTGCGCGTGGGTCTCGTTCCCCGAACCGGCGAGGTCGAGATAGGCGACGCGGTTGGGCCCGAGCACCTTGAAGGTCCCGTCAAGGCCCTTGGGGCTGAGGTTGATGCGCCCCGCGTCGGCGGCGGTCGCGACGAAGTAGATCGCCTGGCGCGCGATCATCGCTTCGTGATCGGGGGTGATGTGATTGGTGAAGTCGGCCATGGCGGTTCCCTTCGCGAAAGAACGGGCCGCCTTGCCTAGCGTTCCTTGGTCGCGCTGAAAACCAGGTCGGGGTTCTTTTCCTGCTGGTAGGACACGTCCCAGGCCGAGCGGGCGAGGAACACCGGATCGCCGTCGCGGTCCTTGGCCAGGTTCGCCACGTTGAAGTCGGCAAAGCCCTTCAACGCGGCGTCACTGCCCTTGAGCCAGCGCGCGGTGTCGAAGGGCGCGGCCTCGAGCATGGCCTCGACCTTGTATTCGGCCTCGAGCCGCGAAATCAGAACATCGAGCTGCAACTGGCCGACGACGCCGACGATCCATTGCCCGCCAAGTTCCGGGTAGAACACCTGGATCACGCCTTCCTCGCTGAGGTCGTCGAGCGCCTTCCGCAGCTGCTTGGTCTTGGTCGGATCCTTGAGGACCACCCGGCGCAGGATTTCGGGCGCGAAGTTGGGCAGGCCGGTAAAGCGCACCTTGTTCGTCTCGCTCAGCGTATCGCCCACCCTAAGCGTACCGTGGTTCGGGATGCCGATGATATCGCCAGGCTCGGCGGTATCGGCGATCTCGCGGTCCTGGGCAAAGAACAGGATCGGCGAATGGATCGCGACCGGCTTGCCCAGCGCCGACGGGGTCAGCTTCATGCCGCGCTTGAACGTGCCCGAGACCAGCCGCATGAAGGCGATCCGGTCGCGGTGCTGTGGGTCCATGTTGGCCTGGACCTTGAAAACGAAGCCGGTCACTTCCTTGGCTTCGGGCAGGATCGTGCCCTGTTCGCTAGGCTGCGGGCGCGGCGGCGGGGCGTATTTCGCGATGGCGTCGATCAGTTCGGTGACGCCGAAATTCTTGAGCGCCGAGCCGAAATAGACCGGCGTCAGATCGCCATGGCGGTAGGCCTCAAGGTCGAAGTCGGGATAGCCGCCGCGGGCCAGTTCGATCTCCTCGGCGATGTCGTCCGGAATTCCCTCGGCCGGGGTGCGCGTGCCGAGGAACTCGCGGCTGTCGCCTTCCGGGCGGCTGATCGTGTCGGTCGCGAAGTCGAGCACGCCCTGGAACACGCCGCCCATGCCGATCGGCCAGGACATCGGCACCACGTCGAGCGCGAGCGCGTCGGCCACCTCGTCCAGGGTCTCGAACACCGACCGCCCTTCGCGGTCGACCTTGTTGACGAACGTGATGATCGGCACCGAACGCATCCGGCAGACCTCGAACAGCTTGCGGGTCTGGGGCTCGATGCCCTTGGCCGCGTCGATCACCATGATCGCCGAATCGACCGCGGTCAGCGTGCGGTAGGTGTCTTCGGAAAAGTCCTCGTGGCCCGGCGTGTCGAGCAGGTTGAAGGTGATCCCGTCCTTCTCGAAGGTCATCACCGATGAGGTGACCGAGATCCCGCGCTGCTGCTCGATCTTCATCCAGTCCGAACGCGCCCGCCGCGCCTGGCCGCGCGCCTTGACCTCGCCCGCCAGGTGGATCGCCCCGCCCTGCAGCAGGAGCTTTTCGGTCAGCGTGGTCTTGCCCGCGTCGGGGTGGGAAATGATGGCAAAGGTGCGGCGATTGGACATGGTCGCCGCCCTTAGCGGCAGCACGCCTGCCGGTCTAGCCGAGCCCGTCCTTGAGCAGGGCGTTGGCGGTGGCCGCGACCTTGCCCAGATCCGCATCTGCGTCCATCACGCCGAAGCGCAGGCCGAGAAACACGTTCATCCCCATGATCGCCCAGGCGTGGACCTCGCCAGGCTCGGCGCCCAGTTCGCCTTTGGCATGGGCGGCCTGCAACCGTTCGAGAATGCGCGCGGCGGTGTTCAAGTAGTGCGCGCGCCAGGCTTCGGGGGCGACGAATTCGGCTTCGTCGATGATCCGGTAGATTTCCTTGTGCTCGCGGGCAAAGCGCAGGAACGCCTCGAGCGCGACCCCTTCGGCCTCCACCGCCCCGCCCGCATGACCGCGCAGGACTGGCGCGACCTGGTCGCGCACCCGCCCGCTCATGTCGGCAACCAGCGCCTTGAACAGCGCCTCCTTGGAATCGAAATAGGTGTAGAAGCTGCCCAGCGCCACGCCGGCGCGGATCGTGATCGAGACGATCGAACTGTCGTGGAAGCCCTTTTCGCCGAATTCGGCCGCCGCAGCGTCCAGGATCGCGCGCTGCGTCCGCCGCCCGCGCTCGGTTCGCGGCACTTTCGCGCCCGGCGCCTTGCCGTCCTGTTGTGACGCTTTTGCCACGGTTTTGATCCCTTTTGCCTCTTCCCTGGCGCGACCGCATAATCAAAGTTGAAAGTTGGTTCAACTTTTATATAAGCCGACTCAGATAGCCGGTCGCAGCATCGGCTTCGCCTTTTGGAGGGAGAGAGATACCGATGCCGATGCGCAACCTGTTTTGCCGTGCCTCATTGATCGCCGCCGCCACCGCCGGGCTGTATGCCCTGCCCGCGCAGGCGCAGGACGCGGCCGCGACCGACGAAGCTGAAACCGCCGCAACCGATGAAGGCGCAATCGTCGTCACCGCCCGCCGCCGCGAAGAAACGCTGATTTCGGTTCCGATCGCGATCACCGCGCTGACCGGCGATCAGCTTGCTGCCAAGGGCGCCGGCGACATCACCGCTCTGGCCGAAACCGTCCCCAACGTGACGCTGGAATCCAGCCGTGCGACCAACTCCACGCTGTCGGCCTTCATCCGCGGCGTCGGCCAGCAGGACCCGGTTTCGGGCTTCGAACAGGGCGTCGGCATCTACCTCGACGACGTCTATCTCAACCGTCCGCAGGCCGCCGTTCTCGACATCTATGACGTCGAACGGATCGAAGTGCTGCGCGGCCCGCAGGGGACGCTCTATGGCCGCAACACCGTGGGCGGCGCGATCAAGTACGTGACCAAGCGTCTCGCCAACGATCCGCGCCTGTCCGCCCGCGCGACTTACGGCAGCTACAACCAGATCGACGGCGTTGTCAGCGTCAGCGCTCCGATCACGTCCGACGGCGTGCTGCGTGTCGGCGGTGCCCTGGCCCGCCTGACCCGCGACGGCTTCGGCACGAACCTGACCACCGGCCTCGACAACTACGACAAGGACGTCTGGGCTGGCCGCGGCACGCTGGAAGTCCACGGCAACGGCATCTTCGCGCGCGTTTCGGGCGATTACACCCACGACAAGTCCAACCCGCGCGGCGGCCACCGCGTGATTGCCGGCATGGTTTCGGGCGCGCCGGTGCTGAGCAACGTCTATGACACCCGCGGCGGGCTCAACACCCCCAGCCAGGACGTCAAGGCCTGGGGCGTTTCGCTGTTCCTCGAGGCGGAACCGACCGACTGGCTGACGACCCGCTCTATCACGTCATACCGCAAGGACGACTCGGCCACCCCGATCGACTTCGACGCGCTGCCCGCAGCCGACGTCGACGTTCCGGGCTACTACCGCAACCGCCAGTTCAGCCAGGAACTGCAGGCGCTGGTCAACTTCGGCAAGCTCAACGGTCTTGTCGGATTCTACTATCTCGACGCTTCGGCGCTGACCCAGTTCGACGTGCGCCTGTTCGTCCAGTATCCGTCGCCCTTGCTGCTGACGGCCTATACCAATGCCGACATCGGCACCGAGACGATGGCCGGTTTTGCCGACTTTACCTATGACTTCACCGACCAGCTCAGCCTTTCGCTGGGTGGCCGATATACCTGGGACCGGCGCGACGGTTATATCCTGCGCCAGTACTACCTCGGCGGCGGTTCGCCGGTGTTCGGCGGGGCCGGCATCCCCTACCTTGCGCCGCTGACGAATTTCCGCGGCAACAGCACCTACACCAAGTTCACACCTAAGGCGACGCTGACCTTCAAACCCGACCGCGACACCACGGTCTATGGTTCATACTCGCAGGGCTTCAAGGGCGGCGGCTTCGATCCGCGCGGCGTCGGTGCAAGCGCGCCGGCAGGCGTCACCCAGGCCCAGTTCCTGAGCTTCAAGCCCGAACAGGTCGACAGCTACGAAGTGGGCTTCAAGGCCAACCTGTTCGACCGCCGTTTGTACATCGCCACGGCCGCGTTCTACATGGACTACAAGGACGTGCAGATCCCGGGTTCGGTGCCTTGCGTGGCGGGCGGATTCACAACCTTCTGCGGCGTCGTCTCCAACGCCGGCAAGGCACGCATGAAGGGCTTCGAATTCGAAGGCCGCGCCAAGATCATCGACAGCGACGCCGGCACGCTCACGCTTTCGGGTTCGGTGGGCTATATCGATGCCAAGTACCTGCAGTACGTGACCAACGTTGCCGGCAAGCCGACCGAGGTGTCGCAGTACCGCCACGTCCAGAACACGCCCGAATGGTCGGGCAGTGCGAGCCTTGACTGGGCCATGCCACTGGCCGACGGCACCCTGACGATGGGCGCCGGGATGTCGTTCAAGAGCAAGACCTACCAGTTCGAGATCGCCAATCCGTACCTTGACCAGCCGGCCTACCAGCTGTTCGACGCCAGCATCGTCTACAAGGCACCCGGCGGCCGCTGGAGCCTGGGGGTCTACGGCAAGAATCTGACCAACGAACGCTACCGCACCTCGGGATACACCTACATGGCTGTCAACGCCACGACAGGGCAGATTGCGACCCCGATGATGTCCGCTCTGGGCCTGGAAGGCATCCTGACCACGTTCTATGGCAACCCGCGCCAGGTCTTCGCCACGGCAACGGTCAACTTCTAAGTCTGCTGCTGGGCAGGTGCCGTCGGCATGAGCGGCACCCTGACCAAGGAAGGCCGCGCCGATCCTCAGGGATCAGCGCGGCCTTTTCATGAC
The DNA here is from genome assembly GCF_002813245.1 of Novosphingobium kunmingense. Lineage (GTDB taxonomy): Bacteria > Pseudomonadota > Alphaproteobacteria > Sphingomonadales > Sphingomonadaceae > Novosphingobium > Novosphingobium kunmingense. Next base: position 361,184 of record NZ_PHUF01000004.1, read on the forward strand.
GATATAGAGCGCACCCGCACCGCCATGGCGGGGGTGCGCTCCGCGGACGGCGGCGATGCGGTGGGCATGGGGCCCGGCGGCCAGCCAGTCGAGCACCTTGGCGCGGATCGCGCCACGCTGGCTGCCACGGTCGGCCGCCTCGGCCGGACGCGGCCGACCGGTGATCAGGAGGACCAGGCGCGCGCCCATCGCGACCGCCTGGGTCAGGCCCTGGTCGAGCCGGGCGTGCGCCGCTTCGAGCGTGTGGCCGTGGAGGTCGAGCGTGAAATCGGGCTGGATCGAGGCACCCTTGAGCTTGCGCTCCCACGAGGAATCGAGGCCGTGCCGATCAAGCGGGCGCGGTGCGGGGCTTTGCGTCACGATCCTCGCCGGCAAAGGTGCGGCCCTGGCCTTCCTTGGGAGCGGTGCGGGCGGCGCTGGCACGACCGTGGGGGGCGGCGCCACTGCGATGCGGGCCGGCGGAGCCAAGGGCTTCACGGTCTGCGCAAGGCGGCGCCAGAGCTCGGCCTCTTCGGGCGTCAGGCCGCGCGGCGGACGGCTCATCGCGCGTTTAGGCGCTGAAGCGTTCCCTTGGGCAGGAGCAGCACGGCCTCCCCGCGCCCGCTCATCCCGCCGGCCGTCGTGCGCGCGGCGGAACCGGCGCCCCAGAACGTGTCGAACCGGTTGGCGCCCTTGATCGCACCCCCGGTGTCCTGCGCGATCCACAGCCCGCTGGCTTCGGGCCGGTCGAGCGACAGCCACACCGGGGCGCCCAATGGGACATAGGCCGGATCGGCCGCCACGCTGCTTCTGGCGCGCACCGGAACATTGAGCGCGCCGAGCGGCCCGTCGCCCGTCAGTTCCTTGAAGAAGATCCACGACTGGTTCTGCTGCATCAGCTCGCGCCCGGCTTCCGGGTTTTCGCGAATGTATTGCATGATGCCCTGCATCGAGCCGGAATACTGGCCCGGCCCCTCGCCGATCAGCCCGCGTGCGCGCATCACGCTGCCGATCCCGGTATAGGGGTGTCCGTTCTGCCCGGCATAGCCGATCCGCATAACGCTGCCGTCGGGGCCGATCAGGCGGCCCGATCCCTGGATCTGCAGGAAGAAGAACTCGACCGGATCGGCCGCCCAGCCGATTTCCAGGCCCTTGCCGGCGAGCGCGCCGCCCTCGATCGCGGCGCGGTCGTAATAAGGGACGAAGGTTCCGGTTTCGTCGTAGCGGCCCAGCGGCTGCGTGCCGCGCTCGGTCGGTGGGGCATCTTCGGGCCGCGCGCGGACGAGGTCCGGCGGGAGCTTGAAGACCGGCACATCGTAGCCCGGCCGGCGGGTGCGCACTCCGGCAATCTCGGGCTCGTAATAGCCCGTCGCGTGGGCCTTGCCGTCGCCGATCCGCACCGGCTCGAGCCAGGTAGCGAAGAAGCGTGCGGCATCGCCTGTCGGCCAGGTCGTTGCCGCGGCACAGGCGGGCTTCCAGTCTTCGGGCCGGGTCAGGCCCGACTGATCGGCGCGCGTCGTAACGCGGGGGCAGCTTTCGCGAAACGCGGCCAGCGCAGTCGCTGCATCATCGCCGGCAAGGCCGAGCGAGGCGACCGACGGGCCCGCCGCCGCGCCCAGCAGCAGGGCGCTGGTCAGGCCGGCAGGCGGCGCGGTGGAAACCGGCGGCGCCGGAATGCGCGTTTCGGGGATCAGGCGCCCGCAGGCGCTCAGCAGCACGACAAGAAACAGCGCGGCCAGATGGCGCGGGGGCGACCGCGTCATGCGAGGGCCTACCCTTCGTCGGTTTCGTCGAGCAGCCAGTCCGGGCTGGACGAGCCGGTATCGCGGCTGAAAGTCCACAGGTCATGGGCTTCGACGGCGTCGTCGAGCGAGCCGGCGATCATGACGCCGTCCGCGTCGCGCGTGACGGCAGCGATATCGGCCAGGAAACGCACGGTGATGCGCGCAGTCGTGCCCTGAAGGGCCGCGGCGACAATGGTCGCCTCCTCGATCCGGATCAGGCGGTTTGCGACCCGCTCGCCGGCGGCTTCGCGCGCATCGATGGCGGCGTTGAAGCCTTCGAGCACATCGCGGTCGCACAGGTGGGCCAGCGCGTCGCGATCGCCCTTCCAGAACGCCTCAAGCACCATCCGGTACGCCGCCTTGGCGCTATCGAGAAAGGCCAGCGTATCGAACCGCTTGTCGATAGCGGCAATTTCCTTGAGCCCCCGCTCGATCGCCGGGGTAACCCCTGGGACCATAACGCGCGGCGGCACGGCGCCGGACTGGCTGTTGGGAATTTCGGGCGCAACCGGCCGCTTGGCGCCATCGCCCTTGGGCTCGAACCGCGGCTGCACCGGGCGCTCTTCATGTTCGGCACGGCGGCCGAGCACGGAGTAAAGCCGCAGCCCGAGGAAGGCGGCGACCATGGCCAGGATGACGATCTCTACGGTCTTGTCCACGAATCCAGTCCTTGCCGCCAAACGCGGCCCAATGCGCCACTTTAGCCAGAAATAGGTATCAATGACAAATGAACAACGCGTGGATGGGTTCCGGACGTGCATTAATTGCGGCGTATGCGGCGGTGCAAACGCCGCGGCTTAGGCGTTGCCGCCTTCCCGGCGCGGTGCTAGGCGCGCGGCCACGTTTCGCGTTTTTACCCTGACCTGGAAAGCATCCGACATGTCCGACGACGGCAGCATCATCACCGACCTTGGCCTTGAAACCCCGGTGCCCAATGGCGCCGATACCTCGCCGGCCGCGGGCATAATCTCGCAGTACGTGCGCGACCTTTCGGTGGAGAATCCCAACGCGCCGGACAGCTTCCAGTGGCAGGATCCGCCGCAGATCGACGTGCAGTTCAACATCAGCGCCCGTCCGCTGAGCGACGAGGTGAGCGAGATCGCCCTGAAGATCGAGATCACGTCGAAGTGCCAGACCGGCACCGCCTTTATCGTCGACCTGACCTATGCCGGCCTTGTCGGCATGCGCAACCTCGACGAAGCCTCGATGCACGCCTTCACCTATGCCGAAGCGCCGCGCATCCTGTTCCCCTTCGCCCGCCGCGTGGTGGCCGATGCCGTGCGCGATGCGGGCTTCCCGCCGCTGCTGCTCGAACCGATCGATTTCAACGGCCTCTACGTCCAGCAACTGCAGGCGCAGCAGGACGCCGAAAGCGAAGCGGCGGAAGGCGTTTCGACCAATTGATCCCGGCACCGGTCGCCAGGCTGTCGGCGCGGGCTGAGCGATGAACCTTGCCAAGGCACTGGGTTCGATCGGCGGCCTGACGCTGGCCAGCCGCGTCCTGGGCCTTGCCCGCGATGCCCTGTTTACCCGTTATCTTGGGGCGGGCTTTGCCTCGGACGCGTTTCTGGTCGCCTTCCGACTGCCCAACATGTTCCGGGCGCTGTTCGCTGAAGGGGCGTTCTCCTCGGCCTTCATCCCGCTGTTCAACAAGAAGGTCGCCAATCCCGACGGTCAGGGCCTGAAGGACGGGATCGCCTTTGCCGAAGCGGCGCTGGCGGTGCTGCTGCCGGTCCTGATCGTCATGACCTTGCTGCTGGAGATCTTCGCCTGGCCGGTCACCCTCGCGCTGTCGGGCAGGTTCAACGGCGTGACACCAGAGCAGTTCGCTTTCGCGGTCGAACTGTCGCGCTGGACGATCCCCTACCTCCTGTTCATCAGCCTCGTCTCGCTGCTTGGCGGCATCCTCAATTCGCTGCACAAATTCTGGATCAACGCGGCCGCGCCGATCCTTCTGAACCTGACGCTGATCGCCGCCCTGCTGGCCTTCAACAGCCACGACCCACTGTTTACCGCGCGCAATCAGGCGATTGCCGTGTCGGTTGCGGGCCTGCTGCAACTGCTCTGGCTGGCCTGGGCCTGCCGCGCCAACGGGGTCAGTCTCAAACTGCGCCGCCCGCGCCTGACGCCCGAGGTCAGGCACCTGCTCAAGCTGATCTGGCCCGCTGCGGCCGGCGCCGGGGCAGTGCAGATCAACCTCGTCATTTCGACCGCGCTGGCCGCATCATTGCTGGCCAGCGGTTCGGTCACCTACATCTACATGGCCGACCGGCTGAACCAGCTGCCGCTGGGACTGATCGGGATCGGCCTTGGGACCGTGTTGCTCCCGCTGGTCTCGCGGCAGCTTGGCGAAGGCAACGAAGCCGGCGCGCTCGAAACGCAGAACCGCGGCATGGAACTGGCGCTGCTGTTGACCCTGCCGGCAACAACGGCGCTGGTCCTGTCGGGCGAGCCGATCGCCGCCGCGCTGTTCGGCTACGGCCGCTTCACGGCGCAGGACGTCCATTTCACAGCCCAGGCTCTGGCCGCGTTCTCGGTCGGCCTGCCCAGCTACATCCTGATCAAGGTGCTGACGCCGGGCTATTATGCGCGCCACGATACGAAGACACCGGTGCGCTATGCGATGATCTCCATGGCGGTGAACCTCGTGCTCAACCTTGCGCTGATCATGCCGCTGCAGCACATGGGTCCGCCGCTCGCCACCGCGATCGCCTCGACCGTCAACGTCTGGATGCTTTACGCGACGCTGAAGAAGCGCGGACAGTTTGCCGCCGATGCGCGGTTGAAGCGGCGCGCCCCGCGCCTGCTCTTGGCCGCGCTCCTCATGGGCGGGCTGCTCTGGGCGGCGCAGGCCTGGATCATGCCGTTCACCCACGGCGTCTGGTGGAGCCGGGTCCTGGCGCTGGCGGCGCTGGTCAGCGCGGGCGCGCTGGTCTATGCGCTCGCGACGCTCGTGCTGGGGGCCTTCACCCGCGACGACATCAAACTGCTTTTGCGGCGCAAGGCCGCCTGACGACAGGGACTTTCGATGCGTATCGTTTCCGGCATCCAGCCGACCGGCAACCTGCACCTGGGCAATTATCTGGGCGCGATCCGCAACTGGGTGAAGATGCAGGACGAAGTGACCGCAGCCGGCGGGCAGTGCCTCTATTTCCTGGCCGATCTGCATGCCATCTCGATGCCGCACGATCCGGCGCAGCTGGGCGCCAACACGCGCGAGATGGTCGCGGCGCTGGTCGCCTGCGGGATCGATCCCGACCGCTCGATCCTGTTCAACCAGACGCAGGTCCCCGCGCACGCCGAGCTGCAGTGGCTTTTGAACGGCACCGCCCGCATGGGCTGGCTCAATCGCATGACCCAGTGGAAGGACAAGGCCGGCAAGAACCGCGAAGGAGCCAGCGTCGCGCTGTTCACCTATCCGGTGCTGCAGGCCGCCGACGTCCTGCTCTACCAGGCGACCCATGTCCCGGTGGGCGACGACCAGAAGCAGCACCTCGAACTGGCGCGCGACATTGCGCAGAAGTTCAACAACGACTTCGCCCCCGAGGGCCAGCCGGTCTTCGCCCTGCCCGAACCGACAATCCCGCCCGAAGCCGCGCGGATCATGTCCCTGCGTGACGGCACCGCCAAGATGAGCAAGTCCGATCCTTCGGACATGAGCCGCATCAATCTGACCGACGATGCCGACACGATCATGGCCAAGGTCAGGAAGGCCAAGACCGATCCCGAACCCCTGCCCTCCGACAAGGGCGGGCTGAACGGTCGGTCCGAGGCGGCGAACCTCGTCGCGATCTATGCCGTGATGGCGGGCGAAACGGTCGATGCCGTGCTGGGCCGCTTCGGCGGTCAGGGCTTCGGCGCTTTCAAGCCGGCGTTGGGCGAGCTGCTGGTCGAGGGGCTGGCCCCGATCAACGCGCGGTTCCTGGCGCTGCAGAACGACCGCGAGGCGCTCGACACGATTTTGGTCAAGGGGGCGTACAAGGCGCGCGAGCTGGCCGCGCCGACGCTGACCGCCGCTTACCAGGCGCTGGGATTGGTCCGCTTTTAAAGGCGATCGTGCAATCCTGGTGGTGTCCACTTTCGCACTGTCGCACGCAGGAAACCATTCAACAGCGATTAAGCCGTCTTGGCGCAAACCATCGTCAATTCTACACTTTTCGCCGTTCGCAGACGATTCGCGAGTAAACGGCCACGGAGGAATCTGACGATGTCTTACGATAGCAGCAGAGTGGCACGTTGGGCCAAGCGCGCGATCGTGCCGCTGGTGATTGCGGCGCTGGCCGCCTGCGCACAGCCCTTCAATGCCAAGGTTTCCCGGTTCCAGAGCCAGCTCCCCGCCCCCCAGGGGCAGAGCTTTGCGGTCGTCGCCGACGATCCCGCGCTGGCCGGTGGTCTGGAATTCTCGCAGTACGCCCGCCTGGTCGAAGCACAGATGACCAAGCTCGGCTACACCCCCGCCAGCCCCGAAAGCGCCACCATGCTGGTGCGCTTCGACTATGGCGTGGACAAGGGTCGCGAAAAGGTCCGCCGCAGCGCCGGCTTCTATCGCGATCCGTTCTACAGCCCGTGGTATGGCTACAGCCGCTTCGGCTATGGCTATGGCCGTCCCGGCTTCGGCTATGGCGGCTACGGGGCCTTCGGGCGGCCGTGGGGCTATGGCTGGTACGATCCGTTCTTCGATGACGGCTATGACAGCTACACGGTCTACACCAGCGGCATCGAGATGAAGATCGACCGCAAGGCCGACGGCGCGCGCCTGTTCGAGGGCAAGGCCGAAGCCGCCTCGCTGTCGAACCGCCTGGGCTACTTGGTGCCGAACCTGGTCGAGGCCATGTTCACCGACTTCCCCGGAAACTCGGGCGAAACGGTGCGTATCTCGGTCGCCCCCGAAAAGAAGACGACCAAGCGCTAGGCACCTGATTGCGTGAAATCACCAAAGGGGCGGGTCCGGCAACGGGCCCGCCCTTTTCGCGTCAGTTGCCCAGCGCGACGACTCCACCGGTGGAACCGAAGCCGCCTTCGCCGCGCTGCGTCTCGTCCAGTTCATCGACCTTGAGCCAGGTGCCCTTGGTAACCTGGGCGACGACCAACTGGGCGATCCGATCGCCGCGGCGGACGTCGAACGCCTCGACGCCGTGGTTGATCAGGATCACCTTCACTTCGCCGCGATAGTCGCTGTCGATCGTGCCTGGCGTGTTGGGCACGGTGATCCCGTGCTTCAGCGCCAGGCCCGAACGCGGCCGCACCTGGATCTCGAAGCCATGCGGGATCGCCACGGCGATGCCGGTCGCCACCGCATGGCGCGCGCCCGGAGCAAGGGTCACGTCTTCGGCCGCCAGCACGTCCATGCCGGCGGCGCCGTCGGTGGCATAGGCGGGCAGTTCCAGCCCCTCGAAATGAGGCAGGCGCTTAACCGGGATCGGAATCGACGGGTTCGGTGACGGGGTTGAGGGCATCGGCAATTCTCTCGGCAAGGATCTGGGCTACCGCATCCTTTGCCATTTCCGGCAGGCTTTCGACACCCGCATCGCTAATGATATGCACGGCGTTGACTTCGCCCCCCATGACATCGCCCGACACGTCGTTGGCGACGATCCAGTCAGCCCCCTTGCGCTTGCGCTTGTCCTTGGCGTGGTCGATCACCTTCTCGGTTTCGGCGGCAAAGCCGACGACCAGCTTGGGCCGCTTGGCACTGGCCGCGACCGAGGCGAGGATGTCGGGGTTTTCGGTCAGGCGCAACGCCGGAGGGGCGCTGCCGCGCTTCTTCATCTTTTCGCCCGAGACCTCGGTGGTGCGCCAGTCGGCCACGGCGGCGACCATGACCGCTGCATCCACGGGGAGCGCGGCCTTCACCGCTTCGGCCATTTCCAGCGCGGTCTCGACGAAAACGCGGTCCACCCCCGGCGGGCATTCCAGCGCAACGGGCCCCGAGACCAATGTGACCGTTGCCCCCAGCCGCGCCAGGGCCGCGGCGATGGCATAGCCCTGCTTGCCGCTGGACCGGTTGGCGATGTAGCGCACCGGATCGATCGGCTCGTGCGTTGGGCCGGCGGTGACCAGTACGTGCTTGCCTGCAAGCTGGTCGCTGACCGGGGCGAAAGCCTCGTCCCCGGCGAAATCGGGCTGGCCGAACAGCGGATCGTCGATCAGGGCATCGGCAAGCTTGCTCCCTTCGAAGCTGTCGCCCCTGATCGGCTGCGGCGCGGCCTGGCCGGTGACCTCGTGGTTGATCGCATCGGGATCGGTTGGCGGGGCCGATTTGGCGCGGCCCTTCTTCGACAGGATCGGCGCGGCCAGCAGCACTTCGTCGGACGGCGTTTCCTCGGGCGCGGGAACGTCCTCGAAAGTGATCGAGGGTATCGCCTCGCCTTCGACAGGATCGTCCTCGCCGAAGACGCGGCGCGACTTGGTGGTGCGCTTGATCAGGCTGGAGGCCAGCCCGCCAAGGCCTATGTCGATCGACTGCGACGCGGCGTCGAAATCGAGCGGGCCTTCCAGCGCGAGCTGCGGTTCGACCGCCGGCATTGCCAGCGCCTCGAGGCTGAGCATCTGGCAGATCGCGTTCCACACCGCGACCGGTTCGGGCAGGCGCCCCGCACCGTATTCGCCGCAGGCCATCGGCCCCTCATCGGGATCGAGTACCGCCACTCCGCGCTCCATCAGGGTGCGCACGTTGTCTTGCGTGGCGGCGTGTTCCCACATCTTCACGTTCATCGCCGGCACGGCCAGCACCGGCTTGTCGGTGGCGAGCAGCAGCGTGGTGGCCAGATCGTCAGCAATGCCCTGGACCATCTTGGCCATCATGTTGGCCGTCGCCGGGCAGACCACCACCAGATCGGCCGCGCGGCTGAGCTGGATATGGCCCATCTCGATCTCGGCGGTGAGGTCCCACAGCGTGGTGTGGACGGGATTTTCCGACAAGGCAGCCAGCGTCATCGCGGTGACGAAGTGCGAGCCACCCTCGGTCAGCACACAGGTCACTTCGCCGCCGTTGCGGCGGATCAGGCGAACCAGTTCGCATGCCTTGTAGGCGGCGATTCCGCCCCCGACGATCAAAAGTATTCTAGGCCCGGTCATGGCCACCAGCTTGTGCAATTCCCCAGCCCTTCACGCAACAGGCTTTGCATCCGGGTTTCCCTGCGCCACAAAGGATAAGAGCGCGTTAATGCAAGGGGAGTGGCAATGCGTCTGATCCTGACGATCCTGGTCTTTCTGGTCGGCCTGTTCGACCTGTTCATGGGGCTCAATTTCCTGTTCAATCCGCAGGGCACCGCGCCCGGCTTCGGTATCACCGCCGATGGCGCGGCGGGCTGGTCGGCGATCCGGGCCGACTTCACCGCCTTCTTCCTGGTCATCGCCGGTTGCATGATGCTGGGGGCTTGGCGCCGCAACGCCGACCTGCTGCTGGTCCCTGCCGCGCTGATGGGCACCGCCTTCACCGGCCGCGCGGTCAGCCTGGCGCTCGACGGGGCCTATCCCGGCTGGCCGGTGCCGATGGCGGTGGAAGCCGTTCACGTGGTCCTGATGCTCGCTGCCTGGCGCGTCCTGCCGCATCACCGCATCGAGGAACTGACGTCCTGATCGCTTCCGTCGATCAGTGATTCCACGACCGTAAACTTGCGCTTCACCCGTGCAGGCCTACATTGGCGGGCACGAAAGGATTTGCGCGCATGAACGACCAACCGCCTCCCCCCAACCCGTGGGTCAAGAACCTGCTGATCTGGGGTGGTGTCTTCCTGGTTCTCCTGTCGGTGGTCTCGCTGTTCAACGCGCGCGGCGAGGTGGCCCAGCAGCAGCTCGCCTATTCGGATTTCCGCACGAAGGTGAACGAAGGCGCAGTCGCCTCGGTCGAGGTCGGTGAAAACAAGATCACCGGCAAGCTGAAGACCGGGGAAACCTTCTCCACCGTTACCCTGCCCGGCGATGAAAGCCTTGTCCCGCTACTGCAGGACAAGGGCGTGAAGTACGAAGGCAAGGCGCCCGAACAGGGCAACATCCTGGTCGCGCTGCTGTTCAACATCCTGCCCTTCGTCCTGCTGATCGCACTGGCTTTCTTCGCCATGCGCCAGTTGCAGAAGGGCGGCGGCGCCGGCGGGGCTATGGGCTTTGGCAAGTCCAAGGCCAAGATGTTGACCGAAAAGCAGGGCCGCGTGACCTTTGCCGACGTTGCCGGCATCGACGAAGCGCGCGAGGAGCTGGAAGAAATCGTCGACTTCCTCAAGGACCCCCACCGCTTTTCCAAGCTCGGCGGCCAGATCCCCAAGGGCGCGCTGCTGGTCGGCTCGCCCGGCACCGGCAAGACCTTGCTGGCCCGCGCCATCGCGGGCGAGGCGGGCGTGCCGTTCTTCACCATATCGGGTTCGGACTTCGTCGAGATGTTCGTCGGCGTCGGCGCAAGCCGCGTGCGCGACATGTTCGAACAGGCCAAGAAGAACGCGCCGTGCATCGTCTTCATCGACGAAATCGACGCCGTCGGCCGTCACCGCGGCCATGGTCTCGGCAATTCGAACGACGAGCGCGAGCAGACATTGAACCAGCTTCTCGTCGAAATGGACGGGTTCGAGGCGAACGAAGGCATCATCATCATCGCCGCGACCAACCGCCCCGACGTGCTCGACCCGGCGCTGCTGCGCCCGGGCCGCTTCGACCGCCAGGTCGTGGTGCCGCTCCCCGACATCGAAGGGCGCGAAAAGATCCTCGAAGTGCACATGAAGAAGGTGCCGCTGGCTCCCGATGTCGAGGCGCGCACCATCGCCCGCGGCACGCCCGGCTTCTCGGGCGCCGACCTTGCCAACCTCGTTAACGAGGCCGCCCTGCTCGCCGCGCGGCGCAGCAAGCGCCTCGTCGCCCGGCAGGAGTTCGAGGACGCCAAGGACAAGGTCATGATGGGCAGCGAACGCCGCTCGATGGTCATGACCGATGACGAAAAGAAGATGACGGCCTATCACGAGGCCGGCCACGCGCTGGTTTCGGTGTTCGAACCGGCGTCGGATCCGATCCACAAGGCGACCATCATCCCGCGCGGCGGCGCGCTGGGCATGGTCGTGCGACTGCCGGAGCGCGACCGCTATTCCTACCATCGCGACCAGATGCACGCGCAGCTGGCCGTCGCGATGGGCGGCCGCGTGGCGGAAGAGATCATCTTCGGACACGACAAGGTCTCGTCGGGCGCCTCGTCCGACATCCAGCAGGCGACCAGCCTGGCACGCAACATGGTGACCCGCTGGGGCATGTCGGACAAGCTGGGACCGCTACAGTACGAGGAACAGTCGGAAGGCTACCTCGGCTATGGCTCCTCGCAGCGGACCATGCAGTCGGCCGAGACGAACAAGCTGATCGACGCGGAAATACGCAGCCTCGTCGAAGGCGGACACAAGCGCGCGCTCGACATCCTCAAGGGCAACGCCGAAAAACTGCACCAGCTGGCCCAGGCCCTGCTCGAGTACGAGACCCTGACCGGCGAAGAAATCGACGAACTGATCAGCACCGGCAAGATCGACCGTCCCGATGCCCCCAAGGGCAAGGGCGTGCGGCCGGTCCCGGTGCGCGGTTCGGCTATCCCCAAGGCGGGCAAACGCTTCACCGAAGCAGCACGGAGCGCCCACAACGACTGACGGGTGGGCGATGGAGGCGGCCGTCAGGCAACTTCGAGCGCCACCAGGGCCAGGGCGAACAGGGTCAGGGCGGTGAAGGCAATGACCGACAGGGCTGCGGTGCGCCACAGCGCACCCGGCCGCGTCAGTCCGTAGGTATCCTTGAGCTGCCGGTACATGTGCAGCGGCGGTATCGCCGTCGCGGCGACGGCGATGCCGGGCAGGCCGATCAAGCCCCACAGGCTGAGCACGACGACGAGCAACGTCATGAAGCACAGCGAATAGGTCACGAATACAGTGTGGTCGTAGAGGCCGAAACGGCGCCGCCAGGCGAACAGAAGCCACACGAACGGAACCGACAGCGGGATCAGCGCCCAGGAATATTTGTAGGCGCCGGTCTGCAGCTTGTAGAGCAGGAGTTCTGGGTTGGCGGTCGCCTTCCTGACCGCGTTGGCCAGCCACGGAATGTCCGTCTTGATCGCTTCCTTGTCATTGATGACCAGCGGCGCGCTCGACGCACCGCCAGCCTTGAGCCGTTCGAGCACGGCGAGATCGTCGCGTTCCGAGGCGAGCCTGCGATCGACATCGGCCGTGTCCGCACCAGCTTTGACAAGCCGGCCGCGCTTTGCCTCCAGTTCGGCAACCGTGGTGCGCTGCTGCGCCAGCGCGACGTTCATGTTGGGCGCCAGGGTCGAACCGCCGATCACCGATCGCACCACCGCGAACATCAGGAACACGCTGAACAGGAACAGCGCGATCGGGCTGACATAACTGGCGCGGCGGCCGTCGATGTATTCGCGGGTCAGCCTGCCCGGTCGCCAGACCAGCAGCGGCAGGGTCCGCCAGATCTTTCCTTCGAAATGGAACACGCCGTGCAACAGATCATGGAAGAACGCACCCAGCGTCTTATGGACATGCGCCGCCTGGCCGCAGCCGTGGCAATGGCTGCCGATCAGCGGGGTGCCGCAGTTGAGGCAGGCGGTCTCGTGGGTATGGCCGTCAACCGCCTCGCCATGATCCGGCTCAACCGCACGCGCCGCCAGGGCCCCTTCGGCAATGCTGCCGACAACGTCATCGCCACCCGTCACGTCCGTGCTCCCCTGTGAACGGTGCCATTCATGGTCTTGTCAGCTTCGCCCGGTCAAGCCACCAATCTGCCGCCACCGAAGGAGAAGTCGTGCGATGCGAATGGTTCTGACAGCCGCTGCGGTATCTCTGGTGCTCGCCGCCCCGGCGTACGCCGCCGAACGCACGACCGAGGCGTTCTATTCCGATGCGCTAGCGCTCAAGGCGAAGGGGCCGATGGCGCTGTTCTCAGGAAAGCTCAAGCCGCTGATGGCCGAAGGCAAGGCTGCCGGCGAAGCGCTCCGCCAGCAACGTCTGGCCGCATTGAAGCGCGGCGAGGCGCCGAGCTATTGTCCGCCCGAAGGCGGCCGGATGGGGCAGCAGGACATGCTCGACGGGCTGGGCAAAATCCCTGCGGACGAACGGCGCAGGCTATCGCTCAGTCAGGGCATGTTGCGCGTGCTCCAGACGAGATACCCTTGCCGCTGACCGCCTAGGGCGTCGCTATGCCGAGCGCTGCGCGGGTGAACGGCGGCCACCAATCGCTGTACCACACCGCGACGGCGACGACCTGGCCTGCGACCAGCAAGGGGATGCCGATCCGCAAGACCCGGTGCACCGCGCCGCGCGTCACGCGGTCGTAGAGCGCGGCGATCGCCAGCAGCAGGTTGACCGCGAAATAGTAATGCACCCAGGTGTTGAACGGCCCTGTGCCAGTCACGGCGTCGAGGCCGCCGCCCCACCAGCGCTGATAGGGCCCGCCCATGATCGCGGTGGTCGCCATGAACATCAGCCGCTTGTGCGAAGGCGAATCGGCCCGGGCGCGGATGGCGAGCGCCGCGCAGATCGCGAAGGCGATAAGGACGTAGAGCGGGAAGGTGAAGAAGCGGACGTTCTCGGGGTCGGTCTGCGCCCAGAAACGCTGGCTGTAGACCTCGGCGCCGAAGCCGGTAATCACGACCAGGACGGCCAGCATGGCCCCAGCCACTCCGACAATTCCATGAAGGTCGGGCCGGCGCCGTGCGATCAGGCTGACCTGCAGGGACAGCAGCACCAGCCAGCCGAAATAGACGAAGACGTGCGCAACCAGGATTGGTGGGGCGACGTACGGCGCCTCGCCTGCAAAGCGTTGCCTGACCGGTTCGCTGAAGCCCATCGCGACGGCGAGCCACGAGGTTGCGGCAAACAGCAGCCAGAACGCGCTGTCCCAGCGGTGACGAGATGCGAAACCGGTCGCTTCCATGACCATCCCCCTCTTGCCCATCGCAAAGGGAAACAGGTTATTGCGGCCGCGTCAAACCGGACCGCGCGACAGTCTGATATCGCACGAAAAAGCCCGCGCGCCAGGATCGGCGCGCGGGCTGCATTTGTCTATCTCGCGGTAGATCAGCCGTCGTAGTCACCGCCCAGCGAGGTGTTGCGCACCGGGGCCGCAGCGGTGATGCGCAGTGCTTCGGCCTGCTGGCTGAGCGAGCCGATGTCATCGACCTCGTCATCGTCGTCGGGCAGGACGCGCTGCAGCGAGTTGACGACCGATTCCTTGAGGTTGTCGGGCCGCACGGTCTGTTCGGCGATCTCGCGCAGAGCGACGACCGGGTTCTTGTCGCGGTCGCGGTCAATGGTCAGTTCGGCGCCGCCCGAAATCTCGCGCGCGCGCTGAGCGGCCAGCAGGACCAGGTCGAACCGGTTGGGGATCTTGTCTACGCAATCTTCAACGGTAACGCGCGCCATCAGGGCACTCCAATTCGTACAAAACGTGCGGGAATGGTCGGTGTTAGGCCTTGCGCGATTCGCAAGTCAAGAAAAAATCGTATAAATATCTGTTTTTAAATAGATATTTCGATCAGTCGTAACTGTGCGCACCCAGCGAATCATCGGCCAGATCGCTAAAGCGCGTGATGCGGCTTTCGAAGCGCAGGCGGACCTTGCCGGTGGAGCCGTGGCGCTGCTTCGCGACGATCAATTCGGCGGTGCCGAAGACGCGTTCCATCTCGGCCTGCCAGGCGGTGTGAGCATCGTGGGTCTTGGCATCGTCGTTGTCCTGCGGGACCTTGGGTTCGCGCGCGGCGACGTAATAGTCCTCGCGGAAGACGAACCAGACCATGTCGGCGTCCTGTTCGATCGAGCCCGATTCGCGCAGGTCCGACAGCATCGGGCGCTTGTCCTCGCGCTGTTCCACCGCACGGCTGAGCTGCGACAGCGCGATCACCGGGACGTGCAATTCCTTGGCCAGGGTCTTCAGCCCGCGGCTGATTTCCGAAATCTCGTTGACGCGGTTGTCGTTGGCGCGGCCCGAACCTTGCAGCAGCTGAAGGTAGTCGATCACGACGAGGCCGATGTCGTGACGGCGCTTCAGCCGGCGCGCTCTGGTGCGCAGCGCGGCGATGGTCAGCGCCGGAGTATCGTCGATATAAAGCGGCAGTTCGGCAAGGCGCTGGCTGGCATAGGACAGCTGCTGGAAATCGTCGCGGCTGATCTTGCCCATGCGCAGCGCTTCGGAGCTGATCCCCGACTGTTCGGCCAGGATACGCGTGGCAAGCTGGTCGGCGCTCATTTCGAGACTGAAGAAGGCGGTGGCGGCGCCGACCGACTTTTCCGGATCGATCCCGTCGGCCATGTCGCGGCGCAGGCGATCGGCCGCGTTGAAGGCGATGTTCGTGGCAAGCGACGTCTTGCCCATGCCAGGGCGGCCCGCGAGGATGATCAGGTCGGAGTCGTGCAGGCCGCCGATCTTCTCGTTGACCGAGGTCAGCCCCGTGGTCGTGCCCGAGATGTGCCCACCCGACAGCAAAGCCTGCTCGATCATGCCGAGCGCGGTGCGCGTCGCTGTGGCAAAGCCCTGCGCCTCGCTGCCGGTGCTGGCGCCTTCGGCGACCTTGTAGAGCGCGGCCTCGGCTTCGGCGACCTGCTCCATCGGCTCCACCCGTTCGGAGGTGTCGAGCGCCGAATTGACCAGGTTGCGGCCGACCGAGATCAGTTCGCGCAGCAGCGCCAGGTCATAGATCTGCCCGGCCAGTTCGCGCGGAGCGAGAAGTCCCTGCCCGTCGGCCGTCAGCCGCGCCAGATAGGCCGCTCCGCCCAGGTCCTTCAGCGCCTCGTCCGCCTCGAAATAGGGTTTGAGCGTGATCGGGGTGACCACCGCCTTGCGATCGAGCAATTGCAGGATACGCTCGTAGATGCGGGCGTGGACCGGCTCGAAGAAGTGCTGCGGCAGGACCGGTGTGGTCAGTTCCTCGATCACCCGGTTGTCGATCAACACGGCGCCAAGGAACGCGGCTTCGGCTTCGACGTTGCTGGGCAGCGCGCGCGCGGCGGTTTCTTCAGGTCGGGAGATCAGATCGAGGTCGGCCATGGTTGACGGTTCTTTGATAGCGCTCGCCGCGGCGCGCAAGCAGGCGGCGCGGGCAAATTACTCCACAGCCTGTGGACGGTCACCAGCCCCTTGCCCAGCAATTTTGCATCTGCGAGAAGCGCCCCCCATGGCCGATCCCCGGATCATCGACATCGCGCTCGACGAAGCGACGATCCTGTGGCGCAACGCCGATATCGAACAGGAACGGCGGATCGCGATCTTCGACCTGATCGAGGAGAACACCTTCAAGCCGCTGCGCAGCTGGGAAGCGGGTCACCAAGGCCCATATCGGCTGAAGCTGTCAGTCGACGATGGCCGGCTGATCCTCGAAGCGAGCGACGAGTCCGGCCTGCTGCTTGAAACGCTGATCCTTGGCCTTGGCCGGTTCCGCCGCCCGATCCGCGAATACTTCGCGATCTGCGACAGCTACTACCAGGCGATCCGCCGCGCCACCGCAGCCGAGATCGAGACGATCGACATGGCCCGCCGCGGCGTTCACAACGAAGCGGCCGAGCTGTTGCTCGAGCGGCTGGAGGGCAAGGTCGAAACCGACTTCGCCACCGCACGGCGCCTCTTTACCCTGATCTGCGTGCTGCATATCAGGGGGTAGATCAGACAGGGCGCAACCGACAATCATGGCACGCAAATCTTCGTCCAGCCGCCTGCGGCTGCGCCTGTTCGGCGCTGTGTGGCTGCTGGCCATGGTCGCCGGCGCCTATAGCTGGTGGCAGGTCCGGCACTGGCGCCCCGACCGCGCCGACTTTCCCGTCCAGGGGGTCGAGATCGGGACTCACGACGGCACGGTCGACTGGGTCGCGCTGAAGGCAATCGGCGCGAACTTCGCCTATATCGACGCCTCGGCCAGCGCGTTTGCCCGCGACGACAGCTTCACCCGCAACCTCGAAGATGCGAAAGCGGCCAAGGTCCAGATCGGTGCGCTGCACCGTTACGATCCGTGCCAGCCGGCTGAACGCCAGGCGGCGAACTTCGTCACGGTCGTCCCCCGCGACGCCAGAATGCTGCCGCCCGCGGTCGAACTCGACATGCTGGGCGACGAATGTCCCAACCCGGTCAGCGACCAGGGTATCGAAAGCGAACTGACCACCTTCCTCAACCAGATCGAGATGCATACCGGCAAGGCGGCGATCCTCAAGATCACCTCGCGCTTCCAGTCGCGCTACAGGATCGCGGCGCGGATCGACCGGAACCTGTGGCTGGTGCGCACGCGCTTCGTGCCCGACTATGCGGGCCGCCCGTGGATGCTTTGGACAGCAAATGGCGATCTCAGCAACGAAGCGACCAGGGACGGGCTGCGCTGGGTGGTGGTGCAGCCATGAAGGAGGCAAGCCGATGATCGATCGCGACACCTTGATCTCCGCCGCAAAAGATGCGGTGGCCAGGGCCTATGCTCCGTACAGCCGGTTTCATGTCGGCGCAGCGCTAGGCTTTGCCGATGGCACGGTCGTCACCGGCGCAAATGTCGAGAATGCCAGTTTTGGCCTGACGCTTTGCGCCGAAACCGCCGCTGTCGCTCGGGCCATGAACGACGGCTGGCGCAGCGAACTGGTCGCAATAGCGGTGACCGGAGGGATCGAGGGCGTGCTTGCCGCTCCGGTTGCGCCGTGCGGGCGCTGCCGCCAGGTGTTGAGCGAACTGGCGCAGCTCGGCGGTACCGACCCCGTGGTGTGGTGCGTCGGCGCCGAAGCAGTCGGCGAATACCGGCTGTCGGACCTGCTGCCCAATGCCTTCGGGCCGGGCAGCCTGGTCTGAAATACCGGGCGGCGGCGCTGCCAGCCGCCCGGAACACTACGTTACTTGGTCGCGTCTTTGGCCGCCTTCTGGGCTGCGTCGCCAACGTCCTGCGCCGCGTTGCCGACGTCCTTGGCGGCTTCGGCAATGGCGTTGTCCTTGGCATTGCTGCTTTCGGAGCGATTCATGAAGAACATGACGCCGACGATCAGCGCAATCACCAGTACGATCGCGATCACCCAGGTGCCGCCGCTGCTCCGCGGTTCGCCGTCCTTGATGATCGTCACATTGGGTTCGTCAGACATGGTCACCTCCTGTTTTACGGGAAGCGAAACGGCGTCGGTGCGATTAGGTTCCCGGCTCTGCGAACCAGGGCACACTGGAAGGTCAGGCCGAAGGCTGCGCGTCGAGCCATTCGAGCAGCGCGCCAAGGCAGTCGCGGCCGAGCTGGGCCGATCGTTCGGGCGACCAGTTCTGCACCGTGCACGGTAGGTCGTCGTTGTCCTTGAACGGCATCTCCAGCGTCATGGCCACCGCGCCGAAACGCTCGGCCAGCTGGTTGGTCGACATCGTCAGGTTGGCCTTGCCAGCCGGGGCAACCGGATAACCGCGCCTTGTCTGGAAGTCGGGCGTGCGCCGGGCAAGGATCGCCTTGTAGCCGTCGAACCCAGCCTGCTGGGCCTCGTTCCATGAAGGGATGCCTTCGAAGCCTGCCAGGAACACGGCCGGGATCGCTTCGTCGCCGTGGACGTCCATGGCGAAATCGACCCCGGTTTCGTCCATCGCGTTCCGAATCGCCAGGACCTCGGGCGAACGCTCGGCGCTTGGATCGGCCCACTCGCGGTTGAGGTTCACGCCGGCGAAATTGGTGCGCAGATGACCGCGCCGCGAACCGTCGGGATTGGCGTTGGGCACCACGTGGAAGCGGCACAGCTGGCGCAGCCTGCGCGCCACCGGATCGGCCGGATCGGTGAGGCAGTCGAGCGCGCCTTCCATCCACCATTCGGCCATCGATTCGCCCGGATGCTGGCGGGCGTAGAGCCACACCTGTCGCTCCCCGCTCCCCAGTTCGAGGCAGTCGATCGGCTGGCCCTCGAGGCTGTGGCCGAGGCAACGGTATGTCACTCCCTCTGCCGTCGCGGTCTGGGCGATGAGGTCGTGGTGCCGCTCCATCGAATAGGGCGCGAAATAGGCGAACCAGCACACCGCGCTGTCGGGTGTGTAGCGAACGGTCAGGGTGCCGCCATCCTCGGCCTTGTCGAAGCTACTGGCGGCGCGGGCCCAGAACTGGCGATCCTCGCTGACCGCCGCGTTGTAGCTGGGCCAGCCATCAGGATAGGCCGAGGTTCCGAGACCGGTGATCTTGAGTTCGAGGGCCTGGCCGGCCGCGCCTGAAACGCGGAAATGAAACCATTGGAAGAAGTCCGAATGCTTGTCCTTGCGGATCTTCAATCGCGCCGTGGCACCGGCAATGGACAGGACTTCGATGTTGCCGCTGTCGAAGGCGGCGTCGATGGCAATGATGCTGGAGGTCATTTAACCTCGATAGTCTCACCCGATTGGCCGGGGAAGCCCCCGAACAGCGCCTCGGCCATTTTCGGCGCGGCAAGGTCGGTCGAGGCGAGGGGCGACTTGGCATCGACCGCAAAGCTTGCGCGGCCTTCCCACAGGCTGCGCGCGCTGGCGCGGTCGCGGATCATCACGCCCAGTTCTGTCACGACCTGCTGGCCCGAGCCGCCGCCAAGGTTGATGCCCAGCCCGAGGCCGATCCCGCTACCATAACTGCCGGTCGATCCGCCCACGCCGACACTGACCGGGCCCGAGCGCCGCGATGGATCGCTGATCGCGCGGCTGACCCGCATCTGCGCGACCTGGCTGCCTTGCCCGGAGGGAACTTCGCGATAACCCAGGAGGGTCAACTGCCGCTGCACCGCGAGGCTGTAGGTCTGCCATTCGAGCGAGCGCCCATCGGTGCCCGGCGCCGGTTCGACCGCGATCGTCCCGCGCGGGGCAGACGCAAGCTCGGGCGCGTGGAAGCGGGTTACCTGGACCGGACCGACCGGAGCGACGCAGCCAGACAACATGGCCAGACCGAGGGTGGCGGCGGCAAAGCGGACAACGTTCATCGACCAGGGCTCCTACCGGGGGATGACCCAGTTTGTGCCGGAAAGTCGTTTCGCGCAAGGATCTTAGCGCTTCACGCTGACCTCTCCCGCTGCAGTCGGAAATCCGTCGAACAGGGCATGGGCGAGCCGCGTGGCGATCGCAGCGTCGGTCCACTTGTCGTCGCCGTCGCGCGTTGCGATGGCCGCGCGGCCTTCCCACAGAACCGCGTTGGTCGCGCGGTCGAGGATCCGTGCTTCGAGCGTGGTGCCGATCAGCGCCTTCAGCGGCTTCGTGGCATCGATGTTGAGGCCAAGGCCGATCATCGATCCGCGGTTGGAGAGGCCGACGCTCCTTTCGCCGCTGACCGGATGGCGCTTCGCCTCGGCCGGGACCAGTTCGCTACGCTTGATGCGCACTTCGGCAATCTGTCCGCTGGCGGCGCTGGTTGCAGCCTGGTAGCCCGATGCGAGAAGTTCGCTTTCTACCGCCGCCTGGAAGGTCGCATCCTGGCGCAGGTCCGCTCCCCCCGCACCGCCCGGCATGGCTACGACGGCGATGGTGCCGTGACGCAGGGCTTCCGCAGCATCGCCTTCCGCGATGAAGCGGGCGACGTCGATCCGCCCTTCGCCGCTGGTGCGCCCCCG
The DNA here is from genome assembly GCF_002813245.1 of Novosphingobium kunmingense. GTDB lineage: Bacteria > Pseudomonadota > Alphaproteobacteria > Sphingomonadales > Sphingomonadaceae > Novosphingobium > Novosphingobium kunmingense. The sequence continues at coordinate 381,456 of NZ_PHUF01000004.1, forward strand.
CGAGCGCCAGTCCGATTCATAGGATTGACTCCCCAGCTCCTTGCCGCGATCCCAGGGTCCCGGCCGCGCGCTGGCGGCGCTAGCCGACGCGGCGGAGAGCAGCGCCAGAACGGCAAGGCGGGCATTGCGGGAACGGGGCATGAAGCAACTCCTGTACAGCACGGTCGGGCACAAAGCTGTTGCGCCAAGTCCGCATACCGTCGCCGCCCCTTGCCGAGCGATGAACAGCCCCGTCCGCGCGACAAATTAACCACTTTCATTCGCGGCCATGCTAGCAGCGCGACATCATGGTCCCTACCCATCCCGTTCTCGTCACCGGCGGCGCCGGCTATATCGGCAGCCACGCCGTCCTTGCCCTGCTCGATGCCGGCTGGCCTGTCGCCGTGATCGACAACCTGACAACCGGATTTCGCTGGGCGGTGCCCGACGGCGTTCCGTTCTACGAAGGGGACATCGAGGATGCGGGGCTCCTCGCACGGATCTTCGCCGAGCAGAGGATCGGCGCGATCATGCACTTCGCCGGCTCGATCATAGTGCCCGAATCGGTCGAAAACCCGCTGAAGTACTATCACAACAACACCGCGAAGAGCCGCACGCTGATTGCCGCCGCTGTAGCCGCCGGGGTGCCGCATTTCATCTTCAGTTCGACAGCGGCTACGTACGGCGTGCCGCGCGTGTCGCCGGTGGGCGAGGACAGCGACAAGGCCCCGATCAATCCCTACGGCATGTCGAAGCTGATGACCGAGGCGATGCTGGCCGACGTCGCCCGCGCCCATCCGCTCAATTTCTGCGCGCTGCGCTATTTCAATGTCGCCGGGGCGGATCCCCGCGCGCGCAGCGGCCAGTCGACCGCGGGGGCGACCCACCTGATCAAGGTCGCGGTCGAAGCGGCGCTCGGCAAGCGCGGCCAGGTCGAGGTGTTCGGCACCGACTATGCGACACCGGACGGCACCGGTGTGCGCGACTATATCCATGTCTCCGACCTCGCCAGCGCGCATGTCCTGGCGCTGGCAGCCCTGATCGCCGATCCCGGCCGCTCGCTGACCCTGAACGCCGGCTACGGCCGGGGGTTCTCGGTCCTCGAGGTGCTCGACGCGGTCGACCGGGCGACGAATGTGCCGATTCGCCGCGCCTTCTCCGCGCGCCGGCCCGGCGATCCCGATTCGCTCGTTTCGGACAACAGCCGCATACTGGCGACCCTGCCCTGGCGCCCGCAATACGCCAACCTCGACACGATCGTTACCCATGCCCTCGCGTGGGAGCGAAAACTGACCGCGATGCGCGGCGAAGCTTGACTTGCGGGCCGCTCGCCCGTAACGGCGCCACTTCCGATTTTCGCGGGCCGAGCCCGCAGCCGAGAGAAACCATGAAGATTCGCAACAGCCTCAAGTCGCTCAAGGACCGCCACCGGGACAACCGCGTGATTCGCCGCCGTGGCCGGACCTATGTGATCAACAAGACCAACCGTCGTTTCAAGGCGCGCCAGGGCTAAGCAGCCCCGGGTGGCGGCATCGTCCGCCGGTTGCTGACGGCCCGCCTCCGTACCCGGAGGGCGGGCCGCTGCCGTTTCTGACGCAGGAGTTCGCGTGATCATGGCGCAGGTCGAAGCGGTGGTGTTCGATGTCGGCAATGTGCTGGTCCGTTGGGATCGCCGCTTGCCATTCGTCGATCGCTTCGCCGACCCGGCCGAACTGGACCGCTTTCTTGACGAGGTCATTCCGCTCTCGTGGCACGCCGAACACGATGCCGGCCGGCCCGCCGCCGAAATGGTCGCCGAACGCAGCGCGCTGTACCCCGACCACGCCTCTCTGATCGCGGACTGGTTCGGCCGCTTCAACGAATCGATTCCCGGCTCGGTGCCCGGCAGCCCCGAACTGGTCGAGGGGCTCCATGCGCGCGGGGTGCCGCTCTATGCGATCACCAATTTCGGCGCCGATACCTGGGCCGGCTTTGCCCCCACATTCCTGCTCAAGGACCGCTTCATCGACATCGTCGTTTCGGGGGTGGAGAAACTGGCCAAGCCCGATGCGGCGATCTACGCCCTGGCCGAGCAGCGGTTCGCCCGGCGACCGGAGACGCTGCTATTCGTCGATGACAGCCAGCCCAACGTCGATGCGGCGCGCGCGCGCGGCTGGCATGGCCACCATTTTACCGATGCCGGCGGGCTGGAACGCGAACTTCAGCGCCACGGCCTGCTGGACTGAGCACAAAAAAAGACCCCCGGCACGAAGACCGGGGGCATTTTCAGGGTTGGGCTGTCAGGATGCCTGGATGTACGCTTCAGGCGGCAGCGTTGCAGCGCTGAAGATCCTCGGCGCTGAGTTCGCCCTTGGGGGTGGCGAATTTGGTGACGGCGCCGAAGGTCTTGACGACCTGGCGGCAGGTGTTGACCGGACGCGAGCCATCGATCTGGCCGACGCAGGCATCGCCCGTGCACTTCCACAGCGCGCCGTTGACGACCTTCTTGGCCGGGCTTTCAAGGCCGGTTGCCAGGGTCGCGGCGTTGGTGCTGGTGCCGGCCCGTGCCGGGGTGGTGGTGACGCCAAAGCTGGCGACCGTTCCGAGCAGGGCTAGTCCAGCGGCAAGCACGAAGCGCGGCATGGCGGTCTGGTTATAGGTGATCATGGCATTTCCCCTTGTCGTGTCAGCACGCAGGGACCGGCATTTCCTGGGAGGGAGGTAGCGTCGATTTGCGTTGCGAATTGCTACTTACCAAGATAGGTTTTCAGTTGCAACCTGCAATCGTGCAACGCAGCAAAGATTTTTTTGTGCAACCTGAAGCCGGATTGGTCTAGGGTTGCCCCAAGCATAAGGATCGCCAATGGGAAAGCTCAGAGAACCGCTCGACAGCCACAATTGCGGCCTGCCCGCGGCGCTTGAAGTGATGGGGGAACGCTGGTCGTTCATGATCCTGCGCGCCGCCTTCAACGGCCTCCACCACTTCGAGGAGTTCCTGGGCGCGCTGGGCATCGCCCGCAACATTCTTTCGAACCGGCTGGCCCGCCTGGTCGAACACGGAATCATGAAGCGCGAACCGCTGCCCGACGATCGCCGCAAGATCGAATACCGTTTGACCGAAAAGGGTCTGGACCTGCTCCCCGCTATGCTCGCGCTGCGCCAGTGGGGCGAAAAGTACGGCGAAGGCGTGCCGAGCAATCCTGTGCTGTGCGATTCGCGCGATGGCGTGCCGATCGCGGCCATCGGCATCCGCGCCCATGACGGCCGCGCGCTTGGTCCCAAGGACCTGGAATGGCGCGATCGCAGCGACGTGGGCGTGACGGAAAAAGGCGACGATTCGCTCAAGCGCCCGGTGCTGAACGTCCTGCGCTGACCATAAGACCAGGCTACGCTTACGTATTCCGGGTTTGCAATCCGCAGCCATTCTGGTGCATTACGCTGCAATGCAGCATGCCAAGAATCCGACCGAAACCGACGAACGCAAGTTTCTCGAGGCCATTGCCCGGCGCATCCTGATCCGAGCCTCGTACAACGGCACGGAGCTTGTCCTGGCGCCGCACCACCTGTTCGAACGCCACGACGAACTCTACGTCGGCGCGCTCAACACCGGCAAGGCCTGGCGCAGCGACGACGAACGTCGGCTCGGCTATTTCAAGCTGAAGGGCCTGACCGAGGTCGCCCTCACCGACGACAGCTTCGAGCCGCTGGAGCTTGAGGACAGTTCCCTGCCCCGCCCTGAAGACCGACTGTTGTTCGCGGTCTAATTGCCGTCGTAGACCTCGGGCCGGGCGATCCGCCCGACGAACAGCACCGTATTGCTGGCCGTGTCGCGAATCACCAGGTGAAACGGTTGGTCGGCGCGGAACACCTTGGGTTTCTTCACGTCGATCCGTGCCCCGGTGGTCACCATTTCAACTGCGGTGACCGCCGCCGCCCTGGTCCCGGCTTCAAAGACCTGCAGTTTCGACGCGTGACTGACGCGGCTGATGACCATCCGTTTGCCGCCAGGATCGAACATCGCGCCGAAGTCGCCCACGCCCGGCTGGAACGCGGCGCGAATCCCCAGGCCGATCAGCGAATCGTTGAGGGTCTCCTTCCAGCCGATCTCGAAGCGCGGCAGGGTCACAGTGACGCGCTCAGGTGCTGAATTGTCCAGCGCTGCGGTCAGCCCGGCATAGGCCGCCGCGCCCAGCATCGCGTCGGCATTTCGTTTCAGGGGAACGAACACGTCCATGACGAAGCGCGGGGTCGCGCTTCCGTTCTCGCTCGCCTTGTAGGGCAGGCGGACCGCCTTCCACCCGCCGCTTTCGGCATAGGAGTAAAGCGCGGTCTCGCTCATCAGCGGAAACGGCGCTTCCCGGCCGTCGCCGAACAGGAACGGCTGCGGATAGGCCTGACCGAACTCGACTACCCATTTGCCTTCGAAGAACACCGCGTTGCTGAGCACGGCAACAGTCGCCGCGTTGAACGAACTTGGCGCAACGATAGAACGGATCAGCCCCTTGGTCTCCGCACTGGCCCAGGCGTTGATCGTATCGGCCGACTGCTGCGGCGCATCCGCGAAGTCGAGCCGCGCCGCCTTGGCCGCATAGCTGTCGCGGGTGGCGACCAGGTATTCGGGCCGGAAGCGCAAGTCCTGCGACAGCCACAAAGCGTTGGCGAGCCGAACCTCGGCCGCGCCGGTATCCTGCGTCACCGCCTTGCGCTGCGCGGCGAGCGCCGCGTCGGTGGCAGAGCCCGCCGCAAGGCCGAGCGCGCTTTCGATCTCGCGCGCAGCGGTGCCCTTCGTGCCAGCATGAACCAGGCCCATCGCCTGCTGCACGCTGAGCGGGGATACGAACGTGTTCTCGGCCGGACCGACCTTTCCGCGTTCGAGCTCGAAAAGGCGGAAGCCCGACTTTTCCAACGCGGCCTGGTCCGGCTCGGCCGCCGGGAAGCTGGCATCCTCGCCCCCCGGCAGAGCGGCGCAGGCGGCAAGCGAGGCGGAAAGCGCGAGCACGGTCAATCGGCCAATCATGGTTTCTCCAACGGCAGCGGCAGGCGCAGGTTCCCCGATCAGGCGCGCGGCGCGCTGCGACGGTAACTCAGCGCCTCGGCCACGTGAATGCGACCGACCGCTTCGCTGCCCGCCAGATCGGCAACGGTGCGGGCGACACGCAGCATGCGGGTATAGCCGCGCGCCGACAGGCGCATGGCCTCGGCCGCCTGGAGCAGCAGCTTGCGCCCGGCCTCGTCCGGGGTGGCGTGACGATCGAGGAGATCGCCGTCGAGTTCGGCGTTGCTGCGCCTGGCCGTGCCCTCAAGCCTGTGCTGCTGGATGCCGCGCGCCGCCGCAACGCGCGCGGCCACCTCGGCGCTGCCCTCGGCCGGTGGCGGCAGGGCGAGGTCGGCGGCGCTGACCGGGTCGACCTCGACATGAAGGTCGATCCGATCGAGCAACGGGCCGGAAACCTTGCTCTGGTAGTCGGCGGCGCAGCGCGGTGCACGGCTGCAGGCCAGCGCCGGATCGCCGAGATGGCCGCAGCGGCACGGGTTCATAGCGGCGACAAGCTGGACCCGCGCCGGGAAGGTCACATGGGCATTTGCGCGGGCCACGTCGACCACGCCGGTTTCGAGCGGCTGGCGCAGCGAATCGAGCACGGCGCGCTGGAATTCGGGCAATTCGTCGAGGAACAGGACACCGAGGTGCGCAAGGCTGACCTCGCCCGGACGCACGCGCAGCCCTCCGCCGGTCAGCGCCGCCATCGAGGCGGAATGGTGCGGCGAACGGAACGGCCGGGCGCGGCTGATTCGCCCGTCCTCAAGTGTGCCCGCGACCGACGCGACCATCGAAACCTCGAGCGCTTCGGCCGGCGACAGGTCGGGGAGGATCCCGGGAAGGCACGAGGCAAGCAGCGACTTGCCGGCGCCCGGCGGGCCAATCAGCAACAGGTTGTGCCCACCGGCTGCGGCGATTTCCAGCGCGCGCTTGGCCACTTCCTGGCCTTTGACCTGCCGAAGGTCGGGCCCGAAGCCCGGCACCTCGGCCTCTCCCCTTTGCGGCGCGGGCAGCTGCTGCGTGCCTTTGAGATGGTTGAGCAGGCTGACCAGATCGGGCGCGGCGACAACCGACAGGCCGCCCGCCCAACTTGCTTCTGGCCCTTGTGCGGCGGGGCAGACCAGCGCCTTGCCCGCTCCGGCGGCATGAATTGCGGCGAGCAGCACGCCCGGGGTCGGCACAATCCGTCCATCAAGCGCGAGTTCGCCCACAGCGACGAAATCGGCCAATTGCTCGGCGTCGGTCACCCCCATTGCGGCGAGCAGCGCCAGGGCGATCGGCAGGTCGTAGTGCGAGCCTTCCTTGGGCAGGTCGGCCGGCGAGAGGTTGATCGTGATCCGCTTGGGCGGCAGCGACAGCCCCATGGCGGCAAGCGCCGCGTGAACCCGCTCGCGGCTTTCGTTCACCGCCTTGTCGGGCAGGCCGACCAGATTGAAGCGAGGCAGACCCGGCGCGATCTGGCATTGGACTTCGACGCTGCGCGCCTCAAGCCCAAGATAGGCAACCGTCGTAACCAGCGCGACCAAGCGTAACTCCCTTTGATCTTTAGCTATTCCTTCGCGTGATGCCCGTGCGGCACTGGTCTGTCGAGCCAAACCGCGTCGAAAACGGCGGGTAAGGAGTTCTTAACCGCCCTGCTTGGCAAAGCGGCAAGGGAGGCCCTGCGATCCTGCGACCATGCGAAAGTCCGCCCTGATCCTGCCGATTCTGCTGGCCTTCGGAGCGGCTCCCGCCGCGGCGAACGAGAGTTCGCGTGACAGCGTGAGCCTCGTCTACGAATCCGGCGACGAGACCCAGGGGGGCTCGGAACGGACCGTGGCCGCAGCGCCGCCGGCCTTGCCGCGCGGGATCGCCGCCTACGGTCCGTTCCGGGTTCTGGATGCCGCTCGCGCCGCCCTGGTCGATGTGACCGACAGCGCGAGCCCCGCGCAGTTCGCCGCGATGCTGGCAGCGCATCCGGGAATCGCGATGCTCGAAATGCTGGATTGCCCCGGCACCGAGGACGACCGCGCCAATCTCGCGCTCGGCCGACTGATCCATGCCCGCGGCATCGCCACCCATGTGCCTGCGAGCGGATCGGTCCGCTCGGGCGGGGTCGAGCTGTTCCTTGCGGGCGCGCGCCGCACCGCCGAGGACGGGGCCGAATTCGCTGTCCACGCCTGGGAGGACGAGGACGGCCGCGAAGCGACCGACTATGGCGCCGACGCGCCGCAGAACCGCGCCTATCTTGATTATTACCGCGAGATGGGCATGACCGCGCAGCGCGCCGCCGCGTTCTACGCCATGACCAACTCGGTTCCGTTCGAGCAGGCCAAGTGGCTCACCGCCGCCGACATGCGCGGGTGGGCCGGTCTCAACTAGGCCGTTCGACGCTTGACTCGACGGGGCGCCTCACGTAACGGCGCGCCTCTGTTATTCGGTCGCCTTCGCGGGCGGCGTTCTTGTTTTAGAGATTCGAAGGTTCTGTCATGAAGCGCACTTTCCAGCCCAGCCGCCTCGTCCGCGCCCGCCGCCACGGCTTCCGCGCCCGCACGGCCACTGTCGGAGGCCGCAAGGTGCTGCGCGCGCGCCGCGCCCGCGGCCGCAAGAAGCTGTCCGCCTGAGCTAACCCTTGAACCTGTCCGTCCTTTCGCGGCGGGCGGATTTCCTAGCCGCTAACCGGGGCCTGCGCGTAGCACGTCCCGGTTTTGTGTTGCTGGTGAGCCCGAACGATGCCGGTGCGATGCGGTTCGGCATCACCGTCACCAAGAAGATCGGCAACGCCGTGGTGCGCAACCGGATGAAGCGGCGGTTCCGCGCTCTCCTGCGCGAAATGTTGCCCGAAGCGGGGCTTCCCGCTCACGATCACGTGCTGATCGGACGCGATGGCGGGGTCGAGCGCGACTTTGCCAAGCTGCGCGAGGAGCTGGCCATGGCGCTGTCCCGCGCCGCGCAGGGCAAGGGCGATCCGCCACGCCGCCCGCGGGGAGAGCGGCGATGAAGCAGCTGCTGATCCTGATCGCGCGCGGCTGGCAGCTTGGTCCGTCGCGCATCCTCCCGCCGACGTGCCGATTCAGCCCTTCCTGCTCGCAGTACGCGATCATTGCGTGGCAGAAACACGGGGCGATTAAGGGTAGCTGGCTGGCGTTGAAGCGTATATTGCGCTGCCACCCGTGGGGTGGGCACGGCCACGATCCGGTGCCCTGACGCCGGACACGCACTTCCATCCGAACGACTGACGATTTTACAGGGACGCCTCGTGGACAAGACCAATTCGCGCAACATGATCCTGGCACTGGCGCTGACCGCGCTGCTGCTGTTCGGCTGGGACGCCGGTGTGCGCTACTTCTATCCGCAGGCCAGCAAGCCCGCACCGGCGCCTGTTGCCACAGTGGCCGCGCCAAACGCAGCCGCCCCAGCCCGACCGACGCGCGAAGGCGGGTTGACCAGTGCCGCCGACATCGCGCTCGAAGCGCGCGACCTCAAGACCGCGCTCAACCCCGCCGGGCGCGTGCCGATTGCCGCGCCGGGCCTGTCGGGCTCGATCAACCTGACCGGCGGCGTGGTCGACGACCTCGTCCTCAACCACCATACGGCGACGATCGACCGGGATAGCGGGCCGCAGCGGATCTATTCGCCGGCGGGCACTCCGGCGCAGGAATACGCGCAGTTCGGCTTCCTGGGACAGGGCGTGGGCGCGCCGAACGCGGGCACGGTCTGGGCCGCTCAGCCCGGAGCCAAGCTGACCCCGCAGACCCCGGTCACGCTGACCGCCAGCAACAGCACCGGCCAGACCTATACCCTGACCTACGCCATCGACGCCGACTACATGATCACGGTGAAGCAGACCGCCGCCAACGCCGGCGCGACGCCCGTGGTGCTCAAGCCTTACGCCCTGCTGAGCCGCACCGACAAGACCGCCAGCGTCGACAGCTTCAACGTCCATTCCGGGCCCTTCGGCACCTTCGACGGCAAGGTCAGCTTCGAGCCTGACTACAGCGACGTCGCCGACGTGCAGGTCCAGCCCAACGCCGGCAGGACCGACTGGGTCGGATTTACGGACATCTACTGGATGTCGGTGCTGATTCCCGATGCGGCCGGCGCGGCGAGCGATTTCCGCAGCCTCGGCAACAGCCAGTTCCGCGCTGACCTGGTCTATGGCGATGTCACCGTCGCCCCCGGGCAGCAAGTGACCCGCACCACCCGGCTTTACGCCGGCGCCAAGGAATCGACCGTCCTCGACAAGTACGAGGATGCCGGCGTCACCAATTTCGGCCTGGCGATCGACTGGGGCTGGTTCAGCTGGTTCGCGCGGCCGATTTTCTGGCTGCTGAAGGCGCTGTTCAGCGCGGTCGGCAACTTCGGACTCGCGATCATGCTGCTGACCCTGATCGTCAAGGGCATCATGTTCCCCGTCTCGCAGCGGCAGTTCGCCAGCATGGCGGCGATGAAGGCGATCCAGCCGAAGATGAAGGCCATCCAGGATCGCTACAAGGACGATCGGCCCAAGCAGCAGGAAGAAATCATGAAGCTCTACAAGCAGGAGGGCGTCAACCCGCTTGCCGGGTGCTTGCCGATCTTTCTGCAGATCCCGGTGTTCTTCGCGCTGTACAAGACCCTGATCCTGGCGGTCGAGATGCGACACCAGCCTTTCGTGCTGTGGATCAAGGATCTCTCCGCGCCCGATCCGGCGCACCTCCTGAACCTGTTCGGCCTGCTCGATTTCACGCCGCCATCGTTCCTGGCGATCGGCGTGCTGGCCCTGCTGCTGGGCATCACCATGCACTTCCAGTTCAAGCTGAACCCGGCGCAGCTCGACCCCGTCCAGCAGCAGATGTTCGCCATCATGCCGTGGGTGATGATGTTCATCATGGCCCCCTTCGCGGCCGGCCTCCTGCTTTACTGGATTACCAACAACGTGCTGACCATCGCCCAGCAGGCCTACCTCTATTCGAAGCATCCGCAGATGAAGGCCCAGGCCGACAAGGACGCGGCCGACGCCAAGCGGGTCAAGGCCGCGAAGGCCAAGGCCTGACGCGATGGACGAAGCAGAAGTCCTCGCCGAACAGGCGCGCCGCCTGTTCGCGGGGCGGGTCGAGTTCCTCAAGAGCGCGCCGTCGCTCAAGTTCCTGCCCGATCCGGACTTTCCGGAGCTGGCCTTTGCTGGGCGCTCCAACGTCGGAAAGTCGAGCCTGATCAACGCGGTGACCGGGCGCAAGGCAATCGCCCGCGCCTCGGTGACCCCGGGCCGGACGCAGGAGCTGAACTTCTTCGAGGTGGGCGAGCCGACCAAACTGCGCCTGGTCGACATGCCGGGCTATGGCTTTGCCAAGGCGCCGATCAAGATCGTCGATGCGTGGAAACGGCTGGTGCGCGATTTCCTGCGCGGGCGGGTGGTGCTGAAGCGCACCTTGGTGCTGATCGACAGCCGCCACGGGGTAAAGGACGTCGACCGCGACATGATGAAGATGCTCGACGAGGCAGCCGTCGGCTATCGCCTCGTCCTGACCAAGGCGGACAAGATAAAGGCGAGCGAGCTTGAGGCCGTGCTGGCCGCGACCCAGGCCGAGGCGCGCAAGCATTCTGCTGCCTTCCCGGTGGTCCACGTGACCAGTTCGGAAAAGGGCATGGGCATCGCCGAACTGCGCGCGGCGATCTACGAGGATGCGCTCGGCACGGATTGACCCCTGGCCTAGAGGCCGAGGACGGCCTTGGCCACGATCCCGCGCTGGACCTCGTTCGATCCGCCATAGATCGAGGCGGCCCGGCCGTTGAGGTAGCGTGGTACCGCCATCATCGCGAAGATATCGGTCAGCGGGGCGGCGTTGCTGCCGTGCTGGCGCGCGTCGATCTGGTCGGCGGCGGCATAAGTCCCGGCGACCTCCACCGCCAACTCGTGGATCATCTGTTCGGCTTCGGTCCCCTGCAGCTTGAGGATCGAGGAGCCCGGTCCGGGGCTGCCGCGGCTGGCCATCTGCGACAGGACGACGCCTTCCACCGCCTCGATCGCGGCAACCTGCGCCGTAACCGTTGCCAGCTTGCGCCGGAAGGCGGCGCTGCCCAGCAAGCCCGCAGCGGCGGCAGCGGAGCGCACCTCGTCGAGCGCTGCGAACAGGCCGCTGGCGTAGGCACCTCCGCGTTCGAATTCGAGCAGGTACTTGGCCACGGTCCAGCCCTCGCCCTCCTCGCCAAGCCGGCCCGACTGGGCGACGCGGACGTTGTCGAAGAACACCTGGTTGAAATCATGGTCGCCGGCCATCGAACGGATCGGGCTGACCGTGATCCCGGGCAGCACCATGTCGAGCAGCAGGAACGTGATGCCGGCCTGCCGTGTCGCTTCGCGCGAGGTGCGCACCAGGCAGAACATCTTGTTGGCGAGGTGGGCGTGGGTGGTCCAGATTTTCGATCCGTTGAGCACGTAGTCGCCGCCATCGGCATCGGCGCGCAACTGCAGGGCGGCAAGGTCCGACCCGGCCTGGGGCTCCGAATAGCCCTGGCACCAGTAATCCTCGCCCGCCAGGATGCGCGGCAGGTAGTGCGCCTTCTGTTCGCTTGTACCGTAGCGCATGATACAGGGGGCGACCATGCGCAGCCCCATCGGCGACAGGTTGGGCGCCCCTGCGCGGCGGCATTCGGCGGCAAAGATATGGCGCTGCGCCTCGGTCCAGCCGGTCCCGCCGTATTCGCGCGGCCAGGACGGCGCGGCCCAGCCCTTGGCATGAAGTCTGGCCTGCCAGGCCAGCGCCGGCTCCTTGTCGGTAAAGACGCTGCCGGTCTTGCGCGCCGCGACCTTGAGATCCTCGCTTAGGTTCGCGGCAATCCAGTCGCGCACCTCCGTTCGGAACGCCTCGTCCTCCACACTCGGATCCAGCCGCATGTCTCTCTCCCTTATCTTACGTCGCGAACAGTTGCCCCAGGTCGGCAAAGGCCTTCATCTCTATCGCGTTGCCGCTGGGATCGCGGAAGAACATGGTCGCCTGTTCGCCCGGTTCGCCGCGAAACCGCACATAGGGTTCGATCTCGAAGCGGGTGCCCGCCGCCGTGAGCCGCGCGGCTAGCTCTTCCCAGTCCTTCAGTTCCAGCACGATGCCGAAATGCGGCACGGGTACGCCGTGCCCGTCGACCGGGTTGTTGCCGGCGTCGGCGGCTTCGCTCCCGGTGCAGTGGGCCACGATCTGGTGGCCGTAAAAGTCGAAATCGATCCACGAATCGCTGCTGCGTCCTTCCGGACAGCCCATCACTCCACCCCAGAAAGCGCGCGCCTCGGCCAGATCGCGGACGGGAAAGGCAAGGTGGAACGGGCGTAGCGTCATCTCAGGGAGGATTCCTCTAAGGTTCGGGCCAAGGCTTCCGCATCATGGCCCTGCCCGTCAAGCCATTGGTGTGCCTCTTCGATCTCCTCGGCCAGCGAATCACGCGTCGCGGCCTGCCGCTCCAGCCGGTCCGCGTTGCTGAACGCGACGCCGGGCCGCTTCGAATAGGTCTGGAAGACGGGCCCTGCGATGAGAGCGGCAATCGCAGCGGTATCGACGTCCATCCCGAAATGCAGCGCGGTCGCCAGCAAGGTGCCAAAGGTATCGGCATAGAACGCCTCGGCGTCCAGCGCCCGCGCCGCCGGCATGGCCTTCATCGCCGCGCCGAACCGCGTCATCTGCGCCTGCCACAACGCGGCGGCGCAGGCCGCATCGCTTCGCCCGTCCGCTGGCCCGAGATGGTGGGCAAGCTGCGCCGAGACGCCGCGCAGCCAGTGGCGGTGATTCGCGCTGCGCAGGATCGCGCAAAGGTAATCCTCGAGGCCCAGATAGAGCATGATCGCGGGCGCATCGGGCCGTGCCGCGGCGATGGCATTCAGAACGAAGTTCACCGGCACATTGGCCTTTACCAGCGTCGGGGCGTCCGCATCGTAAGCCTTGCCGAGCATCGCCAGTTCGACCGCCATCAGCGCGTCGTCCACCTCTCGGGCGACACCCAGCTGGCGCAGCGCCAACGGTTCGCGCAGGACAAGGTTCGGACCCAGCGCGTCGAGCGCGTTCGCCAGCAGCGTCGATCCGCAGTGCGCCACGTGGAATATCCAGCCGATGGGGCGCGGGGCCGGTGCCTGACCGACCAGCATGCCGAGCGGCACCCGCATCGCGCCGTTCCCAGCGGGATCGATCCGGTCGTCGAGGAACACCGAGCGGCGATAGGCGTCGCGGTCCATCGGCACGAACACCGCCGCGCCGTCCGCGAACGAGTGCAGGTAGTGGTCGGGGGAAGCGAACAGTTCGGCAAGGGTCAGCGACATGACCGGGCAGGCTATAGCCTGTGCTCGGGGCCTCGGCTATGCGCTTGCCATGGTCCGCGTCGTGCTGCCTCATGCCCCCGATCCGCTGGTCGTCCTTTCGCCGGATGCCAAGGACGCTTGCGGGCTGGAGAGCATCGACACCGACGCGTTGCTCGCGCTCTACAGGGACCATGGCGCGATCCTGCTGCGCGGCTTCGCCTTCGACCTTGCCGCCTTCGGCCGGTTCTGCCGCGCGCTCTGCCCGACCGCCGCGATCAACGAATCGCCCGGACGCGAGGTGCTCGACGGCGATCACGCGATCCAGACTGTCAACACTGGCGCCGATCCCTTCCCGCTCCATCCCGAACTTGCGCGCGAGGCGTGGAAGCCCGACACGGCCTTCTTCGCCTGCCTGTCACCGCCAGGAGCCGGCGGCCAGACGACGATCTGCGACGGCGTCGAACTGGTGCGCCGCCTGCCTTGCACGCTGCGCGATGACCTTGCCGCGCGCCGCCTGCTCCACGTCTTCCCGACCTGGCCGGGCCTGCTCGAGTTCTGGCTTGGCACTGTGCAGCCCGATCCAGCGTTGCTGGACGCGCCGCCGCCCACTTGTCCCTACCGGTTCCGGCGCCTGTCCGACGGCCGGCTGGTGCGGCTGTTCACGCGGCCCTTGCTGCATCGCCCGATGTTCGCAGGCGAACTCGCGTTCGGCAATTTCCTGCTGTTTGCCAGGGACTATGTCGGGCGGCGCGATTTCCCGCTGCTCGACGATGGCAGCGAGGTGCCTGAGGCCTGGGTCGACGCGGTGCGCTCGGCCGCGCAGACAGTCGAGGTCGAAGTGGCCTGGCACCAGGGCGACATCCTGATGCTCGACAACACGCGCTTCATGCATGGTCGCCGGGCGATCCGCGACACCGCCGAACGCCGCATCGCCACCTATTTCGGCTATCTTTCCGGCGCACCGCGCAACCCCGAAGAGCCGCCGCTGCCGCCGTGGCGCGCGGGCGATTTCGCTCCGCCGCTCAATCCTGCGCTCGTCACGCATCGATAGGCCGTTCACACTCGACAACATTTGCCTGAACAGATACCGGAAGGGCCATGAAACTCATCCTCGGCAACAAGAACTATTCGAGCTGGTCGCTGCGCGGCTGGCTGGCGGCCAAGCAATCGGGCCTGCCGTTCGAGGAGATCATGGTTCCGATCTATGGCGACGACTGGGACCAGCGCAAACACGACAACGACGAGATCGCACCCTCTTCCGGCAAGGTACCGGTGCTGTGGGATGGCGATGCCGTGGTCTGGGACAGCCTGGCGATCATCGAATACCTGGCCGACAAGGTCGGTCGCGAACGGTTCTGGCCCAAGGCCGACGATGCCCGCGCCATGGCCCGGTCGATGGTCGCCGAAATGCACAGTTCGTACCTGTCGCTGCGCCGCGAATGCCCGATGAACGTGCGCCGCCGGGTCGAAGGCGCGGAGATCAGTGAGGCGACCAAGGCCGACATCGTGCGCATATTGACCCTGTGGGCCGAGGCGCGCGCCCGCTTCGGCCAAGGCGGACCGTTCCTGTTCGGCACCTTTTGCGCCGCGGACATCATCTATGCTCCCGTCGTCAGCCGCTTCATCAGCTATGGCATCGGGGTGCCCGGCTTTGCGCTCGCCTATATGGAAGCGGTGTGGGAACACGAATGGTTGCAGGCCTGGGTCCGCGCCGCCGAGGCAGAGGACTGGACAATAGAACAGTTCGAGACCGAAACGCGACGCTGAGCCGCCGCTATTTCATCCGCTTTGCCGCATAGGCGGAACCATCCTTGCGGAAGTAGCCCGCCTCGGTGAAGACCATGTCGATGTCCGAATATTCGCCGCCGAGATCCGGCCCAGCGCTGATCGCGACGAAGCTGCAATCGGTGTCGCTCTCGTTGATCAGGTGATGACCGTTGGCGACCCCTTCGGCCCAGGCGCAGACGTCCCCCGGACGCAGGACCGTTCGCCCATCGTCTTCGACCAGGACAGCCTCGCCCGATAGCATGATCAGCAATTCGTCCTCGCCCCGGTGCCAGTGCCGCTGGCTGGACCAGGCGCCGGGTTTCAGGACGACGTGGCTTGCCCCCATCGCCGTCAGCCCTCCCGCAGGGGCCAGCCGGCGCCACAGCCGCCCCTCGACCGCGCGGTCGTAGGGTTCGGGATAGCCGGTGGCGTTGCTCTGGGGGATGGCGTCGATATCGATCCTGGGCATGGGGCGCTCCGGCTTGCAGGGTGACTGCATAGCCCATATGCGGGACATTGACATGACCAGCCCCGCCGCTCCTCCACCGGTTTTGCCGCTCGCCGAAGCGCTGATCGCCTGCCCCAGCGTCACCCCGGCTGCGGGCCTGGTGTTCGACTGCCTCGAAGGCCAGCTTGCCCCGCTGGGCTTTGCGGTCCACCGCTTTACGGCGGGCGAGGCGCCGGACGGGCCGGTCGAGAACCTGTTTGCGATCCGCCCCGGCCCCGACGGCAGCCGCCATTTCGCCTTCGCCGGCCACGTCGACGTGGTGCCGCCGGGCGATGGCTGGGCCAGCGCGCCCTTTGCACCCGAGGTGCGGGGCGATCTGCTCTATGGCCGCGGTGCGGTCGACATGAAGGGATCGATCGCGGCAATGGTCGCCGCTGCCGCCGCCGTACCGCCGGACGCCGGCACGATGAGCTTCGTCATCACCGGGGACGAGGAAGGCCCGGCCCGCTTCGGCACGGTCGCGCTGATCGACCATATGCGCGAAGCGGGCGCAATCCCCGACCTGTGCCTGGTGGGCGAGCCGACCAGCGTCAACCGCCTGGGCGACATGATGAAGGTCGGACGGCGCGGCTCGGTCAACATCTGGCTCGAGGTCGAGGGCAAGGAAGGCCACGTCGCCTATCCGCACCTGGCCGACAACCCTATCACGCGGCTGGTACACATGCTGGCCGAGTTGAAGGCCATGCCGCTGGACAGCGGAAACGCCTGGTTCCAGCCGTCGAACCTCGAGATTACCGACCTTGCCGTCGGCAATCCGGCCACCAACGTAATCCCGAGCCGCGCCACCGCGCGCCTCTCGATCCGCTTCAACGACGAGCACACCGGCCAGGCCCTGGCCGACCGCGTGATCGCGATTGCCGAAAGGCACGGCGGCAGCGCGCGCCCGGTCATCTCGGGCGAGGCGTTCATCACCCCGCCCGGCGCTTTCAGCGATTTGATCGCGGCGGCAGTCGAAGCGGAAACCGGCCTGGTGCCCGAAGCCAGCACGACCGGCGGGACCAGCGACGCGCGGTTCCTCAAGAACCTGTGTCCGGTGATCGAGTTCGGCCTGACGAACGCGACCATGCACAAGCGCGACGAGGCGGTGGCCATCGCCGATCTCGACGCGCTGGCACGGATTTATGCCCGGATTGCGACCGCCGCCCTGGCTGGCTGATTGACCGCGCCGTGACAGGCGTTACCATCGCCTGCAATATTGTTACAACGACAGGGACGCAGCACCATGGCTGAACGGCGATCGATCTTTGGCTGGCTGCTTCATGTGCTGAGCGTTCACCTGACGCGCTGCATCATGATCGGGCTGGTCCTGGGCATCGTGGTCGGCTGGATGGTCAACGCGGGGCTGCTGGCCGGGATTGCCAGCACCGAAACCTGGGCGCGCAGCTTTCAGGTGCTGTCGACGATCTTCCTCAACCTGATCAAGATGCTGGTCGCCCCGCTTGTGCTGGCGACGATCATTTCGGGTCTGGCCCACATGGGCGACAGCGCGGCGGTGGGCCGGATCGGGTTCCGCGCGATCGTGTGGTTCATCATCGCCAGCTTCATCTCGATCAGTCTCGGCCTGTTGATGGTCAACCTGTTCCAGCCCGGCTTCGGCGTCGATCTCAGCGCGCCGACGAAGGCCGTGGGCGAGGTCAAGAAGCTCGACATGTTCGAGTTCATCGAACACGTCTTTCCCAAGAACATCATCACTGCGATGGGCGAAAACAATGTCCTGCAGGTGCTGGTCTTCGCGCTGTTCGCCGGGATCGGCCTCACCGCCATCGGCGAAAAGGGCAAGCCGCTGGTCAAGGCCGCGGAATCGCTGGCCGAACTGATGCTGCAGGTCACCGGCTACGTGATGCGGTTCGCCCCCTTCGCGGTGTTCGGCGCGCTGGCCAAGGTGGTTTCCGAAAACGGCCTCGGCATCCTGCTCGTCTATGCCGAACTGCTGACCGAGTTCTATCTCTCGCTGGGTCTGCTGTGGGCGCTGCTGCTGGGCATCGGCTTCGTCTTCCTGGGCACCCGCATCCTCATGCTGGTGCGCTATGTGCGCGAACCGGTGCTGATCGCCTTCTCGACCGCAAGCAGCGAGGCGGCCATGCCCAAGCTGTTCGAGCAGCTCGACCGCTTCGGCGTGCCGCGCCGCGTTTCGGGCCTGATGCTGCCGCTCGGCTACAGCTTCAACCTTGACGGGTCGATGATGTACGCCAGCTTCGCGACGATCTTCATCGCGCAGGCCTACAACGTCGTGCCCGACATCGGCACGCAGATCCTGATCCTCTTGACGCTGATGATCAGCTCCAAGGGCATCGCCGCGGTGCCGCGCGCCAGTCTGGTCGTCATTGCCGCGACGCTCGCGATGTTCAACCTGCCGGTCGAAGGGATTGCCCTGGTGCTGGCGATCGACCAGTTCCTCGACATGGGCCGCACCGCCACGAACGTGTTGGGCAACTCGGTTGCAACCGCGGTGATTACCAAGTGGGAAGGCATGCTGCAGCCCCCGCTCGATCCCGATTTCGACCCGGATATCGCGCCATCGCAGGGGTCTGCCCACGGTCGGTCGGGCCTCAACCTCGATCCCGACAACTTCGACAAGGGTGCCGGCTAGGCGCGCTTGCTTTTCGGCGCGGCGGTCTTGGGCTTGAAGGCGCAGAGGTCCGCGACCGGGCAGCGCCAGCATTCGGGCGTGCGCGCCTTGCAGATGTAGCGGCCGTGCAGGATCAACCAGTGGTGGGCGCCGACGCGGAACGGCGCGGGCACCTTCTTCTCAAGCTGCCTTTCGACCGCCAGCGGGGACTTCCCCTTAGCCAGGCCCGTACGGTTGCCGACGCGGAATATGTGGGTGTCGACCGCGAAGGTCTCGGCCCCGAAGGCGCAGTTCATCACCACGTTGGCGGTCTTGCGCCCCACGCCGGGCAGCGCGGTCAACGCGTCGCGATCCTGCGGTACATCGCCGCCATGGTCGCGCACGAGAATTTCGGACAGGGCGATGACGTTCTTGGCCTTGCCGTTGAACAGCCCGATCGTCTTGATGTGCTCCTTGAGCCCTTCCTCGCCAAGGGCGACCATCTGCGCGGGCGTCGTCACTGTCTTGAACAGCTCGCGGGTCGCCTTGTTGACGCCGACGTCGGTCGATTGGGCCGACAGCACCACCGCCACCAGAAGCTGGTAGGTGTTGCCGAAGGCCAGTTCGGTTTCGGGTGACGGGTTGTCTTCGGCAAGGCGGCGGAAGAACTCGAACACCTCAGCCTTGGTCATTCGCCCTTGCCCCGCCGTTTGCGGTGGTTCTGCATCGCCTCGGAAAAGGCCGCGGCCATGATCCCGGTGGGCATGGCGACAAGTCCGACGCCGGCCAGGGCGATGACCGAGGCCATCATCTTGCCGAGCGGCGTTATCGGCGACACATCGCCATAGCCGACCGTGGTCAGGGTGATCACCGCCCACCACAGCGCGCGCGGTATCGATCCGAACTTGTCGGGCTGGACGTGCCCTTCGGCCAGATAGAGCGCCGTCGCGCCGAACAGGACCAGGAACGAGGCAAGGGCAATCGTGACGTAGAGTTCGAAGCGGCGTTCGTTGATCGCGCTCAGCACCTCGTTGAAAGCGCTCGAAAAGCGCCCCATCCGCGCGATCATCATCAGCCGCAGCAGCCGGATCAGGCGCAGCACCGCCACTTCGGGGATGAACATCGGCAGAAAGGTCACGATCAGCACGACCAATTCAATGAGGCCGAGGCCGGATTTCAGGAATGCCCAGCGCTTTTCCCAGTCGGTTCCAGGCCCAGGCGCTTCGGGCGCGGTCCAGATGCGAGCCGCGTATTCGACCAGGAAACATAGGCCGAACAGGATCTCGACCAGGCGAAACTCGTGCTCGAAGCGTTTGTGCAGTTCCGGCTCGGTCGCCAGGATCGAACTGAGCACGGCAAGGATGATGACCGTCGCCAGCGCCCAGTTTGCCCCCGTCAGCCTGCCACCCCCCTTGGCGTCGCCAGTCAGTTGCAGCCAGACCCGGTTGCGCAAGGGCAGCCTCACAGGTCGAGCACCTCGGCCATGGTATAGCGGCCCGCGGACCTGCCGCTCAGCCACTGCGCCGCGCGCACCGCGCCGCGAGCGAAGATCGAACGGTTCTCGGCGAGGTGCGACAGGGTGACGCGCTCGCTTTCGCCCAGGAACAGCACCGAATGATCCCCCGCGACGCTGCCTCCGCGCAGCGCGGCAAAGCCGATGGCGCCGCGCGCGCGGGCGCCGGTGATGCCGTCGCGGCCGCGCTCGCTATGAGCGGAAAGGTCGATCTGACGCCCTTCGGCCGCCGCCTGGCCAAGTAGCAGCGCAGTGCCCGAGGGCGCGTCGACCTTCATCCGGTGATGGCTTTCGACGATCTCGATGTCCCAGTCCTCACCCAGCCGGCTCGCCGCCTCGCGCACCAGGTGCGCCAGCAGCGTGACGCCGAGCGAGGTGTTGCCGGTCTGCAGCACGGCGATGCGATCGGCGGCGTTGTCGCACAGGTAGTGGTGGCGTTCTTCCAGCCCCGTAGTGCCGACGACGATCGGCACCCCGGCCGCCGCGGCCGCGTCGAGATTCGCCTCGAGGGCATGGGGGCTGGAAAAATCGACCAGCACGTCGCTGCGCTGCGCCAGCGCGGCCACGTCATCGCCCTTGTCGGCTCCGCCGGCCAGTGCTTCGCCGGCATCCGCAATCGCATCGACCAGGGCCTGGCCCATGCGTCCCGCGCTGCCGACGATACCGATTCTGACCATTGCCTATCCCCTGTCTTGCGTGCTTCATGGCCGCGATGGGCCAATACCGCAATATCGTGATCCTGACCGGCGCCGGGGTTTCCGCAGAAAGCGGGATCGACACGTTCCGCGCCGGAACCGACGGTCAGCCGAGCCTGTGGGAACAGCACGACGTCGAGGACGTTGCCACGCCCGAAGGCTTCGCGCGCGATCCGGAGCTGGTGCAGCGCTTCTACGACATGCGGCGCGCCGCGATCCAGACCAAGCTGCCCAATCCCGCCCACGACGCGCTGGCGCGGCTCGACGCGGCCTGGGGCGGCGACCTGCTGATCGTCACCCAGAACGTCGACGACCTGCACGAGCGCGCCGGCGCGCGCCGCGTGCTGCACATGCACGGCGAGCACCTGAAGGCCTGGTGCACCGCCTGCGACGTGCGTTCGCCGTGGCGCGGCTCCTTGGCCGACTATCCGCCCTGCCCGGCCTGCCAGGCGCGCAGCCTGCGGCCCGACGTGGTCTGGTTCGGCGAGATGCCTTACGAGATGAACCGGATCTATGCCGCGCTGCGCCGCGCCGACCTGTTCGTTTCGATCGGCACATCGGGCGCGGTCTATCCCGCCGCCGGGTTCGTGCGCGATGCGCGCGAGCTTGGCGCCCACACGCTGGAACTCAATCTCGAACGCAGCCAGGGATCGCACCTGTTCCACGAATCCCGTCTCGGCCCGGCCAGCCAGACGGTCCCGTCCTGGGTCGACGAGGTTCTAGCCGGCGCCTGAACAGCCCCTGCACTGCGCGTCCTTGGCAATGCGCATGGTCCGCATCGACGGGGCAAAACCGTCGACAAGGTGCAGCCGGCCCCACTGCGGATCGCCAAGCGTGGCCTTTCCGGTCAACAACACCCGGATCGCCTGCATCGCAGCAAAGGCGCCTACCATGCCTGCCATCGCGCCCAGCACGCCGTCCGCGGCACAAGTGTCGCAATCGTCGGCGTCGAAAGCATCGCCCACGAAGCAGCGATAGCAGCTTTCGCCCGGCAAATGCCCGGCGAAGTTGGCGACCTGACCCTGAAAGCGGCCGATCGCCGCGCTGGTCAGCGGCACCCCGGCGCGCACGCACGCGTCGGAAACGGCCAGCCGCGTCGCGAAGTTGTCACATCCGTCGAGGACAAGATCGGCACCCTCAAGGATCTGCGCCGCGTTTTCGCCATCGATCCTCCCGGCGTGCGCGCGGACCTTGAGGACCCCGTCGAACCGCCCGACCCAATCCGCCGCCGCCTCCGCCTTGGGGCGACCAATATCGGCCTCGGCAAAGATCGTCTGACGCTGGAGATTGCTGGCATCGACCCGGTCGTCGTCGACCAGGACGAGGCTGCCGATCCCGGCGCCGGCGAGATATTGGAGCGCCGGCGAGCCGATCCCCCCGCATCCGATAATTACGACGCAGGCCCCGGCCAGCGCCACCTGGCCGGCCCCGCCCACTTCCGGCAACACGATATGGCGGGCAAAGCGGTCGAGGCGGTCGGGCGGCAGGCTCATGGCCAAAGCCCTAGCCGCCAAGCTGAAGAACCGAAAGGTGCTTGCCGCGCGCTCGTTAGTGGGGCACCTTAATCGCACAATTAAAAACGGGCTGATGGGTAGAGATAGATGCACTATGCCGAGTTGCGCCGGGCGCGCGAGGAACTGACCGGCCCGGGCGGCCAGTTCGAGATCGTCGAGCAGGAGATCCTCGGCCATCGGCTGCGCACCTACAAGAACGCTCCGCCCAGCGTGCGGGAGGTGTGGTTGGCCTCCGCCGTCTTCGCCGAACGAACCTACCTCGTCTACGAGGATGAGCGGCTGACCTATGCGCAGTCGCACGCGCAGGTCACTGCAGTTGCGGCCTGGCTGCACGATCAGGGGGTGCGCCCTGGGGACCGCGTGGCGATCGCGATGCGCAACTATCCCGAATGGATGCTCATCTACTGGGCCAGCGCCTGCATCGGCGCAGCCGCCGTCGGTATGAACGCGTGGTGGACCAGCGAGGAGATGGCCTACGGCCTGCGCGACGCAGCCCCCACGGTGCTGTTCGCCGACGCCGAGCGGATCGAACGCTGGCGCGCCGCAAGCGACGTGCCACCGATGACCGTCGTCGCCGTCCGCACCCCGGCGTCGGACGGGACCGTGCCGTGGGAAACGGTTATCGCGCATCCCGGCGCGATGCCAGAGGTCGCGGTCGATCCCGACAGCGATGCCTGCATTTTCTACACTTCGGGCACGACCGGCTTTCCCAAGGGCGCGCAACTGACCCACCGGGGCTGCGTCGCGAACCTGATGAACATGCTCTACGCCGGCGCGTCGAGCGCGCTGGCCGTCGAACGCGCCACTGGGGTCGCGCCGCCGGCAGATCCGCCAATCCCGGTCACCCTCATCACGACGCCGCTGTTCCACGTCACCGCCAACAATTGCGGAGCCTATGCCTGCACCGCGCTCGGCGGGGCGATGGTGCTGATGTACAAGTGGGACGCGGGCGAAGCGTTGCGCCTGATCGAACGCGAGGGCGTCACGAACATGAGCGGCGTGCCGACCATGGCCCGCGAGGTGATCAACCATCCGTCGTTTGCCACGACCGACACCTCCAGCCTCACCGGGCTGGCGGGCGGCGGCGCGCAGGTTCCACCCGATCTGGTCCAGAAGATCGAGGACGGGGTGACCACCGCCCGCCCCGGCACCGGCTATGGCATGACCGAGACCTGCGGCATCATCACCTCGATCAGCGGCGACTTCTTTGTCGACAAGCCGGACAGCGCGGGCCCCTACATGCCCAACTTCGAGGTCAAATGCGTCGACGACGACGGCAACACGCTGCCCCAGGGCGAGGCGGGCGAGCTGTGGGTCAAGGGGTCGAGCGTGATCCGCGGCTATATCAACCGCCCCGAAGCGACTGCCGCGTCGATCACCGACGGCTGGCTGCACACCGGCGACGTCGCGCGGATCGATGAAGAGGGCTTCATCTTCATAGTCGACCGCAAGAAGGACATCATCATCCGCGGCGGCGAAAACGTATCCTGCACCGAAGTCGAAGCCTTGCTCTACCGCATGCCCGAGATTGCCGAATGCTGCGTCTTCGGCGTGCCCGACCAGCGCCTGGGCGAAGAGATCGCCGCGGCGATCGTGCTCAAGACCGGAGCATCCCTGAGCGAGGACGCGGTGCGCGATCACGTCGCAGCCCATGTCGCAAAGCACAAGGTGCCGCGCTACGTCCGTTTCTTTGCCGAACCCTTGCCGCGCAACGCCAGCGGCAAGTTCCTGCGCCGCGACCTGCGAGACGCCTATGCTGCCGAAACCACGGAGGCTTGAACCATGGCCGATCTTGATGGGCGCATCGCGCTGGTAACAGGCGCCTCGCGGGGGCTTGGCGCGGCTGCGGCACGCGCACTGGCGGCGGCCGGCGCGAAGGTCGCGGTGACCGACATCGCGGCGCCCGAAGCGCTGGCCAGCGAAATCGGCGGCCTGGCCCGCGCGCTCGACGTGACCAGCGAGGACGATTGGGCCGCGACGATGGCCTGGATCAAGGCCGAGGCGGGCGGTCTCGACATTCTCGTCAACAACGCCGGCCTTTGGCTGTTCAAGCCGATCACCGAGACCACCCTGGACGACTGGCGGCGGCTCCACGCGGTCAATGTCGAAGGGGTGTTCCTCGGCACCCGGGCCGCAGTGCCGTTGCTGGCGGAGCGCGCCCACCTGTGGCGCGGCGGGACCGCGATCGTGAACCTGTCGTCGGTCGCCGGAATCGAGGGCGCGGCAGGCGCAACCTGCTACAATTCCACCAAGGGCGCGGTGCGCTTGTTCACCAAGGGCTGCGCCAAGGAGCTTGCGGCCGCGCGGATTCGCGTCAACTCGGTCCATCCCGGGGTCATCGATACCGACATGGGGCGCCACCTGGTCGACGATTTCGCCGCCGCCCAGCAGATTGGCAACAACGAGGTGCTGGCGCAGGTGTCCGCCATGCATCCGCTCGGCCACCTTGGCGAGCCGCAGAACGTCGCCGATGCGGTGGTGTTCCTTGCTTCCGACCGCGCCGCGTTCAGCACCGGGAGCGAGGTGGTGGTCGACGGCGGGCTTTCGGCCTGACGGACTAGCGCGACAGGGCGAGCTTCGCCCCGAAGGCCACGAAGACCGCCCCGGTCAGCCGGTCGAGCATCGCAACCGTACTTGGGCGACGCAGCGCTCGGCCAAGCGGGACGGTCGCGGCGATCAGGACCGCGAACCACACCAGCCCCAGCACGACGTGGATCGACGCGAGCAGGAATATCGGCGCACCGACCGGTGCGCCCGGCGGTACGAACTGCGGCAGGAAAGTTACATAGAACACGCCGATCTTGGGATTGAGCAGGTTGGTCAGCAAGCCCCGGCAGAAGGCGTTGCCTTGCCCCGCCTTGACCTGCGGATCATCTGCCGCGATTTTGCGGCGTGGGCGCAGCATCAGTCCTATGCCAAGCCAGACAAGATAGGCGGCACCCGCTATCTTCACAATCGTATAGGCCAGTTCCGAGGCACGCAGCAGCGTGCCCAGCCCCATGGCAACTGCCGCGCCCCAGATGAGGCAGCCCAGCGCGATACCCAGGGCGGCCTGCATAGCGGGTCTGCGCCCCTCGACCGTCGCCGCGCGCAGCACCATCGCCGTGTCCACGCCCGGCGTCAGTGTCAGGATCGTGGCGGCAAAAAGGAATGCTGCGAGAAGGGCAGGGTCGAACACGGAGCCAGCCTAGCATCACGCATCGCCTTGTGCACAGCTCTGTTCACAAGGCTGTGCAGCGCGGCTGGATAAGCGGTGTGCCGGCTGTGGAAGCCGATCAGCTTTCCAGCTGGCGCAACAGGCTGCGCACGTCTCCGTCCATGTCGGCGTCGCGGGTGCGCAGATCCTCGATCAGGCGCACCGCGTGGATCACGGTCGAATGATCGCGCCCACCGAACTTGCGGCCGATTTCCGGGTAGGAGCGCGGGGTAAGCACCTTCGCAAGGTACATGGCGACCTGGCGTGGACGAACCACGGCGCGAGCGCGGCGCTTCGACGCCATTTCGGTGCGGTCGACGCGGTAGAACTGGCAGACGGTGCGCTGGATCTCGTCGATGGTGATCCGGCGGCGGTTGGCCGAGAGGATGTCGGTCAGCTGTTCCTCGGCCAGCTGCAGCGACACGGCCTGGCCGGTCAGCTGGGCATAGGCGATCAGCTTGTTGAGGCCGCCGACCAGCTCGCGCACGTTGCGGTTGATGGTCCGGGCCAGGAACTCGATCACGTCGGCCGGAACGTGAGTCGGGCTGAAACGCTGAAGACGATGTTCGAGGATCGAACGGCGCAGCTCGATATCGGCGGGCTGGATGTCGGCGACAAGGCCCATCGACAGGCGCGACAGCAGGCGCTGTTCCACCCCGTCGAGAGCCTGGGGCGCGCGATCGGCGGCAAAGACCAGCCGCTTGCCCTCGGCCAGCAGCGCGTCGATCGTGTAGAGCAGCTCTTCCTGGGCGCTGGCCTTGCCGATGATGAACTGGATGTCGTCGACCAGAAGCAGGTCGAAGCCGCGCAGGCG
This sequence comes from Novosphingobium kunmingense, assembly GCF_002813245.1. Classification (GTDB taxonomy): domain Bacteria; phylum Pseudomonadota; class Alphaproteobacteria; order Sphingomonadales; family Sphingomonadaceae; genus Novosphingobium; species Novosphingobium kunmingense. The sequence continues at coordinate 407,249 of NZ_PHUF01000004.1, forward strand.
GGCCTTGAACTCGATCGTCTGGTTCTGGCGCAGCGCCTGCACGAATTCGACCATGAACCGTTCGGCCGAGCAGTAGAAGATGCGCGCGCGCGGATGCGCCACCAGATAGGCGTGGCCGATTGCGTGAAGCAGGTGAGTCTTGCCCTGCCCTGTTGCCGCCTTGAGATAGAGCGGGGCAAACTGCGGGGCTTCCATCGCCGCCATGCGCTGGGCGGCGTTGCTGGCCAGTACGTTGGCGGAACCGGTCACGAAGGTGTTGAAGGTCAGCGACGGATCGAGGCCGATCGAGGCCATGCCGAGGCCGCCCGCGCCGATGCCACCCATCTCGGCCGCACCCATGCCCAGCGCATCGCCAGGCTGCGAGGGGATCGCGCCGTCGTTGGCCGGACGGCGCAGGCCGTCCTCACGCCCCAGTCGCAGACCACCCAGAGCGCGGCGGCTCGGCAGGACCGAGACGCGCACATGGCGCACGTCGGGGCGGGCGATCTTCCAGGCCAGCGAGAGCCGGTCGGAAAACCGGTCGGCCACCCAGTTGGCCGAAAACTCGGTCGGCAGGAACAGGTCCAGCGTGCCGGTTTCCTTGCAGAAGGTGCCGAGCTGGATCGGCTTGATCCACTGGCCGTGTAGTTGATGCCCAAGGTCCTTGCGGAGGCCCTGGCTGATGTCAGCCCAATCCGCCGCAAGGTCGAGCGCTTCCTGTTCTTCGATCATGCGCTCTGCATCATTCCTGTTACCGGCCAACGCGTTGCCGCGCGGCCCACCAATACCAGTGCTTGTCACCCGGTATGCCCCCGACTTTGCACAATGGCCCATTCCGCGCAGCGATGCTGCGCGAAAACATCCCCTCACCGGCTGCCCAGGCCAGTGCTGAAACCACTGATTTTCTGTGATGCCCGACGCAGGTGATTCCGTGCCGGTCAGTTGGGTTGTTATGAACGAGGTATCGGCCAGAGCAAGGCGTCGCCCGTAAAAAAAATGAAATAAATCGCCTTGACGCCGGTCTGCCTTGCAGAATCCGGCGAATAGGAAATTTAGCTAAATATTTCAGAACTTTGAATTGTGACCGATTTGCGAATCGCGCGTTTTCTTAGGCTTATGCGGCACAGTTGGACCACGCCTGCGCCAGCATAGAAAAAGCCGGCGGAAATTCCGCCGGCCCTTAAAGCACGATGTTCTATTTTCGTCCCGGCCAAGTCGTCCCTGAACGGGACGAATCACCTGGCCGAACGAATCAGAGAGCCGAAACCCGCTTGGTCAGGCGCGACAGCTTGCGCGACGCGGTGTTCTTGTGAAGGACACCGCGAGCCACGCCGCGTGCCAGTTCCGGCTGCGCCGCCTTGAGCGCTTCAGACGCTGCAGTCTTGTCGCCACCGGCGATCGCCGATTCGACCTTCTTGACGAAGGTGCGGATGCGGCCGAGGCGGTTGCCGTTGACTTCGGCGCGGCGTTCGTTGCGGCGGATGCGCTTGCGGGCTTGCGGCGTATTGGCCATGTTCGTCCTTGTAAAACTCGTGCAAAAACGGGGCGCCGAACGGAATCGGCCCCACGGGAAGCGCGGCCCTTACCGGCGGGTGGCCGAATCGTCAAGCACGGCCGGCTATTTTTGGCAGCGGCTACAATACCAGGTGCTGCGTCCGCCCTGGACGATCCGCCTGATCGACGCGCCGTCCCGCACGCAGGGTTTGCCTTCGCGGTCGTAGACATCGAAGCGCTTCGAGAAATAGCCCAGTTCGCCATCTGGCCGGGCGTAGTCGCGCAAGGTCGAACCGCCGGCCTCGATCGCCTCGGCAAGCACCGCTTTGATCGCCGGGACCAGCCGGCCCAGGCCGGCACGACTGACCTTGCCCGCAGCCTTGCGTGGATCGATTCGCGCGCGGAACAGCGCTTCGCAGACATAAATGTTGCCAAGGCCCGCGACGATGCGCTGGTCGAGCAGCATCAGCTTGATCGCCGCGCTGCGCCCGGCCAGCGCCGTTCCGAGCTGCCCCGTCGACAGTCCGTCGCCCAGCGGTTCGGGTCCGAGCGCGGCAAAGGCCGGCCAGACGTCGAGCGATGCGGTGGCGACAAGGTCGACCGATCCGAACCGACGCGGATCGCACAGAGCCAGCCGGTGACCGCCTGCCGTTTCGATCACCAGGTGGTCGTGCGGGCCAAGCTCGTCCGGCTCGATCCGCCACCGTCCCGACATGCCAAGATGAAATATCATTGTCTGCCCGCGGTCGATGTGGATCAGTCCATACTTGGCCCTTCGCCCCAGCCCGGTCACCGTGGCACCGGTCATGACTTGGGCGAGATCGTCGGGGAACGGCCGGCGCAGATCGCCGCGGCGCGTCACCAGGCTGGCAATTCGCTTCCCATCGAGAATGCGTTCAAGACCGCGCACGGTGGTTTCGACTTCGGGAAGCTCGGGCATGGGCGCATCCGGACTAGGTCCAGGCCACGAACCTGTCCACGAAATATTAGTTTCGTATTGAAACTGAAATCAACCCGGCCTAGTCAAGGGATAGACACCGAACCCAGGGAGAGAAGACTATGCCTGCCACGCTCCACGACAGCTTCGTGCCGCCCGCCATCACGATGCTCGGCAATATCAAGGTCTGGCTCGACAAGGCCGCCGCGCAGGGCAACGAAGCGGCGCTGCTCGAAGCGCGCCTCGCTCCCGACATGCATCCCCTCTCGCGCCAGATCCAGATGGCCTCGGACGCCGCCAAGGGAGCGGCCGCCCGGATGACCGGAGCCGATGCGCCGTCGATGCCGGATACCGAAGCGAGCTTCGCCGAGCTCAAGGCGCGGTGCGACAAGACCATTGCCTACCTCCAGTCGATCGATGCCGATGCGTTCAACGCCGGCGCGAGCCGCGACATCGTCCTGACCTTTCCCAACGGCGCGGGGATCCGGTTCGATTCGGCTGAGCGTTTCCTCAACGGCTTCGCGCTGCCCAACTTCTATTTTCACGCCGCGATGACCTATGGCCTGTTGCGCCAGCAGGGGATCGACGTCGGCAAGGCTGACTTCCTGATGCACCTTGCCCCGTTCATGTTCGCCCCGCCGCAGCCCGCCTGAACGAGGCGCGATTCGCGGGACGCTTTCACTGGCACCGGGCACGGCGAGCGGCTAAGGCCCGCAGCCATGAACGATAGTGTGTCCTTCGGCTACGAAAGCGTAAGCCCCGAGGAAAAGACCGAGCGAGTCGGCGCGGTCTTTTCCAGTGTCGCGAAGAAATACGATGTCATGAACGATGCCATGTCGGGCGGGCTGCACCGGCTGTGGAAGGACAAGTTCGTGCGGCGGGTCAAGCCGCAGCCGCACGAGCAGATCCTCGACATGGCGGGCGGCACCGGGGACATCGCGTTCCGCCTCGCCGCGGCGGGCGCAGCCGTTACTGTCTCCGACATCAACCAGGACATGCTCGACGTCGGGATCGAGCGGGCGATGGACAAGGGCCTCGATACCCTCGTCTGGTCGCGGCAGAATGCCGAGGAACTGACCTTCCCCGACCGCTTCTTCGACGCCTACACGATCGCCTTCGGGATCCGCAACGTCACCCGCATCGATCAGGCCCTCGCTGAAGCGCACCGCGTGCTCAAGCATGGCGGACGGTTCTATTGTCTGGAATTCTCGACCACCGAATGGCCGGGCTTCAAGGACATATACGACTTCTATTCGCACAAGCTGGTACCCAAGATCGGCAGCGCGATCGCCGGGGACGCCGACAGCTATCGCTACCTGGTCGAATCGATCCGCCGCTTCCCCACCATGCCCGAGTTCGAGCGCATGATCCGCGAGGCAGGCTTCGTCCGCACCCGGGTCGAACCGATCCTGGGCGGCCTGGTCGCCATCCATTCGGGGTGGAAGATCTGAAGTGACGCGCCCGTCGACGCACATCTGGCGGCTGCTGCGCTGGGGCCGGACGCTTGCCCGGCACGGCGCGCTGCGCGGCATCGAGAGCGATCCCAACACCCCGCCGCAGGTCCGCCGCCTGACCCGCATCGCGCGCTTCGGCACGGTGCAACCGCGCCTGCCCGACTATGCGGGCGCTTTCCAGGACATCGGCCCCGCGGCGATCAAGCTCGGCCAAACCCTCGCCACCCGCCCCGACATTGTCGGCGACGAGGCCGCGCAAAACCTCCTTTCCTTGCAGGACAGTCTCCCGCCGGTCCCCTTCGCGGCGATCAAGGCCGAGATCGAGCGCAGCTTTGCGAGGCCGATCGAAAGCCTGTTCGCCAGCATCGAGGAAGAACCGGTGGGCGCGGCTTCAATCGCGCAGGTCCACCGCGCCGTCACGACCGAGGGCAAGACCGTTGCGGTCAAGGTCCTGCGCCCCGGCATCCGCGAAAAGTTTGCCGAGGATATCCTGACCTACGAATGGGCCGCCGCGCATCTCGAGGCGCTGGGCGGCGAAGCGGCCCGGCTGCGCCCGCGATTGGTTATCGCCAATTTCAAGCGCTGGACCCTGCGCGAACTGGACCTGCGGCGCGAGGCGGCCTCAGCTTCCGAACTCGCCGAAAAAATGGCCGCGACCGAGGGCTATCGCGTGCCCGGAATTGACTGGGACCGCACCAACGGCCGGGTGATGACGATCGACTGGATCGATGGCATCAAGATCAGCGAGACCGAGGCCCTGCGCGCCGCCGGCCACGACCTTGACGCGCTGGCCGAGCATCTGGTGCTGACGTTCCTTAAGCAGGCGATCAGCATGGGCTATTTCCATGCCGACATGCACCAGGGCAACCTGTTCGTCGAAGCCGACGGCACGATCGCCGCGATCGATTTCGGCATCATGGGGCGGATAGACCGACGCGCGCGGCTGTGGCTGGCCGAAATCCTCTATGGCCTGACCACCGGAAATTACCGCCGCGTGGCCGAGATCCATTTCGAGGCGCAGTACGTGCCGAGCTACCACTCCGTCGACGAGTTCGCGACCGCGTTGCGCGCCGTGGGCGAGCCGACGCGCGGGCGCCCGGTCAGCGAATTGTCGGTCGGGCAAATGCTCGACAGCCTGTTCGCCATCACCCGCGAATTCGATATGCAGACCCAGCCGCACCTGCTGTTGCTGCAGAAGACGATGGTCATGGTCGAGGGGCTGGCGACCCAGCTCAATCCCAGGATCAACATGTGGGATGTCGCCGCGCCCTATGTGCGCGAATGGATCCGCGACGAGCTTGGTCCCGAAGCGGCGATTGCCGACCGCGTGCGGCGCGATGCCGAAACGCTGCTGCGCCTGCCGGACCTGTTGCGGCGTCTTGAAGAGAAGTATCCACCCAAGGGCGGCGCGCCGGAACCGCCGCCGCTGCCGGAGGTCGAACTGATCTTGGACCGCCGCCGCGGCGAACGCCGCTGGCCGGGATATGTCGCCGCAGCACTGGCGGGCGGGCTTGCCCTGTGGGGCGCGCAGGCGCTCCACCTGTTGGGCTGAGCCATGGACCTCGATGCGCTGCTCCGCCATTTCTTCGGCACCGACGACCCCGCCACCCTGACCGAAGTCGAGTTCGACCGTGCGGCCGAACGGATGAAGATTGCCTTCGGGGTGGAGCGCGAACCGGGCCGCAAGTTCGCGCTGTGGACGCTGCTTCACGCCTTCGACATGGCCCCGCTTCCGGCCGAGGCCTTTGCCAAGGAACCCCAACTGAAGGAGGCCGCAGAGGAATACCTCTCCGCCGCCTTCCGGCTCGAGCGTTGGGGCGATGCCGATGGCTGAACCGGCGGTGCTGTTCGTCTGCCTTGGCAACATCTGTCGTTCGCCGCTGGCCGAGGCGGCGCTGCGGCACGAGGCGGCGAAGGCCGGCCTTACCCTGACCGTCGATAGCGCCGGGACCGCCGATTACCATGTCGGCGAACCGCCCGATCCGCGCGCGATCCGCACCGCCGCGAGGTTTGGCATCGACATCGCAAACTATCGCGGACGCCAGGTCGAGGCGGCGGATTTCACCCGCTTCACCCACATCTACGCCGCCGACCACGCCAACCTGCGCAACCTGCAACGCCTGGCGCCGCACAGTCCGGGCGCCGAACTGGCCCTGCTGCTTGACCTCGTCGCGGGACGCGCGGGCGAGGGCCTGACCGATCCGTGGTACGGCAACGAAGACGGCTTCCTCGACACCTGGGCCGACGTGACCGCGGCAGCGCGCGGCTTCCTGGCAAAGCTGCCGCGATGAGCGCCGCGAGCGTCCTGGCCTGGCTGGAAAAGCACGCTCCCGACCTTGCCCTGATCGATCACGCCGTCAGCACGGCAACCGTCGCCGAAGCCGCGGCCGTCCTCGGCACCGAACCCGGCCGCATCGCGAAGACCCTGGCCTTCCGCGTCGGCGACACGCCGATGCTGCTGATCGCGCGCGGAGATGCCCGGCTGGACAATGCGCGCTGCAAGGCAGAGCTGGGCGGGCGCCCGCGGATGCTGGACGCCGAGGCCACTCTGGCTCTGACCGGCCATGCGGTGGGCGGGGTCTGCCCTTTCGGCCTTGCGAGCGATCTTCCTGTCCTGGCCGACCGCTCGCTGCTGGCCTACCCGACCGTCTTCCCCGCCGCCGGATCGCGGACCAGCTCGGTCGAAGTCGAGCCGGAGCGGCTGGCCGACCTCGTTGGCGCGCGCTGGGTCGCGATCTGCAATGTGCCGTCAGAAGTGGGATCATGACCGAAGCGACCACACGCCAGCTCGGGTTCTGGGCCGTCCTGGCGCTGGTCGTCGGCAACATGATCGGCTCCGGGATCTATCTGCTCCCCGCCACGCTGGCGCCGCTCGGCTGGAACCAGATGCTCGGCTGGCTGGTCACGATCGGCGGGGCCCTGGCCCTGGCGGTGGTCTTCGCCCGGCTCGGCGCGCGGGTGCCGCTCGCGGGCGGGCCATATGCCTATGCCCAGGCGGCCTTCGGTCCGCTGCCAGGCTTCATTACGGCCTGGGCCTACTGGGTGATGACCTGGGTCGGCAACGGCGCCGTGGCCGTCGCGGTTGTCAGCAACCTCAGCCTGCTGTTCCCGGTGATCGGCGGGATTGCGGGCCTGCCGGCCCTGCTGTGCCTGGCCTTCATCTGGATGCTGACCGGTATCAACATCCTCGGTGTTCGTGAGGCGGGCCGGGTCCAGGAGGCGACCACGCTCCTGAAGCTAGTGCCGCTGGTGGCCTTGATCGGGTTGGCGCTGTGGCTGTGGGTCACCGCCGCGCCGCGGGCCCCCGATCCCGGCATCGCCGTGTCGGGGAGCGGCGTAGCGGCCGCAGTCGGGCTGACCTTCTGGGGCTTCCTCGGACTCGAATCGGCGACCGTCCCGGCGGACAAGGTGGCCGATGCCCGTCGCACCGTGCCGCGTGCGACGCTGCTCGGCGTGGCGCTGACGGGGCTGGTCTATCTCGGCATTTCGGGCGCCTTCGCGCTGTTCATGCCGGCGGAGCGGGCCGCCGCCTCGCCCGCGCCCGTGGCCGATTTCCTCGGCGTCTATCTTGGCCCGGGCGTGGCCGGGGCGGTGGCGCTGTTCGCCGCGATCAGCGCCTTCGGCACGCTAAACGGCTTCATCCTGCTCCAGGGCGAGATGCCCCGCGCGATGGCGGGCGGCGGGGTCTTCCCCCGATGGTTCGCGGTGGAAAGCAGGCGCGGCACGCCGCTGCGCGGTCACGTTCTCTCTAGTGTGCTGGTAACGGGGATCGTCCTCCTCAACTACCAGAAAGGCATGGGCAAGCTGTTCGAATTCGTCGCCTCGGTCAGTCTGGCGGCGGGCCTGCTCGCCTACCTGATGAGCGCGCTTGCCGCGCTCAGACTGCTGCGGGACGAACGGGCGACGCTGCTGGCGGCACTGGTTGCCGCCGCCTTCACCGTCTGGGCGGAATGGGGCCTTGGCCTTCGCGCGATCGGCTACGGCGCGCTGCTGGTTGCCGCGGGCCTGCCGGTCTATGCCATGGTCAGGAGCGGAGCAGCTTCCGGATCAGCGGCCGGTCGGCAAGAATAGCCTGCGCCGCGTTGTGTCCCGGCGCGCCGGTTACCCCGCCGCCGGGATGGGTGCCCGATCCGCACATGTAGAGCCCCTTGATCGGCCCGCGATAGTCGCCGTGGCCCAGGATCGGGCGCGCCGCCCACAACTGGTCGATCCCCATCGTTCCGTGGAAGATATCGCCGCCGACCAGCCCGAACTTGCGTTCGAGGTCGAGCGGCGAATGGATCTGCCGGGCGATCACGCTGGCCTTGAAGTTGGGGGCGTGATCGGTGACCGTATCGATAATCAGGTCGGCCACCTCTTCGCGGTGCGCGTCCCAGTCGAGCGTCGGATCGAATTGCTGGCAGAACAGGCTGGCGACGTGGCTCCCGGGCGGGGCCAGGCTGTCGTCGACCGTGCTCGGGATCTTCATCTCGACGATCGGCTTCTTCGACCAGCCATATTGCTGCGCGTCGATGAAGGCCTGGTCCATATAGTCCATGCCCGGCGCGACGATGATCCCGGCGGTATGGTGCTCGGCCTGCGCCTTGCCCGGAAGCACCGAAAAACTCGGCAATTCGGACAGCGCCACATTCATGCGGAAGGTGCCCGATCCCGTCTTGTAGGACTTCATCCGCCGCTTGAAATCGTCGTCGAGGTCGGACGGATCGACCATCTGGCGATAGAGCAGCGCAGGCCCGACATTGGCGGCGACGATCGGCGCGATCAGCTCCTCGCCGCTGTCCAGCCGCACGCCGGTCGCCTTGCCGCCGTCGACCAGCAGCTTCGCGACCGGCGCTTCCAGGGTGATTTCGACGCCCGCATCCATGCAGGCGCGGGCCATGGCCTGGGTGATCGCGCCCATGCCGCCGACCGCGTGACCCCAGGCGCCGAGCTTGCCGTTCACTTCGCCAAAGACATGGTGAAGCAGCACATATGCGCTGCCCGGCGTCGAGACCCCGGCATAGTTGCCGACCACCGCGTCGAAGGCGAAGGCCGATTTGACGTGATCGTCCTCGAACCAGCCGTCGAGGAAATCGCGCGCCGACTTGGTGAAGATCGCCAGGAGGTCACGCTGGGTGGCCATGTCGAGCTTCGCCATCGGCCAGCCCTGTTTTGCCGCGGCCAGCAGAGCGGTGAGGCCCCCGCCGACGTTGGGCGGCGCCTGCAAGGCCAGGTCGCGCAGCACGTTGGCGACCTTTTCCAGTGCCGCGTCATAGGCCGGATATGCGGCGGCATCCTTGGCTGAAAAGCGCGCGAACTCGGCCTCCGTCCGCCCCGCACCGCCGCCCAGCTTGAGATAGGTATCGGAAAACGGGAAGAAGTTGCTGATCGTCCGCTCGATCACACGGTAGCCGTAATCCGCCAGTTTCATGTCGGCGATAACCTTGGGCCGCAGCAGGCTTACGGTGTAGCTGGCGGTCGAGTTGCGGAAACCGGGATGGAACTCCTCGGTCACCGCCGCGCCGCCAATCACGTGGCGGCGCTCGAGGACGCGCACCCGCATCCCCGCCTTGGCCAGGTAGAACGCACAGACGAGGCCGTTATGGCCGCCGCCGATGATCAGGGCATCGTAAGTCTTTGTCATTTGCTGCTCCAGCCCGGTGCGGGCGCAAAGGGTTGGCGCGATTCGGGAATGAGCGTGCGGATCTTCTTCGCAAAACTGCGCAGACAGACCTCGCTTGTCGCAATCGGTCCGGTGCCATAGCTGCGGCTGGCCATGCCCTGCTGGACGCGGGTGATCAACCAGGTATCCTCGGCATTGACGACGCGGTTGATCCGCCAGTTGGCATAGCGGACCAGCTTCATCTCCCGCTTCTTGCCGTTCGGCGTGAACGAATCGGGAAGGCAATAGGCCACCTCGCGCAGCAGGCAGGTTGTCGGGCCGGTCGGCAGCCATTGCATGAAGTCGATCTGATCGGCGTAGATGTCGAAGGCCATGTTGGGCCAGAGCTTGTAATAGAGCCAACGGCCGTGCGCCTCGGCAGGCAAGTGATCCAGGCGCGGCAGGCGGGCGGAATAGAAGCGTTCCCAGAAGGACTGGCGGCCTGTGGTCTGGATATCGCCATAGAGCCGATCGGCCCAGCCGTGCGCCTGGCTTCGATAACTGGCGCCAACCAGCCGGGTCAGGCCGGCATGCGCTACCGGGATGTGGAGGTTATCGGAATAGTTGTCGCCCACGGTCTTCCAGTTGACTGCACGCGGGCGCAGGCGAACCGAACCCATGGGCTGCATCTCGGCAAAACGGTAGGGTGCCACCTCGTCCTCGAACGGGGCCATCATCTCGGCCACCGTCGGATAGCCGGCATCCTTCAGCCTGACGAAGACGAAGCCGTGCCACAGTTCGATGGCAACAGGGGTCAACCCGCTGTCCTCCAGCCGCAGGGCCGGATAGTCGCCCCTCATCGGCACGCCGGTGAGGCGTCCGTCGGTTTCGTAGGTCCACGCATGATAGGGGCAGACCAGCTTGCGCGCGCAGCCGGCCGGCCCTTCGACCAGCCGCATGGCGCGGTGCCGGCAGACGTTGGTGAAGGCGCGCACCGCGCCGTCTTCCCCGCGAATCACGATCACGCTTTCGCCGCAAAAGTCGATCGTGCGGTAGGCGCCGGGCTGCGCCAGTTCGCTGATGTGGCAGACGATCTGCCAGCTGGGCCGGAAGATTCGCTCCTGTTCCAGTGCATGGAATTCCGCGTCGGAATAGGTCCATCCCGGCAGGCTCACGTCGGCATCGGGATCGGGAAGGTCCTGCGCCAGCAAGGACAAGGCACGCTTGACGGGGCTCATGCAGGTTTGCGCGATCCGCGCATCAATCGTCGCCAGCCGCGATGCCGTAGCGGCAAGCAATCAAAGCCATTTCGGCAATCGGATGCATTTTGACCTCGCTTCCCGCCCCGCCACGCTACCTGGCCGATTTTTCAGCCTTATCGAAGCGTTTACCTCTGCCGGATAATTGGCAACGGTAACAAATCAGGGGCGCAAGTGTAAGAGATGGTTAGCAGGCAGGCCGTGCTTCGCACCGCGGTGGCGCCCGAATTGCGCGACTGGGCCGATAACCGGCTCATCAGCGCGCACATTCGAATCGTCAAACCGATGGTGGCGGGAACCGTGCTCAACGCGGTGGTGGTCTGCGCGGCGCTGATCGGGCGGATACCCTGGCTCGATATCGCCATGTTCGTCGGCTTCACCTTCGGCGCGGCCTGGCACCGGGTCTGGCTGGCCGACGGGATCGCCCGTGGTCGCCGCCAGAAGCGCCCGCAGAAGATTGCGCTCGCCTTCCGTCTCAACAGCCTGTGGATGGGCCTGACCTTCGGCATCCTGCTGGCGCTCTGGTTTCCTGGCATGCCGGCGGACGTGCAGCTTCTGCTTGCGGTCTGCGCCACGACGCAGATCGCGTCGGCCGCCTATACCGTGCGCACGCTGCCCAAGTCGGCGACCATCTACGTCGCCTGCCAGGCGATAGGCCTCGCCATCGGGCTGGCACGGATCGGCACGGCGACCGCGCTCTGCGCCATTGTCGTGCTGATGCTGGCCAGCGCGTTGCTGGTCCGCATGGCCTTTACCGCGCGCGACCTGTTCGTCACCCGCATCCTGTCGGACCGCGATCTCGCCGCCAGCGCCCGCACGGTAAAGCTTCTGCTCAACGAGTACGAGGAAAGCGGATCGGACATGCTGTTCGAACTCGACCGCGATCACCGTCTGGCTGGCGTCTCCCGCCGTCTGTCGTCGGCTCTCGGCCTTTCGACCGGAGAGCTTGAAGGCAGAACGCTGACCGATCTGCTGGCGCCGTCCGACGAACGCGACAGCCTTGCGCGGGCCATTGCCGAGCGCAAGCGGGTGAGCAACCTGATCGTTTCGTGCGAGGGCGCCGATGGCCACACTCTGTGGTGGTCGGTCACCGGCCGCCCGTGCTTCCCTGTGGATGGGGAGCGCACCACCTTCCGCGGCGTGATTACCGACGTCACGTCGCAACGCATCGCCGAAAGCCGGGCCCAGCGCATGGCCAGCTTCGACACCCTCACCGGGCTGCCAAACCGCGTCAGTTTCGACCGCGTGCTCGAACAGGTGCTGGATGGCCGCGAAGCGAGCGACCGGGTCGCGCTCCTGCTGGTCGACATCGACCACTTCAAGCATGTCAACGACGTTCACGGTCACCCGGTTGGCGACGCCCTGCTGCGCATCCAGGCCGAAGCCATGGCCGGCTGCGTCGAGGACAGCGGGCTTGGTGGCACGACGCCGATCGTCGCCCGGCTCGCCAGCGACGAGTTCGCGATCCTCGTCACCGGCCACGACGCCTGCGATCATGCCATCCGCCTGTCCGAACTGCTCATCGACGTGCTGGCCCAGCCGGTGGTCATCGACGGCCGGGACCTCGCCGTCTCGGTTTCGGTCGGCATCGCCCTTGCCCCGTTCCACACCGACCAGAAGGACCAGCTGCAGTCTTACGCCGGCATCAGCCTGCAAGCCGCCAAGCAGGGTGGCCGCAGCATGTGGGAGATGTTCGAGCCCGGCATGGACGCGGTCCTGCACGAACGTCACGCGCTGGCGCTCGACCTGCGCCATGCGGTTGCGCGCGGCGAACTGCGGCTGTTCATCCAGCCGCTGGTCGATGTCGCGAGCGAGGCCAAGACCGGCTACGAGGCGCTGCTGCGCTGGCAGCACCCGACCCGCGGCCTTGTCGCTCCCGATCAATTCATCCCGATCGCCGAGGAGACCGGCCTGATCGTCCCTATCGGCGAATGGGTGATCCGCTCCGCCTTCGCCGAAGCAGCCACCTGGGAGGGCGGCGAGACGATCGCCATCAACCTGTCGGCGGTCCAGGTGGGCCATGCCAACCTTTTGCCGGTGATCGTCAACGCGCTGGCCGAGACCGGACTCGACCCTGCCCGCGTCGAGTTCGAGATCACCGAAAGCGTGCTGCTCGACAATTCGGAAACGAACATCGAAGTGCTCAACCGGCTGCACACCCTGGGCGTTAAGATCGCGCTCGACGATTTCGGCACCGGCTATGCCTCGCTGACCTATCTGCTGACCTTCCCGTTCGACAAGATCAAGATCGACCGCCGCTTCATCTCGGACCTCGCCACGCGCGAGGAATCGCAGGCCATCGTCGGCGCGGTCATCGCGCTCGCCAACCAGCTCGGCATGTGCACGCTGGCCGAAGGCGTCGAGGAACAGGACCAGCTCGACACGCTGCGTCGCCACGGCTGCCGGATGGTCCAGGGCTGGCTGTTCGGCAAGGCGCTGCCATCCGAGGAATATCACCCGCGCCGCGAAATCGCGCTGGCTCCACCCCCGGCGGCAAGACTTCCCCGCGCCCGCAAGACCCGCGCTTCGCAGACGTATTCACGCCGCGCCCGGGCCTGATCGGGCCTCTGAATTGGTTTGCGCTGCACTGGCGCAGGCGTCCCGGCACTGCTAGCTGGCGATGGTGCGATGCGGCATGATCGCTGCTCGTGCCCCGGGAGAATCGACGATGACCTTTACAGCGGACCGCTTGCTGCTGTTCGGCGCAACCGGCGACCTGGCGCAGCGCATGCTGCTGCCTTCGCTGTGTGCGCTACACGACGACAAGCTGATCGCGCCCGAACTGCGCATCATCGGCACCGCCCGCTCCGATTACGACGATGACAGTTATCGCGCCTTTGCGCGAGCGGCGCTGGAGAAGCATCTCCCCGATTTCCGCAAGCCGGCCATCGACAGCTTCCTGCCGCGCCTGACCTACCAGTCTCTCGACGCGAACGAGGCGGACCATTTCAAGGACCTCTCGGACGAGATCGGCACGATCGAAAAGGGCCTGGCGATCTTCCTGTCGACCGCCCCCAGCCTGTTCGAACCGACCATTGCCGGGCTGACTCATGCGGGGCTTACGGGAAGCATGGTGCGCATCGGCCTCGAAAAGCCGCTGGGCGACAGCCTGGCTTCCAGCCGCGAGATCAATGATGCGGTCTCGGCCGCCTTCCCGGAAGAGCGGATTTTCCGCATCGACCACTATCTCGGCAAGGAAACGGTCCAGAACCTCCTGGCGCTGCGCTTCGCCAACATCCTGTTCGAGCCCCTGTGGAATGCGGCGCACATCGACCACGTTCAGATCACCATCGCCGAAACGGTCGGCCTGGAAAGCCGGGTCAGCTACTACGACGGCGCCGGGGCGTTGCGCGACATGGTCCAGAACCACATGCTCCAGTTGCTCGCGCTGGTGGCGATGGAGCCGCCCTCCAACTTCGACGCCACCGCCATCCGCGACGAAAAGGTCAAGGTTCTGCGCGCGCTGCGTCCCGTCGCGCCGAACGAAAGCGTCACCGGCCAGTACCGCAAGGGCGCGATCGAAGGACAGCCGGTGCCTGGATACGACGACGAACTGGGCAAGGATTCCGACACCGAGACCTTCGTTGCCCTGAAGGCACACGTCGACAACTGGCGCTGGCAGGGCGTGCCCTTCTACCTGCGCACCGGCAAGCGCCTGCCCGAACGCAAGACCGAAATCGTCGTCAACTTCCGCTGCATTCCCCATTCGATCTTTGCCTCGCGCGGGGCCAAGGCCCAGCCCAACGCGCTGGTCATCGGGATCCAGCCCGAAGAAAACGTCCAGCTTCAACTGATGGCCAAGGTGCCGGGACTGGACCGCGAAGGCATCCGCCTGCGCGCGGTTCCGCTCAACATCACGATGCCCGACGCCTTTGCCGGACCGACCAAGCGCATCGCCTACGAACGGCTGCTGCTCGACCTGATCGAGGGCGACCAGACCCTGTTCGTCCGCCGCGACGAGGTCGAGGCGCAGTGGACCTGGATCGACGAGGTGCGCAGCACCTGGGCCGAACACGGCCATACGCCCAAGGCCTATTCGGCGGGCAACTGGGGGCCGAGCGCCGCCATCGCGCTGGCCGAACGCGACGGGGTGACTTGGCATGAGTAAGCTTCATCCCACGGTCGAGCGCGTCACCCAGCGCATCATCGACAAGTCGAAAGCCAGCCGCCGCCGCTACCTCGACCTGATGGACCGCGAGGCCGAGCGCTTTCCGGGGCGCGGCGCGCTGTCGTGTTCGAACCTGGCCCACGGCTTTGCCGCATCGGAGGGCGACAAGCCGGCGATCGCCAGCGGCCGCGGGCCGAACCTGGCCATCGTCACCGCCTACAACGACATGTTGTCGGCGCATCAGCCCTATGCCCGCTATCCCGAGGCGATGAAGCTTTATGCCCGCGAAGTTGGCGCCACGGCACAGGTCGCGGGCGGCGTGCCGGCCATGTGCGACGGTGTCACCCAGGGCCAGGACGGCATGGAACTGTCGCTGTTCAGCCGCGATACCATTGCGCTTGGCACGGCCATCGCGATGAGCCACGCCATGTTCGACGGCATGGCCCTGCTCGGCATCTGCGACAAGATCGTGCCGGGCCTGGTCATCGGCGCACTGCGCTTTGGCCACCTGCCGGCGATCTTCGTGCCCTCGGGGCCAATGCCCACGGGCCTTGGCAACCGCGAGAAGCAGAAGGTCCGCCAGCTCTACGCCGAGGGCAAGGCTACGCGCGACGACCTGCTGGCCAGCGAAAGCGCCAGCTATCACTCGGCGGGCACCTGCACCTTCTACGGAACGGCCAATTCCAACCAGATGATGATGGAGATGATGGGGCTGCACATTCCCGGCGCCTCGTTCATTCCGCCGGGCACTCCGCTGCGATCGGCACTCACACGCGCCGCCGTGCACCGCCTGGCGCAAATCGGCCGCGACGGCGGGGACTTTCGCCCGATGGCCCGCGTGGTCGATGAAAAGGCCATCGTCAACGCCGTGGTCGGCCTGCTCGCCACTGGCGGATCGACCAATCACGCAATCCACATTCCGGCCATGGCGCGCGCCGCCGGGGTGCTGCTCGACTGGCAGGACATCGACGAGCTTTCCGCCGTCGTGCCGTTGATCGCGCGGGTCTATCCCAACGGCGCGGGCGACGTGAACCACTTCCACGCCGCCGGCGGCATGGGCTTCGTCGTCAAGGAACTGCTGGGGGCAGGACTCGCCCATGCCGATGTGCTGACAGTGGCCACGGGCGGCATGGCCGCCTATGCCGAAGAACCGCACCTCGATGGCGAAGCGCTGGCATGGAAGCCGGCGCCCGAGACGAGCGGCGACGATGCGATGCTCCGCCCGGTTTCAGCGGCCTTCCTGCCCGATGGCGGCATGCGGCTGGTCCAGGGCAATCTCGGCCGCGGCACCTTCAAGACCAGCGCGGTCGATTCCAGCCGCTGGACGATCGAGGCGCCGTGCCGCGTGTTCGAGACACAGGAAGCCGTCCAGGCCGCGTTCAAGGCCGGCGAACTCGACCGCGACGTGATCGTCGTCGTCCGCTTCCAGGGGCCGCGCGCCAACGGCATGCCCGAACTGCACAAGCTGACCCCGCCGCTCGGCGTCCTGCAGGACCGAGGGCACAAGGTCGCGCTCGTTACCGATGGGCGAATGAGCGGCGCTTCGGGCAAGGTTCCCGCTGCGATCCACGTGACGCCCGAAGCGCTGGCCGGCGGCCCGCTTGCCCGGCTGCGCGATGGCGATGTCATCAAGCTGTGCGGCCATGACGGTCTACTGGCGGTCAAGGCCGATCTAGCCGGGCGCGAACCCGCTCAAGCGCCAGCCGAACAGATGGGCATGGGCCGCGAACTGTTTGCCATGCTGCGCCGCCATGCCGACGGCGCCGAACTGGGGGGATCGGCCATGCTTGCGGAGGCAGGACTGTGACGACCCGGCTGGTCACGGTCGACATCGGCGGCACCCACGCCCGTTTCGCCATGGCCGAGATCGCCGACGACGGGACGATCCTGCTGGGCGACCCCGTCACGCTCCACACCAGCGATCACGCCAGCTTCCAGACCGCCTGGGAACACTTCGCTGACATGCAGGGCGGCAAGGTGCCCGAATGCGTGGCAATCGCCATTGCCGGGCCGGTAGGCGGTGACATCATCCGCTTCACCAACAACCCGTGGATCATTCGCCCGGCGCTGATCCCGGAAAAGCTGGGCGCGGACCGCTACACGGTGATCAACGACTTCGGCGCGGTAGGCCATGCGGTCGCCCGCGCCGATGCCGATCATTTCCTCCACTTGGCAGGACCGGACGAGCCGCTACCGGCCGCCGGGACGATCTCCATCGTCGGACCCGGCACCGGCCTTGGCGTTGCCCACATCTGGCGCGACGGTGCAGGCGGTTACCGCGTCCAGGCGACCGAGGGCGGGCATATCGACTATGCGCCGCTCGATACGATCGAGGATGCGATCCTCGCCCGACTTCGGCTGCGCTACCGCCGTGTCTCGGCCGAGCGGGTGGTCTCCGGCCCGGGCCTCGTCGACATCTACGAAGCCCTCGCCCAGATGGAAGGCCGCGCCATCCAGCCGATCGACGATCGCAGCCTGTGGCAGCTGGGCACCAGCGGCGAAGACAGCCTGGCCGCCGCCGCAGTCGATCGGTTCTGCCTCTCGCTCGGTTCCTTCGCGGGTGACATTGCGCTCGCCCAGGGCGCGGCCGGCGTCGCCATCGCCGGGGGCCTCGGCCTGCGGATCAAGGATACCCTGCTGCGTTCGGGCTTTGCCAACCGCTTCATAGCCAAGGGGCGTTTCGAGGCTCTTATGGCGGCCTTGCCGGTGCGCCTGATCACCCATCCGCAGCCGGGCTTGTTCGGCGCCGCGGCCGCCTTTGCCAAGGAGCACCTGTCGTGAGCCCGATCGAAGCCATAATGCGCAAGGCGCCGGTCATACCCGTGCTGGTGATCGACGAGGTGGCTCATGCCCGCCCCATCGCGGAAGCCTTGGTGGCGGGCGGTCTGCCCGTGCTCGAAGTCACGCTGCGCACCGCCTCGGCGCTCGACGTGATCCGCGAGATGAAGCAGGTCGAAGGCGCGATCGTCGGCGCAGGTACCGTGCTGAACGAACACGCCCTCGCAGACGCACTGGGCGCGGGCTCGGAATTCATCGTCTCCCCCGGCCTGACCGACAGCCTGGCCAAGGCCGCGCTGGCCGCCAACGTGCCCTTTCTTCCCGGCACGGCGACATCGTCCGACATTATGCGCGGGCTGGACCTGGGGATCGACCGGTTCAAGTTCTTCCCGGCCGAAGCCAACGGCGGGATCCCCGCCCTCAAGGCGATCGCTGCACCCTTCGGATCCGTCAAGTTCTGCCCGACCGGTGGAATCACCGCAGCTACGGCGCCCGACTGGCTCGCGCTCGACGCGGTGCTGTGTTGCGGAGGATCGTGGCTCGTTCCCAAGGGCCCTCCTGACGTAGCTGCCATCGAGGCAGCGGCCCGCGCGGCGGCGGCGCTGGCGCAATGAGCCTGAGCGCCCGGCTCGACGCGCGGCTCCAGGCGCTCCATCCGCACACGGCCGAAACGCCGCTTTTCAACCCGGTCTTCCAGCTTGGCCTCGAACTGTCGCGCGAGCTTGAAAGCGGCGAGACCAGCCTCGATGCACTCGAAGCACTGGTCGCCGAACTGGAATGCGACGGCCTGATCGCACGGGCCGCGCGCCTCGAGCGGCTGCTCGCCCCGATCGACACGGTCGAGAACCGCGCGCGCCTTGCGGCCCTGGCGACGTCCGACAGCTTCGATGCGTTTGCCGCGCGGTGGAGCCGGCCTCTGGTCCACGTGGTCTTCACCGCGCATCCGACCTTCCTGATGACGCAGCGCCAGGCCGAAGCGGTCGCCGGCGCTGCCTCGTCCGGGCAGATCGGCGCCCACGCCGCCTGCGTTGCTCCCCACGATCGCGACACGATCACGCTCGACAGCGAACACGCCGCAGCCATGGCCGCGCTGGCCCGGGCGCAGGACGCGCGCGACACCATCACCGCGACGCTGCTGGCGGGCGCCCGTGACGCCTGGCCGGAGCAATGGCGCAGCCTTGCCCCGGTGCCACTGCGCTTCGCCAGCTGGGTCGGCTACGACATGGACGGGCGCACCGACATTTCCTGGGCGACATCGCTGCGCTATCGCTTGTCGGAGAAGGCCGAGCGGCTGGTCCGCTATGCCGCCCAGCTGCGCGATCTCGCTCCAGCGGTTTCGGCGTCTCTTGCCCGCGCTGCCGAGCGCGCCGGCGAGATGGCCGTGCTTTTCGCGCAGGACCTGTCCGCGCCTGCCGCACTGTCCGCCGCGGCCGACAGTCTGACCGCCGAGCACCCCGACAAGCTGACCAGTCTGGCAGCTACGATCGCCGAACTGGAACGCCTTGCCGGCGCTGCCGACGAAGCCGCGGCGCAGGCGCTTCTGGTGGTGGCGGCCGCGATGCGCGCAGACGGGCTCGGCATGGGCTGGATCCACTTCCGCGTAAACTCCAGCCAATTGCAGAACGCGATCCGCCGGCGCATCGATCCAGACGGCAAGCTCGATCTTTCGAGCCAGGCCGCGTTGGTGCGGATGCGCGAACTTCTGGCCGAAGCTCACCCGCTGCGCACCAATTTCGCCGCGCTTGCGATCGAGAACAGCACCGCCGTCCGCCAGTTCCTCGCCATGGCGCAGATCCTTCACCACATCGACTCCGATACGCCGATCCGCATGCTGGTGGCCGAATGCGAGCAGCCGACCACAGTGCTGGCCGCACTCTATTTCGCGCGGCTGTTCGGGATCGACGACAAGGTCGATGTCTCGCCCCTGTTCGAGACGGAAAGCGCGCTCGAACACGGCGGCCGCTTTCTCGATGCGCTTCTCGCCGAAGAGGCATACCGCACCTACGCCCGCAGGCGCGGCCGCGTGTCGATCCAGACCGGGTTCTCCGACGCGGGGCGCTTCGTCGGGCAAATCCCTGCCTCGCTGGCAATCGAGCGCCTGCAAGGCCGGCTGTCCGAAGCCATGGCCGCCAACGGCCTGACCGATGTCGCTGCGCTGGTCTTCAACACCCATGGCGAAAGCATGGGCCGCGGCGCGCATCCGTCGTCGTTTTCAGACCGGGTCGAGTGGCCGCTGTCGCCCTGGTCGCGGCGCCGCTTCGCCCGCGCAGGCATCCGGCTGGAACCCGAAGTCAGCTTCCAGGGGGGTGACGGCTATCTTTTCTTCGGCACGCCAGAGCTGGCGCTGGCCACCCTCACCCGCTTTGCCGAGGCGGCCCCGGCCGAAACCGACCCCGAGGTGCCGACCGACCCGTTCTATCGCCGCACCGACCTTTCGCTCGATTTCTACCGGGCGATCCGCCGCGTCCAGAACGGCTACCTGACCAGCCGGACCTATCCGCGCGCGGTCACCGCCTTCGGGCTTGGCCTGCTCAACGATACCGGCAGCCGCAAGAGCCGCCGCCAGTCCGACCTTGCCGCCGATCGCGAGATGAGCCTGCGCCAGATCCGCGCGATTCCGCACAACGCGGTACTGCAGCAACTCGGCTATCCGGTAAACGTCATCGCCGGGTTCGGGACGGCGGCGGACGGAAACTACGAAGCGCTGGCCGGTCTGCTGCGCGAAAGCCCGCGCGGCCGGCAGATGGTCCGCCTGGTCCGCGCCGCAAACGCCTTGGCCAGCATCAAGACGGTCGCCGCCTATGGCGAACTGTTCAATTCGGCCTACTGGTCGAGCCGGCCCTATCGCGGCAACGAGAACCACATTGCCGAGGCCTGCCTGGCGCTGGCCGAATATCTGACGACCGACGACCGGGTCGGGGTATTCCGCCGCCTGGCCTCGCGCCTGCGGGTCGATGCGCTCAAGCTGCACCGTCTGCTCGACTTGATCCCGGACGAAGCCCCGCTGGACGACCGCGAACACACCCGCCGCACCCTTGGTGTCCTGCAGGCGCTGCGCCTGGCGCTGTTCCAGCACATGTTCATCAAGGCCGTGTCGGTGCCCGCCTTCAGCCGCGCCAACGACATCAGCCGCGACGACGTGCTGGAAATGGTCTTTACCCTGCGCGTGGACGAGGCGCTGGCCCAGTTGCGCCGCGCCTTCCCCGTGCATTTCCCCAACATCGGCGACTTTACCGTGGCCGAGCCGAGCGATTATCCGGACGATGCGGCCGTTGGTTACGAGGCGATCCACCGCGATTTCATCGAACCGATCGGGCGCGCGCAGGCGTTGTCATTGCGGATCACGACGGCGATCGCCAACGTCTTCGGCGCGCACGGTTAAGGTCCGCGCCACTCCGCAATGCGCGGGCCGTGGTCGAGCAAGCTGACCAGTGCATCGGCAGCCTTCAGCGCGGCCGTGGCCCTGCCTGACCGCCAGCGTGAGAAGTCGCCCGGTTCAGGAACGCTGGCGCCTTCGCGCAGTGGTTCCAGCACCTGTTCGGCAAAGGCAGCGATAAGCCCCGTATCGCGCACCGTGGCGACATATTCGGCGTTGGCGCGGTGGCTGACGAAGTCGAAGTTGGACGATCCGATCACCAGCGCCTCGCCATCGACCAGCGCGGCCTTGGCATGGGTCATCATCGGGGTCAGCCGGATGTCGAGCCCCGAACGCTGCGCCACCCCCATCAGGTAGTCGCGAATCACCGGCTTGTTGTTGGGCCTGGGAGTGTAGAGTCGCACCGCTACCCCGCGCGCTGCGGCCATTGCCAGAGCGTCGACGAAAGGGAAGGTCGGATAGGCGCTGACCATGTCGATCGAACTTCGCGCTGCCGCGAATGTTTCCAGAAGCGGCGTGAAGCCCGCCTCGTTCGCCTGCCCGTCGAGGCTGACCAGATCGACCCCGGCGGCGGTCACGGCGCTGGTCGCGGTCCTCCCGCTCCAGTCGCGTTCGAATTCGGCGCGGGCCCAGGCGGCAACTTCGGGATGCTCGATCCGCACCATCATGTCGTGCCAGGCGAAGTTGTGGTCGGAAAAATTGACCCCGCCGATCCACACCGCATCGTCGATCACCAGCAGCTTCTTGTGGTTGCGGGTGGCATAGCGAAGCGGATTGCGGCCGACCGGATTGGTCAGGCGCAGCCCGACGCCGGCGGCCTTCAGGCCATCGAACATTGCCCAGGTCGCCCCGGCCTCCGCCTTGAGCGCGGGGTCGCGGCTGAGCGCCAGGAAGCGGTCGTTGATCACGTGGCGAGTGTAATCGTCGACCAGCACGCGGCGGTCGGCGGCCGCGCTGTTGGCGATCGCATCGGCCACGCCGCGTCCGGCCGCATCGCCTTCGAAGGTCATGGCCTGAACCAGCACGCGGCTGGTCGCGGCGGCCATATCGGCACGCGCGCGCTCCCAGAACGCGGCGGAGCCGACCAGCAGTTCGAAACGCGGTTCCTTCATTGTCGGCGCCAATGGCAGGGCTGGTCGCACCAGGCAAGCATGGCGCGCGCCTTAACCTTTGGCCCGCTTCCGGTCCCGCACCGGAACGCGGACAACCGCCCGCTGGTCTTTACCGCGCGGTGCGGGCTAGACAGGCTTCATGCCGTTCAAGCCGACGTTCCGCCTGATGCTTCTCACCGGTCTTGGCCTTGCCTTGCTGGCCTTTGCTTGGCTAGCCCTGTCGCCGCGGGCGCCGGCCTCCCGAGAGCCGCTCCCGCCGACGAACGAGGGTGCCTTTGCCGAACCGCTCGCTCCGCCAAGCGCTGCCGCAAGGAACGACAGCCTTGTCATCAAGCGCATCCTGCCGATCGCCGGGCCGATCAAGTACGGCGAATGGCACTGGGACGCCAAGAACGTACCGCAAGGGTCGGTCGTGATCACGGTCGATCTCGAGGCGCGGGTTCTCTCGGTGTTCCAGGGCGGCTACGAGATCGGGGCCACCGCGGTCCTCCTCGGCACGGCCGAGAAGCCGACCCCGCTCGGCCTGTTCCCGGTCAAGTGGAAGAAGCAGGACCACTATTCATCCACTTACGACGGCGCGCCGATGCCCCATACCATGAACCTCACCCCCGATGGCGTAGCGATCCACGGAACCAAGGTTGAAAAGGGCTATGCCAGCCACGGCTGCATCGGGGTGCCCGATGCATTTGCCGCCCGGCTTTTCGCGGTCACGCCGGTGGGTACGCCCGTCTACATCACCAAGGGCATGATGGCGAAGCTGGGCGACAGCCTGACCTAGCGCGGCGCCATGCGGATCGCGCCGTCGAGGCGGATGCACTGGCCGTTGAAATAGCTGTTGCGCGCCAGTTCGAGCGCCAGGCTGCCGAACTCCTCGGGCTTGCCGAGGCGCTTGGGGAACGGCACCGAGGCGGCAAGGCTTTCCAGAACCTGCGGCCGGGCGCCAAGCATCAGGGGCGTCGCGAAAATGCCCGGCATGATCGAATTGACCCGGATGCCGATGTCCGACAGGTCGCG
This sequence comes from Novosphingobium kunmingense, assembly GCF_002813245.1. Taxonomy (GTDB): domain Bacteria; phylum Pseudomonadota; class Alphaproteobacteria; order Sphingomonadales; family Sphingomonadaceae; genus Novosphingobium; species Novosphingobium kunmingense. The sequence goes on from NZ_PHUF01000004.1 coordinate 430,341, forward strand.
CGCCATCGGCAGGACCAGACCGTTGACCCCCGCCTTGGCAGAGCCATAGATCACCTGGCCGATCTGCCCGTCCTGCGCCGCGACCGAAGCGGTCAGCGTGATGCAGCCGCGCTCGCCATCCTCAAGTGGTTCCAGTGCGGCCATGCCTTCGGCCGAGAGCGAGGCGATGCGGTAGCTCGCCACCAGGATGCCATTGACGCCATAGATGTAATCGTCGGTCGACAGGCGCTTCAGCTTGCCGGCGTCCTTGTCGTAGGCCAGCGTCTTGCCGCGGCGGCTGGTCATCGCGCAATGAACGGTGATGCGTTCCTGGCCGTGGGCGGCGCGGGCCTTGGCGAATCCATCGATCACCGATTGCTCGTCGGTGATGTCGACCCGGCAGAACAGCCCGCCGATGGCCTTGGCCACGGCCTCGCCCTTCTCCTCGTTGACGTCGAAGATTGCGACCTTGACCCCGGCACCGGCCAAAGCATGGGCCGTCGCCTCGCCAAGGCCCGAGGCACCGCCGGTCACCACCGCCGCCGTACTGGAATCGATCCGCATCGCTTGCTCTCCCGTTCTTAATCGCCCGATTAATGCCGTGCCGCTTGACGCGCCGCAAGCGCAATTCCAGCATGGGCGCAGCGCGCAGAGGAGAACGCCATGACTGCAACCGCCGCATGGGGTGCGACCGCCCCGGATTCGGGTCTCAATCCCCTGACCATCGACCGACGTGCCCTGCGCGACGAGGATGTGGCGATCGACATCGCCTATTGCGGGGTGTGCCATTCCGACCTGCACGTGGCACGCAACGACTGGGGACGGTCGAACTATCCGTTCGTTCCGGGGCACGAGATCGTCGGTACCGTGCGCGAGGTGGGCGCGGGCGTGACGCGGTTCAAGGTCGGCGACCGGGTAGCGATCGGCACCGTGGTCGACAGTTGCCGGCGCTGCGACGCCTGCCTCGACCATGAGGAAAACTACTGCCGCGAAGGGGTTACCGGCACCTACAACGCGAAAGACCGGATCGACGGCACGCCGACCTATGGTGGCTATTCCGCCGCGATCGTGGTGGCCGAGCCCTATGTGCTGAAAGTTCCAGACGCGCTCGACATGGCGGCCGCCGCGCCCCTGCTCTGCGCGGGGATCACGACCTACTCGCCGCTCAGGAACTGGAACGTCGGACCAGGATCCAATGTCGGCGTGATCGGGCTCGGCGGGCTGGGGCACATGGGGGTCAAGTTCGCCAAGGCACTTGGGGCGGAGGTGACGATGATCACCACTTCCCCGGCCAAGGGGGAGGATGCGCGGCTGCTGGGCGCCGATCATGTCCTGGTTTCGACCGACAAGGCGGCCATGACGGCGGCGAATCGGAGCTTCGACTTCCTGCTCGACACGATCCCGGTCCAGCACGACGTGACGCCCTACCTGATGCTGCTCGACCGCAAGGGCACGCTGTGCCTGGTCGGCATGATCGACAAGATGCCCACGTTCCACACCGGGCTGCTGCTCGGCGGGCAGAAGGCGGTATCCGGATCGGGAGTCGGCGGGATCGCTCAGACGCAGGAAATGCTCGATTTCTGTGCCGACAAGGGCATCGTCGCCGAGATCGAGATGATCCGCATGGACGAGATCAACCATGCCTGGGAGCGGATGGAAAAGGCCGACGTGAAGTACCGCTTCGTCATTGACATGGCCTCTCTGTGACCCACGCCGTCGACCTGTTCTGGTCTTTCCGCAGTCCCTATTCCTACCTGGTTGTGCCGCGACTGATGGAACTTGAGCGGGACTGGGACGCGGCGGTGAACGTCCGGCCGGTCCTGCCCATTGCGGTGCGCCAGCCCGAATTTTTCGCTCATGCCGATCCGCTGTGGACCAGCTACCTGATGCGCGACTGCGTACGCAGCGCCGAATATGCCGGCATGACGCTGCGCTGGCCGCGTCCCGATCCGGTGGTGATGGACATGGCCACGCGCACCTACCCGACCGAGCAGCCTCATATTCACCGCCTGACCCGGCTGGGCCAATTGGCCAGCGAGCGCGGCTTTGGCCTGCCCCTGCTGCGCGAGGTCAGCCACCTGATCTGGTCGGGCGAGACCGACGGCTGGCACGAGGGCGATCACCTGGCCCGCGCAGTTGACCGGGCCGGGGGCGATCTGGCCGAGATGGACGCCGCGCAGCACGCCGAAGCCGCGCGGCTCGACTCGGCGATCAAGGCGAACGAGGCCGACCAGCGCCTGGGCGGTCACTATGGCGTTCCGCTGATGGTGTACGAGGGCGAGCCCTTTTTCGGGCAGGACCGCTTCGACCAGCTGCTCTGGCGGATGCGGCAGAACGGCCTGAAGCGGCGTTAGGACCGCCGCCGTGGTGCCGTGGTGAAGGTCCACCCATCGGGCATGGCGCGCGCGACGAGATTGCCGATCGACGCCGGCTGGCGCGCGACGAGCGCATCGAACACCCGGGCCACGGCGCTGCCGCGCGGCGGGCTGCCATCCAGTTCGCTCACGATCCGCGCGATGATTCGCAGCGCGACGGCGCGCGGAGCGCGCGGGCGGTAGGTCAGCCCCATCGGCACAGCTGACACGCAGCTATCCCATTCGGCACCCGCCATCCAATCCAGCGCGGCGTCGGCATCGGCAAGGTTCGCGGCACTGGCCGCCAGCGCGGGAACGTCGATCCAGTCCGCTCTGGCAAGGGCCTTGCGGATCCGCACGCGATCGAAGCGATCGTCGCTGTTGGACGGATCGTCGACCGCTGCAATCCCGGCCGCCGCCACAACGCTCGTCAGTTCGCCCCTGCGCCAGCCGAGCAACGGGCGCAGCAGCGGCAGGCGGGTGTCAGGAACCACGCCCCGCGCACGCACCCCGGCCAGACCGGCAACGCCGCTTCCCCGGTTGAGCCGGGCGAGCAGGGTCTCGGCCTGGTCGTCGGCGTGGTGCGCGGTGGCGATGGCCGCCAGCCCTTCGCGTTGCGCCCAGTCGGCCAGAGCGCCATAGCGGGCACCGCGCGCCTCGGCCTGGACGTTGCCCGGATCGACCGTGACGCGCAGCGTCTGGTGCGCAACGCCGAGATCGGCGCAAAGCGTGGCGACCATCGCCGCTTCGTCAGTGCTGGCTGCGCGCAGGCCGTGATCGACCGTGGCGGCGGCAATGCGGTCCGGCCGCACCGCGCGGGCCAGAAGCAGGAGCGCCAGGCTGTCGGGCCCGCCCGACACGGCCAGGCCCAGCCGCCCCTCGCCAGTCCACAAGGCGGCGAGATCGGCGGCGAAACGCCGGGTCAGGTCAGCGGCTGGCGAAACCTCAATTGCACTTCACCTCTTTGCGAATGGTGTCGTACGACACCTTGAGGCGGCCCGAAGCTTCGGCGGCGTACTCGTCGCCGAACTGGGCCAGTGCGACGCAGGCCCGCGTCGTATCCTTGAGCTGTCGCATCGCTTCGGCGAGGTAAAGCAGGCTGTCCGGCGCACGATCGCCGCGCTTGTTCGCCTGGTAGTTCTGCAGGAACCAGCTGGCCGCCTCGCGCGGGTTGGCGTCGTCGAGATAGGCGCGGCCCAACAGGTTTCGCGCATAGCTGGCGCGGGCGTGCTTGGGGTACTTCTGCAGGAACAGCTTCAGCTGCTGCTGCGCCTCGGGATAGAACTTGGCGTCGTAGAGTCGGAAACCATAGCTGTATTCGTCGTCGCCGGCGTCGCCGGTCGATGGTTTCTCGACCGCCTTGACGGCGGCGAGGCGGGCGCTGCCGCTGATCGCGGGCTTGGTCGCAGCAGGCTTGGCTGCGGCAGGCGCAGGACTTGCCGGCTTGGGCGCCGAAGCGCCGCCGGTCATCGCGGCCAGGTTCGCGCTGGCCACCGCGCCATTGGCGTTCGCCGCGATCGGCGTGATCGCCGCAGGCGCCGTCGACGTGGCAGGAGCCGCCGCGTCCGGAGAGCCCGTCATGCCCGGCGTCGCCGGGGCCGCCTCGGCTGCGGTGGCGGCAAAGCGGGCTTCCAGCTTGGCGAGGCGGTTTGCGTTCTCCTCGCCCTGGGCGGTCAGGCGGGCCATCTGCCGTTCGACCGAATCCATCCGCGTGAGCAGGTCGCTGACCGCGCTGCTGGCCGGAGTGCCGACCGGGGTGGTCGAGGGTTGGCCGGGCTGGACCTGCGGCGGGAAATACTTGCCGTCGCCGCCCGGGAAGACCTGTCGCTGCAGCGCCTTCACCTCGGCCTCGAGCTGGCGCAGCCGCGCATCGGCGTTGGCCGGCGCGCTTTGCGCCAAGGCCGGTGCGGCAAGGGCCAGGGCCAGCGTCACCAGGATCGGCTTCGCAGAGCGGAGCATACGGGTCATGTCAGTCTATCCCACCTCGAAGATACGCAGGTGCCGCCTATGCAGCGAGACGACCAAACCTGCGATGAACCGCATCTGTGTTAGACGCGCGTCAACCGCCGTGTCGAGCGGCGGGCAAGCGCTTTTGCGCAGGTTTTAAGGCTGTCCGGTCAGGTACCGGCGGGCGTCGGCACCGGCAGCGCCTGCGCGCTTGCGGGAACCACGGTCGCAGCCGGCACGGCGGCACGGGCCAGCAAGGCCGAAGCCGTGACCGGCACGTCGCGCACGGTCTTCTGCACGTCGGACAGCTTGGGCACCGGCTGACCGCCGATGGTAATGGCCAGAGCTTCGGGATGGGCGGTCCACAGCTTCACGTCGGCGACGTCCTGCGGCACGGTCCAAGCCTCGCCCTGCTGGAGTTCCTTCTGCAGAAGCTGCTTGCCGCTTCCGTCGGTGAACTTGACCCAGACGGCCGGCGCCTGCGCGGTGAACACCACCGGCCCGTTGGCGGGCGCCGGGGCGGCCACCGCGACGGGCGGCGGCGCCGCGGCCGGCGCGGCGGCGTTGGGCTCGGACAGGATCGAGGGCAATTCGCCTGCAGGGGCGTAGTAGCTGCGCCAGGCGAAGGCGACGCCCGCGACGATAACCACCAGCGCCGCCAGCGCCGCGATCCAGGCGAAACGCGCGCCCGGCACGCGGGCCGGATCGCCCGGTTCAAAGGCGGGGATGCCGCGCAGCGGCGGCGGCTCCTGGTTCGCCAGTTCGACCCGCACCGCGTCGACGACTTCGCGATCATCGAGCCCCAGCGCCTTGGCGACGCTGCGCGAGAAGCCGACGGCATAGGTGCGCGCGGGCAAGGCGGAAAAATCGCTGGCCTCGATCGCGGCCAGGTGCCGCTCGGGAATCTTCGTCACGTTTGAAAGTTGCGCCCGGCTCATCCCGGACGCTTCGCGCGCCCGCGCCAGGCGCGCGCCAACATTATCCAGAGGCAATTGCCCCTCAGCCACCAAAGTCTCCGCCATTTCGATCCCGAACCATTATGCAACCACGCCCCCGTGGCGAACAACATCGACCAAGGTTCTGCGAGTCAACGTTAATGCGTGCAATCGAGCGCCGCGGGCGACAGGATGCGCGGGAAATGTGACAGGCCGGTAGCAGGGCCGGCATCGGATCAGTCCACCTCGATCCCGCGCTCCTGCGCCCACCCGGTCAGGGCGGCGCGCAGGTCACGCGGCGGAGTCGACATCCAGCCGTTCATGGCCTTGCCGATCTCGTCGAGATCGACCTTGCGGACCAGCTCCTTGATCGGGCCGACCGCGGCCGGGGTGATCGAGAGCCGGCGGATGCCGATGCCCAGCAGGGCCAGTGCTTCGAGGCGGCGTCCGCCCATTTCGCCGCAGACCGTGACATCGACCGAATGGCCCGCCACCCCCTGCAAGACTCGCCGCAGGAAGCGCATGATCGACGGGCTGAGCCAGTCATAACGTTCGGCCAGCTTGGGATTCGAGCGGTCGGCGGCGAACAGGAACTGAGTGAGATCGTTGGTACCGATCGACAGGAACGAGAGGCGCGGCGCCAGCACGTCGAGCTGTTCGGCCAGCGCCGGCACTTCGAGCATCGCGCCATAGCGCACAGCTTCCGGAAGTATCTTCTTCTGACCCTTGAGGTAGGCGAGCTGGCTTTCGAACACGTCGCGCGCGGCGTCGAATTCCCACGGTTCGCTGACCATCGGGAACATGACGTTGAGCGTGCGGCCTGCCGCCGCCTCGAGCAGAGCCCGCGCCTGGACCTTGAGCAAGCCTTCGCGTTCGAGCGCCACGCGCAGCGCGCGCCAGCCCATTGCGGGGTTCTCCTCGTGCTCGCCGTCGTTGTGGCGCAGGTAGGGCAGCACCTTGTCGCCGCCGATGTCGACGGTGCGAAACACCACCGGCTTGTCGCCGGCCGCATCCATCACGTCGCGGTACAGGCGGGTCTGGCGCTCGCGCTGCGGCAGGGTGGCGCTGACCAGGAACTGGAATTCGGTGCGGAACAGCCCGACCCCGTCAGCACCGGCGAGCGCCAGATTGGGCATGTCGTCGCGCAGGCCGGCATTCATCATCACCGTGATGCGGGTGCCGTCGCGGGTAAAGGGTTCGACGTCGCGCAGCGCGGCATAGCCAGCGGCGCGCTCCTTGCTCTTCGCAAAGCGCGCCTCGAAGGCTTCGGCGACGGCCGGCTGGGGGCGGGCGACGACGTTGCCCTGATCCCCGTCCAGCAGCAGCGGATCGCCGTCGCGGATCACGCCGCGCAAGCCCCGGACCCGGCCCAGCACCGGGATACCCATGGCCCGCGCCACGATCACCACGTGGGCGGTGAGCGAGCCTTCCTCCAGCACCACGCCCTTGAGGCGACGCTTGTCGTATTCCAGCAGTTCGGCAGGACCCAGGTTGCGCGCGATCAGGATCGAATCCTGTCTTAGGCCCATCGAGGCTGCGGTGCCCATCTGGCCGGACACGATCCGCAAGAGGCGGTTCGACAGGTCTTCCAGATCGTGCATCCGGTCGGCCAGCAGCGGATCGTCGATCTGGCGCATCCGCATCCGGGTGCGCTGCTGGACCCGTTCGATCGCGGCCTCCGCGGTCAGGCCGCTGTCGATCGCCTCGATGATCCGGCGGCTCCACCCTTCGTCATAGGCGAACATCTTGTAGGTCTCGAGCACCTCCTCGTGCTCGCCGCCGACACCGAATTCGGCCTGGGCGGCCATGCGGTCGATCTGCTCGCGCATCTTGTCGAAGGCGAGGTAGACCCGCTGCAGTTCGGCATCGCGGTCATCGGCCATGACCTGGTCGATGGTGATGCGCGGCTGGTGGAACACCGCGACGCCCGCCGCCAGGCCCTTGACCAGCGACAGTCCCTGCAACCGCTGAGGACCGGTCAGCTGCGGAGACAGGCTTGCGACCTCCTCCTCGTCTACCAGGTCGGCGTTGGCGATCAGTTCGGACAGCACCATGGCGGTGGTCTGCAGCGCCTCGATCTCGACCTCTTCGTAGCGGCGCGGATCGACGTGCTGGACGCAGAGCACGCCGACCGCGCGCTCGCGCCGCACGATCGGCACGCCGGCAAACGAATGGTATTTGTCCTCGCCCGTTTCGGGGCGGTAGGAAAAGTCCGGATGAGCGGTCGCCTCGGCAAGGTTCAGGGTGTCGATGTTCTCGGCGATAGTGCCGACCAGGCCCTCGCCGATCGCCATGCGGGTGACGTGGACGGCTTCCTGAGCCAAGCCGCGCGTGGCGAAGAGTTCCAGCATCCCTTCGCGCAACAGGTAGATCGAGCAGACCTCGCTATCGAGGCCCTCGCCGATGATCTCGACCACGGTGTTGAGCTTGGCCTGGGCGTGATTGCGCGAGGCCATCACGTCGTGCAGGCGGGTCAGGATGGTGCGTGCGGCGGAAACGGCGCTGGTGACGGTCATGCGGCCGACACTATCCGAAAGCGGTTTCCAAGAAAACGCGCCTGCCCGAAAATATCCGGACCGCGCCTTCCGGCCTCACGGCGCGGAAAGACGCGAGCCGAAATTCCGAAAGGTCAGGCGGTGGAAAGTTCTTCCTTGATGCGCAACTTGCGCTTCTTGAGGGTCTGGACGAGCGAAAGGTCAGGCAGTGGTCGGCTCATTTCATCCCGAAGCTGCCGTTCGATGCCGGCGTGCTTCATCTGCAATGCGCTGACGTGCGACTGTTCCATACGGGAATCTCCTTTTGCTAGCCCCCCGAGGGACGCAGGAATCCGCCTGGTTTCCATGTCGGACACCCCGACTCGCTTGAAGCCGGCGGGACCTGCAATTGTCATGAAATCATATTAAGCCTATCTTGCGAAGTGTCTTGATAACCCGATGCGGCAAGCGCAGCCGGGACTGCGACGAACCGGCAGCACGAAAGGCCTCCCGCCTTGAACGAAGAGGAAATGCGCAAGCGCCTGGAAGCCTTGCGGATCGAGCACCGCGATCTCGATGCGGCGATCGACGCGCTGAGCGGCGGGGGCAGTTCCGACCAACTCCAGATCGCGCGCCTCAAGAAGCGGAAGCTCAAGCTCAAGGATCAGATCGCGATGATCGAGGACTACCTTATCCCTGATATCATTGCCTAAATCCGGTTAGCCCGTAAACTGACGCTTTTCCGCGGGTTTAGCGGCAAAATCGTCCCGTGCTGGCACAGTCTCGAATCGGGTGTGCGTAACCGAATCTACACCATTGCGAGAGGCGATTCGCCGTTCCTATCTGGGGTCCATGACGACCCCGTCGAACATCAATCCGCGGATTGTCGAAGCGCTCTACGGCGAAGCATTGGTCCTGTCGGACGAAGTCCGCGCAGCTTTCGCGCGCGAGGGTGCAGCGGACGGCGAAGATGCCGATCTCGTCAGGGTCGCCCTGTCGTGCGAGGCACTGCGCACCACCACGCGGATGATGCACGCGATCGCCTGGCTGCTCAACCATCGGGCCTTTTTCGCCGGTGACCTGAGCGAGTTCCAGTTGCGCCGCTATGGCAAGCTTGTCGAGTTTCCCGACGGCGATGCCGGGCACCTGGCCCGCCTTGGCCCCGACATGCGCGAGCTGGTCCACGCAACCGAGCAGTTCCACGCCCGGCTCAAACGGCTCGACAACGGCTGGCGCGAACGCGCGGCCGGAGCGCCGACCGCGATCGCCTGCCTGCGCGAACGGCTGAACCTGCAGGCCGTCAGCGCCGCCTGAGACAGGCCGTCAACCGGCAAACGCTTGGATTGGCGGCCAACAAGCGCCATATCGTCAGGCGATGAGCATTCCGCCCAAACCCTGGCCGACCGGCCTTGCCGAACAGTGCGAGCCGCTGGTGCGCCGCGTCCTGGCGCCAAACGCCTCGCCCTACACCTTTACCGGCACGCAGACCTACCTGGTCGGTGCGGGCGACCAGGTCGCGGTGATCGACCCCGGCCCCGCGGGCACCGGGGTAGCAGGCCACGCCGATACCCACGGCGAAGGCCACGTCGAGGCGATCCTGGCGGCAATCGGGGCGGCGCGGTTGTCCGCCATCCTGTGCACCCACACCCACCGCGACCATTCGCCCGCCTCGGTCGAACTGAAGGCGCGGACCGGCGCCCCGATCATCGGCTGCGCGGCCCTGGCGATGGAAGACGATGGCCCCCGCGCCGATGCCGCCTTCGATCCCGACTACGCTCCCGACAGGGTGCTGGCCGACGGCGACAGGGTAAGCGGCGATGGCTGGACGATCGAGGCGGTGGCCACCCCCGGCCACACCAGCAACCATCTGTGCTACGCCTTGCTGGAAAGCGGCGCGCTGTTCACCGGCGACCACGTCATGGCCTGGTCGACCAGCGTGGTTTCGCCGCCTGACGGCGACATGAGCGCCTACATGAAAAGCCTGCAGAAGCTGCATGATCGTGACGACCGGGTCTATTACCCCGCCCACGGCCCCGCAGTGGACAAGCCGCGCCAGCTGGTGCGCGGAATGCTGGGCCATCGCCGCCAGCGCGAGGCGCAGATATTGCGCCTCCTGGGTGAAAGGCCGCAGGCGATCACCGACATGGTGCCGGCAATGTACAAGGGGCTCGACCCCAGGCTGACCGGAGCGGCGGGGCGTTCGGTCCTCGCCCACCTGGTGGACTTGCGCCACCAGGGGCGCGTGGCCAGCGAGGGAGACCTATGGACGATCACCGCCTGACCGAGGCGCCTTCGCGCACCGCCGGGCCTGCGGTATCGCTCGCGCGCTCCGGCGGTCTGGTGCGAGCCTCGCTGCCCTGGCTGCTGTTCATTGCCACCCTTGGCGTGCTTGGCTGGCACGTGTTCAAGCCCGAGAAACTGGGCGACCCGCTGGCCACCAGCCTCGTCGCCTTCGAAAAGCAGAACCGCCTGACCGTGTTCAGCGCCGAACTCGCACCCGTCGTCGCGAGCGACGACAGCCGCTATTTCGGTATGCTCAAGACCCGGCAGGTCGCGGTGATCCCGGCGCGGGTCGATTTCACGATGGACCTTTCGGCGATGAATCGCGACCGGCTGAAATGGGACCAAGACAAGCGGCGGCTCGACGTGCTGCTGCCGCCGCTGCAGCTGTCGCGCCCCAATCTCGATGAAGCGCGCGCCCAGTATCTGCGCGAGGGAGTGTTCATTACCCGCGAGGCGCAGGACAAGCTCAACCGCAACACCACCCAGCTGGCCGAGCAGCAGGCCATGCGTGCCGCCGCCAACCCGGTGCTGATGCAACTGGCGCGGAGCGCCGCGAAGGACGCGATCCGGCAGAACCTGGCCATCCCGCTGCAAGTGGCGGGCTATGGCGACGTGACCGTCGAGGTCCGCTTCGAGGGCGAGCCAGTGCCGCAATAGGCTCGCCCTTGCGCGCCCGGCAAGGAAAGTGTAGTAACCCAATACAACACCTGATCGAAGAGCAGGGTCGCGCACCAGTGGGGAGATTCACAATGGCGACACTTGCCGGTTCCGCTCTTGCGGGACCCGATACCACCGTCGAGCCGCGCGGCGATGCCTTCTTCGCCAGGATGGCGATTGTCATGGCGCTGACCGTCGTGGCCGGTTTTTCCTTCCAGTTGGCCATGGGCCGATCGACCTTTGCTTCGCCGCTCAGGGTCCACATCCACGCCGTGCTGTTCATGGGCTGGGTCGCGATCTTCGTGCTGCAAAGCCAGTTCGCCACACGCGGGCCGATCGCCCTGCACCGCAAGCTCGGCTGGCTGGCGGTCGGCTGGATGTTCGCCATGCTGACCGCCGCGATGGTTGTGATCGTCGCCATGGCGCGCAACGGCACCGTGCCGTTCTTCTTCACGCCGCAGCACTTCCTGATCGCCGATCCTTTCACGCTGTTGGGCTTCATGGGATTGACCGGCGCGGCTGTGGCCCTGCGCCGCGACACGGACTGGCACGCCCGCCTGCACGTCGGCGGCATGGCCGTGCTGACCGGGCCTGCATTCGGGCGACTGATTCCGATGCCGCTGCTGGTTCCCTATGCGTTCGAAGCCGCGGGCGTCGGGTCGGCGTTGTTCCTGGTTGCCGGCATGGTCCGCGACAAGCGCAGGTCGGGCGCAGTTCACCCCGCGTGGTGGATCGGCATGGCCGTGCTGGTCGGCACGTTGGTGTTCGCGCGGGTCCTGGCCAACAGCCCGGTCGGCGATGCGATCTACCAAGCGGCCGTGGCCGGCTATCCGGGGGCTGACATTCCGGGACTGGAATATCCCGCGCCGCCGGGAACGCCCTTGCGCACGGGGCAGTAAGACGCCACTTAGGCGGCATGACGGACCAGCCCCAATCGCTCGCCGGCCTTGATCTGCGCGCCGAAATCGATGCCTTGCGCAAAGAGCGCAACGCGGTGATCCTGGCGCATTACTATCAGAAGCCGGAGATTCAGGACCTGGCCGATTTCGTGGGGGATTCGCTGGAATTGAGCCGCAAGGCCGCCAATTCCAGCGCCGACGTGATCGCCTTCTGCGGGGTCAAGTTCATGGCCGAGACGGCCAAGATACTTGCTCCCGAAAAGATCGTGGTGCTGCCAGACCTCAACGCCGGGTGCAGCCTTGAGGATTCGTGCCCGCCCGAGAAGTTCAAGGCGTTTCGCGAAGCGCACCCGGATCACATGGCGCTCACCTACATCAACTGTTCGACCGAGGTGAAGGCGCTGTCCGACATCATTGTCACCAGTTCCAGTGCGGAATCGATCCTGGCGCAGATTCCGGCCGACCAGAAAATCATCTTCGGCCCGGACCGTCACCTGGGCGGTTACCTGTCGCGCAAGTTCAACCGCGAAATGCTGCTCTGGCCCGGCGTGTGCATCGTGCACGAAGCCTTCAGCGAAACCGAGCTGCTCAAGCTCAAGGCGCAGCACCCCGGTGCGCCAGTGGCAGCGCACCCGGAATGTCCGCCATCGATCATCGACCATGCCGACTACGTCGGCTCGACCAGCGGCATCCTGAGCTATGCCAAGACCTTCCCGGGCGATACGCTGATCGTGGCGACCGAGCCGCACATCATCCACCAGATGGAAAAGGCGCTGCCCGAAAAGACCTTCATCGGTGCGCCGGGTGCGGACGGCCAGTGCAGCTGCAACGTATGCCCCTACATGGCGCTAAACACGCTGGAGAAGCTCTACACCGCGCTGCGCGACCTGACCCCGCGGATCGAGATCGAGGAAGGCCTGCGCGTCCAGGCGAAGAAGAGCCTCGACCGCATGCTGGACATGGCCAGCGGCACGGTCGGCCTGGGCGATCTCGGCGCGCGCTGAGGCCAGCTTCGCGCAAAAAAAGGGGCCGCCGCGTCGGGTGACGCGGCGGCCCTTTTTTAAGTTCGACAAATCAGCCGAAGATGAAGTCAGTTGCGACCACGTCGTCACCCTTGACGATAAGGGTCATGTCCAACGATCCGTTGCCGTCGGTGTCGATCTTGACCATGTCGTTGGCGTTGTCGATCTGGACGTCAGCGATCGTCAGCCCGGCAAAACTGGTGAAATCCAGCTTGTCCTCGCCCGACTTGAAGTCGGTGATCGTATCGGTCGACGTATCGGTCGCGCCATATTTGGCGATCACGAAGGTGTCCGCCCCGGCACCGCCGGTCAGGTTGTTGTTCGCCTGGTTGCCGTTGATCCGGTCGTCCCCGGAACCGCCGATGGCGTTTTCGATGACCGCGCCGCGGGCGATACCGATGTTGTTCTCCATCAGTGTTTCCTTGCCCATGATCTCGAACCACGGCGTATCTTCGTTCGCTCCGGCGCGACCGCCGAAGTAGAGATCATAGGCTGCCGTGCGAGTACCCAGTCCCAAGGCCGAGTTGTTGGCGTTGACGAAGGCCAAGTAATCAGCCTTCGACATCGCCGAGGGGTCGGTATCGGCCAGCGCCGCGTTGTAGGCGCCGAAGCCGCCCGCGCTGCTATAGGCCCCTTCGCGCAAGTCGATCACCGAGTTGGTGTGATAGCCCGACAGGTCGAGCGTATCGGTCCCGCCGCCGTCCCAGATCGTGAAGATGGTCAGCATCTCGCCGCTGACGAACTTCATTGCCGCGTTGGTCACATCGGCCGTGGCGTTGAAGCCATAGGTCGTGTCGCCAGCGCGGGTCGAGTAATCGGCGCCATACTTCTCCTGGATCACCGCGATATCGTCGACCATGGGCGTCGACGGATAGATGAAGCGCATCAGGTTCCAGTCGACCTGGTTGTTGCCGGCTTCATAGGCATCGAAATAGGACATCACCGTATACTGGCCATTGTCCTGGAAGTAGAAGGCGTCGCCTTCGTAGGTGATCGGATCGGGCTGTCCGTCGCCGTCGCTGTCGTCGCCGAAATTGTAGTCGCCCGGATGGCTGAGGCCGAGCGCGTGGCCGATTTCGTGGTTCAGGGTCTGCAGTCCGTAGAAGCCCGGATCGAGCTGGGCGTTGGACCCGTTGACACTGGGCGAGGCGATCCACACGTCGCCCGCAACGCGCGTGTACTGGTTGCCGTAACCCGGATAATAGGCCCAGGCCTGTGCCGGACCGGTCGTCGTGTTTGCCAAGAAGATATCGACCGTGTTCTGGGCCCAGGACTTGGCACCGGGGCCGTTGGTCACCTCGACGATCCTGGCTGCGATAAGGTCGTCCCAGTTGGTCATCGCTATCCGCGCGGCCGCTTTTTGCGCAGACGAGAACGGCGTATAACCTCCGCCTTCGCCGAACGAGGGATTGTTGTTCAGCCCCAGCGCGTGCTTTCCGTTGTAAAACGCAAAAGTGATGACGCCGTCGCTGGTGTCCTGTTTCAGCCCGCTGTCGAGCTGCGTCATGATGTTGTTGGCGCCAGGACGCGTCGAATCCCAATCGCCAGTCAGATCGTAAACGGTCTTGCCGCGGATCACTTCACCGGGCGTGGCGAGGTCGGGCAAGCCGAAGTCCCTGTATACGGACGGGTTGCTGAGGTTAAAGGCCGACGCGTCGGCGATCTCGCCATTGACAGCCAGATCGACGGTATCGGGTTCGAGATAGGTTTTGACAGCCTGTTTGGCCATGGGTGCATCCTCGTAAACAGCGTTTAAGGGGGTGTTCCGGTGCGATTGCGACCCGCATTGTAGCTCTGCGGAATAGGTCAGAGCTTAGGCCGCGAAACGCGCTTGGCAAGGCCGGGAAGCCAGAGAAAACGTGCTATTTCGGAACGCGTTAGGCAACTTAGATGCGCAATTCCAGCACCATCTGGAAGAAAATGTCAGGCCTCGTCGCGGGCGCTATTCCGGGCCATGACGAGCGCGCTCGCCACCAGAATCATTCCCACCAGGTCGACCACGCCCAGCACCTCGCCAAAGGCCAGCCAGCCAAGCGCGACGGCGACGACCGGCTGGCACAGCAGCGCGAGGCCGAACACGAGCGGCGAGAAATGCCGCAAGGCGAAGATCAGCAATCCCTGCCCGATCACCTGGCTGCACAGCGCCAGTCCGATCAGCGGCCACCACCGATTGGGCATCACCGTCTCGCCCAGGGCCGTGGCCACGGCGAGCAGCACCGGCACCCCGACCAGGCTTGACCAGAACACCAGGGCCCAATTGCCCGCACTGGCCCGCGGGCGCTGAAGCAGGATGATGTAACCGGCGTAAAGCAAGCCGGCGAGAACGCAGAACAGGTCCCCGATCAGCGTCGTCCGGTCGATCTCGAGCGAACGGCCGAACAGGATCGCGGCCCCCAGCAGGGCAAGGCCGAAGGCCAGCCACTCACCGCGATAGGGCCAGCGCCGCAGCGCTACCATGCCCCAGGCCATGACCACCAGGCTACCCGCATTGCCGAACAGCGTCGCATTGCCCAACCGGGTATAAAGGATGCCGACATGCCAGGCCGCAAGGTCGAGAGCGAAGAACGTGCCTGCCCCGGCAATGGCCCACCACACGCCCGGAGCAAAGCCGATCAGCCTCTGCCGGCTGGCCAGCGCGATCCCGGCGAGCAGCGGCAAGGGCAACAGCAGGCGCCAGAAGCCGGCCGCAACAGGCCCTGTATCGGCCAGCCGGACGAACCACGGCCCCAGCGACAGCGCGGCGTTGCCGCCGATCAGCGCGGCAAAGTGCCATCCATTCCAGTTTCGAGCCGGCCCCGTTGCATTCCCCATGGACACGCCTTAGCTCCACCGGGTCGATTGCAAAACGAAATTGAAGGACCGCCCCGCCGATGCACGATTCCCTGTTCCAGCCGCTGCGCCTTGGCGCGATCGAGGCGCCCAACCGGATCCTTATGGCTCCCTTGACGCGCGGACGATCGGACCCGGGATCGGTGCCCAACGCGATGATGGCCGAATATTACCGCCAGCGCGCCGGGGCCGGGCTCATCATCAGCGAAGCGACCGGCATCAGCCGCGAAGGTCTGGGCTGGCCCGCCGCCCCCGGCATCTGGAGCGTCGAGCAGACCGAAGCGTGGAAACCGGTGACAGAGGCCGTACACCAGTCCGGCGGACGGATCGTCCTGCAGCTGTGGCACATGGGCCGGATCGTCCATCCCGACTTCCTCGACGGCGCACCGCCGGTATCGGCCAGCGCCACGACCGCGCCCGATCATGCGCACACGCCGACGGGCCGCAAGCCCTACGAACAGGCCCGCGCGGCGACGCTGGACGACATCGCCCGGATCGTCGACGATTATGGCAAGGCGGCCGAAAACGCGAAGGCGGCCGGCTTCGACGGGGTGCAGCTGCACGGCGCCAACGGCTACCTGGTCGACCAGTTCCTGCGCGCCGGCACCAACCTGCGCGACGACGATTACGGCGGCAGCCCCGAAAACCGCGCGCGCTTCCTGCGCGAAGTGCTGGCGCGGCTGGTCGCCGTCTGGGGCAAGGAACGCGTCTCGGTGCGGCTTTCGCCCAACGGCGAGACCCAGGGCTGCGACGATCCCGATCCCGCTTCGATCTTCGCTGCTGCGGCGCGCGCCTGCCAGGATGCCGGGCTCGGCTTCGTGGAACTGCGCCAGCCCGGTCCCGATGGCACCTTCGGGCGGACCGACGTGCCGCAGCAGGACGCCCTGATCCGTTCGATCTACACCGGTCCGCTGGTGCTCAATTCCGACTACACCGCCGAACAGGCCGCGGCCGACGTCGAATCCGGGCGCTGCGATGCGATCAGCTTCGGGCGGCCCTACATCTCCAATCCCGACCTTGCCTGGCGCATCCGCAACGGCGCCGAATGGGCGCCCAACGTCGACGTGCCGCGCAGCTGGTACCTGCCCGGGCCGCAGGGCTACGTCGACTACCCCGTGCTCGAACCGGTCGGCTGAGGGGGCATGGCTATCCGATCCTGGCTGTTCGTGCCGGGCGACAGCGCAAAGAAGCTGGGCAAGGCGCCGTCCGCCGGTGCCGACGTGCTGATCGTCGATCTCGAGGACTCGGTGGTGCCGGAGCGCAAACCCGCCGCCCGCGAGCTGACCTGTGCCTGGCTGAAGGAGCATGGCGAACGGGCCGGACGCTGGGTGCGGATCAACGCCCTCGACACCGACTGGTGGCGCGAGGATCTGGCCGCCGTCCTGCCCGGCGCGCCCGATGGGATCGTGGTGCCCAAGTCGGCAGGTCCCGACACCGTGGCGCTGGTCTCTGCCGAACTCGATGCGCTTGAAGCCCGGCACGGCCTGGCCATCGGATCGACCCGCATCATGCCGCTGGTCAGCGAAACCGCCGCGGCGGCGCTGACCATCCCGGCCTATGTCGGATCGACCCTGCCCCGCCTGGCCGGCCTGACCTGGGGCGCCGAAGACCTCTCGGCCGCCATCGGCGCGACCCGCAAGCGCGACGCGGGAGGGGCGTGGACCGACACCTTCAGGATGGTGCGCAGCCAGGCCCTGCTCGCTGCCCATGCGCTGGGCGTTGCAGCGATCGACACGCTCCACGCCGACTTTGGCGATGCGGCGGGATTGCAGGCCGCGGCCGAAGCGGCGCGGGCCGACGGGTTTGCCGGAATGCTCGCTATCCATCCCGCGCAGGTCGCGGTGATCAACGCCGCCTTTACCCCCTCGACGGCCGAACTGGCCGAGGCGCAGGCGATCGTTTCGGCCTTTGCCGAGAGCCCCGATGCGGGCGCCTTGCAGATCGGTGGAAAGATGATCGACCGGCCGCATCTGCAACTGGCGCTGCGCGTGCTGGCAAGCGCCGAATAGCTGCTCGTCCGCCGTCCGGCTGCGCGACCCGGAGGGTTGCCCGGGAAGGCCCTATTCGGCGGTCGCTGCCGGTGTCGGGCTGGCCGATGCCGACGGGCTGGGCGCTGCCTCCGATGCGGCGGCCGCAGGGCTATCGTCGCGACTGCTGGCAGACGGGTCCTGGCCCTTGGTCCGCGCTGTGCCGGTCGCGGGGGCGAGCGGCGGCTGCGACTTGACCTGATCGTAAGGCAGCATGGCGTCGCTGACCGATCCGGGCAGAACCTCGCCCTCGGCCTTGCCGCCGGCTTCGCGTTCGCTCTTGCCGCAGCCGGAAAGCGCCAGGACGACGGCGAGGCTGGCGGCTGCGGCACGGTTCATGGGTGGATCATTCCTTTGGACAGGGGCTGTCTAGCAGGGCGAGGAAATCGTCCATGCGCGCCAGCAATGCCCGATCCCAGGCTGCAAAATCAAGCTGCACCCCCAGCCGCTCAAGGCTGGTGACGCCGAATTCATCGATCCCGCAGGGCACGATCCCGCCGAAATGCGACAGGTCGGGCGACAGGTTGACCGAAAAGCCGTGCATCGTGACCCAGCGCCGGATCCGCACGCCGATCGCGCCAATCTTCGCCTCGCGCCCGTCGACGTCGCGAGTCCAGATTCCGATCCGCCCGTCCGCACGCCAGCTTTCGACGCCGAAATCGCCAAGCGTCGCGATGACCCAGCCTTCCAGCGCATGAACGAAGCCGCGCACGTCGCGCGCGCGCTTGCGCAGGTCGAGCAGCACATAGCCGACCCGCTGGCCCGGACCATGATAGGTATAGCGCCCGCCCCGCCCGGCTTCGACCACCTCGAACCGGGGGTCGAGCAGTTCGTCGGCGGCAGCGCTGGTTCCGGCGGTGTAGACCGGCGGGTGCTCCAGCAGCCAGACCAACTCGCGGGCATTCCCTTCGGCGATCGCGGCGTTGCGCTCGGTCATCGCGTCCAGGGCGGCACGATAGGGTACCTGGTCGCGGTCGATGCGCAGTTCGATATCGTCGCGGGGGGTTTCGGCCATGGCGCTGGTTGCGTGGCGACAAACGCTGTGGTTATCAAGAGCCAACAATTGGAAGGGGCGCGCCGTGAAGTTCGACAGCAACCAGGCCTGGAAGGACGCCAACGCTTCGGTGCTGGCCAACCGCGACGTGCTGATGGCCCTGGCCGGGGTCTTCGTTGCCCTGCCCAACCTTGCCCTCGCCACCTTTCTCCCCCCGCCCGAAGCGCCCAGCGGAACCGCGCCGGAGGCGGCCTTCGCCCTGCTCGGAGAATATTACACCAAGGCCTGGCCGGCCCTGGTCGTCATGGCGCTCCTGCAGCTGCTCTGCACGCTGACCATGCTGACCCTGTTTACCGACCGTAGCCGCCCGACCGTCGGCGAAGCGATGAAGCGCGCCGTGCAAAGCGTGCTGCCGGTACTCGCCGCGCAACTACTCATCGCGCTGGGCATTGCCGCGCTGATGGTGCTGGGCGGCGCGCTGGCCGTGTCGGCGGCGGCGCGGGCGATCGTCGCGGTGGTGCTGATTGCCGGAGTCGCCTGGGTGTTCTTGCGCACGTCTCTGGTCACGCCGGTCGTGGTGGTGGAAGACCAGCGAAATCCGATCAAGGCCATTGCGCGGTCCTGGGCGCTGACCAGGGGATCGGCCGGACGGCTGCTGCTGTTCTTCGTGCTGCTGGTGGTGGTCGCCGTGGTGCTTTACGTGCTGATCGGCGGGGTGCTGGGGCTGCTGGTGTCGTTCGTCGCCTCGGGCGCAGCAGAGGTCGCGGTCAAGGATCTGATCGCCGCCTTCCTGCAGGCGATAGCAACGGTCTATTCGGTCGCGATCATCGCCGCGTGCCACCGCCAACTCGCCGGACCCAGCGCAGAGGCGGCGGCGCGGGCCTTCGAATAGGCCTATTCCTTCCAGCCCCAGAACAGCTTGCAGGGCAGGACGTTCAGCAGTTCGAAGCCCGAATCGATGTGGCGGAAATGGCGCGCCATGAAATCGCGCGCAGCCGCTGTAAACTGATAGACCAGAAAGGCGCCGCCCGGGCGCAGCACACGGTGCGTGGCCGCGGCAATTTCCGCGCCGACCCCGTCAGGCAGGGTCGAGAAGGGCAGGCCCGACAGGACGTAGTCGGCATGGGCATGGCCGTGGGCGCGGATGATGGCTTCCACGTCGGCCGCCGATCCGAGCACGGCGGTGAAGCGGCTGTCGGCGATCGTCGCCTTGAGATATTCGATATAGCGCGGGTTGGTGTCGATAACGATCAGCGAACCGTCACGCGGCAGCCGCTCCAGCACCGGGCGGCAGAAGGTGCCGACTCCGGGGCCGTATTCGACGAACAGCTTGCATTCGTTCCAGTTCACCGGCCCCAGCATCTTGGCGATGGTGAAGCGCGAGGACGGAATGATCGATCCGACCATCACCGGGTGTTCGATGAACCCTTCCAGGAACACGCCCCAGGGTCCCAGCTTCCGCATGATCCGGCGCTTCAGCCGTTGCGGCAATGCCTCCTGGGCAAGCTCGGTGCTGGTCATGCTGGGAAGGGTATCCTGAAAGGGGGTAACGGCCCGCGCATTTCACAAATTTAACCGCCCATTGCAAGGCAAGAGAGACAGGACTAGCGCAGATGCGATGAATCGCGCCGACCCGCCCTCTCCGGACGCGATGGCCCAGCCAGCGGCCAGCGCGCCGGTGACCACGACGACGCTCCCCACGGGGCGCCTGGTGCTGCTTTACCTGGTGATGCTGGTGACGGCGGCAGGCAACACCGCGATGCAATCGGTCATGCCCTCGATCGGCACGGCCCTGAAGGTCGAGGATTTCTGGATCAGCCTGGCCTACACCTGGTCGGCGCTGCTGTGGATGACCTGTGCGCCGATGTGGGCGCGTCGCTCCGACCGGCGCGGCCGCAAGGCGATGATGGCGATCGGGCTGATCGGCTTCATTTCCAGCTTCGCGCTGTGTGGGCTGACGCTCTACCTCGGCCTGCACGGTTTCCTTGGCGGAGCAGCCACGCTGCTGACGTTCGCGCTGTGCCGATCGCTCTACGGCGGGTTCGGATCGGCCGCTCCGCCGGCGGTCCAGGCCTATGTCGCCAGCCGTACCAGCCGGGCCGAGCGGACCAAGGCCTTGTCGCTGATCTCGTCGAGCTTCGGGCTCGGCACCGTACTCGGCCCAGCGCTTGCGCCACTGCTGATCCTGCCCGCCCTGGGCCTGGTCAGTCCGTTCCTCGCCTTTGCCCTGATCGGGGTTGCCGTACTTGTCGCGCTGCGCCTGCGCCTGCCCGACGATACGCCGGCCTTTGCCGGGCGCGGCGACATCATGGCCGCGCCCTTCAGCGCCAATTCGAACAGCAGCGCGCGCGAACGCGGCGATCCGGACGAAGCGCATGGCGATGCCGAAACGGGCGCCTTGCCCACCGATGTCGCCAAGCTTTCGTGGTTCGATCACCGCCTGCGCCCGTGGCTGGTTGCGGGCCTGGTCGGCGGCCACGCCCAGGCGGCGGTGATGGGGATCGTCGGCTTCCTCATACTCGACCGGCTTGGCCTGCGCGCCGATCCGGCGGCAGGAGCAGGCCCGATCGGCCTGGTCTTGATGGCCGGCGCCATGGCGACGCTGCTGGCGCAATGGGGGGTAATTCCCTTGTTCCAGCTTGGCCCGCGTTCCTCCTGCCTGTCAGGCATGGTGATAGCCGCCATCGGCACGGCGCTGCTGGCTGTCGCGGGCGATCTTCACACGATTACGCTGGGCGTGGCGCTGGCCTCGATGGGCTTCGGGCTGTTCCGCCCGGGCTTTACCGCTGGCGCTTCCCTTGCCGTCACGCGGGCAGAACAGGGGCAGTCCGCCGGCATCGTCGCGTCGGTCAACGGCGCCGCCTATATCGTCGCGCCGGCGCTTGGCGTCTGGCTTTACGGCCATTCGCCCGCGGTCGGTTTCGCCGTGATCGAATTGCTCTGCGCGGCGGTGATCGTGCTTGGCCTGCGCGGGATGAGCCGCGACGAAGTGCTGATCAAGCCGCGCTGATCGGCTCTCAAAGGATTTCGCGCACCCGGTCCTGGGGCCGGCACAGCCGCACGCCCTTGTCGGTTTCGACCAGCGGCCGCTCGACCAGCTTGGGGTCCGCCGCCATGGCCGCCAGCACCTCGGCATCGCCGGCCTGGGGAAGCCCGCGTTCTTCGGCGTCGGTGCCGCGCAGGCGCAGCCCCTGCTGGGGCGTGATCCCGGCGTCACGATAGAGCTGCGCCAGCTTGTCCGCGCTCGGCGGGGTCTTGAGATATTCGATCACCGTCACGGCAAGCCCGGGCGTTTCCTCCAGAATGGCCAGCGTCTTGCGGGACGTGCCGCAAGACTGGTTGTGCCAGATCGTCGCTTTCATGGATCCTCCTGAACGTTTCGGGCCGCCCTATCGGCAAATCGACGGGCGGGCAATTTTCCCGCTTGCCAATGCGAACGATTCGCATTAGCGGCAATGTCGTTATTGAGAATTACTCGCAATAAGTGTTCGGGGAAATCATGAAAACTGCTTGCCGTTTCCTGCTGTCGTCTGCCGTCCTTGGTCTTGCCCTGCCTACCGCCACCATGGCGAATACCGCGACCCTCGCCGAAATGGAATCGGGCCAGGCACCGATCATCGTCAATGGCCAGCGCGAAGGCTATGCGATCGACGACGTCGATGCGACCAAGACCGGGACGCCGCTTCTCGACACCCCGCAAAGCGTCACGACGATCGGGCGTGAGCAGCTGAACGACCAGGCGGTCGAAGCGCTCAACGACGCGCTGCGCTACGTTCCCGGCGTAGTCCTTGGCCAGGGCGAAGGGCACCGTGACCAGATCGTCCTGCGCGGCCAGAGCAGCACCGCCGATTTCTTCCTCGACGGGCTGCGCGACGATGCCCAGTACTATCGCCCGCTGTTCAACACCGAACGGGTGGAAGTCCTGAAAGGCGCCAATGCCCTGCTGTTCGGGCGCGGCGGCGGCGGCGGGATCATCAACCGCGTGTCCAAGTCCGCCGGGTTCGAAGCGGATGCCGTCGGTCTGTCGGGCGGTGTCGATACCTTCGGCGCCTGGTCCGTGGCGGCCGACGCCAACCTGGTGATGAACGACACGCTCGCCCTGCGTCTCAACGGCACCTACGAAGAACTCGCCAATCACCGCGACGTTTATGAAGGAGAGTTCATCGGGGTCGCCCCCACCCTTGGCGCGCGCCTCGGCGAAGCGACCACGCTGACCCTTGCCTACGAGTACGACCGCGACGACCGCGTGATCGAACGCGGGATACCCTCGCTCGGCGGCAACCCGATCCGCGGCTACGATGAAACCTTCTTCGGCACGGCCGAAGTCAACCAGGGCACGGTCGATGCCCACATCGCCCGGGCCCGGATCGACCACGAACTGGCCGACGGGCTGACCCTGTCGGTCGCGGGCCTGTTCGCCAGCTACGACAAGCTCTACGCCAACATCCTGCCCTCGTCGGCCACCGCCACCACGGTAACGCTGAGCGGCTATGAAAGCGGCAGCAAGCGCATCAACTGGATCGGCCAGGCCAACCTCGTCTGGAAGGGCGAAACCGCCGGCATCGGCCACACGCTGCTGGCGGGTATCGAAGGCGGCAGCCAGATCAGCGAATCGACCCGCCGGAACG
The DNA here is from genome assembly GCF_002813245.1 of Novosphingobium kunmingense. Taxonomy (GTDB): domain Bacteria; phylum Pseudomonadota; class Alphaproteobacteria; order Sphingomonadales; family Sphingomonadaceae; genus Novosphingobium; species Novosphingobium kunmingense. Next base: position 453,369 of record NZ_PHUF01000004.1, read on the forward strand.
TGCTGTTCACGACGGCGGCCGGGGGCACCGCAGCGAGCGCCACCGTGCCGCTTGCGCAAAGCCTCACGATCCCCGGCACCAGCTGGACCGGGCTTGTCACCAACGCGCGATCCTCCGTTGCGACGCTTTCGGCCTATTTCCAGGACCAGGTCGAACTGACCGACTACCTGCAGGTGATCGCCGGCGTGCGTTACGACCGGTTCGAGATCGATGCCTTCAACCGCCTGACCGCGCTGGCCACCACCCGCCAGGACGGCAAGTGGTCGCCGCGTTTCGGCGTGGTCGTAAAGCCGCAGGCCAACCTGTCGCTCTATGCCAGCTATGCGAAAAGCTTCCTGCCGCAGACCGGTGACCAGTTCTCCACCCTGGACGCCGCCTACCAGACGCTCGACCCCGAAGCCTTCCGCAACCTTGAATTCGGGATCAAGTGGGACGCCGCGCCGGGCCTCGCGTTGACCGCCGCCGCCTTCCAGGTCGACCGGTCGAACACCCGCGTCGCCGATCCAGCCAACCCAGGCTATTTCGTCCTGACCGGCGCGAGCCGGGTCAAGGGCCTGGAGGCCGCGCTTTCGGGCCGGATCCTGCCCAGCTGGTCGGCAACCCTGGCCTACACCTACCAGGAAGGCGAGATCCGTTCGGCGACCAGCGCCGCCCCGGCCGGTCGCCAGCTCGACAAGCTGCCCCGCCACCAGGCCAGCGCCTGGACCCGCTATGACGTGAGCGACCGGCTGGGCCTGGGGCTTGGCGTGGTCCACCAGTCGAGCCAGTACGCGACGATCAGCAATGCGGTCACCCTGCCCGCCTTCACCCGGCTCGACGCGGCGGTCTATTACGACGTCAGCGAACGTTTCGCGGTGCAGCTCAATGTCGAGAACCTGACCGACACGCGCTATTACCCGAGCGCCCACACCGACAACAACATCGCGACAGGCGAACCGATCAACGCGCGGATCACGGCGCGGGTGAAGTTCTAGCCACGCCGGGCCTTGAGCCAGGCCTTGGCGTGCGCATTGACGAAGCTTGTCGAGTCCATGACGCTGGCGGCGAGATCGGTTTGTCCGGTCTCGCCCAGCGCGGCGATCTGGCGGTAGTACCAGTTCTGGCCCGAAAAGCCGTCCAGCGCGCGCAGCAGCTTGATCCTGGTCAGAAAGCGCAGCGCTGGCGGGAACAGGTGCAGATCGGCTTCGTAGCGCGGCAAGGCGTCATTCCCGGATAGCAACCGCGCCGCGCCATCGGGCTGGCCGCACAGCGGCCGGGCAAGGCCGATCACCTCGGCCGCGCCCTGGCGCAAGGCCTCTTCCATCGCCGCGCGGGTGCGAAAGCCGCCGGTGACCATCAGCGGCACCTTGAGCGATCCGTGCATCGCCTTGGCGAAGTCGACGAAATAGGCCTCGCGCGCCAGGGTCGACGCCGCCACCCCGGGCTGCTCGACCGGCTCCATCCCCTCGATGCCAAGGAGCCGCGGCTGTTCGTAGGTTCCGCCCGATATCTCGATAAGGTCGACGCCCTCGGCCTCAAGCCACTGGGCCACCTGCAAGCTGTCCTCGAAGGCAAAGCCGCCCTTCTGGAAGTCGGCGCTGTTGAGCTTGACCGATACCGCGAACCCCGGCCGCACCGCGGCGCGGATCGCCCGCACCACGTCGAGCAGGAACCGCGCCCGGTTCTCCAGACTGCCGCCATATTCGTCGGTTCGCTGGTTGACCCGCGGCGAGAGGAACTGCGACATCAGGTAACCATGCGCCGCGTGGACCTGCATCCCGTCGAACCCGCCATCCTGGCAGGCGAGCGAAGCCCGGACAAAACGTTCGACCAGGTCCTCGATCTCACCCCCGGTCAGCGCCACCGGCTCGCCGAACTGGCCCCCCGGCAGCCCCAGCTTGACCGCCGAGGACGACTTGGGGCGGGGATTGACGACCTTGGTAGTCTGGCGCCCGGCGTGGTTGATCTGCGCCCAGAACTGCGCGCCGTCCGCCTTGGCCGCCGCTGTCCAGCGGCGCAGCGCGTCGATCATCGCCCCGTCGGGAGCAGCATCGATGATCACGTTGCCCGGTCGTTCGAGATGATCGCCATCGATCAGCACGTTGCCCGACAGCAAAAGCCCGCAGCCGCCCTTCCCCCAGACCGCATAGAGCCGTTCGAGCGCCGCGGTCGGCCGGCCCGACGGATCGGCCAGCCCCTCGGTCATTGCCGCCTTGGCCAGCCGGTTGGGCAGAACGGCGCCGCAGGACAGGGTCAATGGCGCTTCGATCATCGGCAGTATCCCCCTCACGCTTTTGCTTCGTCGGCGTTATGGACCCTTCATCGCCGGGACGGCGCGGGCGGCATCCTCGGGCGTGATCCCCGGCGCTGGCGCCGCACTGATCGTCTCGACCCGGCGCGCCACCCGCCCGGCGCGCTGGATCGCGCGGACCAGTCGCGGATAGACTCCGCAGCGGCACAGGTTGGGCACGGCTGCCTTGATGTCTTCGGGCGACGGGTCGGCGTTGCGCGCCAGCAAGGCTGCCGCCGCGATCACCATGCCCGGCGTGCAGAACCCGCACTGGATCGCCTGCTCGGCGACGAAGGCCTGCTGCACCGGGTGCGAGCGGTCGGCCGACAGTCCTTCGATAGTGGTCACGCTGCGCCCTTCGGCCTCGGCCAGGCTGATCAGGCACGAGCGCAGCGCCTGCCCGTCGACCAGCACCATGCAGGCGCCGCAATCGCCCACCCCGCAGCCATACTTGGTGCCGGTCAGGTTCGCCGCATCGCGCAGCGCCCACAGCAGCGGGGTCTGCGGATCGAGCTGAAAATCGACCGGGCGGTCGTTGACGGTCAGGCTGGGCAAGCGGGCGAAATCCTCAGTCGCGCCACGAACGATCGATCTTGTCGATCTTGCGGACCCAGGCATCGAAATCGGCCCGGCCGGGCTGGGTTCCGGGCACTCCGCCCTGCGACAGATCGCGTTGGTGCACGGCGACGACCTCGTCGGGGACGACCAGCGGTTTGCCTGCCGCCATGGTCGCCAGCTGGATCTCGCAGGCGCGCTGCAGGCTCCAATGCTGGATGAACACCTCGGGCAGCGACCGGCCGAGAATGACCGGGCCATGGTTCCGCAGCATCAGGATGCGCCGATCGCCAAGATTGGCCAGCAGCCGCTGACCCTCCTCGGGCCGCACGGTGATCCCCTCGAAATCGTGATAGGCGAGCCGCCCGGCAAAGTTGCAGGCGTAGAAATTGGTCGGTTGCAGCCCGCCGTCGAGGCTGCACACCGCCATTGTCGCCGTTGTGTGCAAATGGGCGATGGCATGGGCCCAGGGCACGTGGCGGTGGAAGTAGGAGTGCTGGACGAAGCCCGCCTTGTTGACCGGGTATTCGCTGCCGTCGAGCGTGTTGCCGTCGATGTCGATCTTGACCAGGTTCGAGGCGGTGACCTCGCAATAGAGCAGCCCGAAGGGGTTGATCAGGAACGCGCCATCCTCGTCCGGGACCTTGGCCGAGATGTGGTTGTAGATCGATTCCGACCAGCCAAGGTGATCGAACACCCGATAGCACGCCGCGAGTTCCAGCCGCGCCTGCCATTCCGCTTCGCTGCAATCGAGATTGCGGCTGTGCGCGCTCAGTCTGGTTGCCATGGTCCCACTCCGGTCTGCATTTGCAACCGTTGTAGTCCCTGAGCCGCACAGGGCAATGAGCGAATGTGGATTGGCGGAAGAGGACAAAGGTGGTGCCGCTTACGTGACTCGAACACGTGACCCCATCATTACGAATGATGTGCTCTACCGACTGAGCTAAAGCGGCATTCCCGGTCTTGGAGGCCCGAGCCGGAATCGAACCGGCGTAAACGGATTTGCAGTCCGGTGCGTAACCACTCCGCCATCGGGCCATCCAACCCGCCGAAGCGGGAAAGGCGCCACTAGCCGAGGCGGAAGGGGCGCGCAACCCGGTTTGCATCGCGCGCGATCAGGCGATGCGGCTGAAGGCCAGTTCGCGGCGGGCAGGGTCGGCGCGGTCGAGGCGGACGGTGATCTTCTCCCCTGGCGTGACCGAGCGGGCGACGGTGCGCGCGACGATCGGGTGATCGCAGAGCTGGATCCGGGCGCCGGCTTCGCCAAGGTCGGTGACCATCGCAGAAAAGCTCTTGCCTTCGTGTCCGGACAGCATCGCGGCTTCGGCAAGGTCGATCACCGCGCGTTCGATCTGGCCGGCGCGGGCATCGGCCCTGGCCATGACCGGGCCGAGTTTGGCGAAGGCAACCTGTACCGCGTCTGGCACGGCCTGCGCGTTGGCCACCGCAAGCGCGGCGCGGACGACGTAGCGATCGGCCAGCCGGCGCAAGGGGGCGGTGGCATGGGCATAAGTGGCCGCCATCGCCGCGTGCCACGGCTTCACCCCCGGCGCGTAGGGCACGTAGGAGGCCCCGTTACCGGCACGGCGGATCGCCAGCATGAAGGCCGCGTCGGCCCGGTTGGTCTGGTCAAGCCCGGCTTCGAACTGTTCGAGGGCCTGGTCTGCGGGCCAGTCGAGACCGAAGGCGCGCGCGGTGTGGCGGAGCCGTGCAACCGCTGCCGCGTCGGGTTCGGCCATGACCCGGAACAGGCCGGTGCCCGCCGCGTAGAGCGCGTCGGCCACCGCCATGTTGGTCGCCAGCGACAGCGCGGCGTTGCGCGTTTCGGACAGGGCCAGCGGGCGCATCCGCAGGGTGAACCGACCCTCGGCGTCCTGCTCCACCTCCTGTTCCGGAGGATCGACGCGCGCGGCGCCGCGGGCCAGTTCGGCGCGGGCCATGCGCGCCGCCAGATCGACGAAGCCAACGGGCAGCTGATCGTCGCGGACCGTATCGTAGGCCAATTTGGCGCGGCTGCGGATCACCGCGCGTTCGGCGCCGGCCAGTTTCACCGAACCATCGGGCGCGACGCGGGTGGTTAAGATCACCGCCGGACGCGGGCCGTCAGGCAGGAGGCTGGCCGCCCCTTCGGCGAGCACGCGGGGATAGAGCCCGGCCTTCCCGTCGGGCAGGTAGAATGTCTCGCCCCTGGCCCAGGCCTCGGCATCGATGACGTCGCCGTCATCGACGAACCAGGCGACATCGGCGATGGCATAGTGGAGCAGCAGGTCCGCCCCCGCCTCCTCGATCGTGAAGGCCTGGTCGAGGTCGGTCGAGGTCGCGGGATCGAGCGTGACGAAGGCCAGCCCGGTGCGATCGGCATGGTCGGTCGGCGCGCGCCTGGCCGCTTCGGCTGCCGCGGCATCGACGGCGGGCGGAAACCCGGCGGGGACCTTGAACTGGGCACGGATCGCGGCGAGCCCTTCGCCAAGCAGCAGGTCGGGATCGCGCAACGCCTTCATCGCAGGGAGGGCTAGACTGCCGGTCGCGGCTTGCCAAGGGCAACCCGAATGCGCGAGAGAGCCGCTTCACCGATTTTTGCCGGAGACCGATCCCATGAAGACCCGCGCCGCCGTTGCCTTCGAGGCGAAGAAGCCGCTCGAGATTGTCGAGCTCGACCTCGAAGGTCCGAAGGCCGGCGAAGTGCTGGTCGAAATCATGGCGACGGGCGTTTGCCACACCGATGCCTACACGCTCGACGGGCTGGACAGCGAGGGGATCTTCCCTTCGGTGCTGGGCCACGAAGGCGCCGGAATCGTGCGCGAGGTCGGTCCGGGCGCGTCCAGCGTGAAGCCGGGCGATCACGTAATCCCGCTCTACACCCCCGAATGCCGCCAGTGCAAATCGTGCCTCAGCGGGAAGACCAACCTTTGCACCGCGATCCGCGCCACCCAGGGCAAGGGGCTGATGCCCGACGGGACCAGTCGCTTTTCCTACAAGGGCCAGACAATCTTTCACTACATGGGTTGTTCGACCTTCTCGAACTTCACCGTGCTGCCGGAAATCGCCGTGGCCAAAATCCGCGAGGATGCGCCGTTCCAGTCGAGCTGCTACATCGGCTGCGGGGTGACCACGGGCGTCGGCGCGGTGATAAACACCGCCAGGGTCCAGGTCGGCGACAACGTGGCAGTCTTCGGTCTGGGCGGGATCGGCCTCAACGTGATCCAGGGCGCCCGGCTGGCCGGCGCGAACGCGATCATCGGCGTCGATATCAACCCCGACCGCGAGGAATGGGGCCGCAAGTTCGGCATGACCCAATTCCTCAATTCCAAGGGCATGAGCCGCGAGGAAGTGGTTGCGAAGATCGTCGAGATGACCGACGGCGGGGCCGACTACACCTTCGATGCGACCGGCAACACCGAGGTGATGCGCACCGCGCTGGAAGCCTGCCACCGCGGCTGGGGCACCTCGATCATCATCGGCGTGGCCGAAGCGGGCAAGGAGATAGCGACCCGCCCGTTCCAGCTCGTCACCGGGCGCAACTGGCGCGGCACGGCCTTCGGCGGGGCCAAGGGCCGTACCGACGTACCCAAGATCGTCGACATGTACATGACCGGCAAGATCGAGATCGATCCGATGATCACCCACGTCATGGGGCTGGAGGAGATCAACACCGCCTTCGACCTGATGCACGCCGGCAAGTCGATCCGCAGCGTGGTGGTGTTCTGACCGGCGTGGAACAGGTCAGCAGCAACCGCAGCCACGGCGGCACCCAGGGCGTCTATACGCACCAGAGCCGGACAACCCGCACGGCGATGACCTTCTCGGTCTTCGTCCCCGGTCATGCCGAAGGCGCGAAGCTGCCGGTGCTGTGGTACCTGTCGGGGCTGACCTGCACCCACGCCAACGTGACCGAGAAAGGCGAATACCGCGCCGCCTGCGCGAAGGCCGGGGTGATCTTCATCGCCCCCGATACCAGCCCGCGCGGCGATGCGGTGCCCGACGACGAAGGCTACGATTTCGGCATGGGCGCGGGTTTCTACGTCGATGCGACCGAGTCGCCCTGGGCGGCCAATTTCCGGATGCGCAGCTATGTCGAGGACGAGTTGCCGGCGCTGATCGGCGCGCAATTCCCGATGGCCGACATGACGCGCCAGGGCATCACCGGCCATTCGATGGGCGGGCATGGCGCGCTGACGGTGGCCTTGCGCAACCCCGGCCGGTTCCGTTCGGTGAGCGCCTTTTCCCCGATCGTCAGCCCGATCAACTGCCCCTGGGGCGAAAAGGCGCTGGGCGGCTACCTTGGCAAGGACCGCGCAGCCTGGCGGCCATACGACGCCTGCGCCCTGATCGAGGATGGCGCACGCCTGCCCTCGCTGCTGGTCGATCAGGGCGATGCCGACAACTTCCTGCACGAACAGCTCAAGACCGGATTGCTGGTCATGGCCTGCCGCAAGGCCGGGATCGCGGCGACGATTCGGATGCAGCCGGGTTACGACCATTCGTACTTCTTCATCTCGACCTTCATGGCCGAGCATGTCGCCTGGCATGCCGAGCGGCTGACGGCGTGAGGCTGCTGGGCGCGGTCCTGGCAGGGGGGCTGTCCTCCCGCTTCGGCAGCGACAAGGCGCTGGCTGCCCTCGATGGGCAGACCTTGCTGGACCGGGCAGTCGAGCGGCTCGCGGTCTGGTGCGACAGCGTGGTGGTGGTCGGACGCGAAGCGGCCTCGGTCCCCACCCTGCCCGACTGGCCGCGTCCCGGCATGGGTCCTCTCGGCGGCATAGCTGCCGCGCTGCGCCATGCTTCCGATCACGGCTTTGCCGAAGTGCTGACCATTGGCGTAGATTCGCCGGGTCTGCCGGACGATCTGCCCGAACGCCTTGCCCCGGCTCCGGCCTATGTTGCCGACCAGCCGGTCATTGCCCTGTGGCCGGTCAACGCCGCCGAAGCGGTAACGGCGATCCTTGAAGGCGATGGCCGCCATTCGATGATCGCGCTGGCCGAGCGCGTCGGCGCCCGCGCGGTCCGCCTGCCGGGGGGCACGGCGAACATCAACACCCCCGGCGATCTCGCCCGGATCGCCCCGCGCGGTTGATCGTCAGGCGGCGGCTACCGTCGCGGCAGACCGGACAGGCGCCGCCCCTGCCTTCCAACCAAGCCAGCCGGCCAGGATGCCGGCGGCCATCCCGGCGGCGGCAGTGACGGGCAGCGGGATCGTCGCATAGGCGCCGAACAGCGTTCCCATCAGCGGGATATAGGGCCCGAACCACATCACAACCGCCTGAAACAGACAGAAGCCGGCCGCGACGAGCCACGGCGCGCCGTTCCTGCGATCGCGGGAATAGAGTACAAGCGCGAAGAGGGCGACGAGCCCGTCGCTTATGGCGATGGTGTCCTGAACGATGTGAATATCGTCGCTGCCGATCACGTTCATCCACGGCAGGTAAGCCTCCATCACCCGCGAGAACGGCGATTCGAACAGGATCAACGGGGTCGCCAGCATGTAACCGGCGTGGAGCTTGACGCGCCGGCGGTTCTTGAGCGCCTGGTAGAAGAGCGTGAGGTAGGCCGCGATGGCGATGCCCGTACCGATCCCGAACGACGGGCCGTTGTGCATCGTGAAGGCACTTTCCTGTGCCGCATAACGCTGGCCCGCGACGTCCATGATCATGACCAGACCCAGGATCAGGAACGGGAACAGCACCAGGCTGGCCATGCCCATCCGCTTGTGAAGGGCGTTATGGCGCCGCTGGATCGACAGGTTCTGGACGATCAACAGGCCGAGCCAGGCCATCGCGCTGATCGCATGGACATGGAATGCGTTGCGAACGGAGGCGGCAATCGACCAGTAGCTGGCCCAGAAGCCCAGCATGATCACCGCCAGGACGAATCCGACATAATAGTGCGAGTGACGATACGGCATCGAGTTCCCTCCCGATGCGACCCTGTTGACCAGAGCTTAACACCGATCGGGCCTGATCGCCAAATCGGTCACGGATCGACGTAGGCGGCCTGGCGCTTTTCCATCTGGCTCATCACCGCCTCGATCTGATTCTTCGAACCGATAAGCGCCTGCTGTTCGACGCTTTCGGCCATCAGGATCTCGTCGGTCGTGGCCTCGAGGTAGCGGTTGAACAGGCGCTTCGCGGCGCGCTGGGCGTGGGGGTTGCGGTCCGCGATCTCGGCCGCGATAGCGCTGGCGCGGGCGACGGGGTTGGCGTCGACGATGGTGGCAAAGCCATATTCGCCGGCCTGCTGGCCGGTGAACTCGCGGTTGGTGAAGGTCAGCTCGCGCAGAACGTCGTCGCGCACCAGGCCCTTCCACAGCGCATAACCCGCCATGTCTGGGACCAGGCCCCACTTCATCTCCATCACCGCCATTCGCGCGGCCGGGTCGACCACCCGGATATCGGCGCCGCTGGCCACCTGCAGCCCGCCGCCGAAGCAGACGCCGTGGACGGCGGCAATCACCGGCACCGGTAGCTTGCGCCACAGCATCGCGACCTGCTGGGCGTGGTTGGCGTTGCCATAGGTCCGCTCGGTCAGCGGGGTGCGTTCGTGCCGGCCGGTATTGGCCATGCTGGTGAGGTCGAGCCCGGCGCAGAAGCTGCGCCCCTCACCCGCAAGAACCACCGCGCGCAGGCCCTTCATCTCGTGCAAGACGTGTCCGGCATCGATCAGGGCGGCAAACATGTCGGGATCGAGCGCGTTCATCTTGTCGGCACGGATCAGGCGGACCTGGGCGACGCCGCTGTCCTCCAGCTCGATGGCCACGCGTCCGCCGGGGTTCATTTCCTGCCGCATCGGGTCTCTCCCTAGTCCGTTCAGATGTCTTGTCGCAGCCGTTCCTTGCCCAAACGGGTAGTGCCGTCCAGCGTGAAATCGCGCGGCATGACTGTCACGGCCAGCCGGTATCCTCCGTCCGCCAGGGTTTCGACCAGTCCCTCCATCCCGGCCAGGCGAAGCTTTGCGCGCAGGCGGCTGACGTGGACAGCCAGACTGTTGGTTTCCGGCCGGAACGACAGGCCCCAGACGTCGCGCAGCAACACATCCTGCGCGACGCCGAACCCGGGTACCTCGCTCAGCCGCCAGAGCAGGGCGAACTCGCGCGGGAACAACCGCAAGGGGCGATCCGCGACGAAACCCTCGCGCATCACGAGGTCCAGCGTCAACGCCCCCGCGCGCCGCCGGCGGTTTAGCGCCTGAGCCCGCTCGAGCACCTGTTCGGCCCGCACCTCCAGCTCCTCGAGCGACAATGCCCAGCCCAAGGCTTCGCCAAAGCCCAACCGCAGCAGCCGCGCACGTTCCAGTGGGTCGTCGATACCCAGCACCAGCGTCAGCGGGCGCGGCGCGAGCCTGCCCCGAGTGAGCGCCAGCCAGCGATGAAACGGCAAGTCGTGCGGCAGCGCCAGGATCGGGCACGGATTGTCCTGCCCCGGTTGTGGCAGGGCGGGACGCAGCCGCCAGCCCAGCCGGCGCAGATCGAGCGCGGCGGGTATTGCGCCCGCCGCGATCCAGCAGAAATTACGCAAGGCAAACAGTCCCCTGGCCGCCCTTCGTCAGGGCAAGCCCACCTGCTCGGCAAGAGCAGGCTGGGACGCAAACCCAATCGGCTTACAGGAACCACATCGCAGGCGGCCGCGCTCAGGCCGCGGTGGTGTTGACGCCCATGCTGGCCAGATAACGGCGCACGTTGCGAGCCGCCTGGCGCAGGCGCTGCTCGTTTTCGACCATGGCGATCCGGACAAAGCCTTCGCCTTCCTCGCCGTAGCCAACGCCGGGAGCGACCGCGACCTCGGCATGGGTCAGGAGTTGCTTCGAAAACTCGAGGCTGCCCATGTGTTGCAGCGCCGGGGGCAGCGGCGCCCAGGCGAACATCGAGGCCTTGGGGCTGGGGATTTCCCATCCGGCGCGGCCGAAGCTTTCGACCAGCACGTCGCGGCGCTTCTGGTAGAGATTGCGGTTCATCTCGACGATGTCCTGTGGCCCATTGAGCGCGGCGCAGGCCGCCGCCTGGATCGGGGTAAAGGCACCGTAATCGAGGTAACTCTTCACCCGGGTCAGCGCGGCGATCAGCCCTTTGTTGCCGACCGCAAAACCGACTCGCCAGCCGGCCATCGAAAAGGTCTTGGACATCGAGGTGAACTCGACCGCCACATCCTTGGCGCCGGGCACCTGGAGGATCGAAACCGTCGGATTGCCGTCGTAATAAAGCTCGGAATAGGCGAGGTCCGACAGAACCCAGACCTTGTTCTCCTTCGCCCAGGCGACCAGCCGCTCGTAGAAAGCAAGGTCGACCGTTTCGGCGGTCGGGTTCGAGGGATAGTTGACGATCAGGATCGACGGGCGCGGCACGGTGAAAGCCATCGCCCGTTCCAGTGAGCGCCAGTAGTTCTCGTCCGGGGTGGTCGGAACCGAACGGATCGTCGCACCGGCGATGATGAAACCGAAGGTGTGGATCGGGTAGCTGGGGTTGGGCGCCAGCACGACGTCGCCCGGCGCGGTGATCGCGGTCGCCAGGCTGGCCAGCCCTTCCTTGGAGCCCATGGTCATGACCACTTCGCTCTCGGGATCGAGATCGACCCCGAAGCGGCGACCGTAGTAGTTGGCCTGGGCCTTGCGGATGCCGGGAATGCCCTTCGACGCGGAATAGCCGTGAGCGTCGGGCTTTTGCGCCACCTCACACAGCTTGTCGATGACGTGGCTTGGCGGAGGCAGATCAGGGTTGCCCATTCCCAGGTCGATGATGTCCTTGCCCGCGGCGCGTGCTGCGGCCCGCATGCCGTTGACTTCGGCGATGACATAGGGCGGCAGTCGCTTGATGCGGTAGAACTCGTCTTCCATGGGGCCTTTCCACTGTGCTCGCGCCACTTGCGGCGCGCGGGGCGCCTTATCGGGAATAGCACGGCAATGCGCCAGTTGTTTTCGTCCTACCTTGGGCCAGTCGAATTGCAGGCAATTGCAACGCTACGGTAATACTGGCAGGAGAAAGGCGGAGGAGCGGCATGCAACCCGGTGCCGCACGGCTGTTCGGGACGGAGCCTTTACCTATGAACGAAAAGCCCTCCGATCCGGGATCCTTCATCGTCGAACTGTTCAAGATGCCGCAGACGCTGTTCGCGCCGATCGGTGCGGCCGCCGATCCAGCGCCGAAGGCGCAGGATCTGGCGCAATGGACCAGCGTAGCCCAGCGGATGCAGATGCTGTGGTTCGACTTCCAGCGCGAACAGATTGCGGCAAACGCGCAGAAGATGCCATCGATGCTTGGCGATCCGGGCAACTGGCTGGGCATCATGCAGGGCTGGGTAAAGGCGCTGCCGCTTTCCAGCCCCGATACGCAGAAGAAGATGTGGGAAGACAGCCTGGCGCTGTGGGAAGGTGTGCTGGGCCAGTACGGCATTGGTCCCAAGGCTGGCCAGGCCGGCGAAGGAGCGCCCGATTTGCCGCTCAAGGACCGGCGCTTTGCCGATCCCAAGTGGCGCGACCAGCCGTTCTACGCCCTGGTTCACCAGACCTACCTTATGCTGGCCGAACAGGTCATGGCGATGGTCGATGCGCTGGAAACCAACGATCCAGCCCGAACCGAGCAGCTCAGGTTCGCGGCCCGGACCCTGGTCGAGGCGTTGAGCCCGGCGCACTTCCCGCTGACCAACCCGCTGGTCGTCGAAAAGACCTTGGCGACCCGCGGCGAGAACCTGGTCTCGGGCATGGAGCACCTGCTGGGCGATCTCCAGCGCGGCCAGTTGACTCACGTCGATCCCGAGGCGTTCAAGCTCGGCGAGAACATCGCCACCACCCCGGGCAAGGTCGTCCACCAGACCCCGCTATACCAGCTGATCCAGTACAGCCCGACCACCGACAAGGTGCTCGAGGTGCCGCTGGTGATCTTCCCACCGTGGATCAACCGGTTCTACATTCTCGATCTCAGCCCCCAGAAAAGCTTCATCCGCTGGGCGGTGGAACAGGGCCTGACCGTGTTTGTCGTGTCGTGGAAATCGGCCGACGAGAGCATGGCCGACGTGGTCTGGGACGATTACATCCGCGCACAGATCGAGGCGATCGACACCGTTCGCGAGCGGCTCGGCGTCAAGAGCGTGCACACCATCGGCTATTGCGTGGCGGGAACCACGCTGGCGGCAACGCTTGCCCTGATGGCGCGGCGGGGCGAGGCGAAGAAGGTGAAGAGCGCGACCTTCTTCACTGCCCAGGTCGATTTCGAGAACAGCGGCGAACTGAAGGTCTTCATCGACGACAAGCAGCTGGCAAGCCTCGACAGGCTGTCGGAACAGACCGGCTATCTCGATGGCCGCTACATGGCGGCGACGTTCAACCTGTTGCGCGGCAACGACCTGATCTGGAACTACGTCGTCAAGAACTACCTGCTCGGCGAGGACTATCCGGCGTTCGACCTGCTCCACTGGAACGGCGATGTGACCAACCTCCCGGCAAAGTGGCACAAGGCCTATCTCAAGGACCTCTACCGCGACAACAAGCTGGTCGTGCCCGACGCGATGATCGCGGACGGGACCCCGATCGATCTTACCCGGATCGAGACGCCCGCCTACATCCAGGCCGGGCGCGAAGATCACATCGCGCCGGCGGCCAGCGTGTGGAAGCTGATGCACCACCTGCGCGGGCCGAAGACCTTCCTTCTCGCCGGGTCAGGGCATATCGCCGGCGTGGTCAACCCGCCGTCGGCGAGGAAGTACCAGTACTGGACCAACGAGGCCCCGGCCGACACCTTCGACCAGTTCATTGCCGGCGCGACCGAGTCGCCGGGAAGCTGGTGGCCGCACTGGATCGAATGGATCCGCGCCTGCGACGATGCGGAGCTCGCGGCCAAGGGCAAGCGCGTGCCTGGCGGCAAGGGCGACACCGCGATCGAAGATGCGCCAGGCAGCTACGTCAAGGCGCGGTAAGTCCATCATTTTGCAGCCACTGTTACAGTTATGCTGCACTGCACAAAAAATCCTTGACTTCGCATGTGCAATGCCTAGATTGTGCACTGCAACATAAGCCGCGTCTTCCGATTGCGGCAGGACAAGGATGTGACAGATGGCCGATGCCACTGAAGCAAAGATCGACGCCGCAAAGGCCGAAGCTGCTGCGGAAAAGGCCTATGCCGCCGCTGCCGAAAAGGTCGAAGCGAAGCCGGTTGTCGAAGCCAAGGCCGAACCGGCACCTGCTCCGGCTGCACAGCCCGCGGCGCCCAAGGCTGCGGTAGCAAAGCCTGCTGCGGCCAAGCCGCCCGTCGCCAAGACGGCGAAGGTCAAGCCGGCAGCGAAGAAGCCTGCCCTCAAGAAGGCCGCCATCAAGCCGGCCCCCAAGAAGATTGTGAAGCCCGCCGTGACCAAGGCTGCCAAGCCCGCCGTCAAGGTGCCCACCCTGAACACGCTCAAGGAAACTGTCATGACCAAGACCAAGACCACCGCCGAAGATTTCACCGCCAAGATCAACGACGCCGTTGCCGAAGCGCAGGACCGCGCCAAGGTTGCTTTCGAAAAGAGCAAGGCGCTGATGGGCGAAGCCGGCGAGTTCACCAAGGGCAACGTCGAAGCCATGGTCGAATCGACCAAGATCCTGGCTGCCGGCCTGCAGGACATGGGCAAGGACTATGTCGCCGAAGGCAAGAGCGCGATCGAAACCGTCCAGGCCGACATCAAGGACCTGGCTGCAGTGAAGACCCCCGCCGACTTCTTCAAGCTGCAGGGTGAGATCATGCGCCGCAACTTCGATGCTGCCGTTGCCTCGGGTTCGAAGCATTCGGAAGCCGTCGTCAAGCTGGCCAACGAAGCCTTCGCCCCGCTGTCGACGCGCGTCAGCCTGGCGATCGAAAAGGTCAAGCAGGCCGCCTAAGGCAGCCTCTGCCTGCAGCGCGGCGGTCCCTCTCCCCGCCGCCGCTGCGGGTTACCTGACCGGGCCGGACAGCCGCCGCGCTGTCCGGCCCGTTCGGCTTTTGGCAAGGCTTTTGCCGCAAAGGGTTGTAGTCCCCCCCGCCGATGCGATATTTTGCGATGATGCAGTTCGACCGATACCTGACTCCGACGCCGCCGCGCGCCGCCGACGAACCCGACAACGGGAGCGATGCGGGTGGGCAGAACCAGGTCGGTATCGCGACCAAGACGCGGGTCAAGCCCAAGAAACCCAGCCAGTTCAAGGTGCTGATGCTGAACGACGACTACACGCCGATGGAATTCGTCGTGATGTGCCTCAAGCGGTTCTTCGCGATGGACCTCGAGCAGGCGACCCGGGTCATGCTCCACGTCCACCAGAAGGGCGTCGGCGTCTGCGGGATCTTCCCCTACGAAATCGCTGAAACCAAGGTGAACCAGGTGATGGACTTCGCCCGGCAGAACCAGCACCCGCTGCAATGCACGCTGGAAAAGGCCTGACCGCTCAGGCGACACTCGTCCCGAACAGCCGCCCGATCCCGTAAGTCGCAGCCATCGCCAGCGCGCCCCAGAACGCAACCCGCAGTACCGCGCGCCCGACCGGCGCCCCTCCCGCAGCCGCGCCGACCGCGCCGAGGAACATCAGGAAGACCAGCGCGGCAAGCGAGACGTAGAGCGGGATCTCCGTCAAGGGCAGCAGCCAGGCGGCAAGCAGCGGCAACGCCGCGCCGGCCGCGAAGGTCAGCGCCGAAGTGAAGGCGGCTTGCAACGGCCGCGCGCGGGTCGTCTCCGACAGGCCCAGTTCGTCGCGCGAATGGGCCGCCAGCGCGTCTTTCGCCATCAGCGCATCGGCAACCTCGAGCGCGAGGGCATCGGACAGCCCGCGCTCGCGGTAGATCGTGGCCAGTTCCTCGCGCTCCTGCTCGGGTCTGGTAGCCAGTTCGCCGCGTTCGCGCGCGAGGTCCGCCGCCTCGGTATCGGCCTGGCTCGACACAGAGACATATTCGCCCGCGGCCATCGACATCGCCCCGGCGACCAGCCCGGCCACGCCGGCGACCAGCACTTCGGGCTTGGCGCTCGCCGCGGCCGAGACGCCGACCATCAGGCTCGCGGTCGAGACGATGCCGTCGTTCGCGCCCAGTACGGCCGCGCGCAACCAGCCGATCCGCGCCACTGCATGGTTTTCCGTCGTCGTCTTCTGCTGTCCGTCCATGACCTGCCCCGATTGTCGCAACGCCTTGTCCTTATGCCGGGGCGAAGCATCGCGCCAGCGGCACTTTTCGCGCTTTCGCCCACCGCGCCGGATGGTTATGGAAGGCCAGTCCCCCAAGCAGCGATTGCCCGCAACACTTGACGTTCCTTCCCGCCATCGATCGCTACATCCTGCGCCTGACGCTGGGGCCGATGGTGGCCGTGTTCCTGATCGCCGCCTCGCTGCTGATCCTCGACAAGATGCTCAAGCTGTTCGACTTCGTCGCGAGCGAGGGCGGACCGGTGGGCGTGGTCTTCCGGATGCTGGCCAACCTGCTTCCCGAATATGCCAGCCTTGCGATCCCGCTGGGGCTGATGCTGGGCATCCTGATGGCCTTTCGCAAGCTTGCCACCAGCAGCGAACTCGACGTGATGCGCGCGCTCGGCCTCAGCTACACGCGCCTGCTGCGGATGCCCTATGCGCTGACCATCCTGCTTGCCGCGGTCAACCTGGTCATCGTCGGCTACCTCCAGCCGCTGTCGCGCTACTGGTACGAACAGCTCGACTTCGAACTCCGCTCGGGCGCGCTTGGCGCCTCGATCAAGGTGGGTGAATTCACCACGCTGCAGGACAAGATGGCCCTGCGCATCGAGCAGAGCCGCGAGGAAGGCCGCCGCCTGATCGGCATCTTCGCGCGCGTAAACAGCCAACGTGGCGAGGTCCTGACGATCAGTGCGCGCGAGGGGCGGTTCCTGGCGCTCAAGGAAAACCCCAACACCATCATCCTGAGGCTGACCGACGGGCAGATCATCCAGGACGACCCCAAGCAGAGCGCCCGCGTGCTGACCTTCACCCGCCACGACCTGCCGATCGACCTGCCCGCGATCGAGCGCTTCCGCGAACGCGGCGGGAAGGAACGCGAATACATCCTGCCCGAACTGATGAAAATCGGGTGGAGCCAGGACGCCACCAAGCAGATGAAGGACGAGACGCGGGCCAGCCTGTCCTACCGCCTTGTCGAGGTGGCGATGATGCTGCTGCTGCCGCTGCTGGCGGTCGCTCTGGCGATCCCGCCCAAGCGGTCGACCTCATCGCTTGGGTTGTTCGTATCGATCGTGATGGTCGTCGCCTATCACAAGATCAACGAATATGGCCAGGCCGTGGCCGCGCTCGGGCGCTTGTCGCCGATCCTTATCCTGTGGGGGCCCTTCGTGCTGTTTGCCGCACTGATCCTGTGGATGTACTGGCGCGTCGCCTACGTGCCGGGCGGCCAGCCGATCGGCGCGCTCGAGAAGTTCGCCAGCACGCTGGGCAAGCGCATCGGCAAGCTGATCCGGCGGCAGCGCGGCCTGCCGTCCGTGGAGACGGCGTGATGCTCGCCTCGATGTTCCCTTCGCGCACGCTGACGTCCTACCTCGCCAAGCTGTTCATCGGCCGCATTCTGGGCGTGCTGGTGCTGCTGGTGATCGTGCTGCAGGCGTTGCAGCTCCTGTCCGAAAGCGGCGATATCCTGGCTGTGCCCGGCAACGGCCAGGCCGAAATCTGGCGCTTCGTGCAATTGAACGTGCCGCAGCTGATCGCACGATTCCTGCCTTATTCGGTGCTGCTGGCGACGCTGTTCACCTTCTGGCCGCTGAACCAGAACAGCGAGGTGATCGCCATGCGCGCCGCCG
This sequence comes from Novosphingobium kunmingense, assembly GCF_002813245.1. Lineage (GTDB taxonomy): Bacteria > Pseudomonadota > Alphaproteobacteria > Sphingomonadales > Sphingomonadaceae > Novosphingobium > Novosphingobium kunmingense. Next base: position 470,928 of record NZ_PHUF01000004.1, read on the forward strand.
GCCTGTCGGCACACCAGGTGCTGGCGCCGCTGCTGCTGGTGGCAGGGGCCGTGTCGCTGGTCAGTTTCGTGTTCAACGAGACGGTCGTCGCCAAGAGCACCGGGACCCTCAAGACCTGGGGCGAGCTCAACTATTACCCGATTCCCGCCGAAACCGGCACGCGGTCCAACGTCTACCTGCGCGACGGGAACGATATCCTGGCTGCGCGGACCGTTTCGGGCAGCGGCGCGGCGACGGTGATGGAAGACGTCACCTTCTACCGCCGCGATTCGGGCGGTATGGTCCTGCAGCAGCTGCGCAGCGCGCGAGCAACCTATGCCAACCCCGGCTGGACGCTCCAGGCCCCGACCGCCTTCGACGTCGCGCAGACCGCGACGCAGAAGCTCGGCAACACGGTCGTCGCGCCGACGCTTACCCCGGCGCAGGTCGCGATCAGCCGGGTCGATCCCGATGGCGAGAACATCGTGACGCTGGGTCAGCAGATCGGTGCGCTGCGCGATGCCGGACGCCGCACCGACGCGCTCGACGGGAAGTGGTGGCACAAGATCTCGGGCCCGCTTTCGGCGCTGCTGATGCCGCTGCTCGGCTCGGTCGCGGCCTTCGGCCTCGCGCGGTCGGGCCAATTGCTGGTTCGCGCGATCGTCGGCATGGCGCTGGGCTTTGCCTATTTCGTGGTCGACAACGCCGCACTCGCCATGGGCAACTTCGGCGGCTACCCGCCGTTGATCGCGGCCTGGGCGCCCTTTCTGCTGTTTGCCCTGGTCGGCGAAACCGTCTTGGTCCGCACCGAGGAATGACCCCTCAGCGCGGCAGCATCGTGCTCCGCGCCAGCCGTGCCATCAGCGGGAACAGCCCCGGATAGTTCGCCTTGCGGTAGGTCGACGCCTCGCCAAGCTGGTCGCGCAGGCGGCGGTGCGCCTCGGGCAGCGAATGATACGGCATCGAGGGCAGCAGGTGGTGCAGCGCATGATAGCGCAGGCCGACCGGGGCCCAGACCTCGGCCCAGAGGCCCGGCGGCGGAACGTTGACCGAATCGAGGTATTGCGCGGTCACCGTCATCGGATCGCCCTCGTTCTCCCACAGGTGGGCAACCAGGGTGCGCACCTGGTTGAACAGCGCGGTGACCGACACGATCGCCAGCGCGATCAGCAGCGGGCGCCAGCCCAGCCACAGCGTGCTGGCAAGGAGGCACCAGGCCCAGACCGAAGCACCCAGTTCCTGCCAGAACACCATCCGGGCAAAGTCGCCCTCGGGCGCGCGGCGGCGGAAATCGGGGTTGATCGACAGCGCGCTGGCGCGTTCCCAGACCAGCGTGCGCAGCGGCGGGACGATCGCGCCCAGCGGCACCAGCACGGCCGAGCGGATCAGCAGGCCGACCGGCAGCAACAGGGCGACAAGTGCGAAGACCGGCAAGCTCCACGGCTTCATCAGCGCGAGCGGCAGGTATTCGGGGTCTTCCTTGGTGCCATAGCGGGTCCGCGCGTGGTGCAGGGTGTGCACGCCTTCGTACATGAACGACGGCGTCAACATCGGAATGCCGACCAGGAGATTCCAGCCGAAGCGGAACCCCGGAAGGGCGGTGCGGTGGATGTGGGTCAATTCGTGGATGAACAACAACGCGCGGTACAGAGCAACCACTGCCACCGCGGCGCTGGCGAGCGCGGCCCAACCGTCGTCGAACAGGATCGCGCCGGCAATCCCGGCATAGCCGACCGCCGCCGAAACCAGCATGTCGGTCCAGTAGATACTGCCCCGCGCGGCAGAAATGTCGCGCGTCAGCTCCACCGCGGCGCGCAGCATCGCCATGTCGTCGGGAATGGCGGCAAACCGTTCGGCCGCCGAAGCGCCGCTTTTCGCGGTAATGGGTTGGTGTACGCTCATTCGTCTATCGATTCCGCATTGATCCGGGGCAGCCGTGACCACCCTGTTCACATTTCTGCCGAAATGGGTCGCCAAGGCGAGCTTGACAATCCAGTCGGCCCAATCGCAAGCGCCCCCTGCACCCCAACAAAGGCATGATCGTGGCAAAAGCAGACCTTTTTATCATTCCGGTCCAAACCAAGGCTGAACGGGCTGCCTTCGTCGATCTGGCCTATCGCTTGAACGCGGGTGATCCGGCCTGGGTGGCGCCGCTGCGGATGGAGGCGCTGGAACTGGTCACGCCGGGCAAAAACCCGTTTTTCGACCATGCCGACGTCCAGCTGTTCCTGGCCAAGCGGGGCGAGGCGATCGTCGGCCGGATCTCGGCCCATATCGACCGGCTGGCGCTTGCCCAGCCGGCGGCGCAGGGCATGGGCCCGGGCACCGGCAACTGGGGCCTGCTCGAAGCCGAAGATGAGGCGGCCGCCCAGGCCCTCATCGCCCGGGCCGAGGACTGGCTGCGCGACAAGGGCATGACCCGCGTGCTGGCGCCGCTGTCGATGTCGATCTGGGAGGAACCGGGCCAGCTGACCAAAGGCTTCGACCATTCGCCGACGGTGATGATGGGACACCAGCCCGAACGCTACCAGCATTACATCGAGGCGCTGGCCTATACGCCGGCCAAGGTCCTCAAGACCTACGAACTGGACATCACGCAGACCTTCCCGCCGCTGATCCAGCGGATCGTGCAGTCCGGCGAGAAGAACGCCAAGATCCGCATCCGCAACGTCGACAAGAGCCGCTTCGACGAGGAAGCCGCGCTGATCCTGTCGATCCTCAACGATGCGTGGTCGGACAACTGGGGCTTCGTGCCCTTCACCGACCGCGAGATCGCCTATGCCGGCAAGAAGTTCAAACCGATCGTGCGCGAGGATCTGATCATGGTCGCGGAGTACGAGGGCGAACCGGTCGCCTTCATGATGACCCTGCCCGACCTCAATGAAGTGGTCAAGCCGATGCACGGCAAGCTGTTTCCGTTCGGCTGGATCAAGCTCCTGGCCTGGCTGCGCGCGCCCAGGGTGCGGACCATGCGCGTACCGCTGATGGGCGTGGTCAGGAAATACCAGTCGAGCCGGCTGGCCAGCCAGCTCGCCTTCATGATGATCGAGTTCATCCGCCGCAACGCGCTGGCCAACTATGGCGCGACCCGCGGCGAGATCGGCTGGATCCTTGACGACAACCAGGGGATGAACGCCATCGCCGAGGCAATCGACAGCAACGTCAACAAGGAATACACCATCTATGAAAAGGCGCTGTAGCGGAGCCTTCGCCGCGAACGAGCGTTAAGCCCCTGCCAGGGCAATGCAATTTCGGGAGGCGGACGGGTCATGGACAAGCAGAGCGAGACCCCACCCGAGCCGGTTCACGACCGCGCCGAGCAGCAGGTGCGCATGCTGTCGGCGATCATGCTGTTGCTGGCGGTCGGCGTGCTTCTGGCGTTGCCCTTCGTGTTGATGATCGGATCGGTGGTGTTCCTGCCGCTGACCGCCGCCTTGATCCTGTCGATCCTCGTCTCGCCCCTGGCCGACCAGCTTTCCAGGCTGAGCCTGCCCAATGCGCTTGCCTCGTTCCTGGCGCTGGTCCTCGCGCTGGGCCTGTTCGGCGTGCTTCTGTCGGCGATCATGCAGCCGATGGTCGAAACCTTCGACCAGTTGCCGTCGATGACCCAGAAGGTGACCCAGCGCCTGTCGCAACTCCGCGGGAACCTTGGCTGGCTGAACGACATCAGTGCCACACTCGATCGCCTGGGCGGCCACAACAAGGCGCGCGAGGTGGTGCTGGCCGGGCCGAACGTGGTCGAACAATTCGTCTTCGCGACCCCTGCCGTGGTGATCGAGGTGCTGGTCACCGTGCTGATGAGCTTCTTCATGATCGAATCGCGCGTGCGGATGCGCGAGCGCCTGCTTCACGATCGCATCCACGGCTACGCCGGCCTCAAGGCGGCGCGGGTGCTGCGCGAGGTGCAGGATCTGGTCGCCTCGTACATGGCGACGGTCGGGCTCATCAACCTGGGCGTCGGCGCGATCGTTACGCTGGGCGCGGCGGCGCTTGGGCTCGATGCGCCGCTGATGTGGGGCGCGCTGGCCGCCATGCTCAACTTCCTGCCCTACCTCGGCCCTCTGGTAATGATGGTGTTGCTGGCTCTGTTCGGGCTCGGCAATGCCGATACGGTGTTCGAAGGCCTGGTCCCGGCGCTGCTCTACCTTGGCCTGCACGCGGTCGAGGCGAACCTGGTGACGCCCGCCGTGCTGGGTCGGCGCTTTACCCTGAACCCGGTGATGATCCTTGCCGCAATCAGCTTCTTCTACTGGATTTGGGGCGTTACAGGGGCCCTGCTGGCCATGCCGATGCTGCTGGTGCTGACCGCGCTGTTCCACCACGTGGGCCAGCCCAACCTGATCGGCTTCATCTTCGGCGAACCGCTGTTCCCGGAAAGTGAGCCGGAAGAGATCTAGGCAGGATCCGCCTGCGGCTCGCGATCCACCACGGCTGTCACCGCGACGTCGCCGGTGACGTTGCCCAATGTGCGCATGATGTCGGGCAGCACCTCGACCGCCACCAGCAGGGCAAGCGGCCCGATCGGCACGCCCATGGCCTGGGCGATCGGCCCGACCGAGATGACGAAGCTGAGCGTGCCGGGCAGCGAGACCGAACTGAGCGAGACAAGGAAGGCCACCAGCACGCCGGCTACCAGGGCCAGTGGGCCCAGAGTGGTTCCCGTCAGGTAGGCGCAGTAGATCGCCACGCCCATGTTCATCGCCGGGCTGGTCGCGCGGAAGATCGCGACCGCCAGTGGCAAGACGAAATCGGCGGTCGATTCGCGCACGCCAAGCCGGCGGGTGGCCCCGAGCATGGCTGGCAGGCTGGCCAGCGACGACTGGGTCGAGATCGCAACGGCATAAACCGGCACCAGTGCTCTGGCGAAGGCGAAGGGGGATCGCTTGCCGGCAATGACGCCGAACAGGAAACAGCCGAGCAGCACGACCGTCCCGGCGGCGACCACGATCACGATGTAGTGCGCCAGCGCTGCGATGGCCTCGGCGCCGCTCGCCGCGGCCAGGGTCACGGCAAGGCCGAACACGCCGATCGGCGCCAGCATCAGCACCCAGCCGATCACCACCATCATCGCCGCCGCCACGCCTTCGAACAGCAGCCCCAGCTGGCGCCGGGGTTCGCTCGCGATGCGGGTCGCCGCCACGGCAAGAACGGCCACGAACAGCACGATCGGCAGCATGGCCCCGGTGCTCGCCGCCTCGAAGATGTTGCTCGGCATCATCGCCTTGAGGATCTCGGCGAAGCCCGGCACGGTGCCCGCTTCGGCCGCCCCGCCGCTTAGCGCGGCGGCGGCGCGTTCGGGGATCGGGAACGCGGTCAGGAGCCCGGGGACCAAGATGGCCGATACCGTTCCCGAAGCGAGCAGGATCACGCAGAAGGTGATAACCGCGCGGCGCGCCAACGCCCCGCCGCCCGCCGCCTCGAGCGTTTGCGAGATGCCGGTGTAGACGAGCCCGATGACCAGCGGGAGGATAGTCAGTTGCAGCGCCCGCAGCCACAGGGTTCCTGCCGGCTCGGCAAAGCGGAGCAAGATGTCCAGCGCCGGTGTCCCTGCCAGCATCACCCCGACCGCGAAGCCCAGCGCCAGTCCGGCGAAGGTCAGGCCCGCCGGGACCCGTATTTCCGGAAACTTGGCGGCTTCGGTTCGGGTCGTCATGCAGCTTGGCTCCGGGGAATATGACGGTATCGTCACGTGACATTAACGGCGCGCGGGGACATAGCAATTTCCCGCGAGTGAGGCGGTTTGCACGGATAAGGGCATGGGACGCAACTATTTCGGAACAGACGGAATCCGCGGGCTGACCAACGCGGGGGTGATGACTGCGGCGGTAGCCATGAAAGTCGGCCAGGCGGCCGGAACCCGCTTCCTGCGCGGCAGCCACCGCCACCGCGTGGTGATCGGCAAGGACACCCGCCTGTCGGGCTACATGATCGAGAACGCGCTGGTCGCGGGCTTCACCAGCGTCGGCATGGACGTTGTGCTGACCGGCCCGCTGCCCACGCCCGCCATCGCCATGTTGACGCGCGAGCTGCGCGCCGACGTGGGCGTGATGATCTCGGCCAGCCACAACCCCTACGAGGACAACGGCATCAAGCTGTTCGGGCCAGACGGCTTCAAGCTGTCTGACGAGGACGAACTGGCGATCGAGGCCATGCTCGAGCAGGACCTGCCGCTGGCGCCGGCCACCGATATCGGCCGCGCGCGCCGGATCGAGGACGCGCGCGGACGCTATATCCACGCGGTCAAGGGATCGCTGCCCGACGACGTCCGGCTCGACGGGCTCAAGATCGTGGTCGATTGCGCCAACGGCGCCGCCTACCAGGTCGCGCCGTCGGCGATGTGGGAACTGGGTGCGGACGTCATCTCGATCGGGGTCAGTCCCAACGGCACCAACATCAACGCCAAGTGCGGTTCGACCCATCTCGACCTGATCAAGGAAACGGTCGTCGCCAGCGGCGCCGATATCGGCATTGCGCTGGATGGCGATGCCGACCGCCTGATCGTGGTAGACGAGAAGGGCCAGACCGTCGACGGCGACCAGATCATGGCGCTGATCGGCACCCGGCTGGCCGCACGCGGCGAATTGCGCGGCGGCGGCGTGGTGGCGACGGTGATGTCGAACCTCGGCCTCGAACGCTACCTCGCCGGGCAGGGGCTGACGCTCGAGCGTACCAGGGTGGGCGACCGGCACGTGCTCGAAAAGATGAAGGCCGAAGGCTACAACCTTGGCGGCGAGCAGTCGGGCCACATGATCCTGCTTGACCACGGCACCACCGGCGACGGCACGGTTGCCGCGCTGCAGGTACTGGCCGCGCTGGTCCAGTCGGGGAAGAAGGCGAGCGACCTTCTCCACCTGTTCGATCCGGTGCCGCAACTGCTCAAGAACGTGCGCTTCGGCGGCGGCAAGCCGCTCGACGATGCGCGGGTCAAGGCGGTGATCGCGGACGCCGAAGCGCAGCTTGCCGGCCAGGGCCGCCTCGTCATAAGGCCCTCGGGCACCGAGCCGGTCATCCGCGTGATGGCCGAAGGGGACGATGCCGGAGAGGTCGAGCGCGTGGTCGACAGGATCTGCGAAGCGGTGAAGGAGGCTGCGGCATGACCCTTGAAATGCGCCCCGATTGCGAACGCTGCGGCACCGACCTACCGGCCGATCTGCCCGGCGCCTTCATATGCTCGTTCGAATGCACCTTCTGCACCGAATGCGCCGACGCGATGGACGAACGCTGCCCGAATTGCGGCGGCGAATTGCTCGACCGGCCAACCCGTGCCAAGGCGCTCCACGCCAAGCACCCACCTTCCATCGTGCGCAAGTTCACGGGCTGATGTCCCCGCCCCGCATCCTCTCCATTGCCGGATCTGACAGCTCGGGCGGCGCCGGGATCCAGGCCGATATCAAGACGATCACGGTTCTGGGCGGCTATGCCATGACCGCGATCACCGCCCTGACAGCGCAGAACACGCTGGGCGTCCAGGCCGTGCGCCATATCGACGGCGATTTCATCCTCCAGCAGATCGCGAGCTGCGTCGAGGATATCGGCTGCGATGCAATCAAGATCGGCATGCTGGGCACCGAGGAGATGGTCCGCCACGTCGCGGCCGCGCTCGTGCTTCTCCCTGAAGTCGGCGCGCGGTCCGCTGCCGGGTTTGCAAAGGGATCGAAGCCGCCCGGGCTGGAACGGTTTCCCATCGTGCTCGATCCGGTCATGGTTGCGACGTCGGGGTCGCTGCTGACCTCCAGCGACACGATCGAAGCGATGAAGAGCCGCCTGTTCCCCATCGCCACGCTGCTAACGCCGAACCTGCCCGAACTGGGCGTGCTGACCGGCACCGAGCCGCGAACGCTGGCTGAAATGCAGGCTGCTGCGGCAAGCTTGGCCGGGCAGTACAGCGTGGCGGTGCTGGCCAAGGGCGGGCACCTGGAGGGGGACCGGTTGGTCGACTTGCTCGTTCAGCCGGACGGCCACAGCCTGGCTTTCGAAGGCACGCGGATCGACACGCCGCACACCCACGGCACCGGTTGCACCCTCTCGAGCGCGATCGCCACCCACCTCGGCAGGGGCCTGCCACTCGCCGAGGCGATCGACCGCGCCCGGCTCTACGTCAGGTCCGCTTTGCGCGCTGCGCCGGGGTTCGGGTCTGGCCACGGTCCGCTTGGACACGCGGAGGCACGCGGCTGACCTTGGCGCCCAGGTCGTAGAAATCGCAGATGATCTTCCAGCCGTCCTCGGCCCGCTCCACCCAGTGGAACAGGTCGAGATCGGCAGGGTTGATCACGCCTTCCTCGGCAAGGGCGTCGAAGTTGATCACCTTGCTCCAGAACTCGCGCCCGAACAGCAGGATCGGGATCGGCTTCATCTTGCCGGTCTGGATCAGGGTCAGCAGCTCCATGAACTCGTCCAGCGTGCCGAAGCCGCCGGGGAACACCGCCACCGCCTTGGCGCGCAGCAGGAAATGCATCTTGCGCAGCGCGAAGTAGTGGAACTGAAATGCGAGGTGCGGCGTCACATATTCGTTGGGCGCCTGTTCGTGCGGCAGCACGATGTTGAGGCCGATCGTCTCCGCACCGGCCTCCACCGCGCCGCGGTTCGCCGCCTCCATGATCGAGGGGCCGCCGCCCGAGCAGACGACGAACTGCTGCATCCCTTCCTCGACGATCCGCTTGCTCGCCGCGATGTTCGCCAGCTGGCGCGCTTCCTCATAGTATTTCGAGTTCGCCACCAGCCGTTCGACCACGGCCTTGCGTTCCGGCGTGGTGGCCGACTTGAGGGCTTCCTCGGCCATTTCAGGCGCGGGAATTCGGGCCGAACCATAGCACACCAGCGTGGAGCCGATCTTCGCCTCCTCGAGCAGCATCTCGCACTTCAGCAGTTCGAGCTGGAAGCGGACCGGACGCAGCTCCTCGCGCAGCAGGAAGTCGGTGTCGCGGAAGGCGAGGCGGTAGGCCGGATCGCGGGTCTGCGGGGTGGTATGCCCGTGCGCCTCGACGAAACTTGCTTCCTGCTCGGCCTTGTAGAAGCGCCGCCGGTGCAGCCGCTTGTCTTCGGGTTTGACGGTGGTCTTGGGGGGATTGGTCGGTTTCTTGGGTTGCTTTGCCATTACCCCCCAATCGCCCCAAACCGCGCCCCTGTCAAAAGGAAGCCGCCCGCGGTTCCGAGGGGAAACCGCGGGCGGAAGCATCAATAGTGAATATGCGATCAGACGAACGCGAAGTCGGTGGCGTCGAGGCCCAGATTGTTGCCCGTCAACGTTATCATGAACTCGGCTGTGGTCAGAATTCCGTCAGTATCGCCGTAGATGACCGTGTTGCCCCCGATCACCTGATGCCACAAACCATAAGCCGTCGCCGTGGTGCCGTGGTAGGCGAACTTCTGCACGCCCGCCTGACCATCGTTGATATCCAAAAGTGCGAAGTTCAGCGTATCGTTGGCGTGGTTGAAATCGGTGATTGTATCGTTGGTGTCGTGTAGATCGATGAACTGGAAGATATCGTTGCCTTGGTTGCCGGTCAGTGTGTCTGCCCCGAAACCGCCAAGAATTAGATCATCGTCCTGATCGCCGATGACCGTATCGTTGCCGGATCCACCGTAAAGTTTATCCGAGCCGGCATCGCCAAAGATCGTATCGTCGCCCGTCCCGCCATAGATCGTATCACCCCCGGAACCGCCTATGACTGTGTCGGTTCCGCCCCAGGAGTACACGGTGTCGGTGCCTGCCTTCACATCGATGACATCGTTTCCAGCCGTCCCATAGACGACGTTGTTGCCGCCGAGGTCATTATTGCCAAGCGTAGAGTAGGGAACGGCGCCGGTGGTAAAGCCGTCCTTGTCGTTACTATCTCCGATGCCGGAGTAGACAGTTGGCGGCGGAATAGCACTGACATCGGTCCGCCCGTTGATCGTGATCGCAATCGTGGCACTAGTCCCGTCGGCCGTCGTCACGGTGAAGCTGTCAAAGCGGGTGTCGCCGGTATTCAGCGCCTCGATGACAGGGTTGGCGTTGTTCAGCGTATAGGTCCAGTGCCCGGTCGAATCGATGACATAACTGCCATATCCGGTGGCCGTCGTGACCGGGACCGCGATCGCAGTCCAGGCATCGTTCGCGCCATCGACGTCGGTTGAATTGAGGTCGCCGGTTGCAGTCGGCACTCCTGTGTTCGATGGCGTTGCCTCGGTCACAGAGCCGGTCAATGCGCCCCCGATCACCGCCGCGTCGTTCGCGCCCAGGATCTTTACATAGACTTGGTCGTTTGCGGTTCCATCAAACGAGCCGACATTCAGATAGTCGTAAACGATCTGGCCCTGAGTCAGGGCCTGCGTTGCCGCGCGCGCGTTATCGAGCTGGTAGGTCCACGCGCCCGACGCAGTGTTGAACGTGAAGGTGCCATAGGATCCGACAAGTGTCGCCGGGGCTGCGAATTTCGCCTCGCCGCTATCAACGTCTGCGATCGTCAACGTTCCGCCAGCCGTAGAATTTCCAGCCGACAGTGCGCCGGCCTCTGCCACGCTATCGGTTAGAGTGCCGCCAATCGTCGCCGGATCGTTGGCACCCTTGATCGTCACCGTCACCTGTTGCTGGGTGCCGTCCACGGTTGCGACGGTAAAGGTGTCGGTCAACGACTGGGTCGCCGTCAACTGCTGGACTTGAGTGGACGTATTGTCGAGCGTGAAGGTCCAGTGCCCCGTGGCATCGATCGTATAGGTGCCATAGCCGTTGACCGAGACGGTCGGGCTCGACACCACGGTCCAGCTGTCGGACGGATTGTCGACGTCCGCCGAATCGAGGTCGCCGCTGACGGTGTTGGGCACCGCATCCTCGACGATCGCGCGGGCCGTGTTGCCGCCGATCACCGCCGGATCGTTGACCGCAGCGATCGACAGGTCGACTGTGCGCGTGGCGCTTTCGTCCGCAGCGGCGTCTGTCACGGTGTAGGTGAAGCTGTCCGGCCCGCTGCTGTTGGGCGCCGGATTGTAGGTGAAGCTGCCGTCGGTGTTGAAGCTCAGGGTGCCGTTCGCTGGACCGGTCGCCACGGCATAGGTCAGCATACCGCCCGATGTCGTGCTGTCGTTGCCCGCGACCGATCCGCTGAGCTGCGTGTCCTCCGTGCCCGAGAAGCTGTCATGGCCAGCCGAAAGGTCGGTCACCGCCGTCAGCGAGAAGTTCTGCGTGCCGCCGATCGAAGCGCCGTGCCCGTCGCTTACGGTATAGGTGAGGATAACCGGACCATTGTAGTTCGCGGTCGGCGTGATGGTGAAGCTGCCGTCAGGGTTTGCGGTGACGCTGCCGTGATCGGCAACGAGGTTGGCAACCGTCAGGCTATCGCCATCGACGTCGCCGAAGCCCTGAAGCAGCTGCGCTGCGGTCACGACATAAGGCGTGTCCTCGGTTCCGAGCGCAAGGATCTCGCTGGCCGAACCGACCGGCCCGTCGTTGGTGCCCGTGACCGTCACCGAAACGAGCTGCTCGTCGAAGCCGCCGTGGCCGTCTTCGACCCGAATGGTATAGGTGAGCGTAAGCGACTGGCCGACAGCAAGGAAATCGAACGCCTGGGTGCCCGAATTGAAGGTCCAGGTCAGGTTGTTGCTGTCGCCTGCATTGGCGGCGATCGTACCATCGGTAACGGTCATCATGTCCAGCGCTGCGGTGGCCGCAACCTTGTCGGTCTTGTCGCCCGTCAGCGACACCGCGGTGACCGAGGCCGTCACCGTGTCGAGCGTATCGACGTCGATCACGCTGACTTTGCCCGTGACGTTCAGGCCGGCGTTGGTCTCTGCAACTGTATCGGCGACGGTATCGCCGCCCAACTGCCTTATTTCGGGGCCATCGTTGGTGCCGGCAATGGTGACCTGGACCTGTTTGGTATCGAAGCCGCCCTTGCCGTCGGCAACCTGGACGGTGAAGACGTCGCCCAATGTCTGGCCCACGGCCAGGGCATCGACCACGCCGCTATCGACGGTCGCGTAGGTCCAGTAACCATCGGCATCGATCGTTGCCGTTCCGAGGGCGGCCTGTGCGCTGATCGACCAGGCCTGCGTCGCTCCGTGGTCGACATCGGTTGCCGTCATCTGCCCGGAATCGCTCTGCGACGAACCGTCATCGCCCTCTGAAACAGCGGCGACCGAATCGCTTGCCACGCCGATCACCGGGCTATCGTTGGTGCCGGTTATCGTGACCGCGATCGTTTCGCTGGCGGTGCCGTCGAACGAGGTCACGGTCAGCGATTGCGTCGCGATCTGGTCCTTGGCCAGCGCCTGGGTTGCCGGCTTGGTGTTGTCGAGCGTGAAGGTCCATGCCCCCGTCGCCGGCACGAAGGTGAACGCGCCATAGTCGCCCGCGAGCGCCGCCGCCGCCGGAACCTGGAACACCGCTTCGCCGTTGTCGACATCGGCAACCGTCAGGGTCCCGGACACCGCGGTCGAGAGTGCGGTATCCTCGACGACGTTGCCGCCGGTATCGCCGGTGATCGTCGCCGCATCGTTGGTGCCTGTGATGGTGACGGTGACGGTCTGGGTGTCGCTGCCGCCGTGGCCGTCGCCGACCGCGATGGTGTAGGTCAGGACCAGCTGCTCGCCGGCGGCAAGGAAGTTGAACGCCTGGCCGCCTGAAGCGAAGCTCCAGCCCAGGTTGTGGCTGCTGCCCGCATCGGCGGCGATCGGCCCCGCGGTGACCGACAGCATGGCCTTCAGCGCAGCGTTGTCGAGACCGGCAGCCCCGGGTCCATCAGCCGACACGCTTTGCACGGTGGCGCTGACGCTGTCGCTGGTGTCGGGATCGATCACGGTGAGCGTGCCCGAGGTGGACAGGCCGGCGTTGCCTTCGGTCAGGCCGGCAGAGGCGCTGTCGCCGGACTGGACGGCAATGTCGGGCGCATCGTTCGTGCCGTTTATCGTGACCGCGACGGTCTGGACATCACTCTTCTTGAGATCACCTGGCGCGCTGTCGGACGCCTTGATGGAGTAGGTCAGGACGAGAGATTCGCCAGCGGCGAGGTAATTGAAAGCCTCTCCTCCGGAATTGAAAGTCCAGGTCAGATTGTGCAGTTCGCCGTCTGCTGCGACCGGGCCGGCTGTGACGGAGAGCATTGCCTTGAGCGCGGCATTGGTAAAGTTGGTCCCCCCGGTTCCGCTCGCGGTCACGCTGTCGACAGCGGCCGTCACCGTGTCACCGGTATCAGGATCCTTGACCGTCAGCGTGCCAGACGTGGACAAGCCGGCATTCGTTTCGGCCAGGTTTGCCACAGCGCTATCGCTGCCCACCAGTTCGATGTCCGGACCGTCGTTGCTGCCGGTCAACGTCACGTTGACCCGCGCCCAGCTGAGCGTGCCGTTGCCGAGCTTGATCGCATAAGTGAACGAGTCGCTGATCGTTTGCCCGGCGCTAAGCGAGTTGACGTCAACCACGTTGCCGGCGCTGTCGCGCAGCTGGAACTCCACCTTGCCGTTGATGATGCGGATTTGGTTGCCGAGCGCCGTCTTTTCCCAGCAGCTGTTGGTATCCTTGGACAGCAAGTCGGTCTGCGAAACGTCGAGCGCGTTGCCAAAACCATCGTCGATGGAGAACAGCGTCTTGGCCTTTCCGCCCAGATCATTCGCCATGACGTCAAGTGTCAGGATATCGAACGTCTGGTTGTACAGCTCGGGACGATCGAGGAGATCGTCCTCGGAATAGGTGTAACTATCGCAAGTGGCCTGCGGCGTGTTCGAGAACGACGTGGTGGTGCCGCCGGCACCCGTGATCTGCGTACCCATAATAGACTGCACTCCCCCGACGATCGGTAGGTTGAAAGAGGTGCGGCCCTGGTTGGTTTTTCAGCTTATTGACTGACACGAATGCCCCTCGCGCAGCGGCGCAACAAGCCCCTTAACCACATTCGTTAGCTAATAAGCCTCTGCGATCGTTGCCGAATTAACGCCCCAGCGCGGAAATGCGCCATTTCGGGACAGAGTCCCTTCAAACGTTTTCAACAGTTCTCCCGGCGATTGGCGAAAATGGCGCCTCGCCAAGGCCATCGGGCTGCTCGCGAATCGGATTGTTCAGGAGAAGCTGGATGCCCGACAAGGATTCGAACCTTGATTGACGGAGTCAGAGTCCGCTCTCTTACCATTAGAGGATCGGGCAATCAGGCGGGTGCCTCTAGAAGCGCGCGGAGCGAAGGTCAAGCCCGCGCGAACGGGCACTTTCGCACCCAAGCCTTGCCCGCCGCCGATCGCCCCGCTACCATCACCCTCAGGTACTCGCCACGGCTTGGCGGGAAAACGATAAAGAGTGCAGTATCATGGCGGACACGCTTCCGCCGGCCATGCGCGAGGAGAACGACACCGGGCCTGACGATCAACCGGACGGACGCGACGAAGCGACCGGTAACGCGCCAGCCGACAGTTCTGCCTCCCGCCCGGGCGGCCATCATCCGATTTCCCAGCTGCGCGGCGATGCGCAAGGCGGGACCCTGCCCTTTCACCGCCAGGCCTTTGCCGCGATCGATCTTGGCACCAACAACTGCCGCCTGCTGATCGCGCGGCCGCAGGGCGAGAATTTCGTCGTGATCGACGCCTTCAGCCGCGTCGTGCGGCTGGGCGAAGGGCTGGCCCAGGCCGGCCGGCTCAGCGACGCGGCGATGGACCGGGCCCTGGGTGCGCTGACGGTTTGCGCCGACAAGCTGCGTCGCCGCAACGTGCACCTGGCGCGCTCGGTCGCGACCGAAGCCTGCCGCCGCGCCAGCAACGGCGAGGCCTTCATCGAGCGCGTCCACCGCGAGACCGGCATCCGGCTCGACATCATCAGCGCCAAGGAAGAGGCGCGGCTGGCCGTGCTGGGCTGCCACCTGCTGCTCGAACAGGGCGAAGGCCCGGCGATGATCTTCGACATCGGTGGCGGATCGACCGAGATGGTTCTGGTCGAAAGCGTACGCGGCGAAGTGCCGCGGATCCACGACTGGCAATCGGTGCCCTGGGGCGTCGTGTCGCTGACCGAGACCTGCGGTCCCGAACCCGACAGCGCCGAGGCGCGCGCGGCGCGCTATGCCCGGATGCGCGAACTGGTGCGCGACAGCCTGGCCCCCTTCACGGTGCGGGTGTGGGACCGGCTGGAAGCCGAGCGCAAACGCGACGTGCCGCTCCGCCTGCTTGGCACCAGCGGCACGGTGACGACGCTGGCCAGCGTCCACCTCGACCTGCCGCAGTACGACCGCCGCGCGGTCGACGGGCTGATTGTCCCGGCCGAATCGATGCGCGGGATTGCCTCGCGCCTGTCGGGCATGGAACCGGCACAGCGCCGCGGCCAGCCCTGCATCGGGCGCGAGCGATCCGACCTGGTGATCGCCGGCTGCGCCATCCTCGAAACCATCCTCGACATCTGGCCGGCCGACCGGCTGGGCGTGGCCGACCGCGGCATCCGCGAAGGCATCCTGCGCAGCCTGATGGCGGCGAACGGCGCGGCAGAGAAAAGCCGGGCGGCGCTGCGCCGCGCCCGGCGCGAAAGCGCGCTGCGATGAGCCGGTCGGGCAAGGATCCTGGCGTTCGGGTCAAGACTGCGAGGAAGCGCACGCAAAGCTCGACCAAATGGCTGCAGCGCCAGCTCAACGACCCTTACGTCAAGGCGGCCAAGGCGCAGGGCTGGCGCAGCCGCGCGGCGTTCAAGCTGATCGAGCTCGACGACAAGTTCGGGCTGGTCAAGCAATCGCGCCGCGTCGTCGATCTCGGCATCGCGCCGGGCGGGTGGAGCCAGGTGGTACGCCAGCGCAGCCCGATGGCGCGCGTCGTCGGCATCGACCTTTTGCCGACCGATCCGATCGAAGGCGTGACGATTTTCCAGATGGACTTCATGGCCGATGAAGCCCCCGCGGCGCTAGCCGGCGCCTTGGACGGAGCGCCCGACCTGGTGATCTCGGACATGGCCGCCAATACCGTAGGCCACAAGCAGACCGATCACCTGCGCACCATGGGTCTGGTCGAGACCGCCGCAGATTTCGCGATCGAGCATCTGGCGCCGGGCGGTGCCTTCGTCGCGAAGGTACTCGCGGGCGGGACCGATGCCGATCTGCTCGCCCTGCTCAAGCAGCATTTCACCACCGTCAAGCACGCCAAGCCGCCGGCCAGCCGCAAGGACAGTTCGGAATGGTACGTGATTGCCCAGGGATTCAAGGGCGCAGCCTAGGTGCAGCGAAAAGGGCGGAGCCTTGCGGCCCCGCCCCTTGCGTTTCCACCTGGTGAACCGCTTTACTTGGCGGTCTTCATGTAGGCGATGATATTGGCGCGTTCCTGGGCGTCGGCGATGCCCGCGAAGGTCATCTTGGTTCCCGGCGCAAAAGCCTTGGGATTGGTCAGCCACGCGTCGAGCGTGGCATCGTCCCAGGTCCCGCCCTTGGTCTTGAGCGCGTCCGAGAAGGCAAACCCGCCGCGCCCGGTGGCGACCGCCTCGCCGGCGACGCCAGCCAGGTTCGGGCCGATGCCGTTGGCCCCGCCGGGATTGATGGTGTGGCAAGCCTTACACTTGGCGAAGCTCTTTTCGCCGGCAGCGGCATCGCCGACCACGGCGGCAGGAGCGGCAGCGCCCTCACCCTCGGCTGCGGCGGCCGGGGCGGCGGGCAGCGGCAGGTTCGAACCCAGCGAGTTGAGGTAGACCATCAGGTTGGCGCGTTCGGCTGCGTCGGGCAGACCCGCGAAGCTCATCTTGGTGCCGGGAGCGAACGCCTTCGGGCTGGTCAGCCACTCGTTCATGGTGGTGAAGTCCCACTTGCCGCCCTTGCCCTTGAGCGCGTCGGAGAACGCAAAGCCGCCACGGCCAGCTGCAATGGCTTCACCCATGACGCCGTAGAGGTTGGGACCGATGCCGTTCGGTCCGCCCTGGTTGGCGGTGTGGCAGCTGGCGCACTTCTTGAAGACCGCCTCGCCCTTGGCGACATCGGCGCTGGCCAGCAAGGTTTCGATCGCGACGGCGCCCTTGGCTTCGCCTGCCGCGCCTTCTTCGGCCTTGGGCGAATGCACCTTGTCGGCCGCGAAATAGCCGCTCGACACGGCTGAGAGCCCCAGCGCGACGATGCCCGAAAACAGCACCCAGCCAGCCGCAGTATTGAAACGATCCGATTCAGCCATGGAAAAGCCCCGTTGGGAAACCCTGCAATTGCGCGCCGCTCTAGTGTCGGCTCACGCGTAGTGCAAGGGGCATTGCGGCACCGGGCCGCACGGCCTAGCCAGAGACCGCGACAATCCGCTGGTCGATCAGCCGCAGGGAGAGCCGATGTCCTGGAAACCCGAAGTCGAGGAACTGCGCCGCCGCCGCAAGCTGGCCGAACAGATGGGCGGCCCCGACAAGGTCGAACGCCAGCATTCGCGCGGAAAGCTGGATGCCCGTGCCCGCATCAGGGGCCTGGTCGATCCAGGCAGTTTTCGCGAAATCGGCAAGATCGCGGGGCGCGGCCGCTACGATGCCGACGGCCTGCTTGAGGACCTGGCGCCATCGAACCTGATTTTCGGACGGGCTAACATCGAGGGCCGCCCGGTCGTGGCCAGCGCCGACGATTTCACCGTGCGCGGAGGGGCGGCGGATGCGGCGATCAAGCGCAAGTTCGAGCAGTGCGAGGCGATGGCCCACAGCCTCAAGATCCCGCTGATCCGGATGATCGACGGAACCGGCGGTGGCGGCTCGGTCAAGACGCTGGAGACCATCGGCGCAACCTATGTCCCCGCCGTGCCCGGCTGGGGCGACGTGGTGAGGAACCTGGACACGGTGCCGGTGGTCGCGCTGGCGCTGGGTCCGACGGCGGGCCTCGGCGCGGCGCGGGTCGTCGCCAGCCATTACTCACTGATGGTCAAGGGTCTGAGCCAGCTGTTCGCCGCAGGTCCTGCCGTGGTCGAGGCGATCGGCGAACCATCGGACAAGGAGTCGCTTGGCGGCTCGATCATCCACACCCGAAACGGTGTCGTCGACGAGGAGGTCGCGAGCGAGGCCGAGGCGTTTCGCCGCGCCCGCCGCTTCCTGTCCTATCTGCCGAGCCACGTCGGCCAACTGGCTCCGCGCACGGCCAGCCTCGATCCCGCCGACCGGCGTGAACAGGCGCTGGTCGACCTTGTCCCGCGCGAGGCCAAGCAGGTCTATTCGATGCGCCGGCTGCTTGACATGGTGTTCGATGCCGGGTCGGTGTTCGAGATGGGGCGGATGTGGGGCCGTGCGGCGATCACCGCCTTTGCCCGGCTTGATGGCTGGCCGGTCGCTGTGCTGGCCAGCGACCCCAGCTTTCTCGGCGGATCGTGGGAAGCGCGGACCAGCGAAAAGGTCGAACGGTTCATCAAGCTGGCCGACCAGTTCCGCCTGCCGGTGGTCCACCTGGTCGACAATCCGGGCTTCATGATCGGGCGCGAGGCGGAGATGGCTGGTACGATCCGCTATGGCGTGCAGGCGATGAACGCGGTCTACAAGGCCACCGTTCCGCTGGCGAGCATGGTGATCCGCCGCGCCTACGGCATCGCCGGCAGCGCGATGAGCAACGCCGAAACCTTCCAGTACCGCTTCGCCTGGCCCAGCGGGGACTGGGGCAGCCTGCCGATCGAAGGCGGGATCGAGGTCGCCTACAAGGCCGAAATCGAGGCTGCTGAGGATCCGCAGGCCCACCTTGCGGCCATTCGCGAGCGGCTGAACCGGGTGCGTAGTCCGTTTCGCACCGCCGAGATCTTCGGGATCGAGGACATCATCGACCCGCGCGACACCCGGCCCCTGCTTTGCGAGTTCGCCGACCTTGCCTGGCGCGCGCTGGGCGCGGACCCTCAGGCGGGGCGTTCGGCGCCCGGCGCGTAGAGGCGGCGGAACAGCTTGCCCCGCTCGCTGTAAAGAACGAGCCCCAAGGTCAGCAGCCCGCCGGTCAGAAGCGCGACCGACAGGTTGCGGGCCGAGCCATCGTAGGACATGCCGATCGCGATGCCGAGCAGCGAGGACAGGCTAGAACGCACGAACATCTGCGCCGACGCCGCAGCACCTGCCGTGCGCCCGAACGGTTGCAGCGCGACCGAGCTGAAGTTCGCGCCCATGAAGGCGATCAGGCACATCTGCGCGCCCATCAGCGCGACGAAATCCCACAGCCCCTCATTGCCGCCGAAAGCCCGCCACACCTGCAGCACGGCCACCGCGATGTAGGCGAACAGCGCGACCTGCGACACGCGGCGAGCGCCGAAGCGCTCGACGATCCGCGAATTGGTCAGGTTGGCCAGCGCCATGCCGCCGGCCATCCCGGCAAAGATCAGCGGAAACTTGTCACCGCCGCCGAACTGTTCGGCGATCAGTTGCTGCGAGGAATTGAGATAGCCGAACAGGCCGGACCACAGCACACCCGCTCCGATGACATAGCCGATCGCGCTGCGATCAAGCAGCGAAGCGCCCATGTTGGTGATGATCGGGCTCAACCGGATGGGCTGCACGTCCGCCGGATCGAGCGTTTCGGGCAGCCGCAGCCAGGCCCAGGCCATGACCAGCAGGCTCATCGCCGCGGTCGTCCCGAAGATCCAGCGCCACCCGGCAACCAGCAAGACCGCCTGCCCGAACGAAGGCGCCATCATCGGCACCGCCATGAAGACGAGGGCGATGGTCGATTGCATCCGCGCCATGCGGTCACCCGAATAGCGGTCGCGCACGATAGCGCTTGGCAGCACGGTCAGCCCAGCGCTGAGGAACCCCTGCAGGCTGCGCGCGGCGAGCATGACCGAGAAATCGGGCGCCAGGGCGCAGACCAGGGAAAGAAGGCAATAGGCCGCAATGCTGCCGAACACCACCGGCCGCCGCCCGAACCGGTCGGCCAGCGCGCCGGGAACCAGCGCGCCCAGCGCCGTGCCGATGAGGTAGACGCCGATCACCAGCTGCCGCCGGTTTGCGTCGCCGGCGCCCAGGTCCCCGGCGATGTTCGGAAGTGCCGGCAACATCGAATCGATCGACAGCGCTTGCAGCGCCATCAGCGTTGCCATCATCACGATAAGCTCGCGCTCGCCAATGCTACGCTGGATTGAGGGGGGCGATGCAGCCGCGGTCATGGGGCGTCCCTTGGCCTTTCTTGGGCGGGCAGGCCAGCCTATTAATGCTGCCATGAGCGATTCCGCCAGCCCTGACGACGACGGCGACGAGCCGGCACCAGGCCTGCGCAAGATCATCCATGTCGACATGGACGCCTTCTATGCCAGTGTCGAACAGCGCGACGATCCCAGCCTGCGCGGAAAGCCTGTGGCAGTCGGCGGCGACGGTTTGCGCGGGGTCCTGACCACCTGTTCGTACGAGGCGCGCCGGTTCGGCTGCCGTTCGGCCATGCCCTCGGTGACGGCAAAGCGGCTGTGCCCCGACCTTATCTTCCGCCGTCCACGTTTCGACGTCTATTCGGCAATTTCGCGGCAAGTGCGCGAGATATTCCTCGACTACACCCCGCTGGTCGAACCGCTCAGCCTCGACGAGGCGTTCCTTGACGTGACCGACGACGATAGGGGGATCGGCTCCGCCACCCGCATCGCCGAACTGATCCGCCAGCGTATCCGCGACGAGACCGGCCTCACCGCCAGCGCCGGGGTCAGCTACAACAAGTTCCTCGCCAAGCTGGCCAGCGACCAGAACAAGCCCGACGGGATCTGCGTGATCCGACCGGGCGAAGGCGCACGGTTCGTCGCCGGCCTGCCGGTGCGCCGGTTCTTCGGGATCGGACCGCGCGGAGCGGAAAAGATGGCCGGCCTCGGGATCGAAACCGGGGCCGAACTCGCGGCCAGGGACATCGACTGGCTGCGTCGTCATTTCGGGTCGCAGGCCGACTACCTGTACCGCGCCGCGCGCGGGATCGACCTGCGCCGGGTCAAAGCCAACCGAGCGCGCAAGTCGCTGGGAACGGAACGCACCTTCGACAAGGACATCTCGTCCGGATCGGCGCTGCGCGAGGTGCTCGAACGGATCATCGCTCTGTCGTGGGAACGGATTGCCAAGGCCAAGGCCCAGGGGCGCACGGTGACCTTGAAGCTCAAGCACGCCGATTTCACCCAGCTGACCCGGGCCCGATCACTCGCCCGGCCGGTTGCGACACGCGACGAGTTTTCCGCGATCGGCCATGCCCTGCTCGACGAAGTGCTGCCGCTTGCCCAGCCGGTCCGACTGATGGGCCTGACGCTGAGCCAGCTCGAAGGCGAGGAAGCCGAGCCTAGCGGTCCACCGGTGGGCGGGACAGCGCAGCTTCCGCTGCTGTGACCCACTGCGGCAACCCTGCAGCGACGCTTGTCGCCAGGGCGACAGGAAGGTCGTCCGGCGAAAAGTATGCAGCGGCGATGATCTCGCGCCCGTCGGCGCGCGGCACGCCCTGCGTCCGGCCGGCGATCAGGTGGACGCGGTTGATCGCGCCTGAGAGCGGCTCTTCGACCACCGCCACAACAACCGGATGGGCAAGGTCGCAATGGACCTCCTCCTTCAGCTCGCGACGGGCCGCGGCGATGACATCTTCGTGGCGTCCGAATCCGCCGCCGGGCAGCATCCAGCGTCCGCTTCCGTAGGAGTGGCGCACGAGCAGGACGCGCCCGTCCAGATCGAAGGCAATGACGCGGCAGCCGTTGAGCGTGGGTCGCACGATCCGCCACCACACCAGCCGCAGCCGGTGCGCCACGATCAGTCCGCCGCGGTGCAGCGGCGCCGGGATCAGGCGAAGCATGTCACCGGCTGGTGTGCGGCCTTGAGCAGGCGCGCGACCGGCAGGTCGTGCTTGCCCGCGACCGCCGCGTCGAACACCGCGCGCTTTTCGGCCCCGCGGATCACGAATACCAGCGCATCGCTGTCGAGCAGCGCCGGGATGGTCAGGCTGAGCCGCGCGAAGGGCGCCTCGGGCGGCAGCGGATCGGGAACGAGCCGGCGCACGGCCGGGTCATCGTCGGCGCGGGGATCGGTGTTGGGGAACAGCGAGGCGACGTGCCCATCGGCGCCCATCCCCAGCCAGGTCAGCGCGAAGTGCGGCGGGCGGGCTCCCCCGGACAGGGCAATGACCTTGGCGCCAAGCGGTTCGAGCGCAGCCCGGATCCGGCCGGCGTTGCTCGCCGGATGATCCTCGGGCACGTCGCGGTCGTCACCCGGCCAGACCGCGATGCGCGACCAGTCGACCCGTTCGGCGTCCATCCGGGCGAGAATCGGAAACGGCGTCGATCCGCCGGGAATGGTGATGGCCACTGGTCCCTTGTGCGCGGCCAGCGCGCGGACCAGCACTTGTTCGAGCCAGGCAGCAACGGCCGCATCGTCGGCATCGGCGATGATCGTAACGTCGGTCATGCCCGCCAGCGTTAGGCAGGGCGGCGTGCCAACGCAACGGCATCTGCGCGGTGATCAGCAGCGATCAGACTCGGCCCAACCCCACAAAGGCAAGTCCCGCGGCAATGGCAAGCAAGGCGATCCCGAGAACGCGCCGGGGGACCGTCCAGCGCGTCGAGACCATTTTCTCGGCCGCCAACCATGCGACCACCGCCAGTACTGCGGCGGCTACCCCCGCCCCCATCGCCACGGGTAGCGGCGCGCGGGTGTAGACCGCCAGCCCCAGGACCACGAACCGCGCCGCGTCGGTCAGTTGCTGGGCCAGCAGGACCACGGCGAAGGCGCCGAGCGAGTTGGTCGGCTCAAGCGGCATGCTGGCGCGGCGCAGCACCAGCATTTCCGCCCCTGCCAACCCCAGCGCGATCGCCAGGAACAATGTGCGCGCCGGCGCGGTCAGGCTGGTTGCGACGATATCCGACGCCCAGATCGCAATGGCGATGGTGGCTGCGGCGCTCGTCAGGGCGGCGATCAACAAGGCAGGCCTTGCGCCATGCCGCGCCGTCAAGGCCGCCAGCGTCAACTGGTCGCGCGCGCCTAGTCCGACCAGCAATACGGACATCAGGCTGAAGAGAAGCGCGGCCATGCAGGCGTGGTTGCGCCGCGCGCCGCGTTACCGTCAAGACCCGCGCCGAACCCGTCCCCGGTGCGACAAGCTAACGGCGCATTAACCACAGCCCTACACGCAACCTTGAGCCGCATGGCCCCATGCCCGCAGCATGAGCCGCAACCGGACCCTTGTCGCCACCGCGCTTGCCCTTTCGGGCCTGGCCGTGCTGGCGCAGCCCGCCGCCGCCTCGCTGGGTGTCGCGACCCTGCCGATGGCTGTCGCTGCTTCGGCCTTTGCCAATTCCGCCGCTTGCCGCGCCGTCATCGCGCCCGCCGCCGGCGTAGCCCCGGTGACGAACGTGCCGGTGCAAAGCAAGGCTGCGGCGATCCTCGGCGGCGCGGTCAGCCAACTCGACCTGATCCGCCAGCAGCAGGCAGGCGCGTTGTCCGCTGCGCCAGCGACGCTGGCCCTGGTTCGCACGCTTGAGCCGGCCGCCGGCCCGGCGTTCGCCCCGCTTGGCCAGAGCAATTCCTGCAATACGGCCGGCTTTGCGGCATCGATGCGCCCCGCGGTGGTCGCCCCCGCCCCGGCGCTTGTTCCAAGCGTCGTCCAGCCGGTGGCACCGACGTCGCCCGACAATTTCCTGGCCAGCAAGCGCCTTGCGATCCGCCATACCGGCTTCGACAAGGACTGGGCCCGGGTCAGCGGCCGCGGCTTTTCGGGATCAGCCGTCACGCGCCTCATTGCGCTCGACCGCGGCGCGCCGGGTCTCGCCGAACTGGGCGCGGTCAACGCCTGGGCCAACGCGCGGATCCGCTATGTCGAGGACCGCGAGCTTTACGGCAAGGCAGACTACTGGGCCACGGCAGGCGAAACGCTGCGCCGCCGCGCCGGCGACTGCGAGGATATCGCCATCGCCAAGATGCAGCTTCTCGCCGCGCTCGGCATGCCGCGCGATGCAATGTACCTGACGATCGCCCGCGACACCGTGCGCGCCAGCGACCACGCGGTGCTGGTCGTGCGCATGGGCGACAAGGCCTGGCTGCTCGACAACGCGACCGACCGCGTGCTCGATGCCGAACAGTCCTATGATTACCGGCCCATCGTTTCGTTCAGCGCGAACAAGCGCTGGATCCACGGCTACTGACGCGCTAACCGCGCTAACGGGGCGGAGCAGATCAGGGAATTTAGAGCCCCCTGGCCTGCTTCGTTCCACCTTATCCCTGAAAATCAGCGCTCTGTCAGGGCCTCGTCGAAGGCCTTCAGCACCGGCTTGAACAGGTAGCTGAGGATCGATTTGCGCCCGGTGATGATCTCGGCATCGCAGATCATGCCCGGCATGATCGGCAGGCGGCGACCGTTCTTCTCGATATAGGCGCGCTCGGTTTCGATAACCACGATGTAGTAGGCTTGGCGCTCGGCCTCGTCGTAGATCGAATCGGCGCTGATGTTGCGCACCTGCCCGGTCAGCCCGCCGTAGATCGAGAAATCGTAGGCCGTGACCTTGACCACCGCGCGGTCGCCGACCTTGATGAATGCGATGTCCTTGGGCGTCACGCGGGTCTCGATCAGCAGCTTGTCGCCCTGCGGAACGATCTGCATGACCTTTTCGCCCGCGCCGACGAAGCCGCCGACGGTGTTGACGGTCACGTCGTTGACGAAGCCCGTCACCGGCGCGCGCAGTTCAGTTGCGCCGGCCTTGATTGTCTGTTCGTTGACCGCAAGCTTGGTCGCCACCTCGCTCCGCTCGCTCAGCGCTTGCTGGCGGAAGTCGAGCTGCGATTCGCTGTACTGAGCCTGGGCTTCGCGGATCGAGGCCGAGGCACGGGCCATCCCCTGGCGCGCGGCCGACAGCCGCCCCTGGACGTCGACCAACTCGCGCTGCGCGGACAGCAATTCGGTCTGCGGGATCACCTTCTTCGCCACCATTGGGGCCAGGGTGTCGACCTGCTGCTGGGCCAGCCGCACGCTCCATTCGAGGCTGGCGACGGTCGCCTGGCCTTCCGACAGGTCGCGGCGGCGCTGTTCGATCTGCGCGGCAAGCGCCGACTGCTTGCTGGCGGCCGTCGCGCGGCGCACAGCGGCAAGCTGGGCTTCCTCGGCGCAGATCGTGCCTTCGCCGCAGGCTGCTGCAGCGGTGCCGCTGCCTTCGCCCTGCAGACGTGCCGCTCGGGCCGACAGACGTTCGTTCTCGGCCTGCAACTGGCCCATCTGCGACTGCGACTGCGCGCTCTCGAGCTGGACCAGCAATTGCCCTTGCTTCACCAACTGGCCGGGCCGGACCATGATCGATGCCACCGTACTCGGCTCGCTCGCCTGGATCAGCTGAACCTTGCTCGACGGGATGACCTTGCCCATCCCGCGCGTGACTTCATCGACCCGGGCGATCGCGGCCCAGGCGATCAGCAGCGCCAGCCCTGCGGCGCAGACGGCGATCAGGCGGCGGTTGGCATCCCAGCCGTGCCAGCGGGTGCGGAAATCGGAAAGGCTCATTGCGCGGTCGAGGCTCCCGCCGTGTCGCTGACCGCCACCTTGCCATGAGGCATGGCCGCGAGTGCGGGCGTGGTGGTTGCCGCGACAGTGTCCTGATAGCGGCTGCCCATCGCTACCGGATCGGGCATCGACGGGCGCCAGGCTTTCGTCATGTCGATCCGCCCGCCGACGTCATTGGCGGCGTGGCGATCCTTGACGTCGGGCGTCACCGTCAGACCCGGCGTGAAGGCCTGTTCGGCGACCAGCGCCCCGTCAATCGCCATACCGTCGGCCAGCGCGCGGTCGCGCAGCGCGGCAAAGTCGAGTGCCGGGATCCGCTCCGTCCCGGCGTAGCGGCCGGTAAAGGTCGCCGCCGCGCCCCAGGCACCGCCGAAGCGGTAGAAGATGTGGCGGCCGATCTGGCCGATCTTGCCAAGCTGGAAGGCCCACTTCGGCAGGACGTAGTCGGCGTGATAGAAGGTCGCGGTGCCAACGCTCGGCTCGACCGTGCCGGCCAGCGCGGCCTTGGCGACGATCTCCGCCTCGCGCCAAGGCCCGGCGGAAGGCGTACGCAGCAGCGCGCCGTCGCAGGTAAAGCTGAACTGGCAGCCTGTGCGGCGTTCCGCGCCCTGGTAGACGACGCCGCAGACACTCTTGGGATAGGCCGGGTGGCGCATGCGGTTGAGCACGACCTGCGCTACCGCGCGGCGGCCCTGGAGCGGTTCGACAGCCGCTTCGTAATATACCGCCTGGGTCAGGCACTTGAGCGCGGTCGCATAGGTCTCGTTCTTCGCCGCCGTGATGCCGAAGGCCTTCAGGTGTTCGAGCGGAAGATTGAGCGTCGGGATCGCGGCGTTCTGGTCCTGCGCGGCCTGACCCTCGACGACGATCTGCTCCTTGTCGTCGACCGAGATGTTGGCGACGTTGCCGACCTCGGCCAGCCTGACACTTGCCTGCGGCGCGGCCTCGGCCTCGGCGAAGGCGCTGGTCAGCGACGGCACGGCAAACGACAGGCCGAGCAGCACGGCCATCGAGACGATCGCCGCGAGCAGCCAATGCTCCGCCTTCCAGCGGCGCACGAAGGTGCCGGCCTCGGCCAGGTCGAGCGGCAGGGCAAGGTCGAGTACCGGGGTGGTGCGCGTGGTCATGGTTTCAATCCCACTCCTGCCGAGGCAATGATTTCATCCCGCGGTCCGTCGGCCACAACGCGCCCCTTGTCGAGTACGATCAGGCGGTTGCAGATGGCAAAAAGTGCCGGACGATGGGTCGAAATAACCAGTGTCTGTTCGGGTGTCAGCGATTGGGACAACCGGTCGACAAAGAGTTTCTCGGTCTGGCTGTCCATCGCCCCCGTCGGCTCGTCGAGGAACAGCAGCTTCGACGGGCGAACGAAGGCGCGCGCCAGGGTCAGGAAGCTGCGCTGCCCGCCGGAAAGGCGGCTGCCCGCCTCTCCCACGCCGCGATCGAACCCGCCCGCGTCCTGACTTAGGAACTGGTCGGCGCCGACGAAGCGAAGCGCATCGATCATCGCTTCGTCGCGGACGACGCCGGCGCCGAGCGCGAGGTTGTCCTTGATCGTCCCCGAAAACAGGCTGGCATCCTGCCCGACGAAGCGGAAGGCGTCGCGCAGCTCTTGCGGGCGATACTGTCGGCTGTCGATCCCATCAATCAGCAGCGAGCCGCCGGTCGGCTGGTAGAGGCCGCACAGCACCCGGCCCAGCGTCGACTTGCCCGAGGCGACCCGCCCGACCAGAGCGATCCGGTCACCGGGACTGATGACAAGGTTGATCGCCTTGAGCGATTCGCCCGAGGCATCGGGATAGGTGAACTCGAGATCCTCGGTGCGGATGCTGGCCGTGCGCACCGACGGGGTGAGCGAAGCGCTGCCCATGCGGCGTTCGTCGGGCGCGTCCCACAGCTTCTGGATCGAATCGAGCGTCTGCTGCGCCTGCTGGCCGCGGGTCAGCAGGAAAGCGAGCTGCCCGGCCGGCGCGAGCGAGCGCGACGAGAGCATGACGATGGCGACAATCGCGCCCATCGTGATCTTGCCCGCATCGAACAGGTAATAGCCGCCGACGATCAGCGCGATGTTGGACACCTGCTGGAACGTGCTGGCCATGCCGATGGCCGCGGTGCTGACATCCTTCAGCCGCTGCTGCGAATGGGCGCCCAGTTCGGCCAGCTTGCGCCACCGTCCCAGCATCGCGCCTTCGCCGGCGATGGACTTAAGGGTTTCGAGCCCGGCGATCGATTCGACCAGCAGGGTCTGCTGCAGTCCGTGATCGGCCTGCGCCTCGCGCGCGGCGTGGATCACCTGACCGCGCAGCCGCAGCCCGATCAGCGCCATGATCGCCATGGCAATCAGCGGAACCAGCGCCAGCCAGCCGGCGATCCACGCGATCAGCGCCACGAACAGCACCAGGAAGACCAGATCGATGACCAGCATCACCGTGGTCGAGGCGTAGAAATCGCGGACGATCGAGTATTCGGAAACGCGAGCGACAAGATTGCCGGTGTGGCCCTTGCGGTCGGCCAGCGGCGCGGCAAGGATCTTGGAATAGATCTTCTGCGACAGCTTCATGTCGAGATCGTGCCCGATCTCGTCCAGCACGGCCGAGCGCGCGCGGCGCAGCGCGTATTCGATGGCAAAGGCGCCGAGCACGCCGATCGCCAGCACCCACAGCGTTGCCTGGGTGCGGTTGGGAATGACGCGGTCGTAGACGTTCATCGAGAACAGTGGCAGCGCCAGCGCCAGCATGTTGATGATCAGCGTCGACACCCAGACCGGCGCAAAGCGGCGGCGCAGCTTGGCCACTTCGGACCAGAACCAGTGCGTGCGCGCGCCGACTTCCCATGGCTGACCCTCGGCGCGGATGGCAGAAGGATCGCCGAACACAGTCGAGAACCAGCCGGCGTACTCGGCTTCGAGGCCCGCCAGCGGCTCCCACCGCGCTTCTGCGGTTTCCGGCCGCCAGACCAGCGCATCGCCGTCGCGCAGTTCGTGGATCACGGCGATCCCGCCGCCGTCCAGCGAAACGAGCGCCGGATAACTGGCAGCGCGGTGCGGCAGGCGCTTCAGCGCCTGCGGATCGCTGTTGAGACCGAGCACTTCCAGCGCCGGTTCGGCCTGGTGAAGCGGCAGGCGGCCCGTGGCATCGAGGGCCAGCCCCGCCAGCATCGCCGGCGAAAACGGCACGCCGAAGCGTTCGGCCAATTGCGCAAGCGCGGCAACCAGCGGGTCGGCCTGGGGAACTGAAACGGAAGGCCCTTCGGCCATAGATCACACGTCCTCTTGCGGGTGGTCCCCGCGCGCCAGAGCGGCGGCAGGGACCTTCCCAAGTCACGGGAAAGCGGCACGGGCCGCTCTCCCCTCGCTCCATCGCCCTTACTTGGGCATGGTGCGGTATTCCAGTTCCGCAGGCTTGGGCGGACCATAGTTGAAGCGTTCACGCTCCTTCTCGCCGGCACCGGCACCCGGGGCGACATTCATCGCCGACAGGAAGCGGTTGGTGGCGGCCAACGTCTGGTAGCGCGCGAAGATGGCCGAGAAGCGGGCCGTCTCCAGGCGGACCTGGGTGTTGTAGCGCGCGTTCTGCGCATCGAGCACGTCGAGCAGCGAGCGCCGGCCAACGTTGAACTGGCTGCGGTAGGACAGCAGCAGATCGTCGCTGACGCGGCTTTGCGCCTCGAGGTCGGTGGTGATGCGGTTCTGACTGTCGAGCTTCGACCAGGCGGTGCGCACGTCCTCTTCCGACTGGCGCACAACGGTGTAGAGCCGGTAGCGGCTCTCGCTCGCGCGGCGGACCATTTCCTGGTAGTTGGCGCGATTGATCCCGCCATCGAAGATGTTCCAGCGCAGATAGGCGCGGGCCTGGACGTCGCGGGTCGCGCCGTCGACCCCGTCGATGTCGTGGCCGATCCGGCCCACCACGTCGACGCCGATCTTGGGCAGTTGCTCGGCCTTCACGCTGCTCGCCAGGGCGTGGCTCGCATCGACATCGGCTTCGGCTTCACGGACCCGCGGGTTCTGCGTGCGGGCGAGGCCGATCGCCTCGGCAACCGACCCCGGCATGGCTTCGGCCAGCGTCGGCGGCTGGACGACGGCATCGACATCGAGCCCGGACAGCGTGCGCAGCTGGATCTTCGCCTCGGTCAGCGCCTGCTGGGCCTCGATCGCGCGCACCCGCGCGGCCTGCAGGCGTTCCTGCGCCTGCTGCTGGTCGGCGATCGAGATCGAACCCTGTTCGACCCCAGATCCAAGGTCGTTGACCAGGGCTTCGTGGAAGGCGGCGTTGTCCATCGAGGCGGCCACGACGCGCTGCTGGAGCAGAACGTCGAGGTACTGGCGCGCAACCTGCAGGCCGATGAACTCGGACCGTTCGACGACGCGGAGCGAGGCCCCGTCGACACGCGCAGCTTGGCGCAGCAGTTCGCCGCGGCGGCGACCGAAGTCGATAATGGTCCAGTCCGCGCGGGCTTCGCCGGTTACCGGATAGAGCTCGTTGTTGTGGATGCCGGTCAGGCGCCGGGTCGGGTTGTCGAGATGGCGGATGCCGGCCGATCCTTCGATGTCGACGCGCGGCGCATAGAGCCCCTGGGCCTGCTTGCGTTCGAACTGGATCGCTTCCTTGTTGTACTGCGCCTGGGCGATTTCCGGATTGGAATTCACCGCGACGGCAATGACGTCCTGCATGGATACCGGCGCCGACTGCGCGAGTGCGGGAGTGGCGGCGGAAGCCAGCAGCGTGGCGAGGCCAGCGGCGAGCGATTTGCGAAAGGTCATGATCGTGCCCCCTGCTCTCAATTCTGGACCGTGATTTCGACGCGGCGGTTCTGCGGATTGCGCTCCCCGTCGACAGTCGGAACCTTGGGCGAGCTTTCGCCCTGGCCGGATACGTTCAGCAGGGCCGGATCGGCGCCCTGCATGCCCAGCATCTGCGACACGGCCTGGGCACGCTTGACCGACAACCCATTGTTGTAGGCGTCGCTGCCCGAACGGTCGGTGTGACCGGTGACGGTCAGCCCCTTCCAGCCGCAGGCCTTGAGGTTCTGCGCAGCAGCCTGGATGATCGGCAGCGCGCTTTCGGGCGGGACGGCGCTGTCCCATTCGAAGAAGACGATGCCGGCGATGGTCTCGCGGCAGGCCGGGTTTTCGACAGGCGCAGGCGGCGGCAGAACCACCGGGGGAGCCGGCTGCATCAGCATGCGGTTGTACGCATCGACGCACTTGCCGACCGAGACCGGATCCTTGGTGCTGCTTTTCAGGAAGCCGAGCGCGATGCCGCACTGCGCCTTGGCCTGCAGCGCCCACAGATAGCGCGGGTCGTCGGTCGCGGCGGTGGTGCCGTCGCGGGTCAGCGCCAGCGCGGCATCGTAGCGCTTGGTCATTTCGCCGCGCAGGTCTGACACCGACAGTCCCAGCAGCTCCTCGGCGGTCTGCGCCTGCGCCGCGGCCGGGAGGGCCACGGCGGCAAAGAGCGCCATCGTCAGTCTAGTTTTTTTAGGCATCGCGATATTCCCCAATTTCGCTGCAGTCTCTCAACTCAATGACCGTAGATCACGCCAAGGCAGCGGCCTGTTCGTGATCGAGTGCGGGAAGCGGTGCGAAATGCGCTGCCCCCGCATCGTAACCGGAACCCTGCACACTGCTGTCGAGCAGTCCCTGGAGTGCAAAGTCGCCGGCCTTGGACATGGCGCCCAGTTCCACGCCCGAATGGGCGGCGAAGTGATCGACGATGCTGTCGACCGCGTGGTTGCCTGCGGCGTCGGCCAGTGCGTCGGTCACGCCCGGCAGCGTTGCAGTGCCCTTGGCCGCGGCAGGAGCCGCCACCGCCAGCAGTGCGTCCATCGCCGCGTGCCCGTCGTTGCCGCCGAACAGGGCGCTCTTGCCGGCGTCGGCCGGCGCGTCCGCCTTGTCGGCGCCGCGATCGGCCAGCGTGCCGAGCGACGCGTGGTCCTGGCCCGTGGTTCCACGGTCGGCGGAACCGGTAGCCCCATCGGCCGCCGCGACCTTGTCAGCCGCGTGGGCTGCGAACTGGGCGAAGGCGGACGGGGCTGCTTGCGCAGGCAGGTCGGCTGCCGCAGCAGCCGGAGCGGCCGGCAGGTCGGCACCGTGTGTTGCAGCCTTTTCAACGCCCGGCGCTGCCGCGGCATTGGCGTGGTCCATCGCCATTGCCGCGAGAAGGGCAGTGGCCGCCGCGCTCATCGCTGCCAGTTCGGCGGGCTGGGCCTGCCGCTGGAGGGTGTTTGCGGTGGTCGTTGCGAAAGCCACGTCGGTGGCAATGCCGGTGGTGCCGTCGGCGCGGGTGTAGGTCGTCGTCCCGAAGATCGTGACGTCGCCGCCCGCGGCCGCGTCCGCCTTGCCGTCGCTGGTCAGGTCGAGGCTGGCGATGCCGAGTTCGGCAAGCGTCTTGAACTCACCCGCCTCGCTGACGCCATTGCTGTTGGCATCCTGCCACACGCCGAACTGGGCGTAAGCCGCATCCTGTGTGTCGAGCAGGCCGTCGCCGTTGCTGTCATAGGTCGCGGCGACACCCTGAAGGTCGGTCAGGCCGTTCCCGCCGAACACGATCTCGCTTCCGGCATCGACCGTGCCCGAGCCGTTCGCGTCGATCGCCAGCAGGCCGTCGCCAGCCGCAACCCAGGCAGTCTGTTCGGCCGCGCCGTCGCCGTTGTAGTCGAAGGCGACGCCGTCGGCGGTCGACAGGTACTGGACGCCGCCGCCATCGAGATCGACTGCAATCGGCATCACGCTTGCCGGGAAGGTGACGGTCAAGGGGACCGCACCGGTCGAGTCGCCGTCGGCATCGGTCGCTTCGACCGTGAAGTTCAGAGTGAGCGGCTGCGGATTGCTCTGCGTCAGGATGAAGCCGATGTTGACGATCTTGGTCACGTCGTTGTCGTCGGTCACCCCGCCATCGGCAAAGGCATTGGGCGACAGGTCAACGATGCCGCCGTTCGTCCCGACCGCGCCGTTGAGATCGTAGGCCAGGCCGCTGGTCAGCTGGGTCGAGGTCACAACCTGCATCCCGACGATCTGGTAAACGGCCGGATCGCCCGGCAGGCGATAGTCGTTGCTTTCGATCACGAGCACTGCATCGTCGTTGTCGAAAGTGAAGCTGTACCCGGCAGGCGAACCGGTGGCCTTGGTGTAGAAATCGGAATTGTCCGCCACGAATGTCCGCGTGATGATCGTGTTCGGATTGGCGGGATCGACCAGCTTCAGCACCACGACCATATCCTCGGTGTTCCCGAACTGGTCGATCTGGAGGAACATGGCGTCGGCCATGGCCTTGGGTTCCGTCGGCGAAGACAGGTCACCGCCGGGATTCTGCGTGAAGAAGTTCAGCTCGAGCACGTCGTTCTGCGCGATGGTGTCGCTGGCCACACCGTTCGACGATCCGCTGATCGTGACATAGCTTTCCGGCGCGCTGAACGTCCCGTTCGATCCGCCCGAATAGGTGAAGCCG
Source organism: Novosphingobium kunmingense (assembly GCF_002813245.1). Classification (GTDB taxonomy): domain Bacteria; phylum Pseudomonadota; class Alphaproteobacteria; order Sphingomonadales; family Sphingomonadaceae; genus Novosphingobium; species Novosphingobium kunmingense. The sequence goes on from NZ_PHUF01000004.1 coordinate 503,689, forward strand.
GATTCGAGGTTGGAGTGTTCGCCGCTGAACTGGACGAAGAAGTTGGGCAGCAGCTGCGCGACCGTGACTTCAGGACCCGAGCTGACGCCAGGATTGTCCTCGTTGTCGAACGTGGTGCGAATGACGCTCCCGGCGTTGGTCTGCACCGTCAGCGATGTCGCCACCGCGCTGTCGAGCGTGACGGTGTAATCGCCCGTCTGGGTGTTTAGCGAGATCGTCCCGCCGTTGGTGGCTGTCTGGTAGCCGGCTGCCACCGGATCGCGATCATAGGTGAACGCGAACGCATAGGTTACAAGCGACGAAGTATTGGTCGTCGGAGTCAATTCGCCGATGCTGGTCACCGTGATCGGCTGACCGTTGACGCTGCCGCTGCTCAATACGACATTGACGTAGCTGTCGACCAGCGCCGAGGCCGCGCGAGCATCGGCGCCGATGTTGAGCGTGAAGTCGCCAGTCGCCGTCCGCGAGATGACCGGGTCGGTCGGGCCGATTGCAAGCGTCGGCGCGTCGTCGGTGAACACCAGGTTCTGGCCGATGTTGGCCGTCGCGGTCGCCACGTCGCCGTCTGCATCGGTAAAGGTGCCGGTCAGCGTGACAAGAGTATCGGCAGACAAGGACGCGGTGTCGTTCGGCCCATTGTTGGGCGTGTGAACCACCGCGCGGATCTGGTCGAGCGTCACATTGCCCGAACCGTCGACCGAAACGGTGAATACAAGCAGGTTGCTGGTCGCAGTGCGTCCTTCGACGACATTGCCGTTCATGACCAGGTTTACATTCTGGCCGCTCAGCGTGTCGACCAGCCCGCTGGCCCCGGCAACAACGCCAAGGGTGTAGGCCGCGCCGCCGCCCACGGCCGCTCCGTCAGCGCCGAAGTTGGGCGTGAAGACCGAAGCGAAGCTTGCCGATGCATTGGTGGCAAGAACCGTTTCATCGACCGTCAACGTGGGCTGCGTGGCCGAGGCCGTAGCGGTCGGCGCATCGTCATTGAACAGGATCACAAGCCGTCCAGCGGTTGAGCTGTCGCCGTCGCTGTCCGCTGCACGATAATTCAGCGCGGTCGAAGTGCTCGTCTCGTTCAGCCCGGCGGCGTGGATCACGTTGTCGAGCAGGGTCACCGTGTATTCGCCTGCGGGGGTGAGTTTCACGGTGAACAGGTCGGTACCCGAACGGACACCGCCGGTGACGGTCGCCGTCAGCGTGAAGGTGGCTGCGTTCCAGCTGTAGCTGACCGTTTCGGTGCCGATCGTGCCCAACGTACCGTTGAGATTGGCGAAACTTACGGTGCCGGTATCGTTGCCGAAGCTCATGTTGATCTGGCCGCGGAAGCTCGCTTCGCTCGACAGTGCCCCGTCAAGATCGTTCGAGTTAGCGTCGATGTCACCCGTGGTCGAACCCGGATTCCCGCCGTTCAGCCCATCGTCGTCAACCGCCGCGCCAACGTCGATCGGATTGGGTACCGAATCCGCCAGCAGCGTGATGGTTGCAGTTGCCTGGGAAACGTCACCGTCCTTGTCGGTGATCGTGTACTGGAAGGTGATCGTGCCTTCTTCGCCCGGTCCTGGCGCATAGGTGAAGGTGCCGTCGCCATGGTTGACGAGCGACCCCGTTGCCGGGTTGCCGCCGTTGGTCAGCGATCCGGCGACCAGGGTTACCGACGCCAGCACCTTGCCATCGGCGCCGCCGAGGTCGTTGGTGAAGACATCGATCGTCACCGGCTGGTTCTCGGCCGTCTGGACCTTGCTGTCGTTGAGCGCGGTCGGCGTGTCGTCGTTGATCGTGACCTGGAACGTGCCTGCGACGCTGGCGCGGTCCCCGTCGACGTCGACCGCCTGGACGATCGCCGCGAAGTCGAGCACGAGGTTGTTCTCGGCGTTGCCGCTCGCCTGGTCGACCGGCCCCTGCAGGGTAAAGGTCCAGGCGCCGGTGTTCTTGTCGATCGCCAGCGTGAACACCGGATTGCCCCCGGCGGTCGCGGTGAGCACGTTGGTCGTGGTGTTGAGCGAATAGACCACTGCCACGCCGCCCGAGGTGAGCGATGGCAGGCCCGTAACGGTGGTCAGCAGGTACTGCGGCGCGGTGTCGGCGCCGCCCTTGAACAGGCCGGCCACCGAACCGGTCGCAACCGTCGCTTCGCCGGCGATGTCGCCCGTGCCGCCGGCGATTCCGCCGCCAAGACCGTCTTCGTCCACCGCGCCCGAGGTCGAGGCGAACTCCACCGGAACCGGGCTGTCGTCCTCGATCGAGACAACGATGGTCGTGCCGGTGGACGTCGTTCCGTCGGACACGTTGACCGGGATGGTCAGGCCAATGCTGTCCTCGACCGTCGCATCGGGCTGGTCGATCGCGTCAAGCAGGGTGACGGTGTAATTGCCGTTGCCGTCAATGGTTACGGTGATCACCGGAATGCCACCGGCAGTGCCGGTCAGCGTCGAAGTCCCGACACCGGTCCAGATGATCGGCACGCCGCCCGAGGTCAGGCCGGGCTGCGGCTGACCGAGGGTGAAGGTCAGCGTCTCGCCATCGACATCGGTTGCAACGATCTGACCGCCGGACGTCGCGCTGTTGGTCGTGTCGGTGTTGCCGGTCGTGTCCTGGTTACCGAGCGGGAGACCTTCTTCCGAAACCGCCGTGGTCGACGGGGTCACGACCGGGGCGTCGTTGGCGCCGTTGATCGTGATCGTCAGCTTCGCCGTGGTGGTATCGCCGTCGCGATCGGTGATCGTGTAGGTGAACTCGTCGGTGCGGGTTTCGCCGTCGTCGAGGCTCTGGACCAGGATGTTGCCGTTGTCGAGCGCGTAGGAATAGTTGCCCTGCGCATCGATCGTCAGCGAGCCATAGGTTCCCTGGAGCGGCGCCCCAAGCGTGCCGGCGGTGACCCCGAAGCTGATTGCGGTCACGGCACCGCCCAGCGCCGCGCCATCGGCCCCGATCGAATCCTTCGCGCCGTCGGTGCCGTTGGCATCGCTGCCACCAACGCCGGTAAACACGTTGCCGTCGGCAACGAGCGCCCCGTCTTCGGTGACCGAGTCGATGTCGTTGACGGCGGTCGGCGTATCGTCGTTGACCACGATCACCAGCGTGCTGGGGGCGGTGTCGCCGTCTCCGTCGGTCACGACGTAGTTCAGCGTGAACGAGCTGCTTTCCTCGGTTGCGCCGCTGGTCGGATGGAGGATCGGCGCGTTCTGGCTGACCGTATAGGCGCCGGTCGCGCTGTTGAGCGTTACGGTCACGACCGTGACGAAGCTGCCGCCCTGGTTCTGCTGGACCAGTATGTTCGAGCCCGAAGCGACATACTGGAACGTGGCGGGAGCGCCCGTCGTCAGGAACGCGATAGACCCGCCGTCATTGCCGAAGCTGTGCGACAGCGTGCCCCCGACGTTCGAAGCGGCGCCGGTGTCGCCCGTGCCGCCGGCGTTTCCGCCCGACAGCAGGTCGTCGTTCAGCGTGGCGACAGCGTTGCCGCCCGCACTCGGTCCATCATCGACGAAGCGCAGGTGATCGCCGATGCCCGCCGTCGCCGAGGCGCTGTCCCCGTCGCCATCGGTCACCGTCTTGGTCAGGGTGACGAGATCGGCCGCGATGGTCTCGACGTCGTTGGCACCCAGGTTCGGGTCGTGGACCACGGCGCGGCTCTGATCGAGCGTGACGTTGCCCGATCCGTCGACCGACACGGTGAAGACCAGGAGGCCGCCAGTGGTGCGGCCTTCGACCACGCTGCCGTTCATCGACAGCACGACCGGCTGCCCGGAAAGGGTATCGACCAGACCGCTCGGCCCGGCAACTACGCCCAGCGCATAGCCCTCGCTGTCGGAAGCCGCGGCGCCATCGGCGCCGAAGCTGTGCGAGAACAGGGTGCTGAGGTCGGCGGTGCTGTTCGGCGTGAAGTTGGTTTCGTCGACCGACAGGTTCGGCGCGGTGCCGGCGGCAGTCACGGTCGGCGTATCGTCATCGATATTGATGACGATCGAACCCGGCGCGCTGTCGCCGTCGCTGTCCGTGACGGTGTAGCCGAGCGTGAACGACAAGTCGTTCTCGGCGCCGCCTGCCGCGTGATCGATCGCCGCGACCTGGGTTACCGTATAGGCGCCCGTCGCGCTGTTGAGCGTAATCGTCATCACCAGGGTGTTGCCCTGGGCAACCTCGATAAGCCCGGAATTGACCTGCGTGACCGTGAACCCGGCCGGAGCAATCAGCGTCCCGAAGGCCCAGGTCAGCGCACCATCGCCGCCCGCTCCGGACAGGGTGCCGCTGGTGTTGGCGGTATCGGGATCGACATCGCCCACGCCGCCCGGATTGCCGCCGGTCTTGGCGTCGTCATCAAGCTGGACGGGCGGGTTGGGCTCGGTGAAGGGGCGCGCGTCTTCGATGGTGATGATCAGCGTCGCCGTCGCGGTGTCGCCGTCGGCATCGGTGATCGTGTAGGTGAAAATGTCTTCCGAATTGCCCGGAGCCCCCGACGCACGGGTATAGGTGTAGCTGCCGTCCGCGTTGAGCTTGAGCGTACCGTAAAGACCCTGCGTGCTGCCGTCGATCGTGCCGGCGCCGTTCGCACCCGACACAGCGGTGACAGCGCCGCCCTGGGCTGCGCCGTCCGCGCCGATCGAGTCCGCCCCGGCCGGATTGCCGTCGCCGCCCACGCCGGTCAGGACATTGCCCGAGGTCTCGTCGTTGCCCAGCACAACCGCGTCGGTATCGTTCGCGGCCAGCGGGGTATCGTCGTCCACGTTGATGCCGAGCGAGCCTGCGGCACTGTCGCCGTCGGCATCGGTCACCGTATAGGCCAGGGTGAACGGCAGGTTGTTCTCGCCCGCGCCCGCCGGATGGTCGATCGCGGCGTTCTGGGTGACGCTGTAGGCGCCGGTCGCGGCGTTCAGCGTGACGGTCAGCACCAAGGTGCCGTTCTGGCTGATCTCGACCAGGCCCGGATTGACCACCGAGGTGGTGAAGCCCGCCGGCACGGTCGCGCCGGTCAGTGCCCAGGTCAGCGCGCCATCGCCGCCCGATCCGGCCAGCGAGCCGCTGGTGTTCGCCGCATTGACATCGTCACCCGTGCCGCCCGCGTTGCCGCCGGCAAGCGCGTCGTCATCGAGCAGGACCGTGGCGTTCTCGCCGGTCATCGGACCGGCATCCCTGAGCGTGATCGTCAGCGTGGCGGTGACAGCGTCCCCATCGCCATCGGTGAGCGTGTAGGTGAACGTGTCGATCGCGTCGATCGGTCCGCTGGTGGTGCGCACGTAGCTGTATTCGCCGTTGGCGCCCAAGGTCAACGTGCCGTGCTGGCCAGTGGTCGTCCCGCCGATCGTCCCGGCACCGCCGAACCCGCTCACAGCGGTGACAGCGCCGCCCTGGGCTGCGCCGTCCGCGCCGATCGAGTCCGCCCCGGCCGGATTGCCGTCGCCGCCCACGCCGGTCAGGACATTGCCCGAGGTCTCGTCGTTGCCCAGCACAACCGCGTCGGTATCGTTCGCGGCCAGCGGGGTATCGTCGTCCACGTTGATGCCGAGCGAGCCTGCGGCACTGTCGCCGTCGGCATCGGTCACCGTATAGGCCAGGGTGAACGGCAGGTTGTTCTCGCCCGCGCCCGCCGGATGGTCGATCGCGGCGTTCTGGGTGACGCTGTAGGCGCCGGTCGCGGCGTTCAGCGTGACGGTCAGCACCAAGGTGCCGTTCTGGCTGATCTCGACCAGGCCCGGATTGACCACCGAGGTGGTGAAGCCCGCCGGCACGGTCGCGCCGGTCAGTGCCCAGGTCAGCGCGCCATCGCCGCCCGATCCGGCCAGCGAGCCGCTGGTGTTCGCCGCATTGACATCGTCACCCGTGCCGCCCGCGTTGCCGCCGGCAAGCGCGTCGTCATCGAGCAGGACCGTGGCGTTCTCGCCGGTCATCGGACCGGCATCCCTGAGCGTGATCGTCAGCGTGGCGGTGACAGCGTCCCCATCGCCATCGGTGAGCGTGTAGGTGAACGTGTCGGTCGCGTCGATCGGTCCGCTGGTGGTGCGCACGTAGCTGTATTCGCCGTTGGCGCCCAAGGTCAACGTGCCGTGCTGGCCAGTGGTCGTGCCGCCGATCGTCCCGGCACCGTTCGCACCCGTCACAGCGGTGACCGAACCGCCGTCCGCGTTCGGCGAATCCTTGCCGCCGTCGCCTTCGGCATCGGTCAGCACGTTTCCGGTCGCCGGGCCCATCGCCCCGGCCAGCAGCGCATCCGTATCGTTCGCCGCCGCCGGTGCGTCGTCGACGAACTGCAGCAGACCGCCGATGCCGGCCGTTGCCGAGGCGCTGTCGCCATCGCGGTCGGTCACCGTCTTGGTCAGGGTGACGAGGTTCGCGGCCAGGGCGGCGATATCGTCCGGACCCGCATTCGGGGTGTGAACCACGGCGCGGCTCTGGTCGAGCGTGACGACGCCGTTCGCATCGACCGTCGCGGTGAACACCAGCAGCCCGCCCGTGGTGCGCCCTTCGACCACCGCGCCGTTCATCGCCAGCACGACTGGCAGGCCGGTCAGCGTGTCGACGAGGCCGCTCGGCCCGGCGACGACGCCCAGCGCATAGCCGATGCTGCCGCTTGCAGCCGCGCCATCGGCGCCGAAGGCGTGCGTGAAGAGCGTGCTGAGATCCCGCGATGCGTTGACGCCGAAATCGGTCTCATCGACGACCAGCGCGGGGGCGCGGCCGGTGGCCGTCACGACCGGAGTGTCGTCGTCGACATTGATCGTCAGCGAGCCCGTAGCGGGATCGCCGTCGATGTCGGTCACGGTATAGCCGATGGTGAAGGCGGCGTTGTTCTCGTCGGAACCCGCGGCGTGGACGATCGGCGCAAGCTGCGTGACCGTATAGCCGCCGGTCGCGGTGTTAAGCGTGACCGCTAGGACCTTGGTCGAGCCCTGGAACACGTCGATGCCGGTTCCGTTCGCGGCATAGCTGAAGCCGGCCGGCGCGCCGGCGGCCGAGAGGGCCCAGGTCAGCGTACCGTCGCCGCCGCTGGCGGCCAGCGTGCCGGTGGTGTTGGCGGAATCGGCGTCATCGCCCGTGCCGCCGGCATTGCCGCCGGGGAACGCATCGTCGTCGAGCAGGACTGCAGCGTTGGCGCCGGTCTGCGGCGCGGCGTCGGCAATGGTGATGGTCAGCGTCGTCGTGGCGGTATCGCCATCGGCGTCGCGGATCGTGTAGGTGAAGGTATCGGTTACGCCGCCCGGCGTGCCGGGATTGCGGATATAGCTGTAATTGCCGGCCGCATCGAGCGTGAGCTTCCCGTACTGTCCGGTCGTCAGCCCGGTCACGCTGCCCGCGCCGCCGAAGCCCGAGATCGCAGTGATGACGAGCCCGCCATCGGCGCCAACCGAATCGCGACCGTTGTCGCCATCGCCGGAATCGCCGGCTGCGGCGTCAGTCAGGATGTTGCCGGTAGCCGGACCAAAGGTGCCAGCTGCAATCGTGTCGGTATCGGGACCGGCGACCGGGCTATCGTCATCGACGTTGATGCCCAACGTGCCCGAGGCGGTATCGCCGTCGATATCGGTGACCGAATAGGTCAGCGTGAACAGCTGGTTGTTTTCGCCCTCGGCCGAGGGGTGGACGATCGGCGCGAGCTGCGCGACCGAGTAGGCACCAGTGGCCGGGTTCAACGTGATCGCCAGCACCTTCACCGCGCCCTGGAACACATCCACGCCGTCGCCGTTGGCGACATAGCTGAAGCCCGATGGCGCACCTGCGGTCGACAGGGTCCAGGTCAGCGCGCCGCTGCCGCCCGAAGCGGACAGGATGCCCGATGTGTTGGCGTTGTCGGCATCATCGCCGGCGCCGCCCGGATTGCCGCCAGTCAGAGCGTCGTCGTCAAGCAGGACGTCCGGGTTGGGGCCAGTTTCCGGCTCGGCATCGGGCGCCGGGAAAATTTCGCGATCCTGCGGCTCGGGAAAGCGCAGTTCGGTATAGGGCAGCAGGTCGCCGATCTTGTAAGCGTCCTGGATCGATCCAACCGGGACGGCGAAGTTGCCGCCCGAGCTGCGCACCGGGCCCGCAGCAGGTTCGGGCTCGTTTCCGATCAGCAGCGCAGCCAGGTTGAGCGGCGGCACGGTCACGCCCTGGGCGATCACCTGCGGCACGAAAACCGCGCCGTCGACGATAATGTAGACGCGTCCGTCGTCGGTCTGGATGATCAGATCGCGGCCGCGAACAGTGATGTCGTCGAGGCTGGCACCTTCGGGCAGGACGACGGTGTTGTTCGCATCGGGAACCAGGGCGGTTGCTCCGCTTCGCGCGACGGCTGCGGCTGCAACTGCCAGCTCGGGCAAGGCCTGCGCCAGCGCGGCGCTGTCCAGCGCGGTTTCGGTCTCGGTGTTGCGCGTGCCTTCGAAGTCCATGGCCGTCGTCACTCTCTACACGCTGCCGGCCGAAGGGTCGGGAGCCGATGAAGGACGCAGGACGACATGATCGCGGACGCAGCACTGAGCCGCTGGCCTGAGCCAACCAAGACGTTCTGCGACCTGTAGGTGGCGTGCGGCGCTTATCTGCCGGATTTTTAATCCGAATCGGGTGGCGCGCCCTACGCCTTGATCCGGTTAGAACACCCACCCCCAATCCTTGCAAGATCGTTAACCGGGTTTGGAAACCATTGGGATGCCTGCGTGACCGCGACTCCACGCGGTCAGCATGCCCGAAAAAACGTCGTGTGACTTGTGACCGTCGGACATGTCAGACATTTTATCATGTTAATACAATATCTTAGATGTAGAAGAATGTGTCCAGGCACCGTTAACCACGATTCGCAAAGCCGAAGCGAAAGTCGTTCCAAAGTGACGCAAATTGCCGCCGCAGGACCAGTTCGTTAACTGACGAGTTTCCACACTATCCTTAAATTACAGAACTTTGCACCGCAGAAGTGGCGCCTTGCGTTTGGCATTTGACTCCTTTTGCCGATTCGACGGACAATTTGGCGGCCGATTTCGGCTCAGGGGACCCCGAAATGCATTCGATCAGCCCTTCGCTCGCGCTGCCGTATGACCGCCCGATATTCGGAGCGGTAGCCCTTGCTGCTTGCCTGGCAGGGGGCACGTCCACCCAGAGCATGACCGCCATTCCGGCAATGTCATTGGGCGCAGAGCGGATCGACGCGTCGATCCGGTTCGCTCCACCGGCCGCTCCGGTCCGACCTCTGGCACTTGCCACGGCGACCCGGGGCCCCGAAGCCACCCCTGCCCGCCAGAGCGTTGCAATGGCCGTCGCGCCATCCCCGGCAAGAGTGCCACTTGATGTCGAGCAGCCGCTCGAAGTGTGGGAGGCTCCCGTCTCAGCACCGTTGCTTGCTGCAACGGCTCGGCCCGCGCCCCTTGGCTCGGTGCCGACGGCGGTGCTCGAAGCGGCTCCCGAGTCTGTCCCGGCAACCGAAACCGTCAACTTCGCCGCCGTACCGGTCGTCCAGCCGCTGGTCGAGACCGCCGTGGCGCCGGCGCCAGCGTCCACCTCTCCGGCGCTTCAACTGGTCAGCTCGCCCGAATTGCGGAAGTTCGATCTGGCCGACTATCACAAGTCGGTGCCGCGCGAGGGACGGTTCGCCGCCGCCCGCAAGGTCACGCCCGTGGCAGGCAGGACCGCTCCTGCCGCCAGCAAGGCGCGCACCACGACCCGGCTGATCGACGAAGTGTTGTACCACCAGACCGCGATCAGTGTCGGCGGGCAGTCCGGCGGCGACATCGCCGTGCGCATCGGGCCGGACATGAAGCCCTCGGTCAAAGTCGGCGACCTGCTGAGCCTGGTCTCGGCGCAGATGGATCCCGACGCCCTGGCGCGCTTTTCGCTCGCCAGCGGCGCTCAGGACTATGTCAGCTTCGCCGACCTGCGCAGCGCCGGGTTCGAAGTTCAGTACAACGCCGGCGCCAACAGCATCGCGATCAGCGTCGCGCCCTGACGACCTAGCGGCCGACCAGCGCGCTCGGCACCTTGACCGGCATGTCGAGCAGTTGCTGTGCCTTGCCTTTGGCCAGCGGGTCGAGGCGCAAGCTGGCGAACTGGCCGCCGCCCAGCGAATTGAGGAAATGGAGGTTGATGGCATTCATGCCGGGCACCTCGTAACGGTGGACGGCGCTGTCGCTGGCGCGTTCGAATTCGTGCGCGAACCAGTCGAGCATAGCGGCCGGGTCCAGCGCCGCGCGAATCCACGGCAGGTATTCGGGCCGCCGCGCAATCACCCCGACGTTGAAGGCATCGCCTTTGTCCCCGCTGCGTGCCCAGGCGAGATCGATCAGCGGGACCTCGCTTAGCGCCTGATTTTCTCCGCCTTCCGCTGCATGGCCAGGCGCTGGCCGCTCGATCAGGGCCGGATCGAAGGTTGCAGCCGGTCGGCCCTCGCCTGCATCAAGCGTCTGCCCTTCGAACTGCACGTGCACCGCTACCGCCTCGCGCGGAATCGTGGCCGAGAAGACGCGCATGACCGGCTTGACCTCGGCTCGGGCGCCGAACCAGCCGGTTGTGCCGACCGACATCGATGTCGTCGGGCTGTCGAATTCGCGCAAGAACGGCTTGAAGGCCTCGGCATCGTCATGCTCGACCGCAAGCTTGTAGATCACCTCGCGCGTGCCGAGCGCGCGGGCATTGGCGCCATAGCTCGATTCAGTGCCGAGCAGTTCGATCCGCGAGGCCCGGAACGGCCCGAGATTGCGATCGCGCAGCATCCGGTTGACCCGTTCGAGCACGGCTTCGGCCTGGCGCTGCGCCTTGCGCGCCGCGTCGCGCCCGACGACCGGCATGAAGGCCATGCTGCGAAACCCGTCGGCCCAGGTGACGCAGACCTTGTAGCAGCCGGTCGGCGGGTATCCGGTGGCCCCCGTCACACGAACGCGATCCGGCCCGGCCGGTTCGACTTTGACCTGCGCGAAATCGCAGACCACGTCGGGCAGCATGTAGGCCTGCGGATCGCCAACCTCGTAAAGGATCTGCTCGGCCACCACGGCCGGCGTCACGAGGCCGCCCGTTCCAGCCGGCTTGGTCACCACGAAACTGCCATCGGCGGCGCATTCGATGATCGGATAGCCGATATTGCTCCAGTCGGGGACGTCCTCCCAATCGGTGAATAGCCCGCCCGACCCTTGCGCCCCGCATTCGATGACGTGACCCGCCAGAGACCCTTGCGAGAGCTTGTCGAGATCGGCGCCGGTCCAGCCGAACTCGTGCATCAGGATACCCAGGGTCAGCGCGGAATCGACGCAGCGCCCTGTAATCACGACGTCCGCTCCGGCCGCCAGCGCCCGGGCGATCGGCCCGCCGCCGAGATAGGCGTTGGCGGTCAGGATGTGCTCGCGCGGCGGAAAGGGAGAGCCGACGAACATCTCGGTCTGGTCGGCGAGTTCGTCGATCCGGTCGAGCAGGTCGTCGCCTTCGACAAAGGCGATGCGAAAATCGAGCCCGGCTTCCTGCCCGAAATGGCGCATGCGAGCGACGCAGGCCGCCGGATTCACCCCGCCGGCATTGGTAACGATCTTCGTGCCCGTCTGCTTGAGGATCTGGAGGTTGTCCTTCCACACCCATTCGGTGAAATCGGTAGCATAGCCGAGGTCGGCACGGTGCCGCTTCATCATGCCGAGCTGCGACATCGTCGCTTCTGCCAGATAATCGAGGATCAGGTAATCGACCCCGGCGTCGATCAGCTGGCGTGGCGCCAGGCTGGAATCGCCGAAGAACCCGCATGCGCCGCCGATCCGTACCGTTCGTGTCATTTGTTCGCTCTCCCGATCCCGGTCAGTCTTGCTGCCTAAGGGCGCCGGATCAACCCGTGAGCGTACCGAACATACAAAAAAGAACGCTCCGCGCGCCTGGCTCGGTCAGCAGACGGACCTTCTCCGGCGTGGAGCTGGTTGGGCGCCCGGCGGCCAGGACGGGCCATTCCGTCAGACGCCAGGGACTATCCGATGCCGAAGATCGCTGAACTGACGGTGGGAGAGCCCGGACCACCGGCAAGGAGGCAGGTCTTCGCCCCGGCAACGGGATTGGCCGTTTCCCCCCTGAGCACGCGGATCGCTTCGATCGCGCAGCCGATGCCATGCACGAAACCGTGCGCGAAATTGCCCCCCGACGTGTTGACCGGCAGCCTGCCTCCATCGGCGATCAGGTTTTCGAAGCGCACGACCTCCGTCACGTTCTCGTAGGTGCAGAAGCCGTGGTCGATCAGCGAGGCGACGCCCTGGGCGCTGAAGTTCTCGTAAAGCTGGACGACGTCGATATCCGCCGGGGTCAGTCCGGCCTGGTCGTAGAGCCGCTGGCGGATCGCGCCGAACCCGGCTGTCGGGTAAAGGTCTTCGCGGTCGTTCTCGAGCAGGTCGCCCCAGCCCCTTTCGGCGCCCTGGGCCACCGAAAGCAAGGTCACGGGCGGCTTGCGCAGGTCCCTGGCCAGCTCGCTCGAAACGAGCAGCAAGGCTCCCGCGCCGTCGTTTTCGCGGCTGCAGTCGAACAGGCGGAAAGGCTCTGCGATCCAGCGCGACGTGCGCGCCTCGGCAGCGTCGTATTCGTGCCCGAAGGCAACGGCTTCGGGGTTGCGGCTGCCGTGATGGTAGGACGCGCGGACAAGCTCCTCGCACACGGAGGTCGGAACGCCGTGATGCTCGAACAGGCGCTGGGCGCGCATGGCGCACAACTGTGCCGGCGCGACCATGCCGGCCGAGACCATGTGATCGTTGAGGTGATGCGCCATCACCGCAGTCGAGAGGCGCCCGCTGTTGCCCTCGACGAGGGCGCGGAACACGACGACGGCCCTGGCCTGCCCGGTGAGGATCGCAGCCGAGGCCAGGCCGAACGCCCCGGCAACGCCGCCGCCGCCGCCGCCCCAGACCTGCGCCGACCAGTTCAGGTGCTTCATGCCCAGGTCAGGCATCAGGCGCACCGGTTCGTTCTTGTCGTCGCCGTAGGAAACGAAACCATCGATCAGCGCCGGGTCGAAACCGGCGTCGTTGCAGGCATCGACGATCGCGCTGACCAGAACGCCGCGTTCGGGCAGCGGGGCCGTCCCGCGCTTGTACTGGCGATAGCCGATCCCGGCCACGGCCGTCAGCCCGCTGGGATTGATCATGCCACCAGTCTCCACCGCAGCGCGGGAATGTCATGGGTGCCGAAACGTGTCCGGTCGATCCGGCCCTCTACCTCGGCCCCGATGCGCAAGCCCTCTTCGGACCCTTCCAGGACGCCGATAAGACGGATCGGCACCTCGGTCAGCGAAACCAGCACGGTCGTGAACGGACGGTCAAAGGCTTCGGTCCCGGCAAAGGCATGGTGGGTTCGAGTATGGCTGAAAACGGTGCCGGTCAGCGCTCGTTCGACCCATTCGTGGTCCCACGAACCGCACTCGCCGCAGCGCCAGACAGCGGGCCAGTGCCACGCCCCGCACCCCCGGCAGCGCGGCAGCTTCAGGTGACCGTCGAGCAGAGCATCCCAATAGGGCCCTTCGGCGCCCAGCGGACCCGTCGCCGTCGCATAGGAGAAAGCGGCCATCAGGCGACGGTCCATTCGAGGGGGAGCGATTCCAGGGCGATCACGGTCCCGATCCGGAACCCGTGATGCGCGCCTTCCACGGCCCGGAACGAAGGCACGCGCTTGATCCATTCCTCGACCAGGATGCGCATTTCGGTGCGCGCCAGCGCGTGGCCCAGGCACAGGTGGGGACCCGTGCTGAAATTGTAGTGCGGCATGGCGCCGCGATCGATATCGAAGCGGTCGGGATCGTCCAGCTTGGCCGGGTCCCGGCCGCTTTGCCACAGGGCGCACAGCACCATTTCGCCTTTGCGGAAGGCGACGCCGTGATCATCGAAATCCTTCACGACAAGGCGAGGCGTCCCGATGACGCCGAACATCCGCAGACCTTCTTCGGCAAATTTGCCCGCAAGGGAGGGATCGGCGGCGAGGCGGGCCTGCAAGGCCGGGTCGCCGGCAAGGTGCTGCACCGAAAAACCGGTGACATTCGTGACCGTGTCCATGCCGCCCAGGAACAGGACGAAGCACATCGCGAGGATTTCCTCGTGGCTCAGCCGCCGTCCTTCGCCCATGTCGACGGTAAGGAAATGCGTCAGCAGGTCCGTCCCCGGATTGTCGCGCCGGTAGTCCAGCAGCTCGTTGAAGATCCCGAAGATCTGCTGCGAACTCGCCTGGATTTGCTCGCTCGTACGCGCCTTGAAATAGGTGTCGGCAATACTGCGGAAATCGTGCAGCCGTTCGAGCGGCAGGCCCATGACCTCCATGAACACCGACACCGGAAAGCGTGCGGCCACGTCGTGGATGAAATCGCATTTTCCCTTGTCCGCGACCTCGGCGACGATCTCGGCCGCCATGGCGCGCATCCTGGGCTCCATTTCGGAGACCGCGCGCGGCGAGAACTTGGGCATGAGGACGTGGCGATACGGCACGTTTTCAGGGGGATCGACGCTGAGAGGGATAAAGAACGGCGGATTCTCAACCCGCGGGATCTGCATCTCGCGCGCTGAAAAGACCGTCGGGTTCTTGACGATTTCGGCAATCAGGTCGTGGCGCTGTACCACCCAGTGTCCACCGTTAAGCGGCGACCAGAAGATGTCCGGAGCCGCCTTGAGGACAGCCGAATAGCTGCCCTGGACATCGTCATCGATGCGCGGATCGGCATAAATGTCGAAATCGAACACCTGTTCGGGACGAACGTTGGGCGGAATGACGCGTGCCAGTGTGGCCATGATCGGGACTTTCGCTCAGCGGACCCGCGGAAGGGTCAGGTGTGCGTCGCGGTATTCGTCGCGCAACGCGGGTTTGGAAATCTTGCCGGTCGCAAGGCGCGGCAGCGGCTCGTCGCGAACGGCGACGTAACGGGGCACCTTGTAGTCGGCGAGGCGGCCGTTGCAGTGCGCGATCAGCGCCGCAACATCGATCGGCGCATTCGGATAGAGCGCCACCATGGGTGTTTCCTGGAACCGGTCGTCGTGCGCGGCAATCACCGCGACTTCCTCCACGCCGGGAAACTCGAGCACGGCGCGTTCGATCTCGGCGGCGGAGATGTTGAGACCGCCCGATACGATGATGTCCTTGATCCGGTCGATGAAGGTCAGGAGACCGCGTTCGTCCATCACTCCGATATCGCCGCTGTGCAGCCAACCGTCGCGGATTGTTTCCGCCGTGGCCGCGGGGTTGTTCCAGTAACCGATCATCATGCCCGGCCCGCGGATCAGGATCTCGCCCTCGACCCCCGGGGGCACGTCGTTGCCCCTCGCATCGACCACGCGGTGATGGGTGAACATTCCGCCCCAGCCGACCTTTTCCGGAAACTCGGCCGCAAAGCGTTCGGGCATGACAGTGGAATTGCCGCCGGCCTCGGTCTGGCCATAGGTCTGGCGGATATGGAGGCCCTTGGCGGCCCAGGTCTGGAACAATCTGGGCGTGACCCGCGCGCCGCCCGCGGTCACCATGCGGATGTGCGACAGGTCGGCCTCGGCAAACCCTTCGCAGGCCGCGATTCGTTCGAAGAATGCGGGTGCGCCGGCAAAGCTGACGATCGGCTCCTCGACCAGGATCTGGAGGAAACGTTCGGCCACGAAGACAGGCTCGAGGTAAAGCGTGCAGCCCAGCACCGAATAGTGGACGACCTGCACCATGCCGGCCGAAGTGGCGAGCGGCGCGACGATGATCACGCCGCCTCCGTCGCGAAGGACGCCGTCCTCCATCGCCGCGGCCATGGCGTAGTCGCACATCGACCGGTTGGAGAACATCACGCCCTTGGGCTTGGCCGTCGAACCGCTGGTCGAAATGATCACGACGCAGTCGTCCGGGTAGGGCTCACGCGGTGGAGCGACGGACGCGCCGCCGCGAAGGCCGTCGACCTCCGCCATGGCGTGAACGGGCACCCCGCAACCGGTGAACTTGCTTGCCTGATCGTCGCCTGCGAAAATGAGGCGCGGGGCATGATCCTGCACGATCTCCGCCAGTTCGTGTGCGGTGAAGCGGGTGTTGAGCGGGGCGATGACCGCGCCTGCGCGCATGGCCGCAAAGGCGAGGACGCAATAGTCGATCCCGTTGGCGGCGCAGGCGTTGACCCGGTCGCCGCGCTCGACCCCAAGGTCGATCAGGCGTGCCGCCACCCGGTCGATCCAGGGCACGAGTTGGCCATAGGTCACGCGGTCGCCTCCGAGGACGAGCGCGGGCGTATCGGGCCGGCTCTTGGCCCACCACGAAAGGGCACTGTGGATTGTCAGCACGTCCGGTGGTCCGTTCAGTTCGCCAGCACGCGATCCAGGATCTCGTTGTACAGCGGGATCGTCGCCTCGAGCCCGGAGTAGACGACGTCGTCGATCGCTCCGGTGGCAAGACCGGCGTGCGACAACTGCGCTGCGTAGAAATCCTCTCCGCCAAAGACCGAGACAATCATCTCGTAACTTTTGCGGTAGAGTTCGGCGCCCTTCGGATTGTCGGGCGGGCGACGGGTCAGCATGAAGTAGTCGACCGTCGTCTTGTCCACTGCCGTCGGCATCAGGAACATCACCGAGATGTAATAGGGGCTGGTGACCACGACGCAGTTCGGGAACACGTTGTAGGCGTGGGTCACCGACGCGTGAATGTTCTCGCCCGGGATATCGAGGCAGTCCGGAGTAAAGTTCATCTTCCCGGAAATCTGCCGGATGTTGAGCCCCAGCGTATCCACCACGTTGGGGACGTCGGCAAACAGCGGGCCCACCGTGCTCGCGTGGAGGCGCTGCACGTGATAGCCTTCGAGGAATGGTTCGAGGACCAGCTTCCAGTTGGCGTCGAGGTGAAACTGCTTGTGCCCGTAAACGTGCAGGCCGGGCAGTTCGAACGCATCGAAATCGGCCGCCAGCTGATCGTCGACGCCTGAAAAGTCGGGCGCGGCATGGCGGTCGAGCATGGCCCAGATGATCCCGCCCGCTTCGCGCGAAGGCAGTTCGGCAAGGCCGCGCGACGACTTGTCGAGATTGGCAAAGGTTTCCGGGCGCGCCGCGCCGATCAGCTTGCCGTCGGTCGAGAAGGTCCACGCGTGATAGGGGCAGGTCAACCTGTTGCCCTTGGCAACATCGCAGCCGTCGATCAGCTTGGCGCCCTTGTGGGTGCAGGCGTTGAGGAACACGTGCGACACGCCGTTCTTGTCGCGGGTCACCAGCAAGGGAATCCCGTAGCCGTCATGGGCGACCGCGCTGCCGGGATCGGCGATGCGGGCCGAAACCGTGATCGGCACGGCCTGTTTGCGGAACAGCCGTTGCTGCTCGAGCTGGAAGAAATCCTCCCCGGTAAAGGTCGAGACCGGTCGCCGCGCCTCGATGGTCGGGACCGTCGCCGCGTCATGCGGGGCGATGCGCCGGATCGCGCGCTGCTGGCTTTCGCTCAACATGTCGAGCGTTTGCAGAAGGGCTCGTTCGGTCGGTGCAGCGGTGGCTGTGGCGTTCATGGAATCGATCCTCTTTCCCTGCGGGCGAATCTATCAGCCCTTTTATCTATTGCCAATAGATTTATCGCTGCGACGGCGGCAGCTCGATTTCGATGCCGTCAAGCGCCTCGCTCATCACGATCTGGCACGACAGGCGCGAATTGGGCCGGGGATGGCGCGTGTATTCGACCATCTCCGCTTCCATTTCACTGGGGGGTTCGAGTGTGGAGAGCCACGCCTCGGCTACGTAGACCTGACAGGTGGCGCAAACCATCGAGCCGCCGCATTCAGCCTCGATCCCGTCTATACCGGCGGCCTTGGCGCTCGCCATCAGGGACAGGCCCGGCGATGCGTCGAACGCCCCTTCGATCCCGTCTGCCGTGCGATATCTTACGCGAACCATCCTGCCATCTCCCGTTACCGGGACAGTTGCGCAGGCCGATTATCTATGTCAATTAGATAATGCCGCAACAAGACGGCGGGTGGAGAGCGGAATGGCCGGTTTCGATTATATCATCGTAGGTTCTGGCGCGGCGGGATCGGTTCTGGCCTATCGCCTGTCCGAGGATCCGGCGAACCGCGTACTCGTTCTCGAGGCCGGCCCGGCCGATCGCCATCCGCTGATCCACATGCCCAAGGGTATCGCCAAGGTCATGGCCGACCCCTCACACGTCTGGGCGCACGAGAGCCGGCCCGAAGCTTCGACGGCCAACAAGCCCGAATACTGGGTCCGCGGGCGTGTCCTGGGAGGGTCGACCTCGATCAACGGCATGATGTACGTTCGCGGCATGCCGGCCGATTTCGACGGGATCGCCGAACTGTCGAGCGACGACTGGTCGTGGGAGCACATCGGCAGGGCCTATGCCGCGCTGGAGAATCACGAACTGGGTGCTGCCGCGACGCGCGGCAATTCGGGTCCGATCCACATCACCTTGCCAACGCACCGCGACCGGCTCAGCGATGCGCAGGTTGCCGCCGGTCACGCGCTCGGCTGGGGCAGCAAGCGCGACATGAACGAGCCCGACGATGCCGTGGCGATCGGCTATGCCCCGCGCACGGTCTACAAGGGCAAGCGCGAAAGCGCGGCGAAGGCGTTCCTGAAGCCGGCCATGCGCCGCCCCAACCTGACCGTGATGACCAAT
This sequence comes from Novosphingobium kunmingense, assembly GCF_002813245.1. Classification (GTDB taxonomy): domain Bacteria; phylum Pseudomonadota; class Alphaproteobacteria; order Sphingomonadales; family Sphingomonadaceae; genus Novosphingobium; species Novosphingobium kunmingense. The sequence goes on from NZ_PHUF01000004.1 coordinate 522,205, forward strand.
GCCGTGGCCGACAAGGTGCTGTTCGAAGGCAAACGCGCCATAGGCGTCCGCGTCGTCGCCGATGGCGCGGTGCGGGACATCCTGACCGACGGCGAAGTGATCCTGTGCGGCGGCGCCCTGGCCAGCCCTGCCATCCTCGAACGCTCCGGCGTGGGCGATCCGGCGCTCTTGTCCGGGCTTGGCATTCCCGTTGTCCAGGCCAATGCACAGGTCGGCGAAAACCTGATCGAACATCGCGCGATACTGATCCAGAGCCGGCTCAGGCAGGACATTTCGCACAACCGCGAGTACGGGGGCTGGCGTCTGGTCAAGAACGCGCTGAAGTACTTCCTCGGCATGGACGGCCTGATGTCGGCCGCATCCTACGAGATCGTCGGCTGGCTCAAGACCGATCCGGGCCAGAATCGGCCCAACGCCCAGATCCTGGTCGCGCCCTTCAGCTTCAACATGGACGATCGCACCCAGGTGGAGAAGGTGCCGGGAATGCACGTCACCGCCTACACCCTGCGCCCGACTTCGCGCGGTGCGATCCACATAACGACGACCGATCCCGATGCACCCGCCGGCCTGTCCGCCAACCACCACGCCACCGAAAGGGACCGCGCCGAGATGGTCGCGCTGGTTCGCGCGGTTCGCACCTATTTGGCAACCGAACCGCTGGCCTCGCTGATCGCAGAGGAAACCTCGCCCGGGCCGCAATATCGCACCGACAAGGAAATCCTTGCGGCCTACGACCGGTTCGGCACCTGCGGCTATCACGCGGTCGGCAGCTGCCGCATGGGCAATGACCCGGATTCGGTCGTCGACCCGCAACTTCGGGTCCGGGGCGTTGAGAACCTGCGCGTCATGGACACGGCGATCATGCCGGTCATTCCTTCCGGCAACACCAACGGCCCGACCATGGCCATGGCCTGGCGCGCCGCCGACATCATCCTGCGCGACCGCACCGCGCGCGGGTGATCAACCCGCCGCGCGCCGGCGAAGGTGGAACCCCTCGCTGCCGAACGAATGCTCGATCACCGTCGCGCGCTTGAAAAAATGCCCGATCGCCAGCTCGTCGGTCATGCCCATGCCGCCGTGGATCTGAACCGCATTCTGCCCGACAAAGCGGCACGCCTGCGCCACGGTCAGCCTGGCCGCGCTGGCCGCCCTTCCTCTCACGTCGGCCGGTTCGTCCAGCGTCTGGCACGCAAGAAGTGCCGCCGATCGCGCGAGTTCGAGCTGCAGGTGCATGTCGACCATCCGGTGCTGCAGGGCCTGGAACGAGCCGATCGTCTGGCCGAACTGCTCGCGCTGTCTGGCATAGGCCACAGTCTCCTCGACCAGCCTTTCAAGAATGCCGCAGGCTTCGGCGCTGGCCGCGGCAATCGCGCGGTCACGCCACTCCTCGAGCAAGGCGAGACCGTCGCCCTCCACCCCGATCAGGGCTTCGCGCGGCACTTCGACCCCGTCCAGGGAAACATCGGCGGCCCAGCGTTCGTCGAGCATCCGGTAAGGCCGAAGCTCCAGCCCCTGAACATCAGCCGCAACCACGAACAGCGACAGGCCCGTCGCGTCGCCCGCCTGTCCCGCGTGCCGAGCGGCAACCAGCAGGTGCGTGGCCCAGGGCGCGCCGACCACGATCTGCTTGGCGCCGTCGATCTGCCAGCCGGCGTCGGTATCGCGCGCAGAGCAGGCGATGGCGCGAAAGTCGTCGCGCACGCCGTCCTCGCCAATGGCGAGCGCGATGCGCACCGAACCGGCTGCGATCCCCTGCAGCAGGGCGTCTGCCGCCGGGGATTCGCTTTGCGCGAGCAACGGCGCGGCCTGTAAGAGCGTTTCCGCCACCGGTTCGGGCGCCAGTGCGCGGCCGACAGATTCCATCACCACCATTTGCTCAACGCCGCCGCCGAAGCCGCCCAGGCGATCGGGCAGTCCGACCGCCAGCACCCCAAGTTGCGACGCCAGGTCCTGCCAGACCTGCGGCCGCCAGCCGTCGCCCTGGCGCAGGTCGAGCTTGTCCGCGCCGAAGGCCCGACCGGTCTCGAGGAAGCGGTCGAGAGACGCCTTGAACTGGCGCTGCTCATCGTTCAGTTCGAATTCCATGGCCTCGTTTGCATCCCTTCCGTTTCCCGGATCAAGCGCAAAGGGTTCGCCGGGTTTGACCTCATTATCTAATGGTATAAGATAAACTGGCAAGCGAAGAGAGGGTGCTGCAATGGAACTGTCGTGGAGCAAGGCCGACCTGGAGTTTACCGACGACGTCCGCCGTTTCCTTGACGACAACCTCGACGACGACCTGCGCGCCGCGGGTCGCTGGATGACCAGCGTCTACGCCGATCACGACGCGTCGCTGGAATGGCAGCGTCGGCTCCATGCCAGGGGATGGGCGGCGCCTTCGTGGCCGGTCGAATACGGCGGCGGCGGGTTCAGCGTAACCCAGCGCTACATCTTTGCGCGCGAATCGGCCCGGGCCGGCGCACCGCCGACCTCGCCCATGGGCATCGCGATGTGCGGCCCGGCGCTGATCGGGCACGGCACCGACGAACAGAAGGCGCACTTCCTGCCCCGCATCCTCACCGGCGAACACTTCTGGTGCCAGGGCTATTCCGAACCCCATGCGGGATCGGATCTCGCCCCGCTCAAGATGCGGGCAGTGCGCGACGGCGATCACTTCGTCTGCACCGGCACCAAGATCTGGACGACCCATGCCAATGTTGCGAACTGGATCTTCTGTCTGGTGCGTACGGGCCAGTTCGACCGGCCGCAGTTGGGCATAACGTTCCTGCTCATCCCGATGGATAGCCCCGGCGTAACCGTGCAGCCGATCATCATGACGTCGGGCGAGCATATCCAGAACCAGATCTTCTTCGACGAGGTGCGGGTGCCGGTTGCCAATGCGGTCGGCGCGATCGACGACGGCTGGACGGTCGCCAAGTACCTGCTCGAGTTCGAGCGTGGCGGCAGCGCCTATGCTCCCGGACTTCAGGTGCGGCTCGACCGCATCCGGCAGCTGGCGGCCGAAGGAGCCGATCCGCCGGGCAACGACCCCGTTTTCGCTGCGAGGTTGGCCGCCGCACAGGTGCGAATCGATATCCTCGAAGTCTACGAGTTCCGGATGCTGACCGCCGCCGCGCGGGGTGGCCGACCGGGGATCGGCGGCTCGGCAATGAAGATCTTCGGAACCGAATTGAGCCAGCATCTGACCGAACTCGCCATCGAGGCAGCAGGTCCCTACGCACTGACGTTCCAGCCCGACGCGGGTGCGGCTGGCGGTCCCAACCGGATACCCCACCAGGCCGGCTGGCAGGGCCCGCGCGAAGCCGCGATCGCGCCGCTCAAGTACTTGAACGACCGGGCCGGTTCAATCTATGCCGGTTCGAACGAGATCCAGCGCAACATCATCGCAAAGGCCCAGTTGGGGCTCTAACCGACAGGACAAGCCGTGCCCGAAAGCAAGACCAAGACCCGCGCGGGACGGCCGCTCAAGCCCCTGATCACCCGCGATGCTGCGGTGCGCGCCGCGATCAAGGTGATCGATCGCGACGGGCTCGAGGCGCTGAGCGTTCAGGCGGTCGCGCGGGCGATGAAGGTGTCTGCACCCTCGCTCTACTATCACTTCAAGGACAAGGACGAGCTGCTCGAACTCGTCGCGCTCGAACTGCTGCGCGAAGTGGGTGCCAATGCCGACAAGGACGCGTGCTGGGAAGACCGCATGGTCGGGCTTTCGTTGGCGACCCGCCGCGTGATCCTGCGCCACGCCAACGCCGCGCCGTTGATGCTGCGCTTCTTCCCGCGCCGGCTGATGCTGTCGGCCTACGAACACGCGCTGGCCGATTGCCCGTTCCCGGCCCAGCATCACATCGTCATCAGCGAGGCGATCGAGAAGCTGACCTATGGCTCGTCGCTGTTCGCGGCTGCTGCCGCGACCTATCACACCCCGGCCATCCCCGCCTTCGATGTCGAGCGCTTTCCCTTGTTCGCCCGCGCCATCTCAAGCGGCCCGGGGGACGAGGAGGCGATCTTCGTCGAATCGCTGCGCAGCCTGATCGACGGCTTTCGCGCCCGCTACGGCCCCAAATAGAACGGGCGGCCATTGCTGGCCGCCCGTCCGGTTTGCGGATCGGGAGAGACCGATCAGAACTTGAAGCCGACTTCCACGAACACTTCGCGCGGATTTTCGACGAAGGCCGACATGTCGGCCAGCAGTCCGGTGCCCGTCGTCCCCGTTCCGGTACCGCCGGCGAAGGGAATGTCGTTGGCGGCCGTCACGATCAGCTTGTTGGTCAGATTTCGGCCGATGACCGCGACGCTCCAGCGATCCTCGGGTCCCTTCAGGCGGATGCTGGCGTCGAACTTGGTAAAGGCCGGCTGGATCGAATCCGGCCGCAGCGTATCGGTGTAGTTGTAGCTCGAGGTGTGGGCCATGTCGCCCGACAGCACCAGCCGGATATCGCTCGACGAAATCGGCATTTCATACGTGAAGCCGAGCGAGCCGCCGAAACGCGGTGCCTTGGGCGGCGTGCGACCGCCGTAATCCTGGCTGGTATAGGCGCCGGCTGCCAGCAGCAGGTTGCAACCCTGGGCCACGGTCTGACCGCCGTAGCACTGCCCGACGTAGTCGTAGAACTGGGCGTGGTTGTAGGCTGCGGCACCGCGGAGGCTGAAACCGGGCAACGACAAAACGCGCCAGGTGAAGTCGGCTTCGATGCCCTTGGTGCGCAGCGTGCCGGCGTTGGCCACGACCTGGCCGATCGTGACCGGATCGAAGTTCTGCACCTGAAGGTCGTTGTAGTCATAATAGTAGGCAGTCGTGTTGAACGACAGGTCGCCGTCCAGCAGGATCGCCCGCATCCCCACTTCGCCGCCCTTCGCGGTTTCAGAGCCATAGCTGCCGGCGGCAACGGTGGCCGCGGGGGTCAGCGTCTGCGAAATGTTGAAGCCGCCCGACTTGAAGCCCTGCTTGTAGGCCGCGTAGAAGGTCAGGTCGCGCGACGGCTTGTAGCGCAGGGTGACTTCGGGCGACAAATTGTTGTCGCGGAAGCGGTCGTCGAGGCGGATGCCACTCGGGAAGAACGCCGCGAAGCCCAGATGGGCCGGCAGCGACACCTGATAGGAATCGCGCGCTTCGAAGCTGTAACGCGCGCCCCCGGATAGCTCGAACTGTTCGCCGAGGTTCGCCGTCACCTGGAGGAAGGCCGACATCGAATCCGAGGAAAAGCCATCGTCGCGCTTGAAGGTCGTATAGGTGTTGGTGACCGGGCTGATCGGCACCGGGAAGATATAGGCATCGGTGTTGAACACGAACTTGCCGTGTGAATAGAACATCCCGAACAGCGCGTTTATGGGTGCATCGAACTTGGTCTGAAAGCGCAGCTCCTCACCGTACTGTTCGTAATCGGCAAGCTGGCTGAAGGTCGCCGGATAGGCTTCGCCCGCGACGTTGTTGAGGTCGGTCTGGCGGAAGCGGTAATAGGAGGTGATCGAGGTCACATCCATCACTTCGGTGTTGATCGTGCCGGTCAGGATTCCGAAGCCGGACTTGAGCCGGGCGTACATGTGGCCATCGCCCGCATAGCGATAATTGGCCGCCGCGACCTGGGTCGGGATTGTCGAACTGTCGGACCGGCCATCGACCTTGCAGTCCGCGTTGGGGCTCGGCGGAACGCCGTTCATGGTTGCCGGCGTGGTCCGCCCACCGCCGCAGATACGTTCCAGGATGTCGGTCGGTCCGCCATCCTTCTGGTCGGTGTAGCCTGTCTTCAGGACGAAGTTGACCGTATCGCTGGGATGCCAGTCGAGCGTCAGTCGGCCGCTCAGGGTGCGTCCGCCGCCGCGGCGTTCCGCATTGCGGTGCCGCGCCATGCCAAGCGGATCGAGATAGGTCTTGGCCGCGGTGTTGGTTAGCGCGCCTTCGCTGTCCGAGGCGCGAAACGCGAGGCGCGCGCCCAACGTGTCGCTGACAGGACCGGAAACATAGCCTTCGGCGTACTTCTCGCGCGCCTCGAAGCCATAACCGCCGCGCAGCGCCGCCTCGAACCGGTTGCCGGGACCGGCCGTGATGACGTTGATCAGGCCGCCGGTTGTGTTCTTGCCGAAGAACAGCGCCTGCGGACCCTTGAGCACTTCGACCTGCTGCAGATCATACTGGCTGAGGTTGATTTCGCGCCCGCGGCTCATCGGCATGCCATCGACGACGAAGGATACCGACTGGTCGAAGCCGGCGCTCAGTGCGGTCGAACCGACGCCGCGCAGGAAGATGCTGGCCGACGAACCCGAGGCCGCGCGCCCCGCGATGAGGGTAGGCACCTGCGTCGCGATGTCGGCAAAGCGCGTCATCGACTTGTCCTGAAGCTCCGCACCGCTCAGCGCGGTAATCGCGACAGGCGCGTCGACCAATCGCTCGTCGCGGCGGCGGGCGCTGACGATGATCTCGGTCTCGCTCGAGGCGGTGGTCTCGTCGGCCGGCTGCGGTTCCGCCGACTGGGCCCAGGCCGCAACCGGGGTGAACAGCGACGTTGACAGTGCAAACAGCGCGATCTTCAGACGCGACGACATAGCTTCCTCCCAATTCCGGCGCCTGTGGCAGCCGACAATCGCCGTTCGCCTTGTGCGATCCGGTCGATCCGATCTCATCGTTCGGCGGCAAATTTCACCGATCGTTTTCTAATGTCAATAGATAATGAACGACACTGCCTCGACGAAGGGACTGGCGAGGACGTTTGTATATGATTTGGCGTCATTTTTTTACTCGTCCAATTATCAACTAACCCTAGTTTTGCGCAGCCTCACGACAACCCCGATCACCCCTTGCACGATTATCTACGTTCATTAGAATAAGTGTCGGCACGTGAACCGTGAGAAGAATCGGAAGAGGAACCCCATGCTCGACTCGTCATTGGCCGTAACGGCCCATCCCGACCGCCTGTTCATCGGGGGGCGGTGGCAGACGGTTGCCGGAACCAGCCGCCTTCGCCCGGTCAACCCGGCTACCGAAGCGCCCTTGCAGGACATCGTCGCGGCCGGGCCGGTCGAGGTCGAGGCGGCAGTCGCGGCAGCGCGGAAAGCCTTCGACGACGGCCCCTGGCCCCGGCTGCCGGCATCGGCGCGCGCAGAGGCGATGCGCAAGCTTTCGGCCGCGCTGGTGCGGCGGGGGACCGCACTTGACAGTTGCTGGTTGAGCCAGGTCGGCGTCCCCGCCTGGATGGCCACAGGGGCCAGCGCCGGCGCGGCCGGCCTGCTCGACTACTACGCCGCCATGGCGGAGAGCTATCCGTTCGAAGACGTTCGGCCCGCGCAGGGCATGGTCTGCAAGACCGCCGTCGTGGTGAACGAACCGGTCGGCGTGGTCGCCGCCATCGCGCCGTGGAATGGGCCGCTGGCGTCCCTGCTGGTCAAGCTGGCCCCGGCGCTCGCCGCCGGTTGCACGGTCATCCTCAAGCCCTCGCCCGAAACGCCGCTCGAAGCCTTCCTGCTGGCCGAGGCGGCGGAAGAAGCGGACCTGCCTCCCGGCGTGGTCAACCTGCTTCCCGCCGACCGCGAGGTTTCGGACCTGCTCGTTCGCCACCCCGGAGTGGACAAGGTGGCCTTTACCGGATCGAGCAGCGTCGGCATGCACATCGCCCAGATCTGCGCCTCGCGCATGGCGCGCTACACGATGGAACTTGGCGGCAAATCGGCCGCCATCGTCCTCGATGACTACGACCCGGCGGGCCTCGGCCCGGCGCTCGCCCCGCTGGTCACCCTGCTGTGCGGGCAGGCCTGCATCAACTTCAGCCGCATCCTGGTGCCTCGCTCGCGGCACGACGACTATGTCGAAAGTCTGGCAGCGGCGATGGCAGCCACACGGGTCGGCGATCCGCTGGCCGCCGATACGCAGATGGGGCCACTTGCGATGGAGCGCCACCATGCCAAGGTCATGGACTATGTTGCCCGCGGCAGGGCCGAAGGCGCGCGGATCGTGACCGGCGGCGAGCGACCTGGCGGCCTCGATCGCGGCTACTTCATCCAGCCCACCGTGTTCGACCGCGTCGACAACGCCATGACCATCGCCCAGGAGGAGATCTTCGGCCCGGTCACGGCGGTCATCCCCTACGACACCGAGGAAGAGGCGATCGCCATCGCCAACGCGAGCGACTTCGGCCTGTCGGGCGGCGTCTACACCCACGACACCGATCGCGCCTATGCGATCGCGCGGCGCATACGGACCGGCACCTTCACCCAGAACGGGCGGGAATACGATCTCACCAACCCGTTCGGCGGCTTCAAGAAATCCGGCGTCGGGCGCGAAGGCGCGCGCGAGGGCCTCGAAGCCTTTACCGAGGTCAAGACCGTCTTCCTGCCCCACGTGCCGTCCGCGCTGGCGCAATGACCAGCGCCGCGAACGTCGCGGGCGACGGGGCTCCTGCCATGCTCGAGGGCATCCGCGTCCTCGACCTGACAACGGTCGTGTTCGGACCCTACTGCACGCAGACGCTGGCCGACCTTGGCGCCGACGTGATCAAGGTGGAAAGCCCCGGATCGGGTGACGCCTTTCGCTGGTCGGCCAGGGCCGCGGCCACGCCGGGCATGTCGCCGGGCTTCATGGCCTTCAACCGGGGCAAGCGATCGCTCGCGCTCGACCTCAAGCAGGAAGACGACCTCGCCCGGATGAAGGACCTTCTGGTCAAGGCCGACGTGTTCGTCGTCAACGTGCGCGGCAAGGCGCTCGAGCGGCTCGGTCTCGATTACGAAGCGGTGCGCGCGATCAATCCCGATATCGTCTACGTCCACTGCGTCGGATTCGGACAGGACGGCCCCTATGCGGACCTGCAGGCCTATGACGACGTGATCCAGGCCGCAACGGGCACGGCCACGCTGCTGCCGCGCGTCGACGGCGACGCCCGCCCGCGCTATTTGCCCTCGCTGATCGCCGACAAGGTGGCCGGGCTCCATGCCGCCTATGCCTCGCTGGCCGCGCTGTTACATCGCCAGCGCACCGGCGAAGGGCAGCGGGTCGAGGTCCCGATGTTCGAAGCGTTCTCGCACTTCATGCTCAGCGAGCACCTGGGAGGGCGCAGCTTCACGCCCGCGCTCGGCCCTGCGGGCTATGCCCGCCAACTCGACCCCGACCGCCAGCCCTTTCCGACCAGCGACGGGCACATCAGCATCGTCGCCTATACCGACGACGCCTGGAGCCGGATCTTCGCGCTGCTGGACGAGCCTGACTTCCTGGCCGAGCCCCGTTTCGCCACCGCGCGGGACCGCGTGCGCAATCAGGCCGCGCTCTACCAGGGGATGGCGGCGCTGACCCCCCGCTTCACGACCGAAGACCTGCTTGGCCGCTGCGCCGCGGCCCAGATCCCCGCCCAGGCGGTGCGCGATCTTGATGCCATGCTGGACGACCCGCATCTGAACGGGGTCGATTTCTTTCGCCGCCGCCAGCATCCCAGCGAAGGCGGCTATGTGGAAATGCGTGCCCCCGTCGCCTTTTCGGCACGGCCCGGAATCGACCCATTGCCCCCGCCGCGGCTGGGCGAACACGCTGATGCCCGATGGAACGGCCAGCCATCCGGCTGAGCCGCACGCTGGCCCGCCTGGAGATAGCCCGCCACTATCGCGATGCATGGAAAAACTGGAGCGGGCGAAGGGATTCGAACCCTCGACCCCAACCTTGGCAAGGTTGTGCTCTACCCCTGAGCTACGCCCGCTCGAACGCCTGCAAACCCTTGCCGGAACGGCCATGGGTTCGGGGTGAGGCGCGCCGTTAGCATTGCCCTATTGCCTTGCCAAGCCAAAAAGTTGCAACGAGGGTCAATCGCGCTTTGTCCCTTCACAAACGCACGCAAAGCCCCACATTGGCGCATCACCGAAACCTGCAGACGGAGAACCCCCTTGGCGAGCATGGGCCTCAACCTCGAAGAACAGAAGGCCGTCGACCGGTTCCGCAAGGCGGTGGTCGAACCGTCGATGCACTCGCTGGTGATTCTAGACTTCTGGGCCGAGTGGTGCGGGCCGTGCAAGGCGTTGACCCCGGTGCTGGAAAAGGTCGCAGCCGATTACGCCGACAAGGGCGTGATCCTGGCCAAGGTCAATGTCGACGAGGAACAGTTTATCGCCGCGCAGTTCCAGGTGCGCTCGATCCCCACGGTCTATGCCCTGTTCCAGGGCCAGCCGGTGGCCGACCTGACCAGCGCGCGAACCGAGAGCCAGCTGAAACAGATGCTCGACCAGCTCCTCTCGCAGCTCCCGGTCAAGGGTGGCGCCCCGGCGCAGGACATCGAACCGCTGCTGGACATGGGCGAGGCGGCGCTGGCCGAGGGCGACGGCGCGCGGGCAGCGAACATCTTTGCCCAGATCGCCGAAATCGCGCCCGACAGCGGCGCGGCGATCGGCGGGCAGGTGCGCGCGCTGGTCCTGGCGGGGGAACTCGACCAGGCCGACATGGTGCTGGCAGCGATCCCCGACAGCCTGCGCGGCGATGCGGAAATGCACCGCGCGCTGGCCGCCCTCGAACTGGCCCGCAGCAAGCCCGACGACAGCGAACTGGCGCCGCTCAAGGCTACGGCCGATGCCGCGCCAGACGATCATGCGGCGCAGATCGCCTATGCCGAAGCGGCCTTTGCCGCAGGCGACCGCGATGGCGCGGCCCAGCGCCTGCTCGATTCGATCGCCGCCGACCGCGAATGGAACGAGGGCGCGGCCAAGGCGAAGCTGCTGCAGATCTTCGAAGCCGTCGGGCTGGAGGATCCGTGGGTCGCCGCCACTCGGCGCAAGCTGTCGCTGATCCTGTTCGGATAGGGGCCTTCAGCCTTGCGCATCTCGATCTTTCCCCTGCCCGGCGCGATCCTGTTTCCAGGCCTGCAACTGCCGCTGCACATCTTCGAGCCGCGATACCGGGCAATGATCAAGGACGCGCTGGCCCGCGACCGTCGCATAGGGATGATCCAGCCGCAACGCCCCGTCGAAGGCGCGCCGCTGTTCGAGGTGGGCTGCCTCGGCCGGATCGGCGAGGTCGAGGCGCTGGAGGACGGTCGCTTCAACATCGTGCTGGAAGGCGAATCGCGCTTCCGAATCCTGCGCGAGCTGGATGCCGCCACACCTTTCCGCCAGATCGAGGGCGAATTGATTGCCGAGGATGAAGACGCTGCCCTGTCTCCGGTCGAGCGCGCCGGGTTCGAGCGCGAAGCGCACCGCTTTGCCGATGCCCAGGGCTATTCGGTTGACTGGGACGCTGTCACACGGCTCGACGATCGCTCGCTGATCGACGGAGTCAGCCAGATCGCCCCCTTCGACGCCGCCGCCAAGCAAGCCCTGCTTGAGGCACCGGACCTTGCCACCCGTTGCGAGCTGCTCATCCAGTTGATGCAGTTCTTCGGCCGCCGCGACAGCGACGACGGAGAGGTTACGCTGCAATAGGCCGGTTCAGCCCATCACCGCTTTCAGCCCGTCAATCACATACTGCGCAGCGAGCGCGGCCAGCAGCACGCCGAGCAGGCGGGTTATCACCGCTTCGACCTGCGATCCGAGCAGGCGCATCAGCGGCTTGGCCGCGATCAGCGCTGCGACGGTCAGAACCATCACCGCGATCAGCGCGCCGAGGATAGCCACCGTCTGCTCGCTGCCCTGCGCGCGGCCCATCAACAGCATGATCGTGGCGATCGAGCCCGGCCCGGCGATCATCGGCATGGCCATGGGGAAGACCGAAACGTCCTCCACTTCCGGCGTGGACTTGATCTTTTCGGCCCGTTCCTCGCGCCGCTGGGTGCGCTTCTCGAACACCATGTCGAGCGCGATCAGGAACAGCATGATGCCGCCGGCAAGCCGGAACGAATTGAGTTCTATATGGAGTGCGTGGAGCAGGTCTTCGCCGAACAGGGCAAAGACAATCAGGATCAACGTCGCGATCAGGCAGGCGCGCACCGCCATGACAGTGGCCTGGCGCTGCGTCGCGCCCGATACCAGACCGGCATAGATCGGCGCGCAGCCGGGCGGATCGATCACCACGAACAGCGTGACGAAAGCGGACAGGAACAGTTCGGCCATGTTATTTCGCGGGCGCTTCGACCTGCAGGTCCTGAACCGTGACCATCTGTCCGGCGCTGGCCATGGCCACGACGAAGCGGCGCGCGCCGTCGGTTTCGACCGCGACGTCCCAGGCCAGCGTACCGTCGAGCGACTTTCCGCCGCGCTTGAACGGATCGAGCGGCGCGGCCGGCGCCTTGCTGGCCTTGGGCGGCTTGCCACGATAGCCCGGCGGGCAATCGGCAACCTTGGCGTTGATCATTTCGGGCGCGTCGAGCGCCATGGGCAGCGGTTCGCCCATGTCGACGACCCACTTGTACCTGCCGTCCTTCTGCTGCTGCCAGACCGTGGTGAAATAGCCGGCCGTATCGTTTTCACCCTGCCAGGCGCCGCGCGTCACCGCGAGGCTGCCGTCGCAGCTCGACCACACCTGGTGCGGCTGCCAGGTGACCGTCCTTGCCGGATCGGCCTTGCCCTTCAGCCAGGCCTGCGCCGCCACGATCTGCGGCACGAACATGATCGCGTCCTTGGTCGCGGTCGCGCGGAAGGCGGTCCACTGACCCTTCTCCTGGGCCAGCTTTGCAAAGGCGATCTCGGCGGCGACGACCGCGCTGGGATTGGCATAGCCGCGCGCGGGGCCGCGATTCTGCGCCTGCGTCGAAGTCGCGGAAAGACAAAGTGAAAGGGCGGCAAGGCCCATGAGTGCGCGCGTCATGGCGCGCTTTTACAACGCCTTGTCGTCGAGCGCCACACCAGCGTTGCGGTGCGCGGCGACCAGCGCGTTGCGCAGCAGAACCGCAATGGTCATGGGGCCGACCCCGCCCGGTACCGGGGTGATCGCACCGGCGACCTCGGCCGCTTCGGCATAGGCGACATCGCCCACAAGGCGCCCCTTGGTCTTGCCCTCTTCGGGCGGCAGGCGGTTGATGCCAACGTCTATCACCGTCGCGCCGGGCTTGATCCAGGAACCCTTGATCATTTCCGGACGACCAACCGCAGCGACCACGATATCGGCGCGACGCACCACCTCGGCAAGATCGCGAGTGCGACTGTGCGCCACGGTGACGGTGCAGTTTTCAGCAAGGAGCAGCTGCGCCATTGGCTTGCCGACCAGGATCGAGCGCCCGATCACCACCGCGTCCAGCCCCGACAGGTCGCCGAGCCGGTCCTTGAGCAGCATCAGGCTGCCAAGTGGCGTGCAGGGCACCAGCCCGGGCTGCCCCAGGGCGAGACGACCCGAACTGAGGGGTGTCAGCCCGTCGACGTCTTTGTCGGGATCGATCCGGGCGACGACCTGCTGTTCGTCGAGGTGCCGGGGCAAGGGCAATTGCACAAGGATACCGTCGACCGCCGGATTGGCGTTGAGCGCATCGACCAGGGCGAGCAGATCGGCCTGCGTAGTGTCTTCCGGCAGGCGGTGCTCGAAGCTGGCCATGCCGCATTCGGCGGTCTGCTTCGCCTTCGATGCGACATAGACCTGGCTGGCCGGATCCTCCCCCACCAGCACCACGGCCAGGCCGGCCTTGCGGCCCGCAGCCTGTTCAAACCGGGCCGCCTGGTCTGCCACGCGGGCGCGCAGTCCGGCGGCAAAAGCCTTACCGTCGATGACGCTGGCGGTCATACGACGACCGAGGCGGCGATCGTCCCGATGATCGTCTGCAGGATCCACAGCCCGAACAGCAGGACCATGTAGGAGAAGTCCATGCCGCCAACTGCCGGCATGCGCCGCCGGATCGGTCCAAGCATCGGTTCGAGCACGGCGTTCAGCGCTTCCCACAGCCCGGCGATGAACCGGTTGCGCAGGTCGATGACGTTGAACGCGATGAGCAGGTAGAGAATGAACTGGCAGATGAGCACCATCCGAACAATGAAGATCAGATAGCTCAGCGCCGACAGGATCGACATCAGAAGCAAGGCGTTTTCCCTTCGGGCCCCGCACTAGGGCCTGAGCGTCGTGCTTTCAATATGCCAGCGCAGTTGTTCCGGCGTTGCGCCATCGACGTCATTGACCCGGCGCAGGACCACTTCGCCCGGGATGCGGCGACCGCCATCGACAATGGTGACGGGCACCGAATAGAACAGCGATCCCGCCGCGCCTTCCTGCCGCCCCTGGCCGATCTCGAGGTCGGGTTGCTGAAGCTTGCTCCAAGCGGCGGTGAACTGATCGACCGTCATGCCGCTTTTCGCACCCTTGTCGCCCCAGTACCCGTAGACCGTGGGCCAGTCCTTGAGGCTGACCGCCTTGGCCCAGGACAGCAGCACTTCCTGCGGGTCGCGCGAGGTCGATGGCGGTACGGCCCTGGGCAGGATGTCGGTCGACGAGGTCGGCGCGGCGGAGGCTCCGGCTTCTGCCTGGCCGCCTTCCTTCACCACCCGGTCGCAGCCCGACAGGTGGAACGAAACGGCGGACATCACGGTGATGGCGAACATGCGCGACAGCATGGTCCTTAGACCCATGAGCATGCCTTTCGGTTCCACAAGAAGCCTGACGGTCAGGCCCGGATCAGCGTTCCTGCACCGCGAGAGGTAAAGAATTCGAGCAGCATCGCGTGCGGCACACGCCCGTCGAGAACGACCGCCGCCTCGCATCCGGCCTCGACCGCGTGAACGCAGGTCTCGAGCTTGGGGATCATCCCGCCGCTGATCGTGCCGTCTTGCTGCAAACGCTCGATATCGGCGGGGGTGAGGTCGGTCAGGAGCTGCTTGTCCTTGTCGAGCACGCCGGCGACGTCGGTCAGCAGGAACAGCCGGGCCGCACCCAGCGCCGCGGCGATCGCCCCGGCCATGGTATCGGCGTTGATGTTGTAGGTTTCGCCGTCGCTGCCCGCCGCGATCGGCGCGATCACCGGGATCATGCCGGCCTGGCAACAGGTCTCGATGATCGTCGTGTCGACCGTTTCCGGTTCGCCGACGAAGCCCAGGTCGACGACCTGTTCGATGTTGCTGTCCGGGTCCTTGGTGGTGCGCTGCACCTTGCTTGCCGTGACCAGCCCGCCATCCTTGCCCGAAATGCCGATCGCCCTGCCCCCGGCTCCGGCGATCCAGCCGACCAGTTCCTTGTTGATCGCGCCCGACAGGACCATTTCGGCGACGTCGGCGGTGGCCTTGTCGGTCACCCGCAGCCCATCGACGAAGCGGCTTTCGACGCCCAGCTTCTTGAGCATCGCGCCGATCTGCGGGCCGCCGCCGTGGACGACGACCGGATTGATCCCGACCGCCTTCAGCAGCACCACGTCTTCGGCGAAGTCGCGCGCCAGTTCGGGATCCCCCATCGCGTGGCCGCCGTATTTCACCACGAAGGTGCGACCGGCATAGCGCTGCAGATAGGGCAGCGCCTCGATCAGCGTCTCGGCCTTGGCTAGGTTGAGCGTGCGCTCGGCGGCGGGGTCCATCGTGTGCGACATAGCGCTGCGCCCTTTACTCCGCTTTGCCGGGAATTGAACCCTTTTCGGACGCCGCGATCAGGCTTTCCGGCCGTCCATCCACTGGCCGAGCTTGACGAAGACGACGATCATCGGCGGGACCATGATGGTCGAGAGGACCAGCTTGGAGATGATCTGGCCGGTCATGATCTCCATCAGCGGCATGTCCTGGCCGTAGAAGCTGATCGTGATGAACAGGATCGTATCGACGATCTGCGACAGCATCGAGGCGAGCCAGGCGCGCAGGACCAGCGCCTTGCCCTGGCCGCCTGCGATTCGGCTGAACAGGTAGACGTTGAGCGTCTGCGAGGTGCCGTAGGAAATCAGGCCCGCAAACTGCATCCGGACGCCCTGGCCGAGCAGCTTGGCGAAGGGTTCCTGATCGGGCCAGAACGGCGCCGGCGGCACGACGCGGATAACCAGCGTCAGCATGACCATCGAGACGATCAGCGGCACGAAGCCGTAACGGACAAGCTGGTTGGCACGGTCCTGACCGAACAGTTCGGCGACCGCGCTGGAGATGATCACCAGGAACAGGAAGGCGAAGATCCCGCTTTCCACGGCGAGACTGCCGAGAAGCGGCCAGTCGCCCAGCGCCGCCAGTTTGACCCCCATGACGCCGGCCAGCACGCAGAGGCCGCCGTAAAGCAGGGAAAACACGAACAGCGACTTGGGGATCATGGCCCCGGGGGCCTCGGCGGGTCTATCCATCGCGACGGCTTAGCGAGGGTGCGCCCCGCCGAAAAGAGCGCCCGCGCAATTGTTCCCCAGACCCGCGCCGAGCGCAATTTGACTAGGCCCGCAAAGGCGTTACCACCCTGCCGGCAACGGGCACTTCAAGCGGAACCGCATCCAGACATGAAAATCCTCCTCAGTCTTGCCGGCATGGCGCTGATCCTCGGCCTTGCCGTCCTGCTCTCGTCCGATCGGCGCGGGATCCGCCTGCGCGTGGTCGGCGCGGCCTTTGCGCTGCAGGCCGGGTTTGCCGCGCTGGTGCTTTACGTGCCGTGGGGCAACCGCGTGCTGCAGGCTGTCGCTGGTGGCGTTTCGGCCCTGCTCAGCTATGCCCACGCCGGGACCGAGTTCGTTTTCGGCCCGCTGGCCAAGCCAGAAATCGGCGGGCAGAGCTTTGCCATCGCCGCCCTGCCGGTGATCATCTTCTTCGCGGCGCTGATCTCGATCCTCTATTACCTCGGCATCATGCAGCTGATCATCAAGTGGATCGGCGGCGGACTGGAAAAGATCACCGGTATATCGCGGGTGGAAAGCCTGTCGGCGGCGGCCAACATCTTCGTCGGGCAATCGGAAAGCCCGCTGGTGATCCGCCCTTACCTCGCATCGTTGACCCAGTCGCAGATGTTCTGCCTGATGAGCGTCGGCATGGCCGGCGTCGCGGGCACGATTCTGGCCGCCTACGCCTCGATGGGCATCCGCATCGACTATCTGGTGGCCGCCGCCTTCATGTCGGCTCCCGGCGGGATCGTCATGGCCAAGATCATCATGCCCGATTCGCGCCCCGCCGTGGGCAGCGCCGGTGCGGGCAACGCGGTCGAGGTGGCCCCGCCGCCGGCCGGACTTGCCGCCGCCGCGCTCAACCGCGAGGACGTTGCCGCGCAGCCCGGCGTCCATGCCGACGAACCCGTCGCGGTCGATCACGACGAGGAACGCCCCGCCAACATCATCATGGCCGCAGCCCAGGGCGCGCAGACCGGGGTCAAGCTGGCGGTGGCGGTGGGCGCCATGGTCCTGGCCTTCGTCGCGCTGGTGGCGCTGGCCAACGGCATCTTCGGCTGGGCGGGAAGCTGGTTCGGTCAGCCCGACCTCTCGTTTCAGCAGGTGCTTGGCTATGTCTTCGCGCCGATCTTCTACCTCCTGGGCGCGCCCGACTGGGCCGAAGCGATGCGCGCCGGGGGCTTTTTCGGCACCAAGGTGGTGCTGAACGAATTCGTCGCATTCATCGATCTGGGCGGTGCCACCGACCTCTCGCCGCAGACCCAGGCGATCGTCACTTTCGCGCTTTGCGGTTTCGCCAACTTCAGCTCGATCGCGATCCAGATGGCCGTTGCCGGCGGGCTTGCGCCCAACCAGCGCCCGGTCATCGCCCGGCTGGGACTGAAGGCGCTTGCCGCTGGCAGCCTGTCCAATCTGATGAGCGCGGCGCTCGCCGGGCTGTTCCTGATGCTCGCCGCGGGCTGAAACGCGGGGTCCTTACCTCCGTACCGGAGCGAAACCACGCAGTTTCCCGGATAGTGCGATGCCCCGTCCCTGCGCGAGGTCGCGGGGATGGAGACCATCACCGGTGCCGTCGCGGCCTTCGCCCTCTGCACCAGTGCCCCGCGCGACACCTGCGTCGTCGATGGCGACACCTTCTGGCTGGCAGGCGAGAAGATCCGCCTGGCCGATATCAACGCGCCCGAAACGCACCAGGCCGCCTGCGCCGCCGAACGCGCGCTGGGCGAACGGGCCAAGGCGCGTCTGGCACAGCTTCTGGGCGGCGGTTTTGCCTTGTCGGTCGAGGGCCGCGCGACCGACCGCTACGGCCGCTTGCTGCGGGTGGCGCGGCGAGAGGGCCGTTCGCTCGGCGCGCAGCTCGTCGCCGAAGGACTCGCCGAACCGTGGCGCGGACGCCGGTCGGACTGGTGCGTGCGGCTTGCCGCGCGCGAGTGATCCCGCCATAGATAGGGCGATGGGCGATCTCATTCCCTTCCGCCGCAAGAAGCGCAAGACCTGGACCAAACCCGATGATTACGGCCACGTCCTGCCGACCAATGCATGGCGGGGAGCGAAGCCGGGCAAACCGCTGAAGAAGCGGCTGCAGCTGTGGATCCTGCCGATCCTGTTCGTTGCGATCCTGGCCTGGACCTACTGGTCGGCACTGCCCCAACGGGCGACGGCACCCGATGCCCGCAGCCAGCGCATAGATCCGCCGGTCACCGCTTGCGGCGCGGGGCCGGCGCAAACCTGCGTGATCGATGGCGACACGATCAAGGTCGGCGCCCGCACCATCCGCGTGATCGGGATCGACGCGCCCGAGATCTCTCCGCCGCGCTGCGTCGAGGAAGCCGCCAAGGGCCTTGCCGCGCGCGACCGGCTGGTGGCGCTGGCCAACCAGGGCCCGTTCTTCCTCACCGGCACGGGCGAAGTGGACGAATATTCCCGTGAACTGTTCAATCTGGTCCGGGTGCGCTCCGACAATTCGCTGCAGAGCCTGGCGCAGGAGATGATCGACGGCGGCTTCGCCCGGCCCTATGCTGGCGGCGCGCGCCGGCCGTGGTGCTGATCAGATCCCGGCGTACCAGGCATAGCCGCTGCGATCCTCCCAGAAGCCGCCATTGCCTTTGTAGAGCCCGGCCAGCGCGGCGCGCAGTTCGATCCGCATGACGAACTTGGCGTGTTTGTAGCCAAGCTGGCGTTCGACACGCAGCCGCAGGGGCGCGCCGTGGCGCTCGGTCAGGGGGGCGTCGTTCATCCGCCAGGCCAGGATCGTCTGCGGATGGAAGGCATCGATGAGGTCGATCGATTCGTAATAGGGCGCGCCGCCCAGCACGTCGGCGCAGTGGAACACGGCATAGCGCGCTTCTGGCAGAAGTCCGGCGCGGGCCAGCACGGCGGCCAGCTGCGGCCCCTGCCACTTGCCGATCGCGCTCCACCCTTCGACACAGTCGTGCCGGGTGATCTGGGTGCGTTGCGGCAAGCCCTTCAGCGCGGCCAGCGGCAGCAGGAGCGGCTGTCGTACCAGCCCGTCGACCCTCAGCGCCCAGCCTGCAAAACCCTGGGCCAGATGCGCGCGATAGGCCGCGTCGGTCACGCCCAGGCTGCCGTTGGCCTTGAACGCCGGGGAGATGTCCGCCGCACCGTATTCGCGCGCCAGGGCATCGCCCATCAGCAGGCGCTGGCTGCGCATTGTGAGCCCTTCCGCCCCTTCGAGAAGGCTGCGGAAGCCCGGTGACCGATTGAGCTGGTCGCACCCGCCGAGGAGCAACCCGCCAGTGCCGGCCGCGGCAAGGCCGAGCAGGCGGCGACGCGAGAGTCCGCTGTCGTCCCTCATGCCTCCTCGCCCCGTTCGCGCGGCAGCCGGTACCAGCCGGTGATCATAGAACGCACCTCGTTGAACGGCCCCGCCAGCACCACCATAGCCACGTGAACGACGAAGAAGACGACGAGGCCGCCCGCGAACAGGAAGTGCAGCGAGCGGGCCGATTGCCGCCCGCCGAACAGGTCGAGCAGCAGCGGCCACGCGGCGTTGAGGCCGGGCGACATGGTCAGGCCGGTCATTATCACCCCCGGCAGGAGTACGAACAGGACAGCAAAGTAGGCCAGCTTCTGCAGGACGTTGTAGCGCAGCGCCGCCGCTCCCTTGGGGAAACGGAGCCGGGCGTGCTGGGCGATGTCGGACAGCAGGTGGCCCGGGGCCAATTCGGACCGGCTGGGCGTCAGGTCGCGCCGCGCGCGGCCGCCGATCAGCAGCCACAACAGGTAGGCGGTGAAAGCCAGCGCCAGTACCCAGGCAAAGGCCAGATGCCACAGCCGCGCATCGGCCAGACTGTAATCGGTCGGGATCGTCGCCCAGCCGGGAAAGGCCGTGCGCCCGCTCAGCCCCGTCAAGTCGAGCCAGGCCGGATCGCTGTATTCGCGCGCGTTCGAGCCGTATTCGCCCCAGTACAGCCTCGGGTGGGCGTTGAAGAT
Source organism: Novosphingobium kunmingense (assembly GCF_002813245.1). Lineage (GTDB taxonomy): Bacteria > Pseudomonadota > Alphaproteobacteria > Sphingomonadales > Sphingomonadaceae > Novosphingobium > Novosphingobium kunmingense. Next base: position 542,295 of record NZ_PHUF01000004.1, read on the forward strand.
CATCAGCCCGCTCATCAGCATGACGGTCACCGCGGCGAGATTGATCCAGTGCCAGACACGCGTCGGCCAGCCGTGCCGGCGCACAAGGTCGCCGCCCCGTGGACCAGTGCCGGGTTCGGGTGTTTCGGTCGGGCCATCCATCCCGCAACGATATACCACGCGCGCAGCCCGGGCCAACGTCCCTTGGGTCAGGTCCCCGGCAGCAGCACATCGCGGCCCTGCTGCACCGCATCGCCCAGCCAGTCGCGCGCGGCGCGGACCCGCGCCAGGTTGTGGGTGTCCTTGTGCGTGACCAGCCAGAAGCTGCGGGTGATGCGCCGCTCGGGCAGGACGGTGACGAGCGAGCCGTCGGCATCGCCGATGAAGCAGGGCAGCACGCCGATCCCGGCCCCGGCCGCAATCAGCCGGTGCTGGGCGTTGATGCTCGAAGACCGCAGCCGCACCTCCAGCCCGGGATGGATCTCTCCCAGGTAGTTCAGCGCCGGATCGTAGAGCAGGTCGGGAATATAGCCGATCAGCCGGTGCCCCAGCGCCAGGTCCACCGCGCGGCGGGGCTGGCCGCGTTGGGCAAGGTAGGCCGGACTGGCGTAGAGACGGAGGGCATAGTCCGCCAGCTTGCGCGCGATCACCGGGCCAGCCTTGGGCCGCGACAGGGTGACGGCAACGTCGGCCTCTCGCTTGGTCAGGCTGAGGAGGCCGCTGTTGGCGACAAGATCGAGCGTCAGGTACGGGTAGGCCTGGGCAAAAGCCGGAACGCGGGGCGGGAGGAACCAGCCGCCCAGCCCCTCGGGTACGCTGATCCGCACGGCTCCCGCCAGTGCCGCCGTGCCGCCGCCTTCGCCGATCGCCGCAGCGGCGCGGGCCATGGCTTCGACCTGGACCAGCAGGGCTTCGCCCGCCTCGGTCGGGACCTGGCCCTCGCGGCTCTGTTCGAACAGTGTCGCGCCGAGCCGCGCCTCGAGCCGGCGCAGGCGGCGGCCCATGGTCGTCGCATCGACGCCCAGGGCCTGCGCGGCCTTGGCCAGTTGCCCGGCCCGCGCGATGGCGAGGAAGGCCTGATAGTCACTCCAGTCACGTGCCTGCATGATTGCAGGTCATAGCCGCAAAATTGCGACTTGTCTGCATCGCGCGCAGGGTGCAGGGCCTTTGCCAAGACAGGACTCGAGAGGATACTGGCATGCGCACGATCGATCATCACATTGTCGGCGGCACGGGCGGCCTGGCGCAGGCGCGGAAGGCCCCGGTGATGGACCCCAACAACGGCGGACAGCAGGCCGAGGTCGTTCTCGGCAGCGCCGACGCGCTCGACCGCGCGGTCGCCGCCGCCCAGGCTGCGCAGCCCGGCTGGGCCGCCTGGAACCCGCAGCGCCGCGCCCGCGTGATGTTCCAGTTCAAGGCTCTGATCGAACGCGACATGGACGAACTGGCCGCGCTACTTTCGGCCGAACACGGCAAGGTGATTGCCGATTCGAAGGGCGACATCCAGCGCGGGCTCGAGGTGGTGGAGTTCTGCTGCGGCCTGCCCCACGTGCTTAAGGGCGAATACACCCAGGGCGCCGGCCCCGGCATTGACGTCTATTCGATGCGCCAGCCGATCGGCATCGGCGCCGGCATCACCCCGTTCAACTTCCCGGCGATGATCCCTCTGTGGATGGGCGCCATGGCGGTATCGGTGGGCAACGCCTTCATCCTCAAGCCCAGCGAACGCGATCCCTCGGTTCCGGTGAGGATAGCAGAACTGTTCGTCGAGGCGGGCCTGCCCGAGGGTGTGTTCCAGGTGGTCCACGGCGACAAGGAAATGGTCGACCTGATCCTCGATCACCCGGCGATCGGCGCGGTCAGCTTCGTCGGTTCGTCGGACATCGCGCAGTACGTCTATTCGCGCGGAGTCGCGGCGGGCAAGCGCGTCCAGGCGATGGGCGGGGCCAAGAACCACGGCATCGTCATGCCCGACGCCGATCTCGACATGGTGGTCAACGACTTGTGCGGCGCGGCCTTCGGTTCGGCAGGCGAACGCTGCATGGCGCTGCCCGTCGTGGTGCCGGTGGGCGAGGATACGGCCGAACGCCTCAAGGCCAAGCTGATCCCGGCGATCCACGCGCTGAAGATTGGCATATCGAGCGATCCCGAGGCGCAGTACGGCCCGGTCGTCACGGCCCAGCACAAGGCGAGCATCGAGCGCTGGATCCAGACCGCGGTCGACGAAGGCAGCGAACTGGTGATCGACGGCCGCGGCTTCAGCCTGCAGGGGCACGAGGACGGTTACTTCGTCGGCCCGACCCTGCTCGACCGCGTCACGCCCGAGATGACCAGCTACCAGAACGAGATCTTCGGCCCCGTGCTGCAGATGGTCCGGGCCAAGGATTTCGAGGAAGCGCTCGCGCTGCCGAGCAAGCATCAGTACGGCAACGGCGTGGCGATCTTCACCCGCAACGGCCACGCCGCCCGCGAGTTTGCCGCCCGCGTCAATGTCGGCATGGTCGGCATCAACGTGCCGATCCCGGTGCCGGTCGCCTACCACAGCTTCGGCGGCTGGAAGCGTTCGGGCTTCGGCGACACCGACCAGTACGGCATGGAGGGGCTCAAGTTCTGGACCAAGGCCAAGAAGGTCACCGCGCGCTGGCCCGACGGCGGCGGCGACGGATCGAACGCTTTCGTCATCCCGACCATGGGATGAGGGGGAACTGCTGCTGAAGATCGCACGTTTCGTGTCGAATATCAGCTGCATCCGATGGAGAGCCCGATGCCCAAGATCGCCTTGCCCGCCGCACTCATAGCGCTGGCTGCCCTGTCCGCCTGTGACAGCACGGCGCCGGTGCCGGCCCCGTCCGACGAGGCGACCGGTTCGTCGGATGCCTCTTCTTCGCCGATCGAAACCGGATCGCCATCCCCTTCGCCGACGCCAAGCAGCCCGGCCACGCCGCCGGCTGGCACCAACTTCCCGGCAGCGATGCAGGGGCGCTGGGGCCTGACCGCGGCGGATTGCACCGCCCGGCCCGGCGACACCCGCACGCTTCTCACCATCGGCGCTAAGGATATCCGCTTCTACGAATCGGTTGCCACGATCCGCACGGTCAAGGAAAGCAGTGCCACCCGGCTTCGCGCCACGCTCGCCTACGAGGGCGAAGGCATGCAATGGAACCGCGACGCCCTGCTGGAAGTGCGGCCCGCCGCGAACCAGCTGGTGATGGAAGAGTTCGGCAGCGATGCCGTGCCGGGTGCGCGCACCTACGCGCGTTGCAAGTGAGGAAGGAGAGACGTCGATGACTGCCAGGACTGCCGGCATCATTCTGGTCCTTGCCGCCGTTCCCGCGCTGTCGGCCTGTGCCACGACCGCCAGCGATGCTGCGCCCGGACCGACGAGCCAGGTCAACCACTGCCAGGCCGCGCCGGGACAGGCCTTCATCGGCCAAACCGCCAGCACCCAGACGGGCGCCGCGATGTTGCGGGCGACGAACGCCGCCGAAATCCGCTGGGTTCCGCCCCGGACAATGGTAACGATGGAATTCAAGTACGGACGGCTGACCGTCGGCTATGACGACGCTATGACGATCGCCAGCGTCGCCTGCAGCTGATCGCCGCCGGGGGGAACGATAGAGAAATGCATAACCAGTTTGCGCTGACCGAAGACCAGCTTGCGATCCAGGACATGGCGCGCAAGTTCACCGCCGACCGCATCACGCCGTTTGCCGCCGAGTGGGACGAGAAGAGCCACTATCCGGTCGAGGTTTGGAAGGCCGCCGGCGAACTGGGCTTCGGCGCGATCTACGTGTCCGAGGAATCGGGCGGCATCGGGCTGGGCCGGCTGGATGCGGCGCTCATCATGGAAGCCATGGCCTATGGCTGCCCGGCGACCAGCGCCTACATCTCGATCCACAACATGGCCGCCTGGATGATCGACAGCTTCGGTTCGGCGGAACTGAAGGCGCGGTTCCTTGCCGATCTGGTCAGCATGGACAAGATCGCCAGCTACTGCCTGACCGAACCGGGTTCGGGCAGCGATGCCGCCGCGCTCAAGGCCAGCGCCCGGATCGACGGCGACCACTATGTCCTCAACGGCACCAAGCAGTTCATCTCGGGCGCGGGTTACAACGACATCTACGTCGCCATGGTCCGTACCGGCGAGCACAAGTCGGGCGGGATCACCTGCCTCGTCATCGAAAAGGACACGCCCGGCCTGTCGTTCGGCGCGCCCGAAAGGAAACTCGGCTGGAACGCCAGTCCGACCGCGCAGGTGATTTTCGAGGACTGCCGCGTGCCGGTGGCCAACCGCGTCGGCGCCGAAGGCGAGGGCTTCCGCTTCGCCATGGCGGGGCTCGACGGCGGCCGGCTCAACATCGGGGCCTGCTCGCTCGGCGGGGCGCAGCGCTGCCTCGACGAGGCGATCGCCTATACCAAGGACCGCCAGCAGTTCGGCCAGCCGATCTCGGACTTCCAGAACACCCAGTTCATGCTGGCCGACATGGCGACCGATCTCGAGGCCGCGCGCGCGCTCCTCTACCTTGCCGCCTGCAAGGTCAGCGAAGGCGCGCCCGACAAGAGCCGGTTTTCCGCCATGGCCAAGCGGCTGGCGACCGACAGCGGATCGAAGATCGTCAACGATGCGCTGCAATTGTTCGGCGGCTACGGCTATCTGCGCGACTATCCTATCGAGCGCTTCTGGCGCGACCTGCGCGTCCATTCGATTCTTGAAGGGACCAACCAGGTGATGCGCATGATCGTCGGCCGGGACCTGCTGCGCCAATGACTGACGAGGTCCTGATCCGCCGCGACGGCGCCGCCGGGTTCCTGTCGCTCAATCGGCCCAAGGCGATCCACGCCCTGACGCTCGACATGGTCCACGCCATGACGGCGGCACTGCTCGAATGGCGGGACGATCCGGCGGTGCAGGTCGTGATCATCGACCATGCCGAGGGTCGCGGTTTCTGTTCGGGCGGCGATATCGCCTTCCTGCGCAATTCGGCCCTGAACGATGATGGTGTGTCGGGCCGCAAGTTCTTCCACGACGAATACCAGCTCAACCACCTGATCTTCACCTACCCCAAGCCGGTGGTCGCCTTCATGGACGGGATCACGATGGGCGGCGGGGTCGGGATCTCCCAGCCCGCCAAGTTCCACGTCGCGACCGAGAACACCCGCTATGCCATGCCCGAAACCGGGATCGGCCTGTTCCCCGACGTCGGCGGCGGCTGGTACCTGTCGCGGCTGCCGGGGCGGATCGGCCAGTTCCTGGCGCTGACCGGCGCGCGCTTCGACGGCGCGGAGTGCAAATGGGCCGGCCTTGCCACCCATTACCTGCCGCACGACGCGCTGGCCGAAGCCAAGGAGCGGCTGACCCACGGGCACGATCCGGCGCAGGTGCTCGCCGCCCTTGCCGTGACCCCGCCGCCGGCGCGGATCGAAGGCAACGCCATGGCCATCGCCCGGCACTTCGCCTCGGACCGCTATGAGGACATTCTCGCCGGCCTCGAAGCCGACGACAGCGAATGGGCGGCCAAGGAACTCGCAACCCTGCGCACCAAATCGCCCCAGACCTGCAAGGTCGCGCTGCGCCAGTTGGCCGACAGCCTGAAATGCGCCGACTTTGCCGCGAACATGGCCATGGAATACCGCGTGGCCAGCCGCGTCCTGACCCTGCCCGACTTTGCCGAGGGCGTCCGCGCAGTGATCGTCGACAAGGACAATGCCCCCCAGTGGGACCCCGCCACCCCCGAGGGCGTGAGCGATGCGCTGATCGACAGCATCTTCGCCCCCCTCCCCGCCGATGAGGAATGGAAACCGCTATGAGTTATGAAAATATCCTTGTCGAACAGCGCGGCGCGGTCACGCTGATCACGCTCAACCGTCCGCAGGCGCTCAACGCCCTCAATTCGCTGGTTCTTGAAGACCTGATCGACGCCTTCGCCAAGTTCGAAGCCGATGCCTCGCAGGGCTGCGCCGTTCTCACCGGCGCGGGCGAAAAGGCCTTTGCCGCCGGCGCCGACATCAAGGAAATGTTCGAGAAGCCAGCCGCCGAATTCTTTGCGCAGGACTTCTTCAGCCGCTGGACCAGCCACCTGGTCAAGACCACCCGCAAGCCGTGGATCGCCGCGGTCAACGGCTTTGCCCTGGGCGGCGGCTGCGAGCTGGCGATGATGGCCGATATCATCATCGCGAGCGAAAACGCCAAGTTCGGCCAGCCCGAGATCAAGCTGGGCGTCGGCCCCGGCATGGGCGGCAGCCAGCGGCTGACCCGCGCCATCGGCAAGTCCAAGGCGATGGAAATGTGCCTGACCGGGCGGATGATGGGTGCCGAGGAAGCCGAGCGTTCGGGCCTCGTTTCGCGCGTCGTGCCGCTCGCCAACCTGGTCGACGAGGCGGTCAAGCTCGCCGCCGAGATTGCCGCCATGCCGCCGCTCGCCGTCATCGCCAACAAGGAAGCCGTCAACGCCGCCTACGAGATGACGCTGGAGCAGGGCCTGATCATGGAGCGCCGGATCTTCCAGGTCCTCACCGCGACAGAGGACAAGGTCGAAGGCATGGGCGCCTTCATCGAGAAGCGCCCCGGGGTGTGGAAGGGTAAGTGATCGTCGCACTCGCCTTGTTTGGAGTTGGTGCGCTCTTCACTTGGCTTGCCGCTCTTGGCTGGCGGCGCCGCGACGATGACAACATCAGCATTCTTGAGGCGGGTATTTTGAAGGTCACTGGCGCTGAGCCTCTGCCAGTGACGGGTTTCGATCGGTGGCTTCAGCGTTTCCAATTGGTGATGATGTCGCTTTTCGGCCCGGTGATGATCTTCATTGGCGGCTTTGGATTTCTCTCGGAGTTGGGTGTGTTATGAAAATCGCCTTCATCGGCCTCGGCAACATGGGCGGCGGGATGGCCGCGAACCTGGTCAAGGCCGGGCATACAGTCCACGCCTTCGATCTCAGCGCCGAAGCGACCGAGCGCGCCACGGGCAATGGCTGCGCGGTCTTCCCGACCGTGGCCGAGGCCGTGCAGGGCGTCGATGCCGTGGTCTCGATGCTGCCCAACGGCAAGATCGTGGAGAGCCTCTACACCGCCAATGTGATCGGCCAGGCTCCAGCTGGCGCGCTGCTGCTCGATTGCTCAACCATTGATGTCGATACCGCCCGCAAGGTCGCCTCGGCGGCCGAAGCTGCTGGTTATGCCATGGTCGATGCGCCCGTCTCGGGCGGGATCGCCGCGGCCAATGGCGGCACGCTGACCTTCATGGTCGGCGGCACGGCCGAAGCCTTTGCCCGCGCCGAGCCGATTCTGGCCGCGATGGGCAAGGCGGTGATCCACGCCGGTGCCTCGGGCGCTGGCCAGGCCGCGAAGATCTGCAACAACATGATCCTGGGCGCGACGATGATCGCCACTTGCGAGGCGTTCGCCCTGGCGGACAAGCTCGGCCTCGACCTACAGACTTTCTTCGACATCTCGTCAAAGGCCTCGGGCCAGTCTTGGTCGATGACCTACTATTGCCCTGTCCCAGGCGTCGGCCCGCAAAGCCCGGCCGACAACGATTACCAGGGCGGGTTCGCCGCGGCGCTGATGCTCAAGGACCTGAAGCTTGCGATGGAGGCGGCCACTTCGGTCGGAGCCAAGGTGCCGATGGGCCAGCGCGCCGAGGAACTCTATGAAGCCTTTGCGGCGTCCGGCAACGGCGGTGCCGACTTCTCGGGCATCATCCGCACGCTGTGATCTTGCCCCGGCGGCACGGCTCCCCTACCGCTCCGGCAGGGGAGATCCGCCGTGCCTGCCGGCCACAAACGTCACAATCACCTGATGCCGTTCCTGGCGGTCGCCGCCGGGATCGCCAGCTTTTCCGTGATGGACGGGCTGATGAAAAGCGCCAGCCTGGCGATCGGCGCCTATAGCGCGATGCTGTGGCGCTCGGCAGCGGGCGTCGTGCTGATGGCGCCGGCCTGGAAACTGCGCGGCGGAACCATGCCGCAGGCCGCGCTGCTGCGCCTGCACGCACTGCGCGGCGCGAACACGGCGGGCATGGCGGTGAGCTTCTTCTACGGCATCACCAAGCTGCCGCTGGCCGAAGGTATCGCCATTTCGTTCATCGCGCCGCTCATCGCGCTCTACCTCGCGGCGATCTTGCTGGGCGAATGGGTGGCCCGCCGGGCCGTGCTGGCCTCGCTCCTTGGCCTCTCGGGCGTGATCGTGATCTGCGCGGCGCGGCTGGGCGAAGGTGGTTACGATCGCGACGCGGTCCTCGGCATCGCCGCAATCCTTTTCTCCGCCGCGCTCTACGCCTGGAACCTGATCCTGCAGCGCCAGCAGGCGCAGATCGCCGATCCGGTGGAGATCGCGCTGTTCCAGGCGGTGTTCACTGGCCTTGCCCTGCTGCCCTTCGCGCCATGGTTCGGGCACCTGCTGCCTGTGGCGCAGTGGAGCGCGATTGCCCTGTCGGCGGTCCTCGCCATGCTCTCGCTGATGCTGATCGCCTGGGGCTATGCCCGCGCCGAAACGCAGGTGCTGCTGCCGATGGAATACACTGCCTTCCTCTGGGCGGCGGTAACCGGCTGGGTGATGTTTGGCGAGGCGCTGACCCCGGCCACCGTGGCCGGCGCGGTGCTGATCGTGGTCGGTTGCTGGATCGCCGCGCGCGGGCACACCGAACAGACCGCACTTTGACGGATTATTGCGCCAGCCACCCTTGACCTCGAAACGAAACGCGCGCATCGGCGGCGCCGACAACCGACCTGCTGCTGCTGCGAAAGGGCGCTTCGGCGCGCAGGTTTCACATCTACAGGAGAACACGCGGGATGACTCAGGTCGGACAGGACACGCTCGGCACGCGCAGCACGCTCACCGTCGGCGGCAAGGACTACGCCTATTATTCGCTGAGCAAGGCCGCGGCCAAGCTGGGCGACGTCAGCCGCCTGCCCTTCTCGATGAAGGTCCTGCTCGAAAACCTTCTTCGCTTCGAGGACGGCGGCTTCACCGTTTCGACCGACCACGTGCAGGCGGTGATCGACTGGCAGAAGAACCCCAGCGAATCGAGCGAGGAAATCCAGTACCGCCCGGCCCGCGTGCTGCTGCAGGACTTCACCGGCGTGCCCTGCGTGGTTGACCTCGCCGCCATGCGCGACGCGATCGCCAAGCTGGGCGGCGACACCAGCAAGATCAACCCGCTGGTCCCGGTCAACCTGGTGATCGACCACTCGGTCATGGTCGACGAATTCGGCCATCCCAAGGCCTTCGAGGAAAACGTCGAGATCGAATACCACCGCAACATGGAACGGTACGACTTCCTCAAGTGGGGATCGAAGAGCCTCAACAATTTCTACGCCGTGCCCCCGGGCACCGGAATCTGCCACCAGGTCAACCTTGAAAACATCGCCCAGGCGGTGTGGACCAGCCAGGACCAGAGCGGCGCGACCGTGGCCTATCCCGACACCTGCGTCGGCACCGACAGCCACACCACGATGATCAACGGTCTGGGCGTGCTGGGCTGGGGCGTCGGCGGGATCGAGGCTGAAGCGGCGATGCTTGGCCAACCGGTTTCGATGCTGATCCCCGAAGTCGTCGGCTTCAAGCTCACTGGCGAACTGAAGGAAGGCGTCACCGCCACCGACCTCGTCCTGACCTGCACCAACATGCTGCGCCAGCACGGCGTGGTTGGCCGCTTCGTCGAATACTACGGCCCGGGCCTTGCCTCGCTCAGCCTTGCCGACCGGGCGACGCTCGCCAACATGGCGCCCGAATACGGCGCGACCTGCGGCTTCTTCGGCATCGACGACAAGACGCTCGACTACATGCGCCTGACCGGCCGCGAGGAAGCGCAGATCGCCCTGGTCGAAGCCTATGCCAAGGAGCAGGGCTTCTGGATCGACGCATCGGCTGCCGATCCGATCTTCTCCTCGACTCTCGAACTCGACATGGGCACCGTCGTCCCCAGCCTTGCCGGTCCGAAGCGCCCGCAGGACCGCGTCGACCTGACCCAGGTCGATGACGTCTTCGCCAAGGACATGGCCGAGGTCTACAAGAAGGTGAACGCCCGCGTTCCGGTCGAAGGCAAGGACTTCGACGTGGGCGATGGCGACGTGATGATCGCGGCCATCACCAGCTGCACCAACACCTCGAACCCGAGCGTGCTGGTCGCCGCCGGCCTCGTCGCCAAGAAGGCGGACGAACTGGGCCTCAAGCCCAAGCCGTGGGTCAAGACGTCGCTCGCTCCGGGATCGCAGGTCGTCACCGACTACCTCGTCAAGGCCGGCCTCCAGCAGCATCTCGACAACATCGGGTTCAACCTTGTCGGCTACGGCTGCACCACCTGCATCGGCAATTCGGGGCCGCTGGCCGAACCGATCTCCAAGGCGATCAACGACAACGGCCTGGTCGCCGCCGCGGTGATCTCGGGCAACCGCAACTTCGAAGGCCGTGTGTCGCCCGACGTGCGCGCCAACTTCCTCGCCAGCCCGCCGTTGGTCGTCGCCTACGCCCTCAAGGGCACGGTGATCGACGATTTCGTCGCGACCCCGATCGGCAAGAGCAAGGACGGCCAGGACGTGTTCCTCAAGGACATCTGGCCGACCAACCTCGAAGTGGCCAGCACCATGGCCTCGTGCGTCACCCGCGAGATGTTCCAGGCGCGCTATGCCGACGTCTACAAGGGCGACAAGCACTGGCAGGCGATCGACGTGACCGGCAGCGAAACCTACCAGTGGCGCGCCGGCAGCACCTACGTCGCCAACCCGCCCTACTTCGAAGGGATGACCATGACCCCGGCCCCGGTGCTGGACATCGTCGATGCCAAGCCGCTGCTGATCCTGGGCGATTCCATCACCACCGACCACATCAGCCCGGCCGGCAACATCAAGGCCGACAGCCCCGCCGGCCAGTGGCTGATGGAGCACCAGGTCGCCAAGGCCGACTTCAACTCCTACGGCGCGCGCCGCGGCCACCACGACGTGATGATGCGCGGCACCTTCGCCAACATCCGCATCAAGAACGAGATGGTCCCCGGCATCGAAGGCGGCATGAGCCGCTACGGCGACGAGGTACTGCCGGTTTACGATGTGGCGATGAAGAACAAGGCCGACGGCGTGCCGATGGTTGTCGTCGCGGGCAAGGAATACGGCACGGGATCGTCGCGTGACTGGGCGGCCAAGGGCACCAACCTCTTGGGCGTGCGCGCGGTGATCGTCGAAAGCTTCGAGCGCATCCACCGTTCGAACCTTGTCGGCATGGGCGTGCTGCCGCTGCAGTTCAAGGACGGCCAGACCCGGCAGACCCTGGGCCTCGACGGCGATTGCACCTTTACGATCCTGGGCGTTGCCAGCCTGACCCCGCGTCAGGACGTGACCGTCGCAGTCACCCGCAAGGACGGATCGACCTTCACCTTCACCGCGCTGTGCCGCATCGATACCGCCAACGAGATCGAGTATTTCAACAACGGCGGCATCTTGCACTACGTGCTGCGCAAGCTGGCCTCCTAAGTCCGGCTGCCTTAGCCAAAGCGAAAGTTCCGGCCTGGGTCGCCGCTAGGTCTTGCGGCGCCGCCGGCGACCGAGCATCGCCGCGGCGGCCGCGCCGAACAGCACCAGCATCGGCGGTTCGGGCACCTCTGTGCCGCTGCTGGTCGAGGTTTCGGGCGGGGGAGGCGGAGGCGGATCTTCCCCGCCGTCACCGCCGCCAGAGCTGGTTGAGGTCGACGAACTTGTCGAGCTCGACGAGCTGGTCGAGGTCGATGACGACGTCGATGTGCTCGACGCTACATTGCCTGATGACGTCGATGTCGAGGTCGAGGTGCTGACCCCGCCGGTGGAGGTCGTCGAACTGGAAGTCACGCCCCCGGTCGAAGTCGTCGAGCTCGAAGTCACCCCGCCGGTGGTGGTCGAGGTCGAGCCGCCCGAGCTGGACGTGGAGCTGGAGGTCGATCCCGTGGTGGTCGAGGTGATGACGACGCTGCCGCTCGACCCGCCGCCTCCGCCGAAGAAGCCGCCGAAAAAGCCGCCACCGAAGCCGCCCAGACCGCTCGATCCGCCGATGACCACGGTCTGCCCGCCGCCGCCACCTTCGGGCATCGGCTGGGGCGGCAGCGGCGGCAGGTAAGGCATGGCCACGGCCAGCTGCGGTGACGGTTCGCCCGGCGCGCAGGTATAGGTGCGGGTGATGACGCGGCGGGCACGCTTGGTCTGGCGCGGGGCCGGCTTGGCCTGGCGGACGATCTTGCGTTTTGCCTTGGCCGGAGCCTTGGCGTGCTTGACGTACTGGACGCGCTTGGCGGGTGCCTCGGCCACGTGGACGGCCCCGCCACCGATCACGGCGCCGCCGGCCGCGAAGGCTGCAAGTTTCGCAATGGCCATCCTGACGGACATAGGTTCTGCCTTTTACGCCCTTCGCGCCTGCGTACCGGCGGGAGTGCCGGGAAACGGAACAGGTCTGCCGCAAATGAAAGGAATAAAGGTAAACCGCCTAGCGCATTAACCTTGAATCCGCTGCCTCATCGGACCGGAATCGCGCGACAGACCGCGGCTTCGGCCGCCGTGTCCTGTTTCGGGACCGTCAACTGACGTGCGGTTAACGGCTTAGCCCATGGTGCCAGCCGGATCGCCCGAATCGAACAGGCCGACCTGACTGCCGCTTGGCGGGGCAAGGTCCAGGTGTTGCCAGCCCCGGTCGTTTAGGCATCGGCCACGCGCGGTGCGGGCGACGAGACCCAGCTGGATCAGGTACGGCTCGATCACGTCCTCGATCGTGTCGCGCGGTTCGGACAGGCCCGCGGCGAGCGTTTCGACGCCGACCGGGCCGCCCTTGTAGATATCGGCGATCATGTGGAGATAGCGCCGGTCCTGCGCGTCGAGGCCAAGCGAATCGACCTCGAGCCGCGTCAGCGCGCCGTCCGCCAGGTTGCGCGTGATCGCGGCGTCGCCGCCGACGTGGGCGAAGTCGCGCACCCGGCGCAGCAGCCGCCCCGCAACGCGCGGCGTACCGCGGGCGCGACGGGCGATCTCCTGCGCGCCGCCCGGGTCGATGCCGATGCCGAGCAGCCCCGCCCCGCGCGTCACCACGCGCTCAAGCTCGGCAACGGTGTAGAAGTTCAATCGCACCGGAATGCCGAAACGGTCGCGCAAGGGGGTGGTCAACAGACCCTGCCGCGTGGTCGCGCCGATCAGGGTGAAGGGCGGCAGGTCGATCCGCACCGAGCGCGCCGAAGGTCCCTCGCCGATGATCAGGTCGAGTGCGCGATCCTCCATCGCGGGATAGAGCACCTCTTCGACCACCGGATTGAGGCGATGGATTTCATCGATGAACAGGACGTCGCCGGCTTCGAGATTGGTCAGCAGCGCGGCCAGATCGCCAGACTTGGCGATGACCGGCCCCGACGTTGCGCGAAAGCCCACGCCCAGTTCGCGCGCGACGATCTGCGCCAGCGTGGTCTTGCCCAGCCCGGGCGGGCCGTAGAACAGCACATGGTCCATCGCCTCGCGCCGCGACCGCGCGCTGTCGATGAACACCTTGAGGTTGTCCTTCGCCCCGGCCTGCCCGACGAATTCGGCAAGCGTCTTGGGCCTGAGCGCCGCATCGGCATCCTCTGGCTGCGGCGCGGGGGTGAGGAGCGGGTTGTCGCTCATCCCGCCGCCCGCTTCAGGCCGACCCGGATCAGGTCATTGAGCGCCGCGCCTTCGCCCAGTTCTTCGATCGCGCGGGCCACGGCAAGCGTCGCGACATTGGGCTTGAAACCAAGGTTCTGGAGCGCCGAGACGGCATCGGCGCTGGCCGATCCGGCGGGGACGGCGGCCATCGCGACGCCGGCGACCGTCGCCAGTCCGCCGGCCTTGTCTTTCAGTTCGTTGACGATGCGGCCGGCAAGCTTGGGCCCGACCCCCTGGGCGCGGGCGATCATGGCGGCGTCGCCGGCGGCGCAGGCGCGCTGCAGATCCTCGATGCTAAGCGCGGAAAGGACCGCCAGCGCCATCTTGCTGCCGACGCCCTGCACCGCGGTGAGCAGGCGGAACCAGGCGCGTTCCTCGCCGCTGGCGAAGCCGACCAGGCGCATGTCGTTTTCCGAGACCTGCAGTTCGGTGTGGACCGTCACCCGGTCCCCCCGCGTGCCGAGCGCGTCGAGCGTCTTGGCGCTGCAATGGACGAGATAGCCGACGCCGTTCACGTCGATCACCGCCCAGTCGGGGCCGAAATCGTCAAGCAGGCCGGACAGGCGGGCGATCATGGCCCGGGATTATCGCGCGGTCGCCTCGGGCACAAGGGGCGGGAACAAGGCGCGAACAGGTTTATTGTTCAGGACGCCGCAAGCCCAATCGGCTAAGGCCTGGCAAACATCTGTCATTCAAGGGAATTGCGATGCCGATCAGCCGCCATCTGCCCCTCGCCGCCGTGACGCTGGCCCTTGTCGCCGCGCCTGCCGCGGCGCAGGAGGTTTACCTTGGCGCCAGTTTCCATGCCGTCGATCTGCCGACCAGCCTCGACAACGGCGAAGTGGGTGGTCACGATGTGCAGTTCGGCTTGCGCAGCGATCCGATCGAGGCGCTGGCCGTGATCGGCAAGCCGTCGATCTATGCACACGGCCAGATCGGCCTCGATCGCACGACCAGCCTCGGCGCGGTGGGACTGAGCTGGAAGCTGGGCGACGCGATCTATGTCCGGCCTGGAATCGGACTTGCCCTGCACAGCGACCGCATCCGCGAGTTCGCGGGGCCCCAGCGGATCGACCTCGGCTCGCGCGTGCTGTTCGAGCCCGAACTGGCGCTGGGCGCGCGTCTGAACGACCGCGTGGCCTTGGAGGCAAGCTGGGTCCACGTCAGCCACGCCACCCTGCTGAGCGGCCAGAACCCCGGCATGGATTTCCTCGGCGCGCGGCTGGTCTACAAGCTCAACTGACACGAAAAGGGCCCGGAAGCGGCTGCTTCCAGGCCCTCTATCGACATGCCGGCAAAGGCGTCAGAAGCGCGGCAGGACCATGTCCGCCGCAAGGCCACAGGCCAGCGCGGCGCCGCCCACTTGGACCGCCGTTTCGGTGTCGCGCAGCGAAGCGGCGACGCGCACCAGATCGCCGAAGGTCAGGGCGCCGTTGCCGTTATAGTAGCGCGCCGCGTCGGCCAGGCGATCGACCTGGCGGGTCGACAGGTGTCCGCGCAGGAACTCGGCCGCGCAGCTCGCCTTGTTCTCGCTCATGCCATAGCGCATCAGCGCGTCGCTGATCTGATAGCGGCTGGCCGTGCAGGCCGACAGCGCCAGTCCGGCAACGGCGGCAAGGGTAAGGGACTTGGCAAATCGCATGGGCTGCTCCCGCTGAAACTCGAATGGCGCGCCCTAGCCCACCGACACTGAATGACCACTGGCGCGCGGGTTCAGGCTGCAGCAAGGCAGGCGCCTACGTGTTGGCCTGCTGGTCTTCGGGCACGTCGTCCTCCGGCCCGAAATACAGCCGCGCGCACTCGTGTGGCAAAACGCCGCCGTCGAGCGTCAGATCCTTCTTGAAGGCGTCCCGGATGAAATCGACCGTGTCGAGATGGCGATCCTCGAAATACATCCGGTGCACGTCGCTGCGCCCGGCGCCGAAGACGATCCGCTCCACCCCCGCCCAGATCGACGCCATTGTGCACATGCCGCAGGGCTGAAGCGTGGTGTACAGTGTGGCGCCGCGCACCTGCATGGTGCCGACGGCCCGGCACGCCGCGCGCAAAGCCTCGATCTCGGCGTGAGCGGTAGGGTCGCAATGTTCGGCCGTGCGGTTGACGCCCTCGGCGACAAGCTGCCCACCGCGCACCACCAGGGCGGCAATCGGCGTGTTCGCCGGATCGGTGCCCTTTTCCTGCGTGGCGAGCAATATCGCCCGGGCCATCCACTCTTCGTCGCTGCGCGCCGGGGTGCTCATGCCCCGATCAACGGGCGAGGAGTGCGCTCGTTCCCGCCAGATGCGCGTGGGCGATGGCGACGGCCAGCGCATCGGCAGCATCGGCGCCCGCCACCTTGGCCCCCGGCAGCAGCACGCCGAGCATGGCCTGGACCTGCGCCTTGTCCGCGCCGCCGGTGCCGACCACCGCCTTCTTGACCAGCCGGGTGGCGTATTCGCTTACCGGCAGGCCGGCGCGGGCCAGGGCGAGCAGGCAGACCCCGCGGGCCTGGCCAAGCTTGAGAGTCGATTGCGGGTTCTTGTTGACGAAAACCTCCTCCACCGCCCCGCAATCGGGACGGTGGCGCAGGATCACGTCGGTCAGTTCGCGGTCGAGCGTGACCAGCCGTTCGGGCAGCGTGGCGCGGGCATCGGTCTTGACCTGCCCGTTGGCAATGTGGGTCAACCGGTTGCCGCTTTTCGCGACGACCCCCCAGCCGGTGCAGGACAGGCTGGGGTCGAGGCCGATTATGATCAGGCCAGCTTCTCCATCACCGAATCGGGGATTTCGTAATTGCCCCAGACGGTCTGGACGTCGTCGTCGTCGTCGAGCACGTCGATCAGCTTGAGCAGGGTCGCCGCATCGTCCGCGCCGACCTCGGTCTTCAGGCTGGGCCGCCAGGCGAGCTTGACGCCTTCGGCTTCGCCCAGCGCCTTTTCCAGTTCGCGCGCGACCGGGTGAAGGTGCTCGACCGCGACCCAGATCTGGTGGCCGCCGGGGTTCTCGTCGCCGTCGCCCATGTCGCTTTCGACATCGTCGGCGCCGGCCTCGATCGCGGCTTCGAGCACCTTGTCCTCGTCGCCTGCGCTGGCCGGGTATTCGATCAGGCCAAGGCGCTCGAAGCCGTGGCTGACCGCTCCCGATGCGCCCAGGTTGCCGCCGTTCTTGGCAAAGGCGGTGCGCACATTGGTGGCGGTGCGGTTGCGGTTGTCGGTGAGCGCCTCGACGATGATCGCCACGCCGCCGGGGCCGTAGCCTTCGTAACGCACTTCTTCGTAGTTCTCGCCGTCGCCCTTGCTGGCCTTTTCGATGGCGCGCTGGATGTTGTCCTTGGGCATCGACTGGGCGCGCGCGGCAAGCACCGCGGCGCGCAGGCGCGGGTTCATGTCCGGATCGGGCATGCCCATCTTGGCGGCGACGGTAATTTCGCGCGAGAGCTTGGAAAACTGCGCCGCGCGCT
The DNA here is from genome assembly GCF_002813245.1 of Novosphingobium kunmingense. Classification (GTDB taxonomy): domain Bacteria; phylum Pseudomonadota; class Alphaproteobacteria; order Sphingomonadales; family Sphingomonadaceae; genus Novosphingobium; species Novosphingobium kunmingense. The sequence continues at coordinate 559,332 of NZ_PHUF01000004.1, forward strand.
TCTTATCCTGCGCGCCCTTGCGGTGCATGATGTTCTTGAATTTGGAATGGCCGGCCATGGCGTCCTGTTTCGGCTGGAAGGGAGTTGCGCGCGCCCTTACACCGGGCGGGGGCCATTGGGCAAGAATGGGGAGGCAACCAAGGTGAAAGCTTTCGAGGGTAGCGAGGCCGGCGTGACCGATCCGACCCCTGCCCCCACCGTCCGCCATATCCTGGCCGAGTTCGCCGCCTTTCTGCGCGCGCCTGCGATCCTCGATCCGCAGGGCTGGCGAAACGGCGGGATGCAACGCTGGGCCGTGCTGACCTTTCTGCTGATCTTCGGGCTGCTGGCCGTACTGCTGCCGTTCCTCGGCCTGTGGCACAAGCTGATGGGCACGCCCGCGCCGACCGCCTTCGACAACTTTCCGCGGGAATGGCTGGTTCCGGTGACAGTGATCGTCGCCCCGGTTGCCGAAGAACTGCTGTTCAGGGGTTGGCAGCGCGGCAGCGCCGGCGCGCTGTGGCTCTTGGCCTGCGCGGCGGCGGCCGGCCTGGTGCTGATGCAGCCCGCGGCTCTCGCCAACGTCGTTCTGGCGGGCGGAGTGATCCTTGCCGCCATGGTCGCCGCGCCGGTTGGTTGGGCACTGCTGCGCAAGCGACCCGCGCCGCTCGGCTGGTTCGCGCGCGCCTTTGCATGGATCTTTTACGGCGTCGCCATCGGCTTCGCGCTGTTCCACCTGACCAACTACCCGACCTTCGGCCTGGCAATGCTGCCGCTGGTCCTGCCGCAGCTATGGGCCGCGCTAGTGCTGGGTTACCTGCGCCAGAAGCTGGGCCTGGCGCAGGCGATCCTCGCGCACATGCTGGCCAACGGCAGCTCGATCGGCCTGGCGCTGATGTCGGGGACGGTCGGCGGCTAAAGAACCACCGCCGTGCCCGAAGCGCTGACCATCAGCATCGAGCCGTTGGAACCGAGCACCTCGTAGTCGATGTCGACGCCGATCACGGCGTTGCCGCCCAAAGCCGAGGCCTGACCTTCCATTTCCTCGAGCGCCTGCTTGCGCGCGCGGGCCAGCACGTCCTCGTAGCTGCCCGACCGCCCGCCGACGATGTCACGCACGCTGGCGAACAGGTCGCGAAACAGGTTCGCGCCAACGATCACCTCGCCGGTGACGATGCCGAGATACTGCTGGACCGGACGGCCTTCGACGACGGCGGTAGTGGTGGAAAGCATGGGTCATTCCCTTCCCGTTGACTGAGCGCCCGAGATAGGGGCCCGCCACCGCGCCGCAAGGGGATCAGTCCTGCTTGATCACTTTGCCTTGCTTCATCACGAAGCCGACCGTTTCCAGCCGCCGCACGTCGGCGAGCGGATCGCCGGCAACCGCGATGATATCCGCCGCCATACCCGGCGCGATGCGGCCCAGCCTGTCCTTCTGGCCCAGCGCTTCGGCCGCGCCAGTCGTTGCCGCGGCGATCGCCGCCATCGGCGTCATCCCGCGATCGACCATCAGCGCGAACTCTTTGGCATTGTCGCCGTGCTTCGACACGCCGGTGTCCGTGCCGAAGGCGATCCGGACCCCCATCCGCACGGCCAGCACATGGCTGGCGCGCGCTGCTGCGGCGGCTTCCTCGGCCTTGGGCAGCACCGCCGCCGGCAGCACGCCCTTGCGCGCGTTCTCCACGGCGGTTGCACTGGCCAGCATGGTCGGGACCAGCCAGGTGCCCCTGGCGACCATCGCCTTGGCCGTCGCTTCATCGAGGAACGTTCCGTGGTCGATCGTATCGACCCCGGCGTTGACTGCGGCCAGCGTGCCTTCCTTGGCATGGCTGTGGGCCGCCGCCTTGCGGCCGAAGCCGTGGGCCGTGTCGATCACCGCCTTCATTTCGGCATCGGTCATCTGCTGGCCAAGGCCGCCGGCGACATTGGACAGCACGCCGCCCGTCGCGGCGAACTTGATCACGTCGGCGCCAAGCCGCACCTGTTCGCGCGCGGCGCGGCGGCAATCATCGGGGCCGTTGCAGACATTGTTGTAATCGCGCGGATGGAACGCGTCGTAGGCTTCCTCGCTCAGCCCGCCCATGTCGCCATGACCGCCGGAGATCGAGATCATCTCGCCCGCGTTGACCACGGTCGGCCCGGTCAGCTCGCCGCGGGCAATCGCATCGCGGAGCGCGCGAATGCCGCGCGGCGGACCGCCCAGGTCGCGCACCGTGGTGAAACCGGCCAGCAGCGTCGTTCTGGCACGGGCCGAGGCTTGCAACACCTCGTCCTCGCGGTCGCGGTTCATGGCTTCGAGCCGCGAAGTCAACGGATCGCCGCTGCTGAACAGGTGGACATGCATGTCGATCAGGCCCGGAAGGACGAAGCGATCCTTGAGATCGACCAGTGTCGCCCCGGCTTCAGGCGCCACGAACCCATCGCGCAATTCGGCCACCTTGCCGTCACGCACCACGATCGTCGAGGCGCCGCGCGGCTGCTGGCCCGGCCGGTCGAGCACCTTGCCGGCCTGGATGTAGACCACCGAGCCACCGGCCTGACCCTGCGCCGCAACGGCGCCGCAAGCCGCGGCCGCAGCCACTATCCATTTCAATCCGCGCATCTTTTATCCTCCCTCTCGTTCAGGGAGGGAGGTTAGCCCCGCGCGCCGGCGGCGCAAGGGGCTCGCCGGTCAGCCGATGCCGAGCGCCGCCTTGTAGGTGTCGAGCAGCATTTCCATCTCGGCGCGGTCGTCGGGCTTCATCTTCCTGAGCCGGACGATCTGGCGCATGATCTTGCCATCGTAGCCGACCGCCTTGCCTTCTGCGTAGACGTCTTTGATGTCGTCGGCGATGCCCTTCTTCTCTTCCTCGAGGCGTTCGATGCGCTCGATCAGAAGGCGCAGGCGGTCGTCGGTGGCTTCGGCCATGGTGGGGGGTGCTCCAGTAAGATGAGAATCGGTTGAGCGCGCTCTTAGGAGGCGGGCGCGTTCTTCTTCAAGCTCTCGGCCATGGCAGCAAGCTGGTCATCCGTCGCTTCCCTGTGGAAACGTGCTTTCCAGTCGGCGGAAGGCATGCCGTGAATCACCGCCCGCGCGCCTTCCTTGTCATAGGGCGCGCCAGCCTCGCGGATCCAGTCCGCAAGGCAATTGCGGCAGAAGCCCGACAGGATCATGAGATCCAGGTTCTGCGCATCATGACGGTGTCGCAAATGGCGCACCAAGCGGCGGAACGCGGCGGCGGCTACGGCATCGTCGAGCTCGTCGAGCGGATCGCCCGCGGTCGCATTCGTATTTTCCGAGCAGCTCATGGCATGGGTCCTTGGTCTTTCACCGCCCCTTTGCCATAGGGCGCAGTTGAAACGGAAGGAAGATGATGGCCAAGATCGATCCGCGCGGCCGCAAGGTGAAGATCCTCGCGACGCTGGGCCCTGCCAGCCGCAGCCCCGAAATGATCGAGAAGCTGCTGCGCGCCGGCGCCGACGCTTTCCGCGTCAACATGAGCCACGGCGATCACGAGACCCACGCTGCCACTATCTCCGCGATCCGCGACGTCGAAAGGGCGGTCGGCCGCCCGGTCGCGGTGCTGTGCGACCTGCAAGGCCCCAAGCTGCGCGTCGGCCAGTTTGCCGGCGGCAAGGCGGTGATCCGCCATTCGGGCCATTTCACCTTCGACCGCGATCCCGCACCCGGCAATGAAAACCGCGTCTGCCTGCCGCATCCGGAACTGTTCGGCATCCTCAAGAAAGGTCAGCGCCTGCTGATCGACGACGGCAAGCTGAAGCTGCGCGTGATCCAGGCCAGCCCGAACGCGATCCTGTGCTCGGCCGAAGTCGGCGGGGTCATTTCCGACCGCAAGGGCGTCAACGTGCCCGATGCGGTGGTGCCGATCCCGGCGCTCACCGACAAGGACCGGCGCGACCTGGCCTTCGCGATCGAACATGGGGCCGACTGGATCGCCCAGTCGTTCGTCCAGCGCCCCGAGGACGTAGCAGAAGCGCGCCGCCTGATGGGCGGTTACGGCGCGCTGATGGCCAAGATCGAAAAGCCGGCCGCAGTCGATCGGCTTGAACAAATCGTCGAGCTGGCCGACGGGATCATGGTCGCGCGCGGCGATCTTGGCGTTGAACTGAATCCCGAGGAAGTGCCCCCGATCCAGAAGCGCATCGTCGCCATGACGCGCCGTTCGGGCAAGCCTGTCGTCGTCGCGACGCAGATGCTCGAATCGATGATCGAAAGCCCGGCCCCGACCCGGGCCGAGGTTTCGGACGTGGCCAACGCGGTCTATGACGGGGCCGACGCGGTGATGCTTTCGGCCGAAACCGCAAGCGGGGCCTGGCCAGAGGAGGCGGTGACGATCATGCACCGCATTGCCGGCCAGGTGGAAAGCGATCCCGGCTATCGCCGCCAGGTCAGCTTTGCCGAGGTCGAACCTGACACGACCACCGCCGACGCGCTGAGCAACGCCTGCGCCAGCATTGCCGAGAGCCTGCCGATCGCCGGGATCATCGTGTTCACAGGGTCTGGCAGCACGGCCCGCCGCGTAGCCCGCGAACGCCCCGCCGCGCCGATGCTGGTTCTGACCCCTTCGGCAAAGATCGCTCGGCGCTTGGCGCTGTTATGGGGCGCGCACGCTGTCAGCACCAAGGACATCGGCAGCTTCGAAGAAATGATCGGCAAGGGCAAACGCATGGCGCTGCGCCACGGCTTCGGCACGGCCGGATCCAAGCTGATCGCGCTGGCCGGCGTCCCCTTCGGCACCCCGGGATCGACCAATCTGCTGCACGTCGTGACCCTGACCGGCGACGAATTGAAGAACCGCGAGGCTTAACCTCGCGCGCCGAACAGGGCGGAGCCGACGCGCACGTGCGTCGCGCCCAGCATGATCGCGGTTTCGAAGTCGTCGCTCATCCCCATGCTGCGGCCTGCAAGGCCATTGTCGCGCGCCAACTTGTCGAGCAGAGCGAAGAACGGCGCGGGTTCGATTCCAAGCGGGGGTACGCACATCAGGCCGATTACCGGCAGGTCCGCACCGCGCGCTTCGGCAAGAAGCGCAGGGAGATCGGCGATGGCGCAGCCGCCCTTCTGCTCTTCAGCGCCGATGTTGACCTGAACGAAGCAGGGCACGCGGCGGTCCGCCCTGTCCATCGCCCTGGCCAGCGCGCCAATCAGCGAAGGACGGTCGAGCGAATGGATGCAGTCGAACAGCGCCACTGCATCATCGGCCTTGTTGGACTGAAGCTGGCCGACCAGGTGCAGCTCGATCCCCACATGGCGTTCGCGCAGGGCGGGCCACTTCTCCTGCGCTTCCTGCACTCGATTTTCGCCGAAAACGTGCTGGCCAGCCAGAATCAGCGGTTCGATCGCCTCGGCAGCATGAGTCTTGCTGACGGCAACGAGCGTCACATCCTCGTCCGTGCGGCGTGCGATCCTTTTCGCGCTCGCGATGCGGGACTGGATTTCAGAGAGGCGTGTGGCTGGATCGGTCATGGCGCGCTGCTATAGCGGGGCAATGGCGCGAATGAAGCCCCTGCCGACAGTGTGGATCGTTTCGGATGCGCGCAATGACGCGTCGATCGAACGGGCGCTCGCCCGGTTGCCGCGCGGGAGCGGGATGATCGTCAGGCACTATCACCTGGCCAAGGCGGACCGCCGGCAGCGCTTCGACCGACTGAAGCGCCTCGCATGGGCGCGCGGTCACCTGGTTGCTTTGGCCGGAGATGCGCGCATGGCACGGCGCTGGGGTGCGGACGCGGCCTATGGTTCACCGGCGACGCTTGCCGGTGGGCCGGCCGTGCCCCGGCTGGTCGCGATCCATTCGCTGCGCGAAATGCGCCGGGCCGCCCGCGCCGATGCGGTATTGCTTTCGCCCGCTTTCCCGACGCGCTCGCATCCCGGCAAGGCAATCCTTGGCCCGCTGCGCTTCCGGCTGATCGCGGCACGCTCGCAAGTTCCGGTCATCGCACTGGGCGGCATGGACGGCCACGCCGCAAAGCGTCTGAAGTGGCCCCGCTGGGCCGCGATAGACGCCTTTTTGCGGTGAAGCGACTCGCCGCAAATCCGCGGATTCTTGACGCGGAGTCAGTGCAGAGCGCATAAAGCGGGCCTGACAAGGGGAGCTTCATGGCAACACATCCGGTTTCTGCGGGACAGCGCGGCGCGCGGGTCGATTGGCGCGCGGTGCTGCGGCGTGCCGTGCGGCGCAGCGCCGAGATCGGCGGGGCGGTCCTCCTCGGCCTTGGCATGGTGTTCTTCGCCCTTGCGCTGCTGAGCTACCACCAGACCGATCCCAGCGCCTCGACCGCTGCGGCGGGACCGGCGCAGAACTGGATGGGCGGCGCCGGCGCCTGGGTGGCGGAACGCGCGCTGTTCCTGTTCGGCCCGGTATCGGTGCTGTTCCTGCCGCTGATGTACGTCATGGCGCGCAAGCTGCTGCGCCTGGTCGAGGAAGAGGACCGCAACCTGCCCCACGCCGACCATGCCTGGTGGCGCCCGATCCTGACCCTGCTCCTCGCCATGGCCATGCTGTCGTCCGTGCTGTCGCTGATCGTCACCGAAACGCGCGGCTCCTTCCCCGCGTCCTTCGGCGGCGTCTCTGGCCTGCTGGGGTCGAGCGGGATCCGCTGGCTGGCCGCGCAATTGCCCGAAGCCGGACAGTTCTGGGCCATCGCGGTTGCGGGCCTCGCTTGTCTGACCGGCGGCGCGGTGCTGGCCGGCCGCGTTTTCGCGATTGACTGGGGCAGCCTCTTCACCCTGCCGCTGGCGCTGACCCGCCGACCCAGGCTCGACAGCCTGGGCGCCGCGGTCCCGATTCCGGTCGTCCGCGACCGCAAGGCCCGCGACGATCGCGGCAGCGCGCCGGTGCCCCTCGCCGCCCCGCGCAAGCCGCCGGAAATCACCGATCCCAACCGCCCGGCCAAGCCAGCGCAGATCGGCGCTGCCAGCCGTCAGGGCGATCTGTTCGACACCTTCGAACTGCCGGGGCTCGACCTGCTCAAGGATCCGCCGCCGCAATCGGGCCAGAAGATCGACAAGCTGGCGCTGGAACGCAACGCGCGCCTCCTTGAAACCGTGCTCGACGATTTCAACGTCAAGGGCGAGATCACCGCCGTCCGGACCGGTCCGGTCGTGACCATGTACGAACTGGAGCCGGCGCCCGGCATCAAGGCAAGCCGCGTTATTGGCCTCGCCGACGATATCGCCCGCAACATGAGCGCGATTTCGGCTCGCGTATCCTCGATTCCGGGCCGCACGGTCATGGGCATCGAACTACCCAACGCCGACCGCCAGATGGTCAGCTTCAAGGAACTGGTCGGCTGCGAACAGTTCGCCCAGGCCAAGGGCATGCTGCCGATCATCCTCGGCAAGGATATCGCAGGCGAACCGATCGTGGCCGATCTGGCCGCCATGCCGCACCTGCTGGTCGCGGGCACGACCGGGTCGGGCAAGTCGGTCGGCCTCAATTGCATCCTCCTGTCGCTGCTCTACCGGCTGACCCCCGCGCAGTGCCGGATGATCCTGGTCGATCCCAAGGTGCTCGAGCTGAAAAGCTACGACAACATCCCCCACCTGCTCTCGCCCGTGGTGACCGAACCGGCCAAGGCGGTCCGCGCACTCAAGTGGGCGGTCGAGGAAATGGAGCGTCGCTACCGCCAGATGAGCGAGCTTTCGGTGCGCAACCTCGCCGGCTTCAACGACAAGGTCCGCGCCGCGCAGGCCAAGGGCAAGCCGCTCGGCCGGCGCATCCAGATCGGTTTCGATGGCGAGACAGGAGAGGAATTGTTCGAGGAGCAGCAGCTCGATTACCAGCCGTTGCCGCAGATCGTGGTGATCGTCGACGAACTGGCTGACCTGATGGTCACGGTCGGCAAGGAAGTTGAAGTGTTGATCCAGCGCCTCAGCCAGAAAAGCCGCGCCGCCGGCATCCACCTGATCATGGCGACGCAGCGTCCTTCGGTCGACGTCATCACCGGTGTGATCAAGGCCAACCTGCCGACCCGCATAAGCTTTGCCGTCACCAGCCGCATCGACAGCCGCACGATCTTGGGCGAACAGGGTGCCGAACAGCTGCTGGGCAAGGGTGACATGCTTTACAAGCCCAACACCGATCCGATCCGCCGCGTCCACGGCCCCTTCGTGTCCGACGAAGAAGTCGAGATGATCGCCGATTTCTGGCGCGGCCAGGGTAGTCCCGAATATGTCGATTCGGTCACCGAGGAGCCCGAGGACGGCGGCTTCGGCTTTGACGACCTCGACGCGACCGCATCGGACAGCCCGGAGGAACGCAAATACCGCCAGGCCTGCCAGATCGTCTTCGAAAGCCAGAAGGCCAGCGCATCGTGGCTGCAGCGACAGCTTGGCGTCGGCTACAACACGGCGGCAAAATGGGTCGAGCGGATGGAGGCGGACGGCTTCGTCGGGCCTGCCAACCACGTCGGCCGGCGCGAGATCTACCGCGACAAGGACGGCAGCCCGCTCTAGTCGATGGCGCGCACCGCGCGGCCTTCGTCGAGGCGCACGGTCAAGTCGGCATGGTCCGGCATGGTCGCAAGCACGTGCCGGGTCAGCCGCTCGTAGTGCTGGATGAAGCGCACGATCTGCTCGGGCGTCATCACCGCACTGCCGCCCCGCATCCGCAGGTCCGCTTCCTGCTGTTCGCGCCAGGCAGCGACCACCTCCCACGATGGCGCGGCAAGCAGGATCAGCCGGTTCACCGCTGCGAACAGGGGCTGATAGTCGCCTGCCAGCCGTGCGTTGGCGTGACGCCGCCAGGTCCCGTCCGGGTCCTCCTCGCGTTCGAACGCGTTGACCGGCGTGGCCAGGGCCGCCTCGTTTTGTGGCGTGGCGCCAAGGCACCAACCTTCAAGCAGCAGCACCTCAGTTCCCGGCGGCGCAGGTGGCCATTCGATCCGCGGCAGGGGGTCGTCGCTGGCCTTGTCGAAACGCGGCAGCGGCGCGGCCTCGCCTCGCTTGAGGGCGTCCACCGTGGCAAGGCCAAGCCCGGGATCGTGCGTCCCCGGCACGCCCCTGGTGGCAAACAGCGGATGGATCGTCCGCGCCAGTTCCTGGCGCTCCTCCCGGCCGAGGTAGAGATCGTCGAGCGAGAGGGTCGCCACCTTCACCCCGCGCAAGGCCAGCTGTTCGGCCAACGCGGCGACGAGCGTGGTCTTGCCCGATCCCTGCGCCCCGCAGATGCCGATGGTGTAGAGGCCAGGTTGCCGCCAATGCGCGATCCGCGCCAGCAGGGTGCCGACAAGGTCGGGATCGGCGATCACGGCGAGGCCGGCTGCCTTGCGGCGCGCGGACGGAAGCTGATGCGAAGCGGGGTGAGGTGACCATCGGGGCGCAGGCGGATGCGGACCACGCCTTGCCTGGTCGGGTCTCGCAGGTCCCTTTGCAGGCGCAGCGCCTCGCCCTGCGATGCATAAAGCCGTCCGCTCGATCCCTCGCCCTCGCGCACGAAGGGGGTGCAGTCCTCGTCGTCCCGCCTGATCCGCACACGGGCGATAGTTGGGGCAGTCCCGGTCAAGCAGAGCGCGTTGACGCCATAGACCCGTTCCGGTTCGGCAAGGTTGCTGGCGGGCCAATCGTACTGGAACTGCACATAGTGCCCTTGCAACAGGTCGCGCGGGTCATAGCCCTGGATTGGCACGTCCCACTCGGTGCCCTGGCGGCTGAGGCGCTCTTCTTGCAACCACATCCCGCCCAGGCCCAGCAGCGGCAGCAACAGGGCCACGCCATGAAGCAGCGCGCGGTTCAAGCCTCCACCTCCAGGGGCGGGGCGTATCGGCGCGCTACCCGCACCGCGACCCAAGCAATGCCGAGGATCAGCAGCCCGCTGACGATCAACCCCGCGCCGCTCGACAACAGGTCGTTCTCCAGCTCGAAACTCAGCACGATCAGCCGCAGCGCCAGGGCCCCCACCGCAATCTGGAACAAGCTTCGCCAGCCGCCGCGCAGCGCGAGCGCCGCAACAGCAACCCACAGCGCCATGAACAGCAGCGCGCCGCCGATCGCTTGTCCCGATAGAGGCCACGCCAGCAGGGTGACGACGCCGGATGCCGCCACCATTCCCGCCGCCGCCTCGCCCGACCGGTCGGGCCTCGCTCTGTAAACCAAGCCTGCCGCGCCGAGGCCGGCCACACCCCAGGTCACGAAGGCGAGCAGCAGGCGGATCCCGTCCCCGCCGCGCGACAAGCGATCCACCCCGGCGAGGATCGCGACCAGGCTCGCACCGACGAGGGCATAGGCAAAGCCGATCTGTTCGATCCGGCGCCAGAACGCAGTCCGGCTCGAGCGAGCGCGCAAGACCACTCCCAGCGGTGCGAGCACCAGTGGCAGCGCGGTCGGCAGCGCGAAGACCAGGAACGAGCCGTCGCGAGCCTCCTGTTGCAGGGCAAAGTCCCACACCGCCACAATCAGCGTCCCGCCAAGCCCCAGCGCGGTCAGCCAGCTAGCCCCGCGCAGCAGAAACAGCGCGCCGAACAACGCCAGCCACACCGTCAGCGGCTGCCACAACGGCGAGGTGGTCTGATAGGCCTGCCCGACATGGCCCATGAAAGTGAGGCCAAGGGCGCCGAAGACGAACAGCAGCGCCTCTTCGGTCCAACTGTCGTTCAGCCGTAACGACCACAGCGCGACCGCCGTACCGAACAGGATGGCAAGGTGCATGCCGAGGCGCACGGTGGCAGGAATTGCGTCCCAGTTGGCGGCGACGACCGAGATCAGCCCCAGCCCGATCGCCAGCGCGCCGATCCCGATCACCGCCCAGAGAGCGAGCGGACGGCTGTGCGCGTCTTCGAACTGGCGAATGCGGCCCGCCGCTGCGGCGTCGATCAGGCCGGCCTCGACCCAGGCGTTCAACTTGCGCTCGTTCACAAGGCCGTTCCTATCTCAACCCCTCGGCACCGGATAGCCCTGCCAGCGCTTGATCCGCCGGATCGCAAAGGCCGAACGCATCGAGGAGACTCCCGGCAGCCGCGCCAGGCAATCGCGGTGGATGCGGTCGTACTGTTCGAGATCGATCGCCGCCACGCGCAACAGATAGTCGGCCTGCCCGCTCATCAGGTGGCATTCGAGGATGTCGTCGAAATCGCCCACGGCGCGCTCGAACCGGTCCATCGCCTCGCGGCTCTGGCTGGTCAGGGTGATTTCGACGAAGGCCTGAAGTTTCAGCCCGAGCCGCCCGCTGTCGACCTGCGCGGCATAGCCGGTGATGATCCCCCCTTCTTCCAGCGCCTTGATCCGGCGGTGACAGGCCGACGACGACACGCCGACAAGGTCCGCCAATTGGGCGACCGAGCGCGAGGAATCATCCTGCAGCGCTTCAAGGATCGCGATGTCGGCCCTGTCCATGATATTTAATCCCGATTTTTATCTTAAGTGCGGGATTTATCGCCAAGAATGCGCCCCGTCGAGGCAAAGTTCGGTGAAACATTCGCCGCAAACCGGCGTATCCTGGCAGCACAGCGTTTTTACCGGAGAGCATCGATGCGCGTCGGCACCGTCAAGGAAATCAAGAACCACGAATACCGCGTCGGCCTGACGCCCGAGAGCGTGCGCGAACTGGTCGCCCATGGCCACGAAGTCTGGGTCGAAACCGGCGCCGGCAGCGGCATCGGCGCGTCGGACGAGGACTACCGCGCCGCGGGCGGCACGATCAAGCCCACCGCGGCCGAGATCTTCGCCGAATGCGAGATGGTGGTGAAGGTCAAGGAACCCCAGGCGGTCGAACGCGCCCAGCTGCGCAAGGGCCAGATCCTCTACACCTATCTGCACCTCGCGCCCGATCCCGAACAGACCGCCGATCTCGTCAGGTCGGGCGTCACGGCAATTGCCTATGAAACGGTCACCGGCGTCGACAATTCGCTGCCGCTGCTGAAGCCGATGAGCCAGGTCGCCGGGCGCATGAGCATCCAGGCCGGCGCCACGGCGCTCGAAAAGGCCAACGGCGGGCGCGGCGTGCTGCTCGGCGGCGTGCCGGGCGTACTGCCCGCCAAGGTGGTGGTGATCGGCGGCGGCGTGGTCGGCTTCAACGCCGCGCAGATGGCCGTGGGCCTTGGCGCCGACGTCACCATACTCGACCGCGATCCGGGTGTGCTCGAACGGCTCGACAGCCATTTCGAAGGCCGCGCCCGCACGCTCTATTCGGGCCGCGCCGCTCTCGCCGCCGAAGTGGCCGAGGCAGATCTCGTCATCGGCGCGGTGCTGGTGCCGGGCGCTGCGGCGCCCAAGCTCGTCACCCGCGACATGCTGAAGACGATGAAGCCCGGCGCGGTGCTGGTCGACGTTGCGATCGACCAGGGCGGCTGCTTCGAGACCAGCAAGGCGACCACCCATGCCGAACCGACCTATGTGGTCGATGGCATCGTCCACTACTGCGTTGCCAACATGCCCGGCGCGGTGGCGCGGACCAGCACCTATGCCCTGAACAACGTGACGCTGCCCCACGCGCTGCGCATTGCCGACATGGGCTGGAAGGCTGCCTTGAAGGCCAACCCGCACCTGGCCGCCGGGCTCAACGTCCACGAGGGCCAGATCACCTACGAAGCGGTCGCCGGCGATCTCGGCTACGACTACGTCCCGACCGAAAGCCTGCTCGGTTAATCGCCCATGAAGGGGCGGAACGGCGCCAGGACGTCCTCGCGCACCCGCGCGAGGCGTCCGGTGGCGCGGTCGATCATCGCCCAGGTTGTGCGCGCGCTGACGATGACCTTGCCCTCGGCGTTGCGGAAATCGACCCGCCGGTCAAACCGCGCGCCGGTGGGCGGCGCCGGCAGGAAAGTTTCACCCTTGACCGTCTCGCCCGGACCGATGTTGCCGCGATAGTCGATCTCGTGCCTTGTCACGACCCAGATATAGGTTTCGCGGAGCGCCTCGGGCGCGACCGCGGCCCAGTGAGACGTCGCGATGTCCTGGATCCATTCTACCCAGACCGCGTTGTTGACGTGACCCAGTTCGTCGATGTGCGATGCGTCCGCAGCGAAGGCCTTGCCGAAACGTTCAGGCATGGCCCGGATCCAGCTGCCACAGCACGAAGGCGAACTCCTCTGCCGTTTCCTTGAGGCTTTCGAACCGTCCCGACTTGCCGCCGTGGCCCGCACCCATGTTTGTCTTCAAAAGCAGCTCGTTATCGTCGGTCTTCAATTCGCGCAGGCGGGCGACCCACTTGGCGGGCTCCCAGTAGGTGACGCGCGGATCGTTGAGCCCGGCGGTCACCAGCAGCGGCGGATAGGCCTGGGCCTTGACCTGGTCGTAGGGACTGTAGCTGCGAATCAGCTCGAAGGCGGCCTTGTCCTCGATCGGGTTGCCCCATTCGGGCCATTCGCCCGGGGTCAGCGGCAGGCTGGCATCGAGCATCGTGTTGAGCACGTCGACGAAGGGCACGTGGGCCACGACCGCGCCCCACAGGTCGGGATCGGAATTGATCACCGCCCCCATCAGTTCGCCCCCCGCCGATCCGCCCGAAATGCTGATCCTGCCCGTCTTGGTATAACCGAGCGCGATCAGCCCCCTGGCCACGTCGACGAAGTCGGTGAAGGTGTTGGCGCGCCGCTCCAGCTTGCCCGCCTTGTACCAGGCGCGGCCGAGGTCGTCGCCTCCCCGGATGTGGGCGATGGCATAGGCAAAGCCGCGATCCACGAGGCTGAGCCGCGTGGTCGAGAACCCCGGGTCGATGGCGATGCCATAGGCGCCGTAACCGTAGAGGTGGAGCGGGCCGCCCGGCGCCCGGTCCTTGCGGTAGACGATCGACACCGGAATCGGCGTCCCGTCGCACGCGGCGATTTCCAGCCGCTCGGTCGCGTAGAGCGAGGCATCGTAGCCCGAAGGGATTTCCTGCACCTTGAGCGTGGTCAGGGTGCGGGCGGCCACGTCGTAATCCAGCACCGAGGCGGGGCTGACCATCGATTCGTAGCTGAGCCGCAGCGTGGTGACCGCCCATTCGGGGTTGTCGCCCAGCCCCGCGACATAGCTCGCTTCGGGGAAAGCGATCGGTTCGACCCGCGCGGGATCGTCGTAGTAGCGCACCTCGATCTGGTCGAGTCCGGCGCGGCGGCCCTCGATCACGTAGAAGTCGCGGAACAGGTCGAAGCCGGTCAGGTAGAAGGCATCGCTGCCCTCGATCAGCGTGGTCCAGTTGCCGGGATCGGACAGCGGCGCGGTGGCGAGGCGGAAGTTTTCGTGGGTGTCGTTGGCATGGACGAAGACCGTGCCTTCGCGCAGGTCGACATCGTATTCGACGCCCGTCTGGCGCGCCTTGACCAGGATCGGGGCCGCCAATGGATCGGCGGCGGGGACCAGCCACACTTCGCTCGTCTCGTGGTCGGACGTCCCGATGATCAGCCATTCCTCGTTGGCCGAAAGAGAGGAGCCGACGCGGAAGCCTTCGTCGTCCTCGTGGTAAAGCTCGACATCGCTCGAGCTTGGCTGGCCGAGCCAGTGCAGGCGCGCATTGTCGGTGCGCCATTGGTCGTTGGCGAGCGAATAGACCAGTCCCTTGTCCTGCGCGACCCAGACCAGGCTGGACAGGGTGCCGGGAATCTCGTCGGCCAGTACTTCGCCCGTGGCGATAACCTTGATCCGAGCGGTAAAGCGTTCCGAGCCATTGTCATCGACCGACCAGGCGAGCAGCTTGCCGTCGTTCGAGACAGAAATCGCGCCGAGACGAAAGTAGTCGTGTCCTTGGGCCAGCGCGACCTCGTCGAGGATCAGTTCGTCGGGGCCGCCGGCGACGGGCCTTCGCCACCATTTCTTGTATTCCGCGCCTTCCTCGAACTCGATCCAGTAGAGCCAGTCGCCGTCCTTCTGCGGGACCGACTTGTCGGCCTCCTTGATCCGCGCCCGCATCTCCTTGAACAGCGCGTCGATGGCGTCCTTCTGTCCCGCCATGCGCTGTTCGAACCAGGCGTTCTCGGCCTCGAGGTGGGCCAGCACCTCCTTGTCCTTGACCACCGGATAGCCGGGATCGCGCAGCCAGGCGTAATTGTCCGCCACCTGGATCCCGTGGTGGGTTTGGACAAAGGGCTTTCTAGCTGCGATGGGGGGTGTGGCAAGAGTCATGGCTTGGCTCTATGGTGGGGGCCAAAGGACTGCAAGACATGCTGATGAACACCCATGAGGCGCGGCTCGACGCGCTGCGCAAGGAACTGAAGGCTCGCGGGCTCGACGGCTTCGTGATCCCGATCTCCGATGAACACATGAGCGAATACGTCGGCGCCTATGCCCAGCGGCTCGCCTGGCTGACCGGCTTCGGCGGTTCGGCCGGCAGCGCGGCAGTGTTGGCCGACAGGGCCGCCGTCTTCGTCGACGGACGATATACCCTGCAGGTGCGCGAGCAGGTCGACGCGCGTCTGTTCGAATACCAGTCGGTGCCGGCCACCTCTATGGCCGAGTGGCTGGCCGCGAACGCGCCGGCAGGTGCACGGATCGGCTACGACGCCTGGCTGCACGGCAAGCCGTGGGTCGATCAGACCGGCGCGGCGCTCAAGGCCAAGGGCGCCGAACTTGTCGCGACCAAGGGCAACCCGATCGACGCGATCTGGCAGGACCGTCCGGCCCCCAGCCTCGCTCCGGCAATGGTTCATCCGACCGAGCACGCCGGCCAGTCGAGCGAGGCCAAGCGGAGCCAGGTGGCCGAATGGCTCACCGCGCGCGGCCTCGACGCGGCAGTGGTCTCGGCGCTCGACGGGGTGGCCTGGCTGCTCAACATCCGCGGCAGCGACGTCGATCGCACGCCCGTGGCGCTGAGCTTCGTCCTCGCCCACGCCGACGGCACAGCCGAACTGTTCATCGCCGAGGAAAAGGTCACGCCCGAGCTTCGTGCGCACCTGGGCAACGCAGTGACGATTCGCCCGCGCGAGGCTTTCGTGCCGCAGCTGCAGGCCTTGGCCGGAAAGAAGGTCGCGGTCGATCCCGAACGCTCGGTCCAGGCGGTCTTCGCCGCGCTTGAAGGCGCCGGGGCGCAGGTCGTCGAACTGACCGACCCGACCGTCCTCGCCAAGGCGGTCAAGAACGAGGTCGAACAGGCCGGCCAGCGCGCCGCCCAGGCCCGCGACGGCGCAGCAATCGCCCGCTTCCTCCACTGGCTGAGCGTCGAGGCACCCAAGGGCAGACAGGACGAGTTGTCCGCCGCGGCGAAACTGCAGGCCTTCCGCGAGGAAACCGGCCTGCTCAAGGATCTGTCGTTCGACACGATCAGCGCCGCCGGCGCCCATGCCGCCAGCCCGCACTACAAGGTGGACGAAGCGTCCAACATTCCGATCGAGCCGGGCTCGGTCTATCTGGTCGATTCGGGCGGGCAGTATGCCGACGGCACCACCGACATCACCCGCACGGTGTGGATCGGCAGCGAAGATGGCCTGGCCGAGCCGACCACCGAGCACAAGGACCGCTTCACTCGCGTTCTCAAGGGCCACATCATGCTGGCCCTCGCCGTCTTTCCCAAGGGAACGGCGGGTAGCCAGCTCGACAGCCTGGCGCGCTATGCGCTGTGGCAGGCGGGCGTCGATTACGCCCATGGCACCGGCCACGGCGTCGGCAGCTTCCTCTCGGTCCACGAAGGGCCGCAGCGCATCGCCAAGGCGGCGGGCGGGCAGGCCGGCACCGGGCAGGAACTGCTGCCGGGCATGATCCTGTCGAACGAGCCGGGCTATTACAAAGCCGGCGATTTCGGGATCCGAACCGAGAATCTGGTACTGGTCGAACCGCGCGAGATCGCAGGGCAGGAGGGCGAATACTTCGGCTTCGAAACGCTGACCCCCGCGCCGATCGATCGCAGCCTGGTCGATGACAGCATGCTGACCCGCGACGAGGTCGAATGGTGGAACGCCTATCACGCCAAGGTCTGGCAGATTCTTTCCCCGCAATTGCATGGCGATGCGCTGGAATGGCTGCGAGGCGCCTGCGCGCCCTTGTGAGGCGATCCATGTTCTCGTAATGTTCCATTCGACTCGCGGAAGGAGATGGACGATGATCGGATACGTGACGCTTGGAACCAACGACCTGGCCCGCGCGGCCGCGTTCTATGACGCGATTGCCGCGGAGATGGGCACGGGCCGGATGATGGAGTTCGACACCTTCATCGCTTGGGGCACGCCGGGCGGCGGCTGCGGCATCGCCGCGACCAAGCCGTTCGACGGCGCAGAGGCGACGGTCGGCAATGGCGTGATGGCGGCCCTGGAAGCGAAGGACGCCGAGCAGGTCGATCGGCTCTACCGGATCGCCCTCGACAACGGCGGCAGCGACGAAGGCGCGCCCGGCCCGCGCGGCGACGGTGGGTTCTATGCCGCTTATTTCCGCGATCCCGACGGCAACAAGCTCAACGCTTTCGTCATGGGTTGAGGTACGGCCCGGCGCCGGCTCGATAACCGGCGGGTGAACGGCCGGGCAAACCTGCGACAATTGGCGACACAAAGGGCCGAAAGCGGCATACTGTCGCGACAGACCGGTCCTAGAAGGGGCACAGGAAGTCGCGGGGCTCTTTCCCCTCCCCTTGTGGGTCCCGCGGCTTCACCCTTTTCCGTTCGGAGGATGACGATGAAGACGATGACCAAAGGCCTTTCGATCGCTGCCGTGGCCCTGGCCCTGGCCGGTGTTGCCCATGCCCAGGATCAGCGCGGTTGGGCCAAGCCCGATGCCAATGCCACGATCACGCGGGCTCAGGCCCAGACCAAGGCCGAATCCATGTTCGACCGCATGGACGCCAACAAGGACGGCAAGATCGATCAGGCCGACCGCGCGGCGCGCCAGGCGGAACGCTTTGCCAGGCTCGATATCGACAAGAACGGTCAGATCTCGCCCGAAGAGATGGCGGCCGGCCACCAGAGGAAGCCGCGCCCCGATGGCGCTGCAACGGGCGGTGACCATGCCGGTCACAAGATGGGCATGCGCGGTGGGCACCGCGGCGGACACGGAGGCGGACATGGCGGCATGATGAAGATGGCCGACGCCAACAAGGACGGCGCGATCACCAAGACCGAGGCCGTCGCCGCGGCTCTGGCCCACTTCGACAAGGCCGATGCCAACCGCGACGGCAGCGTCACCCCGGACGAGCGCAAGTCCGCCATGGCCAAGATGCGCGCCGAATGGCAGGCCAAGCGCGCCGCCGCTCCGGCAGCCAACTGAGGCACGGGCGGTTGGGGCACTGATGGACGAAACTGCCAACCCCAGCATCCTCCTCGTCGACGACGAGGAGGCCCTGCGCCAGCCCCTGGCTGCCTATCTGGCGCGCCAGGGGTTCGGCGTGACGGAAGCCGCCAGCGCGGCCGAGGCGCGCACCCATCTGCGCGACGCCAACCCTGACATCGTCCTTCTCGACATCATGATGCCGGGGGAGGACGGCCTGTCGCTCTGCCGGCACCTGTCCGAATCGCGCGCGATTCCGACCATCCTGCTGACCGCCAGGGGCGAGGCGATGGATCGGATCGTCGGGCTTGAGATCGGCGCCGACGACTATGTCGTCAAACCCTTCGAGCCGCGCGAACTTGTCGCCCGGATCCGCTCGGTCCTGCGCCGCGCAGCCAAGGGTGGTCCTGCCGCGGCCGAGGACGAGGTCTTCGCTTTCGAAGGCTGGATGCTGGACCCGTTGAAGCGCCGGCTGACCGCGCCCGACGGCGCGCTGGTGCCGATTTCGTCGGTCGAGTTCCGCCTGCTCATGGCTTTCGTCGAACACCCGCGCCAGGTGCTCGACCGCGACAGGCTGCTCGACATGGTTCAGGGCCGCGAAGCTCACCTGTTCGACCGTGCGGTCGACAACCAGGTCAGCCGCCTGCGCCGCAAGATCGAGGTCGACAGCCGCAACCCGACCCTGATCCAGACGGTCTGGGGTGGCGGCTACATGCTGGCCGCCGACGTGCGCCGCACTGCCGCAGTCGGTTGAGTTCCCCATGGAAGCGCGCGGACTTTCGCGGATCTGGCCGCGCAGCCTGCAGGGCCAACTCCTGCTGGCCATCGCCCTGGCGCTGCTGCTGGCCCAGGGGATCAGCGCCGCGCTGCTCTATTCCGCACAGGTCGATCGCCGCAACGACGCGCTGATTCACACCGCGGCCATGCGCCTTATGCCTGTCGCGCGCAGAGACGAGCCGGTGCCCTCCCCCGACGGGCCGCAACGCCGCCACCCCGGTCGCGGCATGGGCGTACAGGCACTCGGCAGCTTCACCGTGCTTCCCGATGACCGCCGCAACACCGATGGCGAGGCCGAGCTGCGCAGCTGGCTCGCCGCGCAAGGAATCGACGCGGCCGAAATCATCGTCGTCCAGCGCAGGGTGCGCGACGATCCGCTTGCCCAGCGCCGGCTGGTGCAACGAGAGCGCGGCGGCCGCAAGGCCGAACGCGAAGGCAAGTTGGCTCCACCCGAACGCGTCATGCTGGCGGCGGTGCGGCCGCAAGGCCAGCCGCAATGGCTGGTTAGCCGGGTGCTTGTCCCGCGCGCCGGATTTCGCCCCGGCCTGACGCTCGTCAGCCAGACTCTTCTCCTCTACGCCCTGCTGGTCGGGGTGATCGCGGTAGTGCTGGGCCGGCTGACCCGCCCGTTGCAGGCGCTGACCCGGCGGGTCGAGCACTTCGCCCGCACCCGAGATCCGGACGGCCAGATCGAACCGCAAGGCCCCGACGACGTGCGCCGCCTGATCGTCGCGCATAACGCGATGGAGGGGCGGATTTCCTCGCTGCTCGACGAAAAGGACGTGATGCTCGGCGCGATCGGCCACGACCTCAAGACCCCGCTTGCGGCCCTGCGGGTGCGGATCGAAAGCGTCGACGACGATGCCGAGCGTGAGCGCATGGCAGCGACGATCGAGGACATCGTTCGCACGCTGGACGACATCCTGTCGCTGGCCCGGGTCGGCCGGCCCAGCGACCCTCGCGAGCCGACCGATCTTTCCGCCCTGATCGCGCAGGTCGCCGACGAGTTCGAGGACCTGGGCGAACCGGTCACCCTGGCCGAGGGCGAACGCATCGTCGTTCCGCTGCGCCCCACCTGGCTGCGCCGCGCGGTGCGCAATCTCGTCTCCAACGCGGTGCGCTATGGCAAGGCCGCGCGAATCGCGGTCGCGCGGCGCCCGGACGGGATCGCCATCACGGTCGAGGACGACGGTCCCGGCATTCCCGATGCCGATATCGCCACCATGCAGGAGCCGTTCCGCCGCGGCGATCCGTCGCGCAATTCGGCCACCGGCGGCGCGGGCCTGGGCCTGGCGCTGGCCCGCGCCATCGCCGAACAGCACGGCGGCCGGCTCGACCTTGCCAACCGCCGCGACGCGACCGGCGCGGTCGCCGGCCTGACCGCGACGATCGTCCTGCCGCCGGCCTGAACCTTATTTCAACGCGGCGAAGGCGCGCGATACCTCGGCTGCGCGCGCCTCCTTCAGACGGCCGCAACTGCGTACCCGTTCGATCGTGCGCTCCAGTTCGAGCGCGCCGGTCTTGCCGGCAAGCTTGGGCCGCATCAGCGCCGCGATCTCGTCGGCGCGGGCGACCGAGCAGAATCCCCCGACCACGCCGGGCATGCGCGAAGCGAAGAAGATCCCGCCGCCTGTCTTGCTGTCGAGCAGCGCGTCGAGGTTGGTCTTGAGCCAATCGAATCCGAGGTCGCGCGTGCCTTCGCTCGCCACGACGTTGCCGATCAGGCCCAGCCGTTCGCTGGTGCGCAGGCGCTTGTCGGAAAACTCCTTGAGCACCCAGGTGCCGATCTCGGGCTTGCCGCTGCCGCCGACCGCGCCGAGCGCCACCGGGCGGAACACCGGATCCTGCGAGGCAAGGGCCTTGTCCGCGACTTCCTTGGCCATGGCGAGGCCGCCGTCCTCAATCACGATGCCAAGCCCGGTGCCGAGCCACAGCGGGTCGAGCGCCGCCTTGTTGCCGCCAAGGTAGGCCCGCGCCGCATCGCCGATCTGCTTGCGCAGCTGGGCATCGCGCGCGGTGCCGGCCAGGCGCCGCACGATCTGGGCGCGCTTTTCCGACACTTCCGGGTCTTCAGCGGCATAGGCACCGGCCGCCGGGTCGAAGCCCATCGCGGCAAGACGCGGCTTGAAGGTCTGTTCCAGCAGGCGGCGGTATCCAGCCTTGGCGGGTTCGTCCATCAGGCTGCCATAGACTGCCTGCAACGTGTCGAAGCCGGCGGCGCTGGCATAGCTGTCCTTGTTCCTGGCCAGTTGCTGGGCCGCTGCGATCAGCAGATCGGGTGAGGCGCGGCCGGCGCGGAAGCTGGCGAAAAGCGAATCGTCGAGCGCCTGCGCTTCCCCGGCCGAAAGCGTGTCGGCCCTGGCGATCAGCGCCGCCCAGTCCTGCGCCGGCACCTCGAAGCGGTAATAGCCGGTGCCGCCGGCATTGGGCATGACCGTGCCCTTGCCGGTAAAGGCAAGCGGAGCGCTCTTCTCGGTCAGCAGCTGGCAGGTCTGGGTCGTCGCGGTCAGCGGCCTCACGCAGAGCGGCACGCCCCAAATCGTCTCGGGTGCCGTGGTGCCGAGCCGCGCATAGCGGCTCTGCGTGACCGTGTATCGCCCGCCCTTGTTCCTGGCGAAAGTCACGAGAGGCACGCCTTGCTGGTCGGTAAAGCTCTGCATCGCGGGCACGATGCGCGGATCGCCCGCGGCCTCGGCCATGGCGGCGAAGAAGTCCTTGCTCGTGGCGTTGCCATAGCGGTGCGCTGCCATGTAGCGTCGCACCCCGTCACGGAACTTGTCGTCGCCCATGTAGCCGGCGATCATCGCCACGACATGGCCGCCTTTGCCGTAGGTGATCGTATCGAAGGCCTCGTCGATCTTCTCATTGGTCGGGATCGGCTGGTGGATGGCGCGCCCGGCCAGCAGCGCGTCGGTGTTCATCGCGGCAAAGCCCTCGCCAAGACCGCCCGCGCCGATGTTGAGATCGGGCCGCCATTCGCCGCCGATCCGGAAGCCCATCCAGTTGGCGAAGCTTTCGTTGAGCCAGATGTCGTCCCACCACGCCGGGGTGACGAGATCGCCAAACCACTGGTGCGCCAGTTCATGCGCCACCACCATACCGAAGGTCCGCTTCTGTACGGTAGGCGCGGCATCGTCCATGATCAGGATCGGGTCGGCGTAAAGGTCGGCGCCCGCGTTCTCCATCGCGCCGGGCATGATCGGCGAGGTGATCTGGTCGAGCTTGGGATAGGGGAAGCCCTGGTTGAAATAGGCTTCGAGGTGCTTGACGATGCCCTTCGATCCTTCGAGCGCGAAGGCCATCTTGTCCTTGTTCTGCTGCGTCGTGACGATCCGCAACGGCAGCGGGGTCGCGCGCTGCGGGGTCGGCGGCACGGTGCCTTCGACCGTGGCGAAAGGCCCGACCATCATGGCAACAAGATAGGTCGGCAGCGGCAGGGTCGGGGCGAAGCGGTGGACCTCGAGCCCGCCTTCCAGAACCTTCGACACCTCGGGCGCGTTGCTGACCGCAACCTGGCCCGGCCTTGTGCGCAGGGTCACGGTGAAGGGCTGCTTGAAGCCGGGTTCGTCGAACGAGGGGAAGGCTGCGCGCGCGTCGATCGACTGGAACTGCGACCACGAATACCACTCCTCGCCCACCTTGACGCGGAACAGCCCGGCGGGGCCGGTGTTGAACGGCGCGTCATAGGCGAAAGCGAAGGTGACGGGGCCGGCCGGCAGGGGTTCGGCAAAGGTCAGACGGGCAACGCCGGTGGGATCGACCTGCGCCCAGGTGCCGGGAAGGGTCCTGCCGCCAACAATCGCGACGACCTTCTTCATGGCGAGATCGCGGCCATGAAGATCGATCGTCATGCTCGGCGCCTTGAGCGTCGCGTCGATTTCAACCGCGCCGCTGAACCGCTCCTTGTCGGGATCGACCGTAAGATCGAGGCGATAGGCGGTGGGCCTTACCGCATCGCTCAATTGGCCGCGCGGGACCTGAACGGTTTCGGCGACGGGCGCCGGCGCGGCCTGGGCCAGGGCCGGTGCCCCGCAAGCCAGGCCAATGATCGAACTAGCGACTAGCAGACGGCGCATTCTTGTAGACCCCTTGGATACGCAAAACACGTAGCCGGCGGCCTTGCCCAAACGGGTTGCAATTGAAACCATGCCCCTCGACGAAGGGCATTGGCGCGTCGATCAGCGCAGCAGCCCGCCAAGAAGTCCGCGCGCGAAACGGCCAAGCATGGCCCCGCCGATCGCCGTGCCGATGGCATTCGCCGCCGCACTGGCAGCCGAAGCGCCGATGTTCCCGCTCGACCGGCGCCCGGTCATTTGCCGGGCGACCATCGTCCCGGCCGAGGCGGCGGCCGCTCCCATCGCGGCCTTGCCGGCCTTTTCCCACATCGAGGGCGTGGCGCGCGGCTGGGCGCGCTGGGCGGCTTCGCCCTGTTCCTCGACCACCTGGGCGGCGGCGGCGGCATCGGCGGCCTTCTGGTTCAGCACTTCGGCCGCGCTTTCACGGTTCACGGCATTGTCGTACTTGCCGTCGAAGGGACTGATCGACTGGATGATCGCGCGCTCCTTGTCGGTCACTGGCCCCAGACGGCTGCGCGGCGGGACGATCAGCGTGCGCTGGACGATCGTGGGCGCGCCGTCTTCGTCAAGCGTCGAGACCAGCGCTTCGCCGACCTTGAGTTCGGTTATCGCCGTTTCGACGTCGAGGTCCTTGTTGATGCGGAATGTTTCCGAGGCCGCGCGGATCGCCTTCTGGTCGCGCGGGGTAAAGGCGCGCAGCGCGTGCTGGACCCGGTTGCCCAGTTGCCCGGCGATCTTTTCGGGGATGTCGATCGGATTCTGCGAGATGAAATAGACGCCAACACCTTTCGAGCGGATCAGCCGAACGACCTGTTCGATCTTGTCGAACAGCGCCTGCGGGGCATCATCGAACAAAAGGTGCGCCTCGTCGAAGAAGAACACCAGCTTGGGCTTCTCCGGATCGCCGACTTCGGGCAACGCCTCGAACAGTTCGGACAGCAGCCATAGGAGGAACGTGGCGTAGAGCTTGGGGCTCTGCATCAGCTGATCGGCGGCCAGGATGTTGACCATCCCCTTGCCACTGTCGTCGACGCGGATGAAGTCGTTGATCTCGAACGCGGGTTCGCCGAAGAACAGGTCTGCGCCCTGGCTTTCGAAGGCAAGCAGCTGGCGCTGGATCGTGCCGACGCTGGCCTTCGAAATGTTGCCATAGGTCGTCGCAAGCTCGCTCGCGTTCTCGGCGCAGGCGACCAGCACCTGCTGCAGGTCGCTCATGTCGAGCAGCAGCAGCCCGTTGTCGTCGGCCCACTTGAAGGCGATGGTCAGCACGCCTTCCTGCGTGTCGTTGAGACCAAGCAGCCGCGACAGCAGCAACGGCCCCATTTCCGACACGGTGGTGCGGATCGAGTGGCCCTTCTTGCCGTAAAGATCCCAGAAGACGGCCGGATTGTCATGGTATTCGAAGGGCTCGATGCCCAGCTCGGCAGCGCGCGACTTGATCTTGTCGGCGTGGGCGAAGCTGTCGCTGCCGGCCATGCAAATGCCGGACAGATCGCCCTTCACGTCGGCCAGGAACACCGGGACGCCGGCGGCAGAGAACTGCTCGGCCATGGTCTGCAGGGTCACGGTCTTGCCGGTCCCCGTCGCGCCGGCGACCAGTCCGTGGCGGTTGGCCTTGCCCAGCTTGAGAACCTGCCGTTCGCCGTTGGCTGCCAGCCCCAGAAAGATTTCATCCATTGCCTATCGTGCTCCGCTGCTCGCCAAGACGTATCGGGATAGACCGGTGAGCGAACCCGCGCGAGAGGGTTTTTGCATGTGGCGCAAAGCCCCGCTAGAAGCCGCTTCGCAATGGCCAGCCCCTTGATCCTGCTCGACGATGCACGTTCCGAAGGGGCGAGCGCGGCGCGCTTCTATGCCGATCCGGTCGAGGTTGTCGTCGCGCGACGCGCCGAGGATGTGAGGCCTGCACTCGAACGGATCGAGGCGCTGCGAGCCGCGGGCCACCACCTTGCCGGCTATCTCGCCTACGAGGCAGGACTTGCACTGGAAACCCGGCTGGAGCCGCTTGCCGCGTCGCGCACCGGCGCCAACGGCCCGCTCGTGTGGTTTGCCGCCTTTACCGGCTACGAAACGATCCCGGCCGACCGGGTGCCCGCCTGGCTCGCCGCGCGCGCGCCGGGTACGGCGAGCGTCGGCCCGCTCGATCACGCGCTGTCACCGGGCGGCTACGCCCGCGCCTTCGCCGCAATGGAGGAGGCTATTGCGGCGGGCGACATCTACCAGGCGAACCTCACCTTTCCGCTGGCGGGATCCTATCGCGGCGATCCATTGGCGCTCTACGCGCGGCTGCGCCCGGCGGCCGGGGCGGGCTATGGCGGGGTGGTGTTCGACGGATCGCACTGGCTGCTCAGCCTCTCGCCCGAGCTGTTTTTCGCCGTCAAGGACGGTGCCGTTCGCGTAAAACCGATGAAAGGCACCCGCCCGCGCGGCCGCACACCGGGCGAAGACGTTGCGCTGCGCGACGAACTGGCCGCCTCGGTCAAGGACCGGGCCGAGAACCTGATGATCGTCGATCTGCTGCGCAACGACATGTCGCGCGTCGCCGAAGCCGGCAGCGTCCGGGTGGATGCGCCCTTCGCGGTCGAAAGCTATCCGACGGTCCACCAGATGGTGACCACGGTGACTGCCCGGCTGCAGCAGGGCCGCACCGCCGCCGATGTTGTCCGCGCGCTGTTTCCCTGCGGATCGATCACCGGCGCGCCCAAGATCCGCGCGATGGAACTGATCCAGCAGCACGAGCGCGACGCGCGCGGCACCTATTGCGGCGCGATCGGCAGAATCGATCCTTCTGGCGAGACCGCGTTCAATGTGGCAATTCGCACGCTGCGCCTGACGCCGGAGGAGAACGGCCGGGGGCGCGCCGTGCTGGGCGTGGGCTCGGCGATCGTGGCGGATTCGGACATGCTGCCGGAATGGCGCGAATGTCTGATCAAAGGGGGGTTCGTGCGTTTGGGTGCCACCGGTGCCGACCTGATCGAGACGATGCGGTTCACCCCCGACGAGGGCATCCCGCTGCTTGAACTGCATCTCGAACGGATCAAGGCTAGCGCGGCCGAACTGGGCTTTGCCTTCGATCGGCATGCCGTGCGCAACGCCATCCAGGCGCTGTGCTTCGAGGCCGAGGCGCCTTCGCGCCTGCGCCTCAGCGTCGCGCGCAGCGGGGCCTATACGCTCGACCTTTCGGGCCTGCCCGCCGCACTGCCCGCACCCGCGATCTGCGCCGTGTTGCGCCTGCCGGTCGATCCGGGCGACTGGCGCCTGCGCCACAAGACCAGCGACCGCGGTTTCTACGAGGACGGCCTGGCCATCGCGCAACAGGCCGGCGCGGACGAGGCCCTGTTCCTGCGCGATGACGACCGGATCACCGAAGGCTGCTTCACCAATGTCTTCGTTCAGCGCGGCGAGCATCTGATCACCCCGCCGCTCGCCCTCGGCCTGCTGCCCGGCGTGTTGCGCCGCTCGATGGTCGAGGCCGGCCGCGCGGTGGAGGACGACCTGACGCTGGCCGACCTCGAGCAGGGCTTTTTCATCGGCAACGCGCTGCGCGGCCTGATGCCGGCGCGCCTGCTTTGAGGACTTCTGCCGCCCTGTCGCGCATCGCGCCCTCGCGCACGACCGCGATGACCGACCGCGCCAGCGAACTGCGCGCGGAAGGCCGCGACATCATCTCCCTGTCGGTGGGCGAGCCCGATTTCGCCACCCCGCCGCACGTTGCCGAAGCCGCCAAGCGCGCAATCGACGAAGGGCAGACCCGCTACACCCCTGTCGCGGGAACCCTGGCGCTGCGCAAGGCGGCGACCCTGCATTTCGAACGCGACCTCGGCATTGCCGCGGCGCCCGAGCAGGTGATTGTCAGCGCGGGTGGCAAGCAGGCGATCTTCCACGCCCTTCTCGCCACGCTCGATCCGGGCGAAGAGGTGCTGATCCCCGCCCCGTGGTGGGTCAGCTATCCCGAGATCGTCCGCTTTGCCGGCGCCACCGTCGTGCCGCTCCAGACCGATGCCGCCGGAGGCTTCCGCATCACGGCTGATCTGCTCGAGGCGGCGATCACCCCGCGCACCCGCTGGCTTCTGCTCAACAGCCCCGGCAACCCGACCGGGTCGGTCTATTCGGCGGAAGACCTGGCCGCATTCGCCCAGGTGCTGCGCCGGCATCCGCAGGTTCTGGTGATGAGCGACGACATCTATGCGCCGCTGCGCTACACGCCCGGCGCGCACGCCACGCTGGCCGCGCTGTGTCCCGATCTAGCGGACCGGATCCTCACCGTATCGGGCGTGTCGAAAAGCCACGCCATGACCGGCTTCCGCATCGGCGTCAGCGCTGGTCCGGAATGGCTGATCAAGGCCATGGCCAAGTTGCAGTCGCATTCCTCGGGCAACCCTTGCTCGATCAGCCAGGCCGCCGCCGTCGCCGCCTTCCAAGGGCCGCAAGGCTACCTGGCCGAATGGTGCGCCGAGTTCCGTATCCGCCGCGACCGAGTGGTTGCCGCGATCAACGCCATACCGGGACTCTCGACACCGGCGCCCGACGGAGCGTTCTACTGCATGGTCGATGCCGCACCGCACATGATCCGCTTCGGCGATGACGAGGCACTGTGCCTGCATCTACTGGAACACGGCGTGGCCTTGGTCGCCGCCTCGGCGTTCGGCGGCAGGGATGGCTTTCGCATCAGTTTCGCCGCCGATCAGGCGAC
Source organism: Novosphingobium kunmingense (assembly GCF_002813245.1). GTDB lineage: Bacteria > Pseudomonadota > Alphaproteobacteria > Sphingomonadales > Sphingomonadaceae > Novosphingobium > Novosphingobium kunmingense. The sequence continues at coordinate 586,957 of NZ_PHUF01000004.1, forward strand.
GCTCGACGAAGCGTGCCGACGGATAGCAAAGGCTCTGGCATGACGGCGATCCCGATCCTGTTCGAGGATGGCGAAGCGATCGTCATAGACAAGCCGGCTGGCCTGCCCATCGAACGCCCGCGTGCCGGAGGTCGGAGCCTCGAAGACCATCTTGAGGAACTCAAGCTGGGCTTTCAGCGCGCGCCGGTGCCGGTCCACCGGATCGACACCGACACTTCGGGCTGCCTGCTGCTCGCCCGCAATCCCAAGTCGCTGAAGCGCTTCAACGCCGCCTTCGAGGCGCGGACGGTCGAAAAGGTCTATCTCGGCGTGGTCGCGGGGCCGGTCGATGGCCAGGACGGCACGATCGCACTGTCGCTGAGCAAGATCAGCAGCGCCGACAAGGGCTGGCGGATGATTGCCGCAAAGAAGGGCAAGCCTTCGATTACCCACTGGCGCAAGCTGGACGAGCGCGGTGGAGTGACCCTGGTCGAGTTCCGGCCCGAGACCGGCCGCACGCACCAGATCCGCATCCATGCCGCCGAAGCCTTTGGCCACGCGCTGCTCGGCGATCCGGTCTACGGCACCGGCAAGGGCGCAGCGCGCACGATGCTGCACGCGCTGACGCTGACCGTGCCGCGCGAAGGCAAGGGCCCGATCGTGGCCCGTGCGCCGTTGCCTGCCGATTTCGCCGCACTGGGTTTCGTCGATGTCGACGCCGGCACATGACGCCGTGGCCCGTGCGCAGGCGCTGGCCAGCGAAAGCTTCATCGCCGCCTCGGGGCCCGGGGGGCAGAATGTCAACAAGGTGGCGACAGCGGTGCAACTGCGCGTAGATGTCTACGCGTTGCGCCTTCCGGTCGAGGTGTTCGCGCGGCTGAAGACGCTGGCCGGAAGCAAGATGACCGCGAAGGGCGAACTGCTGATCGGCGCACAGCGCTTTCGCACGCAGGAAGCCAACCGCGAGGATGCCCGCGGGCGTCTCGCCGCCCTGATCGAGGACGCGTTCCGCCTGCCCGAAAAGCGCGCCAAAAGCCGGCTCAACCGGATCAACAAGGGCGAGCGGCTGGAAGGCAAGAAGAAACGCGGCGCGGTGAAGGCCGGGCGCGGCAAGGTACGGCTGGACTGATCAGGTCGTCGCGCTGGCGCTCATCACCTGCCGGCCGTCCGCGGCAAAGGCGCCAAGCTCGAATGCTGCATCTTTGCTGCGCAGCGCAAGGTGCAGCAATTCTCCCGCGATTGCCGGCGACACGCCCCGAAAAGCGAAGCTCTTGAGAGCATTGTCGCCCAATTCGCGCCGCGCGAGGTCGAGCAGCAGCGTTGCCGTCAGCGGGCCATGGACGACGAGCCCACGATAGTTTTCGATGCTCGTCGCGTAAGGCAGATCGTAATGAATCCGGTGGCTGTTGAAGGTCAGCGCCGAGAAACGGAACAGCAGCGTCTCATGAGGAGTGATGGCACGGTGTGCGTCCCATCCGGTCACGTCGAACGCGCCATCCCCAAGCGGAGGCGGCGCCGGGGGCGTACCATCCGCGGCGGCATCGCGATAGACGATGGTCTGGACTTCGCGCACGGCCAGCCCGGCCTCGCCGCTCGTCTCGTGGGCAACGTCGACGAAGGCCAGCGTACCGCTCGATCCGGTCTTTTCCGTTAAAGCGGCGATGCGCGACAGGCGCGTCACCGCCTCACCAACACGCAACGGCGCGACGAACTCGACCTTGCTCGACGCCCACATCCGGCGCGGAAGCGGGATCGGCGGAATGAAGCCAGCCGTCCCGTCGTCACGCCTCGGGTGACCATCGGGACCGAGCCGCGCGGTTGCCGCATCGGGCAGGCCCAGACACCAGTGAAAGCCCTGCGGCACGTTGCCATCGGCTGGGGCTTCGCGGTCGAGCGTGGCGCACCAGCGGTCGAAATGGCCGGGGTCGATCCGGTCGGCGCGAACTTCCTCGCGCCCTTTCCAGTCCTGCCAGTCGGTCATCAGTTGCGTCCTTCCAGCAGCCCGCGGGCGATGACCTGGGCTTGGATTTCGGCAGCACCTTCGAAGATGTTGAGGATGCGCGCGTCGCACAGCACGCGGCTGATCTCGAATTCCAGCGCGTAGCCGTTGCCGCCGTGGATCTGCAGGCTGGCGTCGGCGTTCGACCAGGCGGTGCGTGCGGCGAGCAGCTTGGCCATCCCCGCTTCGATATCGCAACGCTTGCCCGAATCCTTTGCTCTTGCGGCGGCATAGGTCAGCTCGCGCGACAGGACCAGATCGACCAGGCTCATCGCCAGCTTGTCGGAGACGCGCGGGAAATGGACCAGCGCCTTGCCGAATTGCTTGCGCTGCAGCGCGTAATCGAGCCCCAGTTCCAGCGCGCGTCGCGCCACGCCCACCGCGCGCGCGGCGGTCTGGATTCGCGCGCCCTCGAAGGTGCGCATCAACTGTTTGAAGCCCTGGCCTTCCTCGCCGCCGAGCAGCGCATCGGCAGGCGCGATCATGCCGTCGAACGACAGCGCGTATTCGCGCATCCCGCGATAGCCCAGCACCTCGATTTCGCTGCCGGCCATGCCGTCTGCCGGAAACGGATCGGCCTCGGTCCCGCGCGGTTTCGGGACCAGCAGCATCGACAGCCCGGCATAGCCCCTGGCATCGGGCAGGGTGCGGGCGAGCAGGGTCATCAGGTCCGACCGCGCGGCATGGGTGATCCAGGTCTTGGCCCCGTCGATCCGCCATTGGCCCTGTTCGCGCCGCGCGCGGGTCTGCAGACTGCCGAGGTCGGACCCGGTGTCGGGCTCGGTGAATACGGCGGTGGGCAGAACCGCGCCGCTGGCAATAAGCGGCAGCCAGTGCGCTTTCTGCGCTGCCGTGCCCGATCCGGCGATCAGTTCGCCCGCGATCTCGCTGCGCGTGCCGAGCGACCCCGCGCCGATCCAGCCGCGCGACAACTCCTCGGTGACGAGGCACATGACCAGCTTCGACAGACCCAGCCCGCCGTACTCCTCGGGAATGCAAACCCCGAACGTGCCGAGGTCGGCCATCGCCGCGACAGTCGCATCGGGGATGAGCGCATTGGCGAGGTGCCAGCCGTGGGCGTGGGGCAGAATCTCGGCTTCGGTAAAGCGGCGGAACTGGTCACGGATCGCGTTTAGTTCGGAATCGTGGAGCGATTCGCTGGGCCATTGCCCTTCAGCAAGACCAGTCGCCAGCGCCGCGCGCGTAGCGGCATGATCGGTTTCGAGCAGATCAGCGCAGTCCTTGGCCAAAGTCGCCGCTGCCTCGGTCAGTCCAAGGTCGGCGGGGCGCAGCAGTTCGTTCTGCCCCATGGGCAGGCCGCCGATCAGCTGAGCGATCGTCTCCGCGAAGGCGAGGCGCGCGACGCGGTCATCCTGCGGGTTTGCACCCCGGCCCGATGCGACCCAGGCTGCGACAGCTTCGAGCGCGGCAACGCTCGTCGCGATCCAGGCAAAGCCGTGATGCGCGCGCTGGTTCGCGGTGTCTATCCCCGCGGCCGCCGCGCGCGCGGCGTCGCGGTAGGTCCGGGCAGCGTCTAGGGTGGCAGCGTGGTTCACGCCTTTTCGAACACCGCCGCGATCCCCTGCCCGCCGCCGATGCACATGGTTTCAAGGCCGTAGCGCACATCGCGGCGCTGCATTTCGCGGGTCAGATTGGCAAGGATCCGCCCGCCCGTCGCCCCGATCGGGTGCCCTAGCGAAATGCCCGATCCGTTGACGTTGAGCATGTCGTGGCGGCTGTCATCATCGGCCCAGCCCAAGCCCTTGAGGCAGGCCAAGACCTGCGGGGCAAACGCCTCGTTCAGTTCGATCAGGCCGATGTCGTTCCACGACAGGCCGTTGCGGGCGAACAATCGCTCGGTGGCCGGGACGGGGCCGTAGCCCATGCGGCTGGGATCGCAGCCCGCCGCGGCCCAGCTATGGAACCACGCGATGGGTTCAAGTCCCAGTTCTTCGAGCTTGTCTTCCGCCACGACCAGACAGGCCGCCGCGGCGTCGTTCTGCTGGCTGGCGTTGCCGGCGGTCACCACACCGCCTTCCAGCGCGCGCAGCTTGCCTAGCGTCTCCATCGAAGCATCGGCGCGATAGCCCTCGTCGTGATCGAAGCGCAGGGGATCGCCCTTCTTCTGCGGCACATCGACCGGCACCAGTTCGTCGGCGAACTTGCCGTCAACCCAGGCCTTGGCGGCGCGCTGGTGGCTGCGCACGGCATAGGCGTCGCAGGCCTCGCGGCTGATGTTCCAATCCTTGGCGAGGTTTTCGGCGGTTTCGATCATGCCGCTGATCACGCCGTAACGTTCGATCGGCTGGCTCATCACCCGGCCGCGGGTGAGGCGGTCGTGCAGGGTCAGGTTACCGGCCCGAACGCCCTTGCGGATGTCGGTGCTGTAATGTTCGACGTTCGACATGCTCTCGCAACCGCCGGCGACGACCACGTCGCTCATCCCGGTCTGCACCATCATCGCCGCGTTGACGATCGCCTGGAGGCCCGAGCCGCAGCGTCGATCAAGCTGGTATCCGGGCACCTGTTCCGGCAGGCCGGCCAGCAGCCATGACCAGTGTCCGATGCAGGGAGCCTCGCCATTGCCGTAACCCTGGCTGAAGACGACGTCGTCGACACGGTTCGGGTCGATGGCGGTGCGTTCGACCAGCGCCTTGAGGATCGCTGCGCCAAGCTGCCCAGCGGTCAGAGAGGACAAGGCCCCGCCGAACTTGCCTACCGGCGTGCGGATCGGAGCGACGATGGCGGCGCGACGTAGCTGGGTCATAGATCAGTTCCTGCAATTCCCTGGTCGATCAGTTTGCCGATCTCGCCCGAGGACAAGCCCATGACGTCGGCAAGAATGGCTTCGCTGTGCTGTCCGTTGCGCGGGGCCGGTGCGGGCACCATGCGCTCGAGGCCGGGTAGCGTGGCAAAGGCGCCGGCGGCCGGATAGGCAAAGCCGCTCGGGTTGTCGGCGGTGATCGCGAACACCGGATTTTCGGTGACGAGGCGCGGATCCTCCACCGCTTCCATCATCGTCCGATAGGGTCCATGGACCACGCCGTTGACGTCGAACAGTGTTGCAAGGTCCGCGTGATCGTACTGCGCCACTTCATGCTCGATCGCGGCGAAGATCGCATCGCGGTGGGCAAAGCGCGCGCCGTCGTCATCGGCGAAGGTGACCCCGCGCTCGATCTCGATCGCGGCGATGGCATCGGCGATCCCCAGCGCCTTGACCAGCCCCTGCCACTGGCGTTCGTTGATCGCGACCAGCATGAATCGGACTCCATCGCGGGTGACGAAGTCGCGGCCGATCGTGCCGAACACCGCATTGCCCAGTCGCTCGCGGTCGCGCCCGGTGTAGAGCACTTCGGCGACGCGGCCCAGGTTCGCGGCCGAACCGATCGCGATATCGGTCAGGGGCAGGCGCACTTCACCCCCTTCTCCGGTCAGCTCGCGCCGGCGCACGGCCGCCAGCATCGCGAAGGCGGCATAGGCGCCGGTCAACAGGTCCCAGGCGGGCAGCACGTGGTTGACCGGGCGCGGATCCTCGACCGGGCCGGTCAGCGCGGTGTAACCGACGGCGGCATTGGCGGTGTAGTCGAGCGCGACCGAGCCGTCGGGCCAGCCCATGATCCGCACCGTGACCAGGTCCGGCCTTCCTTCGGCAAGGCGGTCGTGGGCGAGAAATCCCTTTGCCGGCAGGTTGGTGACGAGGTTGCCGACCTTGCGCGTCAGTTCGACCAGCAGGTCGCGCCCCTCGGGCCGGGTCAGGTCGAGCGCCAGGCTGCGTTTGGCCCGGTTGAGGTTTTCCCAGCTGAGCGAATCGTTCTGGCGCGTTACCGGCCAGCGGTGGAAGTCCTGACCACCGCCGATCTGGTCGACCCGGATCACGTCGGCCCCGAACTGCGCCATGTAGAGCCCCGCGGTGGGCGAGGCGACGAAGGACGAAACCTCGACGAGCGAGAGACCGGTGAGGATGTCGTACATCTACTGCTGGGCCGCCCATTCGCGCAGCATGTGCTTGGCGATCTGCAGCTGCAGAATCTGCGTGGTGCCTTCGTAGATGCGGTAGATGCGCGCATCGCGGAAGAAGCGTTCGGCATCGTATTCGGCCAGATAGCCGGCCCCGCCATAGATCTGCACCACGCGATCGACCACGCGGCCGCACATTTCCGTGGCGAAGACCTTGGCCGCAGCCGCCTGGCGCAGCACCTTCTCGCCCGCGTCGGCGCGGCGGCAGGCGTCGTCGAGCATGCATTCGGCGGCGTAGATCTCGATCTCGCTGTCGGCCAGCATCTGCTGGATCAGCTGGAAATTGGCGATCGGCTCGCCGAACGCCTTGCGTTCGTTGGCGTAGCGAAGCGCCGAATCGAGTGCGCGGCGGGCGTAGCCGGCCGCTGCCGATCCGACCGAAAGGCGCCCGTTGTCGAGGCTCTGCATCGCGGTGATGAAGCCCTTGCCTTCCTCGTCGCCGAGCAGCGCATCGGCGGGCAGGTGGACGTCCTCCATGATGATGTCGGCGATGTGGCTGCCGGCCTGGCCCATCTTCTTGTCGCTCTTGCCTACGGTGATGCCGGGCGTGTCCATCGGCACCAGAAAGGCCGAGACGTGGGCGTTCTTGGGCAGCGCTTCCTTGCTGGTGCGCGCCATGATCAGCGCGACATTGGCGAAGGGCGCGTTGGTGATGTAGCGCTTGGTGCCGTTGAGCACCCAGCCGTTCCCGCTGCGCACCGCCATGGTCTGCATGGCTGCGCTGTCCGATCCCGAACCCGGTTCGGTCAGGCCGAAGCTGGCGACCTCGCCTGCGGCCAGGCGCGGCAGCCATTCGGCCTTCTGCGCCTCGGTCCCGCCCTTCATGATTGCCGAGCAGACCATGCCGATGTTGATCGAGGTGATCGAACGGTAGCACGGCATCGCATAGCTCAGTTCACGGATCGTGCGGGCGTACTGCGACACATTCATGCCAGCACCGCCATACTGCTCGGGCATGGTGATCCCGAACAGGCCCATATCGCGCATTTCGGCCATGATGTCGTCGGGGATGCGGTCGGTTTCGAGAACGTCCTTCTCCGCCGGGACCAGCCGTTCGCGCACGTAGCGGCGCAGTTGCTCGATGAACTGGTCGAAGACGTCGGGATCCATGCCGGTGTTCATGGGTGCGGGTCCTTAGATGGGATCGTAGGGGAAGACATGGGCCGAAACCTCGTCGCCGCGAGCAAAGCTGGGGCGGAAGGCGGGAATCAGCTCGTCGGCGATGCTTTCCGGCGTCCAGCCTTCGACCTTGGTCATCGAACGGATCGGGCGCGGCTTGTTGTAGAGGACGATCTCGTTCTTGCGGACCGAGAAGATCTGGTTGGTCACGTCCTTGCTGGCGTCGGAGGCGAGGTAGACCACCAGCGGCGCGATCTTGTCCGCGCTCATCGTCTTCAATCGTTCAACGCGCTGCTGCTGTTCGGGAGTTTCGGCGGGGATCGAGGCGGTCATCCGGCTCCATGCGAAGGGCGCGATGCAGTTGGAGCGCACGCCCGCGCGGGCCATGTCGAGCGCGATCGACTGCGACAGGCCGACGATGCCGAGCTTGGCCGCGCTGTAATTGGCCTGGCCGAGGTTGCCGATAAGGCCCGAGGTCGAAGTGAAGTGGATGAAACTGCCCGACTGCTGCTCGTGGAAATAGGGCGTGGCCGCCTTGCTGACGTTGAAGCTGCCATTGAGGTGCACGTCGATCACCGCGCGCCAGTCCTCGTGGCTCATCTTGTGCCAGATCGTATCGCGCAGAATTCCGGCGTTGTTAACGACCGCGTCGATCCTGCCGAACCGCTGCACCGCGTCCTCGACGATCGTGACAGCCCCCGCCGGATCGGCAACCGAGGCAAGGTTGGCATGGGCCTTGCCGCCCGCCGCGACGATGTCGTCGACGGTTTCCTGCGCCGGGCCGGCATCGCCGCCATCGCCGCCGCCGCCCACGCCGGGGTCGTTGACTACGACCGAAGCGCCATGCCTGGCGCAAAGCAGCGCGATCTCGCGGCCCACGCCGCGCCCCGCACCGGTCACCGCTACAACCTTGCCTTCCAGCATGCCCATTCGCGCCGAATCCTCTACCCGTTTAATCGTTCGCTTAAGCGCTCATGCGGCGCCGGCCAGCGAAAATCAACTGGCTGAAGCGGCAGGGGTCACGGTCGAGGGCGGTGGGGTCGCCGCGGCCGTTGCCGCCGCTGCGGGGCGGCGATCCTCGATCATCTCGGCCGCCTCGTCGAGCGCGCGGGCTTCGCCGACGGTCACGTTGCCGGGACCGGGCTGGTTGTCGGCCTTGCCGCAAGCGGAAACCGCCAACAGCAAAGCCAGGGCGAACGCGCGGCGCACGGGGTTGGCGCTTATTCCGCCTTGGCCGGTTCTTCGGCCGGGGCGTCCATTGCCGCGGCCGCATCGACCGCGTTCGCCGACGGATCGGCCACCGGAGTCGCCACGACGTCGCCCACGGCTTCCTCGGCCGGCATCTCGACGTTTTCAGCCTGGGCCGCTTCGTTGGCGCTTTCGCTGCTGCCGCAGCCGGACAGGGCAAACAGGGCGGCGCCAGAAAGGGCAATCGGGACAAACTTCGACATGGGCATAACCTCGTCAGGATGGCGAAAAAACGGCGGCGTGCTGGACCCTCAAGGGTTGTCTAGCCAAGCGTGCTTGCGCTGCCAACCGATAACCGGACGCAGGCTAAGACCGTTCCCGGGCAAGACAGTTGAATAGATATAAAGATTTCTTTATATGATGCTGCGCAATGAAGATCGACCCCACCTTGCGCGCTCTGGCGGACAGCACCCGGCTGCGGATCATGCGCCTGCTGTCGACGATGGAGCTCGCGGTGGGCGAACTGGCGCAGGTGCTGGGGCAAAGCCAGCCGCGCGTCTCGCGCCACATCCGCATCCTGTGTGATGCGGGCCTCGCCGAACGGCGCAAGGAAGGCAGCTGGGTGTTCCTGCGAAGCGCCATTGGCCCCAGCCGCGCGCCGCCGCTCGGCGCGGCCGCCGCCCGCCTGCTCGACGTGGCTGAGGCCGACGACGCGACCTTTGCCGCCCGCTGCGCCGAGGATCGCCGCCATCTCGCCGCGATCCGCGCCGCGCGCGAAACCAGCGCAGAAACCTACTTTGCCCGCCACGCGGCAGAATGGGATACCCTGCGCGGGCTGCACAGCCCCGACGGGCCGGTCGAAGCCGCCCTGGCGAGAGCGCTGGGCCGGGAATCGCTTGGCACGCTGCTCGACGTGGGGACGGGCACGGGTCGCATGGCAGAACTGTTCGCGCCGTCGAGCAACCACGTCACCGCCTTCGACAAGAGCCCGGAAATGCTGCGCATTGCCCGCGCCCGGTTGCAGCACCTGCCTTCGGACAACGTCTCGCTGGTCCAGGGGGATTTCACCGCCCTGCCCTTTGCGGACCAGAGCTTCGACACGGTGTTGTTCCACCAGGTCCTGCACTATGCCCAGGCGCCTGAAGCGGTCCTGGCCGAAGCAGCGCGGGTGGCCCGGCCCGGCGGCATGGTCGCCGTGGTCGACTTTGCCGCCCACGACCGCGAGGAGTTGCGCGAAAAGCACGCCCATGCGCGCCTCGGCTTTAGCGACGAGCAGATGCTTGCCCTGCTGTCGTCCGCCGGCTTCGCGCCCGCCCAGCCGGTCGCCCTTCCCGGCAAGCCCCTGACCGTCAAGATCTGGACCGCGCGCCGCGCCGCGCCGGTCGCCACCCGAAAGACAATCCAAGCATGAACTCGCTCAGCGAAGCCCGCCGCGCCGCCGCCTCCCCGCTGTTTGCGGGCCTTGAAGGCGATGTCGGCGTCTCGTTCGAATTCTTCCCGCCCAAGACCGAGAAGATGGCCGAAACGCTGTGGGACGCGATCGGCACCCTGTCACCGCTGGCCCCGCGCTTCGTCTCGGTCACTTATGGCGCCGGCGGATCGACGCGCGAGCGCACCCACGCGACCGTCGAACGGATCGTGCGCGAAACCGCCATTCCGGCCGCCGCGCACCTCACCTGTGTCGACGCCAGCCGCGCCGAGATCGAGGAGGTCGCCCGCGGCTATTGGGACATCGGGGTGCGCCACATCGTCGCGCTGCGGGGCGATCCGCCGGTCGCTGGCACCCGGTTCGAGGCACGCGCCGACGGTTATGCCAGCGCGGCCGATCTGGTGGCTGGCCTCAAGGCGGTGGCCCCGTTCGAGATCTCGGTCGGCGCCTATCCCGAGACCCATCCCGAAGCCGCCAGCGCTGCGGCCGACCTCGACAACCTGAAGCGCAAGATCGACGCCGGCGCCGACCGAGCGATCACCCAGTTCTTTTTCGAACCGGACACCTTTTTCCGCTTTCGCGACGCCGCCGCAGCCGCTGGCATCACGGCGGAGATCGTCCCGGGCATCATGCCGGTGACCAATTTTGCCGCGATCCAGCGGATGAGCGGGATGACCGGCACCGCCGTGCCCGACTGGCTGGCCGGCCTGTTCGAGGGGCTCGACGACCACCCCCCCGCGCGCCAGCTCGTGGCGGCGACGGTGGCGGCCGAGATGTGCCGCCGGCTCTATGCCGGCGGGGTGCGCGAGTTTCATTTCTACACCCTCAACCGCGCCGAATTGAGTTACGCCATCTGCCACCTTCTGGGAGTGCGCCCGCAATGACCCTGACCCCAAGTGCAGCCCGCGCGGCTTTCCTGGCCGAAGCGAAGAAGCGCATCCTGATCACCGACGGCGCTTTCGGCACCGAGATCCAGAACCGCAAGCTGAGCGAGGCCGACTACGCGGGCACGCTGGGCCTGGCGCGGGACCAGAAGGGCAACAACGACATCCTGGCGCTGACGCGCCCCGACGTGCCCGAAACGATCCACCGCGCCTATTTCGAGGCGGGCGCCGACATCGCAGAGACCAACACCTTTTCCGCCAACCGGATCAGCCAGGCCGACTACGCTGCCGAACACCTGGTGCGTGCGATCAACGTCGAGAGCGCGAAGCTGGCCCGGCGCGTGGCGGATGAATTCACCGCGAAGGACGGCCGCCCCCGCTTTGTCGCCGGCGCGATCGGCCCGACCAACAAGACCCTGTCCCTGAGCCCCGACGTCAACGATCCGGGCTTTCGCGAGATCGACTGGGACGAACTGGTCGCGGTCTATCGCGAGCAGGCCGAGGCACTGGTCGAGGGCGGGGCCGACTTCATCCTGGTCGAAACCGTGTTCGACACCCTGAACTGCAAGGCCGCGATCATGGCTGTGCGCGAGGTTGAGCAGGCGCTAGGCCGCGAGGTGCCGCTGATGCTGTCGATGACGCTGACCGACCTGTCGGGCCGCAACCTGTCGGGCCACACCGTCGAAGCCTTCTGGAACGCCGTGCGCCACGCCCGGCCGCTGACCATCGGACTGAACTGCAGCTTCGGCGCGCAGCAGCTGCGCCCACATGTGCGCGCCCTGTCGGACGTCGCCGACGCGCTGATCATGGTCTATCCCAACGCCGGCCTGCCCAACGAGCTGGGGCAGTACGACGAATTGCCGGATACCACGGCGGGACTTGTCGCCGAATGGGCGCGCAGCGGGCAGGTGAACGTGCTCGGTGGTTGCTGCGGATCGACCCCGGCGCACATTGCCGCCATGGCCCAGGCAGTCCAGGGTCTGCCTCCGCGCGCCCTGCCCCACGTTCCGGTCGTCACCCGGCTCGCCGGGCTCGAACCCTTCGTCATGGCCGCCTGATGGGCATCCATTCGCCTCTTGCCTGGACGATCCGTCCGGCCACGGCCGCCGATGCCGAGGCGCTGGCCATGATTGCCCAGGCGACCTTCCTCGAGGCCTATGCCGGGCTGGTCGAAGGTGCGGATATGCTGGCCCACGCGCGTACCCAGAACAGCGCCGACGCGATGCGCGCGACCCTGGATGCGGGCGGTCGCATCTGGATCGCCGAGGCCGAAGGAACCCGCGCACCTATCGGCTTTGCCATGCTGGTCGCCTCCACCCTGCCCGACGCGCAGCCCGGCGACATCGAGCTGAAGCGGATCTACGTGCTCGACCGCTGCCAGGGCACCGGTCTTGCCGCAGCGCTGCTCAAGTCCGTGGTCGATGCCGGCGCAGGGCATGCCCGGCTGACCCTTGGCGTCAACCGCGACAATGAAAAGGCGCAGGGCTTCTACCGCAAGCACGGCTTCGCGATTGCCGGGACCCGCACCTTCACAGTCGGCACTACCACTTTCGACGATTACATCTACGCCCGGCCGCTACCTGAAAGCCTGACATGACCACCCCGTCTTCCGCCCGCTTCGTCAACGTCGGCGAACGCACCAACGTTACCGGCAGCGCCGCCTTCAAGAAGCTGATCCTGTCCGGCGACTATGCCAGGGCGGTCGAAGTCGCGCGTCAGCAGGTCGAGAACGGCGCGCAGGTGATCGACGTCAACATGGACGAGGGGCTGCTCGACGCCGAACTGGCGATGACCACCTTCCTCAAGCTGATCGCCGCCGAACCCGACATCGCCCGCGTGCCGGTGATGATCGACAGTTCCAAATGGGACGTGATCGAAGCCGGGCTCAAGTGCGTGTCGGGCAAGCCGATCGTCAATTCGATCAGCATGAAGGAAGGCGAGGACGCTTTCCTTGCCCAGGCCCGCAAGTGCATGGATTACGGCGCCGCCGTGGTCGTCATGGCCTTCGACGAAAAGGGGCAGGCCGACACCAGGGAACGCAAGGTCGAGATCTGCGAGCGCGCATACAAGCTTCTGGCCGGGATCGGCTTTCCGCCCGAGGACATCATCTTCGACCCCAACGTCTTTGCCGTCGCAACCGGGATCGAGGAGCACAACAGCTACGCGGTCGACTTCATCGAGGCGGTGCGCGAGATCCGCCTGCGCTGCCCGCACGTCCACTTCAGCGGTGGGCTGTCGAACCTGTCGTTCTCGTTCCGGGGCAACGAGCCGGTGCGCCGGGCGATGCACTCGGTGTTCCTCTATCACGCGATTCCGGCCGGGCTCGACATGGCTATCGTCAACGCAGGGCAGCTCGACGTCTACGACACGATCGATCCCGCGTTGCGCACCGCCTGCGAGGACGTCATCCTCAACCGCGATCCCGACGCGACCGACCGCCTGATCACGCTGGCCGAGGGCTTCAAGGGGACCGACGCGAAGGCCCAGAAGGAGGCCGAGGAATGGCGCGGTTGGGACGTTGTCCGCCGGATCGAGCACGCCCTGGTCAAGGGCATCGACGCGCATATCGTCGATGACACCGAACTGGCCCGCCAGGCGATCTTCGCCCGGGGCGGCCGCCCGATCGAGGTAATCGAAGGCCCGCTGATGGAGGGCATGAACACGGTCGGCGACCTGTTCGGCAGCGGCAAGATGTTCCTCCCCCAGGTGGTCAAGTCGGCTCGCGTGATGAAGAAGGCGGTCGCCCACCTGATTCCGTTCATCGAGGCGGAAAAGGATGAAGGCGCCAAGGCCAAGGGCCGGATCGTCATGGCCACGGTCAAGGGCGACGTCCACGACATCGGCAAGAACATCGTCGGCGTGGTCCTGCAGTGCAACGGCTACGAAGTGATCGATCTTGGCGTCATGGTGCCGTGGTCGAAGATCCTCGAAACCGCGCGCGCCGAAAGCGCCGACATCATCGGCCTGTCGGGACTGATCACCCCCAGCCTCGACGAAATGGTCACCGTCGCCGAGGAAATGCAGCGCGACGGGCACACCATCCCGCTGCTGATCGGCGGGGCGACCACCAGCAAGGTCCACACCGCGCTGCGGATCGACCCGGCCTATGATGGCCCGGTGATCCACGTGCTCGACGCCAGCCGCGCCGTCGGCGTCGCCAGCCAGCTCTTGTCCGACACCCAGCGCGATCCGTTCGTGGCAAGTACTGCCGCCGATTACCAGCACGTGCGTGACGTGCGCGCCGGCAAGGATCCGTCGATCCTCCTGAGCCTCGCCGATGCACGCGCCAATGCCTTCAAGGCCGATTTCAGCGACAAGCCGATGCCGCCCGAGCAGCCCGGCGTGCACGTGTTCGACCACTGGGATCTCAAGGACCTGGTCGATTGCTTCGACTGGACGCCGTTCTTCCGCGCCTGGGAACTGGCGGGCGTCTATCCGGCGATCCTCGACGACGCGATCGTCGGTGAAAGCGCCCGCGCGCTTTACGCCGACGCACGGGCCATGCTCGACCGGATCGTCACCGAAAAGTGGCTGACAGCCAGGGGTGTCGCCGGTTTCTGGCCCTGCGCGCGCGAGGAGGACGATGTCCTGCTCCACATCGAAGGCAACGTGCCGCCAATCCGCCTGCCTTTCCTGCGCCAGCAGATCCGCAAGAGCCGCGACCGGGCGAACTATTGCCTCGCCGACTTCATCGACCCCGATGGCGACTGGATCGGCGGGTTCGCTGTGGGGATCCACGGGATCGAACCGCACCTCGAACGGTTCCGCGCCAGCCACGACGACTATTCCGACATTCTCCTCAAGGCGCTGGCCGACCGCTTTGCCGAAGCCTTTGCCGAGCGGCTGCACCAGCACGTCCGCACCACGCTGTGGGGGTATGCGCCGGGCGAGCAACTGACCAACGAGGCGCTGATCAAGGAAGAATACCGCGGCATCCGTCCGGCGCCAGGCTATCCGGCCTGTCCCGACCACAGCCTCAAGCCGATCCTGTTCGACCTGCTGGATGCGGGCGCGAACGCCGGGCTGCAACTGACCGAAAGCTTCGCCATGCTTCCGACGGCAGCGGTTTCTGGGTTCTACTTCGCCCATCCGCAAAGCGAATACTTCGGCGTGGCACGGATCGGCCGCGATCAACTGGCCGACTATGCGGCGCGGCGGGGGATCGAGGAAGCGGTCGCGGAACGCTGGGTCCGGCCGAACCTCGACTAGGCGGACGGTTTGGCGGCGCGATCCTTGTTGCGCTTGTCGGCGACGAAGATCCGGCCGTCGGTCAACTTCACGAGGTCAAACAATCCGGTTGCAGTCATCAATTCCGTAAACGTCCTGGCCCCATAGTTGCGGGGATCGATCGGGGCCTGCCGCTTGATTAATGGTGTCCTTGCTGGTTGGGGCCAATGCCGCAAAAGCTTGACCCAAAGCTGGGCAAATTGCACCCCCCGACTTCTATGCGCCTGTTTGCTTTGATCGCGTTAACGCTAGCTGCCCCCGCCTTCGCCTCGCCGCCTGCCACGGTCGCCGTCGCATTCGACCGGCAGTCCATCCGCCCCGTGCTTGCCGAGGGCGAAGCGGACCGCGCGACCGGCCGCCCGGTCAGCGCCGACGACCCGGTGCGCATTGCCTCGATTTCCAAGCTGGTGACTGCGCTGGGCGTGATGCGCCTGGTCGATCGGGGGCAACTCGATCTGGACCGCGACGTATCGGACTATCTCGGATGGCGGCTGCGCAATCCGGCGTTTCCCAAGCGCGTGATCACTCTCAACATGCTTCTCTCGCATCGTTCGAGCCTGCTCGACGGTGATGACCTTTACATCATCCCGCTCGGCACGACCCTGCGCGAGCGGCTGGCCGATCCGCGGGTGTGGGACGCGCAGCACCCGCCGGGAAGCGATTGGTTCCGATACACCAATCTCAACTTCCCGGTCATTGCCAGCGCGATGGAGCGCGCGGGCGGCGAACGCTTCGACCGGTTGATGGCGCGCCTTGTGTTCAGGCCGCTGCGCATCGACGCCTGCTTCAACTGGGGCGAGGGCTGTTCGGACGAAAAGGTGCGCAAGGCGGTCGTGCTCTACCGGGCGGATGGCTCGGTTGCGCGCGATGACCTCGGCGGCAAGCGGCCGCACTGTCTTGTCGTCAGCGGCACGGGCGGTGCCTGCGATCTTGGCAGCTATGTCCTGGGTCACAACGGCGCTCTGTTTTCACCGCAGGGGGGCCTGCGCATATCGACGCGCGACCTCGCCAGGATCGGGCAGGTGCTGGGCCGCGGCGGCAAGGGCTTCCTTTCGGCAAAGGCGATGGCCCGGCTCGAGCAGCCTTTGTGGACGCTGGACGGGGCGAACGGCCTCGACGAAGACGGGCAGGCCGGCGGCTTCTTCTGCTCCTATGCGCTGGCGCTGCACCGCATTGGCAACGACGGGCGCGGGTGCCGCGACAACCTCTTCGGCCCGCACCAGGTCCGCATTGGCCACGCGGGCGACGCCTATGGCCTCAAGTCGGGCCTGTGGTGGGACCCGGTAAGCGGCAAGGGGCTGGCCTTCTTCACCGCGGCGGTGCCAGAAAAGGATCCGGGTCTCCGCAGCACCTTTACCGCCGCCGAGGAACGGGTTGTGGACAGGATGCGGGACGCTGCCTTTCCCTGACCGGCGCGAGAGGCTAGGCGCGAGAGCAGCCATGCCGCCCGACCTTCTCGACCAGCTACACGCAACCTTCGGTTTCAGCGCCTTTCGCGGGGTGCAGGATCGGGTCGTGGGCCGGGTGCTGGCCGGACATTCAACGCTGGCGGTGATGCCGACCGGCGCAGGCAAGAGCCTGACCTATCAGCTTCCCGCCGTGGTGATGGACGGCACCTGCGTGGTGATCAGCCCGCTGATCGCGCTGATGCACGATCAGCTGCGCAGCGCGGCGGCCAACGGCATCCGCGCCGCGAGCCTGACCAGCGCTGACAGTGACGAGAACCGCGAGGCGGCTATCGACGCCTTCCGCGGTGGTGCGCTCGACCTGCTCTACGTCGCGCCCGAACGAGCGAGCCAGCCGCATTTCCGCGAGCTTCTCAGCCGCGGGCGGATCAGCCTCTTCGCCATCGACGAGGCGCACTGCGTATCCGAATGGGGCCACGACTTCCGCCCCGACTATCGCCTGCTGCGCCCGCTGATGGATGCGTTTCCGGCCGTGCCGCGTCTTGCTCTGACTGCTACCGCCGATGCCCACACCCGCAGCGATATCCTTACCCAGCTCGGCATTCCCGGGGATGGCTTGATCGTTGCCGGGTTCGACCGGCCGAACATCCGCTATGCCATCCGCCCTCGCGATGGCGGGGTGCAGCAACTGCGCGCGCTGCTGGCCGAACAGCCTGGACCCGGCATCGTCTATGCCCCGACCCGCCGCAAGGTCGAGGAACTGGCCGAGAAGCTGACAGGTGCCGGCGGGCGGCGCGTGCTGCCCTATCACGCCGGACTTGATCCGGCGGTTCGTGCGGCCAACCAGGCGGCCTTCGTGGCATCGGAAGACATGGTGATGGTCGCGACCGTCGCCTTCGGCATGGGCATCGACAAGCCCGACGTGCGCTTCGTCGCCCACGCCGGGATCCCCAAGTCGATCGAGGGCTATTATCAGGAAACCGGCCGCGCCGGGCGCGATGGCGATCCGGCTCTGGCCTTGATGCTGTGGGGAGCGGAGGACTTTGCCCGCGCGCGGCTGCGTCTGTCCGAGGTCGAGGAGCACCGCCAGGCGGGCGAGCGGGCGCGGCTCGATGCGCTTGCCGCGCTGGTCGAAACCGGCGAATGCCGCCGCGCGGTCTTGCTGCGTCATTTCGGCGAGGACCCGCCCGCCACCTGCGGCAACTGCGACAACTGCCTCTACGCACCGGGCGTGATCGACGCGAGCGAACTGGCGCAGAAGGTGCTTTCCGCCGTTTACCGCACCGGGCAGAGCTTCGGCTTCGGTTACGTCGAGAAGGTGCTGACCGGCACGGCTGACGAGCGCGTGACCCAGCGCGGGCACGACCGGCTGAGCGTGTTCGGCATCGTTCCATCCGACGAGGCGCCGCTGCTGCGCCCGTTGGTCCGTGCTCTGCAAGCGCGCGGCGCGCTGGTTCCGACCGAACACGGCGGCCTTGCCCTGGGCGGTGAGGCGCGAGCGATGCTGAAAGGCGAGGCGGCGGTGCGCCTAGCCCTTTCGCCCAAGCGCGAGCGCGGCGGCCGCGGCGCGCGGCGCGGGCGCAGCGATACGATCAACCCGGTCGGCGATCCGCTGTTCGATGCCTTGCGAGCCCTTCGCCGCGATCTGGCAACCGAAGCCGGCGTACCGCCCTATGTCATCTTCCACGACGCGACGCTGCGCGAAATGGCTGCCCGCCGCCCCGCCTCGCTCTCCGCGCTGGGAGAGATCGGCGGGGTCGGCACCCGCAAGCTCGAGGCCCACGGCGAGGCGTTCCTGGGCATTATCCGGCAATACTAGGGCCGGATTTCGTCGTGCGGCAGCTGCGGCGCGGCGTCTTCGCCGTGGCGGGTCTTCCACAGCGAGTAGACCACGCCCGCGGCGATCAGGGCGAAGGTGACGGCAAGGCTCAACACCGGCGGGAACTTGTCGCCGCCAAGGATGAAATCCGACACGAAGATCTTCGAGCCGATGAACACCAGCACGGCGGCCAGCGCGTACTTGAGATAGTAGAAGCGGTGGATCATTGCCGACAGCGCGAAGTACAGCGCGCGCAGGCCGAGGATCGCCATGATGTTGCTGGTATAGACGATGAAGGTGTCGGTGGTGATCGCGAAGATTGCCGGCACCGAATCGACCGCGAAGACAAGGTCGGCCAGGTTGATCACGACCAGCGCCAGGAACAGCGGTGTCGCAGCCCGCACCATCTTGCCGGTCTTGTCGTCCGGCACCTTCACGAAGAAGTGCTGGGCGTGCAGATCCTTTGTCACGCGCATGTGCGTGGAAATCCAGCGCACCACCGGGTTCTTCGCGATGTCGGGGTCATGATCGCCGGCAAAGAACATCTTGATGCCGGTGAACACCAGGAACGCGGCAAAGATGTAGAGCACCCAGTAGGCCTGCTCGACCAGCGCCGCGCCCGCGGCAATCATCGCCCCGCGCAGCACGATCACCGCAAGAATGCCCCAGAGGAGCGCACGGTACTGGTACTTCGGCGGAATGGCGAAGAAGGTGAAGATCAGGCTGATCACGAAGACGTTGTCGATCGACAGCGCCTTTTCGATGAAGAAGCCGGTGTAGTATTTCATGCCGAGGTCGGCGCCCTTGGTCGCCCAGACCCAGGCGCCAAAGGCCATGGCCACGGTGATGTAGAAGGCGGTGAGCTTCAGCGATTCGCCGATGCCCATCTCGCGGTCCTCCTTGTGGAGGACGCCAAGGTCGAACGCGGTCAGTGCCAGGACGATGCCGGCGAACGAAAGCCAGAACCAGAGCGGCGTGCCGAGCCAGTCGGCGAACAGGAATTCCATTGGTTGCCCCTATCTTGCGTGCAAAAAAGGCACCCGGCACCTCCTGCTGCGGAGGCACCGGGTGCAGACCGATCAGCCGCGAACCGGCGCGTGGCGCGCGCCGAAGCGCACCAGCCGATCCTTGATCGCCAGCTTCAGCTTCTTCAGCCGGGCGATCTCGAACGGGTCGGCGAAGCGGCGCGATTGCAGGCGGTGCAGCGCCTCGTCGAGTTTCTGGTGTCGTTCCATCAGGCGGAACAGGCGGTCTGACATGGGCTATGCTCCCTATCGTAGGTTAATACGATCGGATGCGCCGAGCAGGGCCTCGTATGCTCAAGGAGGGGGGAACAGCACCCGGACCCTAGCATCGGCAACATCCGATGCGGTCCGACATCACGCTGCGTTCCCCGTGTTGGGCAAACGCCGCGCCAGAGGGGCCCGGTCCCGCGAGACCTATAATGCGTATCGGCGCGGAAAGTTTCAACCCCGCTTGACCGTTTCAGCGTGCCTGATATTAATTTGATATCAGATTTAAGGGGAACTGATATGTCCGATTCGCATGCACCGATCATCCAGAGCGCCGAGCGCCGGGCGTGGAGTACAAGCGGTTACCTGATTTTTGTCGCCTTGCTCGTCGTGTTCGCGCTGACGGTCTGGCGGATCATCGCTTTCGCCGGCAGCAATCCCGATGACAGCCAGGTGTTCGGTTTTCTCGTTTCGACCGGCCTGTGCATCCTCGCCCTCATCATCCTGGCCAGCGGCTTCTACATGATCCAGCCGAACCAGGCCGCCGCCATCACCCTGTTCGGATCCTACCGCGGCACGGATCGCACCACCGGTCTGCGATGGGTCTGGCCGTGGATGGGCAAGGCCAAGATTTCGGTCCGGGCCAACAATCTCGTGTCCGAACGGATCAAGGTCAACGACCTGCGCGGGAACCCGATCGAAATGGCAGCCCAGGTGGTCTGGCGCGTGGTCGACACGGCCCAGGCGCTCTACGACGTCGACGATTACAAGGCCTTCGTCGTGGTCCAGATCGAAGCGGCTGTGCGGACCATCGGATCACGCTACCCCTACGACGACTTCGCCCATTCCGAGGTCACCCTGCGCGGCAACCACCAGGAAGTCGGCTCGGAACTGCGCAAGGAACTGATCGAGCGGCTGCGAATGGCGGGGATCACGGTCGACGAATGCGGCTTTACCCACCTCGCCTACGCGCAGGAAATTGCCGGAGCCATGCTCCGCCGCCAGCAGGCCGAAGCCGTGGTCGCCGCGCGCAAGACCCTGGTCGAAGGCGCGGTCGGCATGGTCGAGATGGCGCTCGAGCTGTTGTCCGAGAAGGACGTCGTCCACCTCGACGACGAACGGCGCGCCGCAATGGTGTCGAACCTGATGGTCGTGCTGTGCGGCGAACGCGATACGCAGCCGGTCGTCAATGCCGGCACGCTGTACCAGTAGGCACCAGCCATGGCGCAGCCGCCCCGCAAGGCGTTCCCGCTCCGGCTCGATCCGGCGCTGTTCGACGCGCTGGAACGGTCGGCGGCGGGCGACTTGCGGTCGATCAACGCCCAGGTCGAGGTCCTGCTGCGCGAAGCCTTGTCCCGGCGCGGGCTCAAGGTCGCTCCGCCCAGGCCAGTCAAGCGCGGGCGTCCCGCGCGGGATGCCGGCAGCGAATGATGAAGGCCCGACAAAGCGTTTCGCGCATTCAGGGGTGCCCTGCTAGATCAGGCCCATGAGAAACGCCATCCGCGCCGCCGCCATCTTTGCGACCCTTGCCGCCACCCCTGCGCTCCACGCGCAACAGGCCGCGCCCTTCCTTCACGGCGAAACCGGCCGCGGCTATGCCCGCCTGCAGGACGCGGTCAATGCGATAGGTGGCGGATCTGGCACGATCCGCGTCGCCAGCGGGCGCCATGCCGAATGCGCCGTGCAGACACAGGGCAGCATCGCCTATGTCGCAGAGGTGCCGGGCCGGGCCGTGTTCGACGGCAAGGCCTGCGAGGGCAAGGCCGCGCTGGTGCTGCGTGGACGTTCGGCCCGGGTCGAAGGGCTCGTCTTCGCCAACATCAAGGTGCCCGATTTCAACGGAGCCGGCATCCGGCTGGAAAAGGGCGGCCTTGCGGTGCGGCAGGCGTGGTTCCGCGACAGCCAGCAGGGCATCCTGGCCGGCAACGACACTACCGGAACGCTGACCATCGACAAATCGACCTTCTCCCGCCTCGGCACTTGCGAGGGTCCGGGCGGCTGTGCGCATTCGGTCTATGTCGGCGACTACGGATCGGTCAGCGTGACCCGCACGCGGTTCGAGGCGGGCCGCGGCGGGCATTACCTCAAGAGCCGCGCTGCCCGCATCACCGTGACGGGATCGAGCTTCGACGACAGCGCCGGGCGCGCGACCAACTACATGATCGACTTGCCGAACGGAGCAAGCGGCCGGATCGCCGGCAACTGGTTCGTCCAGGGACCGAACAAGGAGAACCATTCGGCCTTCATCACCGTCGCGCCCGAAGGTCGCCAGCACGACAGCGCGGGCCTGGTGATCGAAGCCAACGAGGCGCGCTTTGCGCCGGGCGTCACCTGGCCAAGCGTGTTTGTCGCCGATTGGACGGGCGAGGTTCGAAAGATCGGGAGCAACACATTGAGCCCCAGGCTGACGCGCTACGAGAAGCGCTAGCCGAACGCGGAGGCGTAACGGACCAAGCCGCACGGTGCAGGGTCGTCCAGCACCTTCGCGCGAAAATAGGCCGCCTCCGGCCCATCAGGGCCGAGCCCCGGCACGACAGTGAAACCGAACCTCTCATAGTATGCCGGATCTCCGACCACACCGATACCGCGTGCGCCGCTTTGGCGCAGCCTGGCAACGCCGGCCTCTATCAGGGCCGATCCCACGCCCTGTCGGTGCAGCGGCGGATCGACGGATACCGGCGCCAATTGGACCCAGCCGCGATCCGCGCCATCGATCATCACCGGACTGAAACCGATGTGGCCGATCACGCCCTTGCCCGGCAGTTCGGCAACCAGGGACAGGATCAGCTCGCCGCGATCGCGCAGGCGGTCGACCAGATCCTGCTCGTCGCCATCGGCGCGGGGCTGGGCGGCGAAAGCGCGCTGGGTCAGGGCATGGATGGCGGCGCGGTCAGCCGCGCCTTCGGGCCGGATGACAAGGCCCGCCATCATAGCAGGTGCCCGGTCCGGTCACGCTTGGTGTCGAGATAGCGGGCGTTGTGCGGATTGGGCGGCAACTGGTGGGGCACACGTTCGGCGACGGTGACGCCGGCAGTGGCCAGTGCATCGACCTTCGCCGGATTGTTTGTCATCAGCCGGATCGCGCCGATGCCGAGAAGCTCGAGCATTCGCGCCGCTACCGGAAAGTCGCGCGCCTCGGTCGGCAGGCCGAGGCGGTTGTTGGCATCGACCGTGTCGAAGCCCTGGTCCTGCAACTGGTAGGCGCGCAGCTTGTTGATGAGACCGATGCCCCGCCCTTCCTGCCGAAGGTAGAGCAGCACGCCCCAGCCTCCCTCGCCCGCTTCGGCCGCCATGGCCGCAAGCGCGGCATCGAGCTGCGGCCCGCAATCGCACTTGAGACTGCCGAGGATATCGCCGGTCAGGCATTCGGAGTGGAGCCGGACGAGTGGGGGCCGATCGCCCGAACGTTCGCCGATGACGAGCGCAACGTGTTCGCGCAGGTCGTCGGCGGAACGGAAAGCGACGATCTCGGCCTCCTCGGCCGCTGCAACAGGCAACCTTGCCCGCGCCGCAATGGTCAGCGCGGCAGTGTCCTTCCAGGCGGCAAGATCGGCGGCGGAGACGGCCTGCGCCTCGCCCGCGTCGTCGGGATCGACAAGGAAAGCCGGCAGGATGCCTGCCAGCCGCGCCAGGTCCATGGCCGCGGCGGCGGCGTCCGGCCAGACGAGATGTTCGGCAAGGAACGGCCCTTTCAAGGGATAGGCCAGGTCCAGCGCCGGATCGGACAGCGTTCGCGCGGCGGCAAGGTCGAACGGCTCGGCCGCGCGGATCAGGACGGGGGCGTGGGGCTCGGCCGCTTCGCGCTGGTTGGCGAGCTTCAGGGTGGCGGCGCGCGCTGCGCTGATCAGCATGGTGCGGCTCGTCGCGCCTGTGGCAAAGCCGGTTTCGGCGGGCAGCAAGACCGCCCCGCCGGCAAGTGCAATCGGCCAGCCGTGGCGCAGCGCGTCGAGCGCCAGCGCCACCCGCCGCGCCGGGCTGGTCACAGATCGAACTCCGTCACCAGCGGAATGTGATCGCTCGGCTGGTCCCACCGGCGCGTCTCCTCGACGAAGCGGTGGCTGCGCGACTGGGCGGCCAGATCGGGCGAAGCCCACATGTGGTCGAGCCGGCGCCCCCGGTCCTTGTCCTGCCAGTAGGTGCGGTACGACCACCAAGAATAGTTTCGCTCGGGCGCAGGGATATGCTTGCGTCCCAGATCCTCGAATCCGTGGGCGTTGCGGAACCTGTCCAGCGCGGCGATCTCGATGGGCGTGTGGCTCACGACCTTGATCAGCGCCTTGTGGTCGTAGACATCGCAATCGAGCGGGGCGATGTTGAAATCACCGGTGATCAGCGTCGGCCGGTCGAGCCTGTCGGCCCAGAAGGCCATGCGTTCGAGGAAATCGAGCTTCTGCCCGAACTTGGCGTTCTGCTCCCGGTCAGGGATATCGCCGCCGGCGGGAATGTAGACGTTCTCGATCACCATGCCTTGCGCTGCGCCGAGCAGTTCGACCCCGACGTGGCGCGCCTCGCCGTTGGCCTGCCAGTCGTGCCGGTCGAGTTCGCGAAAGGGAAGGCGGCTGACCGTCGCGACGCCGTGATAGCCCTTTTGTCCGTGCACCGCACGGTGGGTATAGCCCAGGTCCTCGAAGACCTGGTGAGGGAAGTGTTTCTCTTCGGTCTTGATCTCCTGCAGGCACAGCACGTCCGGCTCCTCCTGCGTCAGGAAACGCGCGACCTGATCGGCGCGGAGGCGGACTGAATTGATGTTCCAGGTAGCGATCGAAACCATGGCCCGGCTTTAGGTGCCAAGCCTATGAGCGGCAAGACCGGCAATACGCAAAAGAAAACCCCTGCTCCGGGGGCATTGGAGCAGGGGTTCGTTTGTGCGTTCGTCACGCTTTGACGGTGCGCCCTCACTGGAGGTGCGGGCAACAGGGGGGAAACCCGCCTCAGGCCGCGCCGTCGAGAACCGTTCTAGGCCTTTTCGGCTTGCTGCGCCATGAACAGAATCGGCAGAATTGTCGCAGTTTGTCGCTTCCCGCGCACGCTCCACGACAAGCCGTTCACCTTCATCGACGAGCGGCACCGCGCGGATCGTTGTACCTGAACGTGTTGTCAGGGACCGCCGCGCCGTACTGGTGGCCACTGAGGTTGATGACGGTGCGGTTGTTCTGCGAGTCGAGCGAAGCCCAGCTCGACAGTTCGAGCCCGGCCGGCGCCGATGCCTTGCGAACGAACATCATCGTGATGACGCCGTATTCGGGGTGGCTCTTGTCCCGCACTTCGATGCCGACCACGTTCGGATTGCCGACGGGCACCAGCTTGCCATACTTCATGACGTCGCGATTGGGGTCGAGCAGCGCGCCCAGCGGGCTGTTCCGGATCGGCCAGCGCTGCACCTGGCGCACCGAATAGTCGACGAAGGTCAGCGCCGACCCGTCCGACACGACCAGGATCGGCACGCCCTTTTCGTACTGGAAGCGGATCTTGCCGGGGCGCTTAAGGGTCAGCACGCCGCCAAGGCGCTTGCCGTTGCGATCGGTCTGCACGAAATTGGCGCGCAGCGTGGATATGCCGCGCAGGGCGGATACCGCCTGGGCCAGATCGCCCGACGATTGCGCCGCGGCCGGGGCCGCGACAGTCAGCGGGGCGGAAACGACAAGCGCCGCCGAAACGGCGGCACCTGCAACAAGGCGAACTTTGGAAATCAAGCTGTTCATGCCAACTCCGTTAAGGAACGGGGCTTGAACTCTGAATGAACCCGAAGGTTCCTTACTTGATCTTGGCTTCCTTGAACTCGACGTGCTTGCGCGCGACGGGGTCGTACTTGCGGAAGCTCATCTTCTCGGTCGTGTTGCGCGGGTTCTTCTTCGTGACGTAGAAGAAGCCGGTGTCGGCGGTGGAGACCAGCCGGATCTTGACGGTTGCGGGCTTCGCCATGGCGTGTTCCTGAACTCTCGATTCGGGCGCGGTGGCCCCGTAAAACTGCTGAAGCGGCACACAGGTGCCGCCCCGGAAGGTCGCGCCAATGCGTCAGCGCACCTCAAAAGTCAAGGCACTGTGCCGTTCAATCGGGCTTGAAGGGCGCAAGCGGTTGCAGCACGCCATAGACCTCGTCCAGGGGATCGTGGCCGAGTGGCTCGAGAACGAGGTCTTCGGGCGCCACGAATGTATCGGGCAGCCGGTCGAGGAAGTTGCGAATCAGGGTCAGCCGACCGCGCCGCTGATCGTTGAAATCGACGAGTGTCCACGGCGCCGTGTCGGTGTGCGTGGCGCGCAACATGGCCTCACGCGCCTTGGTATAGCCATCGTACTTGGTGCGCGCGGCAAGATCGATCGGAGACAGCTTCCACCGCTTGAGCGGGTCCTCAAGCCGTTCCGCAAAGCGTTTCTCCTGCTGGTCCTGGTCGGTCGCCAGCCAGTACTTGAACAGCAGGATTCCGTCGGCGACGAGCAGGTCCTCGAACCGCGGGACCTGGGTGAGGAAGGCGGTCACCTGGTCCTCGGTGGCATAGCCCATGACCTTTTCAACGCCAGCGCGGTTGTACCAGCTGCGGTCGAACAGCGCGATCTCGCCCGCAGCGGGAAGGTGTTCGATATAGCGCTGGAAATACCACTGAGACTTCTCGCGTTCGGTCGGCTTGGGCAGGGCGACGACGCGGCACTGGCGAGGGTTTAGCGGGCCCCGGATCGCGTCGATCGCCCCGCCCTTGCCCGCCGTGTCGCGCCCCTCCATCAGGACGACCACGCGCGCGCCGGTCTTGGCGACCCACCGCGCCATGGCGACCAGCTCTTCCTCCATCGGGGCGTAAAGCTCTTCGAACGCCTTTCGCTTCAGGATCTTCATCGCCAGGCCGGTCCTTTCATCGAGGCCAGACTGCGCCAGTGCGCGGCGATGCGCAACCGGCGTGGATCGCCGTTGCTGTCCCGTGCTGAAAAAGTTACACTTGCAACCATGTCGCCGACCTCGATCATTTCCCCGCCTGACTTCTCACGCTTGCCCGCCGGTGATCCCACGGTATTCACCGCCCCGCTGCAACGCCCGGCCCATATCGGCGAGGACTGGATCGAACCGGAGCAACACATCTATTCGGGCGACGAGGACGCGATCTGGAACGATCTTTACGCCCGCCAGATGGACCTGTTGCCCGGCCGCGCCGCCAGCGCTTTCCTGGCCGGCACGCAGAAGCTGGGCCTCGGCCGCGGCGGCGTGCCCGAATTTGCCCGACTGTCGCGCGAACTGGGCGCATTGACAGGGTGGAGCGTAGTGCCGGTGCCGATGCTCATCCCCGACCACGTGTTCTTCTGGCATCTGGCCAACCGCCGCTTTCCCGCCGGCAATTTCATCCGCACGCGCGAGACGTTCGACTACATCCAGGAACCCGACGTGTTCCACGACGTGTTCGGTCACGTGCCGATGCTCGCCGATCCGACCTATGCCGACTATATGCAGGAGTACGGGCGCGCCGGGTGGAAGGCGATGCGCTACAACCGGCTCAAGGCGCTGGGCGCGCTTTACTGGTATACGGTCGAATTCGGCCTGATTCTGGAAGGGCCCGATCCGGCGAAGGACCTGCGCGCCTATGGCGCGGGCATCCTGTCCGGCCCGACCGAGGCGCGGTTCTGCCTTGAAGCCGAAAGCCCCAACCGGATCATGCTCAACGTCGATCGCGTCATGCGGACCGACTATGTCATCGACGATCTGCAGCCGACCTATTTCGTCATCGAAAGCTTCGAGGACCTTTACCACCAGACGGTCGACCGGGACTTCGACCGGCTTTACCGCAGCCTGGCGCCCGGCTTCACCTATGCCAACACCTCGGTCATCGACGTCGACGACGTATTGCACCGGGGCACGCTGGAGTATTTCCTGCGCGGCGGCAGGGGATCGGGCGCAAAGCCGGTCTGATCCGCATGCGAAAAGGCCGGCGGTCGCTGCAACCGCCGGCCCCTCGGTGCCCTCTGGGGGCGCGCAAGGTCTTATTCGGGCTTCGCGTCCTTCTTGTCGGCCGCGTCTTCCATGGCGTCGGCCTTGGCATCGGCTGCGTCGGCAGCGGCTTCGCCCTTGGCCTCGACAGCCTGAACCTGTTCGGTCGTTGCGCCCGAGGCATCCATCGCGGCTGCCGACGCGTTGATCGCTGCTTCGGTGGCTTCACCCGATTCGCGGACGGCCTGGGCGGCGGCTTCGTCGGCGTTTTCCGAACCGCTGTCGCAAGCGGTCAGGCCAAGAGCCATCGCGGCGGTAGAAGCGAGCATCACGCTCTTGTAGAAAGACTTCATGTGATCATCCCTTGTTGGTGCCCACCTGAATAGGGCGCGCGTTGAACGCATTGGCGGCGGGCAAACCCTCGCCAACAAGGCATCAACCGATAACGCGGGAACAAGTTCCCAGATGTCGATCAGCGGGTCAGGAAAACAAGCGCCAGAATGCCGACGACGATGCGGTACCAGGCAAAGGGCGCGAAGCCCGCGCGGCTGACATAGGCGACGAAGGCCTTGATCACCGCAAGCGCCACGACGAAGGACACGGCAAAACCGACCGCGATCTCGCTCCAGCCGACCGGGCCGGTGCCCGCCATCAGCGCCTGGCGGCTGTCCCACAGTTCAAGGCTGGTCGCGCCGATCATGGTCGGGATGGCCAGGAAAAAACTGAACTCGGCGGCGGTGCGCCGCTCGATTCCCATGGCCAGCGCCCCCATGATCGTCGCACCGGACCGGCTGACGCCGGGGATCATCGACACACATTGGAACAGCCCGACGCCCAGCGCCTGGCGCATGGGCAATTGTGCGACGCCGCTGGCCGGTCCGGGTTTGGCGAAGCGTTCGATCGCCAGGATCGCGATGCCGCCGCCGATCAACGCCCAGGCGACGACCAGCGGACTGCCCAGCAGGACGCGGATCTGATCCTTGAAGATCAGGCCGAGCACGGCGGAGGGAAGAAAGCCGAGCAGGATGTTGCGCACGAAGACCAGGCTCAGCCGTTCCAGCCGCAGAAGCCCCATGCCGACCGCCCAGAACGTGCGCCAGTATTGCACCACCACGGCCAGGATCGCGCCGAGCTGGATCACAACGTTGAACACCGCCCAGGTCGCCGCGTCGTAGCCGAAAAGCTCGGAGGCGAGGATTAGGTGCCCGGTGGAAGAGACGGGAACGAATTCGGTCAGGCCCTCGACTACGCCGAGGAGGATCGCGATGATGATCAGGTCCATGGGCGTCCGCTCAACGGCACTGGCCCCGACAAGTCAAGCCGCCGCATCCGCCCTGCCGCGCAACAAAGCCGCTTCGACCAGTGGCAGGCGATCGTTGCCAAAATACATGTCGGTCCTGTCGACGAAGATCGTCGGCGATCCAAACCCGCCACGCGCGACCAGTTCTTCGGTGTTGGCACGCAGCGCCGCCTTGACCTCGGGACTGGCGGCAGCGGCGAGGATCGCTTCCGGATCCTCGTCCGCCGCAACGATGCATTCTGCCAGAACGGCGGGATCGGTCAGATCGCGCCAATGTGCCCACAGCGCGTCGAACGCGGCGAAGGCAAAGGGCTGGACCTTGCCCCGCGCTTCCAGCGCCACCGCGCAGCGCATGACCAGCACCGCGTTGACCGGGTGGTCGGGCGAGGGAAACCGGATCGTCAGTCCGGCCAGCCGCGCCCAGTCCTTGAGGTCCTTGGCGTAATAGGCTTCCTTGGCCGGAACCGGGTTGGCCCGCGCGGCATAGACCGACTGGTTGGCCGCGTTGAATACGCCGCCCACCAGTATCGGCCGCCAGGCGATCGGCTCGCCCAGCCGCTCAGCCATGGGAACCAGGTTATGCACCCCCAGCCAGGTCCAGGGGCTGGTGACGTCGAAGAACAGTTCGATGCGCGGCTGGGTCATGGACGATCTCCCCCTTTGCCGCGCATCATGCCTGTTTCGATGGGCTTTACCAGATGCGCAGGCGCTTTTCCGGCGGCAGGTAAAGCTTGTCACCCGGCTGGATGTTGAACGCCCGATACCATTCGTCGAAGTTGCGGACGACGCCGTTGACCCGGTATTCGTCGGGTGAGTGCGGATCGGTCTGCAGCTGCTGGCGGGCGGCCGCCTCGCGGCTCTTGCTCTTGAACGCCTGGGCCCAGCCCATGAAGAACCGCTGGTCGCCGGTGTAACCGTCGATCACCGGCGCTTCCTTGCCGTTCAGCGACAGCTTGTAGGCGCGGTAGGCGAGGCTGAGGCCACCCAGATCGCCGATGTTTTCGCCTAGGGTCAACCGTCCGTTGACGCAGGTCTCGCCGTCGTCGAACGGGCAGAAGGCGTTGTACTGGTCGACCAGGGCGCCGGTCAGCTTCTCGAAATTGGCCTTGTCGGCGGGCGTCCACCAATCACGCAGGTTGCCTTGGCCATCGGACTTCGCGCCCTGATCGTCGAAGCCGTGGCCGATCTCGTGGCCGATAACCCCGCCGATCGCGCCGTAGTTGACGGCATCGTCGGCGCTGATGTTGAAGAACGGCGGCTGAAGGATTGCGGCAGGGAAGGCAATTTCGTTGGCCGTCGACAGATAATAGGCGTTCACCGTTTGCGGGAACATCAGCCACTCGTCGCGGTCGACCGGCTTGCCGATGCGGACGTAATTGTCGTCGCTGCGCCACTTGTCGGCGGCAAGCGCATTGGCGAAGGCGTCGCTACCCACGATCAGTCCGTCGTAGGTCTTGTACTTGCCGGGATAGCCGATCTTGGTGGTGAAGGCATCAAGCTTGGCCTTTGCCGCGACGCGGGTTTCGGGCCCCATCCACTTCAGGTCGGCCAGATTTGCCGCCATGGCCGTGCGTAGGTTGCCGACCAGACGGTCCATCGCCGCCTTGTTGGCCGCGGGGAAGAACCGTTCGGCATAGACCTGCCCGGCCAGTTCGCCGACCGCCCCTTCGACCGCGCCGATCGCGCGCTTCCAGCGGGGGCGCTGTTCGGGTTGGCCGCCCAGCGTCGTGCCGTAAAAGGCGAAGTTGGCATCGTCGATCCGCTTGGGCAGCACGGCCGCCTTTGAAGCGATGAAGCGCACGGCCAGCCAGGCCTGCCAGGTTGCCATCGGCTCGGTGGCGATCATGCGGGCCAGCGCAGGTACGCCGCCGCCCAGCTTCGCCGCCATTTCGGGCGTGTATTTCGCCGCAGCCAGTTCGTCACTGGTCGGGGGAAGCTGGCCGACGATGATCTCGCCAGCCGCGCCAAGACCGGCGCGGCCAAGCGCGGCGGCCAGCGGCACGTCGGGAGCCAGCGCCGCGAATTCCGCCACGGTCAGCTTGTTGTAGGTCAGGTCGCGGTTGCGGCCGAGCGCGCGGTCCCAATTTTGCGCGGCCATGCGCTTTTCAAGGCCGTAGACGGCCTCGGCCGTGGCGACCGGATCGGCATAGCCCAGTTCCTTGGCCAGGAAGGTCAGGTAATCCTTGTACTTGCCGGTGATCGTGCGGTTCCGCTCGTTATCGACGAGGTAATAGTCTCGGTCGGGGAGGCCAAGGCTCGCCTGGCTGGCGTAGAGTGCGTTGACGGCGCTGTTCTTGCCGTCGGCATGAACGTGCAGGTTGACCGGCGAAGCAAGGCCCGGGGCCATGAACAGATCGGTCAGGTCGTCGAGCGTCCTGGCGCCGTAGATCCGGGTCAGCATCGGATAGGCCGGGGTCAGACCAGCCGCCTCGATCGCGTCGGTGTTCATGAAAGCGCTGTAGACGGCCGCCACGCGCGCGCCGGCCGAGCCTGCCGGCTGCGGGTTGGCCACCAGTTCGTCCATGATCGACTTCATCCGCACTTCGGACAGGTCGCGCAGCGCGATGAATCCGCCAGTCTCGGTTCGATCAGCCGGGATTTCGACCGTGGCCAGCCACTTGCCGTTGACGAAGTGGTTGAAATCGTCGCCCGGCTTGACCGCGCTGTCGATGTTGGCGGTCTGGATGCCCCAGCCCCAGTCGGCAGGAACCGGTGCGGACGCCTGGGCGGTCTGGGCGGTTGCGGGAGCGGCGAGCGCGAGGCCAAGCGCGGTAGCGGCAAGGATGCCGGCGGCACGGATCGTCATGGTGTGATGTCCTGATTGAGCGACCAAATTGTCAGGACGGTCTATTATCGGGTGCGCGTCGCTCCAACGACGCTAGTGGGGCTGGCTGGACCGTTCGTCGAATTGCAGGCTGGCAAGGCGCGCATAGAGGCCGCCCTGCGCGATCAGCGCATCGTGCGTGCCCGTTTCCACGATGCGGCCGTGATCCATCACCACGATCCGGTCGGCCGCGCGCACGGTGGCGAGGCGGTGGGCGATGACGAGCGTGGTACGGTTCGCCATCAGCCGGTCGAGCGCGTCCTGGACCAGCCGTTCGCTTTCCGCGTCGAGCGCGCTGGTCGCTTCGTCGAGCAGAAGGATCGGGGCTTCGCGCAGCACCGCGCGGGCGATGGCGAGGCGCTGGCGCTGGCCACCCGACAGCCGCGCACCGCCTTCGCCAAGAAACGTGTCGAGACCTTCGGGGAGCGCACGCAGAAAGGTTTCGGCGTTGGCGGCGCGGGCCGCCTCCCAGATCTGCTCCTCGCTCGCGTCCCAGTTGCCGTAGCGCAGGTTGTCGCGGGCCGATGCGGCGAACAACACCGCCTCTTGCGGGACCAGTGCGATGCGGCGGCGGATCGCGGCCGGATCGACCGAGGACAACGGCACCCCGTCGAGCTTGATGGTTCCGGCCTGAGGATCGTAGAATCGCTCGGCGAGCTGGAACAGGGTCGACTTGCCTGCGCCCGACGGCCCGACGATGGCAACGGTCTCGCCCGGTTCGATGCTTAGCGAAAAATCGGCCAGGGCCGACGTGTCGAGCCGCGTCGGATAGCGGAACGAGACGTGTTCGAAGGCGAGCTTGCCGCGCGGCGGCTCGGGCAGGGCCAACGGGCGCGCCGGCGCGGCGATGGCCGGCCTTTCGTTGAGCAGTTCGGCAAGGCGACTGGCCGCCCCCGCCCCGCGCAGAAGATCGCCATAGACCTCGGTCAGCGCGCCGAAGGCTCCCGCAACGATGCCGGCCGTGACGACGAAGGCGAAAATCGTCCCTCCGGTGACCGTGCCCCGCGCCACGCCGATCGCCCCTTCCCAGACCAGGAAGACGATCGAGCCGAAGATCGCCATGATCGCCAGCGCAGTCATGATCGCGCGCAGGCGGATGCGGCGGCGGCCGGTTTCGAACGTGCGCTCCACCGCGCCTGCAAAGCGGTCAAGCTCGCGCCGTTCCTGGTTGAAGGCCTGGACCACGCGCATCCCGCCGAGCGTTTCGGCGACGATCGTGCCGATATCGGCAACTCGATCCTGGCTCGAGCGCGAGATGGTCCGCACTCTCCGACCGAACAGCATGATCGGCAGGACCACGACGGGGATTCCGATCAACAGGCCGGCCGCCAGCTTGGGCGCGAGGTAAAACAGGTAGGCGATGCCGATCGCCCCCATGATAAGGTTGCGCAGCGCGACCGAGACCGTGGTGCCGACCACCTGTTCGATCAGGGCGGTATCCGCCGTCATGCGCGAGGAAATCTCGTTCGGGCTGTTCTCCTCGAAGAAGGATGGCGACAGCCGCAGGAGATTTTCCTGCACCTTGAGGCGAATGTCGGCGACGACGCGCTCGCCCAGCCACGACACGAAATAGAACCGGC
Source organism: Novosphingobium kunmingense (assembly GCF_002813245.1). Taxonomy (GTDB): domain Bacteria; phylum Pseudomonadota; class Alphaproteobacteria; order Sphingomonadales; family Sphingomonadaceae; genus Novosphingobium; species Novosphingobium kunmingense. The sequence continues at coordinate 619,869 of NZ_PHUF01000004.1, forward strand.
TGGCCGTACCCGCGCCAAGCACCACCACCAGCAGGAGCAGATAGCGGAACCAGCGGCCGATCGCGGTCAGGTCGCCGCCTTCGGCAAAGCCGCGGTCGATGATCAGGCGAAAGCTGGCGGGTATTCCGATGGTCGCCGTGGCCGTGACGAGCAGGGCGAGCGCCGCGAACAGGACCTGGCGCGGATACTTTGCCGTTTCGCGCCAGATCATGCGCAGCGGCCCCAACGTGCGCGCGGGCTTGGCCGCCTGCGTTGCAGCTTCTTCGACGGTCGGCGCGGGGCTGGCTGGCAGCGGCGGGGCACTCATGGCGCTGCGCCCTAGCACAGCCGTGCCCGGGCGAAAGGGCCATTCGACCACAGCCTTGTGCACTGCGGCGTATTATATTGCATTGCACAATGAATAAAACGGGCGCACCCTGTGCGTTCATAAAGGTCGCAAAGGCCCGCAGGAAGGAATCGATCCCCGTGCTTTACACGATGTACGAACTCAACCGGTCGTGGATGAACGCGGCCAGCAGCTGGGCCTCGATCGGGGCTGAGATGCTGAACAACCCGGCGCTGCCGTTCGGCTACAACTCGTTGAGCCCGGTCATGGCCTCGGCGCTCGAGGTCTTTGCCCACGCCTCGGCCAATTATGGCAAGCCGGCCTTCGATATCCAGACCTGCACGGTCGATGGCCAGACCTGGCCGGTCACCGAAGCGATCGTCGTCCACCGGCCCTTCGGCAATCTGCTGCGCTTCACCCATTCGGGCCTGCCGGACAACGCGCCGCGCCTGCTGATCGTCGCGCCGATGAGCGGTCACTTCGCCACCCTGCTGCGCGGCACGGTCGCGCGGATGATCGAGCGCTGCGAGGTCTACATCACCGACTGGGCCGACGCGCGCATGATTCCGATGAGCGAGGGCGAGTTCGATCTCGACGACTACATCGATTACCTGATCGGCTTCTTCGAGCACATCGGCCCGGGTGCTCACGCCCTGGCCGTCTGCCAGCCGTCGGTTCCCACGCTGGCCGCTGCGGCGATCATGGCCGAGGCCAAGCATCCCTGCCGCCCGCTGACCCTGACCATGATGGGCGGCCCGATCGACACGCGCGAAGCGCCGACCACGGTCAACGACCTTGCCATGCAGCGTCCGATCGAGTGGTTCCGCCATTCGGTGATCGCCAAGGTGCCGCTGCAGTACCCCGGCTCCGGCCGCGAAGTCTATCCGGGCTTCATGCAGCTCGCTGGCTTCATGAGCATGAACCTCGGCAATCACATGCTCAGCCATTATCATATGTTCAAGCATCTGGTCGCAGGCGACGGCGAAAGCGCGGACGCGACCAAGACATTCTATGACGAATACCGCGCGGTCTGTGATCTCAACGCTGCCTACTATCTGCAGACCGTGGAAGAAGTGTTCCAGAAGCATTCGCTGCCCAACGGCACCTTCGTCCACCGCGGCAAGCGCGTGGACCTGGGCGACATTTCCGATACCGCCTTGCTTGCGGTCGAGGGCGAGCGCGACGACATTTCCGGCATCGGCCAGACCAGGGCGGCGCTGCACCTGGCCACGGGACTCAGCGAATCGAAGAAGAAGTATCTCCTCGCCCCCGAAGTCGGCCACTACGGCATCTTCAACGGCAGCCGCTGGCGCAACAACATCGCTCCGGTTCTGGAAGAGTGGATTGCCCGCTTCGACAAGCCGGCACTGAAGATCGTCGCCTAGGGGCCACCAGCCGGAAGTGGCGCGACCGGCTCCGGCTGCACGCGCAGGAAGATCCGCCGCAACACCCGCCAGGCGACAACCATCAGCGCAACCGCGAGGACCAGCAGGACCAGCGCGACGATGCCCGCCGTCACCGGATTGGTATAGGCAAGGTAGAGCAGCCCGGTCGTCGCAACGTCCTCGAGCGTCGAGACGGCGATGTTGCTGAACGGTTCGGGGCTGGTGTTGACCACGGCGCGCGCGCTGGCCTTGCCGCCGTGGGCCAGAAGCGAGGCGCCACCGCCCAGGATGAAGGCGATCGCCTGGGTCGCGGGATCGGACGGATCGACCACCGCCAGCGTCAGCAGTGCGCCGCCCAGCGGGCGGATCGCGGTGTGGATCGTATCCCACACGGTGTCGAGCCAAATCACCTTGTCGGCGAAGAACTCCAAGAAGGCGGCAAGCCCCGCCACGCCCATGACCCACGGGTTGGCCAGCACCTGCAAGGCCTTGAGGTGTTCGGGCAGCGGCAGGACGCCGAAATGCATGGCAAGACCAGTGGCCAGCACGCACAGGTAAAGCCGCCACCCGGCGAGCAGGCTGACGCTGCCGGCAAGGCCCAGAATTTCCACGATACCAAGGTGTTCGATCATGCGCCCGGTCCCCTTGCTTCGGGGCCGGTGATGCGCCCTTGCCGCCTTTCTGGCAAGCCGCCGCGCGAGGGTGCCGGTTCAGCGGCGGTCGAGCGCGGGGTCAAGCTCCTGCCCGGGGTCGAGCTGGATGCCGAAGCTGTTCAGCATCATCGATACCTGGGTGTATTGGCCGACCGTCATGACCAGGTCCATCTTCTGCCTGTCGCTGAGGAAGCCCAACGCCGCCCAGCTATCGTCCGACACGTGATGGTCGCCCGTCAGATCGTCGGCCGCCCGAAGCAGGGCGCGGTCCTCGTTGCTCCATGACGGATCGTCAGGACCGGCCTTGATCGCCTCGATCTCGGTCTCGGTCAGCCCGGCGTCGAGGCCGATGCGGGTGTGCTGGGTGAACTCGTAGCCCGAGGCGCAATTATAACCGGTGCGCAGGATCACAAGTTCGCGGTCGCGTTCGGACAGGCTGTTGCGCCGCGACAGGATATATCCGCCCCAGGCGAGGAACGCGGTCAGCGCCCTTGGCGCATGGACCAGCGTGCGAAAGATATTGAGCACCGCGCCGGAGGAGCGGGTGACATCGCGCCCGCCGGTCAGCGTGGCCAGCGCCTCGCGCTGCTCGTCGTCGATCGCATCGAGATCGACCGGAGCAATGCGAGGCGCCGAGAGCCGCATGGGGTTAGAGGACCTCGAACAGGCCGGCAGCACCCTGTCCGCCGCCGATGCACATGGTGACCACCACATACTTCGCGCCGCGCCGCTTGCCTTCGATCAAAGCGTGGCCGGTGCAGCGCGCGCCGGTCATGCCGAAGGGATGGCCGATCGAGATCGAGCCGCCGTTGACGTTGAGCAGTTCGTCGGGAATGCCCAGCTTGTCGCGGCAATAGAGCACCTGGACGGCAAAGGCTTCGTTCAGTTCCCACAAGCCGATGTCATCCATCTTCAGGTTGAAGCGTTCGAGCAGCTTGGGAATGGCGAAGACCGGACCGATGCCCATTTCGTCGGGTTCGGTGCCGGCCACGGCCATGCCGACATAGCGGCCGAGCGGATCGAGGCCGCGCTTCTCGGCGACCTTTGCTTCCATCAGCACGCAAGCCGACGACCCGTCGGACAGCTGGCTGGCGTTGCCCGCGGTGATCGTATGGCCCTCGCCCATCACCGGCTTCAAACTGGCCAGCCCTTCGAGCGTGGTATCGGGACGGTTGCAGTCATCGCGGTCGGCGGTGACATCCTTGAACGAGACTTCCTTGGTTTCCTTGTCGACGATCGCCATCGTCGCCTGACAGGACACGATTTCGTCGTCGAACTTGCCGGCGGCCTGGGCGGCGGCGGTGCGCTGCTGCGACTGCAGCGAGTATTCGTCCTGATACTCGCGGCTGATGCTGTAGCGCTTGGCCACCACTTCGGCGGTGCCGATCATCGGCATGTAGATGTGCGGGTGCATTTCCAGCAGCTGGCGATCGGGCTCGACGAACATCTTGCCGCTGCCGACGACCTTCGAAATGCTTTCCACGCCGCCGCCGACGCAGATGTCCATGTTGTCGACCAGGATCTGCTTGGCCGCTGTGGCGATGGTCATCAGGCCAGACGAGCACTGGCGATCGATGGTCATCGCCGGGACGGTGACCGGCAGGCCGGCGCGAAGCGCGGCAAGGCGCGCAACGTTGCCGCCGGTCGATCCCTGCTGGGCCGCCGTCCCCATGATGACGTCGTCGATTTCGCCGCCTTCCAGGCCAGCGCGCTCGACCGCCGCCTTGATCGAGTAGGCGCCGAGCGTGGCACCCGTGGTGTTGTTGAATGCGCCGCGCGCCGCCTTGGTCAGCGGGGTACGGGCGGTGGAAACGATGACTGCATCACGTGACATGGGTAGTTCCTTGGGTTCTTGAGGTTCAACCGATCCCGGGGAGGAGGTCGATCAAACGAAGAGCATCGTGATCCATTCGCAGATCAGCGCAGGCTTGTCCTCGCCCTCGATCTCGATGGTCACTTCGTTGGTCTGCTGCCACTGGCCGGGGCGCTTCTCGACCAGTTCGAGCAACTTGGTGTGGCTGCGCACGCGCTTGCCGGCGCGCACCGGGCTGATGAAGCGAGTCTTGTTGCCGCCATAGTTGACGCCCATCTTCACCCCGTCCATCCGCGCGCCCTCGGTCATCGCACCCAGCACCGGCAGCAGCGACAGGGTCAGGAAGCCGTGGGCGATGGTCCCGCCGAACGGGGTCATCTTAGCCTTTTCCTCGTCGATGTGGATGAACTGGTGATCGCCGGTGGCGTCGGCGAACATGTTGATCCGTTCCTGGGTCACGTGGAACCAGTCCGATACGCCGATCACTTCACCGGTCTTTGCTTGCAGCTCTTGGGGGGTCATCGGGCCTCTCCTGTTTCTGTCGGAAAGGCGGTTTAATGGCGCAAGCCGGACGGCGGTGCAACACGCCCTAGCGTGCCGCTACGGCAAGGGGCGCACGGCGTGGATGGTCGGCGCGAATCACTCCGCCGCGGCATTGACGGCAGGGCTGGGCCAGCGCGGTTGGCGGGCGTTGAGCCAGCGCTGCGCCGGTCGCTCCAACTTGTGGAACAGCACGGCCGAGGTGGCGAGAACCAGCGCCAGATAGCCGGCCAGGCCAACCCACCCGAGGTGCATGGAATTGTCCACGAAAGCGATCTTGAAGACGATGAACAGCAGGTAATGGACGAGGTAGACCGAATAGCTGATCTCGCCGAGATAGCGCATAACCGGGTGACCCAGGGCCTGTTGAGCTAAGCCCTTGCCCAGCGCGAGAGCAAGCAGCCCGGCAAAGAGCACGGCGGGAACGAAGGCAGTTTCGGCCGCAGCCGTGGCGCTGGCGCCGGCAAGCATTGCGGCGCAGGCCAGGCAGCAGACGAGGCTGGCGGCGGTCCTGTCGCGCCATCGCGACCAGACAAGGCACGCCAGGCAACCCATGGCGAACTCGGCCAGACAGCGCCACAGACCAAGGTGAGGGATGTCTCCGCCAAGGCTCGCCTGGTCGGTCAGGCGGAACAGGCCATAAAGCGCCGCGGCGATTGCGGCGGCGAAAGCCAGCAATGCCGTGGTCGGCACGCGCTGCCAGCGCACGACCATGACAAGCGCCGGAAAGGCCAGATAGGCCGCCAATTCGGTGCTGATCGACCAAGCCGGATGGTTCCAGGTCAACACATCGGAGAAGCCCCAGTTCTGGAACAACATGAGGTGCAGCGGCAGTTCGGCAAAAGGGTATCCGGACGCGTCGCGCCCGCTTGCCTCGAGCAGCAGCGCAAAACCCAGGAAAGCACCGAGGATCGCCGCATGAAGCGGCCAGACGCGGGCGAAACGGCGCCACAGAAATGTCCCGGACGCTGCCCAACCGCCCTGCGCGATCCTTTCGGCGTAATTGTGCCAGATGACAAAGCCGGACAACATGAAGAACAGGTCGACCGCCAGGTATCCTTTGCCCAGCACCGCGATGACGCTCGCCGGTACGATCTCCTGCAACGACAGGCGCACGTGGTAAAGCACCACGCCAAGAGCCGCGAGGCCCCGGATCCCGGTCAGGGCATCGATCTGTTTCGGAGCGACAGGGCCCGTCACGGCAGGCCCGCGCGCGATAGCGACAGTTGCACCGGTTTGCGTCCCGCCCTGACGGGCGGTGCCTCGGTTCGTGACAGATAGCTCCACAGCCCGCATTGCAGTCCGATGACCATGAACATGAACGGCTGGAAGGCGATGCCAACGAACAGCGCGCCGAAGAGGTAGATGATCTGCGCCTGCTGAAGGGCGTTGGCCAGAGGAGCTTGCCAGTCCTGGCCGGGGCCGCTGCGATTCTTCCAACGCGCGCGCAGGCGCTCCATCTGCCACAGGCCCAGCACCTGGAGCCAGAGCCATAGCATCAGGCCCGGCCAGCCCTGTTCGCCGAGCATCTCGAAGTAGGCCGAATGATAGGCGCGGGCCTTGTCGAAGGTCTCGCCGACTTCGACCGTTACGGTGTTGGAACCGGCACCGACCGCGCGGCGCGTCTCGACCCGTATCGAATTGCCGCGATAGGCGTCGAAGCCGCCGCCAAAGGGATGGTCCTGCACATATTGCAGCGTCCACTTCCACACTTCCACACGGGTCGATGCCGACTGGTCCGATCGGTGGTCCTCGATCGTGCTCATCCGCTCGGTGTAGCTGCTCGGCAGGAATGGCAGCGCGACCACGACGGCCAGTGCCGCCGCACCGCTGAACAACGCCCGTCGCCTGACACTGCGCAGCGTCAGCAGCCCGAGCAGCACGATGCAAAGAAGGCCGGTCCGCGTCTGCGTGCCGATCGGAATGAGAAGGCTGGCCACGGTCAGCCCGATGCCGAACAGCACGGTCAGACGGCTGCGTTCGAAGATGGTCCCATGGCGGACAAGCCACCAGATCAGAGGAATCACCGCGATGGCGACAGTCGACAGGGTCGATCCTTCGACGATGCCGGAGTTGTCGTCGAAGAACAGCCGCAGCGTGCCATAGCCGCCGCCACCGGCGAGCGTCTTGAGCCCGCCGTCGATGACCAGCGCCCCCAGCGTCAGGATCATGACAAGAGCCGTCGCCTCGATCCGCAGGCGGGTGCGCAGGGTGAGCGGCAGGAAAACCGCGAAGACCAGAGCTTTCCATACCCAGGCCCACTTCTCGAACGCCTGGGCCGGGAAATCCGCTGCGAGGGTCGTGATCCCGCAGTAGACCAGCAGGACCAGGATCAGGCCCTGGCGCAGGGTGAAGCGGCTGTCGCGCTTGTCGTCGAGCAGCGCCCAGCCGGCAAAGGCCAAAACGAAGGCTATCAACGAAACCGGCAAGGTCGAGAGAAGGCCCCAGGAGATCTTCTGCGGCGTGAGGATATCGATGTAGAGATAGGCCAGCACCCAGACGAACGGGCGGCGCAGCCCCATCGCGAAGAACAGCAGGATAAAAGCGGTGAGGGCAACATTAAGCACGTGGCTTGCCCCGTCCTGCGCGATTCCCGGTGCGGGTGCCTCCCGCTTCGTGATCCAGGTCGGCGCGACCGACCAGCCGCCACAGGGCCACTAGCAGGGCGGCATGCGCCACCGACAAGGCGAGGATATCGACCACGCTCCCGCGCCTAGCAGGCCGCGGTTGACGCCGCGTTAAGCTTGTCCGCTTAGGAAACCAGCCCATGACCCGGGTCCTCCACGTACTTGACCATTCGCTGCCGCTGCACAGCGGCTACACCTTTCGCACCCGTGCGATCCTGACCGCGCAGGTCGCCATGGGGTTCGAGGTGCGGGGCATCACCGGCCTGCGCCACACCGCCGCCGGTCCCGATTGCGAGACGATCGACGGACTGACCTTTCATCGCACTTGCGCCATTGCCGGGGGTCCTCCCGTGCTGCGCGAATGGCGCGAGATCCGCGCGCTTGCCGATGCCATCGTCGCGCTGGCGGCGGAATGGCGGCCCGACCTGCTTCACGCCCATTCGCCCGCGCTGTGCGGCATGGCGGCAGTGCTGGCCGGCAAGCGCCTCGGCGTGCCGGTGGTCTACGAAATCCGCGCATTCTGGGAAGACGCCGCCGTGTCGAACGGCACGGGCCGCGAGGGCAGCCTCAAGTACCGGCTGACCCGCGCGCTCGAGAACCGGGTGGTCTCGCAGGCCAATGCGGTGGTGACGATATGCGGCGGGCTCCGCGACGATCTGATTGCGCGCGGCGCGAACCCGGCGCGAATCGAAATCAGCCCCAATGGGGTCGATCTGGCGCTGTTCGGAACGGCTGCCTTGCCCAACCCGGATCTGCGCCGCGACCTTGCCCTGGGCGACGGACCCGTGATCGGCTTTATCGGCAGTTTCTACGACTACGAAGGGCTGGACGATCTGATCGCCGCCATGCCGGCGCTGGCCGCTGCCGTGCCGGGCGTGCGCCTGTTGCTGGTCGGCGGCGGTCCGATGGCGGATAAGCTCAAGGCGCAGGCCGAGGCGAGCCCGGCCAGCGAGGCGATCCGCTTCGTCGGCCGCGTCCCTCACGACGAGGTCGAACGCTACTACGCGCTGGCCGACGTCATGGCCTATCCGCGCAAGAAGAGCCGGCTGACCGATCTGGTCACGCCGCTCAAACCGCTCGAAGCGATGGCTCAGGGCAAGCTGGTCGCCGCCTCGGACGTCGGCGGGCACCGCGAACTGATCGACGACGAGGTAACTGGCACGCTGTTTGCGCCCGACGATCCCGCCGCCTGCGCCGGGGCCCTCGCCATTCTCCTCTCCGACCCGACCAGCTGGGACGCGCGCCGCACCGCCGGCCGTGCCCGCGTCGCAAGCGCCCACGACTGGGCCCGCAACGTCCATCGTTATCAGGATGTTTACCAAAAGGCCCTAGGCAGACCCTTGGACAGCCGGATCCGTGCCGCCGCCTGACGGCCCCGGCCAAGCAATACGACAGGACGAGGTTTGACGATCGTGGCGAACCAGCAAGATCAGCATCGGGCAAAGGCCCCGCCGCCGATAACGGCCAACCCGCTGTTCCCGGCCATCGTTGCGCTGTGGTTTGCCGCGCTGTTCGGGCTGAGCAGCCTGGTCGTGCGCGTGTCCGTGATCGAAAGCCTGGTGCGGCTGAGCAAGCTCGACCTCGTCCTTCACGCCGCCGCGCCTCCGCTGGGCCTGACCGCCCGCATCCTGGTCGCCCTGGCTCTGGCTGCGCTGGGTGCGCTGGTCGGCGCGGCGATCGCACGCCGGATGGCCCGCGGCACCGCATCGCGCCGCGAAAGCCGCCGAAGCGCAAACGGGGCCGACGAGGACGAGCCCTTCGTTCCCGATGCGGCATTTCTTTCCGATCCGGGCGCGCCAGGCACGCCGGCGCGGCGCCCGATCCTGGCCAGCGAGGAACTGGCCGGAGCCTCTCCGCTCAATGCCGCCCAGGGCACCACGACGCCGCCTCCGCTCCTTCGGCGCGATGACGTGCCGACCGATCTCAACGCTTTTACCGACGCGCCGGAACCCGAACCCGTGGACCTGCCGATTGTCCTGACGGTGTCGGCACCCAGCGCCGATGACAACGCCCGCGCCGGCCGCCAGGTCTTCGGACGCGCGCCGGTCGAGCCGCAGGAACTTGCCGAGCGGCAGATCTTCCAGCCCTCGATTGACGACGATATGGGCGGCCAGCAACCCGAACCCGCGCCGCCGCTTGCCGATCTCGACATGGTCGATCTCGCGCTGCGGCTGCAGCAGGCAATGGCGCGCCGCCGCGCCGCGTGGGGCGGGCCGGAACCAGAGCCGACAGACCACGCACCTGCAACCCTGGCGGCGGGCAAAAGCCCCGCACCGGCAACTCCTCCTGCCGACATGGCCACCGAGTTGCCGTCCATGCTGCGCGAGATCAACCGCGACGACCATGACGCAGACAACGACGAGCGCAGCGTCGTGCTCGGCACTCTGCCCCATCGTCCGGTCCTGGTCCCGGCCATCGAACCGGTCTCGCCCTTTGTTCCGCCGTCCAATGACGCTGTCGAGGCGGCCCAGGACGAGGAGGACGAGGCGAGCGCAATCACTGGACAGGGTTACGCCTCGCTGCTCGAAGTTGGGTCCGTACCCACCCGTCCGACCTTCGCACGGGCGGAGGAAGCCGCTGCCGAAGACGTTCCTGTCGAACCGGTGATCATATTCCCTGGCCAGGCTGCGCGTCCGGGATTTGGCGCTCCGAGACTGAAAGCCGCTAGCGCCGTCGACACGGTCACGCCCCCGGCGCAGAGTCCAAATTCGCACGGCGCCCGTCCGTCGACGCTCGATGCCGAGGAAACGGACCGCTCGCTTCGCGCGGCTCTGGCCAATCTCCAGAGGATCGGCGGCGCGGGCTAGGCCCGACCTTCCCCTGCAACGCTATTCATAGCCCGGCCGGCCCGTCGGTGGCCGGGCCGGGCTTTATTCGCAGTTGCAAAAACAGCTTCGTGTCGTCATGGGAGCAATTGGCGCAATATTTGCTGCTTAATGCAGCGAGGGTCTTTGCGCTTAATTGCCGGATTTGTCCCGATTTGCGTGCTTCACGCCGCGAATCGCGTTGTCCGGTGGCAGAAAGGAATGGACACGTTCGATGGGTTTTCCGGCGCCCCAGGGGCTCTACGATCCGACCAATGAACACGACGCGTGCGGCGTCGGGTTCGTCGCGCACATCAAGGGCGCGAAATCGCATGGCATCGTTACCCAGGCCCTCGAAATTCTCAAAAACATCGACCACCGCGGCGCCGTGGGCGCCGACCCGCTGCTGGGCGACGGCGCGGGCATTCTGATACAGATTCCCGACACCCTGTTCCGTGCCTGGGCGACGGGCGAAGGCCTGAAGCTGCCGCAGCCGGGCGACTATGCCGTGGCCATGTGCTTCCTGCCGCAGGACCAGGCTGCACGCGATTTCGTGGTCGGCACCTTCGAGAAGTTCATCGCCAAGGAAGGCCAACGCCTGATCGGCTGGCGCGACGTGCCGGTGACCACCCAGGGCCTCGGCAAGACCGTGCTCGAACAGATGCCGGTGATCCGCCAGTGCTTCGTCGCGAGGGGCGAAAACTGCCCGGACGAGGCCGCGTTCGAACGCAAGATCCTGGCGATCCGCAAGCAGACCCAGAACCCCCTTGCGGCGCTGGCCGAGAAGCACGATCTGCCCGGCCTGACCGAGCTCTACATGCCGAGCTTCTCGGCGCGTACGGTCGTCTACAAGGGCCTGTTGCTCGCCACCCAGGTGGGTGAGTTCTACGACGACCTGCGCAGCCCGGATTGCGTGTCGGCGCTGGGCCTGGTCCACCAGCGCTTCTCGACCAACACCTTCCCCAGCTGGAAGCTGGCGCACCCCTATCGCTTCATCGCCCACAACGGGGAGATCAACACGGTGCGCGGCAACGTCAACTGGATGAACGCGCGCCGCCGGACGATGGAATCGGACCTGCTCGGCGCCGATCTCGACAAGATGTGGCCGATCATCCCGCACGGCCAGTCGGACACCGCCTGCCTCGACAACGCGCTCGAACTGCTGCTGGCGGGCGGCTACAGCCTCGCCCACGCGGTGATGATGCTGATCCCCGAAGCCTGGGCCGGCAACCCGCTGATGGATGCCAAGCGCCGCGCCTTTTACGAATACCACGCCGCGCTGATGGAGCCGTGGGACGGCCCCGCCGCCGTCGCCTTCACCGATGGCCGGCAGATCGGCGCGACGCTCGACCGCAACGGCCTGCGCCCCGCGCGCTTCCTCGTCACCGACGACGACCTCGTCGTGATGGCGTCGGAAAGCGGGGTACTGCCGATCAAGGAAGAGCGGATCGTGCGCAAGTGGCGCCTGCAGCCCGGCCGAATGCTGCTGATCGACTTCGCCGAAGGCCGGATCATCGAGGACGAGGAACTGAAGGCGCAGCTTTCGGCCGCCGAACCCTATGACGACTGGCTCGAAGCCGCGCAGTACAAGCTCAAGGACCTCGACCTGGTCGAGCCGGAACTGGCCGCGCTGCCGGTCGATACCACCACCCTGCTCGATCGCCAGCAGGCCTTCGGCTACACGCAGGAAGACGTGTCGCGCTTCCTTGAACCGATGGCGGTGAGCGGCGACGATCCGATCGGCTCGATGGGCACCGATACGCCGATCGCGGTGCTGTCGAACAAGAGCCGGCTGCTCTACGACTATTTCAAGCAGAATTTCGCCCAGGTCACCAACCCGCCGATCGACCCGATCCGCGAGGAACTGGTGATGAGCCTGGTCAGCATGATCGGCCCGCGCCCCAACCTGCTCGGTATGGAAGCCGGCACGCACAAGCGGCTCGAGGTCGACCAGCCGATCCTGACCAACGCAGAAGTGGCCAAGATCCGATCGGTCGAGGCTGCGCTCGATGGCGCCTTCCGCACCGAAACCATCGACTGCACCTGGGATGCCGCAACCGGCGCCGCGGGCCTCGAGATGGCGATCAAGGAAATGTGCTGGGCCGCAACCGAAGCGGTGCTGCAGGACAAGAACATCCTGATCCTGTCCGACCGCGCCCAGGGCCCGGACCGCATCGCCATGCCGGCGCTGCTGGCAACCGCCGCCGTGCACCATCACCTCGTCCGCCAGGGCCTGCGCATGCAGACCGGCCTTGTCGTCGAAACCGGCGAAGCGCGCGAAGTGCATCACTTCTGCGTTCTGGCGGGCTACGGCGCCGAAGCGATCAACCCCTATGTCGCTTTCGAAACGCTGGAAGACATCCGCTGCCGCAAGGACCTGCCGCACGACGCGAAGCAGGTGCAGAAGAACTATATCAAGGCGATCGGCAAGGGCATCCTGAAGGTCATGTCCAAGATGGGCATTTCGACCTATCAGTCCTACTGCGGCGCGCAGATCTTTGACGCGGTCGGCCTGTCGAGCCAGTTCATCGAACGCTATTTCACCGGCACCGCGACCACGATCGAGGGCGTGGGCCTCGCGGAAGTGGCCGAAGAAACCGTGCGGCGCCACCAGGCCGCCTATGGCGACAATCCGATCTACAAGCACATGCTCGACGTGGGCGGGATGTACGGCCTGCGCCTGCGCGGCGAGGAACACGCCTGGACCGCGGAAAACATCGCCAACCTGCAGCACGCGGTGCGCGGCAACAACTTCAAGAACTATGCCGAGTTCGCGAAGTCGATCAACGACCAGTCGCAGCGCATGCTGACGATCCGCGGGCTGATGGAGTTCCGCAAGGCTGCGAGCCCGATCTCGATCGACGAGGTCGAACCGGCGAGCGAGATCGTCAAGCGCTTCGCCACCGGCGCGATGAGCTATGGCTCGATCAGCTGGGAAGCGCACACCACGCTGGCGCTGGCCATGAACCGCATCGGCGGCAAGTCGAACACCGGCGAAGGCGGCGAGGACCCGCAGCGCTTCAAGCCGCTGCCCAACGGCGATTCGATGCGCAGCGCGATCAAGCAGGTCGCCAGCGGCCGCTTCGGCGTGACCACCGAATACCTGGTCAACGCCGACGACATCCAGATCAAGATGGCCCAGGGCGCCAAGCCCGGCGAAGGCGGACAGCTGCCCGGCCACAAGGTCGACAAGACGATCGGCGCGACTCGCCATTCGACCCCGGGCGTCGGCCTGATCTCGCCCCCGCCGCACCACGACATCTATTCGATCGAGGATCTGGCCCAGCTGATCCACGACCTGAAGAACGTCAACAACAGCGCGCGGATCTCGGTCAAGCTGGTGTCCGAAGTGGGCGTCGGGACGGTCGCCGCGGGCGTGTCGAAGTGCAAGGCCGACCACGTGACCATTTCCGGTTACGAGGGCGGGACCGGCGCCTCGCCGCTGACCAGCCTGACCCATGCCGGCTCACCCTGGGAAATCGGCCTTGCCGAAACCCAGCAGACGCTGCTGCTCAACAACCTGCGCGCGCGGATCTGCGTCCAGGCCGACGGCGGCCTGCGGACCGGGCGCGATGTGGCGGTTGCCGCGCTGCTCGGCGCGGACGAGTTCGGCTTTGCCACCGCGCCGCTGATCGCGGCCGGCTGCATCATGATGCGCAAGTGCCACCTCAACACCTGCCCGGTCGGCGTGGCGACGCAGGACCCGGTGCTGCGGGCGCGCTTCACCGGCCAGCCCGAACACGTGATCAACTACTTCTTCTTCGTCGCCGAGGAACTACGCGCGATCATGGCCGAGCTGGGCTTCCGCACCGTTGCCGAGATGGTCGGCCGGGTCGACAGGCTCGACATGGCACCGGCGATCACGCACTGGAAGGCCAAGGGCGTCGACCTTTCCCGCATCCTGCACCAGGTGCCGCAGGGCGAAAGCCCCAGCCTCAACTGGTCGCTGACCCAGGATCACGGGCTGGACAAGGCGCTCGACAAGGACCTGATCGCCGCCGCCGCCGATGCGCTGGACAAGCGCGAGGCCGTGGTGATCGAACGCAAGGTCATCAACGTCAACCGCACCGTCGGCGCGATGCTGTCGGGCGAAGTGGCCAGAAGGTATGGCCACGCCGGGCTTCCCGACAACACCATCAAGGTCAAGCTGACCGGCGTCGCGGGGCAGAGCTTCGGGGCGTTCCTGGCTCACGGCATCACGCTTGACCTGACCGGCGATGCCAACGACTACGTCGGCAAGGGCCTGTCGGGCGGCCGCGTCATCGTCCGCCAGCCGACCCATGTCGAGCGCGAGCCGACAGAGAACATCATTGTCGGCAACACCGTGCTCTATGGCGCGATCGCCGGCGAGGCGTTCTTCAACGGCGTGGCGGGCGAACGCTTTGCCGTGCGCAATTCGGGCGCGGTCGCGGTGGTCGAGGGCTGCGGCGACCATGGTTGCGAATACATGACCGGCGGCGTCGTTGCCGTGCTTGGCAAGACGGGGCGGAACTTTGCCGCGGGGATGAGCGGCGGTGTCGCCTATGTCTATGATCCCGACGGCCAGTTCGCCCGGCTGTGCAACCCGGCCCAGGTCGACCTGTCGCCGGTCAGCGCCGAACGCGACGACGAGGACGGCGCCGGCCGTCCGCAGCAGCGCACGATCAGTGCCAGCGACACCGGCATGGGCGACATGCTGCGTCACGACGCCGAGCGACTGCGCGTGCTGCTGGAACGGCATCACCTGCACACCGGATCGCCCCGCGCCCGCGCGCTGCTCGACGACTGGCAGACCACGGTGGGCCACTTCGTCAAGGTCATGCCGCGCGACTATGCCAAGGCGCTCAAGCAACTCGAGGCCGAGCGGCTGGATGCCGCCTCGGTCGCCGCCGAATAAGGGTTCGCACAATGGGTAAGGAAACCGGCTTTCTCGAGCTCGACCGCCAGGATCGGACCTATGCCGATCCGAAGGAGCGGGTGAAGCACTACAAGGAATTCGTCGTTCCGCACGCCGAACCGGCGCTGCGCGCGCAGGCTTCGCGATGCATGAACTGCGGCATTCCGTATTGCCACAACGGCTGCCCGGTGAACAACATCATCCCCGACTGGAACCATCTGGTCTACGAAGGGGACTGGCAGGCCGCGCTCGAAACGCTGCATTCGACCAACAATTTTCCCGAGTTTACGGGGCGCATCTGCCCCGCCCCGTGCGAGGCAAGCTGCACGCTCAACCTGATCGACCAGCCGGTCACGATCAAGTCGATCGAATGCGCGATCATCGACAAGGGCTGGGAGAACGGCTGGGTCGTGCCCGAGGTGCCCGAACAGCGCACCGGCAAGACCGTAGCCGTCGTCGGCTCGGGTCCCGCCGGTATGGCCGCCGCCCAGCAACTGGCGCGCGCCGGCCATTCGGTGACGGTGTTCGAGAAGAACGACCGCATCGGCGGTCTGCTGCGTTACGGCATTCCCGACTTCAAGCTTGAGAAGCACCTCATCAACCGTCGCCTGGTGCAGATGGAGGCCGAGGGCGTGACCTTCCGCACCAGCACCGAGGTCGGCGTCGATATCTCGATGAAGAGCCTGAAGGAGAACTTCGACGCTATCGTCCTCGCCGGCGGCGCCGAACAGCCGCGCGGGCTCGAGATCCCCGGCGCTGAACTGCCGGGCGTGCGGCTCGCCATGGAATTCCTCACCCAGCAGAACAAGCGCAACGCGGGCGATGACGAGGTGCGCGCCGCGCCGCGCGGATCGCTGACGGCGACCGGCAAGCACGTCGTCGTCATCGGCGGCGGCGATACGGGAAGCGACTGCGTCGGCACGTCGAACCGCCAGGGTGCAGCCTCGGTCACCCAGATCGAAATCATGCCCAAGCCCCCCGAAAAGGAGGATAAGGCACTGACCTGGCCCGACTGGCCGATGAAGCTGCGCACCTCGTCCAGCCACGAGGAAGGGGTGGAGCGCGACTGGGCGATCCTGACCAAGCGCGTCGCCGGCAAGGACGGGCAGGTCACCGGCCTCGACTGCGTGCGCGTCGAATGGGTCGAAGGCAAGATGCAGGAAATGCCCGGCAGCGAGTTCACGATCCCCGCCGACCTGATCTTCCTCGCCATGGGTTTCACCGGGCCGCGCAAGGCCGGCCTGCTCGACCAGGCCGGGGTCGATCTCGACCCGCGCGGCAATGTCGCGGCCAATGTGATCGACTATCGCACCAGCGATCCTCAGGTCTTCGCCTGCGGCGACATGCGCCGCGGGCAGAGCCTGGTCGTCTGGGCGATCCGCGAAGGCCGCCAGGCCGCCCGCTCGGTCGACGAAGTCCTGATGGGGGTCAGCGAACTGCCGCGCTAGGCCGGCGGTTCGCCCTTCCCAACCGCGCCGCGTCCGCCTAACCGGCGGGCATGAAGATCGCCTTCCTCTCCTGCCCGGAAACCCTGCCCGGTTCGCCCGTGCGGCGCCCCGACGCCTTCGAGCACGACCTCTACCTCGAGGCGGTGCGCCAGGGCGTGGGTGCGCGCGGCACCGTCACCGACATCGACTGGCGCGCGCCGCTTGACGAGCTGGCCAGGTTCGATCTCGCCCTGCTCGGCACGCCCTGGGACTATACCGAGGCGAAGGACGAGTTCCTGATTCGCCTCGCCGATCTGGAAGCGGCCGGGGTCACTGTCTGCAACCCGGTCGAGGTGGTGCGCTGGAACGCCGACAAGCTCTACCTCAGGGATCTCGAGGCGCGCGGCGCCGTGACGATCCCGACCTTGTGGCCCGACAGCGCGGGCCCCGCCGATGTTCTTGCCGCCTTCGCCCGGTTCGGGACCGATCGGGTGGTGGTCAAGCGCCGGGTCGGTGCGGGCGCGATCGGGCAGGACAGCTTTACCCGCAACTCGCCGCCGGCGGCGGACTGGTCGATCGACCAGCCGGCGATGATCCAGCCCTTCCTGCCCGCGATCGCGAGCGAGGGGGAACTGAGCTTCATCTTCGTCGATGGCCGGTTTTGCCATGCCCTGATCAAGCGCGCCACGGCCGGCGATTACCGGATTCAGTCGCTTTACGGCGGCACGGAGGAAGCGCTCGACCCCTCTGCCGCCGATCGCCGCGCCGCCGAAGCGGTGATGGCGCTGCTGGCCTTCGCCCAGCCGCCGCTCTACGCCCGGATCGACATGGTGCGCCGCGCCGATGGCGCGCTGGCCGTGATGGAGGCGGAATTGATCGAACCCTATCTGTATCCCGAACAGGGCCCCGACCTTGGCAAACGGCTGGCCGATGCGATGGCGCGCCGCCTCGGTTAGAGCGACCAGTCGATCGTTCCGCGCCCCTGCGAGGCCAGAAACGCGTTGGCCTTGCCGAAGTGGCCGCTGCCGAACCAGCCGGAGTGCGCCGACAACGGGCTGGGGTGCGGCGCGGTCAGGATCAGGTGGCGGCTGCCGCGGCCCAGCCCCGGCACGCTCATCGCCTTCTTGCGGGCGTGGTTGCCCCACAGCATGAACACGCAAGGCTCGTCCTTGGCGGCCACCGCGGCCACGACCGCATCGGTGATCGCTTCCCACCCCTTGCCGGCGTGGCTAGCCGGCTTGCCGTCCTCCACCGTCAGCGAACTGTTGAGGAGAAGGACGCCCTGCCGCGCCCACTTGGTCAGGTTGCCGTGATCGGGCCGGGCAAGCCCGAGGTCGGCCGCCAGCTCCTTGTAGATGTTGCTGAGGCTGGGCGGCACCTTCACGCCGTCCTGCACCGAAAACGACAGGCCGTGCGCCTGGCCTGCGCCGTGATAGGGGTCCTGCCCGAGGATTACCACCCTGACCGCGTCGAGCGGCGTCAGGTCAAGCGCGGCAAGGCGCTCCCCGCGCGGCGGATAGACGATCTTGCCGGCGGCTTCCTCGGCGCGGACGAACCCGCCGAGGCGGCGCGCTGCGGGCGTTTCCAGCACGGGTTCGAGTACCGCGCGCCACGAATCCGGAACCGCATCGCCACTGCCCATCGCTCCGTCGTCCTTCGCGCCTGTCGGGGCTTTCCTAGCCGCGCTTAAGGGCCTAAGCACCTTGGCCATATGGCTGTCTACCTTCATGAAGAGGATCTCCCCGCTGGCGTGCTCGCTGCCGGGCCGGTCGCCGTCGACACCGAAACCATGGGCCTCATTACCCCGCGCGATCGGCTCTGCGTCGTGCAGATCGCCGACGGTCAGGGCGATGAACACCTGGTCCGGTTCAAGCCCGGTTCGGACTATGCCGCACCCAACCTCAAGGCCGTCCTGGCCGATCCGGCGCGGGTCAAGCTATACCACTTTGCCCGCTTCGATCTTGCTGCGATCGAGCATTACCTTGGTGTCGTGGCCGCGCCAGTGTTCTGTACCAAGATCGCCAGCAAGCTGGTCCGCACGTATACCGACCGCCATGGGTTGAAGGACCTGGTGCGCGAACTGCTCGGCAAGGAGCTGTCCAAGCAACAGCAGTCGAGCGACTGGGGCGGCGCCGAACTGAGCGAGCCGCAGCGCGAGTACGCCGCCTCCGACGTTCGCTATCTCCACGCGATGCAGGTGATCCTGGCCGAACGGCTGGAGCGCGAGGGCCGCAGCGCCCTGGCCCAGGCCTGCTTCGATTTCCTGCCCGCGCGCGCGCGGCTCGACCTTGCCGGCTGGCCCGACAAGGATATCTTCAGCCACGAGTCATGAGCAGGCGGCAATAGCGCACCACCATGAGCCAGGCCGCCGACATCAACCGCGACAAGCGCCGCCTGTGGGCTGCCCCAGGCGGTTCGCACGACCGGCGCGTCCGCTTCCTGGCGAAATGGCTTCCGGGGCTGGTCGGCGTGGTCGCCGCGGCGATGATCGTGCAGCCGCTGTTTCCGCGCGGCGAGGTGAGCTTCCTGCTCGACCGCAACAAGGTGGCGATCACGCAGGACCGCGTGCGCGTGGCCGATGCGCTGTACCGCGGCATCGACAACGAAGGACGGCCCTTCACTGTGACTGCCGGCGATGCCGTCCAGCAGAGCGCGCGCGAACCGGTGGTCAGGATGGATGCGCTGGCTGCCCGCATCCGCCTGGCCGACGGCCCGGCTGAGCTGACCGCCCCGTTCGGCCAGTATGACTACGACCTCGAGCGCGTGACGGTGCCCGACCAGGTCCTGTTCACCGCCGCCGACGGCTATCGCATGGCGGCGGGCAACGTCTCGATCGACCTCAAGACCCGCCGCGTCATCGGCAGCGGCGGAGTAAGGGGTGCCATTCCGGCTGGAACTTTCAGCGCCAACCAATTAGTGGCCGATCTCGGCGCGCGCACCGTCGCGCTGGAAGGTAACGCCCGCCTGCTGATGGCACCGGGCAAGCTCAGGATGCCATGATGGCCGAAACGTCGCTTCTTACGACCGCGCTGCGCTCGCTTGGTGTGGGCCTGGCCGTTGGCACGGTTGCGACGTTGTCGATCGGGCGCACCGATGCCCAGGCGATCGCCGGGCACAACAGCAACGCCCCGGTCAGCTATGCGGCCGACCGGATCGAGCTGCAGGACCGGCAGAACCGCGTGGTCCTGTCTGGCAATGTCGCGATCACCCAGGCCGGGCTCAACCTGCGCGCGGCGCGCACTACGGTGGCCTATACCGATGCCGGGTCGCTAAGCATCCAGCGGATCGACGCGACCGGCGGCGTGCAGGTGACGCGCGGCAACGAAAGCGCGCGCGGCGATGTCGCGATCTACGATTTCAACCGCCGGATCATCACCATGGCCGGCAACGTTGCGCTGCGCCGCGGGTCCGACACGCTGAACGGCGGGCGGCTGGTGATCGACCTCGCCACCGGCGTGTCCAGCGTCGATGGCAGCGCCAGCGGCGGCTCGTCGGCCGTGGGCGCGCCCGTTGGCTCGACCAGCGGGGGTGGCCGGGTGACGGGAACCTTTTCGGTTCCCAAGCGGAACTGACCCGGACTTGGCCCGGCCCGGGATCGCGGTCCGGACGCTGCTCGACCTCGCCGGGACGGCCACGACGGCTGATCTGTCGGCCCCCATCGCAGCGGACTGGCAAGCCATCGGCACGCTCGCCGCGCTGCACCGGCTTGGCCCGTGGCTGCATCATCGCCACAAAACCGAAGACGCCATCCCCGAGGAGCTGCGCCGCGACTGGGCCGTCGCCTATCGCCAGGCTGCGTTGACCGCGCTGGTCCAGCACGCCGACGCCGCCGACGCCATGGCCTTGCTCGATGCGCAAGGCTTCGAGCCGGTCGCGCTGAAGGGTGCGTTCCTTGCCCGCAACGCCTATCCCGAGGCGGCCCTCAGGCCGATGCGCGACATCGACATCCTCGTCCCGGCGGACCGCATCCTGCCCGCTTTCGAAGCCCTGCGCGCGGCCGGCCATACCCTTGTCGGCCAGAGCAAGATCGCGCTGGAAGAGGCGGCCCGCCTCGACAAGCACATGCCGCCGCTGCGGATGCCGCGCGGCACGATGCTGGAACTGCATGCCCGCCTGATGGAACGCAACGGACGGCTCGAATACGCCACGCCCGAGGGGGACGAGCATGCCCTGCGGGGCCGCGCCATCGTGAAGGACGGCCTGCGCTATCCCGCCCCGGCAGATCTCCTGGCCCATCTCGTCGTACACGCCGTCTATGGCCATCGTTTCGATTGCGGGCCGCTACTCCTCACCGACGTGCGGTTCCTCGCCGCCAGCCAGTCGATCGACTGGGACCTGTTCTGGCAGCGCGCCGAGGCGGAAAGCTGGGCGGATGGCGCTGCGCTCGTGCTCGCGCTGGTGCGGCACTATCACGGCGCGGCCGGCTTGCCCCGCCATGCCGCCGAACCCGCGGCGCCGGATGATGCGATGCTGGACCTTGCCCGCAGTCTGCTGCTGCAGGACTTCACCACCAAGATAAACGCGCGCTTCCTCGCTACGCTCGCCACGGGCGGCTTCGGAAAGGTGCACGATCTTGCCGCAGGGCGGGTCCGCGTGGCGGACGATGAAGGCACCCGGATCGATCGCGCACAGGACGGCGGCCGCCTTGCCTGGACCATCGGCAAGCTCCGCAGCCTCGCCGCCTCTCTCGCCGACCCGGCGCAGCGTCGGCAAGCGCGCGATCTCGCCCGGTTCCGCCGCTGGCTGCAGGGTTGATCGCTGCACCGTGCCGGGGTCCCGCATCCTGATCATCGGGCTGAACTACGCGCCCGAACCGGTCGGCATCGGTCCCTACACGCAAGGCCTGGCCGAGGCGCTCGTACAAGGCGGCCATACGGTGTCGGTGATCTGCGGCCAGCCGTATTACCCGCAGTGGCGGCGCCAGGCCGGGTTTGCCTCGGGCTATCGCACGACCTGCGAGGAAGGTGTCAGCGTCACGCGCTGCCCGCACTACATTCCGGCCGACCCCACCGGCCTCAAGCGCATTGTCCACCTTGCCAGCTTCGCGCTCTCTTCGCTGCCGGCGGCCCTGCGCATGGCGCTACGCCGCGACCGGCCCGACACGGTGATTGCCGTGGCCCCGGCCTTGCTCGCCGTCCTGACCGCGTGGATCGCGGCGCGGCTGGCCGGCGCCAGGCTGTGGGTTCACGTCCAGGATTTCGAGGCCGAGGCGGCGGTCGCCACCGGGCTGCTGCGCGAAGGCGGCCTCGCTGCAAGACTGGCGCTGGCGCTCGAGCGGTTCATCCTGCGCCGGGCCGACCGGGTCTCGACGATCAGCCCGCAGATGGTCGCGCGGCTGGCGGCCAAGGGCGTCGATCCGGCGCGCGCGCTCGAACTGCGCAACTGGGCCGACGACCGCTTCGTCCCCGATGCGGCCGGCGCTGCTGCCCTGCGCCGCCAATGGGGGCTCGAGGAGCACATGGTGGCGCTCTATTCGGGCAACATCGCGCGCAAGCAGGGAATCGAGGTGCTGGTCGATGCCGCACGCCTGCTCGAACGCCGGACAGACATCGCCTTTGTCATCTGCGGCGAAGGGCCGAACCGCGCGGCGCTGGAGCGCCGCGCCGCAGGGCTGCCGAACGTGCAGCTGCGCGATCTTCAACCGGCAGAACGGATGGGTGCCACGCTCGCCATGGCCGACCTGCACCTGCTGCCGCAGATCGCCGGAGCGGCCGATCTCGTGCTCCCCTCGAAGCTGACCAACATGCTCGCCTCGGGCCGGACCATCGTCGCGACGACCGAGCCGGGGACCGGGCTTTACACCGAAGTCGAGGGTTGCGGCGTGCTGACCCCGCCCGAGAACGCCGAAGCCCTGGCGGCGGCGATCGCCGCGCTTGCCGACGATCCAGCGCGGCGTGCCGTGCTGGGTGCAGCGGCGGCCGCGCGGGCAAGCGACCGGTGGAGCAAGGCCGCGATCATCGCGCGCTGGGCGGCAGCGCTCGATACGGCGGACTGAGTCCTATTCGGAGGGTGCCTCGTCGATCGCCTTGAGTGCGTCGGCCACGGCGGCCATGTCCGATGCGCTCGCTTGCGGCGCCGCCGTCTCTTCGGCGGCCGGCACCGAACAGTAGGCCAGCAACAGTATGCTGCCAGCCCACCACAGCGCGCGCCAGCGGCTGCGGAACACCGAAAAGATCGACGGGCCGAACATGGCCCCGTTCTACTCCGCAGCCCTTAAGAAAGGCTCTGCGCCTCGCGCTTGAGCTCGTAGAGGAGGTCTATCGCCTCGCGCGGGGTGAGCGCATCGATGTCCAGCGCGAAAAGCCGTTCACGAAGCGCATCGACCACTTCCTCCTGGTGTTCCATCGCCGCGGCGAACAGCGGCAGGTCGCCAAGTCCCGCAGCCAGCCCGCCGCTTTCCGCGCGGGTTTTTTCCAGCCGGTCGAGCACGGCCCGCGCTCGCGCGACGACCGGTGCCGGAACACCGGCCAGCTTGGCAACGGCGAGGCCATAGGACCGGTCGGCCGGTCCGTCGGCCACCTCGTGCAGCAGGACCAGTTCGCCCTTCCATTCGCGCGCGCGGACGTGGTGGAGCGACAATGCCTCGCAGCTTTGCGCCAGCCGGGTCAGTTCGTGATAATGCGTCGCGAACAGGCAGCGGCACCGGTTGGAGCCATGGACTGCCTCGACCACCGCCCAGGCCAGCGCCAGTCCATCGTAGGTCGAGGTGCCGCGCCCGACCTCGTCAAGGATGACGAAGCTGCGCTCGCTTGCCTGGGCCAGGATCGCCGCGGTTTCGACCATCTCGACCATGAAGGTCGAGCGCCCCCGCGCCAGGTTGTCCGAGGCGCCGACCCGGCTGAACAGCCGGTCGACCAGCCCGACCGTGGCGCGCGCGGCGGGCACGAAGCCGCCGGCCTGGGCTAGGAGGACGATCAGCGCATTCTGCCGCAGGAAGGTCGATTTGCCGCCCATGTTCGGCCCGCCGACCAGCCACAGCCGGTCCTGCGGGATGAGGTGGCAATCGTTGGCGACGAAACGGTCGCCCCCGCCCCTGCCGCCGGCCGCAAGGGCCGCCTCGACCACCGGATGGCGGCCGCCTTCGATGTCGAGCACCGCCTCGTCGACAATGGCCGGGCGGCACCAGCCGCCCTCGGCCGCGCGTTCGGCCTGCCCGGCGGCAACGTCGATCCTGGCCAGGGCCTGGGCGGTAGCAGCGATCGCGTGTCGCGCCGCCACGGCCCGGGCGACGAGGTCCTCGAAGTGAGACTCCTCGGCGGCCAGGGCATGGCCTCCGGCCTCGGCGATGCGGCTGGCTTCCTCGTGCAGCGCCAAGGCGTTGAAACGCACCGCGCCTGCCATCGTCTGGCGATGGGTAAAACCACTGTCCGGCGCCATCAGTGCGTCCGCGCGGCCGGCCGGGACCTCGATGAAATAGCCCAGCACGCCGTTGTGCCGCACCTTGAGCGCGGCAATTCCGGTCTGGTCGCGGTATTTCGCCTCGAGCGCGGCGATCGCCCGGCGGGCATCGCCCGATATGCGGCGCAGCTCGTCGAGCGCGGCATCGTAGCCTTCGGCGATATAGCCGCCCTGTCCGCGTTCGGTCGGCGGGCTCGGCACCAGCGCACGGGCGTAGAGATCGGTCAGCGCTCCGTGTCCGGTAAGATAGGGGAGCAGCGCCTCGAGCAGGTCCGGGCGGTCCGCTGTCTTGGCCAGGTGATCATGGATCCGCCGCGCCTCGGACAGCCCGTCGCGCAATTGGCCAAGATCGCGCGGACTGCCCCGCCCGGCGACGATCCGGCCCAGCGCCCGTCCAAGGTCGGGCAGACCGCGCAACACGGCGCGCAGATCGCCGCGCAGCAGGGCATCGTCGTGGAGCCAGGCGACCAGTGCCAGCCGTTCTTCGATCCCCTTGCGGTCGGTCAACGGCGCGGACAGGTCGTCGGCCAGTTGCCGCGCTCCGGCGCCGGTAACGCAGCGGTCGACCGCCTCGACCAGGCTGCCGCGCCGGGTGCCCCCGCTCGCCACCAGGATCTCGAGGCTGGCCCGCGTCGCCTCGTCCATCGCGAGGTGCGCTTCCCTGGCCCGCGCCACGGGGGGCAGCAGCAGCGGCAACTTGCCGCGCCCGACGTGGTGGAGATAGGCGACCAGTCCGCCCGCCGCGGCCAGCATGGCGCGGGTGAACAAGCCGAAGCCATCCAGCGTCCCGACGCCGTGGATCTCTTTCAACCCAGCCTCGCCCTTGTCGCTGGCAAAGTCGCGCGCCGGGCGCGCAATGGCGTCGAGTGGTGCGTCGGTCCAGTCCTCGGGCGCGACGACTTCGCTGGCGCCAAGCCGAGCGAGCGCGGCCCCGACGCGGTCGGCAGAACATTCCTCCAGTTCCATCCGGCCGGTCGAAATGTCGCAGGCGGCGATGCCGATCTGACCCCGCACGGCGCAGAGCGCGACCAGCAGGTTGGCGCGGCGCGGTTCGAGCAGGGCCTCCTCGGTCAGCGTGCCAGCGGTGACGAAGCGGACGATGTCGCGCGCCACCAGGGCTTTCGATCCGCCGCGCGTCTTCGCCTGCTCCGGGCTTTCGATCTGTTCGGCGATGGCCACCCGGCACCCGGCCTTGATCAGCCGCGCCAGATAGCCTTCTGCCGAATGGACCGGGACCCCGCACATCGGGATCGGCACGCCCAAATGTTCGCCCCGGCTGGTCAGCGCGATGTCGAGGATCTGTGCCGCCTGCTTGGCATCGTCGAAGAACAGTTCGAAGAAATCGCCCATGCGGTAGAACAGCATGCAATCCCCCGCTTCGGCCTTGAGCGCGAGGTACTGGGTCATCATCGGCGTTGCGGGCGTTGACATGCGGTGCTGCCGTAACGGCAGTGAGCCCGATTCGGGAGAGGAACGGCGCAGCTTTCCCCTATCGCGTGGCGCAATGCTGCGTTAGGGGCGGGCCGACAAGGGGAGTTACCGCGTGGCCGAAGACCTGACCCAGACCAGCGAAAGCAATGTGCGTTTCACAGAACGCGAGGCGCTGTTCTACCACAGCACGATCCGCCCCGGTAAGATCGAGATCATCGCCTCCAAGCCCATGGCGACCCAGCGCGACCTGTCGCTGGCCTATTCGCCGGGCGTCGCGGTCCCCGTCCAGGCCATCGCCGACAATCCGGCCGCCGCTTACGAATACACCGCCAGGGGCAACCTGGTGGCGGTGATTTCAAACGGCACGGCGATTCTCGGCATGGGCAACCTCGGCGCGCTGGCCTCCAAGCCGGTGATGGAAGGCAAAGCGGTGCTGTTCAAGCGCTTTGCCGATGTCGATTCGATCGACATCGAAGTGGCGACTGAAGACCCCGACAAGTTCATCGAGGCCGTCGCCCTGCTCGAACCCAGCTTCGGCGGCATCAACCTCGAGGACATCAAGGCCCCCGAATGCTTCGTGATCGAGCAGGCGCTGCGCGAGCGGATGAAGATCCCGGTGATGCACGATGACCAGCACGGCACCGCGATCATCGCCGCGGCGGGCCTGGCCAACGCCTGCTTCCTGACCGGCCGCAGGTTCGAGGACGTGAAGGTCGTGGTCAACGGCGCTGGCGCTTCGGCGCTCGCCTGCACCGCGCTGATCAAGTCGATGGGCGTGCGCCACGAGAACGTCACCGTCTGCGATCGCTCGGGCGTGATCTACCGCGGCCGCGAAGGCGGCATGGACCAGTGGAAGAGCGCGCACGCGATCGACACAACCCACCGCACCCTGGAAGAGGCGCTGGTCGGCGCGGACATCTTCCTCGGCCTGTCGGCGGCCGGCGCGCTGAAGCCCGAATGGGTGGAAAAGATGGCGCCTTCGCCGATCATCTTCGCCATGGCCAACCCGGACCCGGAAATCACCCCGCCGGCGGCCAAGGCCGTGCGCCCCGATGCCATCGTCGCGACCGGGCGTTCGGACTATCCCAACCAGGTCAACAATGTCCTTGGTTTCCCCTTCATCTTCCGCGGCGCGCTCGACGTGCGGGCGACCGCGATCAACGAGGAGATGAAGATCGCCGCGGCCACGGCCATTGCCGAACTGGCCCGTGAGAGCGTGCCCGACGAAGTGGCCGCCGCCTATGGCAAGAGCCACCAGTTCGGGCCCGAATACATCATCCCCGCACCGTTCGACCCCCGCCTGATGGAGGTCGTGTCCTCGGCCGTGGCCAAGGCTGCGATGGACACCGGCGTGGCGCAGAAGCCGATCGAGGACTTCGACGCCTATCGAACCAGCCTCAAGGCCCGGCTCAACCCGACCACATCGGTCCTGACCCAGGTTTACGAGACGGTGAAGGCCAATCCCAGGCGGGTCATCTTTGCCGAGGCGGAGAACGAGATCGTCCTGCGCGCCGCGATCCAGTACCGCGACTACGGCTATGGCGAGCCGGTGCTGGTCGGCCGGACCGAGGCCGTGCGCACCAAGCTGCAAGAGCTGGGGGTCAGCAACCCGGACGACTGGCAGATCGAGAACTCGGCCAGCAGCGTCCACGTGCCCGCGATGATTGCGCTGCTCTATGAAAAACTGCAGCGCCGCGGCTTCATGGAGCGCGACGTGCGCCGCATGGTCAACCAGGATCGCAACATCTTCGCCTCGGCCCTGCTCAAGCTGGGCGTCGGCGATGCGCTGGTGACCGGCATCACCCGCACCTTTGCGCAGACCATGCGCGAAGTGCGCCAGGTTCTCGACCCGAAGGCTGGCCAGTTGCCCTTCGGAATCCATCTGATGATCGGCAAGAACTACACCGTGTTCCTTGCCGACACGACGGTGAACGAGCGCCCCGGAGCCCAGGACCTTGCCCGCATCGCGACCGAAACTGCCGCCGTCGCCCGGCGGCTGGGCCACGAACCGCGAGTCGCCTTCCTGTCCTATTCGACATTCGGCAACCCGTCGGGCCGGTGGCTCGAGCCGCTGCGCGATGCGGTGGCGATCCTCGACGAGCAGAACGCCGATTTCGAATATGAAGGCGAGCTGGCGCCCGATGCCGCGCTCAACCCGACGGTGATGAAGAACTATCCCTTCAGCCGCCTGTCGGGGCCAGCCAACGTGCTGGTCATGCCCGGCCTGCAATCGGCCAACATTTCGGCCAAGCTGCTGCGCGAACTGGCCGGCAATGCCACGATCGGCCCGATGCTGATCGGCATGGAGAAGCCGGTCCAGATCATTCCGATGACCGCGATCGCGCCCGACGTCCTGACGCTGGCCGTGCTCGCGGCCGCTGGCGTCGCGGGCTAGGCGCCGTGCAGCCGCCGTCGCGTCCGCGCCGCTCGGTCCTTTACATGCCGGCCAGCAACGCCAAGGCCGTGTCCAAGGCGCGTAGCCTGCCGGCCGATGCGATCGTTCTCGACCTCGAGGATGCCGTTGCGCCGGACATGAAGGCAGAGGCGCGCGAAGCGGCGGTGGCCGCCGTGCGCGAAGGCGGCTTCGGCCGGCGCGAAGTGGTGATCCGCTGCAACGCACTCGACACGCCGTGGGGCGCGGATGACCTTGCCGCCGCTGCCGCTGCCGGTCCCGATGGGGTGCTGGTGCCCAAGATCGCATCGGCCGACGATGTCCAAGCCTATGATGCCGCGCTCGCCGGCGCGCCGGCAAACACCCGGCTGTGGGTCATGATCGAAACCTGCGCCGTCGTGCCGCGCCTGTTCGACGTGGCCGCCCTTGCCGCGTCCACGCGGCTCAGCACCTTCGTCATGGGTACCAACGATCTTGCCAAGGAAATGCGCGCTCGCCTGCTGCCCGGGCGCGCGCCGTTCCTGCCGATCCTGACGCTGACCGTCGCGGCCGCGCGGGCCCACGGCCTCGTCGCGATCGACGGGGTGTGCAACGCGATCCACGATGCCGACCTGCTGGCCGCCGAGGCGGCGCAAGGGGTCGAGTTCGGCTTCGACGGCAAAAGCGCGATCCATCCCGCACAGGTCGAGATCTGCAACGCTGCCTTCTCCCCAAGCGCCGAGGAAATTGCCTGGGCGCAGAGCGTGGTCGACGCCTTCGGCCTGCCCGAGGCCGCCGGCAAGGGCGCGTTGCGCGTCGATGGCAAGATGGTCGAATTGCTGCACCACGCCCAGGCGCAACAGATCCTGGCCATCGCGGCGCAGATCGAAGGCCGCTAGGCCCGGCGCGTCAGGTCAGCCCCAGGCGCGGTAGACGCCGTAGGCGCTAGTCAGGGTCAGCACCACGCCCACCAGGATCAGCATCACCTTGGGATTGAAGTGCTTCGCCGCCCAGGCCCCGATGGGCGCGGCCACGATCCCGCCGATCAGCAGGCCCAGCGTCGCCCCGGCAAGGTCGGCGATGCCCAGGTGATAGATGAAGGCCGCCGAGACGGTCAGAGTCAGGAAGAACTCGACCGCGTTGACCGTGCCGACCACCTTGCGCGGATCGGCGCCCTGAATCAGCAGGTTCGAAGTGACCACCGGGCCCCAGCCGCCGCCGCCCGCCGCGTCGAGGAACCCACCGAACAGGCCTAGCGGGGCGATGAACTTGGCTTCCTTCAGTTGCGGCGGATAGAGCAGCCCGCGCACCAGGATATAGAGGCCGATCGCGGTGAGGTAGAGCAGCACGAACGGCTTCACCACCCCCGCATCGAGGTTCGAGAGGACATAGGCGCCAAGGACGCCGCCGACGACGCCGGGCAGCAGCAGGCGGAAAAACAGCTTCCGGTCGATGTTGCCGTGGAGCAGGTGGCTGATGCCCGAAGTTGCCGTGGTGAAGCATTCGACGATGTGAACCCGCTGCGAGGCCAGCGCGGGCGGCACGCCCATGACGCCGACCAGCAGGGTGTTCGAAATGACCCCGAAGGCCATGCCCAGCGCTCCGTCGACCAGTTGCGCGGCAAAGCCGACGCCGATGAACGGCAGCAGGGCTTCGAGATTGAAAGTGGAGAAATCCATGAAAGCTCGATTCGCGCGATAGTCGACTGGTTTGATAGAGTTTCAACGCAGCCCGAGCGAGAAAGTTCTTTCAACGCGCGCCGAAGCGCACCTTTCGTGCGGTAGCTAACGCCGCCGGAATCGGAAATACCACATTTTATGGCGTAATCCAAGTAACTTGCTGATGTTCATTCGCTTTTCACCTCCGAATTGGATCCAATATCTGCTCCAGCAATCACCGGGTAATCACCAAGTTGCGGTCAGGACGTCGCCCAACCTCTGCTACGCTTACCTCGAAGCAGGCTGGTGGCGCGTCGACCCGAAGGCGACGGATTCGGCACTGATTAGCGAGCCTGCTTCGTGCTGCTCGCCTACCGTGGACGGTAAACGGGGTCCGAGACATGATAAACCAAATCGGCTACTATCGCGAAACCGTTCGCTCGGCGCAGGTTCGATGGGTGGACAAGATGCTCATGACCGCGGAGCGAAAGATAGGTCGAGCCCCGCTTCCAGTAGACCGGGATGAGGACAGGCTCTCCGTTGGCTTCTGTCGCAGTGATTTCGCCTCGTGGACCATTCCGTGCCGGCATGCTTTTCCCTCCAGAATCTGTATCAGCACCAGATGATCCGGCCATTGCGTAACAGGAAGTGCGCCCTGCATCCGTCCTTGCGCCAAACGGATGGATGTAAGGTCGGTACGTCCGCGACGACCCTGAGCAACCACACTGGCTCGCTATCGGCCAAAAGGTTCATTTCGAGCAAGTTACCGCATCCGCAGGGACATCGCATAGCGGCAATCCAGTACCTGCCATCCTCGCCAACGAGGTAAAGCTTACCTGGTGTGGCCTCGTCGGGCAGATCCTCGTCTTCGACCACGCGGTAACTCCCCCAGCGGGCAAAATACTTGTCCTGCAGCCAAAGACCCACGCGCCTTGGCAGCGATTTGCGCTTTGACATTAGCTTTTCCTCGAAAGCTGCGGCATGTTGAGCAGCGGTTCGCGGCCGCCAATTGCTAGCAATTTGCCCATGACCGGGCATGGCTTTTCGTAAGTCTCTATGGTGAATTCCACTTCGGCCAAGTTCATGCGCACCGCATCGAAGGCAGCCAGATTGGTGTTATGCCGGAATGGGTAAAGCCGCGCGATCAGCTCGAGCACCGCGCTTGCCGCAGCAATCATGTTGATGCTGATGACGGCCGGCTGCTCCTCGTCGCGGCCCTTGATGTATTTTTCCGCTCGCTGCCGTGCATATTCTTCCGGCGCGACCCTTGCCAAGTTTTCGGCGTGGACCTGCTCGGACGTGTAGACACCCCTCGAAAGAAGGCTCGATCCTCCAGGGACAACGAAGTTCACAGCCGTGTCGATCTGATCGATCGCGCCGTCGTCGTCAGCCACAGCGCCAACGCCGACGTCGACGAGTGGTTGCAGCTGGCTGGCCACCAGTCGATCAAGGATAGCCCTGCCTTCGGCACCATCGACGCAACCGCCCAGAACATCACAGCTAGCCAGCGCAACCACTGCATCGCGATCGACGATATTCGCGGGGATGGCCACCACCTCGGTGCCAAATCCTAGCGCGTCGATCGCTCTCTTGGCGACTACGACCTTGTGCGTGCCCGCACGCGCATCTGCCGCGTTCGCGCTCACGATCCTGTCGAGATTTCTGGTTTCGACGCGCTGGGGATCGACAAGGATAATCCGGCCGAATCCTAGCCTGGCACATTGCTCGGCGACGATGCTGCCGGTTCCTGACACCCCAACGATGCCAATGCTCAGCCGCCTGAGTTCGCTGCGCATCTCTTGGCCAAATCCGCGCGAATGCCGCCCGACCGTTCCCAGGGTAGTGGAGCTGTCTGATTGTGTATCGCACCACCAAAACTGCGGCTGCCGGCCAGCAATGCCAATCTGAGCAATGGCGCGCTGCGATCCATCGGGAAGGCCGACCCTACCCAACATTTGCCCGGACGGCATAACAACTACACTTGCATGGGGCGCATCGTTGTCGAGGTATCCGTGCAGATTTTCAAAGAAGATGTCGTCCCCGACATCGTCGATCTCGGAAAAGTACGCTTGGTTGCCTGGGTGGCAGTGGAACTTAACAACGGAAAGGCCGGCCGCCGCAGCGCGCGACAACAGTGGGTCCAGCCATTCGAACGGCCACTGGATCGCGACCGGGGTGCGCAGCGTGCAGACTTCGACCGGGACAGGAACGATCTCCTTGACGAGCACGCGGACGGGATTTTTGCTGGCGCCCAACGAACATAATCCGATCGCAGCCGATTCCTTGCTGTCGCCCGGGAACAGATGGGCCATCAGCTCCATCTGTTCCTTTTCGGCCATCGTCAGCGTGAAAGTCTGTGTCACCGGTCAAGCTCGCGCTTGAACCAATCGAGCATGTAACCGTAGTGGGAAGCGATGCTGTCGCTTTCCGGATTCCAGCTGTTCACGCCCTCGACCCGGTGCCGCGACCAGCGCTGCCAGCGTTCCCCGTCGATTTCGACGGTAACATCGGCCTGCGGAATGCTGGCCCCGCTGGTACGGCTGATCGCCGGACTGAAATACGCCATATCGATGACGCCCGCCGGATAGCTGGTAACGTCGAAGGCAATGTCCACTTGTCCGGGCTCGAACCCTTCCGGCGGGCTCCAACCACGCACGAAGATCCAGAGCTGTCCGCAGTTGACCGCCTCCCAGTGCAGCCCCAGGCCGTTCAAGAACGCGGTGTCCTCTTCCGGCAACGCGAACTCGCGTCGTTCGCTAAGGCCGTCCTGCACATGCAGCTTGTTGGCGACGAACCGCTCGACGCCCGGCTGGGTTAAATCGACGTGCTGGGCCGGCTGGATCTCCACCGGGTCTCCCTTGCCGCTCTTGAGACGCAGACGGTATTCCTCGACGGGAACGAAGCCGGCCAGCGTAAGGATCTCTTCGCGGGTCGGATTAGGATCGGTGGTCGTCACCCGCTTCTTGTTCACCCGGAACGCGTAGCGCGTGGCCCGGGGCTTCTTGTCGTGCGGATTGGCAGCCGTGAAGGCTTCGATGTCCAGTTCATCGAGCGGCGGCTCGTCTTCATTATCGGCGGTCATGGGCATTTCCTTGGATGCGAGAGCGAAATTGCCGCCGCATTCTGCATTGTAGGATTAGCGTGCTTGAAATGTCAAGCAGATCAAGCGCGCTTGATAAATCACGCGGAGTGGCTTAGATTCACTCACTCTGGAGCTCCCAAGGACCCAACTCATGTCAGGCTTAAACAAGTCACCGGTGACGCTGGGCGTCCATCTGGCGGCGATTCGAAGCGATCGGAAACTGACGCTTCGGCAGGTCGAGGAAGCAACGGGGAAGGAAGTGTCCAACGCCTATCTAAGTCAAATCGAGAATGACAAGGTCGGCGCCCCGTCCCCGCATGTCCTGCACGCCTTGGCCGAACTCTATAAAGTCGATTACACCCACTTGATGGAGTTAGCGGGCTATTTGCGCGCGCCGGTACAACATGCCTCGGGCGAGCGACACGGGCGCGCGGCAACGTTCGCCGAGATCAGCCTTACAGATGACGAAGAAGCCGAGTTGCTGCGGTTCCTGAAATTTCTTCGAGCGCAGAAGGACGATAAATGATGCGTCCCGACGACAGCTCCCTAAGCTCGGGAGAGCTGTTGAAGGTTGAGACAATCGCTACAAACCTTCTCCACCGGTCCGACGCCTGGGGTGCCGTGCCGCTACCGCTCGGCGATGTTCTGGCCGCAGCAAAGCTGAAGCTAGCGCCATACAGCGTCTTCGATCCGCGTTCGATCAAGGCCTATATCGCCGTCAAGGGTACCCAGGTCGCTAAGACGATTAAGTCGGCAATTGGAAAGATCTTCGGCATTCTGGATGCGTCCGAAGAGATCATTCATATCGATGATTCGCTCACTCCCGGCAAACAGCTGTTTCTGACACTCCATGAGACCGGGCACTTCGAGCTCCCACACCAGCGCAAATTGTTCCGCTTCTTCGAGGACAGCGAACAGGAGCTAGAGCCATCCATCGCCGATCAGTTCGAGCGCGAGGCCAACAATTTCGCACGGTTCGTCATGTTCAACGGAGATGCCTTCAAGCAACGCGCGGCGGACATGCCGCTGGCCTTCGCGTCGATCAAAAAGCTGCAATCCCAGTTCAAGACCTCGATGTATGCGTCGATCCGCGAGTATGCGCGTACCCATCACCAAGTCTGTTTTGTCGCCGCACTGGAGCCGACCGAGGTTCGATCGGCGTTGGGGATTTGCGCGCCGGTCAGGCGGGTCGAGGTGTCGCCATCCTATGAACGGATGTTCGGGCGGCCGCAGACAACACTGATCACTCCGGGGCACGCGCTTTGGCCACTGATCCCGCTTGGAGGCCGGCGCGTTACCCGGCCAACCACCTTCATCCTGACCGACCTCAACGGCGATCAGCACGAGTTCATTGGCGAGGCGCTGGACACGACGTTCAATATTCTGCTGTTCGCGTGCCCCAAAAAGGCTTTCAGGACTTCATAGGTGGAACCCGGCTAAGCACCTTGTAGCGTTTGCGCGCCTTGTCCACGTTGGCGCCAGGTGCGTGGCTCAGATGTGCATCTGCCTATGAGTCTGGATTGCGGTCGCGGTAGCATCATTTGGCACCTAGAAGGCGCGCGCAGTTCGGCGCCAGCGAAATCCAGATGTCCCCCAATACGTCGGCAAATGACAGCTCAGGATGATCGAGCGATGCAATGTAGGCGCGCCAGCGCTGCGCGGCGGCCGGGTCCCGGGACATGTCGTCCGACAGCCCGGGCGGACAGTGTGTCGGCACCGCCGTCTGGCGGCGGGCGAAGGTTGCGGCGATCGCGGCGTCGAGCGCGGCCTCGTCCAGCGCGAGCGTCCGCGGTAACGCCCACAGGTCGTAGAAGTCTTTCATCCGGCCGTTGGCCAGACCCAGCGCAACCACTGCCTGGAACTTCTCGGCGATGACCGTTTCGGGCGGATAGCTGCGAATGTTGGGACGCTCCATTCCGAGCAGCGAAGGGTAATCCATGACCTGCCCGGCATCCGCCAGCGCGTCGCCGAACCCGATGTCAAGGGTGATCGAAATGCGGGTGCGCTCAAGATAAGCGTAGGTGCGCAGACGTATCCCGCCGTACTCCATTTCTTCGCGGATCGGCCTCGCCGCAAGACCATCGACATCGAATATCAGGCCGTCCTCGGCCTCCATCGCCATGATGCCGGCAAAGGTCTGCTTGATGGCCTCCGCATCGTCGGGGCCGAAGCCGAGGAAATCCATGTCCTTGGTTTCGCGATTGTCGTGCTCGAGCCAGTGGGTAACGAGCATTCCTCCCTTCAGCACGTAACGGTCGCGATGTTCGGACTGCGCAAGGCGAAAGAGCAGGCGCTCGAGCGCGAAGCGCACCAGCAGGATATCGAAGTTGCGACTTTGCTCGCGGGCCATATTGAGCAGACGGGCCTTGACCGAGGCGGCCAAGTTCTTTGGAGGTTCAG
This sequence comes from Novosphingobium kunmingense, assembly GCF_002813245.1. Classification (GTDB taxonomy): domain Bacteria; phylum Pseudomonadota; class Alphaproteobacteria; order Sphingomonadales; family Sphingomonadaceae; genus Novosphingobium; species Novosphingobium kunmingense. The sequence continues at coordinate 654,659 of NZ_PHUF01000004.1, forward strand.
CCATTGAACGTCAGCGCCTCGAGATATGGCCGCATGATGCGCCAGGCGCCGCCGACACGGGCGGCCTCGGCGATTTCACCCGGGCTGGCTTTGCGTTCCTCCAGCGCCGCGCGCAGTCCCTCGACCGCGATCGAGCGGTCGACCAGGCGGCCGTTGCGGAACATGTCGGCGAGGGTCTTGGCGGCCGAGTAGATCGGCACCTCGACCCCCGAGATCTGGTGCAGTTCGACGCCCTGATCGAGATACTTGTCGGCAAAGCGGACGATACGGACCGGCGGGATCCCCGATATGGGAGACCAGTCGCTGACGCCGATCGCCACCCACGTCTTGCGCGGCATCTGATCGGTGAGGCCATGGAAGGCGAGCGCGGAGGTCATCGCGATGACACCCTTGGGCACACGTTTGGCGACTTCTGCAAGCGACAGCCCGCTGTCGATTTCGGCATGTGGGTCCTGGTACAGGCCGCGGCCGATACGGATGAGATCGCCATCTGCGAGCGCTCGCTGGATGGTGACGCCGGCTATTCCGCCTTTGCGCAGTTCCTGCGCGCGCAGGATTGAGTGCCCGCCGATCAGCGCGCGAAGCTTTTCCCGCTGGTTGGCACTCTCTCCAGGCACGTTACAAATCCTCTAAGCTGAATCATTTTTATCAGAGGTTTTGTAACAAATCAAAACCAGACTGTGTCCGGAACACGGATACAAATTTCAGACATCGACTGCTCGCAATGACGAAATCAGAGTGCAACCGCCAAACCATCTCATACCAGTTTCGCATGGCGCACGAACCGCCCGCCTCGATCACGCGGCCCCCGACCCTTTCGCGCCGCGAACCGGCGAATCCCGGCAAAGGGATTCGCCGGTTTCAGGCGAACGCTCCACCGGCAGCCTCAACCTGCAGAAGCACTCCCAACCGGCCTATTGCTTCCTGATCGCCGTTACCTCCCCGGCAGTTCCTGTAACAGTTACATCGAAGTCGACCTTTTCGCCGACGGCCACGCTCTTGAGCAATTCAGGCTTGGCCGAAAATCCCATCTTCATTGCGGGCCAGCCAACGCCAGGAATTGCGCCATGATCGAGGGTGATCTTTCCGGTTGCGGCATCGATGGCGGTCACGGTTCCGCTACCTTTGCCCATCATGGAGCCAGCAGGCATAGTCATGCCCGACATATTATCAGTCGTTGCTTCCGCCTTGGGCGCTTCGGCTTTGGGTGCTTCGACTTTCGGTGCTTCGGTCTTCTTGTCGCAGCCGGACAGGCCGACCGGCAGCGCGATCAGCGCGGTTAGTATCATGGCCTTCTTCATGTTGCTTCTCCTTGGTGTTGAACTTGGGTGCGTCGCCGCATGAGCAGGTAGGCGGCGGGGATGATGAGCATCGAAAGCAAGGGCGCGGAGAGCATCCCGCCGACCATCGGCGCGGCGATCCGGCTCATTACTTCTGATCCCGTGCCGGTGCCGACGAGGATGGGGAACAAGCCCGCAAGAATCACCGCCACCGTCATCGCCTTGGGGCGGACGCGCAGCAGTGCGCCCGAGCGAACGGCGGTTTCGACATCGCTATGCTCGGCCAGCGCCGATTTGAGGTAGATCAGCATGACCACCCCGAACTCTGCCGACACGCCTGCCAGCGCGATGAACCCGACGCCTGTTGCGACCGACTGGTTGAACCCCAGCAGGTAGAGCAGCCAAACACCGCCTGTCAGCGCGAACGGGAGCGTCGCCATGATCAGCGCGGCTTCATCCCAGCGGCGGAAGGTCGCATAGAGCAGCGCGAAGATGATAAGCAGCGTTGCCGGAACGACGATCTTCAAGCGCTGGGTCGCGCGTTCGAGGAACTCGAACTGGCCGGTATAGGCCACGCTGATTCCGGGAGGCAGCTTGACCTTTTGGGAGACAGTGCGCTGCAGGTCACCCACGATCTCGGTGAGTGCGCGGCCCCGCCCATCGATATAGACCCAGGTGGCCGGCCGGCCGTTCTCGCTGCGGAGCATCGGCGGGCCATTGCTGACGCGGATATCGGCAACCGTGCCGAGCGTGATCTGCTGACGCGAGGGGGTGAGGACCGGCAGGTTTACGATGTCATCCACGCTGTCGCGGATTTCGCGCGGATAGCGGACGTTAATCGGATAACGGGCCAACCCTTCGACTGTCTGGCCGACCGCTTCGCCGCCGATCGCGCCGGACACCACGGCCTGCACATCGGCGACGTTGAGGCCGTAGCGCGCTGCCGCTGCCCGATTGATTGTCACATCGATAAAGCGCCCGCCTGCGAGGCGTTCGGCCAGCGCTGAGCTGATTCCGGGAACGGTCTTCGCTACCGTTTCGATTTCGCGCGCGGTGCGGTCGATGTCGTCGAGGTTCGCCCCCGAGACCTTGATCCCGATCGGGCTCTTGATGCCGGTGGCCAGCATGTCGATCCGGTTGCGGATCGGCGGAATCCAGAAGTTGGCGAGGCCGGGGACTTTGACGGTCTCGTCGAGTTCCTCGATCAAGCGTTCCTGCGTCATGCCCGCGCGCCATTGGCTCGTTGGCTTAAAGCGGATGGTGGTCTCGAACATTTCGAGCGGCGCAGGGTCTGTGGCAGTATCGGCGCGGCCCGCCTTGCCGAACACGCTTTCGACCTCCGGAACGGTCTTGATCAGCCGGTCGGTCTGCTGGAGCAGCATGGCCGCCTTTGCCGTCGAAATCCCCGGCAGCGCAGAGGGCATGTAGAGCATATCGCCCTCGTTCATCTGCGGCATGAACTCGCCACCGGTCTGGCTGATCGGCCAGAGACTGGAGGCGAACACCAGCCCGGCAATGACTAGCGCCTTTTTGGGCTTGGCCAGCACCCAATCGAGAGCAGGGCGGTAGATGCGGGTGAGGAAGCGGTTGATCGGATTGCTGTCCTCGCTCGGGATGCGCCCGCGGATCAGCCAGCCCATCAGCACCGGGATCAGCGTGATAGACAGCAGCGCCGCGCCCGCCATCGCGTAGGTCTTGGTGAAGGCCAGCGGCGCGAACAGCCGCCCCTCCTGACCTTGCAGCGAGAAGACCGGGATGAACGAGAAGGTAATGATGAGCAGGCTGAGGAACAGCGCCGGACCGACTTCTGCCGCCGCGTCGGTAATGACGCGCCAACGCGCTTCACCATTCAGTTCGTGGTCGGGATTGTCGTGCGGCCAGCGCTCGAGGTGCTTGTGGGCGTTCTCGATCATCACGACCGCCGCATCGACCATTGCGCCAATGGCGATGGCGATGCCGCCTAGCGAGAGGATGTTGGCGTTGAGGCCCTGGACCCGCATGACGATGAACGCGATCAGGATACCGAGCGGCAAGGTCAGGATTGCAACCAGTGCCGAACGGGCGTGCCACAGGAATAGGCCGCAGACGAGTGCGACAATCAGGAATTCCTCGAACAGCTTGCCGGTAAGGTTTTCGACAGCGCGGTCGATCAGGCCCGAGCGGTCATAGGTGGTGACGACCTCGACCCCGGGGGGCAGACTTGCCTTGAGTTCGGCGAGCTTGGTACGGACGCCTTCGATCACCTCGCGCGCATTCTTGCCCTGACGCATGACGATAACGCCGCCCGCGACTTCGCCCTCGCCATTGAGCTCGGCAATGCCGCGCCGCATGTCGGGGCCGATCTGGACGGTCGCGACATCGCCGATGGTGACGGGGATGCCGCCCGCCGCGCTGCGGACCGGAACGGCGCGAAAATCCTCGAGTGTCTTGAGGTAGCCGGAGGCGCGGACGATATATTCGGCCTCAGCCATTTCGACGACCGCGCCGCCCGTCTCCTGATTGGCGCGCTTGAGTGCGTCGGCGACATCATTCGCCGTAACACCGTAGGCGGCGAGTTTCTGCGGATCGACAACGACCTGATACTGCTTGACCATGCCGCCGATGCTGGCGACTTCGGCCACGCCCGGAACCGATTTTAGTTCGTAGCGCAGGAACCAGTCCTGGATCGAACGGAGCTGGGCGAGGTCATGCTGGCCAGTCTTGTCGACCAGCGCGTATTCGTAGATCCAGCCCACGCCGGTTGCATCGGGTCCTAGTGAAGCAGTTGCACCGGCCGGCAGTCGCCCCTGCACCTGACTGAGATATTCCAGCACCCGGCTGCGCGCCCAGTATAGGTCGGTGCCATCCTCGAACAGCACATAGACGAAGCTGTCGCCAACGAACGAATAGCCGCGCACCACGCGCGCACCGGGAACCGACAGCATCGTCGAGGTGATCGGATAGGTGACCTGATTCTCGACAATCTGCGGTGCCTGGCCCGGATATGTTGTGCGGATGATGACCTGAACATCGGAAAGATCCGGTAGCGCATCGACCGGTGTGGTCCGCACTGCACCGATGCCAATCACCGTCAGCACAAGCGCTGCGATGACGACGAGCCCACGTGCCTTGACCGAGGCGCGGATGATCCATTCGATCACTTGGTCGCCCCTAGCTTGCGGGCAGGAATCCCGGTCAGGCTCGCTTCCGAATCGAGCAGGAATTGCCCCGAGGCGACCACCTTCTCGCCGACGGCCAGCCCCTCGAGGATCTCGGTCTGTCCGCCACCTTCGCGGCCAGTGCGGACTTCTGCGGGCTGATAGCGACCATTGCCGATTGCAAGCATAACAATCGTGCGTGTCCCGGTGCGGATCACTGCTTCGCTCGGCACCAGCAGCGCCGTGCTGCCCGTTCCGCCGAGCGCGACTTGCGCAAACATGCCGGGACGCAGACGTCCTCCTCGGTTGGCGAGTTCGATCCTGGCCGTGATCGTCCGGCTGTCGGTTTGTGCAGCTGGTAAGATCGCGATGATCCGTCCACCAAAGGCCTCGCCGGGAAAGGCAGTGAGAGTCGCGCTCGCACTTTGACCGACCCGAACCAGACCTGCCTGCGCTTCGGGCACGGCAGCATTGAGCCACACCGTGCCGATGCCGGTGACCTGGGCCAGGGTCTGGCCTTGAGTCAGGGTCATCCCGACGCGGACGTCGAGCGTCTGGATCACCCCTGACATCGGTGAGGTGATGGAGATCGTGCTGTTGGTTCGCCCGCTGCGCTCGACGCTGGCGATCAAGCCGTCGGACATGCCCAATAACTTGAGCCGCTGGCGCGCTGCGGCGGTGAGATCGGGCCTGCCAAGCCGCTTGACCGCAAGGAACTCGGTCTGCGCGCCGCCCCATTCGGGCAGTTGCACATCGGCGATCGGCGCCCCGGCACGGATGACATCACCGGGCGCGCGGGCATAGACTCGGGCAACGAAGCCACCCGAGCGCGCCTGAACGATTGCGACATCGCGTTGGTTGAAGTCGATGCTGCCGGTTACGTTGAGCGCCCCGGCGAGGCTGCCGACCTTTGCTGGAACCACACGGATGCCGAGGTTCTGCATAGCCGCCGGATCGATAGTCACTTCGGGTGTGGCGCCTGCGGCTGCACCGTCATCGGCATATTTGGGCTGGGTCTTCATTCCCATCGACGACAGCGAATTGGGATTGTCGTAGTGCTCGGCCGGAACCATCGGATCGTACCAATAGAGAACCTTGCGTTCGGTCTGGCCGGAACCGGTCTCGGTACCCGATCCGCCGCGTTGTCCGAGCCAGTATCCGCCGCCGCCCGCGATCAGCACCGCGGCCATCAATCCAGCGCGCCAGCGCACCGCCGTTGTCGCGTCCATGCTCATGGCCGCATCTCCCCATAGGTATAATTGATCCGGATTGCATCGCGCGCGACATCCGCCTCGCGCGACAAGGCATCGACCTCGGCTTCGGCCAAGGCGAGGGTCGAGAGCAGTGCGCTCCCAAGATCGAGCTTGCCTGCGCCATAGCTTGCCATGTCGAGTTCGGCCCGGCGCTTGGCGAGCGGAACCAGTGTCTCGCGCGCGTTCTTCAGTCGCTGGAGATGCAGGGCATAGTCAGCCAGGTCGGCGTCGAGATCGGCCAGAATGTCCCTTTCCCCAGCCTCGCGGGTCAGCCCGGCGCGGCGGGCATCGCTCTCGCGCGCTGCAATCAGGGGATCCTGCCGCCGCTTGCCGAAGAACGGCAGATCAACCGTGACCGTGACCGACACCATATCTCCATAGGCTGGATCGCGTCGGCCATAAGATGTGCCGACCCGCCAGTCGGGCCGCTTGTCGGCCTGGGCCAGTGTGACATCGGCATCGGCTGTCCGGACCCGGGCATCGAGCGCCTGCAGGCGTGGCAGTGAAGCGACATGCGCCCGTAATGCCGGGCCATCGACCTCCAGAACGGGGGCATCGCCGAGGACATCGGCATCGGGATCCCCCGTCAAACGGGCAAGCCGGGCCCGTGCTTTCGCGACGTCTGCCTGGAGTTCAGCCCGCCGGTCAGCAACGGCCGCGCGCAATTGCTCGGGCTCAAGCGCCTGACTGGGGCGAGCCGAGCCCGAAGCGAGACGCGCACTGATGGTTGCCTGCAAGTCGATCAGACTGTCGTTGAGCAGGTCAAGCTGGGCGAGCCGCCGCTTGGCATAATACAGGTCAATCCACGCCAGCGCTGTCTCGAGCCGAATATTTTGCGTCTCGACCGCCAGATCGGCCTCGGCCACGCCGATCTCCGCCTCTGCGCGCCCGCGCTGAGCGCGGCGCTTGGCAGGATTGGGAAATCCCTGTTCGACACCGATCCGCGCCATAGTCATGCTGTCGCCGTTCAAGGTGAAGGCGGGCGGTCCCGAAACCGGAAAATTGTCTACGCCCACCGACAAGGTCGGATCGGGCAGCCGACCGGCCGCAATCGACGCCGAACGGGTGGCATCGACACCGGCCGCGCTAGCCTGCACCGACGGTGCAGTGGTTGTCGCGCGCTGAAGCGCGGCGTCGAACGTCAGCGGTTCGGCCAACACCGCCACCGGAAGCGCCGCGAGCAGCGGCATCAGATAGATCTTTCGCATGGAGCCCTCCTGATCGGCAGAGCCCGGACGGCAACGTGAGAGCATTCTGCGGCAAACGTGCGCCGGCGAAGCATGGAAACACCTCGCCGGCGACACGCGCCTGGCCAGCTTGCTTTTCGTTATCGGCCAGGCAATCGCCTTAGCCGGCCGATGGAGCCTTGGGCTTACCCGGCATATCCATCATGCAGTCAGCCGCGCTCATCTTCATCATGGCGCAGTTGCAGTTCGCCATTGCGGTGCCGCTGTCCCTGACCCAGACGCGAACCTGAGACGGAAGGTTGGACTTGTTGGGTCCGGGAGTCGGGCGGGATTGCCATTCCCAATGGCCACCGGCGGTTTGGTGCGCCGAAGCAACGGAAGCGCCTGCGAGTGCCGCTGCAACGGCAGCGAGCGTCAAAATAGTCTTCATGTCGGTAATCCTTGATTGAACTGCGAGGTGACGCGCCGCGAACACGGGTTCGCGAGTGCGCCGCTGGGGTTCAGCCAAGGTGTGTGGGTGGTTCCGGCTCAGGACCGGTGTCGCGGCCGACTAGCGGCGTTGCCGGGACAAGGCCAAGGAGTGCAGCGCGAAAATCAGGTACCGGACCGGACGCCACTGGCGGCATTAGTGCAAAAGGCACGGCGCAGCCCATCTTGGCAGCGCAGTCCGGTGTCATTCCCTTGCATGGTTTCACTGGTTGCGGAGCCGGCTTGGTCAGCCCCACCATCTTAGCGCAATCGGGGTCCATCGGCGCGGCGGCGACGGCCCGGTCGAACTTCGCGGCCGGCATGGCATGCGCAAAGGCTGTAGCTTGGCCGATCAGGCCAAACAATGCAGTCAGGAGCAGAGCCATGGTAAGCCAACGCTTCATGGGTACCGCTATAACATGGCGTTGTGGGTTCGAGTCAATTCATCTGATTCTGCGGTCACCGAGGCTGTTCGCGCGAAATTGACTGCTATGGTGTGCTAAGTTTGACTCACCCAGTGGCGGACCTTCGTTCGGGAGCGAGACCGCCCGGTCCAGGGGAGAGCTGGCTTGGAATATGCGTTCCATCGCCATCATAAAAAAAGAAGACGGCCGCCATGGCCGTTTCGTCGCCCGAATCGATGGTATCGATGCTTTCGCAGAGCTTACGTTCACACGCCGTGGGCCTGCTTTGATTAGCGTCGACCACACCGAGGCTCCCGATGCGCTCAGAGGCACCGGTGCAACCGCCGCTCTCGTGGACTACCTGATCAGCGACGCGCGAGAGTCGGGCTTCCGCATTATTCCGATATGTCCATATGTTCGGGCACGTTACATCAAGCATCCCGAGTGGCAGGACGTCATGACGGTCGCTCCGGGGGAAACGCCCGCCATTGTGAAAGGATGTGAGCCGTGATTCGACTGGTCGGCATAACTGGCAGCCTGCGCCGAGCGTCCTACAATACCGCTTTGCTCAACAACATTGCGGAGCTTCTCCCTGACGGGGTGTCGCTAGAGGTACGGACCCTTCACGGCATTCCGCTTTACGATGGCGACGAGGAGGCAGCGCATGGCATTCCTGCCGCCGTTATTAGCCTCAAGGAGGCCATCGCGGCGGCGGACGGCGTGGTTCTCGCGACGCCCGAGTACAACAACGGAATCCCCGGCGTATTCAAGAATGCGATCGACTGGATCTCGCGCCCACCCGGAGACGCTGGCCGCGTGTTCAAGGGACGCCCTTTTGCCCTGATGGGTGCCTCACCAGGAGGTTTCGGAACGATCCTCTCGCAGAACCATTGGTTGCCCGTCCTGCGCACCCTTGGGGTACAGCTATGGACTGGCGGACGCCTGATGGTCTCGCGCGCCGGCCAGATCTTCGATGCAGACGGGGCCATCTCCGACCCCGAGATGCGCGAGCAACTCCGTCTATATCTGGCAGGGTTCACCGACTTTATGACCAAGAGTCCCCGTTGATCTCGAAGTGGCAATTGCCGGTCGGCGTTTGCACGAACCGAATGGGGTTCAAATTGCGTAATTCGTCTTGTCAGGTAGCGAAATCACCTTGAGCTATGATAGCGGACTTAACTCAAGTGCGGCGGCTTCCGCGTTGGCTTGAAGTTGCGCCACAGATTTGCAGCCTGGAATAACCGCTGTAACGACTGGCGACTTAATCGCCCATGCTAAGGCCCAGGCGGCGACGGACATGCCGGCGGGGACTTCCTCGCGTTGGATCCGCTCGACGGCGCGAAGTTTGTCGCGCAGCACATCGGCCTGCCAAGCAGTTGAACGCCAGTCGCTCAAGTCGCCGAATGTGGAGCCAGGCGCGTACTTGCCCGACAGCAGGCCATTTGAGAGAGGCTCTCTGGCCAGGAGCCCCAGGTCCTGTTCGCGGACCGACTGGAAGATATCGTCCTCGGGGCCACGATCGAGGCGATTGTAGACCACCTGGATGACCGAAACGCCGACGTCCGTTGAACGCGCTGTCTGGTAGACATTACGATTGTCACCGATTGAATTGCCAAGATAACGAATCTTGCCGGCGCTTACTTGTTTGTCGAGCATCGTCCACAATTCGTCCTGGTCGAAAGCCGCATCGTCGCCCGAGTGAAACTGGTAGAGATCGATGTAGTCGGTGCGCAGCGCCCGCAGCGAGGCGTCAAGCTGCTCGATCACCTGCTGCGGCGACCAGCGTTCGCTGCGGTCGAGGTGGCCGTGAAAGTGATGACCGAACTTGGTTGCAACGATCCACGATGCGCGGTCACGCTCGATTGCTTGACCGACCAGCGATTCGGATAAGTGGTCACCGTAACACTCAGCCGTATCGATGAAGTTGATTCCCAGGTCCTTTGCCTTGTCGATGATCGTCGCAACGTCTTTGGGCGCGAAGGTCTGGCCCCATTCGCCGCCAAACTGCCAGGTGCCTAGTCCAACGACTGATATGTCCAGTCCTGTTTTGCCAAGTCTGCGGCGCTTCATGGGTGACCTCCGTGATGGTCAGGCGAAAGCCTTGTGGGTGCTGCAACATGGCATGCCATGAGGCGCGCAACGGCGTGTCTCGGCATGAAAGAGCGCCGAACAAGCTTGCGCATTGGAACCCTACGCAGCCGGCGTCGATCGCCCAGGACGCACTTGTTGCGATGTTGGTGTTGATGCAATCGATTTCGTGCGTGGCTGGCTCCGCATTCGTTTGCAGTGGACATCGGTGCCGCTAGAACACGGCTGATAGATCGGCCTCTCCTGTGCCGGCACAATCAATCGCGGAAATCAGGTGTTCAATTCTTCGGATAGGGCAAGACCGGACACCATGCGATTGATCTTGCCCGAGCTCCTGCCCAGCGGCGATCCACTTCGCTATTAATGCTATTGCGAATCATTCTCATATAACGTAGCGCCCGTTTACACCATTCGGGAGCGAACCTAATGCGCAGAATTGCAATGCTTCTGGCGGCGACCGCGCTGTCGAGCGCTACACCCGCGCTGGCGGACCAGGCCTCGCAGGATGCCGAAATCCTGTCGCTGAGGGCGCAGGTTGCCAAGCAAAAGGAGCAACTGGCGGCTCAAGAAGCGCAACTGGCTTCGCAGGAGGCCCGCCTGCAACGCATCGAAGCGACGATCCAACCGCCGGCGGCTTCCCCGGCTCAACCCGCGGCGATCTCGGCAACGACCGCAGCCGGAAGCGCTGCGCCGTCCACAGCCTCACAGCCCACGGTTGCGGTTGGCGACACGAGACCGGTCACCGCGTCTGGTTCGGACACGACCATCGGTGGCTACGGCGAGATCACCTACAACGGTTATCTCAAGGACAGCAGCCGCAACCAGGCCGATCTCAAGCGCCTGGTGTTGTTCGTTGGCCACAAGTTCAGCGACAAGTTGAGCTTCACCAGCGAAATCGAGGTCGAGCATGCCGTCGCCAGTTCGGGTGACCAGGGCGAGGTCGCGATCGAGCAGGCCTACCTTGATTACTCCTTCAGCCCTGCGGCGAACCTCAAGGCCGGCCTGTTCCTGATGCCGTTCGGGTTCCTCAACCGCAATCACGAGCCGCCGGTGTTCTACGGGGTCGAGCGCAACGAGGTCGAGACGCGGATCATCCCGTCGACCTGGCGCGAAGGCGGGATCGGTCTATATGGCATTACACCCTTTGGCCTCAGTTACGATGTCGGCGTCACGACCGGCTTCAATGTCGCCAGGTTCGACGATCCCGGCGCACCGCTCGCAGGATCACACCAGGAACTCCAGCTCGCCAAGGCGTCGAGCTTGTCATTCTACGGTTCGCTCGAGTACCAAGGCATTCCGGGCTTGCTGCTCGGCGGCGCGGCCTTCACCGGCAACGCCACCCACAACAACGCCGATTTCAAGGCCGACAACAGCCTGCCGGATTTCGCGGGTGTTACCTCGCGGGTCACGCTGTGGGATGTCCACGGCCGCTGGCAGCACCGCGGATTCGATCTCCAGGCCCTTTACGCGCACGGCACGATCAGCCGGTCCGCCGCGCTCGGCACTGTGGTCGAAAACTACAACACCGCCACCGGCGCCGATCTGCCCGTCGCTCCCTCGGCGTTCTACGGCTGGTATATTCAGGGCGCCTACAGCATCCCGCTGGGCAGTGTCGCCACCCTCGACCCGTTCGTGCGCTACGAGCAGTTCGACAGCCAGGCGCGACTGCCGCTGGGGCTGGCCTCCGATCCGGTCAACCGCGACCGGATATTCACCGGTGGGTTCTCGTTTCACCCGCTGCGTGAGGTGGTGGTCAAGATCGACTACCAGAAGTTCTTCGAAAACGAGGCCAACGATCGGATCAATCTTGGCATTGGCTACATGTTCTGACCACGAGGCGAATCCAGCATGAATATCTTCCATGGCCGTTTCGGCGGCAATCTCTTCTCCGGCTTCCTCGCGTTGGGCGCTGTCGCGGCGTTTCCGGGCGCGGCCCATGCCGACGAGAACTTGTTTGGCTACAACACCGGCGCCGAAACCCTGCCCAAGGGTTCCGGTGAGATCTATGTCTTCAACACGCTGCGCTCGGACAAGGGGCAAGGCACCTACCGGGCGCTCGATACCGAGATCGAGGGCGAATATGGCGTCACCGACCGGATCACCGTCTCGGCCGCCGCGAGCTTCCTCACGATCAAAACCAATGGCCTGCTGATCGACGGCTATCTGCCAGCGCCGATCGACAAGGGGCCGCGTTTTTCGGGGCTCGAGGTCAAGTCGAAGTTCAACATACTCAGTCCCGCGCTCGACGACTTCGGGCTCGCCGTCATTACCTCGGCCGAATGGAAGCGGCTCGATCCGCACAGCGGCCAGCTCAAGACCGAGTACGAGGGCAAAGTCGTGATCGCCGCGCAGAAGTACTTCCGCCAGGGCCAGATCGTCTGGGTCGGCAATCTCGGCCTCAAGGCCGGCCACGAAACGCGGGCGCCAATTGCCAACCTGCCGGCGGGCTTCGACTGGCCGACCACGCCCGAGATGGAGATCGAGCTCAGCGCGGGAACCGGCCTCAGCTACCGCGTCGCGCCGGGCTGGTTCGTCGGTGCGGAAACCCACTATACCTCGGAATACGAGACCGAAGTCGGTCAGGAACGCTGGTCGCTGTTTGCCGGACCGACGATCCACTATGGCGGCGAGAAGTTCTGGGCCACGCTCACCTGGTTCCCGCAGATCAAGGGCGGCGGCGAACGCTACCCCGGGCAGACCGACACCGGGTTGCATCTGATCGAGAAGACCAAGACCGAGTTCCGGTTCAAGCTGGGCATCAATTTCTGATTGGGAGCTTTCGATGACACGCTTCACATGGGCCAGCCTGTTCGCCGTCCCGGTGCTCGCCGCCTCGTCGAGCGCGATCGCCGCCGATTACCTGACGGTGGCGCAGGCACAGCATATCCTCGTTCCGCAGGCTGACGCCTTCGCGGCCTTTCCGGTGACCCTGTCTCCTGCGCAGCTGACGCAAATCCGTCAGATATCGGGGGTTCCCCAGCGCACCGCCCAACCGCGCGTGTGGCGCGCAACATCGGGCGGCAGGCTGGCTGGCTGGGTGATCGTCGATGAGGTGATCGGCAAGCATGAGTATATCACCTATGCCACCGGCATATCGCCCGACGGACACGTGCTCGGGGTCGAAATTCTGAGCTACCGCGAAAGCAAAGGCGGGCAGGTCCGCGATGTTCGGTGGCGCAGCCTGTTCCGGGGCAAAACCGTGCGCGACAAGTTCAAGCTCAATCAGGACATCCCAAACATTTCCGGAGCGACGCTCTCCTCGCGCAACATCACCGACGGAGTGAAGAGGCTCCTCGCCATTCACGCGGTCGCTTTGGCGCAGGTGCGATAGGCGTGCAAACCCGCTGCCAGCCCCTACTCGGCACGCTCGTCGAGATCACCGTTCCGGACGCAGGGGCGGGAGCGATCGACGGTGCATTTGCGGCGATTGCGCAGGTGCAGACCCGCATGTCGTTCCACGACGAGGACAGCGACCTGGCGATGCTCAGGAACGCAGGTCCCGGCGAAGCCGTCGAAGTCGCGCCCGAGACCTTGGAAGTGCTGGGGATCGCGCTCGAGCTGCATCGCAACACGAACGGTCTGTTCGATGTCACGATCGGCCGGGAACTGGTTCGTGACGGATTTCTTCCCCAGCCGGAGGGGCCGGAGGCTTCGCACTGTTCGGGAACGTCGGCGGACATTGAGATCGTCGATGACCGCCGGGTCCGCTGCCATGAGCCGATGCTCATCGACCTTGGCGGCATAGCCAAGGGATTTGCCGTCGACCGGGCAGTTGCCGCACTAGAGGCTGCTGGTGTCACCGAAGGCCTGGTCAATGCAGGCGGCGACTTGCGGATGTTCGGCGCGCGCGACTGGACCGTGGGCCTGCGCGACGGTGATGGAAAGGTGCGGGAACGGATTGCTCTGGCCGATTGCGCCATCGCGAGTTCCGCCAATGCCGGAAGTAGCCACCGGCGCCAGAGCCGCCTTTTCGCCCCGCACTTCGGCGCGGGCCGCGCGCCGGTGGCGGTCCCCACCCGGGTCAGCGTTATCGCGGATCGCTGCGTGATCGCCGACGCCCTGACCAAGGTTGCCATCGCGGCGCCCGCGAGCTCGCAGTGGATTGCCGCAAGCTACGGCGCGCGGATCCTGCGCGAATCCGCGCTCGAAAAGGCCGCCTGATGGTTCATCGGCGCACCGCCAAGCTTGCCGGCTGGCAGATCTGGCTACTCAGCCTCAGCGGCGTGGCCTTGTGGCTGAGCGGCGCGGCTTGGCTCTTGCTTCACTACTATGGTCAACAACCAGGCGAGTTCGGGCCGGAGATGAACCCGCTCGAACCGTGGATGATGAAGCTTCACGGTCTGGTTCTGATACCCGCGCTTCTCGGGATCGGCGGAATGCTGGTCGTGCACATTCCCAAGGGCTGGGCCTACGTCCACCAGCGGATCGCTGGCATCGCGCTTTGCGCGGTCCTCGGCGTGCTGATCGCCAGCGGCTACATGCTCTATTACGTCGGCGACGAACTGGTGCGCGACTGGACAAGCATGGTTCACTGGATCATCGGCCTAGTCCTGCCAGCCGTTTTCTTGTGGCATTACCTCAATGGCTTGCTCGTGCGGCGGCGAAAGGCCGGAAGCGGTCGAGACCGCGTTGCGAGTCCGGGAGCACAGATCTGAAATTTGCAGAATGTTCGAGTACGCACCGTGCGTTCCCACTTGCCCAAAGGAAACGCGCTTCGGTTTTCCAGCCGATCCCGCACCGAGTGCAATCGTCTTAGCCGATGCACATCTGGTCGTATTGCAGTGCAATAATTTAACTTCAATGCTCAGATCGATGTTAACCCTTCGGTCATAACGTGATCTGCAAGCGGGTTGATTATAAAGGCAAAGGGGTCGCGATGTACAAGGTAATAGGGGGCGTTCGCGCCGCGCCGACTGAGTGCGACGAGAGAGAGGCGGGGCCTCGAAACTTGCTTCGGCGTTCGCGGCTCAAATCCGCAAAATGCGCCTTCACGACCCGCAGGGTCGATTTCTCGGTCGCGACCAACCTTGTCCGCGATGGAACGCCGCGAGCGGGCGATTTGGTTCTCGCGGCGGTAACATCGATCGGCAAGCACACGCGTCTGGAATCGCCCCAGGGTCGGCGGATGCACCTGTACGAAGGCGACGAAATAATCGTCGCCTATGGCGCTCGCTATGCCCCCGACCAGTTTGAGGCGAGTGTGCCCGATGGGCTTGGTGAATGCGATCTTGTTGCCAGCGGCGGCGTGGCGGCCCACGTCATCGCGCGTCATGCCGCAACTGGCCGTCCGACCCGGATAGCGCCGATCGGCCTTATCGCCGACAAGCACGGCGACGTGCTCAACCTTGCCCGGTTCGCCCTGCCAGACTGCGAAATTCCGCTGTCCGCGCCCCGGGTGGTGGTGATTGCCGGCAGCACGATGAATGCCGGCAAGACCACAACGGCTTCCAGCCTGATCTATGGCCTGTCCCGGGCGGGGCTGATCGTTGAGGCGGCAAAGGTTACCGGGACCGGTTCAGGACTGGATGTCTGGAGCATGCTCGATTCAGGCGCGCGATCGGTTCACGATTTTACCGATATGGGTCATGCCTCGACCGCCGGACTCGACCTGACTACGATTGAAAGTATTGCCCTGTCACTCATCGCCCACTGTGCCGCAAGCCGGCCCGATGTCGTGGTGATCGAAGTAGCCGACGGACTGTTCCAGCGCGAAACCGGGGCACTTCTGGAATCAGCCAGGTTTCGCGCGGCGATCGATGGCATAGTATTCGCAGCGGGCGACGCGTTGAGCGCAGTTGGCGGGCGCGATTGGCTGGAGCTTCGCGGACATCGCATTCTTGGAATATCCGGCCAGGTCAGCGCCTCGCCTCTGGCCAGCAGGGAAGCCGAAGCCAGGCTGGGCCTTCCCGTCTACACCAAAGCCTGCTTGCGCAATCGCGAGATCGCCCCGCAAATAGCCTTTGCCGCAGACCCGGTCTGTCTGGTTGGCTAAAGTTCTGCCTCGGTTGCTGGCCAATGGGCGGGGCGGCCAGCTCGCCGCGCTCCTTGTTGTGGCGATCGCGCAGCTTGCGGCAGCCATTTTCGCTGCCCGCGGGATGCACCTTGCGATTGACGGACGCCTCAAGGCAAGCTGGGCCTTGCCGGCGATTGCCGGAGTTGCGCTTTGCGCCCTGCTGCTTGATGGGGTCCAGCGTCGGCTTTGCGAGGGTCTTGGGCAAGCCTACGTCAACGAGGTGCGGGACACCCTGTTCGAACACATTCTCTCTGTTGAAAGTGATACCCTGCAACGCCGCCGGCACGGTGCAATGCTCCAGGCCTTCGTCGGCGATCTTACTGCATTGCGGCTTTGGGTCAGCGAAGGGATCATGCGCGGAGCCATCGCGCTGCTTGGCATCACGGGACTTCTGACATGGATGGCAACAGCCTCTCCGGTCGTTGCGGCCGCATTGCTTGTCCCGGTACTGGCTGCGATTGCCGCCGGCGTTCTGCTGTTGCGGCCACTTGATCGGGCGGTGCGCGATGTCCGGCGCGCCAGAGGCAGGGTGGCCGGGTTTGCCTCCGAACGTTTGGCGGCGATTGCAACCGTACAGGCCAGTGGCAGGCTTCCGAGCGAAAGGGCCCGACTGCGCAATCGTGTCGGGAAGTTGACATCCGCCGTGCTGAGCCGCGCCTGGCTAACGGGCTTTCTACATGGGCTTCCCGCTCTGGCAGTCACACTGATGATGCTTGTCGTGGCGGAACTGGCCGGAGGCAGTTCATCTGGCCAGATTGCGGGACAGTTCGTCCTGATTGGCCTGCTTGGGCTGGTGCTGCGCGATCTGGCGCGCGCGGGGCAACTGATGATCCCCGGTCGTGTTTCGCGCGAGCGTATCGAAGCGTTACTTTCGCTTCCCCGCATGCAGTTTGGACCGGATCGCCCGATTGAAAGGCCAGTCGATGCCCACCTCGCTCTCGATCGGGTAGAGTTGCTACCCGGTATGCGTCCGGCCAGCGCAACCGCCCAGAATGGCCAGATCGTGTTAGTCGATGGCGACGCGAAATTGCGCCGAGCGCTATTCCGAACGCTGACCGGCCGGGCAAAACCGCACCGCGGCAAGCTGCTTTACGGCAATCACTGCCTTTCTGAAATGAGCGCCCGGCGGCGACGCCAAATAATCGGCTGTTACAGCCCGGAATTGCCGCTTCTGCGGGCAAGCACAAGATACAACGTTCGCTACCGGGCACCACAGGCGACCCGCGAGGAGGTCCATTCACTGGCATTGCGATTGGACTTCGATCCGGATGCGCGCGATCAGTCAACAGTTCGCATCTTGCTGGCACGTGCGCTGCTCGGCACCCCGCCAATCCTGGTTCTCGAATTGTCCGGCGCCGAGCTGGACCGCGACGACTACCGATTGCTGATCAAGGAAGTTGGCGATCACCCGGGCGTCGTGCTGATGACAACAGATCACGCCGAACTGCGCAATCTTGCCACGCAGCGCTGGGATATTGATCCGCGCGGCCTGACGGAGACGGCGCAGCCCCCGAAAGGCCCCTTGAGCCTGGTCCCGCCACACCAACGGGAGGTGAACACATGACGACGGTCCGGCTTTCAGTCGTTCCGGCCAATCGCGACGGCAAAGTGTTCGACAATCCGAAGTTCTTCAGGCTGCCCGGCGCGCCCGACGCGATGTTCTACGCCATCGTCCCTTCGACATATTCCGGCCAGCAGACACCGCTTGTTCTGGTCCACGGTATATCCCGCAACGCGATCGAGCTTCTCTGTCGGTTCGCGCCGGCAGCCCGGTTGCTCGGGATTCCGCTGATTGCACCCTATTTTCCGACCGCAAGTTACGATCAGTATCAGCAGGTTCGGAGCCGAAAATCTGGTCCCCAATCCGATCTGACATTGTTGGCAATTCTTGATTACGTCAGCGTTCAGTTCGGCGTCCCGGCCGATCGCATCGACATCTTCGGTTTTTCGGGTGGGGCGCAATTTGCGCATAGGTTCACGTTTCTCCATCCTGAGAAAGTGCGGACTTGCATCCCGGTTTCCGCCGGTTGGTACACGATGCCAGACCCTGCAAAACGGTGGCCCTATGGCCTGGCCGGGGCTCCGGAAGCGCTTAGCAGCGCTGCCATCCGCGCGGTTACCTTTCATGTAATGGTTGGACGCCGCGATTCACTCGACGACGCCGCGCTGCGAAGGTCGCCAGGTCTTGACCGCAGCCAGGGAACAAATCGCCTGGCGCGGGCGCGCAACTGGTTTCGCGCCATGCAAAGCTGGGACGTCAATGCCGAGAGTTCGTTCACAGTCCTGCCCAGGACGCGACACAGTTTCGAAAGCGCCCACCGGCGCGGCCTGGGCCCATTGGTATTCAATTTGCTGGGATATCCGGCAACAGATTCAGGAGAAGAAAATTGAAAAAGACAACAATATGCGTTGCGTCGCTATCGACTCTTGTTTTTGCCGCAGCGCCGGCATTCGCCAAGGACGACGTGACGGTCGATGACCGTGGCATCACCCTCGAAACCGGGCCGATCAAACTCAATATTGGTGGCCGAATTCACGTTGATGCGGCAGTGTTCGATAATCCAGCGACTGGCGAAAGCCGCATAACCGACGCCGATTTTCGCAGAGCCAGGGTAGAGCTGTCCGGACAGATCGGTGAGAGCGTGCGTTTCCGGGTCGATCGTGAATTTGCCGGCAACACCGCAGGCTGGCGCAACGTCTGGTTGCAGATCGAGCCAGTCAAAAATGTAGTGATCAGAGGGGGCAATTTTACGGTCCCGTTCAGCTCTGAAGATCTGCAAAGCTCCAATACGATACCATTTGCCGAGCGTTCGCTTGCCTCCACTCTGGCCCCGGGCTTCGGCCTTGGCGGTTCACTCTCGGCCCATGGCAATCGCTGGTCGGCCAGCGCCGGCTATTTTACCGATGCACTCGACAGCGAGGATGGACGCACTGCCGAACGGGGCGATGGCGTGGCAGGACGTCTGACGTTCTTGCCGGTCAAGTCCGGCGGTACAATGCTGCATTTCGGCGTCGCCGGCGAACATAGAACCTTCAATGCAACCGAATCGATCCGTTTCTCGGCCGACGCTGGCAGCAAACTTGCCCCAACCCTGATGGCGAGCGGCGGGATCGGCGACCTCGACAACTTGACCGCATGGACTGGAGAAGCCGCCGTTTCCTTCGGGCCGGTGTTGGTGCAAGGGTACGCGACGGGCGTGAAAATCGATCGGGTTCTTGGCTCCGATCTGAATTTCAATGGCCAGACGGTCCAGGCAAGCTGGCTGATCACAGGTGGTCGGTATGATTATTCGGAAAGCCAGGGTGTCTTCAACGGCCCACGCCTGCGCAAGGGCAAGGGTGCGGTCGAACTCGCGGCGCGCTATAGTCGGCTTGGCTTGACTGACGGCACAATTGCTGGGGGTGATGGCCGTGCGATTACGGCGGGAGCCAATTGGTACCTCAATCGCAACCTCCGCGTCATGGTCGACTACACCGACTCGCATGTCGATTTTCCCGGCATCGTCCCGAGCATCGACAACAAGGTAGGAGTTGCAAGATTGCAGGTCAGCTTCTGAGCGACAACGCGATCCAGCCTTGTTCCATAGAGGAGCGATCACTCGCGAACCCGCCCGATGCGGATATGCGTCGATTGTGGTGGCCGGATTGAACATCCTTGGTTGGGTCGGACGTGTGCAAGTTAGTGCCTAGCAATGACCGCTGCAGCCGGCGGCCGCAGCGGTCATTGCCGGTTCCCCAATCCGCATAGCTTCCTTCGTTCGTTGCAGTCCTAAAGTTCGATTTCGGTGCCGGTTAGCGCATCGAGGAGCGGGCAGCCCGTGAATTCGTCGCGGTCGCAAGCAGCAATGGACGCGGATAGCGCCGCTTCGATCCGTTTCAGATCGTCGAGGCGGGCGCGAACCGAGAGCAGATTGGTGGCGGCGATCTGTCGTGCGTCCGAGCACGATTGCGTGCTTGCCGCCGGGTCGGACCGCGACAGGTCGAGCAAGCTCCGAATCTCCTCGATCGAGAAACCCAGTCCGCGTGCGCGTTTAATAAAGCGCAGCCGAGCGATATCGGGCTCGGCATAAGTCCGATAGCGGCCTCGGCGTTCGGCCCGCGGCATGAGCGCGATCCGTTCGTAGTACCGGATCGTCTCGATGTTGCATTCGCAGATCCGCGAAAGCGTGCCGATCGCGATCGCTGGCAGAGCCATGCTTCTTCTCCAAAAAAAGACCTTGCGTCTGTAGCGGCTACAGACTGTAGAACAGGTCAGGCATTTGGCAAGGAGAGGGCGGTGGAAGATCGCGTACAGAGCGGATCGGACAAAATCGAGCGGCGCGGCGCGCTGGTCCTGACCCTCGGAGCAATAGGTTCTGCCTTCGGCGTGGCGGCCTGCTGCGCCCTGCCCATGCTCCTGGCAACCGCAGGAATCGGCACAGCCTGGCTGACCGGTATCGCGATGGTCTCTCTGCCCTACCGAAACGCGCTGATGATCATCAGCCTGCTCGCGCTGCTGGCTTCCGCGGCCCTACTGTGGCGGATCGAACGAAACGTCACCCGCTGCGGCGATGGGGCGGCCCGCACGCCGCGGTGGCAGCGGATGAGCCTGTTGGCCGGCCTGCTGGTTGGCATGGGTTTGCTCGCGGCCGGCTACCTCTATGCCTGAGCCGGCGATCGTCCTCGAGTCGACCCTGACCTGCCCCGTTTGCAGCGCATCCAGCGCCGAAACCATGCCCACCGATGCTTGCCGCTTTTTCTATGAATGCGCGGGCTGCGGGACCATGTTGCGCCCACTGCCGGGCGATTGCTGCGTATTCTGCTCCTACGGCACGGTCAAATGCCCGCCGATCCAGCAGGGTGGCGGCTGCGCTTCCTGCTGAACGATCAACCGCGGCGCGCGATCGCCGCAATCGTGTTCGCGGCCGAATTGGACTATGGTCGCTGGATTGCAGGTATTGGCCGAGTCCATGCGTCGGCGGCATCGGCGGCTTCAGGAGGTTTCGATGACAGAGAGCGAAAAGAAGACGGCGATCGGGATACTCAACCGGATCATGGAAGCCGAGCTGGCGGGCGTCGTTCGCTACACGCATTATTCGCTGATGGTCTACGGCTACAACCGGATACCGATCGTATCCTGGCTGGAAGGCAATGCGTCTGAGGGACTGGCACATGCCCGCAAGGCGGGCGAACTTGTCACCCTGCTCGGCGGGCACCCTTCGCTGCAGATCGGCCCGCTGCTCGAAACGGCAAGGCACGACATTGGCGACATCCTGCGCGAAAGCCTCGAACATGAAAAGCTGGCGCTTGCGATCTACTACGAATTGCTGGCAGCGGCGGAACAAGGCAAGTCGGTGCTGCTCGAGGAATATGCACGCGAGATGATCATGCTCGAGGAGCTGCATCTGGACGAAGTCAACAAGATGCTGCGCAAGCCAGGAGACGTTGAGGCATTCCGCGAGTGACAAGCGGCAACGCTTGATGGATCGAAGTCCGTCAAACCCGCGTCAAATGGTTCGCCGCTATCCATGCAGTCCGCGCAACTGACCGGCTAGATACCGGTTTGCGAGCTGCAGCGACGATGTGCGAATGGAGCGTCCACGCCTCACATAACCGGTCCGGGTCCACCTGATCGGGTTCAGGGCTACTCTGCGGCCGACGCCCATTTCGGCAGTCTGCCAAGATCGCTCAGTTCGGCGCGTACCACCCCGTTGAGCGCTTCGGGGAACAGTCGGGCCATGGCCCGCCACAGGGGATGCTCCTCGTCTATCTGTTCGTCGCTGCGCACGGCTTCGAAGATCTTTTTTGAGAGAGACTCGACCGCCAAGAGTGGGCTCAGCCGACTGTGGTCTATGAAGGTCTCGATCAGGCGACCGCAGTGCCGGAAATCTGCCGCCATCAGCTTGCTGTTGAGCATTTGCAGCACCGCGGTCTCGCCCTTGAACTTGGTGATATGGAGGACCGGCATGCCCTTGTCGGCGCTATGGGCGACCGAACACAAGATCGCGAACAGCATGGCGCTATGCGCCCTGGCTCGATCCGAACGCTGCGCCCAGAACTCGGCTTCCCATCCGGCGAGTCCCGGCACCTCATGTCCAAGAGCTTCCCATGGATTGGCAAAGGCATCGTGGTAGAATGGCCAGTCAGGCTTTTGCTTGCGCGCCTCGCGGAGCGCTTTCCACCATCGGTCCCGTTCCGTCCGGCTCCATGCCTCGAGGAGATCGCTGCGCCGGTCTTCCACGAAAACGCAACGCCCCGATTCCGTCCGCAGGTCATGGAGCGTGACAAGTCGGGGCGCAAGCCACCCGCCCTTGCCATCCTCCAGATGACAGTTGAGCATCAGGGTGCCTCGTTCCAGCGAGGCCGCTTCCGCCGCTTCGTCAAACACGAATGCATTGCCGCGCTGCATGGTGACGACGTCGTGGAACCCCTGCGGCATAGGGTGCTCGAGCATGTTGAAAATCCACACCAGTGCTACCCCCTCACGGTCATAGTGCAGATGACGTGCAGCTATTTCCGGCGCGAACGGTTTTGAGAGCTGGATTTCCAGGGCGAACCGGCCAAGGCTGCCCATCTCCACATAGACGTCAGGCCATCGCCCGCGCTGGTGGATTGCAGGACGCAGATAGGTATCAATCGCCGAATGCGAACAGCGCGGATCGGCTTTCGTCACTTCCTCGATGATCGCGCAAAGCCGCCGGTGCAGCGCTGATTCCTGATGCCCCTGATACTGGGCTGCCCGGGCATCGTCGGGACGCAGGTTGTTGCCGTCGTACCAAGGGCATTCCTTGCTGGCTTCCGGGAAGTGCGCGTACAAGGGAACATGGCTGTCACGTGTAGCTTGGGATCGGATAAACACGCCGCCTTCGCACAGCCTGCACTTCGCCAATGACCTGGTGCGATCCTGTCGCCGGCGCAGGTTGATCTGCGCACGTAGATGCTCCCAGCCGGCGCGGGGCATGGCCATCAACTGCTCGATACCGACCGCACCGCGAGGTAACTCGAAATCGGCAATCAGGATGGTGCGCTGGTGGCTCACTCTGCACCGCTCTCCGATCGGACCAGAGATTGCAGCAGCCGGAACATTGGGAGATCAGCGCCGTCTGGCATACCGATTGGCCTTGGCCAGCGGCAGCAAGCCTTGGGGATCGACCAGCAGGATCTTGGTCACGCCCTTCTCGTGCGCGCGTTCGCGAGCCAGATGCATCGTCGCCAGAGCTGGGAGTTCGAAGCCGCTCAACCTGCGCGGCCAGGCAATCTCGGCGGAAACCGGGCCAACCTGCTCCAGCGTCAGTTCTCCGACAATTGTTCCTCCCACCCCGCGCGGCTTGTCGATATGAACGACGAAAAAAGGTTCGCCGTCGCCGATCAGACCTGCATCGAAAACGACTTCCGCCATCGAATTCACCATCTGTGATTTAGAGAACCTTTGTAGAACACGGACCCGCGAAACACAAGGTTTGGCAGCGGAGTTCTTGAAGGAAATTCGTGCGCAAATGGATGTTCTTGCTGGACTTGCGGGGAAAGCCTTCCCCTGAACCGGAGCCGCCGCGCCGTCTCCGGCTACCCCTTCATGCGGGGACACCCCGCAACGCCCCGGGAAGCGGAGCGGGGCCGATGACGCGCTCTGTCCCGCCCGCCTGACGGCGCGCTCCTGAGGGCGCGACGTTTGATGAGGAAGGCCCCGCGCGCACTCTGAACCGGCGGTCATGGTGTCATGTGCAGGCGGAAAGCCGACAAGCCCCGGCTTTCCGCCTGCACGGGCAGGGTCAGCGATCGCCGCCTTTGTTCAGGGGGCGGATTCCTGGCTGTGGCGATCTCGCTGGCCGCGCGCGCGATAGCAAGCATGAGCAGGTGAGAGTGAGAGGATGGCGGGCTTCGCCGTGACGGGTCGAGGTCGAGAGAGGCTCCCGGCCGCCCGTCATGGAGGTTTTGCCATGGATATGCAGGTTCTCGAATCCCACCGCGATGCGAGCGGTGGCTACAAGGTCGATGTCACGCGCGGCCAGCGTGTCGGCCGGGTCTCGTCGGAGTGGTTCTCGCGGCCCGACGATGAGCGGTTTCTCTCGCTTGGCGATCTGGCGCGGTCGGTGCGCGGGCGCTCCGAGCGCAGCCGCACCCGGGTGGTCGAAACCGCCCTGATCCACGTCGAGGCGAACCGCAGCGATCCCGAGCGCCTGGCGCTGATCCTGCCCGGCGCCGACGCGCCGGTCACTCCGACCCACTGGAGCTTCGGCCAGCTGGCGAGCCAGGTCGGTGCGCCCGCCGCCTATTTGCGCCAGCTTCCCGCGCCGCTTGCTGCGATCAATCTGCAATACGGGCTGACCTCGCATCGCGCCGAGCAGATCAAGACCCTCGAAACCGACGATCCGGTCACAGGGGGCAGGCTGGAACTGCGCGCCGTGACCGGTCCTGACTATGGGCGGATCTACGATCACGAACTCATCGAAGCCGTCCAGAAAATCGCCGGGAACGGCACGGGCGATACCCGCTGGAAGGTGCCGGGCGTGCTCGACTGGTCAACCGGCATCTACAACCCCCGCGTCGACATCACCCGCGACACGACCACGCTCTATGCCTCGGACCGCGATGTCTTCCTGTTCCTGGTCGACGATCTCAACCCGATCGAGGCGGGACGCCTGCCCGACGGATCGCCCGACCTCTACTTCCGCGGGTTCTATTGCTGGAACTCCGAGGTCGGCGCCAAGACGCTCGGCATGGCGAGCTTCTACCTGCGCGCGGTCTGCCAGAACCGCAATCTGTGGGGCGTCGAGGACTTCGAGGAAATCAGCATCCGTCACAGCAAATATGCCGCCAATCGCTTCGCCCACGAGGCCGCACCCGCACTGGAAGGCTTTGCGAACTCCTCGCCCCAGCCGTTCGTCAACGGGATCAAGGCGGCGCGCGAGCGGATCGTCGCGCGCAGCGACGAGGATCGCCAAGACTTCCTGCGGGCACGCGGGTTCTCCAAGGCCGAGACCGGCAGGATCATCGAGACCGTCCTGGCCGAGGAAGGTCGTCCGCCCGAATCAATCTTCGACTTCGTCCAGGGCATCACTGCTTTGGCGCGCGACAAGGCGCACCAGGACGCCCGCCTCGACATGGAGGGCAAAGCGAAGAAGCTGCTCGACCGGGTCCACTGAGCATCCCGATCGGATCTGGCGGTCCCGGATGTGTCTCAAGCGTCGCGCTGCCTTCTCAGAGTGAGAGGGCGGCGCTTCGCTTCGTGACGGGTCGGGGCCGAGAGAGAGTCTCCCGGCCGCCCGTCATGGAGAATTGCCATGACCAAGAAATCGTCCGGGACATTGCCCAAGCTCGTGCTCAGTTCCTCGCGCGACATCCCCTTCGACCAGCTCGTGCTGAGCCAGAAGAACGTCCGGCGCGTGAAGGCGGGCCTCTCGATCGAGGATCTCGCCGAGGACATCTATCGCCGCACCCTGCTCCAGAGCCTCAACGTCCGCGCCATGGTGGGCGAGGACGGCCAGGAGACCGGCCTGTTCGAGGTCCCGGCCGGCGGCCGGCGGTTCCGCGCGCTCGAACTGCTAGTGAAATCGAAGCGGATGGCCAAGGACCAGCCGGTCCCCTGCGTGGTGCGCGACGCCGGGATCGCCGAGGAGGACTCGCTCGCCGAGAATGTCATGCGTGTTGGCCTGCACCCGCTCGACCAGTTCCGCGCCTTCAGCGCGCTGATCGAGGCCGGTCTGTCGGAAGAGGACATCGCGGCGCGCTTCTTCGTCTCGCTCTCGACCGTGCGCCAGCGTCTGCGGCTTGCCTCGGTCTCGCCCACGCTGCTCGACGTTTACGGCGAGGATGGCATGACGCTCGAACAGCTCATGGCGTTCTCGGTCACTGAAAACCATGCACGCCAGGAGCAGGTCTGGGAGCAGGTCAATGCAGGCCAGCACGTTCCCGCGTACAACATTCGCCGCCTGCTCACTGAGGACGCGATTGCCGCCAATGACCGGCGCGTCCGATTCATCGGCATCGATGCCTACACCGAGGCCGGCGGCTATGTGATGCGCGACCTGTTCTCGAACGGCGAGGACGGCTGGCTGCAGGATCCGGAGCTGGTCGAGCAACTCGTCAATGACAAGCTCGCGACTGCCGCAGCTGAGATCGGCGCCGAGGGCTGGAAATGGGTCGAGGCTGCGATCGACCTGCCTTACGGCTGCGAACGCGGCAAGCGCCGGATCGTCGGCACGACCGTTCCGCTGACCGATGACGAACTGGCGCGGCGCGATGCGCTGGTCGAGGAATACGACGGCATTGGCGAGGAATATCGCGATTGCTGCGACCTGCCCGACGAGGTCGATGCCCGGCTGACCGAGATCGACGCAGAGCTGACCACGCTCAACTGCCGTCCCGTGAGCTACGAACCGGAGGAGCAGGCACGCGCGGGGGTGTTCGTCTCGCTCGCCCACGACGGGCGGCTGCGCATTGACCGCGGCTATGTCCGGCCCGAGGACGAGCCGGTTGCCGAGGCGAGCGATGCTCCGAACGACGCCGAGGGCGGTCAGCCGGCTGCGGGCCCGGCCATCACCGTCTGCGGGCAGGCGCAGAATGGAAAGGCACCGGAAGACGAGGACGACGCCATACGGCCGCTGCCCGACCGGCTCGTTTCCGAACTGACCGCGGTGCGCACGGTTGCGCTGCGCAATGCCCTTGCGCGCGATCCCGACGCTGCGTTCATCGCGGTGCTGCATGCGCTCGCCTTGTCTGTATTCCGTCCGCATGGGCAGGCGGGCTGCGTGCAGATCGGCGTGACCCAGGCCTGGCTTGGCAATGTCGCCCCGGATCTGCGCGAAACCCCCTGGAGCGTCGCGATCCAGGAACGGCACGAGCAGTGGGCTACACGCCTTCCCGACGAACCCGGTGCGCTGTGGTCTGCCCTGACTGAACTCGCGCTCGAGGAGCAGATGATGCTGCTCGCGCACTGTGTCTCGCTTGGGGTCAACGCCCTGTTCGAGCCAGTCAGGGGTTATGACGGTCGCACCTCGGCGCACGGTGTGGCGCAGCGGATCGCCGCCGCCGATGCCCTCGCTTCGGTGGTCGGGCTCGACATGGCCGAAGCGGGCTGGACGCCGACGGCCGACAACTACCTTGGCCGCGTCACCAAGCCCCGGATCGTCGAGGCGGTCCGCGAGGCGAAGGGCGATGCAACCGCGGTGCTGATCGAGCACCTCAAGAAGGGCGACATGGCGCGCGAAGCCGAACGGCTGCTCGACGGCACCGGCTGGCTCCCCGAGCCACTGAGACTGCCAGTTGCCGAGCCGGAGGACGATCTCGGAGTGAACCCGGATGCCGACGCCGCCGAGCTGCCCGACTTCCTCAATCTTGACGCAGCAGGTCACGATCCGATGGCGATCGCCGCCGAATGAGCGGACGCGCGGGGCGGCTCAGGTCGCCCCGTCAGCCTCCATCCCCTATTCGCAAAGGAGCCATGCCATGGCCATTCCCGACCATGCCCGCGCAAATTTCGAGACGCTGCTCAAGGCCGCCCGTGCTGGCGATCTCGCGCTGATGGAATGCACCGAGACCCAAAGCGGCGAGACCCGCTACGTCCTCTGCGCCGTCGGTCGCGACAACCAGGACTACGTAATGACCCCGTTTGGCCATCTCGCTCCCGGCAATCCCTACGAGGCCTACATCCTGCCGGCCTGAGCTGCGCGCGCCTCACCCACCTCCAATCGAAGGATTTCGACATGACCTACTCCCCTCTGGCGGGTGCATCCGTGCGCCCGCTTGCTTCCGCCTGCCCGGAGCAGACTGCTGCCGCGATTATCGCGGCGGCGCACGACCTGCTCGCCCATCTTGCCGCGGGCCGCCGGATTGAAACCCCCGCGATCCGCACCGCCATGCAATCCGCATTCGGCGCGAGCGATGCCAGCGGGGCCTGGGACTGGAAGGCCGCCTACGAAGCGGTCGAGGTCACGCAGTTGCTGTTCATGCGGCGCTATGGCCCGGCGATCC
Source organism: Novosphingobium kunmingense (assembly GCF_002813245.1). Classification (GTDB taxonomy): domain Bacteria; phylum Pseudomonadota; class Alphaproteobacteria; order Sphingomonadales; family Sphingomonadaceae; genus Novosphingobium; species Novosphingobium kunmingense. The sequence continues at coordinate 682,438 of NZ_PHUF01000004.1, forward strand.
ACGCCAGGACCACCGACACCTTCGAACGGCTGAAGCTTGTAGAACGCATTGCCCGGCTCGCCCCGACCCAGACCCGGCGCAGCGAGGAGATGATCAACTTTCAGCAATTCTCGACCCCGTTGGGCCTCGCATGGGTGGCCGGGTTCGCAGCGGGTTTCAACCCGGGTGAGCTGGTGCTCGAGCCTTCGGGGGGCACCGGGTTGCTCGCGGTGCAGGCCGAACTCGCCGGGTGCAGACTGGCCGTGAACGAAGTCGCCGAGGTTCGAGCGGCGCTGCTGGGCAGTCTGTTCGAAGGCTCGCAGGTGTCGATGCACGACGCCGCGCAGATACACGACCGCCTCGACGCCGACCTGGTGCCGAGCTGCATCGTCATGAACCCGCCCTTCTCGACCGCGCTGCATGTCGAGACCCGCGTGGCCGACGCAGCCTTCCGGCATCTGTCATCGGCGCTAGCCCGGCTTGCCGATGGCGGGCGGCTCGTCGCGATCACCGGCGCGAACTGCGCGCCCGATCACAAGGCGTGGCGCGATGGCTTCGTCCGGTTGCAGGAAAGCGCACGCGTCGTGTTCACCGCGACGATCGCTGGCAGCGTGTTCGCGCCGCACGGCACTTCGGTCGAAACCCGGTTGACCGTAATCGACAAAGTGCCTGCGGACGCTCCAGCCCAGTTTCCGGCATCGCCGGGCATGGCCCCCGATCTCGCGACCTTGCTGCGTTGGCTGACGGGCAGGCTTCCGCCGCGTCAGCCCATTGCGGCATCTGCGATCCAGCCGCCGAGCAAAGCCGCCTGCTTACCCGCTATCAGGACAGCGGGTCCGAAGTCGCGACCTGCTCCGGTCCAGCGAGTCGAGCCATCCGGCGTGCCGCTCGACTACGACTTGATCGACTGGCGATCGCCCAGCGACGGCAAGCTTTCCGACACGCTCTATGAGCCCTACAAGCTCCAATCGCTTCACATTCCCGGTGCCCAGACACATCCGACGCGCCTGGTGCAATCGGCGGCGATGTCGACGGTCGCGCCGCCCAAGCCGAGCTATCGTCCGCATCTGCCCGAAGGTCTGGTCGAACAGGGGCTGCTGTCCGATGCCCAGCTGGAATCGGTGATCTATGCGGGCGAAGCCCATACCGACCATATCGCGGGCAAATGGTCAGTCGATGCCACCTGGGACAAGGTCGAAGCCGCGCCCGACGACTGCGACACCGCGGTCCGGTTCCGCAAGGGCTGGTTCCTCGGCGATGGCACGGGCGCGGGCAAGGGCCGGCAGGTTGCGGGCATCGTGCTCGACAACTGGCTCAAGGGCCGCAGACGGGCGGTCTGGATTTCCAAGTCCGACAAGCTGCTCGAGGATGCCCAGCGCGACTGGAAAGCCCTGGGTCAGGAGCCTTTGCTCGTCACTCCGCTCGCCCGCTTCCGCCAGGGCACGCCGATCAGCCTCGAGCAGGGCATCCTTTTTACGACCTATGCCACGCTACGCTCCGATGCCCGCGAGAACCGGGTTTCGCGGGTCCAGCAGATCGTCGATTGGCTCGGGACCGACTTCGACGGGGTCATTGTCTTCGACGAAAGCCATGCCATGCAAAATGCCGGTGGCGGCAAATCCGACCGGGGCGATTCCACTCCCTCACAGCAGGGGCGTGCCGGACTTCGCCTGCAACACGCGCTGCCCGATGCCCGCGTGCTCTACGTCTCGGCGACCGGAGCAACGACCGTCGAGAACCTCGCCTATGCCCAGCGGCTTGGCCTCTGGGGCGGTGACGACTTCCCGTTCGACAAACGCACCGATTTTGTCGCGGCCATCGAGGCAGGCGGTGTCGCAGCAATGGAAGTGCTGGCGCGCGACCTCAAGGCACTCGGCCTCTATGCCGCCCGCTCTCTCTCCTACGAAGGCGTCGAATACGAGCTGGTCGAGCATCAGCTGACCCCCGACCAGGTCTGCATCTACGATGCCTATGCCGGGGCCTTTCAGGTCATTCACAACAACCTCGATGCCGCGCTGGAGGCTTCGGGTGTGACCAGCAGCGAGGGCACTTTGAACGCGCAGGCCAAGTCGGCGGCCCGGTCGGTCTTCGAATCCGCCAAGCAACGCTTCTTCAATCACCTGATCACCGCGATGAAGACGCCAACGCTGATCGCGGCGATCGACCAAGGGCTGGCTGACGGCCACGCCGCCGTGGTGCAGATCGTTTCGACCGGCGAAGCCCTGCTTTCGCGGCGCCTCGCAGACATCGATCCGGGCGAATGGAATGACGTTCAGGTCGACATCACGCCGCGCGAGTATGTCCTGGACTATCTCCTCCACAGCTTCCCGACCCAACTCCATCAGAGCTACACCGACGGCGATGGCAATCTCGCTTCGCGGCCGGCCTATGACGACGAGGGCAATGTCGTGCAGTGCCGCGAGGCGATCGAGCGACGCGACCGGCTGATCGAGCAACTCGCCTCAATGGAACCGGTGCAAGGCGCACTTGACCAGATCGTCCAGCGGTTCGGGACCGACATCGTGGCCGAAGTCACCGGGCGCTCGCGCCGGATCGTGCGCAAGATCGATGCTAATGGCGACCGTCTCGCCGTGGAGAACCGGCCTGCCCATGCCAACCTCGCCGAAGCCGAGGCATTCATGGAGGACAGGAAGCAAATCCTCGTCTTCTCCGATGCCGGGGGCACCGGGCGCAGCTACCATGCGGATCTTGGCAGCCGGAACCAGCGGCTGCGCCACCACTACCTGCTCGAAGCAGGCTGGAAGGCCGACGCTGCGATTCAGGGACTAGGTCGCACCAACCGCACCAATCAGGCGCAGCCGCCGCTGTTCCGGCCGGTTGCCTCCAACGTCCAGGCCGAGAAGCGCTTCCTCTCGACCATCGCGCGACGGCTCGACACGCTGGGAGCGATCACGCGGGGGCAGCGCCAGACAGGCGGCCAGGGGCTATTTCGCCCGGAAGACAACCTCGAAAGCCCCTACGCTCGCGATGCCCTGCGCCAGCTCTATGTGCTGATCTATGCGGGCAAGGTCGAACACTGCTCGCTTGGCACATTCGAGAGCATGACCGGGCTGTCGCTGACCGAGGGCAGCGGCTGCTTGAAGGATGAACTGCCGCCGATCACGACCTTCCTCAACCGGCTGTTGGCACTGACAATTGCGATGCAGAACGTGTTGTTCACTGCGTTCGAGCAGTTGCTCGGCGCCAAGGTCGAGAGCGCGATTGCGTGCGGAGCATACGACATCGGCCTCGAAACGCTGGTGGCCGACAGCTTCACCGTTACTGGCAGCGAGCCGATCTACGTCCACCCGGCAACAGGGGCGGAGACCAGGCTGCTCACCATCGCCATGCGCGAGCGCAACCAGCCGGTTTCGCTCGACAAGGCGCTCGACCTGCATCGCGAGCCCGGGGCGCGGTTGCTGATTAACGCCCGCTCGAAGCGCGCGGCGGTCCAATTGCCCGCGCGCAGCGTCATGCTCGACGATGGCGAGGTGGAGCGGCGCATCCGTCTGATCCGACCGATGGAGAAGCTGAACTTCGCGCTGAACCATCTGGCGGAGACCAGCTGGGAGCAAGTGGACGAGCGGTCGTTCGCGGCAGTCTGGCAAGCCGAAGTCGCGCAGGTCGACGAGTTCACGGCAAGCGAACTGCACATCGTGACCGGACTGCTGCTGCCGATTTGGAAGCAGCTCCCCGAGGAATCGACCCGCGTCTACCGGCTCCAGACCGACGACGGCACCGGCATCATCGGGCGCCGGGTCTCCCCGGCATGGGCAGCGAGCACAACCGCGAAAGCAGAAGCTCCGGTGCTGTCGCCGTCGCAGGCACTTGCCATGCTTCGTGAGGGACATGCTGTCCTCGACCTTGCTGACGGCCTGCAACTGCGCCGCTCGCGGCTGATGCAAGTGAACCGGATCGAACTCACCGGGTTCGGATCGACGGCGGTGGACCGGCTGAAGGCGATGGGGTTGTTCTCCGAAATCGTCAGCTGGAAGCTGCGTCTGTTCGTCCCTGACGATGTGCTGGCAGGTTCGGCGGTGATCGAGCGGCTGTTCGAACGGCACCCCTTGGCGCGCATCGCCGACCGGAAGGCGGCCTGACATGAGCAGGATTTCAACGCGCGCGGCGGAACTGTCGGAGCGGCTTGCGCAAAGCGCGTTAGGAGTTTGCCGCTACTACTTGCCCGCTGGCAGGCGCGAAGGTCGCTACTGGATGGTCGGCGATGTTGCCGGCACGCCTGGGCGCAGCCTCTACGTCCGCCTGTTCGAGACCGAGCGTGGCGCGATCGGCAACTGGGTCGATGCCGCCACCGGCGAACATGGCGATCTCGTCGATCTCATCCGGCTTAACCAGCGGCATGGTCGATTGGCCGAGACCATCGACGAGGCCGAACGCTTCCTCAGCCTGCCACCATCGGTATCGCACGTCGACCGCACTGGCGCAGCTTTCGCCAATCCGGCACGAGCAGGGTCGCCGACTGCCGCCAGGCGGCTGTTCGCTGCCTCGAAGCCACTGAGTGGATCGCTGGCTGCCAGCTATCTGCGCTCACGCGGCATCACACGTGTCGCCGACTTGCCAGCCCTGCGCTTTCATCCGCGCTGCTACTACAAGCCCAATGAGGTTGACGTTCCCGGAACACCTGAAGCCTTCCCGGCGCTGATTTCAGCGATCACCGATAATGACGGTGGGCACACGGGAACACATCGGACCTGGCTCGATCCATCGGACGAGATGAAAGCCAGAGTTGCATCGCCGCGCCGGGCTATGGGCAATATCCTCGGCAACGCAGTGCGGTTCGGAACTACGGATAAGGTACTGATCGCAGGCGAAGGTATCGAAACCGTGCTGTCCTTGCGCGAGGTCTTGCCGACCATGCCGATGGCGGCCGCGACTTCGTCGGCCCATCTCGCGGCCATCCTGTTCCCGCCAACACTCCGGCGCATCTATGTCGCGCGCGACCGGGATGCGGCGGGCGACGCGGCGTTCGGCATCCTGACCGACCGGGCCCAGTCGGCTGGGATCGAATTGCTGCCGCTCCTGCCGGACCTCGGCGACTTCAACGACGATCTCCGCCAGCATGGTTCAATGGCACTGGGTCAGCGGGTTCGCCTTCTCCTGCACGAGCAAGATCGGACACACGTCGCCATTGGTTGATGACAGAGCCGATACGGGGTCGGAGGATCGGGTTGTGACGGCGCGTACCGGCCTGCGCCAGCTCCCCGGTCAAGCCCGGCCTTCTCTCAGGTAGCGTCCGGGAGACCGGCTGCCGGGAGGCCGCAATGGCGGCCGGCCGGCTATTTTCCGGCGGCGCAGGAGGCATCGCGTCACGCAATGCGACAGCCAACAACACCCGCGCCGTTCCATCGCGACCCAAAATAGCCGCCCGGCCGCCATCCTCCGCTGCGCTTCGGCCCGAAGGCCCACCCCAAAAAGTATTACTTTTTGGGGACCCCGGGGGGTGCGCCCTCCCGGCAGCCGGTCAGAGGGACGCCTATGAAGGCCGGGCAAGGTGCCCGGTTCCTAGGCCCCAAGGACACGCGCCATGACCGACATGCCCGATGCAGAGCCCGACCACGAAGTCTCGCACACCGCCCATCTTCTCGATGAATTGGCCCTCTACGGCTATCGCCCTTTCTCGGACGAAGCCGACCCGCGGCCACTGCCCGAAGAACGCATCGCCGCTGGCGCTGTCGCCGACATGTTCGATGCCCTCATCGCCACCATGATCGACACCAGGCTTGAACCCGACCTTGAGGATCTGTGCTGGTCGCTCGCCAACCTGTTCCACCGCGCCGAGAGCCGGGTCCAGCGCGAGCTCGACGACAACGAGGATGCCCAGCGGCGCAGCCAGCGCGAGCAAGATGGCTCCGAGGTCAAATCGGTCGAACTCGAGAGGCAGATCCGCGAAGGGATCGGCCTGATCGAACGGCGCAACGCCATGGAGTTCATGCGCGAAGCCGCCGCCGACCAGTTCGAGGCGCATTTCCGCAAGGCATGGTTCCCGCGCACCGGCTCACTGGTCAACCATCGCACCCTGACCGCCGCGATGATCGACAGCCGCGACTTCCTGGCCGCCAAGCGCCGCTCGGAAACCGAGCCGATACTGCCCGCCGGAACCCGCATCGCGTTCACCTCCGGCCCCGCCTATCAGGATCACGGTCGCATCTGGGCCGCTCTCGACAAGGTGCTCGCCAAATACCCCGACATGGTCCTGTTCCACGGCGGCAATCCCACCGGCGGCGAGCATATCGCTTCGCTTTGGGCGCGCGCACGCAAGATCACCCATGTTCCGTTCCGGCCCGACTGGGAGCGGTTCAAGAAGGCGGCACCATTCCGTCGCAACGATCAGATGCTCGAGGTTTTGCCCAAGGCCGTGGTCGCCTGCCCGGGCAATGGCATCAATGCCAACCTGGTCGATAAGGCACGCAAAATGGGGATTGCGGTATGGGCGATCGAATGATGGGTTTGCGCCCTTTTCCCAATCGTTCACACGCGAAATTGAAATGGTTTCAGCGGACATCCATCGGCATAGGATATCGCCACTTCAGCGGCAGAGTTGTTGAATACTGCGGACACACGCACACGCCATCATTGTGAACACGCAGAGTCAGGCGTAATCGCCTTTACGGGGTTAAGTCGTCAATTCACCGGGGGGGAAGCCAGATGCTTCGTGCCTTGCTAGTTGCCATTCTCGCCGGCTTGTCGCTGAGCGCGGTCGCGCAAGCCCCGCCGCCCATTAGGTCTGGTCATTATCTGTTCGTTTGGACTGCTGACCAGGCGAAGCAGGGCAACGACTTCCTGGCGGTGATCGATGCCGACCCAGCCTCACCCGCCTATGGCAAGCTCGTTGCCAGCGTCGGCACTGACATAAAGTCTGTGCGCATCCATCATACGGAATATGAAATGCCCGCGAGCGGCATGCTGTTTGCCAACGACCACGACCCCAATCAGTCAGTAGTCTTCGACCTGCGTGATCCGCTCACGCCCAAGGTAGCCGTGCGTTTCCAGAGCATGGGCGGCTACAGCATGCCACACAGCTTCCTGCGCTTGCCCAATGGGAACGTGCTCGCCTCGTTCCAGTTCGCCGACGCTGGCGGCCATGCCGATCATGCAGCGATGATGAGCGGTAAGACCGGCGGGCTGGTCGAGATCGACGACAGCGGAAAAGTCATCCGATCAATCAGCAACTCGGACCCGTCACTCCCCGACGATGGCCTCTTGCCTTACAGCCTTGCCATCTTGCCCAAAATCGACCGCGTCCTCGTCACCAACAGTCCAATGCAGAATCCCTACTTGTTGTCCAGCAACACTTATCAGTTGTTCCGCCTGTCGGACCTCAAGTTGCTCGGCACCTATCGCCTTGATCCAGGTCCGACAGGCAACGGCAATGTGGCGCCCGAAGAAGCGCGTGTCGCGGCCGATGGCTCGGTCTATGTCCAGACCTTGTCATGCGGCATCCAGCGAATTACCGCTCTCGACACACCGCAGCCGATCGCCAAGCTGGTCTACAAGTTTCCTGGCGATTTCTGCGGCGTTCCAACCATCGTAGGACGTTACCTCGTGCAAAGCGTGCCCAATTTCCATGGTTTTGCTGTGCTGGATATTGGCGACCCGGCGAACGTTCGCGAAGTGTCGCGACTTACCATCAGTGACACGTTCAGCCCTCACTGGACCGGCTGGGACAAGAAGGCGAAACGCCTCGTCGTCACCTCGGGCAGGAAAGATGATCGCCTCTATTTGCTCATGCTCGATGACAAGACTGGAGCGCTCACCATCGACGAAACGTTCCGAGATATTGACGGCAAAGCCGGCTTTAGCTTTACCAGTCGTCAGTGGCCGCATGGCTGGTTTGGGGAAGGTGCCCCTCATGGGGCAGTCTTCTCGCGCTAATGCTTTGGCTGCTGACGCGGTGCTGGCAGTACCGAATGTCCGCTACATTGGACGGTCGTGGCTGTCCGGTTTTATAATCCTAGGATACAAAATTGTCCTTCGTTCGCGCAGGTGTCTTGTAGGCTCTCTGACAATCCAGCGAACCTCGCGCAATCTGGTCGCGCAGACGATGCCGTCGGCGCAGCCAGGCCCAAAGTCCGGTCAGATATAGGACAGGCAGCGACAGGCCTGCCAGGAATACGAGGATCCGCCCAGGGAGCCATGCGACCTCTCCGCTGTGCACCGGAAAGGCGCTGTCGAGAATGCGGTTGGCCAAGGGACCGCTTAGCGCATCGTACGTTGCGAGGTTGCTGCCATCAGCCGCGTCGACCACAACAAGGCTGGTGCCGGACCACGTCCGCCATTCGGCGGGACGGCGCAAGCGCACCTGATAGACGGGGGACTTAGGCGTTGGGAAGGTCATCGAGGTGAGCGCCGCATCCGGAAGCGCGTTCATCGCCAGCGCCAGCGCCCGGTCCGCGCCGATCGTCCGTTCCGGCAACGCTCCCGGCCTGGGGCGATAGGGTGGCTGATAACCGGCGTAGCGTTCCGCCCAGGCGCGCAGCGGTTTGCCGAAATCCATCATTGCCCCGCTGGCAGCCAGGAGCACGACTGCCAATGTTGCGGCCAGACCGATGGCGCGATGCCAGCCGAACAACTTCTGCATCCGGGTACGCCAGCGCCCTGCAGAGTACGCCGCGCGCCACCGGCCGCGGCGCGGCCATCCTAGCCATACGCCGCTGACCGCCATCGTCAGCAGCAGCAGGCCCGACAGGCCCAGCAGCCATTCGCCGCGCTCTCCGAGCAGAAGCGAGTGGTGGATATGATAGACCCAGCGCCAGAAATTCCCGCCGACCGGTCTGACCGGCGAGCGCTCTCGAAAGCCGAGGATTCTGCCCGAGGTGGCCTCCATTAGCACCGTTCGCTTGCCTGTCGCGGCATCGCCGAAGGTGACCCCGAGGATCGAGCCGTCGGGATAATAGAGGCCGATCGCCTCGGGTTCTCCCTCGAATGCGCGCGCGGCCACGGCGACGAGTTCATCGAGCGGGCGCTGCGGCCCGGACACGGCCGCGAGCCCTGCGCGGTCGAGGTCGCGATGGAACACCAGCATCGCCCCGGTGAGCCCCTGCAAGGCCCAGAGGCCGCCGAGTCCCACCCCAAGCCAGAGATGCCAGACTACGATCAGACGCTTGATGTGCGGGCTGGCTCGCCGAGGCCGATTCACGCGCTTGATTCCTCTTGTCGAATAAATGCTATTGCGACGCGTTCGCATTAACAGTAG
>NZ_PHUF01000005.1 GCF_002813245.1 Novosphingobium kunmingense
GGCAGCGACTGCGCGCTCGACCTGCCCGGCGGCAACATGATCATCTTCCACAGCCTGCAATACAGCACGCTCGGCGCAAGCGACTTCCTCTTCGGGTGAACCGCGCGCGATGCAGTGGGTAAAGGAAATGGCGCACCCGACAGGATTCGAACCTGTGGCCTCTGCCTTCGGAGGGCAGCGCTCTATCCAGCTGAGCTACGGGTGCCTGGGCCCGGCGGTTAGCAGCGGCGACGGGCTTGCGCCAGCCTTTTTACCCATCGAGGGAACCGGCGCGCGCAGTTAGGGATTTGATAAGGCTGACGGCTTACGACTCACGTCATGAACGCCTATTCCAGCTTCGCTCCGCCGATCAGCCCCCTGTGCGGGCCGGTGCCGGATGCGGGACACGGCGATTACGGGGATCCATCGTCGAACACGTTCGACCTGAAATGGTCCGCGCTGCACGACGCGGCCCGTGTGGTCGCCATGCTGGCCGGCGTCTCGGCAGAGCCCACGCATGGCGGCATGCGCGACTTCCCGCTCACGATGCGCGATGCCGGCGGCTGGCGCCGCGACCTGTGCGAACAGGGCATCGACGACTTGTCGGCGATCATGGAGCCGGGCCTTGCCGCGCTGCTGTCGGTTCACTCCCGCGGCGCCGACCCGGCTCCCGCCGCGCTGGCCCTGTGGCAGGAGTTCGCTGCGGCGCGAAACGCCTTGCTGGCCCTGGCCCCGCCGTCGGCAAACCTGGCGCCGTCCCGCTTCGCCTGACCGCGAGGCCTTGATCCGTTCCTGATCTGTTCGTATGGAGGGGCATGGCCAGCCCTGCCCCGATTCCTTCGTCCCCGGACAGCGCAGACGAGCTTAAGGCCGCCCGCGCCGTGGCGCGCGGGATCTGCCGGCTGTTCGCGCGCAACGACATCTGGTGCATGGCCGAAATGCCGCTTCGTTCGGGTCGCCGCGCCGACCTGATGGGCATCGACGCCAAGGGTCAACTCGTTATCGTCGAGATCAAGGTGAGCAAGGCCGACCTGATCGGCGATGCCAAGTGGACCGACTACCTCGACCATTGCGACCGGTTCTACTGGGGGCTTGCCCCGCATCTGGACCGCGCCTGCATGGAAACTGACGCCTTTCTCCCAGAACGCTGCGGCTTGATCGTGGCGGACGGGTACGACGCGGAAATCCTGCGTCCGGCCCCCACCGTGCCGCTCGCCGCCGCGCGCCGCAAGGCCGAGGTGGAACGGCTGGCGCGCGCCGCCCTGCGCCGCCAGCTGGGTCACGTCGATCCCAACCTGGCGGTCTGGGGCGATTGACGCCGCTGCGAAACAGGGCCTATCGCGAACGCACTTGGCCGAATTCCAACCCCCAGCCCCTGAGCGCATCCTGACGTCCGGTCCGCTGGCGCCGCTGCGCCACCCCGCGTTCCGCGCAATCTGGACCGCCAACCTCGCGTCCAATCTCGGTTCGATGATCCAGTCGGTCGCGGCGGGCTGGCTGATGACCGAACTGACCACGTCGCACCAGCTGATCGCGCTGATCCAGGCGTCGGTCACCACGCCGATCATGTTGCTGGGCGTATTTGCCGGGGCCATCGCCGACAATTACGACCGACGCCTGGTGATGCTGGCCGCGCAAACCGGGATGCTGATCGTCTCGGCCGCGCTTGCCGCGCTGACCTATGCGGGGGCAATCGGCCCATGGTTGCTGCTGGCCTTCACCCTACTCCTGGGCTGCGGCACGGCGCTCAACGGTCCGGCCTGGCAGGCCTCGGTCCGGTTGCAGGTCGGGCACGCCGACTTGCCCCAGGCGATCGCGCTCAATTCGATCGCCTTCAACCTCGCGCGCAGCGTCGGGCCGGCGCTTGGCGGACTGCTGATCGCGTTGACCAGCCCGGCCTTGGCCTTCGCGCTCAATTCGCTCAGTTTCATCGCCCTGATCGCGGTCCTGCTGCGCTGGAGGCCCGAGACACCGCCGCGCACGCGCCGCCCCATTCTGGCCTCGGTCGCGCAGGGGCTACGGTTCTGCGCCGGGTCGAGTCTCTTGCGCCGGGTGCTGGGGCGCGGCTTTGCCTTCGGGCTTTGCGCCGCCGGCTACCAGGCGCTGATGCCCGCGCTGGTGCGCGAACAATTGCACGGCAGCGAACTCGACTATGGCCTGATCCTCGGGGCCTTCGGTGTCGGATCGATCGCCACAGCGCTGTGGACCTCGGCCGCGCGGCGCCGCTGGGGCAGCGAAGCAGTCACCGTCGCGGGATCGCTGGCCTTTGCCGCGGCGATCGTGCTGGTCGCCGATGCGTCGAGTGTTGCCCTGGCGATTGGCGGCGCGTTCGTGGCCGGGGGCGGCTGGGTCGCAGTGCTGACCACGCTCAACGTTGCCATGCAGTTGCGCTCCCCCGAGGAAATTCTTGGCCGCTGCCTGTCGATATACCAGGCCGTTACCTTCGGCGCGATGGCGCTGGGCGCCTATGCCATGGGGCTCGCCTCGGACACGCTCGGCCTGACCCCGGCCATGCTGGCTGCGGCGGGCCTGATGGCGCTGCTCGCGCTGGCCCTGCCCTTCGTCGCTCCGATGCCGGCGCGCGAGGAAGGCCGCGTTTCCACGGTCGGCGCAACTTAACACTAAGTTTACCATGTTGCGCCAGAACGGCCGGGTAAGGGACTTGGTGGGGAAACCACATGGATACGTATCGCGGCTCATTCCTCGATCGAAACGACTTGAGCGATGACTGGCCGGTCGCCGATTCGGGCGACGACGAAACCGTTAACGAGGTGCCGCCCAGCCCGGTCGGGCAGGACGAGCGGCGCATGCAGGTGCGCGCCTACAACCATTGGGCGAGCCTCCTCGACAACCGCAATTTTCCGTCGATCGAGGATCTCGAACCGGAAAATCTTCCGGACTTCGCACCCTATAGCGTGCTGCTCGACTTCACCCAGGGCATCGACCAACCTTCGATCCGCTACCTTGGCGACCGCCTGGCGGCCGAATGCGGCGGAAGCGGCGAAATCGAGACGCTGGACGACGTGCCGAGCAGGTCGCTGCTGTCGCGAATCACCGATCACTACATGCAGATCCTGGCCAACCAAGCGCCGATCGGGTTCGAGGCGGAATTCGTCAACCAGCGCGACCAGACGGTCCTTTACCGCGGGATCCTGCTGCCCTTCTCGAGCGACGACGATACGATCGACTTCATCTACGGCGTGATCAACTGGAAGGAACTGGCCGACCAGCGCACCACCGATGCCCTGCTGAACGAGATCGACGAGGCGCTCGAGGTGCCGCCGGCAACCGAAGCTCGCCGCGAGGACCCGATGCCCGACTGGGCCGACGGGCCGGCCGAGGCCCTTGCCGAGACCGGCAATGACAGCGACGAACCGCTCAACCTGGCCGATTTCGTGACTGCGGTGACCACCGGCGCCACCAGCGACGATGACGACGTGCTTGACCTCGGCAGCTACGCCGAGGACGGCGTGAGCGATCCCACCGACCTGCCCGAACCGGCTTTCGCCACGGGCGGCTGGTCCAGCATCGTCGCCGCCACCGACGACGACGAGGAAGACGACGAACCTCTCGCCGCGCCGCGTCCGATCGACTTCCATTCGATTGATTCCGATGAATTCGCTCCCGCATCGATCTTCGCGCCGGCGAGCGACGAGGCCGACATGGGCCTCGCCGACTGGCTCGCCTCGGCGCGCGAACTGGCCGAGGTGGCGCTAGGGTCGGAGGACCGCACTCGCAGCGCTCTCTATGCCGCGATCGGCCGCGCCTACGACTTCTCGCTCGCCGCAGCCGAGGCGCCGGACGACTTTGCCGAACTGATCGCCGATTCGGGCCTGGTCGTGCAGGACCGCGCGCAGATGACCCCGGTGGTCAAACTGGTCTTCGGTTCGGAATACGACAAGACGCGGCTCGCCGAATACGCCGCCGCGCTAAGCCACGGGCACCGCGTGGGCGTGGCCAAGGGCGAGCTTGGTCGCTTCCTGGCCGAAGCGCCGGGCGGGCTCAAGGGCGTGGTCGGCGAGGAACGTCGCCTCAAGCGCGAGGAAAGCGGCAAGGAAGACGTCCGCCGCGACACCCCGCGGGAAGCCCTGGCCAGGAAACTGCGCAAGCTCGATCACGCGCCGCTCGACGCGGTCGCGGCCGAGGGCAGCGAGTTCACCTTGCTGATCGCGCGCCGCCTGCCGAGCGGCGAGGTCGTGCTGCTGGGCGAGATTGCCGACGACGTGCCGCTGCTCGAACGCGCCGCGAAGAAGTTGCTGGGCTGACCGGTCCGGACCTGAGGTAACTGCGAGAGGAAAGGGCGTTGCTCCCCAAAGGGGCAGCGCCCTTTGTCTTTGCCGGCCGATCCCGCTAGGTCACGGCGATGGGCAAACGTTCGGGGCGCGGGATAGTGGGCACGGCAGGCTGGGTAATCCTGATCGCGCTCGCCGTCGTTGCGGCGCTTTACGGCGCCTACCGCTACGCTGTCGCCACCAATGGCGTCGCCCTGCTCGACCGGGTCGATCGTCTGGCCGGAGGCATCCAGGGCACGCGCCTGGCGCTGCACGACGGGCGCTATGGTCCGCACGGTGCGCAGCGGATCGAGGTTGTCGCGCCCGATGCCGGCCCGCCCGCGCCGAAACCGGTGGTCGTCTTCATTCACGGCGGCGGCTGGCACAGCGGCCGGGCGCAGGATTACCGCTTCGTCGGGCGCGCACTTGCCCGCTCAGGCTACGTCACCGTGCTGGCCGGATACCGCCTGACGCCCGACGGGGTCTTTCCGCACATGCTCGAAGACGGCGCCGCCGCGGTCGCCTGGGTCCGCGCCAACGCCGCGCGCTTCGGCGGCGATCCCGACCAGATCGTGCTGATGGGCCATTCGGCAGGAGCCTACAACGCGGTTATGCTGGGCCTCGATCCGCAGTGGTTCGACCGCGCCGGGGTTCCCGCCGCTGCGATCCGGGGTGTGATCGGACTGTCCGGTCCTTACGATTTCCTGCCGCTCGATACCCCGTCGACGGTCCGCGCCTTCGGCCATGTCCGTCCCGCAGAGCAGACGCAGCCGGTACGCTTCGCCCGCGGCGATGCGCCGCCGCTGCTGCTCCTGACGGGCGATGCCGATAGCACGGTCAAGCCGCGCAACACCCGCGCGCTGGCTGCGGCGCTGGAACGCAAGGGCGCCGTCGTCGCGACCGCGATCGTGCCCGGGCTCAGCCACGAGGATCCGGTCATCAAGCTGGCCGCGCCGTTCAGCCGCGACCGCAGGGTGATCGACCCGGTACTCGCCTTCCTTACAGCGCACACCGGCGCTTCAGCCGTCATTAAGCCGTCGGAAAGCTAGAAGCCACGCGATGCGCGTTCTCAACCGCCTGGCCGTTCGTTGCACCGCCGCCCTTGCGGCGCTGGCGCTGATCGCCCAGCCGGCCCAGGCCCAGTCGATCCTGCGCGATGCCGAGACCGAAGCGCTGCTCAAGGACATGGCGCGCCCGCTGATCGCCGCCTCGGGCCTTGATCCCAGGAACGTCGACATCGTCCTGGTCAACGATTCGTCGGTCAATGCTTTCGTCGCCGGCGGACAGGCGATCTACATCCATTCCGGGCTGATCAACGAGGCCTCCACCGCCGAGGAAGTTCAGGGCGTCATCGCGCACGAACTGGGCCACATCACCGGCGGGCACATCATCAACGATGCCGGCAGCAAGGCGGCGGGCAACATCTCGATCCTGTCGCTGCTGCTGGGCGCGGCCGCCGCGGTCGCCGGTGCCGGCGAGGCGGCGATGGGCGTGATCATGGCCGGCCAGCAGGCCGCGCTGGGCAAGTACCTCGCCTTCTCCCGCGGGCAGGAAGAGGCGGCCGACGCCGCCGGCGCCGAATATCTTGCGAAGGCCGGGATGTCGGGTCGCGGCTCGGTCGCCTTCTTCCAGAAGCTGCGCAACCTCGAGATGCGCCACGGCATCATCCGCAACGCCGACAGCGAGTTCTATTCGACCCACCCGATGACCGGGGATCGCATCGCCAACCTGACCGACATCTACAAGCGCGACGCAAGCTGGGAAAAGCCGGCCGATCCGGCGCTCCAGGCCCGGTTCCTGCGCGCCCGGGCCAAGCTTTACGGCTATCTGGCCGAGCCGAAGGCGGCGCTGCAGACCTTCCCTGCCAGCGACACCGGCGTGCCCGCGCGCTACGCCCGTGCCTATGCCTTCCACAAGGAAGCGTTCCTCGACAAGGCGATGGCCGAAACCGATGCCTTGCTGGCCGAGGCGCCGAACGATCCCTATTTCCTCGAGCTGAAGGGCCAGATCCTGCTCGAGGCCGGCAAGCCTGCCGACGCCCTTGCCCCCTTGCGCCGGGCGACCGAACTGTCGGGCAACCAGCCGCTGATCGCCACGACCTTCGGCCACGCGCTGATTGCTACCGAATCCCCGGCGAACCTTCCCGAGGCCGAGCGCATCCTCAAGACCGCGGTGGCGCGCGATCGGGAAAACCCCTTTGCCTGGTACCAGCTCGGCGTCGTCTACGGTCAGCAGGGCGACATGCCCCGCGCGCGGTTGGCCAGCGCCGAACAGCAGGTCATGCAGCAGCAGTTCGGCGCCGCGCTGCAGAGCGCCGAGGCGGCCGAGGCGACCTTGCCCAGGGAATCGCCGGACTGGCTGCGCGCGCAGGATATCGCCATGCAGGCCCGCGCCGCGATTGAACGCCAGCGCAAACGCCGGTAAGCCCCGCGGCCATGACCGACAGCTCCAAGCCGCCGCGCTCGCGCCTGTACTACTTCCTCGGCGCAGCGGGTCTGGTCCTGCTGGGCGCGGCAGGCGGCTGGGCCTTCGAACGCCAGCGCAGCGCAATCGGCCCCGGCCAGAAGGCGGCGATCGAAAAGATCGTCCACGCCTACCTCCTCGAACATCCGGAAGTTCTGCCCCAGGCGGTCGAGAAGCTGCGCGAGAAGGACAGCCAGAAGCAGCTTGCCGGCATCGCGGGGAAGCTGACCACCCCCTATCCCGGCGTCGTGATGGGCAACCCGCAGGGCTCGGTTACCCTGGTCGAGTTTTCCGATTTCGCCTGCGGCTACTGCCGCCAGAGCGAGCCGGTGCTCAAGGCACTGATCGCCGAGAATCCCGACCTGAAGGTCGTGATCCGGCACCTGCCGGTTATTGCGCCGACCAGCCCGGCCGCCGCCGCGATGGGTCTCGCCTCGGCCGAACAGGGCAAGTACCTCGCGTTCCACGACGCGCTCTTCGCGCTCGGCCGGACCGATCCCGCCTCGGTCGAGGCGGCCGCGCGCAGCGCAGGTCTCGATCTTGCCCGCGCACAGGCCGTGTCCCGCCAGCCGCAGGTGCGCGCCGAACTGGAAGCGAACATGGCCTATGCCCGCCAGCTCGGTTTCGACGGCACGCCCGGCTGGGTCGTGGGCGACCAGGTCCTGGTCGGCGCGGTCGGCAAGGACGCGCTGGCCAAGGCGATCGCCGCCGCGCGCAAGACGTAAGGCGTTAGCCAATCCCCCCACATCTGCTAGGATGAAGCGGTATGGCCGTTCTGCCTTTCCGTCCGATCCCCTTCTTCGCCAACAAGAACCGCGCGTTCTGGCGCCTGCAGGCCGCCGGCTGGGGCGGGGCCATGCTGGTGCGTTCGATGTCGGGCTTGGCGAACGGGCTTTCGCTGTCGTTCCTGGTGCTGGTCCTCATCTCGACGATCACCGGCTTCTCGATCACCCTCATCCTGTCGGTGGTCTACCGCCAGCTGATCAACCGCCGCCCGCTGGTCACCTGGGGGGTGACCGGGATCGTGCTGGCCGGCGCGGTGTTCATCTATGCCTTCGTCGATGCCTGGGTGAACGGGCTTTACTACGGTGACACCGGGTCGGGCTTTGCCCAGCGGTTCATCGGGCTGTTCTACATCGACATGACCCTGCTCGGGGCGTGGACGGCGCTGTACTACATGGTCAACTTCTTCCTCCAGATCGAGGAGCAGAACGACCAGATGATCCAGCTGGAAAACCAGGCCACCCAGGCCCAGCTCGCCATGCTGCGCTACCAGCTCAACCCGCACTTCCTGTTCAACACGCTCAATTCGATCTCGACCCTGGTTCTCCTCAAGCAGACCGAGCCGGCCAATGCCATGCTCAGCCGGCTGTCCTCGTTCCTGCGCTACACGCTGGTCAACGAGCCGACCGGCCGGGTCACCGTGGCGCAGGAGGTGGACACGCTGAAGCTCTACCTCGAGATCGAACGGATGCGTTTCGAAGAACGGTTGCGCACCAGTTTTCGAATCGATCCCGTGACCGAGGACGCCTTGCTACCCTCGCTGCTGCTCCAGCCCTTGGTCGAAAACGCCATAAAGTACGCAGTTTCGCCGCAGGAAGCCGGGGCCGAGATCACCATCTCGGCGCAACTCGTCGGCCAGAACCTTCGCATCACCGTCTCCGACACCGGCCCGGGATTGCAATCGAGCGCCGCCAGCAACAGATTTGCGGGCGTGACTTTTGACGGAGGCGAACACGTATCCACCGGCGTCGGGCTGGCCAACATCCGCGACCGACTGGCCCAGGCTTACGGCGATGCCCATCGCTTCGAAACGATGGAGCCGCCCGAGGGGGGATTCGCCGTCCTAATCGAGATACCGTTTGAACGCCGTGAGGCCCCAGTGGCCAACCCGGCCCCGAAACGCCCGGCCCTTGCCAGTTGACGCAGCGGCCGGCTGAACCAGGATTACACGATGTCCATCCGCACCATCCTCGTCGATGACGAAAAACTGGCCATTCAGGGCCTGATGCTCCGTCTCGAGAAGTATCCCGATGTCGAGATCATCGACACCTGCTCGAACGGGCGCGAGGCGATCCGCAAGATCAAGACCGAAAAGCCCGACCTCGTCTTCCTCGACATCCAGATGCCGGGCTTCGACGGGTTCAGCGTGGTCAAGGGCGTGATGGAGATCGAGCCGCCGCTGATCGTCTTCGTCACCGCCTACCAGGAACACGCCGTCCGCGCCTTCGAGGCGAACGCGGTCAACTACCTGATGAAGCCGGTCGACGAGGATCGCCTGGCCGACACGATGGAGCGGGTGCGCACCCGCCTTGCCGAAAAGCAGGCCGCCGGGGAAGCCGAGAAGCTCAAGACCGTGCTCGCCGAAGTCGCGCCCGATGCGATCGAGACCCTGCCCGAGGACAGCGAAGCGGCGGGCCGGTACGAAAAGCTGATCAACATCAAGGACCGCGGCCAGATCTTCCGCGTCGACGTCGATTCGATCGAGCACATCGAAGCTGCCGGCGACTACATGTGCATCTACACCGGCGACAATTCGCTTATCCTCCGCGAAACCATGAAGGATCTCGAGCGCCGCCTCGACCCGCGGGTGTTCCAGCGGGTCCACCGCTCGACCATCGTCAACCTGAACCAGGTCCGCCAGGTCAAGCCGCACACCAACGGCGAATGCTTCCTGGTGCTCGATTCGGGCGCCCAGGTGAAGGTCAGCCGGTCCTATCGCGACGTGGTGGCCCGCTTCGTTCATTGAGCTTCCTTGCCGTAACGGCATGGCGATTATCCAATCCCCTTGTCCGGCCCCTGTTGCCGGGCAGGGTAGGTCGATGCTCGTCGCATTGCTCGTACCGCTCGTCATCGGCGCCGCGCTGTTCCTGTTCATGCTGGTGCGGGCCGCGATTCGCCAGCGCGCCGCGCCGCTCCCCGAAGCGGTGGCGGTCGGCGGCGTCACCAACTTCTTCGACACGCTGGGGATCGGCTCGTTTGCGCCGACCTTGGCCTGGCTCAATTTCCGCAAGCTCGTTCCCGACCGGATCATTCCCCAGACCATGCCGGTCGGGGCGCTGCGCTGGCTGGTCGCCGCCGTGGTACTCTACACCGGCCTGACCATGCTCTACGCCGGGATCGAAGACGAGGACCGGATCGAACCGCGGCCTTGAACCGGTTGCACATTCTGCCCGCCTGCGCGACAGACCGGGGCATGACCAGTTTCACCCTGCCCGGCTTCGACCTCGCCGCCTTCGTGCGCGCCACCCTTGACGAGGACCTCGGCGTCGGCCTGCCCGGCGGCGGGCGCGACGTCACCAGCGAAAGCGTCATTCCCGCCGATGCGCGTTTTTCAGGCGCGATGGACACCCGCGACGCGATCACGGTGGCCGGTCTGCCGATTGCCGCTGCGTTCTTCCGCGCGCTCGACCCCGACATGGACATTGCCGTGCTGGTCGAGGACGGGATGCAGGTGCCCGCCGGAACCGACCTGATGCGGCTGTCGGGCAACGCGCGGGCCATGCTGACCGCCGAACGCAGCGCGCTCAACACCGTGCAGCACCTGTCGGGCATCGCCACCATGACCCGCGCCTATGTCGACGCGATGGCCGGGAACGGCACCCTGCTCGACACACGCAAGACCATTCCGGGCCTGCGTCACCTCGAAAAGTACGCCACACGGATGGGCGGGGCGCAGAACCACCGCATGGGCCTGTGGGACGCGGCGATGATCAAGGACAACCACGTCCTCGTCGCCGGAGGCGTGGGCGAGGCGGTGGCCCGCGCCCGCTCCGCCGGGGTCCGCGACATCATCTGCGAGGTCGACCGGGTGGCACAGATCGAGCCGGCGCTGGCCGCCGGCGCCAGCCACATCCTGCTCGACAACATGGACCTTGCGGAACTGCGCGAAGCGGTCGCGCTGATCGGCGGCCGCGTGCCGTGCGAAGCCTCGGGCGGGGTGCGGCTCGACACCATTGCCGCGATCGCCGCGACCGGCGTCACCTTTGTCTCGGTCGGCCGCCTTACGCAGAGCGCACCGGCCGCCGACATCGGTCTCGACTTCACCCCGCTGTGAGGCGCACGCTCATTGCCGCGGCGGCACTGCTGGCGCCCCTGCCCGCGTCGGCCCAAGCCTACCAGTGCCGGGTCCCGCCGAAGATCGCCATGCCCGAACAGGCCCGACCCGATGGCCCGCGCATCAGTACGCCCATCGGCGGCTATACCCTGGCGGTGAGCTGGTCGCCCGAGTTCTGCCGCGGCGCCCGCGCCAGGGATCCCGACAACTACCAGTGCAACACCCGCATCGGTCGGTTCGGCTTCGTGTTGCACGGCCTTTGGCCCGAAGCGCCGCAGGGCCGCCCGCCGCAGTGGTGCGCGATCGAGCCACGCCCGACGCAGGAGGATCTCCGCCGCAACCTGTGCATGACCCCGGTGCCGTGGCTGATCGAGCACGAATGGGCCAAGCACGGCAGCTGCATGGCGCGCCGGCCCGAGGGCTATTTCAAGGTGGCATCGATCCTCTGGAACTCGCTGACCCTGCCCGAAGGGGATCGCCTGTCGCGCAAGGCGGGACTGACCGTGGGCGACCTGCGCAGCGCATTCACCGCTGCCAACGCCGCTTTCCCGCGTGCCTCGGTCGGGGTCGTGGTCGGCAACGGCGGATACCTTCGCGAACTCTATCTCTGTTACGGCAGGGACTTCCTGCCGCGGGCCTGCAGCGCGCGCAGTTTCGGTCCCAAGGACGATACGCCGCTGAAGATCTGGCGCGGCCTTTAGCGCCGGGCCTTGAAGAACCCGCGCAGCAGCTCCGCCGCCTCGTCCTCGCCCATGCCGGCATAGACCTCTGGTGCGTGAAGGCACTGTTCGTGCTGGAACACCCGCGCACCGTGATCGACTGCGCCGCCCTTGGGGTCGGGCGCCGCGTAATAGAGACGCGCGATCCGGGCGTGGCTGATCGCGCCGGCGCACATCGCGCAGGGCTCCAGCGTGACCCACAGTTCGCACCCGTCGAGCCGCTCGTTGCCGAGCGCCTGCGCGGCGGCGCGAATCGCCAGCACTTCGGCGTGGGCGGTCGGATCGCTGCGGGTGCGCGGGGCGTTGTGCGCGGCAGCGATCACCACGCCGTCCTTGACCACGACGGCGCCGATCGGCACTTCGCCTGCCGATTCGCCGGCGCGCGCCTGATCGAGCGCGCATTTCATCGGTTCGGGGAGTGGCCAGCGGCTCATTTCCAAGCGAATTGGCCGCAACAGCTTGACCCCGCAAGGGTGAATCGGTATGGGCGCGCCTTCCCCGTCATGGGTGCAACAGATTCAAGCGAGTGATTTGCCATGTCCCGTATCTGCGAACTGACCGGTAAGGGCCGCCAGGTTGGCCACAACGTCAGCCACGCCAACAACAAGACCAAGCGCGTGTTCCTGCCCAACCTGCAGAACGTCACGCTGATGTCGGAAGGTTTGGACCGCAGCTTCAAGTTCCGCGTTTCGACCCACGGCCTGCGTTCGGTCGAACACGTCGGTGGGCTCGATAACTGGCTGCTCAAGACTTCGGACGACAAGCTGTCGACCACCGCGCTCAAGGTGAAGCGCGAACTGGTCAAGAAGGCCGCTGCCTGATCTGACGCCGCGGCTTCGGCCGCAGGCTTCGCAAACGGGCGCGCGAATCGCTTCGCGCGCCCGTTTGCTTGTCCGCTGTTCGCTCTGCAAGGGCCATTGACGCCGCCCTGTCCGGCGCGCCATTCTGGACCGAGCGAACCGTTCCGAACTGAGGGAGATGCCGCGTGCGCCTATCGTATCTGGCCGTGATGTCGGGCGTCTGCCTGGCCGTTGCGGCGCCGTCCCTGGCCAAGGACAAGGGCAAGGACGACCCCGTTCCGACGCCAGCGGTGTTCCAGGCGGTGATCGACTGCAAGGCGATTGCAGCGGCCGAGGCACGCCTTGCCTGCTATGACAGCACCGTCGCCGCTATGGGCCGGGCGAAGGACGCAGAGGCCCTGGTCGTCACCGATACCGGCGCGATTCGCGAAGCCCGGCGCGGCCTGTTCGGCATCTCGTTGCCCAAGCTGAAGCTGTTCGGCGGGGGCGAGGAAGTGAACGAGATCGAAGGCAAGATCACCGCCGTGCGATCGTCGAACGACGGCATGGCGATCTTCGTGCTCGAGGACGGCGCCCGCTGGCGCCAGACCGAAGGCCGTCACCAGTTCGCCAAGCCGGGCCAGACGATCAAGGTGCGCCGCGCCAGCATGGGCGGCTTCATGGCCAACATCGATGGCCAACCCGGGGTGCGCGTGGTGCGCATGGTCAACTGACGCGGAACGCGCGGGGCGGATACGCCCCGCCTCCACCGTTCAATTACTCTGACTGGCGGCCTTGCTGCGCATTTCGTCCATGATGTCGCGCGCTTCACGGTTGCCTGATTCAGCCGATACGGCCCATTGCCCGTTGGTCCGGCAGCTCATCTTGCGGGCCACCAGCGTCCCCGTTTCAGGCTCGCGCACGCAGCGAATGTAATAGGGGTGGTCCTTCGCCAGCTTGGCGTTGAAAGCGCGGATTTCCGACTGCTTCATTTCCTTGGGATTCGGTTCGGCGACGTCGGCCGCCGCCGCAGCCATCGCGGTCGAGGAAGAAAATAGCAGCGCCAGTGCAGTAATCATCATGGCATCGGTCCTGTCTGGAAATAGCCGAGCAAACTGCCGGCAATATGCCCAAGGCTACCTTCGCTCATGCAGCATTGCAAGTCGCAACCGCTTCGCAGACGGCGGTGCGCCAGCGGCTTCTAATTGCCGACAGCAGGGAACACCGTGCCTGCAGGTTCTTGGTTTACGCCGAACTGCCGGGTTTGCGCGTCGGTCACCAGCGCGCGCGCGTTTTCGTTGCCGATAGCGGCATGCCGATCCCACTCGGCGCGGGTGCGGCAGTCCCGGCGCGTCACCAGCGATCCGGTCGGCGCGGTCTTGGTGCAGACGATATAAGCCGGATCCCGCGGGTCGAGCGCGGCGTTGTAGGCCTTGATCTCGCTCGGCTTCATCAGCACCGGACCGGGGACCGTCTCGGCCTCGGCAAGGGCCGGCGTGGCACCCAAAACGGCAATGGCGACAGCGAAGACACGCATTGGCACACCCTCGATCAGCGATGCCGGATGGTATCAAACAGGCGATCGAGGCACAAGCTGGCCCTCGCCGGGTCAGCGCACGACGGGACGCCCTTCCAGCGCCTGATCGGCGGCGGCGATGTAGGCACACACCCCTTCGCGTTCCGCTTCGGACAGGTGCGGGTTCCAGGCGTCGATGATCAGGATCGCGCGGCGCCTGTCGCTGTCGTTCCACGCCTCGTGTTCGATCGTGTCATCGAAGGCGAATGCCTTGCCTTCTACCCATTCGCGCGTCTCGTTGCCGACGCGGAAGCCGCAGCCGGGCGGGATGTCGAGCGCCAGGTGCACGATCGCTCTGACGTTGGTGACCCCGGTATGCGCCGGGATGCGGCTGTGCGGCTTGAGCAGCGAGAAGAAGGCATTGGGCCCGCGCCCCGGTATCCGGGCCAGCGGCAGTCGTTCCAGCAAGGCGGCGGTCTGCGGGCAGCGCTCGATGATCGGCAGATTGGGTTCGCCGTATTCCCACAGGAAGCAGGCCCCCCAGTCGAGCGAGCCGTCGAGCGCGCTCCACTGGCTTTCGGGCACGCCTTCCTCGAACTTCACGTAAGGCCGCAGCAGATCGTCCGATCCGGCGATAAGCGCGGCCAGTTCGGCGGCGATGATCTGGCTGGCCGCTTCGAGTTCGTCGAACCAGGGGAATTGGTCGCGATCGAAGTATTCGTCCTCGGGCAGAAAGGGAAAGAACAGCCCGGCGCATTCGTTGTGATAGACCCGGCGCCGGCCGAGCGCCTGGTCGACCATGGCCGCAAGGCGCCGGTTCTCGCTCTCGCTGCGGCCTTTCGCCGTGCCGAGCGCCCGCTGGGCGGCCCCGGCGAGGCGCGCGACGAGCGCGGCGCAATAGGCCTGCCCGGCATCGAGTTCTGCCTGCAGCGGCGGCGCGATGCCGGGCAGCGCCTGGGCAAGCTGGAACACCGCCGACCAGGTCGACAGGGCCGCGGTCTCCTCGCCCTCGCGCTCGAGCAATTGGGCCATGCGCAGCTGGCTGGCGAAATCGAGCCGGTCGATCCGTAGCGCCGCATCGAGCGCGGCGCGTTCGCCAGGGGTATCGCCCTGCAGGCGCCGCGCATGGGCAAGGTTGCGCCACAGGGGCAGGGCGCCCGGATCGGCCTGGGTCGCGCGGACGAATGCGGCGGCCGCGACTGGCGCGTTTCCTGCGCGCAGCGCGGCCATCCCCTCGGCATTGGCCTCTTGTGCAAGAGTGGGTTCCATGGCCCCGGCTTAGTCACCCTGCCAATGCCCGACAAGCCGGGAGTTGCGCCCGTGCCCAGCCACTTCTAGACGCTGGACATGGCCGCGCCGATCGATCTTGCCAATGCCGAAACCTATGCCCACCGTTTCGTCGAAAGCGCCGATGCATTCCGCTTCATCGCCGTGGCGCGCGGCGAACTGGGTGGCTTCCCCTTCCTGACCGACGCCTATCTGGGCGAGCGCGCCGTGCTGGGCGATGTCCCGACCGCGCAATGCCTGGCCGAATGCGGCACCGGCAATCTGCGCCTCCTGTTCCATTCGGCCTTCTGCGGATCGACCCTGCTGACCCGCGCCTTCGATCGTCCCGGTCTTGCCACGGGGTTGAGCGAACCGGTTGCGCTCAATGATCTGGTCGGGTGGCGGCGGCGCGGTGCTGTCCCGGCCGGCGTCGCCCGCGCCGCCGATGCGGCGCTACGACTGCTGGCGCGTCCCTTTGCCGCAGGCGAGGCGGTGATCGTCAAGCCATCGAACGTGGTCAATCCTTTGGCCGAACTGCTGCTGGCGGTCCAGCCCACCGCCCCGGCGCTGTTCCTCTACGCCCCGATCGAAACCTTCCTGATCTCCGTCGCCCGCAAGGGGCTGGAGTGCCGCCTGTGGGTGCGCGAATTGCTCGAGGGCTATCTGCAGGAACGGTTCGTCGATCTCGGATTCTCGCCGCAGGACCTGTTCCGCCAGTCCGACCTGCAGGTCGCGGCAGTGGGCTGGCTGGCCCAGCACGCCCATTTCGCCCGGCTGGCGCAGAAGCTCGGACCGATGCGGTTGCGCACGCTCGACGCCGATCTGATGGCGGCCGCGCCGGCGAAGGCGCTGGCGGCCGTTGCGCGGCACTACCGCTTCGACCTCGACGAAGCGGCTCTGGCCGCAATCGTCAGCGGTCCGGCCTTCACCCGCCATTCCAAGTCGGGCGAAGCCTATTCGCCCGAAGCGCGCGGCGCCGACTACCGACGCGCGCGCGAGGCCTATGGCGACGAGATCGCAATGGTTGCGGCCTGGGCTGCGCGGGTCGCTGATGGGGCGGGGATCGCGCTCGATGCGCCCAACCCTGTGATTCAGGCGTAGCCGAACTTTTCCACCCACGGCATCAGCAGGGGCATCACCGGTTCGAGGAACGGCGCATAGGGCTCCCACTGGCGGGTTCCGTCGAACAAACCGCGTCGCACCTGACCGACGCTGGCCGTGGTCACCCCGCGGTGCTGTGCGGTGGCGGCAAAACGGTGGACCTCGGCAGACCATTCGAGCCCGGCAAAGGCACAGATCGTCTTTGTCTCTGCGTCGAAATCCTGCACCAGGCGGTGATAGTGCACCACGTGGACGTTGAGCGGCAGGCGAGCGAGCGCCAGCTCGGTCAACCGCATCAACGCATCGTAGTGGCGCGCCGTCCGTTCGAGCGAGGTGAAGTCGAGCGTGCCGCTGCTGAAGGCGAAGCTGGTGCGAAAGCAGCTCCACACCACGTCGCGCGGATCGCGCCGGATGAGCAGCACCCGCGCCTGCGGAAACAGGCGCGAGATGAACGGCAGACGCGTTCCCTTGAGGGGATCCATGTCGATGAAAGCCCTGGCATCGGCCGGCATTCCGGCGCTGCGGACCTTGTCCCAGTAGGCCACGCGGTACGATGCCAGACCCGTGCCATCGAGGCGGGCGAAGGCGGCAATGCCGGCGACGACCTCGTCTGCCGAGCCGTTGATGAAGGCATGGTCGGCGGCGGAAAGCGTTGGCCGCTCCTCGAGCGCGAAGGTGCCGGGGATCGAGGCGAGGATGTTTTCCAGAAGGGTGTTGCCGGACCGCGGATAGCCCAGCACGAAGACGTGCGGGCCCGGCACTGCACTGTCCGACGGCGCAGAAGGCGCATCGCGCCAGTCGGCTTCGGGCACCGCCTCGACCCCGGCGGTCAGCGCCTCGACGAATGCGCGGTGAGTGAGGCGGCCCTGCAGGGCGGGTTCGTTGACTGCCGCGAAATCGGCCTTCGAGCGGGCATAGGCTTCATAGGCGCCGGCCCGGTCACCGAGCCGATGGCGCGCATCGCCGAGCATGCCGAAGGCGAGCGAACGGTCACTGCTCGGTTCGGCGAGGCCGGCGGTCAATGGCTCGAGCAGGGCGCGGGCCTGCGCCGGGTTGCCGGCATCGTTTTCCACGCTGGCGAGCGCGCAGGTGGCCAGCGGATGGCCCGGTTCGAGCGCGAGCGCCCGGGCGGCGCAAGCACGGGCTTCGTCCGCTTCGCCGAGGCGGGCGGCAATCGCGGCAAGGGCGGCATGGGCGGCTGGCTTGCCGGGGTCGAGTTGGGCGGCGCGCAGAAAGCTGGTCCGCGCTTCGGGCGAATTGCCCAGCGACAGCAGCGACCCGCGTTCCAGCCAGGCGTCGGCATAATCGGGCCAGGCGGCGATCGCGGCATCGCAGGCCAGCACGGCGTCGCGGATCCTGCCCTGGCGGCGCAGGTGAATTGCCTGCCCGGTCAGGATCGCGGGATTGCCTGGTTCGAGCGCGAGGGCATGGGCGAAGGCGGCATCGGCGCCAGCCACGTCCTCAGCTGCCGAACGCGCGAGGCCGACCATCATCCAGTCGTGGCCGTCGCCGCGTCCCTGGGCGATGGCCCGTTCGGACAGGGCGGCCTGGGTAGCTAGATCGTCGCTTGGCATGGGGTCACTTGGTCGTCGCGCCGCATTGCTGTCAAGGCACTGGGACGGGACCAAGAGAAAGGGGCGGACCTTGCGGCCCGCCCCCTCTTTGGCGTCACGAAGACGGCTGGGCTCAGAACTTGAGCTTGGCCGAAACCGCGTAGCGACGGCCCAGCGCGTCGTAGGTCGACGGATAGACGTTGCCGCTGTTGTACGACGTGCTGCCGATCGTGTTGCCGACGACCTTCGGCTGCTTGTCGAGCAGGTTCTGCACGGCAACAGTGAAGGTGAAGTTGTCGGCGACGTTGAACCGGGTCGTCAGGTCGAAGTAGCTCGCCGCAGGGATGCTGCGGAATTCGGGCATGACCGACGAACCGAACGCAGCTTCATCGTCCAGGATCTGCTGCGGTTCAAATTCGACCTTGTCGATCCAGCGCCAGAGCAGCGACACGTCGACGGCCTTGAACGACAGTGTGGTGCGCTGCGAGAACTGCCACTTCGGCTGGATCGAACCCGTGAACGAGCAGTTGACCGAGTAGTAGCCCACGCATTCGCGGTCGAGGCTGCTCGGCGTTGCCTGGTAACGCGAGTGGATCGTGTGGTTGCCGACGAAGCTCAGGCCCAGCTTCGCAAAGCCGATGTCGCGGTTGTAGTTCACGATCAGGTCGAGACCGTCGGTGAACAGCTTGCCGAGGTTGCTGAGCGGCGCGAACAGACCGCCAGTGGTCGACGGGTCACCGTCGAGCTGGCCGGTCAGCGGGTCGCGGCGGATCGCGGTACAGGCCGGGCTCGTCGCGCTGGCCGCCGTGATGCTGCCGAAGCACGCCGAAACCAAGTCGCCCGGAAGCGGCGCCCCGATCACGTCCTTGACCTTGATGTTGTAGTAATCGAGCGTCATCGACAGGCCCGGGACGAAGTCCGGCTGGAACACACCGCCAACAGTCCAGGTCGTGGCCGTTTCGGGGGCCAGGAACGGGTTACCGCTGGTGGTGATGTTGGCCTGACCTGCGGTCGGGTTGTCGATCGTGCCGATCTGCGCCGCGGTGGCACCCTGTGCAATACAGATCGCACGCAGGTTGGCGTTCGAAACCGGCGCCGCACCGGCGCAAGGATCGATGCCCAGGTTGGTCAGGACCGTGTTGTTCGGCGTGAACATTTCACCGATGTTCGGCGCACGGACGGCGCGCGAGTAGTTGCCGCGCAGCTTCAGCGAGGAAACCGGTTCCCAGCTGCCGCCGACCTTGTAGGTCCAGGTGTCCTGCTTGACGCCGACGGTGTTGGTGTAGCTGGAATAGCGCACACCGCCTTCGACGGTCAGGCTGTGGAACAGCGGCTTGTCCTCGAGCAGAGGAACGACGAGTTCGGCGTAGCCTTCGTAAACGTCGAAACCACCGTTGATGTCGGGATCGGCACCACCGGCACCGCCCAGTTCACCCGGGGTCTTGGCCAGCGAGTCCGCTGCCTGCATTGCCGTGTACTTGCGGTATTCGGCACCGACGGCGAAGCCGACCGGCTGGGTTGCACCCGGGCTGGTGAAGCCCAGATCACCCGAGACGATGCCGCGAGCCTGGGCCAGCGTCGTGACAACGGTGCTGGTGCTCTCGTCCGACAGGAATTCGACCGCAGCCGGCGAAATCGAGCCAGCCGGACCGAAGACGTTGACCGGGACGCAGCCGTTCGAGGTGTCGTTGCAGACCGGGTTCGCCGCCGTGCCGTTGACCAGCAGGCCCTGACGGAAGCGCGACTGCAGGGTGTAGCCCTTGATCCGTTCGATGTTCTGCGATTCGCCGTAGGCAGCGCCCACGTCCCAGTTGACCGTTTCGGTGATCGCACCGCGAGCGCCGACGCGAAGATCGAAGATCGTCGTGCCGTATTCGCTGATGCGCGGACCGACTTCAACCGCGCGGCGACCCAGGTTGGTCGTGACGGTGCGGTAGTTGGGGTCGCTCGGACCGGTCGCGGTCGCCGCGGCGGCGCACTCGGCCGGCGTGAAGCGCGGGGTGTAGGTGGTCTGACCCGCAAGGGCGGCACCTGTCGAATCGACACCCGTGACTGACGGCGCGACGTTGAAGGCGCAGAACTGGTTGCGCAGCGTTGCCGGCAGGAACGGGTTGTTGAGGTTGATCGTCACCGGGCTGGCGAACGAGCCCGACGGTGCGATGATCGTCGAGACGGTGTTACGCGAGAACAGGCCGCGGGTATAGACTTCGACCGCGTCGCTCACTTCGTAGTTCGCCTGGGCGAACATGTTGTAGCGCTTGAACGGCGTCTGGAAGACGTTGTACGGGTTGAAGTTGAACGTCGCGAATGTGCCGACAGCGGCGCCCGTTGCGGGGTTCAGCTGGCTGGTGCCGTTGTTGTTGGCGCCGGCGGTGTTGACCGCGAGGATCGGCGTGCCGTTGGCGGTCGTGCCGACGACGCTGTAACGCGGAGTGATATTGAGCGCGCCGGCAGCGAAAGGACGCGTGCCCGTGAAGCGCGACGGAACGGTCGTGCCCGAACCGGCCGGACCACCCGTGTACGAGCTGATCTGCGTGACCGAGAAGTCGCGGTCGCCCTGGTAGACAGGGTCCGATTCCTGGTAGCCGATGCTCAGCACCGCGTTGCCGCGGCCATCGTCGAAGTTGGCACCGACGGTCAGGTCGGCACGCAGGTAGTTGCCGTCGCCGCGTTCGGTGATCTGTTCGCCGACCGACAGGTCGACGCCCGAGAAGTCCTTGCGCGTGATGAAGTTGACGACGCCGGTGATGGCGTCTGCGCCATAGGTGGTCACGGCGGCGCCGGTGAGGGCGTCGACGCGGCTGATCAGCGCGAGGGGGATGTTGTTGAGGTCGACGCGGCCGGCGAGGTCGGCCGGAGCGATGCGCTGACCGTCGAGCAGGACGATGTTGCGGTTCGAGCCGAGGCCGCGAAGATCGACGTAGGAAGCGCCGCCGTTGCCGTTGTTCACGGCCGAGCCGACGCTGGCGACGACGCCCGGCAGTTCGCGCAGGACTTCTTCAGCCAGGTTCGACTGCTTCAGTTCGATCTGGTCGGCCGTGGTCACGTTGACCGGGTTGGCCTGGACCAGGTTCGGGTTGCGGATGAGCGACCCGGTAACGACGATCTGCGATTCGTCGGTAGCGTCTTCGGCAGCCGTATCGGTGGTCGCGTCCTGGGCGTGGGCCGCGCTGCTGATCAGCGCCAGACCGAGCACGAACGGAGCCGAACTGGCCTTCAGTGCAAACAAGGATGAAGTCTTCACAGGTAGTCCCCTTTCTCGCGGGCGAGCCCTCAAGTGAGGGCTCCCCTAGGGCTTCTTGCATGCAGCCGCGCACGTAATCCAAGTGCCCCCCGGACCCAGACGGAGCACACGTCAGCTACAAAAAGCGATGCTTCAAATGGCCGAAGGCAGCCTGAGCGGCAAAGCCAATTGCATGACAGGCGTGTCAATAGCCCGCAGATGTAGCAAAAATGCCACATTGGAATCGCACGAGAATCGGCGGGTTTTCGTCGTATTCTGGTTGCGATTGAAACAATGTTGTGAAGTGTGATTTAATTGCCGCATAAAGTTACCCGGCAATAGCGGCCATGCGCACGAAATGGAAATGGTGTGTTGACGATCTAGGTCAGCAGCCTGCGAGGTGCCTCAGGCCCTCTCCGTGCAAGATTTGCGACCGTCATCCGACACGCGACCAACCGCATTTTGCGAAGTGAACAGGACCGCCAGGGCAGCGGCCGGACGCCTCCTAGCGGGCGTCGAGCAGCGCCTGCGTGGCCAATGCGGGCGAGGCATAGGCCTCCTGCCGCTCCACGCTCCAGTAGCGCAGCGCCTCGAGCACGATCGCCTCGCCGCTGACGGCACAGACCACGTGGCTGCCGGGATTGATCACGCGAAAGCCGTTCGGCTGGTAGAACAGGGTCGCAGGGCGATCGGACGCGGACATCAGCATGGCGCCATCCTAGTCCAAACCGCCCTTCAGAGCAATTTACCCTGGTCGGGAGAGGCGGGACGAACGGCGGTCTTTGTTCGCGCGGTAGGGCGAACGGGCGCATCGGCGACCGCGACGGCCAGTTGACCGTCGCGGAAATGCAGGTCCAGCGCGGCCTCCCTGGCTGCCGCCTCACGGCTGACCAGGGTGCGTCCGTCAGCTGCTGTGACCCGGACATAGCCGCGCTGCAGCACCCGATCGGGATCGAGCGAATGCAGGAAGCGCCCGGTCGCCTCGAGCCGGTCGCGCGCGCGGTCCAGCCTGGCGGCAAGCAGGGGCAAGGACAGCCGCGCACCGACCCGCTGCAGCTCGGCGCGCGACAGCTGAGTGCGATCGGCCAGGCTGCGGCGCAGCCGCTCGCCAAGGTCGTCCAGCTTCTGGGCTTGCGGGTTGAGCAGTGTCTCGAGGCGCGGCAGCCGGTCCGCCCGCGCCGCCAGCCGTTCGCGCCCGAGATGCAGCGGGCGCAGCACGGCGCGGCGCTTGCGCAGGGACAGTTCAGCCATCTGCTGATTAAGGTCCTCGCGCACCGGGACGGCCATCTCGGCCGCGGCGGTGGGGGTGGGGGCGCGGCGGTCGGCGGCGAAATCGGCCAGCGTGGTGTCGGTTTCGTGGCCCACCGCGCTGATTACGGGGATCGCGCATTCGGCGATGGCGCGGACCACGGCTTCTTCGTTAAAGGCCCAGAGATCCTCGATCGATCCGCCGCCGCGCGCGACGATCACCAGGTCGGGCCGGGGGATCGCGCCGATATGCGGCAGGGCCGAAAAACCGCGGATTGCCGCCGCGACCTGGGCTGCCGCGCCCTGCCCCTGGACCAGCACTGGCCAGACCATGACGCGACTGGGGAAGCGGTCGGCCAGGCGGTGCAGGATGTCGCGGATCACTGCTCCGGTGGGCGAGGTGACCACGCCGATCACGTCGGGCAGATAGGGCAGCGGTCGTTTGCGCTGCGGCGCGAACAGCCCCTCGGCCTCGAGCCGCGCCTTGGTCTTCGCCAGCAGCGCGAGCAGTGCCCCCTCACCCGCCACCTCCATCCGCTCGATCACCATCTGGTAGTTCGAGCGACCGGGATAGGTGGTCAGCTTGCCCGTCGCGACGACCTCGAGTCCGTCCTCGGGCTGGAAGCTGAGGCGCTGGGCCGTGCCGCGCCACATCACCCCGTCGAGCCGCGCGTTCTCGTCCTTTAGCGCCAGGTAAAGATGGCCCGAGGCGGCGCGCTTGACCCCCGAGAGTTCGCCGCGCACCCGCACGAAGCCGAAGCGATCCTCGACCGTTCGTTTCAGGAGCGCAGAAATCTCGCTGACGGAGAGGGCTGCAGCGTTGTCCCCGGCGATGTCCTTCGCTACCAGCCCGGCGGGTTCATCATCAGGTGGGTAGGGCGGCGACATGAATATCCTGCTGATCGGTTCGGGCGGGCGCGAACATGCGCTGGCGTGGAAGCTGGCGCAATCCCGGCGCACGACGAAACTGTTCGCGGCGCCGGGTAACCCCGGTATCGCTGACCATGCCGAACTGGTTGCGCTGGATGCGGCCGATCACGCGGCAGTGCTGGCCTTCTGCGAAGCGCAGGGCATCGGCCTTGTCGTCATCGGTCCCGAAGCGCCGCTGGTCGACGGGCTGGCCGATAGCCTGCGCGGCGCCGGGGTTCCCGTGTTCGGTCCGAACAAGGCGGCAGCCCAGCTCGAGGGCAGCAAGGGGTTTACCAAGGACCTCTGTGCCCGCGCCGGGATTCCGACCGGGGGCTACGAACGCGTGACGAGCGAGGACCAGGCGCTCGCCGCGCTCAACCGCTTCGGCGCGCCGGTGGTGATCAAGGCCGATGGCCTCGCCGCAGGCAAGGGCGTGACCGTGGCCATGTCCATAGCCGAGGCCGAGCAGGCCGTGCGCGATATTTTCGACGGCCGGTTCGGCGCGGCCGGCGCCGAAGCCGTGATCGAGGAGTTTCTCGATGGTGAGGAAGCCAGCTTTTTCGCGCTGACCGACGGCCACACCGTGGTGCCCTTCGCCTCGGCCCAGGACCACAAGCGGGTCGGCGACGGCGATACCGGCCCCAACACCGGCGGCATGGGTGCCTACAGCCCGGCCCGCGTCCTGACCCCGGCGCTGGAGGGCGAGGCGATGAGCCGCATCATCGTGCCCACTGTCCAGACCCTGGCGCGCGAAGGCATGCCCTATTCGGGCGTGCTGTTCCTCGGGCTGATGCTGACCAAGACCGGGCCGCAGCTGATCGAATACAACTGCCGGTTCGGCGATCCGGAATGCCAGGTCATGCTGATGCGACTGAAGTCGGACCTGGTCGAGCTGCTGCTGGCCTGTGCCGAGAACCGCCTGGGCGCGATCGAGCCGCCGCGCTTTTCCGACGATGTCGCCTTGACCGTGGTGATGGCGGCCAAGGGCTATCCCGACACCCCCACCAAGGGCGGGGCGATCCGCGGGATCGCTGCGGCCGAAGCCGGCGGGGCCAAGGTCTTCCACGCCGGCACGGCGCTGAAGGACGGCGAACTGGTGGCGGCGGGCGGGCGCGTGCTCAATGTGACGGCCAGCGGACGCAGCGTCGCCCAGGCCCAGGCCAGCGCCTACGCCGCAGTCGACGCAATCGACTTTGCCGACGGTTTCTGCCGCCGCGACATCGGCTGGCGCGAAGTGCTGCGCGAAACGGCCTAGTCGATCACGCGGATGCCGCGCTGCCAGCCGAAGGAGGCTGACAGCGCGCATTGTCGAGCGTCGATCGACACGCCGACCACCCCACCAGCGCGGCTGAAGCGGAACGGCATGTGATACCGGGCGATGCGGCCATCGGCCCCGGCCCGCACCGTCCAGTCGATCGGGGTCATGTCGCCGTTGGTGAGCTGCAAACGGGCCACCGATCCCGCGCCCAGCCCCTGCGCCTCGATCAGGAAGATGCGCCCGTTTCCGCTGATCTCCAGCGCGCAGCCATTGTCGGCGGACTGGGCCACGAGGGGCCAGTCCGAACCCTGCCAGGCCGCCGAAGCCGGGGCGGCCGCGACCGCGGCCAGAAGGATTGCCAGTGTCGTCATCGTGCGCATGGCCAATCTCCCCTTGCCACTGGCCCAGGCGCCGCCGTTCACCGACAGGCGCGGCGCAAATGCTTGCATCGGAACCCAAAGGCAGGCAACGGCGTTTACCATAAGGGTCGCACTCACGGGTCACGACGAACGGGGTGCAAGGTGATCGTAACGCTGGTCGCCAGCGGAGACCCGGCGCTCGAGCCGTGGATTCTCGGCTATGCGGCAACCGAACTGGAATCAGGCAGGCGCGTCGAGCGGCGCGTGGTCCCGGCGCGTCCGAACTGCTTCCTGCAGGTAAACCTGGCCGGCAACCAGACGATCGTCGACATCGAAAGCGGCGAGCGTATCGCCACACCCTCCGTTTGCCTGTTCGGACCCCTCGGCCACTACCGCTACGACATGGAGTGCGCGAACGGCTATCGCAGCTTCCGCATCCGTTTGCAGCCGGCCTCGGCCGGGCGTCTGTTCGGGGTCGATCCGCTGGCGCTGGCCGACCGCTTCCAGCCTATTTCCCTGCCTGACGGCCTGCTCGAGGCATTGCATGCCGCCGCTCCGGACTATCCCGCCATGGCCGCGCTGTGCGACCGATGGATCGCCGGCCTGGTGGCCGGCGGCCTCAGCGAATGCGAGGTGGCGCGAGCGGCGCGGGTGGTTCGCGAACGGCGGGGACAGGTCGGAATCGGTTCGCTGCACGACAGCAGCGGACTGTCGATGCGGCACTTCCAGCGGCGGTTCAAGGCGCTGACCGGACAGAACCCCAAGCATTATGCGCGGGTCTGCCGCGTCGCCCATGCGGTGTGGATGAAGGAGTGCAACGCAGACCTGCCGTGGACGGCGATCGCGGTCGACGTAGGCTATGCCGATCAATCGCACTTTATTCGCGACTTCAAGGCGCTGACCGGCATGATCCCGCGCAATTTCGTGCGCCACCTGCCACAGTTCACCGCGCTGCGCGTGGCCGCGCCGGCGACGGTCCACGCCTAGGCGACAGCGGCGGTCAGCGTCTTGAGATCGGCTTCCGGCCGGGCGCCGTAATGCGAGATGATCTCCGCCGCGCAGATCGCGCCGAGCTTGAGGCATTCGGCCAGGCTGCGCCCGCGGACGTATCCCGACAGGAACCCGGCGGCGAAAAGGTCGCCCGCCCCGGTGGTGTCAACCACGCGTTCGATCGGCTCGGCCGACACTTCCGCCGTATCCGCACCCGCCACGGCCACCGCTCCTTCGGGGCCGCGCGTGACGACCAACACCGGCACCTTGTCGCGCAGGAGCGCGATACCGTCGTGGAAATCCTCCAGCCCGGTCAGCGCGGCCAGCTCGACATGGTTGGCGAAGAGGATGTCGATCTCGCCCGCTTCGATCAGCGCCCGAAAATCGTCGCCGTGGCGCGCGATCACGAAGGCGTCGGACAGCGTGAAGGCGACCTTGCGGCCGGCCTTGCGTGATGCCTCGATCGCGCGGCGCATGGCAGCGCGCGGCTCTTCCGGATCCCACAGGTAGCCTTCGAGGTAGAGCACGCTCGCGCTGGCGATCAGATCCTCGTCGAGCGCCGAGGCCGGCAGGAACTGCGAGGCGCCGAGAAAGGTATTCATGGTCCGCTGCCCGTCGGGGGACACGAAGATCAGGCACCGCGCGGTCGGCGGATCGCCGGCGCGGGCGGGCGTCTGGTAGGCGATGCCTCCGGCGCGGATGTCGTGCGCGAAGACCTCGCCAAGCTGGTCGTCGGCGACCTGCCCGATGAAGGCGCAGCGCGCACCCAGCGCGGCAAGGCCGGCCAGCGTGTTGGCCGCGGAACCGCCCGAGATTTCGCGCGCCGGGCCCATCGCGTCGTAGAGTTCGTGGGCGCGGGCGGTATCGACCAGGGTCATGCCGCCGCGCACCAGGCCAAGGCGCTCGATCAGTGCATCATCGCAGGGTGCCATCACGTCGACGATGGCGTTGCCGATCGCGATGACATCGAGGCTGGGTTGGGACATCGGGTTGGTTCCTGACAGGAATGGGGAAAATTGCGCCGCGCCTAGCGGTCCCGCGCCCGCAGGGCAAGCGCGCGCGCAAGCGTTGACACCGGCACCGCCCCGCGCGAAGTGCCGGGCTAATGCTGCACGCCTTCACCCTTGCCCTTGGCCAGATGGCCGACCCCCGCGTACTGCGGATCTGGCTCAAGAGCCTTGTCGCCACCCTCGCCGCCTTTGCCGTGCTCGGCCTGGTCGGCTGGTGGCTTCTCGACTGGGGCCTCGCCAGGGCCGGGCTGTCGGAGGCGAACCTTGCCGCGCCCGAGGGGTTGCGCGGGCTGATCGCCGCGCTCGGGGTCATCCTCGGCGGCATCGTGCTGTGGCGCGTCGTCGCCCTGGCGGTGTTGCAGCTGTTTGCCGACGAAGTGGTCGCCGCAGTTGAAGCGCAGCACTATCCCGCCGCCGCCGCACGCGCTCGGGCGCTGGGCTGGCACGAGGAGCTGGGCCAGGCGCTGCGCGGCGCGGGCCGGGCGATCGCGCTCAACCTGCTGGCGGCGCCGGTTGCCCTGCTGCTGCTGGTGACCGGCATCGGCGCGGCCGCGGTCTTCACCCTGGTCAACGCGCTGCTCTTGGGGCGCGAACTGCAGGACATGGTCTGGCTGCGCCACCGTCCCGATCGCGCCGCGCCGCCCCCGCTGCGCGGCTATGAACGGTTCATGCTGGGGCTGGTAGTGGCAGCGCTGCTGCTGGTGCCCTTCGTCAACTTCCTCGCCCCTTTCCTGGGCGCCGCGGCCGCCGCGCACCTGATTCACCGCAAGGACCTGCAAACTCATGCCGCCTAGAACATTCGCCGCCCTGGCCCTGTTGCCGCTGCTCGCCGCGTGCGGCGGTTCGGGCACGGCGGCAGTCAAGTCGGCGTCCGCCGCCCCGCCACCCGCCAGAACCGCGGTGCGTGCGCCCGTGCGCAAGCCGGTCGCCGCGCCGCACGTCCAGGTCGTCCCCGGCCTCGAGGGCGTTATCGGCGCCACCCCGGCCGAGCTTACGCGCCAGTTCGGCGCCCCGCGGCTCGACGTCTGGGAAGGCGATGCACGCAAGCTGCAGTTCTCGGGAACGGCCTGCGTTCTCGACGTCTATCTCTATCCGCCTGCCACGGGGAGCGAACCGACCGCCACCTATGTCGACGCGCGCCGCGCCAGCGACGGCCAGGACGTCGACCGGGTCGCCTGCGCGTCCGCGCTCAAGCGGCTGCGCGGCGCCGCCACGGCAAAACAGGGGTAACCCGCCCTTAAGGATAAGCCGCCATAAGCTGGCCCGAAGCAACCTGGGGGCTTGTAGACGAATGACCATGCAATTCCGCGATCTGGCCTCGCAAGCCGCCGCCGACGGCGCGATTTCCGCCGAAGAGCTGATGGCACTGCGCGAAGCGGGCTGGGCCGACGGCCGGATGGATCCGGAAGAAGCGGAAAGCCTGTTCCTTGCCAACGAACAGGTGCGCGATGCGGACGGTGACTGGGTCCGCTTCTTCGTCGACTCGCTGAGCTCTTTCGTCGTCCACACCGTCGAACCGCGCGGCTATGTCGACCAGGCCATGGCGGACGAGCTGATCGCGCGGATCGACCGCGACGGCCGTATCGACAGCTTTGCCGAACTCGACCTGCTGGTCCGCGTGATCGAGATTGCCACCAGCGTGCCCGACAGCCTCAAGAGCTATACCCTGCGCCAGATCGAACAGGCGGTGCTGAACGGCGAGGGTCCGACCCGCACCGGCACGCTCGATCCCAGGTCGATCAACGAGACCGAATGCGACCTGCTGCGCCGCGCGATCTTTGCCGCCGGCGGCGACCGTCCCGCAGCCGTCAGCCGGGCCGAGGCCGAGATGCTGTTCCGGCTGAAGGACGCGACGCTCCACCAGGCAAACGCGCCCGAATGGCAGACGCTGTTCGTACAGGGCGTTGCCAATTACCTGCTCGGCTTCGGCGGAAACGAACCGCTCAGCGCCGAACGGGCGGGGGAGCTGGAACGGTTCATGGCGCGCGAGGCGGCCGGCGTCGGCGGATTCCTCGGGCGGATGTTGACCAGCGCACCGGACATCAAGGGCTTCGGCAGCCTGCTCGGCAGCGGGGACGAGGGCGACCACCTCGGATCGTTCAATGACGAGGCCGCCGTGGCCGAAGTGCTCTCGGTCGACGAGAAGGCATGGCTGCAGTCATGCCTCGACGCGGACGAGGAACTCGACGGGCTCGAAAAGGCGCTGATCGTCTTCCTGGACGCCGAAACCGGCGAGACCTTCGTGCCGCGTCCGGGCCGAAACTAGACCGTAAAGCTCTCTCCGCAGCCGCAGCTGCCCTTGGCGTTGGGATTCTGGAACACGAAGCCGGCGGTGAAATCGTCTTCCTGCCAGTCCATCGTGCTGCCGATCAGGTAGAGCACCGAAGCCCCGTCGATGAAGAAGGTGCCGCCGGGCGTCTCGATCCGTTCGTCGAGCGGATTGGCCTCGGTCACGTAGTCGACCGAATAGGCGAGGCCCGAACAGCCGCGACGCGGGGTGGACAGCTTGACGCCAACGGCGCCGGCTGGCGCATCGGCCATCAGGCTGGTGATCCGGGCTTCGGCGGCCGGGGTCAGGATGACGGCGGCCGGACGCGCGCGCAGTTTGCTTGTAGTCATCACAGCATTCCCAGTTCGAGGCGGGCTTCGTCGCTCATCTTGGCGGGATCCCACGGCGGATCCCAGACAAGGTTGACCTCGCAGTCGCGCACGCCGGGCACCGTGCCGACGCGCAGCTCGACCTCGCCCGGCATCGATTCGGCCACCGGGCAATGCGGCGTCGTCAGCGTCATGGTGACGGCCACGGCGCCGTCCGCATCGACGTCCACGCCGTAGATCAAACCTAGGTCATAGATGTTGACCGGAATTTCCGGATCGAAAATGTCCTTCAGCGCGGCGATCACGCTTTCGTAGAGGTCGCCGCCCGGCTCGGTACTGGGCACAGGATGCGGCTTCTCGGCCAGGAACCCTTCGAGGTAGTCGCGCTTGCGCTCCAGCTTTTCGGTCGGGCTTTCCGCATCGTCGACGCGCGCGCGCGGCGGCGGGGCGACGCTGTCGACCTGCTCGATGTTGAACTTGCTGTCCTCGTTCACCCGAATATCCTCCTGGTGCGATCGATCCCGCGCAGCAGCGCGGTCACGTCGTCTTCGTCGCTGTAGAGGCCGAAACTGGCCCGGGCGGTCGCGGGCACACCAAGGTGCTCCATCAGCGGCTGGGCGCAGTGGTGCCCGGCCCGGATCGCCACGCCCTCTTCGTCCAATATGGTGCCGAGGTCGTGCGGATGCACCCCTTCGAGCGCAAAACTGACGATTCCGGCGCTGTCCTCGGGCCCGAACAGTGTGATGTCGTTCATCCGCCGCAGTTCGTCGCGCAGGGTGCGGACCAGCGCGGTTTCGTGGGCGTGGATTGCCCCAAGGCCGATACCTGCGACATAGTCCACCGCAGCGCCCAGCCCGATCGCTTCGACGATCGCCGGCGTGCCGGCTTCGAAGCGCGGCGGCGGCGGGGCAAAGGTCGTGCCGGCGAAACTGACCCGGTCGATCATCGCTCCCCCGCCCTGCCACGGCGGCATGTCGGCCAGGATCTCCGCCCTCGCCCAGAGTACGCCGATCCCGGTCGGTCCGTAGAGCTTGTGTGCGCTGAAGGCGTAGAAATCGCAGTCCAGCGCCGCAACGTCGATCGCGAGGCGCGGCACGGCCTGGCAGCCGTCGAGCAGCAATTTGGCGCCGACGCCATGCGCCAGCCGGGCGGCGCGCGAAGCATCGAGCGTCGAGCCGAGCACGTTCGAGACATGGGCAAGGGCGACCAGCCTGTGCGCCGGCGTCAGCATCGCCTCGGCCGCGTCAAGGTCGATCCGGCCGTCGGAGGTGAGCGGGCAGACATCGATCGCGACCCCGGTGCGCTCCGCCAGCAATTGCCACGGCACGATGTTCGAATGATGCTCGAGCAACGACAGCAGGATGCGATCGCCGGCCTTTAGATTGGCCTGCCCCCAGGTCTGCGCGACAAGGTTGATCGCCTCGGTTGCGCCGCGGGTGAAGACCACCTCTTCCTCGCGCCCGCCGATGAACCCGGCTACCTTGCGGCGCGCCGCCTCGAAGGCCAGCGTCATCTCGGCCGAGCGGGCGTAGACGCCGCGGTGGACCGTAGCATAGTCGCGCCCCATGGCGGCGACTGTCGCGTCGATCACCGCCTGCGGCTTCTGCGCCGTGGCCGCGGTGTCGAGGTAGTGCCAGCCGCCGGCGAGGCCCGGAAAGAGCACCTTGCGGTTTGTCTCGAGAAGCGCGGCCATGCTCACAGCAGCGCCTCCAGCGCGGCACGAGCCTGGTCCTGCAACGCTTCCTCGTCCTCCGCACCGACCAGCGCCTCGGCGACGAAGGCCTGCAGCATCAGCCGCTTGGCCAGTTCGGGCGGCAGGCCGCGCTGGGCC
This sequence comes from Novosphingobium kunmingense, assembly GCF_002813245.1. Taxonomy (GTDB): domain Bacteria; phylum Pseudomonadota; class Alphaproteobacteria; order Sphingomonadales; family Sphingomonadaceae; genus Novosphingobium; species Novosphingobium kunmingense. Next base: position 31,131 of record NZ_PHUF01000005.1, read on the forward strand.
ATGTAGAACAGCGCCTGGGCGTCGAGTTCGCCGACCGCGCAGCCGTGCGCGCACTTGACGTCGTCGGCATGGATTTCCAGCTCGGGCCGGGCGTTGGCCGTGGCCGTCCGGTCGAGCAGCATCGCCCGGACCGACTGTTCGCCATCGGTGCCATCGGCGCCCTTCTCGACCAGCACCTTGCCGAGGTAGTTGACCGTCCCGCCCGCCGCCGCAACCGAGCGGACGACCTGGCGGCTCACCGCATTGGGCGCGGCGTGGACGACGCGGGTGACGATTTCGGCTGTTGCCCCGGCGCCGGCAAGCTGGGCCGCGCCAAGGTGGAAAGCGGCCGTGGCGGCCAGTCGCACCGTGACCGCGATCCGCGCCGAGGCTGCGCCGACGGTCAGCACGTGGAGCGTGAAGGTTGCGCCTTCGCCAAGGTCGATCGCCAGGTCGCGGACCTGCGGGGCGTCGCCCGTCTGGACCACGGTCATGCGGCGGCTCTCGCCCGCCGGCACGACGATGGTTTCGGGCGCGAGCGGCCAGACCGCCGCAAGCGCGCCGAGATCGGCGTAGCGATAGTCTTCGTCGCGGCGCGTGGGAAGGGTCAGCGCGTCAGGCACCGTCGCGCTTCCTTGCGCTGCATGAAGAGAGGAAATCGGCGCGGTATTCGTCGTAGAACTCGCGCCAGGCGCGTTCGACCGCGCGCGCATCGTTGAGCTGCTCCTGGCGCGCTTCGAGCCCCTGCCGCGCGCTGGCAAGGGTCGCCGCGCCGCTCGCCGACTGGGCGCTGGGCAGGATGGCGGCACGGTCGGCGGCGATTGCGCGCTGTTCCTTGTAGACCGCTTCGGCCCATTCGGCGCGGCGGCGCGGCTCGGCCCGGGCCAGCGTGGTCATCGCCGTGCGGTCGCAGGCCTCGACCGCGGCGCGCAGCGGCTCCGGATCGGGCGAGGACACTGCAAGGGCGAGGAGCGGCAGGGCGATCATGCCGCCACCGCCTCGTAGCCGCGCTCTTCCAGTTCGAGCGCCAGTTCCGCGCCGCCGGTGCGCACGATCCGCCCGCCGGCCAGCACGTGGACGAAGTCCGGCTTCACGTAGTCGAGCAGGCGCTGGTAATGGGTGATCAGCAGCACCGCCTTGTCGGGGCGGCGCATCACCGCGTTGATCCCGTCACCGACGATCCGCAGCGCATCGATGTCGAGGCCCGAATCGGTTTCGTCGAGAATCGCCAGCTTCGGATCGAGGATGCCCATCTGGACCATCTCGGCGCGCTTCTTTTCGCCGCCCGAGAAGCCGACGTTCACCGGGCGCTTAAGCATGTCCATGTCGAGCTTCAGGAGCGCCGCCTTTTCGCGCGCGAGCTTCAGGAACTCGCCGCCCGAAAGCGGTTCCTCGCCCCGGCTCTTGCGCTGGGCGTTGAGGCTTTCGCGCAGGAACTGGACGAAGCTGACGCCCGGGATCTCGACCGGATACTGAAAGCCGAGGAACAACCCTGCGGCGGCGCGTTCGTGCGGTTCGAGCGCGAACAGGTCCTCGCCGTCGAAGGTTGCGGTCCCGCCGGTCACCTCATAACCCGGCCGGCCGCCGAGCGTATAGCCGAGCGTCGACTTGCCCGCGCCGTTGGGTCCCATGATGGCGTGGACCTCGCCCGCGTTGATGGTCAGCGACAGGCCCTTGAGGATCGGCTTGTCGGCAACGGTGGCGTGAAGATTGTCGATAATGAGCATCATGAACCCAGTTCGGAAAGGCTGAAGCGCTTGTGCACCCGGTCGACCGGGGTGCCGTCGGCAAGGGGAACGCCGGGGCTGACGCCGTGATCGACGAAGCCCTGTCTGGCGTAGAAGGCGAGGCCGCCCGCGTTGTCGGCGCGGATCGTCGCGTTGATCGCGCGGTGGCCAAGCGCGCGGGCGCTGGCGACGGTCGCGGGAAACAGCGCCGAACCCACTCCGCGCTGCTGACCGTCGACTCGCGCGAAGGTGCCGATATCGCCCACGTCCTCGGGTAGGCCGGGGTAGCGGCCAAGCGTCTGGAAACCGGCGAGGCCGCCCGCCTCGTCGACGGCGACGTGGCAGCAGTGGACCTTGGGTCCGGTCAGGTAGGCGTCGTCGAGCGCCGCAGGCGTGAACTCGCTTTCGAGCGCCGTGGTCCCGCCCGCCCGAATCACCGCGTTGAGCAGATCGGCCAGGGCCGGCGCATCGGCGCTGGTTGCGGGGCGAACGCTGAGGCTCACCGGCTGTAACTCCGCCCGACCCGCGGCTGGCTGCGCCGGGCGCGGCCGCGCTCGTCGTAGCGCGCCTTCATCGCGGCGACGATCTGCGTCACCACCGCGTCCGGATCGGCCAGCACGTCGGCGGCGGCAAAGCGCAGCACCTGCACGCCGACCGCCTCGAGGCTCTTGTCGCGGCGGGCGACCAGCGCGGGATCGCCGCCCTCGTCGATCGACACCGCGATCTTCAAGGGGTTGCAGGCGAAATCGACGATCGCCGATCCGATCACCTGCTGGCGGGTCAACTTGAACTTGCCGAGGTTGGCCTCGTTCAGCCTGGCCCCCAGCGCTTTCTGCGCCTCGGTCGGGTTCAGCTTGGCGATCCGCGCCTGCTCGTGGATCGCGTCGAGCCGGGTGGTCGAAATCGCCCAGCCGCGACCCTTTTTCTGGATCGCGGGCGCGTCTTCGCGCTCTTCGGGCGGACGAACGGTGAGGGTCTTCTTGGTCAACCGACCGATCCTTCCAGTGAAATGCCCAGCAGCTTCTGCGCCTCGACCGCGAATTCCATCGGCAGTTGTTGCAGCACTTCCTTCGCAAAGCCGTTGACGATCAGCGCGACGGCTTCCTCGGTGCCGAGCCCGCGCTGCTGGGCGTAGAACAGCTGGTCGTCCGAAATCTTGCTGGTGGTTGCCTCGTGCTCGATCTGGGCGGAGGGGTTCTTCACCTCGATATAGGGCACGGTGTGCGCGCCGCAGTCCTTGCCGAGCAGCAGCGAATCGCACTGCGTGAAGTTGCGCACCCCTTCGGCCTGCGGGGCGACGCGCACGAGGCCGCGATAGGTGTTCTGGCTCTTGCCCGCCGAGATGCCCTTGCTGACGATGGTCGAGCGGCTGCCTTTGCCGTTGTGGATCATCTTGGTCCCGGTATCGGCCTGCTGGTAATTGTTGGTCACCGCGACAGAGTAGAACTCGCCCACCGAATCCTCGCCGTTGAGGACGCAGCTGGGATATTTCCACGTGATCGCGCTGCCGGTTTCGACCTGCGTCCAGCTGACCTTGCTGCGCCTGCCCTGGCACAGCGCGCGCTTGGTGACGAAGTTGTAGATCCCGCCCTTGCCTTTCGCATCCCCGGGGTACCAGTTCTGCACGGTCGAATACTTGATCTCCGCATCGTCGAGCGCGACCAGTTCGACCACGGCGGCGTGAAGCTGGTTCTCGTCGCGCATCGGCGCGGTGCAGCCTTCGAGGTAGGACACGTAGCTGCCCTTGTCGGCGACGATCAGCGTGCGTTCGAACTGCCCGGTGTTCTCCGCGTTGATGCGGAAATAGGTCGACAGCTCCATCGGGCAGCGCACGCCTTCGGGTACGTAGACGAAGGTGCCGTCGGAAAAGACCGCCGAATTGAGCGCTGCGAAGAAGTTGTCGTGGACCGGCACGACCTTGGCCAGCCACTTCTTCACCAGGTCCGGGTATTCGCGGATCGCCTCGCTGATCGACAGGAATATGACGCCGGCCTTCTTCAGCTCCTCGCGGAACGTGGTGGCGACGCTGACCGAATCGAACACCGCATCCACCGCGACCTTGCGCGCGCCCTCGACTCCGGCGAGCACCTTCTGCTCCTCGAGCGGGATGCCGAGCTTCTTGTAAACCTCGAGAATCTCGGGATCGACCTCGTCGAGCGACGCCAGCTTGGGCTTGGCCCGGGGCGCTGCATAGTAATAGGCGTCCTGATAGTCGATCGGCGGGACGTTGAGCTTGGCCCAGTCCGGCATCGGCATGGTCAGCCAGTGGCGATAGGCCTTGAGGCGCCACTCGAGCATCCATTCCGGCTCGTTCTTCTTGGCCGAAATGAACCGGACGGTGTCTTCGTTGAGGCCCTTGGGCGCGAAATCGGTGGCGATGTCGGCCGACCAGCCGTGTTCGTAGTCGGCGACCCTGGCCGCGGCGTCGCGCGCCGCCTGGTCCTTGACGATGTCGCTCATCGGGCCGTCTCCGCCAGCCGGGTCAGCGGAACGGCCGACAGCGCGCCGCGCAGGGCCAGACTGGCATCGGCCCAGTACGGCTTGACCGAGCAGCTCTCTTCATGGCGGCAATCATGCGCCTCGTCGCTGCACGGGGCGAGCGCGATCGGCCCGTCGACGGCCTCGACGATGTCGGCAAGGGTGATCGCGGCAGCCGGGCGTGCCAGCTTGAGCCCGCCGCCCACGCCGCGCGACGAGCGCAGCAGGCCGGCCGCGGTCAGGCGGCTGACCAGCTTTTGCACGGTCGGCACCGGGAGGCCGGTTTCCTCGGCCAGTTGCGCCGCTGCCACGCGCGCGCCGCCGCAATGGCGCGCGGCGGCGCTCATCGTCAGGACGGCGTAATCGGCCATGTTCGATAGGCGCATTGCCCGCTCCGCTCAAAATCAGAATGATTCGTTCCGATTTGGCATCTAGTCGCGCCGCCCCAGCGAATCAACCCTCGGGAATGCGCGCGAAGCTGGGCTCGCGCTCGCGGTAGTTGTCGATCCCGTTGACCGCCCGGGTCAGCGCCGATTCCTCACCCGCCAGACGGGACGGCGTGCGCCCGAGGTAGTGGCGCATCTCGCGGATCAGATGCGACTGGTCGTAGAACAGGTCGATCAACTGGGCGGCCTGTTCGTCGGTGCAGTCGGGCGATTGCAGCAGCGCGGCGACCCTGAGCGCGCGATACTTGCGCACCAGTTCGCCCGGCGTGGCACCGAAATAGCGCTTCACCAGCCGCTCGATCTGGCGCGACGAATAGCCCGAACCGGTGCCGAGATCGCCGATCGCCGGCGCCAGTGACGAGGACAGCCACGCGCCGGTATCGCGGATCAGCGCGATATGGCGCGGCGGCGGCAGGGTCATGCGCGAGGCGAGCGCGGCGGCCAGTTCCAGGCTGATCGCTTCGCCGCCCTGGAGACCGCTGGCATATCCATCTTGCCAGCGGGCCAGAAGTCGAGGCGCATCCTCGCCGAGAAAGTCGTCGGCCGGAAGCACGCGATCGCGATAGTCGAAGGCGGGAAGTGCGGTGAGCGATCCCCAGCCAAGCGGAGAGAGCGCTGCGCCCACCAGGTGCAGCGCCCCGTCGGCCTGGACCTGCGCGGCGGCACTGGTCGGCGTCAGCAGTGACAGGGGCAAGCCCGGCACCGCGACCTTATCGCCGAAGGTGACGCTGGGCGTGCCTTTCAGCAGCACCATGACATAGCCGATGCCGGCGGGAATCACGTCGGAGAGTCGCGCTTCGTCGCAGGTAAAATGGTACAGCGTGGTGACGAACGGGGCGAGCGGCTCGGGAACCGCGAAGTGCGAAATGCGGATGAGCTCGGACGACGTCAGACGGACGTCTGCCGCCTGTGTCTCGCCTCGCCCGCCTCGATTTGCGCGAATCCCCTGATTCATGATCGCGGAGATGGCACCGGATTGCACGCTATGCGACAAAAAAAGCGGCCCTCTCGGGGTGCCGAGAGAGCCGCGTTGAGTTACAAGAACTCGTCGCAGAAAGCTCCGAGCCCTTCGGGTCGCAAGCGCTGACTACGCGATTCGCTGCGTCGGGGATTGTATGGAATCGACAAATTTGCGGGATGAACGGTTCTGTTCTCGCGGTGCAATCGATTAAACTGGCTTGCAATTTTCACCACGTCGACAGCCGAGCCCGAGCCTGCCATAGGCCCGGCTCGATGATCTACGCCCTTCTTCGCCCGGCGTTGCGCTTGCTCGACACCGAGGACGCCCACCGCATTGCCATTCATTCGCTGCGTCTCGTTCCGTTCGGCGGGACCGACCGTGCCGATTCTCCACTCGCGACGACGGTGGCCGGACTGACTGTCCCCAACCCGCTGGGCATGGCGGCCGGGTTCGACAAGGATGCCGAAGTGCCCGACGCGCTGCTAGGCGTGGGCTTCGGCTTTGCCGAGGTCGGCTCGATCACCCCCTTGCCCCAAGCCGGCAATCCGCGCCCGCGGCTGTTCCGGCTGGACGAGGACCGCGCCGTCATCAACCGCATGGGTTTCAACAACAGCGGCGCCGAGGCGGCCGTGGCGCGGCTTGCGCGGCGCGCGGGCCGGCCTGGCATCGTCGGCGTCAACGTCGGCGCGAACAAGGACTCGCTCGACCGGGTCGCCGACTATGCGACGATGGCGCGGCTGGCCGCCCCCCTGGCGAGCTATCTTGCGGTCAACATATCCAGCCCCAACACGCCAGGCCTGCGCGCCCTGCAGGACGAAGGCGCATTGACAGTGTTGCTTGACGCGGTGCTGGAAGCGCGCGGACCAGGCGGGCCGCCGGTGTTCCTCAAGGTCGCCCCCGACCTCGAGCCGGCCGACATCGACGCCATCGCACGGATCGCGATCGACAAGGGTGTTGGCGCGCTGATCGTGTCGAACACGACCATTTCACGCCCGCCGCTGCGCTCGCGCCACGCCGGCGAAGCGGGAGGCCTGTCGGGCGCCCCCTTGCGCGACCTCGCCCAGCAGCGGCTGCGCGATTTCCGCAGCGCGACCGGCGGTGCGCTACCGCTGGTCGGCGTGGGCGGCATCGCCACGGCCGAAGACGCCTGGAACCGCATCCGCGCCGGGGCAAGCCTGGTGCAGCTCTACTCCGCGATGGCCTTTGCCGGACCCGGCATTGCCCGGACGATCACCAGGGGCCTTGCCCGCCTGATGGCGCGCGACGGCTTTGCCACCATTGCCGAGGCGGTCGGAACCGAATAGCACGGCGGCCATGACACTTCGCATCCGCCTGGCTCTGCTGGCCCTTCCGGCCTTCGGCATTGCCGCCGCCAGCCCCGCCCTCGCCCGCCAGCCTGCACCCACGGTCTATGCCAAGGGCATGGTCAGCGCCGCCGATCCCCGCGCTGCCGATGCTGGCGCTCAGATGCTTCGCGCCGGCGGCAATGCGACCGACGCCGCGATCGCGACCATGCTGGCGCTGTCGGTCGTCGAACCGCAGAGTTCGGGCATCGGCGGCGGCGGCTTCTTCGTCGAAACCGGGCCGGATGGCCGCGTCGCGACGATCGACGGCCGCGAAAAGGCCCCGGCCGCCGCCAGCGGCAAGTGGTTCGTGCGCGGCGGCAAGGTCATGAGCTTTGCCGATGCGGTCCCCGGCGCGATCAGCGTCGGCGTTCCCGGTAACATCGCACTGGCCGCCAAGGCCCACAAGGCTCATGGCAAGCTGCCCTGGGCGCGGCTTTTCGCCCCGGCGATCAGGCTCGCCCGCCAGGGTTTCGAGATCACCCCGCGCTTTCACGCAGCCCTTACCAACAGCGCGGCGACCGCTGCCTTCACCCCGGCCGGCAAGGCGCTGTTCTACGATGCTGCAGGCCTGCCGAAGCAAGTCGGCACGCGCGTCACCAACCCCGCCATGGCCGCGACGCTGAGCGCGATCGCGGCGCAGGGCGCGAAGGCGTTCTATGCCGGCGGCAACGCCCGCGCGCTGGCCGCCGCGGTGACCACGGCAACCCGCAACCCCGCGCCAATGACCGAAGCCGACGTCGCGGCCTATGTCGCCGCCGATCGCGAGCCGGTCTGCGGCAACTACCGTACCTACCGGATCTGCGGCATGGGTCCGCCCAGTTCGGGCGCGACCACGGTCTTCGCCACGCTCAAGCAGCTTGAACGGTTCGACCTGACCGGCCTTGGCAAGGATTCGCCCGTCGCCTGGCACCTGATCGCCGAATCGATGCGCCTCGCCTATGCCGACCGCGCGCGCTATTCCGGCGATGCGGATTTCGTGCGGGTGCCGGTCGCCGGGCTGACCGATCCCGATTACCTGGCGCAGCGGTCCGCACTGATCTCTGCCGAGAGGGCCATGCCAAGCGTCAGCGCCGGCGTGCCGCGCGGGGCCGAAAGCCTGGCGCTCGCCGATCCTGCCCCGCAGGAGGAGCACGGCACGTCGCACTTCGTCGCGATCGACCGGCGCGGCAACGTCGTTTCCTACACCTCGACCATCGAGAGCGCGTTCGGTTCGGGTCTGATGGTCGGCGGCTACTACCTCAACAACGAGCTGACCGATTTCGACATGAACCCGGTGTTCGACGGCAAGCCCGCCAACAACCGCGTGGACGGCGGGAAGCGTCCGCGCTCGTCGATGAGCCCGAGCGTGGTCTTCGGTCCCGACGGGAAGGTCCGCCTGGCGGTCGGCGCGGCGGGCGGGGCGACCATTCCCGCGCAGGTGATCCGCGCGGTGATCGGGGTGATCGACTGGAACCTGTCGGCGCAGGACGCGCTGGCGCTGCCGGTGATCTTCGCGCCGGGCGGCAACGCGGTCTATGTCGAGAAGGGATCGAGCGCCGAAGCGCTGATCCCGGCGCTGACAGCACTGGGCCATGCCAGCGTCACTCCGCGTGGCCTGCCGCTCAAGGCCAACGCGATCGAAGTGGTCGACGGCGCCTTGCGCGGCGCGGCCGATCCCCGCAGCGAAGGCAAAGCCGTCTCCGAATAAAGGCGAGCGTGACGCTTGCCGCTACGGCAATCCGGTCCTAGCTAGGATCCGGGGCCGAGGACCTGTGCAGCAAGACAAAAGGGGCATCCTGCACGTGATTGATATTTCCGACCTGCCGAACCGCCAGAACCTGGTCGAACTGCTGCTGTCCCGCGCCGACCGGCGCGGCACGGCGCCGTTCCTGTGGGCCAAGCGCGGCGGCGCCTGGCAGTCGCTGAGCTGGGCCGAAACGGTGCGACAGATCTGCAACCTGGCCGAGGCGCTCCGCGCCATGGGCCTGGGCCCCGGCGATCGGGTGCTGCTGGTCAGCGAGAACCGCCCCGAGTGGCTGATCGCCGATTTCGCGATCATGGCGGCGGGCTGCGTCACCGTGCCGGCCTATGTCACCAACACCGAGCGCGACCATCTCCACGTGCTCGACAATTCGGGCGCGCGGGCGGTGATCGTCGCCAACGACAAGCTGGCCAAACCCCTGCTCAGCGCGGTGCTGCGTTCGTCCCGGGCCGACCACGTTATCGGCATCGAACCGCTGCGCATGGGCCAGACCGGCAGTTTCGAATACCACGACTGGGCGAGGCTCGTCGAAGGCGATGGCGTGGCAGCCCGTGCCGCGGTGGACGAACGCATCGCCTCGATCGGACGCGAGGACCTGGCCTGCATCATCTACACCAGCGGCACCGGCGGGGCGCCGCGCGGGGTGATGCAGCACCACGGCGCGATCCTGTGCAACGTCGACGGTGCCGCCCGCATCCTGGCCGAGGACTTCGGCCTCGACGACGAGGTTTTCCTGTCGTTCCTGCCGCTCAGCCATGCCTACGAGCATACCGGCGGGCAGATGCTGCCGATCGGCTGCGGCGCGCAGATCTATTATTCCGAAGGTCTCGAGAAGCTGGCCAGCAACATCGAGGAGGTGCGTCCGACGATCATGGTCGTCGTGCCGCGTCTGTTCGAGGTGCTGCGCACCCGGATCATGAAGCAGATCGAGAAGCAGGGGAAGCTGGCCAACTACCTGATGGATCGCGCGGTCGGGATCGGCACGCTCAAGGCCCAGGGCCGTCGGCGGCTGCGCGACTTGCCGATCGGTGCCGTGATCGACCGGGCGCTGCGGCCCAAGATCCGCAGCCGGTTCGGCGGACGGCTGAAGGCGATGGTTTCGGGCGGGGCGCCGCTCAATCCCGATATCGGCGTGTTCTTCGACGCGATGGGGCTGACCATGCTGCAGGGCTATGGCCAGACCGAAGCAGGCCCCGTGATCAGCTGCAACCGGCCCAAGGTCGGCCTCAAGATGGACACGGTCGGCCCGCCGATGCACGGGGTCGAGGTGCGGATCGCCGAGGACGGCGAGATCCTGGTTCGCGGCGAGCTCGTCATGCACGGCTACTGGCAGAACGATGCCGAGACGGCCAAGGCGCTCAAGGATGGCTGGCTCCACACCGGCGACATCGGCCATCTCGACGCCAAGGGCCGGATCGTCATCACCGACCGCAAGAAGGACATGATCGTCAACGACAAGGGCGACAACGTCTCGCCCCAGAAGATCGAAGGCATGCTGACCCTGCAGCCCGAGATCGCCCAGGCCATGGTGATCGGCGACAAGCGCCCCTACCTGGTCGGGCTGGTCGTGCCCGACGGCGAATGGGCGCTGGAATGGGCACGGGCGAACGGCGAAAAGTTCGACATGCGCGCGCTGCAGGAACTGCCCGCCTTCCGCACCGCGGTGCGCGGCGCGATCGACCGGGTCAACCAGGACCTGTCGGTGATCGAGAAGGTCCGCCAGTTTACCTTCGCGGACGTGGCCTTTTCGATCGAGAACGAGGAAATGACCCCGAGCCTCAAGATCCGCCGCCACAAGCTCAAGGAGCGCTATGGCGAGCGGATGGACGCCCTGTACCGGAGCTAGGGTACCGGGTTCAGGGTCTAGCGCCGCCCCAGCCAGTCAAGGAAGCGTGACCACAACGTGACTCGCGGAGCGGGCTGCTCCGGTTCGGGGGCGACGGCAAGCGCCGCTTCCTCTTCCAGCCAGGAAATGCCGAAGGGCCAGACCGGGCCGAGTTCGGGTCCGCGGGCCTCGACCACCGGCGTCGGCTCCGGCCTGGCAAACGGCACGGGTTCTACCGGCCGACGCTCGGGCACGTGGGGGGCGAGCAGGGAATCGAGTCGGTCGCGCAGAGCGGGGTCGAGCAGGGCAAAGCCCGGGCCGACTGCAGCCGGCACGCCCGCGACCGGGGCCTGGCTAGGGAAGCGGGGGCGCGGCGCGCGCAGCGGATCGACCAGCGGTGGCGGCGCGAGCGGCGGCAGGTCGGCAATCGGTTCGTCCGGTTCGTCCGGGTCGGGTTCGCCCGGCGGCACCTCCGGCTCATCCGGTCCGCCAAGGTCGAGCGGCGGCGCCATGATGCCGAAGTCGAACGGCAGATCCGGGACCGGTGGCTTTTCGGCACGCGGCGGATCGGGATCGACGGAAGGCGGTTCGACCGGAAGAAGATCGGCGCGCGGCGTGGCCGGTTCCTGCGGCGGTTCGGGTTCGGGCAGGGGCTCGGCCAGCGCGGCCTCGTCATCGCGCGGAGGGCCGAGCATGTCGCGGAAGTCCCAGGCCTGACCCGACGGCTTCTTGGTCATCAGCGGGCCGCCAGGTATCGGCGTGATCGTGGTGTCCGGCGTGCGCGCGGCGGGGACATCGCCAGCCTGGGCAACGGCCGGCAGATCGGGCAGCGCCGGCGCATCGTCGCGGTGGGTGATGCCGCGCAGCGCGGCGATCCGCACGGCGGCGTCCTCTTCGCTTTCGTCCAGCACCAGGACCGCGCGCTTGCGCGCCCGCGGGATGCCGGCGACGAGCAGGCTCGAATAGCGCGGGCCGGGAACGCCGGTGTCGACCACCTCGTCCTCTTCCGCGGCTTCGGCGGCCCTGCGGGCCTCTTCGGACAGGCCGACGACGGGCGCGTCGAAATAGGGATAGACGCCGTTGCTGCCGGCCATCACGCACAGCGGACGGGGCAGGCCATCGCGGGCGACGCGGTCGGCCACGGCCTGGTGGAGCAGGACCGAGAGCAGGCAGGCACCCAGCGAACCGGCCTTGATATCCTCGGCATCGGGCTCTTCGCTGGCGAGAAGTCGCGCCTCGAGCCGGGCCAGGGCTCCGTGCAGATCGTCGATCCCGCCGACCGAAATGGTGTTCTCGCTCGCCTCGCTGTCGTCGGCCCAGGTGCAGCCGTGGTAGGAATAGCCGTCGAGCAGGTCCTCGCGCGAACTGGCCGAGAACGGGAATGAATCGTCGGTGTAATAGGCCGTTTCGACGAGCGGATTGAGCCGCCCTTCGTCATCGGGCCGGGGTGCGTCCTCGCCCGGCCAGGCGAAGGCGATCGAGATTGCGGTAACCGGCCGGCCTGGCCGGTCATGGCGGCGCAGCGCGTCGGCGAGGCCATCCCAGCCGTAGAGGTTGAGGTCGCGCGCCGCCACAGTCAGGAAGCGTTCCGGCAGCGGGCCGCCAGGCGCAGCATAGGGCGCGATGAGGCCGCGAAGCCGGTCCAGCGCGGCACCCGCCAGGTCGTGGCGCAGGCGCATCTCGATCGAGCGACGGAACTCCTCTTCGTTCAATCCGTCTAGGGTTAGTGTCGTCACTCGTGATTCCCCGGCGCTGGTCAGCCCGGACACTGGCGCACAATGGTTGATATGGCGTTACGGCGGACTGGCAGTGGCTGGGCGGCCGTTCAGGCCGCTTCCTTCTCCACCCATTCGGGATAGAAGCTGGGTTCGCGCGCCGACCAACCGGGAGCCGTGGCGGCCGCTTCGCTGATCGACTGGAGCAGCATCTTGCGCTTTTCCGGGCGGATCTGCGGCAGGGCCGCTGCCGCGCAGAACGCCGATGGCAGGAACGGCCGCACCTCGGCGCCGAGCAGCCGTTCGTAGAGGAAGCGGAAGGCGGAGAACCCGTCGATCCGCTCCTGCGCCAGGTCGAAGGCGGCGATGCGCACAAGCTTGCCGATATAGGCTTCGAGCGCGTCGAAACCGGTGTCGGCGGGCACCTGGCCGCGCAGGGCCTTCAGTTCCTGGTAGACGACGTACTGGCTGCGGATGGAACGGCTTTCGGTGTCGTCCCGCGCCCACAGCTTGAAGGCGTCCTGCCGCCCCAGCCCGACATCGAGGCTGCGCTTGATGTAGCGCTGCTCGCACGGCGTGAAGCTCGCGAATTCACGCAGTTCGGCGATTGTCAGCGATGCGGTTCCGATATTGGCCATGAAACTTGCCCCCTTCGATGAAGCAAGGATCACCCCAACATGGTTAGAAAGAGGTTAACCGTATCGACTATATCAGCCCGGCCAGCGGACTGGACGGATCGGCGTACTTGCGGGTGGCCATCCGTCCCGAAAGATAGGCGTCGCGGCCGGCCTCGACCGCCAGCTTCATCGCGCGGGCCATGCGCAGCGGCTCCTTCGCCTCGGCGATCGCGGTGTTCATCAGCACCCCGTCGCAGCCCAGCTCCATCGCGACCGCCGCATCGCTCGCCGTGCCGACGCCCGCATCGACCAGCACCGGAACGCTGGCCCCTTCGACGATCAGGCGAATGGTGACGCGGTTCTGGATGCCCAGGCCCGATCCGATCGGCGCGCCCAGCGGCATGACCGCGACCGCACCCGCGCTTTCGAGCTGCTTGGCGGCGATCGGATCGTCGACACAGTAGACCATCGGCGCGAAGCCTTCGCTCGCCAGGACCTCGCAGGCCTTCAGCGTCTCGCGCATGTCGGGATAGAGCGTGCGTGCCTCGCCCAGGACTTCCAGCTTGACCAGATCCCAGCCGCCCGCCTCGCGCGCCAGGCGCAGGGTGCGGATCGCGTCTTCGGCGGTAAAGCAGCCGGCGGTGTTCGGCAGGTAGGTGATCTTCGTCGGATCGATGAAGTCGGTCAGCATCGGCGCCTTGGGGTCGCTGACGTTGACCCGGCGCACCGCAACCGTGACGATCTCCGCGCCCGAGGCTTCGACCGCAGCGGCGTTCTGGGCGAAGTCCTTGTACTTGCCGGTGCCGACGATCAGCCGCGAACGGAAGGTGCGGCCCGCCACGGTCCAGGTGTCTGCATCGGGCGCGTGGTCGCCGCCGCCGACGAAGTGGACGATTTCCAGCACGTCGCCATCGGCCAGCGGGACCGCGGCAAGTGTCGAGCGCGGGACGATCTCGCCGTTGCGCTCCACCGCGACCTTGGCGGGATCGAGCTCGAGCGCGGCCACCAGGCTGGCAATGGAACCGGGAGCGGCGCGGCGGGGTTCGCCGTTTACGGTAAGGGAAAGGGTGTCGGTCATCGTGCCCACGCAGATAGCGCGGGCGAGCGGATAATCAACGCCAGTCAGGCCTCAGCAGCTGCCGGCGCGGATGTTGCGCAGGTGGGCATAGGCCAGCACCGACACGCCGGCGATGGTGAGGATGGCCTCTTCCGCACCGTGACCGACGAACAGCGCGAGGGTCATCAGCGCCAGGCCGACCGCGCCGGCATGGAGCGGAACCGGATCGCGGTGCCGGATCGCCCCGACGACCAGGGTCATCGCGCCGACCGCGATCGCGAGGGCAAGGCCAATCCGGTGGATTGCCGGGGCCAGCAACCAGCCGCCGCCCAGGCCGAGGCCCGCAACCAGCATCAGACTGGCAAGGCAATGAACCGCACACAGCCCCGACAGGAGCACGCCGACCCGGTCGAGCCGGTCGCGAATCGAGAGCATAGCCAAACGCATTTGCCGCGCCCATGTATGTTACATCATACCATCGCACAACCTCTGCGCGGCGAACCGGCGCATTTAACTTGCGCTTTGCCGCGTCGTTCATCACAGGCCGGGCCATGAACGCGGTCGAATCCCCCGTCGCCGCGGGCCCTGCCCCGGCCCTGGCGTCCCATCGCCCCCTTGCCCTGGCGCGCTGGCTGTTCGCCGTTGCCGCGCTGGTCGTGCTGATGGTTGCAGTAGGCGGCATCACCCGGCTGACCGAATCGGGCCTGTCGATCACCGAATGGAAACCCGTCACCGGCGCCTTGCCCCCGCTCAGCGAGGCGCAGTGGCAGGCCGAGTTCGAGGCCTACAAGCAGATCCCGCAATACACCGAGGTCAATGGCCCGGCCGGCATGACCCTGGCCGACTACAAGTTCATCTTCTTCTGGGAGTGGTTCCACCGCCTGCTCGGCCGGGCGATCGGGCTGGCCTTTGCCCTGCCACTGGCCTGGTTCTGGGTGCGCAAGGCCATACCAGGCGGCTATCATGCCCGCCTGCTCGGCCTTCTGGCGCTGGGCGGCCTGCAAGGCGCGGTCGGCTGGTGGATGGTAACCTCGGGCCTGACCCAGGACGTCAAGGTCAGCCATCTGCGCCTCGCGGCGCATCTGCTGCTGGCGCTGACCACGCTTGGCGCGCTGGTCTGGACCGCCCTCGATCTGCGCGCCACGGCGCGGGGCGAGGCCAAGGCGGGCTTCACCCCGTTTGGCCTTCTGGTTCTGGCCATGCTGTTGCTGCAACTGGTCTACGGCGCCTTCCTCGCCGGATTGCGCGCCGGCTACCTCGCCGGATCGGGCTGGCTCAACTGGGACGCCTGGCCGCTGATGCAGGGGCGGTTGGTGCCGGACGGGATCGACTGGTCGCGAGGGATTGGCCACGCGCTGGTGTCCGATCCCTACCTCGTCCATTTCATCCACCGCTGGTGGGCCTGGGCCCTCGTGGCGATCCTGGTCGTGCTGGCGCGCAGGGTGCGCCGGGCGCACCGTCCCGCCTCGGTGGCCATCCACGCTGCATTCGGCACGCAGATCCTGCTGGGAATCGCCACGGTGATGAGCGGCATGAACCTGTGGCTGGCGGGCCTCCACCAGCTGGTCGGCGCGCTGCTGGTCGCGGCCACGGTCTGGGGCGTCCATAGCCTCACACCTGCCGGCGCATCCGCAAATCGGGCGAATTAGGTAGACATACCAAGGCTATGGCGAGCGCTCGTAAACCATGGTAACTGCCGCGTAAGGCGTTTCGGCAGGCAGGCCGACTGAGGATCGACGTGGCGCATTCATTCCATCCCTTCGGCGGACCGGTACTCTGATGATGGCCCGGCACGGGTTTCTGCTGGCCGGAATCGCGGCCCTGGCCCCGGTTGGACTTGCGGCCGTTCCCGCCGCCACCGCGCGCGAGGCCGAGGCCCGCCGCTTCGATCCGCCCGGCAAGGCAACGATCACCCGGACGCTTTACCGATTCCTGTCGGACGGCAACGCCATTGTCGTCACCCGGCGCTACGACGTGACCTTCGTTCCGGTGGCCGAAGGCTTTCGCCTCGACGGCACGCTGCGCGAGGCGCTGGTCGATGCCCCGCCCGAACTCGACGCCCTGGCCGAGATCGAACGGACCCGGCCCGACCACGCCTTTCCGATCATGCTCGATGCGAGCGGCCAGATCCTCAGCCAGACGAAGGGTCCGGCCGTGCCGCGCGAACGGCACATCGCCGCAGCCGGCGCGGTGGCCGACAAGGCCGGACTGCCCGAGGTCCGCAAGCGCGAGATGCTGGCCCAGCTTGCCACCCTGACCGCCGCTGCGGGCTTAGGCACGATGCCTGCAGACCTGTTCATCGCCCGTGCCGGCGAACGCCGCGAGCGCCGCGTCCTGCCGCTTCCCGACGGGAGCGAGGGTGAGATCGAACTGGCGATCAAGGTCGATGCCGCACTGCAGGGCAGCCTGCCCGAACGGATCGAGAAGACCGTCACCACCCGCCTTGCCGGCTCGACCCGCGTATCGAAAGAGGTGTGGAGCCTGACCGCGCGCTGACGCGCCGGAGGCGTCACGGTATTATTTTACCTCTCCGCAAACAGGCCGAAAAGCTTGACTTCGCGGGTCCTATGCACGAATGGCGCGCCTTCTCCCGCAGCTTGCGGGGATTCGCATATTCCCGTGGCGCGCCGCCAGGCCCGCCCATTCGCACGAAGGAACGCTGGCCATGAAGGCGCTCAGCAAGATCACCCGGTCGATCAAGCCGGCCGAGGTGGAAAAGAAGTGGCATCTCATCGATGCCGATGGTCTGGTCGTCGGCCGGCTGGCCGTGGTCATCGCCAACCACCTGCGCGGCAAGCACAAGCCGAGCTTCACCCCCCACGTCGATTGCGGCGATCATGTCGTCGTGATCAACGCCGACAAGGTCCGTCTGACCGGCAACAAGCTCAAGCAGAAGACCTACTACAAGCACACCGGTTACGCCGGCGGCATCAAGGAAGTCACCGCGGACAAGGTCCTCGACGGTCGCTTCCCCGAGCGCGTGCTTGAAAAGGCCGTGGAACGCATGATCCCGCGCGGGCCCCTGGGCCGGGCGCAGATGCGTGCCCTTCACCTCTACGCCGGCACCGAGCACCCGCATGGTGGCACCCAGCCCCAGCCGCTCGACGTTGCTGCCATGAACCGCAAGAACAAGGTGGGCGCCTGATGTCCGATACCCTCAACGATCTCGCTGAACTCGGCACCGCTGCCGATGTCCCGGCCGCCCCGGCCGCTCCCGCCGCGCCGCTGCGCGACAAGGAAGTCGATGCCCAGGGCCGCGCCTATGCCACCGGCCGCCGCAAGGACGCCGTGGCCCGCGTCTGGATCAAGCCCGGTTCGGGCAAGGTCGTCGTCAACGGCCGCGATCAGGAAGTCTACTTCGCGCGTCCGACCCTGCGCCTCGTGATCGACCAGCCGTTCCAGGTTGCCGACCGCGCCGGCCAGTACGACGTGATCGCCACCGTCAAGGGCGGCGGTCTTTCGGGTCAGGCCGGTGCCGTCAAGCACGGCATTGCACAGGCACTGTCGAAGTTCGAACCGGCCCTGCGCAGCGCCGTCAAGGCCGCCGGCTTCCTGACCCGCGACAGCCGCGTCGTCGAACGCAAGAAGTACGGCCGCGCCAAGGCCCGCCGCAGCTTCCAGTTCTCGAAGCGCTAAGCACTTTTTCCGCCCTGGCGGAATCAAAAGGGGCGGTCCGGCAGCGGGCCGCCCCTTTTCGCGTTCGTCAGTGGACCGGCGGATCGACTGCCGGCACTTCGCCCACCGGCGCCACCGGGTCACCGGCATGGCGCGGCGGCAGGGCATTCTCAGGCACGGCGTCGATCTGCATGGCCGCCGTCGGCACGTCCTTGAAGTTGCGCACATCGACCGTGATCGTGTCGCCTTCGACGTAGAGCACATTGAAACTCGGCGGGGTCGAGCGGATACGCTGCGACAGCGTTCCCGCGCCGATCATCCGCAGGGGCCCGGCCGGTGTCGGCTGGTCGATGTCGAAGGCGTCATGGACGTGGCCGGTCAGGATCGCGAAGACGCCGCGCCGGGCCAGTTCCTCCATCGCGCGGTTGCCGCCGATGGTCAGCTTCTTGCCCCGCGGATCGCGCTCGGTCAGCGGGTGGTGCGCGGTCACGATCGCGCGGGTGCCTGGAGGCAGCGCATCCAGGGCGGCGCAGCAGGCGCCAAGCGCCTTGTCCGTTACCCAGCCGTTCGACCAGGGAAACCGCCACTGCGCGCGGGTCGCGGTTTTCAGCGGAATGACCGCGAGGCCGGGCAGGAGCAGTTCCTTTTCGAGCACCTTTTCGATCGAGCGGAAGCGGCGATAGGGATCGGTGAAGCGCTCGATCAGGTTGAAATAG
Organism: Novosphingobium kunmingense; assembly: GCF_002813245.1. GTDB lineage: Bacteria > Pseudomonadota > Alphaproteobacteria > Sphingomonadales > Sphingomonadaceae > Novosphingobium > Novosphingobium kunmingense. The sequence goes on from NZ_PHUF01000005.1 coordinate 49,354, forward strand.
GGCATGTCGTGGTTGCCCACCTCGACCGTCACCGGCACGTCGAGGGCCGAGACCCACTCGCAAGCGGCTCGGAACTCGCGGTGGCGTGCGCGCATGGTGAGATCACCGGTGATCAGCACGGCTGCCGGCTTCTCGCGCGCAAGTTCGGCCTTGAAGAACGACAGGGCGCGCTTGTCTTCCAGGCCGAAGTGCAGGTCGCTTACATGGAACAGGGTCAGGCGTTGCCGGGTCATCGCACCGGTGCAAGCAGATCGACCGCCAAGGGCGCAAGCGAAAACGTCTCGACCGGGTTGCCGCTGGCGCGTTCGCCGTCGATCATCAGGTCCATGTCGGCCCCGTCAACGGTTTCGCAGTGGATCACCGGATGGGCTCCCAGCTCGTCGTGCGGCCCTTCGCGGAAGTTGCGGCGCAACAGGGCCAGCCCCTGCCTGATGTAGTCCGCCACGCTGTCGGCCCCATAGCCATCGACGACGATGCCATGCTCCTCGGGGACCAGACGGACGCCGCCATAGCCCTCCGGCTTGCCGAGTTCGGGATCGCGCAGCCGGACGAGCGCACCGCCGCTGGTCTGTTTGGCCGCCTCGACCGCGGTCTGGGCCACGGCGACCAGATTGCCCTCGCGCAGCTCCTCGCGCACGTCGCTCCAGGTGGCGCCCGGTCCCGCCAGCAGTTCGCACACCGCCTTGCCGCCGCTGTAGGTGATGCAGGGACGGCGCGTGGGCTGCAGGCGGCCCGCGGCGAGATCGGCGATCACGCTGTCGGCAGTGACCTCTTCGCCGTGGAGCGCCTTGGCCAGAAGATTGGTCGTGCCGCCCGGCAGGACGAGGACCTGCCCGCCCCACCCCTCGACCCGGCACAGCACCGAATTGATCGATCCGTCGCCGGTGAAGATCGCCAGCGTGGTCACCCCGTCTGCATCAAGCCGGTCCGGCGAAAGGTCGGGGTCGGTCGTGATATCTACGATCCTTGCCGGCCTTCGCCCGGCCTTGTTCAGGGCGGCGATGAGCGCATCGCGCGCGGCATCGTCGTTGCTGCCGCTCGCGGGATTGACGACGAGCCAGAGAGTGTCGGAAGGCGTCATGACCCGCTCTTAACCGGCGAAATGCGGGCTTGTTCCGGCTAGACCCGACCGCTCAGGATCAGCCAGGCGGCCAGGGCATTGGCGCCGGTATAGGCGGCGTAGAACCAGGCCCAACCCTCGCGCCCCTGGCCGACCAGCAGCATCGCGCCGAGCAGCAGCGCGAACTCGAGCACGAAGGCCGCGCGTCCGCCCATCAACTGGAAGAAGCCGGCCATCGTTTCGAGCAGCGGATGCCCGCTGTCCAGCACGGCCCGGTGCAGGATGAAGTTCGCCACGCCGAACAGGAAGGTCAGGATCAGCGCCATCGCCCTACCCTTAGGGGCCAGACCGCGCTTGGCAATATCAGCGCCCGGCCATGGCCTTCGCCTTGGCGAGGTAGGTGCGGCCGATGCGCACCGTGGTCCCGTCATCCAGTTCCGCCGACCATACGCCGAGGCCGTCGTGGCGCAGCCCGGCAATGCGATCGCGGCGCAGGATGGTCGAACGGTGGAGGCGGATGAACTTGTCCGGATCGAGCCGCGCTTCCAGCCCCGACACCGTCTGCAGCATCAGGTAGCTGCGCGCCGTCCCGTCCTTCTGCGCCACGTGCAGTCGCACGTAATCGCGTTCGGCATCGATCCGGCTCACGTCGGCGGCGGCTATGCGCAGCAGTTCGGACCGGTTGGGCACCCAGAATTCGGTCAGCCAGGTCCCCTGCCCCGCCGCCCGGCTGCCGCGCCGCGCCGCGGCACGGGCGATCGCGCGTTCGAGCCGCTCGGGCGTGACGGGCTTGAGCACATAGTCGACCGCATCGAGATCGAACGCCTCGACCGCGAAACTGTCGTGCGCGGTGACGAAGATGATCGCCGGGCTCTTGGCCCCGTCGAGCAGCGCGCGGGCGACGGCCAGCCCGTCGAGCTCGGGCATGGTCATGTCGAGCAGGACGAGGTCTGGGCCCAGTTGGCGGATCGCGTGCAGAGCGGACGCGCCGTCCTGCGCCGTGCCGACCACATCGAGCGTGGGAAGGGTGCGACAGATGTGCTGCATTCGTTCGAGAGCGAGCGGCTCGTCGTCGACGATCAGGGTGCGCAAGGGGGCGGTGTCAGCCATGGCGTTCCAGCGGCAAGCGAAGCTGGGTGGACCACCCCCCGTCGGGGCGAGGTCCGGCGGAAAGATCGGCCGCTTCGCCATAACGCGCGGCCAGGCGGTCACGCACGTTGGCTAGGCCGATGCCGAAGCCCTTGGCCGCTTCGCCTGAAGCGCCGAGGCCGTCGTCGCCCACCTCGAGGATCAGGGCATCACCTTCGCTGCGCGCGGCGATGGAGACCGTGACGGGCCGGGTCACCGCCGACACGCCGTAGCGGACGGCGTTCTCGACCAGCGGCTGCAGGATCATGCCGGGAACGCTTGCATCGGCAAGGTCGTCGGGCATGGCGATCGCCACGCGCAGGCGGTCGGGAAAGCGGACGCCTTCGATCTCGAGGTAGAGGCGCTGCTGCGCCAGTTCCTGCTCGAGCGAATGATCGGCGGTGGGATCGCCGGCCAGGCTGCGCCGGTAGAAGCTCGACAGCGACTGGATCATCCGCTCCGCCGCGTCGCCCTTGCCGGTCATCACCAGGGCCGACAGCGAATTGAGCGTGTTGAACAGGAAGTGCGGATTGACCTGGTAGCGCAGCGAGCGCAGTTCGGCCGCCTTGGCCGCGCGGCGGTATTCGCCCTCGCGCCGCTCGGCGGCACGGGCCTGCTCGGCGTTGACCAGCGCGTAATAGAGCGCCGCCCAGGCCAGCAGCAGGAAATAGCGGCCCAGCGCCACGTCGACGAGCTGGCGCCAGCGAATGTCGTCGCGGGTCCGGGCATCGATCGTGATGACCGGTTCCTGGTCCTTCTGCTCCTGCTGGGCGATGGTCGGGACCGTGGGCGAAGGCTGCTCGATCACCGGCGGGGCCGATGGCGCGGGCTCGCTCGCCGCTTCTTCCTCGCGGTCGAGCGGATCGACCAGCAGATTGCCGGCCTCGTCGCTGCGGATGCGCAGGCCATCGCGCGCGCCGATCTGCGCGGTCGCCTGCTCTTCTATCGAGGCGAAGGTCCACTGGTTGATCAGGGCCAGGGCAAGCGAAGCGGGCAGGGCGACCAGCAGGACTGCCAGCGACTTTTCCCACAGGGGTCGCGGATCGAGCAGGCGCAGCAGCGGCCAAAGGCCCAGGGTCACCCCCATCGAGGCCAGGATCACGAAGGCGCGGCGCCACAGCAAGGCGTCGTAAAGTTCGAGCCCGACCAGCCAGCCGCGCAAAGTCGCGATCGCAAAGTAAGCCAGCCACAGCCCCACCGCCGAAGCGATGACGACGCGCGCCGGAACGCGCGGCAGGGCGGTACTATCCTCCATTGCGCCGACATCTACCCGACCGCAGACCCACCACGCCAGTCGCTTCATCGACGCAGCCGCGTGGTTGGTCGAAGCGGATCAGGTCGAAAGGAGGCCCTCTTTGGCGATCTTTTCCTGCCAGACCAGCGGGGCAAGGCGGTGGACGTTGTTGCCTTCGCTATCGACCGCAACGGTCACCGGCATATCCTCGACCGTGAACTCGTAGATCGCTTCCATGCCGAGATCCTCGAAGGCGATGACCCTCGATTCGCGGATCGCGCGCGACACCAGATAGGCGGCGCCGCCGACCGCCATCAGGTAGGCCACCTTGTGCTTGGCGATGCAATCGACCGCGCCCTGCCCGCGTTCGGCCTTGCCGATCATGGTCAGGAGCCCGAGATCGAGCATCATGTCGGTGAACTTGTCCATGCGGGTCGCCGTCGTCGGCCCCGCCGGCCCGACCACTTCGCCCAGCACCGGATCGACCGGACCGACATAGTAGATTGCGCGGCCGCGGAAATCGACCGGCAGCGCCTCGCCCTTGGCCAGCATGTCCTGGATGCGCTTGTGCGCCGCGTCGCGTCCGGTCAGCATCCTGCCGTTCAGGAGCAGGCGGTCGCCCTGCTTCCAGCTTTCGACCTCCTCGCGGGTCAGGGCGTCGAGGTTGACGCGCCTGGCCGCCTTGTCGGGGGTCCAGTGCACGTCGGGCCATTCGTCGAGCTTGGGGGTTTCGAGGAAACTCGGCCCCGAGCCGTCCAGCGTGAAGTGGGCGTGGCGCGTGGCGGCGCAGTTGGGAATCATCGCCACCGGCTTGCCCGCAGCATGGCACGGCGCGTCCATGATCTTGACGTCGAGGATGGTCGACAGCCCGCCCAGACCCTGCGCGCCGATGCCCAGCGCGTTGACCTTGTCGAAGATCTCGATGCGCAGCGCTTCGATGTCGGTCTTCGCCCCGCGCTGCTTGAGCTGCGCCATGTCGATCGGCTCCATCAGCGCCTGCTTGGCCAGCAGCATGCAGTGTTCGGCGGTGCCGCCGATGCCGATCCCGAGCATGCCCGGCGGGCACCAGCCCGCGCCCATCTGGGGCAGCATCTCGATCACCCAGTCGACGATCGAATCGCTCGGGTTCATCATCTTGAACTTGGACTTGTTCTCGCTGCCGCCGCCCTTGGCCGCGACATCGATCGACACCGCTGCGCCAGGGACCATCTCGACATGAAGCACGCAGGGCGTGTTGTCCTTGGTGTTGCGGCGGGTGAAGGCGGGATCGGCGAGGACCGAGGCGCGCAGCTTGTTGTCGGGGTTGAGGTAGGCCTTGCGCACCCCGTCATCGACCACGTCCTGCAACGATCGGCGCGTGTCGAGGCGGCAGTCCATGCCCCATTTGATGAAGACATTGACGATGCCGGTGTCCTGGCAGATCGGGCGGTGCCCTTCGGCGCACATGCGGCTGTTGGTCAGGATCTGGGCGATCGCATCCTTGGCTGCCGGGCCCTGTTCGGCCTCGTAGGCGTCGCCCAGCGCGCGGATGTAATCCATCGGGTGGAAATAGCTGATGTACTGCAGCGCGTCGGCCACGCTGTCGATCAGATCCTGTTCGTTGATGGTCACCATGTCGGTCATTCGCCGATTTCCCTCTTGAACTCGCAGTCGCCGCCCCATAGGCGCAGCACAAGCCAGTCGTCAAAGCCGCTGTAAGGGGATTTATGGCGGAATTGCAGGGCGGTTGCCATACTGTTTTGCATGTGTAATACAGTCCGCATCGAAGGACAGACCGAATGACCGTCGCCACTCTCGACAGTTCTGCCGCCCGCAAGGCCATGATCGACAGCCAGTTGCGCCCCAGCGGCGTCAACGACGAATGGCTGCTCGCCGCGATGGGATCGATCCCGCGCGAGGATTTCGTCCCCGCTGCGGCGCGCGGCCACGCCTATATCGACCGGGCCCTGCCACTGGATGGCGGCCGCGCCCTGCCTGCCCCGCTGGTCCACGGCCGCATGCTGACCGAAGCCGCGCTCCGCGCCGACGACAAGGTGCTGATCGTGGGCTGCGGCAGCGACTACCTTGCCGCGCTGACCCGCACAATCGCCTCCGACGTGACCGTGGTTCCCGCTGCCGATGCCGCCCGCGGCGTCACCGGAACCTATGACCTGGTGCTGGTGGACGGCGCCGTGGAACACCTGCCGCAGGGGCTCGCAGCCGCTCTTGCCGATGGCGGCCGGATCGTCACCGGCCTGGTCGAACGCGGCGTGACCCGGCTTGCGGCCGGGCGCAAGGTCGGCGGCAGCATCGCCCTGCTGCCGGTTGCCGACATGGGAATTCCCATCCTGTCCGATTTCGCCACCCCCAAGAGCTGGAGCTTCTGATTATGCGCGCATCGCGCTTGGCCCTGCTTGCAGGGATGGCCTTCGTTGCGTCGCCGGCGCTTGCCGACGACCTGCGCGAGGCGCTGACCATGGCCTACAACGGCAACCCGCAATTGCAGGCCGCCCGGGCCCAGCAGCGCGCAGTGGACGAAGGCGTGCCGATCGCGCGTTCCGCCTCGCTGCCTTCGGTCGATGGTTCGGCCACCTATACCGAGTTCCTGCACAACAGCGATTCGAGCCCGCTGGCGCCCGACCGCAACCTGTCGCTCGGCGTCGATGTCGGCATGCCGGTCTATGCCGGCGGAGCGATCAAGAACTCGATCCGCGCCGCGCGGGTCCGGGTCGCTGCCGGCCAGGCCGATCTGCGCGCCGCCGAATCGGGCGTATTCAGCCAGGTCGTCGCCGCCTACATGGACGTGATCACGGCGCAGGCGGTGGTCAACCTCAACCGTACCAACAGCCGTGCGCTCGGCGTGAACCTGCAGGCCACCCGTGACCGGTTCGAGATCGGCGACCTCACCCGCACCGACGTCGCCCAGTCGCAGTCGCGCCTGGCGCTCGCCGAAGGGCAGGCCCGCTCGGCCGAGGCGCAGCTGATTTCGGCGCGCGAGCGCTATATCCAGGTCGTCGGCAAGGAACCGGTCGATCTCCAGCCGCCGCCGCCCCTGCCGGGCTTGCCCGCCTCGGTCGATGCCGCCGTGGCGACCGCGCTTGTAAGCAACCCCGACCTGATCGCCGCCAAGGAGCGCAGCCGCGCTGCCGGCTTCGACACGCGGGTTGCCGGCGCCGGGCGCCTGCCCACGGTCAGCGTCTTCACCGGTGTCGACCGGTCCGATTCGCTCGGCTCCAACAAGCTCCCCGGCGCGGTCCAGTCGAGCAGCAGTGCGGCGATCGGCGTGCGCGCCTCGATCCCGCTGTTCCAGGGCGGACTGCCCGCGGCCCAGCGCCGCCAGGCCCAGGCCCGCGAAGGCGCGACGCTCGAGCAGGAGATCGGGATCGAGCGCGAGGTTATCGCCGCCACCCGGTCGGCCTTTGCCCAGTGGCAGGCCTCGCAGGCGCTGATCACCTCTTCGCAAAGCGCGGTCGATGCGGCCAGCCTCAGTCTTGAAGGCGTGCGGGCGGAAAACACGGTCGGAAACCGCACCATTCTCGACATCCTCAACGCCGAACAGGAACTGCTTAACGCGCAGGTTCAATTGGTTACGGCCCGCCGCAACGCCTATGTCGCCGGGTTCAACCTGCTGTCGGCGATGGGCAAGGCCGAAGCCCGCGACCTCGGTCTCGACGGTGGACCGCTCTACGATCCGCAGGTGAACTACGACCGTGTCAAAAATATCATCTGGGACTGGCAAAGCGACCCGGCGCCCAAACCGCAGTCGACGCGCACCGTTGACACAAAAGCGCAGGACGGTTCAGTTACCAAATAGTGAATCGGTCCCAACCGGGACAGCTGGGGGTAACGGGGCAATGCGCCAGGCTGGAGAACCATCGGTCGAGGAGATCCTCGAATCGATCAAGAAAGTGATCGCGCGCGATAATCGCGCCGCCACCATCGACGACCGCAAGGAGCGCGAGGACCGCAATCCGGTTGCGCAGCCCGCCCCGCTCGACCAGCCGGTCGCGGACGAGGTGTTCGACCTGGCCGAGGCCGAACTGGTCGACTTCGACGATGTCGAAGATGGCGAACCGGCACCCGACCGCCCGCTGCTGACCGAGGATGCGGCCACTTCGATGCGCGATTCGCTGACCGCGTTGGCCATGCTGGCCGAACCGCCCGCAGCACCGCAGATCGTCCGTTCGGGCGAAACCTCGCTCGAGGGGCTGACCCGCGACCTGCTGCGGCCGATGCTGGCCGACTGGCTCGACAAGAACCTGCCGCCGCTGGTCGAACGTATGGTGGCCGCCGAAATCGCGCGGATTGTCGGCAAGAAGGTCTGAGCGCCGGGCGCGGTTTGCGGCGCCAATTCATTTTGCCTTCAGCACCGGGACGGCTATCCCTGCCGCCCATGAAGCCATTGATCACGCTTGCCGCGACGCTCTGCGCGGCCACCGCCCTTGTCCCCGCAACCGCCCAGGCGCAATCGGCAGAGCCGATGAGCGCGCAGGACCTTGTCACCCTGGCCCGGCTCGGCACGGTCGCTGCGGCGCCCGACGGCAAGACCGCCGCGATCACCGTGACCACCACCGATCCCGCCAGCTACAAGCGCACCGCCCGGCTGCAGATCGTTTCGCTGGCGAAGGCCGGGCAGGGCGGCGCGCCGTTCTGGGACGGCGCCAGCGAGCCCGCCTATGGCCCTGACGGTACACTCTATGTCCTTGCCAGCGTGGCGCCTGGCCAGGCCGCGCCCGACGGCGCAAAGACGCAGGTCTGGGCACTGCCCGCAGGCGGCGCGGCGGCGGCGGCTGCGGCCCGCCAGGTGACAAGCTTCAAGGCCGACGTTGCCGGTTTCAAGCTCTCGCCCGATGGCAAGCGCCTGCTGGTCTGGGGCGATGTCGCCCGCGATTGCCCGACGCTGGGCTGCGACAAGGACGGCAACGCCGCGCTGCCCGGCCCGGGCACCGGCAGGCTCTACCGCGACGGCAGCGGTTTCGTGCGGCATTGGGACGCCTGGGAGACGCCCGGCAACTACAGCCGCGCCTTCATGGTCGATCTCGACGCCAAGGGCGTGGCGGGCGATCGTGTCGTCGCGCTCGACGGACCGGTCGGCACGCTGACCGGCGATACTCCGACCAAGACCTTCGGCGGCGGCGAAGAGCTGTCGTGGGCAGCCGATTCGAAAAGCGTGTTCTTCGTCGCGCGCCAGGCCGACCGCCACGAGCCGCTGTCGACCAATCTCGATGTCTGGCACAGCCCGCTCGACGGCTCGGCGCCGCACAACCTGACCGAAGGCAACAAGGCCACCGACACGCTGCCCGCCGCCTCGCCCGACGGAAAGTGGCTGGCCTATGCCGCCATGGCCCGCCCGGGTTACGAGGCCGACCGGCAGGTCCTGACCCTGCGCAATCTGCAGACGGGCGAGGTGCGCGCGCTGACCCAGGCCTGGGATCGTTCGGTCGCCTCGATCGCGTGGAGCCCCGATTCAAGAACGCTGCTGGTTACCGCCAACGACGTCCTCGACAATCCTGTGTTCCGCGTCGACCTGGCCGGCAAGGTCACCCGGCTCGCCCTGTCGCCCGACGCCAAGCGCGAAGGGCACATCGGCACGGTCATTCCGCTCAAGGACGGGCGGCTGGTCTTCACGCGCGATTCGATCGCCGGACCGGCCGAACTGTACGTCGCGGCCAAGGGCAAGCGCGGTGTGCGGCTGACGGACGTGGGGACCACGGCCCTGGCCGCGCGCGCGCCGGTGGTCACCCAGCGCTTCAGCTTTGCCGGCGCCAACGGCGACACGGTCTGGGGCTATGTCACCAAGCCCGCCGGGCTGACCGGCAAGCTGCCCTCGATCCTTTATGTCCACGGCGGGCCACAGGGCAGTTTCAACGACGCCTGGTCGACCCGCTGGAACCCACGCGTCGTCGCCAGCCAGGGCTACGCCGTGGTGGCGATCGATTTCCACGGCTCGACGGGATACGGCCAGGCCTTCACCGATTCGATCAACCAGGACTGGGGCGGCAAGCCGCTCGAGGACCTGCAAAAGGGCTTCGCCGCCGCCGCGCGCCTCGACGCGCAGGTCGATCCGGCCAACGCCTGCGCCATGGGGGCAAGCTACGGCGGCTACATGATGAACTGGATCCAGGGCAAATGGGCCGACGGCTTCAAGTGCCTGGTCAACCACAACGGCGTGTTCGATTCGCGCGCGATGGCCTATTCGACCGAAGAGCTGTGGTTCGACGAATGGGAACACGGCGGCAAACCGTATTACGAAGACCCCGCCGCCTACGAAAAGTGGAACCCGGTCAACCATGTCGCCGACTGGAAGACGCCGATGCTGGTGGTCCTGGGCGAAAAGGATTTCCGCATTCCCTATTCGCAGGGCCTTGGCGCCTATACCGCCCTGCAGCGCAAGGGCGTGCCGGCCGAACTGCTGGTCTTCCCCGACGAAAATCACTGGGTGCTTAAGCCCAGGAACTCGCTCCAGTGGCACAACACCGTGTTCGACTGGCTCGGCCGATGGCTGAAGAAGTGAGCCGGGGGGAGGAGATCGACAAGGCGCGAAGCGCGCTGCGCAAGATCGGCGGCGACAATGTGCGCCGCCACATCTTCCTCTGCGCCGAACCGGAAAAGGGCGAATGCTGTTCGCGCAGCCAGGGCACCCCGGCGTGGAAATACCTCAAGAAGCGGCTCAAGCAGCTCGACCTCGACGGCGATGTCGGGATCGCCCGGACCAAGGCCGATTGCCTGCGGATCTGCGCGGCCGGCCCCATCGCGGTCGTCTGGCCGGAAGGTGTCTATTACCATTCCTGCACCGAAGAGGTGCTCGAGCGGATCATCCAGGAGCACCTCGTCGGCGGCATCCCGGTCGAGGATTACCGCCTCTACCCCTCCTGATCGCGGTCGAAATCGCGCACCGCCTCGTCGTGGCCCGTACCCGACGACAGGAACACGAGGCTCATCAGCGCGCCGGTCAGCATGATCATGGCGCCGATGCCCATCGCCGCGGCAATATAGAAGTGGATCGACAGCAGCCCGTACTGGCCGAAGAACCAGGCCAGCACGGCGAGCGAGACCACGGCCGAAGCCAGGGCCCAGCCGCGCATCATGCGGCGAAAACGGTCCCAGGCAAAGCGGGCGTCGTCGGCATTGTCGAGCGGGGAGCGCGTCATGACGATCCCATGGTCCCGCGGACCGGGTCTGGCAAGGGTCGCGCTGGCAAATGGGACGGAAGCGTGCCATCATCGGCGCCAAGACAATAGTGGGAGACGCGCCATGACGATCGGACGGCTGATCGGGGGACGCAGCATCGCCATCATCAGCTGCGAAAGCGGGACCAGCGTTGCCGAAGCAGTCGCGATCCTTGCCGAGAAGCGGATTGGCGCCCTGCCTGTGCTGGACAAGGGCGTAGTGGCCGGCATCTTTTCGGAACGCGACGTGGTCCGCCAGCTTGCCGCGCATGGCCCGGCGATGCTCGAGAGGAAAGTGTGCGACGTCATGACCTCGCCCGCGATCACGGTCGACCGGCAGACGGGCGTACTCGACGCGCTCGGCCTGATGACCCGCCGCCGCATCCGCCACCTGCCGGTGATCGAGGGAGACCAGATCGTCGGCTTCGTCTCGATCGGCGATCTCGTCAAATATCGCATCGACAACATCGTCGCCGAAGCCGAGGCGATGCGCAGCTATATCCAGAGCGCCTAGTTGCTGCTGGCGGCCTGACGCCCTACATCGGGCCGATGGACATGCAGACCATGACACTCAGCCCCTCTGCCGCCGCGCGCGTCGCCGCGATCGCTGCCAAGCAGGGCAAACCGGCGATCCTGCGCCTCGCGGTCGAAGGCGGGGGCTGCTCAGGCTTTCAGTACCGCTTCGGCCTGGCCGAGTCCGCCGAAGCCGACGATCTCGTGGTCGAGGCAGGCGAAGCGACTCTGGTGGTCGATCCGGTCAGCCTCGACCTCGTCGCGGGAAGCACGGTCGATTTCGTCGAATCATTGGGCGGTTCGGCCTTTCAGGTGACCAATCCCAACGCGGCCAGCGGCTGCGGCTGCGGCTCGTCCTTCGCCATCTGATGAAGATTGCCACGTTCAACATCAACGGGATCAAGGCCCGCCTGCCACGGCTGCTCGAATGGCTCGAGGAAACGCGCCCGGCGGTTGCCTGCCTGCAGGAAATAAAGACCCAGGACGACGGCTTTCCCGCCGCCGAGTTCGAGAAGATCGGCTATCATGCGATCTGGCACGGCCAGAAAAGCTTCAACGGCGTTGCCATCCTGGCCGATGGCACGACCCCGGTCGAGATCCAGCGCGGCCTGGCGGGCGAGGACGAGGACGACCACTCCCGCTACATCGAGGCGGATGTCTTCGGCACGCGAGTAGCCTGCATCTACCTGCCCAACGGCAACCCGCAGCCGGGTCCCAAGTTCGATTACAAGCTGCGCTGGATGGAACGGCTGCGCGCGCGAATGCGGGAAATCGCGGCCGAGGAAGTCCCCGCCATCGTGCTGGGCGATTACAACGTGATCCCGACCGACAAGGACGTCTGGTCACCGGCGGCCATGGCCAGCGACGCGCTGATGCAACCGCAATCACGCGATGCCTATGCCCGCCTGATGGCCGACGGCTGGACCGATGCCCTCGCGCTGCACAACCCGCAGGGCGGCGCCTGGACCTTCTGGGATTACCAGGCCGGCGCCTGGCAGCGCGATCACGGTTTCCGCATCGACCACGCCCTGCTGTCGCCCGAGCTGGCCGACCGGCTGATCGCCTGCGGCGTCGACAAGGATCATCGCGGCCGCGAAAAGGCCAGCGATCACGCCCCGGTCTGGTTCACCTTCCGGGTGTGACGAAAAAGCGGGCCACGAGGGGCCCGCTGATCCGTTCGCAAAGCGCGAAAAGCCTCAGCGGTAGAAGACGTGGTTGTCGACGCGGGCCAGCCGCTTCAGGCGCCAGCCGGGCGAGACGTAGGCTGCGTGGAAGAACAGCGCGCCTTCGGCCGGGCTCTTCCAGCTGCCTTCGTGAGCGATCTGCGCGATCGCCGCAGCGTTCTTCCACTGCTTCGACGCCTTGGGGATCGCCGGCATGGCCGATCCGCGCACGAAGCTGAACTGCGAGCGCTGGAACACCACGCCGCAGTAGGATTCGGGGAAGCGGCCCGACTTCGACCGGGCGACGATCACGCGCCCGACGGCAAGCTGCCCGGCGAGCGATTCGCTCTTCGCTTCGAAATAGATCGCGCCGGCCAGGCAGTTCAGTTCGCGCGACAGGTCCGCAGCCTTGGGCTGTGCGGCGACCAGCGCGGCCAGTGAGGCAGCCTTGGGGGCGGGAACTGGGAGAGCTTCGACGACCGATTCGGCTTCAGGAACCGTACCTTCGGTGACCGCGGCCGGCACTTGCGGAGTGGTGACCAGGATCGCGGCGTCGGAAGTCGGTTCCTGGATCGCAGCGCCGGCCTTTACCGCCTGGGCTGCAGCGCCCGAACCGTCGGCGCTGAAAACGAGTGTCATAATCGTTGCGGCCACTGCAAGGGCACTGGCTTTGTTAAGCTTGCGGCTCATTCGTCCGTCGTATTGGGCGGTGGACGCGCCAGGTCAGGGTCGGATCGAAGGGGATCGGTGATCCCAGGCGATACCAGCGGAGCCCTGCCGGCTGTCCCCCGTCTGCGTGCTAGCGAAAAAAGCCGAGCTGCTTTTCCACGCCGCCTGCGCACAAACAAAAGGTGCGCGCCTCTAGATTCCGCAGTGCAACAGAGTCAATCGAGGGTTCCCGACAATCCGATGAACCGTTCACCATTCGCGATATCCAGTTCCACGATCCACAAATCGGGGTCCTGGCTTCGCCGGCGGTTAAGGAAATCATTGATTTTAGAACTATTTTCGGCCGTTTCCGCCATCACCAGATGCCATTTCCGATGCCCTTGCGCATCGGGCATCCGCTCGTAGAGCCGCGCGTTTTCGCCCCTCGCGATGGTTAACACGAGGAGCGTACCGGCTTCGCGTTCACCCTTCGCGACAACCACGGCAAAGCCGCCCGCGGCCTCGACCGCGCGAATCAGGCCGGCAACTTCGAGATGGGCGGGAAGGCGAGGTTCGATCGTCTGATTTCCCGGCCGCGCTGGCGTTCAGGCCGCGTCGCGGTCGATCGAATTGGCCAGCAGGCCGTAAAGCGCTTCGGCGCCCGGCGCTTCGCCCAGCGCGTCGTGCATCGCCTCGTCGCGCATCATCCGGCTGATCGCGGCCAGCGCGTGCAGGTGCGCCGCGCCCGAATTCTCGGGCGATAGCAACCCGAAGACCATGTCCACCGGCATCCCATCGGCCGCGTCGAACCCGACCGGCGCATCGAGGCGGAAGAACACGGCGACCGGGCGGCTCAGATCGGGCAGGCGCGCGTGCGGAATCGCCACGCCGCGGCCAAAGCCGGTGCTGCCAAGCTTTTCCCGTTCCTCGATCCTTTCGAGAACCAGATCTCCGTCCAGCCCGTAGACAGCGGCGAATCGTTCGGCGAGACGGCGCAGTATCGCCTGCTTGCTATCGGCGGAAATCGTGCCGACGGCGTCGTGGGAAAGGGTGAAAAGGGCAGTCATTTCAACAGCGCTTCGATTCTTGTTCAAGCGAAAGGGGGCGCGGATACAGTGAACAACGGCGAATGGTCCGCCACGGTTCCCGTCTCCTCACCCCCCGGAAAGTGCGCGCGCCTTTATACCGATCGTCAGGAAGGTTCAACCCAGCCGATCGATCCGTCGCCGCGCCGGTAGACCATGTTGTGGCGTCCGGTCCCGGCGTTCTTGAACAGCAGCGCGTTGGTATTTCTGAGGTCGAGCATCATGACCGCGTCCGAGACGGTGGTTTCAGGCACGTCGACCCGGGTTTCGGCAATGACCACCGGGGCATCGATGCTGACTTCCTCGGCCGTGTGATCGGGTTCCTCGAACACGGTATAGGCTGCTTCCTCGGCCCTGGCGGCATGGCTGTGCTGTTCGTGGCGGTCCTTGATCCGGCGCTTGTAGCGTCGCAGCTGCTTGTCGATCTTTTCCGCCGCCTGATCGAGCGCGACATGCGCGTCCTGGGCAATCCCCGCGCCCTTCAGGACCAGGCCTTGCATCGCATGGGTCACGATATCGCAGCGGAAGGCGTTGGCGGGAGCGCGGTTGAAGGTGACGGTGCTGGACAACGCCTGGCCGAAGTACTTGTCGACAATGGCGGAAAGCCGCTCGGTCGCGTGGCTCTGCAACGCTTCGCCGGTTTCCACCTGGTGGCCTGAAACGCGAATATCCATGGATCACATACTCCTGTCTTCAAAACCCCGAAAACGCGGGTCAGGACAGCCAGAGCGGCGCCTTGACCGTTTCGAGGAAGGCGGCGTGGGCCGCCAGTTCCGCCTCGCTCGGCCGGTGGGGCCGGGCGGGGCGAAGGGGGCGTTCGCGCACAGTCAGGGTGACGGCGGCGGCAACGATGGTATCGACCGTTTCTTCGGCCAGGTGGAGGCCGATCTGGCGCCCGCCGGTCAGCTCGACGTAGACCTGCGCGAGCAATTCGGCGTCGAGCAGGGCGCCGTGCAGGGTGCGGTGGCTGCGATCGATGCCATAGCGGGTGCACAGCGCGTCGAGGCTGAGCTTGGCGCCGGGATGGCGCACGCGGGCGAGCGCGACAGTGTCAATCATGCGGCCGCGATCGACGGGGTCGAGCCCGCACATTTCGAGCTCGGTATTGAGAAAGCCGAAGTCGAAGCCGGCGTTGTGCGCGACGAGCGGGCTGTCACCGACAAACTCGAGCAATTCGGCGGCGCGTTCGTGGAAGCGGGGCTTGTCGGACAGGAAGGTGATCGAAAGGCCGTGGACCGCTTCGGCCGCGGCGGGCATGTCGCGGTCGGGGTTGAAATACGCGTGGAACGTGCGCCCGGTTGCGACCCGGTTGACCATTTCGATACAGCCGATTTCCACCATGCGGTCACCGGTCTTGGGATCTAGGCCGGTGGTCTCGGTATCGAAGATGATTTCACGCATCACGTGAGATATCTGCCTCTCGGCGCGGCTGCGCAAGGGGGCAGGGGGCTATTTTTCGGCCCCGGTTATCGCGTGGACGAGGCGTTGCACCGCGTGGCGGGTGTCAGCCAGCGCCACCCCGGTGTCGATGACGTGATCGGCGCGGGCGCGCTTTTCGGCGTCGGGCACCTGAAGTTTCAGGATCTGTTGGAATTTTTCCTCGGTCATGCCGGGGCGAGCCAGCACACGGGCGCGCTGGACCTTGGTCGGCGCCGACACCACAGCCACGGCATCGAGCCCGTGCTGCCCGGTCTTCTCGTACAGCAGCGGTATATCGAAGACGATCAGGGCCGCCTCGGCGTTGTCCGCGAGGAAAGCGCGGCGCATTTCGGCCACCTCGGGATGAACGATCGATTCAAGCAGTCTGAGCGCTTGCGGGTTGCCGAACACGGCGGCACCGAGCTTCTGGCGGTCGACGCCCTGCGGACCGGTCGTGCCGGGAAAGGCCCGCTCGATCGGCGCGACGCAGGCCCCGCCGGGTCCCTGCAATTCGTGGACTGCGGCATCGGCATCGAACACCGGCACGCCCAGCCCCCGGAACATCGCCGCCACCGCCGACTTGCCCATGCCGATCGATCCGGTGAGCCCGAGGATGAAGGGCTTGCTCATCGGGTCAGGATTTCGCGCAGTTCGGCGTCATCCTGGCGCGGCGCGGGTTGCCCGAAGAACCGCTCGAAAGCGACCGCAGCCTGGCCGATCAGCATGGCGAGGCCATCGACCGTCTCGAACCCGCGTTCGCGCGCCGCGACCAGCAGCGGCGTGTCGAGCGGATGGGTAACGACATCGTAGACCACGCTGCCCGGCGGGACGTGGCTGAAATCGAGCGCCAGCGGCTCGTGCCCGGCCATGCCGAGGGGGCTGGCGTTGACGACGAGGTCGAGAATGCCCTCGCGGTCGTCGAAGGCGAAGTCGGTCGGCGGGGCGAAGTGTGACAGGGCGACCGCATGGTTGTCGTTGCCGCGGCCCAGTTCGTCGAGCAGGGCCTGGGCCTTGGCAGGATCGCGCGCGGCCAGAACCGTGGCGAAGCCGTTTCGCGCCAGCGCCGCGATGATCGCCCGTGCCGCGCCGCCGGCGCCGAACACCCGTGCCATGCGGAACAGGTGCGGCGCGGCGAGCAGCGGCTGCAGCGGCTCGAGGAAGCCGGCAAGATCGGTGTTGGTCCCGGTCAGCGTCCCGTCACCCGCGCGCAAGACGGTGTTGACCGCGCCGACGGCGCTGGCCTCGTCGTCCAGCCGGTCGAGCAGCGGCATGATCGCCTCCTTGTGCGGCATGGTGACGTTGCAGCCGCGCCAGGCCGGGTCTGCCCGGCGGTCGGCGAGATAAGTCTCGAGGCCATCGGAGAGGACGTGGCAGGCGCGATAGTCCGCCGCGATACCCAGCTTGCCGAGCCAGAAGGTGTGGATCGCGGGCGACTTCGACTGGACGATGGGATCGCCTATGACCTCGGCATAGGGGCGCGTCACGCCGCAATCGCCTTGTTGTCGCGCAGCGCACGCAGGACAGGAAGCAGCGGCATGCCGAGCACGGTGTAATGATCGCCGCTGACCGCCTCGAACAATTGCACGCCGCGCGCCTCGATGCGGAACACGCCGACGCAGCCAGCGACGGCCGGCCACTCATGGTCGAGGTAACCGGCGATGAAAGCCTCCGAGAGCTCGCGCACCGCGAGCCGCGCGGTATCGCAGTGCTGCCAGACGGCGGCTCCGTCTCTGGCCAGTGCGGCGGCGGAGTGTAGCTGCATCTCCTTGCCCGAGAAGAAGCGCAGGTGTTCAGCGGCCTCGGCGCGGCTGCGCGGCTTGTCGAAGCGGCGTCCGCCGATCTCGACCAGCGAATCGCTGCCCAGCACCAGCGCGCCGGGATGCAGGCGTGCCACCGCATCCGCCTTGGCCACAGCCAGGGCGAGCGCGATATCCTGCGGCGGAGAGCCGGCAAGGCCCGCCTCGATCGATCGCTCGTCGAGATCGGCTGGCACGGCACTGTGGTCCACGCCCGCTGCGGTCAGCATGGCGCGGCGCGAGGCACTTTGCGAGGCGAGGATCAGGGTCATGAAGGGCCTATCTCCCGCGCCGCCTTGAATTCGTTGAAAAGGTTGATGATCGCTGCCGCCGCTTCCTCGATCGAGCGGCGGGTGACGTCGATCACCGGCCAATCGTTGTCGGCGAACATGCGGCGGGCGAACTGCACTTCGCGGGCCACGCGGTCCTCATCGACATAGGCGGTCTCGGGCGCCTGGTTGAGCGAGAGGAGCCGGTTGCGGCGCACCTGGATCAGGCGTTCGGGCGCGGTGGTCAGACCGACGACCAGCGGGTGCTTCAAGCCGAACAGCTCGGGCGGCGGGGGGCTTTCGACCACGATCGGGATATTGGCCACCTTGTAGCCGCGGTTGGCCAGGTAGATGCTGGTCGGGGTTTTCGAACTGCGCGAAACGCCGGCCAGGACGATATCGGCCTCTTCCCAGTCTTCCCACTGCACCCCGTCGTCGTGGGCGATGGTGAACTGGATGGCGTCGACACGTGCGAAATAGGCCTCGTCCATCATGTGCTGGCGGCCGGGTCGCGCCTTTGGGTGCTGGCCGAGCGCCCCTTCGAGCGCTTCGACTGCGGCATCGAGCACGGGCACGATCGGCAGGCCGAGCGCGGCGCATTGTTCCTCAAGCCGGGCCCGCGTTTCGGCATTGACCAGGGTGAAGAAGACCACCCCGGGGTTGCTGGCGATTTCGGCCATGATCCGGTCGAGATGCTGCTGGCTGCGTACCATCGGCCAGAAATGGCGCGACACGTCGGCGCCTTCGAACTGCGCGAGCGCCGCCTTGGCGATCATCTCGAGCGTTTCGCCGGTGGAATCCGACAAGAGGTGCAGGTGCAGGCGCGGCATGACGGGTCGAACGGAGGCCCTGTGGACAGTCGGGGGCATAAACCACGGGACTGCCATGGGCACAAGTTCGGGAGAGGATTCGCTGCCCGCTTCCGGCTTGTCAGCGGGACTCTTGTGGACAGGTGGAAACTGTTCCCCACAGGCTGGGGATAGCGTGGACAGCTTGCGCTTGACGCGGGGCCATCGGGATTCGGCGTCAGCCTTGGCCCTGTTCAGTCCGGCACAAATCGGGCAAGGGCCGCTCGTCCCCGCTTTCCACAGCCCAACAACTTACAGAATCCTTTTAAGAATCTTCTTGTTTTGAATAGGAATCGTCCGATGCCCGGTTTGCTCCTTCGTACCCTGCGCGGTGAAAACGCGACCGAGCGGCCGGTCTGGCTGATGCGCCAGGCGGGGCGCTATCTGCCGGAATACCGTGCTCTGAGGGCCCAGAAAGGGGGCTTCCTGCCGCTGGTATACGACAGCGAGGCCGCGGCCGAGATCACCCTGCAGCCGATCCGCCGCTTCGGCTTCGACGGGGCGATCCTGTTCTCCGACATCCTCATCGTGCCCTATGCCATGGGGCAGGACCTGGAGTTCCTGGTGGGCGAAGGGCCGCACCTGTCGCCGCGGCTGGCCGATGCGGCGCTGAGCGCGCTTCACGCCGTGCCGGAACGGCTGCTGCCGATCTACGAGACGGTCAAGCTCGTGCGCGCCGCGCTTCCCGCCGACAAGACCATGCTCGGCTTTGCCGGAAGTCCCTGGACGGTCGCCACCTACATGGTCAACGGCGAGGGCAGCCGCGACCAGCACGAGACACGGGCGATGGCCTACCGCGATCCGGTCGCGTTCCAGACGATCATCGACGCGATCGCGGCGGTCACGGTCGACTATCTTGGCGGACAGATCCTTGCTGGGGCAGAAGCGGTGCAGCTGTTCGACAGCTGGTCGGGCAGCCTTGCGCCGGCCGAGTTCGAACGGTGGGTCATAGCGCCCAACGCCGCAATCGTGACGGCGCTCAAGCAGCGCTTCCCTGACGTTCCCGTGATCGGCTTTCCGAAAGGCGCGGGCGAGAAGCTCGACGCCTATGCCCGCGAAACGCGGGTCGATGCGGTCGGGATCGACGAAACGGTCGATCCGATCTGGGCGGCGCGCAGCCTGCCGGCGGGGCTGCCGGTTCAGGGCAACCTCGACCCGCTTCTGCTGCTGGCGGGCGGAGCCGAGCTGGAACGGCAGGCGCGGCGGGTGCTGGATGCCTTTGCAGACCGACCGCACGTGTTCAATCTGGGGCATGGAATCGGCCAGACGACGCCGGTGGAGAATGTCGGCCATCTCCTCTCGATTGTCAGGGCTTGGCGCCGATAGGCACACCTGTTGCTTGCTTGCACAGGAATCCGGCAAATTTCAGCGCGAACTGTTTACGCCGTTGAGAGATTCCGGCGCCATGTCTAAGACTGCCGATTGCAAAAAGGTCCGCAAGCGTCCGCACATTCGCAATGGGAGTCGATGGATGAGGTTTTCTACCCGTAAGAGCTGTCTTCACGTCCTTGCCGCAGCCACCAGCATCCTGGCGATCAGCGCGCCGGCCCACGCCCAGGACGCGACCGCCCAGGCCAACGAGGAAGAGGTTGCCAGCGGCGAGATCATCGTGACCGCGACCCGCCGCGCCGAGGCGCTGTCGGACGTGCCGATCGCGATCTCGGCCGTGAACTCGGCCTCGCTGCAGAACTCGGGGGCGAACGACATTCGCCAGCTGAATCAGCTTGCTCCGTCGCTTCTGGTCTCCTCGACCGGCTCGGAAGCCAACGGCTCGGCCCGTATTCGCGGCATCGGCACGGTGGGCGACAACCCGGGCCTCGAAAGCTCGGTCGCCGTGTTCATCGACGGCGTCTACCGCTCGCGCTCGGGGGTCGGCCTCAACGAACTGGGCGAGATCGAACGCGTCGAAGTGCTGCGCGGGCCGCAGGGCACGCTGTTCGGCCGCAACGCCTCGGCCGGCCTGATCCACGTGATCAGCAAGAAGCCCAGCTTCACCTTCGGCGGCAGCGGCGAAGTGACCTATGGCAATTACGACTACCTGCGCCTCGCCGCGGCGATGACCGGCCCGATCAGCGACACCATCGCGGTGCGGATCGACCAGGTCTATTCCAGCCGCGACGGCTTCTACAACGACGTGATCAACCAGCGCGACGTCAACGACCGCAACCGTTATTTCGTCAAGGGCCAGGTGCTGTTCGAGCCGAGCGACACGACCAGCCTGCGCCTGATCGGCGACTATTCGCAGAAGAAGGAACAGTGCTGCGCCGCGGTCTATATCGACCGGGCGTTCAACCCGACCATCGGCGGCCTGAACGATCCGGCGCAGAACCCGATCATCCGCGTGCTGACCGATCTGGGCCAGCCGGCCGCAGGCTTCAGCAATCCGTTCAGCCGCAACATCTGGGTGACGCCGGGCCGTGATTACTACGGCCTGACCAAGGACGGCGGCGTCAGCCTGGAAATCAACCAGGAGTTTGGCGCGGTCAAGCTGACCTCGATCACCGGCTACCGCGAGTACAAGAACGAGCAGGCCGGCGACGTCGACTATTCGGCGGTCGACATCCTCTACCGTTCGTTCGACGGGGGCGGCGGCTATGCCCGCCAGTTCAAGACCTTTACCCAGGAACTGCGCCTTCAGGGCACCACGTTCAACGACAGGCTCGACTGGCTTGTCGGCGGGTTCTTCTCCTCGGAACGGCTCAACCTGTCGGACAACATCAAGTTCGGCAACCAGTACGGTCGCTTCGCCACCTGCCGCATTGTCGCGGGCAGTGCGCTCGCGCCGTTCTATTCGGTCACCTCGCCGGGATGCCTTACCCCGACCGGGCGGGCCACCGTGGCCGGCGGGTTCGGCGCGGCGACACTGTCCGCGTTCGACACGCTCGACAGTGTCAACAACCGCGGCAGCCTGGGTGACAAGTACAGCCAGCTCAGCCGCAACTTCGCGGTGTTCACCCACAACATCTTTACGATCACCGACGGGCTCAAGCTGACCCTCGGTGCTCGCTACACCTGGGAAAACAAGGACTTCAACGCCAGTTTCGCCAACAACAACACCGCTTGCCCGGCGATCCAGGGCGCGACCCTGGCACCGGCACTGGCGCCGTTCCTGATCGGTCTGGCGTGCCAGGGCAATTCGACGTCCGAACTCAACGGCGTGTCGATCACCAGCAAGCGCAAGGAAAGCGAGTTCACCGGCACTGCGGTGCTGTCCTACAAGTTCACCCCCGATCTGATGGCCTATGCCAGCTATTCGCGCGGCTACAAGGCGGGCGGTTTCAACCTCGACCGCTCGGCGCTCAAGAACCCGGGCGTCACCTTCGCCTCGGTCGGCGGGGCCCAGGCCGTGGTTGGCCGGCTCCAGTTCGACCCGGAAATCAACAACGCGATGGAAATCGGGATCAAGTACGGCACCCGGCCGTTCAGCGTCTCGCTGACCGCGTTCCGCCAGGATTTCGAGAACTTCCAGCTCAACACGTTCAACGGCTCGGTATTCCTGGTCCAGAATGTCAACGGCTGCGAGACCGATCTGGCCGGAGCGGACCGCGATGCCAGCGTGGCGACCGGCGCCTGTGCGGCCGACAGCGTCGGCTGGGGCGTGCGCAGCCAGGGGATCGAGCTGGAAACCTCGCTCAACCCGACCGACAACCTCGCGTTCAACTTTGGCGTAACCTATGCCAAGACCCAGTACCGTGATGATCTGGTGGCCAATTCGGCCGGCGCCCCGCTCGATCCCGCGCTGCGGGTGATCCCGGGCCGCCAGCTGTCGAACGCGCCGATCTGGGTGACCACCAGCTCGGCATCGTGGACCCCGGAAATCGGCAACTCCGGCCTGTCGGCGCTGTTCTACGTCGACAGCCGCCTGACCGACAACTTCAACACCGGGTCTGACCTGTTCCCGCAGAAGGCACAGGACACCTATATCGTGGTCAACGCCCGTGTCGGCCTGCGCGGACCCGAACAGCGCTGGGCGGTCGAATTGTGGGCGCAGAACCTGTTCGACAAGGAATACAGCCAGGTCGCCTTCAACACGCCGTTCCAGGCCGGCCCGACGAGCGCACCCTACGTCTACCCGGCGTTCCCCGGCGGGCGGCAGCTCTTTTCGATGTTCCTGTCCGAACCGCGCACCTATGGCGTGACCGGACGCGTCAAGTTCTGATCGGCTGACCGGCCGGACCAGGGGCCCGGAACCGTTGTGGCGGTTTCGGGCCCTTTCCTGTGTGGCCGCCCATCGCCTTCGGTCTTGAGTTCACTGCCACGACCCCTATGGACACGGGTCTATGCAATGGGTGCTTGCAATGACCTACCTGTGGCTCAAGGCCGGACATGTCATTTTCGTCATCTTCTGGATGGCCGGACTGTTCATGTTGCCGCGTTTCTTCGTCTACCACCAGGAATGTGCGCCGGAATCGCCCGAGAACGCCCTGTGGATCGATCGCGAGGCAAAGCTGCTGAGGATCATCCTGTGGCCCTCGCTGGCCGTGGTGTGGCTCCTGGGGCTGGCTTTGGCCATGAGCACCGGCGCCTTCGGCCAGGCCTGGTTCCACGCCAAGCTGGGTCTTGTCCTGGTCCTGACCGCTTACCATGTATGGATGGCGGGCTATCACGCTGCGCTTGCCAGGGGGGAGCGCCGGCTGACTGGCAAGCGCCTGCGCATGATAAACGAAGTCCCCGGCGTGGCCGCCGCCCTCATCGTCATTCTGGTGATCGTGAAGCCATTCTGATTTCGTTGACGCGGCGGGCGCCGCGGCCTATTCGCCGAACTGACTGGCACACCAGCGCGCGAGGGATAACCCCGCATGCACGATCCGCTTTCCCCAAGCCCTTCGATCGGCCGGCCGAACCTTTTTCCGCTCCGTAACGGACCACTGAAATGCATCTGAAAGAACTCAAGAAGAAAACCCCGGCCGAACTGGTCGAAATGGCCGAAGAGCTGGAGGTCGAGGCCGCATCGACGATGCGCCGCCAGGACCTGATGTTCGCCATCCTCAAGGAAATCGCCGAAGACGGCGAAGAGATCATCGGGCAGGGCACGATCGAAGTGCTGACCGATGGCTTCGGCTTCCTGCGCAGCCCAGAAGCGAATTACCTCGCCGGCCCGGACGATATCTACGTGTCTCCCAACCAGGTCCGCAAGTGGGGGCTGCGCACCGGCGACACTGTCGAAGGCGAGGTTCGCGCGCCCAAGGACGGCGAACGCTATTTTGCCATCACCAAGCTGATCAGCGTCAATTTCGACGATCCCGAAGCAGTCCGCCACCGCGTCAACTTCGACAACCTGACGCCCCTCTATCCCGAACAGAAGCTCAACCTCGACACGCTCGACCCGACGGTCAAGGACAAGTCGGCGCGGGTGATCGACATCATCAGCCCCCAGGGCAAGGGCCAGCGCGCGCTGATCGTCGCCCCGCCGCGCACCGGCAAGACCGTGCTGTTGCAGAACATCGCCAAGGCGATCACCGACAACCACCCCGAGGTCTTCCTGCTCGTCCTGCTGGTCGACGAACGCCCCGAGGAAGTCACCGACATGCAGCGCAGCGTCAAGGGCGAGGTGATCTCCTCGACCTTCGACGAGCCTGCCAGCCGCCACGTCCAGGTCGCCGAAATGGTGATCGAGAAGGCCAAGCGTCTGGTCGAACACAAGCGCGACGTGGTCATCCTCCTCGATTCGATCACCCGCCTCGGCCGCGCCTACAACACCGTCGTGCCGAGCTCGGGCAAGGTCCTGACCGGCGGTGTCGACGCCAACGCCCTGCAGCGGCCCAAGCGCTTCTTCGGCGCCGCGCGCAATATCGAGGAAGGCGGTTCGCTGTCGATCATCGCTACCGCGCTGATCGACACCGGCAGCCGCATGGACGAAGTCATCTTCGAAGAGTTCAAGGGCACCGGCAACTCGGAAATCGTTCTCGATCGCAAGGTCGCCGACAAGCGCATCTTCCCGGCGCTCGACGTCGGCAAGAGCGGCACCCGCAAGGAAGAGCTGCTGGTCGAGAAGGACAAGCTGTCGAAGATGTGGGTCCTGCGCCGTATCCTCATGCAGATGGGCACGGTCGATGCGATGGAGTTCCTCCTCGACAAGATGAAGGATTCCAAGACCAACGAGGACTTCTTCGCGACGATGAACCAGTAAGTGGTCATGCCCGGTCCCCGGCACGCGGTTCTGACCGGCGCGCCGGGGGCGGGGAAGACTACCCTGCTCGACGCCGCCGCAGCCGCCGGC
Organism: Novosphingobium kunmingense; assembly: GCF_002813245.1. Classification (GTDB taxonomy): domain Bacteria; phylum Pseudomonadota; class Alphaproteobacteria; order Sphingomonadales; family Sphingomonadaceae; genus Novosphingobium; species Novosphingobium kunmingense. The sequence continues at coordinate 73,885 of NZ_PHUF01000005.1, forward strand.
CTTGCCACGTCCCCGGAAGTGGCGCGGCGGATCCTGCAGCGGCCGGGCGGAATGGCGCTGCGCGAGCAGGACCCGCTGGCCTTCGCCGAAGCCATGGCCGAGGCCCATGCCCGCGAATACGAACGCTATGCCGGGCGTCCCGGCCCGGTGCTGTTCGATCGCGGCTTTCCCGACGTGGTCGGCTTCCTCGACGTGTCGGGCCTGTCCGTTCCGCGCAGTGTCGACCGCATATGCCGCGACCTGCGTTATGACGGCCCCATCCTGCGCGCCCCGGCCTGGGCCGACATCTATGTCCAGGACGCCGAGCGGATCCAGGACTGGCAGGGCGCCGTGGCCAGCGACGAGGCGGTGACCGCAGCTTGGCGGCGCTATGGCTACCGCGTCACGCCGTTACCCCTGATGCCGGTCGAGCAGCGTCTGGCCTTCGTACTCGAGCGGCTTCACCCCGCGGCCTGAAGCTGCGCGGCCATCAGTTCCCAGAGCTTGTTGACCGCCTTGAGCGGGCGAACCATCACCTTGAAATCCTTTATCATTCCGGCATCGTCGAAGGTGATCAGGTCAATTCCGTTGATCTGGATTCCGTCGATCGTGGCGGTGAACTCAAGCAGCGCCTCGTTTCCGTCGATCAGTTCGCGCACATAGCGGAAGCTGTCGCCGCCCAGCACCTTGGCGGCGCTCAGCAGGTAGAGCATGACCTTCGCCTTGCCTTCCTGCGGGGTGTGGACCACCGGCGAATGGAACACCGCGCCGTCGCGCACCAGCGCGCCGAGCAGCTCCGCGTCTCCGCCCGATTCCATGTAGGCATGCCACTGTGCCACGCCGCTCTCTGCCGACATCGTCGCCCTCCCTTGCTTGCGGACGCAACACTGGCCTAAGTCGGGGCGATGAGCAACGATCCTCGCCAGCTTGCTTCCGCCGGGCTCTCCGCGCTGTCTGCCGGCGATCCGGCACGCGCGGCCGCACTGCTTCGCCAGGCCGCGCAGGACCTGCCGACGGCCGACATGCCGTGGATGGCGCTGGGCAACGCCGAACTGGCGCTGGGCAACCGCGATGCCGCGGAAGAGGCAATCGGGCAGCAACTGGTCCTCGCCGCGCGCGATGTCGGGGCGCTGCTACTCAAGGGTCTGCTGCGCGAGCAGGCCGGGGATAGCCGGGCGGCGACCGCGTTCTACCAGACCGCGCTCGCACAGGCTGCGGTCAACGGCGGTGTGCCGCCACCGTTGGCCAGCCTTCACGCCCATGCCCAGGCCTTCATCCCCCATTCCTCTCAACTGTTCGAAGAGCATCTGCTGGCCGAGATCGGCACCAATCTGTCGCCCGCGGTGGCCGAAGCCATTGACCTCCTGACCGGTAGGCGCGAGTTGTTCCTGCAACAGCCCAGCGTGTTCTATTATCCGGGCCTCCCGCAGAAGCGGTTCTACGACCCGGCGGACTTTGCCTGGATTGAACCGATGCTGGCGCTGGTTCCGGCAATGCAGGCTGAACTTGCCGCCGTGCTAGGCGGCGGGGGCGGGGGGTTCGCCCCCTATGTCCACCGCCAGGACAACCGCCCGGCGCCCAACAATCCGCTGCTGGATAGCGAAGCCTGGACTGCGTTCCACTTCTGGCGCAACGGTGCCGAGGTAGAGGAGAATGCCGCGCTCTGCCCGGCGACGATGGAAGCCCTTTCGCACGCGCCGATGCCGCGGATTGCTGGACGTTCGCCCAACGCCCACTGGTCGCGGCTCAAACCGGGCGCGCATATCCAGCCCCATGTCGGCATGCTCAACACCCGGCTGATCTGTCACATCCCGATCCTGACCGCGCCGGCCTGCACGCTTCGCGTTGGCAGCGAGACGCGCCAATGGATCGACGGCGTGCCGCTGCTGTTCGACGATTCGATCGAGCACGAAGCCCGCAACGCCGGTGAGCAGGAACGTGTCGTCCTGCTGTTCGAGATCTGGCGTCCCGAAATCGACGCGGCCGACCGCGAAGCGATCGGCCACATCTTCGAAGCGATCGGGACTTACGACTAGGCGAGGCTTGCGATCAGGAAGGCTTCGGTCCGACCATCCGCCAGCTGCGCCCCCGCCTCGTTTCGGCGGTTGCCCATTTCGGCGGCAAAGCCGTGGTCGAGGCCGGCGTAATCGTGCAGCGTGACCTTGGCGTGATTGTCGAAGGCCGCATGGATCGCGGCCTGGGCTTCGGGGCCGACGAAGTGGTCTTCGGTCGGAATGTGCAGCATCAGCGGCTTGGCGATGGCGTGGGCTTCGTCGAGCATCTGGTCGATCATCACGCCGTAATAGCCGACCGAGGCGTCGATATCGGTGCGCGTGGCCGCCATGTAGGCCAGCCTGCCACCCAGGCAGTAGCCTGCGCAGCCGACCTTGGCCACGCCCTCGCTGCCGCGCAGCCAGCGGATCGTGGCCTCGATGTCGACCACGCCGTCGTTGGCATCGTACTGCTGGAAATAGCCGAAGGCCTCGTTCATCTGCTCCGGAATGTCGGGGTTCAGCTCCACGCCCGGCGCGAAGCGCCAGAAGATATCGGGGGCGACCGCAAGATAGCCCTTTTCCGCCCAGTTGGCGCATTTGCGGCGGATCCCTTCGTTGACCCCGAAGATTTCGGGAATCACGATGACCGCGCCCTTCGGCGTGCCGGCGGGCCGCGCCAGGTGGGCAGGGATTGTGCCGCTTTGGTCAAGGGTGGGGATCTGGACAGTCTCGGCCATGATTCGATTGCTCCGCGTGGGCAAGGGGGTTGTTCGCGGCGCACACTACGCACGGCGTGGACTTTGCCAAGGCCCTATGCCAGCAAGGGCGGGCGAGGGGACTGCGGCTCGCCCGAGGAGGATCCATGAAAGTTCATGTCGAGATCGATTGCACGCCCGAAGAAGCGCGCACCTTCCTGGGACTGCCCGACGTAGGCAAGGCCAACCAGTTCTACGTCGAGGCCGTGGCCAACGCGATGAAGGGCGCGGGCAACATCGACCAGTTGCAGGAATTCGCCAAAGGGCTCGCGCCGATGGGGCAGGCGGGGATGAAGCTGTTCCAGACCCTGATGGAAAGCGGCAATGCCTTTGCCGCCGGTGCGAAAAAGCCCAAGGACGAATCCTGATCGCGACACGTGATGGCCGGGCGGACCGATCGGTTAAGCCTATGGATGACACGATCTTTGCCCTGTCGAGCGGAGCGCCACCAGCCGCGATCGCGCTGATCCGCGTCAGTGGGCCGGACGCGGGTCTGGCGCTGGTTGCCCTCGCCGGGCGCACGCTTCCCCCGCGCAAGGCGGTGACGGTGACCCTGCGCGATGCCAGGCGCGGCGTGATCGACCGGGCGCTTGCGCTGTGGCTTCCCGGGCCAGCGACGGCGACCGGTGAGGACACGCTCGAACTGCATTGCCACGGCGGCCGCGCTGTGGTTGCGGCAGTGGAAAGTGCCCTTGCTGCGTTGCCCGGGCTCAGGCCCGCCCAAGCCGGGGAGTTCACGCGCCGCGCCTTTGCCAACGGCAAGATCGACCTTGCCGAGGCCGAAGGGCTCGCCGACCTGCTCAGCGCCGAAACCGAACTGCAGCGCAGCGCGGCGCTGGCGATGGCCGGCGGGGCCTTCTCGCGCGATGTGGCCAGTTGGCGTGACCGTCTGCTTGGACTGTCGGCCGCGGTCGAGGCCGTGCTGGATTTCGCCGATGAAGACGATGTTGCCACGCTGCCACCTTCGTTTGGCTTTGAGATCGAGCGCCTGCAGGCCGATCTTGCCGAATGGTTGGCTCGCCCGCGCGCTGAAGCGCTGCGCGAAGGATTCAGGGTTGTGCTGGCTGGCCCTCCGAACGCCGGAAAAAGCACATTGTTCAATGCCTTGGTAGAAGAAGAAGCGGCAATTACTGCGCCTGTCGCCGGCACGACGCGCGACGTTCTGAACCACCCGGTGGCGCTCGATGGCGTGCCGTTCCGCTTCATCGACACCGCAGGATTGCGCGATGCGACCGACGATGCGATCGAGGCGATCGGTGTCGAACGGGCCCGTTCGGCCCTTGAGCGCGCGGACTTGGTCCTCTGGCTGGGCCCGGAAGGCGCCGGGCCAACGGGCGCCTGGGAGATCGAGGCCCAGGTCGATCGCCTTGGTCACCCGGTTAAGACGGCTCCGCTCCACCGCGTGTCGGCCGTGACGGGCGTTGGCCTTGATGCGCTGCGCCATGATCTTGTCGCCACAGCCCGGGTGGCCATGCCCTTGCCGGGCGAGGCGGCGCTCAGCCAACGGCAGCACCGCCTTCTTGGCGAGGCCTTGGATGCGCTCTCCGGCGCGGCTAGTCTCAGCGATCCCCTGCTGATCGCCGAAAACCTGCGGTTGGCGCGAGTGGCTTTCGACGCCCTGCTGGGCCGTACCACGACCGAAGACATGCTCGATGCGCTGTTCGGACGATTCTGCATCGGGAAATAGTGTTCCACGTGGAACACGGGTGCGCTAAGGGCGGCGCACCATGACGCGCTTCGACATCATCGTGATTGGCGGTGGCCATGCCGGGGTCGAGGCGTCGGCCGTGGCCGCGCGAATGGGCGCCAAGGTCGCACTTGTCAGTTTTGATCTCGCTGCCATCGGCGCAATGAGCTGCAACCCGGCTATCGGCGGTCTGGGCAAGGGGCACCTCGTTCGCGAGGTGGACGCCTTCGATGGCATCATCGCCCGCGCGGCCGATGCCGGTGCGATCCATTACCGCATGCTCAATCGCTCGAAGGGTTCGGCCGTCCAGGGGCCGCGCGTCCAGGCCGATCGCAAGCGCTTCAAGGCCGAGGTCCAGCGCTTGCTGCCTATCCAAGGCGACCTGACCCTCGTTCAAGGCGAAGCAGCGGGATTGCGGCTTTCGGGCGGCAAAGTGACCGGGATCGATCTTGCCGATGGCACGAAACTCGAAGCGCGCGCCGTGGTCCTATGCACCGGCACCTTTCTGGGCGGCGTTCTGTTTCGAGGGGAGGAACGCCTGATCGGCGGGCGCATCAACGAAGCGTCGGCGCAAAGGCTCGCGGAGCAGATGCGCGAGGCCGCGTTGCCAATGGCGCGCCTCAAGACCGGGACGCCGCCGCGCCTCGACGGGCGGACGATCGACTGGGCCATCCTCGAAGAGCAGCCGTCCGACGAGCAACCCTGGACGATGAGCGCCATCGGGCCAGGCCGCGTGCTACCGCAGGTATTCTGCGCGATCACGCGGACCAATGCCGCCAGCCACGACGTGATCCGCGCCAACCTGCACCGTTCACCGTTGTTTAGCGGCGCGATCGGGGCATCGGGCCCGCGCTATTGCCCCTCGATCGAGGACAAGATCCACCGCTTCGCCGATCGCGACAGCCACCAGGTCTTCCTTGAGCCTGAAGGACTGGACACACCGCTGGTCTATCCCAACGGGATCAGCACCTCGCTTCCGGCCGACGTGCAACTTGCCATGTTGCGGACGATGCGCGGGCTGGAAGCGGTCGACATGGTCGTGCCGGGCTATGCGGTCGAATACGACCACATCGATCCGCGTGCGCTGCGATCCAGTCTCGAAGTGCGCGCCATGCCCGGGCTTTACTGCGCCGGTCAGATCAACGGCACGACCGGGTACGAGGAAGCGGCGGCGCAGGGCCTCGTTGCCGGCATGAACGCCGCTGCGGCGGTGCTTGGTCGGGAATCAGCCCCGCTGGACCGGGCCAACAGCTATCTCGCCGTCATGGTCGATGACCTGACGCTTCACGGCGTGAGCGAGCCCTATCGCATGCTGACCGCGCGGGCCGAATACCGACTTCGCCTGCGCGCCAACAATGCCACCTCGCGTCTTACGGGCCTGGCCCTCGACGTCGGGGCGCTCGGTGCGGCGCGCCGGGCCTGGTTCGAACGCCGCCGCGATAGCAAGGCTGCGGCCGAGGATGCTCTGGCTATCGAGGTCGGCGCGGCCGATCTGCGCGGCGCAGGCGTGGTCGTGAAGAGTGACGGCGGCCGAATGGCCCTGCGCGACTGGCTTCGGTTCGACGAGGTCAGTCTTGACCGTTTGTCCCCGTGGCTCGGCATGCCGCTCGATGCCGAGCTGGCGGAGGAAGTGTCCGAGGATGCGGCCTATGCGCCCTATCTCGCGCGGCAGGACGCCGAGCTGCGCGACATGCGAGCGGCGGAGCGCTTGCCGCTGGGGGAGGACTTCCCCTACGACCGGGTCCCGGGCCTGTCCCGCGAGATGGTCGAGCGGCTGTCGAAGGCCCGGCCCGAAACGTTGGCTGCGGCAGGCCGGGTTCCGGGCATCACCCCGGCTGCGCTCGCCGCGCTGCTGGTACAGGCGCGGCGCATCGCGGCATGACAATCTCGACCGAGGCTAAAGCAATGGCGTGGCTCGAGAAGCTGCCTGAAGCCGATTCCGTTTCGATCAAACGCCTCCAAACGCTGGTGGATCTTCTCGCAGGCGAGAACACGCGTCAGAACCTCGTTTCGACCGCCAGTCTAGCGAGCGTCTGGTTGCGTCACATAGTCGATTCAGCGCAGTTGCTCACTCACGTTCCACGTGAAACATCGGGGCCTTGGCTCGATCTCGGTACCGGTGCCGGGTTTCCAGGCCTGGTGATCGCGGCACTCAGCCCCGAGCGTCCAGTGCACCTTGTCGAATCGCGCGCGCGACGGATCGAATGGTTGCGTCGGGCAGCTGACGCGATCGGCTTGCACAACGTGACGGTGCATGGCGCCCGGCTGGAGGCTGTCGAGAGCTTTCCGGCTGCGATCATATCCGCTCGGGCTTTCGCGCCGCTCGACAAGTTGCTGACTCTCTCCGCCCGTTTTTCCACAGCAGACACCGTATGGCTGTTGCCGAAGGGGCGTTCCGCAGCGCAAGAATTGCAAGAGCTTGGCGGTTGGGACCATATGTTCCACGTGGAACAATCGCTCACCGATGCCGAGGCCGGGGTCATTGTCGGCACGTTGTCCGGACCTGTCAGGCAAGCGAGGAAGGGACAATATCCGTGATACGCGTTGCGATCGCCAATCAGAAGGGCGGGGTGGGCAAGACCACCACGGCAATCAACATCGCAACCGCCATGGCCGCAACCGGCTGGAAAGTCCTGCTTATCGATCTCGATCCGCAAGGAAACGCGTCGACCGGCATCGGCATTGCCGCCAACGAGCGTGATCGCTCGTCCTATGATCTGCTGGTCGATCAGGCCAGCGTTGTCGATTGTCTGCAGCCGACCCGCATTCCCAATCTCGACATCATCCCGGCGACGGTCGATCTCTCCGGCGCGGAAATCGAGTTGGTCTCGGTCGAAAACCGCACCGATCGGCTGCGCGACGCGCTGAGCGGGGCAAGCGGTCACGACATCTGCTTCATCGATTGCCCGCCCTCGCTGGGTCTGCTGACGCTCAACGCGCTGTGCGCCGCCGATACGTTGCTTGTCCCGCTGCAATGCGAGTTCTTCGCTCTCGAAGGGCTTAGCCAGCTGCTCCAGACGGTCGAGCGCGTTCAGCAGCGCTTCAATCCCGACCTCGGCATCGTCGGCATTGCCCTGACGATGTTCGACCGGCGCAACCGCCTGACCGACCAGGTCGCCGACGACGTGCGCTCTTGTCTGGGCGGGCTGGTGTTCGAATCGGTCATCCCGCGCAACGTCCGTTTGTCCGAAGCGCCCAGCCACGGGTTGCCGGCGCTGGTCTACGATCACTCCTGTGCCGGCAGCCGCGCCTATATGGCGCTGGCGCGCGAACTCATCACCCGCCTGCCCGAAAAGAGGAAAGCCGCATGAGCGAGGAACCGGCGGTTCGCCTGAATCCGAAACCCGAAGGTTCGACGCGCCGCCCGGCGCTAGGACGCGGACTTGGCGCCCTGCTAGGCGATTCGCGGCGCGAGGAGCCGCTGGTGGCGCCGCTAGATGCGCCTGCGGGAGGCTCAGCGGTAAAGGCGTCGGGCCTAGCCATGCTGCAGATCTCCGCCATCGTCCCGCATCCGGGCCAGCCAAGGCGCCGCTTCGACGAAGCGGCACTGGACGAGCTGGCTGCCTCGATCGCGGCGCGCGGGGTCATTCAGCCGGTGATCGTCACGCCACATCGCGAGGGCTATCGCCTAGTTGCTGGCGAGCGCCGTTGGCGGGCCGCGCAGAAAGCGCAACTGCATGAGATTCCTGCGCTTATTCGCGAGCTCGACGATCGCGAAATCACTGCGCTGGCGCTGATCGAGAATCTTCAGCGCGAAGATCTCAACCCGGTGGAAGAGGCGCGGGCCTATCACAAGCTGGCCGAGGGCGAGGGCCTGACCCAGGCAGAGATCGCCAAGCTGGTCGACAAGAGCCGCAGCCATGTCGCCAACTTCCAGCGCCTCCTGGCGCTTCCGGAGCCGGTGCTCGACCTGGTGGAAGAAGGCAAGCTGTCGATGGGACACGCCCGCGCCCTGATCGGCTCGGACGACGCTGTCATGCTGGCCAGCGAAGCGGTCGCCAGGCATCTGTCGGTGCGCGAGGTAGAGAAGCTGGTCCGCCGCAAGACAACCGCAACCAGCGTGCCCCGCCGCGCACGGTCACAGGGCGATTCCGCGTCGTCGGCGGATATTTCGGCGGTGCAGGGCCATCTCGAGGAGTATCTTGGCCTGCCGGTGCGAATCAACGCCGATGCCGATCCGCGATCAGGTACGGTGACGATCCGGTATCGCACGCTCGACCAGCTCGATCTCATTTGCCAGCGCCTGACCGGCGGCGGCATCTGACCGGTACGTGATCCGTAGTACTACCCAGGACCAGCCTATCAAGGCGGCAACGACGAGGAGATAGCACGGCGGGATGCGCACCATGCTTCCCGCCGCCGTCGTTCCGGTCCTCCTGATCGTTCACGGCACCGCTGAGGCTGGCAGCGCATCGTCGACAATGGCCGTAACGGTCGAGGTGCTGCCCAATTGCTCGCTCTCTGCCAGCCCTCTCGTGCTGCAAGGGCAAGGGAGCGATACCGCGGGGGGCGAAGCGACGATCGCTGTCACTTGCGCCCCGGATCAGCCTTTCGCCCTTGCCCTAGACCACGGGCAGCACGCCGTGGGCCTCGCCCGGCATGCGGTGGATCCGGCCACGCTGCGCCGGCTGGGCTATGAAATCTTCAGCGACCCGGCGCGCTCACGGCGCTGGGCCGACCGGTCCGGCGAAACGGTCGACGGGGTCACAAACGGCGCGGGCAGAGCCACCGTGACAGCCTATGCGAGCCTGTCGGAAACGCCGCCCTTTGCGTCCGGGCGGTATGCCGACCAGATAACCGTGACCCTGAATTTCTAGGCAGTTCAGCCGGTTATATTGACAAACGGGCGCTTAACCACATCGCAAGGGTAAGCCCCTAGACCACCGGTGAGACCATCGGGGGGACTGGATGCGATTCGCGCATCGCCTGTGCTGCATCTTCGTTTCCGCAACCGGCCTGGTTGCGGCGATGCCTTCCCACGCCGGTCAGACTACCTATACGATGCCGGTCAGCGCCAGCGTGATCAACGGCTGCACCATCAACGCGCTCCCGTTGACGTTCATCGCTCCGGCAGCGAGCAATCCGGCCATCAATTCGATCACCAGCCTTACCGTGCAATGCACGCCCAACATTGCCTTCACGATCGACATAGACACGGGACTTTACGGCAACGGCATCAATCGCCGCGTGCGCCACACGACGTCCAACGCGTACATCAACTACGACGTCTATCGCGATCCGCCGCGCAGCCAGGTTTGGGGTACCGGCCAGGCCAAGAACGTCACCGGCAATTCGGGCCCGACGGGCACCGTGGTGGTGCCGGTCTACGGCCGCCTGGGCGCGACGAACAATCTCAGGGCCGGGGCCTATACCGACACGCTGACCGTCACGATCAGCTTCTAGGCGTTACCCGCTTCACCGCAATCGAGCACGGCACCGATCCGCGTTATCCGCGCGGCGCTTACCTGTTGTTAACCATAAGGGCCTAGGCATTGCCCCGTAACGAGCAGCAAAAAGTCCCGTAACCATTAGGGATTTTGCAACCCGTTCGAGCGCATGGAGACCACGGCAGACTGCCAATGATCAGGGGATTATACACCATGCGTAAGATTGCTTTCGGGTTCGCCGCTGTTGCGACCCTCGCCGCTTCGCCGGCTCTTGCCGCCACCGCCAGCAACACCATGCCGGTGTCGGTCAACGTCATCAATTCGTGCACCGTTTCGGCAACGCCGATGGCTTTCGGCACGCTGACTTCGATCGGCGGCACCGACGTCGACACCACCGCCAACGTCAACCTCGTCTGCACCATCGGTGCGACCTACGACGTGTCGATGGACCTTGGTACGCACGCCGCAGCCGGCCAGCGCTACCTGCAGAGCACGACCGACGCCACCAAGACCATTCCGTACGGCATCTTCCGCGACGCCGGCCGCCTGCAGGCCTGGGGCAGCACCGTCGGCACGACCAGCACCGGCACCTCGCTCGCCGGTCTGACCACGCTGACTGCGTTCGGCCGAATTCCGCAAAGCGCCGCGTCGGTGCCCGCCGGTTCCTACACCGACACCGTGACCGTCACGGTGACGTTCTAATCACCATGGAGACCTGAATGATCCGTCCCGTCGCTGACCTAGGCAAGCTTGCGCTGATCGCGGCAGGCGGATCGTTCCTCTCCCTCGGGTCGGCCTCGGCCGCTCTGGCTCAACAGCCTGCCGCCGCGGCTGCGCCCAGCGCAGACCGCGGCGCTCGCTTGAATATCGCACCGCTCCGGCTCGAATTCGACGCGGCCAAGACCTCGGCCACCGTCATGGTGACCAACACGTCGGGTCGTCCTCTCTCGGTGCAGACCCGTCTGTTTGCCTGGAGCCAGCAGGCCGGCGAGGACGTCTTCGCCCCTTCGACCGCGCTGACCGTTTCGCCGTCGATCATCACCATCGCGCCCGGCGCGACGCAGATCGTCCGCGTCCTGCGCGGCACGGCGGCATCGCCGGGGGAAAAGCGCTTCCGCCTGGCGGTCGACCAGCTGCCCGATCCCACGCTCGCCACGGGCGGCGAGGCTGAGGCGCGGCTGCGCTTCACGCTGCCGCTGTTCATGGACCGCGACAAGGCGGCGCCGGCTGCCTTGGCCTGGCGCCTGACGCCCGGGCGGCTGGAACTGGCCAACAGCGGCGGCCAGACTGTCCGCGTCGTCGGTCTCGAAATGCGCAACACCGCTGGCACTGCCGTTCAACTGGAACGCAATTCGCTCCGCTACGTCCAGGGCGAATCGACGATCAGCTGGGGCCTCGCCAACGCATGCGGGCTTGGGCCGTTGTCGATCAAGGCCATGATCGACGGGCAGGCAGTCAATGCGCAGGTCCCGCCCACCTGCGGCTGAACGGCTCCTTGCGTTAGCTGCTTCGTTCGTTGCAGCCCTGGGCGGAACGACCGCCCACGCGCAGACGGACCCGTTCGCCCTTCCCACTGGACTGACCGCCAAGTCCCTCCCTGCACAGCAGGGTCCCGGGCTTTCCGAAATCGCCATCGACGGCGATGTGCGGGCGCGGATGGTCGATCTGGCGTGGGAGCAGGGCGCGCTGACGATCCTGGCGGCCGATGCCCGCGCGGCAGGGCTGCCCATCGAGAAGGAGGCCATTGGGCGAATCGCGCTCGATTCGCTGCGCGTGGCCAAATGGTCGTTCGATTCGCTGCGGCAGCGGCTCGAGATCCAGCTGATGCGCAAGAGCGACCGCGGCAACCTGATCGACATGAGCCGTGCCCCGCGCAGCGATGGCGACAGCGTGCCGTTGACGGCGCTGCGGGTGGATTACGACCTGACCAGCACGGTCGCCCAGGGCCGCACGACCTTCGGCGGTTTCTTCGATACGACCCTGGTGCGCGGCAATGTCGCGGCAACCAGCGCATTCCAGTACACATCCCGGGCGCAGGACGATGGCAGCCGTTTCGTTCGGCTCGATTCGCAGGTCCAGCTGCTGTTTCCCAAGGCGGGACTTGTCGCGACCGGGGGCGATTTCATTTCGGCCGGGGGGCAAAGCCAACGCGCGGTGCGCCTCGGCGGAATCCAGCTCGCATCGGACTACTCGCTGCGGCCCGACCTCGTCACCGTGCCCTTGCCGGCCTTCACCGGCCAGGTTGCGGTGCCGACCGGGGTCGACGTGATCACCGGAGATCAGCGCTATTCGCTTGGCGAACTGCAACCCGGCGAATTCACGGTCCGGAACGTCCCTTCGACTGCCGGGCGCGGCGAAGTCTCGGTAATCGTGCGCGATGCGCTCGGCCGCGAAGCGATCCAGAACGCCAAATTCTACATGTCGCGGTCGCTGCTGGCGCCGCGTTTGCGCGAGTTCGCGATCAATGCCGGATTCGTTCGACGACGGTACGGGGTTCGCAGCAATGACTACGGACCCCTCGCTGCCAACGTCTACTACCGCCGCGGCCTGTCGTCGCGGCTGACGATCGAGGGGACTAGCGAATGGACCCCGGGGCTCATCAACATGGGCGCCCGGGGCGATCTTGCGTTGGGGGGCATCGCACTGCTGACCGTCGAAGGACGCGCCAGTTCAGAACACGCCACCGGCAAATCCGGCCTTTTGACCCATTTTGCGCTCGAATCGATCGGTCGCACGCTGTCGGCGCGGATTGCGGCGACGATTCCGACGGCCGATTATCGCGATGTGGCGACGAAACTGGGTGATCCGCTCCCTCCGCGCGAGTTTCTCGGTCAGATTTCCTACAATATCCGCGATGCGATGCAGGTCCAGCTGACCGCCGGACGCCAGGAGCGCCGGTTCGACTCGCGGTATCCCTCGTTCGAACCGCGCGTGACCTATGCCAATGCCAATTTCCGGGCCCGTGTAGACCGCAAGATCGACTTTTTCAGCTCCTTCGGGCTGCGCCAGGGCACGGTGAGATCCTATTCGGCCTGGGCGGGGCTGTCGTTCCAGTTCGGCGGCGGGCGTTCGGCACAAGCCTCGGCTTCGGCCGGGACCGGCGCTCCGACCAGCGCCAGCGCGGGATTCTACCGCCACGCGACCGAAGATCACCCGATTGGCTACGCATTCGAAGGCCAGGCGGGCGCCGCATCGCGCCTGTCTGCCGGGACGACCTATCGCAGCCGTTACGGCCGCCTCGAAGGCCAGGTCGAACAGGTCAACGGCGGTTTCGGCGCGCGGGTCAACGCCCGCGGCACCCTGCTTGTCACCGGCGGAACGGTCTTCGCGCGCAACCAGACCGGCGGCAGCTATGCCCTCGTCCGCACCGGCAGCGTCGCCGGTGTGACGGTGATGCGCGAGAACCGCGATGCCGGGAAAACCAGCCGCAAGGGCCTGCTTCTGGTCGAAAACATCACCCCCCAGGTGCCGCTGACCTTCGACATCGATCCCGAGAAGCTGCCGATCAACGCGCTGGCCCGCCAGACCCAGCGCCGCGTGCTGGTGCAGCGCCGCGCCGTCGGCCTGGTGGCGCTCGACGTGATCCGCTTCGCGCCGCGCGCAGTCCGTGTAACCGGGCCCGACGGCGCCAACCTGCCGGTTGGAACGACGCTCGTCGCCCGGCCGTCGGGCGAGATGCTGGTCGTGGGCTTTGACGGCCTGGTCGATTTCAACGCCGAGGGGGGCGATCACGCAATCGAACGCACCCTCGACAACGGGGCAATCTGCGTCTTCGACGCGCTGTCGATCGCAGCCGTGCCGGCCGCGGGTACGCCTGTGCTGGCTTGCCGGGTGGAGATCCGCCCTGCCTTCGTCGAGAACGCCAAGGCGCGCGGACCCAGGGTCCGTTCAGGCCGCCCGGCAAGCGCCAGCCGCCGCTAGCACGAAGTTGCGCCGCGCAACTGGCGCCCAATTTTAAGTGATCGATTAAATCCAGTTGCGAGAGCGGCAGCCTGCGCCTAATCCGGACGCATAGTCTTGCCTCCGGAGTGGATTGCCATGTCGCTCGATACCCTTTCGCGCAGCTGCTACAGCGAAGACCACGAAGCCTTCCGCTCGACCGTGCGGCGCTTCGTTGCCGAACAGCTCGAACCCCATGCCGACAAATGGGACGAAGACGGGATCGTGCCCAAGGAGGTCTGGCCCAAGGCCGGCGAACTGGGCATCCTGTGCCCGACCGTGCCCGAGGAATACGGCGGCCTCGGCCTCGACTTCGGCTACAACGCGATCATCGACGAAGAGGTCGGCTATGGCACCGATGTCGCTACCGGCTTCTCGTTGCAGTCGGACATCGTCGCCAACTACATCATTCAGTACGGCTCGGAAGAGCAGAAGAAGACCTGGCTGCCCAAGATGGTCAGCGGGGAGATCGTCACCGCGATCGCCATGACCGAGCCGGGCACCGGGTCGGACCTGCAGGGGCTGCGCACCACGGCCAAGAAGGACGGCAACCACTACGTCATCAACGGTTCGAAGACCTACATCACCAACGGCCAGAACGCCGACCTGATCCTGGTCTGCGCCAAGACCGATACCGAGGTGCAGCCGGCGTGGAAGGGCGTGTCGATCATCCTGGTCGAAGCCAGCCGCGAGGGGTTCAAGCGCGGCCGCAACCTCGACAAGGTCGGGCTCGACGCGGCAGACACCTCGGAAATGTTCTTTGAGGACGTCCGAGTACCGATCACCAATTGCCTCGGCGAAGAGGGCCGGGGCTTCATCTACCTGATGAGCGAACTGCCGCAGGAGCGGCTCGGCATCGCCATCTCGGCGCAGACCGCGGCCCAACGCGCCTTCGACATGACGGTGGAGTTTACCCGGGACCGAAAGGCCTTCGGCAAGTCGGTGCTCGATTTCCAGAACACCCGCTTCGTCCTTGCCGATCTCAAGGCCAAGTTGCAGGTCGGCTGGGCCCACCTCGACTGGTGCATCGCCCGGCATATCAAGCACGAGCTGACTCCGGTCGAAGCCTCGGGCGCCAAGCTGTGGCACACCGAACTGCAGGGCGAAGTGGTCGACAAGTGCCTCCAGCTCCACGGCGGGGCAGGCTTCATGAACGAATACCCGATCGCCAAGCAGTGGCGCGGAGCGCGCGTGACGCGGATCTTCGGCGGCACCAGCGAAATCATGAAGGAACTGATCGGCCGCTCGCTCTGACAGGCGACCGGCGCGGGATCTTCAGCCGATCGGCACCCGCTTGTCAGGCACCCGCTTGACAGGCGCCGGACGCGGGCGGGGCGGAAGAACCCGCCGCGCCGGGCCGACTGGAACGTCTTCCTCGATCACCTGGGTTTCGGTGCATTCGCGCGGCGCGGCTGGCGCGGGCACGGCTGCGGGTGCCTGCGTCATCGCCACCGGAACCATGACCAGCATCGGCTGGTAGCCATAGATTGGGGAGGCCCCGTAGCCGTAGCCGGGCGCCATGTGCCGTTCGAGATAGCTTTCGCACCAGTCGAGTCTGCGACGTTCTGTCTGCCGGTCGGCACCAGCAGTTCGCACACCGCCCACGGCGGCTTCGCCGATCTTGCCGTACCTGCCGTCACCGCCGCGATTGGCGCGGCATTCGGCAAGCCAATCGGCCCGCGCCTGGTCCCAGGCAGCGCGGTCGTAGCCCGGCGACCCGGGGTGCGTGATCTGATCGTGCGCCGCTACGGGAGCGGCCAGCGCCAAGGCTCCCGCCAGACAAGCGAATGCGGTCAGTGCGATTGGCGAGATTCGTGGCATGGCAGGTCCTGCAGGCAACGTCGGTCGATTGGACAGCACCGCAAGAGATACTCTCTCTTTCGCCAAACGCCACGGATCTGCGCGGGGACTGTCCCGAATTGGCGCAGCCGGGCGGATTCGTCAGATCGCCCCGGCGATGGCCTGCGCGAGGTGTTCGATCCCGGCCGCGTCAACCGCATCGAAGCGCGCCGCCTCCGGACTGTCGAGGTCGATCACGGCTATGACCTCCCCGTTGCGGATTACCGGGACGACGAGTTCACTGCGGCTTGCCGCGTCGCAGGCGATATGGCCGGGGAAGGCATGGACATCCGGCACGAGCTGGGTCTGCCCACTGGCCGCCGCAGCCCCGCAGACGCCCTGGCCGAACGGGATGCGGATGCAGGCGGCCTTGCCCTGGAATGGTCCGAGGACCAGCTCGCCATCGACCGCGCGGTAGAATCCGGCCCAATTGAGCCGATCGACGAATTGCCAGATCAGGGCCGAGAGATTGGCCATGTTGGCGACCGCGTCGGGCTCGCCTTCGACGATCGCGCGGGCGGCGGCGGCAAGGTCGGCGTAAAGATCGGGCTTGGCCTGGCCGGCCACGGGAGCAAAGGCGTACATGCGGGTTATACTATCTCACAGGTGCCTTGCCGCCTAGCCGCGATCGGCCTATTTCCGGTTCATGTCGACCAAACGCAAGCTGCTCGTTGCCCTCGGGATCGTCCTCCTCGTGATCGGTGGGTTCGCCTTCTACCTGCTGCGCGGCACGCCGGCGGAAAAGACGCTCGACCAATTGTCGGGCCGCGATCCGCAGATCGTCGCGCCCAAGCCCGAGAACTTCCCCTCGATCGGGATCGCCAAGCCGGTCGGCTGGGCCGCGGGCGAAGCGCCGGCCGCGGCACAGGGCTTGGTCGTCGGACGCTTTGCCGAAGGTCTCGATCACCCGCGCGTCATGCTGACCCTGCCCAACGGCGACGTGCTGGTCAGCCTGGCCGACGCGCCCCCCAGCAAGGGTGGCGGGCTTACCGGGTGGATTGCCGATGTCCTGATGAAGCGCGCCGGATCGCACACCGGCTCGCCCAATGCGCTGGTCCTGCTGCGCGACGTTGATGGCGACGGGCGCGCCGAAGCCCGGTTCACCCTGCGCCAGAACGATGGCCTGTCCTCGCCCTCGGGTCTCGCCTGGGGAAAGGATACGCTTTACGTTGCCAACCACGACGCGGTGCTGTCCTTCCCCTACAAGCTGGGCGAAACCGCGCTGACCGGCGCGCCGAAGAAGCTGATGGACCTGCCGGCCGCGGGCAACCACTGGATGCGCAACCTGATCCTCAGCGCCGACGGTCAGCGGCTATATGTTGCGGTCGGTTCAGCCAGCAACATCGGCGAAAATGGCATGGAGGCGGAAAAGGGCCGCGCCGCGATCTGGGAGCTCAACCTCACGACTGGTTATCCGCGCCAGTTCGCGCAAGGGCTGCGCAATCCCAACGGTCTCGACTGGAACCCGGCGACGGGCGAACTGTGGACCGTGGTCAACGAGCGCGACCAGCTCGGGCCCGACCTTGTGCCAGATTACCTGACCAACGTGCCGATCGGCGCGCACTACGGCTGGCCGTGGATCTACTACAAGACCTTCGACGACGACCGCGTTACCTCGCAGCCGCCCGAGTTCATCGACGATTACGTGCGCAAGCCCGAGTTCGCTCTGGGCGCCCACACCGCGCCCCTGGGGCTGGCCTTTACGCGCGGCGGCGAGAAGCTGGGCGCGGGCTTTGCGAGCGGCGCCGTGATCGCCCGCCACGGATCGTGGAACCGCAAGCCGCTGTCGGGTTACGACGTGGTCTTCGTCGCCTTCGACGCCAACGGCAACCCGCAGGGACTGCCGGTCCCGCTACTCAACGGATTTCTCGTCGAGGGCAAGAACCAAACGCGCGGCCGCCCGACCTGGGTCGCATTCGCCCGGGACGGAGCGCTGCTCGTCACCGACGACACGGCGGGAATCGTCTGGCGGGTGATCGCGCCCAACGCGGCGCCCGGTGTGGCGATCAAGCCGGTGGTGACCGAACGCATGCCGCCGCAGCGGCAGCTCGACGGCGATCCCGCCGCGCAGTTCAAGGCCGACTTCCGCGACGACGCGAAGGTCAAGCAATAGGCCGAGGTGCTACAGCGCGAGGCCGGCCCGTCCCGCCAGCTCCGTAACGTACTGCCAGGCAACGCGGCCCGAGCGCGCCCCGCGCCGCTTGCTCCATTCCAGCGCTTCGCCCTCCTCCCAGGTCAGGCCATGGGCGGTGCAGTAACCGGCTATGATTGCGAGATAATCGTCCTGGCTGCAGGCGTGGAACCCGATCGACAGGCCGAAGCGGTCGGCCAGCGCGAGACGGTCGTCGACCGCATCGCGCGGGTTGATCGGGTCGTCCTGCTCGGACAGGTGGCGCGGCACGATCGCGCGCCGGTTCGAGGTGACCGCCAGCCGCACGTTGGCGGGGCGCGCCTCGACCCCGCCTTCAAGCCACGAGCGCAGCGCCCGCGGTCCGTCGCTGTCGCCGTCCTCGAAGCCTAGATCGTCGATGAACACCAGGAACCGGCGATCCGTCGCGCCGAGCGCCGCAAACAGTGCGCTGAGGGTGGGCAGCGCGCCGGGCGCGACCTGGACCAGCACCAGCCGATCGGGCGCCTCGGCCTGGGCCGCCACGACGCTCGAGCGGATCAGCGCCGACTTGCCCATTCCGCGCGATCCCCACAGCAACATGTCGTGCGCGGCGTGCCCGGCGGCAAGTCGCGCGACATTGTCGGTGACCAGCGCCTTTTGCGCCGCGACGCCGTGCAGCAGGTCGAGCGGCGGGGCGACGATCTGCGCGACCGGCCGCGCCGCGCCGTCCCAGACATAGGCGGGCGCCTTGCGCCAGTCGGTCACGCCAGTTGCTGCCGGCACCAACCGCTCGAGCGCGTCGGCAATGCGGGCCAGCGGGTCGCCCTGGTCGCTCATCCGGCCAGGTTTTCGCTGTCGAGTTCGTAGAGCAGGCCGGCACCGGCCATGGCGGCGGCCTTGAGGCCGCGCGCCTCGGTGGCGATGACCTCGGCAAAATACCGCGCCACGACGGCCTTGGCCCGGGCCTGCGGCGTGTCGTCACCTGCAAGAGCCTTTGCCTGCCGGGCAAGCTGGGCGCCGGCGACCGCAACCGCGCACATGGTACAGAACGCCACGCTGCCAGCCAGCCTATCGTCGAGCGAGGCGCTGGTCGTCATCCAGTCGGCAATCGCCGCGCAATCCTGGGCGAGGGCAGCGAGATCGGGGTAAGCCGCCGCATCGCGCGCCCTGTCGGCCAGCAGCGCCTTCAGGACCTTGCCGCCTTCGTAGCCGAGCTTTCGGGTGACGAGATCGGCGGCCTGAATGCCGTTGGTGCCTTCGTAAATCGGCGCGATCCGCGAGTCGCGATAGTGCTGGGCGGCGCCCGTCTCCTCGATGAAGCCCATGCCGCCGTGAATCTGGACGCCGATGCTGGCGACCTCGCAGCCAACGTCGGTGCCCCAGGCCTTGATTAGCGGGACGAGGCAATCGGCCCGCTGCTGCGCCCCGGCAATCCCCAGCGCGCCGCGATCGACCTGACCCGCGGTGTAGTAGAGCAGCGCCCGCGCGCCTTCGGTCAGCGCCCGCATGCGGAGCAGCATGCGGCGCACGTCGGGATGCTCGACGATGGCCACCGGCGCCTTGTCGGGCGAGCCGGCGCGGGCCGATTGCACGCGTTCGCGAGCGTAGCCGCTGGCTTGCTGCAACGCGCGCTCGGCAATCTGGACGCCCTGGCTGCCGACGTTGATCCGCGCCGAATTCATCATCGTGAACATGGCCTTGAGGCCCTCGTTCTCGTGCCCGACCAGTTCGCCGATGCAAGCATCGTTGTCACCGAAGGACATGACGCAGGTGGGCGAGGCCATGATCCCCAGCTTGTGCTCGAGGCTGACGCACCGCAGGTCGTTGCGCGCGCCGTGCGTGCCATCCGGATTGACCAGGTACTTCGGCACGACGAACAGCGAGATTCCGCGCGATCCCGCCGGCGCGCCCGGAGTGCGGGCCAGGACCAGATGGACGATGTTGCCGGCCAGCTGATGCTCGCCCCAGGTGATGAAGATCTTGGTGCCCTTGATCAGCCAGGTGCCGTCACCGCGTGGGGTCGCGGTGGTGCGTAGCGCGCCGACGTCGGATCCGGCCTGCGGTTCGGTCAGGTTCATGGTGCCCGACCATTCGCCGCTGATCAGCCTCGCCAGATAGGTTGCCTTCTGGTTGTCGCTGCCGTGATGCGCCAGGGCTTCGATCGCCCCGACGGTGAGCATCGGCAGAAGCGAGAAGGCCATGTTGGCCGCGCCGAGATTTTCGAGCACGTTGGCCGCAAGCGCGAAGGGCAGCCCCTGGCCGCCGAATTGCGCATCGCCGCTGATAGCGTTCCAGCCCTGTTCGACATAGGCGCGGTAAGCCTCGGCAAACCCGTCGGGCAGGGCAACCTCGCCATCGGCCAGCCTCGCCCCTTCGACATCGCCCTTGCGGTTGAGCGGCGCGAACTCGCCGGCGGCGAACTGGCCGATGCCATCGACGATCGCCTCGACCATGTCGGGCGTGGCGGCGGCGAAGCGCGCGTGGCCTGCCAGCTCGTCGATGCCGGCGTTGATCCTGATCGCCAGGACCTGGTCTGCGGTGGGGGCGGTGAAATCCATCTGCGTCGCGCTTTCCCTTGGCAAGTCTGCGCATCGCCTATAGCGCGGGGCCATGCCCGGCAAGCATGACAAGTCAACGATCCGCGTGGCGGACACGGCGGGAATTGCACTCGCGGCAGAGCGGCTGCGCCAGGGCGGGCTGGTCGCGGTGCCAACCGAAACGGTCTACGGGCTGGCCGCCCGCGCGGACAGCGCCGATGCCGTAGCGGCGATCTACCGCGCCAAGGGCCGCCCGGACTTCAACCCGCTCATCGTCCACGTCGCCGATTTGGCCCAGGCCGAAACGCTCGCCCTGTTCGATGGACGCGCGCGGCAATTGGCCGCGGCGTTCTGGCCGGGTGCGCTGACCATGGTCCTGCCGCTTCGCGCCGGGGCGCGAATCGCCCCCGCAGTGACCGCGGGACTGCCGTCGGTGGCGCTGCGCTGTCCGGCCCACCCGGTAATGGGGGCCGTCTTGCGGCAAAGCGGACTGGCTCTTGCCGCGCCGTCGGCGAACCGGAGCGGAGCGATCAGTCCTACCACGGCCGCGCACGTCGCAGGCTCGCTCGGCGACCGGGTCGACGTGATCCTTGATGGCGGCGCTTGCGCGGCGGGGATCGAAAGCACCATCGTCGCGCTGCGCCCGGATGGCACCTGGCAGATCCTGCGCCCGGGGCCGATCGACGAAGCATCTATCGGCGCGGTGCTGGGCGCGGCGAGTGACGCCACGCCGTCACTTGGAATCGAGGCACCGGGTCAGCTTGCCAGCCACTACGCGCCGGGCAAGCCGGTTCGGCTCAACGCCTCGAGTGCAGAGGAGGACGAGTTTCTGATCGGTTTCGGGCCGGTGCCGGGGGCAGTCAGCCTGTCCGCAACAGGCGATTTCAGCGAGGCGGCGTCGCGGCTCTATGCCTGCTTGCACCAGGCCGCAGCAGCGCCGCACCCGCGGATCGCGGTTGCGCCCGTGCGCGATGAAGGGATCGGCGCGGCGATCAACGACCGCCTGCGCCGCGCCGCGGCCTGATCAGCGCCCGACCGGCGCGTCGACGAGGCTTTCGATTTCGGCGGAAAGAGCCTCGGCCTTGGCGCAGGCCTCGCTGTTGCCGTCATCACAGCGCTTGGCCTCGCGATCGCGCTTGCGGGACAGCTTGCCGATCTGCTCCTCGCGCTCGCGCAGGGCGCGGCCGCGCTTCTCGTCGGATTCGCTCTGGCTGGTGGTCGCCAGGTCGACCCCCTTGCTGACCACCTTGACCGGCGCGGTCACTACGTCGAGCGCAGTCTTCGCAATGCAACCGCCCAGCGCGGGAAGCAGGCCGAACGCCATCAACAACCGAACCCCATGCTTCATTGTACCGCCCCTTCTTGCGAATCGGCGGCCATGAAACACGGGGCTGTTTGCGGGGACCTTAACGACGCCGGGATTATGCGGCGGGCGGTGTCGGATCCTCGGGCGCCGCGGGCGGGGTCGGCGGGGTCGGGGGAGCCGGCGCCTTGCCGGGGCCTTTCGTCTCGACCGGCCCTTCGCAGATCAGGCTGCCCGATCCCATCGACGTGACCTTGCAGCGCGCACGGCCCTTCACGGTGACCGTGCCCGAACCCATGATCGTCGCTTCGACATCTCCGTCCGAGGCAAATGCGGCATCGCCCGATCCGGCGATGGTCACCTTGGCTTTGTCGGCCTTGAGCGCATCCATGGCCGCCGATCCGCTGCCGGCGACCGTCAGGTCGAGCTTCTGCGTGGTGCCCGCGCCCCGAAAGGTGCCCGAGCCGGCTATCGTGAGGTCGAGCCGGTCGGCGCCGACGCCCTGCGTCTCGACCGTGCCCGAGCCGGCGACAACCACCTTCGCCCCGGCGGCGAGTGCCGGGGTAACGAGCTTGCCTGAACCGGCCAGGACCAGTTCCTTGGGCGCCGGCATGGTCACGCGGACGATGACGGTCTTGTCATCGCGGGCGAACATCTTGTCCTTGCGCAGGATGCCGAGCGCCCCGTCCTTCAACGTGAAGCGAACCTTGTCGGCCGCTTCGGGATCGCCGTCGACCGTGATGGCGAGCTTGTCGCCCTGGGTGATCTGCACCTCGTCGGGACCGGCGAGGACGACCTCGTCGGGCGCCTGTCCGCCAAGATCGAGGTCGGCGAGACGCTTGCCTTCCTCCCCGTTGAGATTGATCGTCGTCTTGCCGTCGCAACCGGCGACGGCCGCTGCGAGCGCGATGCCCACGATCGGCGCGAACGCGCGCATGAACTGCTGGAACTTCATGGCCACCTCCTGGCTTGTGTATTATCGATATAATACGGCAAGGCAGGGGTGACAAGTGTGCAACGAAAAAGGGCCGCCCGATTGGGGCAGCCCTTTGACGTTTTGCGCTGGTCCGGCGCGGATCAGGCGGTCGCCTGCTCCGCGTAGTACTTGGGCGCGTGTTCGTTGAGAATCGCGAGGATCTTCTGCAGCGCGGCCGGCTCGTCGGTCTTTTCCATGGCGGCGAGCTCGCGCGCCAGGCGCGAGGAGGCGGCTTCGAAGATCTGCCGTTCCGAATAGGACTGCTCCGGCTGGTCGTCGGCACGGAACAGGTCGCGGGTCACTTCGGCGATCGACACGAGGTCGCCCGAATTGATCTTCGCTTCGTATTCCTGGGCGCGGCGCGACCACATGGTGCGCTTGACCTTGGGCTTGCCCTTCAGGGTATCGAGCGCTTCACGCAGCGTCTTGTCCGACGAAAGCTTGCGCATGCCGATCGCCTCGACCTTGTTGGTCGGGACGCGGAGAGTCATGCGTTCCTTTTCAAAGCGCAGGACATAAAGTTCCAGTTTCATGCCGGCGATTTCCTGCTCTTGCAGTTCGATCACCCGGCCAACACCGTGCTTGGGATAAACGACGTAGTCACCAACATCGAAGGCGTGCGCCTTGACCACCATGTATCGTCCTTTCAATCACAGGACGAAGGCGCACGAAGCGCCCCAAAACGGCAGACTTTCCGGAAAACGGGTAGGAGTTTGCGACCCGGCCCGATGATCCCATCAACCGCTTTGTCCGTCCTGCCTTTCATGATTTCGCAGCTGCGCACAGAGCCCCGGGCTCCGGCAGTCACGGATTATATAACATATCCGTAACAATATTTCCAGAGCGCGCAAAAGCACGCGCCGCCGCGGGTTTCACGAAGCTGACGATGACAATCGGTTGCAGGCCACGACCGATTCGCGGCGGGGCGCCAAAGCGCGGGAATCAGCGCCGTCAGTCGCCTTCGCCGGGCTCGGCCGAGAAGTACTTGTCGAACTTGCCGTCAACGCCCTTGAACTCGTCCGCGTCGTCGGGCGAATCCTTCTTGGTGGTCAGGTTGGGCCATTCCGCCGAATACTTGGCATTCAGTTCGAGCCACTGTTCCAGACCGCTTTCGGTATCGGGAAGGATTGCCTCGGCCGGGCATTCAGGTTCGCACACGCCGCAGTCGATGCACTCGCTGGGGTTGATCACCAGCATGTTCTCGCCTTCGTAGAAGCAGTCGACCGGGCAGACCTCGACGCAGTCCATGTACTTGCAGCGGATGCAGGCGTCGGTAACGACATAGGTCATGGCAATCAGGTCCCCTCAGGCGTGGTAACATCGCCTGCTATGGGATTTGCGCCTGCTCCGTCAAGCACGCGGTAACACGATTGCGCTTCGGGCGCCGGGCCGCGACGGGCGGGCAGGGCGGCGATCTGCACCACGGTCACGCCGTGCGCCAA
This sequence comes from Novosphingobium kunmingense, assembly GCF_002813245.1. GTDB lineage: Bacteria > Pseudomonadota > Alphaproteobacteria > Sphingomonadales > Sphingomonadaceae > Novosphingobium > Novosphingobium kunmingense. The sequence continues at coordinate 97,833 of NZ_PHUF01000005.1, forward strand.
GGGCACCACCAGCACGTCGCCGATCGCGACGCCCTGCGCCGAGCGTTCGATCCGGCGCCCGTTGAGACGAATGTGACCCTGCTCGACCAGCACCTGCGCGGCGGAACGCGACTTGCAAAGGCGCAGGAACCACAGGAGCTTGTCGATCCGCACCGGATTCTACCGTACCAGGTCGGCCAGCGCGGCAAAGGCGCCGGCGGGCGTCGGCAGCGGTTTGGCCGATCCCACCGGCGCCCGGTGCGATGGCCGCCACCGCCATCGTGGCGGCTGCGGCGGGCCGAACACGCCATCGGCCAGCGGTCGCGGGACCGAAGCGGTAAAGCCGCCGAGGCGCAGAAGGTGCGCATAGGACAGGGTCGACAGCCCGGTCGAAACGGCCAAGGCGGGGTCGAGGATGAACGGCTTTCCCGCAGACACAACGCGTGTGTGATGGGCGAGGCGCAAAAGCTTTTCGCCGATATCGTGGCGGATCGCCTGCCGCCCGAGGGCACGGTATCCCGGCGGCGGCAGCGCCTTGCCCGACAGGGGGACCACCGGCGGCATCGACGGAACCGGAGCTGGTATCTGTATACCCCGAACCGCCTGCAGCGCACGCCAAGCGCCCAGCGCCGATGGCTTGAGCATGGCCGGCACGAACAGGTCGAGCGCACCGACCGTGACGCCAAGACGTCGCAACCGTTCGCGCTGTGCCTTGTCGAGCCGGTCGAGACCGGACCCCTCGCGCGCCAGGATCCCGCCGGCTTCGACCAGGTGGATCAGGAGCGCACGTAGTTCCGGCCCGGCGGCCGGATCTGAGCAGGCGTCCTGCAACTGGTGCAACGGGCGGAGAGCGGCGAGCGATGCGTCGAGCCAGGCGGTCAGCGCGCACTCGATATCGCCGCGCAGGGCCGCGGGAAGCGAGACTAGCGAGGGATCGAGGATCAAGGCCGGCTTCAGGGCAGAGCGGCCGGGCTGCAACCGCGCGATCGCCTCGCCATCCCAGTCGATCCGCACTCCGTCGAGTGCCAGCGGCGGACTGTCCTCGCGCAGCCGGGCGAGAAGCTCCGCGCCGCGGGCGTTCAGCACCTCGGGCAGGTGCCGTTCGGCCGCGGCCAGCAGCAGCTTGCGGTCGGCCAGTCGGGCCTGCGGATCGACACGGAAACGGAAGCCCGCAAGGTGGCCGATCGGCTCGCCATCGACCAGCACGGCATCGTCCTCGATCGTGACCGGCAACAGCGCGGCGTCGGGACCCAGCTTCTTCATCAGCACGGTGGTGCGGCGATTGACGAAGCGTTCAGTCAGTCGGGCATGGAGCGCATCGGACAGGCGGGCTTCGGCGGCGCGGGCGCGCGCGGCCATTTCGTCGCGCGCCAGGACCCAGTCGGGGCGCTGCGCGACATAGGCCCACGATCGGATCGCGGCGATGCGCATCTGCAAGGTGTCGATATCGCCGATCGGTCGGTCAAGGTCGGCGATGGCCTTCGCAACGTAATCGCCGCCCAGGTGCCCGCCGCGCAGGTCCTGCCACAGCCGGGCGACGAAGCGCGAATGGGTGTCGACGCCGGCCTGGCGGAAGTCTGGCAGCGAGCAGGCATCCCAGAAACGCCTGACTGCTGCGGGGCCGCGCACCGTGGCGGCCACATCGGGATCCTCGGCCAGGCGCTTCAACACGGCCAGGTCGATGGCCTCGGGCGCGGCGGCCAGCTCTGGACGGTCGGGCCGGCGTTCGAGGTCCGCGGTCAGCACCGCCAGGCTGTCGAAGCGCGGCTCGGCCTCGCGCCAGAACAGCCGGGTCAGCGGCGCGAAGCGATGCTCTTCGATCGCGTAGACCTCTTCAGCGGTGAACTCGGCATCGTGGCCGCCGGTCCCGGCCAGGGTGCCGAAGGTGCCGTCGCGCTGGTGGCGCCCGGCCCGGCCGGCAATCTGCGCCATTTCGGTAGGGAGCAGGCGGCGCCGACGCACCCCGTCGAACTTCGACAGGCCGGCAAAGGCGACATGGTCGATGTCGAGGTTGAGACCCATGCCGATCGCGTCGGTTGCGACGAGATAATCGACCTCGCCCGCCTGGTAGAGCGCGACCTGGCGGTTCCGCGTCTCGGGCGACAGCGCGCCCATGACCACGGCGGCGCCGCCCCGGAACCGTCGCAGCATCTCCGCCACGGCATAGACCTGCTCGGCGCTGAAGGCGACGATCGCGCTGCGCGGCGGGATACGGCTCAGTTTGCGCGCGCCGTTGTGGCGCAGCGTGGAAAACCGCGGGCGGCTGACCACCTCGGCCTCCGGGATGAGGGCGCGGACCAGAGGCTCGATCGTAGCCGAGCCGAGGATCATCGTCTCCTCGCGCCCGCGCGCGTGAAGCAGGCGGTCGGTGAAGATGTGGCCGCGCTCACGGTCGGCGCCGAGCTGCGCCTCGTCCAGCGCGACGAAGGCGAGGTCGGCGTGGACCGGCATGGCTTCGGCGGTGCACAGCAGCCATCGCGCGTTCTTCGGCTCGATCCGTTCCTCGCCCGTGATCAGGGCGACGCGGTCCGCTCCCTTGATGGCGCAGACCCGGTCATAGACTTCGCGCGCAAGGAGCCGCAGGGGAAAGCCGATCGCGCCCGAGGAGTGGGCGCAGAGCCGTTCGATCGCCAGGTGGGTCTTGCCGGTGTTGGTCGGGCCGAGCACGGCCTTGATCCGGCTGTCGCTGACGCGGGCTTTGGCGCGGGCGGGTGGCTGGGCCATTATTCCGGTTAGATGGCACCGGCTTAGCTCCCCTGCAAGGCGGCTTCGACGGCATTCCCCAACAGCGCGCCGCGCCCTCGGTTTAGCCAAGAATTAACTAAGGGCGGTGCAGGGTCGCGGCTCGGTTCAAACGCATCCTTGGGGGTCACTGGTGTTCAAGCCGCGCGATCTGGCGCAGGACGACTATGGCGCGCCGCTTGGCGCGGCCATCGCCCTTGTGCCGCCGATGGGCGCTGCGGCGAGCCCCGCAAAGCCGCGCAGCCGCCTGCTGCAACGCATCAAGGCCCGCCATGCAGCGGCGCGCACGGCGCTTGATTCATCAGACTGGGCGGTCGACCTTGCCGAGGACATCGGCAGCGCCGACTGGTTTCGCGGCCTCGCCACCATGGTCGCACTGGGCGCGCTTGCCGTATCGATGGCACCGTCGGATGTCCTCCTGCCTACTGCACCGGCCACCGCGATCGATGCCGTAGCCCGCGACGAGTTCCGCAGCCAGATGATCCAGCCGATTGCGCTCGGCAGCGACAGTGGCCGACGCATGGGCGCCGGCCCCGCGGTCGTGCCTCTGACCAGCGCGCCGCAGCGCACCGCCGTGCAAGTGACCGCGACCCTCGGCCAGGGCGACAGCTTTGCCCGCATGCTCGAACGCGCCGGGGTTGGCGCAGGCGATGCGGCGCAGGTCGAGCGGATGATTGCGGGCGTCGTCTCGCCCGCCACGATCGCGCCGGGTACCCGGGTCGACATCACGCTCGGCCAGCCAGCCGACGGAGAAAGCCTGCGTCCGCTCGCCAAGCTGGCCTTCCGCGCGCGGTTCGACCTCGACCTCTCGGTGGAGCGGGGATCGTCCGGACTGGCGCTGTCGCAGCATCCGATCCGCATCGATACGACCCCGCTGCGCATCCGCGGCACGGTTGGGGCGGGCATATATCGTTCCGCGCGTGCAGCAGGGGCGCCGATCGAGGCGATCCAGCAGTACCTCCAGGTAATCGACCAGCACCTCAGCCTCGACACAGAAGTGGCGCCGGGCGACACCTTCGACATCATCGTCGCGTACCGCCGCTCGGCCAGCGGCGAGACCCAGGTCGGCGAACTGCTCTACGCCGGGCTCGAACGCGGCGGCCGGCCGCAGGCTCAACTGTTGCGCTGGGGCGGCGACGGCCAGTTCTTCGAAGCGTCGGGCATGGGGGCGCAGCGCACCGGCCTGATCATGCCGGTCGTCGGGCGCATCACCTCCTCCTTCGGGGCGCGGCGGCATCCGATCCTCGGCTATACCCGGATGCATGCGGGCATCGATTTCGGCGCAGGATACGGCTCGCCGATCTATGCGGTGGGCGATGCCATGGTCGATTTCTCGGGCTGGCACGGCGGTCACGGCAACTACGTCCGCCTGAATCACGGCGGCGGCTACGGCACTGGCTATGCCCACATGAGCCGCATCGCCGTTTCGTCCGGCAGCCGCGTGCGTGCCGGACAAGTGATCGGCTATGTCGGGTCGACCGGCCTTTCGACCGGGCCGCACCTGCATTACGAACTGTACAAGAACGGCCGCCCGGTGAACCCGCTGTCGGTCCGCTTCACGGTCAGCCAGCAGGTCGATGCGGCGGAACTCGCTGCCTTCAAGAAGAAGCTTGCCGATCTCAAGCAGGTGGCTCCCGGTGCGGCCACGGCCAGCCTTGCCCCGCGGCAGGCGGTGATCGCCAGCGCAAGCGGACGTGAAATCGACCGCCTTGGCGATTGAAGCCGCGCTTCTGCGGCTCTAGAGGTTGGCCGTCATGACCGGACCCTTTCCCGCCACGCGCCTGCGCCGCACCCGTGCCACCGCGTGGAGTCGCGCGCTGCACCGCGAAACCCTGCTCACCCCTGCCGACCTGATCTGGCCGCTGTTCGTGACCGACGGCACCGGGGTGGAAGAGCCGATCGGCTCACTGCCCGGCGTGTCGCGGTGGTCGGTCGACGGGATCGTCGCCCGGGCGCGCGAGGCGGTGGACCTCGGCATCCCGGTTCTGGCGCTGTTCCCCTACACGCAGTCCGGGCGGCGCAGCGCAGATGGCAAGGAAGCGCTCAACCCCGACAACCTGATGTGCCGCGCGATCGCGGCGATCAAGCAGGCCTGCGGCGATGATATCGGCGTGCTGACCGACGTGGCGCTCGATCCCTATACCGATCACGGCCAGGACGGGCTGGTCGACGAGGCCGGCTACGTCGTCAACGACGCGACGGTCGACGTGCTGGTCGGGCAAAGCCTCAACCAGGCGCGCGCCGGGGCAGACATCATCGCCCCCAGCGACATGATGGACGGCCGCATTGGCGCGATCCGCGATGCACTGGAACAGGGCGGCCACGCCAACGTCCAGATCATGAGCTACGCTGCGAAGTACGCCAGCGCCTTCTACGGCCCGTTCCGCGACGCGGTCGGCAGCCGCGGACTCCTGAAGGGCGACAAGAAGACCTACCAGATGGACCCGGCCAACGCCGAGGAAGCTCTGCGCGAAGTGGAACTGGACCTGGCCGAAGGCGCCGACAGCGTGATGGTCAAGCCGGGGCTGCCCTATCTCGACATCGTGCGCCGGGTGAAGGACGCGTTCGAGGTGCCGGTCTTCGCCTACCAGGTCAGCGGCGAATACGCGATGATCGAGGCGGCGGTCGCCGCCGGCGCCGGGGAACGCGACGCGCTGGTCCTGGAAACGCTGCTGGCCTTCAAACGGGCCGGCTGTTCGGGGATGCTCACCTATCACGCGGCGCACGCGGCGCGGCTGCTGGGCGCATGATCGCAACTTCGCGGCTTGTCCTGCGCTCGTGGCGGGGCGACGATCTCGATGCGTTTCACGCGATCAACTCCGATCCCGAGGTTATGGCCACGCTGGGCCCGGTGATGTCCCGCGACGAGGTGGCCGCCCTGATCGCGCGGATGCAGGCCATGGAGGCGCGCGACGGCCACTGCTTCTGGGCGCTTGAGCGGACTGACGACGCGCGGCTGATCGGCTGGTGCGGTGTCATCCGCGGCACCGCCGGCCCGGTGGAGGGCAAGGCGGAGATCGGCTGGCGGCTGGCGCGCGCGGCCTGGGGGCAGGGTTTCGCCTCGGAAGCGGCCGTGGCGACGATCGAATGGGTGCAGCGCAACCTGCCCGATCCCGATGTCTGGGCGATCACGGCCACCGTCAACACCCGCAGTCGCGCCGTAATGGAGCGGCTGGGCATGCACCGCCGGCCGGGCCTTGATTTCGACCATCCCTCCGTGCCGGAAGGCAGCCCGCTGCGCCCCCACGTAACCTATTCGCTGGAGCTTCCGCGTTGAATGGTATGATGATACCGCAAAGTGCGGCGCGTCCGCTGTTCGTGGCGACGATCCTGGTTGGCAGCTTCCTGTTGTTCCTGGTCCAGCCGATGGTCGCGCGGATGGCGTTGCCGCGGCTGGGCGGCGCGCCGAACGTCTGGAACAGCGCGATGCTGGTCTACCAGGCGCTGCTGCTCGGCGGCTATTACTATGCGCACCGGCTCGGCAAGCTGCCGGTTGCGCGCCAGGCGCGGATTCACCTCGTGCTCTTCGCGCTCGCCGCGCTGACCCTGCCGGTTGGGCTGATCGGCCTGCCGCCGGCACGCGCCGGGCTCGAGGCGCTGTGGGTTCCGGCCCTGCTTGCCCTGTCGATCGGACCGGTCTTTCTGCTGGTTTCCGCGCAGGCCCCGTTGATGCAACGCTGGTACGCAGCCAATCCGCAGGCGGGCGAACCCTGGGCTCTTTACGCCGCCTCGAACCTCGGCAGCTTTTCGGGCCTGATTGCCTATCCGCTGCTGGCCGAACCGCTGCTTTCGATCCGCGCCCAGTCGTGGGGCTGGTCGATCGGGTACGGCCTGCTCTTCGCGCTGATCGCGCTCTGCGCCCTCGCGCGGCGCGGCGCGGTCGATGCCCAGGCGCTAACGAACGATCAGAAGGCTGCTGCCCCGCCGATCCCGCGCCGCACGATCGCCCTGTGGCTGGGGCTCGCCGCAGTGCCATCGGGCCTGATGCTGTCGACCACGACCCACCTTACTACCGATCTCTTCGCCATGCCGCTCTTGTGGGTGATCCCGCTCGGCATCTATCTGCTCAGCTTCGTGTTCGCCTTCTCGGGCAATCGCGCCGGGGTTCGGGTGATGACGGCGGGCGCCTGGCCGGCGGTGTTCTTTGCCGGGGCGATGGCCATGGTCTCGCAAGGGGCGAACGGCCTCATTCCGGTGTTCGCCTCGGTCGGCCTGCTGTTCCTGATCTGCGTCGCTTTGCATGGTAGGCTCTATGACGAGAGGCCAGATCCGGCACACCTGACGCTGTTCTATCTCGTCATGTCGCTGGGCGGGGCCCTGGGCGGACTGTTCACGGCGCTGATCGCGCCGCTGGCCTTCGACTGGGCCTGGGAGCATCCGATCCTGGTCCTCGCCGCCGCGCTGCTGTTGCCGGCTGCCCCGTCGCTCGACTGGCGCGCCATGCCGGGGCTCGACCGGCCGCTGCATAGGATCGTCATCGCGGTCGGACTCGCGCTGGCGCTGTTCTGCGCCTGGCAGATCACCATGATCGTCGAGGCGAACGGCAGCGGCCTCATCTCCTCGTTTTGGCTGGTCGGCGTCGTCGCCGGCGGCCTGATCGTCTCGCAGTGGAACTGGCTTGCGGCCATGGTCCTCCTCTGGGCGATGCTGGCGCAGGGCGGCCTGCTGACGATCAAGGACACGTTCGAAGGCGTGCGCCAGCGCAGCTACTTCGGGATCTACACCGTGCGCGACCGGCCGGCGGAGATGTCGCGCACGCTGGCCCACGGTACCACGCTCCACGGTACGCAATCGACCGATCCGGCGCGGCGCAACCTGCCGCTGACCTATTACGGCCCGACCTCGGGCGTGGGGCTGGTCTTTGCCAAGGCGCAGGACCTCTATGGCCCGGGGGCGCGGCTCGGGGTAGTCGGGCTCGGCGCCGGATCGCTCGCCTGCTACAAGCGCCCGGGCGAGGTCTGGACCTTCTTCGAGATCGACCCGCTGGTGCTGCGCTATTCCGAAAACCGCACCTTCACCTACCTCAAGGATTGCGCGCCCGACGCCCGGGTGGTGCTGGGCGATGCGCGGCTCGAATTGGCGCGCGTTCCCGCAGGATCGATCGACGTGCTCGCGGTCGACGCCTTTTCCTCGGACGCGATCCCGCTGCACCTGATGACCGACGAGGCGGTGGCGGTGTACGAACGCGCGCTTTCGCCCAAGGGGGTCATGCTGCTGCACATCTCGAACCGCTTCATCGACCTGGAGCCGGTGCTGGCCGCCGATGCGAAAAAGCGCGGCCTTGCCGCGAAGAAGCGGGCCGATTCGCCCGACCCCGGCCTCGGCTATACCCCGTCGACCTGGATCATGCTGGGCCGCGATCCTGCCGCCGTCGCGGCTGCTGCGGCCGCAGGCGATGGGCAGGAATGGCTTGGCCTCGCCGCGCCGGCAAAGTCCGTATGGACCGATGACCACGCCTCGATCCTGCCGCATGTCGAATGGCGCAACGTAGTGGGAACCCCGCAATGACCCGACCCGATGTGACCCTGATAGCGATCCACGGCAAGGCGCCGCGCATCCACGACACCGCCTTCATCGCCCCCGGCTGCCGGATCATCGGCGATGTCGAGATCGGGCCGGACGTCAGCATCTGGTACAACTGCGTGCTGCGCGCCGATGTCAGCCGCATCGTGATCGGGGCGCGCAGCAACGTGCAGGACGGCAGCGTGGTGCACTGCGATCCGCCGCGCCCGGGCGATCCCGATGGTTCGCCGACGATCATCGGCGAAGACGTGCTGATCGGCCACATGGCCATGGTCCACGGCTGCGTGATCGAGGACCGCGGCTTCGTCGGTCTTGGCGCGATCGTCATGAACAAGGCGCGCATCGGCAGCGATGCCATGCTTGCCGCCGGCGCGATGCTGATCGAGGGCAAGGTGATCGAACCGCGCCAGCTGTGGGGCGGGCGACCCGCGCGCTTCATGCGCGAACTCGACGAAGCGGCGATAATGGGCATGCGGATCGGCACGGCGCACTATGTCGAGAACGGACGCCACCACGCTGCGGCCATCGCCGCCGCCGGTCATGGCCCGGCCCCGGCCTGACCATCCCGCACCCGATGCGATCCGCGCCCTGATCGACGACCAGGGACGGCTCGCCCTGCGCGTCACGCCCGGCGCCCGAACCGAGGCAGTCGAACTTGGCGACGGGCGGCTGGTCGTCAAGGTCCGCGCCAAGGCCGAGGACGGCAAGGCCAATGCCGCCGTCCTCGCCCTGGTGGCCGATGCGCTCGGCCTGGCGACGTCACGACTGCAGATGTTGCGCGGCGCAACCGGGCGCGACAAGCTGATCGCGGTCGAACTCTAGCCGTTTGGCAGGCGCAGGGCGGCGAGGCCCAGAACGCCCGCCCACGTTGCCGCGCCCCACAGCGTCAGCAGCGGAGCGTGCAGCCAGCCCGTTGCCCCGACGACCGCGCCCAGCGCCAGGCCGAGCCACAGCACCAGCCACAGGCTCCACCCCTCGCCGCCCCGACCGAGCAGATGCGCCGCAAGGCCTTGGCCGAACCGGACCAGCGCGCCGGTCATGTAGGTAAGGCCGACCGCCACTTCGCCGCCGCGCTGGAAGGTGTTGTTGATCGCGCCCATCGCCAGCACCAGCAGTCCAAGGGTCAGTGCGCCGAAGCCGGCGGCGTTGGCACCGGCCGCGCCCGCGAGCAGCAGCGCGACGGTTGCCAGGACGGCGGACTTGCGCCGCGCGCCAGCGACGGTCGCAATCAGCGCGCCGCCAACAACTCCCGCCACGAAGCCGGCAATCAGCATGAGCGGCACCACTGCGGTCGGCGGCGCGGTTGCCACGTCGATCCCCAGCCGCGTGGTGTTGCCCGACATGAAGGAGACGAAATAGCGGTCGCCCGAAAGGAAACCGACGGCATCTACGCAGCCGGCCAGCATGGCTGCGGCCACGGCGAGGGCCTGGCGCGGTCGGTCGTAGGCTTGCACGCCGCTGGCCTAGCCCAGCGCAGGGCCGGCGATCAATCGCGGATCAGCGCCTTCAGCGTGTCGAGCCGGTCGGCTTCGTGCGCCGGCTTGTCGGCGCGGATGCGGTTGATGCGCGGAAAGCGCATGGCGACGCCCGACTTGTGGCGCTTGCTGTGGTGTACCGAATCGAACGCGACCTCGAAGACCAGGCTCTTGTCGGTTTCGCGGACCGGGCCGAAGCGATTGACCGTGTGCTGGCGGATGTGCCGGTCCAGCCACTTCAACTCTTCGTCGGTGAAGCCGAAATAGGCCTTGCCGACCGGCAGTATTTCGGCGCCGGCATCAGGATCGCCATTCCAGCAGCCGAAGGTGAAATCCGAATAGAAGCTGCTGCGCTTGCCCGACCCGCGCTGGGCGTACATCAGCACGCAGTCGATCAACAGCGGATCGCGCTTCCACTTGTACCACAGCCCGGTCTTGCGCCCGGTGACATAGGGGCTGTCGCGGCGCTTGAGCATCACCCCCTCGATCGCGTCGTCGCGGGCGCGTTCGCGGATCCCGGCTAGTTCGGCAAAGTCCTTCGCCTCGATCGTCGCGCTAAGGTCGAAGCACTGCGGGTCGAGCCGCGGAACCAGGGCTTCGAGCACGCCGCGGCGTTCGTTCCACGGGCGCGGGCGGTGGTCCTCGCCCTCCAGCACAAGCACGTCGTAAAGCCGCACGAAGGCTGGGTAATCGGCCAGCATGGCCTTCGACACGGTCTTGCGCCCCAGCCGCTGCTGCAGCGCGTTGAAGCTGGCCGCACCGCCCTCATTCCCGCCCTGGTGGCTTCCGCGCACCAGCAGTTCCCCGTCGAGCGCGGCTGGGATCGCCAGTGCCGGGGCCAGTTCGGGAAACGTCGCGGTGATATCGTCGCCCGAGCGGCTGTAGATCCGCGTCTCGCCCGCAACGTGGACAAGTTGCACGCGGATCCCGTCCCATTTCCATTCGGCGGCATAGTCGGCCAGATCGAGTTCGAGGTCCTCGAGCGGGTGTGCCAGCATGAAGGGGCGGAACAGCGGCAGGTCGTCGGCCCGTGGCGGCTCGGCCCCGTGGGCGGCCCATGCGAACAGCGGCAGGTAGGGCGGGGCCTGACCGTGCCAGTATTCCTCGACATCGTCGACCGAGACGTCGAAGGCCTGGGCAAAGGCGGTCTTTGCGAGGCGCGCCGAAATACCGATCCGCATCGCCCCGGTCGCCAGCTTGAGAAGCGCATAACGGCCCGACGAATCGAGCCTGTCGAGGAGGCCAGCCAGTACGCGGGGGCCGGTGTTGCGATTGGCCGCCGAAAGCTCGGCCACGACCTCGCTCACGGTCGGCGGCGGGCCGCGCTCGCCCAGGGGGTCGGGCCATAGCAGGCTGGCGGTTTCGGCTGTATCGCCGACATAGTCGCGGCTGATCTGGAACAGCACCGGATCGACCCGCTCCATCAGCAGCGCGCGAATCGTGCTGGCCTTGATCGCGGGAAAGTTCAGCCCGTCGGTCAGCGCTGCCAGCGCCCAGCCGCGATCGGGGTCGGGCGTGTCGCGCAGATAGGTCGCCAGCAGCGCCAGCTTGGCGTTGCGCGACGGGGTAAAGACCAGCGCGTCGATCAAGGCGGCGAAACGGTCCACCTAGTCGTCCTCGTCCTCGTAGCCGACCAGCGCCAGCGCGCGGGCCTTGCGCTGGTTGAGTTCGCACCAGCGCAGCAGCGCGTCCTCGCGGCCGTGGGTGATCCAGGTCTCGGCCGGGTCGACCTCGGCGATCGTGCGGGTCAATTCGCTCCAGTCAGCGTGGTCGGAGATGATCAGCGGCAGTTCGACGTTCCTCTGCCGAGCGCGCTGGCGCACCCGCATCCAGCCCGAGGCCATGGCGGTGATCGGGTCGGGCAGGCGGCGGCTCCACCGATCGCTCAGCGCGGATGGCGGGCACAGCGCGATCTGGCCCTGCAGCGCCGCCTTGGGCAGGCCGGCGATCGGGCGCAAGTCGCCAAGGCCGACGCCCAGTTCCTCGTAAAGCCGGCACATCCGCTCCAGCGCGCCGTGAAGGTAGATCGGTTCGCCGTAGCCGGCCAGCCGCAGCTCGGCGATAACCCGCTGCGCCTTGCCCAGCGCATAGGCGCCGATCAGGACGCAGCGATCCGGATTGGCTTCGCGCGCGGCAAGCAGCTTGGCGATCTCGTCCCCGATCGGCGGATGGTGGAAGATCGGCAGGCCAAACGTCGCCTCGGTGATGAAAACGTCGCAGGCAATCGGCTCGAACGCCGGGCAGGTGGGGTCGCTCCGGCGCTTGTAGTCGCCAGTGACAACGACCCGCTCGCCCGCGTGTTCGAGCAGTATCTGCGCCGATCCCAGCACGTGCCCGGCTGGCTGGTAAGTCGCAGTCACCCCGCCGGGCAGGTCGATCGTCTCGCCGTAGGCGACCGGCACCGCGCCAGCGTCGGTCTGGTAACGCAGTTGCATGATCGCCAGGGTCTGCGGCGTGGCAATGGTGGTGCCGTGGCCGCCGCGCGCATGATCGGCATGGCCGTGGGTGACCAGCGCGGTGTCGACCGGGCGCGCCGGGTCGATCCAGCAATCGGCTGGCAGCACGCGGATGCCCATCGGCTCTGCCTTGATCCAGGAAAAGGACGCGGCCACCCGTGTCTAACGAGACAGCGGGCGGCGCAGTTCCATGACGGTGGCGGCCTTCGGTCTAGTCGGTGCCGTCCTCGCTGGGCTCGGGCGCGGCCTTGGGCTTCTTGCTCCGCGGCTTGGCCTTGGCCACCTCGGCCTTGGCCTTGGCACCGCGGGGCAGCTTGGGCGGGGCGGGGGTAAGCTCGAAGGCGAGCGACCCGTCCTTGACCGACACGTGGACCTCGCCGCCATGGCGCAGCTTGCCGAACAGCAGTTCCTCCGCCAGCGGCTGCTTGACCTTCTCCTGGATGAGGCGGGCCATCGGTCGCGCGCCATAGAGCTTGTCGTAGCCGCGCGCGCCCAGCCATTCGCGGGCATCGCCGTCGAACTGGATGTGGACGTTCTGGTCGGCCAGTTGCAGTTCGAGCTGGAGGACGAACTTGTCGACCACGCGGCTGATCGTCTCGGTGCCGAGATAGGCGAAGGGCACGATCGCATCGAGACGGTTGCGGAATTCGGGGCTGAACATCCGTTTTACCGCTTCGTCGCCGGCGTCTTCCTTGCTGACGTCGCCAAAACCGATGCCCTGCTTGGCCATGTCCGACGCGCCGGCGTTGGTGGTCATGATCAGAACCACGTTGCGGAAATCGACAGTCTTGCCGTGGTGGTCGGTCAGGCGGCCGTTGTCCATCACCTGCAAGAGGATGTTGAACAGGTCGGGGTGGGCCTTTTCGATCTCGTCCAAGAGCAGGACGCAATGCGGCTGCTGGTCCACGGCATCGGTCAGAAGTCCGCCTTGGTCGTAGCCGACATAACCCGGAGGCGCGCCGATCAGGCGGCTGACCGAATGGCGCTCCATGTATTCCGACATGTCGAAGCGCTGGATCGGAATCCCCAGGATGTCGGCGAGCTGCTTCGACACTTCGGTCTTGCCGACGCCGGTCGGGCCGGAGAACAGGAACGAGCCGATCGGTTTTTCCGGATCGCGCAGGCCCGCGCGGCTCAGCTTCATGGCGCTCGACAGCACCTCGATCGCCTTGTCCTGGCCGAATACCACGCGCTTCAGGTCGCGCTCGAGGTGCTCGAGCGCGGTGCGGTCGTCGCTGGACACGGATTTGGGCGGAATGCGCGCCATGGTGGCGATCACGGCCTCGATCTCGCGGCCGGTGATGGTCTTCTTGCGCTTGTTGGGCGGTACCAGCATCTGCATCGCGCCGACTTCGTCGATCACGTCGATCGCCTTGTCGGGCAGCTTGCGGTCGTTGATGTAGCGCGCCGACAGCTCGACCGCCGTCTTGATCGCCTCGGGCGTGTACTTGACCTTGTGGTGTTCCTCGAAGGCGGTTCGCAGGCCTTTCAGGATCTTGATCGTGTCCTCGACCGTGGGTTCGTTGACGTCGATCTTCTGGAACCGGCGCAGCAGCGCGCGATCCTTTTCGAAGTGGTTGCGGAACTCCTTGTAGGTGGTCGATCCGATGCAGCGGATCGTCCCGCCTGACAGCGCCGGCTTAAGGAGGTTCGAGGCGTCCATCGCCCCGCCGCTGGTCGCGCCGGCACCGATCACGGTGTGGATCTCGTCGATGAACAGGACCGCGTGGGGCATCTTCTCGAGTTCGGAAACGACCTGCTTCAGCCGTTCCTCGAAATCGCCGCGATAGCGGGTGCCGGCCAGCAGCGCGCCCATGTCGAGGCTGTAGATCACCGCCTCTGACAGCACTTCGGGCACCTCGCCCTCGACGATCTTGCGCGCCAGGCCCTCGGCGATCGCGGTCTTGCCGACGCCGGGATCGCCGACATAGAGCGGGTTGTTCTTCGATCGGCGGCAAAGGATCTGGATCGTGCGGTCGACTTCGGGCCCGCGGCCGATCAGCGGATCGACCTTCCCCGCCAGCGCCTTCTCGTTGAGGTTGACCGTGAACTGGTCGAGCGCGGTTTCCTTCTTGCCATCCTTCGATGCCGCGGCCTTTTCCTCCTGGGCGGGGGCTTCCTGCTCGGCGCCCTTGGGGCTGCGGTCCTCGATCCGCTTGCCGCCCTTGCCGATGCCGTGGCTGATGAAGCTGACCGCATCGAGGCGGCTCATGTCCTGCTGCTGCAGGAAATAGACCGCGTAGCTGTCGCGTTCGGAAAACAGCGCTACCAGGACGTTGGCTCCGGTCACAGTGTCCTTGCCCGAAGACTGCACGTGGAGAATGGCGCGCTGGATCACCCGCTGGAACCCCGCGGTCGGCGCCGGATCACCCTTTTCCTGGGTCTTAAGGGACTGATATTCCTGATCAAGGTATTGTTTTACCACCTCGCCCAGTTCGCCCAGGTCCACCCCGCAGGCCTGCATCACCTGGGCGGCGTCGGCATCGTCGATCAGTGCCAGCAGCAGATGCTCGAGCGTCGCATACTCGTGGCTGCGCTCCGACGCGTTGGCGAGCGCCGCATGGAGGGTCTTCTCGAGGCTCTGGGCAAAGCTTGGCATCTAGCTGTCTCTTTCGGGGGGCAGGGTGGCATTGGCGGGTAGCAACCGCATTGTCGGAGAATATGAACGGGTGTGCTGAACGGAACCTATATGGGAAGCCTGCGCCAGTGCGAAAAGGGCGGCGCGGCCGGCCATCAGTCGGTTCGCGTTCTGAACAGCGCGTCGGCCGCGGCGCGGTGGGCGCCGGCCTTGTCGCGGTGGGCGCGCACCCGGGCGATTTCCGCCTCCAGCAGGACGATCCGTTTGGCCAGTTCGTCCTGGGAATAGGGATCAAGCACTTCCTTTGCCAGCAGGCTGGCCGCATCGCCTTTTGCGCGGGGCAGGTCGTCTTCCATCCGGCGGGCAGAATCGGATGAGTTAGCCTTGCTGTCAACACGTTGCCGCATTAGGGGCAGAGGCGTTGCGATATGGCAACAGCGCAAAAGGCGCAGGGGCAGGAATGACCGGGCAACTACCTGAAACCATGACGGCAATCGGCTTCGAAGCGCCGGGCGGGCCGGAGGTGCTGCAGCCCTTGACGCTGCCCGTCCCGCAGCCGGGCGAGGGCCAGGTCTTGGTCCGCGTCGCCTTTGCCGGGGTCAACCGGCCGGACGTGATCCAGCGCCAGGGCTTCTATCCGCCGCCGCCGGGCGCTTCGCCGCTGTGCGGGCTGGAGGTCTCGGGCACGGTAGTCGCGCTCGGCACGGGCGTCGATGCTGCGATGCTGGACCAGTCTGTCTGCGCGCTCGTCGCGGGGGGCGGCTATGCCGAATATTGCCTCGCCGAGGTGGGCCAGTGCCTGCCGGTGCCGGCGGGCCTTTCGTTGGCCGAGGCGGCAGCACTTCCCGAAACGCTGTTCACCGTGTGGCACAACGTGTTCGAGCGCGGCTATGTCCGCGATGGCGAGACGATTCTCGTCCACGGCGGCACCAGCGGCATCGGCTCGATGGCGGCGATGCTCGGCCGGTTGATGGGGGTCAGGGTCATCGTCACTTGCGGCGGGGCCGACAAGTGCGCCGCTGCGCTCCAAATCGGGGCCGCCCACGCGATCGACTACAAGGCGACCGACTTCGTCGAGGAGGTGCTGCGGCTGACAGGCGGCGTGGGCGTCGCCATGGTGCTCGACATGGTCGCTGGCGATTATGTGCCGCGCAACCTCAAGTGCCTGGCCGACGATGGCCGCCACGTGACCATCGCGGTCCAGGGCGGGGTGCGCGCCGAACTCAACATGGCCGAGGTCATGCGCCGCCGCCTGATGCTGACCGGATCGACGCTGCGCCCGCGCTCGACCCTGTTCAAGGCCCTGCTCGCGCAGGAAATTGCCGAGAACGCCTGGCCCTTCGTCGAATCGGGTCAGCTGCGCCCGGTAATGGACCGGACCTTCCCCCTGGCCGAGGCCGCTGCCGCCCATGCCCGGATGGAAAGCGGCGATCACGTCGGCAAGATCGTGCTCGAGGTCGCGGGCTAGAGCCACTTCGGGCCTTGCCCTCCGGCGCCAAAGCGCCTAAATCACCGCGCGAACGGCCGCTCCGCAAGGGGCGGCCCTATTATTTTCCGACGGAGAAAACCCCGTGTCCCAGCCGACCCCGCTTATGCCGCATGCGACCGCTTCCTGGCTGGTCGACAACACCGCGCTGAGCTTCGAACAGATCGCCGAGTTCTGCGGTCTCCACATCCTCGAGGTCCAGGCCATGGCCGACGACCTTGCCAGTTCGAAGTACACCGGCCGCGATCCTGTGCGCTCGGGCGAACTGACCATGGCCGAAATCGAAAAAGGCCAGGCCGACGCGTCCTATTCGCTCAAGATGCAGAAGGCGCCGGTCACCGTCAGCCGCACCAAGGGCCCGCGCTACACCCCGGTGTCCAAGCGCCAGGACAAGCCCGACGGCATCGCCTGGATCCTGCGCGCGCACCCCGAAATCTCGGACGCGCAGATCGGCAAGCTGATCGGCACGACCCGCAACACCATTGCCGCGATCCGCGACCGCAGCCACTGGAACATCGCCAACATCCAGCCCAAGGATCCGGTGACCCTGGGCCTGTGCAGCCAGCGCGAACTCGACGGGATCGTCGCCAAGGCCGCGAAGAAGGCCGGGCTCCAGGACGTCGAAGGCGACGATGCCCGCCTGGTCGACGACAAGGTCGCCCTGATCGAGGAACTGCGCGCCGAACGCGAAGCCCAGGGCAAGGCCGCCGCCGAAGCCGCGCAGGAAGCCGAAGCCGCCGCCTGGCTCGAAGCCAAGCGCGCTGCCGAAGCCGCCGGCGAGGAATAGTCGCCCGCGCGAGGCACGCATGACGCTTGCCCTGCCGCCTGCGGTGGGGTTAATCTGTTTACATGGATGTAAATAATCCGACGGGAGAGCCGTGGAAGGCGCACTATGCCCACCCTTGCGCGTGGGACATGCAATTTCCGCCGCTGTCGCTCCCGGAATTCTTTGCCGATGCGGCGCGGCGCCACGCCGATAAGCCGCTCGTCGATTTCCTCGGCCGGCGCTATTCCTATTCCGAACTCTACCGCGAGGCCTTGTGCTTTGCCGCAGGCTTGCAGCAGAGGGGGGTGGCCAAGGGTGATCGGGTCGGCCTGTTCCTGCCCAACGTGCCGATCTACGTCGCCGCCTATTACGGGGCGATGATCGCCGGTGCGATCGCGGTCAACTTCAGCCCGCTTTACACTGCGCCCGAACTAGAGGCGCAGGTCGAGGATTCGGGTATCCGCGCGCTGGTGACGATCGATTCGGCTGCGCTTCTGCCCACCGCGCTCGAGGTGCTCGACCGCAGCTCGCTCGAAACGCTGGTGGTCGGCTCGCTCGCCGATGCGTTGCCCTGGGGCAAGGGTCTGGCGCTGCGCCTTCTCGGGCGAAAGACGCTAACCGCGGTGCCCAAGCGCCCCGACGTAGCGCGGTGGTCCGACGTGCTTCTTTACGACAGTTCGCCAGAGCCCGTCGCGATCGATCCCGTGGAGGATCTTGCCCTGCTGCAATACACCGGCGGCACCACCGGCACGCCAAAGGGCGCCATGCTGACCCACCAGAACCTGTCCGCCAACGCCCGCCAGGTCGAGGAGATCGACCCGCGCAAGGGCGAGCGCGACATGATCATGGGGGTGCTGCCCCTGTTCCACGTCTTCGCCAACGTCTGCGTTCTGAACCGCACCGTGGCCAACGGCGGCTGCATCGCCATGCTGCCGCGGTTCGATGCCGGCCAGGCGCTGAAGACCCTGGAGCGGGTCAGGGCCACGGCGATGCCGGGGGTGCCGACCATGTACCAGGCGCTGCTCGATCATCCGGATCTGGCGCGAACCGACTTCTCCTCGCTGCGGGTGTGCATATCGGGCGGGGCGCCGCTACCGGCGCCGCTCAAGGAGCGTTTCGAAGCGGCGACGGCTGCGCGGCTTGTCGAAGGTTACGGCCTGACCGAAACCTCGGGCGTGGTTTCTACCAATCCCTACGAGGGCGAGGACCGTGCCGGGACGATCGGCCAGCCGCTGCCCGCAACGCGGATCCGCCTGCTCGACAAGGAAGACCCGCTGCGCGATGCGCCGCCGGGTGAACCGGGCGAGCTTGCCATCCAGGGCCCGCAGGTAATGCGAGGCTACTGGCGCCGACCCGAAGCCGCTGCCGCCGCCTTTGCCGAACGCGAGGACGGCCGCTGGCTGCGCACCGGCGATGTCGCGACGATCGATGCGGAGGGCTATCTGCAGATTGTCGACCGGATCAAGGACATGATCGCGGTTGGCGGATTCAAGGTCTTCCCCAGCCAGGTCGAGGCGGTGATCGCCGAACATCCGGCAGTGAAGGAGGTGCTGGTGATCGGCGTACCCGACGCCTACCGCGGCGAAAGCCCGCGCGCCTACGTCACCTTGGCAGAAGGGGCGAGCGAAACCGGCGACAGGTTGCGCGACTGGCTCAACGCCCGCCTCGGCAAGCACGAGCGGGTCGACCGGGTCGTGGTGCGCGACAGCCTGCCCAAGACGATGATCGGCAAGCTTGATCGCAAGGCGCTGCGCGCCGAAGTCCTTTAGCTGGCGGCGAGGCTCACGACCGTCGCGTCCTCGGCACTGGTTGCGGCGCGCGGGGCGAAGCGGCCATCGACCTGCGCGCCCTGTTCGATCGTCAGCGAATCGTAGTGCACGTCGCCGTGGATGCGGGCAGTCTTGAGGATCACCAGGTCGCGCGCGCTGATCGTGCCGCGCACGGTGCCCGACAGGCGTGCCGTCTCGGCCTTGATCGCGCCCTGGATGTCGCTGCCTTCGCCCTGGACGAGCGAGGTACAGGTCACGTCGCCGTGGACATGCCCGTCGATGTGTAGGTCGGCCGAGGCGACGACATCACCGGTGATGCGGATGTCGGAGCCGAATACGGAAAAGGTCGATGCGGCCATGGTCCTACCCTGCGATCTGGGCGCCACGTCCGGCGCGGTTTTCTGCTTGAACATGGGGCGATGCCTCCAGGAACGGCCGCGGATTGACAGGCCGGTCGTTGATGCGAACTTCGAAGTGCAGGTGCGGGCCGGTCGAACGGCCGGTGCTGCCGATGGCGCCGATCACGCTGCCGCCGTCGACCTGCTGGCCGACCCGCGCGCCGAACCGCGACATGTGCGCATAGCGCGTCATCAGGCCGTTGCCGTGCGTGATCTCGATGCAATTGCCGTACCCGGCCTTGACCCCGGCGAAGCTGACCACGCCCTTGGCGGCGGCATAGATCGGCGCGCCGATGGGCCCGCGGAAATCGAGCCCGGCGTGAAACGCGCCGTCGCCGGTGAACGGGTCGGCGCGGTAACCGAAGCCCGAGGAAATGAACTTGAGACTGGCGGGCAGGACCTGCGGGACGCCCGAAACCGAGCGTTCCAGAGCTTCCATCCGTGCGAGACTGAGGCCAAGGCGCTGGAAGCGCGGATCGACCGTGCCGTCGGTGCTGGTCGCGAGGCGCAGCAGCGGACCGCCCTGCGCCTCGCGCCGGTTGATCGAGGCGAGCACCGCGTTGGGGTTGAGGCCCAGCTTCGAGAGGCGGGCCGAGGCCTGCGCGGCGCGACGGTCGGCCAGACGGGTCAGGCCCTCGACAAAGGCAAGCTGGCGCGCCTCGATCCGCGCGAGCGCGGCGGCCCCGGGAACGGCGAGGCTGACCTTCTTGATCGTTTCGGCCGCGGCATTGGTGCTGTTGGAGACGGTTTCGCCGGCCTGCGCATCGTCCGGCAGATCGCCGAGGTGCGCCTTGGTCACCTGGTCGATGAAGTCCTGGCGCTTTTCGAGGTCGGATACGACGGTGTCGAGATTGCTGCGATAGGCGTTGACCCGGCTTTCCGAACTGGCGACCTTCGCCTCCCGGTCGAGCAGCGCCAGCCGGTCGCGGGTCGACAGGAAGCCAGCCACGGCGATCGCCGCCATGGTCGCCAGCCACAGCGCCAGCACAGTCGCGCTTACGCTGGCAGCGATGATCTGCACGCGCGACGAAATCTTGATGAAGCGGACCTGGCCCTGCGATCGCATGAAGAACTCGCGATCCGGGAACCATGTCCGCAAGCGGTGTTTCAACCCGCCAGCAGTTTGATTTTGCAAGACGACCCCAAGTCCCTTTCACCCTCGAGGCGGGCGGCTAGCAGGTTGGTGGGGCAGTGGCGAATCGACTCTCCACAAATGTCGCCGAGTCGACAGATTCCCCCGACGAGTCGAATAGGCTAGCTGACACGGCGGTCAGTTGGGCGGGAACCTTTTGCTTCGCTGTGGTTTGCGTGCGCCTTTCAGATGTCATCAAGTGACAATCGAGAGTGGCGGTGATAGGCGCTTTTCCGTCATGACCGCACCCCTTCCTGCCGTGGGCGAATCGCCCGAATCCCTCGTCCGGCACCTTGCCGAGGCGGGCCGTGCCGCGCAGCGCGTGCTGGCCCGGCTCGATTCGCCGGCCAAGGCGCGGGCGCTCCACGCGGCGGCGGCGGCGTTGCGGGAAGCAGAAGCGGCGATCCTGGCGGCGAATGTGCGCGATGTCGCGGCAGGCGAGGCGCGCGGCCTGTCGGGCGCGATGCTCGACCGCTTGCGGCTTGATGCCGGGCGCCTTGCGGGCATTGCCGATGCGGTCGACCAGGTCGCGGACCTGGCCGATCCGGTCGGTGCGGTGATTGACGAAAGCACCCGGCCCAACGGCATGACGCTGGCCCGCGTGCGCGTGCCGATCGGTCTGATCGGGATCGTTTACGAAAGCCGTCCCAATGTGACCGCCGATGCCGCGGCGCTCTGTCTGCGGTCGGGCAATGCCGCGCTGCTGCGCGGCGGGAGCGAGGCGGTTCATTCCAACCGCGCGATCCATGCTGCCCTGGTCCTCGGCCTGGAGGCTGAAGGCATTCCGGCTGCGGCGATCCAGTTGGTCCCGACCCAGGACCGCGAAGTGGTCGGCGCGATGCTGACTGCGGCGGGCCTCATCGACATGATCGTGCCGCGCGGCGGCAAGAGTCTGGTCGCACGTGTCCAGGCCGATGCCCGGGTACCGGTGCTCGCCCACCTCGACGGGATCTGTCACACCTACATCCATGCCGCCGCCGCCCCGGACAAGGCGGCCGCGATCGCGCTCAACGCCAAGATGCGGCGCACGGGGATCTGCGGGGCCATGGAAACCCTGCTGCTCGATGCGCAGTTTCCCGCGAGCCAGGCGGTCGTCGCAGGCCTGCTCGATGCCGGCTGCGAGCTGCGGGGCGATGCCCGGGCCTGCGCGCTCGACGCGCGAATCGTGCCAGCCGCGGCGAACGACTGGGACACCGAATACCTCGACGCGATCCTTTCGGTTGCGGTGGTCGATGGGATCGACGCGGCGCTCGATCACATCGCGCGGCATTCCTCGCACCACACCGATGCAATCGTTACCGAGGATGCGGCAACGGCCGAACGCTTCCTGACCGAAGTCGACAGCGCGATTGTCATGCACAACGCCAGCACGCAGTTCGCCGACGGGGGCGAGTTCGGCCTGGGCGCCGAAATCGGCATCGCCACCGGTCGCCTCCACGCGCGTGGACCCGTCGCTCTCGAAGGGCTCACGACCTACAAGTGGCAGGTCCGCGGTTCGGGTCAGACCCGGCCCTGAAAACCGTTGGCCTCCTTGGCGGCAGCTTCAATCCGGCGCACGGCGGGCATCGCCGCATATCGCTGTTCGCGCTCGATGCGCTCGGGCTCGATCAGGTCTGGTGGCTGGTTTCGCCCGGCAATCCGCTTAAGCCCAGGGCTGGCATGGCGCCTCTTTCGGTACGACTCGCTTCGGCCATGGACCGGGCCAGGGGTACGCGAATCGTTCCCACCGCGATCGAGCGAGAGCTGGGCACGGTCTACACCGTCGACACGCTGCGCGCGCTGATCCGGCGCTATCCCAAGGTGCGCTTCGTCTGGCTGATGGGCAGCGACAATCTGGCCCAGATGCACCTGTGGAAGGACTGGCGGAGCATCGCGCGGACCATGCCGATTGCGGTCATCGCCCGTCCGGGCTATGATGGCCGTGCTGCTGCGAGCCCCGCGGCCGCCTGGCTCGGCCGTTACCGGCGGTCCGCCGCCAGCCTGAAGCACCGGGCAGGATGGAGCGCACCCGCGCTGATACAGTTGCGTTTCGACCCCGATCCGCGTTCGGCGACAGCCATTCGCCGCGCCGATCCCGACTGGGCCAGCCGTTTTGCAGGCCGAGTCCGCCGCGATCCGCTTACCCACCATCCCGTCGATCCCGACATCGCATGATTTCCCGCGACGCCCGCATAGAGGAGCCGTTTGAGCTTACATGACGCCCAATTCTTCCGATCTGGCCCCCATCGCAGGTGCCGCCGAAGCCGGAGCGCCCGCTCCGCTCCCCGCCTCGGAACCGGGCTCGCTCCACGAACTGGTCCTGAAGTCGCTCGACGACGACCAGGCGATGGAGATCGTGTCGATCCCGCTCGAAGGCAAAAGCTCGATTGCCGACCACATGGTCATCGCCTCGGGCCGCTCTACCCGCCAGGTCGCTGCCATGGCGCAGAAGCTGGCCGAGCGGATCAAGCACGGCGGTTTCGGCCACGCGCGGATCGAAGGCCTGCCCGCAGCAGACTGGGTGCTGATCGACGCGGGCGACGTGGTGGTTCACCTGTTCCGCCCCGAAGTGCGCACCTTCTACAACCTCGAACGCATGTGGGCCTTCGGCGACAGCCTCGGCGCCGCCTGACACCCCGGTTCGATGCGCCTGCACATTGTCGCGCGCGGCAAGATCGGGCGCTCGCCCGAGGCCGAGCTGGTCGACCGCTATGTAAAGCGGATCGGCTGGCCGGTGAAGATCACCGAACTGCCCGATACCGGCGGCACGCTGCCCGCCGCTGCGACCCCATCGCGCGATGTTCTGCTCGACGAGCGCGGGCGGCAACTGACTTCCGAAGAGTTTGCCGCGATCCTCGGCCGCTGGCGCGACGACGGGGTGCGCGAGGCGCGTTTCCTGATCGGTGCCGCCGACGGCCACGGAGCTACCGCGCGTGGACAGGCCGACCTCCTCATCGCCTTTGGCGCGATGACCTGGCCGCACATGATGGCGCGGGCCATGCTGGCCGAACAATTGTGGCGCGCGACCAGCATTCTGGCTGGCCATCCCTATCACCGTTCGGGATAAGGGCAGCGATGGCGCTGCGCTTGCGATTCCTGCTTCCCGTCCTGACCGCCTCGTCGCTGGTCGGCAGCGCTGCCGCGCAAGACGCCGCCGCCCCTGCTACACCTCTGGACGCGAGCCGCGCGCTGGCGCAGGCCCGGGCCCAGCAGGCCGAGGCAGGCCGCCGCGCCGAGACGCTCGAACAGGCCGCTCGGCAGGCGGTGGCCGAAGCGGACAGGACCGCGCAGGAAAGCGCGGCGCTGGCCGCCCGGATCCAGCAGGCCGAAGCGACGATCGCCGCCAACCAGGCGCAGATCGCGGTGATCGCCGGGCAGCGCGCCGCGCTTCGTGCCCGGCTTGCGATCCACCAGCAGCCGCTAATCCGCCTCACCGCCGCGCTGCAGCGGCTGTCGCGCCGCCCGCCCGTGCTGTCGCTGCTGCGGCCCGGATCGCTGCAGGATTCGGTCTATCTGCGCGCCGTCCTGCAGACCATGCTGCCTCAAGTGCAGTCCCGCACCGCCGGCCTGCGCACCGAGATCGACCGGGCCCGTGCGCTTGAGGCAAGAGCGCTAGCGGTCAATACCGCGCTGCGCGCCAGCGAGGGCGAGTTCACCCGCCGCCGCCAGGAACTCGCTGCGATCGAGACCCGCCAGCGTCTCGCCTCACGCGAGGCGAGCGGCATCGCCGACCGCGAATCGGAACGCGCGCTCGCGCTCGCAGAACAGGCCCGCGATCTGGGCGGGCTGGTCGAGGACCTGGCCCGGCAGGGCGAAGTTCGCGCCGAACTGGCTGCGCTGCCCGGACCCATCTTGCGTCCGGCCTTGCCGGCAAGCGCGAAGGTCGGCGATCAGCCGACACCTGCCGCCGCCGTGGAGGAAGGCGTCCGCGGCCCGGTCGGCTACCGGCTGCCGGTCGCCGGCCGTCTGGTCCAGGGCTTCGGGGAAAGCGCACCTGGGAAACCCCGCGCGCGCGGCATCGCGCTCGCCGCCAACCCGTCGGCCCAGGCCGTTTCGCCGGCCGCAGGACGAGTGGCCTTTGCCGGACCCTATGCCGGTTATGGCCAGGTCGTCATCATCGAGCATCCGGGCGGCTGGACCAGCGTCGTGACCGGCCTCGTCCAGCTCGACACGCGGGTCGGCCAGCAGCTTGTCACCGGATCGCCGCTGGGCCTTGCCGGCCCGGTTCGCCCGGTCGTGTCGCTCGAACTGCGGCGCGGCAAGGAGCCGGTCAATCCGCTCGATTTCGCTGCCCGTTAGGCTATCTGGCGTTAAGGCAGAACCGTCTATAAGGTGACGCAGCTTTCGAAAGGTCGCTTGACGATGAAGTTCGCCCCCTTGTTCCGCGCCAGCCTGCTGGTCACCGCCGTCGCGCTGATCCCGGCCACCACCGCCGGTCTTGCCGCAGTCGATGGTCGCGCCGGACCCGAATTCGGCCGCCTGCTGTCGGTCTACCAGATGGTGAAAAGCCAGTACGTTGAGAAGGTCGACGACGACAAGCTGATCAACGGCGCGATCGACGGCATGCTGGCCGCGCTCGATCCGCACTCGACCTACCTTGAAGGATCGACGCTGACCCGGCTGACGACGATGATCGACGGCAAGTATTCGGGCCTTGGCCTGTCGGTCGAAATGGACGACGGTGCGGTCAAGGTCATCTCGCCGATGCGCGGCAGCCCCGCCGAGGCGTCGGGCGTCAAAGCCGGCGATTTCATCACCCACCTCGACGGCAAGCTGATCTACGGCGGCGAGCTTGACGACGCGGTTTCGCAGATGCGGGGCGAGGCGGGCACCAAGATCCGCCTGACCATCTTCCGCCCCGGCCGCGAGCAGCCGTTCGATCTGACTGTGACCCGCGGGGTCATCACGCTCGAACCGGTTACCTGGAAGCTGGAAAAGGACGTGGGCGTCATCACCGTCAACGAGTTTTCGCGCGATGTCGGCGTCAACGTGAACCGCGCCATCGCCGATCTCAGGAAGCAGACCGCGAACAAGCTGAGCGGGCTGGTCCTTGACCTGCGGTCCAACCCCGGCGGCTCGCTGGACGAGGCGGTGGCCCTGTCCGACCTGTTTCTCACCAAGGGCGACATCGTGTCGCAGCGGGGCCGCAATCCGCAGGACAACGAATTCTACAAGGCCGAATCGATCTATCCCGGCGATGCCGCCAAGGGCTTGCCCGTGATCGTGCTGATCGACGCCGGCTCCGCCTCGGCCTCGGAAATCGTTGCAGGCGCGCTGCAGGACCAGAACCGCGCGGTGATCATGGGCGAACGCAGCTTCGGCAAGGGCAGCGTCCAGTCGCTGTTCGAACTCGACCGCAGCCACGCGGTCAAGCTGACCACGGCGCGCTATTTCACGCCGTCGGGCCGCTCGGTCCAGGAAGGTGGGATCGATCCCGACATCCGCGTGCCGCAGCTGTCCGATCCCGATGCCCAGCGCCGCAACGAACTGGCCTTGCGCGAAAGCGACCTGCGCCGCCACCTGGTCAACGAAGTCGGCATCGACGACAAGAAGCTCGAAGCCGATCGCCAGGCCGATCCGCGTTTCAAGCAGACCGCCGAGGACCTGAAGACCAAGGGCATCAAGGACTTCCAGCTCTATTACGCGATGGAAACGCTGCGTCGCACCAGCGGCGTCGCGCTGGCCGCCAAGGGCAAGTAAATGCTGCCGACAGGGGACAAGGCCATCGCGCTGGCGCGCGTGCTCGCGCTTGGCGTACCCGCAGCACTGCTGGCCGGCGCCTATATCGGCCAGTACGGGTTCGATCTCTATCCGTGCGAGATGTGCTGGTGGCAGCGCTGGCCGCACTTCGTCGCCATGGCGCTTGCCGCGCTGGCCTTCGGCTTGCGCGGTTCGACGCGACTGCTGGTGGCGCTGGCGGCCCTGGCGATCCTCGCCTCGGGGCTGATCGGGGCGTTCCACGCCGGAGTCGAATACGGCTGGTGGGAAGGCTTCACCACCTGCACCGCCAATGTCGGTGCGGCAGGCGGCGATCCGCTCGAGGCCATCCTCGGCGCACCGATCGTCCGCTGCGACCAGGTCCAGTGGGAGCTGTTCGGGATCAGCCTTGCGGGCTTCAACTTCCTCATCTCCACCGCCGCGGCCGCGCTGATCGCGGTACTGCTGCGCCGCTCGAAGGGCATCGCAGCGTGAGCGCAAAGGCATCCGAACGGATGCTCCGCGTCGACCAGGCGGGCGAATACGGCGCGACGCGGATCTATGCCGGCCAGCTTGCGGTGATGGGCGACCGCGCGCCGCATTCGGAAACGGTTCGCCACATGGCCGAGCAGGAGGCCCGGCACCGCGCCAAGTTCGACGCATTGATCGCCGAACGCGGCGTGCGCCCCACCGCGCTGCAAC
Organism: Novosphingobium kunmingense; assembly: GCF_002813245.1. Taxonomy (GTDB): domain Bacteria; phylum Pseudomonadota; class Alphaproteobacteria; order Sphingomonadales; family Sphingomonadaceae; genus Novosphingobium; species Novosphingobium kunmingense. The sequence goes on from NZ_PHUF01000005.1 coordinate 124,515, forward strand.
CGTTCTGGGACGTGGCCGGCTTTGCGCTCGGGGCGGCGACGGCGCTGATCTCGCCCGAGGCGGCTATGGCCTGCACCGCCGCGGTCGAGGAGGAGATCGACCGCCATTATACCGAACAGCTCGACGAACTGGGCGACAGCGATCCCGAACTGGCCGGATTGATCGAGCAGTTCCGGGCCGAGGAGCGCGAGCACCGGGACGCGGCGCTGGCCGCCGGGGCCGAACGCGCGCCCGCCTATCCGCTGCTGTCCGGCGCGATCCGCCTGGGCTGCCGCGCGGCGATCAAGCTGGCCGAACGCATCTGATCGAGGTGCGGGGCGTGAACCGCGTCCCGCTTCATCTGTTATTCACGGCAAGGCGTCCCTATAAGGGGTCAGGCCCGCGCCACAGTCTAGGAGTTGTCCCGTGATCCGCTACAGCCTGACCGGCCTTGCCGCCATGGCCGCCCTTGCCGGCGTTTCCGCCCCCGGCGCAGCCCAGCAGGCGGCCGAGCCGAAGGTCAACCAGCTCATCATCTACGGTGACGACAAGTGCCCCGAAGGCGCGGGCGACGAGATCGTGGTCTGCGCGCGCAAGGCGGAAAGCGAGCGCTACCGGATCCCCTCGATCCTGCGCGAATCGAGCTCGCCCGACAACGAAGCCTGGACCAACAAGGTGATCGCCTATGAAACCGTGGGCCGCAGCGGCACGCAAAGCTGCACGCCGGTCGGCCCGGGTGGCTGGACCGGTTGTTCGAGCAAGATGATCCGCGACGCCTACGCCGAAAAGGCCACCGGCAGTGACGTGCGCATGGCCGAACTGGTCGCCGAGGAGCGCGCCAAGCGTCTCGCCACGATCGACGCCGAGGCAGCCGAAACGCAGAAGCGCGTCGAACAGGCGGAAAAGGAATACCTCGAGCGCCAGAAGGCGCAGGAAGACGCCGCGACGAAGGCCCCGACGAACCCGTAAGGCCCGCGGCTCAGCTCAGCGCGATGTCGGGGGCGTCTTCCTGCTTCATGCCGACAGTGTGGTAGCCCGCGTCGACGTGGTGGTTTTCGCCGGTCACGCCCGATGACAGGTCCGACAGCAGGTACAGCGCGGCCCCGCCGACGTCGCTGATGGTGACGTTTCGGCGCAGCGGCGCATTCAGTTCGTTCCACTTTAGGATATAGCGGAAATCGCCGATCCCGCTGGCCGCCAGGGTCTTGATCGGCCCGGCCGAGATCGAATTGACCCGGATGCCCTGCGGACCGAAATCGTTGGCGAGGTACTTGACGCTGGTTTCGAGCGCCGCCTTGGCCACGCCCATCACGTTGTAGTGCGGCACGACCTTTTCGGCGCCATAGTAGGACAGGGTCAGCATGGTCCCGCCGCCTTCGCCGGTTTCGGGATCGAAGGCCGGCATCATCGTCGCCGCGCGGCGGGCGACCGCGGTGAAACTGTAGACCGAGATGTTCATGGTCATCAGGAAATCGTCGAGGCCGACGTCGGCATAGTGGCCGCGCAGCGCTTCCTTGTTGGTGTAGCCGATGGCGTGGACCACGAAATCGATCGTCGGCCAGCGCGCGGCGAGAGTTGCAAAGGCCTTGTCCAGTTCGGCCTCGGTCGAGACGTCGCAATCGATCAAGAAATCGCAGCCCAGCTGGTCGGCCAGCGGGCGAACCCGCTTCTCCATGACTTCGCCCTGGTAGGATATGGCGAGTTCGGCCCCCTGTTCATGCAGTTTCCGAGAAATGCCCCAGGCCAGTGACTTGTCGTTGGCAAGGCCCATGATCAGCCCCCGTTTGCCCTGCATCAGTCCGGTCATGCGTCTATCCTTGTGGTCCCTGTCGTTCGCTGGCCTTCGCCCCCTGGCGATGCCGGTTGTCCTTCTGTCCGATCGCGTCGCGTTCTTCGGGGCTTTCGGTCAGTGCGGCGTTCAATTCGGCTCCCATAACCATCCCCAGCCCGACGAGCCAGAAAAAGAACAGCGCGATCATTACGCCGGCAAGGCTCCCGTAGGTAAGGTCGTAGCTGAAAAAACGCTGGAGAACGGGGGGCAGGGCCATGGTCACCGCGAGCCACCACACCGTCACCAGCAAGGCCCCCGGCCACTTGGGATAGGTCTTGCCGCGATAGGCAGTCGGGGTCAGGGTCAGGAAAAGCAGCCATAGCGACAGGTAGATGATGGCCGCGGGCACCAGCCGCGAGGTCGTCAGCGTGCCGATCCACCCGCCAAGGCGCGGCAGCGAATGCTCGATCACCTGCTGCGCGGCGCCGATCGCCACCTGCAGCAGCAGCGCGAAGATCATCGCCACCACGGCAACGATGATCACCCCGGTCGAGGTCAGGCGATAGCGCCAGAAGGCGTGCGTCGGCTGGGTGCCGTAGGCACGGCGCAGGATGTCGCGGATCGTCTCGATCAGGCTGCCGACGGTCCACAGGCCGACCACCGCGCCGGCCCACAGCAGCAGGCCGCTGCGCGCCGCCATCACGTCCTGTGCGACGGGTTCGAGCGCCCGCGCGACGATCGGCGGTAGTCCGAGCAGGAACGCGTGGACCGACGCCTCGCGCTGGGCCTGTTCGCCGATCAGCGAAAAGGCCGCACCGACAGTGATGAAGAAGGGAAACAGCGCCAGGATCGCCATGTAGGCAAGGTTGCCGGCGTGAATGAAGCCGTCGTTGTAGGCGCCGGTCCACACCCGGTTGAACACCTTGAAGAAGCGCGTGTCCCAGAACTTGCCCTGGGGCCCGACGTGTTCGTCGAGCGTTTCCTGAAGACCTGCGCGCAGCCGCAGCGCGCGCTTGCGGCGGGCTTCGGGGGACAGGTCGGGCGGGGTCAGCGGCGGGCGCTGGCCATCGACGAGCGGACGCTCCTCCACGCGCGCTGCTACACGCCCAGCCGGCTGCGCAGGTCGCGCGGATCACGCCAACCTTCGAGGCGGCGGGCAAGATCCACGTCGCCTTCGGGCAGTTGCACTTCCAATGTGATCAACTGGTCCCCGCGCGTGCCGTCCTTGCGGGTGAAGCCCTTGCCCTTGAGGCGCAGCGTCCGGCCCGAGCTCGACCCCGGGGCGACCGTCAGCATGACCGCGCCGTCGACCGTGGGCACGCGAACCTTGGCTCCGCCGACCGCCTCGTCGAGGCTGATCGGCAGGTCGAGGCGCAGGTTGTCGCCATCGCGGCGGAAGAAGGGGTGGGGGTGGAGCTGGATCGTCACCAGCGCGTCGCCGTTCCCGCCGGGCCCGGCCTCGCCCTTTCCGGCAAGGCGCATCTGGGTTCCGTCCTCGACCCCGGCCGGCAGCTTGAGGTCGATGGTCTTGCCGTCGGCCAGCGTGATCCGCTGGGTGTTGAGCAGTGCCGCGTCGGGCAGCGAGACGCCCAGCTTGTACTGCACGGTCGCGCCCCTCGGCGCCGGGCCGCGTCGTGCGCCGCCCTGGCCGCCGCCCATGCTGCCACCCATGCCGCCGCGACCGCCGAACAGGCCGTCGAAGATGTCGGAAATGTCGATCCCTTCGTTGCCGAATCCTTCGAACCCATCGGCACGGAACCCGCGCTGGCCTGCGCCGCCGAAGCCGCCGCCGGGCGCCGCGCCGCCGCCATAGCCGAACGGCATGGTCGGGTTGCCGTCAATGTCGATCTCGCCCCGGTCGAAACGCGCCCGCTTGTCCTTGTCGGACAGGAGGTCGTAGGCGCGGGTCACCTCGGCGAAGCGTTCCGCGGCCTTGGGATTGTCGGCGTTGCGGTCCGGGTGCAGTTCCTTGGCCAGCTTGCGGTAGGCGGACTTGATGTCCTTCTCGCCCGCGCTGCGCGCCACGCCCAGGATCGAATAGGGATCGGCCATATCCGACTAGCTAGGTGGCCCGGCGGCATCCGGCAAGGATTTAGGCGCTTATTGCGAGACGCTTGCGCTTTGTTTGAAGGCTGCGCGCCGCTATGCCCTGATTGCCATGAGCGACGACGCCGCAACCGCCATCACCGGGACCGATCCCTTCGCGCTGTTCGACGCCTGGTTTGCCGATGCGAAGGCGCGCGAACCCAGCGATCCCGACGCCGTGGCGCTGGCCACCGCGACGCCCGGCGCGGCGCCGTCGGTGCGGATGGTGCTGCTGAAGAACCACGGGCCGACGCTGGGCGACCATGGCGGCTTCGTTTTCTATACCAACGCCCACAGCCGCAAGGGGCAGGAGCTGCGCTCCAATCCGCAGGCCGCGATGCTGTTCCACTGGAAGTCCCTGCGCCGCCAGATCCGCATCGAGGGCACGGTCAGCGAAGTCGATCCAGCCATGGCCGATGCCTATTTCGCAAGTCGCAGCCGCGATTCGCAACTCGGCGCGCTCGCCTCTGACCAGTCGCAGCCGATGGCCTCGCGCGGGGAATTCCTCGCCCGCATCGCCAAAGTCACCGCAGCGCATCTGGTTGGCAAGGTGCCGCGTCCGCCGCACTGGACCGGGTTCTGCCTTGCGCCCTCCGCGTTCGAGTTCTGGATGGACCGTCCGTTCCGCCTGCATGAGCGGCGGCGGTTCGAACGGACCAGCGATGGCGGCTGGTCGGGCACCCTGCTCTACCCGTGAGCGACGCGCACGCCCTCAACCGCAGCGCAGCGCTGGCCTCGATCTCGGTCGCGCTGCTGCTTGTCGCGCTCAAAGTCTGGGCGGCCTGGACCACCGGGTCCACGGCCATGCTCGGCAGCCTGGCCGATACGATGCTGGACCTCGTCGCCAGCCTTGCAACCCTTGCCGGTGTGTGGATCGCGGCCCAGCCTGATGACTACAACCACCGTTTCGGCCACGGCAAGGCCGAGGCGATCGCCGCCATGGTCCAGGTCGTGCTTATCGGCATTTCGGCACTCAGCCTGGCGGTGCGCGCGGTGGAGCAGCTCGTCAACGGCGCGCGTCCCGAGGCGGCCGAGGGCGGGATCGTCGTCTCGGGCATCGCCATGGGCGCGACCTTGGCCTTGCTGGCCTGGCAGCGCCACGTGATCCTCAAGACCGGCAGCCTCGCGATCAGCACCGATCACGTCCACTACAAGTCGGACCTGCTGCTCAACCTGGCGGTCATCGCCGCGCTGGCGCTCGACCAGTATGCCGGCATCGCCGGCGCCGATCCGCTGTTCGGCCTCGCCATTGCGGCCTGGCTCGGCCGGGGGGCCTGGGGCGCCTCGCAGGAGGCGGTCAACCAGCTGATGGACCACGAATGGGACGAGGCGAAGAAGCAGCACTTCCTTGCGGTCGTCGCTCGCCATCCCGAACTTAAGGGCCTGCACGACCTGCGCACGCGCACCTCTGGCAACCGCGATTTCGTGCAGTTCCACGTCGCGGTCGATCCCAACATGACCGTGCGCCGCGCCCATGACGTGATGGACGAGATCGAGGCCAAGCTGCTGGCCGAGTTTCCGGGGATCGAGATCCTGATCCACCCCGATCCCGAAGGCCTGATCGACGAGGAAGGCCTTGCCGCGCAGGATCTGCTCGCCGCGCACCAGCGCAGCGAATAGCAATCAGATGTTGCGGCCCTCGCCGGCCAGGAATGCTTCGTAACTGCGGGCGATGCCCTCTTTCAGGCCGACCTTGGGCGTCCAGCCCAGCGCCGCCAGCTTCGATCCGTCCATGAGCTTGCGCGGCGTGCCGTCGGGCTTGCTCGGGTCGGTGACGATCTCGCCGTCATGGCCCAGCACGGCCATCACCGTGCGGGCAAGGTCGATGATCGCGATGTCCTTGCCCGAGCCCACGTTGATGTGCCCGTCGTCCGAATAGTGCTGCATCAGGTGGATGCAGGCGTCGGCGCAATCGTCGACATAGAGGAACTCGCGCAGCGGCGATCCGGTGCCCCAGATCTCGACCGGAGTGCCGGCCAGCCTGGCCTCGTGCACCTTGCGGATCAGCGCGGGCAGGACATGGCTTCCTTCGGGATCGAAGTTGTCGCCGGGTCCGAACAGGTTGGTCGGCATGGCGCTGATGTAATCGCAGCCGTATTGCTTGCGGTAGGCCTGGGCGAGCTTGATCCCGGCGATCTTGGCTATGGCATACCATTCGTTGGTCGGCTCGAGCGGGCCGGTCAGCAGCGCCTCCTCGGTGATCGGCTGGGCGGCATGCTTGGGGTAGATGCACGAAGAACCGAGGAACAGCAGCTTTTCGACCCCGATCTGCTCGGCCCCGGTGAACACCGCGGTCTCGATCAGCAGGTTGTCGCGCAGGAAATCGACCGGTTGGCTGTCGTTGGCAAGGATTCCGCCGACCCTGGCGGCCGCGAGGAACACCGCCTGGGGACGGTTGTTGTGCATCCAGCCGAGGACGGCGCGCTGATCGGTGAGGTCCAGCGTATCGCGCCCGACCGTCAGCACGTCGCACTGCCATTCGGCGAGGCGGCGCACGATTGCCGAGCCGACCATACCCTTGTGCCCGGCCACCCAGACGCGCTTGCCGGCCAGCGGATAGAGCGGTGCGGCTGCACTCATGCCGATTGCCCGGCCCCGGCGCCGGCGCGGACCAGGGCAAGGTCGGCCTCGACCATCTCGCGAGCCAGGTCGCGCACCGGTGTGCGGTGCTCCCATCCCAGCTTCTGCCTTGCCTTGGCCGGATCGCCGATCAGCAGATCGACCTCGGTCGGGCGGAAATAGCGCGGGTCGATCGCGACACGCAGCGCGCCGGTCTTGCGGCAGCGGCCTTCTTCGTCCGCGCCCGAACCCCTCCAGTCGAGCGCGATGCCGGCGTCTTCGAAGGCCCATTCGACGAACTGGCGCACGCGCGTCGTCTCGCCCGTCGCCAGGACGTAGTCGTCGCCCTCGTCCTGCTGCAGCATCAGCCACATCCCTTCGGCGTATTCGCGGGCGTGGCCCCAGTCGCGCTGCGCGTCGAGATTGCCGAGGTAGAGCACGTCCTGCTTGCCCTCGGCGATCGCGGCGGCGGCGCGGGTGATCTTGCGGGTGACGAAGGTTTCCCCGCGCAGCGGGCTTTCGTGGTTGAACAGGATTCCGTTCGAGGCGTGGATGCCATAGGCCTCGCGGTAGTTGACCGTGATCCAGTAGGCATAGAGCTTGGCCGCGGCATAGGGGCTGCGCGGATAGAACGGCGTCGTCTCGCGCTGCGGCACTTGCTGGACCAGGCCGTAAAGCTCGCTGGTCGAGGCCTGGTAGAACCGCGTCTTCTTCTCCAGGCCAAGGATGCGGATCGCCTCAAGCAGGCGAAGCGTGCCGATCCCGTCGGCGTTGGCCGTGTATTCTGGGGTCTCGAAGCTAACCTGGACATGGCTTTGCGCGGCCAGGTTGTAGATTTCGTCGGGCTGGGTTTCCTGGACGATGCGGATCAAGTTGGTGGCGTCGGTGAGGTCGCCGTAATGCAGCGTCAACTTGGGGTCGGGATCGTGCGGATCCTGGTAGATTTCGTCGATCCGACCGGTGTTGAACGAGGACGAACGCCGCTTGATCCCGTGGACGCGGTAGCCCTTGGCGAGCAGCAGGCGGGCGAGATAGGCGCCATCCTGGCCGGTAACGCCCGTGATCAGGGCGGTCTTCTGGGTCACGGCGTCTGGTCCTTTTGCTGTGCGGTCTTGTCGGGATAGAGCTGGATGATCCGCGCCATGGCGGCGCGAACCGGGGCATGGGCGCCTTCCGCCGTCTTGCCCAGCCGGACGACCACAAGGCCCTTCGACGGTGCCACCGCGACGAACTGGCCAAGGTGGCCGTTCATCGAGAAAGTCGATCGCGGCGCGCCGGGCCATTGCACATCATCGTCCCCTGCCTGCGGGCGGTTGAGCCACACGTGCGCGCCATAGCCCGGATTGCGCGGGCTGGGCCGAACCATGAAGTCGATCCAGGTCGTCGGAACCAGCTGCGCACCCTTGATCGCGCCGCGGTTGCGCAGGAACTCGCCAAAGCGGGCCCAGTCGCGCGCGGTTGCGTGCATCAGGCTGCCCCCCAGCAGGGTGCCCGCAGCGTCGAATTCGGGAACGATGCTGGTCATGCCGATCGGGTCGAACAGTCGGGTGCGCAGGTAGTCCTGAACCACGCGGCGGCGCTCGGCCGGCGCGGCGGAGGTGGTCAGCGCCCGAGCGGCAAGGTCTGACAGGATGATGGACGTCGCGCTCGAATATTCGAACCGGGCGCCGGGTTCGGCTTCCAGCGGCTGGGCCTCGGCATAGGCGGCGGTGTCGTCGCGCCCATCGAGAAACAGCATGCGCGCCGTGTCGGTGGCAAAGGGTTCGCCCTCCGCCTCGACATGGCGCAGGCCCGAACGCATCTGCAGCAACTGGCGCAGGGTAATCTCGCCGCGTGGATCGCCGGGGCGCTGCCAGGCGGGCACGGGCGCGGTCTCATCCAGCCGCAGGCGGCCGTCCGACACCAGCATGCCGATCATCACCGCCGTCACCGTCTTGGCCATCGACCAGGAAATGAAGCGCGTGTTCTCGTGATAGCCCGGCGCATAGCGTTCGGCCACGATGCGGCCGTCCTTCATCACGATGACGGCGCGGGTTTCGGCGGCATCGGGCGCGGTGAACAGCGCATCGACCGCACGGGCCAGCCTTTCGCGGCCGATCCCGGGCCGCTCGGCCACGGCCTCCAGCGCCGCCGGTGACAGCGGCGGGGGCGGGGACGGCGCGTCGCTGCGCGAACAGCCGATCAGGGCTGGCAGCAGGATGACGGGAAGGATAAGGGGCAGGCGACGCGATCCCATGGCGCGCATCACTTGCCCAAAGGCCCTTGAATGGCAACCGTTAACCCCGCCGATCCCAACCGCATGTTCAAAGGGCGTCGCCGCCTGCGCCGTTTGCTGTGGCTAGCCGCGATCGCGCTGGCCGCTGCGCTGGCCTGGTTCTGGCAGCCGCTCAACGGCTATGCCCGGGTCGGGACGGCCTATGGCGCGCGAGTGGCCTGCTCGTGCCGTTATGAAGGCGGGCGCAGCCTCGCGGATTGCCGCAAGGATTTCGAGGACGGAATGGAGCTGATCACCCTGAGCGAGGACAGCGCCGCCAAGACGGTCACTGCCCGCTTCCCGATCCTGGCCAGCGATTCGGCAAGCTATGTCGAGGGCGAGGGTTGCCGGCTCAAGCCGTGGCCGCGCTGAGCGCCTTTGCCGCCGGCACGGTCGAGGCTATCCAGCCGCCGCCGACGACGCGGTCTCCGGCATAGAGTACCGCCGCCTGGCCCGGCGCGACGCCGTATTCGGGTTGGGCGAAATGGATAGCGGTTGCCGCCCCGCCGCCCAGCGGCCCTTCCAGGGCGATCGGCACCGGTTTTGCCAGCGATCGGACCTTGGCGGTCAGCGGCCCGGCGGGCAGCGGACCGATGCGGTTGGTGTCGACGATCCCGGCCCCGACCACCCCAAGCAGGCGGCGCGGACCGACCAGCACGCGGTGCTCCGCCGCGTCGATCCCGGTCACGTAGAGCGGTTCGGGCTGGCCGCCGATCTCCAGGCCGCGACGCTGGCCGACGGTGAAGTGGATGATCCCGGCGTGGCTGCCCAGCACCGCGCCCGTTTCGGCGTGGACGATCGCGCCGGGCCGGACGCCATCGGGGCGAACCGCGCGCACGATCCGGGCATAGTCGCCATCGGGCACGAAGCAGATGTCCTGGCTGTCGGGCTTGGCCGCCACGCGCAGGCCCTCGGCCTCGGCAATGGCGCGCACGCTGGACTTGGGCAGGCCGCCCAGCGGAAAGCGCAGGAAATCGAGCTGGGCTTCCGTGGTCCCGTAAAGGAAATAGGACTGGTCTCGCGCCGGATCGAGCGCGCGGTGCAGTTCAGGCCCGGCGGCGCCCATCATTCGGCGCACGTAGTGCCCGGTCGCCAGGCAATCGGCGCCGAGGTCGCGCGCCATGGCGAGCAGGTCGGTGAACTTGGGCCCCATGTTGCAGCGGATGCAGGGAATCGGCGTGCGTCCGGCGAGGTAATCGTCGGCGAACTGTTCGACCACCTCGTCGCGAAAGGCGCTTTCGTGGTCGATGACGTGGTGCGCGATGCCCAGGCGGTCGGCCACGGCCCGCGCATCGCGGATGTCGTCGCCGGCGCAGCAGGCGCCCTTGCGGCCGCTCGACGGGCCGGAATCGTAGAGCTGCAGGGTAATGCCGATGGTCTCGGCGCCGCTGCGCGCGGCGAGCGCGGCCACCACCGAGCTATCGACCCCGCCCGACATGGCCACGACGATGCGCTTGCCTGCAAGGCTGGCGTTCATCTGGAACAGGTCGGCAGAATCGGCGGGGGAAAGCGTGTGCGACATGGCGCGCCGCCCATACACGCGCCGGGCGGCAAAGGCCAATCCTGCAAACCACGGCCCGGCCGCAGTGCGGTGGCAGGCTTCGGTAAGCTTTATGACCGGCTGGTAAAAAGCGGCTTTACCCGATCTTGACCGATGGCCTGATAAGCCACCGCACATGGAACTTGGAATCGAACTGATGAACGGCCTGCGCAGCGGCCGTGCCGGAACGCCGGGCGCTGCTAGCCCGGTCGACTGGCCTGCGCTGCAGACGCGCCTGGTTGCCGGCCACTGCGCCCGCCAGGCGCTGATTCGCGGCGAGTCGCTGCCGCATCTGCGCAGCGGGGCCTTTGCACCCTGGGCCGAAGCAGGTGCAGGCGCGGAATGGGGTGCACCGGTCGTTAACCCAATTGATTTAGCAGTTTGCAAAGGAGCCGAGGGCAAGGGGGGCTTTGTCGCCCAACCCGTCGCACGCGGCGACCGAGGATAACGATGATCGAAAACCAGAAGATACGACCCGCGATGGTGATCGGCCCGCTTGGCGAGCCGCTGACGATCGAATCGCTGCCGTCGCCCGACACCACCCGCTGGGTCGTGCGGCGCAAGGCCGAAGTCGTTGCTGCCGTCAACGGCGGCCTGCTCACGATCGACGAAGTGTGCGAGCGTTATGGCCTGACTCTGGAGGAGTTCGCCTCGTGGCAGCGGGCGGTCGACCGTTCGGGAATGCAAGGCTTGCGCGTCACGCGCCTGCAGCACTACCGCGACCTTTACGAGCGCCAGCTCAAGTACTGAGCGCTCTGGGTCAAATCACCCTTTCGCGAACGGCCGGCCGGGCATAGTCTCGGCCGGCCGTTTCCGTTGGCGCAGCCTGCGCCGAGGTTCGGCGAAGAAAAAGAGGGGAGAGTTCGCATGATCAACATCATAATCGCCTTGGTCGTGGGCGGCATCATCGGCTGGCTGGCGAGCATGGTCATGAACCGCGACGCGTCGATGGGCATGGTCGCCAACGTGATAGTCGGTTGCCTTGGTTCCATCCTCGGCCGGTTCCTGCTCGGCGGACTGCTCGGCGGCGGGCACCTGCGCGGAGACGCCTTCGATCCGATGACCCTGCTCACCGCGTTCCTCGGGGCGGTCATCCTGCTGGCCATCGTGAACCTCGTCCGTCGCGGCCGCGTGCGCTAGAGGCGCAACGCCGTTCAACGATGGGTTTCGGCCGTCTGCCGAGGCCCATATTGCAACGCAGCAGCCCGGTGCCTAGTGCGCCGGGCTGTTGTGCTATATCCTGCACGAGCCCTTCCCGGCTTGCGGAAGGTGATTTAGTTGTGTAATACAGCTGCTTCGGCCGGCGGGCGAAATGGCAACTGCCAATCTACAGAAGGCGCTTTCGGTAATGAACTACGACACCCGGATCACTCCCGAGGGGACCATCATCACCGACGACGGCAACCCCCTGCTCGAAGATGAAGAAAGCGCGCGTCGCAGCCGCCGGCGGCTGATCATCGGTGCCGTTGCGGTGCTGGCGATCATCATCGCGATCTGGTTTTTGAGCCGTGGCGGCGCCGCGGACGACGCCGCTGCGCCCAAGACGCAGGTTCCGGTGGTGACCGTCGTGTCGCCCGGCCGCGGCTCGGTTGCCGGGCAGATCAACGCCACCGGCACGCTGGCCGCGCGCCGCGCGCTGCCGGTCGGCATTCCGGGCGAAGGCGGACAGGTGGTCCGCGTGCTGGTCGAACCGGGCCAGTGGGTCGGGCAAGGCCAGGTCCTGGCCGTGATCGACCGGTCGGTCCAGGTCCAGCAACAGGCGAGCCAGGCCGCGCAGATCCAGGTTGCCCGCGCCAACGCCGATCTGGCCGAAGCGAACTACCAGCGCGCGCTGCGGCTGGTCGACCGCGGCTTCATTTCGAAGGCCGACGTCGATCGCCTGCGTGCAACGCGCGATTCCGCCAATGCCCAGGTCCGCGTCGCCGGCGCCCAGCTCGGTGTGCTGCAGGCGCAGTCCGCCCGGCTCAACGTCGTTGCGCCGGCGGCCGGGCTCGTCCTCGAACGCCGGGTCGAACCGGGCCAGGTCGTCAGCGCCGGATCCGGCGTCCTGTTCTCGATCGCCAAGGGCGGCGAGATGGAACTGCTTGCCCAGGTCGGCGAAGTCGATCTGGCCAAGCTGTCGACCGGCGTTGCGGTCAATGTCACGCCGGTCGGTTCGGACCGCACCTTCGCTGGCCAGGTCTGGCAGGTTTCCCCGATCATCGACGCGCAGTCGCGCCAGGGCACGGCCCGTGTTGCGCTCGCCTATGCGCCCGAACTGCGCCCGGGCGGCTTTGCCAGCGCGGTGATCAACGCCGGGTCGGTGGTCGCACCGCTGCTGCCCGAATCGGCGATCCTGACCGACGAGAAAGGCCGTTACGTCTATATCGTCGATGCCGCCAACAAGGTGCAGCGCCGCGCGGTCAAGACCGGGCTGGTGACCGAAAACGGCATTGCCGTGATCGAAGGTCTCAACGGCACCGAGCGGGTCGTGCTGCGCGCCGGCGGCTTCCTCAACCCCGGCGATGCGGTCAAGCCGCAGACCGCCGCGGCGAACTGAGGGGCGGCCGCCGTGAACTTCCGCAACATCTCCGCCTGGTCGATTCGCAACCCGATCATCCCGATCGTGCTGTTCTTCGGCCTGCTGCTGGCCGGGATGGTCTCGTTCAGCCAGATGGACGTGAACGACAACCCGGACGTCGATTTTCCCGCGGTCAACGTATCGATCTCGCAGCCGGGCGCGGCCCCGCGCGAAATCGAGACCCAGATCACCCAGAAGGTCGAAGCGGCGCTGCGTTCGATCAACGGCGTCGACGAGATCCAGTCTACCGCCAGCGAAGGGTCGAGCCAGACCTTCGTGCAGTTCACGATCGGCACCAACACGATCGAGGCGACCAGCGACGTGCGCAACGCGATCGACCAGATCCGCGGCAGCCTGCCCGACGGGATTCTCGAACCGCAGGTGACCAAGGTCGACATCGGCGGAAACGGCCCGATCGGCTATTTTGCCGTCAGCGCCGACGACATGACGATGGAGCAGCTCAGCTGGTACATCGACGATACCGTCTCCAAGCGGCTGCTCAGCGTTACCGGCATGGCTGCCGTCGAACGCGCCGGCGGCGTGGACCGCGAAATCCGCGTCGTGCTTGATCCCGCGCGAATGCAATCGCTGGGCGTGACCGCAAGCCAGGTCAACGCCGCGCTGCGCCAGACCAACGTCGATGCGGCCGGCGGCCGCGCCGAAATCGCCGGAACCCGCCAGTCGGTCCGCGTCCTTGGCAATGCCGACGATGCCTTCGCGCTGTCGCAGACCCAGGTTGCCTTGAGCGGCGGCCGCACGGTGCGGCTGAGCGAAGTCGCCGACGTGGCAGATGGCTATTCGGAACAGACCTCAATCGCCAAGATGGGCGGGCGCCAGGTCGTCACCTTCAGCATCGAACGCGCCAAGGGCGCTTCGGATGTCACTGTCTATGACGGCGCGATCGCCGAGATCCGGAAGCTGGAGAAGGAAAACCCCGGCATCCACTTCACCCAGCTCTACACCAGCGTCAAATACACCAAGGACCAGTACAAGAGCTCGATCGAAGCGATGATCGAAGGCGCGGTGCTGGCGATCATCGTTGTGTTCTTCTTCCTGCGCGACTGGCGCGCCACGATCATCAGCGCCATCGCGATCCCGCTCTCGGCGATCCCGACCTTCTGGTTCATGAGCCTGATGGGCTTCAACCTCAATTCGCTGTCGCTGCTGGCGCTGAGCCTCGTGGCCGGCGTCCTCGTCGACGACGCGATCGTGGAGATCGAGAACATCGTGCGCCACATGCGCATGGGCAAGTCCGCTTACCAGGCCTCGATCGACGCGGCGGACGAAATCGGCCTCGCCGTGGTCGCCACCACCATGTGCATCGTCGCGGTGTTCCTGCCGGTCGGCCTGATGCCGGGCATCTCGGGCCAGTTCTTCAAGAACTTCGGCTTGACCATCGTCGCCGCCGTGCTGGTTTCGCTGGCCGTCGCACGCATGATCACGCCGATGGTCGCGGCCTATTTCCTCAAGGCCCACGGCGAGGAAAGCCACGGCGAAGGCCGCTTGATGGACGTTTACACCCGGGTTCTGGCCTGGACGCTCGACACCTCGAAGGCCGAAGCGATCCGCGCCCGCACCGAAGCGGCCCCATTCCGCTGGCCGTACCTGCTGTTCGTCGCTCTGCTGATCGTCGTCTCGGTCGCGGCGGCCTTTGCCGTGCAGGCCGGGATCGGCATGGTCCTTGGTTCGATCGAGGTTCCTGCCTTGGTCCGCGTTCCGCTGGTCCTGGTGGCCATGGTGCTTGCCGGTTATGCCGCTGGGGCCGTGGTCAGCCGCATCGCCCTTGCCACGCAGGGCGGACTTGCGCGCTGGCACACTTATTTCAAGACGCGCGTCGGCGCCCGCATCAAGGGTGACCACCGGGTCTGGGCCTTCTTCGCGGGCATCCTCGCGCTGGTCGTCACGCTGGCCATGCTGACCAACATGCCGCAGCAATTCCAGCCGACGATCAACGACGATTCCAGCCGCGTGAACATCGAGGCCGTGCCGGGAACGACGATCGAGCAGACGCTCGTCATCGCCGACAAGGTCGAGGCGATCCTCCAGAAGCAGCCCGAGGTCGAACGCGTGATGGAGCGCGTCCGCGAAGGCAACGCGCGCCTGTTCATCACTCTCAAGGAAGAGCGCGAAACAACGTCTATCGAATTCGAGCGCCGTGTGGCACCGGTGCTGGCCGCCATTCCCGATGCCCGGGTCACCTTCGCGTCGCAGTCTGGCGGTTTCGGGACCGGTCGCGACATCTCGGTGATGCTGTCGGGCAGCGATCCCGACCAGCTTCAGCAGACCGCGCAGACTTTGGCCGACCAGATGCAGGGAGTGACCGGTGTGGTCGCGCCGCGGATCGCCGCCGACATGAAGCGGCCCGAACTGGTGATCATCCCCCGGATGGATCTGGCCGCGCAGCTTGGCGTTACCACTGCTTCGCTGAGCCAGGCGATCCGCATCGCGACCATGGGCGAGATCGATCAGAACGCCGCGAAGTTCTCGCTGAGCGACCGGCAGGTGCCGATCCGCGTGATTCTGCCGCGTGAATCGCGCCGCGATATCGCAACGATCGAGAACCTTCCCGTTCCCACGTCCGCCGGGGGATCGGTGCCGCTCAGCCGCGTGGCCGAAATCACTTTCGGAGCAGGGCCGACGCAGATCCAGCGCTACAACCAGTCGCGCCGCATTTTCGTCGGGGCCGATCTTGCGCCCGGCGCGGTCAAGGGGCCGGTCATGGAGAAGATCCAGGCCCTGCCGATCATGAAGAACCTGCCTCAGGGCGTGTCGAACGCCCCGGTCGGCGATGAAAAGTGGCAGGGCGAAATGATCATGAACTTTGCCGTCGCCGTGGTGTCGGGCATCCTGCTCGTCTTCGCGGTGCTGGTGCTGCTCTACCACCGCTTCGTCTCGCCGCTGGTCAACATGACCTCGCTGCTGCTCGCGCCGCTGGGCGGCCTGCTTGCCCTCGCGCTGGTCGGCCAGCCGATCTCGATGCCGGTCTACATCGGCCTGCTCATGCTGCTGGGCATCGTCGCCAAGAACTCGATCCTGCTGATCGACTTCGCGATCGAGGAGATGGCCCGCGGCGTACCCAAGCTGCAGGCGATCAAGGATGCCGGCCACAAGCGCGCCCAGCCGATCGTGATGACCACCGTGGCGATGACCGCCGGCATGGTCCCGACGGCCCTGTCGCTGTCGGGCGACGGCGCCTGGCGCCAGCCGATGGGTATCGTCGTGATGGGCGGTCTGGTCGTGTCGACCCTGTTGACGCTGATCATCGTCCCTGCCGGGTTCAGCCTTGCCGATGGCCTCGAAAAACGCGTCGGGCCGTGGCTGCGCACGCGCCTGCTGACCTATCAGCCGGGCGATGACGGCAAGGCGCCCGTTCCGGTGGCTGGCCAAGCAGGCAATTCCGGTCCATTACCCGCCGAGTGACGCAAGCCGATCTGACGCGGTCCCAGCCGCCTGCATTGCCGCTGCCGCCGCCACTCGTCGACCGGGCACGGCGGATGCGGATTATCGCCACCAGCCTGCTTGCCGCCATGGGCGGGGTCTATCTCCTGGCGCGGCACTTCCTGCCAGTTCATCCGGTCATGGGCTATGTGCTTGCCTTTGCCGAGGCGGGCATGGTCGGCGGCATGGCCGACTGGTTTGCGGTCACCGCGCTGTTCCGCCGGCCGCTGGGCCTGCCGATCCCGCACACCGCGATCATTCCCGAAAACAAGGATCGCATCGCCGATACGATGGCGACGTTCCTGCGCGAGTATTTCCTGACCCCGCAGGTCGTCGCGCGGCGGCTGGCCGGCATGAACCTTGCCGGGGCGGCCGGGACCTGGCTCGCCGATCCCGGCACCGGCGGCGGCAGCTCGCGGCTCGGCACGGGTGCGGCCGAACTCGGCGCGCAGCTGCTCGAATCGCTCGATCCCGAACGTCTCGGGGTTCAGGTGCGCGGCGGTCTCGTCCGCCAGCTCGGCAAGCTCGACGTGGCACCCCTGCTCGGCCAGCTCCTCACCGCGGCAATCGCCGACCGCCGGCACTTGCCGGTGATCGACGGGCTGGTGCGCTGGGCCGGGCTTACGATCGAGGACAACGAGGACCTGATCCGAAAGCTCGTCCACGACCGCGCGAACAGCGTGCTGCGCTGGACCGGCCTTGACGAACGGCTGGCCAGTTCGGTGATCGACGGCCTCTACAAGCTGCTCGCCGAAGTCATGGTCGACCCCGATCATCCGCTGCGTTCCAAGATCGAGGAAGGACTCGCCACGCTGGCCGATCGCCTGCTCAACGATCCCGAGATGGGTGCCCAGGTCGAGCGGCTCAAGGCCGAAATCCTTGCCAACCCGGCTGTTGCCGAATGGTGGCAGGGGGTGTGGGAACGGATCCGCCTTGGCCTGATCAAGCGCCTGCGCGAGCCCGGCGGGGCCTTCGACGGCCAGTTTGCCGATGCGCTGGCCGAACTGGGTGCCACGCTGCGTGACGATCCCGCGCTACAGGCCCAGATCAACCGCTTTGCCCGCCGCACCCTGGTGGGCGTGGCCAGCCGTTATGGTGATCAGATCGTGCGTCTGGTTTCGGAAACGGTGCGGCGCTGGGACGCGCAGACCGTGACCGACCGGATCGAGGGTGCGGTCGGCCGCGACCTGCAGTTCATCCGCATCAACGGCACCCTGGTTGGCGGATTGGTCGGGGTGGCGATCCATGCCATCGACCAGCTGCTGTGAGCGCGCGGCCGATCCTTTCGACCGACCGTTTCGACCTGTGGCAGCCCCAGGTCGGCGATCACCGGGGCGTTGCCGCCATGCTCGACGATCCGGAAACGACGCGTCACCTCGGCGCCATGGCCGCGACCCACAGCGATGCCTTCGCCCGCCTGCTGCGCAACGCGGGTAGCTGGGCGCTTTACGGCTACGGTACGTTCATCGTCCGGTCGAAAGGCGATGAACGCATAGTGGGGTCCTGCGGCGTGTTCCGCAGCTTTCGCGGCTTCGGTGCCGAAGTCGGGATGGATGACGTGCCTGAAGCCGGGTGGATCCTGCACCGCGAGCTGTGGGGCAAGGGCGCCGCCCAGGAAGTGATGCGTGCCGTGCTCGGCTGGTTCGAGGAAGTCCACGGGCAGCAGCGCATTGCCTGCATGATATCGGAAGGCAATGATGCCTCGGTAAGGGTGGCACAGGCCCTCGGTTTCGTACCGTGCGGCACGCACGTTCCGGAAGGCCAACACGGCACACTGCTGCTGTTCGAACGATCGACCCTTTGACCGCACACGTCGACGGGTCGCATCACGCCCAATTTATGCGCTCATCCCTGCTTTCCGCTCCAATCGCTTTTGTCTGCGTAGTCGCAGGCCGCAATCAATGTGCCAGGCGACTCCTTGGGATTAACGGCGCGGCGCGCTGATGCGGTGAGAGGCGCGAAGAAGCCTGAGTTGGGAGTCAGTCGATCCAAATCGGCAGCGGGAGCGCGGCCGCCAATTGGCAAGAAAGAGGTGAAACAGCTTGGCGGCTTTACCAGCATCGCCCGCGATAACGGAATGGAGCCAATGCGGCCAAGCAAGTGCCTGAGTCGTCTCTGCCGAGGTTGGCCGAGCGGCATCTGCCGCTCGGCCGTTGTTCTCGTCGTACGCACCGGGCAGCGGAAGCACGCTGCTGAGGGGTGCCGCTTGCCGCCCAAAGAGCGCTTACAGTTTGCCGGTCAGCTCCGGCACCAGGTTGAACAGGTCGCCGACCAGGCCGATGTCGGCGACCTGGAAGATCGGGGCGTCCTCGTCCTTGTTGATGGCGATGATGGTCTTGCTGTCCTTCATCCCCGCAAGGTGCTGGATCGCGCCCGAGATGCCGACCGCGATGTAGACTTCCGGCGCGACGATCTTGCCGGTCTGGCCGACCTGGTAGTCGTTGGGCACATAGCCCGCGTCGACCGCGGCGCGGCTGGCGCCGACTCCGGCGTTCAGCTTGTCGGCCAGCGGGAAGATGATCTGCTGGAAGGTATCTGCGTCCTTGAGGGCGCGGCCGCCCGAGACGATGATCTTGGCACTGGTCAGTTCGGGGCGCTCGCTCTTTGCGAGTTCGCTGCCGACGAAGCTGCTGGTGCCAGCATCGCCGGGGCCCGCAACGGCTTCGACCGTGCCCGAGCCGCCCGTCGGGGCGGCCTTGGCAAAGGCGGTGCCGCGCACGGTGATCACCAGCTTGGGATCGCTCGATTCGACGGTGGCGATGGCGTTGCCGGCGTAAATCGGGCGGGTAAAGGTCTTGGGGCCTTCGACCGACAGGATGTCCGACACCTGCATGACGTCGAGCAGGGCGGCGACGCGCGGCGCCACGTTCTTGCCGGTGGTGGTGGCCGGCGCGAGGAACGCGTCGTGGTGGCCCATCAGGTCCGCGATCAGCGGCGCGACGTTTTCGGCCAGCGCATTGGCATAGGCCGGATCGTCGGCCAGGTGGACCTTGCCCACGCCCGCGATCTTGGCGGCTTCATCGGCCACGGCGGCGCAGCCCGAGCCGGCCACCAGCAGGTGCACTTCGCCAAGCTGCGAAGCGGCGGTGACGACGGCCAGGGTGGCATCCTTGACCGAGGCGTTGTCGTGTTCGACCCAAACGAGCGTCTTGGCCATTACGCTACTCCCATTTCCTTGAGCTTGGCGACGAGGGCGTCCACGTCGGCCACCTTGATCCCGGCCGAACGGACGGCGGGTTCGCTGACCTTGAGGGTCTTGAGGCGCGGCGCGACATCGACGCCGTAATCGGCCGGCGCCTTGGTGACGAGCGGCTTGGACTTGGCCTTCATGATGTTGGGCAGCGAGGCATAGCGCGGCTCGTTGAGGCGCAGGTCGGTGGTGACCACCGCGGGCAGGGCCAGCTTGACCGTTTCCAGACCGCCGTCGATTTCGCGCTTCACGACGACCGCATCGCCTTCGACGCTGACTTCGTTGGCAAAGGTGCCCTGCGGGCGGCCCATCAGCGCGGCGACCATCTGGCCGACCTGGTTCGAATCGTCGTCGATCGCCTGCTTGCCGGTGATGATCAGCTGGGCGGCTTCTTCCTCGGCCACGCCCTTGACGATCTTGGCAACGGCCAGCGGTTCAACCTCCACGCCGTCGTCGACCTGGACCAGTACGGCGCGGTCGGCGCCCATGGCCAGCGCGGTGCGCAGCGTTTCCTGCGCCTTGGCCGGACCGACCGACAGGGCGACGATTTCGGTGACCACGCCCTTTTCCTTGAGGCGGATGGCTTCTTCGACGGCGATTTCGTCGAAGGGGTTCATGCTCATCTTGACGTTGGCAAGATCGACACCGGTGCCGTCGGCCTTGACCCGCGGCTTCACGTTGTAGTCGATCACGCGCTTTACGCAGACCAGGGCTTTCATGTGGTTCAAGCCTTTCCCAGTGAATTGACGCCGCAGCGCCTAGTTTACGTTTACGGAAACGTCAACCCATCTTCAAGCGATCGGTTAAATGCGTTTGCGCTGCTGCCTTTGCCCTGCATTCGTATGGGGTCAAGTGGCGAATGGGGCATCCTGATCCTTGCGGCGGGGCAAGGGGCCGGTCCGATCCGGTTCGGACGGGCCCCTCGGTCGATATCGGGTGCGCTCAGGCGGCCTTGCGCACCTCGGCGACGATCTTCTTGGCGGCATCGCCCAGATCGGCGGCCGAGACGATCGGCAGGCCCGAGGTTTCGAGGATTTCCTTGCCCTGGGCAACATTGGTGCCCTCGAGGCGGACCACCAGCGGCACCGACAGGTTCACTTCCTTGGCCGCGGCGACGATGCCTTCGGCGATGATGTCGCACTTCATGATTCCGCCGAAGATGTTGACCAGGATGCCCTTCACCGCCGGGTCCTTGAGGATGATCTTGAAGGCCGCGGTGACCTTCTCCTTGTTGGCGCCGCCGCCCACGTCGAGGAAGTTGGCCGGAAACTCGCCATTCAGCTTGATGATGTCCATCGTCGCCATGGCCAGGCCCGCGCCGTTGACCATGCAGCCGATGTTGCCGTCCAGTTTGATGTAGGCAAGGTCGTACTTCGAGGCTTCGATCTCGGCCGGGTCCTCCTCGGTCTCGTCGCGCAGCGCCATGACGTCGGGGTGGCGGTAGAGCGCGTTCGAATCGAAACTCATCTTGGTGTCGAGGACCATCAGCTTGCCGTCGCATTCGGCCAGCGGGTTGATTTCGATCATCGCGCAGTCGAGCGCGACAAACGCATCGTAAAGCTGCTTGCCAAGGACCTGGGCCTGCTTGGCAAGGTCGCCCTTCAGCTTGAGGCCGAAGGCCAGCGCGCGGCCATGGTGGGGCATGAAGCCCTGCGCCGGATCGATGGTGATGGTGGCGATCTTTTCCGGCGTGTCGTGGGCGACGTCCTCGATGCTCATGCCGCCTTCGGTCGAGGCGATCATGGCGATGCGGCCGGTCGCGCGGTCGACCAGCATCGACAGGTAGTATTCCTTGCCGATGTCGACCCCGTCGGTGATGTAGAGGCGGTTGACCTGCTTGCCGGCATCGCCGGTCTGGATCGTCACCAGCGTGTTGCCGAGCATGTCCTTGGCGTGGGCTTCGACTTCCTCGAGGCTCTTGGCAAGGCGCACGCCGCCCTTCGAACCGGGGGCGAGTTCCTTGAAGGTGCCCTTGCCGCGGCCGCCGGCATGGATCTGCGACTTCACCACGTAGAGCGGCCCGGGCAGCTGCTTGGCGGCTTCGACCGCTTCCGCTACGCTCATCGCCGCAATCCCCTTGGGAATGGCGATACCGAACTTCGCGAGCAGTTCCTTGGCCTGGTATTCGTGGATGTTCATCGACAGTCTCCTAAGGGGGGAGGAAGGGCCGTGCCGGCCTTGCAGACGCGCTGCGCCTAAGCACAGTGCGGGAGCGATGAAAAGGCCTCGAAAGGGGGCGAACGATAGAAATATGAACGCCAGTTGCGAACGATTTGCAACAACTGCCTTTTGCCGTGACGGAGTCCGCGTTTGATCGACCGGGCGCGTCTTGAGGCGATCGTGCGCGAGGCCGGACGAATCGCGCTCGCCCGCTGGCCCGGCCATGGCCATGCGCTCGAGAGCTGGGAAAAGCAGCCCGGCAGCCCGGTGTGCGAGGCCGACATGGCGGTCGACGCCTTTCTGAAGCGTGAGCTGAAGGCCCTGCTGCCTTCCGCAGGCTGGCTTTCTGAAGAGACGGTGGATGCGCCTGAGCGGCTGGAAGGCGGGTTGCTGTGGCTGGTCGATCCGGTCGATGGCACCCGCGATTTCATCCGCGGCCGGGCGGGCTGGGCAGTGTCCGTCGCGCTGATCAATACCGGCCGGCCGCTGATCGGCATGCTGGCGGCGCCGGCGCGGGACGAATTCTGGCTAGCCGAAGCCGGCAAGGGGGCCTGGCGCAACGCGCTTCCCCTCGTCGCCAGCCGCCGCGCCGAACTGGCCGGGGCGCGGGTCCCGGCGGAATCGCTGCCCAGGTCCGAACTGCCGCTAACCAAGGTCGACCAGCCCAATTCGATCGCCCTGCGCATGGCCATGGTCGCCGCGGACGAGGCCGACATGGTCGCGACCCTGCGCTGGGGTTTCGAATGGGACATCGGCGCCGCCGCGCTGATCGCGCGTGAAGCCGGGGCCGCGGTGACCGATGTGTTCGGCCAGGCGCTCAACTTCAACAAGCGCGATCCGCGCGCCTTCGGTGTGCTCGCCACCTCGCCCGCGATCCACGCCGATGCGGTGGCCTGGCTCGCGTCGCGCGCCAAGGAGCTGTCGCAATAGGAAAGGGCCCCGCTTCCACAGGGGAGGCGGGGCCCTCAGGCCGTCAGCCAGTGCAGGCGGTTACTGGGCGGCCTTGGCCGCGGCAACGTCTTCCTGGGTGATCGGCACGATCTTGATTTCGACGCGGCGGTTCAGCGGTTCCGCCACGTTGTCGCGGGTCTGGACCTTCAACTGGGTTTCGCCGTAGCCGTACCAGCGGATGCGCGCTGCCGGCACGCCCTTGCTGATCAGGTAGTTGGCGACCGCACGGGCGCGGTTTTCGGACAGCACCTGGTTGGACGAGGTCGAACCGACGGTGTCGGTGTGGCCGTAAACGTCGATCAGGCTGTTGGGATACGTGATCAGCGAGGCCGCGACCTTGTCGAGCGTCGCCTGGAAGCTGGACGAAATCGCATAGCTGCCGGTGGCGAAGGTCACGCCGTCGGGCAGGTTGACGAGAATCGCCTGGCCACCGTCGGTTTCGGACACGTCGACGCCCGATCCGGCGGTCTGTTCCTTCAGTTCCTTGATCTGCTTGTCCATCTGGTAGCCGACCGCGGCACCGGCCACGCCGCCCACGCCGGCGCCGATGATGCGCCCGGTCTTGCCGCCGATCAGGCCGCCAAGCAGCGCACCGGCCACGACGCCGCCCACGCCGCCGATGGCGGTCCGCGAAACCTTGCGTTCCCCGGTGTTCGGGTCGGTGACGCAGGCCGATGTGAACAGTAGAGCGGAAGCGGCGACGCCCGAAACGAGCCAACGCGATTTGATCATGATACTGCCTTCCCTTGGTTGTGTTCTATAGTGCTCATATAGCGCAAAGCCGACTTGACCGGCAATGAATGCACCGCGCACCCGAACGATCTGGTTGCGAAGCACAAAACGCGCGCCCTTCGCCTTTGTTCCGCTTTCTGCTAGCGGTGGGGCGTGACTCCCTTTCCCTGGACCGACGTCCTCATCATTCTCGGCCTCATCATGCTCAACGGTTTGTTCGCGATGAGCGAACTGGCCATCGTGTCCGCGCGCCCGGCGCGGCTCAAGCTGGCCGCTGAAAAGGGCAGCCACGGGGCGAAGACGGCGCTCGCGCTCGCCGGCGATCCGGGCAAGCTGCTATCGACCGCGCAGATCGGCATCACCCTGATCGGGATCATCGCCGGTGCCTATTCGGGTGCCAGCCTGGGCGGGCCGATCGGCGAACGGCTGCAGGCGATCGGCGTGCCCCAGCGTTATGCCCCCGAAGCCGGCTTCGCCATTGCCATCGCGGCGACAACCTATTTCAGCCTTGTCGTCGGCGAACTGGTGCCCAAGCAGATCGCGCTGCGCATGGCCGAACTGATCGCCACCCTGGCCGCGCCGCCGATGTTCCTGTTGAGCCGGATGACCGCGCCGCTGGTCTGGCTGCTCGACAAGTCGTCGTCGTTCCTGCTGTCGCTGACCGGCCTGACCAAGCGCGGCGAACATTCGTTGACCGCCGACGAATTGCAGATGGTCTTTGCCGAGGCGACCCGGTCGGGCGTGATCGAGGAGGACGAGCGCCAGATCATGACCGGCATCATGCGGCTTGCCGACCGCCCGGTGCGCGAGGTGATGACCCCGCGCACCGAACTCGACACGATCGACCGCAAGGCCAGCGAGGAGGAGGTCCGCGCTGCGATCAAGGCCAGCCCCCATTCGCTGCTGCCGGTCGCCGACGGTTCGCCCGACAACATCGTCGGCGTGATCAAGGTCAAGGACGTGCTGGCCGTACTGCTCGCGGGCAAGCGGCTCCAGATCGGCCGCCTGCTAAAGAAGGCGGAGATCGTGCCCGACCAGCTCGACGCGATGGACGCTCTCAAGATGCTGCAGCTGTCGGACGTGTCGATGGCACTGGTCCACGACGAATACGGGCACCTCGAAGGCGTGGTGACCCCGGCCGACCTGCTATCCGCGATCGTCGGGACCTTCGCCAGCCACCAGGACGAGGGCGATTCGCCGCTGCTGGTCGAGCGCGAGGACGGCAGCCTGCTGGTCTCGGGCGCGCTGCCGGCCGATGCCTTGGCCGACCGCCTCGGTATCGAGCTGCCTGAATCGCGCGACTATGCGACTGCGGCGGGCTTTGTCCTGTCGGTGATGAAGCGCCTGCCGAGCGAGGGCGAACACTTCGTCGAACAGGACTGGCGGTTCGAGGTGGTCGACATGGATGGGCGCAAGATCGACAAGCTGCTCGTCTGCGAATGCACCAAGGCCCAGAAGCCAGCCGCCGGGACCGAATAGCAGAAGGGCCCGCCGCGGCGAGCCCTCTACTACGCTGCAATCAGGCCCGGATCAGCTTCCGGCGGACACCTGCGCTTCGCGACCGTCGCCCTGCGGCGCGGCGATAATGTCGCGAGTGACGCTACCCTTGTTGACCGTGGCGGTCGACGGATCGCCCACGGTCGAACGGATCGACGGCGCGGCAATGCCGGCGCGGGCGTTGACCCCGGCCTCGACGGCGCTGCGGTCGGCCTGCGGGCCGAACAGCGCTTCCTGGGCTTGCTGCGCGGTCGACGAATCCACCGGACGCGGCGCGCCGGGGGCCGGCGGGGTCAGCGCGAAGTCGGGCGGGACGACCAGCGGGGCCTGGCGCTGGACGGCGAATTCGTCGGGACGCGAACGGTTGAACAGGCCGCCCGAGCCGCAGGCCGATACCAGCAGCGAAGCGCCGACCAGGCTCAGAAGGGCGATCGATTTACGCATGACAGTCAATTCTCCGTCGCGGCAGCGGCCGCCTTGTCAGGGTGCTTTTCGCCCGAAAGAAACGAACGGGCAAGGATAATAAGGACGCCGATCGAGATCGCCGCGTCGGCCAGGTTGAAGATGTAGAAGTGCCAGTCGCCAAGGTGGAAATCGGCAAAATCGATAACGTGGCCATAGACCGCGCGGTCGCGGATGTTGCCCAGCGCGCCGCCCAGCACGAGGCCCAGCGGGACGATGTCGGTGAGCTTCTTCTCGCGCAGCATCCACACCAGGACGACCAGCGCGATCGCGCCGGTCATCGCCACCAGCAGCCAGCGCGTCAGGTCGGTGCTGGCGGTCAGCAGTCCCATCGACACGCCGAAGTTGGACGTGCGGGTGAGGTTGAAGAAGCCGGTCAGGACGATCTGCTCGCCGTCGCGGTCAAGGCCGAGCGGGCCGATCACGATGGCCTTGGTCAGCAGGTCGAGCGCCAGCACCAGCGCGGCCAGCGCGAAGCCGATGGTGCGGTTGCGGGAGGGCGAAGCGCTCATGCGCCCGCGTCCATGCTGCCGACCACCTGATCGCAGCGTGAACAGAGGTCGCCGTCCTCTTCCACTTCGGGCAGCAGGCGCCAGCAGCGGCCGCACTTGTGGTGGTCGGAACGGGTGATCGCCAGGTCATCGCCCGGCGTGACCGAGGAGACGATGAACAGTTCGGCCAGATCGACGTCGCCCACCTCGCCCGGCCACACGACGGCGGCTTCCAGGCTCGATCCGACGATCTTGTCGCGGCGCATAGGTTCGATCTGTTCGTTCACCTGCGTGCGGGCGGCGCGCAGCGCATCCCACTTTGCCATGTCGACCTGCGTTGCAGGCACCACTGGCCATTCGAGCAAATGGACGCTGCCCGCTTCGGGATAGCGCGTGGCCCAAACTTCTTCCGCGGTGAAGACCAGCACCGGCGCGGACCAGCGCACCAGCGCGTGGAACAGCATGTCGAGCACGGTGCGGTAGGCCATCCGCTTGGGATCGCCTGCCGCATCGCAGTAGAGGCTGTCCTTGCGGATATCGAAGAAGAACGCCGACAGGTCCTCGTTGCAGAAGTCGGTCAGCGTGCGGACATAGGTGTTGAAGTCGAAGTTGTCGGTCGCCGCGCGCAGGGTCGCATCCATCTTCGCCAACAGAGCCAGCATGTAGCGTTCAAGCTCCGGCATGGCCTCGGGCGCGACGCGCTCGGCCTCGGTGAAGCCGTCCAATGCGCCCAAGAGGTAGCGGAAGGTGTTGCGCAGCTTGCGGTACTGGTCCGACACGCCCTTGAGGATCTCGTCGCCGATGCGGTGATCCTCGGTGAAATCGACCGTCAGTGCCCACAGGCGGATGATGTCCGCGCCGTAGGTTTCCATGACCTTGTTCGGGTCGATGGTGTTGCCGAGCGACTTCGACATCTTCATGCCCTTGGCGTCCATGGTGAAGCCGTGGGTCAGGATGCGGTCATAGGGCGCGCGGCCGCGGGTGGCGCAGCTTTCCAGAAGCGAGGACTGGAACCAGCCGCGGTGCTGGTCTGATCCTTCGACATAGATGTCGGCCGGCCACGACAGGTCGGGCCAGCGGCCCGAGTCGAGCACATAGGCGTGGCTGGTGCCCGAATCGAACCACACGTCGAGGATGTCGCTGACCGCTTCCCACTCGTCGTGATTGTAGTCGGCACCCAAGAAGGCGTGTGCGGTTTCAGGAGTCCAGGCGTCGATGCCCTGTTCCTTTACCGCCGCGACGATGCGCGCGTTGACCGCTTCGTCGACCAGGTATTCGCCGGTCTTGCGGCTCACGAACAGCGTGATCGGCACGCCCCAGGCGCGCTGGCGGCTCAGCACCCAGTCGGGGCGCCCTGCGACCATCGAGCCGATGCGGTTGCGGCCCTTGTCTGGGGTGAACTGCACGCGCTCGATCTCGGCCAGCGCAATTTCGCGCAAGGTTGGCGAGCCGGCGTGGGCCTCGTCGTCGATCGCCGCGTTGCCGCCTTCGCCTTCCCAGCGGCTTTCCGCGCGGGACAGGGCGGGCAGGTGATCCATCGGCTTGTCCATCGGCACGAACCACTGCGGGGTGCAGCGATAGATCACCTTGGCCTTCGACCGCCACGAATGCGGGTAGGAGTGCTGATAATCCGCGTTCGCCGCGAGCAGCGCGCCTGTCTCGCGCAGGTCCGAACAGATCGGCCCGTCCGGCGCGTTGAACTTGGGATTGATGACCGATCCCTGCCCGCCCAGCCATGGCCAGTCCTCTCGGTACTTGCCGTCACCTTCGACCGCGAACTTGGGATTTATGCCGACCGATTTGCACAGCTCGAAATCGTCCTCGCCGTGATCGGGCGCCATGTGGACGAGCCCTGTGCCGCTGTCGGTGGTGACGAAGTCGCCCGCCAGCAACGGCCGCGGCTCGGCAAAGAACCCGCCTAGCGCATGCATCGGGTGGCGGGCAACGGCACCCTTTAGGGCAACGTCGGAGAGTGCCGATTCAAGCGTAAGTTCTACACCCGCGCGAGCAGCAAAAGCGGAAGCCAAGGCTTGCGATAGAACATAACGTCGACCGTCAGATGCCGCGAAAACCCCGTAGCAAGCTTCGTAGCTCACCTGTTCAAATGCCGGGTTGTAGGCAATGGCCTGATTGACTGGAATCGTCCAAGGCGTCGTAGTCCAGATGACTACGAAGGCTCCAGCAAGGTTTGGAACTTCGGGTGCCTCGACAATCTCGAACGCCACGTCGATCTGGGTCGAAGTGATGTCCTCGTACTCGACCTCGGCTTCGGCCAGCGCGGTCTTTTCGACCGGAGACCACATCACCGGCTTGGCGCCGCGATAGAGCTGGCCGCTGGTCGCGAACTTGAGCAGTTCGGCAACGATCGTCGCCTCGCTCTCGGGCTGCATGGTGAGGTACGGGTTGTCCCAGTCGGCCATCACGCCGAGGCGCTTCAGCTGCCCGCGCTGCACATCGACCCAGTGCTGCGCATAGGCGCGGCATTCGGCGCGGAATTCCAGCAGCGGAACCTCGTCCTTGTTCTTCTTTGCCTTGCGGTACTGTTCCTCGACCTTCCATTCGATCGGCAGGCCGTGGCAATCCCAGCCCGGCACGTAGGGCGCGTTTTTGCCGAGCAGGTTCTGCGTGCGGCAGACCATGTCCTTGATCGTGTGGTTCAGCGCGTGGCCGATGTGCATGTCCCCGTTCGCGTAGGGCGGACCGTCATGGTACATGAAGGTCTCGCGGCCCCGGCGGGCATCGCGCAGCTGCTCGTACAGCTTGTCCGCTTCCCACTTCGCCGCAATGCCCGGCTCCTTCTGCGGGAGCCCGGCCTTCATCGGGAAATCGGTCTTCGGCAGGAAGACGGTGTCTCGGTAATCGCGCTTCTCGGTCATAGCGGGCGGGCCTTAGCGGGGCGCACGGCAATGCGCCAGTTTCTTCACGCCAGCAGGCGGCGCGCCTCGTCACAGTCCGCTTCGATCTGGGCGACCAGCTCGTCCATCCCGGCAAATTTCGCCTCGGGCCGCAGGAAGTGGTGGAACGCGACGTCGATGGTCTGGCCATAGAGGTCGCCAGAAAAGTCGAAGAAGTGCGGCTCGAGCAGTTCCTTGGGGGGATCGAACTGCGGGCGGATGCCCAGGTTGGCCGCGCCTTTCAGCACGGTGCCGTCGGGCAGTGTGCCGGTGACGGCATAGACGCCGTAACGCGGGCGCAGGTAATTCTCGAGGCCGAGGTTGGCAGTGGGATAGCCGATGGTGCGGCCAACCTTGTCGCCGTGCTGCACGGTGCCACGGATCGTGAAGGGGCGGGTCAACAGGCGTTTCGCAGTCTCGCAATCGCCGGCCTTCAGCGCCTCGCGGATGCGGCTCGAGGAGACGACCTCACCATGCTCGCTCACCGGGCCGACGGCGCGGGCCTCGATCCCGATCCGCGCGCCGATGTCGCGCAGCACCGCGACATTGCCGCCGCGTCCCTTGCCGAAGGTGAAGTCTTCGCCGGTGACGACCCCGGCCGCGCCGAGCCGTTCGCCCAGCAACTTGACGACGAAATCCTCAGCCGTGGTTGCGGCCAGTTCGGCACCAAAGGCAAAAACCAGCATCGCGTCGGCACCGGCTTCGGCGAACAGGTCTTGCCGCTGGTCGAGCGTGGTCAGGCGGAAGGGCGGGGCATCGGGCGCGAAGTGGCGCACCGGGTGCGGATCAAAGGTCGCGACGATAGCGGGGCGTCCATCGGCCCTGGCCCAGCGGATCGCCTCGCCCGCCACGGCCTGATGGCCGAGGTGGAAGCCGTCGAAATTGCCCAGCGCGATCACTGCCCCGCGCAAGGCCTCCGGCATCGGATCGCGGGCGTCGAGGCGCGGAATGGTGGTCACGCGGCGGGCGGCTCCGCCTTGACCTGGGCAAGGGGCACCAGACCGGCGCGGATCACCCTCAGCGCGTTGCCGCCCATCACCGCGCGGATCTCGTCCGGCGTGAAGCCCGCGTCCAGCAGCGCCTGGGTCACCTGTTCGAGCTGGCCCGCGTGAAACCGCACCGTGGTCGCCCCGTCATAGTCGCTGCCGAGCGCGACGTGCTGCACGCCGACCAGGTCCCTGACGTGCTTCATCGCCCGGGCCACCGCGCGCGGATCGGTGTCGCAGACCGCGCCGTCCCAGTAGCCGATGCCGATCACCCCGCCGGTGCGGGCGACGCCGCGCACTTCCTCGTCGGTCAGGTTGCGGTTGACCTTGCAGGTCGCCTGGACGCCGCCGTGGCTGGACACGACAGGACGGCGCGCGGCGGCGAGAATTTCCGAAACGCACTGGTGGCTGCAGTGCGCTATGTCCACGATCATTCCCCGGTCTTCCATCGCGGCCATCACCTGCCGGCCGAGCGGGGTCATGCCGCCCTTTGCGATGCCGTGCATCGATCCGGCCAGTTCGTTGTCGAAGAAATGGGTCAGCCCCGCCATGCGGAAGCCCGCGGCATAGAGCCTGTCGAGGTTGCCGGCCTTGCCTTCGAGGTCCTGCAAGCCCTCGATCGACAGCAGCGCGCCAACAGGGACAGCCTTGCCAGCGCGCGCTGCCAGCAGGGCATCGAGGCTGGCCTCGTCCGTAACCTTGGCGAGCCTGCCTTCCGACCCGGCTACCGCGCGATCCAGCTTGGTCGCATGCCAGAGCGAGCGCTCGAGCAGCGAGGTCCAGGTGCGCACCGGCTGCATCTGGGCAATGACCAGCGCGGTGATGTTGTCGGTATCGGCGCCGTTGGCGTCGTAGTTCTGCCCGCGCGGGGTCTTGGTCACGCTAGAGAAGACCTGCAGCGCGACATTGCCCTGCTGCATGCGGACCAGATCCTCGTGCCCGCGCGGCGTGGTGCCGAGCAGGTCGCGTTTCCACATCAGGGTGTCGGAATGCAGGTCGACGATCTGCAGGCCGGCGTGCAGGGCCCTGGCTTCGGCGCTGACCGGGATCAGCGGCTTGCCGTCGATCTGGTTCATGTCGCCTTCGATCTTGCCCGGCGCCACGCCGAAAAATCCGATCGCGGCCACGGCGGCGAGGACCAGCGGAATCCATACCCGTTTGCGTAGTGTCACGTGCTGCTCTCCCTCAGACAGAGGCTTTACGCAGCAGCGTCACGAAATCAAACCCCGGGGCGCGACCTTCGGCGGGATGTGCCTGGCGGAAGGTTTCGGTCCATTGTGTGCGGTCGAAGGACGGGAAGCGGGTGTCGCCGCCGGGCGCGGCATGCACTTCGGTCCATTCGATCCGTTCCGCCAGCGGCAGGAACAGGTCGTAGATCTCCGCCCCGCCGATCACCGCGACATGCGCTGCGTTGGCCAGGACCAGCGCCTCTTCGGGGGAACGCACCACCTCGGCTCCGTCCTCGGCCCACTTGGGATCGCGGGTCAGCACGATATGGCGGCGCCCCGGCAGCAGCCCCGGCAGCGATTCGAAGGTCTTGCGGCCCATCACCATGGGCTGGCCGGTGGTCAGCGCCTTGAACCGGCGCAGGTCGGCAGGAAGATGCCAGGGCATGGTCCCGGCGTTGCCGATCACGCCATTGTCGGCCACGGCGACGACCAGAAAGACCTCGCCGCGCTTCACCAGCCGAGCCGGGTGACGTGGCCCATCTTGCGCCCGGGGCGGGCGGCGGACTTGCCGTAAAGGTGCAGGTGGTTGGCCGGATCGGCCAGGATCGTGTTCCAGTCCTCGGCCGCATCGCCGATCAGGTTGCGCATCTCGACATGGGCGGCCGTCAAGGCCGTCGCGCCGAGCGGCAGGCCGCAGATCGCGCGGACGTGGTTCTCGAACTGGCTGGTCAGCGCGCCTTCGACAGTCCAGTGACCCGAGTTGTGGACGCGCGGGGCCATCTCGTTGAACACGGGGCCATCGTCGGTCGCGAAGAACTCGAGTGTCAGCACCCCGACATAGTCGAGCGCTTCGGCCACCTTGGCCGCCAGGTCGCGCGCCGCGCCGACCTGCGCTTGCACGCCATCGCTGGCCGGGACGACCGAACGGTCGAGAATGCCGCCCTTGTGGGTGTTTTCGGCGCTGTCCCAGAACACGATCGCTCCGTCCGCGCCGCGGCACAGGATCACCGAGAACTCGGCAATGAAGTGCACGAAGCCTTCGTAGACCAGCGGCACGCCGGTGATTGCAACGCCGTCGGCATCGCCATCGGTCATGATCCGCCACTGACCCTTGCCGTCATAGCCGTCGCGGCGGGTCTTGAGGATGCCGGGCGAGCCGATTTCGGTCAGGGCGCGGTCGAGATCCTCGGCCGTGTCGACCAGATGGAATGGCGCCAGCCTGCCGCCGAGATCGGTGACGAAGCGCTTTTCGTTGAGGCGGTCCTGCGCCACTGCGAGGGCGCGGTCATTGGGGATGAGCGCAACCCCGCCTAGCGCGGTCAAGGGCGCGACGGGGACGTTCTCGAATTCATAGGTGACGACCGCGCAGTCGGCGGCGAAGGCGGCCATGGCCGCGCCGTCGGCCCAGTCGGCGCAGGTGTGCTGGGCGCAGACCTCGGCCGCGATCGCATCGCGTTCCGGAGCGAAGACGTGGCAGCGATAGCCGAGCCGGGCGGCGGCCATGGCCAGCATCCGGCCAAGCTGGCCGCCGCCGAGAATGCCGATGGTCTCGCCAGGTGGGATCATGCGCGCGCAGCCAGTCCTATTGCGGCCGTTCGGCGACGCTGTCGGTCTGCGCGGCGCGAAACGCCTTGAGTCGCTCGGCCAGAGCCGGATCGGTGGTGGCGAGGATCGCCGCGGCAAGCAGGCCGGCGTTTGTCGCGCCCGGTTCGCCGATGGCCAGGGTGCCGACCGGGATCCCGGCGGGCATCTGCACGATCGAGAGCAGGCTGTCCTGACCCGACAGCGCCTTTGACTGGACCGGCACGCCCAACACCGGCAGGTGGGTCATGCTGGCGACCATGCCCGGCAGGTGCGCCGCTCCGCCAGCCCCGGCGATGATCACCTTGAACCCGGCATCAGCCGCGCCCTGTGCGAAATCGACCAGGCGCTGCGGCGTGCGGTGGGCCGAAACGATCCGTGCCTCATGCGCGACGCCCAGCTTGTCGAGAGCTTCGGCGGCGCATTTCATCGTCGCCCAGTCCGACTGGCTGCCCATGACGATCGCGACCTTGGGGGCGTCGGAGCGGGTCATGGCCTAACACTCCGACAGGTAGTAGCGGTCGGTCGCCGCCATGCCCTGGTCGAGCTCGTAGACGATCGGCTGGCCGGTCGGGATCTCGAGACCGGTGATCTCGTCGTCCGAAATGCCTGACAGGTGCTTGACCAGCGCACGCAAGGAATTGCCGTGCGCGGCGATGATCACCGTTTCGCCTGCCTGAAGCTGGGGGACGATAGCGCTTTCGTAATAGGGCAGGACGCGCGCGATGGTGTCCTTCAGGCTTTCGGTGTTGGGTATGGCGATCCCGGCATAGCGCACGTCGGCCGCCAGATCGAATTCGCTGCCGGCTTCCTGCGGCGGGGGCGGAATGTCGAAGCTGCGGCGCCAGATCCTGACCTGGTCTTCGCCGTGCTTGGCTGCGGTCTGCGCCTTGTCGAGGCCGGTGAGCCCGCCATAGTGCCGTTCGTTGAGATGCCAGTCCTTGGTTTCAGGGATCCACACCCGACCGGCAGCTTCCAGCGCAAGGTGCAGGGTGCGGATCGCGCGGGTCTGCAGGCTGGTGAAGGCGACGGTCGGGAGCAGGCCCTTTGCGGCCAGCAGCGCGCCTGCGGCCTTGGCCTCGGCCTCGCCCTTTTCGGTCAGGTCGACATCCCACCAACCGGTAAAGCGGTTTTCCAGGTTCCACTGGCTTTGTCCGTGACGGACAAGAATCAGGCGCGGCAAGGTCTTGGCTCCCCCGTTGAAGGAGCCCACGCCCCTAGCGGCTCGATTCGTCTTTGGGAAGCGCCGGATCGGCCATTTCGCGTGCCTGCTCCTTGCGGCGGCGCAGGTTCTCGCGCAGCTTGGCGGCAAGGCGATCCTCGCGCGACGGTTTCGCGGGCGGGGGGGCGGTATCTTCACGCATTGGCAATTTATCCGGCGCTAACAGGCTTCGGCTTGACAAAGCAAGGGCCCGCAGCCAATAGCGCGCCCCTGCCTGACCGGCCCGCCGGCCCAGGCCCTTCGGAATGGTGTGCTGCTGTAGCTCAGTGGTAGAGCGCATCCTTGGTAAGGCTGAGGTCGGGAGTTCAATCCTCCCCAGCAGCACCATTCCACTGCCGTTTCCACGGCAAATCCGCTTCTCGCACAGTGGAAAGGCCAAACCCGCGCGGTTCTGCGCCGTTTCGGACGCGGCCGATTCGAGTTGAGGACAGAGACGCCGCAATCATCGGCCGCTTGCGGCCAGATGTGGCCGCAGTTCTCAGAAGCCGCTTTTCCTGTCCTGAGATGGTTTTGAGGGTGTTTGCAGGGCAGCGCGATTTACGCGAATCCAAGCGCCTTGCGCTGGTCGTTCCAGTCGACGGGAAGTTCGCCGCAACGTAGCAACGACCGGGCGGTCAGTTCGATCGGCTGGCGGCCTTCGATTATCGCCAGCGTGATGTCCGGCGCAAGAAAACGCAGCCGCGCCAAGCGAACCAGGTGACTGCGCTCGACCGGATTGGCGGATCGCTGTTCGGTGGTCAGCTTCTTCCACGCCGCCCAGCCGCGGCGGATCAGATCGACGAGATGCGGATCGCGGTTGGCGGGTCGCGCATCCGGAGAGGCATAGACCAGGCGGAGCTCGATTCCCCGGCGTTTGAGCGCGACCGGTGTGATCAGGACGACAGGATCGCGAAGCAGCGCCTCTGCGGTGCCGACCGCCATGGCTTCGGCAAGGAGGCTGCGATCGAGCTCGATCCTGAGCGCATGGGTTTCGATCGAAACTCGCGCATCGAGGTGCTGGAGCGCTTCCCGTAATGCCTTGCTGTCACCACAGGCCGGCGCGAGCTGTGCGGCTCGCGCGATTGCAGCCTCCGACAGGCCAAGCGTTCCCAACTCGGCATTGAGCCGGTCGGGATCGCAGAGCAATCGCTGCAGGGATTGCTGGACCAGTGCTTCGATATCGCCGGCGGGCAGGCGCCAGCCGTTGCGGTTGTCGCGGGTGCTGCTGACATAGTAGCTGTAACGCTTCCTGCTCTTCTTGCCGTGGGTGCTGTAGAGGCGCTGGCCATCGGCATCGTCAATCCGTCCGGCGAGCGCGCTGATGGTGCCGGTGCGCGGGCGCTTCACTGCGCCGCTGAGCCGAGCTTGCACCTTCTCCCAAAGTGCACGGTCGATGATTGCGTCATGCTCGCCGGGATGAACCAGGCCCTTGTGATTGACCTCCCCGAGGTAGATGCGGTTGCCGAGAATGTGCCGGAGACCACCGGGCCGGAAGGGCGTGCCGCCAAAGGGCCGCCCGTCGCGGGTCACGCGCTGCTTGGACCGAACACCGAGTTTGGCGAGGTTCTCGGCCAGACTGTCGAGTGAGGGAGACTTGAGATAGTGGGAGAAGATCAGCCGGACATCATTCGCCTCGTCCGGATTGATCACCAGCTTGCGCTCGACCACATCGTAGCCGATCGGGACCGGACCGCCCATCCACATGCCCTTGCGCTTGGAGGCGGCAATCTTGTCGCGGATCCGCTCGCCAGTGACCTCGCGCTCGAACTGGGCGAAGGACAAAAGAACGTTGAGCGTCAACCGGCCCATTGAATTGGTAGTGTTGAACGCCTGGGTCACGCTGACGAAGCTCGCCCCGGCTTTGTCGAGCACTTCGACAATCTTGGCGAAGTCGACCAGGCGCCGGGTCAGCCGATCGACCTTGTAGACGACGATGACATCAACCCTGCCTTCGCGGACATCGGCGAGCAGTCGCTGCATCGCCGGCCGGTCCATCGTGCCGCCCGAAATCCCGCCGTCGTCATAGTGGTCCGGCAACAAGGTCCAGCCCTCGTGCTGCTGCGACAGGACATAGGCCGCGCAAGCCTCGCGCTGGGCATCGAGACTGTTGAAGGCTTGCTCCAGACCTTCCTCGGTCGACTTGCGGGTATAGATCGCGCAGCGCACCGGCGGCGGGCTTGTCCTGCTCATGCCTGGCCCGCTCGCCTGAGCCCGAAGAAGCGGGGGCCAGACCACTGCGCTCCGGTGATGTGCCGCGCGATCATCGACAGCGAGCGCCACGACTTGCCGGCGAACTCGAAGCCGTCCGCGGTGACCAGCACCGTGTAGATCGTCCCGTTCCACTTGCGCACCAGGCGTGTGCCGGGCTTCAGCTTGAGCGGCGGCTCCTGCATGGCAGTGGTCTGGTCGGCCGATACGGACTCGAGTTGTTTGCGCACCACCAGTGGCAGCCCGCCGAACTTTCGCTCCTGCCGCTCGTAGGCGAGCGCGCGGCGCAGCAGCGAAGGCGCCACCTCTGGAGCCGGCGCAGCGAATGTCTTCGCCCACGCCGATGCCAAGGTGTCGCCGCTCATTGCCGCAATCCGCTTGAGGTCGGTTGCCAGCCAGCCCATCAGGAGGTCCCGCCGCCGATCCGGTAGCGGCGGACTCCATCGAGTTTCTCGCTGAAGACTGGGTGACCCTTCTTCCTGAGGCCGGTCAGCACGGCGCGGGTGGTGTGCGGCAGCCAGCTGGTTGCTGAAACCAGCTGCTCGATCGAAGCGCCTTCGGGGCGCTGCAGCATGTCTAGTATCAAGTCGGCCTTGCTCTGGCGCTTGGCCGGCTCGACCTCGGCGGTCGTTGGAACGTGCACGGCCTCCTCGTCCCTGGGCTCGCGAGCCATCTTGCGTGGGCGCTTTGCGGCAGGCTTAGTATCGGCATTGGCAATCATGGGTGGTTCTCCGTTCGGAGCGGCGACCATAGCCGCTCCCACCACTTAAAGCCCTGCCAGTCGTGCTGGTCAGGCCGGCAACCGCTCATGCCGGCTGCGATTCATCGACAGCACCAATGCTTGCGTTGTGCGGAAAGTCGAATGGATTGTGCGCAGGAATGCTGGATCTCGATTTCGAGCCACTCTTGTGGTCGTATTCCCGCCTTTTCAAAGACTAAACTGAGGGCCTAGCCAACCAAGCGCTTCATCGCTTGTTGGACAACTCATCGCACCATATTCGTTCAAACATCCGTTAAACTGTAATCCGCATGTCAGGGCCTTGCCCCCTGCGTCAGCTCGCTGGCACCAAAAATAGCGGACGTTGCGGCTCAAGCGTCACCTCGTACGTCACTCCGGCGCCCTCTGGTCGTATCTCTGGATCATAACCGATCGGCAGCGGAAAAGTTAGCCGGATCTCGCCATAACGTTCCCAGAAAAGATACGCTGCCAGAGAGTGCATTTTAGATCCTATCGGCGCTACGACCATGTCGTAGTCGTCAATCAGGAAGTCATAATAGCGCTCGAGCATTTCCAACGTCTCGTTAACGTGTAGCGTGGATACGACTTCACTTGCAGTTCTTCTGCCACGTTCGAACTTGCGGTGGAGGCGCTTTGAAAGGTCTAACCGCCAGGATAAACTGTCGTCACCGGGATTGCCGTACATCAGGAGCAACAGCGACGGATTGACCGCCTCGACGACTCCGGTCGAACGATGCACCTCATAGCCTGCTAAAATCGCAAGGCATGAGCGCGCGTTCTGGCTACGGTAACCCGAGAAGGCGTCGAGCGAGAGGTTCTCGCTCATCTCAAGCGCCATCGAGCGGGGCAGTAACTCGATCTCGTCTGAAGCACCAATCGCATCGTACTCCTCCTTTGTCGGATGGTACTGGATCGCGGCAGTATAGTAGATTATCTGACGCTCGCCGGACCGGTGGGCACGGAGCGCCTTTAGTGTCATGCAGATCGCATAGGCCGGCTGCCCGGACAGATCGACGCCGAACACCCGCGCATCACGGGGCAGGACAGCCAAGGTTCGTCCTATACTACTTTCCAGTCGGCTCGGCGCGCCGTGCGGCAAGTCGACGATATGTACGTTAGAATGACCAAATTTGAGATTAGCTAGCCCAAAGTAGCGTTCGAAGACCGCGTTGTTGCCTGGCACGTCATTCTGGAACCGGATAATAATGCACTGCGCTCCGACGCGGAACTCACCTGCCTCGAGCACCCTGAAGGCACGATCTTCAAAGCCGGCCGCGAGTATCAGGCCATCGAGCTCACGAGTGGAGGCAGCGATGTCATCAAGCGTACTGACATCGGAGGCTACGCTGGAGAATACCGATGCCATTAGCGCGGATCCCTGTAGTCAAAGAGATCTGGCATGGAATCGTCGCCTTGCCGTAACCGACTAGTTCCCTGCTTTGCGAAAGCTGCCGGTGACAAGAGAAGCATCTCAAGCTTACCTTTCGAAAGTCGCAGGTGTGCGTCACGCTGGTATCCGATACTGAAGGCGGGACAATATATCCGGTTGAGCACGTAGAACGGTTTCTTCAATACGTCGTCACGGGCAAATCCTGACCTACCTGCATCCAAGACACCGAATGTAATCAAACGTCGCAGAACCGTTTCCGCTTCTGATGTTAGATCCGCGAAGTCATTCCGTTCGATCGCCAGGTACTGCCTCTTCCTGCGCTTATCCGCTTCTGCACGCAAATACTTCCGAAAGGTCGAACCAAGCGCTGAAGTAACCTCAAACAGTCTCCGGCCAAGGCTCACTCGTTGGCCATCAATAATAATGGTACCGGAAATCTGACTAAGAGACTCTAGGCGCTTCTCGGAAATTGTGCGTATCGCTCGGTCTTGATCACGTGTGGACGCAACACGCGGAGCTTCCTTTCTGTCAATATTTGAGACGACAAATATCTCTGACACAATTTCGAGTAGATTTCGCGGCGTCCTGTCAGCTATGTTCCAAACCGTCGACCATCCCGCATAATAAGCGCCGTGTGCCTGGCGCGATAAGAGGTCCTGCAGCCGCTCGACGCTTATTTGCTGGTCGCCGAGGTAATCGGTTATATCGCTGCTTTGATACTGGAAATGTATCAGCCGCTGCTCGATGATGCGCCGGAAGTAGCGCTCCAGCTCTCTGCGAGCTAATCCTCCAGAACCCGCAGAGCCAATGAAGAGTATCTGCGAGATGTCATGCTCGACATAGTCTTGACCATTCTCCAGCGCCTTCCCGCTCGAATTCTTGAAGTCAAAGGTTAGCTTCTCAGCGGACAGTTTGACACAGAATAA
Organism: Novosphingobium kunmingense; assembly: GCF_002813245.1. Classification (GTDB taxonomy): domain Bacteria; phylum Pseudomonadota; class Alphaproteobacteria; order Sphingomonadales; family Sphingomonadaceae; genus Novosphingobium; species Novosphingobium kunmingense. The sequence continues at coordinate 163,278 of NZ_PHUF01000005.1, forward strand.
CGGGTTCGAGCTTAGCATTAGATCATTGATCACCGCTTGGACGTTGCGTGGAACATAAGGTGCACCTGCGTCATCGAACAGCAAGTGGAAGCGGGTGGAGATTAGATCGGGGAACGCATCACGCACCAGCGAGAAGAATTGCATCAACACGCGAGGCTCTCGTTCGCCGGGGCCAACGAACGCGTCGGGTATCCGAGCAACCTCGTCCATTTCCACCCTCACCATGGTTGAAACGAGATTCTCTAGCTCAGTTTGGATATCCGACTCGACGGAGACGATACCAGGGGCGGGAACGAACTGTCCGAGAAGCTGCCGAAGCGCCGCAAGTTGAGTCGGCTCCCGAAGCTCCTTCGCGGACACGCCAGCTGAGATGATCTCAAGCGTCCGGCGTATGATCTTAACGATCATTATGCCAGTGATCAGCCTTCGATCGAGTGCTCCGTCCCAGTCGCTCCTCGTCGCGAGCGGCGCAAACTCGCCCTGCCGACAGGGAAAATAGACACCGAATGTTTGCCGGAAGTCGACGACATCTGATGAAGCGTTCGGAAAGAAGGCCAAAGAAGCGAGGTAGGTCGACTTACCGGAACCGCGATTGCCGGATACATAGATGTTCCCATAGTCTCGAATCTTCTCCATGAGCTGCTCGAATGGCACGAACAGCTCAACGGCAACACTTGGGTCTATAATCTCCTCATAGCGCTGCAGACGGAACGAGACTGGGGTCTCGAACTTTTCCGTCACGAAAGCCTCCTTGGCAAGCACGTATGATGCATACCCACCGTCATCTTGGAGCGCACGACAAACGGTCGCGAACGACTGAGACCCAGGCGATAAAACATCCATGATCTTCAAGTAGTGGCGCGTACCAATGTATTTACGAATCGACATATTGGGGACTGATGCGCGCTGGGCGCGGAGCAGACGCCAAATGTGCTGCTTATAGTTCGCGAGATCGTTGTTCCGGCAGACCTCAAATGGCAGACTACCCATCGCCCCAAATGAAATGTCGACAATGCGGAATCTAATCCCACCTTTTGCATGCTGATCCACCATAATATTACCGTCGTGGAGATCGCCGTGGTATGCGCCTAGTTCTTCCAGTTCGGCCAGCGCGCGACCAATTTGCCTGGCGAATGAAATGGCCACTTGCGAATTTAGGTGGTGGTTAGCCTGTTGTAGGAACTCACGAAATGTTATCCCCTCAATGAAGGGAAACACTAGGCAATGGAGCCGGACAGGCTTGCCAAGTGCGTCCTTTGCTATGACCTCGAGGAAATCCTGCGGTGCAACAATCGCACTGTCACTCCTCAGTCCGCTCAGCATTCTAACCGAGTGCCGAATATCCGTCGCAGCGCCCGGTCGAACAAGCTTGAGCACGACATTCGTGCCGAGGAGCCGGTGCCTAGCCTCAACCACGATCGAATTTTTGCCAGACGAGATAACTCTGAAGCCCTCGTACTTTTCCGCGAGTGTGCCCATCGCCTCGTCTCCCGACGAGACCACATCAAAATGTATTAACAGGCGGCTCAGAAACAGCCTTCCCATACCCGTGAGACCGCCGGCAGGTCCCTCCTCTATGTACCCGTGCCGCCTGAGAAGCGCGACAACTTCGGCCTCGCGGTTAAACGACCCTGTCTCCCAATTGTAGTCAAGCTCGAGCAGCCTCGCGCCAATTTTAGGGTCGCTCACGAACTCCAAGACATCATCACTACGTGCGATGATCCCATTCATGTTGGAGTGAAGAGATGAATCCGAGGTCACATTAGGTACTTTATTTTCTGGATCTTCCGCACACGCGTCACGACGTGTCCAAGAAGATGACATTCGTCGAGATCTTGGGGATATTGGTAGGTCTGAAAGTGCGCTCCGATGTCCTCGGCGTTACGGCAGGTCGCCCCAACCAAACCCTCGATGTACTCGGAGTCAAGAAACAGAGAGGCCTTTTGCGCCAGCCGTGGGTTAAGAGAGATTGTAGTGGCCTCCACGATGCTGCCAGGCGAATCCACTATGGTCACGATGAGGTCGTATTCTCCCATGATGAGGATCTCTTGAAAAAACGCATTACCTGCGGGATCCCCGACCATTGGATCGACTAGATCCTCCGCGTAGCGAACAAAGTGGCCATCAGCCTCAAGCCGCGCTCGGATATCGATCCGCTTCGCCTGCAGCTTAGCGGTCCGCTCATGAGGAGACGGCGTGTGGACCTGCGGACCAAAAACGAGAATCTTAAGACTGATCCGGTTAACCGCGTTCGCGATTAGGATTTGAACATCTTCTGGCAAGAAAATCCACCAAGATCTAAGCTGCGGCCAAGGATGTGCCGCCTCCGCGAGCATTCTACTTATCGCCACCCGTTTCAAGTGGCCAACTCGATATCTCGTCAATCTTTGTACATCAGTTACAGAGATTTGGATCTTGAAGACCGCCACTGAAGCGCAATGAATCGCGCAAAAGCATTGTTCTGCCTTTACCGAGCGAACTGCAACTTTTGGCGGGTCGTGTCGAACCTCTGAAGGCAGTTGTTTTGAAGGTGGAGAGAGTTCCATCAGTCCCTAAGCGGATGAGCGTCTAGATATTCGGCAATCCGCTGTTCAATGTCCTGCAAGGTCTCGGTGCGCGAAGCACACTTCTCCGCCCACGACCTACCTGGATGCAAGTGATCCCACAATGGACGCAGGCCATGGTATCGGCCCTTGCCCGGGTCGTGGTTGCCAAAGCCATCGAGTGCAATGTTCCACACAGGCCTGAACCGTGAAATCAGCAGGCTTTCGCCAAGCGGGATCCAGATGTCATCGACCGTCAGATACCGGGCTTGGAAGTCGGCGACGGCAAGTGTGCCGGAGCCCGCTTCGGCGTCACGGATGCTGTCCCGGTGCTCCATAAGCCGCCTGTAGAGCGCGGTTCCCCTCGCACTGGCTGCAAGACTGGCACCCTTGCGTCCGCCCGAGGGAATGGCCTTGCCAATATAGATGGGCCATCGCGCCTCATCGACATTGGCGCGCGCGATCGGGGCGTACGCGGGGTTCGGCCCGGAATAATAAAGCACGTAAATTCCGGCACCCTCGAACGGCTCGATCGCGCTCAGGGGCCGCGCCGGTTGCTCAAGCAGGGCATCGGCGACAGATTTGCCGAGATTTATCTTGTCGAGTGGATTGTAGACACCGGTCATCATGCACGTCCGGAACGCGCATTCACGTAATCCAACTGTAACTTTACCGATCGGGCCACCACCTCGGCAAGATCGACCGGCACGGCGTTGCCAAGTTGGCGCATGGTCTCGGTCCAGGAGCCGTGAAACACAATGTCGTCGGGGAAAGTCTGAAGCCGCGCACTTTCGCGGATAGTGAAGTAACGCACAGATCCGTCCACCCGCCTCAGCATGTTCTCGCCGCCGGGAACTCCGTGGACCCCCGCCTTAAGCGTCTTCGAGGGCTCGTCGAGCGGGCTGCCGGTATGGCCAGGATAGGAGCGCGCGCCAGCCTGGAACCGGTGATCGGGAAAATCCGCGCATCCCTTGGGAAGGAGTTCCGGATCGGGAAGGCCGGCAAGCGCGTCGCGCGTCGTGCGCCAGGGCAACTCGGCCGGCCTTTCACGCAACCGCATCGCGGCGTCGCTCGCTCGCGGATCAACAGGCCTGGCTCGCCACGATACCCCGTGCCTGTCCCAGTATTCGCCATCCCGATATTGATCCCACAGCATGGCCTCGCGCGAGTGGGTCTCGCGGGGGAACGACCATTCAAGTCCGAGATCGCTCCGGAAGCCGACGAAGAAGACCCGTTCCCGCTTCTGCGGAACCCCGAAGTTCGCCGCGTTGAGAACCTTGGGCGGAAGCACCTGATATGACAGCCCCGTGCGAATGCCGGACGTATGATGCTGCTCCAGCCGCGCGCGGTGATCCAGCCAGCTCTCGCCGCTGCGAAGCACTATTTCCGGATAGGACAGCTGCAGGAAAATGTAGTTGAAGTAGGTTTGAAACGTCGAGCGCGTCAGGCCTTTGACGTTCTCGAAAATGAAGGCGCTCGGCCGGGTCTCGCGGACGGCGCGGACAGCTTCCGACCACATATCGCGATGATCCTGATGGGCGCGGTGCCTGCCGCCGAGGGAAAATGGCTGGCAGGGCGGCCCGCCCGTCACAAGGTCGACCTTCCCCTCGAACTGCGTGAACGAAAATCCCCGCACGTCACCCTCGCGCGGCGCCGGCCAGTGGCGGATGATCCCCGCGCCGCGCGCGCGATTCTCACGGAGCGTGTCACAGCACCAGCGGTCCCATTCGACGACGTCCACCGCGCGGAAGCCGGCCCGGCCAACGCCCAGGCCAAGCCCCCCGGCTCCCGCGAACAGTTCAATCGCCTTCATTGGGTTCCCTCGATGAATCGCCGCAGCATGTTTCCCAATTGTTCCCTATCGCGCAGCTGGCACTCCCAGACAAGAAGGACTTTCCACCCCATAGCCTCGAGGGCCGCGACGTTGGCTTCGTCCCTCGCCCTATTGCCCTCCAGCTTCGGTTGCCAGAAGTCCACCCGGCTCTTGGGCATGCGCGCCAGCCGGCATGCGGGGTCCGGGTGTCGGTGCCAGAAACAACCATGCACGAAGATCGCGATGCGCCGCCTTCTGAACACGATGTCGGGTTTGCCGGGCAGTTCCCGCGCGTGAAGGCGGTACCGGTAGCCCATGGCGTGAAGAACCCGCCGGACCAGCATTTCCGGCTGGGTGTTCTTCCCGCGAATGCCAGACATCATCCGGGAGCGGGTTTGCGGATCAACTATATCGGCCACACCGTTTTTCCTGGCCACCTGGCGTCAGCCTGGTAATAGGCCCGGACACCAGAAGAAGTCGACCGATGAGCCCGAGTTTCAAGACCATTGATTTGTTCGCCGGGCCGGGTGGCCTGGCCGAAGGCTTCTCGTCCCTGCGGGATGGAAGCGGTCGCCGGCTGTTTGACATCGCCCTGTCCGTGGAAAAGGAGCCATCGGCCTTCGCCACACTGCGGATGAGGGCGTTCACCCGCCAGTTCGAGCAACTGCCGGACAGCTACCACGATTACGTCTCCGGCAGGATTTCAAGGGACGAGCTGATCTCCCGACACCCGGAGGAATGGGGTGAGGCGGTCAGGGAAACCGCCATGCTGGAACTCGGGTCGGACAGCGCGCGGCAGTGGCTGGATCCGGTGCTGGCCCGGATCCGGCAAGACGCGGGTGACAACACGGTGGTGATCGGCGGACCGCCGTGTCAGGCCTACTCACTCGTCGGGCGCGCGCGAAACCGGGGAATTGCCGGTTATGATGCCGCGACCGACCACCGCCACTTCCTCTACCGGGAATACATCCGGATCCTCGAGCAATTACGGCCGGTCGCCTTTGTGATGGAAAACGTGAAGGGCATGCTGTCCGCCAAGGTTGGCGGCGTGGGCATGATCGATCAGATCCTTTCGGACCTCCGGGCGGCGGGCGGTGAGCCGGACAGCTACCTGCTGATCCCGCTGGTGGACGATGCCCGCGGGGGCATGCCGGGCATTCTGATCCGCAGCGAGGATTTCGGAATTCCCCAGTGCCGGCACCGCGTGATCCTCGTCGGGATCCGGAAGGATATCTTCGAGCGCCGCGGACTTGGATCGCGCGAGCTTCCCACCCTGCGGCCCGCCCCCGCGCGGGCGACGGTCAAAAACGTTCTCGAGGGCATGCCGTCCCTTCGCAGCGGCCTGAGCCGCACCGCCGACACACCGGAAGCCTGGCGAGACGCGGCCATCGTGGCATTCCGCAAGGCCGCCTCAGCCTGCAACAGCGACGGACCGTGGCTTGCCGAGGTGTCCCGCAAGCTGGCCGCATACGCAAAGGGCCTGCGCGAGCAGGATAATCTACCGCCAAGGTCCAGCACCGCTCCCGCACCGATACTCGACAATCGCCTCTCCGCATGGCTGGTGGATCCCCGCCTCCCAATGCTGCCGAACCACGAGAGCCGGGGTCACATGCCGGGAGACCTGGCTAGGTACGCGTTCGCGGCCGCATTCGCGGAGGTATTTGACCGATCCCCAAAGGCGGACGAGTTTCCGAAGGATCTGGCCCCCGATCACCGGAACTGGGAGAGCGGCAAATTCGCGGACCGGTTCAGGGTCCAGACCTGGAAAGCGCCCTCGACCACTGTGACCAGCCACATCTCGAAGGACGGCCACTACTTCATCCATCCGGACCCGGCGCAGTGCAGAAGCCTTACGGTCCGGGAGGCCGCCCGCTTGCAGACCTTCCCGGACAACTATTTCTTCGAGGGCAACCGGACGCAGCAATACGTCCAGGTTGGCAACGCCGTTCCGCCCCTCTTGGCAAGGCAGATAGCGGAGCTGCTGGCAGAGCTGCTCGATCCCGGCCGGTAATCCCGCGCCAATCAGCTGTCGGGATAGTATTTTTCGAGCTTATCGGCGATTGTGAGCGCGGCGACGCACTGGCGTTCGGTTGGAATCCGAGTGGGCAGGAAGGTGCATGCACGGAGGATGCCGATCTCCCTGGGGTCGAGCTTTCCAATTGACTCGCCAAAGGCGAGCACCTGCTTCCAGTAATCGGCACCTTGCGAGACCACTTCGCGTTGCGCCTCGATCCCGCTCCGGGCCTCCCGTTCGCGACGCTCGTCACGCTTGTTCGCTCTGGCTTCGTCCGGATCAATAAGGCTGTCGAAGAAGCCGGCCTCATAGTCGACAGGCAGCTTCGACAGCTCCGCCCAGCAGGCCTGCTTCTTCGCCCACTCGCTGAGGTTCCTGACCCCGGCCGGCGGATGCGTGATCACCTCGTTGGCCACCTCGGCGACGGCCAGGCATGCACGCTCCATGGCCACGGGGACGCGCTGCAGCTTCCAGACCTGGTCAAGGTCCAGAACCCGCTTGCGCTGTTCCGCGTCATGCACAACCTTGGCGAAGGCATAAGTGACTATGTTCGCGCGATAACCGCCAGCGTACCAGGGCTGGTGGGGAACAAGCCGCTCCAGATTCTTGAAGATGATCGCCTTGGCGATCAACCTCTTGAACCAGACCTCGTCGAAGCCCGCGTCGCCGCGCCCCCATTCCTCGCCAACAACCCTCGCCAGCTCACCGAAGTTCTTCTGGGCACCGAAGCTGACGATGTGAGGCTTGCAGCGGTAGGAGTTTTCGAACTTGGCCAGGTCGGTCTTGGTGAAGAACTGCAGCCGCGGAAATTCCGCGTCGAACCTCTTGCGCTCGGCAGGCGTTCTCCTCGCCCGTTCGTCGGCGAACTGTCCGCGCGCGCGCTCGTAGAACCATTTGGTTTCCCGGTAGCTGCTGTCACCCGCCGGTGCGAGCACGCGGCGTGAAAACTCCTGCATCCGGATGTGGAAAGGATGATTGGCGAAGAAGTCCGCCGCGTTCACCTTGTTCTGGCTGTTCGCATATTGCGAAATTCGCGGCACGACCTCCTCGGCGAGGTCGGGCGGGACCACGGTCAGCTTCATCTGGACGAATACGTCCTTCAGCTGATCAAGCTTTCGGGCCGCATGAATCGAGGCGGTGGTTTGGCCGCCGTTGACAATCTGGAAGTTTGTGGCGGACATGAGCAGCAAGCCCTCTCCCATGTCGGCGATCTCCACCGCCTCGGCCGTGGCGGTCAGGCCGTTGTTATAGGAGAAGAACATGTTCGGCTCGTCGCGGATCGTGTCGCGGATGCCCCGGTTCACCTTGTTACGGGCCTGAAGGAAGCTTCGAACATTGGCCTCGAGCAGACGGGCTTCCCATTTGTCGTAGATTGCCGCGAGCTGGGTGCCCGGAATGACCGCGATAAAGCTCTCGAGAGGAGCTCCATCGTAGGAGGCTTTAAGGACGGGAACAGGATCCCCGAAATCCTCGGCAAAGTCGACAATCAGATCCTCACGCGTCTGACCGGAGGAGACAAACCGCTGGATGCGGGATAGATCCCAGACGTTCGAGGTCACCGGGACATTGCCGATCGAGCCAACAGGCTGGGCATCGGTCTTCGAATTGTTGATCCGGTTCGTGACGAGGATCAGCTTGATCTTTCCGACCTGCTTCCAGATCCGGGCAATCAGGTCGGCGATCACAAAGCCGTTGCTTGTTTCCTCGAGCTTCTCCCGGAATTCCCGCGTTTTCGCCGCCACCACGAACTCGACAAGTCTCGTCAGAAGCTTGTTGATGTCCGTCTTGCCGATCGACTGCGGCTCTTCCGATAGAACGAAATCGCAGATGACGAGACTGAGCACACCCTCCTCGTCGGTGGGGTCCCACGAATAGGCATCCACCTGAACCGTCTTCTGCCCATTCCTGCCGCTGAAATAGCCCTGCGAAAGCGAGCTCGCCTCGCCCGCCTCATCAAGAATTTCGGAAACCTTCTCCAGAAATGCCTCGGCGGTGATCATCCCCATCGCGTCGGCATCGCCCTGAACATCCGCGATCAGCTCGCGGTGAAAGTCGGTCAATTCATCCAAGAGCCGTTCCTTTCGACAATGAGCTGATCAATCACATCCGCCTCGACCGAGAACGGCGCGCAGGCATCAAGACCGATGCTGTACCGGACACCGGAGACGCCCGTGGCCAGGGGCAGCGCAATACGGGGAAAACCGTCGCGAACCTCGAAATGAAGGCTCTTGCCGATCACCCATCGGCGGTCGGAGTAGTCATCGCCGAAATCGAAGCCCGTCTCCGCGATCGCCTCCTCCCAGAGCGCACAGGCATCGGGGTCGGCGACCGCGAAAAGCTTGTCCAGCTCGGCAACGTGGTCCGTGAGGGTCTTGCCGTTCGGCTTGACAACCGCGTCGACCGGACTGACGACCAGAAACAGCCGTGATCCGCCGACATCGGCGAGCTGGTCCTCCGACGAGATCTGCACAAACGGCTTGGCGGCTCCCCTTCGAGCCTTCACCTCGACGAGGCAGCCATCCAGCTCGAAGTCCTTCGAGGATCCCGCTGGCCCCTTCCAGGCTTCGATCGCGGCACGCGGCCCGACAAGATCGATCAGATGGGTGAGGAACTGCAGCTCGCCGATCAGGCCCCGCTGTTCCTCAAGGGACAGCTGCCCCGTCCTTCCGCCGCGAAGAAGATGATGCCAGCGCAAGGTTCTCCGGATCGCGCGATTCAGTGCGTCCTGATTATCCGGGGCAGCCTCGCCGGCCCTCACGATATCGTCACACAAACCGGCGAAGAGCTCGCGCTGCTCCCCATCCTTCAGCAGCAGAACAAGGGAGGGGCGGGAGGCCACCTCGCGATACGCGATTTCGAGATTGCGCATCTTCGGAAGTGGCCGGATTTCGGTGGTTTCCGGCGCAAGACGCAACAGCAGGCCCGGCTCCGAATTCGCGGAGACAACCCAGAAGAAGTCATGCCGGCAATTCGCGACGCGGCGCGCGTCCTTGCCGCCGGCAACCAGGCCGTCCCAGGGATTGTCAGGCATCATCATCCCCCATGTCCTCGTCCGCATCATCGTCTCCGAAGAGTTCACGGAGCTTGGTTGTGTTCAGGATATACTCGACCTTTTGATCCGGCCTCGACGAGACGGGGAAGCTGATGCCCCACCCGACAACTGGCCCATCAGGCAGTTTCGACCGATCCTGCTCCTCAACGTCGCCATCCTTGATCCTGATGTTGTAGAGCAACAGCAGCGGGCGCTGGCGACGGGCACGGTACACCCGATCCGGATAATTGAGTTTCGCGCCGGGAAGCGCGTTGTTTTCCGCCCGGTAGTCGGCTTCCGCCAGCTCGATCATCTCCGGCGCAAGTCCGGCCTTTTCATACCCGCGCGAGGCCACGCGAGCGCTGGGGCCGCTGACCGAGAGGATGTTCCTGGACAGATCATCCGCTCCAATCGACCGGTGGATCGGCACGAGGCTCCAGCCACAGACGTCCTCGACCGGCTTCTCCCTCGTGGGATTGAGCGAGACCACCAGGACATCCCATTTCCCGAGCTCGTCATCGAGCCTGTCGCGAATGTAGCGCCGGATCGGATCAACCGCGCTCAGCGGCGAATCCGGATGATTCTCGAAATCACGCAGGAAATCGTCGACGATCCCGAAGGGGACCTGCCGCAGCAGCTTGCCACCTGCCACCGGCTCGGCGGTGGCCTCGCCGAAGCCCGCCGTTTCAAGCGCCGCCATCAGGCGGTTCCGCGCCTTGCGGTTGTGATCAATCGAGCCAAGTCCGAGCCGGGTGGTTTCGACGAAGCTGTTCGACAGGCCCACCATTACATGTTTGACGCCCGAGCCCATCTTGTTGCGGGCGGTCACCATGAGGGCGCTCGGGTGACTGCGAACGGCCAGCCCGAACTGCATGGGTGTCGCGTTGACCCGCTCCATCCGCTTGAGCTCGCGCTGCAGTTCCTCGGTCGCGTCGGCAATATGCGCGTACCAAGAGGCGGCCTCTTCCGGCATCCAGACCCGGCACAGGTCCTCGTAGCCCTCGCGATAGCCGAACCACCGCCCCATCTGCATCAGGGTGTCGTACATGAGTGAATTGCGAAGGAAGTAGGACACCGTGAGCCCCTCAAGGGTAAGCCCACGGGACAGGGAGAACCCGCCGACTGCGATGACCGTCAGGCCATTCTGGCCGCCGGCGTCGTAGTCGAGACTGTTGGGGGAGTCCTTGTTGACCGAGATAACTGTTGCCGAGGCGACCACGGGAAGAAGAGCGCTCCGGACAGCTTGCCAGTCGGAATACGCTTCGGAGTATTCATCCTCCCAGCAACGGCGCAATTCCGCGATGACCGGATTGCTATCCGCATCAGTCTTCGCCCCATCGACCCTGAGAGCGTCCTCGATCGTCCTGAGGTGCTCGTGAAGCCGGTTGCGAAGCAGGTTCTGGATCCCAGTGAACCTTGAGGCGTTCACCAGCATCGATGCGTGCTGGTTGCCCTGCCCCCGGAGATTGCGGATCGTTCTGGCCACAAGAAAAGCCCGCAGGGCGTCGATCATGCTGGCCGGCAGCTCGGTGACATCATGGTTTATGCGGTGCTTGACCGGGAGCAGGTCCCCGTTGTCGGAGATGTATCGCAGATGCGGCGGTCTGGTGTCCGCGTCCTCGGTCACACCCTCGAGAAAGACCTTCCTCGCGCCAAAATAATTGCTGGGCGCGTCGAGCCCGATGATGAAGTGCCGGGGGAACAGATCCTCCTTGTAAACATCGTCTTCCGTGTCCGGATCGATGAAGATGTTCGCAAAGGGGGTGGCGGTGTAGCCAACGTAACAGCTGCGGCGGAAAAGGCCGAGCAGGTCGCGGATCTGACCGTTGATCCTCGAAACCTCCTCGCGGCCATACTTGATGTTGATCGACGCGTTGTCCGCCTCGTCGTCGATCAGCAGCATCGGCTGATCGACCATCTCCGAATAGCGCCCGGTGCTGTGCTCCCGGAGCCAGTCGACCAGGTTCGCGAGTGTCCGGGAATTCTTCTTGATCACCAGCACCACAGGGACCGCGTAGGAAGCGATCTGGCTGGTATTGGTGGTCGCGGTGGCCTTGTTGAAGTCCTTCAGCGTGGTGGTCAGGCTGACTGGCGCGCGACGGTCATCAAAGGTCCCGACACCAATAACCTTGGGTTTGTCGCGGGTATCGCGCTTCTCCAGCCGGCCGGTGTCCCGCCCGACGAATCCCTCGTCGATGCGTGCCTGTGTCTGGTTGCGCAGGTTGTTGTGAATGCCGGCGATCACCACGATCAGCCGGTAGCCAGCGTCTGCCGCCTTGCAGACGAGGCCCGTGTAATTGGCGGTCTTGCCGCTCTGGACGTGACCGACCACCATGCCCTTGCGGTCCCACGGATTTGTATCGTGGGGGTTGCCCATGTGGTCCAGAATTCGGTCCGTCACCTCGTCGGTCGAGGTGATCACGTCCCTCGGCAGCCGCTTCTTCTGGAGAAGCTGCCGGTAGCGGTTCCAGTAATATGGATCAATTCTGCCGGCGGCCTTGGCATCGTTGAGCCATGGAACGAATTCACTGTCGCTTACCACGGCACCCACGCCCATGCTGATGCCGACGCGCTCCTCGATCTGGCGCGCCAGCAGCTCGGCCTGCTCGTCTGTCACGTCCGCGAACATCGGCGAGATACGCATTGACGCGATCGTCTCGCGGATACTGTCCTCGGTGGGGCGATCCTGTCCGGCGACAAGCTGGGACACGACTCCATCGAGTTTGGTCAGGGCATCAGACATCGGGCACTTCCTTGCTAATTACTTCCTCAATTATCGGACGGGCGGAACTCCACGCCGACTGGAACGGATCGACCTGCTTCAGGATGTCCAGGATGCGGTCCGTATCGGTTCCCTGAGCCAGCAGGCGGGGCACCATGGCCTCCGCCATCTGCCGCAAGGCTTCCACATCGGCCTCGTCAGCCACGAGCTCCTCCGCGCTGCCCGCGAAATCCGAGTGTAGCGACGCTATGGGAACGGAGGAGCCGATAAGTCCGATGATGTTGGCGAAGTCAGACTGCAGATCGACCGTTAGCCGGGCCGAGAAATCCGCGAAAACCGGATGGGCAGGGTCGGGGCGGTAGACGATGGCGCCGTCCTTCTGAATTCTTTGCCAGATCGGCATGTAGTCGTTGTCGACCAGCCGTTGCCCGCGCCGCTGATATGTCCGCTTCGAGGTCTGGGTGAGGCGCTCCACGAGAAGGCGCATGCGCTCCCTTACCGCCGGAGGCAGCTGGGCCGAGGCCTTTTTGACGTCGATCTTCCAGTCGGCGTCCATGGTATTCGGGATATCGACCCTGATGCGGCACAACTTGGTCAATTCCGTCTGCCGGGCGAGGCCGAGCCAGCTGCCCGCGATAATCAGGCGGCGGCCCCGGTAAACATAGAACCCCTGCGACCGGAGATGCCCTTCGGGACCGCCCATGTCTTCCCAGTCGGCCTTCGATATCGATTTGTGGTGAGGCAGGGTGAAACACTGAAACCCGACTGTCCCGTGCTTCAGCTCCAGGCTGTCCGGTCTGTCCTTCTGATGGGTCGGGAACCTGGTCCCGAACGGATCGATTGGCTCCAGCTTGCGACCGTTGAGCCGAAGGACAAGCGGGGAACGGCCCTCGGACATGAAACGGTGAAAGACCAGCCGGATATGACGCTCGGCGCCAGCGATAACCCTGTTGATGTGCTCGGCCCGCTTGCGCTGGTCGTGGTCAAGACCTCCGGAAAGCCGGTCGAGGGCGCGCCAGATCACGAGTGTTCCATTTGTCCCCAGCTGGTCGGCCCAGGGTATGTCATCGGCGGTTTCGTGAAGTTCGATGTCCCACCGGTTAGATCTCGCGACCTCGTCCAGATCCCACGTCGCGCCGGCGAGGACCGCATTCCGGCGGCTGACAACCGTGAGACGCTTGCATTGCGAGAAGCTCGCGCTCTTGAGGCCCAGTCCGAAACGGCCGAGGTCGTGATCAGCGCGGTCAGCGAGGGGATTCCTGCTGCCCGGTCTCATCGCCTCGACCAGTTCGTCGAGGCCCATGCCCGAACCGTCGTCCAGTATTCCCAGCGCGGGCTCGGACGAGGTCGTGTCGGATAGAATCTCGATATTGGCCGCCCCGGCGGTGATCGAGTTATCGATGATATCCGCAAGGGCCGTCTCGCAGGAATATCCAATGTCGCGCAGGCTTTGAATTAGCGAGGCGGCGTGGGGCGTCGCGTCCGCGGTCTTCCTGCCCGGAGACCCTACTTCGGTATCAGCTGCCATGATCTGACGAATTCCCCCCGTTTCCTGCCACTTAATGACGCCCGCTAATCTTGCGATCAATAATTACGGATTTGCAAAGACATAAATTCGCCTGCCATTACGTTAAGACACCACAGTCGAGACAAACAATAACCATCGATTCGCCTTCCGGTTTGGTGCGATCCGGTTATCTTGACGAACGAAGATGACAAAAACTGTCACCCCGAGAGAATTCCGCGTGCCCCTTGGGCATGGAAGGGGGGCCCGGTGCCGGTATGGGATCTGGATGCTCACTGGCTACCTACGGTAGCGCTGGAAAATCGTCCCGCCTGAACGGGTGCACCATTGAAGCAAGCTCCGGAGGGGCGATAACCTCGACCGAATCGCCCCACGCATAGAGGTGCCAGCACATCTCCAGGCGCCCGGACGCCTGGAACCGGACCTCCAGAGAACCATCATCAAGCCACTCCACGCGCTGATCTGGATGGAACAGGTAGCGGGCCGCCCGGTCCGCCGCGGCGGGAGCGAACTTCCAGACCACCTCGCCGAACTCGGCATCGTCATGGTACGAGCCGAAAGCCCGCGTGGCGTAGCTGCGCAGCTCAAAGCCTTCGGGATAGGTGAAGCTTTCATCTTCCACGGTTGCCTCGAGAATATCCTCGACCCGGAAATGGCGGAAGCGGCCGTCCTTCTTCGCCACATCCCGGCCAACGAGATACCTCCGCGCGCCGAGGAGAAGGCCCAGTGGCTCGATCGTCCGCCGCGCCGGCTCACTGTCCGCACGGCCTAGATAGCGGATTTTCAAGCGGCATGGTCCTTTTAGCGCCTCGGAAATCGCCGCGTCGACATCCGGGTTCTGATTGGGCTGAGGACCGGGACGCGCCGCGAAACCCATGGCTTCGAGAAGGGCCTCCTCGTCAGCGGCAAGGCGCGTGGCCCGGTCGCCAGGGATGAGCGCGCGCACCTTCCGTTCAAGCGAACGCAATCGCTCGGCCTCGCTTGTCAGGCCGGCCCGTTCAAGCTCGGTCTCCGCCGCGCCCAACGCCACCAACTCATCGGCAGAGGGCGATAGCAGCGGCGCGATCGCCCGAGCGGGCAGCCGCCAATAGTGACGCCCATCATCCCCGATGAACCGCTCGGTCGCGGGAAAAGCCTCCTCCAGCGCCGAAAGCATGCGCTGCGCGGTACGACGCACCCCCCCGAACTCCTCCTCGACCTCGCCAATCGTCACGCCCTGACGGGAGGTCGCCATCATCGCGAGCCGGATCAGGTCGACCGCTTTGCCAAAAGACATTCTTCCTCCCGGTGACAGTTTTTGTCGCCCCCAATCCCTACAAATCAATCATTGGCAATCAAGGGGATGATTCGATGCTTACGCACCACGCCGAGGTCCGCATGCAGCAGCGCGGAATCCCCATGACGGCTGTCGATGCGCTGCTGTCATTCGGCCACCAGCGCCGTCATCGGGGCGCGGATGTCTATTTTCTCGACAAGAGGGCCCGGACGCGTCTCGTGAACGAGCTGGGAAGAACCCGTTATCGCAAGCTCGAGAAGGCACTCGATAGCTACCTCGTTGTCAGCGACGATGGCGACGTAATCACCGCCGCCCATCGGCATCGCCGGCTGCGGTTCTGACATTTTTGACCGCATCCTCCGAATGATGCGCCGATACCCCCGTTGCATGGTTCGCTTACGTCCTCCACATTAAGCGAGGGGGGAAACCAATGATCAGTGAAATTTCAATCCGGAATTTTCGTTCAATCGCGAGCGCCGACATCGAGGGAAACTGGATAACGACACTCGTAGGTGCGAATGATGCGGGCAAGTCGAATGTTCTGCGTGCTCTGAATCTCTTCTTCAATGGCGAAACCAATCCTGGAGAGGCTTTCGAGTTCGTACGCGATTATAACCAGTTCGCGCCTTTGCGTGCTCGCAAAGCGCCCCAGATCGAGATTGCGATCAAGTTCGACCTACCCGAGGGGTATCAGCGGGAGGGGCAGCCTTCACAGATCGTCTGGAAGAAGGTCTGGCGGCGTGAGGGAGAAGTGCGAGGCCTAGAGAAGCGCTCGTTCTCGGATGGACAGCCGTTCCCAGCCCGGAGCAAGATCCCCGCTCTGCTCGACCGTATCAGGTTCACGCACATCCCAGCCATCAAAGACAAGGCCTTCTTCGCCGATCTCCAGGGACGGCTGTACGATGTCCTCTCGTCCGTCGCCGAGAAGCCACTCAAGGACTCGGCCGGGGCGTTCCAGACCCAGCTTGGCGAACAGCTGCAGGGCCTGTTGGAAACTCTGCGAGCAGCCTTCGGCACCGAGGCCACTATGCGGCTACCAGAGAACCTTCGTGAGATATTCGAAAGCCTTGAAATCAACTCCGGGGAGATTCCGCTCTCGCGACGCGGGGATGGAATCAAGATCCGCCACATCCCGATGATGCTGAGGTTCATCGCGCAGAAGCAGGACGATCTCTTCACTAGGGGTGGCGTCCGCTACACCCACATCTGGGGCTTCGAGGAGCCTGAAAACAATGTTGAGATGTCGGCCGCTTTCGCCATGGGTGACGAGTTCCTCGATCTGATCCAAGATTCGGACCGGTTCCAGCTGTTCCTGACCACCCATTCGCCCATCTTCTACCGTCTCGATCAGCGCAGGCCTGAGGCCGCCGAGTGGCTCACCTCCCATTTCGTCTCGAAGCTCGGCAGCGAGACGGTTACCACCACCCGAGCTCCGGACGAGGTGGACGAGAGCATGGGTCTCATGCCCATAGTGGCACCCTACGTCGCCGAGGCCAAGAAGCGCTATGACGAGATTGGAGCCCAGTTGGAAGCAGTTCGGGAGATCGCCGAGCAGCGCCGTCCGACCATCTTCGTCGAAGGCGATAGTGATCGTATCGTTCTTACAAGGGCTTGGCATATTTTCAGCGGAGTTGCAGATGATCGGGTGAATATTTGCTCAGGCGGAGAGGCATACGGTGGTGCTTCCGCATTGCGCAGCCGTTCGCTCGCATGGATGCTGACGGTGCGTCATCGTCCAGTAGCTGATCGAGTGAAGGCGGCCGCATTGTTCGACAACGATCCCAGCGGCAACACCGAGCGTGTGTCTCTCGGTGGTGAGATTACGAGGATGAACCTCGGCAACTGCGGCTTGAAGTCGTTTCAGCTCCCGGTACCACCCAGACTTCGACCGCTCGCACAGCAGGGGTTCAACGTGTCGGCCGATCTCGAGGCATACTACACCGACGCCATGTGGGATCGCGCGGCCGAGAGGGGCTGGCTAGAGCCCGTGACCGATCTCGCGGGCGTTCTATCGGCCAATCTGCTCAACCAGATTGCGACCGGAGGCGCCAATCCGTTCGCTGAACTTCCAAAAGGCGACGCTTTGCGCCTCCAACAGAAATTCAGTGACCATGGAAAACGGCAGGCTTCCAAGGCTATCGAGCGGATGGGGCAGGTAGAGCGCGGGCAGGAGCTCGAGAACTTCCGGCCTGTGATCGAGAAGCTGCGTGCCCATCTTTTCCCGGTCGTGGTTGCGGCCGACTAACGTGACAAGATTTCGACGAGCGACCCAGCCAAAGGAAAAGCGAAACTGCGTATCTTTGTGTTCGGGATTGTAGCCTAACCTGCTGCCGTAGACTGAAACGAGTGACAGATGACGAAGCAGTTCATTGGCCCGGCAATATTCTCGCCGTGCCGGGCCTACCGATACAGGCTGGAGCGACCGGCCCCCGAAGGACGGGAAGGCCCAACCCTAGCATTCATCATGGTAAATCCGTCGACCGCTGACGAGCAAAACGATGATCAAACGATCAGGATGGTTCGCCGATTCGGGCAACGACATGGTTACGGCAAGATTCTGATCGGCAATATATTTGCTTTTCGCTCGAGGGATATCAAGGCTCTGCAAACGGCGATTGATCCAGTCGGGCCTGACAATGACTCGCACCTCGAGCGCATCATGCAGGAAGCCGACCGTTGCTACGCGGCATGGGGAACCGAGAACAAGCTCCCGATGGAGCTGAGAGGAAGATGGCGGCAGGTCGCTGACATGGCGGAAGGACTGGAATGCGAGTTGTTTTGCCTTGACCACCTCGCTGGCGACCATCCGCGCCATCCACAAATCCTCAAGTACGCTGACCCGGACCTTGCGTGGCGACGACCTGCCTAGCACTAGCGATCATTGCCGCGTTCGCCCGCAGCACCACATGGCGAGCAACCCTGCGTGACGGGGGATTCGAACCGGACTTGACATAAGACCGGTTCGCCTCGCGCCGGCCCTGACGTCCGGCCGGGCACTGTCACTCATCGTCTGTAGATCGATCGTCTGCAGTCGGGTTCGTGACCGGCGTGGATGTCCGTCTTCGCCTTGCCCGCAATCTGCGCCGTCTGCGCGAGCAGAAGGGCTGGAGCCAGGAGAAGTTCGCGTTCGAGGCGAACATCCACCGCACCTATGTTCCCGATATCGAGCGCGGCGCCCGTAATCCGACGATCGTCGTTGTCGAGAAGCTTGCCGTTCCCCTGGGGGTGACTGCCGCGGAACTGCTGGCGGAGTAGGACGCCCCCTTCAAGGCCGGTCCATCGAGCCCGGAACTCCCGTCCGGGGATGGCCGGGATCGCCACGACCGCGCTCCGGGGATATTAACCCGAACACCTTACGCACTGCCCATGGCGATTCGAGCTGCGAGCGATATGTGGAACGATGATAATGCCATCTACGATGATGGCGAATGGATCACCTGGACAGAGATCAATTCCCATCTCGAGCGTCAGGAACTGCGGGCCGAATATCCGAACGCGGACATCGAACTGATTCCGATCTTCGAACAGCTGCTTGAAACGGCAGAAGACTACTACCGTCACACCGGGCGCCACCTGCAGGTCTACGGCGATATCGGCGAGCTCTATGCCGCCATCGTCCATGGAATGAAGCCGCACCGGAACTACGCGCAGGGTTCGGATGGCAGGATCGGCAACCACCTCGTCGAGGTGAAGACGATCACTCCGTTCAAGAACAGCAGTACCGTGTGCCTCAACATGAAGCGCAACTTCAGCCAGGTGCTCATCGTGAGGATCGACGCGGACTTCGAGGTCCGCGGCAAGCTGATCGACAGGAAGGCCCTGCCAAGGGGCAGGGGAGAGCGGCTGCAGCTGTCATGGGACGATTTCGAGGATCCGGCAGTCTGATATGGCTTCGCTCGCGTCCGGGACGGGCGGCAACCGCCGACAGACCGGAACAGCGACCCGATCTGCCGGAAAAGAGGACCCGATCGCGTGACTTGCGACCAGTGGAAGTCTAGTTGCAGGACATGACGGTCGAAGAAGAACTTGCGCCCATGCTCGCCGGGCTCAGGCGTCATCACGATGTTCTTCCATTCCTGGCGCAGATGATCCCGGCATCGGCGGCGGAGTTCCGCCGTCTGCCGGACGAGATGGTGGATCTGCTTCTGACCTCGCCGGACTTCCGTCCAATTGAGCGTGGAGGACCGCCGGTCTGGTTGCAGCTGGAGGCAGAGGGTGACCATCACGCCGTCGTGATTGTCGCGCGGCCGGATGCAGATGGTGAGCTGTGGGTGATCGCGCCGCAACGATCAGAAGGCTGAATGTCTGCAATGGCTCGCAGTCCGGCCCTGCGAGGTTACCGCAATCCGCAGGAATGATCGGCCAGAAACCCTGCTGCCAGGCCTTGGCCTGCAATACGACGAGGCCGCGAAATACCATGGACCACCAGCCTGAAGGTTCCGGACCCATCACGCTGACCCGGGACGAACTCTACAGGCTCGTCTGGGAAACCCCGATGTCGAGGCTGGCCGAACGCTTCGGGCTCAGCGGCAATGGCCTTGCCAAGATATGCCGTCGTCTCGACGTCCCGTACCCACCGCGCGGATACTGGGCCAGGCTGGCTGCCAAAAAGGAGGTCAGGGCCACCGCCCTGCCCAGGGCAAGACCCGGCACGCCTTCATCCACCGCGATCTACCGGAAAGTACCCAAGCCAGCCGAAGAGCTCGCCCCCGGTCTGCAGAGCGCCCTGTCGGAGGTCATGGCGAAGGTCGGAGTCCTCCGGGTACCCGAGCGCCTCCACAAGCCCCACGCCATAATCGCGGGCTGGCTCGCCGAACACGAGCGCCAGCTGGAGCTGGCGCGGCGCGACCGCGACCGCTGGACCGTTCATTACCGCCCCCGCGACTTCACCCCCATGGACAGGCGCCGGCATCGCCTGCTCGATGCGCTGTTCAAGGCGCTGGAGATCCAGGGAGCCCGGATCGGGGAAAACGATCGCCACGACCTCCACGTCGTGGTTTCGGGCGAGAAGCTCGAGTTCGAGCTGCGGGAAAAATACAGGCAGGTGCGCCGGCCGCTGACCGCCGAGGAATTGCGCTGGGGGAGCTACAAGACCGGTACGAGGCAGGAGCTGAAGCCGACAGGCTTCTTCCTGTTCGCGATCAGGAGCTACCTTCCGCGAACCCTGCGGCGGGAGTGGCTCGAGCGCGATGACGCGCCGATCGAGGACCGGCTCGCCGAGATCGCCGCGACCTTCATGGTCGCGGGACCGATCATGGCCGAGGAACGGCGCCAGCGCGAGGAGGAGGCAAGACGGGCAGAGGAAGCACGCCAGCGCCGGAGGCAGGACCGGAACCGGTGGCGACGATTCACCGAGATCGCCGCGGCATGGGACGAGGCGGGAACCGCTCGGCGCTTCCTCCTTGCCCTGCGGGAGCTTGATCTGCCCGAAGAAAGCCGGATCGAGGGCAGGCCGATTGCCGAATGGCTCGACTGGGCGGAGCAGAAACTGAAGGCCGCTGATCCGATCGAGCGCGGCATCGCGGCAGTAGTTGGTGATATCGCCAAGGTATCGCCCTGGACCTACCAAGACTGACTGAGCCGGAGCCCGCTTGCCGCAGATCCGCATGCGTCACCAGGCGAGGGGTCCGGATCATCGATCGGCAGACGATGAGTTACATAGCAAGTTGACTTGGGCGCTCTGGCAAGCATTGCCTGTCGTCGATGAGTGACATTGTTCGAGACCTGACCGGAGCTTCGCTGTCGACCGCACGTGAGAAGGTGCTCGAGCACCGGCTGCTGTCGGAACTGGCGGTGATCATGCTTCAGCGCGGGGTGTCGCTGGACATCCTGCGCAGCGAATACGACACGCAGGGACACGATGTGGTGCTCGAGGCCGGCGGCATCATCCGTCACGTCCAGCTCAAGGCCAGCCGGGAAGGCGGCAAGCGCCGGCACGTCGACATCAGCGTCCGGCTGCGGGCGCGGCCATCGGGCTGCGTGGTGTGGATGAGCTATGATCCGGCGACGCTTGCCATTGCCGCTCTCCGCTGGTTCGGCGATGCCCCCGGTGAGCCGCTGCCCGAACTTGGCAGCAAGGTCACCCGCCACAGCAAGGGCGACAGTGCAGGCACGAAAAGCCAGCGACCGGCGCTCCGCAATGTCGGGATAGCAAAATTCGAGCGGCTCGATGGACTGGGTGCGCTCGCGGAACGGCTGTTCGGGCGGCCGGTCGGCGAGATCACATCGCATGTCATCACCCAGCTGCGGCGCCAATTTGGCCAGTCGTGGCGGAGTCGCCTTTCCGCCGAACTGCGCGGCGCCAGTTTCTGGGATTCGATTCATTGGGCTCACCTGATCGATGGTTATGCCTTGCTCGAACAGGGACTGGAGCTCGATCCGGCTGCCTGGCTCGAGGTCCGGGCCGAGAAGGGGCGCGCTGGCAAGTTTGCGTCAGAGGCGGGCGGGCTCTGGACCCAGCTGTTCCTCGAGCATCGCCGCTGGCGCTTTGCCTCGCCCCACGAACCGGACCATGACGAACTGTGCTATCTCGATGATCTCGCGGCCCGCACCGCGCGCGCCATTGCGCTGCAGATCCTCGAACAGGCTGATTAGCCTTCCGATCCGTTCGGATGCTCGCGGAAGGGCCGCTGCTGTTCGGCTGCGAGGCGGGACCATTCTTCCAGCGACAGAGCAGCGGGAACGACGAGATAGCCGGCGCGAACGGTTTCATCGGCCCCGCAGGACCGGCGCAACTGGTCGAGCTGGACCAGACTGTCGGCGTCGCCTGCAAGCGCCCGGGCATGGATCCCGCGGATATAGGCTTCTCGGGCGGTCATCTCGCGCCCCTCGATGGTGACGGGCATGCTGAACATTTCGGCAAGAAATGCCTCCGCGCTCTCGATCGTTTTCGGCTTCATCCAAATCTCTCCATGTATTCATCGAACGGTAGTTCGAGTACTCCGCCACCTTGCTCCTTGCTGGGCCGGTCGCCCCAGATCCGTTCTGCCAGACGGCGCGCCTTGCGATTGCCTTTGATGGCGAGCTGGAAAAGACGGCGCAGTTCGGCTTCCCGCCTGGTCATTACTTTTCCGCCGATCGTGATCTCCTCCGCATCAAGCCGCCGGAAGATATCCGCGTCGTTTATGAGAGGCGGCGACCTGGGCTTGCGTGGCCGTCCCTTGGGATTGCCACTCCGTCCCTTGGGAAAGCGGTGTTCTTCTGGCGGCCGGCCATAGCCAACCTTTGATATGTGATCGGTCATGCTAACCGCATGCCCCATCACGATCGAAAAGCCTTTCACGGATTTTCCTGTCCGGCCTGCCAGGGGAAACGGGCAGCGACACAGGTCGCTGCCCTTCCGGAGTCTGCGCCGTCAGCTCTGCCGGGGTTCCAGTTCGGAGAAGGGCAGATCGCAGCCAACGTTGATCGCCTGCTTGCCGGTCATGGCCTGCCAGCGCCGGATGATGACGTCGGCATAGCGCGGGTCGATCTCGACCAGCCTTGCCTTGCGGCCGGTTTCCTCCGCCGCGATCAGCGTCGTTCCCGAGCCGCCGAACGCATCAAGCACTATTCCTCCCCGCTTCGAGCAATCGCGTATCGCATCGGCGATAAGTGCGACGGGCTTTACCGTCGGGTGCATCGCGAGCTGGTCATCGCGGTCATGGCCGACCGAACTGATCCCCGGATACTCCCAGACGTTGGTGCGGTAGCGGCCATGCTGGCCGAGCTCGAAGTTGTTCACGTGCTTGGCCTTCCCCTTCTTGAAGACGAAAACCAGTTCGTGCTTCGAGCGGTAGAAAGCACCCATGCCGCCATTGTCCTTTGCCCAGACGACGAGGTTCTTGAGTTCGTCGTAGACAGCGTCGCCGGCTGCAAGGAGCTCCTTCATGTGCCTCCAGTCCATGAACACGAAATGGATCGAGCCATCGCGGCTTACGCGAGCCATGTTGCCAAGCGTCGATTCGAGGAAGGCCTGGAACTGAGCTTCGGACATTTCGCCGGCGGCCATCGCAAACTCCGCGTGACGAACCTTGCCCAGCCCACAGACGTGGCCATTGATGGGCACGTTATAAGGAGGGTCGGTAATGATCATCTGAGCCTCGTCGCCTGCCATCAGAGCATCGAGCACGGAAGGATCGCGGGCATCGCCGACGATGAGGCGATGGTTCCCGAGTGTCCAGATGTCGCCGATCTGGCTGACCAGCGGCACACTGGAATCGATTTCCGGCTCAGCGTCGATCCCGGTCGGTCCGGAGATAGCCTGATCGAGCAGTCGCTCGAGAGCACCGCCATCAAATCCGGTCAGGGCAAGATCAAACTCGGGATCGAACGACGCAATCGCCGCCAGTTCGGAGGCGAGACGCTCCTCGTCCCAGCCGGCACATTCGGCAAGGCGGTTGTCGGCAATGATATAGGCGCGCCGTTCCGCTTCGCTCATGCCCGACAGCTGGATCACGGGAACACGGGTAAGCCTGAGTTCGGCCGCCGCGAGCAGCCGGCCGTGACCAGCAATGACCTGGTATTCGTCGTCGACAAGCACCGGGTTACGGAATCCGAAACGCTTGATGCTGGCGGCGATCTTCCGAACCTGGTCTTTCGAGTGAGTCCTCGGGTTATCGGGATGCGGCTTCAGGCAAGAGGGGTCGAGATAGACGAGCTTGTGTCCGTCGAGGTGGGGGATATCAGACATTAAGAAAGGCTCCTTTGTTTGAGGAGCCTTCCGTTAGTCGGGCATCAAGCCCGGAATCTTTCACGGATTTTCAGCGGAACCTGTGCCGGGAAAAAAGGTTGAGCAGCGATCTGCCGGAGCCATATCGCAATTTTCGCGCAACAATTTCCGCCGCTTCGTGGATCGGGGATTCATCAGAGCGCTGACGAATTCTGAGGCCCGAGCGGCGATCGGCCCAGATTGCATCCACCTCGTCATCAACTAGGATGCCGGCCCAGGTCAGGCGGCCAAAGCCGCGATTCCATATGGATTTGCGACCGCGCTTGCGCCGCAGCTGCCCCGCCACAGCGCGGGCAAGATACGCGGCAAAAAGAGGATCAGTAATCGCATCTGTCTGGTGATTCGCAATGGAATCCAGGTCCGAGGGCATTACATCTAGGCCGAGCCGATCCCGGCGATGGAGCCAGGCGACGTGGATGGGACTGAAGAGCTTGTACGGTGAAACTGCTTCCATGGGTTCGCTCCATCAATTGACGCGAATCGCAGAGCAGCTTTTTTGTGTCTGTCAAACCATCATTCGAATGCTGCGAAGTTCCCT
The DNA here is from genome assembly GCF_002813245.1 of Novosphingobium kunmingense. GTDB lineage: Bacteria > Pseudomonadota > Alphaproteobacteria > Sphingomonadales > Sphingomonadaceae > Novosphingobium > Novosphingobium kunmingense. Next base: position 187,450 of record NZ_PHUF01000005.1, read on the forward strand.
GTTCAGGTCCCGGCAGTTCCCTGTTCCGGGTTGCCGGAATTCCCTGATAATCTTCGCGATCGAAAGGGAGGAGAATGCACCAAAGGACCGGAAACGCGTCATTCCAGACGCCAAGTGGCATCCCTGACATCTGAAAAACGACCGAAACAGGGAATTCGGACGGTGAGACTGGGTTGCCGCACACTGCGTCACGCACCATTCCCCTTCATCGCCAGCGACGGGTCAATTGGAATAGGCCGCCGGCTGCTCCGCGTGGAGCAGGTGCTTCTTGGCGCGCGCGCCATCGACGGTCAGGTTCATCCAGGCGATGAGCATGCCAAGTCCGCAAAAGGCATAGACGACATAGCGCATGATGGTTGTCCCATGGTAGGTCCCGAACGCGTGCCAGCCTGGCAGCCAAGGGTAAAGGCCAGGTAGCGGCGAAGGGTTACCGGCTGCGCGCGCTTTCTTAAGCAGTTCGGGGCGGGCCCGGTCAGGCGTGCAGGGCCGCCCATTCGGGATGGCGGCGGAACGCGGCCGCGACATAGGAGCAGGCCGGATCGATGCGAAAGCCCTGTTCGCGCGCATCGGCGACCAGGGCCTCGACCAGGCGGGCGGCCACGCCGCGACCGCCGATCGCGGGTGGAACCAGCGTGTGTTCAGCCACCCGCACAGCGCCGTGCTGGACCCAGGTCAACCGTCCGATCGCCGATTCGCCATCGAGCCGCGCGTGGTATTCGCCGTGGCTGCCCTGGTCGTGGCGGGTTATGGTAACGGTGGTCATGGTCTGGCGCGCTCCGGCTTGACGGCGGGGAGCCGCCCTTACAGAGCAGATGGTGATGCTGTTCCTGTCCGACAATGCCGCCGCCGTCCATCCCGCCGTGTGGGAAGCGATGCGCGCCGCCGACGCGCCTGACGCGCCGTACGACAACGACGCGTTGAGCCAGCGGCTCGACGGTGCCTTTTCGGCGCTGTTCGGGCGCGATTGCGCGGCGCTATGGGTGGCGACGGGCACCGCGGCCAATTGCCTTGCGCTGGCATCGATGGTTCCGCCCCACGGCGGCGTCATCTGCCACCGCGAAGCCCATATCGAAACCGACGAGGGCGGTGCGCCCGGCTTCTACCTCCACGGCGCCAAGCTCATGCTGGTCGATGGCGAGGGGGGCAAGGTATCGGCCGATGTGGTCGAGGCGCTCGCCGCATCGCTGCGCGGCGATGTCCACCAGGTCCAGCCGCATGCGCTGTCGGTCACCCAGGCTAGCGAATACGGACGGGTCTACCAACCCGACGAACTGGCCGAACTGGCGTCCGTCGCCAAGAGGCGGGGGTTGGGCTTTCACATCGATGGCGCGCGCTTTGCCAACGCAGTCGCCTTTCTTGGCTGCGATCCCTCGGAGGCGTGCCAGGGCGCCGATGCGCTGAGCTTCGGCTGCGTCAAGAACGGCGGGATGAGCGCCGAGGCGATCATCTTCTTCGATCCCGCCCTGGCCGATCTGACGCGTTATCGCCGCAAACGCGCCGGACACCTCCAGTCGAAGGGCCGCTACCAGGCGGCCCAGCTGCTCGCCATGGTCGAAGGCGACCTGTGGCTGAGCAACGCCCGCGCCGCCAACGCAGCGGCGCAGCACATCGCCAGGGCGGCCGGCGCCCGCCTGCTGCACCCGGTCGAAGCAAACGAGATCTTCCTGATGGTTGACGCGGAAGAACGGCAGGCCCTGAGGGACCAGGGCTTTGCCTTCTACGACTGGGGCAGCGACGCGGCGCGTCTGGTGACGGCCTGGAACAACCGTGCCGACCATGTCGAGGCGCTGGCCCGCGCTATCGCCGCGCTGTGAGCCAGGCCGTCCGCGTCACGCCGCGCGCGCTCGGCGCGTTCGTGCTGGTCACTTTGATCTGGGGCTCGACCTGGCTGGTGATCAAGGACCAGATCGCGGTCCTCTCACCAAGCTGGGCGGTGGCCTACCGCTTCACCCTGGCGGCGCTGGCGATGTTCGCGCTGGCCGCGATCCGGGGCGAGAGGCTGCGCCTGCCCGCGCCGGCGCTGGGCTTCGCCGGTCTGATCGGCCTGTTCCAGTTCTTCGGCAATTTCCAGCTGGTCTACCGGGCAGAGCATTTCATCACCTCGGGCCTCGTCGCGGTGATCTTCGCGCTGCTCCTGGTGCCCAACACGCTGCTGGCGCGGCTGTTCATCGGCACGCAGGTCAGCGCGCGGTTCCTCGCCGGATCGGCCGTCGCGATCGCAGGGATCGCGCTCCTCATCGTGTACGAATACCGCGCCGCGCCGGCGGGCGGAACGGCCGTGCTGGTGGGCATCGGTATGACGCTGCTCGCGGTGCTGTCGGCCTCGGTCTCGAACGTCATGCAAAGCGCGCGGATCGCGCGCGAGAACTCGACCCTGGTGGTGATCGGCTGGGCCATGGCCTTCGGCGCAGCGGCTGATCTCGTCTTCGCCCTCGCGACGGTCGGACCGCCGCCGCTCGACATCGGCCTGCGCGGGTGGCTGGGCGTGGCCTATCTCGCCATTCTCGGCTCGGTCGTGACCTTCCCGCTCTATTTCGCGCTGATCCGCGACTGGGGCCCCGGCCCGGCTGCCTATTCGAGCGTCCTGATCCCGGTCGTTGCCATGGCCCTGTCGACCCTGTTCGAGGGCTATCTCTGGTCGCCGCTGGCGGCAGGCGGGGCCGTGCTGGCGATGATCGGCCTCGTCATCGCGCTAAGTCCTGCACGGCACGCGCCTAGCCCCTCCACATAGGTCGGATAGCGCGGCGTCCAGCCAAGCACGCGCTTTGCCTTGCCGTTGGCGACGCGGCGGTTCTCGGCATAGAAGCCGCGCGCCATGGGCGATAGGTTTGCCTCGTCCATCGTCTGCAGCGGGGGCACAGGCTGGCCAAGCAGGCGGCACGCCTCCTCGATAACGGCGTTCTGGCCGGCGGGCAGATCGTCGGCCAGGTTGAAGGCCCCGGCCGGCGCCTCGAGCGCAGCCAGGGCGCCGCTGACGATGTCGTCGACGTGGACGCGGCTGAACACCTGATCGGCCAGGTCGATGCGGTGGGCCTTGCCCTCGCGCACCCGGTCCAGCGCCGAACGCCCCGGCCCATAGATCCCAGGTAGGCGCAGCACCCGCGCGCCGCGCGCCAGCCAGGCGGCATCGGCCTCGGCGCGGGCTGTGCGGCGCCCGGTGCCGATGGGAGCGCTTTCGTCGGTCCAGGCGCCCTTCGTGTCGCCATAGACCCCGGTCGAGGAGAGATAGATCAGCGTTTTTCCGGCAAGCGCATCGCCATAGGTTTCGAGCACCGGATCGCCGCCGGCGCCGTCGGGCGGCACGGACGAGAGGACGTGGCCGGCATCGGCCAGCGCGAGCCGCACCGTGCCCGCATCGTCGAAGCGCAGGGTGCCGTCGCGCCCGGTCGAGACCACGTCCCAGCCGCGGACCGCCAGAGCGGCACCGATGCGGCCGGCGGTATAGCCAAGCCCGAAGATGAAAATGCGCGGCACGGAAAGTTCCCTAGCGCGCGGCGCTGGCATTCGGAAGCGCAGTCCCTAAGTTGGGCGGCATGGACATCGCCAGCAGACCCTCCGAACCTTCGACCAACCCCGAAACCGCCGACGCTGCCGTGCCGCCCCACGCGCCGGCGACGATCCGGCGCGAGGATTATCAGCAGCCTGCCTGGCTGGTGCCGGAAGTGGCGCTCGATTTCGCGCTGGGTCTCGAGGCAACACGGGTCGAGGCGCGGTTGTCGGTTGCCCGCAACCCGGCGGGCAACGGATCCCCGACGCTCCGCCTGGCGGGTGACGGGATCACCGCCGAATCGGTCGCGGTCGACGGCGCGCCGCACGGCGCCTGGAAGATGGACGGGCCGGACCTGTTGGTCGACCTTCCGGGCGAGGTGCACGAGGTCACGATCGTCACCTGGACCAACCCCGCCGCCAATTCGCAGCTGATGGGGCTCTACGCTTCGAACGGGATGCTCTGCACCCAGTGCGAGGCCGAGGGCTTCCGGCGCATCACCTTCCACCCCGACCGGCCCGACGTGTTGTCGATCTACCGCGTACGGATGAGCGGCACGAAGGCGCAGTTCCCCGTCCTGCTGTCGAACGGCAACTGCACCGCACGCGGCGAGGGCGCGGACGGCACCCACTGGGCCGAATGGTACGATCCCTGGCCCAAGCCGAGCTATCTGTTCGCGCTGGTCGCGGGCGATCTGGTTGCCAACCACGATACCTTCACGACGATCAGCGGGCGAACGGTCGATCTCAACATCTGGGTGCGCGACGGCGACCAGGACCGCACCCACCACGCCATGCAGGCGCTCAAGGATTCGATGAAGTGGGACGAGGAGGCATTCGGCCGCGAATACGATCTCGACCTGTTCAACATCGTCGCGGTCAGCGATTTCAACATGGGGGCGATGGAGAACAAGGGCCTGAACGTCTTCAACACCCGCTACATCCTCGCCGACCCCGATACCGCGACCGACATGGACTATGACGGAATCGAAGGGGTCGTCGCCCACGAATACTTCCACAACTGGTCGGGCAACCGCGTCACCTGCCGCGACTGGTTCCAGCTGAGCCTGAAGGAAGGCTTCACCGTGCTGCGCGACCAGCTGTTCAGCCAGGACATGGGATCGGAAGCGGTCAAGCGGATCGAGGACGTACGGATCCTGCGCGCGGCCCAGTTTCCCGAGGATTCGGGCCCCTTGGCGCATCCGATCCGGCCCGACAGTTACCAGGAGATCTCGAACTTCTACACGGCGACCGTCTACAACAAGGGCGCCGAGGTGATCCGCATGATGCGCACGATGGTCGGGCCCGAACGGTTCCGGAAGGGCACCGACCTCTACTTCGACCGCCACGATGGCGAGGCGGCGACCTGCGAGGACTTCGTCAAGGCGATCGAGGACGGCGCGGGCGCCGATCTCGGCCAGTTCCGCCGCTGGTATGCACAGGCCGGTACCCCGCGCGTCGAAGCGCGGATGGACTTTGCCGAAGGCGTGGCGACGGTCACGCTCACTCAAACCGTGCCGCCAACGCCCGGCCAGCCGGGGAAGCAGCCTGTGGTCATCCCGCTGCGGCTCGCGCTGTTCGACCGCGCGAGCGGCGCGAACCGCGGCGAGGAGCTGGTGGTGCTGCGCGAACCGAGCATGCAGGTCAGCTTTGCCGGCTTTGCCGAACGGCCCGTGCTGTCGATCAACCGCGGCTTTTCCGCGCCGATCGCGCTCGACGCCGGGCAGGCCACTGCGGACCTCGTCTTCCTTGCCGCGCATGACGACGACCCCTTCGCCCGGTACGAGGCGATGCAGCAACTGGTCGTCCAGCACCTTATCGGATTGGTTGGCGGCGCAATGCTGTGCCAGGCCGAGCGCGATGCGGGGCGCGAAGCCATCGGCCGCGCGCTCGAGGCGGTGATCGGCGATCCGGCGCTCGACGACCTGATGCGCGGCGAACTGATGATTCTGCCGGGCGAGACCTATCTCGCCGAACAGCTCGCCGTAGCCGATCCAGGCGTGATCCACGAAGAGCGCGAAGGCCTCAAGGCCTGGCTCGGCGCGCAGCTCAGGGACCAGCTCATCGCCTTGCACGAACGCGCCAGTGCGGTCCCATACGGCCTCTCGGCCGAAGCGCGCGGCGCGCGCAAGATCAAGACTCAGGCGCTGGTCTATCTGGCCGCGGGGGCGCCGGAGGTGGCGGCGGACCTTGCCGTGCAGCAGTACGACGCGGCCGACAACATGACCGACCGGCAGGGCGCGCTGATGGTGCTGGCAGGCCTCGACACGCCGCTGCGCGAGGTCAAGCTGGCCGCCTTCCATCAGCGCTATGCCGGCAACGCGCTGGTCATCGACAAGTGGTTCTCGCTCCAGGCGGGATCGCTGCATCCCAGGGTCGTCGATCACGTCAAGGCGCTGAGCGGGCATCCCGACTTCACGCTGACCAACCCCAACCGGGTGCGCTCGCTCTACATGGCCTTCACCGCGCCGCACGCCTTCCACGCCCAGGGCGGCGAAGGCTACCGGATGATTGCCGACCTGATCGTGGCGCTCGACCCGATCAACCCGCAGACTGCGGCGCGCTTTGTCGCTCCGCTTGGCCGTTGGCGGCGGGTGGAGCCGATGCGTTCGGCGCTGATGCGCGCCGAACTGGAACGGATCGCGGCCACGCCGGGGCTGTCGAAGGACACCTTCGAGCAGGTCAGCAAAAGCCTTGGCTGATCCGGTCGAGGTCGATCGAGCCGCGGTGCTGGACGGCATCGCCCACGGCTTCCTCGGCCGGCGGGGCGGGGTGTCGCAGGGCGTGGTCGCCGGGCTCAACGTCGGGTTGGGCGCGGGTGACGACGATGTTGCCGTCATCGTCAACCGCCGCCGGGCAGCCGAGGCGGTTCTGCCCGGCGCGCGGCTGGTCACGGTCTACCAGGTCCATTCGCCCGACTGCGTCGCCGCGACGCAGCCATGGCCCGACGCCGAGCGGCCGCACGCCGATGCGCTGGTGACGGCAACGCCGGGACTGGTGCTGGGCGTGGTCACCGCCGACTGTGCTCCGGTCCTCCTGGCGGATCGCGAGGCCGGCGTGGTCGGCGCGGCCCACGCCGGCTGGAAAGGCGCGGTTGGCGGGGTGACCGATTCCACCATTGCCGCGATGGAGGCGCTCGGCGCCCGCCGCGACCGCATCGCCGCGGCGATCGGGCCCTGCATCGCCCAGGCCAGTTACGAGGTCGACGACCTCTTTCGGAGCCGGTTCTGCGCCGATGCGGCCGACAACGCGCGATTCTTTGCCGCAGGCCGCGCCGGGCACTGGCAGTTCGACCTTGAAGGCTATGTCGCAGCCCGGCTCGACGCCGCGGGGATCGGCGCCGTCGAGCGCATGGCGCTCGACACCTACGCCGACGAGGACCGCTTCTATTCCTTCCGCCGCGCCACCCACCGCTCCGAGCCGAGCTATGGCCGGCAGTTTTCGCTGATCGGCCTGTGACCGCGATCCTTTAAGCCCGTCAGGCCTTTCGCTTAATTTCGCTGTTGGCAGCGCAAGGCTTCGCGTCTATCAGGCCCGCCAAATCGTCGGGTCCGGCGGCACTTGCCGTGCGTCCGCGGTTCGCCTACGGGCAGGTCGGGGGGCAAACTTTCAGATGCTTTCCGGGCAGGTTTAGGGACGGTTTTGCGTTCTCTCTCGCGATGCGAAGGGGCGCAGAACGGAATGAACAGGATTGGTTCGACCATGGCACAGGATGCTGGCACCGACACTGCCGCCGTCATTGACGGCGAAGGCGTGCGGCGGCGCGATTTCATCAACATTGCCGCGGTAAGCGCCGCAGGCGTCGGCGGCCTGGCGGTGATCTATCCGCTGATCAGCCAGATGGCCCCGTCGGCCGACGTGCTGGCCGAAAGCTCGACCGAGGTCGATATTGCCCAGGTTCAGCCGGGCATGGCGATGAAGGCGGTGTTCCGCAAGCAGCCGGTTTTCATCCGTAACCTGACCCCCAAGGAAATTCAGGAAGCCGAGGCCGTCGACGTCGGCTCGCTGCGCGATCCGCAGACGCTCGCCGAACGGACCAAGGAAGGCAAGACCAACTGGCTGATCACCATGGGCGTCTGCACCCACCTCGGCTGCATCCCGCTCGGCGCGGGTGAGGGCGAGGTGAAGGGCGAATACGGCGGCTACTTCTGCCCCTGTCACGGTTCGGTCTACGATACCGCGGCCCGCATCCGCAAAGGCCCGGCGCCCACCAACCTGCAGGTGCCGGATTACGAATTCACCTCCGACACTGTCATCAAGATCGGCTGAGGGTCCACACGATGAGCTTCCCCTGGGCAAAGCAGTACACGCCGAAGCACCCCTTCATGGTGTGGATGGACGAAAAGCTGCCGCTTCCGCGACTGGTCTACAGCGCGGTCGGCGGCGGCTACGAAGTGCCGCGCAACATCAACTATTTCTGGAACTTCGGTTTCCTCGCCGGCTTCTGTCTGGTGATCCAGATCGTCACAGGCGTCATTCTGGCGATGCATTACGGCGGTAACACGCAGGTGGCGTTCGATTCGACCGAACACATCATGCGCGACGTCAATTACGGCTGGATGCTGCGCTATGGCCACGCCAACGGCGCCTCGGCGTTCTTCGTGATCGTCTACCTGCACATCTTCCGCGGCTTCTACTTCGGCTCCTACAAGGCCCCGCGCGAGATGATCTGGCTCCTGGGCGTCGTGATCTTCCTCCTGATGATGGCCACCGCCTTCATGGGCTACGTGCTGCCGTGGGGTCAGATGTCCTACTGGGGCGCGCAGGTGATCACCGGCCTGTTCTCGGCAATTCCAATGGTCGGCGAGCCGATCCGCGAATGGCTGCTGGGCGGCTTTGCGCCGGACAACGCCGCGCTCAACCGCTTCTTCTCGCTGCACTTCCTGCTGCCCTTCGTGATCCTGGGCGTGGTGATCCTGCACATCTGGGCGCTGCACATTCCCGGATCGTCGAACCCGACCGGCGTCGAGGTGAAGAGCGAATCTGACACGCTGCCCTTCTACCCCTACTTCATCGCAAAGGACGGGTGGACGATCGGCCTGTTCCTGATCATCTACAGCCTGTTCGTGTTCTTCATGCCGAACGCGCTGGGCCATCCGGACAACTACATCCCGGCGAACCCGCTGCAGACGCCGGCGCACATCGTGCCCGAATGGTATTTCTGGCCGTTCTACGCGATCCTGCGCAGCTTCACGCAGGACTGGCTGTTCATCATCCCGGCCAAGCTGATGGGCGTGCTTGCCATGTTCAGCGCGATCCTGGTGTGGTTCTTCCTGCCCTGGCTCGACAAGTCGCCGGTGCGTTCGGGCAACTACCGCCCGCTCTACCGCAAGTTCTTCTGGGTGCTGGTGCTCGACGTGCTGGTCCTGGGCTATTGCGGCGGCATGCCGGCCGAACAGCCCTACGTGCTGGTCGCCCAGATCGCCTCGATCTACTACTTCCTGCACTTCCTCGTGATCGTGCCGATCGTCTCGTCGATCGAACGTCCTGAACCGCTGCCCTACTCGATCACCGAAGCCGTGCTCGGGTCCGACAAGGCTGCGGCTCCGGGCGACAAGGCCTGACCGGACAGCGAGAGGGAAACGAACACATGATCCGCATTTTCTCCATCCTCGCCGGCCTGTTCTTCGCAGGCGCGCTGGCCTGGTCGCTGCTGTGGGATACCATCGGCTTCGCCCAGGAAGGCCTGCCCAAGACGGTCGAGAAGGCTTTCTATGAGCATCCCAAGGAACTGCACCTGGCCAGCGACGGCTGGTTCGGCAAGTTCGACAAGAAGCAGGTCAAGCGCGGCTTCGAAGTGTACCAGCAGGTCTGCGCCAGCTGCCACTCGCTGAAGCACGTCTCCTTCCGCGATCTTGCCGCGCTTGAGTACAGCGAAGCCGAGATCAAGGAACTGGCCGCCGCCGCGACGGTGAACGCGCCCGATCCGCTGACCGGCGAAATGAAGGATCGTCCGGGCCTGCCCGCCGATCACTTCCCGCCGGTTGTCTATGCCGGCCAGGGTCATCCGCCGGATCTGTCGCTGCTGGCCAAGGCTCGCCACGACGGCGCGGCCTACACCTACTCGCTGCTGACGGGCTACCAGGCGCAGCCGGCCGAACTGCTCAAGCAGTTCCCCGACGCCAAGACCCCGGAAGGGCTGCACTACAACCCGTATTTCCCGAACCTAAACCTCGCCATGCCGGCGCCGCTGACCAGCGACGGGCAGGTGACCTATTCGGACGGGACCAATGCCACCATCGACCAGATGGCCAAGGACGTTTCGGCGTTCCTCGTCTGGACCGCGGAGCCCAAGCTCGACAAGCGGCACCAGGTCGGGTTCTGGTGGCTGGGCTTCCTGATCTACGCGACGATCCTGGGCTATCTTGCCTACCGGAACGTCTGGGCCGGCAAGAAGCACTAGGCTTCGCCTGCCTTCAAACACGAAAGGGGCGTCCCGATGGGGCGCCCCTTTTCGTTTCCACATGCGCCGCGCCATTGACCGCGCGACGGCTCTATCGCATAGGGCGGCCAGAGCGCGGGTATAGCTTAGTGGTAAAGCTCCAGCCTTCCAAGCTGGCTATGCGGGTTCGATTCCCGCTACCCGCTCCAGCCCTTCTCCTCAGCCGAATTCGTCGACCAGTTCGGCTTCGTCGTCGGCGGGAGCCAGGCGGATCAGGTAATCGAAAGCGGCCAGCCCGGCCTTCGCCCCTTCGCCCATCGCGATGACGATCTGCTTGTAGGGTGCGGTGGTCGCATCGCCGGCAGCGAAAACGCCCGGAAGACTCGTCGCGCCCCGAGCGTCGACCTCGATCTCGCCGCGCTGGGTGAGCGCGATCGTGCCGTCGAGCCACTCGGTGTTGGGCACCAGACCGATCTGCACGAAGATCCCGTCAAGATCGATCACGTGTTCGGCATCGGTCGAACGGTCCTTGTAGCGCAGGCCGGTAACCTTGGCCCCGTCGCCCAGCACTTCGGTGGTGAGAGCCGAAGTGACGACGGTGACGTTGGGCAAGCTCGTCAGCCGGGCCTGCAGCACCGCATCGGCGCGCAGCTGGCCGTCGAATTCGATGAGGGTGACCTCGGCGCAGAGGCCCGCCAGGTCGATCGCCGCCTCGACGCCTGAATTGCCGCCGCCGATCACCGCGGTGCGCTTGCCCTTGAACAGCGGACCGTCGCAGTGCGGGCAATAGGCCACGCCCTTGTTGCGGTAGAGATCCTCGCCGGGCACACCCATCTGGCGCCAGCGCGCGCCGGTGGTCAGGATTATAGTGCGCGCCTTGAGCCGCGCGCCGCTTTCCAGTTCTACTTCGTGGAGACGGCCCGGGCCATCGGCGGGCGTCAGCGCCACGGCGGTCTGCAGGTTCATGACGTCGACCGGGTAGTCCCTGACGTGAGCCTCGAGCTGCGCGGCAAGGCGCGGGCCTTCGGTGTGGGGCACCGAAATGAAGTTCTCGATGCCCATCGTGTCGAGCACCTGGCCGCCGAACCGTTCGGCCGCCACGCCGGTCCGGATGCCCTTGCGCGCGGCATAGATCGCCGCGGCCGCGCCAGCCGGGCCGCCGCCGACAATCAGCACGTCGAACGGCTCCTTGGCGGCGATCTTTTCTGCTGCGCGGGCGAGCGCGCCGGTGTCGAGCTTGGCCATGATCTGGGCAAGGTCCATGCGGCCCTGGCCGAACGGTTCACCGTTCAGGAAGACGGCAGGCACGGCCATGATCTGGCGGCGCTCGACCTCGTCCTGGAACAGCGCGCCGTCGATCGCGACGTGGCTGACGTTCGGGTTGAGCGCAGCCATGATGTTGAGGGCCTGGACCACGTCGGGACAGTTCTGGCAGCTCAGCGAAAAGAAGGTTTCGAACCGGTATTCGCCCTCCAGCGCGCGCACCGCATCGAGCAATTCGGCATCCTCCTTGGGCGGATGCCCGCCGACATGGAGCAGGGCCAGTACCAGCGAGGTGAACTCGTGACCCAGCGGCAGGCCCGCGAAAACGGCTTCGGCGCGGCCCTTGTCGGCGCGGATCGCGAAGGATGGCCGCCGTGCATCATCGCCATCGAAACGGACGGAGACCTTGTCGGAGAGGTCCGCGATGCCGGCGACCAGCGCGCGCATGTCGGCGGCCTTGGGGCTATCGTCGAGGCTTGCCACCAGCTCCACCGGGCGGCGCAGGTTGGCAAGATAGTTCTTGAGCTGTGCGCTGGTTGCGGTGTCGAGCATGGCGGTTTCCTTGGGGAGGGGATGGAACAACCGTCCGGTGGCCGGGCGATGGGTTCGCCCGGCCGGGACGGTGCGGCGCGATCAGATCTTGCCGACGAGGTCGAACGAGGGAACCAGCGTGTCGGCGCCTTCTTCCCACTTGGCCGGGCAGACCTGGCCGGGATTTTCGCGGACGTAGATCGCGGCCTTGATCTTGCGGACCAGTTCCTCGGCGTTGCGGCCGACGCCTTCGCAGGTCACTTCCATCACCTGGATCACGCCGTCGGGATCGACCACGAAGGTCGCGCGGTCGGCCAGGCCCTGGCCTTCGCGCAGCACGCCGAAGTTGGTGCTGATCACGTGGTTCTGGTCGCCCAGCATGGGAAAGTCGATCTTGCCGATCGCGGGCGAGGTGTCGTGCCAGGCCTTGTGGCTGAAATGGGTGTCGGTCGACACGGCATAGACTTCGACGCCCATCGCCTTGAGGCCCTTGTACTGGTCGGCCAGATCTTCGAGCTCGGTCGGGCAGACGAAGGTGAAGTCGGCCGGATAGAAGAAGAACACGGCCCACTTGCCGGCAGTGCCCTTGTCGGTGACTTCGACGAACTTGCCCTGGTGGAAGGCCTGTGCGGTGAACGGCTTGATCGTGCTGCCGATGATACCCATCGATTTTCTTCCTTGTGCTTGGTGGGTGCCGGAGGTCCGGCGAGAATGCCTTTCGCCATGTGGTTGCTGCAATGCACAATGGCCATCGGAATATTCGAATGACTGTGATCGGCTTTGGCGATTGCAGTGCTGCAGATCCCATAAGGCTGAGAATTATGGATAAAAAAAGGGCCGGCTCCGAAGAGCCGACCCTGTTGAAGTCTTTGGGAGAGGATGCCTGAAAGGCCCGACCTATATGAGTTGCACGGCGCAATGTTGCAAGTGCGAAAATTGCCCTCAGTGTTGCATTTTACGCAACGCGAAAGCGGGGCGCCGTTTTTTCAAGCACTTGCACCAGGGCATTGTCCCGATCGAGCGTGTTCGTAGGACTTTGGGATGAGACCAGCCCTATCCTGCGCCGCAATCCGAAATCGCTGATCGGCACCATCGTGACGCCGGCAATGCCGAGCGATCGCGGCGCCACGGTTACGCCCAGCCCGGCGCGGACCAGGGCCATGGCGCGGTCGTCGTGGGCCGATCGCAAGGCGAATCGCGGCCGGACGCCGCTGGTGGTGAAGAACCGGCTGGTTTCGCCCAGCACTTCGCAGGCGCGGCGCGCGATCATCGTTTCGCCGGCGACGTCGGTGGCCCGAATCGTGCTGGCTGCGGCAAGCGGATGGCTGGCAGGCAGGGCCAGGCAATAATCCTCCTCCAGCAGCACCGTCCCTTCGCTGCGCCGCCCCCCGCCGAGCAATGTCAGCGCGAGATCGATCGACCCCGTAGCCAGCGCTGAGGCCAGTTCACGCTCGCCTCCCTCTGTCAGTTCGAGCGGACGATCGCCGGCATAGCGGGCGACCGTCGCTTCGATCCAGGCAGTCGAAACGGTGTCGAGCACGCCGAGCCGGATCGGTCGCGCCGGAACTGGCACCGCGCCGATCCGCGCTTCGGCATCGTGAAACTGCGCTTCGATCGCCCGGGCCATCGGCAGCAGCGCGTTACCGGCCGCGGTCAGGCCGATCCGGCGCCGCTCGCGCACGAACAGACGCGTGCCGAGTTGCCGTTCGAGTTCAGCGATACCGCCGGACAAGGACGGCTGCGCGATGTTCAGCGCATGGGCAGCGCGAGTGAAGCTGCCGGTATCGACCACGGCGAGGAAATGCCTCATCTGGGTGCGGCTTAGCATAGGTCAGTCCTATACTATCGGGCGGTTAAATCCAGTTTTTCCATTTTGCCGCGCCGCGCTACCGTGCGACCAGACAGTGTTGGAGAGAATTGCCGGATGCGCGCCACCCCCGATTTCGACTTTGGCCTGACCGAAAGCGCGCAGATGATCCGCGAGGCGGCGGGCCGCTTTGCCGACGAACGGATCCTGCCGCTCGCCGCCGCGATCGATGCCGAGGACCGTTTCCCGCGCGAGTTGTGGCAGCCGATGGGTGAGCTGGGGCTGCATGGCATCACGGTGGAGGAACAATGGGGCGGGCTGGGCCTCGGCTATCTCGACCACGTGATCGCGGTGGAGGAGGTAAGCCGCGCCAGCGGGGCCGTCGGCCTGTCCTACGGCGCCCATTCCAACCTCTGCATCAACCAGATCCGCCGCTGGGGCAATGAGGAGCAGAAGGCGAAATACCTGCCAGGGCTCATCAGCGGCGAACACGTCGGCAGCCTCGCCATGTCGGAAGCCGGGGCCGGGTCCGACGTGGTCTCGATGAAGCTGAAGGCCGACGCCGTTCCCGGCGGGTTCCGCCTCAACGGCACCAAGTTCTGGATCACCAACGGGACCTATGCCGACACGCTGGTGGTCTATGCCAAGACCGCGCCCGAGGCCGGGTCGCGCGGCATCTCGGCCTTCCTGATCGAGAAGGGCATGGCCGGGTTCTCGATCGGGCAGAAGATCGACAAGATGGGTCTGCGCGGTTCGCCGACGTGCGAACTGGTTTTCGACGATTGCTTCGTGCCTGACGAAAACGTGATGGGGCCGCTTCACGGCGGCGTCGGCGTGCTGATGAGCGGGCTCGATTACGAGCGCGTGGTGCTGGCGGGCATGCAGATCGGGATCATCCAGGCCTGTCTCGACGTGGTCATTCCCTATGTCCGCGAAAGGAAGCAGTTCGGCAAAGCCATCGGCTCGTTCCAGCTGATGCAGGCCAAGGTCGCCGACATGTACGTCGCGATGCAATCGGCCCGGGCCTATGTCTACGCCGTGGCCAAGGCCTGCGACGCCGGGCAGACCACCCGCTTCGACGCCGCCGGCGCGATCCTGCTGGCAAGCGAGAACGCCTTCCGCACCGCAGGCGAGGCGGTTCAGGCGCTGGGCGGGGCGGGCTATACCAAGGACTGGCCGGTCGAACGCTTCCTGCGCGACGCCAAGCTGCTCGACATCGGCGCCGGAACGAACGAGATCCGTCGCATGCTGATCGGGCGCGAACTGATCGGAGCGAACTGATGGGCGACGACGATTACGTCTACGACGAAGACAGCGGCGAATGGCTGCCGGCCGAGGAACTGGCCGCAAAGCGCGCCGCCGAAGGCATGGTCGAGGTCCGCGACGCGGTCGGCAATCTCTTGGCCGATGGCGATCAGGTAACGCTGATCAAGGACCTTGAGGTCAAGGGCGCGGGGCAGACGCTCAAGCAGGGCACCGTGATCAAGTCGATCCGGCTGACCGGCGATCCGCAGGAGATCGACTGCAGGTATCCCGGCATCAAGGGGCTCGTGCTGCGGGCCGAGTTCGTCAGGAAGCGGTGAGGCGCAAGGCATGACTGCACCCGTTCTTGCATCGGCGCTCGACGCGGGCGACCCTCAGGCCCGGTCCCGCGCGGACCACAACCGCGCACTCGCCGCGAATCTTCGTGCCCGGGTGGCCGAAGCGGCGCTGGGCGGCAACGCGAAGAGCCGCGAACGCCACACCGCGCGCGGCAAGCTGCTTCCCCGCGAACGGGTCGAGCGGCTGCTCGATCCCGGATCGCCCCTGCTCGAGATCGGGCAGCTTGCGGCGGACGGGGTCTATGGCGAGGATATTCCCGGCGCCGGGATCATCACCGCGATTGGCCGCGTATCGGGCCGCCAGTGCATGATCGTGGCCAACGACGCGACGGTGAAGGGCGGGACCTATTACCCGCTGACCGTCAAGAAGCACCTGCGCGCGCAGGAAATCGCCGAGGCGAACCGCCTGCCCTGCATCTACCTGGTCGATTCGGGTGGGGCCAACCTGCCGCACCAGAGCGAGGTCTTTCCCGACCGCGACCATTTCGGCCGGATCTTCTTCAACCAGGCGAACATGAGCGCCAAGGGTATTCCCCAGATCGCCTGCGTCATGGGCAGTTGCACGGCGGGCGGCGCATACGTTCCGGCGATGAGCGACGAGACGGTGATCGTGCGCGAACAGGGCACGATCTTCCTGGCAGGCCCGCCGCTCGTCAAGGCCGCGACGGGCGAGGAGATCAGCGCCGAGGATCTTGGCGGCGGGGACCTGCACGCGCGGAAGTCCGGCGTGGTCGATCACCTCGCCGACAGCGACGAACACGCGCTGACCATCGTGCGCGACATCGTCTCGCACCTCGGCCCGCGCCACGACCACGGCCTCCCGCTGGTGCCGCCGCGCCTGCCGAAATACGACGCCGAAGACCTCTACGCGATCGTCCCCGAGGACGTGCGCGCGCCCTATGACGTACACGAGGTTATCGCCCGCGTGGTCGACGGCAGCGAGTTCCACGAGTTCAAGGCGCATTACGGGTCGACGCTGGTCTGCGGCTTTGCCCACATCTGGGGCATGCCGGTGGCGATCCTTGCCAACAACGGCGTGCTGTTTTCGGAAAGCGCGCAGAAGGGCGCGCACTTCATCGAACTGGCCTGTCAGCGCCGCATCCCGCTCTTGTTCCTGCAGAACATCTCGGGCTTCATGGTCGGCGGCAAGTACGAGGCGGAAGGAATCGCCAAGCACGGCGCCAAGCTGGTCACCGCCGTCGCCACTGCCACCGTGCCCAAGATCACCGTGCTGATCGGCGGCAGCTTTGGCGCGGGCAATTACGGCATGTGCGGCCGCGCCTATTCGCCGCGCTTCCTGTTCTCCTGGCCCAACAGCCGGATTTCGGTGATGGGCGGCGAGCAGGCGGCCTCGGTGCTGGCCACGGTCCACCGCGATGCCGAGACCTGGACGACTGATCAGGCCGAGGCGTTCAAGGCCCCGATCCGCCAGAAGTACGAGGACGAGGGCAACCCCTATTTCGCCACCGCGCGGCTGTGGGACGATGGGGTGATCGATCCCGTCCAGACCCGCGACGTGCTGGGCCTGGCGCTGGCCGCCACGCTCGAAGCGCCAATTCCCGAGCGCCCCGCGTTCGGCGTGTTCCGGATGTGATGCCCATGCTGTTGACGCTTTCCGTGCTTGCCTTGGCCGCCCAGCCCCTGCCCAGGGTCGAGGCGCTGCCGCCCCCCGCGTTCGAGGACGCCGAGGTGCTTGCCGCCGCCCAGGCGATCTTCGCGCCGCTCGAGACGGGCGACGGGCCGGCGCTGCTGAAGCTGGTCTACCCCGACGGGCGCGTCACGGCGAGCGGAACCCTGCCCAGCGGCTTTTCGGGCACGCGCAGCCGGTCCTGGGCCGACTATGCCGCACGGATGAAACTGGGCGCAGGCTTCGTCGAGCGGATCAGCAACCCGGTGGTCGAGGTCGACGGCGATGTCGCCATGGTCTGGGCGCCCTTCACGATCACCGAAGGCGGCAAGGTGCTGAGCTGCGGCATCGACCATTTCGACATGGTCCGGGAAAGCGGCGTGTGGAAGGTGATGAACATCACCTTCTCCTCGCGCGTGACAGGGTGCCCGGGGCAATGATCGAAAGCCTGCTTATCGCCAACCGGGGCGAGATCGCCTGCCGGATCATCCGCACCGCGCGGGCGATGGGCATCCGCACGGTCGCGGTCTATTCCGATGCCGATGCCAAGGCGCTGCACGTGCGCCAGGCAGACGAGGCGGTGCATATCGGACCTTCGCCGGCGCGCGAAAGCTATCTGGTCGGCGAAAAGATCATCACCGCCGCCAAGGCCACGAATGCCCAGGCGATCCACCCCGGTTACGGTTTCCTCTCGGAGAACGCCGACTTCGCCCAGGCGGTGATCGACGCGGGCCTGATCTGGGTCGGCCCTTTGCCCGAATCCATTCGCGCAATGGGTCTGAAGGATGCGGCGAAGGAACGGATGATCGCCGCCGGGGTGCCGGTGACGCCGGGGTATCTCGGCGCGGACCAGTCGCCCGAACGCCTCCAGCGCGAGGCCGACGCGATCGGTTACCCGGTGCTGATCAAGGCGGTCGCCGGCGGGGGCGGCAAGGGAATGCGCCGGGTCGAGAGTGCGGGCGAGTTCGCCGACGCGCTCGATTCGTGCCGCCGCGAGGCCGCGTCCAGCTTCGGCAACACCGACGTGCTGATCGAGAAGTACATCCTCTCGCCGCGTCACATCGAGGTCCAGGTGTTCGGCGACAGCCACGGCAACGTGGTCCACCTGTTCGAGCGCGACTGTTCGCTACAGCGCCGCCACCAGAAGGTGATCGAGGAAGCCCCTGCGCCGGGCATGGACGCGGCCACGCGCGAGGCTATCTGCGCCGCTGCCGTCCGCGCGGCGAAAGCGGTCGATTACGAAGGCGCGGGCACGATCGAGTTCATCGCCGACGCCTCGGACGGCCTGCGCGCCGACCGCATCTGGTTCATGGAAATGAACACGCGCCTGCAGGTCGAACACCCGGTAACCGAGGAGATCACCGGCGTCGATCTGGTCGAATGGCAATTGCGCGTGGCCAGCGGCGAGCCGATCCCGCTCAAGCAGGAAGACCTCGGCATCAACGGCTGGGCGATCGAAGCGCGGCTTTACGCCGAAGATCCCGCGAAGGGCTTCCTGCCCAGCACGGGGCCGCTAGACCATCTGCGCTTGCCCAGCGGCAAGGCACGGATCGATACCGGGGTGGAGGAAGGGGCGGCGATCTCGCCGTTCTATGACCCGATGATCGCCAAGGTCATCGCTGCGGGACCGGACCGCGCCGCATCAATCGCCAGTCTCGAAGAAGCCGTGTCGTCGGTCGAGGTCTGGCCGGTGCGGACCAACGCCGCGTTTCTTGCCCGCCTTCTCCAGGACGCCGATTTCGTTGCCGGTGCGGTCGATACCGGCGCGATCGACCGCAAGCTCGAAGTGCTCACCAGCGAACGGCCCATCTCGGTCGCGCTGTTCAAGGACGCGATGGACAAGCTGGTCCTCGCCGACGCCAATCTCGGCCGCCTGTTCTCCGATCCCGCGTCGATCCCCGGTTTCCGGCTAAACGCGCCGAGGTCCTTCAACGACGGGCTCTACGTGGATGGGCACCACGTCACCGACTATCCCGACAACGACCGCTTCAGCACCGCGGCCTATGCCGTGGGCGGGGCAATCGCGATCGGGTTCCAGGACGGGCAGGCCCATGAGCTGTCGCTGGCCCGGCGTGGCGGTGGCCACCATTCCGCTCACGACGGCGATATTCTCTCGCCCATGCCGGGCAAGGTCATCGCGGTCGAGGTGAGCGAGGGGCAGGCGGTGATCAAGGGCCAGAAGCTCCTGACGCTCGAAGCGATGAAGATGGAGCACACGCTGACCGCGCCGTTCGACGGCACGGTGGCCGAACTTTCCGCCCAGCCCGGCGCGCAGGTCCAGGTCGAGGCGCTGCTTGCCCGGATCGAGGCGTCGGCTTGAAAAGACCCGGCCTTAGCGCCTAGAGGCGTTTAGGGGCGCCTCACGGGCGTGGGCGAAGGACGATCGATGGCCAACGAAGCCGATCAACTCAAACGGTCAACCAGGCGCACGCGGGCGACCTCGTTCGACGTGGCCGAACTGGCCGGCGTCAGCCAGTCGACCGTGTCGCGCGCGCTGGCCGGTGATCCGGTGGTCAGCGAGCTGACCCGCGAAAAGGTCAAGCGCGCGGCCGAGGAGCTGAACTACTCGATCGACCAGAACGCCACGCGGCTGCGCACCGGGCGCACCGACGTGATCGCGGTGGTGGTGATCTGCCGTCCGGGCGAACTGAAGGGCGACATGAACCCCTTCTACTATTCGCTGCTCGGCAACATCTGTTCGGCGATATCGGCGGCGGGATGCGACGCGCTGACCTCGTTTCAGGACAGCGCTGCCAACCTCAACGGCTACTACGAGCGCAACCGCCGCGCCGACGGCCTGATCGTGATCGGCACCGCCGAGAATACCGAGGCCTGGGCCCACTTTCGCGAAGTGGCCGAAAGCGGGGCCAACATGGTCTGCTGGGGCGCGCCATACCAGGATCAGAACTGGGTCCGCTCGGACAATGTCGCGGGCGGCGAGATCGCGGCGCGGACGTTGCTCGAAAACGGGTACCAGAACAGCGTCTACATCGGATCGGTCACCTCGCTGCAGCGCCAGTACGCCGAACGTTTCGAAGGGTTCTCGCGCGCGATGCGCTCCGCCGGGCACACTCCGGTGATGGTCCAGATCGACCCCAGCCTGTCGCGCATCGAGCAGGGCCACGAGGCCGTGCGCAAGATGATCGATACCGGCATGAAGTTCGACGGGATCTTCGCCGCCTGCGACCAGATCGCACTGGGCGCGATGCAGGAACTGCAGGCCCAGGGCCTCTCGATCCCAGACCAGGTCGGGGTGGTCGGGTTCGACGGGATCAACGCGGGCGAACACGTCGTGCCGCCGCTGACCACGATCGAACCCGATCTGCCGTTGGCGGCCGAGTTGCTGGTCAAGCGCCTGAAGGCAATGATGGCCGGCACCCCGAGCGACGAATGGCTGGTGCCGGTGCGCCTGCTCGCCCGGGGCAGCGCGATGCGCGCCGCCTAGGCGAAACCGCGCGCCAGGTAGCGTTCAGCCAATCCCGCCAGCAACGCGGCGCCGCGCGGCAGGGCGCTTTCGTCGAGCACCATGCGGGTCGAATGGATCCCTTCGCAGGCTTGCCAGTCGGCCCCTTCGTGCGCGACGCCAAGGAACAGCATCGCACCGGGCACCTGTTCCAGCACATAGCTGAAGTCCTCGGCCCCCATGATCGGCCGGGCCAGGGAGTGGAAGGCATCTGCGCCGAACAGATCCTTTGTTACCGCTTCCCCAAGGGCGACGGCGCGCGCGTCGCAGACGGTGACGGGAAAGCCCGGGGTGATCGTCACATCCGCGCTCAGTCCGTGCGCGGCGCAGACGCCGTCCGCCACGCGCTTCACCATCGCAGCCAGCCCCGCGCGGTTCTTCGCCGAGAGCGAGCGCAGCGTGCCGCGCATCGCGGCAAAATCGGCGATCACGTTGTGCGCGCTGCCCGCCTCGATCTTGGCGACGGTGCAGACGACCGGATCGTGGGCGTCGAACTGGCGGGTAACCGCGCTTTGCAGGGCCAGGACGATCTCAGCCGCGACCGGCACCGGATCGGCAGAGAAATGCGGCATCGAAGCGTGGCCGCCGCGCCCGCGCACGGTGATGTCGAACATGTCGGCCGAAGCCATCAGCGCGCCCGCGCGCCCGGCGATGAGGCCGTGCTTCGAATTGGGCATGACGTGGAGCGCGAAAGCCGCATCGGGCAGCGGCGTGCCATCCGGGCCGCCGCCGATCAGCCCGTCGTCGATCATGAAGCGCGCGCCATGGTGGCCTTCCTCGCCCGGCTGGAACATGAAGCGCACTTCGCCCGCAAGGCTGCCGGCGCGCGCCGCCAGCATCCGTGCCGCGCCGGCCAGCATGGCGACATGGGCATCGTGGCCGCAGGCGTGCATCGTCCCGGGAATGGTCGAGGCGTATTCGAGCCCGGTTTCCTCGGGCATCTGCAGCGCGTCCATATCGCCCCGCAACAGGACGCTGCGCCCGGCCCCGGCGCCGCCCTTGAGCGTCGCGACAAGGCCCGTGGTCGACGGACCTTCGCGCCAGGTCAGCGGCAGGTCGGCCAGCGCCGCGCGGACCTTGTCGCGGGTCAGGGGCGTGTTGAGGCCAAGTTCCGGCTCGGCATGGATCGCGCGGCGCAGCGCGATCATCTGGCCCTGAAGGGCGCGGGCGTCTTCGATCAGCGATTCGTGCAGCATGGGCTCTCCGCCAGGGGGGCTGGCGGCATGATACCCGGCGCTGGCCCGGCGTCTAGGCTGCGATGCGCGCCGCGATGCGCTTTGCCGCGGCGTTATGGGCGTTTACCGACACGACCAGCAGCAGGTTCAAGGCGACCGCCTGATAGAGGAAATAGTACAGCGGGCTGCCGGCCAGCATCGACAGTCCCAGCACGACCGCGCGCGGATTCGGGCCGAGGATCTTGCACAGCCGCAGCAGTGGCGGCGCTTCGGCTCGGACCGCATCGGCAATCTCGGCGAGGCGGGCCGGATCGCCCCTGGCCGCTTCGACTGCCGCGTCGATCCGTAGGGCGTGCGGGGTCATGCCGTTGGCCAGCGCCAGATATCCGCTGACCAGGCTTGCCGCCCAGCTGCGCGAGGTGGCCGATTCCGCCCGGCCATGGCTCGAGCGCAGCCAGGGCATGCCGTAGACCCAGTACTGGTACTGGCGGCGCTGAACCTCGACATGGTTGGCCTGAACCGCGTGGCCGATCCCGGCGATCCACATCAGAGTCCAGCCCGGCCAGCCGCCCCAGAACCCGCCTTCCGCAGTCAGGATCCAGCCAAGCACGAGATAGAGCACCACGTGGCTCAGATAGTCGCACAGCCCGTCGACCATCTCCCCGATCGGGCTGGCCCGACCGGTCAGCCGCGCCAGATCGCCGTCGGCGCCATCGACCACGTGCCAGCTCATGTGCAGGGCCATGCCCAGCGCCGCGCTCAGCGGATACCACGGCTGGGCATAGGCGGCCGCGGCGAGGATCACCATGATCGCGCCGCAGACCGAAACCATGTTGGGGGTGATCGGCGTCCTGGCCAGTTGCCGCGCCAGTTGCCAGGCCAGCGGGTGATAGAGGTGGAAGTTGAGCGCATCCTGCAACTCGCGCGGGCGCATCGGCCGTTTCGGCGCGGGTTTGAGCGACGTTGTTCCCGAATCCACCCTTACCGACCTCTTCTGGCGTGCCCCTTGCTCAGCGCATAGCGTCATCGGGCCTGCAGGCAATGCTTTGCGAATGGTTTTGCACGCGCTATTCACCGTAGTTTCAGCGTGGAATCGCCATTCGGCTTGACGGCAGGCCGCTCAATTGCTTTGGACTGCGCCACGTTGACGCCAGAACCGATGGAACCGCGCAGGCGTCACTATTAACGATAAGGGATCGAATCGCACATGAAGCCCATCAAGGTCGCCATGATTGGCGTTGGGAATTGCGCCAGTTCACTGGTTCAGGGGGTTGCCTACTATCGCCAGAACAACTCGTCCGAAGGGCTGATCCACGACAAGATCGGCGGCTACGGCGCGGGCGACGTGGACTTCGTGCTCGGCATCGACGTCGATGCGCGCAAGGTCGGCAAGGATATCTCCGAAGCGATCTTCGCCGCGCCCAACAACACCACGGTTTTCATGCCGCAGGTTCCGCAGACCGGCAACAAGGTCATCATGGGCAAGACGCTGGACGGCGTTGCGCCGCACATGACCACAGTCGGCGACAAGGGCTTCATCCTTGCGGATGCACAGGAAGCGACCAAGGAATCGATCATTGCCGCGCTCAGGGATTCGGGCGCCGAGGTGCTGCTGAACTTCCTGCCCGTCGGTTCGCAGGACGCGACCGAGTTCTACATGGAATGCGCGCTCGAAGCCCGCGTTGCCGTGGTCAACTGCATGCCGGTGTTCATCGCCAGCCGCCCCGAATGGGAAGTCCGCTTCCGCGATGCCGGCATCCCGATCGTCGGTGACGACATCAAGGCCCAGGTCGGCGCCACGATCGTCCACCGCGTGCTGTCGAGCCTGTTCGCCGCCCGCGGCGTGACGGTGGAGCGCACCTATCAGCTCAACACCGGCGGCAACACCGACTTCATGAACATGCTGGACCGCCAGCGCCTGGGTTCGAAGAAGGAATCGAAGACCGAAGCCGTGCAGGCGATGCTCGCTTCGCGCCTCGAGGACGAGAACATCCACGTCGGCCCGTCGGATTACGTTCCCTGGCAGAAGGACAACAAGCTGTGCTTCCTGCGCCTTGAAGGCAACCAGTGGGGCAATGTGCCGATGAACCTGGAACTGCGCCTCTCGGTCGAGGACAGCCCCAACTCGGCAGCCTGCGTCATGGACGCGATCCGCTGCTGCAAGGTCGCTCTGGAACGCGGCGAAGGCGGGGCCCTGATCGGTCCGTCGGCCTACTTCTGCAAGCATCCGCCGCAGCAGTTCGTCGATGACCTCGCCGCCCAGATGGTCGAGGAATACGTCGCCGAAACGCCCCTCGCGGCCGAATAAGCGTCAGCAGACAGACAAGCGAGACGGCGCCGGGCAACCGGCGCCGTTTCCGCATCCGGACCATCATATGGACGCTCTGATCATCGCCGCCGGGTTCGGGAGCCGCCTGCGCGACCTGTCGGATTCGAAGCCGCTGACCCCCGTGGCCGGGGTTCCCCTATTGGAACTGGGCGTGCGCCAGGCCAGGGCTGCCGGCGCGGGCAAGGTGGTGATCGCGACCGGGCACGAGGCCGAACGGCTCGAGGCGGCGCTGCCCGCCCTGGCGGCGCGCTGCGGCATCGCAATCGAACCGGCGCGGGTCGAGGACTGGTCCAGGCCCAACGGCTGGTCGGTCATGGCCGGCGCCGCGCGGATCGATGGCGACTATCTGCTGATGATGGCCGACCACATCTTTTCGGGCGGGATCCTGGCCGGACTCGCGCAGCAGGGCGGGGCCGACCGCGGCGTCACCCTGGCGATCGACAGGCGCACCGGCAATCCGCTGGTCGATCCCGACGACGCGACCTGGGTCGAAACCGACCTGCGCGGCTTTATCCGCACCATCGGCAAGACCATCCCGACTTATGACGCGGTCGATTGCGGGGCCTTTCTCGCCACGCCCGAACTGGCCCGCGCCATCGGGGCGGCGATCGCCTCGGGCAAGGCAGGCAGCCTGTCGGACGGTATGCAGGCCCTGGCCGATGCGGGGCGGGCCGCGACCTGGGACATCGGCGCGGCCTGGTGGCTCGACGTCGACGATCCGCGTGCCCACGCCCTGGCCGAAGACCAGGCGCCGCGCGAACTGGCCGACGTCTACGCCGCGATCAGGGGTACTTGACCCGGATCCGCGTCAGGAGTCCGGGCTTGGGCACACTGAGCCGCACCGACGCGAACGACGGCAGCCCGACGACGGTCGACGGGTTGTTGGTAAAGCCGTAGCCTTCACGAGGCAGGCCGATGCCGCTGCGGTCGAACTGCTGGTCGCCGTCTTCGTCGTGATAGATCGCCAGGGCCCAGACGCCGCGCCCGGGCAGGTACACGCAGCCGCGCGTTTCGCCCTGCTGGGCGGGCATCCGCATCACGCCGACCGATCCTCGCTTGACCAGAAACCGCGACCGATCGTCGGCATAGACGGTCACCGCGACCAGCCCGTTGCTGCTGCGCACCCCGCTGACCGAAACGTGGATCCAGGTATCGCTGACCGGACCGACGCAGCCGGGCGGAGCGGCTTCGGCCTGCGGGATCGGCGCCGCTGCAGCCAGCACCGCGCCGCCTGCGACAAGCAAGGCCGCGCGCTCAAGTGCCCTGGCGATCATCCCGTCTCCGTCCGTCGGTCGATCGCGACGATCGCTCCTCGATCAAGCTTAACGACCTGATCTGCCAGCGCAAGCAGCGCCCCCCGGTGGCCGATGACCACGATCGTCATGCGACCCTTGAGGCCTGCTATGGCCTCAACGATGCGCGCCTCGCTGTCCGCGTCGAGCGCGCTGGTCGCCTCGTCGAGGATGAGCAGCGCCGGATCGCGCAGCAGCGCCCGGGCCAGGGCCAGTCGTTGGCGCTCGCCCCCTGACAAGACGCGTCCGCCATCTCCCAGCCGGGTGGCGAGGCCTTCGGGCAGATCGAGCGCAAACTCCGCCGCCGCGGCGCGCAGGGCCGCCTCGATGGCCAGGTCGTCGACGGGCAGGCCCCAGGCGAGGTTTTCGCGCAGGCTGTCAGCGGCCAGCACTGCGTCCTGGTGGACGTAAGCGACCCGGCGGCGCCAGGCCCGGCGCAGGGCGGGATCGATCGTCACCCCGTCGACCGTCAAGGATCCGCAATCAGGCGAAAGCAGCCCGGCGAACACGTCAGCAAGCGTGCTCTTGCCGGCGCCCGATGGCCCGGTCAGCGCAATCATTCGGCCTGCCGGCACGATCAGGTCGATGTCCGTCAAGGCCGGAACCGGGCTTCCGGCAAACTGCACGCCGACGCGGTCCAAACGGAGTTCACGGGCCAGCGGCGGGGCATCGGCATCGCGCGCGTCCGGTTCGTGCGCGGCTTCGGCCCGGTCGATCAGGGCAAAGACGGCGATCATCGCGGGCCGGGCGTGGGCAAGGTTCTGCCAGGATTCCTGCAACGCCCCGAGCAGCGGCAGGCTGCGCGCGAACAGCGCGACCACCGGCAGGATCGCTGCGGGACCGAGATGCCAGCGGGCCGCTGCAATCCAGTCGAGCCCTGCCAGCACTAGCGCGCCGCCGATCTGCAGCCCTGCCTGTCCCAGGCCCATGTCGCGTTGGTACGCCATCCGCGCCCCGAACAGCGCCGCGAATCCGGCAAAGGCGCCTTCGCGCGCGCGCGCCTCGCCGCCGAGGCTCTTGACCGTGCGGATGGCGGCGAGGCTGTCTCCCAGTGAACCCTGCAGCCCGGCATGGGCCTCGCCCAGACGCTCGCCCAGCGCGGCGGCGCGGCGGCGCATCCGCCGATAGGCCAGCAGCACGCACAGTCCTCCGACCCCGCCGATCAGCGTGACCAGCGGGGCGACGGCCAGCCCTGCAATGCCCAGTCCGGCCAGGGTGATGGCCACGGCGAGACCCTGGATCGCCTGGTTGATCCCGTAGCCGGTCCGGTCGATCTCGGTGGTCAGCAGGCTCATGCTGTCGCTGCGGCGCATGGCCGAAAGGGTGCGCCAGTCGGCGTCCAGCAGGGCGTTCCAGGCGCGCCGGCGCAGTGCTTGCACCACACCCAGTTCGAAGCGCAGTGCAGCGGAGCCGCGCGCGACGTTGATTGCCGATCGCAGCGCGATCAGCACGACGAAGAGCGCAAGCGTCTCGCCCAGCCCAGGATCAACGTGCAGACGGCCGAGCCAGATACCCACCGGACCTGTCGCACCCGGTTGCAGCGCCGCGAGCAGCGGCACCAGCAGCATTATCCCGAGGCCTTCGGTCAGGGCCGACGCTGCCATGAGCAGAACGAGACCCGTGGCGGCCGCGCGCTGTCCGGGGGCGATCAGGCGGCGCAGTGCGTTATGTTCCGTCATCGCGGCCGGCGCCTGCCACAAGCGCTGTACCGCGGAAAAAGGTCATCAAGGTGCATTGCGGCCGCTGACGTAGCGCACGAACCGGGCGGTCAGCAATGCGCGGGGCATTGCCGCACCATAGGGGCCCAATACCGCGATGTCGGTCGAAGTGGTATCCGGCCAAGACTGTAGCAGGGCGTCAAGCTTGTCGGTGTCGATCAATCCGGCAAGATCGGGATCCTCGGCAATGGACCGGGCGGCCAGCCTGAATTCGTCCAGGCGCGGCGTCAGCCGTTCGTGCCAGTCGACGTTGTGGCGGCCGTAGCGGGTGTTGAGCCGCTGGGCTTCGGGCAGCCGGCCGCTTGCCATCCGGCGGGCAAGCCATCGCGCCGAACCGTCGCGGATGTACTGGTCCGTCGGGATCCCGGCGCAGAATTCGACCAGTGGTCGGTAGGTCGGCACGTCCGCAGCGCGCAGGCCGTAGATCTGTTCGAAGGCCTGGCGGACTTCGGCGGCTTCGCAATCATGCCAGGCATAGTCGAACGCCACGGCGTCTTCGTGCGAGGCGGGATATTCGTTCTCGAGCCTTGCGCCCTGGCTATCGGCTCGATCCTCGGCCTGGGCCGCAGTGCTATCGGGAAGAAGCGACAAAAGTGCGTTCAGCGAACCCTGACCAGGATGACGCCGCGCGCGGACGGCGCGCCGGATGGCAAGGGGAAGAAGGCGCAGAACGCTGAGGGCGGCAATTTTCTGCCACATCGGTCGCGGGTCGCCGGGGCGGTGCCTGGCCGCGAGCCACAGTTGCCGCAGGCGGAATGTCCTGAGGTATTCGGCAAAGCACCAGTCTGCGCCGCCGCTGAAGGTCTGGTTGCCGAAGTCGGCGGTCAGCAGCACATCGCAGCCGGCGTCTCGCGCGCCCTGCCAGACTCCGTGATAGACGTAGAAGTTGCACAGGTGGTTGGGCGCGCCGCCCATGGCCGCGAAGAAATCGGCCAGGCGGTGGTCGAAGCCGATCCCTTCGTTCCGGGTGAAATGCGGATCGATCCGCGGGTGCATCGCGGCGAAGGCATTCACAAGGGGCTGCTCGTCGCCCATCAACCCTTCAGGCAGCGCGTCCTGCCACGACTCCAGCGGGGCGAAGGTAAAACTTGGCAGGCGTTTGCCGGGATCGATGCAGTTCAGGGCCGCACTTGCAACAAGCGGGGAATCGAGACCGCCCGACAGCATCATGCCCGGTCGGGCCGCGCCCTCCAGCGCACGGCGCGTCGCCTCGTCGAGCAGCGATCGCGCCGCCTCGACGTAATCGTCGTCACTTCTGAAGCGGACCTTGGGCAGGTTGCGAGGGTCATAGTAGTCATGAGCCTGCGACCCGCCATCGGGTTCGATCGTGACAACCGTCCCGCCCGCCACGCGCCCCATGCCTTCGTACCAGCCGCGCGTCCGGTCGAGCAGGTTGAAGAACAGATTGTCGGCGAGCTTGATGCGGTCAGGCCGGTCCGGCAGCCCCGCTGCCAGGATGGCCCGGGGGACCGACGAAACCACGGTCTGGCCATCGAAGCTGGCGAAACATAGCGGCGGCGCATCCCACGGAGAACGGGCAATGCGGATCGCCGTCTCACCGGCCAGGACCGAACAGTAGTTGCCGATA
This sequence comes from Novosphingobium kunmingense, assembly GCF_002813245.1. Taxonomy (GTDB): domain Bacteria; phylum Pseudomonadota; class Alphaproteobacteria; order Sphingomonadales; family Sphingomonadaceae; genus Novosphingobium; species Novosphingobium kunmingense. The sequence continues at coordinate 215,712 of NZ_PHUF01000005.1, forward strand.
ACGAACCGGTCGGCCTCAAGACCCCATTGTTCGATGGCGCGCGCGTAGATGGCGAGAGGATCGGCTCCGGTCAGGCCAAAGCGGGAGGCCAGCTCCGGCGCGTTGTCGATCCGGCCGTTCAGCAGCAGCGTATCGCCCGAGGCCGTTGTAAACGGACGCCAATGCGCAGCGGATCGGTTCGGACGGGGTGACGCGAGCTGGCTGGAGCAGGTTCTGCCCGCGAGGTGGTAGGCTGCGGGCTGTCCGGCAAAGAGGCCCAGCGATGATGCAATCCGGGCCGAACACCGGATCGGCGATCCGGACCAGTCACGCCATACGGCAATCAAGCGGTTCTAGGAGTTGTTAACGTTCTGCGTGGGGTTCGGATTGCCGCCTGCCACGTCCTTGAGATTGCCGAGCTTGGTCAGGACAGGCTTGGTCCAGCGCGCGGTCTTTTCGGCAACCTTGGTCACGACGATCTCCTGGGATTTGTTAGGCGGTTAAATACCTAACTAACGATTTCCGTTCCCAAGGCAAGGTTCTCGACGCGCGGAGGCTTTGCCAGAACCTCGATCCAGGGTCCCGGCAGATCGCCCAGAACGACAGCCTCCTCCACTTCCACCCACGCGTGCAGATCATCGTCGTGCCCGCGCAGCGCCTGGGGCCGCACGGCCAGCACGATCCGGTGGGCGAGGCCGCGGCGCTGCAGGATGAGGCCCAAGGCCAGGGCGCGCGGCAGGCATTTGACCCTGAAGGGCAGGCGATGGGCGGCGCGTTCGATCGACGCGGCCAAGCGGCGCGCTGCTGCCGGGTCGGACCTTTCGCTCGGCCCGCCGCCGATCCGGTCTTGCCAGAAGCGAAAGGGCACCACGGCGACCACGATCATGGCCAGGCAAAGCAGCGCCGCTGATCGTGCGGTCTGCGCCCAGGCCTTGCCGCGGTCAACCGCCAGCAAGAACGCCGACCCCCTGCAATTCTGCGACAAAGGCGTCAAGATCGGGAGCGATGGCGCCAGGTTCGACGCCATATTCGGCAGCCAGCGCCGCAACGATGTTGGCCCGTGTGCGCGAGCCATCGATCAGCAGCCAGATCGACCGCGCCGTTCCCTGCAGAGAGAAGAAGTCCCCGCTCCTAAGGCTCATCAGGACGATCTCGTCGTCGATGGCGGTCTCGGAATAGGTATCGTCCAGTTTGCGCAGCGCATCGGTCATGGCTTGACCATAGCGGCAATCCGCTCGGCGAGGAACGCGCAAGTTTCGCCGAAGCGGGAACCCGCCAGGGGGCGGGTGAACATGTAGGCCGGGACCTGGCGGGCGATGCGGGCGTGCAAGGCGAAGCGCTCGGCGCGGGTGTGCGGATTGGCGGCGTCGTAAAGGTCGCGCGTGTAGTGGTCGTCGGCGAAGGCCGCCATCGCCTCGCCCGCAGCAAGGCGACGCAGCGCGGGTTGCGGACCTTCCTCGAGGTAGACGAGCGCGCCGAGCGACAAGGGCTGCGTCACGTCGCCCGCGGCGGGGCTGGCGTAGTATTTTGGATAGTCGGGCAGGACCAGGTCGACCGGCGCGCGCCCGGTCAGGGCCATCGCCTCGGGCCATAGCTTGACCCGCTTGTGCCCCGGCAACGCGTGGATCAGGGCCGGATCGGCGAGGTCCAGCACCAGGGTGTCGTCGCAAAACAGCGGCAGTCCGAGGTCGCCAAGCCCCGTGACCAGCGTTGACTTGCCGCCGCCCGAAGGTGCGGTGAACGCGATGACGCGGCCGCTTGCCGCCACGGCAGAGGCGTGGATCGGCAGCAAGCCGTTGATGCAGGCAATCGCAGCATAGAGGCTGCCGACGCTTTGAAGCGCCAGTTCTTGGGCGTACTCGGGCCTGTAGCCGCCAAGCGTTACCCCCTCGCCTTTGCGGTAATGCAGGCTGAAGCCAGCGCGCGCGAGCACCAGGAATTCGTCGCCGTCCATCCGTTGCTGGCCTGGCGACAGAGTCGTCTCGCCCAGTGCTCCCCGCCATTCGCCTTCACGCAGGGCGGTCTCGCGCTGCAGCAGCGCCATGGAATCGCGCGGGTTGTGACGACCTTCGGCCATGGTCGCTGCTGTGACGCTGCCGGGGGCGCAGGTCAATTGCGGCAAAGCGCGCGGGAACCCAAGATCCAGTGTGGAAAAGCGGCGCCTTCGCGCTTGTTCCCCCTAGATGGTGTGGTTAAGCGCCAAGAAACGGAGATCGATTCCGCTCATGCCCGCGCCGCTGATATCGCCTTCCATCCTGTCCGCCGACTTTGCCCGGCTGGGCGAAGAGGTGCGCGCCATCGACGCCGCCGGGGCCGACTGGATCCACGTCGACGTGATGGACGGCCATTTCGTCCCCAACCTGACGATCGGGCCGATGGTGGTGAAGGCGCTGCGCCCGCACACGGCCATGCCGCTCGACGTTCACCTGATGATCAGCCCGGTCGATCCCTTTATCGACGCCTTTGCCGATGCTGGCGCCGATTACATCACCTTCCATCCCGAGGCCGGCCCCCATGCCCACCGCACGGTCCAGGCGATCAAGGCGCACGGCAAGAAGGCCGGGATTTCGCTCAACCCGGCGACGCCGGCCAAGACGCTCGACTACCTGATCGAGGACATCGACCTCGTCCTGGTGATGAGCGTCAATCCCGGTTTCGGCGGGCAGAGCTTCATCGCCAGCCAGCTCCGCAAGATCGAGGCGGTCCGCAAGATGATCGACAAGGCCGGGCGCGACGTCCGGCTCGAGGTCGATGGCGGGGTCGATGCCGAAACCGCGCGGCTGTGTGTCTCGGCCGGGGCCGACGTGCTGGTCGCGGGGACGGCCACCTTCCGCGGCGGGCCCGATCGCTATGCCGCCAACATCGCCGCGCTCAAGGGCTTGGGGTGAACCGTGAGCGACGCCCAGTCCACCCGCGAAGCGCATGGCCAGGGCCAGGACAGCTTCGCCGGTGCCGACCGGGCCGGGCCGCAGGCTCCCGCGATCCCGCTTGGCGCGGCGCATGAGGACGCGGTGCTGAGCGACGCCGACATCGCCCCGGCCGACAGCCTGCCGTCCCAAGCGCCGGGTGAAGTGATCGAACCGGGACGCGCCCTGGCCCTTGCCGATTTCGCTCCGCCTTCGGTCGGGGCGGGCGAGCGGCTGCTGCGCTTTGCCTACCGCATGGGCGTATCGGGCGCGACGCTGTCGGGTCGCTTCGGAAAGGCGGCCAAGCCGCGCCTGCTGGCGACGGTGCAGAACCCGCTGCCGGGGTCGCGCATGGGGGGGACCGCGCTGCGCGCCGGGCACTTCCAGGTCTTCGGCATGAAGGCGCCGATCGCCCAGGTCGATTTCGCCGGCGCCGCGCGCATGACCCCGCCGCTCGAACGGCTGGTCCATTCCTTCGCCTGGCTCGCCGACGTCGAGGCCTGCGGCCCGCGCGAACAGGGCGTGCCGGTTGCCGAGCGGGTTCTCGCCGCCTGGCTCGAAGCCAATCCCAGGCCGCCATCGCGCCCAGGCAAGGGCCCCGCCTGGTCGGTCGGCAATGCCGGCGCCCGGGTGCTCAACTGGCTGGTCCACGCCCCGCTGATCCTGTCGAGCAGCGAATCGGCGCGGCGCGGGCGGGTGTTCAACCATCTCGCCGAAACGGCCCGCTGGCTCGACAAGAACGTCGGCCGTGCCGACGATCTGCTGGGCGAAGTGGCCGGCTGGTGCGGCATCGTCGGGGCCGGTCTGCTGATGCCCGATGGCAAGCCGCGCCGCCTGTTCGGCGAAGCAGGACTGATCAAGGCGCTGGGCGAAATGGTCGGCGACGATGGCGGCGTGCTGTCGCGCAGCCCGCTGATGCAGATGGAGGCGATCGGCCTGCTGGTGCGGCTGCGCGCCTGCTACCAGGCGGTGCGCCGCGATCCGCCCCCGGCGCTCGAGGCGATCCTGGCGCTTCTCGTCCCGCCGCTGCTGGCCCTGACGCACGGCGACGGCGGTCTTGGCTCGTGGCAGGGCGCCTGGGCGGTCGACGCCGATGATCTTGCCGCGCTGATCGCCGCCAGCGGCGTGCGCACCCGTCCCTTGCGCGACGTGCGCCAGTGGGGCTACCAGCGCGTCGCGGCCGGCAAGACCATCCTCCAGTTCGACGCGGCGCCTCCGCCGCTGGCGAGGCACGCGCGTTCGGGCTGCGCCTCGACCCTTGCCTTCGAGCTCAGCCAGGGGCCGCACCGCATCATCGTCAATTGCGGCGGCGCGGCCTGCGCCGGCGGGCTCATTCCGGTGCGGCTCGAACAGGGGCTGCGCGCCACGGCGGCGCATTCGACACTGGTGCTCGACGATGCCAATTCGACCGCCGTGGTGATCAACGGCAAGCTTGGCAGCGGGGTCTCCGAGGTCGAGGTCGATCGCCGCGTGATCCCGGGCGAGCGGCAGGGTGGGGCGACCCGGCTGGAGGCGAGCCACAACGGCTATGCCTCGCGCCACGGGCTGATTCACCGCCGCATCCTGATCCTGCGCGACGACGGCACTGAACTGCGCGGCGAGGACCTGCTCGTCCCGCGCAGCGGCAAGGGCAAGACCGGCAAGGTCGGTTTCGCAATCCGCTTTCACCTCGGACAAGGCATCGAGTTGCGCCTGTCGGACGACGGGCAGGGGGCGGGGCTGGCCCTGCCCGATGGGACCTATTGGCAGTTCCGCGCCGGCGGCGAGGGGCAACTCGCCATCGAGGAAAGTTTGTGGGCCGACGGGCAAGGCCGTCCGCAGCCGATCCAGCAGCTGGTCCTGTCCGGCCTGGTATCGCGCGGCGGCGGCAGCTTTGCCTGGCTGCTCAAGAAAATGGGGTAATCAACGTGAGCGACGTCAAGATTCGCCGGGCACTGCTTTCGGTGTCCGACAAGACCGGTCTGGTCGAACTGGGCCAGGCCCTCAGCCGGCGCGGGGTGGAACTGGTCTCGACCGGCGGCACGGCCAAGGCGCTGCGCGAGGCGGGCCTTGCGGTCAAGGACGTGTCCGACCTGACCGGCTTTCCCGAGATGATGGACGGCCGCGTGAAGACGCTGCACCCGGTGGTTCACGGCGGCCTTCTGGCGGTGCGCGACAATCCCGAGCACGCGGCGGCGATGGAAGCCCACGCGATCGGCGCGATCGATCTCGTCGTGGTCAATCTCTATCCGTTCGAAGCCACCGTCATGCGCGGCGCGGACCGCGACACGGTGATCGAGAACATCGACATCGGCGGCCCTTCGATGGTGCGCTCGGCGGCCAAGAACCACGCCTTCGTCGCCATCGTCACCGATCCGTCGGACTATGCGACGCTGCTTGGCGAACTGGATCAGACCGACGGCGCGACAACGCTGGCGTTCCGCCGCCTGCTGGCCGCCAAGGCCTTTGCCGCCACCGCGGCCTATGACAGCATGATCAGCCAGTGGTTCGCCTATGCCGACCAAGGTCAGAAGTTCCCGCCGATGGTGTCGATGACGCGCAAGCTTGCCGGCACGCTTCGCTATGGGGAAAACCCGCACCAGGACGCCGCGCTCTATCTCCCGGTCGGCCCGCACACCAAGGGGTTGCCCCAAGCGCAGCAGGTCCAGGGTAAGGAACTGTCCTACAACAACTACAACGACGCCAATGCCGCGCTGGAACTGGCGGCAGAATTCAGCGGGCAGAAGCCGGCGGTGGTCATCGTCAAGCATGCCAATCCCTGCGGCGTCGCCCAGGCCGATACGCTGCTTCAGGCCTGGCAGGGCGCGCTGGCCTGCGACGATGTTTCGGCCTTCGGCGGGATCGTGGCGACCAACGTGCCGCTCGATGGCCCGACGGCCGAGGCGATCTGCCAGATCTTCACCGAAGTGGTCGTCGCCCCCGGCGCCGACGAGGCGGCGCGCGCGGCCTTTGCCAGGAAGAAGAACCTGCGCCTCCTGATCACCGACGGCCTCCCCGATCCGCGCCGTCCCGGCCAGACCATGGCGATCATCGCCGGCGGGATCCTCGTCCAGGACCGCGACAACGGCGCGATCGGCGAGGCCGACCTCAAGGTCGTGACCAAGCGCGCGCCCACGGCGCAGGAACTGGCCGATTGCCTGTTCGCCTGGACCGTGGCCCGCCACGTCAAGTCGAACGCGATCGTCTATGCCAGGGACGGAGTCACCGCCGGGATTGGCGCGGGCCAGATGAACCGCCGCGATTCCTCGCGAATCGCCGCGATGAAGGCGGCCGAGGCGGCTCAGAAGCACGGGTGGCCCGAAAGCCGCGCCGTCGGCAGCGCGGTCGCCTCCGATGCGTTCTTTCCCTTTGCCGACGGCTTGCTCGCTGCGGCCGAAGCGGGCGCGACGGCGATCATCCAGCCCGGCGGCTCGATCCGCGACGACGAAGTCATCGCCGCTGCAGATGCCGCGGGCCTTGCCATGGTCTTCACCGGGATGCGTCATTTCCGCCACTGACGTCACGGTTCGTCGTGCCTGACTTTCGCTTCGCCGCGCCGGCGGGCAGGACAGGTCGCTATTCACTCGACGGTAAGGCCGCGACCTGCATTGGGGCCGTCAAGCGAATCACGCGAAATCGAAAGTCGTCGTACCATGGGCCTGTTCAAAGCCGATCTGTACCGTTCCTTTGCCATCGGCTTCGTGCTGGGGGCGGCGGCACTCGTCGCGGGCACCAGCGCCTTTGCAGACGAACCGCAGGGCGGCATCGTGGCCGCGGCCCAAGCCGCCCCGGTCGTGGTCGACCACACCCGCTGATCGCCGCTTCCGGCGCATTGCCCCGTGCGGGCCTGCGCTCTATATCCGCTGCATGGCGGGACACCATCACCATCACGAACACAGCGGCGACAGCCTGATCGAAGCCGCGCGGGCCGAACTGGTCGACGCCGGCGAACAATGGACCGACATGCGCGGCGAAGTCTTCCAGGCGCTGATGGATCAGTCACGCCCGGCATCGGCCTATGACATCGCCGAAGACGTGTCCAAGGCGCGCGGCAAGCGGGTCGCCGCAAATTCGGTCTACCGGATTCTCGACCTGTTCGTGAAGACCAACCTCGCGCGCCGGGTCGAAAGCGCCAACGCCTATGTCGCCAACCCGCACCCGGGATGCCGCCACGACTGCATCTTCCTGATCTGCGACAGCTGCGGCAAGGCCACCCACATCGACGACGACCGTCTGACCGGTGCGCTGGTCAACGCCGCGCGCGAGGCGGGATTTGCCGATATCCGCCCGGTGGTCGAACTGCGCGGCCTGTGCGCCGAGTGCTCGGAAGATAGTTGAGTGTCGCGCTCAGACCGGATGGCCCGACCGCACTAACCGAACTGCGTCAGGCTCAGCAGGTTGCCGTCGGGATCGGTGAACCAGGCCACCGCCGCGCCGCCCTGGGGCGAGCGCCAGATCCCGTCCGGACCCTGGCCGAAGCCTTCGTAGATCTTGAACTCGACGCCCTTGGCCTTGAGCGCGGCGACGGTGGCGGCGATGTCCGACACGTGCCAGCCGAGCACCGTATGGCCGTGCGAGCGGTATCCTTCCACGGTGGTCAGCCGCATGGGGGTGCGGTTGCCGAGGTCGAAGGTCACCGCGTGCTCGTCCTCACCGAGCACGCGCAGACCCAGCACATGGGCGTAGAACGGCTTCGAGCGCGTCCGATCGGCGGTGATCACGAAGCCGAGCGGCTGGGCGGTGGCGGGAAGCGACATGGACAATCTCCGAAAAGGGTTCGCGGGGCACACTTCCCCACGGTGCAATCGACACCCGTGTAGCAAGCGTGTAAGGCACTGGCCATGAGCCAATCTTCGGCAACGCCGCTTCTCGACACGGTCGATACCCCTACCGATCTGCGCCGCCTCAAGCCTGCCCAGCTGCGCCAGCTGGCCGATGAACTGCGCGCCGACATGCTCTCCGCGGTCGGCCAGACCGGTGGCCATCTCGGCTCGGGTCTGGGCGTGGTCGAACTGACCGTCGCGATCCACTACGTGTTCAACACGCCCGACGACCGGCTTATCTGGGACGTCGGCCACCAGGCCTATCCGCACAAGATCCTGACCGGACGGCGCAGCCGGATGACCACGCTGCGCCAGGGCGGGGGCCTGTCGGGCTTCACCAAGCGCAGCGAAAGCGAATACGACCCCTTCGGCGCGGCGCACAGCTCGACCTCGATCTCGGCGGCGCTGGGCTTTGCCGTTGCCAACAAGCTGTCCGACCGCCCGGGGCGCGGCATTGCCGTGATCGGCGACGGCGCGATGAGCGCGGGGATGGCCTACGAGGCGATGAACAACGCCGAGCAGGCCGGCAACCGCCTGGTCGTGATCCTCAACGACAACGACATGTCGATCGCGCCGCCGGTCGGCGGGCTGTCGGCCTACCTCGCCAAGCTGGTTTCCTCGCGCCCGTTTCTGTCGCTGCGCGAAATGGCGCGCCGGTTTTCGCGGCACCTCCCCGAACCGCTGCACAAGGCAGCGAGGAAGACCGACGAGTTCGCGCGCGGCATGGCCATGGGCGGCACCCTGTTCGAGGAACTGGGCTTCTACTATGTTGGCCCGATCGACGGTCACAACCTCGACCAGCTGATCCCGATCCTGGAAAACGTCCGCGATGCCGAGGTGGGGCCGTGTCTGGTCCATGTCGTCACGCAGAAGGGCAAGGGTTATGCCCCGGCCGAAGCGGCGGCCGACAAGTACCACGGCGTCCAGAAGTTCGACGTGATCACCGGCCAGCAGGTCAAGGCCGCGCCCGGCGCGCCGGCCTACCAGAACGTTTTCGGCGAGACCCTGGCCAAGCTGGCCGACAGCGATCCCACGATCTGCGCGATCACCGCCGCGATGCCGAGCGGCACCGGGGTGGACAAGTTCGCCAAGGCGCACCCCGACCGGTCGTTCGACGTCGGCATCGCCGAACAGCATGCGGTGACCTTTGCCGCCGGTCTGGCCGCGCAGGGCATGCGCCCGTTCTGCGCGATCTATTCGACCTTCCTCCAGCGCGCCTACGACCAGGTGGTCCACGATGTCGCGATCCAGAACCTGCCGGTCCGCTTCGCGATCGATCGCGCGGGCCTGGTCGGTGCGGACGGAGCGACACACGCCGGGTCGTTCGACATCACCTATCTCGCCAGCCTGCCCAACATGGTGGTCATGGCTGCGGCGGACGAGGCGGAACTGGTCCACATGACCTACACCGCCGCGCTTCACGACAGCGGTCCGATCGCCTTCCGCTATCCGCGCGGCAACGGCACCGGCGTCGCCTTGCCGGACGTTCCGGAGCGACTGGAAATCGGCAAGGGCCGCGTGGTTCGCCACGGCAGCAAGGTCGCCATCCTCTCGCTCGGCACCCGCCTCGCCGAAGCGATGAAGGCGGCCGACCAGCTCGAGGCGAAGGGACTGTCGACGACGGTTGCCGACCTGCGCTTTGCCAAGCCGCTCGACACCGCCCTGATCCGCCAGTTGATGGCGACGCACGAGGTCGTCCTTACGGTCGAGGAAGGGAGCATCGGCGGGCTCGGCGCGCACGTCCTCACCATGGCGAGCGACGAGGGGCTGACCGATGCCGGCCTCAAGATCCGCACCCTGCGCCTGCCGGATAGCTTCCAGGACCACGATTCCCCCGACAAGCAATACGACGCCGCCGGCCTCAACGCCCCGCAGATCGTCGATGCGGTGCTGAAGGCCCTGCGCCACAACAGCGCGGGCGTGGAAGAGGCGCGGGCCTAGCTCAGCCGATCCACCGCCAGACCCCGGCCGGCAGGCCGATCAGCCAGCCGTGGGCCCAGGTGGCGGCGAGCCACAGCGCGGTGCCGGCGAGCCACGGCACGGCGCCGGCCTTCGCCAGCCCGCCGAGGCGCGGGGCGTAGCTGGTGCGGCTTTCCCAGCCCTGCCAGGCGGCGCCCATCAGCACGGCCTTCTTGCCGTCCTGCAGCCGCGAGCCGATCAGGGCGAGTGCGGCCATGGCAAGGCTCAGCACGATGACGCGCGGGGTGGGGCTGACCAGCACGTGGGCCGCGCTCCACAGCGCGAAGGACCACATCATCGGGTGGCGGGTAACATGGAACACGCCGTGCGGGCCGCGCCGTGCAAGGTCGTCCGCACCGGGTGCGGGAAGCGCCGGATTGCCGGCGAAGGACCCGGCCAGCAGAACCGAAGCGACCAACATGATCACGCTCGCAAGTATCCAGGGCGCGTCGCCTTGGCCGTTCCAAAGCGCGCCGCCCGGATCGGCGGCGCGGAAGGCCACGATCACCCAGGCGAAGGTCGCCAGCGCGACGAGCGAATAGAGTGCCTGAAAGCCGGTCGGTCCGGCCGCCTTGACCAGCGGTGCGCGCAGCGGATGCGACAGGGCGAAATGCGTGCCGACAAAGGCCAGGTTGGCCCCGATCAGCGCGGCCAGCGATTGGTCCACGGTCCGTCTCCCCATGTTAACGTCGTTAACAAGGCGAGACCTATCACATCCGGTCGCGCTGGCAAGACCTACCAGTCGTAGGCCTTGGGCAGCGATCCTTCCTGCGGCGTCAGATAGCGGTCGCGCAGGCGGCTCTGGTGGGTCTGCAGCGGCTGTTCGACCCCGTCGATGAACACCTTGACCACTCCGCTCGTCACCTCGAGCGGGTCGCCGCTCCAGATCACCACGTCACCGGCGCGGCCTGCGCGCAGCGATCCGATCCTGTCGCCCAGGCCCAGCGCCTCGGCCGGGCCCGAACTGATCGCGGCAAAGGCCTTGTCCCAGGTCAGACCGATCGCGCGCGGCACCCGCGTCAGCGCGACGAGGTTGCCGCCGTATTGCGCCAGCGTCGGCGAATTGCCGTCGAGCTTGCCGACCGCGACCCGGACCCCGGCGGCGGCCATGCGGCCCATGTTCGACTGCGTAGCGCCCAGGGTCTCGAACTGGTCAGGAAGATCGTTGAGCGGGTCGGCGAAAACGGGCACCCCGGCCGCGGCGAGGTCGGCGCTGGCCAGCCATCCCTCGGCCGCGCCGACGATGCCCAGCTTCAGGGCGGGGAAATCCGTCTTGAGCGACAGGATCGCCCGGATGTCGGCGGCTCGCTCGGCGTGGACCAGCAGCGTCTGGCGCCCGGTGACGACCGGCACCAGCGCGGCGGCATCGCGGCGGGTCAGCAGCACGTCGTCGCGCCGCGGTCCGGTGGGGGCGAGCGCGATCTCGCGCGCTTCGTCGAGCGCGTTGCGCAGCACCGAATAGGTCGAGCTGCGGCTGCCACCGGCAAGGCGGGCGCCGGCTTCGCCCATCTCGACATACTGGAAGGCGCGCGCCGCGGTGATCGGCCGCGGATCGCTGCCCAGATCGATGACCGCGCCCTGGCCGCCGAAGATCGCATCGGTGCCGAGCGGCGCGACGAAGGCGCGGGTCACGCCGTTGGCGCGGGCCACGGCGATCGGCTGGGCCGCCGGGTTGATCGCCGCCGAAATGTCGAGCGCGGCGTTGAACGGCGATTTCGCCGCGCCGCTGTCGTTGCTGGCATCGACCGCGCCGACGTCGACCAGGCCGAGATCGGTGATCGCCAGCACCAGTCCGGGGGTCACCCACTTGCCGCCCGCATCGACGACCTTGACGCCCGGCGGCACGGCGACGCCGGCCCCGGCGGCGACGACCTTGCCCGCGCGGACGACGACGGTTCCGCCGTCGATCGGCGCGGTGCCGTCACCGATGACCAGCCGCGCGTTGGTGATCGCCATATCCTGCGCCTGCGCGGCAGTGCCGGCGAGCAGTGCGGCGGCAAGGCTCAAGCCCAGACGGCGGATCATTTCACGTCTCCTTCACCGACCTGGCCCAGTTCGAAGTCGGCCACCGGACGGCGCTTGGAGTCCATCGCGTCGAACAGCAATGCGCCGTCGACCCAGACCTTCTCGGGGCGGCTGTAGCTCGACAGCGGATTGCCGTTCCACAGCACCATGTCGCCCATCTTGCCGGGCTCGAGGCTGCCGGTAAGCTTTTCGACGCCTATCGCCTTGGCCGGGTTCAGCGTGAACCAGCGCACCACTTCCTCGTCGGAAATCGCGATCCCGGCGCGCGCGGCCGAGCCTTGCGCCTTGGCCGCCTCCTGGTTGAGGCGCTGGATGCCGTTCTTGTCGTCCGAATGGATCACCACGCAGGCCCCGGCCTTGTAGAGGATGCCCGCGTTTTCCGGCACCGCGTCGTAGCTTTCCATCTTGAAGCCCCACCAGTCGGCCCAGATCGCGCTGCACACGTCGTTGGCCTTGAGCAGGTCGCCGATCTTGTAGGCCTCGACCGCGTGGTGGAAGGCGGCGACCTTGTAGCCGGCCTCCTTGGCCATATCGAGGACGAGCGCCATCTCGTCGGCGCGGTAGCAGTGGTTCTGGACGAGGATCTCGCCGTCGAGCACGCCGGCCAGCGTTTCCATCGCGATGTCGCGGGTCTCGAGCTTTCCGGCCTCACGCTTGGCGCGGTATTCCTTGGCCTTGATCCACATCGCGCGGTTGGCGGCCATGTTGCCCATCCGCGTCGAGGGGAGCTGGCCCTTGCCGCCATAGACCCGCTTGGGGTTCTCGCCGCAGGCCATCTTCATGCTGTAGGGCGCGCCGGGGAACTTCATCCCCTGCGGCGTGCGGGCATAGACGTTCTTCAGCGTCACCGAGCGTCCACCGACGAGATTGGCGGAACCGGGCAGGATCTGCAGGCTGGTCACCCCGCCGTTCGCCAGCGCACGGGCAAAACCGGGGTCCTGCGGCCAGACCGAATGCTCGGCCCAGACCTGCGGCGTGGCCGGCGCGGTCGCCTCGTTGCCGTCGGAATGCGAATCGACCGCCGGGCTGGGATAGACGCCCAGATGGCTGTGCGCGTCGATCACGCCGGGGGTGACGAACTTGCCGCGGCCGTCGATCCGCACCGCATCGGCCGGCACGTCGAGATCGGCCAGCGCGCCGCCGACGCCCGCGACCTTGCCATCGCGCAACAGCACGACGCCATTGTCGATCCGCTTGCCCGTGCCGTCAAACACGGTGGCGCCGGTGATCAGGGTCGTGTGACCGGGATAGGGCCGGTAGGTGCTGGGGAAGGGGTTCTTGTCGAAATCGCGCGCGGCGCTTGCTGCGGCGTTTTCGTCCTTGTCCTTCTTGTCCCTGGCGCCGGCGGGCGCAAGGGCGATAGCCAGGCTGAGCGCCACGAAGGCGCCCAGCCGGTCCGGCCGAACCGATGTCATGTCAGATGCTCCCCGTTATGCGTTCGTAGCGGTCAGTTGCGCGGCAAGGATCCGGTCGTCGCCTCGCCCTCGCCGCCGCCATAGACGCGGGCCTGTTCGTCCGGTGTCACGCGGTCGTCGAGCGTGTCGAGGTGCATCCAGCGCTTCACGAAGGGCGAGACCAACAGCACCACGACGCTGACCCCGATCGCGATCCAGCCGATCTTGGCGTAGATCTCGAGCACCAGTTCCTTGCTCATCTCGCCGCCTTCGCCGCCGGTCGCCTCGCCGATCTTGCCGGCCACGAAGTTGCCGACCGCGGTCATGTAGAACCAGGCACCCATGACGAAGCTGGCAAGGTGCAGCGGGGCCAGGCGCGCCATGGCCGACAGCCCGACCGGCGAAAGGCAGAGTTCGCCCGTGGTCTGCAGCAGATAGATCAGGAAGACGAAGATCACCGGGGTGAGCACCTCGGGGCCGACGCTGTTGGCGCCCCAGACGAAAACCAGGAACGACAGCCCGACCTGGGTCAGGGCAAGGCCGAACTTGGCCGGGGCCGACGGTTCGAGCCCCTTGCGGCCCAGCCATTGCCATAGCGCGGCGAACAGCGGCGCGAGCAGCACGATGTAGATCGGGTTGATCGACTGGAACAGGCTGGTCGGCACCCCGCCCTTGTCGACGTAGCGGTCGGTATAGAGGTTGAGGCTGCCGCCGGCCTGCTCGAACAGGCCCCAGAACAGCGGGTTCAGCGCGATCAGGAACAGCATGGCGAAAATACGCTCGCGCCCTTCCTTGGGCAGCTTGAAGGCCTCCAGCAGGGTGTAGCCGAGCATGGCCAGGCCCGAGACGATCAGCAGGTTCTGGATGACGCTCTGATACTGGATCAGGCCCCAGCACACCGCGACCGCGCCCACGCCGATGGCATAGAGCGAGAACTCGCGGCTCCTGGCCAGCGCTGCCGGCGGCTCGCCACGCCCCTTCAGGGCCGGCTTGCCGATCACGAAGATGATCAGGCCGATGATCATGCCGATGCCGGCCATGCCGAAGCCATAGGCCCAGCCGATCGTTTCGCCGAGGTAGCCCACCAGGATCGTGCCCAGCGCAGCGCCCACGTTCACGCCCATGTAGAAGATCGTATAAGCGGCGTCGCGGCGGGTGTCCTTCATGCCATAGAGCTGGCCGACGATCACCGAGATGTTCGCCTTGAGGAAGCCCGAGCCGACGATGATGAAGGCCAGCGCGGCCCAGAACACGTTGATCGCCGGGTTGTTCTGGCCCAGCGCGGGATTGCCCTCGACCGCCATCAGGCCGTGGCCGATCGCCAGCAGCACGCCGCCGAAGAACACCGCCTTGCGCTGCCCCAGGTAGCGGTCGGCGAGGATTCCGCCGAGCACCGGCGTGATGTAGACCAGGGCGCCGTAGGCGCCGTAGATCAGGTTGGCCTTGCCGTCGTCGAACAGCCAGTGCTTGGTCAGGTAGAGCACCAGCAGCGCACGCATGCCGTAATAGGAGAAGCGCTCCCACATTTCGGCGTAAAACAGCACGAACAGGCCGCGCGGATGGGCGGCGAACTCGTCGCTCTTGCGGGCTGCGATCATCCCGCCCACTGCCAGTACGGCAAAGAGGCAGACCGCGGCGATGGCTGCAATCCAGTCGCCTTCGGTCCAGGTGGCCATATCCTTCATCAATGCGATCCCTTGTCCCTGGGCTGCGGCCTGTCTGAGGCCTGCAATCATGGCGCGGGAGACTAGCCACGATTTTGCGGCTGTGAAGGGAAATTCGCCGCGAGTTTACGATTATTGCTATTCCTTGTGACAAGTGCATGACGCTTGCCTGCCGCGCTGTATTATGGCAGTCAGTCACCATGGCACCCAGCGGCAGACCCGTTTACCTCAAGCTGCGCGACATTATCGCCGCGGCAATCATCGACGGGACTTACCCTGAAGGCGCGATGCTGCCGTCGGTCCGCAGCTTTGCCGCCGACCAGGGCGCCAACCCGTTGACCGTGGCCAAGGCCTATCAGCAGTTCCAGCTCGACGGGCTGGTCGAAGTGCAGCGCGGGGTCGGCATGTACGTCGCGCGCGGAGCAGCCGAACGGCTGCGCAACAGCGAACGCGATCTCTTCCTGGCGGAGGAATGGCCGGCGCTGCGCCGGCGGATCGGCCGGCTGGGCCTTTCGGTGGACGATCTGCTAAAAGAAAACGTCTAGGAATCGATAGTTACGCATTGCGCACTTTGACACGGTCTGTCATTGTCCGTCGTGCAGTGCCGCTTTATCCGGGTCGGGGGTAGCGCCGCAAATACTGCAGACGCATTTTGCGTACGGGCATCATCTCCCGGGGAGGGCGTGCGATGATCAGATCCGAATTGCTGGCCGAGCTGGCCAGGGAAAACCCCGGCCTGAAGGCCGACGAAATCGAAAAGGTCGTGAACGTCTTCTTTGACGAGATCGCGGGCCGGCTGGCCAAGGGCGGCCGGGTGGAACTGCGCGGCTTCGGCTCGTTCTCGACGCGGGAGCGCGACGCCCGCAAGGGGCGCAATCCGCGCACCGGCGAAAGCGTCGACGTGCCGGGCAAGCACGTGCCCTATTTCAAGCCCGGCAAGGAAATGCGCGCGCGGCTCAACACCGATTGACGCGATCCTAGGGCACTCTGCCTAGGTCCGGCTAACCAACCGGTCAACGTGGTCGATTTAGTCTTCGGTTCCAGCGGCTTGCCTGCCGCGACTGGAGAATGAACCATGCATGCCCTAGCCGACCTCGCCGACCAGGCCGAGCACGACGAACGCCTGCCCGGCGAATCCCGTACCGGACCGCGCGTCTCCCTTCTGCTGCGGGCCGCCAAGCTTGTCAGTCCGACGGCCGAATTCCTCTGCATCCTGCGGGACGTGTCGACCAGGGGGCTCAAGGCGCGGCTGTTCCACCGCCTTCCCGACGAGCGCCCGCTCAAGCTCGAGCTAGGCAACGGCCAGCGTTTCAGCGTCGAACCGGTGTGGGAAAAGGACAGCCATGCCGGCTTCCGTTTCCTCCACGATAACGTCGCCGTGAGCGAACTGGTTCGCGAATCGACGCCGTTCCCGCGCCGTTCGCTGCGGCTCAAGCTCGACCGCGATGTCGTGGTTCACGACGGCGAGCGCCAACACGCCGCGCGTCTCTGCGACATCTCGCTGCTCGGCGTGCTGATCGAGACCGCCGCCACGCTGCCGCTGCGCAAGGAAGTCACGATCGACCACGGTCGCATCGCCCTAGGCGCCGCGCGGGTGCGCTGGCGGAGGGGCCGGCTGCATGGCCTGGTGCTGCAGCGAAGCCTGACGATCGAGCAGCTAGCCATGCTGATCGCCCACGTCCACCAGGTCGGCGACGATGGCGCCCTGGCCCCGCTGGCGCTCGACTGACGCACCCGCTCTGGACAAGGCGGGCCCCTTTCGTCACAGCCGACAGCCTTCGCTGCGGGCGTGGCGGAATGGTAGACGCCGGGGACTTAAAATCCCCTGAGCCTTGCTCGTGTGGGT
This sequence comes from Novosphingobium kunmingense, assembly GCF_002813245.1. GTDB lineage: Bacteria > Pseudomonadota > Alphaproteobacteria > Sphingomonadales > Sphingomonadaceae > Novosphingobium > Novosphingobium kunmingense. Next base: position 232,287 of record NZ_PHUF01000005.1, read on the forward strand.
TCGAGTCCCACCGCCCGCACCAGCTTGACCCCGAGCGTCGCGTTTAAGCGCGCCTGTTAACCGCTCATTAGCCAATTTCCTTCACTCCTGCCCATGACTGCAATCGGGGGCACACGGGTGAGCAATTCCTTTTCGAACAGCGGCGCCGCTGCGCCGCAGGTTGATGTGGCAATCATCGGCGCCGGCCCGGCCGGGCTCACGGCCGGCTATCTGCTGACCAAGGCGGGCCTGTCGGTCGCGATAATCGAGAAGGACGAGACCTACGTCGGCGGGATCAGCCGCACGGTCGAACACGAAGGTTACCGCTTCGACATCGGCGGGCACCGGTTCTTTTCCAAAAGCCAGCAGGTCGTCGATCTGTGGAACGAGATCCTGCCCGACGACTTCATCCAGCGCCCGCGGATGAGCCGCATCTATTACGAGGGCAAGTTCTATTCCTATCCGCTGCGGGCCTTCGAGGCGCTGTGGAATCTCGGGATCTGGCGCTCGACCCTGTGCATGGCGAGCTTCGCCAAGGCGCAGGTGTTTCCGAACAGGCAGGTGAAAAGCTTCGAGGACTGGACCGTCAACCAGTTCGGCTGGAAGCTCTATTCGATCTTCTTCAAGACCTATACCGAGAAGGTCTGGGGCATGCCCTGCGACGAGATGAGCGCCGACTGGGCGGCCCAGCGGATCAAGGGGCTGTCGCTGTGGGGCGCGGTGGTCGACGGGCTCAAGCGCTCGCTCGGCCTCAACAAGCGGCCCAACGACGGGCAGGAAGTGAAGACCCTGCTCGAAACCTTCCGCTATCCGCGCCAGGGCCCCGGCATGATGTGGGACGCGGCGCGCGACAAGATCCTGGCCTCCGGCAAGGGCGAAGTGCTGATGGGCCACGCATTGAAGCAGCTCGCGGGCGACGGCCAGGGCGGCTGGCGCATGACCGCGACCGGCCCCGATGGCGAAGCCGTGATCGCCGCACGCCACGTCATCAGCTCGGCGCCGATGCGCGAACTGGCGGCGCGCCTGCACCCGCTGCCCGACACCAGCCTCAACGCCCAGGAACTGCGCTACCGCGACTTCCTCACCGTGGCGCTCAAGATCCGGGCCGACGACCTGTTCCCCGACAACTGGATCTACATCCACGACAGCAAGGTGAAGGTCGGACGCATCCAGAACTTCCGTTCGTGGTCGCCGGAAATGGTGCCCGATGAAACGGTCGCCTGTGTGGGCCTCGAATACTTCTGCTTCGAAGGCGACGGGCTGTGGTCGATGGCGGACGACGATCTCGTCGCGCTCGCCACTCGCGAACTGGTCCAGCTCGGCCTCGTTTCGGCCAGCAACGTCATCGGCGGCGCGGTCGTGCGCCAGGAAAAGGCCTATCCGGTCTATGACGCGGACTATGCCAGCCACGTCGCGGCGATGCGCCACGAACTCGAGGCGCTGTACCCGACGCTGCACCTTGTCGGACGCAACGGCATGCACCGCTACAACAACCAGGACCATGCGATGATGACCGCCATGCTGACGGTCGAGAACATCAAGGCCGGTGAACGGGTCTACGACACCTGGTGCGTCAACGAGGATGCCGAATACCACGAGGCCGGCGACGAGGGTGCGACAAGTGTCCTGCCCGCCTCCCCGCGCCGCGAGGTCAGCGACGACCAGGCCGCCGCTCTGGCATCGGTGCGCGAGGTTCCCGAACGCATCGCTCCGGCCAAGCGGCGCGACGCGGCCTGACCCGGACGCCCGCCGTGCTGCGCCGTGCCGCCGATCTGGTCCTGCTGCGGTATCTCCTTGCCAGCGTGCTGGCACTGGGGGTGGACGTCGGCACGTTCGTGACCCTGCTTCATGGCGGCGTTTCGCCGACCCTCGCCGCGACGGCCGGCTATTCGCTGGGCATCGTCGCGCACTGGCTCCTGTCGAGCCGAGCCGTCTTTACCGAGGGCGTCGCCGAGCGCGGTCCCCGCCGCACCCGCCAGAAGGCGCTGTTCGTGCTCTCCGCGCTGGCCGGGCTGGGCGTCACGACGCTGATCGTCGGGGGCGCCAGCACGGCCGGCCTCGACCCACGGCTCGCCAAGATTTTCGCGATCGGCGTCAGTTTCACCCTGACCTGGCTGCTGCGCAAGGCGGTGATCTTCCGCGCCGTCGCCCCGGCATGATCGCCGGCGATCCGGCTGCCACCGGCCGGCCCGGCCTGCTGGGCTCGGTCTGGCCCTTCTGGGTGCTGTTCAGCGCGATCTACCTGATGCTGCGCTGGCCCTTCGTGGCGACCGGGCGGTTCATCGATCCCGACGACGAACTGCGCCTGGTCCAGATGCGCGACCTGCTGGCCGGACAATCGTGGTTCGATCTGCACCAGTACCGGATCGATCCACCGGGCGGCGTGGTAATGCACTGGTCGCGGCTCGTCGATGCGCCGCTGGCCGCCGTGCAACTGCTGCTGCGGCCGCTTCTCGGCCCGGCCCTGGCCGAACAGATCGCGACGGTTATCGTGCCGCTCGGTACCTTTGCCGTCATCCTCTTTCTCCTTTCCCGCCTCGCCGCGCGCCTCGTCGACCGGGATCTGGCCGGCTATTGCGCCGTGATCGCGGGCGTTTCCTTCCCGCTTGCCAGCCAGGTCCTGCCGACGCGGATCGACCATCACGGCTGGCAGATCGCCGCCGCTCTCGCCGCGCTGCTCGGTTTGGTCGATCGTGCGCCGCGGCGCGGCGGCGCTCTGGCAGGCCTTTCCATTGCCGTCGGCATGGCGATCAGCCTCGAACTGCTGCCGATCGCAGCGCTGTTCGGCGCCGTCCTGTTGCTGCAGGCCCTGCGCGGCGCCGAGGGGCGCGAGCGGATCGGGGCGTTCCTGCTCGCGGTCTGGGCCGGGTCGGTCACCGCCTTCGCCCTTACGCGCGGCACCGATCTGACCAACTATTGCGATGCCGTGTCGCCGGTCTATCTCGCCGCCATGACGATCGTCTGCGCGGCAGGCAGCAGCACCGCGGTTTTCCCGCGCCTGACGATGCCGGCCTATCTTTTGATCCTTGCGGCATCGGGCGGCCTTGCGCTGGCCGCGATCGCCGCAATCAACCCGCAGTGCCTTGCCGGGCCGTTCAGCAGCCTCGACCCGCTGCTCGGAACGCTGTGGTACGACCGCGTCGCCGAAGGCCGCCCGCTGTTCACCATGAATGGTGTGCTGGTCACCCAGTGGCTGGTCCCGCCGCTGATGGGTCTTGGCGCCGCGCTGGTCCTGTGGCGCCGCGCGAGCGGTGCCGACCGCGCGCTGTGGCTGGATTACGCGCTGGTTCTTGCCGGAACGGTCCTGCTAGGCGTGGTGGTGACCCGGTCGATGGCGCTCGCCGCCGCCTTCGCGGCGGTCCCGGTCGCCTGGCTGGTGCGCGACGCGGCGCAGAACCTGCCGAAGCGGCGCGGCATCGGTCAATGGGCCATGTCACTTGCCGTGCCGGTCCTGGCGATCATGCCGGCCCTTCCCGCCCAGTTCGCGCTGACCGGCGTGGAAGCGCTGTCCGCCGCTCCGGCCAAGGCCACGGCCGGCGCCCAGCCCAGGGCCGGGAACGCGCCGCTCCAGGCCCAGGACCTCGCCGCGATCGGCAACCTGCCGCGCGCCACGATCTTCGCCACCTTCGACATCGGGCCGACCCTGCTGCGCACCACGCACCACAGCGTCGTCGCCACCGGCCATCACCGCGGCGCTGTGCCGATGCGCGATGTAATGGTGGCCTTCATCGCCGATCCGGCGGCCGCGCGACACATCGTCGTCCGGCACAAGGCGCGCTACGTGATCCTGGCCCCGGACCTTCCGGAGATATCGAACTACCGCGAGTTCGCGCCCCGCGGTCTGGCCGTGCGGCTGGCGGACGGTGAGATACCCGACTGGCTGGTCCCGGTTCCGTCGGCGACCACCGCGCGGGTCAAGACCTTCGCGGTGCGCTACTAGGCGTCAGAACTTCTCGATCGTGGTTTCCAGCTTGCGGAAGCCGTGGACGAAGTTGGCTCGCACCCGTTCCACCTGGCCGGTGACGTGCACGCGCATCCGGCGCTTGTGCATTTCCTCCAGCAGGATCTTGAGCTGCAATTCGGCCAGCCGCGCGCCGACGCAGCGGTGGATGCCGTAGCCGAAGGACAAGTGCCGCCTCGCGTTCTCGCGCGTGAGGATCAGCTTGTCCGGGTTCTCGAACACCGTCTCGTCACGGTTGGCCGAGAGGTACCACATGATGAGCTTGTCGCCCTTCTTGATCTCGTTCCCGAACAGGTCGGCGTCGGCCGTGGCGGTGCGGCGCATGTGCGCCAGCGGCGTGACGTAACGGATGCATTCCTGCACCCCGTTGGGAATGACCGAGGGGTCCTTCTCGAACAGGTCGCGCTGGTCGGGGAACTTGTCGAGTGCGTGGACGATGCCAGACATCGTGTTGCGTGTGGTGTCGTTGCCGCCGACGATCAGCAGCACCAGGTTGCCCATGAACTCCTGCGGACTCATGTGGTTCATTGCGTCGGAATGGATCATCATCGAGATGAGGTCGCGGCTCGGGGCCGCGCTCGCCCGTTCCATCCACAGCCGCTGGAAGTAGTGCGCCATTTCGAGCAGGATCTCGTGGCGAACGTCGATCAGCTCGCGTGCCAGGCCCAGTTCGACGTCGCCCGCCCAGTCCGACCAGTAGGTCAGCAGGCGGCGATCCTCCCACGGGAAGCCGAACAGGATCGCCAGCATGCCGGTGGTCAGTTCGATCGAGACCTTGTCGACCCAGTCGAACTGCTCGCCAAAGGGCAGCGTGTCGAGCGTGGCGGCGGTGCGGGCGCGGACCTCCTCCTCGAGGAAGGCAATCTCGCCGGGGGTAAAGGCCGGGGCAACGGTGCGGCGCTGGCCGGTGTGCTCGGGCCGGTCCATCGCGATGAACATCGGCAGGCGCCGTTCCTCGAGCCGTTCGGGAGTGATGTCCTCGGGCGGATCGCCGATGGTGATCCCGCCGTAGAGGTAGGACGAGGAATAGAGTTCGGGCAGCGATTCCACGTGCTGGATCGTCTTGACCGTGGTCACGTTCCAGAATGCGCCATAGGGGCTTTCGTGGACCTTGTTGACCGGCGCCTTGGCCCGCATCTCGGCAAAGATCGGCTGCCAGCGATCCTCGAGATAGATGTCGCTGCGGCTGACGTCCCACTTTTCCGTGTGATGCGGCAGTTCCTGGCCGTGCTCCTTCAGCCAGGCGTCGAAGGCCTCCATCGCGCTGGGCGAACGGCGATAGGTGATCGGCGGAAGCGGGGCAGTCGCTTGGGTGGCCATGGGATGTCCTCTCGTGATCGTCGATCGCGCGATCCGTTTCTGTAAAGGACTTATCCCGCCGAACTTACCCGTGAGTCAATAGGCCCGCAGGACCAAGGCGATCAGCCCACCGGCTGCATCGCGCGGTCAGCCCGGCGGCCGAACCAGCGGCGCTTGCGAACGCCTGCTGGGCCGCTTTTCATCACCCATCTGCGGAAGAGTTTCGCGCCCAGGCGGACCAGCAGCGCGACGCAGAACACCTGCCATGCAATGCCCAGCGCGTGCGGCCACAGGGCCGGATCCTGCGCCGCGCGGGCGATCATCGTGAAGGGCGAGGAGAAGGGGATGACCACCCCGGCGATCTCGGCCGCGCTGCCCGGTTTCGACATGGCCCAACTGGCGAAGAAGAAGTTGAGCAGCTGGAGCATCGACACTGGCATCGACAGGGTCTGCACCTCGCGCACCGTGGTCGCGAGCGAACCGATTGCAAGGAACAGCGATCCCAGAAGCAGGTAGGCGAGCGAGAAATAGGCGACGGCCAGCGCGAAGAAGGCCGGCCAGCCGACCGCTGGAGCGGGCACGGAACCCAGCCCCTGGCCGGCGCCCGAAAAGATCGCCGCCAGCATCAGGCCCCAGACCGACAGCCCGACCCACGACACCGCCAGCATGGCGAACAGCTTGCCCAGGAACACGGCGTCCATGGGGATGGCCGCGGCCAGAACCTCGATGATCTTGTTGCCCTTTTCCTCGACCAGGTTGGACAGGACCATGCCCGCCAGCAGCATGGTCAGCAGGAACAGCACGACCTGGCCCATCTGCGCCGTGATCACCCGGCTGCGGTTGGTGTCAGCCTTGCTGCCGGTCAGCTTGCCCAGCGTGACCGTCGGATAGGTTTTCGGACCAAGGCCCGCGGCTTCGGCGGCGATCAGTTCGATCTCGCCCTTCCAGTGCTCGACCCGGTCGACCGGGCCGGTCAGCACCGGGGCCTGGGGCGATCCAGTTACGATCGCGCCGAGGTTGGCCCTGGAATCGCGCATCGCGGCGGCCGGATCGAACGCTTCGCCCGGCTCAAGGCGCTTGACCTCGACCAGGTCGGGCAGGCCATCCAGCCGCCCGGCCAGTTCGTGGCGGGCGCGGGTCATGGCGAGGATATCGAATTCGCTCATCGCAATGCCGAGCTTAGCCGGCTCCACGTTCTGCTGGACCCTGGCGCCGATTCCCCCGGCAAGGCCGCCGACCAGCAGCGGGAACAGCGGCCCGAGCAGGAAGAAGATGAAGCTGCGCGAAAACAGGATCGCCACGAAATCGCGCCGCGCCACGACATAGGCTGCGGCAAGGGTCGACAGGCGTCCGCCCTGGGTGCGGCTCATCGGGCGGTCTCCTCGGGCTTGTCCTCGTCGAGCGCGCGGGCCGCCGCCTCGCCGGCGATGGCGACGAAGGCGTCGTGCAGGCCGGCGCGTTCGATCGACAAGGACTGGATGCCGGCCTCGCCCTCGATCAGCGCGCGCAGCAGGGGCTCGATCCCGCTATCGGGCAGCGAGAACAGCCACAGCGATCCTTCGCGCCGGGCGTCGGCGGGAATCGCCGCGCGCCATGGCCCGTCCTGGCTGCGCGTTTCGAGACGGACCTGGGGACGGATGCGGTCGCGCGCCGCATCGACCTTGCCGGCAAAGGGCACCTTGCCCCCGGCGATGATCGCCACTTCGTCGCACAACCGTTCGGCATGGGCGATGACGTGGGTGGAAAAGATCACGGTGGTGCCTCTCGCGGCGAGTCCGCGGATCATCTTTTCGAGCTTGCCCTGGTTGAGCGCGTCCAGGCCCGAGAACGGCTCGTCGAACACGACCAGCCGCGGGTCGTGCACCAGCGTGCCGAGCAACTGGACCTGCTGGGCCATGCCCTTGGACAACTGGCGGATCTGGCGGTCGATCGCATAGCCCAGGCCATGTTCCTCGAGCAGCGCCTTGCCGCGCCGGCGCCCCTCGGCCAGCGGAAGGCCGCGCAACGAGCCGAGGAAGGCGATCGCCTCGTAAGCCTTCATCGCCGGGTAGAGGCCGCGCTCTTCGGGCAGGTAGCCGATGGCGTGGGCCACTTCGTGCGGGCGGTCGTGGCCGAGCACGCGGCGCAGCCCCTCGTCAGGATCGATGATGCCCAGAAGCATGCGCAGGGTGGTGGTCTTGCCCGCGCCGTTGGGGCCGAGGACGCCGTAGATCGAGCCCTCGGGCACCGACAGGTCGACCCCGCCGACCGCAGTGAAGCCGTCAAACCGCTTGACCAGGCCGCGCGCCTCGATCGCCAGCGGGCGCCCGAGTCCGTCCAGCGGGCTCTCGGCCTGCGCGTTGCCCGCGATCGGTCCTTCCCCTAGTTTCATCATCGTTCCGCCTTATGGAGGGGGCGTGAACAGGAGCAACAGGAACTTTGGTTAATTCGGTGCAAACCCAATCGCTCAAGCACGATCTCGCGCAGGAGGCGCGGCGGCTGGGTTTCGTCGCTTGCGGGGTGACCGCGGGGACCGAGGATCCCTCGCGTGCGGCGCGGCTCGAACAGTGGCTGGGCGAGGGGATGCACGGCGCGATGGAGTGGATGGAAACACGCGCCCACCACCGCCGCAGCCCCGAAGGCCTGTGGCCCAAGGCCAGAAGCGTCATCGCCCTGGGCATGAGCTACGCCCCGGCGCACGATCCGCTGGCGCTCGAAGCCGAGCCGTCCCGCGCGCGCATTTCGGTCTATGCACAGGGGCGCGACTACCACGACACGGTCAAGAAGGCGCTCAAGGCCCTGGCGCGCTGGCTGGTCGACGAGGCCAAAGCGCGCGGCCTCGGCACCGTCGGGGTCAAGGTCTTCGTCGATACCGCGCCGGTGATGGAAAAGCCGCTCGGCCAGGCGGCAGGCCTAGGCTGGCAGGGCAAGCACAGCAACCTTGTCAGCCGGCAGCACGGTTCGTGGCTGTTCCTCGGGGCAATCTATACTACGCTTGAGCTTTCGCCCGACGGGGCCGAGGACGACCGCTGCGGGTCGTGCACTGCGTGCCAGGCGGCCTGTCCGACCGATGCCTTTCCGCGCCCCTACGTGGTCGATGCGCGGCGCTGCATTTCCTACCTGACGATCGAGCTGAAGGAGGCCGTGCCGGTCGAATTTCGCAAGGCGCTGGGCAACCGGATCTACGGCTGCGACGATTGTCTGGCGGTCTGCCCGTGGAACAAGTTCGCCGATACGGCGCACCGGATGCAGGCCTTCCTGCCGCGCGCCGAACTGGTTGCACCGAGGTTGGCGGACCTGCTCGCGCTCGACGACGCGGGCTTTCGCGCGCTGTTTTCCGGCTCGCCGATCAAGCGGATCGGGCGCGCCCGGTTTGTGCGCAATTGCCTCTATGCGGCCGGCAACAGCGGCGACGCGGCGCTGCGCGCGCCGGTGGCTGCGCTGACTGCCGATCCGGACCCGGTCGTTGCCGATGCCGCGCGCTGGGCGCTGGCGGAGCTTTCCGTCTAGCGCCCGAGCAGGTTGCGGGCCTGGCTCGCGATCTGCGCCAGCATGGCGGGTGCCACGGGCGCCGCCTGCTGGGCGCGGGCCACCACGGTGCGGAACTGCCGGACCGCCTGGGCCTGCGCTTCGGTCCACTTGGCGACGGCCCCGGCGGGGTCGCCCTTGCGGCCCATGGCGCGGCGCAGGAAATCCAGGCGCATCTGCTGGAAATCGCGCGCGAGGCCATTGACCAGCAAGCGCTCCCACGGATCGGAGGGGCTCATCCGCGCGGCCGTCACCTGTGCCCAGTCGAGACCGAGCTCGGCACCGAGCCGGGTGAAGGCCTGGGTGATCGCGCGCGCCGGAACTCCGCAATCCTTGGCCAGCTTCGCAAGGCCGATCGTCCCGTCGAGGTCGAACAGCTTGGCGACCATCGCGGCGACCTTTTCGGGCGCGCCGGCGGCGGCCAGATCCGCACGCATACGCGCCGACTGGCTCTTCGCCTCGCTCGCCAGCAGGGCATCGGTATCGTGGGTCAGGGTTTTCACCCCGGCTGCGAAATCGTGGACCAGCTTCGAGGGTGCGGTCGATCCACCGCCAGCGCGCAACAGGTCGGCCATGTGATCGGTCATCGCGGCGGCGGCGCGATCGAACAGCAGGATGCGCGCGGCTTCGGGCATCGGTGTCGTCTCGATCGCCTCCCACACCGACGCCATGCCGAGCAGGTCCTCGACCGCGACGAAAGCGGCGGTTACCTGGGCCAGCGTGGCCCCTTCCTCGTCGACCAGCTCGAACGGGTGGATCAGGCCGAGACGGTTGACCAGCCTGTTGGCCAGCCGCGTCGCTATGATCTCGCGGCGCAGGCGGTGGTGCAGGATGTCGGTCTTGAACCTGGTGCGCATCGGCACCGGGAACTTGGCGATCACCTCGTCCGACAAGCCGGGGTCGTCGACGACCGCCGAATCTTCCAGCGCGTCCTGCAGGGCCAGCTTGGCGCAGGACAGCAGCACGGCCAGTTCGGGCCGGGTCAGGCCGCGCCCGTCCATCGCGCGGCGCAGGAGCACATCGCTTTCGGCGAGGCCCTCGGTCTTGCGGTCGAGCTGGCCGGCCGCTTCCAGCGCCTCGACCAGCCGCAGGTGCGATCCCGTCGAAGCTGCGCCGCCCGCCTGGGCGATCGACAGGGCAAGCGCCTGGAGCCGGTTGTCCTCGAGCACGATGTCCGAGACCTCGTCGGTCATGCTTTCGAGGAGTCGCACGCGGGCCGGCTCGCTCAGCCGCCCGGCGCGCTTGGCACTGGCCAGCGCGATCTTGATGTTGACCTCGTTGTCCGAACAATCGACCCCGGCCGAATTGTCGATGAAGTCGGTGTTGATGCGCCCGCCGTTCAGCGCGAACTCGATGCGGCCGGCCTGGGTGCAGCCAAGGTTGGCGCCTTCGCCGATGACCTTGCAGCGCAGGTCCTGGCCGTCGATGCGCAGCGCGTCGTTGGCCGGATCGCCGACCTGGACGTTGTTTTCGCTCGCCGCCTTCACATAGGTGCCGATCCCGCCGAACCAGATCAGGTCGATCTCGGCCTTGAGGATCGCAGTGATCAGGCCATCGGGGTCGATGCTGGCCTGGTCAAGGCCGAGCATGGCCTTGACCTCGGCCGACAAGGGAATCTCCTTCAGCGTGCGGGCAAAGACGCCGCCGCCCCTGGAGATGAGCCTGGCGTTGTAATCCTCCCAGCTCGACCGCGGCAGCGCGAACATCCGCGCACGCTCCTTCCAGCTCCGGGCCGGGTCGGGATCGGGGTCGAGGAAGATGTGGCGGTGATCGAAGGCGGCGACCAGCTTGATTGCCTTCGACAGCAGCATGCCGTTGCCGAACACGTCGCCGCTCATGTCTCCGCAGCCGGCCACGCGCACGGGCTCTGCCTGCACGTCGACGCCCATTTCCAGGAAATGCCGCTGGACCGACAGCCACGCACCCTTGGCGGTGATGCCCATCGCCTTGTGGTCGTACCCCTTCGAACCGCCGCTGGCGAAAGCATCGTCGAGCCAGAAGTCGTGGTCTTCGGCGATCGCGTTGGCGGTATCGGAATAGGTCGCCGTGCCCTTGTCGGCGGCGACCACGAAATAGGGATCCTCGCCGTCGCGGATTACAACGGCCTTGGGATGGACCACCTTGGTACCGACGATGTTGTCGGTGATCGACAAGAGGGTGCGGATGAAGACCTTGTAGCTTTCCTTGCCCTCGGTCAGCCATGCGTCGCGGTCGGTGCGGGGATCGGGAAGCTGCTTGGGATAGAACCCGCCCTTGGCGCCCGACGGCACGATCACCGCGTTCTTGACCCGCTGCGCCTTCATCAGGCCGAGGATTTCGGTGCGGAAGTCGTCGCGCCGGTCGGACCAGCGCAGCCCGCCGCGCGCAACCGGGCCGGAGCGCAGGTGGATGCCCTCGACCCGCCGCGAATAGACGAAGATCTCGCGCCAGGGCAGCGGCTTGGGCAGCCCGGGAACGAGCGCCGAATCGAGCTTGAAGGCCAGCGCCTCGGCTCCTGCGGGGGCATAGGCGTTGGTCCGCAGCACAGCTTCGACCACGCTGCGGAACTGGCGGAGCAGGCGGTCGTCGTTGATCGCGGAAACCTGCGACAGGCCGGTGCGGATCTGGCCCTGCGCGTGGCTCTCGCCCTTGGCGCGGTCGCCGCGAAAGGCGGGGTCATGGCGGCAGGCGAACAGCTCGACCAGCGCGCGGGTAACGATGGGCGCATGGTTCAGCGCATCGACCGCGGTTTGAATCGAGAAATTGTTCCCGGCCTGGCGCAGGTAGCGGTACCAGGCGCGCAGCCAGTTCGCCTCGTGCGCGTGGAGCGACACGGCGGTGATCAGGCGGTTGAAGGGATCGTCTTCGGCAAGGCCGTTGAGTACGTCCGACACCGCCGCTTCGATCGCGTCAGAGCGCTTGAGCAGGTGGCCTGCGTCCATACCGGCGGGAAGGGCCAGGAGGAAATCGTGGATCGTGCCCAGGCGCCCATCGTCAAGGTCGGTCGGCACGTCCTCGATCACCCGGAAGCCGAAGTTCTCCAGCGCCGGGACCACGTCCGACAGCGCGAGCGAGCCGTGCCGCTGGTAAAGCTTGAGTCGCGCCATGCCGGACCCGTCGCCGGCCATGACGTGAAGCCGCGTGGCGCGGCGCGGGCCGGGTTCGCCATCGGCGGCAACGCGGCGGAGGCGCGCGATATCGAGCGCGGCTTCGGCGGCGCCGTATTCGCTGCGGTAGGCGAGCGGGAAGGCCTCCGCGTGGCGCATTGCAATGGCGGCGGCGCGGCTCGGCTCCTCGCTGGCGGCGATTTCGCTTTCGACCGCCTCGGTCCAGCCGCGCAGCATGCCTTGCAGTTCGGCATCGAGCCCGGCCTCGACGGGAATTTTCGCCACTTCGGGCAGGTCGAGGACCGAGCGCAGCAGCGCCAGATTGCCCTCGATCTCGGTACTCCAGTCGAGCACGGGCGCATCGCAGGCCTCGACCAGGCGGGCCTGGACGCGCAGGCGCGTCGCGGTCGACATGGCGTCGCGTGGCAACCATACGAAGGTGAACAGGTGCCGCATCAGCGGTGCGGGCACGATCACCAGCTTGGGACGCGGCCGGTCGGTCAGGCTCATCGCCGCGGCGGCGACGCGTTCGACCTCGGCATCGCTGAAGCTGATCATCAGGTCGTGAGGCAGCCGCGTCATGGCATGGACCAGCGCCTTGTCGGCGTGGCCCTGCGCCGAAAAGCCGAGGCGCTTCGACAGGCTGGCAAGCTGCTTGCGCAGGCGCGGCACCTCCTGCGGCGGGGCCGCCAGCGCGGCGCTGGTCCAGATCCCGGCGTGGACCGACAGGGCGGCTACCTTGCCGTCCTCGATCACCGGCAGGATGAACAGGTCGAGCGGAGTGCGGCGGTGGACCGTGCTGATCCGGTTGGACTTCACCACCAGCGGCTGGTGGGTGGATCTCTTGGCCTTGTCGAACCAGGCGAAGGCGCGATCATAGGACAGGTCGCCAAGGAGGGTCTTCGCGCTCTTGCGGCAAATCCCCAGCGCGCCGGTCTGGCTGCCGTCGCGGCGACGAGTGATGTGGCCAAGCTGGGTCAACGCGCCACCGGCGAACCAGCGCAGCAGTTCGGCTCCCTCGGCATCTTGGCAGTTCGCGGCGTCGAGGGTCATCGCTGCCTGCAGCCTGGGCCAGTCGTTCACCGCGGCGCGGACGTCGGCCAGCGTGGCCGAAAGGCTCTGTTCCAGTTTGCGGCGCAGTCGCGCGTCGCCGCGCTGCACTTCCATGTAGACCATCGATTCGGCGTGGGCGTCCGGTGTGCCGGGCTCGGCGATGGCGCTCAGCTTGCCGGCCGCGCTGCGGGTGACGGTAACGACCGGATGGAGCAGGCGATCGATCGCCAGGCCCTCGGCCGCGATCGTCGCGGCGATCGAATCAACCAGGAACGGCATGTCGGCGTTGATGACCGCGACCCGCATGAAGCGTTCGCTGGCAGTGCCTGAAACCGATTCGATGACGATGATCGGCTCGGTGCCGCTGCGGGTCCTGGCGGCGGCCAGCACGAAGGCGGCGGCATGGTCCAGCCCGCCCCTGGCAAACGGCGGGTCGCCCGGCAGCATGGCTGAGGTAAGGCGCGCGGCCATCGCCTGTTCGAGGCTGGCCTTCGCGCCGCTGCGGGCGGTTTTCAACGTCATGGCATGGCTCCTCAGGCGGCCGCGACCGCTCCACTCCTGCGTGTTACATTATTGCTGTCTCATGCAGCACTATTTCGTCTCTTTAGAACCATGCCGATGCCGCCGCAACCCGGTTTGCCCGCGAATCGTGCCGATTTCAGGCCAGTGCCTTCATCGTCAGGTCGAGCGAGTGGCGCCGTGCCGCCGGATCGAAGGTCGAGCCCGACACGATCAGCTCGTCGGCGCCGGTCCGCTCGACCACGCGGGCCACGGCATCGGCGACTGTGGCAGGTGATCCGATCGCGCTGACTTGCCGCATGTGTTCGAGCATGGCGAGCGCGGTTGGCGGCAAGGTCTGGCGGTAACCCTGCACCGGCGGTTTCAGCCTGCCGGGATTGCCCGTGCGCAGCGCAACGAAGCTCTGGTCCATCGAGGTGCAGAGGAGGGCCGCCTCCTCGTCGCTGTCGGCGGCGATGACGTTCATCGCGACCATGACATGGGGGTGTTCCAGCGCAGGGGTCGGGCGGAACTGGCGGCGATAGACCTCGAGCGCCTGGTCGAGCAGGTCGGGCGCGAAATGCGAGGCAAAGGCGAAGGGCAGCCCCAGTGCGGCGGCCAGTTGCGCGCCGAACAGGCTCGAGCCGAGCATCCACATCTCGACCCTGGCGCCGAGGCCGGGCGTCGCCCTTATCCCGATGTCGGGTTCGCCGGTCAGCAGCGCGCGCAGTTCGAGGACGTCCTGTGGGAATTGCTCCGAAACCCGCGCCAGATCGCGGCGCAGGGCTTGCGAAATGCGCATGTCCGCCCCTGGTGCGCGGCCGAGGCCCAGGTCGACGCGGCCCGGGAACAGCGCGTCGAGGGTGCCGAACTGTTCGGCGATCACGAAAGGGTTGTGGTTGGGCAGCATGATCCCGCCCGAGCCGATGCGGATCCTGGCCGTTGCGTTGCCGATATGGGCGAGGACGACCGAGGTCGCGCCCCCGGCGATGCCTTCCATCGCGTGGTGTTCGGCCACCCAGAAGCGCTTGTAGCCCGCCGCTTCGGCGGCTTTGGCGAGAAGCGCCGCTTCGGCAAGGGCTTCGGCGGGGCCCGATCCTTCGCGGACGGGGACGAGGTCTAGGACGGAAAGGGGGATCATCGCCCTTCGGATGTAGGGCCGGGATCCAGTTGATCAAGGTAGCCCTTTGCAACCTTTGCCTGGTCGCTGCCGGGCGCGGTGGCGATGACCGAGCGCCAGGACTTGCGCGCCGCATCATCGCGCGCGGCCAGCACGGCGATAACCCCGGCTTCCAGCCCGATATCGGGATCCTGCGGCGCGATGGCCGATGCCTTTTCGATGAAGGCCTGCGCTTCGCCCAGCTTGCCTGCGCGGCGCGACAGGGTGGCAGACAGCAGCCAGGCAAGGCCGTTGCCCGGTGCGTCTGCGCGCGCTTCGGCCAGCACGGCTGCCGCTTCGGCATCGCGCTTCATGGCTACGAGGGCGCGGGCGCGGTCGATCCCGACTTCGGCAGCCAGAACCTTGTCGGCGGCGCTGCGGGCATCGGCCTGTGCGGCGGCCAGCATGCCCAGAGCGCGGTCGGCACCGCCAGCGGCCATGGCGGCGTTGGCGGCCATTGTGCCGAGCCGCGCCTTGTCCGCCGAATCGCTGGACGACACATCGGCGCGGGCGCCCAGGAACGCCGCTTCTGCCCCGGCGAAATCGCCCTGCTCGCTCAGCGCCAGGCCCAGGCAATGGCCGGCGGGTACGCGGGCCGAACCCACGGCACCGTCGCGCCAGGCGATGGCGCTGGTGACGGCCGCGGCGGCATCGGTCTGGGTCAGGTCAAGGCATTCGCGCAGGCGCTGCACCACCGGATTTGCCGTGACCGGAGCCGGCGGCCCGCTGACCGCAGCCTTCTTGCGCGGAAGATCGAGCGGTGCCTGCATCTGGGTGCCGGTCGGCCCAATCTGGGCGAGAAGGGGAAGCAGGGCGGCAAGGGTCAGGGACATCGGGGTCTTTCCGTTCAGGCCAGCGCGGCAAGCGTGCGCAGCAGCAGGGCGATGTCGCCGTCACGCGACAAGCGGTGGTCGCCGTCCTTGATCAGGATCACCTGCACATCGTCTGAACGCAGCTGCGCCGACAGCCGCAGCGACAGTTCCCACGGCACGTCGGGATCGGCCTGGCCGTGGATCAGCCGCACCGGGCAGGTCAACGCGATCGCGCTTTCGAGCAAGCGCTGCGCCTGCCCGTCGGTCCAGAACAGCGGATGGGTCGGTGTCGGCTCGGGGCCATAGGGGTTGTCCTCGAACACCGTGCGGCCGGCGGCCAGGTCGGCCTTCTGTCCAGGTGTGGTGCCCCATTCGGTGAAGTCCGGCGCGGCGGCGATGCCGACCAGTCCGGCCAGCCGATCGCCCAGAGCCAGCCCCAGCAGCAGCATCAGCCACCCGCCCATCGACGATCCGACAAGCACCACCGGACCAGCACAGTGCGCATCGATCAAGGCCAGCACCTCCTCGCGCCAGCGGCTCAGCGTGCCATCGGCGAAGTCGCCGTCCGAAAGGCCGCAACCCGAATAGTCGAGCAGCAGGCATTCGCGGCCCTCGGCCATCGCCCAGTCGAACACCGCGGTCGCCTTGCCGCCTGCCATGTCGGACATGTAGCCGGGCAGGAACACGATGGCCGGCCCGCTGCCGGGGGTGTGACGATAGGCAATGCGGCGGCCATCGGGCAGGGCGTGGAAGCGTGGATCGGTCATGCGCGGCCTTGTGGCAGGACCGGCGCGGGGAGGGAACCGGCAAGCGATGCGTCCTCGCCGCCACTGTCATTGCCCTGTCCGAAAGCGGCGCTAGTCTCGTATCTCGAACAGGGAGAGTAGCGTGCCGCCAGAATGTCCACCCCTTGCCGCCAGTCTGGCGACCCGCCGCAGCGCCCTCAAGCTTGCCGGACTGGGCCTGATCGGCCTTGGCGCGCCGCTCGGTGCTGTCGTGCCGGTGTCCGGCTTCACCCACGGGGTGGCGAGCGGCGAGCCGGCAGGCGACCGGGTCCTGCTGTGGACGCGCTATGCGGCTGCCGGCAATGCGGAGCTGCGTTGGGAAGTATCGGACAGCCTCGATTTCTCGCGCATCGCCGCTGGCGGCACGGTCATCGCTTCGCCCGCATCGGATGGCTGCACCAAGGTCACGGCGACCGGCCTGAGGCCGGACAGCTGGTACTACTACCGCTTCGTCGGCCCTGACGGCGCGGTGTCCGATGTGGGGCGGACGCGGACCCTGCCGGTGGATGCCGCAAGTCGCTTTCGCGTCGCCGTGTTTTCCTGTGCCAACTTCGGCTTCGGCTTTTTCAATGCCTATGCCCACGCGGCCGAGGCGGGGGATTTCGACCTGGTCGTGCACACCGGCGATTACCTCTACGAATACCCGCGCGGCGAGTACCCGAGCGCCAGGGACGTCCTTCCCGGCCGCGAGGCTCCGCCCGAAGAGATGGTCACGCTGGCGCAGTACCGCGCGCGCTTTGCCCAGTACCGCAGCGATCCGGATCTGCAGCGCATTCACCAGCTCTACCCGATGGTGGCGATGTGGGACGATCACGAAACCGCCAACGATACCTGGGCCGGCGGAGCCCAAAATCATCAAGCGAATGAAGGCGACTGGCAAACCCGCAAGCGCATATCCGAACAGGTCTACCGTGAATGGATGCCGGTGTCCGACGCGCCCTATGCCGCTTACGAGATCGGCGACCTCGCCTCGCTCTACCGGCTCGAAAGCCGCCACCTGGCGCGCAGCCAGCCGCTCGATCTGCTGGGCGTGGCCAAGGCTGCCACCGCGGCAGAAGCGGACGCGAGGCTTGCCGGCTTTCGTGATGGAGCCTGGGCAGATCCCGCCCGCACGCTTCTTGGAACGGCGCAGGAAAGCTGGCTGGCCACTTCGCTGAGGGCCTCCACACGGGCGCGCAAGCCGTGGCAGGTGCTGGGCCAGCAGATCGTGATGGGATCGCTGGTCCTGCCCGATTCGGTGACGGCGAGCCTGCCCGCCAAGGCGCCGGACTGGCTGCGCGACCGGTTGATCGCCTACCAGCGCGCCGGGCGGGACGGACTGCCCTTCAACATGGACGCGTGGGACGGCTACCCCGCCGCGCGCGACCGGCTCTACCGCGCCGCGCTGGACGCCGATGCCAACCTGATCGTCCTGTCGGGCGACAGCCACAACGCCTGGGCCTTCGACCTCGACCGCAAGGGCGCCCGCGTCGGCGTGGAAATGGCCGGGCACAGCGTGACCAGCCCCGGCGCGGAAGGCAGCCTGGCCTGGATCAAGCCCGATGCCCTTGCCCGCGACGTGGTGGCACGCAATCCGCAGCTGAAATGGTGCGACACCGCGCGGCGCGGCTACCTGGCGGTGGACCTGACCCCGCACAGCGCAACCGGCGAATGGCGCTTCCTCTCCTCCGTACGCCAGCGCGGAACGGCGTTGGCAGACGTGCAGAGGATGGTCGTTCTGGCCGGGCAGCGCCGCTTTTCGGCGTAGTTGAGCCTGAACCAGTCCCGTGCTAGAGGCGCAGGCGATGATGCAGCGGAACGCCTTTGCACCGACTACCACCACCCCGGTCTTCCCGGGGCGGGGCGTGGTCGCTTAAGCCGTCCGCGCACCGCCGCCCGGGTTCGGGCGGCTGGCGTCACCTCCCGAACTCGCTGAAAACCGGCGCCGCCCCTTCCGGTGCGCCGTGCCTTGTGCCAAAGCGCGCCAAACTTGCGTGAGAGTGTCTGCATGTCCGAAGTCCTCAAGATCAGCTTGCCCGATGGTTCCGTCCGCGAGATGCCGGCGGGATCGACTCCGGCCGATGTCGCGGCCGCGATCGGCCCGGGCCTCGCCAAGGCGGCGATCGCCGCGCGGATCGACGGCGATCTGGTCGACCTCAGCCGGCCCTTCACCAAGGACGCGGCCCTGGCTCTGGTGACCAACCGCGACGAGGCCGACGCTCTCGAACTGGCGCGGCATGACTTTGCCCACGTGCTGGCCGAAGCAGTCCAGGCGCTGTGGCCCGGCACGCAGATCACCTTCGGCCCCGCGACGGACGACGGGTTCTATTACGACGTGATGGCTCCCGCGAGCCGCGCCCCCTTTGGCATGGAGGACCTGCCGGCGATCGAGGACCGGATGCGCGCGATCATCAAGGCCGACAAGCCGCTGACGCGCGAGGTGTGGAGCCGCCAGCAGCTGATCGACAAGTGGCGGGCCGATGGCGAGACCTTCAAGGCCGAATGGGCCGCTGAACTGCCCGAGGGCGAAGAGCTCACCGTCTATCGCAGCGGCACCGACTGGCTCGACATGTGCCGCGGGCCGCACCTGCCCTCGACCGGCAAGCTCGATCCCCAGGCGTTTAAGCTGATGCGCGTGGCCGGCGCCTACTGGCGCGGCGACCAGAACAACGCGCAGCTGACGCGCATCTACGGCACCGGCTGGCTCAACAAGAAGCAGCTCGACGCGCACCTGATGCGGCTGGAAGAAGCCGCCAAGCGCGACCACCGCAAGCTGGGCCAGGAAATGGACCTGTTCCATTTGCAGGCCGAAGCGCACGGATCGGTGTTCTGGCACCCCCAGGGCTATGTCATCTACCGCGAGCTGGAAGATTACATCCGCCGCGCGGTGCAGGGCGCGGGCTGCAAGGAAGTGAAGACGCCGCAGGTGATGGACGCCCGCCAGTGGGAACAGTCAGGTCACTGGGGCAAGTACCGCGCCAATATGTTCGTCATCCCCGACGAGGTTCCGAACACCGAGGATGACGGTCCCGTCATCTCGGGCGATGCCGACTGGATGGCGCTGAAGCCGATGAACTGCCCGGCCCACGTCCTCATCTTCCGCCAGGGGATCAAGTCGTACCGCGACCTGCCGCTGCGCATCGTCGAGAACGGCTGCTGCCACCGCAACGAACCGCACGGCGCGCTGCACGGGCTTATGCGCGTGCGCCAGTTCACGCAGGACGATGGGCACATCTTCTGCCGCGAGGACCAGATCGTCGAGGAAGTGCGCTCGTTCTGCGAGCTGGCCGACCGGGTCTATCGCGACTTCGGCTTCACCTATGCGGTCAAGCTGGCGCTGCGCCCCGAACAGCGCTTCGGCAGCGATGCCGACTGGGACAAGGCCGAACAGGAACTGCGCCAGGCGGTGATCGACGCAGGGCTCGCGACCGAGAAATACGGCTGGGAAGAACTGCCCGGCGAAGGCGCGTTCTATGCGCCCAAGCTGGAATGGCACCTGACCGACGCGATTGGGCGCACCTGGCAGGTCGGCACGATCCAGTCCGACCGCGTGCTGCCCGAACGGCTTGACGCCAGCTACGTCGGCGAGGACGGCGAAAAGCACCGCCCGGTCATGCTGCACCGCGCGATCTTCGGCTCCTACGAACGCTTCATCGGCATCCTTATCGAACACTACGCCGGCAAGCTGCCGGTGTGGCTGGCTCCGACCCAGGCGGTGATTGCGACGATCGTGTCCGACGCCGACGGCTATGCCGCCGAAGTGACCGCGCAGCTTGCCGCGGCCGGAATCCGCGTCGAAACCGACACCCGCAACGAGAAGATCAACTACAAGGTCCGCGACCATTCCCTGAAGAAGGTCCCGCATCTGCTGGTCGTGGGCAAGCGCGAGGCCGAGGAAGGCACCGTGGCCCTTCGGACACTAGGCGCCGAGCACCAGAAGGTTATGCCGCTGTCCGAGGCGATCGCCATGCTAAAGGCTGACGCGACACCGCCGGACCTGCGCCCGGTCTAGCGCAGGAGGACGTTGGCGGAGGGGGGACGAATGGTTACGCTGATCAAGGCATCGTTGCTGCTCAATGTCGCGGTCCTGATTCCGGTCTGCGCCAGCATCGCCCTTCACGCCGGCTGGACAGACGCGGCCTATGGGCCGCCGGGCCCGGCGCGCGGAATCCTGCTGTCGATCTATCTGGCCATCATGGCGGTTTCGGCCGGGCTGCTGTTCCGGCCGGTGCCGGCAATGGTCGCGGCGCTTCTGGCCGTGCAGGTCCTCTACAAGATCACGACCCCGGTCACGGTCGGAACGCTCGGCAATCCGGTCGTGCTCAGCAACCTTGCGATCGCGGCATTCCACATCGTCACCTTGCGGGCGATTGCCCTGAAGACTTGGTTCTGATCGTGCCGAACTGGCCAGCGGCCATGCTGGCCGGCCTGACCCCGGGGCAGATCGCGGTCATGATCGCGGCGACGCTGGCTGCGGCCTTCGTGCGCGGGCTGGCGGGCTTTGGCATGGCGATCCTGCTGGTGCCGGTGCTCGGCCTGGCGATCCCGCCGCGCGAGGCGGTGGTGGTGGCCAACTGGCTGGGGCTGCTGATCGGCCTGGTGGGCGTGAAGCGGATCGCCGGGCAGAGCGAGCGCAGCGCCTTCATCATTTCCGCGCTGGCCGTGATGGCAACGCCGCTCGGCGTCTGGTTGCTGGCGGTTACCGATCCGGCGCTGGCCCGCCTGCTGATCGCGCTGATCGCGCTGGGTTCCTTCGTGCTGGTGCTGTTACCCAAGCGCCCGGCGCACCATCTCCCCGGCGTGCTGGAGACGGGCGGGACCGGGCTCGTTTCGGGTGTGCTGACGGGCTTTGCCGGGATGCCCGGGCCGCCGGTCGTGCCCTATTACCTGCGCCGCGCGATCCCGCCGCAACTGGCGCGAGCCTCGATGATGACGATCTTCCTCGCGACCTCGATCGCCGGGGTGGTGGCGGCACTGGCGCTCGGCGTCGCGACATGGCGCGAGCCTCTGCTGGCCGCGCTGCTGTTTCCGGCCGTGCTGCTGGGCAACTGGCTCGGTACACACGCATTCGGCAGGGTCGGCGAGGCGGCCTGGCGGATCTTTACCGGAACGGTGCTGGGGCTTGCGGCAATGGCGGCGCTGTGGCGCCTGCTGCAGGCCTAGGCGAACGAGGCGGCGAAGGCCTTGTCGGCGAGGCAGACAGTGCTGGCCGCCGCAGCCGGCGCCAGGTAGCTCGCGCCGATCATTGCCAGTGCGCAGGTATAGACCATAACGCGGCGCGCCGCGTCGGGGGAAAGCCGGATCGCCTGGTGGGCGACGAGGGTCAGGGCCTGGGTCATGGCAGGGGTTCTGCGCCCGCGTCCCTTACCAAGCCGTAAACAAAATGGCCCGCCACGCGAAAGGGGCGCGTGACGGGCCAAACTTCCTCCCCAGGAAGTGCGTGTGCGGATGTTTCGCCGCGATCTGGTTCGCCCGCAGCCGGTCAGGCCGCGAACTGGTTCATCGTGTTGGCTGCGCCGCCCGCCTTGAGGGCCGCTTCGCCGGCAAAGTATTCCTTGTGATCGTCGCCGATGTCCGACCCGCTCATGTTCTGGTGCTTCACGCAGGCGATGCCCTGACGGATTTCCTCGCGCTGGACGTTCTTGACGTAGCCCAGCATCCCGGCGTCGCCGAAGTATTCCCTGGCGAGGTTGTCGGTGCTGAGCGCCGCGGTGTGATAGGTCGGCAGCGTGATCAGGTGGTGGAAGATGCCTGCCTCGCGAGCCGCGTCCTTCTGGAAGGTGCGGATGCGCTCGTCGGCTTCGGCGGCAAGCGCCGAACCGTCGTAGTCCACGCTCATCAAGCGTGCCCGGTCATAGGCCGAGACATCCTCTCCCAAGGCCTGCCAGGCGTCGAACACCTGCTGGCGGAAATTGAGAGTCCAGTTGAAGCTGGGGCTGTTGTTGTAGACCAGCTTGGCGTTGGGGATGACCTCGCGGATGCGCGAAACCATGCCGCCGATCTGGCCGATGTGCGGCTTTTCGGTTTCGATCCACAGCAGGTCGGCGCCGTTCTGCAGGCTGGTGATGCAGTCGAGCACGCAGCGGTCCTCGCCCGTCCCGGCGCGGAACTGGAACAGGTTCGAAGGCAGGCGCTTGGGCTTCAGGAGCTTGCCGTCGCGGCTGATAAGCACGTCGCCGTGGCCCAGGTTACCGCCATCGACTTCTTCGCAGTCGAGGAAGCTGTTGTACTGGTCGCCGATGTCGCCGGCTTCGCGGGTGAAGGCGATCTGCTTGGTCAGGCCGGCACCAAGCGAGTCGGTGCGGGCAACGATCACCCCGTCGGGAACGCCCAGTTCCATGAAGGCATAGCGAACCGCGCGGATCTTCGCGAGGAAGTCCTCGTGCGGCACGGTGACCTTGCCGTCCTGGTGGCCGCACTGCTTTTCGTCCGAGACCTGGTTTTCGATCTGGATGCAGCAGGCCCCGGCCTCGATCATCTTCTTCGACAGAAGATAAGTCGCCTCGGCGTTGCCGAAGCCGGCGTCGATGTCGGCCACGATCGGAACGATATGGGTATCGTGGTTGTCGATCGCGGTCTGGACTGCCTTGGCCTTGACCTCGTCGCCGGCGGCGCGCGCCGCATCGAGATCGCGGAACAGCATGCCCAGTTCGCGGGCGTCGGCCTGGCGCAGGAAGGTGTAGAGTTCCTCGATCAGCATCGGCACGCTGGTCTTTTCATGCATCGACTGATCGGGCAGCGGACCGAATTCGCTGCGCAGCGCGGCGACCATCCAGCCCGACAGGTACAGGTAACGGCCCTTGGTGGTGCCGAAGTGCTTCTTGATCGAAATCATCTTCTGTTGGCCGATGAAGCCGTGCCAGCAGCCGAGCGACTGGGTGTAGGCGGCCGGATCGGCGTCATAGGCGGCCATGTCGCGGCGCATGATGCCGGCGGTGTAGCGCGCGATGTCGAGCCCGGTCTTGAAGCGGTTCTGCAGCTGCATGCGCGCGACGCTCTCGGCGTCGATTCCGCTCCAGGTCTGGGCGAAAGGCGCGATCTGCGTGTCCGCGTCGGCGATGGTCTGCTGGTAGGTCATGGTGTTCGTCCCTTTTGGACCACCCTGCGGGCGGCGTGTGAGAAGCGCATGACGCGAAGCATGCGGTCCTTGAAGGGTCGTCGGAGTGCGCTTGTAAATGTTTACAACTATTCCTTGTAATGTTGTACGGCCATGACAAGATGCTGGGATGAGCGAATCCCGTCCCCTATATCTAGGCCCGCGCTTGCGCCGCTTGCGCCGCGAACTCGGACTGACCCAGCAAGCGATGGCCGCCGATCTCGGCGTTTCGCCAAGCTATATCGCGCTGCTCGAACGCAACCAGCGCCCGATGACTGCCGACCTGCTGCTGCGCCTTGCGCGCGGCTATCGGCTCGACGTCAGCGATTTCGCCGGCGACGACGCACAGGACTATGCCCGCCGCGTCGGCCAAGTTCTGCGCGATCCGCTGTTCGCCGACATCGAACTGCCGGCATTGGAAGTGGCCGACCTTGCCACCAGTTTCCCCGCCATCAGCGAAGCCCTGCTGCGGCTTCACGGCGCCTACACCCGCGAACAGCGCGAACTGGCGCAGCAGCGCGAAGCGCCGGGCGGGCTCGAATCCGATCCGGTGACCGAGGCGCGCCGCTTCGTGGCCGACAACCGCAATTACTTCCACGCGATCGATACGAAGGCGGAGGAGGTCGCCGCCGCCGTGGCCAAGGCGGGATCGACCGCCGAATGGCTGCGCGCCGGACTGGGCTTGCGCCTGCGCTACCTACCGCCCGATGTGATGATGGATGCGCTGCGCAGGCATGACCGGCACAACAGCCAACTGCTGATCGACGATACGCTCGATGGCGCCAGCCGGGCCTTTCAGGTGGCGAGCCACATCGCCTACGTTTCGCTCAAGCGCGAGATCGCGTCCACTCTCGCCAAGGCGCAGTTCGCGAGCGCGACTGCCGAAGGCCTCGTCCGACGCTCGCTCGCCGCCTATGGCGCGGCGGCAATCCTCATGCCCTACGACCGGTTCGCCCGCGCGGTCGAGGCGCGGGCCTATGACATCGAAGCGCTGAGCCGCCAGTTCTCGTGCAGCTTCGAACAGGTTGCGCACCGCCTGACCACGCTCAACAAGCCGGGTCTTCAGCGCATCCCGTTCTTCTTCATCCGGGTCGATCCCGCCGGAAACGTATCGAAGCGGCTTGACGGAGCGGGCTTTCCCTTCGCCGCGCACGGCGGCGGTTGTCCGCTCTGGTCGGTCCATTCGGTGTTCCGCACCCCCGGTGAAATCGTCACCCAGTTCCTCGAGCTTCCGGACGGCCAGCGTTTCTTTTCCATCGCCCGCACGGTCAAGTCGGGCGGAGGCAGCTGGGACCGGCCGGCGGTGACCCGTGCCATTGCGCTGGCCTGTTCCGCCGAACACGCGCCGCAGCTGGTCTATGCGCAGGGCACCGATCCGAAAGCGCTGGCTACGCCGATCGGGGTGACCTGCCGCCTGTGCAACCGCCCGGCCTGTGCGGCGCGCGCCGTGCCGCCGGTGGGGCGCGAGATCCTGCCCGACGACACCCGCCGCACCGTCGCGCCCTTCGCCTTCGACGAGGGGTAGAGCGAGCCGGCGTTTCGTGGCATCGCCGTGGCCATGCCCGGAATCGACAGCTCGCTTACCTTCCACCCGCTCGGCATGGCCGTGCTGACCATTTCCGATACGCGCACGACCGAAACCGACACCTCGGGCGCGCTGCTGTGCGAGCGGCTGACCGGCGCGGGACACGTGCTCCACGCTCGCGCCATCGTCCGCGACGATATCGCCGCCATCCAGGCGCAGCTTCGCGAATGGATCGCGAATCCGGCGATCGAGATCGTCCTGACCACCGGCGGCACCGGATTTTCCCCGCGCGACAACACGCCCGAAGCGGTCAAGCCGCTGCTGCGACGCGAGATGGACGGCTTTGCCATCGCCTTCCAGACCAAGAGCCTGCAGACCGTTGGCGTGGCCGCCATGCAGTCGCGCGCCTTTGCAGGCCAAGCGGGGGACAGCTTCATATTCTGCGTGCCCGGATCGACCGGGGCCTGCCGCGATGCGTGGGACGGGCTGCTCGAACTGGAACTCGACAGCCGGCACAAGCCCTGCTCGATCGCAGGGGCCCTGCCGCGCCTGCGCGACGTCTGCGCGTGATTTCCTTCGACGAGGCGCAGGCCCTGCTGGCTGGCGCAGTCCGGCCGCTCGGGACTGAGGTGTTGCCGCTTGGGGCAGTCGCGGGTCGCGTACTGGCCCGGCCGGTTCGCGCCGCGCTTGCCAGCCCGCGCCGCGATGTTTCGGCGATGGACGGCTATGCGCTGCGCAGCGTCGATGCCGCGGTGGGCGCGCGCCTGGCGCTGGTCGGGCAGAGCGCCGCGGGCGGAATGCCGCCACCGCCGGTCGGCCCCGGACAGACAGTGCGCGTGTTTACCGGCGCCGCCGTGCCCGAGGGCGCCGACCTGGTCGTCATCCAGGAGAACTGCGAGACCGAGGACGGCGCCGTGATCATCGCGCGGTTGTTTGGTACAGGCACCCACATCCGCCTCCAGGGTAGCGACTTCGCGGCGGGCGCCGAACTGCTCCCGGCGGGGCGACGGCTCGATCCGCTGGCCATGGTCACCCTTGCCGCATCGGACAGCGCCGAGGCGACGGTCTTTTGCCGTCCGCGCGTGGCGCTGATCGCAACGGGCGACGAGCTTGCCGCCCCGGGCACGGCGCGCGCCAATCCGCAGGCCATTCCCGAATCGGTCAGCTTCGGGGTTGCCGCGATGATTGCCGAACAGGGCGGCGACCTGGTCTATCGCCGCAGCGGCAGCGACGATCTGGCGACGCTGACGGCCCTTGCCGGCGAAGCGCTCGACGCCGCCGACGTGGTCGTGATCACCGGCGGCGCTTCGGTCGGCGACCGCGACTTCGCCAAGCCGATGTTCGCTGCCCACGGGCTCGAGCCGCTGTTCGCCAAGGTGGCGATCAAGCCGGGCAAACCGGTTTGGCTGGGACAGGCGCGGGGCCGGTGGGTGCTGGGCCTGCCCGGCAATCCGACCTCCGCTATGGTCACCGCGCGGCTGTTCCTGACGGCGCTGCTCGCTGCGCTGCAGGGTCGCGATCCTGCTGCGCTGCTTGACTGGACCGAACTGCCGCTCGCCGCGTCGATGCCGCCGGCCGGCGACCGCGAGACCTTTGCCCGAATGATCTGGACTGCGACCGGGCTCCAGCCGATCGGCAACCAGGATTCGGGTGTCCAGGGCCGGCTGTCGGCGACCACCTGGCTCGCCCGAAGGTTGAAAGATGCGCCGGCCGCGTCTGTCGGCGAACGTGTCTCCGCGCTGCGCTTCGGCTGAGGCTTCCCGCAAATACGAATGCGCCGGCCTGCATGGGCGCAATTGCTGTTGCCGCCGCGCCGATCCTGCGCCTAGGCTGTACGCCAGGGGATGCAGGAACAGGCCTTGTGCAACGCGGTCCCGGCCCACGCGCCGGCGGCCTGCCCCATGGGTGGAGATGCAGCAGTGGCCCTTTCCGACGCCCCGACCCCGACCCCGACCGAACTCGACCAGGCGATCCTTGAATCGCTGCGATACCGCGTCGGCAAGAATGAAGCCGCGGCCAAGCCGCACGACTGGTTCAACGCCGCGGTCAAGGCGCTGCGCGACAAGGTCGTCGACGCCTGGATGGATTCGACCACGCGAACCTACGCAAGTGGTGGCAAGCGGGTCTATTACCTGAGCCTCGAATTCCTGATCGGGCGCCTCTTGCGCGACGCGCTGTCGAACCTGGGCCTTACCGCAGAGATGGAGGCCGCGCTCAAGTCGCACGGGCTCGACCTGACCGAGATCGAGGAACTGGAACCCGATGCGGCGCTGGGTAACGGCGGGCTCGGGCGGCTGGCAGCCTGCTTCATGGAAAGCCTCGCCACGCTTGATATCCCGGCCTACGGCTATGGGATCCGCTATGTGAACGGGATGTTCCGCCAGCGGATCAAGGACGGCTGGCAGATCGAACTGCCCGAAACCTGGCTGGCCCACGGCAACCCGTGGGAGTTCGAGCGCCGCGAAAGCAACTATTTCATCGGCTTCGGCGGCGAGGTCGTGGCCGAAGGCGATCGCGCGGTCTGGCACCCGGCCGAACAGGTCGAGGCAACGGCAGTCGATACCCCGGTCGTCGGCTGGCGCGGCAAGCGGGTCAACACGCTGCGGCTGTGGACGGCGAGCGCGCTCGACCCGATCCGCCTCGATGCGTTCAACGCGGGCGACCACATGGGTGCCCTCTCCGCCCAGGTGCGCGCCGATTCGCTGGTGCGCGTGCTCTATCCTGCCGACAGCAACGAGGCCGGGCAGGAGCTGCGCCTGCGGCAGGAGTACTTCTTCACCTCCGCCTCGATCCAGGACATCGTGCGCCGTCACGTCCAGTACCAGGAGGACGTGCGCACCCTGCCCGAAGAAGCCGCGATCCAGCTCAACGACACCCACCCGGCGGTGGCCGTAGCCGAACTTATGCGGCTCTTGATCGACGATCACGGGATCGAGTTCGACGAGGCGCTGGCGATCACGCGCGGGACGATTGCCTATACCAACCATACCCTGCTGCCCGAGGCGCTGGAAACCTGGCCGCTGCCGCTGTTCGAACGGCTGCTGCCGCGCCACATGCAGATCATCTATGCGATCAACAGCCGCGTGCTGAAGGAAGCGCACAAGGCGGGCCTCGAAGAATCTGCCGTCGCGGCGATCAGCCTGATCGCCGAAGGGGGCGAACGCCGGGTGCGGATGGCGAACCTCGCTTTCACCGGGGCGCACAGCGTCAACGGGGTGGCGGCGCTGCACACCGACCTGATGAAGTCGACCGTCTTTGCCGACCTGCACCGGCTTTACCCAGACCGGATCAACAACAAGACCAACGGGGTGACGCCGCGGCGCTGGCTGCAGCAGTGCAATCCCGGTCTGACCAGCCTCTTGTGCGAGGCGATCGGTCCCGGCTTCCTCGACGATACGACTCAGCTCGAAAAGCTCGACGCGTTGGCCGACGATGCGGCGCTACAGGAGCGCGCGCACCTGGTTAAGCGGCAGAACAAGGTCGCACTGGCCGCGCATATCACCGACCTCACCGGCGTGCGGCTGGATCCCGATGCGCTGTTCGACGTCCAGATCAAGCGCATCCACGAATACAAGCGTCAGCTGCTCAATCTGGTCGAGACTGTGGCGCTCTACGACCAGATCCGCAGCCATCCCGAACGCGACTGGGTGCCGCGGGTCAAGATCTTCGGCGGCAAGGCGGCGGCGAGCTACCACAACGCCAAGCTGGTCATCAAGTTGGCCGGCGACATCGCCCGCCGGGTCAATGCCGATCCGTCGGTCGGCGGGCTGCTCAAGGTGGTGTTCGTGCCCAACTACAATGTCAGCCTGGCCGAACGGATCATCCCCGCTGCCGACCTGTCGGAGCAGATCAGCACGGCCGGCATGGAGGCCAGCGGCACGGGCAACATGAAGTTCGCGCTGAACGGCGCGCTGACCATCGGCACACTCGACGGCGCGAACATCGAGATCAAGGACCGGGTCGGCAATGCCAACATCCAGATCTTCGGGCTGACCGCCGACGAGGTCGCCGAAAAGCGCAGCGGCGGCTACACCCCGCGCGAGGTAATCGAAGGCAACCGCGAGTTGAGCCAAGCGGTCAACTCGATCGCCTCGGGCGTGTTTTCGCCCGACGATCCGGGCCGCTACGCCGACCTGATGGGCGGGCTCTACGACCACGACTGGTTCATGGTCGCCGCCGATTTCGAAAGCTACAGCGAGGCGCAGCGCGCGATCGACCGGCGCTGGCTCGATCAGGCCGGCTGGCGCGCCTCGGCGCTGCGCAACGTGGCCCATGTCGGGTGGTTCTCGTCCGACCGGACGATCGGCGAATACGCCCGCGACATCTGGGGCGTCATGTGAAGCCGCCGGCCGCCGCGATAGGGGCCCTGCTCGAAGGGCGGCACGCCGATCCCTTCGCGCTGCTGGGCCTTCACGCGGGGCCGGAAGGAACCTTTGCCCGGGCCGTTCTGCCCGGCGCGGAGGAGGTGGCGGCCTATTCGCTGAAGGGCGCGGCGTTGGGCAAGCTGGCCCGCGTCGACGATCGCGGGCTGTTCGAAGGCAGGGTCAGGGGGCGGCCCCGCCCGGTCAAGTACCGCTGCCGCGCCAGAGGAAGCGAGTGGTGGGTGACCGACCCCTACAGCTTCGGTCCCGTGCTCGGCCCGACCGACGATTTCCTGATCGCCGAAGGCACCCACCAGCGCTTGTTCGACAAGCTCGGCGCGCACTGCATCCATCACGAGGGCGCCGACGGCGTCCATTTCGCGGTATGGGCGCCGAATGCCCGCAACGTCAGCCTGGTCGGCGATTTCAACGATTGGGACGGCGCGCGAATGCCGATGCGCCGGCGCAGCGACATCGGGGTATGGGAAATCTTCGTTCCCGAAATCGCTGAAGGGCGGGCCTACAAGTACCGGATCGTCGGCCCGGACGGCACGGTCCAGCCGCTCAAGGCCGATCCCTTCGCCTTCGCCTCGGAATTGCGGCCCAGGACCGCCTCGGTCACCACGCGCAGCGGCAAGCCCGACTGGGGCGACCAGGCGCACCGCGATCACTGGGCAAGGGTCGATCCGCGACGCGAGGCGATCGCGATCTACGAGGTCCATCCCGGATCGTGGCAAAGGAACGAGAACGGCTGGTTCCTGACCTGGGACGAAATGGCCGCGCGGCTGATCCCCTATGTGGTCGAGATGGGCTTCACCCACATCGAGTTCCTGCCGGTAAGCGAACACCCCTACGATCCGTCGTGGGGCTATCAGACGACGGGTCTATATGCGCCCAGCGCGCGGTTCGGGGATGCCGCCGGCTTCGCCCGCTTCGTCGACGGCGCGCACCGGGCCGGGATCGGGGTGCTGATCGACTGGGTGCCTGCCCATTTCCCGGTCGACGAACACGGCCTCGCCCGGTTCGACGGCACCGCGCTTTACGAGCACGAGGATCCGCGGCTGGGATTTCATCCCGACTGGAACACCGCGATCTACAATTTCGGCCGGCGCGAGGTGAAGAGCTTCCTGGTCAACAACGCGCTGTTCTGGGCCGAACGCTATCACGTCGACGGATTCCGCGTCGATGCCGTCGCCTCGATGCTGTACCGCGACTATTCGCGCGCCTCCGGCGAATGGATTCCCAACGCCGACGGTGGGCGCGAGAACTGGGAGGCGGTCGAATTCCTGCGCGCCGCCAACAAGGCGCTCTACGCGCTGCACCCCGGAATCCTGACCATCGCCGAGGAAAGCACTGCCTGGCCGGGGGTGTCGCTTCCCGCCTACGACGAAGGCCCGCGCACCGCGCTCGGGTTCGGCTTCAAGTGGAACATGGGCTTCATGCACGACACGCTGCAATACATGCAGCGCGATCCGGTGCACCGCCGGTTCCACCACAACGAGATCACCTTTGGCCTGACCTATGCCTTCTCGGAAAACTTCGTCCTGCCGCTGAGCCATGACGAGGTGGTCCACGGCAAGGGCAGCCTGCTGAACAAGATGAGCGGCGACGACTGGCAGAAGTTCGCCAATCTGCGCGCCTACTACGCCTTGATGTGGGGCTATCCGGGCAAGAAGCTGCTGTTCATGGGGCAGGAGTTCGCCCAGCGCCGCGAATGGAGCGAGGAGCGCGCGCTCGACTGGGAGCTGTGCGAGGCGCCCGCCCACGCCGGGGTGCGCGCGCTGCTGCGCGATCTCAATCGTGCCTACCGCGCCCATCCCGCGCTTCACGCCCGCGACTGCGAAGGCGACGGCTTCGAATGGCTGGTGGTCGACGATGCCGCCGCCTCGGTCTTCGCCTGGCTGCGCAAGGCGCCGGGCGCGCCGCCGGTTGCGGTGATCAGCAACCTGACGCCGCTGGTGCACGGCTCCTACCGCGTGCCCCTGCCGCGCGACGGACGCTGGCGCGAGGTTATCAACTCCGATGCCGCGACCTATGGCGGCAGCGGGCAGGGCAACGGCGGGCTGGTCCTGGCGGATAACGGCGCGGCCACCGTCATCCTGCCGCCGCTCGCCACGCTGATACTGGTCTACGACGAATAAGGATTCGCGCAGGAAGAATGGGAAGGATGCCATGACCAAGCAGAGGTTGAATGCCCCACTGGCGCGCGATGCCATGGCCTATGTCCTGGCGGGCGGGCGCGGCAGCCGGCTGATGGAACTGACCGACCGGCGCGCCAAGCCGGCGGTCTATTTCGGCGGGATGAGCCGGATCATCGACTTTGCGCTGTCGAACGCTATCAATTCGGGCATCCGCCGCATCGGCGTTGCCACCCAGTACAAGGCGCACTCGCTGATCCGCCACATGCAGCGCGCCTGGAACTTCCTGCGCCCCGAACGCAACGAAAGCTTCGACATTCTCCCCGCCAGCCAGCGCATCGACGAACTGCACTGGTACGAAGGCACGGCGGATGCGGTGTTCCAGAACATCGACATCATCGAAAGCCACGCGCCCAAATACATGGTCATCCTGGCGGGCGATCACATCTACAAGATGGACTACGAACTGATGCTCCAGCAGCACGTCAATTCAGGCGCCGACGTGACCGTGGGCTGCCTGGTGGTGCCGCGCAAGGACGCCAGCGGCTTCGGGATCATGGCGGTCGACGATCAGGGCGTGATCACCGCTTTCGTCGAAAAGCCCAAGGATCCGCCCGCCATGCCCGGCAATCCAGACATGGCATTGGCCAGCATGGGAATCTACGTGTTCGACACCGAGTTCCTGTTCGAACAGTTGCGCCGCGACGCCGACGATCCCGACAGCAAGCGCGACTTCGGCGGCGACATCATCCCCTACATCGTCAAGCACGGGAAGGCGGTGGCGCACAAGTTCACCGACAGCTGCATCCGCGCGGCCGAGGAGATCGAGGAGTACTGGCGCGACGTCGGCACCCTCGACGCCTATTTCGAAGCCAACCTCGATCTGACCGACGTGGTGCCCAAGCTCAACATGTACGATCGCGACTGGCGCATCTGGACCGACCAGGTTGTCTCGAGCCCCGCCAAGTTCGTCCACGACGAGGAAGGCCGCCGCGGCCAGGCCATCGCCAGCCTGATCAGCCAGGACTGCATCGTCTCGGGCGCGACCGCGCACCGCAGCCTGCTGTTCACCGGGGTCAAGATGGGCAGTTTCTCGAGCGTGAGCGAAGGGGTGATCCTGCCCTATTGCAACATCGGGCGGGGCGCGCGCCTGTCGCGCGTCATCGTCGATTCGGGCGTGCGCATCCCCGAAGGCCTGGTGGTCGGAGAAGATCCCGAAGTCGATGCGCGCCGCTTCCGCCGCAGCGAGGGCGGGGTCTGCCTGATCACCAAGTCGATGATCGATCGACTGGGATGACCCTGCGCGTCCTTTCCGTAGCCTCGGAAGCCGTGCCTCTGGTCAAGACCGGGGGGCTGGCCGACGTCGTCGGCGCGCTGCCGGCGGCGCTCGCCCCGCACGGTGCCGAGCTGACGACGATCCTGCCCGGTTATCCCGGGGTGCTGAAGGGGCTGAAGCGCGCCAGGACGCTGCACCACTGGCCCGACCTGCTGGGCGAGGAGGCGCGGCTGGTGGCGGGCAGGATCGGCGGTCATGCGCTGCTGGTGCTCGACGCAGCGCACCTGTTCCAGCGCGACGGGGCCCTCTATACCGACGCGGCGGGGCGCGACTGGGAAGACAACTGGCGCCGCTTTGCCGCTTTCGGGCGGGCTGCCGCCGATGTCGCGGCAGGCGCCGGGCAGGGCAAGGCCGGCGCCTTCGACCTGATCCATGCGCACGACTGGCAGGGCGGCATGGCGCTGGCCTACAACCGCTTCGCGCCGGCCGGGCCGGCCCCGCTTCCCTCGGTCATGACGATCCACAACATGGCGTTCCAGGGCTATTTCGACGCGCGCATCTTTCGCAGCCTGGGCCTGCCCAAGGCGGCCTGGGCGATGGACGGGGTCGAAAGCTATGGCGGGGTGGGCTTCCTCAAGGCCGGGCTGCAATCGGCCGATGCGATCACCACGGTCAGCCCCAGCTACGCCGCCGAGATCCGCCTGCCCGAATTCGGCATGGGGCTGGAAGGTCTGATCGCCAGTCGCGGTTCGGCCGTTAGCGGCATACTCAACGGGATCGACACCGCCGAATGGAACCCCGCGACCGACCCTCATCTGGCAAGCCTCTGCACCGCCAGGACGCTGTCTGGGCGCAAGGCCAACAAGCGCGCGCTCGAAGCCGAATTCGGCCTGTCCCGCGACGAGGGACCGCTGTTTGTCGTCATCAGTCGCCTGACCTGGCAGAAGGGGATGGACGTGCTGCCCGAGGTGATCGACCACCTCGTCGGGCTGGGCGGACGGCTTGCGCTGCTGGGCGCAGGCGACGCGGCGATCGAGCACGAATTGCACAGCGCTGCCGAGCGGCACCCTGGCCGCATCGGCATCCGCATCGGTTATGACGAGGCGCTTGCCCACCGCATGCAGGGCGGCGGCGATGCGATCCTGGTGCCCAGCCGCTTCGAACCCTGTGGCCTGACGCAGCTATACGGCCTCGCCTACGGCTGCGTACCGATCGTGGCGCGCACTGGCGGCTTGGCCGACACGGTAATCGACGCCAACGTTGCTGCCCTGGCGAAGGGCGTGGCGACCGGCGTGCAGTTCGTCGGGGTCAACTATCATGCCCTGGCCGAGGCGATCTCGCGCACCTTCGCGCTCTACGCCGATCGCGCGCAGTGGAAGCGCATCCAGGCGAACGGCATGGCGGCCGACTTCTCGTGGACAGCCAGCGGCAAGGCCTATGCCGCGCTCTACCGCCGCCTTACCGGAACCAAGGCATGACCATCCTGACCCATCCGACTACGCCCTATCTGGACCAGAAGCCCGGCACGTCGGGCCTACGCAAGAAGGTGCGCCACTTCCAGCAGCCCAACTACGCCGAAAACTTCATCCAGGCGGTGTTCGATGTGGTCGCGGCGCCGGCCGGTTCGACCCTGGTGGTGGGCGGCGACGGGCGCTTCCACAACCGCACGGTCATCCAGCAGGCGATCCGCATGGCCGCTGCCAACGGCTATGGCCGGGTGCTGGTCGGGCAGGGCGGGATCCTGTCCACGCCGGCGGCCAGCGCGGTCATCCGCAAGTACGGCGCCAACGGCGGGCTGATCCTTTCGGCCAGCCACAACCCCGGCGGTCCGGACGAAGACTTCGGGATCAAATACAACGGCGCCAATGGCGGCCCCGCGCCCGAAAACGTGACCGAAGCGGTATTCGCGCGGACGAAAGCGATCGACCGCTGGCTTGCGGTCGATGCGGCAGACCTCGATCTCGATGCGCCGGGAGACAGCGTGGTCGGCGCGATGACCGTCTCGGTGATCGATCCCGTGGCCGACTGGGCTGACCTGATGGAAAGCCTGTTCGACTTCGCGCTGATCCGCCGGGCGGTGGCGGACGGCCTCACCATGGCCTTCGACGCGATGCACGCGGTGACCGGCCCCTATGCCCACGAAGTGCTCGAACGGCGGCTGGGCTTTGCCGCCGGCACCGTGCGCAACGGCGTGCCGCTGGAGGATTTTGGCGGGCACCATCCAGATCCCAACCTGGTCCATGCGCGCGTGCTCCATGATCTGATGATGGACCCCGAAATGGCCCCGGCCTTCGGTGCCGCGTCCGATGGCGACGGCGACCGCAACCTGATCATCGGCAAGGGGATCTTCGTCACTCCGTCGGATTCGCTCGCCATGCTGGCCGCCAACGCGCACCTCGCGCCTGGCTATGCGAATGGCCTTGCCGGCGTCGCCCGCTCGATGCCGACCAGCGCCGCGGTCGACCGCGTGGCGCAAGGCCTTGGCATCGCCTGCTTCGAAACGCCGACCGGGTGGAAGTTCTTCGGAAACCTGCTCGATGCCGGCAAGGCCACGCTTTGCGGCGAGGAAAGCGCCGGCACCGGCAGCGATCACGTGCGCGAGAAGGACGGGCTCTGGGCCGTGCTGCTGTGGCTTAACGTGATCGCCGCGCGCGGGGCTTCGGTGGCCGAGATCGCGCGCGGGCACTGGGCGCGGTACGGGCGCAACTATTACGCGCGCCACGATTACGAAGCGATCGAAAGCGCCCGCGCCGACGCGCTGATGGCCGAACTGGCGGCCGCCTTGCCGGCTCTCCCCGGCCGAGCTTTCGGCCCGCTGAGCGTCGCTGCGGCCGACAGCTTTTCGTACGACGATCCGGTCGACGGGTCGACCAGCACCAACCAGGGCCTGCGCGTGCAGTTCGAGGGCGGTTCGCGCGTGGTCTTTCGCCTGTCGGGCACCGGCACCGAAGGGGCGACCCTGCGCGTCTATCTCGAACGCTACGAGCCGCCTTCGGGCAACCTCGCGGCGGAAACCCCGGACATGCTGGCCGATCTCGTCGCCGCGGCCGAAGCGATTGCCGGGATCGCGCGCCATACCGGCCGAACCGCGCCCGACGTGATCACCTGATGCAGCAGCCGGGCGCCGTCGCCGGCGCGGACAATACCACGTTCACCGTCCGCGCGCCGCGGGCCTCGGCACTGTGGCTCTGCCTGTTCGACGGCGAGGTCGAATGCCGCCACGCCATGGTCCGGAACGGCGATGCCTGGACGCTGACCCTGCCCGGCAATCGCAGCGGCGCGCGCTATGGCTACCGCGCCGACGGTCCGTGGCGACCGGGGGCGAACCTGTGGTTCGATGCGTCGAAGCTGCTTGTCGACCCTTACGCCGTCGAACTCGATCGCCGCTTCGTCCAGGCGCCCGATCTGGCGCAGCACGGTGCCGATACCGCCGCCTTCGTGCCCCGAGCCATCGTGCCGGGCGCGCTGGCCGATGTGCCGCTGCACCCGCCGCAGTTTGCGCGCGGTGGGCTGATCTACGAAGTCAACGTCCGCGCCTTTACCCTGCTCCACCCCGATGTGCCGCCGGCGCTGCGCGGTACAGTGGCCGCGCTGGCCCATCCGGCGGTGATCGCGCACTTCAGGAAGCTTTCGGTCGGCGCGCTCGAACTGATGCCGATCGTCGCTTGGATCGACGAACGCCACCTGCCGCCGCTCGGCCTGACCAACGCCTGGGGTTACAACCCGGTGGCTATGATGGCGCTCGATCCCGGGCTGTGCCCCGGCGGCGTTGGCGAACTGCGGGATACGGTGGCTGCACTTCACGCCGCGGGGATCGGCGTTCTGCTCGACCTGGTGCTCAACCACAGCGGCGAAAGCGACGCTTTGGGCGGAGTCCTGTCGCTGCGCGGTCTCGACGCCGATGCCTATGCCCGCGACGGCGAGGGGCGGCTGATCAACGATACGGGCTGCGGCAACACTCTGGATTTCGCGGCTGACCGGGTGCGCGACCTGGCGCGCGGTACGCTGCGCCATTTCGTGCGGCACTGCGGGGTCGACGGCTTCCGCTTCGACCTTGCCCCGGTGCTCGCGCGCGGGCCGGGGTTCGATCCCGCCGCACCGTTCTTTGCCGAGATCGATTCCGATCCCTGGCTGGCGGACCGCGTGCTGATCGCCGAACCGTGGGACATCGGCCCGGGCGGATACCAGCTTGGCCGCTTTCCCGACACCTGGCTCGAATGGAATGACCGCTTCCGCGACGACGTGCGCCGCTTCTGGCGCGGCGACGGTGGGCTGGGCGACCTTGCGACGCGGCTGGCGGGGTCGTCGGACCTGTTCGGCAGCGACTGCCGTAGCGTCAATTTCCTTGCCGCGCACGACGGGTTCACCCTGGCCGACCTCGTCACCTTCGAGAACCGCCACAACCTTGCCAATGGCGAACAGGGCCGCGACGGCCACGGCGAAAACTTCAGCTGGAACAACGGGGTCGAGGGGCCGAGCGAGGATCCCGCCGTCTTCGCCGCGCGCCGCGCCGACCTGCGCGCGCTGCTCGCCACGCTGTTCGCCTCGACCGGCACGATCATGCTGACCGCCGGCGACGAGTTCGGTCGCAGCCAGCAGGGCAACAACAACGCCTATTGCCAGGACAACCCGATCGGCTGGATCGACTGGCAAGCGCGCGACATCGAACTGGAGGATTTCGTTGCTGCCCTGTCGGCGCGGCGCAGCGCGCATCTGGCCGGCATGTCGACCTTTCCCGAAGGCGGCGCGTGGCTGCGCCCTGATGGCGCACCGATGCGTGTGGCGGACTGGGAAGATCCGTCGGGCGACGGGTTCGACTGGCATCCGCCGGCCGGTTCGGCCGCGCCTGCCCGCCGGGTGCGGCGCGGCATCAGGCACGCCGGATTTCTCTAGAGCAGTTCGAGCGCCTTGAGCACCGCCGCCTGGTCGTAATAGGGCCGCTCGCACACGATCCTGTCACCGCCCTTGGCGAACTCGAAGCTGGCCGCCATGCGGATGCGGAAGGTGCGGCCGGTCGGTTCGATGGTCCGGCCCATCAGCGTCAGCGGACCAAGGTGCGTGCCGGTCAGCCAGAATTCTACCAGCACCGTGTCGGTATTCTCGTCGGCAGCGATGGCAATGATCGTGTTGCCCTGGTCGGGGAACGGGATGCGCGACAGGGTGAAATACTTGCGCACTTCCGCTTCGCCATCGAACACCGCGCCAGGGCCAAGCAGTTCATATCGCGGATGTTCGAAGGTCGCGATGACCCCGTCCCAGTCGCGCGTCACCTCCAGCGCCATATGGCGCCGCACGGTGTCGATGCGGCGTTGCCGAAGGTCGTCCATAGCGCATGATACCGGGGCGGGCATGCCGCTGGCAAGCCTGCCAGTGACCGGCCTTTCGCTGGGACTACTTGGCCTGCGGAGCCGCTTCGGCCGCGTTGACCGGCAAGCCGCCCAACTGCGTCACCATCTTGGTATAGGCGTCGAGGTAGGCAAGCACGATGATCTGGCCGATCTCGGTGTTCTGGTAGCCGCCGGCTCCGGCCGCGCCGAAGGCGCCGCCGCCGAACAGGCCGCCGCCGGCGCCCCAGCCAAGATCCGACTTGCGGTAATAGCCCTCGGTCAGGGCGACTTCCTCGGTCGTGCGGGCGTTGACCGTCGACAGCGTCACGTTGGCCTCGCCCTTCTTGACGCTGATGCCGCCGAGGACTGCGCCGGCGCCGCGTCCGAACAGGCCGCCGCCGATCCCGCCGAGGATCCCGCCGATCGCGTTGCCGCCCGAATTCCTGTTGGTCGAAACGATGTCCGGTTCGATGAAGTAGTCGGCCGCCTTGACCTGGCCCTTGCCCAGGTTCGATCCGGCCTGCAGCTCGCCGTTGTCGGCCATGGCGCGCTCCATCGCGCGGCTCTGCATCGAACGCCCGCGATTGACCAGGCTGAAGCAGCCCGATTGCTGGACAAAGATCTTGAGGATCGCCTCGGGGCTGCCGAGGTTCAGTTCGCGCCACCACTGGTTGTCGGGTTCGACGATGGCAACCGTGCCGAGGTTGCGGGTGCAGCGCGGAATCTCGCGCGTGCCTTTGGCCTGGGCCTGACGACCGGACGAGCCCTTTTCGGCAGCAAGCGCCGGAGCGGCGACGGTGGAAATAAGTGCCAGCGCGGCGGCGCCGGAGACAAGCTTGCGCATTCGAGTTTCCCCTGTTCGAACCCGCGGCGTCCGGCGAGGACTACCGCTGACCTGCGCGACCCATTTCCGGTTGACCCGAGCCCTTGCTACGCCCGCGAACAGTGGCGACTTTGGCCAACGTCCTGATCGGCTTCACACCGGCTTGTTGTCGATCAGACGCGTAGCACCGATCCGCGCCGCGACAAAGAGGCGCAGCGGCTTGTCGCGGGATTCCAGCGGGATCGCGAGATCCTCGGCATGGCGAAACTCGGCGTAGTCGACCGACGCGAACCCGCCCGCCAGGAGATCGGCCTTGAGCGCGTCCTCGACAGCCATGTGCGCTTCTCCTGCGCGCAGCTTCGCGATCGCGGCGTCCATCGCCCGCGGCAGGCAAGCGGCCTCGGCGCGCTGTTCGACCGAAAGGTAGGCGTTGCGCGACGACAGGGCGAGACCGTCACGCTCGCGCACGGTCGGCACGGCATGGATCGCTGCTGCCGCGGGCGACGTCAGATCGAGGTCGAGCGCCATGCGGCGGATCACCGCAAGCTGTTGCCAGTCCTTTTCGCCGAACAGCGCCAGATCGGGCTGGACCTGGTTGAACAGCTTGAGCACGACTGTCGCCACGCCGTCGAAGTGGCCCGGCCGCGCCGCGCCGCACAGCCCCTCGCTGATGCCGCTGACCGAAACCGAGCTGGCGTAGCCGTCCGGATACATCGCCTCGGCGCCCGGCGCCCACAGCAGGCTGACCCCTTCGGCGCGCAGCAGTTCGCTGTCCTGTTCGAGCTGGCGGGGATAGCGGGCCAGGTCCTCGTTCGGGCCGAACTGGCGCGGGTTGACGAAGATCGAGACAACCACGTGACGAGCCTTCGCACGGGCCTCGCGCACCAGTGCAAGGTGGCCTTCGTGCAGCGCGCCCATGGTCGGCACCAGCGCGACCGGACCGTCCTGCCGCATAACGGCGAGTGCACGGCGTAGTGGATCAAGCGTCGTCACCGTTTGCACGGCCGAATCCCCTCCTGTAGAAAGCCCGCAAGCCTTCTGGCTCGCCGCTCCTATGCCGCATCGCGGGTCGGAGCAAGCCGTTTAATCGATCAGTTAAGAGACGCCCTTGTCCGCATTATCCGCCCCCCATCGCATCGTCTTCGCCAACGAAAAGGGCGGCACCGGCAAGTCGACCACGGCAGTCCACGTGGCCATCGCGTTGGCCTACCAGGGCGCCAAGGTCGCCGCGATCGACCTCGATCCGCGCCAGCGTACGCTGCACCGCTACCTTGAAAACCGCGCCGAAACCGCCGCGCGGCGCGCGATCGACCTGCCCTCGGCGCGCTTCGAGGTGTTCGGCGGCGACACCACCGAGGACCTCGACGAGCTGGCGCAGAGCGTGGGTGAGGGGATGGATTTCCTGATCTACGACACTCCCGGCCGGGACGATCCCTTTGCCCGTCACGCGGCGACCGGAGCCGACACGCTGGTCACCCCGCTTAACGACAGCTTCGTCGATTTCGACCTGATCGGCCAGGTCGATGCCGAAACCTTCAAGGTCCGCCGCCTGTCGTTTTATGCCGAACTGATCTGGGAAGCGCGCAAGAAGCGGGCCCTCGCTACGATCCAGGAAAAGCGCCGCGAGATGGACTGGGTGGTGGTGCGCAACCGCACCCAGCATGTCGAGGCGCGCAACATGCGCCGGCTCGACCAGGCGCTGACCGAACTGTCGAAGCGGGTCGGTTTCCGTATCGCCAGCGGCCTGTCCGAACGCGTCATCTACCGCGAGCTGTTTCCGTCGGGCCTGACCTTGCTCGACAAGGGTCATCTGGGCGAACTGGGGACGAGCCACCTCGTCGCGCGGCAGGAATTGCGCGCGCTGATCCACTCGCTCGGCCTGCCGATGCCGACGAGGGAGCAACCCGTTCCGGCCCTTGCGGCACAGGGCTGACCGCGCCCGATGGGCAAGCTTCTCACCATCCTGCTGATCGGCACCCTGGCGATCAGGATGCTGACAGGGCGCTGGCCGTGGGACCTGTGGCGCCAATCCGAGCGCGCCCAGGACGAGGCGCAGGCCCGAGCTCTGCTCGGCGTCGGCCGCAATGCCGGGCACGACGAGATCGTCGAGGCGCACCGCCGCCTGTTGGCCCGCGTCCATCCCGATCGCGGCGGCACCAGCGAACAGGTCCATGCCGCGACCCGCGCGCGCGACGTGTTGCTCGCTGGTGTCGACCGAGCGAAATGAAGGCGCACCGCTTCGATCCGACGATCCTTCGCGAATACGACATCCGGGGGCAGGTCGGCTCGCAACTGGGGGCAAACGATGCGCATGCGCTGGGACGCGGATTTGCCACGGTCGTGCGCGGGGCGGGCGGGAGCGCCGTGGCCGTGGGACGCGACGGGCGGCTGAGCTCGCCCATGCTGGAGGCCGCGCTGGTCGACGGATTGACTGCGGGCGGAGTAAACGTGGTGCGCATCGGGCTGGGGCCGACCCCGATGCTCTATTACACCGAAGCGACGCTAGATGAGGTGCAGGGCGGCATTCAGGTAACTGGCAGCCACAATCCCGCCGATCACAACGGCTTCAAGATAGTCCATGACGGAGCCCCGTTCTGCGGGGCCGAACTGCGGCGCCTGGGCGACCGGGCGAAGGCGGGCGACTGGTCGAGCGGCGCGGGCCGGGTGCGCGAACTTGCCATCGAGCAAGCCTATGTCGAGCGGCTGCTCCGGGCGCTCGACGGGCTCGACCAGGCGAAGCTGGGCGCGCTGCGGATCGGCTGGGACGCGGGCAGCGGCGCCGCCGGCCCCGCGCTCGAGCGTCTCGTTGCCCGGCTTCCCGGTCAGCATCACACGCTGTTCACCCATGTCGACGGCACCTTTCCGCATCACCATCCCGACCCGACGGTCGAGGCCAACCTTGCCGATCTGAAGGCGCTGGTCGTGACGAAGTCGCTCGACTTCGGAGTGGCTCTGGACGGCGATGGCGACCGCATCGTCGTGGTCGACGCGAAGGGCAGGGTCCTGCTGGGCGACCAGTTGCTGATGATTCTTGCGCAAGACCTTCTCCAAAGGGCCCCCGGATCGCCGATCATCGCCGATGTGAAGGCCTCGCAAAGTCTGTTCGACGCCATCGCAAGGTTTGGTGGACGCGCGGTTATGGGAAAGACCGGACACAGCCTGATCAAATCCGAAATGAAGCGGATCGGCGCGCCGCTCGGCGGGGAAATGACCGGCCACCTGATGTTCGCCGACGACTGGTACGGATTCGACGACGCGCTCTACGCCGCGCTGCGGTTGATCGCGGCCTCGCAGCGGCTTGGCCTTTCGCTCACCGCGCTGCGCGATGCCATGCCCGAACCGTTCAACACGCCTGAACTGCGCGTGCCTGTGGACGAGGCGAGCAAGTTCGCGGTCGTTGAAGAGGTCGCCCGGCGGCTGGCGCGGGACGAGGCCGATGTCGTGACTATCGACGGCGTGCGCGTCTCGACTCCCGACGGCTGGTGGCTGCTGCGCGCATCGAACACGCAAGACGTGTTGGTGCTGCGCGCCGAAAGCGATACCCGCGATGGGCTGGAGCGGCTGCTGGCCGAGGCCGACGCCCGGCTCGCCGAAGCGGGCATCGCGCGCCGCTAGATCAGGAAGGGGAGCGGTGCCGCCGCGGCCAGCACGGCGGCGACCAGCGTCAGCGCCCCGGGCCACACCGCGCGCCATCCGGCGACGCCCACGGCGGTTCCGGCCTTGAACAGAGTGTTGAGCAGCACGGGCGGCACCAGCACCAGTCCGGCGACTCGCGCGGAGAGGGTGTCTTGGGGCAGGTTGCCGAGCGTGATGATCGCCGAATCGACATCGACCACGCCAGACAGCGCCAGCACCGTCGCCAACCCGGCCTGCCCGAAACGGTCAAGGACCCAGCGCGCGGCCACGGTCAGCGCCATGGTCAGCGCCATCAGCACAAGTGCCGGCTTGAGGTCGAACGGATTCCTGGGCAGCGGGGCCGCGTCTGCTTCCTTGGCCCGCACCGATCCCCTGCCGCGCATGATCAGCACGAACCCGGCGAGGCTGATCGCCATGCCCGGCAGGGCCAGCGTCGCAAAGGTCGGCAGCGCGCGGGGCGCCAGCGCCGCGGCCAGCACCATGACGCGCAGGAACATGACCGCCGAGGCCAGCGCTATCCCGGCGTTGACGATGACCCTGTCGCCCGCAGCGTCGCGCAACTTGCCCGCCAGCGATACCGTGACCGCCGTGGACGACACCATCGATCCCGCCGCCGCCGTCGCCAGCAGCCCCCGCGTCGAGCCCAGCCAGCGCGCCCCGACGTAGCCGGCAAAGGAAAATCCCGAGACCAGTACCACGACC
The DNA here is from genome assembly GCF_002813245.1 of Novosphingobium kunmingense. Lineage (GTDB taxonomy): Bacteria > Pseudomonadota > Alphaproteobacteria > Sphingomonadales > Sphingomonadaceae > Novosphingobium > Novosphingobium kunmingense. The sequence goes on from NZ_PHUF01000005.1 coordinate 275,289, forward strand.
AGCCACAACTGGCGCGGCCGCCACGCGTCCAGGGGCCCCATCGGGGTGTCGGGCAGCAGCGGCAGGATGACCATCGCGAGCAGGGCGAAGCGCCCGATCGCCGCAATCTCGGCTTCGTCGATATGGCGCAGCACGTGGTGCAACTGGCGCCGCATGGCAAGAAGCAGGACGGTCAGACCGGTGATCGCGCTGGCCATGGCGTAGGACCCGGTCCCGGCAAGATAGCCCGCCGCCAGCGTGATCAGCCCGGCAAGACTGGCCGTTCCGCTGATCCGGTCGCGGCCAGCGGTGGCGCGCCAGTAACCGGCCACGACCAGCGTAGCGGTCGCGCCGAGCAGAATGAACGACAGCGCCGGCGCGATCGCCTGCAAGAGGCCCGCCATGCCGCCGGAAAGGCCGATCAGGCCATAGGTGCGAAAGCCGGCAAAGCGGCTACCCGCTGGATCGCCGCGTTGCGCCCAGCCGCGCTGCAGGCCGATCAACAGGCCCAGCGCCAGCGCCAGCAGGACGGCTTCGAATTGCGACCAGGACAGAGCGGCGGGGTTCATCCCGCCCGTGATGGCACCGGAAAGCCTTGCCGCAAAGGGGCGATCAACTTGGTTCGGCTGGGGCTGCGGACGTCGCGATCAGATAATCGTCGCTCGACCCGCTTGCCGACAGGCGGGCCGCAACGTCTTCGATCTCGAGAGTGCAGATGACGTATTCGCCCGAGCCGAAGTGGATCGACGTGCCGTAGAGGCCCTGGGCCAGGAAAGCGACCTGGTCCGGGTTGACCGCGGCCGTATGGCTTTCACCCTGGGTTTCGAACATGACGAGGCGCATGGCAACAGCCCTCCGTGACCGGGCCTATCCCGGCGCTGGCTGCAACCCGAACGGCGCGTTATGCGTTATCCGTGCTTATGGCCTGTTTACCATGAACCGCGCCATTGTGGCCACCCCTCGGCGCTCGGGATCGTGCCGATGACCGGGCCAGTTGCAACTATTGCCATCGATCAATGGTTTGCGCAGCGCGGCTGGCGCATCCGCCGCCACCAGCAGGAGATGCTGGCCGTCGCCGCCTCGGGGCGCCACGCGCTGCTGGTCGCCGATACCGGGGCGGGCAAGACGCTGGCGGGCTTCCTGCCGACCCTGGTCGACTTCAGCTCCGATGCCCCGGACACCGTGCTCCCGCCGGAAGGTCTGCACACGCTTTACGTATCGCCGCTGAAGGCGCTGGCGCATGATGTGCAGCGCAACCTTCTGACCCCGGTCGAGAACCTTGGCCTGCCGATCCGGATAGAGACGCGCAGCGGGGATACGCCATCCGACCGCAAGGCGCGCCAGCGCGCCCGACCGCCGCATATCCTGCTGACGACGCCCGAGTCCCTGGCGCTGCTGTTGTCCTATCCCGAGGCCGATACGCTGTTCGCGACGCTGAGGCGCATCGTCATCGACGAGGTCCACGCCTTCGCCACCGGCAAGCGCGGCGATCTCCTCGCGCTGGCGCTGTCGCGGCTCCAGGCAATTGCGCCCGGCCTGCAACGCGTCGCACTGTCGGCGACGGTGGCCGATCCCGACGACTTTCGCGCCTGGCTGGCCCCTTGGGGCGATATCGACAGCGTCGCCCTGGTCGAGGGCGAGGCCGGCGCCCGACCCGAACTCGAAGTGCTGCTGCCCGAAGACGCACGCGTGCCGTGGGGCGGCCATGCCGCGACCTGGGCCGTTCCGCAGCTCTACGAGGCGATCCGCGCCAACCGCACAACGCTCGTGTTCTGCAACACGCGCTTTCTGGCCGAACTGATCTTCCAGCAACTGTGGGAGGTGAACGACGACAACCTGCCGATCGGGATCCACCACGGCTCGCTGTCGAAAGAGGCGCGGCGCAAGGTCGAGGGCGCCATGGCGCGCGGCGAACTGCGCGCGCTGGTCGCTACGGCCAGCCTCGACCTCGGTGTCGACTGGGGCGATGTCGACCTGGTGGTGCAGATGGGCGCGCCCAAGGGTTCGTCGCGGCTGCTGCAGCGGATCGGACGCGCCAACCACCGGCTCGACCTGCCCAGCCGCGCGCTGCTGGTACCCGGCAACCGCTTCGAATACCTCGAGGCGATCGCTGCCCAACAGGCGGTCGACGAAGGCCAGCGCGACGGCGAGGAGTTCCGCCCTGGCGGGCTGGACGTGCTGGCCCAGCATGTGATGGCCCGTGCCTGCGCCGGTCCATTCGACGGGGCGGCCTTGCTGGCCGAGGTGCGCTCGGCGTTGCCCTACGCTGCGGTGGACGCGGACACCTGGCAACGGGTGCTGCATTTCGTCGCCACGGGAGGCTACGCGCTCAAGGCCTACGACCGGTTCCAGCGCATCACCCAGGACCGCGACGGGCTGTGGCGGCTGACCCATCCCGAACACGCGGCGCGATTCCGCCTCAACGCCGGGATCATCATGGATGCCGAAATGATCGAAGTGCGCTTTCGCAACGGTCGCTCGCTCGGCCGGGTCGAGGAGAACTTCGCCTCGAGCCTCGCGCCCGGTGACACGATCCGCTTTGCCGGGCTCGATCTCGAGGTCGAGGCGCTGCGCGAGACCGAAATGCTGGTCCGCGCGGCGAAGAAGCCGGGGCAGATCCCCAGCTATGGCGGCCAGCGCATGCCGCTCACCACGCATCTGTCGCAGCGTGTGCAGGCGCTCCTGGCCGATCGCGGCGGCTGGGCGCGCTTTCCGGACGACGTGCGCGAATGGCTGGAAGTGCAGGACTACCGGTCCGAGCTTCCCGCGCCGGGATCGCTTCTGGTCGAAAGCTTCCCCTACGAGAAGCGCCATTATGCGGTCATCTATTCGTTTGAAGGCTGGCCTGCCAACCAGTCGCTCGGCATGCTGGTGACGCGGCGGATGGAGGAGCAGGGCCTGGGGCCCCTTGGCTTCGTTGCCAACGACTATGCGCTCGCGGTCTGGGGGCTGCGGCCGATTACCGACCCGGCCCGGCTGCTGTCGCCCGAAATCCTGGCGGACGAGTTCGTCGCCTGGGTGGAGGGCAGCTATCTGCTGCGGCGCGCCTTCAAGGAAGTGGCGGTGATCGCCGGGCTGGTCGAACGCCAGCAACCGGGCAAGCGCAAGACCGGCAAGCAGGTCACTTTCTCGACCGACCTCATTTACGATGTGCTGCGCAAGTACGAACCCGACCACGTCCTGCTGCGCGCGGCCTGGGCCGATGCTCGGGCGCGAATGACCGATGTCGACCGGCTTGCCGGCGTGCTGGACCGCGCGCAGACCAACCTCAACCACGTCGTCCTTGAGAGGGTCAGTCCGCTCGCCGTCCCGGTCCTGGTGATGATCGGGCGCGAAGCGATGCCGCAGGGATCGGCCGACGACGAGCTGCTGATCGAGGCTGAAGGGCTGGCCGGCGCGGCGATGCGAGTCGAACCGCCAAGCGGGGATGACGATGAAGCCGCCGACGAGGCGCAACACCGCTGACCGCTCGGTGGAGGAATCGGGGATGCAAAAAAAAGGGGCGGATCGCTCCGCCCCTTCTTGGGTATTTCGAGTGGACCGGAGCCCGGAGTACGGTTTGGCCTCAGTTGGCCGCGCCGGCGCCCGGAGCCTTGGTAAACTCGGAATACTGTTCGTTGCCGACGAAGCCGAAGGCCGTCACGCCCGAACCCTTGATCACCTTCAGCACGCGGGCCGTGGTGTCGTAAGGGGCCTGGGGATCCGGCTGGAACTGCAGTTCCGGTTCCGGCTTGATGGCGAGGGTCGCTTGCAGCGCGCTGAGCAGCTGGCCTTCGTCCATCGGGGTGCCGTTCCACTGGATCGAGCTGTCCGGCATCACGACAACCTTGTTCTTGTCACGCTTGATGACCGTTTCCGGCGGCGGGGCCGACGGGTTGGGCAGGTCGATGTTGACCGCGTGCGTTGCCACCGGGATGGTGATGATGAACATGATGAGGAGCACGAGCATGACGTCGATGAGCGGCGTCGTGTTCATTTCCATCATCGGCGAGCCATCATCCTTGCCGCCTGACATTGCCATTGGGGGTTACTCCTAAATGGGGACCGCGTTCCGTCCGGCGTCAGCCGTTCGGATCGACCGGGTTCGAGATGAACCCGACGGTCGGATAGCCCGAGATCTGCACGTTGTAGATCGCGCCGGCAATGCACCGCCAGGGGGCGTTCACGTCGCCGCGGACGTGGACCTGGGGCACCAGTTCCGGGTTGGCAACGAGCGCTTCGGGGCCGCCCGCGCGCTTGACGATGCTGTCAAGCCGCTTGAACGCCATGTCGCGCAGTTCGTTCGAATCCACGGGCGTGATGTTGTTGAAATAGATGCGGCATTCACCGCCCAGCGACGCACCTTCGTAACCCGGGTCACCGGCCGAACGGCCCGCATCGTCGGTCGTGCTGACCGTGAGCAGGAGGTTTTCGACCTTGTCCTTGGATTCCTGCGATTCGATGATCGGAATCTTGAGCTTCTGGATCGTCTGGATCGCGACCGGAACCGCGATGAGGAAGATGATCAGGAGCACCAGCATCACGTCCACGAGGGGCGTGGTGTTGATTTCCGACATCGGCTTTTCATCGCCGCCGGCGCCGCCTACTGACATCGCCATAAGTGTTATCCTATTCTTGCGTTATCCGGAGAGACCAGACGCGCTGAGCGACCGCATCCCCGGTTGGGTTGGCGGGCGGCGCGGACCCGTTCGGGACCGGCGCCACCCTGCCAGCCTGGCAGCTTACGGCTTGGGCGTGGCGACCGGAGCGGCGGCAGCCTTCTGGGCCGACGCCGGGGTGGTGACCACCGCCGGACGAACCGCACCGCGCGAGTTGATGTAGGCCAGCACGTCGGTCGAGAAGCCCGAGAGCAGTTCCGCGATGCGCTTGTTGCGAGCCTGCAGGTAGTTGTAGGCAAGCACGGCCGGAACGGCCACGAGCAGACCCAGCGCGGTCATGATCAGAGCTTCACCGACCGGACCGGCGACCTTGTCGATCGAGGCCGAACCGGCGATGCCGATGGCGATCAGCGCGCGGTAGATGCCGACGACGGTACCGAACAGACCGATGAACGGTGAGGTCGCACCGACGGTGGCGAGGAACGGAAGGCCGCTGGCGAGGCGAGCGTTGATGCTCGCTTCCGAACGGGCCAGCGAACCGTGCAGCCAGTCATGGGCTTCGAGGGCGTCGGCCATCTTGCCGTGGGCTTCCTCGGCGGCGACGCCATCGTCGACGACCTGGCGCCAGGCGCTGTTCTTTTCGAGCTTCGCGGCGCCTTCCTTCAGCGAGTTGGCGCGCCAGAAGCCGCTGCGCAGTTCACGATGCTGGCGCAGGATCTTCTGCTGTTCGAACCACTTGGTGAACAGGATGAAGAACGAACCGAACGACATGATGCCGAGGATGATGACGGTCGCGTAGGCGATGAAACCGCCCTGCTCCAGCGCTTCGGCGAAACCGAACTTGTTCTGCGGTGCCGCGTTGCCTGCAGCGGCGAGAAGTTCAAAAACCATGCGATAGTCCTCTCAAGAGAAATAGATGAAAAATCAAAACCAAGGGGCAGTGGCCGGTCCGCCGTGCGGGCGGCCGCAGTGAAAATCAGTCCTTCGGGATCTGCCAGCGCACCGAGCTGGACCAGGCGCCCGCGACCGGGTTGCCATCGCCGTCGGTAGCCGCGTTGAAACGGCCGCGACGGGTGATCAGCGAGCAGGTGGTCGAATCGAGTTCGCTCGATCCGCTCGACCCGGTGACGTCGCACGAGGTCACGCGGCCATCGGCGCCGACAGTGACGCGGAAGCGGGTCACGCCTTCTTCCTCGCGGCGCAGCGGGCCCGAGGGATAGTCGTTGGCATTGGCCCACGATCCCGGATTGCCCTTTGGCGAAGCGCTCTTGGGCTGCATGCGAGGCGGCGGCGGCGGAGCCACGACCGGTGCGGGCGGCGCGATGATCGGCACGACCGGCGCCACCGGCGGCGGCGTCGTCACCGTGGTGATCGGCGGCGGCGATACGTTCACGTTGATCTTCACCGGCGGCGCCACGATCGGCGGCGGCGCAGCGGCCTTCTTGGGCGGTGGCGGAGGCTCCTTCTTCGGCTCCTCCTTCTTGATGTCGACAGTCGTCACCTTTTTCATGATCTGCTTCACGCCCTCATAGGCGAGCCCGGTTACCAGCGCATAGCCGACAACCAGGTGGATCAAGGCAACGACGACGAAGGCGACAGTGCGATTGCCGCTTTGTTCTCGGTCAGCGTAGGCCATTCAGACGGATCACTCCTAACAGTCCCACCGGGACAAACCCGGATACGACGTTCCCGGCCGCGCTAACGACCCGAAACGCCCAAAAATCAACGTCCACCCTGATGAGCAACCCGGTACGCAGCCCTCTTCCCGACAGCCGTCTGACCCAGATCGCAGGCCTTTTCTTTTGTTTGGCCCGATTTTTTGCATTCTGTAACGTCGCGGCCGCATGTGCGCAACGCTTTATCCATTAACGCGCAATTCACCTCTTGTCGTGTGAAAACGGGCGCAAACGCGTGAGTTTTCCGCCCTTTGGCTGGCAAAGCGCGCACTGTAACGATACGAGAGCACCCATGATCCACTCGTTCAAGCTGGCCGCCCTGCCGATCCTCGCCATTTGCGCTGCGGCGCCGTCCCTTGCCGTAGGGGCTGATTCGCCGGCGCCGGCGGCGCTCGCGCCCACCTATGCCGACCTCGCCGACCTGGCTGACGGCACCCCGCTGGTCGTGCGCGCTCAGGTCCGCAAGGCGGTCGCGGTCGAGCCCGAACGGGCCCGCAACGTGAAGCCTGGTTACATCCGCACCTTCGTCGAGGCGCGGACCGAGGCGCTGATCGGCGGGAACCGCGCGCTGGGCGAACAGCTGCTGTACCTGGTTGACGTCAAGGCCGACTCCAAGGGCAAGCTGCCCAGCCTCAAGAAGAAGTCGGTAATCCTGTTCGCGCGGCCCGTCGCCGGACGTCCGGCCGAACTGCAGCTCGTCTCGCCCGATGCGCAGCTCGCCTGGGATGCGGCGACCGAAGCGCGCATCAAGACGATCCTGGGCGAATTCTATGCTGCGGGCGCGCCGCCCCGGATCACCGGTGTGCGCGAGGCGCTGCACGTTTCGGGCAATCTCGCCGGCGAGAGCGAAAGCCAGATCTTTCTCGCCAGCGCCAGCGGCGAGCCGGCCGCGATCACCGTCGCGCGCCAGGCCGGGCGCGCCCCCGCAATGAACGCCTCGTTCTCGGAACTGGTTGGCGCCGGCCAAGGTCTTCCGGCGCGCGACACCCTTGCCTGGTATCGTCTTGCCTGCTTTCTGCCGCCGGCCCTGCCGGCAGGTGCCAATATCGCCGAATCGGCCGACGATCGCAGCGCCGCAGCGCGTGATTACCGTGCGGTGATCGACGCCCTGGGCTCCTGCCCGCGCACCCGCCGCTGAATCGGCTGCAACGGCAAGATAGTTACGGCAACTTTCTTCGGACGATTGCTTTCTTTCTTGCCGCCCCCTTGCGCCGACCCTAAGGGCGCGCGCTGAAAGGGGACTTCGATGTCTGACGCGCCTCAACCGCTGCGCATTGCCCTGGCCGGGCTGGGAACCGTTGGAGCTGGCGTGATCCGGCTTATCGAGGCCAATTCGGCCCTGATCGCGCGGCGCGCCGGCCGGCCGATCGCGGTGACCGTGGTGGGCGCGCGCGATCGCGGGAAGGACCGCGGAGTTGATCTGACGCGCTATGCCTGGGAAGACGACATGGTCATCATGGGCGAGCGCGCCGATGTTGACGTGGTGGTCGAGATGGTTGGTGGTTCGGATGGCCCGGCACTGGCCTGCGCGCGAACCACGATAGAGGCGGGCAAGGCACTGGTCACCGCGAACAAGGCGATGATCGCGCACCATGGGCTGGAACTTGCCGCCAAGGCAGAGGCGGCGAGGGTCGCGCTCAAGTTCGAGGCTGCCGTGGCGGGCGGAATCCCGGTCATCAAGGGGCTGCGCGAGGGCGCTGCCGCGAACGAGATCGAGCGCGTCTACGGTATCCTCAACGGTACCTGCAATTACATCCTGTCGACGATGGAGGACAGCGGGCGCGATTTTGCCGACGTCCTCGCCGAGGCCCAGGCCAAGGGCTATGCCGAGGCCGATCCGGCCTTCGACATCGAGGGCACCGATGCCGCGCACAAGCTGTCGATCCTTGCTGCTATCGCCTTCGGCTCGTCGCTCGATTTCGCTGGCGTCGAAACATCGGGCATCACCCGGCTGCGTGCTGCCGACATCGCCCAGGCCGACGCGCTGGGCTATGTCATTCGCCTGATCGGCATGGCCGACGTGATGGACGGCGCCGAGGGCAAGTGCCTGTTCCAGCGCGTCCAGCCGCATCTTGTGCCGTTCGATCACCCGCTGGCCCACGTCGACGGCGCTACCAACGCGGTCGTGGCCGAAGGCAATTTCTCGGGCCGCCTGCTGTTCCAGGGTGCCGGCGCGGGCGACGGCCCGACCGCGAGCGCCGTGGTCGCCGACCTGATCGACATCGCCCGCGGCGAGATCGGGGCGCCGTTCTCGGTTCCCGTGGCCGAACTCGAAGTGATGACCACGGCCGACGCCGGCCAGCGAACGGGGCGCGCCTATGTGCGTCTTATGGCGGCCGACCGACCGGGCGTGCTGGCCGAAATCACCGCTGCTTTCCGCGATGCAGGCGTGTCGATCGAAAGCCTGATCCAGAAGGGCCGGTCCGACGATGGCGCCGTCATGGTCGCGATGGTTACGCACGAAGGGCCAGAAAGCGCCGTCAGCGAGGCGGTGAGACTGCTGGCCGGATCGGAAAGCCTCACCGAATCGCCGCTGGTCCTCCACATCCTTGGCGACTGAGTTCAGCGGTCTGCCAGTTCGCCCTTGCCGATCCGGTCGGCATCCGAACCGGCCGGCGCTTCCGGAATGGCCTTGAGGTCGATCGCATAGACCGCGGGCGGAGTGTATCCGCCGACGATGCAGCCCGGCTGCCCCTTGCAGGACCCGCGGTCGAGCTGCGGCGGGGCCGGGATGCCGGTGCGCAGCGCGGCGCGCGATCCCGGATTGCTCTCGATTGTCGAGGGCACGCGATAGCGACGGCTGTCGGTCGCTGCGCAGACAACGATCTCGCCTTCCGATCCGCCATCGCACCGCGGCCGCGGTGGGACGGCAGTGAGCACGCTGTTCGCCTCGGCCATGATTTCGGCAACCCTCGCGTCGACCGCGTTGCTGCTCTCCTGCGCCGCAGCGGGCGGCGAGAGCAGCAACATGGCCCCGATCGAAGCGGCCAGCACTGGCCATGCTGCTTGTCTGTCCCCGCACCGCACGGTTGCGGAAAAAAGTGGCACGGCGGTGAACCCCTGCTGAATACCGCGATCTGTCGCAACCCATGGACAAGGGCCTGCCTGCTGGCTAAGCGCCGCGCGACATACGTATTCGCAATACGCCCGGCGCTATCAGAAAGGCCCGTTTCCGCATGACATCTGCCAAGACTCCGCGCAGCGACGTCCTCGACCGCGTGCTGGTGCTCGAAATGGTCCGCGTGACCGAGGCGGCAGCCATCGGCGCCTCTCGCCTGATCGGCCGCGGCGACGAAAAGGCGGCAGACGCGGCGGCAGTCGAATGCATGCGCGCGGCACTCAACGAACTGGCGATGGACGGCACGGTCGTCATCGGTGAAGGCGAGCGTGACGAGGCACCGATGCTCTACATCGGGGAAAAGGTCGGCAGCGCGCAGGGCACCGGTCCCAGGATCGACATCGCGCTCGACCCGCTCGAAGGGACCACGATCACCGCCAAGGCCGGCCCCAATGCGCTGGCAGTTCTTGCGGTGGCCGAAGAAGGCAACCTGCTCAACGCGCCCGACGTCTACATGGACAAGCTTGCAGTCGGCCCCGGCTATCCCGATGGCATCATCGACCTGGCCAAGAGCCCGACCGAGAACGTCAAGGCGGTTGCCGCGGCCAAGGGCGTCAAGCCCGACGAAATCATCGTCTGCGTGCTCGATCGTCCGCGCCATGCCGCGCTGATCGAGGAGCTGCGCGGCCTCGGCTGCGGCGTGGTGCTGATCGGCGACGGCGACGTGGCAGGGGTCATTGCGGTCACCAATCCCGAGACAACCATCGACCTCTACATGGGCCAGGGCGGCGCGCCGGAGGGCGTGCTGGCGGCTGCGGCGCTGCGCTGCGTGGGCGGGCAGTTCAACGGTCGCCTGGTGTTCCGCACCGACGACGAGCGCGCCCGCGCTCGCAAGTGGGGGATCGAAGATCTCAACAAGATCTACACCCGAGACGAACTCGCCAAGGGCGACTGCATTTTCGCCGCTACAGGGGTGACCGACGGGTCGCTGCTCAAGGGTGTAAAGCGCATGCCGGGCGGGCTGATCACCACTCAGTCGGTCGTGATGCGCGCCAGCTCGGGCACCGTGCGCTGGGTCTCGAGCGAACACCGCAAAAAGGGGTGATCGATCAAAGCTCGTCGCGCGCCATGCAGCACACCGGCCCGAACCGGTGCGCACGCCGTTGCAGATCGAGGGGCAGGTATTGGCAACGGACCACCAAACCGTCCGACCCTATCGAGCGCAGGTAACCCAGCGGATCGTCCAAGGCGAGGTCGGGTGACAAAGTGACGCTGACCACGTGCTGCGGCCGATACGTTTTCATCAATGCAAAATAGCTCAGGTCGTCAATCATGACGTTGCGTGAACGGGGGCTGTTTTCGATTTTGCAGCGCCTTGCGGCGGCCTCGACCAATGGGCGTACGTCGGCGTAATGATAGGCCGAGACCGAGACGGCCTGACCCGGAACATAGCCGCCGGCACGTGCCGCACGCAGGAGTGAACTGCCATAGGACGCGGCGATCAGTGCCGGCGCGGTAATTGCCACTGCCGAAAGAAGGACGACAAGGCGGTTTGTGATCCGACCCAAAAGTCCCGGATCCTGGGGCGGTGCTTGTGCCAAGGCAAGGAGGCCGGCCAGCAGCAGGATCGGTAGCACGAACGTGGCTTCGTAGACGTTGCGCCCGATCTGGGTGGCTGCCCAGGCCATTGCGCAGGCCATCAGCGCGGCAGAAATCATGGCCTGAGGATCGAAGCTCCGGAACTTTTGCATTCGTCCGATGCCCAGCGCCACATGCACCGCGGATAGCACGACCAAAACCCCCCAACAGAAGACGACCAGGCTGGTCCAGACGTACTGAGTCTGAAAACTGATCTGTTCCGGCTCGAGCCATTTCGTCTGGGGATAGCGAGCAGGACCCGCCAAGATGGCATAAGCGACCAGATTCACGTTGTCGGCTAGCGCCGCAACACTGCCAGCGAAATCGCCATCGCGTAACGCCTTGAAGCCAACGTTCTGCTTGGCGAAGAAGGCGGCTGTCTTCGGGTCGTCGGGGCAGGCAAAACGGCCGAGCCAGTAGGAAGCCGCAGATTTCGAAGCGGCAATCGTGGCTATCGTGCCGACCACGGGCGCAGTCCAAGACCCGGACCGTAAACCTACAGATACCAGACACAGCAGAAACACTGGCAAAAGGACGAGAGCCTTGATGTGGTAGCTCATGGCTATTGCCGCCAGAACGACCACTCCACTGCTCGCGAGAAGGCTTGTCACCGGTTGCGCCCGGAGCGGCGCGGCCGGCACCCTTTGCCTGACGGCGATGATCAGAGCTCCCGTCAGGCACAACAGGATCGGCTGCTCTGGTCGGCTCCACACTAGCAGCAGCGGCAGCATGCCAAGGGCCGGAAGGGCGAAGGCGACGAGGCGAAGCTGCCGCTGGCGCTGTTCGTCACTCGCGAGGTGCCTGGTCAAGGCGGCCAGCATGGCGATCCAGACCAAAGCGTAGAGGACACCGGACAGGCGGACGTAGAGAGGTTCGGGAAAGGCCGTGTTGAAGAATGCCGAATAGGCCCGTACCGGCATCATGAAGGCAGGGGGTACGGCCAGCGTGTTCGGCCCGCACACATCGACATAGAGTTTATCGACCCCATCGAGTGCGGCGCGGGCTTGCAGCCGCCATCCGACTTCGTCTGTATAAAGCGGGACCAGCAGGCCGATCAGGACGCAAAACACAAGGCTCGCGAGCACGATCCGCGGCCAGTACCGCGCAATGATCAGCATTATCGCCCCGGCCTCATTGTACGCTGCTGCATTGGGCCCCCATTCTAGCGCAGCGCGACAATAGCCGCGCTGTTGTCGAGAACGCCAGCATGCTTTTGCCAGCGGCGCGGTTGCAATCCGCTGGCTCGCGGCTAGAGGCGGTCCGGTGATTCAGCGGGGAAGGGCGACGCACATGAAGATTCTGGCTGGCAACTCGAACCTGCCGCTGGCGCGCGCTATCGCCGGCTATCTGGAGATGCCGCTGACCCAGGCTGACGTGCGCCGCTTTGCCGACGAAGAGGTCTTCGTCGAGATCCATGAGAATGTCCGCGGCGAGGACGTGTTCGTGGTCCAGTCGACCAGCTTTCCCGCCAACGACAACCTGATGGAACTGCTGATCTGCATCGATGCGCTTCGCCGCGCCTCGGCCAAGCGGATCACCGCGGTGCTGCCCTACTTCGGCTACGCCCGGCAGGACCGCAAGCCCGGACCGCGCACGCCGATTTCGGCCAAGCTGGTCGCGAACCTGATCACGACGGCCGGGGCCGACCGGGTGCTGGCGGTCGACCTCCACGCCGGGCAGATCCAGGGCTTTTTCGATATCCCGACCGACAACCTCTATGCCGCCCCGGTCATGGCCGCCGACATTCTCGCTCGATCGAGCGGGCAGGGCCTGATGGTCGTCTCACCCGACGTGGGCGGCGTGGTGCGCGCCCGCGCGCTGGCCAAGCGGCTCAACAACGCGCCGCTGGCGATTGTCGACAAGCGCCGAGACAAGCCTGGCTCGTCCGAGGTGATGAACATCATCGGCGACGTGTCGGGCCAGCACTGCATCCTAATCGACGACATAATCGATTCGGGCGGCACCCTGGTCAATGCGGCGCAGGCGCTGATCGACGACGGCGCAGCCAGCGTCACCGCCTACCTCTCCCACGGCGTCCTGTCGGGCAAGGCGGTCGAACGCGTGACCACTTCGGCGCTCAAGGAACTGGTCATCACCGACACGATCCAGGCGACCGAGGAAGCGCTCGCCTCGCCGCGAATTCGTGTCTTGTCGATCGCTCCGCTGATCGGCGAGGCGATCCATCGCATCGCCGAGGAAAGCTCGGTCTCCAGCCTCTTCGACTAGCCCATGGCGACAGCGAAGCTCGACGCCGAAATCGCGCTGGCCGAGCGCCTCGCCGATGCGGCGCGCGCGGCGATCCGCCCCTTCTTCCGCAGCCGGTTCGGGCATGAACGCAAGGCCGACCGCTCGCCCGTGACCGAGGCCGACCGCGCCGCCGAAGAAGCCATGCGCCGGTTGATCAAGGCCGAGTTTCCGCGCGACGGCATCCACGGCGAGGAATTCGGCGTCGAGGAGGGCACTTCGGGCCGGACCTGGGTGCTCGACCCGATCGACGGGACTACCGCGTTCATGGCCGGACGCCCGATCTTCGGCACGCTGATATCGCTGGTCCAGGATGGCTGGCCGGTGCTCGGCGTGATCGACCAGGCGATCCTGGGCGAGCGTTGGCTCGGCGCGGCCGGCCGGGCGACAACCTTTAACGGCGCACTTGTGCGCACCCGCGCCTGCCGCACCCTGGCCGATGCGACCATTGCTACCACTGGCCCGCACTACTTCGATGATCACGACGGCGCCCACTTCATGGGACTGGCCGCGAGGACCGATCACAAGCGCATGGTCATGGGCGGGGATTGCTACAACTACGCCATGCTGGCGATGGGGCAGATCGACATCGTCTGCGAAGCGAACCTCAAGCTTCATGATTACGCCGCGCTGATCCCGGTGGTCGAAGGCGCAGGCGGCACCATGGCCGACTGGAACGGCGATCCGCTCCACGCCGGCAGCGACGGCCGGGTTCTCGCGCTAGGCGATCCTGCGCGACTTGACGACGTGATCGAAGCGCTCGCCTGCAACCACTGACGGGATCAAGCTGCCAGCGCTCGCTTGACAAAGTCCGCTGCGCGCTCGCCGATCATGATCGACGGGGCATTGGTATTGCCCGAAACCAGTCGCGGCATGACGCTCGCATCGGCGACCCACAGCCCGTCGGTCCCTCGCGCCTTCAACTTGGGATCGACGACCGACGCGTCGTCCCCGCCCATGCGGCAGGTGCCTACCGGGTGATAGACCGTGTCGGCTCGCGCCCGGATCAGGCGGTCAAGCGCGGCATCGTCAGCCAGGTCGACCCGCTGGCGGGCGGCCCCGGCATAGGCGGCAAGCGGGCCGGTCTCGACGATGCGGTACATCAGCCGGACGCCCTCGCGCAGCGTGGCGATGTCGCGGGGATCGTCGAGGAAGTTGGGATCGATCGCCGGGGCGGCCGCCGGATCAACGCTGTTCAAGCGAACCGTGCCGCGGCTTTCGGGGCGCAGCACGCAGGCGTGGATCGAAAAGCCATGGCCTTTGACCTTCTCGCGCCCATGATCCTCCAGCACGGCGGGAACGAAGTGGTACTGGATGTCGGGCGCGGGAAGGTCGGAACGCGAACGCCAGAACCCGCCGGCTTCGGCAAAGGGCGTCGTCATCACGCCAGTGCGCTTCAGCCGATGCTCGATCACGGCCTTTGCCATGCGCAAGGTGCCGGGAAGGCTGCTGCCGAAGAAATCGCGCGAGGCGGTTTCCCATCCGCCGACATAGTCGATGTGGTCCTGCAGGTCGTTGCCCACTGCATCGCGGTCGCTGACGACGGTGATGCCGTGCTCGGCCAGATGCAGTGCCGGTCCGATGCCCGACAGCATCAGCACCTGCGGGCTGCCGAAAGCACCGGCTGACAGCACGACCCCGGCACTGGCCCCGATCACCTCGCGGCCCTTGGCTGTGCGGATCGCAACGCCGGTCGCGCGGCCTTCGGTGATCACGATCCGCTCGACCAGGGCGTCGGTGCGGATCGACAGGTTTGCGCGCGGGCGCAGATAGGCGCGGGCCGCGGACCAGCGTTCGCCTGCTTTCTGCGTCACCTGATAGAGTCCGAATCCGTCCTGGCGCGCGCCGTTGAAGTCCTCGTTCCCGGGCAACTGGAGCTGGGTCGCGCTGGCGACGAAGGCGCGGCTGCCGGGGTTGGGCCAGCGCTGGTCCATGACGTTCAGCGGGCCGTCATCGCCGTGCCAGGCATCGCCGCCGCGCTCGTTGCCCTCGGACCGCTTGAAGTAGGGCAAGACGTCGTCATGGCTCCATCCGGTGCAGCCCAGCGCCGCCCATTGGTCGTAGTCGAAGTGGTTGCCGCGGATATAGACCATGGCGTTGATCGCGCTCGAGCCGCCCAGTCCGCGTCCACGCGGCTGGTAGCCGGTGCGACCGTCGAGTCCCTTCTGCGGCACGGTTTCGAAGCGCCAGTTCGACGCCTCGGGGATGAAGGGCATGAAACCGGGCGTCTTGATGCGGACCGTGTCGTTGGTGCCGCCAGCCTCGATCAGACAGACCCGCCGCGTGCCGTCCTGGCTCAGCCTTCCGGCCGCTGCACTGCCTGCGCTGCCGCCGCCGATAACGATGATGTCGAACTGGTCCATCTGTTGCCCTCTCCGTCCTTTCCGCACGGCTTAAGTGCTCGCTTAAGAGGGTGCAACGCTAACTGTCGACGCCGGGCCCCTGCATGGCCTGCCAGCGGGCGCGGATCGTATCGGAGGTATCGCGGCTGTTGTCATGGGTCCAGCCGGGCTCGCGGACAAGATAGCCCAGCTTGGCCCGCCACGGCGCTCGGCGGACGTCGCTCGCCATGGCGATCCACTCGTGAAACGCGGTGTGGAACAGGTTGAAGCTGCCCAGCTGGCGGATGATGCCGTAATGGATCCGCACGCCGTCGATCTCGGGCTGGAACGAGCCGAACAGCCTGTCCCAGACGATGAAGACCCCGGCGTAGTTGCGGTCGAGGTAGACGGGGTTGACCGCGTGATGGACCCGGTGGTGCGACGGCGTGTTCATCACCGCTTCGAACCAGCGCGGCATGCGGCGTACCGCCTCGGTATGGATCCAGAACTGGTAGACCAGGTTGACCGCGCCGACCGTGGCGATCATCCCCGGATGGAACCCGATCAGCACCGGCCAGATCCGGAACAGGAACGACAGCGCGGGAAAGCCGGTCCAGGTCTGCCGCAACGCGGTCGACAGGTTGTAGTGCTGGCTTGAATGATGATTGACGTGGCTCGCCCAGAACCAGCGCACCCGGTGCCCGGTGCGGTGCGCCCAGTAGTAGTTGAAATCGTCGAGCACGAAGCAGGCGATCCATGCCCACCAGGCCCAGCCGATATCGACGAGACGGAACTGGTAGAGCGTAAAGGCCGCAGCCGTGATCAGGCCGGCTGCCAAGGCGCCAGCCACCGTGCTGCCAAGGCCCATGGCGAGCGAAGACAGCGTGTCGCGCGCTTCGTAGGACGCGGGCGCGCGGCGCCTGGCCCAGGCCACCTCGATCAGGATCAGCAGGATGAAGAAGGGCACGGCATAGTCGACCGGGGTCAGCTGCGGCATCGGCTCAGCTCCCAAGCCGGCGCAAGCTGCTGGCCCACAGCTGCGCCTCGGTGCCAAGGTCGAGCGTGACGTCGCCGAAGCGTCGGTCGTCGGTGCCGACCGTCAGGAACGTCCGGTCGAGCCGCGCGAAGGCATGCGAATCGAGCAGGCGTGCGGCGAACTGCGATCCGTGGCGGCGCAGCAGCAGCACACGGCCCCGCGCATCACGGGCCAGGGCGCCGATCCCGGCCCGGTCGATCGCGATGGCCTCGGCCTCGAAATCGCACAGGGCGGCGCGGGCCAGCTCGCGCACCTCGTCCGCGTCCCTGAGGCGCACGTCGCCGCCCAGCCCTTGCCGTGCCACCCACCACGCGACGCCCAGGATCGCCGCAAGCGACAGCGCGAGCTTCAGACCTTCGAAGGCAAGCGCCTGGTCAGAGGGCATTGGCGGACAACATGTCCATCATCGCCCGCACCGGCGTCAGGTCATAGCCGGCCTGGGCGGCGGCGGCGCTCAACGCGTGGGGGCTCTTGCCGCGGCTGCTTTCGGCCAGCGCCCAGAGCAGCGTCGAACGCGTGCCCGACCGGCAATAGGCCAGGACCGGCTTGTCGGTGGACGCGAGAGCCGCGGCCATGGCCTTGACCTGGCCTTCGGAAAATCCGGCATGGGTCACCGGAATGGCGACATAGTCGATCCCCGCCGCGCGGGCCGCGGCCTCGATCGCGTCACCGGGGGTCTGGTCGGCACTTTCGTCCTCGGGACGGTTGTTGATGATCAGGCCCACCCCTTGCGCCGCGGCGTCGCGAACATCGTCAGGTGTGATCTGCGGGCTGGCGGAAATGCGATCGGTCAGGGCACGAAACATGGCAGGGTCATCCCGGATGCAAGGCGGGGGCACGATGCTCGTCTCCGCTGCTGACGGCTCTGTGCCAAGACGGGCCGCACGACGCAAGCGCAAGGCCGCTCATCGTGCCTGCCTTGCAGAAATGTCACACCGCACCCGAAAACAGGAATCGATTCGCCAATCAGCGGTTTATTCGCTATCAGTGACCATGCGGAGGAGAGGGCCTGGTGCCCGCTTGCTGCTTGGCCGGGGCGATTCGTCCGCGTTCCGGCCCTTGTTTCGTGGGGCGATGCGAAGGTTTGTTCGGTTCTATGGGTTTTGATCGAGGACGTCGCGGCCGTGGTCGCGACAAGCGGGACGGTTTCGGCGAAGACAGCTTTGATCCGTTTGCCGGCGGTGGTGGAGACCGCTTCGGCGGCGGCGACCGTTTTGGTGGCGGCGACCGCTTTGGCGGCGGTGGACGCGGCGGTTTCGGCGGCGGTGATCGCGGCGGTTTCGGCGGCGGCGATCGGGGCGGCTTCGGCGGTCCGCGCGGCGGTGGTGGTGGTGGTGGCGGCTTCGGCGGCCCGCGCGGCGGCGGCATGCCGGCCCAGGTCGTTGGCGAAGGCACCGGCACCGTCAAGTTCTTCAACGCGGGCAAGGGCTTCGGCTTCATCCAGCGCGATGGCGGCGGTGAAGACGTGTTCGTCCACATCAGCGCGGTCGAACGTGCTGGCCTCGAAGGCCTTGCCGAAGGGCAGCAGCTCAAGTTCCAGCTCGTCGATCGCGGTGGCAAGGTTTCGGCCAGCGACCTCGAAGTGGTCGGCGATGTGATCGCAGTCGAAAAGCGCCCCGAAGCGCCGCAGCGCCAGCTGACCGGTGAACGGGCCACCGGCACGGTCAAGTTCTTCAACTCGATGAAGGGCTTTGGCTTCATCACGCGCGACGATGGACAGGCCGATGCCTTCGTCCATATCAGCGCGGTCGAACGCTCGGGCATGCAGGCGCTCAACGAGGGCGACCGGCTCGAGTTCGACATCGAAGTCGATCGACGAGGCAAGTACTCGGCGGTCAACCTGGCGCCGCGTCAGGATTGATCCCGATCGCAGCCGCCCTTGGGGTTGTCCCGGGGCCTGCCAAGTTCTAAACGCGTGCAGATGGCGGTCCTTTCGGGGCCGCCATTTGTCGTTTCGATTATCCCGATTTCATGAGAAGCGAAGGAAAAGCCATGTCGATTACCCCGCTGATGCCAGTCTATCCCCGCTGCGGCTTTCGCCCGGTGCGCGGTGAGCACTGCCACCTGATCGGGGAAGACGGTCGACGCTATCTCGACTTCGCGGCCGGCATCGCGGTCAACCTGCTTGGCCATTCGCATCCCGGCCTGATCGGCGCGATCCAGCGCCAGGCCGAAACCCTGATGCACGTCTCCAATCTCTACGGCAGCCCACAGGGTGAAAAGCTGGCCCAGCGGCTCGTCGATCTGACCTTTGCCGACACGGTGTTCTTCACCAACTCGGGCGCTGAGGCGGTCGAATGCGCCATCAAGACGGTGCGCGCCTATCACCAGCACGGCGGCGACGAGGGTCGGTTCGAGATCATCACTTTCAAGAACGCCTTCCACGGCCGGACGATGGCCACGATCAGCGCATCGAACCAGGACAAGATGCACAAGGGCTTCATGCCCCTGCTGGCCGGCTTCAAGTACGTCGATTTCGATGATCTCGAAGGCGCCAAGGCGGCGATCGGGCCCAGCACCGCCGGCTTCCTTGTCGAGCCAGTCCAGGGCGAGGGCGGCATCCGTCCCGCTTCGGACGCGTTCATGAAAGGCCTGCGCGCGCTGGCCGACGAACACGGCCTGCTGCTCGCCCTCGACGAGGTGCAGTGCGGAGTCGCCCGTTCGGGCACCTTCTACGCCTATGAACAGTATGGCATCGAACCCGATGTCCTGGCCACGGCCAAGGGCCTTGGCGGCGGCTTCCCGATCGGCGCCTGCCTCGCCACCGAAAAGGCCGCGCGCGGCATGGTGATCGGCACCCACGGCTCGACCTATGGCGGCAACCCGCTGGCCATGGCGGCGGGCGAGGCCGTGCTCGACGCGGTGGCCAACGACGAGTTCCTGGCCCATGTGCGCGTCACGAGCGAGCGCCTGCGCAGCCGCCTCGAACAGTTCATCGGAAACTACCCCGATCTGTTCGAACTGGTTCGCGGCAAGGGCCTGATGCTGGGCGTCAAGATGAAGATGGAAACGCGCGGGTTCGTGGCGCACCTGCGCGACAACCACCAGTTGCTGACCGTGGCGGCGGGTGACAACACGCTGCGCCTGGTGCCGCCGCTGGTTATCGGGGATGCCGAGATCGACGAGTTCTTCGAAAAGTTGTCTGCCGGCGCCGCGAGCTACGACGTTCCCGAGACGGTCCAGTGACCCGGCACTTCCTCGACCTGTCCGATGCGGGCGGCAACGCGATAGCCGCCATGCTGAACGACGCCCAGGACCGCAAGGCCGCGCGCCGCGCCTGGCCCAAGGGGCAGCCCGATGCGGATGCCCCGCTCGCGGGCCACGTCCTCGCCATGGTGTTCGAGAAGAACTCGACCCGCACCCGCGTCTCGTTCGACATGGCGATGCGCCAGCTCGGCGGCTCGGCGATCATACTCGAAGCGGGATCGACCCAGCTCGGCCGCGGCGAGACGATCGCCGACACCGCGCGCGTGCTGAGCCGCATGGTCGATGCGATCATGCTGCGCACGGACGATCACGCCAAGATCGAGGAGCTGGCCGCCCATGCGACCGTCCCGGTAATCAACGGCCTGACCGACGCCTCGCATCCCTGCCAGATCATGGCCGATCTCCTCACCCTGATCGAAGGCGGCAAGGCGCTCCCCGGCCTCGAAGTTGCCTGGCTTGGCGATGGCAACAACGTCCTCAACTCGATCGTCGAGGCGGCCGGGCTGATGAAGTTCAACGTCCGCATCGGCGTGCCCGAAGGCTATGACAGCGATCCCGGCTTCATCGCCGCCGCGCGAGCGAACGGCGCGACGATCACGGTCACGCGCGACCCGCGCGAAGCGGCCGCCGGCGCCGACGTGGTCGTGACCGACACCTGGGTTTCGATGGGGCAGGAGCACGTCCACAACAAGCTGGCGGCGATGGCTCCGTTCCAGGTCAACCCTGCGCTGATGGCGGCGGCAAGTCCCGGTGCCCGGTTCCTGCATTGCCTGCCCGCGCACCGCGGCGAGGAAGTGACCGACGCGGTGATCGACGGGCCGCAGTCCGATGTCTGGGACGAAGCGGAAAACCGCATCCACGCGCAGAAGTCGGTCCTGCTCTGGGCGCTCGGCAAGCTGTGAGCGCGCCCGAGCATATTCCTGCCGGCGAGACCGGATATGACCGGGTGCTCAGCTTCACGATCCCTGCGCGCAACGGCCGGGGCCGCGTCGTGCGCCTGGGACCGGTGCTCGAAACGATCCTTACCGCCCACACCTACCCCACCTCGATCAAGCATCTGCTCGCCGAAGCGCTGGTTGTCACCGCACTGATCGGAGCGCTGCTCAAGGATGACGAGGGGCAGCTGACCATGCAGGCGCAGACCGAGGCGGGGGTCGTCGACCTGCTGGTCTGCGATTACCGCGGCGGCGAACTGCGCGGCTATGTGCGTTTCGACGAAGACCGGCTGGACATGGTCGGGGCCAACCCATCGCTCTACGCGCTGTTCGGCAAGGGCTATCTGGCGATCACCTTCGACATGGCCACGACCGGCCAGCGGTACCAGGGCATCGTGCCGCTCGAAGGCGGGTCGCTTGCCGAAGCCTGCCAGAACTATTTTGCACAAAGCGAGCAGGTGCCAACGCTGATCCGCGTCGGCGTGCGATCGGACGGGCAGGGTTGCGTCGCCGGCGGCTTCCTCGTCCAGCACTTGCCCGACGGCGAGGAGGGCCGCGAGCGTCTTCACGTCCGGCTCGACCACCCCGAGTGGGAGCACCTCGCGGCGCTTGCCGGTTCGATCCGCCACGACGAACTGGTCGACGCCGATCTCTCGCTCGAAGCGCTGGTCTGGCGGATCTTCCACGAAGAGGACGAAATCCGGGTCGAGGCGGGTCATCCGCTTGGCCGCGGGTGTCGCTGCAGCGTCGAGCACTACGCAGCGGTGATCGGCAAGTTTCCCGAAGAAGACCGCGTCGACATGCGCAACGAAGCGGGGTTGATCGTGGTTGACTGTGCATTCTGTTCGCGGCTGTTCGAAATCGAGGCTTGAAGCACTCGATTCGTCGACATAATAACACGCTTTATCGCGTGTAGGCGCCGTGATACAATGGCGCCGAAGGAAATCGTGCGCACTTCACTGGCGCCCAGATTGATAGATCGATGATGCTGCGTTCGTTTATTTCCCTCCGCCGGTTCGCGGTCTTGGCCGCCGCTGTGCTCGTGTCCCTCGTTCCGGCTCATGCCGGAAGCGAGCGGCTCGGTATGCTCGACACGCTTCAGCCGGGAGCCTGGGAACTGCGTCTGCGCGAAATCGGCTCCCAGCCGCAGCGGATCTGCGTACCCAACGGCCGCACCCTGATCCAGCTTCGTCACCAGGCCGACGCCTGTTCCCGCCTGGTCATAGGCGAGAGCGCGTCGGAAGTGACTGTGCAATACACCTGCCGCGGCCGCGGTTACGGACGCACCCGAATCCGGCGCGAAACCGCGCAACTCGTCCAGATCGACAGCCAGGGGATTGCCGACGGGCTTCCGTTCGAGTTTTCCGCCGAAGCCCGCCGGGTCGGGGCTTGCGGCACCTGATCCCATTGCCTTCGGATCGGGCAGAGGCTAGCCGAAGGCATGACCGAAATGGCTGAAGAACCCCCACGGCAAGCCGTCGTCCTGCTGTCCGGCGGCCTCGATTCGATGGTGACTGCGGCCCTGGCGCGCGAGGCTGGATTTGCCGTCAACGCGTTGACGATCGACTACAACCAGCGGCACCGCATCGAACTGGATGCCGCGCGCCGCGTGGCTGCGGAAATCGGCGTCGCACGCCACGTGATCCTGCCGCTCGACCTGCGCCAGTTCGGCGGTTCTGCACTGACCGACGAGATCGCCGTGCCGAAGGATGGCGTTGGCCCCGACATTCCGGTGACCTACGTGCCGGCGCGCAATCTCGTGTTCCTGTCGCTGACGCTCGCCTGGGCCGAGGCGCTCGGCGCGCGCGACGTGTTCATCGGGGTCAACGCGCTCGACTATTCGGGCTATCCCGACTGCCGGCCGGAATTCATCGCCGGCTTTGCCGATCTGGCCCGGCTCGCCACCAAGGCCGGCGCCGAAGGCGATGCCTTTACGGTCCATGCTCCTCTGCAGTTCATGGGCAAGGCCGACATCGCACGCGAGTGTGCGCGTCTGGGACTCGATCCGGCGCTGAGCTGGTCGTGCTACGACCCCCAGCCGGGCTGCCTCGCCTGCGGCCAGTGCGACAGCTGCCGGCTGCGCCAGGAGGGCTTTGAAAAAGCTGGGATTGCCGACGAGACCCGCTACTCTGCACCCAGGTAACGGGAGAGTGACGGCGTGAATGACGGAAATATGAGCGAAACGGCTCAGCGCAAGGCCAGCGGATATTCGTGGTACGTGCTGTTCGTCCTTGTCGTCGTCTACATCATGAACTTCATCGACCGCCAGATCCTCAGCATCCTGGCGGTCGATATCAAGGCGGATCTGGGCCTCAGCGACAGCGACCTGGGCTTCCTTGGCGGTGCGGCATTTGCGGTGTTCTATGCCTTGTTCGGTGTTCCCTTGGGACGCCTCGCGGACAATTGGAACCGGGTGCGGCTGCTGTCGATCGGCCTTGCCATATGGTCGACGATGACCGCGCTATCGGGCTTTGCCCGCAACAGCATCCAGTTGTCGCTGGCCCGGATGGGTGTCGGCGTGGGCGAGGCGACGGCCAGCCCGACCGCCTATTCGCTGATCTCCGATTACTTTCCCCGGCACCAGCGCGCCACCGCACTCGCGATCTATTCGTCGGGGCTCTATATCGGCGGCGGCGTGTCGCTGCTGATCGGCGCGAAGATCGGCCAGATGTGGAACGCGGCCTATCCGGGTGGCGGGCCGCTCGACCTTGTCGGCTGGCAGGCGGCCTTTCTTGCGGTCGGCGTGCCGGGGCTGATTCTTGCGCTTTGGGTGGCGTCGCTCAAGGAGCCGGTTCGCGGCGCGATGGACGGAGCGCCCAGCACGGGATCAAGCACGCCGTTCCGCGATTTCTTCGGCGACCTGATGAGCATCGTTCCGCCTTTCACGGTAATCGGCGCGGCGCGTCGCGGCCCTGCGGCGTTGGCGGTCAACCTGGGGTTTGCGGCGCTGACCGCGCTGCTCGCCTGGTTCATGGTGCGCGTCACCGGGAACCTCCTGCAATGGCCTGCCATCGGGGTCGGCTACTACGCGGTGTTTTCGTGGGCCAGTTCCCTGAGGGCGCGTGACCCGGCGACGTTCCGCCTGATCTGGGGTACGCCCGCCTTCATCTGCACGACGCTAGGCTACAGCCTGGTTTCGCTGGTTGCCTGGGCGCTTGGCTTCTGGGCCGCGCCCTATGCAGAAAACGTGCTGCAGCTCGAGCGGCAGGAACTGGCCTTCTGGCTGGGCGCCAATGGCGCTGTCAGCGGATTTCTTGGCGTCATAATCGGCGGACGCCTGGCCGATCACCTGCGGGCGCGCAATCCGGCGGGGCGCATCCTCGTCGTCATGTTTGGCGTCCTTGCCCCGATCGTGCCGGTGTGGCTGGCCTATACCACGAGCGATTCCTTCGTGTTCTACTCGATGAGCTTCCTTGCAGGAATGTTCGGTGCGGCCGCCCTGGGCGCCGCTGCCGCGACTACGCAGGACCTTGTGCTGCCGCGGATGCGTGGGACAGCGACTGCTGCGTTCTTCCTCGGTACCACGCTCGTCGGCCTGGCCTGGGGACCGTATCTCGTCGGGCTGATCTCGGATCTCATGGGCACGGTTGTCGACGGAAAGCCGGTCGGCGACCTTCGAACCGGCATCCTCGCGCTCATCGGCGTCGCGCCCTTTGCCATGGCGCTGCTGGCCTACGCCTATCGCGCCGTCCCCACGGCCGAGGCCACGGTCGAGGAGCGCGCCGGAGAGCGCGCCTGAGCGGCAATCAGTTGCGGGTAAGGACGCCGCAGGCGATCCGCCCGCCGCTGTTGCCGGTGGGGTCGGTCTTGTAGTCGTCCGCATCGGCATGGATGACGATGGCGGTCCCGTCGGCATCGAACAAGGCGGCCTCGATCTCGGCCCGGGTGCCGCGTAGCTTCGCGCTCATCGTGCCGGTTCCGGTCGCATTGATGACCAGATTGGGCAGGTCGCCAAGGTGGCTCCCGGCCGGATTGTCGGTTCCATGCTGGTGCCCGCCGGGGTTGAGATGCCCGCCGGCGGTCGTGAAGGCAGGACCCACGCACGAGCCGACCATGTGCAGATGCGCGCCGTGCGTGCCTTGTGGCAGGCCGAAGGCGGCAACCGACAGTGTCAGACTGTCACCGCCCGCCGTCAGGAGCGCGCGACCAGCGGGCGCCCCGTTCGAGAGCTTCAGATCCGCGCCGCCGACCGAGGCTGTGGGAATGTCTCCAAGCGTCGTGCAGGCCGAGGCGAGGACGACGAGCGATGCGGCGAACAGGTTTCTCATGAACACTCCCGAAGCAGGCAATAAGGCTCAAACGAAAAAGGGGCCGGATTGCTCCGACCCCTCGTTCGTTTTTCGCCGAAGCGAGATTACATGCCCGAACCCGGACCGTAGGTGATTTCCACACGACGGTTCTGGAGTTCGCGAACGCCATCGGCGGTCGGGACACGGTTGTTGCTTTCGCCGAAGCCCTGGCTGGTGATGGCACCATCCGGGATACCGCGACCGGTGAGGTAAGCGCGGACCGAGGCGTTGCGGCGCTCCGACAGACCCTGGTTGTAGGTCGTCGAACCCGAACGGTCGGTGTAGCCCGCCAGCATGATCGGCACGTTGGCGCAGTTGGCGTAAGCCGTGACGGCGCTGTCGAGGATCGAAGCCGCTTCCGGCGTGATGTCCGACTTATCCCAGTCGAAGAACACGATGTACGGACCCTTGTTGCAGACCACCGGCGGCGGAGGCGGCGGGGGCGGCGGGGGCGGAGGCGGCGGAGGCGGCGGCGGCGGGGGCGGCGGCGGCGGAGCAACCGGCGCGCCGAAGTTGTAGCCCAGCGTCAGCATCAGCGAGTGCGAACGGAAGCGGGTCGAAACGTTGCCGCCGGTCGCCGTCACGACGTTGATGTCGTCCTGGTTGAAGAAGCGATACTTCAGACCGATGTCAGCGTTGTCGCTGATCGGAGCGCGGATGCCGGCCAGAGCCTGCCAGGCGAAGCCCGTGTCCGAATCGTTGATGTTCGGATAGGTCGGGGTTGCCATCTGGATCTTGGCACGGCTGACGCCGACGCCACCGCCGATGAAGCCCTGCAGGCTGTCGTCAGCGCCGAAGTCCAGAAGGCCGTTCAGCATGAAGCTGAGAGCGCTGGCGCCACCGTCGATCTGCGCACCTTCATAGATGCCGCGCGGGGTGTCGACGCTGTCTTCGTTGGCGCGACGATAGCTGGCTTCGGTTTCGAGGCGGAAACCACCGAAGTCGTAGCCGACGATACCGCCAAAATCGTAGCCAACCTTGGTGTCGAGGGTACCCGCACCAGGCGCGATCAGATCGGTGATATCTTCAACGATCATCCCACCGGCGTCAGCCTCGATATACCAGGAGTCGTCACGGGCGAGTGCCGGTGACGCAAGGGCAGTGGAGGCAAGCGCCATCCCAATGACCAGTTTGCGCATTATGGAATTCCCCTTTGTTCAGGATTAGAGCCACCGAGTACAATTCGTCTATCTTGATAGAGTTCCCGAGGCAAGCGCTCAAAACCTTCGACCTGTTGCATAATTGTCGCGGTCTTTTTCAAGGACCTACGGCTAGTGTCTTCAGATCGATTGAGAACAGCGTTTGCCCGGTCTCCCTGTGCTGGACGAACCGTGCGCTAAAACCTTAGTTTGACGAAAAGATCCCGACCCGCTGCAATTCTGTGATCACGCGCGCGATTGCCTGGCGCGCCTCACTATCCACGGTCGTGCCGCCGATGGCCTCGTCCGGCCTCTCGGCGGCAATCCAGCCGTTGCGAAAGACCAGTTCGCGCAAGCTGCCGCGATCAAATGCGCGCATCCCTTCGCGCGGTACGAAGTAGAGCCATTGCCCGCCCTGGCGCGCGGCGATCAGGCCGGCCCTTTCGGACCAATCCCCACTGGGCGCCGGGGCGATGATCCAGGCCTGTCCATCTGAGGGACCGTCGGGCGGCGCTGCCTGGACGGCTTCGACGGCCAGGTGAAGCAGTGCGTCGATCCGCGCCAGGGCTTCGTTCACGAAGCTTTCCTTCTGGGCCTGACCGGCGAAAAGCAGCGGCAGTTCGTGCCGCGCAGTGCGGCTGTCGAAGGGAATGTCGGTCATCGGTTCCAATCCATCTGGTCAGGTGAGGGGGAGGGCGAGCGGGAGCGAGGGCGCTCGATCGCCGCGCTGGACGATCCGGATCGTGCCTTGCGGCGCCTGGGCGAGCAGCGAGCCGGCAAGCTCGGCGCCCAGGAGCAGTTCGGGCCGGTCGGTTTCCCAGCGTGCGAACACTTGGGGCCCTTCGGCGAAGACTACGTCATAGCGCTCGGCCTGTTCGCGCGGTGGGGTGTCGATCCCATCGGCCCAGGCCCACGCCCCGCGCGCGCGCCGGACCCAGGTTATCAGGCGATCGCCATTGCCCAGCTTGTTGCAGCGGGCGTGGACCGGACTTGGCGGGCGCCATCCGATCCCGCGCAACTGCACCGCTGCGAGGACCGGAGCCGGGTCGGCAAGGCCGATCGCCGCCAGTCGCCCGGCAGGTGACAGCGCAAGTCGCGCGGCATCGACCGGCGTGCCTGCGCCGTCGAGGAGGATGAAGCGGTCGCCCTCGGCATGGCTGCCCACCGCATGTTCGGTTCCGCCGCGGCCGCGCAACAGGCCGGACAGGCGCCAACTCCCGTCCTGCAGCTTCGCTGCCGAGCCGAACTGGATTATCTCTTCGCCCAGAACCGCGCGGTTGGCGCCCGTCGCCAGCTGCTGCATCGTCGCATCGGGCAGGGTCCCGTCATCGCCCACCAGAGTGACGTCGACGAAGCCCTTTCGGTCGAACAGCAGCGGCGATGCAGGCGGCAGCGCCGTCACCGCCGTACCGATGATGGCGCGTCTGCGGCCGCTGGGTCCAAGCGGATGCAACGAACCGTCGGCCTGTTCGGCAAACAGCGCCGCCCCGGTCCAGCCGCTCTCGGACGAGGTAGCCATCGCCATGACCAACGGCACCGGGGTTGCGGCATGGCCGTCCCACGGCAGCTCGCAGGCGGCAAGCGCGGTCGGACCGAGGGGCCGATCGGGCGCGGTGACGGCACGGCCGGGATCGGCCGATGTGCTTCCCGCGCTGTCCGGTGCCAGCCGGACGAGCGTGAGGTCGACACCGTGGCTGCGCCATTCCCATTCACGCACGCGCCACAGGCCGGGATGGCCGGGCAGCGATACCGTCGCGCCGGGACGGACCGCTGGGTCGATCTGCGTCACTCGCCACGATATGGTCTGGCGCGCCCAGTGCGTGCGCTTTGCCGCGCCGTCGATCAGCCGGCGCGCGACAAGTGCCGACAGCGCGGCGGGCAGTTCGATCGAACGCGGTTGCCCCGGCGCGGGACGCCCGCCCGCGCGCTGCGCGCCGGGCTGGTAGTCGCGGTCGACGTCGTAGTACCGCAGCATCGCAACCGGCTGTTCGGCCTCTGGCGCGCGCTTGCGGGCAAAGCCGGCATTGCCGCCGAAATCGTCCCGTTCGGTAGATGTAGCCGCTTCGGGCAGTGCAATGGCCGTGGGCTGGCGGCGATCGGGACGAATCGTCAGCTGCTCGTCACAGGCGTCGCAATCGACCGGGTAGAGCGGATCGAGCGCGGCGAGACTGTCAATCAGCGCGCCGTCCATCGACAGGCCATCGACCCCGCCGAGCGGAACGGCAGCGTCGACGTTTTCGATCACCGGATCGACCAGCGCAGACAGTGTCAGCTCCCCGTCATCGGCCAGAACCTCGAAGGTAAGGGCCGGCAGGCGGTTGCCGAAGTCGGCCAGTTGCAGATCCTCGAACACGGCATAGGCAAGGCCGGTATAGGCCGGGCACCGGCCTGCCGCCTCCGCCGAAGCGAGCAGGGGATCGGGGGCCTGGTCCGCCGTGCCCGGGTGAAGGCGGAACGATCCGGCGACCTTCATGTCCCCCGCCGCGCCGCGCAGCAGCTTGCCATCGGCCCAGATGCGGCCCACGCCCATGATCGGGCGACTGGACAGGGCGACGGCAAAGGAGGCCGAATAGATGTATTGGGTCACCGACGGTTGCCCCTTGCCCCCGCCCTGGGTGTTGCGGTGCTCGACAAGGTCGGTCGCCCATATAATCTGTCCGGCTGCGCGCATCCGCCCGAAGTGGCGCGGGATCGGTATTCCGTAGCTCGAAGTGGTGACCGCCAGTTCGGCCAGCCGCGGTCCTTCGCGGCCACGGCCTCCACCAAGGATCAGCGCGTCGACCTGGCGGCCGGCAAGTGCGCCGATCGCGCCACCGACGGGGCCGCCGAGCAGGGTCCCGATCGCGGTGAAGACAAGTGTTGCCATGAAGGGTCCTCAGGCTTGACGCGGAGCGCGCCAATGATGGGTGATCGGGCCGGCGGGCAAGGCGGGGCTGCGCACCACGCGGCGCAGGCCGGCATGGGCGTGGACCCACCCGCCGTCGATGGCAGCGATCGCAAGGTGGAACTGGCCCGGCCCGGCCTTCAGCATGACCACGTCGCCCGGCAGGATGGGTGCGTCCGCCGCGGCGAAGCCGAGGCTCGCGGGCGCTGGAACCCATCCGTCGAGCGAGACCTGCCGCAACTGGTATCCGCCGGGCAGATCGGCCCGCACGCCGCAGGCGGCGAGCGCGGCAGCAAGCACGCCCACGCAATCGAGCCCGCTTGCCGGATCGCGCCCGTTGAGGCGGAACGGCGTGCCGACCAATGCTTCGGCCGCCGTGGCCAGTTCCGTCGCGTCAGGACTCATTGCGCGGGGACGGGATATCGGGTGACGAGATCATTGCCGGGCAGGAAGGGTTCGCCTTGAAAGTTGACTGCGTTGGCAAAGCGGCCTGCGCAGGTTTCGAGCGTGCGATCGCACCCTTCGCGCAGCAGCACGGCAGTGCCGCGCGCTATGGCGTGATCGACCGGCGCGTCGAGCACCAGGCCGCCAGCGCCGGCTGCGACGATGCGCGCCCGGGTCCCAGCCAGCGGCCCGTCGAGCCAGCGCAGGCTGCCACCGGCATGGTCGGCGCCAACGACCTGTCCTGCCAGTTGCACGGCATTGGCAGTCGTATCGAAAGCCTCGACCCGCGCCGCGCGCGAGAAGCGCGCCGGCGACAGGCTGCAGCCCGGGCCACAGAATTCTGCGCGGCAGGAAGGGCTGGTGCGCGGCACGGGATCGCGCCACAATTCCGCCTTGCGCGACTGGAGCGAGGCGGTGAAGGCGCCCGCCTCTTCGGCCACGGTGCCAATCGTGCCGCGATAGAGGACCAGCCGTTCGCGGGTTTCCCAATCGACCACTCCGATCTGCACCGCTGCCCCGTCATAACGGCCGAGCGCCAGGTCGCTCGCATCGATCGAATCGTGGCTCAGCGCACCCTGCACCTCGGCGCTGTCGGGTTCGAAGTCGGCCGAACGGCGGATGGCCGAGGGCACCATGCCGGGGGCCGAGCGGTGCAGCATTCCATCGAACCAGAGGTCCGCGTCGTGGGTGGTAAAGCCCAGCGTTACCCCGTCGCGCCGGGCGACGCGCCAGAATGTGGCGACGCATTCCAGCGGCTGGCTGAACCAGGTGCGGCTCATGCCGCGTCCTCGCGGATCTCGATCACCGGCACGCTGGGCGCTTCGCCCGCGGCGAAGACCGCACCGGACACTTCCAGCCGGTCTTCGGCGAAACGCACCGGGACGTCGAAGATGAATCCGGCGCGGACGGTAACGCCCTCGGCCGGTGCCGTGGAGAAGCGGACAACGCCGCCGGGATCGAGCGTCCAGCCCGTCGTTACGGCGGTTCCATCAAGGCTGACCGCGAGGCTGTCCGCCTTGGGGCGTGTAATGCGGCGCAGTTGTTCGGCGCCGTTATCGCCATAGCGTTTGACCAGGGCGAAACGCGCCGTGAGCCCGTCGCCGCTGCCAAGGACCTGGTCGACCGAAGTGGGCAGGCCGGTCATGCCGTTGGAACTGTGGTCCGACGGATCGCGCAGCCGGAACCCGCGCGCCGCGCCGCGCCGGGCGCGGAAGAAGGCAAGAAGAACGCCAAGGTCGTTTTCGGAACGGATTCCGGGCCCCACATCGAAGCGCAGTCGCGCGTTCGACCACAGGCTGTTTCGCCTTTCGAAGCCCGACGCCGTAACCGCCACGCTGGTCGAGAATTCGGGCATCACGGTCGCATCGCGGCCCAGCGCGAGCGGATAGGGAACGTCGTCGAAAGGCAGCATGTCGTCCTCGTGCACTGGAGAGGGCAGGCGGGTGAATCCGTCGCGGCAGACCTGGGGCAGGGCCCAGACCACGCATTCGTGATGGCCGCGCGCGGTCGCGTCCTCGATCCCGGCGTCGATCCGTCGCCACAGCGCGTCGGCATCCGAGGCATCGAGCACGAAGCCGGCGAGGTAATCTTGCTCGGCTGCCGGATAACCGAGGCGCTCGGTCACCGCGTCATAGGCGGCGCGGCGGCTGGCTTCGGCGCCGCCTGTCAGCCAGTCGTAGTCCTCGATCTGCAGGCGGTCGAAGGCAGGGGAAGCCCAGCCCAGCGGCAGGTTGGCGCGGGCCACCTCGGGCCGGTCGGGGTCGAGCACGCCAGGGAGGAAGGTCAGCAGCACGACTTCGGCCGGCTGCGGCGCTGCGGCGGCGCGCACCGCATCGCGCAGCGCCAGGGTCGATGCGGCAAGTAGGCCGCCCGCCTGGTCGAGCAGGTCCTTCTGCGGCGCGGTCAGCGAATCGCCGACATCGGCAATCTTGACCGGGTTGCCGCCTAGCGCGACCTTTGCCGCCGGATCGTAGAGGCAAGGCTTGCCGCCTGTCGTGATCCACCACCACGGTTCGCCGATCTGGAAGCGGACGGGAACGCCGGCTTCCTCCATCAGCGTGACGAAAGAGGAGGCCACATCGCGCAGCCAGGTCATTGCCGGCTTCGACGCGGGCGAAAGCAGCGCCGATGGCGGATCCCACCCGGTCCGCGCCGGGGTTCCATCGAAGGCGCGCTGCTGCCAGGCATCGGGGCAATGCTGGGCAAGCAGTTCGTAGGACAGCGAGGCTACAGGCGAAAATCCCGCTGCCCCGGCCGCGGCGAAGAAGGCCCGGTGCCAAGCCCTGGCCGGCGCGCACAGCGGATCGCCGCTTCCGGGAACAAGGAAAGCCCCATCCTGCGCGGCGAGCCGCATGAAGTGGCTCATCCCGACATAGTGGACCAGCGAGCCGCGATAGCCCAGGTGCAGGGCGTTGCGGACCAGGCGTTCGGGCACCTGATCGGTCGCATCGTCATAGCCGGTGGCGATGGCCAGCCCGTGCGGGGGAACGATCGCGTCGCCGATCGGCAGCATCGCCCCGCGCCCGGAACAGGCGATCCCGGTCAGCTCGGCCCAGCCCTGGGCCGGCGCAGCCAACACCTCGGTGTTGCCCGCGACATAACCCGGCGGGACCAGCGACAGGAACAGGCGGTCGATGTCGGCCGGATGGACCGGGTCGCCCTCTTCCGGCAGGACGTATCCGCCGGAAAGCTGCGAGAAGGCGATGGTGACCGCAGCGTCGGTCGGCGATCCCTGGGCATAGTTCCACAACCGCACGTACCAGGTGCGCGGGGTGCCGGCGGCATCGCGACCCTCAATCGTCAGGGTCGGCCCGTTCGGGGCATCGAGTGCGACGATCCCGCCCGAGCGCCAGCGAAAGCGCAGCGTTGTGCGCGAATAGTCGCGGTCGGTCGCGTAGGCGAGGAGCGGGTGGTCGTGCCGGTCGACGCTGTCCCAGATCACCCCGGCAAGATCGCCTTTGCGAAGGAAGGTCGCGTCGACGCGCAGCGCATCGGGCGCTGGCGCGGTCAGCGCGGCCATCATCGGGCGGGGGAAATTGACGGTCCAGAAGCGCGGGTCGAAGCGCTGGATCCAGTCGCTGTCCTGCCCTTCGCGTTTGCGGCAAAGCCAGAAGGCCATGGGGTTGATTCCTTCAGTAATCGGTCAGGGCGCGGCGCACCGCGCTGGCGACCTGGCGGCCCGATCGCTGCAACGCCTGCGGAGCGGAAGTGCCGTGCGGGGCGGCAATGGTGATCGAAACCTTCACGTCGCGGGCGGGGCCGGACAGGCCAGTCTCGATCCGCCCGGCGCTGGTCGGCACGAAAAATTCGGGGCCCCGCTCGCCAACGAGGTAACCGCGGTGCGGTGACACCGGGCCGCCGGTGGCGCGGCCAGGCAAGCCGAGGATCGAACCGAGCAGGCCGCCAAGGTTGAGCGCGCCGCCCAACAAGCCTCCGCCGGATCCGCGGCCAAGCGAGCCAAGCAGCCCGTTCAGAGCCTGCGCCGCGATCGCGTCGATGGCGTTGAAGGCGATCCGCTTGAGATCGTCGAAACCCAGGCTGCCCTTGCGGATCGCGCCGAGCAGTCCGCGTTCGAGCACCGTCCCGGCCTTGGCGAAGCCATCGACCAGCGTGCCGTCGAAGCTGCCGCGCATCGCCTGGATGTCGCTTTGGAAGCCCTGGGTGTTGGCGCGCACATCGATCAGCAGGCTGTCGACGGCATCGCCAGAGGGGCCGGTATCAGGCATGGTCGTGCTCCATCAGGCGGGTCAGGTCGGCGCGGCTGAGCGGTGCCGGCGCGTCAGCCGGCGGGGCGAGGGCGGCAGCCAGTTCAGCCGGGGTCGCCTGCCAGAATTCGGCCGGGCGCCAGCCGAGCAGCTGCGCGGCGTGGCCGCTCAACCGCAGCGCCCCGGTGCCGAAGGGTTGCGCGCTCATGCAGGGACGGGATCGGCGGCGCCCTGCAGGATCTGCCCGAGCAGGATGCGTAGCGGCTTGCTGGCTCCGGCGAGCCCCGTTGCAAGGACCGCCTCGCCCACGGCGTCGCGCGGCAGGTCGCCGCGCTCGGCCAGGCAGTGCCAGAACAGCGCGGCAATCTCGACAAGGCGCAGTTGCCCCGCTCCGGCTCGCTCGACCAGCGCAAACAGCGGGCCGAGGTCTTCCTCGGCGGCAACCAGCGCGGAAAAGCTCGGGCGGAGCAGGCGCGGCTGGCCGGCGACCACCAGCACGGCCTCGCCGCGGTGGGGATTGGCGGAAGGCGGCGCGATCATAGGTTCGACACCAGACCCGAGCTTTCGAGCTGCATCGTGTAATTGCGCTCGCCGTTGAAATCGCCGGCGTAGTCGAGCTTCTGGACCAGGAACCGACCGCGCAGTTTGTCGCCGTCCTCGAAGCTCAGTTCATAATCGTCGATCGTTCCGGCAAGCGCGTTGGCGCGGACCCGCGCTTCGGCGGATGAGCCGAGGAAGATGCCGGCCGCGCTGACCGACACCGAACGAACCCCGGCGCCGGACAGCAGTTCGCGCCAGCCGCCCGAATCCTTGCTGGTGACGACGACGGCATCGCCGTTGATCGACATCTGCGTGGTGCGCAGACCGGCGACGGTCTGGTAGACGGCGGGAATCGCGCCGTTGGTGATCTTGAGAAGGAAGGCGCTGCCTTTCTGGGCGGGCATGAGGATCTCCTTGGAAAACGGGGATGATCGGGGCGGGCGGTCAGTAGGCCATCAGGCGGAAACGGTATTCGATCAGCACGGCACGGGTGTTCGCGGCGCGCTGTTCGGCGCGGGCGCGCAAGAACGCGGTGGAGACCAGGCGGTATTCGGCCTGAACCGCAGGAAAGGCGGCGACCCGCGCCTCGATCGCGCTGATCAGGGCGGCGGCCGCACCGGGGCTGTCGCCGCGACAGTGCAGTTCGAGCGCGACGCGCACCTCGCGGCCGACGCGGTCCTTGACCGACCAGTCCGCGCAGGCGCTGGCGCCGATCGCCAGCCACGGGAGAGCGGTGCGACCGGGCGCTTCCTCGACGACGGCGTTGAGCTGGGCGGACAGCACCGGATCGGACTTGAGCCAGTCGATCAGCGAACTGCGCAGGGCGAGTTCCATGGCGCTCATCCTTTCGTGAACAGGGGCCAGAGCAGGTTCGCGCGGCGCCAGCGGCGCGGCGCTTCCTGCCGGGCGAGGCTGCGACTGGCACCTTCGGCTTCGGCGATCCGGCGGGCCCGGCCGATGAGGCGGGCGAAGACTGCCGCGGCGTTCGACGCGGCGATCATGCCAGCCGCATCCGGCGCCAGGGCCGCCACAGCGCGGCAACGGCAGCGGGCGGGGTGGCTGCGCCCGCGCCGGCGTCCTCGCGCTGGCGATACTGGTGCGCGGCCAGGCGCAGCACCCCGTGGCGCAAGGCATCGGGCAGGGTCGACCAGCTTGCCGCAAGGCCGGCGGAGAAGCGCACGGCGATCCGGCCGGCCGATCCCGGCGCCATGACCCGCACCCGGCCCGCGCCATCGGCGTCGATGTCTATGGCATAGGCCGCCGCGGGCAGGGCAAAGCGTGATCCTTCGGCCGGGATGCCCTGAACCTCGGTGATCGCTTGGACTGGCGCGGCGGACAGCCGGGTCCAGTCGGCGCTGGCGCCGAGCACCTCCTCGCAGACCTGTTGCAGCGGCATCAGCCCGGTGAACTGGTCGCACAGGTCCAGCGCGGCACGCAGCAGGGCGGCAAGTTGCGCGTCGTCGCTGCCCTGGGCGATGCCGAGCCAGTCCTTGAGCTCGGCGAGAGCCGCCGGGTCGAGCGTGGCCGGCGTGACGATTGCCCGCTTCATGGCGGTCTCCATGTTGTGACGAAGGGGAAAGGGGTGCCCGCGCCGCCGGGAAACGGCGCGGGCGCTAAGGACCGGGTCCGGCCTGGGAGTAAGGGGTGACCGGACCCGGGAAGGCGCGTTACGCCGAGATCTTGAGCAGCTTGATCGCGTCGCTATCCAGCACCTGCCCGCCGACGCGCTTCGTTGCGTAAAAATTGACGAAGGGCTTGTTGGTGTAGGGATCGCGCAGGATCGTGGTCGCGCGGCGCTCGGCGATGAGGTAGCCGTTGGCGAAGTTGCCGAAGGCGATCGGCAAGGTGTTGGCGGCGACATCGGGCATGTCCTCTGCCTCGATCACCGGATAGCCCAGCAGGCGCGCCGGCTGCCCTTCCATCAGCCCCGCCTGCCACAGGAAGGTTCCGTCGGCGGCCTTGAACTTGCGCACGGTCGACAGCGTCTTCGAATTCATCACGAAGACGGCGCCCTGGCGGTGCGCGGCGCGCAGCGAGTGGACGAGGTCGATCAGCTTGAGCTCGGGCGCGGTGTCGAAGCCGCTGGCGTTGCCGCTGGCCAGGAACTGCAGCGTGCCGAAGGGGCGGGCCGCGTCGGCAGTCGCGGCGTTCGGCGCGCCAAGGAACCCGCGCGGCTGGTTGCTGCCTGTGCCGTTGACGAAAGCGGCGCCTTCGGCCTTGGCAAACTCGGTGGCGATTTCGCTCGCCAGCCATTCCTCGACGTCGAAGGCGGCATCGTCGAGCATGGCCTGGCTGGCAGCGGGGTTGGCGTAGAGCTCGCCCATCGGCGGAGCGATCTCGTTGAACCTGGCGGTAGCGGTCTCGGGCCGCGCGCCGGTTTCGCTGACCCAGCCCGAGGCCGCGCCGCCCGAGGTGACGAGCTTGCGATAACCCGCGCTGCCGATCTGGACGACCTGCGCAATCGCGCGGATCGGACTGATCGTCTTGAGCTGGGCGGCGATCAGCGCGTCGATTTCGCGCGGGACGGCATAGCCGCCGTCGACAGGGGTCGCGCCGCTGAACGACTTCAGTTCGGTTTCGCGGCCCTGGCGCAGGTACCCCTCCACGAAGCCCTTCAGCTCAGGGCTCGCGGCATCGCCGCCTGCAAGCGCCGGGCGGGCGGCGGCGCGGCCGACCTTGTCGAGCCGTGATTTCACGTCTTCGACGTCCGAGCGCAGCGCGCCCAGCGCGGCGTCGGCCGCGTCCTGGCGGGCAACGATATCGAACGAGGCGTCGATGGGATCGACAAAGGGAGTAGTGTCCATGGATAGGCCTTTCATGGGTTGAGGGTCTCCCCCGGCAGGGGAAGCGGGGAAGGTCAGGCGAACAGGTGGACCCGCGCGCCGTGCTGCATCGGGTGGGTGACGAGGCTGACCTCGAACAGGTCGACCTCGGCCAGGTCGCGGCCGAGGGCCGAACGGGTGAACGAGCGCGCGCGGTAGCCGAAGGACAGTCCGGTCACCGCGCCGCGTCTCAGGGCCATGGCGGCCCCGCCTTGCGGGTTGTCGATCGCGGCGATCACGCGCAGTCCGCGCGCGTCTTCCCCGACCCGTTCGATCCAGCCGATTCGCTGGTCGGGGCGGTGCTGCCAGCACAGCGGCAGGGGATCGGTGCGCTGCGCCAGGGTGCGGGCGAAAGCGCCGGGGAGGATCACGTCGCGCCCGGCATCGCGGGTGCCGAACAGCGCGGCATAGCCGGCCAGCCTCACTTCAGCAGCTCCATCGTGCCGGTCCGCCAGGCGAGACCGACCAGTAGCAGCGCCAGCGCGCCGCGGGCTAGCCAGGCAACCGCCGCCTTCCACGCCGAAGCCTTGGCATCGCGCCAGGCCTGGAGCAGCTGGCGCAGCTCCCTCAAGTCGCCGAGCGCGTCGGGATCGTCGAGCCCCATGCGCGCCAGGGTCCGCTGCGCGCCCAGCTCGCTCGCTTCCTCGACGATGGCGCGCAGGGTGACGAGATCGCCGCTGTCGTTGGCCGCCTGGGCAAGCAGGCGCGCCACCATGTCGTCTCTGTTCATGAAATGTTCCCTTCATCGCGGGATGGCAGGCCAAGGAGCGCGCGCTTCTCGTCCACCGAGAGGAAGTCCGCCGCGCCGATTTGCGCCCACAGTTTCTCGCGGTCCTCGGCCAGCGCCGGCACCCGGTCGAGATCGACGGCGAGGCGCGCGCCCGGAAACCACGGCTCCAGTCCCTCGGCCACGGCGGCGAGGATCTTGCCGGCCAGCGGCAGCAGGGTCAGCCGCCACAGCGCGCGGTTGGCCTCGCGGTAATTGGCATAGGTCGCATCGCCCGGAAGACCGAGCAGCATCGGCGGCACCCCGAAGGCAAGCGCCACGTCGCGCGCCGCCGCCGCCTTGAGTTCGGCAAAGTCCATGTCGGCCGGGGTCAGGCTGAGCGGCTGCCACTTGAGCCCGCCTTCGAGCAGCATCGGCCGCCCGGCATTGACCGCGCCGGCATAGGCGGCGTTGAGCTCGTCCTTGAGCCGATCGAACTGGTCAGGGGCGAGCGGGGTCGCGTCACCCGGATCGTAGACCAGCGCGCCCGACGGCCGCGCCGCGTTCTCGAGCAGGGTGCGGTTCCATTCCGCTGCCGCGTTGTGGGTGGCGATGGCGCGGTCGGCGGCGGCAAGGCAGCCCGCGCCGTAGTGGTCGTCGCCGGGGTGGAAGCCGCGAATGTGGATGAGGTTGAGGCTGGCGTCCTGGTCGCTGAGCGGGATGGTCAGCGCGGTTTCGCCCACCCGGTAGGCATAGGCGGTCGGCCAGCCGTCGCTCCCGGCGATCACCGTGACCCGTTCGGGCCGCAGCGCGAACAGTTCGACCGGCGTGCCGCCCGCGTTCTTCATCACCTGGACATAAGCGTTGCCGTGCAGCAGCAACTGGCTCGCCAGCGTTTCCAAGAGCGATTGCCCGGCGCTGGTTGCCGTGATCAGCCGTTCGAGCGCCGGCGCGGTGGGGGCGAGCGGCGCGCCGCCGATACCTTCCGCCACCAGCCGCACCGCGCGCTGGGCAACGGGGTTGTCGAGATAGGCCCGCCGTACCGCGCCCGTGTATTCGAACGGCGCGCGGGCAGCGGCGTCGGCAAAGGTCCAGGGCGAGACGAAGCTGCGCGCCAGCGGCACGCGGGCATCGCCGCCGCCCTTGAACGCGGCGGCAATGGTCGTGAGGAAGGACATCGGGAGCCTTTCGAAACGGACGGGAACGGTCAGGGGGCGATCCGGCGCACGCGCGGCGGGGTGCGGTTGGTGAGGAGTAGTTCGGTCAGCGCCCAGACCGCTGCGTCAGCGCGGTCGGGGGAGCGGCCGGGGCCTTCGTAGCCTCCACCGGCGATCAGGCCGCACAGCTCGTCCTCCAGTCGCGGAAGCTGGCCGACGTGGCGCACGCGGCCCGCTTCGTAGAGCGCGGCAACCGGCTCGGCGCGGGCTATCTTGCCCCTGGCGGCGTGGACCAGCCGCAGCGGCAGGACCACGTCGGCCGCGCGCAGCACGCTGGCGACCATGGCGCCGCCCTGGTTGGCCTCGGCAACGACGCGGTCGGCCTGCCAGGCCTGCGCCGCCCGGGCGACGGCGCGGGCCCATCTTTCGGGGCTGGCCCGTTCGACCGAACAATCGGCCAGGACGCGGGCCAGACCATCCGCGCCAAGCGCGCAGACCACGATCCCGCAGGCGTCGCCGCCTGCCGAGGCCGGCGGATCGACGCCGACGACGGTGCGCGCCGGCGCGGCCGTGGCGGTGCCTTCGCGGCAGGCTTCGAGGAGCGCGCGGGTCCACAGCGCGCCGTCGATATCGGCGATCAGTTCGCCGTCCAGCTCCTGCCGGCCCAGCGCCGACTTGCCGTATTGCCGCCGGATGTCGCGCACGAAGCGGGCCGGAAGGTTGTCGCGGTTGTCCTCGGTCGCGCCGCGGGTGACGGCCGTTTCCCTGGCCTCGAGCAGGCGCTGCAGCAGCGGCACGGCGCGCGGCGTGGTGGTGGCCACGACGCGCGGGGCTTCGCCCAGCCTGAGGCCCATCTGCAGGTTGTCCCAGGCGCGCACCGCGCGGCCCGAGGCGTTGTCCCACTTGGCCAGCTCGTCGCACCAGGCGTGGCTGTGCTGGGGTCCGCGCAGCGCCTCGGGTTCCTGCGCCGAATAGAGCAGGGCCTGCGCGCCGTTGGCCCAGACCAGCCGCTTGAGCGAAGGTTCGAAGACCGGGCCGCGCTCGGCCGGGCAGACCGCGATGAGACCGCTTTCGCCTTCGACCATCACGCTGCGCACCTCGCCCAGCGAGGCGCCAACCAGCGCGATGCGCGCGTCGGGATCGCATTCGGCCAGGTGGCGGACCCATTCCGCCCCGGCGCGCGTCTTGCCGAAGCCGCGCCCGGCCATGACCAGCCAGGTGTTCCAGTCAGGATCGGGCGGCAGCTGTTCGTCGCGTGCCCACAGGTCCCAGTGATAGCGGATCTCGGCGCGTTCGGCCTCGCTGAGCGCGCGCAGCGCGGCGAGCCGGGGCGCGGTGTCCAGATCGCGAAGATAGCGCAGCCGCTCATTGATCGCCATCGATCACCGTTGCGGCGGCATGTGCCGCGGTGCCATCGGCCAGCGCGGCCAGATGGCGCTGGCGCATCGCGTCGAGCTTGGCGTTGATCGACTGGACGATCGCCTCGGCGTCCTGGTTGTGGCGCACCGCGCGGAACCGGGCAGCGCTTTCGCGGTGAGCCGACAACAGGCGGAACGCGGTGGCGTTGTCGAAGGCGCGGACCCCGCGCTTCGCGCCGGTGGCGGGCTTGACCTCGCCCGAACGCAGGCGGCTGAGCAGTTCCATCTCGAGGTAGTCGTAGCCTTCGCACAGCGCCTGCTGCCAGGCGCGGTTGAATTCGGGGTGGAGGCGCCGTGCCTCATAGGCCTGGGCG
The DNA here is from genome assembly GCF_002813245.1 of Novosphingobium kunmingense. Taxonomy (GTDB): domain Bacteria; phylum Pseudomonadota; class Alphaproteobacteria; order Sphingomonadales; family Sphingomonadaceae; genus Novosphingobium; species Novosphingobium kunmingense. Next base: position 315,398 of record NZ_PHUF01000005.1, read on the forward strand.
CTGTGGACGCCGGCCTTGCGCGCGGCGGCGCTGACGTTGGAGGTGATGGCCAGCTCCGCGAGGAAGACCGGCGACCACTGCTTGAACGTGCGCTTCTTCGCCGGCGCGGCGGTGCGCGCGCGGGTCTTCGATCGGTCCGCCATGAAGGCTCCAGTGATGAGGTGGCACGCGCGTCGGCCGGAAGCGACAGGGTCGAATCGGGCGGCGGCGATGTTCCCTGTATGTACCTAAACGACTGCGTATTGTCAAGATAAATAACCAAATGGGTTAAATGCCTTCGGCGCTTGTCGCCAGCGGGCCGCCCCACTAAGCAGGGCGCCACTTGCACGGGTCAGGGAGTTTTCATGCTGCGCCGCCTCTACGACTGGACCATGGCCAAGGCCACGCACCCGCACGCCGAAGGCTGGCTGGCGCTGTTCGCCTTCGTCGAGGCGAGCTTCTTTCCCATTCCGCCGCACCCGGTCCTGGGCGTGATGTGCCTCGCCCAGCCGAAGAAGGCGGTGCGCTTTGCGATGATCGCCACCCTGGCTTCGGTTGCGGGCGGGCTGCTCGGCTACGCGATCGGCTGGGGGCTTTACGACACCCTCGGTGCCCAGATCCTTGCGGTTCTCGGCCTTACCGAGAGTTTCCCCAAGGCGGCGTGCTATCTCAACGAATACGGCTTCTGGATCTTCGTTGCCAAGGGCGCCACACCTATTCCGTTCAAGCTCCTGACCATAACCGCCGGGTTCATCGGCATGGATCTGGTGCGCTTCCTGCTCGGCTCGCTGGTCTCGCGCTCGATCTCGTTCCTCATCGTCGGCATCCTGTTCCGCCTGTTCGGCGCGCCGATCAAGGCGTTCATCGACAAGTACCTGGGCCTCGCCACCGCGGGCTTCGTCGCGCTGGTCCTGGCCGGCTTTGCAGCGATCACGCTGCTGGGCGGGGATTCCGCGAAGGCCGGGCACAAGTGCGATGCGGTGACCTCTGTCCATGGGATGCCGCGGTGACCGGCCTCAAGCTTTACCATTGCCGCGACGCGCGCTCGTTCCGGGCGCTCTGGGCGCTCGAGGAGCTGGGCCTCGACTACGATCTCGAGGTCATGCCGTTCCCGCCGCGCGCGCGGGTCGAAGGCTACAAGGACATCAACCCGCTCGGCACGGTGCCGGCGCTGGTCGCGGACTGCCACCTGATGACCGAAAGCGCGGCGATTCCGCATTTCCTCGCCACGCGCTACGGGCCGAGCGACCTGGCCGTGGCACCCGGCGAGGACGCCTATCCGGACTACCTCAACTTCCTCCACATGGGCGAAGCGACGCTGACCTTCCCGCAGACGATTCACCTGCGCTACACCGCGTTCCAGCCGGGGCGCGCGGCCGAGGCGGCAGAGGATTATGCCGAATGGTTCGGCTCGCGCCTGCGCAACGCGGAGCAGCTGATGGGCGCCGAATTCGCCTGCGCCGGGCGGTTCACCATGGCCGACATCTCGGTCGGCTATGCGGTAATGCTGGCGCTGGCGATCGGGCTCGAGGCGCAGGTCACGCCTGGAATGCGCGCCTATTTCGAACGGCTCAGCCAGCGCGGGGGGTTCCGCCGCGCCAAGGAGCGCCAGGGCCAGGGCCGGATCGCTACCTGAGCTGGACCGCCGCGCCCTTGCCCAGGGCGAGGCGCGCCGCCGCCAGGATCTGCTGGGCGACCGGATCGAGCTTCCTGAGGTCGAGCGAGGCCTGCGCCTCGCGCTGGGCGCCGGCCGCATCGCCTGCCGCGAGCAAGGCCGCCGCCAGGTCGCGCCGCACCGGATACCAGAAGGCGGGCGGATCGGTGAAGTCCGAGAACTCCTTGGTCTCCTCGAGCAGCGCCCCCTTGCGAAAGGCGGTCGCGGCATCGGCAAAGCGGCCCTCGGCCATGGCGATCCGCCCGTCGAGAACGGCGCGGGTGATGCCGAGCATGGCCTCGGCGGCAACGGTGGCGTCCTTGGGCCAGTCCTTGCGCGGACCCTTGGCGATACTTTCGGGGATGGCATCGCGTTCGGCCCGGGCCGCGGCGAGATCGCCCTGCCAGACCAGGGCCTCGCCCCGGGCATAGCGCCGCGCCGCCTTGAGGTAGTCGAGCTTGGGTTCCGGCACTGCGAGCGCGCCCGCCGGATCGAAGCGGGCCAGCGCGAAATAGCCCGAGGCGGCGAGCAGTTGCGACCATGGCGGCGCCTTGTCGCGCGCGGCCGAACGTTCGACCAGCGGCCGCGCCAGATCGAGCGCAGTGCGCGAATCGCCAGCCATCAGCGCACCGCCGAGACCGTAGATCACGTTGTGCGCGTGGTAGGGCAGGTTCCACACCCCGTCGGGTTCTGCGATGCCCAGTGCCCTGGCGTTGGCCTTGCCGATCTCGACCGCGCGGCGGTTGGTGTCGGCCGCATCCTGGTAGCGCCCGACCCAGTACCAGGTGTGGCTGGGCATGTGGACCAGGTGGCTGGCGCGCGGGGCCAGCGCGGGCAGGCTGTCGGCATAGGCTTCGGCCAGCGCCGGCTTGCCGATCACCTCGGTCGCGTGGATGTAGAAATGGATCGCCGGGGTGTGCTTGGGGCTGCGCGCCAGCACCCGTTCCAGCAGGACGATGGCCTGGTCCATCATGCCCCGGTCATAGCCGTCGTCCTGGGCGAAGGAGCCGACCATCAGCGCGTCGGCGGCCAGCCAGGCGATCTCGTTGTCGCCCGGAAACCGCTCCGCCACGCCTTTCATTGCCGCGGCATAGGCGCGGTCGGCGCGTGCCGTATCCCCCGGCCGGTAGCGCAGCACCAGGGCATCGGTCAGCGCGCGGTCGCGGGCGCTGGCGCTGCGGGTGCCGGCCTGAGCCTGCCTGGCGAGGGCGAGCAGCGGCACGCGCTCCTTGGCATCCTTGCCATAGTTGATCGTCGGCCCGTCGATCAGCGCCTCGCCCCATTTGCACATGACGCAGGCTGGATCGAGCTGAACCGCGTGCTTGGCGGCGCGCACCGCGGCGGTGTGGGCGAAAGCGGCGTGGAGTTCGAGCGCGTTGGAAAAGAACGCTTGCGCCTCGGCACTCGCGCCCGAAATGGCGAAGCCGCCGTCGCCGTAGCCCGGCATCAGTTGCGGGGTCCTGGGCGCGGTCTGGTCGGTGTGGTTGTGCTTTTCGTCGCGCGCCTCGGCCGCGGGGGCGGCGGGCACGGCGGGCGCGGCGGGGACTGCCGGGGCAACGGTATGATCGTGGGTGTCCTGCGCCAGGGCGGGCAGGGGGCTGGCAGCCAGCAGGGCGGCAATAACCTCGATCAGTCGGCGTTGCATCGGCGTGTCTCCCCTTGGCGGGAGAGTTGCAGAAAGCGTCGCGGCTGTCACCACCCACCGCTTTAGCGCGGCAGGCCTTGCTCCGCTTCGGCGATGGCGCGTTCGGCGATCGGGCGTATCACCGCATAGCCGGCAACGTTGGGATGGACCCCGTCGGGGGCATGGCGCGCCGGAAGCTCGCCGTCGGGCCCGGCCAGCGCGGCGTGGTAATCGGCGAATACCGCCTTTTCGGCGCTGGCGTAATCCCGCAGCCAGGCGTTCAGCTCAGCGATCCAGGGCGCGGGCTTGAGGGCCGGGTTCCAGCCGAAGCCGTTGCTTGGCGGGATCGAGCCGATGACCACGGCGATGCCGTTGGCGCGTGCCAGGGTGACCATGGCACGCACCGCGTTCCGGTAGGCTTCGGGCGTGGTCGGTCCGGTGTTGCCTGCAATGTCGTTGGTGCCGGCCATTATGTGCACGACGCGCGGATGCAGGGCGACCACGTCCTGCCAGAACCGCACCAGCATCTGCGGGCTGGTCTGCCCCGAAATGCCGCGCGATATCACGCCGCCCGAAAAGAACGCCGGGTCGGCCCCGGCCCAGTTCTCGGTAATCGAATCGCCGATGAACACCACGCGCGGCGGGCTGGCCGGATCGATCGCAGCGTTGTCGGCGCGGTAGCGGCATTGCCACGCCCAGTCGCTGCGCAGCACCCGCTCGTCGAGCGCGCGCAGCCCGGCCAGGCTCGCCGGGCAACTGTCCTCCGTCATCCCGCCCGCGGGGTAGGGACTGGGCGGATCAGCCATGGCCGGGGCTGCCAGCGCCAGGGCAACCGGCAGGGCGGCCACCCGCCGCCACCTAGCCAAGGATCCCCACGGCCTTCCCGGCGCGGGTGAACATTCCGATGATCGTCTGGACCTGATCGGCCGAATGCTCGGCGCAGAGCGAGCAGCGCAGCAGGGTCATGTTGGCAGGGGTGGCGGGCGGACGGGCGAGGTTCACGTAGAGCCCTTCGTGGAGCAGCGCTTCCCACATCGCCGCGCCGCGCTCGAGGTCGGGCATGATCACCGCGATGATCGCCGACTGCGGCTCCGCGGTGCCGAGCGTGAAGCCCGCATCGGTCAACCCCTTGTGCAGCACCTTGGAGTTTTCCCAGAGGTGCGCGCGCTTGTTGCCGGCGTGCATCAGCTTGCGGATCGAGGTGCTGGCCGTCGCCACCACGCTCGGCGGAAGCGAGGCGGTGAACACATAGGGGCGGCAGACCAGCCGCATGATCTCGAACTTGGGGTGGTTCGACACGCAGAACCCGCCGACCGTGCCGACCGACTTCGAGAAGGTGCCGATCACGAAGTCGACATCGTCCAGGCAGCCCTGGTCCTCGGCCACGCCGCGCCCGTTGGGGCCGATGAAGCCCATCGAGTGCGCCTCGTCGACCAGCACCATCGCGCCGTTGTCCTTGGCGACCTTAATCATCTCCTTCAGCGGGGCGATGTCGCCGAGCATGGAATAGACGCCTTCCAGCACGACCAGCTTGCCCGCGCCTTCGGGAATGCGCTTGAGGCGCTTTTCCATCGCCTCGATGTCGTTGTGCTTGAACGGAACGACTTCGGCGTCGCCCATCTTGCAGCCATCCCAGATGGAGGCGTGGCTGTCGATGTCGAGGACGATGTAGTCGCCCTTGGCGGCGATCGTGCTGATGATGCCGAGGTTCGCCTGGTACCCGGTGGAGAACACCATGGCGTGGTCCATGGCGTAGAAGTCCTTCAGCGCCTCTTCCACCTCGCGGTGCCCCGCATAGGTGCCGTTGAGGACGCGGCTGCCGGTGGTGCCGCTGCCGTAATCGTCGAGCGCCTGCTTGCCCGCCGCGATCACGTCGGGGTCGAAGGTCATGCCCATGTAGTTGTAGGTGCCCAGCAGGATCGTCTCGCGCCCGTTGCACATGGCCACGGTGGGAGAGACGACGCTTTCCATCACCAGGTTGAACGGATCGGTGACGCCCGTGGCCAGCAGCGCGCGGCGCTGTTCGATCAGCGGATCGAATTTGGAAAACAGGTCGGTCCCGTGCCCTTCCAGGGTGCTGGGACGGTCGGCTTCGTCGATGCCTTCGCTCATCGGTGCGTTATCCCTGCAGCTTGACCACGGCGTCGATCAGCTGGCCATAGGTCTCGATCTCGGCCTGCTGGTTCATGGTGATGATGATATCGAACTCGTCCTCGATCGCGGCGACGAAATCCATCACGGTCAGGCTGTCGAATTCCAGATCGCCGGCAAAGGTGGTGGCATCGCTGATTTCAACGCCCTTCTTGTTGAAGGGTTCGATCAGCGCGGCAATCTTCGCGGCAGTTTCGGCGCGGTCCATTGGGGTACTCCGGGGATGAAACGGTTTTGCGGCCCTTTGGCCGATGATTGGGGCGGAATATAGGCGAAAGTTGGCGGCAGGGCGCAAGGGCATTTGTCGCCCTAGCCGGAACGTCGGTCGTCCGCCATTCTTACGAAGATGCAGCCTATCAGGATACGACAACCTTGCTGACATTGAACGATTGGTTGGATGAACCACCTGACTACACAGACGGATGGCAGAGCTTTGACACGAACGCGGCCCCGCTGGGCACGGGACACGGCGTCTACGCTACCGAGCCAATCAGGTCCGACGTACGCGGTCGTGCAGTTGCAGGTCGTTGGCGTAGATTGTTTCGATCAGGCGTCTTGAGTTAGCGGATATGGAAAGTGGCAAATGGTCGGAGGCGTTAAGCATTGGCAAATCATTAGCTCCAAGCCAGCGGTGCAAATCCGGTGAGCCTTGCGCCACATCTTCGAACGCGAACAATCGATCGACGAGCAAGATCCCCGAGCTGTCCGTGACGTATTCGCTCTGGGCCCGCAAAACATCGTAGGATCTCAGCTGATGTTGGTGACGGGCGATGGCTTCGATAAAGGCATCGAAGGTCGATATTCTGCGCAAACCCAACGGATCGTACCGGCTGCACGCCATCAAGCTGGTGCCGCCGGCGCGAATGAAACGATATGCGGAGACTATTCGAGCGGTTGGAGAGCGGATGATCGAGAAGCTTGGAAGCCGGGCTAGCGGTTCGCCCCCCACTCTTCGTAGATAGGCGAGCGACACATGCGGCAGGTTTTGACCATACAGTACCTTGCCCACAGATGTGCCGCCGGTTCGAGGCACATGGACGAAGACCACGCCTGCCGCCTTGACCCTGGAAAGCTGTGTACGGTGATAAAGCTTGAACCACGCTTTGCCAACAATCGAAGGCAGGTGAGGACCTCCGCCCGCTTTATTCAGCACATGCCGGATCGAGTCCTTGCAAACCAATGCAGGCTCCGGAAGAAACCGCCAATCGATCGGGAATGCCTTGTAGTTCATGGTCCTTACCCGAGACCTGGCTAGGCCAGGTAAAACTTGTCCAGATCGATCGAGACGTTGGTCCACTCGTCGCCTGGGTATGCCGAAAGACTAAACGCCCGGCCATCGTTCAGGGGAATTTCTGCAGGGCCGAACGACTTAACTCCAGCTGCAATGTGAGGCATGAATGCGCCGTACTTGACTGGCGCAGAGTCGCTGTCGGAAAAGCCTAGCAGACGTCGTGGTCCATCGACGACGATCACTTCGCTGTAGTTGACACCCTCTATGCAGCCCTCTGCTCGAGGCACCGACCTCGCGATCTTCCCACCGGTGTCGGCATGAAGATCAAAAAGGTTCATGTATTGGTCGGCGATAGTCGCTGTCGTTCCGTAACCGAATTCAACGTTGATCCAGGGTGAAATATGAACGACCGGGAACAGCACCTCCTGAGGCTTTACATATTGTCCTTCTCCAATGGCGGGGTTAGGTGAAGCTGTGAGGGCAAGAACCGGGTTGGCGACATAGTAGGTGTCTCCAACGGAGCCTTGGAACCGGATGCCGACGTTTAGGAAAGTTGCGTTCGTTGGAACTACGAAACTGTATTCAAGCCACTGATACTCGGTTGAGGCAGGCGCGCTGCTGTCGGTAACGATTGTTCCGGTATTGTAGAAGAGGCACCAGGTCCCTGCCCCGCCTTTCACCTTTTGATACACGTACGCTCCGAAAGTGAGCCTCTGTCCGCGGTACAGGGTCGGATCGAGCGACATGAAGAGCGGCTGATCAATTGGAGTTACGCTGCTGCTGCTAACATTGCACCCAAGGGCGTAACGGCATCCTGCCAGCAGATTTGCCGAATTGTCTTCACGCCATACTGCTAGGTTGATGTCCTTGCGCCACCCGTCAGCAGCATCGCCCGTACCTACCGAAGAAGCACCTCCGATGTTGACGGGAATGATTGTACCGGTCGTGCTAACGGTGGGAGCATACCCTAGTGGGCACCTGACCTCTAGCTGCGTCGACGACTTGGTGAGTATGCGCATCGGGAAGCTAGAGAGGGCAGCCTCAGAACAGTTCTGGATGCGAATAAGATCTCCGACTTTCCACTCGCTCAAGTCGCCCGATGAGACCGAAATCGTCACAAGGTTAGGGCCGGTCGAGTTTGCCGACATACTAGCCGCGGCCAATGTGCCTGTGCCTTGAACGTTTATGCGAGTCGAATCACCAAATCCCGAAAAGATCTCCCACTGCGAATGGTAGCGAGGTTATAAGGCGCAGGCATTGGCATCTTCCTTAATCGTCGCAGCACTAGCAGCGTTTAGCTGAATTGTCGTCTGAGCGCCATTACAAACGGAGTAGCTTAAGCTACATACCGCCTAATTTTTTATCGAAGTGGGCGCTGCTGTACGCTCGCCCACTTCGATTTCGCGGAGTCAGCGTGCGACTTTGCCGTTTGATAGTCAATATCAGCCCCCCCCGCGCGAAATTTACGTTTGAGCCAAAAGAGCCATACACCAATAGCGGACAGCCGCGCAGGCGTAACTCCGTCGGCGTGGCCTCAAGCCGCCGCCTTCTCCACCAGCCCCCTGACCGCCGCCATGAACGGGCCGATCGACACCGGCTTGGCGAGATAGCCCTCCGCCCCCGCGTCGCGGATGCGCTCCTCGTCGCCCTTGCCGGCATAGGCGGTGACGGCGAGGACCGGGATCGAGCGCAGGGTCGCGTCGGCCTTGGCCGCCTCGATCAGGTCGAGGCCGCTGATGTTGGGCAACTGGATGTCCATGATGATAAGGTTGGGCACGAACTGGCGCGCACGGTCCAGCGCCTCCAGTCCGTCGGCGCAGGGTTCCACCGCATAGCCCTGGCTTTTCAGGACGTCGCAGAACAACTTGCGGTTGAGGTCGTTGTCCTCGACAACAAGGATACGCTTTGCCATGGGCAGTGCCCTAGCCGATTGCCCGAGGTTCTGACTAGTGCTGCGCGATCCCCCGTCCCCCGCCGCCGATCCCGCCGCCCTGGCGCTTGCCGCGCTGGGCTGGGTGCTGGCGGACGCCCCCCGCGCCGAGCGACTGCTGGCGCTGACCGGGATGACGCCCGATATGCTGCGCGGCGGGCTGACCGACCCTGCCGTGCTGGGCGCGGTGCTCGATTTCCTCGGCAGTCACGAACCCGATCTGGTCGCCGCGGCGCAGGATCTGCGAGTCGAACCGGCGGACCTGATGGCCGCCCGCGAAAGGTTGTAACGAACATGGCCCGTCCGCTGATCATCAGCGATTGCGACGAAGTGCTGCTGCACATGATCGTCCCCTTCGGCGAGTGGCTGGACGCGACGCAGCCCGTTTCGTTCAAGCTGATCGGCAACGACTTTTCCAGGGCGATCCGCGACAAGGTGAGCGGCGAGCCGGTGCCGCCCGAGGATATCTGGCGTTACCTCGGCCTGTTCTTCGACAACGAGATGCACCGCCAGACCCCGATCGCCGGCGCGGTCGAGGCGATCAACACCTTGAAGACCCATGCCGACGTCGTGATCCTGACCAACCTTGCCGACAAGCACAACGAGGCCCGCCGCCGGCAGCTGCTGAGCCACGGGATCGACGCACGCGTCTTTACCAACCAGGGGCCCAAGGGTCCGGCGCTGCAGGCGATCCTCGACGAATACCGGCCCAGCACAGCCGTGTTCATCGACGACCTGGCGCAGCATCACGGATCGGCCGCGGAAATGGTCCCGCACATCGACCGCCTGCACCTGTGCGGCGAACCGACCCTGGCCCCCCACATCACCTGCGGGTTCGAGGCAGGACACGCCCACGCCCGGATCGACACCTGGGAGCACGCCTTGCCCTGGCTGCTCTCGCGCCTGTAGAAAGACACCATGAGCATCGACGCACGCCTCGCCGAACTCGGCATCACCCTTCCCGAAGCCGCCGCGCCGGTCGCGGCCTATGTCCCCGTGGTCATCGCGGGCGACATGGCCTTCGTTTCGGGGCAGATTTCCTTCGTCGATGGCCAGCTGGTCAAGGGCAAGCTCGGCGCCGACGTTTCGGTCGAACAGGGCATCCTGGCGGCGCAGGGTTGCGGGCTGATGATCCTGGCGCAGCTGAAGGCGGCACTGGGTTCGCTCGACCGGGTGGAGCGTGTGGTCAAGCTGGGCGCCTTCGTCAATTCGACCGACAACTTCACCGACCAGCCCAAGGTCGCCAACGGCGCATCGGAACTGATGGTCGCGGTGTTCGGCGAAGCGGGCAAGCACGCCCGCGCCGCGGTCAGCGCGAACAGCCTGCCGCTGGGCGTGGCAGTGGAAGTGGACGCCGTTGTCGCTCTTCGCGCTGCTCGATAACTGGCGCGCGCCGCCGCCAGCGCCGGCGCGGGTCGGCTGGCTGGCGGGGGTGACCTATGCCCACCGCGGGCTGCACGGCGCCGGCGTTCCCGAAAACTCGCCCAGCGCTTTTGCCGCTGCGATTGCGCGCGGCATGGGCATCGAATGCGACGTGCAGCGCTCCTACGAAGGGCAGGCGGTGGTTTTCCACGACGCCACGCTCGACCGGCTGACGGCGGAAAGCGGCCCGGTCGCCGCCCGCTCGAGCGCGGAGCTTGGCCAGATCGTGCTGTCGGGCGGGACCGACACGATCCCGACCCTGCGCAAGGTGCTCGACCAGGTCGCCGGCCAGGTGCCGCTGCTGATCGAGATCAAGAGCAAGGGCAACACCCGCTCGCGCGTTGCCGCGCTGTGCCTGGCGGTGCGCCGCGTGATCGAAGGCTATGGCGGTGCCCACGCGATCATGAGCTTCGATCCGCGCGTGGTGCGCTGGTTCGCCGATCGCTCGCCCCACACGGTGCGCGGGCTGGTGGTGACCGAGGAGAACGACAAGGCGCTGCCCGGGATGATCCGCCGCCGGCTGGCGCTGTGGTACGCCCGGCCCGATTTCCTCGCCTATGACGTGCGCGACCTGCCGAGCCGCTTCGCCGCGGCGCAGAAGGCGCGCGGCCTGCCGCTGCTGACCTGGACGGTGCGCGACGCCGACCTTGCCGAACGCGCCGCCACCTGCGCCGACGCCGCGATTGCCGAAGGCGCCGGCGTGGCGTGATCGAGGCGCGGGTCTCCTCAGCGGTCGGTGATTTCGATGCCGGGCAATGGGATGCGCTGGCGGCCGGCAACCCCTTCGTCAGCCACGCCTTCCTGACCGCACTGGAGGATTCGGGCTCGGTTGGTCCCGGCACCGGCTGGTCGCCCGCGCCGATCACCATCGCGGGCGAGGGCGGCACGCTGCTGGCCGCGCTGCCCGCTTACCTGAAGGACCACAGCCAGGGCGAGTACGTGTTCGATCACGCCTGGGCCGATGCCTGGCACCGCGCGGGCGGGGCCTATTATCCCAAGCTGCAGATCGCCGCACCGTTCACTCCTGCCACCGGCCCACGGCTGCTGGTGGCCGATCCGGACCTGGCCCTGCCGCTGCTGCGCGCGGCCGAGGCGCTGTGCGAGCAGAACGGGCTGTCATCGGCCCACGCGACCTTCATCGAACTCGGCCAGGTAGCCGCCTTCGAAGCCGCCGGCTGGCTGCTGCGCAGCGACATCCAGTTCCATTGGCTCAACCGGGGCTATGCCACTTTCGACGACTTCCTCGCCGCGCTGTCATCGCGCAAGCGCAAGGACCTCAGGAAGGAACGCGCCGCCGCGCAGGACGGGGTCGAGATTCGCCATCTGACCGGCACCGCGATCCGGCCCGAGCACTGGGACGCCTTCTGGCAATTCTACCAGGACACCGGCGCGCGCAAGTGGGGTCGCCCCTACCTGACCCGAGCGGCCTTCGACCTGTTCGGCGAGCGCATGGGCGAAAGCGTGCTGCTGATCCTGGCCTATGCCGATGGCCGGCCGATCGCCGGCGCGCTCAACTTCATCGGGCCCGATGCGCTTTACGGGCGCTATTGGGGGGCTTTGGTCGACAAGCCGTTCCTGCACTTCGAACTGTGTTATTATCAGGCGATCGACGCGGCGCTGGAACGCGGGCTGGCGCGGGTGGAGGCGGGCGCCCAGGGCGGGCACAAGCTGGCACGGGGCTATCAGCCGGTGCAGACCTGGTCGGCGCACCATATCGTCCATCCCGGCTTTCGCGAGGCGGTGGCCGATTTTCTCGAACGGGAACGGATGGGGGTGGCATCGGACCAGATCCATCTGGCCGGGCGCACCCCGTTCAGGAAGGACGGGTAAGGGTCAGGCTGCGCGGCGGCTGGTCGCGGCGATCCATTCGCGAGCGCGGCGCTGGGCCTCGGCGATTTCGCGGGCGTTCATCTCGTCCGAGATGTCGGCGCGGCACATCTGGGCTTCGCCGTGACCGTTGACCGCAGCCAGGTTGAACCACTTGTGCGCTTCGATCAGATCGCAATCGACGCCGTGGCTGCCCGTCGAATAGGCGACCCCCAGGTCGTAGTAGGCGTTGATGTCGCCGCCAGCGGCAGCGGCCAGGCACGTGGCGACCAGCATGTCTTCGGCGTGGCTATCGGCGGCCGACATGGCCGCGGCATCGGTGTGTATCCAGACAGTGTTCATGTCATCTACCCCCTGCCGGCGGTCCCCCCGGTTCGATCCCGGCCGCCGTCGAGGTCCAACCTTCCCGATCGTGGTCAACAAATGGTTAACGGGGCGTCGACTTTTTGAAGTGGCCTTGAAGCGCGTCGTGCCAGCACCGTGTTACGCGGCGATGAAAGACCACCTATTCATTCATCCTTTTATAATGTGGGATAAACTAGTGGCTCACCGTATTGGCGCTTGTGCGCGATTCTGCGCGGCACTATAGGCGCGCACGAACGGGTGGGGCGATTAGCGGGAATACTCGCGATCGCAGGGCCTCAGGCCGTCCGATCTATTTTGGAGAGTATATGGCGACGGTCCTCGGTGATGAGATTGACGTCCTGGCCAAAGCGAAACGGGCGATTTCCGGTGACTATGTTCCCCGCGAAGACGAACCCTACATGTCCGAGGCTCAGCTCGACTACTACGCCCGGTTGCTCCTTGAATGGAAGAAGCTGATTCTTTCGGCGGCTCAGGATACCTTGCAGTCGCTGCAGGACGGCCCGATCCGGGAGGCTGACCTCAACGATCGCGCTTCCAGCGAAACCGACTGGGGGATCGAACTGCGCACACGCGACCGCCAGCGCAAGCTGATCTCCAAGATCGACGCCGCGCTGCGCCGGATCGAGGAAGGCGAATACGGCTATTGCGAAGTGACCGGCGAGCCCATCGGCCTCGGCCGCCTTTCGGCGCGTCCGATCGCTACCATGACCGTCGAGGCTCAGGAAGCGCACGAGCGTCGCGAAAAAATCTCGCGCGACGATTGACCGACACGCCGTTAACGGCATGTTTGCCAATGCTATTTACAGGGTCATGCGGGTCACGGTTGTTGCGTGACCTTTCGTGACCTTTCAACACGCGCGGAGCACGGCAGTGGAATCAGGCGAAGACGGACAGAGGCAGCTCTCGCGCGACAGCCTGTTCGTGCTGGCCGAAATGCGGATCGACGGTGTGCCCGGCGAGGTCCGCGTCCGCGTCCGCAACCTGTCGGCCGGCGGACTGATGGCCGAGGGCGTGGACAAGATCCAGCGCGGCCAGCAGGTCTGGATCAATGTCCGCAACGTTGGCTGGGTCGAAGGATCGATCGCCTGGGTCCAGGATGACCGCTGCGGCGTGGCGTTCAAGGACGAGATCGACCCGATGGTCGCTCGCGCGCCGGTCGCGGCCGCGCACAGCACGCCGTCTTACATCAAGGCGCCGATGAAGCACTATCCGGCAGGACAGCTCCGCAAGATCTGATCGCGCCGCCGCGCAATGCGGCCTGTGCGCTTCGACCATAATCGTCTAGGTCGTTGGGGCATGATGCGCTCCCACCCCTTCATCCTTGCCATCGCAGCGGCCGGCCTGGCGCTGCTGGGCGGATGCGGCAAGGGCAGCGACGACACCGTATCGGTGGTGGTGATCGGGCAGACCGGCGCCGCTTTCAACACCGGCGCGCGCCTGCCCCAGGCCGCGCAGATCGTCCGGTCGGCCACGGCAGAGGGTCTGGTCGGCTTCGACGAGCAGGGCCGCGCGATACCGGCCCTGGCGGATCGCTGGATCGTTACGGACGACGGGATGTCCTATATCTTCCGCCTGCGTGACGGGACCTGGCCGGACGGCAGCGACATCACCGGGGAAACGGCCCGTACGGCGCTGCTCGAGGCCATGGGGCGGGCCAAGGCCGGGCCGCTTGCCGGCGATCTGGCCAGCGTGGCCGAGGTGCGGGCAATGGCCGGCCGGGTGGTCGAGATTCGCCTGCACCAGCAGATGCCCGACATGCTGCAGGTGCTGGCCCAGCCCGAGCTGGGCCTGCTGCGCGGCGCGCGCGGCGCGGGGCCGATGCGGCTGACCCGCAACAAGGACGTTGCGATCCTGCGCGCAATCCCGCCCGAAGACCGCGGCTTGCCCGCGGTGGCCGGCTGGGCGGCGCGCATTCGCCCGGTGGAGCTGCGCACCATGCCCGCCGGCACGGCGATCGACCGCTTCAACGCGGACGAGGCCTCGATCGTGCTGGGCGGCCGGTTCTCGGACTTTCCATTGCTCGACGCCAAGGGCGTGCCGCGCGGCGCGGTGCGGCTCGATCCGGTCAATGGCCTGTTCGGCCTTGCCGTGCTGCACGACGACGGCTTCCTCTCGAAGCCCGAGAACCGCGAGGCGCTGGCCATGGCGGTCGACCGCGAGGCGCTGATCGGCGCGCTCAATGTCGGCGGCTGGACGGCGACGACGCGGATAGTGAACCCGGGCCTTGCGGGCGATACCGGCGCGATCGGCGAACGCTGGATGGGCCGCACGATCGAGGACCGCCGCGCCATGGCCGCCGCGCGGGTCGCGAAGTGGAAGGGCGCTGGCAGCGGCCCGGTCGTCCTGCGCGTGGCGATGCCGGCTGGTCCGGGGGCCGACGTGCTGTTCCGCCGCCTGTCGGCCGACTTTGCCGCAATCGGCCTTGCCACCCGCCGGGTCGGCGAAACCGCGCCGGCGGACCTCCGGCTGGTCGACGTCGTGGCGCGCTATGCCGGGGCCTCGTGGTTCCTGAACCAGCTTGGTTGCGCGCGCCGGGTGGGATTGTGCAGTCTGTCGGCCGACAGCCTCGTCGCCGCCGCGCTCGAGGAACCCGATGCGGCCTTGCGCGCCGATCTCTATGCCGATGCCGAGGCGCAGCTGACCATCGCCAACGGCTTCATACCCTTCGGCGTGCCGATCCGCTGGTCGCTGGTCGCCGGCAAGGCCACCGGCTTTGCCGCCAACCCCTGGAACGTCCATCCCTTGATGCCGATGGCCCCGCGCCCCAGATAGAAGGCGCCGGCGCTTCGTCCGGCCTCGGCTTGAAAGGCCATGCGATGGACGTTTCCGGACCAGGCGGCAATCTGCGCCGCATGACAGCGACCCTGCCGGTGGGCAGCGATCCGCAATCCGTGCGCAAGCGGATCGAACTGCTCGAGCGGATGCTGGAAGGGCTGATCGAAGTCCCGGGTCTGCGCCGCAAGGTCGGCCTCGATGCAATCGTCGGACTGATCCCGGGGGTCGGCGACGTGGTCACCGCCGCCATGGGACTCTACCTGGTGTGGGAGGCGCGCAACCTTGGCCTGTCGCGCTGGCAGGTGTGGCGGATGCTGGGCAATGTCGGGGTCGATACCGTCGTCGGCGCGGTGCCGCTGGCCGGCGACCTGTTCGATTTCCTGTACCGCTCGAACACCCGCAACCTCAAGATCATCCGCAGCCACCTCGACCGGCACCATCCCCAGACCCGCCTGATCGATCAGTGATGCTTGTCGTCCGGCGCGCCGGGCGGACTGTTGCCGCAAGGACGCGACTCCCTGGATTCCCTGTGTTTACGGGAAATTAACCTTTCAACTTCACAAGTCGTATGGTTAATAGCGGGCAATGACCCTTACCAAAGGGTTGTAGTCCGGGGGCAAAGGGGGGTTACCCATGCGCGTGTTGTTGATCGAGGACGAGCCGACCACGGCCCGTGCAATCGAACTGATGCTGACGACCGAAGGGTTCAATGTCTACACGACGGACCTGGGCGAAGAAGGCCTGGATCTGGGCAAGCTGTATGATTACGACATCATCCTGCTCGACCTGAACCTGCCCGACATGCACGGCTACGATGTGCTCAAGAAGCTGCGCGTCGCCAAGGTGCAGACGCCGGTCCTGATCCTTTCGGGCATTTCGGAAATGGATTCCAAGGTCCGCAGCTTCGGCTTCGGCGCCGACGATTACGTCACCAAGCCGTTCCACCGCGAGGAACTGGTCGCCCGCATTCACGCCGTTGTGCGCCGTTCGAAGGGCCACTCGCAGTCGGTCATCCGCACCGGCAAGCTGGCGGTCAACCTCGATGCCAAGACGGTCGAGGTCGATGGCGCCCGCGTGCACCTGACCGGCAAGGAATACGCGATGCTGGAACTGCTCTCGCTGCGCAAGGGCACCACGCTGACCAAGGAAATGTTCCTCAACCACCTCTACGGCGGGATGGACGAACCCGAACTCAAGATCATCGACGTGTTCATCTGCAAGCTGCGCAAGAAGCTCGCGCATGCCTGCGGCGGCGAGAACTACATCGAGACCGTCTGGGGCCGCGGCTACGTGCTGCGCGATCCGGAGGACAAGGCCGAAGCGGCCTGACACCACGCTGACAGAACCACCGAAGGCCGTCCGGAGCGCTCGCGTTCCGGGCGGTTTTGCTATCTGCGTTGCGCCTGCCCTTTCGGGCACGGCAGGAACGCGCTCGCCGCTCGAAGTGCTTTAACCTGCACGGACAAAGAGCACAGGAGACGATCTCATGGCGGCGAACCTGAAGGCGGGAGCAACGGTGTCGTGGAACAGCCACGGCGGAACGGCGCACGGCAAGGTAGTGAAGAAGCTGACCCGGCCGATCACCATCAAGGGCCACAAGGTCGCCGCATCGAAGGACAATCCGGAGTATCTTGTCGAAACCGAGGATGGAAAGCGGGCGGCGCACAAGGCCGCCGCGCTGCACAAGGGTTGAGGCATGGCGGCCGATTGACGCGGCAACTACCGCGTGCCAGCCCTGAAGGGCATGGCTGCGCCTGATTCCATGACGAACACGACGCGGCCGGCCGATTGGCTGGGCATCGGTCTTGCCGCGCTGACGGGTGTGATCCACCTGGTCCTGGCCGGTCGATATGACCTGTTCCGCGACGAACTCTATTTCATCGTCTGCGGTCAGCACCCCGCGTTCGGCTATGCCGATCAGCCGCCCCTGGTTCCGCTCATCGCGGCGGCGCTTTATGACATCGGCGGTACGGCGTTCTGGGTGCGCTTGCCCAGCGTCATCGCCGCTGCCGCGCTGGCCTTCGTGACAGTCAGGCTGGCGCGGGGGCTTGGCGGCGGCCTCCTGGCTGCGACTCTGGCCGGTCTCTCCGTCGCAGTGGCGCCGGTGCTGATGGGGCTGACCGCGATCCTCAGCACCTCCAGCTTCGATCCGCTCGCCTTCACGCTGATTGCCGCGCTGCTGCTGCGCGGGATCGGCGGCGATGATCGCGCGCTGCTGTGGGCCGGGGTGACGGCGGGGATCATCCTCCAAGTCAAGTATTCGCTGCTGCTCTGGGCCGTGGGCCTGGCCGTCGGCATCCTGCTGTTCGAGCGCGACCTCCTGCGCCGCAAGGCCTTGTGGCTCGGCGTGGGGATCGCCGCCGTCATCGCCGCGCCGTCGTTCGCCTGGCAGGCGCTGCACGGTTTCCCCTTCCTCGATCTGTCGGCCGCCGCCAGGGACAAGAACGCGGAGGTCGCCTTTGGCGCCTTCATTGCCAACCAGGCCTTCATCATGAATCCCGTGCTTGCCCCGGTCTGGATCGTCGGGATGGTAGCGCCGTTCGTCGACGCAGGGCTGCGCCGCCTGCGCTTCCTGGTCGCCGCCTATGCGGTGACCTTCGTGCTTGTCAGGCTGGGCGGGGGGAAGGACTATTACCTCGCCGCGCTCTACCCCGCGTTCTTCGCCAGCGGCGCGGTTTGGCTGGCCGCGCGGGCCCGGGCGCGCTGGCAAGCCTGGCTGCTGGCCGGCTGGATCGCCGCGGCGATTGCCCTTTCCGCCGTGATCGCTCCGCTCGCGCTGCCGATCCTGTCGCCCGACCGGCTCGAGGCCTACATGCTGCGCACCGGCCTTGCCCCGCAAGCCCAGGAGAAGAGCTTTGCCGGCACCGTGCTGCCGCAGGTCTTTGCAGACCAGCTGGGCTGGCACGCCTTCACCGAGCAGGTCGGCCAGACCTGGCGCTTCGTCACGCCCGCCGACCGCGCCCGCACTGCGATCCTGACCGACAACTACGGCGAGGCAGCCGCGCTCGACCTCTATGGCAAGCGCTTCGGCCTCCCGCGGGCACTGTCGGGGCACAACCATTACCACTTTCTGGGCCTGCGCGGTCAGAACCCGCAGAACCTGATCGTGATCACCGACGAGCCCGCGCGGCTGGCAAAGGTCTGCACCCATGCCGACGTGGTCGGCACGACCTGGGCCCGCTTCGCCATGGCGCACGAGAACGACAAGGCGATCGTCTGGTGCCAGGGCCTGCGCCAGCCGCTCGCCACATTGTGGCCGCAGATCCGGCAACTCGAGTAAGTGCCGGAGTTTCGCGCGCTAGCCGACGCGATGGAAGTAGGTGGTTTCGAGTTTGGGCAATTCGCCCGATGCCCAGATGATCGTCTCGGTCATGCTGCGGCGGTCCTTCGAAACGGTGTAGACCCGGGTGGATACTGGCGCGCCCTTCTTGCCGAGTGTCATGACCAGGGTATCGGCCGCTGGCTGGCGCAGCGCCACGCTATCGATAAAGCTCATGTTGCCGGTTATCCCAACCGGCGTGCCATCGGTTGCCGCGGTCGACGCGGCATGCTGGCGCGCGCCGTCCGGCTGGGCGATGTCGACCTCGGTCGTCCATCGTCCGTCGTCGGACCTGGTGAACGCGATAGTAACGCCAAGAGGCCGTTCGGACGCCGGGATGCGCTCGAGGTCGAGCGCCCAGCGACCGGCAAGTGGCGATGCCGGGGCGACGGCGGCCTTTGCTGGCAACGGTTCGGGCGGAGATTGCGGAGGATCGGCCGCGAGGGCCAGGCCAACGGCCAAGATCGGTAGTGCGATGAGCATCGTTGCTGTTCCTTTCGTCGTTTGACGCCCCGTCGGGAGCTGCGGCGAAGGGTCGCTGTTGACCGCGTTACCGGACAGTTCGATTTTTTTGTCCCAGATTTCTTGTGCGTCGAGCAGCCGCGCCAACTCTCGGCTGCTGCCGACGCCGGTCTTGCGCCGCGCGTCGCGCAGGCGTTCGTTGATCGAAGCTTCCGAGCGTTCGAGGCGCACCGCGATCGATTTGACAGTGTGACCGGCCGCCAGCAAGCGCAGCACCTCGACCTCCTTCGCTGACAGCGTGGCGAGGTCGCTGGGCATTTGGTCCGAAGCCGGCATGGTCTTTGCTCACCACAGGTGCCGACAGGCGTCCATCACAATTTTCTTGGCTAGCCGGCGCGCGAAGCCGCAGGTCTTGCCCGGCCCCCCGCGCTTGACCCGTCACGGGCCGGCTGCCAAACGCCCGCGTCATGACAGCCTACAAGTCGGGCGACCCGACCACGATCAACCGCCTTTACGGCCGCGCCAAAGGCAAGCCGCTGCGCGCCGGGCAGCAGGCCCTGGTCGATCATCTTTTGCCGCAGATCGCCGTGCCCGAAGAGGGCGAGGTGACCGCCGAGCGGCTGTTCGGCGAGCCCTGCGCGCTCCATTTCGAAATCGGCTTCGGCGGGGGAGAGCATATGGCCGCGCGGGCCGACATGCTGCCCGACCACGGCTTCATCGGCGCCGAGCCGTTCCTCAACGGGGTGGCCCAGGCGCTGACCCACGTGTCGGGCGACAACGGCGCGCACCCGCCGCTGGGCAACGTGCGCGTGCACCATGGCGATGCGCTCGAGGTACTGCGCCGCATTCCCGACGGCTCGCTCTCGTTCCTCTACCTGTTGCACCCCGACCCCTGGCCCAAGGCACGCCACGCCAAGCGGCGGATGATGAACGACGGCCCTGTCGACCTCTTTGCGGCAAAGCTCAAGTCTGGTGGAGAGTTCCGCTTCGGCACCGATCACGCCGTCTACCTGCGCCATGCGCTGATGGTGATGCGCCGCCACGCCGACCAGTTCGAATGGCTGTGCGACCGGCCCGAGCAATTCCAGAACCGACCGGGCGGCTGGCCCGAGACGCGATACGAACACAAGGCGCGGACTGTCTACGGGCACGAGGTCTGGTATTTTCGCTGGAGGCGTATTTAGGGATACCTCTGGCGTAGAATTACCGTGTTATTACAGAAGGTTAGCTACGCTACAGTTTTCGTCCCTTGGCGGCAGTTTCCGCCCCGGTGATTACCCGGTGATTGCTGGGTGATTGCTGGACGCCGGGTCTGGAGGCGAAAAAATGGCGAGTGGAAAGATAACCAAACGGACAATTGATGCGTTGATTGCTTCGCGATCAGAAGGCTTTTTGTGGGATGATGGAATCAAGGGATTTGGTGCCAAGATCACCAAGTCCGGAGCCGTCTCCTACATTCTGCAATTCCGCATGGGCGGGCGGGAGGCCAGAACGCGAAGATGCACGATCGGAAGCCATGGCTCGCCATGGACGCCGTCGACGGCCAGGGAAGAGGCGCTGCGCCTTTCCCTGCTCATTGCCCAGGGTGTGGATCCTGTCGAAGTCGAAAAGCAGCGCCGCCGGGAGTCAGTCGATCTCGCCTTTGACAATTACGCTGACCGTTTCGAAAGGTCATGCGTTGGCCGTGGGTGGAAGTTGCTCGTCGGACGGTCCCTGCGCATCCACACAAAGCCCGTGCTCAAATCAAAACCTCTCACCAAGATTACACGGGCGGACATTGTGGCAGTGTTCGATCGGATGCCTGACCGGCAGGTCGCCAATCGGCGTAACGTGTTTGCCGTCCTCCGCCGTCTGTTCCGATGGGCGGTCAGTCGCGGCGACATTGACCGCAGCCCGATGGAGGGCATGGAGACGCCACCTGCGGTCAAGGCCCGCGACCGCTGGCTTTCGGACTCCGAACTCGGGCGCGTGTGGAACCAGGCTTACAAGACGCATCATTGCTTCGGCCCGATCGTCCGCCTGCTGATCGTGACCGGCCAGAGGCGCGAAGAAGTGGCATCGCTCTCATGGGAGGAACTCGACCAAACTGAACTGATGTGGACGCTTCCCGGCAATCGGGCAAAAAACGGCGAACCCAATCGCATCCCCCTGAACGCTCTGGCCGTCGCTGTGCTGGACGGAGTCGCGGGAGGAGAAAAGTGGCCCCGCCGCGGAAAGGTATTTCCCACGTCAACAGGTGGAGGGTTCACCGGCTACCATAAGGGGAAGGAGAAGCTGGACCGTCTGGTTTCAGAGGACGGGGGCGATCCGATAGCGCCTTGGCGGCTTCATGATCTTCGGCGAACCCTCGCGACCGGCTTCCAGCGATTGGGCGTTCGCTTCGAGGTTACCGAAGCCGTGCTGAACCATGTTGGCGGATCGCGCACAGGGGTCGCCGGAATTTATCAGCGACACGACTGGAAGGCGGAGAAGCGCGAGGCGCTCGATCATTGGAATGATCATGTCGTCGCCATCCTTGCTCGCGGCAAGGGTGCGACTGCGGAAGGGTGTTCGCCAAATGCCCCGTCTGTTTCTTGCGGTCACCATCAGAGGATTGAGTTTTCGGCGTGATCTCTGGCTCGGCCGTCTTTGAACGCAGCTAACAGACTGAATTCTATAGCTGCGTCCAGCGGTTGAAGCCGCTGACGTTCGTCCCAGCAGCCAAACGTCGGGCATTCACGCCACCTTGAACTGCCAAGTTTTGGGGATGGGCCTACCCTCACCTCGGAATAGCCCGCGGATGCAATCGGAACTCTAACTCCCGACGATTGCGGGAGAAAATCCGTGGAGTTTTTCGGTCCGGTTGACGCACGAGTTCGGCGTCTCGATTTCTCTGGGTTCGCCCAGGAATTCCTGCGTCGCAATCGCGACTACCAGCGACAATATGCTGCTCTTGGGGGACTGACCGAACTCGACCCGCTTGCTCCGAACTGCCAGGAGATGGCCCGAAGCTGGGGCCTGACCTTTCCCGATTTGCCCAAACCTCGCCGCCGAAGCCAATCCGGCGATCTGGCAGTCGGACATCGCCCCTGCGGTCATCGTGCTTGCCCCCACACCGCAAAGTCTGACCGGGATCGATTTTGAAAGGACCTTGTCCAGTCGTGCGGTCGTGTTCGACTTATCGGACGGAACCGACCGGCACATGGTTCTGAGCCACCACAGCCGCCTACACCGTGTGAAGATTGTGGCGCCGGACCATCCCGGCGGACATCATGTCGCGATCATTCCCGACAGCTGTTGGCCGATGCGGATGGCAGCGGCGCTGCGGCTCTTCGGCACGGAAACGTGCCTGCCGCATGACTGCCTGCATCCGACCGCGGCGCAGCGCAGCCGTTTGAACTGGATGCTCCAGGCCCTCGACTTTCTTCATGCGACCGAACGGCAGAAGCCGAACTTGCGACAATTAGCGGAAACCATCCTGTACCCCCGTCACGATCTGGGACGCGCTATCGAATGGAAGAACTCGTCGCAAAGGCGGCAGACGCAGCGACTTGTGAACGGTGCACGCCACCTGATGCTGGAGGGATACCGCGAACTCCTCAAGGGCCGGATTTCACGGCCAGCCGGCAGAAGCAACGCGGGCGAGGATCGGTCAGCAACCGAGCGAACAAGCGATTGAGTTGGGCAACTTGTCGCAGTATAAGCAGAATGAAGCATGAACCGAGCGTTGCTATCGCAACAATCTTTAGACTTGGCGGTCTCGTACGGACTCGATCTTCTAGTTATTCTTTCGCTGAAATTCTATTGGGAGGGTTACGTCAACAGCCTGGACGCGCGGGTTGAAGCCGCGTGGTCCGGGCACTGCTGGACGGTTGGCACCGGGTGGATTGGGAAACGCCAGGTCAACCGAATGGTCGGCTCATGTGTATTGAAGTCGTGGAAGGGTTCGTGGGCGAGCTGCAAGATGCCAACTTGGAAAAAGATCTGGCGCTGGCGCTTACAAAGGCAACGCAGCAATTGGGATTCGATCACTTTGCGCTGACCCTTGAATCGCCGTCGAGCCTTGAAACTGCACCGGCGGTTCTGCTGCATGACTATCCGGACGAATGGGCCAGGGTCTATGTCAGCTTCGACCTTGCCGGACGCGATCCGGTACGCCGCGCCTGTGACAAATCGATGGTCGGTTTTTCGTGGCAGAAGCTCGAGCGACTGATCCCGTTGACCAGGGGAGATCGCCAAATGCTTGCAGTGGGCCGCGAATGCGGCATCGGCGACGGCTACACGGTTCCCCGCTTCCTTCCTGGTACGACGCGGGGAACCTGCACCTTTGCCGTGGCGCCGGGACAGGAACTGCCGAAGCCCGGCCTGTTTGCGGCAGAAATTGTAGGCGGGCTTGCGCTGGTCAGTGCACTCGAGATTTGCGGCGATGCCGGTCGGCCTGCAAAGGCCGTGCTTAGCGACCGACAACGGGATTGCTTGCTGTGGTCTGCGCGCGGAAAGACGGCTGCGGAGACTGCCATCATCCTCGGGATCAGCGCGGAAACCGTTGTGCAGCATCTCAAGATGGCGCGCGAGCGGTATGACGTCCATTGTCGGCAATCGTTGATCCTGAGCGCGCTGTACCACGGGCTCATCGGTTTCGGCGACATCTTTGGGTGGCGCGCAAGGACCCGGTCGATCGCCGCCTTGTTGGACAGCTAGCTCGCCCAAGCCGGCCTGCGCAGGAGCGCGAAATTCTGCGCTGGCATCCCCTTTTCTTGGTATATCGCTCGCGCCTCTGCGCTGGTCGAACGGTCCCGTTATCAACGAGACGGGATGCTCGCCATGTTTTCGACTTTGCAACCGACAGGATTGTCGCGCCAGGATCTTGCGCTGCGCGCCATGTTCGAAGCGCGCAAGCGCGTGTTCGTCGACCTCCTGAAATGGCAGGTGCCAGTCCTTGAAGGACGCTACGAGATCGACCAGTTCGATAACGTCGATGCCGAATACCTCATCTTGACCGACCAGGCAGGTGGCCATCGTGCGTCGGCGCGACTTCTGCGCACCGAAGGTCCACACATCCTGGCTGATCTGTTCGGCCAGCTTTGTGATGAGTCGATCCCGTCAGGACCGACTTGCCGGGAAATCACCCGCTTCTGTCTCGAACCCGGTCTGAACGCGCGCGAGCGGCGCGAAGTGCGCAACCAACTGGTTACCGCGCTTGCAGACCATGCCCTGCGTAGCGGCATTACCGATTACACCGGGGTCGCCAGCCCGGGTTGGTTCGGACAGATTGAACGGTTTGGATGGGACTGCCGGGCGCTCGGCGAAGCACGGGAGGTCGGCAATCATCGACTGGTGGCTTTGCACATCCGGATCGATGCGCAGACTCCGAGCAGCTTGGCGGCGTCGGGTATCTACAGTCCGGCGAGCCCCGGACTGGTAATGGCAGGAGCTCTTCAATGACTGCCGCATCGATCCGTGACTGGGAGAAGCGGTTGCTCGACACGGGCTACGCGATCATCCCGGACCTCCTGCCGACCAGCGAACTCGCCGCGCTCGAAGCGGATCTCGAATCTGACTTCACGCTAACTCCATTTGGTGACGGCGATTTCTACGGGCATCGCACCAAGCGGTTCGGAAGCCTGCTGCGGCGCTCGCCGCGGGCCGCAAGTCTGGTTCTCGAGCCGACCGTTCTTGGGCTCGCGCGCGGAATCCTGGCCTCCGCTTGCGAGCGGATCCAGCTCAATGTCGCGCAGGCCATCGAGATACACCCTGGTGAGATCGAGCAATTTCCCCATTGCGATCACGACATGTGGGCGGGGATCAAGGGCAGCCATGAGTATCTGGTCAACGTGATGTGGCCACTGACGCCATTCACGGCCGAAAATGGAGCGACGCGAATCTACCCGGGCAGTCACCACCAGCACATCGAATCGCTCAATGACCTCGGCGATCCCATCGCCGCCGAATGCGGCCCGGGATCCGCGATCTGTTTTTTGGGGTCGACGGTCCACGGTGCGGGCCCGAACCGGTCGAACTTCGTTCGGCGAGGGATCGTGATCGGCTATAGCCTGGGATGGCTTAAGCCCTATGAAAACCCGTGGCTGGCCTATCCCCCATCGATCGCCAGCCACTTCGCCCCCGAGCTTGCGGACCTTGCCGGCTATGCACAGCACCGCCCCAATCTCGGAAACTACGAAGGGCAATGCCCGTCGATCCTGCTTCGCGGCGAGGTCCCCTCGCACCCGCGCGCGACCGACTGCCTTCGTCCGGACCAGGAACTCGCTGTCGCGGCTTTCGCATCCGAGCGCCGTGACCGGAAATGAGTCCGGCTCATGTGCTTGAGCCGACCTATCAGGGCCTCAAGAGCCGGCTCAAGGCGGGCTCTTGGCCCATGGGAATGCGTCTTGAGGCCACAAAACTGGCCGATGAACTGGGCGTAAGCGTGACCCCGGTGCGCGACAGTCTCAACCGCCTGGTCGGCGAGCGGCTGGTCGAACTGTGGCCCGGAGAGGGTTACAGAGTCGCGCGGATCGGGGAGCGCCAGCTTCGCGACCTCTTCGGATTCAACCGGGACCTGCTGAGCAGGGCCGTGATCGTCATGGTCGCCAGCGACGTGGAGATGGACTGGAGCGACGAACCGTCGCCTTATCCAGAGCGGGTCGCGCGACTCTTTGCTGGGGTTGCGGCAGCTTCGGGCAGCACGGCCGTTGTCGAGGTGGTGGAAGCGCTCAATGATCGGCTTCATCCGGTACGCTGCCTCGATCCCGAACTTATCGCGGGCTGCGAAATCGAGATCGAGACGTTTGGTCGCGTGATCGTCGAAGACGTCGATCCTCTTGCGCGTGACAGCTGGCTGGCTTCGTACCACGACCGGCGCTGCGAGTTGGCATCGGAGTATGTCTTCCGGCTCGAGTTAGGTCCAAAACCGGGCTAACTGCCTGCATTTGCAGGTACGGCAAACACCCGTGGTCTTGCAACAGAAGGACCGCGCTGGCACAAAGTCGGTGCGTAGTCCTGTTGCTGGCGATTGACTGCGCCGATATCTTGCCAGGCATCAAACGCGCCGGTCTTCACCTAGCCCGGCGGCCGTATCGGCTAAGGATGCCCTGCATCCGAACGACGGCACAGCGCTGGAAGCCAAGCTACCCTGCCAAGGCGGGGGCGGCTTGGTTGCGCCACGCTGGGTGCCTCTATGTTCATTTTGCTCGAGGCGGCGCCGCCGTTTGTCGCGCCGGATTCGCTTCAGACTTGCGGACCACCGGCGAGATCGGGCTTTGGTGATCGCTTTGCCATGCTCGAACCGATCTACCGTCGGGAGCGGGCGGGCTTGCTCCGCTACCTGGCCCGCCAGGCGGGAGCCGATGTGGCCCCCGATCTTCTTCACGAGGTGTTCCTGCGCGCTGCTGCCAGTCCGCAGCTTTTCGAGCTGATCAATCCGCTCGGGTTTCTTTACCGCATCGCGCGCAACCTGCTGATCGATCGCGCGCGGCGCACCCGCTGCCGAATCGAACTGCTGCCGATTCTCGATGCGCATGATGCGCTGAGCCATGCCGAGCAGGAACACCGGATCGAGGCCGACGACCTCCAGATCGTGGTCGACCGGGCACTCGCGAACCTGCCATTGAAGACCCGGCGGGTGTTCGTCATGAGCCGGTTCGGCGGTATGTCCTACCGGGAAATCCAGGCGGCGCTAGGCATCTCACTGGCGACAGTCGAATACCACATGATGCGCGCCCTCACCCAGCTTCGCCGAGCGACCCAATCCGCCGACCTCGTGGATGCTACCGTGTCGCGGCCCTGTTCCAACCGTCGCCGGAAAAATAATTTCAGTTGAAACTAAGGTGTGGGCTGCGGGCTGCGTCATTCCCTGTATCGGCCAGGCCCGAAGAGGCGGCCGACATGACCAAGGGAGCAGTTCATGTCGTTAAAGAGCAAAGCAATTCCGACCCTTCTCGCCGGCGTCGCGCTGGCGCTCGTCCCGCAGGTCTGCGCGGCGCAGGCTGCGGCAAGCGAGGCTGAAGACACGCCGAGCAAGGACGATCCCGGCGATAGCGCCAAGGGTCAGACGATAGTTGTGACCGGATCGCGCATTCGCGGTGCTGTCGCCGCCAGCGACATGACGACGCTACCCCGCGACGCGATTGTCAGCGCGGGACAGGTCGATCTCGGGGAAGCCACCCGAGCGCTGCCGCAGAACTTCGGTGGAGGGCAGAACCCCGGCGTCGGCACTGGTGCCGGCTTCGTCAACGCCAACGTCAATTCGGCGTCGAACGTCAACCTGCGAGGTCTCGGGGCAGATGCCACGCTGACGCTCCTCAACAGTCACCGGCTGCCCTACGATTCTGCGTTTGGCGGGGTCGACATCTCGGCGATCCCGCTGGCCGCGGTCGACCGGATCGAGGTGATGCCCGACGGCGCTTCGGCCATTTACGGTTCTGACGCGGTTGCGGGCGTGGTCAATGTGATCCTGCGTCGCGATTTTGAGGGGATCGAGGCCTCCGCGCAGCTTGGTGCCAGCACCGATGGCGGGAACTTCCGCCAGCAGGCCGACCTGGTGACCGGCGCGCGCTGGTCCGGCGGTGGGATGATGTTGGCCTACGACTATGCCCACAATTCGCAGATCACCGCGCGGCAGCGCAGCTATTCCGGCTCGCTCGATCCGGTCAGGTATCTCTACCCTTCCCAGCGCCATCACGCTGCGACGCTAAGCGCGCACCAGGACCTGGGCGGCGGTCTCACCGCAAGCATCGACGTGCTCTACGCCAGGCGCACCTCCGAGATCGTCGGGGGCACCGCGAGCGCGCGATTCCGGTTCTCGCCCGAGGTCGAGACGTTCACCGTCGCGCCCTCGTTCGAGCTCAAGCTGGGATCGGACTGGAGCGCGAAGCTTGTCGGGGTGCTGGGCCGCGACCGCACGCAACTGTCGACGTTGTTCACCCCAACGCCTGGCACCGCGACGCTCACCACCGGTTGTTATTGCAACCGTGCGAGTTCGGTCGAACTGGGGCTCGAAGGCCCACTGTTCGCGCTCGCTGGAGGTGACGCCCGGGTCGCCTTCGGAGGTGGCTACCGCAGCAACGGGATGGCCTTTACCCGGGTCGTCGCCGGAACGCCGAGCGCCGCTTTCGACGTCTCGCGCCGCAACTATTTCGCCTACGGCGAGGTGTTCTTGCCCTTCATTGCGCCAGCCAACGGCGTGCGGGCGATCGACCGGCTCAGCCTGTCCGCCTCGCTGCGCTACGAAGACTACCCGGGTATGGCCAGGCTCGCGACCCCGCGGCTCGGGCTGGTCTATGCCCCGGTCCCGGATCTGACCCTGCGCGGCACCTGGTCGCGTTCGTTCAAGGCACCCTCGCTGTTCCAGCAATACCTCGGCTACGAGGTGTTCCTTCTCCCGGCCAGTCGTTATGGGGCCGGGCCCGCCGGGACCACGCTGGTCTATGCCAGCGGCGGAAATCCCGATCTCAAGCCTGAACATGCGCGCAGCTGGACGGCCGGGTTTGACTTCCATCCCCAAGGCGTCCCTGGGCTGACGGTCAGCGCGACGTGGTTCGACGTGCGGTATCGTGACCGGGTCCTCCGCCCGATCGCAGGCTCTCCCGCCACGGCGTTCCGCGATCCCGGCTATGCTTCTCTGATCGACTATAGCCCGAGCGCGCAAGCCCTGGACTCGCTGATTGCAGGCGCGCTCTACGGTCTCGAGAACTTCTCGGGCCAGGCCTACGATTCCACCCAGGTCGCGGCCTACCTCGACAACCGCAACATCAACGTCGCAGTACAGGCAATCCGCGGCGTGGATGCCCGTCTTGCCTGGCGCAAGGACCTCGGCGGAGATCGCCGCGTCAGCCTTGATGTAAGCGGTGCCTGGCTCGACACCAGCCAGCAGGTGACACCGGACTTGCCTGTGGTCCAGCTGGCGGGGACGGTGTTCAATCCGCCCGAATTCCGCCTGCGCGCAAGCGCTAGTCTGCAATCGCACCGGTCCCAGGTGTCGCTGGCAGTCAATTATACCGGCACGCTCGAGGATCGCCGCTTCGCCACGGTCACGCGGCTGCCAGGGAGCGCGACGGTCGACCTGTCAGCTCGGTACACACTGATCGAGGGCGAGGATGACAGGCCTCGACTGTCGCTGTCGTTGTCGGTCTCCAACCTGTTCAACGACAAGCCCGAACCCATCGGTGTGACCGGACCAACCGACACACCCTACGATTCGACCAATTACTCGCCGATCGGCCGGTTCATCGCGGTCGGCGTGCGGGGGTACTGGTAATGAGCTTTGTGCTTGCAGTCGCGCTCGCCCAGGCGAGCTTGCCTTTCGATATGCTCCCGCTCGGGGCTTCCCCTACCGAACAGATCGATCCCTGCCCATATTTCGACCAGGCCAAGGGACCCGGTACAACACGACCTGTCACCTCCAGCGATCTCGTTGAGCTCGCAGATATTGGCCGTTGGGATCCGTCCGACCCGATCAGTCCATTCGGTATTTCGCCCGATGGCAAACAGATCGCCTTTGTTCTCCGGAGGGCAAATCCGGCCGCCAACGGCTATTGTCAACGCCTCATGGTCATGCCTCTCGACGCGGCGAAAGCCCCGGTCGAACGCGACCGCGGCGGCAGCCTGATCCGCGAAAGCTACCCGTTGCGCAACTTCACGGCGATCGCCGCAGGGTGGCCACAGGTCATAAAACCGCGCTGGTCACCTGATGGCAAGACAATCGCCTATATCAAACGCACCGGAGGCACCGCGCAGGTCTGGCTTGTCGATGCGGCAGGACAAGAACCGCCTCGCCAAGCCACCCTTATGCCCGATGATGTCGAGGACTTGGCCTGGGCGAAAGATGGCGCCGCCCTCATTGTCGCGACACGACCTGCATTGCGCGAAGAAGTCGATGAGATCGCACGAGAAGCGCACCAGGGTTATCTGTTCGACGAGCGGTTCGCCCCCGATATGGGCGATCAACCGCTTCCGACACGGCCCCATCCGCTCGAATTAACGCGATGGAACATCGGCGACGGGACGAAGCGCACGGCCGCACCCGATGAAGTTGCGCTCATTACGCCGACACGTCCGGGGGCGGTGCCATCAGAAGCAAGGATGTTCACTGTGGGCCCCAAGGGCGTTGCGGCCTGGACCCAAGCGGTCGACCCGAGCAAAGTCCTTAGCCCGGTGGAACTCGTATTGGCCGATGGGACGGGCCGCCGGATTTCCTGCGATGAGCGCCTGTGCACGCGCGTCGCGCAGCTTTGGTGGGCAGACGATGGCCATACGCTGTTTGGGGTCGTTCGTGGCGGCTGGGCAAGAAGCCGGACCAGCGTCATCGCCTGGCGGCTCGGCCAGAAGGCGCCGCGGGTAGTGCTCGAAACCGATGACATGCTGATCGGTTGCGACAAATCGGGGCGCGAATTGATCTGCGCGCGCGAAGGCTCAACCACGCCGCGCCGCATGGTTGCGATCAATCCCGTGTCCGGCAAAGAGCGCCTGATCTACAACCCCAATCCGCAGTTTGGGACGCGGTTACGCCTTGGCACGGTGCAGCGGTTTCATTTCCGCAATGCCTACGGGGTCGAGTGCTTCGCGGACCTTGTCCTGCCGCCCGGTCACCGCAAGGGCGAACGGCATCCCCTGGTCGTGGTGCAGTACAACAGCGTCGGCTTCTTGCGCGGCGGAACCGGCGATGTGTTTCCGATCCAGGTACTTGCCGGGCGCGGTTTCGCGGTATTGAGTTTCAGCCGCCCTGACTTCCTGCCCGCTGCCAAGCAGGGAGCGGCCGAAATCGACGTTATGCGCGAGGAACGCAAAGACTGGATCGATCGTCGCAGCACCCAAAGCGCGCTTGAGATGGCGGTGCAGAAGGCGATCGACACGGGAACCGTCGATCCCCAGCGGATGGGCATCAGCGGATTCAGTGACGGGTCATCGACCGTGCAATGGGCGTTGATCAACAGCCGGCTTTTCAAGGTTGCCGCGATGGGTACGTGCTGCGAGGGACCGGATTCGTATCCGTTATCCGCGGGTCCAAGCTTTCAGAACCAAGGGCGCGAGATAGGGTATCGATTCTTCGAGCCCGACGCGGACGCGTTCTGGAAGCCGATGTCGATGGTCGCAAACGTTGATAAGATCGAAGCCCCGATCCTGGTCCAGAGCAGCGACAGCGAATACGAAGGGGGGCTCGACGTCGAGGCGGCATTTCGCCTGCGACACAAACCCTTCGAACTCTATGTCCTCCCGGGCGAGGGCCACGTCAAATGGCAACCCGCGCACCGCCTGGCAATGTACGACCGCGCGGTCGAATGGTTCGAATTCTGGCTGATGGGCCGGATGACCTGCGCCCCGGCTAAGGCGGCGCAGTTCGATCGCTGGCGCAAGATGAGAGGCGCGCCGGCCAATCCGGTTTGTGGTCCATCACCCTTGCCCGATCCATGACGTTACCCAGGCCTCGGCTTCGCAAAGGTCAAGCAGCCGATAGGCGACCGCATCGGCGGACAGGGTGTCGGTCGCCATCGCCGCCTCGACCGCCGCACGGTCGAGAAGGGCATTGCGGGCAAGATGTCCGTCGAGAATCGTGGTCCGGATTTGCACCCGGTTCCCGGCGAACAGATGGCGCAGGAAACTGTCCGGCCCAGCCTTGGAAGTCCGGCGAAGCACGGCTTGCGGAAGCACATCGGCGAAAGCCGCTCGCGCCAGAGCACGGTTGATTCCTCCACTGCACCACAGCCAGGTCGGGAGACTCAGACAGAGTTCGACCAGCGGTTGGCTCATCAGCGGTGAAAAACGAGGAACCCTGACGACATCGAGCCCATGGATATGGTTCTGTGCGCGCATGATCAGGGCCAGATGATCATGCTTTCCGCCGTGGATGCCCACGTCGACATCGAACCATGGCGTGAGTGCCTGTGGCAGATGCATGTTCTCAGACACATTCGCCAGCATTCCCCAATCGGCTGGCCAACGGTTTGGCCGGGTCGTTCGCCGCATGCGCCGCCAGACTGCCTTGAGCATGGCCGACAAATCGGCGCCCGTGACTGCGCACATGTCATGGAGAGTCGGCCAAGCTGCCAGCATGCCCTCGGCTTGCAGTCGATCGACTACGGGGGCCGCGGAATGCAGAAAGCAAAACAGGCTATCGCCGCCGTTCCCGTCGAATATGGCATTAGCTCCGAGCTCGCATCGGGCCTTGTCCAGTTCGGCGTCGATCGCCAGCGCAAGGGTTCTGCGGCTGGGGCTCGGCAGGCCGGCCGACGCGGACTGCGTCAAATCGATTGAGGCGGGTTCGTAGATGGCAGCATCCATCGCCACACCGAGATGATTGGCGAGAGCTTCTACAAAGACGCGTTCATCACCGCTCGGGTCGGCGGTAGCGATCGTAGCGCAACCGAACCTGTGACCACCTGCGGCAAGGGCGGCGCAGATCAGAGAGGAATCTACGCCGCCCGATGCGGCGACGACGACCGGCCCGGCGAGATCAGCCCATGCGCCGACGATTTCCTGCGAACAAGATCGCAGCGCCCTTGCCGCCTCACGAAAGTCCGGTGCGGGCCCGGCGGGCATGAAGTCTTGCGGGCGCCAGACAGCTTGAGGCGACTTGGCCGGGTAGTCGATGTGATAGAGCGTGCCTGGCGTCAGTTCATCCACGCCGGCGAGACAAGTTGCTGCCTTCCGCAGTTCGGGCCAGCAAAGGTGCGTGCCAAGCGCAGCCCAGTCGACCGCGAGCTGAGCTTGCCCGGCTTGCGCGAAGAGCCCGGCCGCTGAAGCAATCAGGATGTGCGTGCGGCCGACAGTCCGGTAGACCGGCAGAAGACCGGAGGGATCGGCGAAGACTTCGAGTCCGCCGTTGTCGTGCCCCGGTAGAATCGCCAGATAGGCGCCCCAGCATTCCCGGTTCAGCCAGTTCGCGATTTTAGCGGGTGATCCGCGTGCCGGGAGAGCGTCACCACGCGCATCGACGAGGCCGGACCGACTGCGCTGGAACAGCGGTCCGATGATCCGCGCACCCCATTCCAGCTCAATCGAACGAGTACCTGCCCCAAGCCAAAGTCTGGGTTTGGCGGAACAGGCTTCGGCGGGGCGGACCGCCATTTCCACCCCGTCCCGGCCTGCCCAGCCGATAGGGACTGCAAGAAGAAACGGTTGCGGGATCACAGGACGAGAATCGGCGTATAACGGCGTACTTCCTCAAGCTCGTCGTTGAGCACCTCGCCGCGGTTCTGCGCCCAGCAATGGGCCGCGAAGGGAGCTAGTTTCACGCCCAGGACAACATGGACGCGGCACCCGTGCCGGGCAAGGCAGAGGGCAAGCGCGATCGAACGCGGCAAACAGCGGTCTGCGGCTGTGCGCAACAATCGCGCGTGCTGGAACGCGCGTATATCGCGTTGCGCCTGTTTCGATTGAACAATGTCTTTGGCCGTTCGACACCCGATGGTATCTCGCGCCTCGCTCAGAACCTGCGCAAAGGAGCGCGTTGCCAAGCGGCGTTCGATGCGGTGCTGCATCCAAATCGACCTGGCGACATCGCCAAGCCGGAATGACCCATCATCTATCGCCGCGCTTCGGGTTTGCGGCCGCTCCCAGTCATCTGGCAGGGGAAACGATACAGGTTGATGTGGCCGGTCGAGCCATTCGGGAGAGGCATTGGCAAGGAACTGCGCATTCTGCGCCTCGTCCAGCCGGAAGTAGCGATCGGCAGCGATGTCCAGACCGACCGCAACACCGTCAATCACGCACCAAGCGGTATCAGGTCGGTCGGATAGCATCATCGCGATACGAGGTGACGCGCGCCGAAGCGCGCGTCACCAATCGGTGTCAGTCTTCGACGATGCCGGCGAGGTAATCCCGCTTTCCGGCGTCGGGATCGATGCCGAACACGGCCTGGCCCTTGGTTTCGGCCGAAGCCTGTCCGAGGTCGATGACGTCGTCATCACGGAAATCGCGGGTCTGCATGGTCGTTCTCCTTCAGTTCCAATTTGCGACTCAATCAGCCGCAGTCAAAACATGATGGATCGACGATCAACGGGATATTTTATAATCCGTATATTTACGAATTCATCGATCAGAGACTAAATGACCGGATGTTGAAGACACATATTGGGATGTGTACCGAAGATTTTAGCACGCGGCCTGGACATGAACATCGGCACCCGGTCAGGCAACCATTGCTGATCACGCGCCCGCCTTCAACAAGCTCCGGGAGGAGTGCAAGCAGGACAATCCGGATTCGGCAGATTTTGCGACGAGTCGGTTTTGGCTGCCGATCGCTCGGTGATCGAGTCTGATCGTCATCGTTCGCAAGCGCCCTGCTTGCGAACGTCATGTCGCCCTTGGGTGAGAAATATCAATGCTTAAGTTGATAATTTACTGCAAAATATCAATCTATAGATTTATAAACCTGATCGTGATATAAGCCTGCAAACTGATTTTCGGATGAAGATCGTAAGGGTCTGAGCTTATGAAACCCGAAGTACGCCAAAGGGCGCGCGAGCGCCTCGACGCCAAACTGGCAGCGATCAAGCCGCTCGACCAGTTCGCCGTGCCACCCAAGGGCTGGATCCGGGCGATCCGCGATGCCATCGGCATGAGCGGGGCGCAACTCGCCCAGCGGCTTGGCATGACCGCCCAGGGCCTGGTCAGCGTTGAACGCTCCGAGGCGCAGGGGCGGATCCAGCTCAACACGCTGCGGCGCGCGGCCGAAGCGATGGACTGCGTGCTCGTCTATGCGCTGGTTCCGGAAACCAGCCTCACCGAGATGGTCGAGCGCCGCGCGCGCGATCTGGCCCTCAAGGCGCTGAGCCGTGTTTCGCATTCGATGGCGCTTGAGGACCAGCAGGTCGACCGTGATTTCGAGAAGCGCGTCCAGACCTATATCGACACGGCGCTGCGCGATCGCGATCTGTGGGAGAGGGCATGACCGATCTGTTCGCGCAGCCCGATGATGCGACCCCGCTCGATGCCGAGGAGCGTGAGGGTCTGCTGCAGACCTGGATCACGACCCGGGCGGACCTCAACGAGGCCGAACAGGCCAACATCGACGCTGCGGTCGCGTGGGTAGCGCGGCGCCGCAAGGCCGACCTGCTGACCGACGGCTTCGTATTCGAACTGCACCGGCGGATGTTTGGCGACGTCTGGGCGTGGGCCGGTTCGACCCGTCGCACCGGCAAGAACATCGGAATCGATCCTCGTCAGATCCACGTCCAGCTTGGCGGCCTGTTGCGCGATTGCCGCTTCTGGATCGACAACGGCTCGTTCAGTCCCGACGTGATTGCGCTGCGCCTCCATCACGGGCTGGTCGCGATCCATCCGTTCCCGAACGGCAATGGTCGCCACGCCAGATTGCTGGCCGATCTGCTGATAACTGAACTAGGAGGCCAGCCGTTCAGCTGGGGCGGCGGTACTTTGCGTGACGTCGGCAGCCTGCGCGGTGAATATGTCGCCGCCTTGCGGGAGGCCGACAATCACGACTTCGCACACTTGCTGGCCTTCGCGAGAAGCTGATGGCCGCAAGGCACTCCCAACGCGCAACGTGCCTCGGCTGTCCAGCGCATGCACTCTGGGCAATTCCAGTTTCGTCCTGCTAGGCTCTATCTATGCGTACCGCACTCGATCATCTGCCAGCCAACAAACAGCGGGAACTCGAACGCGTGGTCCAGATTGTGTTCGAAGAATTCGAGGATGCCTTCGCGCTGGCCAAGCACGAATGGAAGAAGGCGGGCCGCATCCTCAAGATCGTGCTCTACGGCTCCTACGCGCGCGGCGGCTGGGTCGACGAACCGCATACCGCCAAAGGCTACCAGTCGGACTACGACATGCTGATCGTCGTCAACGACAAGCGGCTGACCGACCGGGTCAAATACTGGTCGAAGGTCGATGACCGGCTGATGCGCGAATACGGCATCACCGGCACGCTCAAGACCCCCGTCAACTTCATCGTCCACACCCTGCAGGAGGTGAACGATGGGCTCGCCCACGGCCGCTACTTCTTCATGGACGTCGCGCAGGACGGGATCGCGCTTTATCAGAGCGATGATACCGAGTTCCATCAGCCCAAGCCAAAGACGCCACTGCAGGCGCTGGCCATGGCGAAAGAATACTTTGAAGAGTGGATGCCTTCAGCCAGCGGGATGATGGAAACTGCGAAGTTCAGCCAGCAACAAGCACGGTTCAAAGATGCTGCGTTCTTACTGCACCAATCCACCGAACGCCTCTACCATTGCGTCTTGCTGGTAGTGACCTTCTACACCCCCCACGTCCACAACCTCGGCTTTCTGCGCACCCAGGCCGAGCGGCTCGATCGGCGCCTGACCTACGTCTGGCCGCTGGACAACCGCAAGCACCGCGCGATGTTCGAGAAGCTCAAGGAAGCCTACGTCAAGGCGCGCTATTCCAAGCACTATCGGATCAGCGAGGAAGAGCTGAAATGGCTCGGCGAGCGGGTCGAAGAACTCGGCCAGATCGTCCACGAGATTTGCTCGGAGCGGATTGCGGCGCTCACCAAAGCCGCTGAAAAACGTAGCTGACGGTGGACCGCCATGTGGAATAACGACAATGCCATCTACGACGACGGCGAATGGATCACCTGGACGGAAATCAATTCGCATCTCGCCCAGCAGGAACTGAAAGCCCGGTATCCCAATGCCGACCTTGAGCTCATCCCGGTATTCGAAAGCCTGCTCTCTACGGCGGAGCACTATCATTTGCTCACTGGGCGACACCTGCAGGTCTATGGCGACATCGGTGAATTATACGGTGCGATAACATACGGAATCACGTTGCATCGAAATTACGCGCAGGGATCTGATGGAAAGCTAGGCAACGATTTCGTCGAGGTGAAGACGATCACTCCATTCAAAAGCAATGACATTGTTAGCCTCAACCTAAAGCGCAACTTCAGCAAGGTGCTTCTCGTCAAGATCGGTCGAGATTTCGAAGTCAGCGGCAAACTCATCGACCGCAAAGTGCTTCCCAAGGTCAAGGGCGACAGGTTGATGCTATCGTGGGGTCAGCTCCAATAGGTACTTTCAACCGGGTCTATCTAGTGGTCTGTTCACTGCGGATTGCCAAGCTGGACCGTAGGCAACCTAGCTGGGCGAAGCTGTCCGTCGGGTCTTCGTGAAGCCGCGGTCGGTCGCGATGAACCGCTCGATCATCGGCGGGATCAGCCGTTCAGGCGTCGGCGCGCCCTTGGCATCCCCGCCATTGAGCACGGTGGCATAGGTGAGAAGTTCCCGATGCAACCGGGCAGATACTTCGACTGTAAGCCGCACCGGCTTCTCGTCGGCGAGATCGGCCAGCTTCAACCGCGTCATTGCCCACCTCCGAGGACCAGATCACGTGTCACCAGCACCCGGACGGGGAAGCCGGGCCGGACGGTCAGCGTCGGTCGGACGTTGAGCTCGCGGCTCACGACCTGCTCGCCCGCACGATTGACGCTGTCCTGCGTCCCGCGACGGACTGCGCGGGTCAGATCGCCGTCGCTGCCAGCCCCCAGTTCCGAGCCGACCCCGAGCAAGGTCGAGACCAGCGCCGCCTTGAGTACGCCGCCCCAGTGGTAATTGGTACCATCCTGCAGACCGGCGAACCCGCGCGCATCGGACGTGGGCTGACGTTCGAGCACGATCGAACGACCATCTGTGAGGATCAACCGGTTCCAGGCAAGCAGGATACGGCTCTGCCCCGAAGAAATGTCGGCATCGTAATCGCCAATCAGCCGCGAGCCTTGCGGTATCAGCAGAATTCGCCCGGTCGGGCTGTCATAGACGTTCTGGGTGACCTGCGCGGTCACCAGCCCAGGCAGGTCGGAGCGGATACCCGTGATGAGCGCCGCGGGAATGATCGATCCCGCCTGCAAGATCGAAGGCGATGCCAGACCGATCAGCCGCTCGGCTGAGACGGTGCGCCGGTCGCTAGCCCGTTCCAGAAACGCCCGCTTGCGTGCGGCGTCGGGCTCCGGCCTGGCCGCAGTCGTTGCAGTTGTAGCTTCGACGGGAGGTGGAAGTGCGGCAAAGCCCGTACTCCCACTTGCCGGCGAACCACCACCGAAGAACAGGCGACTGCCCCGCGCGGCTTCTCTTTCCCGTTCTGCGCGTTGCCGGGCGGCATCGGCGGCTACAAGTCTGGGATCGACTGGAGCAACAGGCGGCTGCGCTCCAATTGGCGGAAGGGCGGCCACGTCACCACGACGCTGGGCGTCGAGGATCGGCTTGCCGAGATCTCCGGGGAGCGGGGGTCCGAGTTTGGGCACCTGACCATAATCCTTGGGCGCACCCGTGAGGTTGTCGGCCACCGCAACACCATCGGTGTTGTACAGTTCCTCCGCGCCCTTCCGGCCTGCGGGCTGAAGTGCATAGATCAGCGCACCGCTGATCAGTGCAACACCGCAGGCCGAGGCGATGCCGATGGCTTTGCGCGACAGGCGCATCACGCGCGGCGGATCACCGCGCAGCTTGACCGCGTTTTCAGGGTCGATGGTTGGCGCTTCGGTACGTTCGTCCTGATCCTCGCTGGTCATGCCCGCCCCCGCCGATTGGAGGTGATCCGCACCGTCTGTTGGCCCTTGCGTCCGCCAAGCCGCAGCTCGGCACGGGCGAACAGCCGGTCGACGATCATGTAGCGACCGGAGACCCGGTAATTGACCAACTCGGCTTCGCCTTTGGTGCCGATCACAAACAACGGTGGCAGTTCGCCTTGCGCGATGGTCTCGGGGAACTCGATGAACACGCGGACCCCGTCATCGAACGCGCGTAGCGGCCGCCAGCCGGGGCGATCGCCGTCGATTGCATAGTGGAAGTTGAGCGTCGAGAGGTCGATGCCCGTTGCTACCGGTGCGGCGCGATCCGCTGCGGCGCGGACTTGGCGCAGCGCGATCAGCTCGTCTTGCGGATAGGTCCAGGAAACCGAGGCCATATAGACCGTCGGATTGGCGTGCAGCTCGACATGATAGGTGCGCCGATCGGTGTTGATCACCAGATTGGTCGCGATGTCGGGGCGGATGGGCTTCACAAGGATGTGGACCCGCGCCAGCGGTCCGCTGCCGCTGACCGTATCGCCGATCATCCAGCGCACCGTGTCGCCGGACGCTACCGGACCCGAGCCGACCAGCTGCTCGCCTTGCTGCAGCGCGATGTCGGTCACTTGGCCGGGCTTGGCATAGACCTGGTAGAGCGCGCCCTCGGTGTAAGGAAAGACTTGGATTGCGTTGATGAACCCGGTGCGCTCGGGCTGGACCCGCGCGGCCTCCATTGCCGCTCCCACCCTGTCCTGGAGAGTGGGGCGACTCTGGGACGGGCGGGAGCGGCCCGCAGCGTGGGGAGGCTTGCGCTGCGGAAAGAGTTTGAGCTGGCCGGGAAGCGGCAGCGGCACGGGGATCGCCACGATTGCCGGATCGGAATTGAGCGCCTGCAATACCTCGTTGGGTGCCGCAGGCGATGCAGGTTGGTCCTTGGCCTGCGTGGGGGAGGCAAGCGCCGTACTCGCGGCGAGCAAAGCGACGACGACGCGGCCGTTTGCCGCTGAAAATTTGCTGATCATGATCCGAGCTCCTTCGACCAGTTGATGGCGTTGACGAAGATGCCGAGCGGGTTCTTGCGCAGGGCATCGGGTGTGCGGGGGGTCTGGACGACGATGGTCAGGATCGCGGTCCAGCGGCTCGTTTCGGCAAGGCTGCCGTCGCGGTAGCGGCGCTCGACCCACGCGACGCGGAAGCTGGTCGGCGAGGCGCGGATCACGCTGGTGACGTCGACACCGACCTGTTCCCGCCCGATCAGAGCGAACGGATCGTTGGTCCGCGCGTAATCGTTGAGCGCAAGCGCGCCTTTGTCGGTGGCGAAGTCGTAGGCGCGCAGCCAGTTCTGCCGAAGCACGATTGGATCGTCGGGCACGGCGCGAACCTGCTCGATGAACCGCGCCAGATGGAATGCGACCTGCGGGTCCGAAGGCGTGTAACCGCTATCGGCGGGGGCGACTGCCTGTGCCTCGCCGAGCTTGTCGACCTGGACCACCCAGGGGATGATCGATCCGCGCGCGCCTTGCCAAATGATCCCGCCAGTCAGGCAAGTCGAAAGACCCAGCGCGCTAAAGAAGGCGAGCCGCCAGCTCCTGGCCTGGACGCGGGCTGAGCCGATCCGATCATCCCAGACCTGCGCGGCGCGCTGGTAGGGCGTTTCGGGTTCGGGGGTCTTGCCGTAGCGGATCGAGGGTCGTCGGAACATGGCAATCAGTCCTTTTCGGAAGTGTCGATGGAAGCCCCGCCGCCGTGGCTGTCGCCAGACTTGAGCGTGTGGGCGGCAAGTGTTGCGGTGTGGGCGATGGTCTGCCGATCCTTCATCGCCTTGGCCCATGCGGGCTGCCCCTGGTCGGCATCGGCAGGTGGCTTGGCCGGCGTATTGGGTCCGGGGGTGCCAGAAGACGTGATACTGCCGCCGGTGTTGGTGATCGCGGCGCGGCTGCCCTCGCGGAACGATTGCTTCATGCCGTCGCCTGCCTTGCGCAGCGGCGAGGTCGCAGCACCGACAGCGGCATCGCCAACTGCGGCCATGCCGGAGCCGACTGCGGACGAACCTGATTTGCCTGCCGAGCCGAGCGCATAGGCCATGGTCGCACCGCCTGCGGCTCGCGAGGTTCCGTGCGCGACGTTGGATGCGGCACTGGCGACCGCGCCGCCTGCCATCCGCGCTCCGGCAACCGCGCCGGCAGCAGCACCGCCAGCAAGCAGCGCGGTTCCCGCGGCGGCACCTGCTCCCAGCTGCGGCCCGCCCGAGACGATGCCATTGGCAATACCGGGGCCGAAGATGCCGAGCCCGAGCAGCGCCAGGCTGGCGAGCACGATCGACAGCGCGTCTTCGATGGTCGGCTCACCCGAGATGGCGCTGGTGAACTCGGTAAAGATGGTCGAGCCGATGCCGACGATTACCGCAAGCACCAGGACCTTGATGCCGGAGGAAACGACATTGCCGAGCACCCGTTCGGCCATGAACGCGGTCTTGCCGAACAGCCCGAACGGGATCAGCACGAACCCGCAGAGCGTGGTCAGCTTGAACTCGATCAGGGTGATGAACAGCTGGATCGCAAGAATGAAGAAGGCGATGATCACGATCGCCCAGGCCAGCAGCAGGATGATGATCTGGAGGAAGTTCTCGAAGAAGCTGACGAAGCCCATCAGGTCCGAGATCGCCTCGATCAGCGGCTGCGCCGCATCGAGGCCGACCTGTGCGACCCGGCCCGGTTGCAGCAGTTCGGCGGCGGTGAACCCGGTGCCGCTGGCCTTGAGGCCGAGACCGGCGAAGCTCTCGAAGACGATCCGCGCGAGGTTGTTCCAGTTGCCGATGATGTAGGCGAACACGCCAACGAACAGCGTTTTTTTGACGAGCCGCGCCAGCACGTCGTCCGCCTCGCCCCAAGACCAAAACAGCGCGGCCAGCGTCACGTCGATCACGATCAGGGTTGTCGCGATGAACGCGACCTCGCCCGAAAGCAGGCCAAATCCGCTGTCGATGTAGCGCGAGAAGATGTCGAGGAAGCGGTCGACGACGCCGGTGCCACCCATGTCAGAGGCCCTTTTCTGGTTGGGGTTCGGATGACGGCGCCGGAGTCGGCGCCGCACTCGGATCGACGGCGGCTTCGCTCACGTCGCTCTCGACCCCAAGGAACCGCCGCCGCTTCTCGGCCCAGGCCGCGCGGCAGTCGGGCGAAGACAGCGCAATCTCGCCCATCGCCGCGCAGGCGCGCAGTTGGCCGGGAAGCGGATCGCCGTCCGGCTCGAACACCGTAATCACTTCCGGCAGCGGCTCGGGGCGCTCTTCGCGCAGCTGGAGCACGGACATGGTCAGCGCGATGGCGACGAACGCCCCGGCTCCGATCCGCGCGAAGAGCTTGGTGTCCATCGCCTCAGTTCCGGAACATCTGGGCGGTGGTCGGGACATAGCCGCGTCCTGGCGCTAGGAAGCGGCGGAGCTGCTCACGGGCCTGCGCCTTGGCAGCAGCGGCGTTAGCGGCATCGAGCGACTGCGCGCGGCCGAGGCTGGCGACGGTCGCGGTCAGGTCGGCGAGCTGCTGCGCCTGAAGCGCGAGCAGCTGGTTTCCAGCCTGGGCGGCCTGCAGCGCACCGGTCGCCGACTGGCTCGCGGTAACGAGGCTCTGCACCGCCGTGCGAGCGCCTTCGATGTTGCTGACCGCACCTGCCTGTACCTTGAGCGCATCTTCGAACGCGGCGACGCTATTGCGCCAGCGTTCCTCGGCACCCTGGACCATGGCGCGCTGGCTGCCGGTCAGGTCGACGTCCTTGTACTGCCGCCCGAACTCGCGTTCAATCGCCTGTACATCGAACGAGATGCGCTGGGCCTGCGCCAGCAACTGTTGGGTCTGGCGAATCTGCGCCTGGAGCGGTTCGAGCATGGTCAGCGGCAACGACTGGAGGTTGCGTGCCTCGTTGATCAGCGAAGTCGCCTGGTTCTGCAGCTGACGGATCTGGTTGTTGATCTGCTCGAGCGTGCGCGCCGCCGTCAGGATGTTCTGCGAGTAGTTCGAGGGATCGTAAACGATCCCGCCGAACTGGGCATAGGCAGGTGCTGGAACCAGCGCGGTGACGGTGATCGACAGCACAGCCGCGCCAGCGGCGAGCAGATCACGGATACGGGGGGACTTCATGGGCATTACTCCTTGGGTTGGCCCAATTGGGCGGGGGGAATGGGATCGGGGGACGGGAGCATGTCGGCGGCCCAGGCGAGGCCGCGGTGGCGCAGCCAGGCAGCGGCGAAGCCCGCCGTTCCGTGTGCTTCGGTCAGTTCGGCAATCGCCAGTTGGTCGGTCTTCGACGATGTGGCGGTATAGGCGAGCGCCACTTCGCCGAGGCCCAGCTCGAACAGCCGGTTGCCGCGCGCCGACTGGCAGTAATAGTCGCGCTTGGGCGTCGCCCGCGCGACGATCTCGATCTGCCGGTCGTTAAGCCCGAAGCGGCGGTAGATCGACAGAATCTGCGGCTCGACCGCACGCTCATT
Organism: Novosphingobium kunmingense; assembly: GCF_002813245.1. GTDB lineage: Bacteria > Pseudomonadota > Alphaproteobacteria > Sphingomonadales > Sphingomonadaceae > Novosphingobium > Novosphingobium kunmingense. The sequence goes on from NZ_PHUF01000005.1 coordinate 358,083, forward strand.
GGGCAGGAAGATGCGGGTCGGGCAGCTTTCGATGATGGCGGGCGCGATCGCGCTGGTCTCGATGTCGGCGAGGCTCTGGGTCGCAAACACCACGCTCGCGTTCTTCTTGCGCAGCGTCTTGAGCCATTCGCGCAGCTGCGCGGCGAAAGCCGGGCTGTCGAGCACCAGCCAGCCCTCGTCGATGATGATCATCGTCGGCGAGCCGTCGAGCCGGCCCTCAATGCGGTGGAACAGGTAGGACAGCACCGCAGGCGCGGCCGCTGAGCCGGTGAGGCCTTCGGTCTCGAATGCCTGAAAGCTTGCTTCGCCGAGATGCTCGACTTCGGCATCAAGCAGCCGCCCGAACGGCCCGCCGATGCAGTAGGGGGCCAGCGCCTGCTTCAAAGCCTGCGACTGGAGCAGCACGGCCAAGCCGGTAAACGTTCGCTCGGCGATGGGTGCGGTCGCAAGCGAAGTCAGCGCCGACCAGAGATGCTCCTTGGTAACCGGATCGACCGTCACGCCTTCGGACGTGAGGATCGCCTGGAGCCATTCCGCCGCCCAGTTGCGCTCGGCCGACTCGTCGATCCGCGCGAGCGGTTGCAGCAGGACTGCACCAGCACTGTCCTCGGCAAGACTGGTGCCGAGATCCTGCCAGTCGCCGCCGCAGGCAATTGCGGCGGCACGGATCGAGCCGCCGAAATCGAAGGCGAAGACCTGAGCGCGTTCGTAGCGCCGGAACTGCAATGCCATCAGCGCCAGCAGCACCGACTTGCCCGCACCGGTCGGGCCGACGATCAGCGTATGGCCGACATCGCCGACATGGAGTGAAAACCGGAACGGTGTCGAACCTTCGGTCCGCGCATAGAAGAGCGGAGGGGCGCGGAAATGTTCGTCTCCTTCCGGCCCGGCCCACACGGCTGAGAGAGGGATCATGTGGGCCAGGTTGAGCGTGGAAATCGGCGGTGTGCGGACATTGGCGTAGACATGGCCGGGGAGCGAGCCGAGCCAGGCTTCGACCGCGTTCATGCCTTCGACGATCACGGTGAAGTCGCGGCCCTGAATGACCTTCTCGACCAGCCGCAGCTTTTCGGCCGCGAGCGAAGGATCCTCGTCCCAGACGGTGACCGTGGCAGTGACATAGGCCTGGCCGACATGATCGGCTCCGAGCTCCTGCAACGCGGCATCGGCGTCGGCGGCCTTGTTCGAGGCATCGCTGTCGAGCAGCGTTGATGCCTCGTTTGTCATCACCTCCTTGAGGATCGCTGCGACCGACTTGCGTTTGGCGAACCATTGCCGCCGGATCTTTGCCGTCAGCTTGGTCGCATCAGTCTTGTCCAACATCACCGCACGGGTCGACCAGCGATAGGCGAAAGCGAGCCGGTTGAGTTCGTCGAGCAGGCCCGGGAATGTCGCGCTTGGGAATCCTACGACGGTCAGCGTGCGCAGATGCGCACGGCCAAGACGCGGTTCGAGCCCCCCGGTGAGCGACTCATCGGCCAGCAACGCGTCGAGATGCATCGGGGTTTCCGGAACACGGACCCGATGGCTGCGAGTTGAGATGCAGCTGTGAAGGTAGGTCAGCGTCTCGCTGTCATCGAGCCAGGCGACCTCAGGCACGAAGCCCTCGATCAGGCGCAACAGCCGTTCGGTGCGGTCGATGAAGAGGTCGAGCAGTTCCTTGGGGTTGATGCCTTTCTCGGCCTTGCCCTCGTAGAGCCAACTTTCGGCGCGCGCCGCGTCCTCGGCGGGCGGCATCCACAGCAGCGTCAGGAAGTAGCCGCTCTCAAAATGCGAGCCTTCTTCGGCAAATTGCGCCGCGCGTTCGCGCTCGACCAGTGCAGAAGCGGGATCAGGAAAATCGCTATCGGGATAATCCGGCGCCGGGCGGCGCACCGCCTCGACGAAGATCGCCCAGCCCGAACCCAGCCGCCGCAGCGCGCTGTTGAGCCGCGCAGTCGTCGCGATCAGTTCGGCAGGGGTGGCGCTGTCGAGATCGGGACCGCGAAAGCGGGCCGAGCGCTGGAAGCTGCCATCCTTGTTGAGCACCACGCCGGGGGAGACCAGCGCCGCCCAGGGCAGGAAGTCCGCGAGCCGGTCGGCCTTGTTCCTGTATTCGCGAAGCGAGAGCATGGCCTCAGACCCTCAGATAGGTTGGAAAGCGCAGATGGCGCCTTGCGACATCGACGAATTGGGGATCGCGCCGCGCCGCCCAGACCGAGACCATGTGGCCCAGCGCGAAAATCACGACGCCGGCGATCCACAGGCGCAGTCCAAGTCCAATCGCAGCGGCCAGCGTCGCATTGGCGATCGCCAGCCCGCGGGGCGCGCCGCCAAGCAGGATATGCTCGGTCAGCGCGCGGTGAACGGGCACCACATATCCGGCGACAGCTTCGGGCGGCGCGGTCTCCATCAGACCAGCGCTCCGCCGCCGAACGAGAAGAACGACAGGAAGAAGGACGAGGCGGCAAACGCGATCGACAGGCCGAACACGATCTGAACCATCCGACGCGCGCCGCCTGAGGTATCGCCGAACGCGAGCGCAAGGCCGGTCGCAATGATGATCATGACCGCGACGATCTTGGCGACCGGGCCCTGGATGGATTCGAGGATCGACTGCAGCGGCGCTTCCCACGGCATCGACGAACCAGCCGCATGGGCGGGGGTGGCTACGGAAAGGGCAACGAAGCCGCCGAGCATGGCAGCGGACAGGCGGGCGCGGGCGCGCGAAATGCTCTGGATCACGAAAAGACTCCTTTGGCTTGGGGGGTGATGGGAAGAATCTGGTAGTCGCCTCGGCCATCGAGCCCGGTGACCTGTGCGAGCTCTGCGAGCCGCCGACCGGTGCCGTCACGGACCAGTACGGCGATGACATTGATGGTTTCGGCGATGAGCGCGCGCGGCACGGTGACCACGCTTTCCTGGATGAGCTGTTCCATGCGCCGCAGCGTGCCGAGCGCAGATCCGGCATGGATCGTGCCGACCCCGCCGGGATGACCGGTGCCCCAGGCCTTCAGCAGGTCGAGCGCTTCCGCGCCGCGCACCTCGCCAATAGGAATGCGGTCAGGCCGTAGCCGCAGGGCAGAGCGGACCAGGTCTGAGAGAGTCGCAACGCCGTCCTTGGTGCGCAATGATACGAGGTTGGGCGCAGCGCATTGCAGCTCGCGGGTGTCCTCGATCAGGACCACGCGGTCGTCGGTTTTGGCGACCTCAGCGAGCAGCGCATTGGTGAGTGTGGTCTTGCCGGTCGATGTGCCGCCAGCGACCAGGATGTTCTTGCGGCTAGCAACGGCGGCAATCAGCGCCTCGGCCTGCCACCCGGACATGATTTCAGCCGCGACATAGTCCGCAAGCGTGAATACCGCGACGGCAGGCTTGCGGATCGCGAAGCTCGGCGCGGCCACGACCGGCGGCAACAGCCCCTCGAACCGCTCCCCCGTATCGGGAAGCTCCGCCGAGACCCGCGGCGCCTTGGCATGGACCTCGGCCCCGACATGGTGCGCGACCAGGCGGATTATCCGCTCGCCATCGGCAGCGGACATTCCGCTCCCCGTATCGGCGATCCCGGCTCCCAGCCGGTCGATCCACAGCCGCCCGTCGGGATTGAGCATGACCTCGATCACCGAAGCGTCTTCAAGCCACGCAGTGATCTCCGGCCCGAGCGCCGTGCGCAGCATGCGCGCGCCGCGCGACGATACTGGCGATTGGATTGGGATGACGCTCATGACTTGCCTCCTGTGAGCGGGGCAACCGACCATCGGCTGGGCCCGCGAGGCAGATCAAAAGGACATCAGAATGCCGGAAGGCAACACCTTGATTGGTTCGGCGTATTGCGGCGCAAAGCGAGAAAGGAATGGCGGTTAGCCGGCCAACCGCTCTTTGCCATCCAATCGCCGGCTAAGCGCCTGAACAAAGCTGTCGTACCGATCTTTGCCCTTGGCTTGGGCGGCTGCACTAGCCGCATCCGGCAGCGGTGGGTTGGCCGTAAGCCAGGAACGCACGAATAGCGCCAAAGCTTCATTGCCAACCTCAACACTGCGATCAAGCAACTCAAGCTGGCGCACGACACGGTCAATCCTACGACTAAGGGCGGCTTCCATCCGCTCCGACCCGTCGGGCGACAGGAACGATACCAGTGCGGCTTCCACGACTTCTGCCTGGGAGACCCGACGACGTATCGCCATTTCGGCCAGTTGGCTTGCAACCTCCGGCGATAAACGGAATGTGTGCTTCGATTTCACAGCTTGATCCCATCGCCGGGATCCAGTGCGGCCTGACGAGAGTTCGCGACCATCCTGGCACGAAGCCGCTCCGACCGCGCTGTATCGTCGTCAATTTCATCGCCATTGTCGAAGTCGAACTCGTTGACCTGAAGGTTCGACGGAGGAACGATCTCGACGTGCAGCGGCAGTTCCGGTTCTCGCCGAACTCCGCCATTAGCTTCACCCTCGCCGCCCGATGCGCTGAGCATCGTTGATCGAGCAGGCTGCACAACCGGTAATGGGCTCCAATCGTCAGGTGGCCGCTCGCCCGCCCGATCAGTTTTGGGCGTCAGCAGTTTCCGGATCCGGCCCTGCAACCGGGGATCGGCATAGTAGCGCGCCTTCTTCGCCCGCACCGGCGGCGCACCGGACAGCATCACGATCTCGTCGGTCTCCGGTAGCTGCAATATCTCGCCCTGGGTCAGCAGCGGCCTTGAGGTTTCTGAGCGGGAAATCATGAGATGCCCCAACCACGGTGACAGCCGATGCCCGGCATAGTTCTTCATCGAACGCTGCTCGGTCGCAGTACCTAATGACTCCGAAACGCGTTTGGCAGTGCGCTCGTCATTGGTGGCGAAGGCCACACGGACATGGCAATTGTCTAGGATCGAGTTGTTCGCGCCGTAGGCCCGCTCGATCTGGTTCAGCGACTGGGCGATGAGGAAGGCCTTGATCCCATAGCCCGCCATGAACGCCAGCGCGCTCTCGAAGAAGTCGAGCCGACCCAGTGCAGGGAACTCATCAAGCATGAGCAGCAACCGGTGCCGGTCGTTGCCTGCTTCCAGTTCTTCGGTTAGCCGCCGGCCGATCTGATTGAGGATCAGGCGGATCAGCGGCTTGGTCCGGCTGATGTCGGACGGAGGCACGACCAGGTAAAGTGTTACCGGCCGTTTGCAATCGACCAGATCAGCGATCCGCCATTCGGAGCGGCGCGTGACCTCGGCGATCACCGGGTCGCGGTAGAGTCCGAGGAAGGACATGGCAGTCGAGAGAACCCCGGATCGTTCGTTCTCTGACTTGTTAAGCAACTCGCGAGCGGCGCTGGCGATGACCGGGTGCGGACCCGCTTCGCCCAAGTGCGGCGTCGTCATCATTGCCTTCAGGGTGGTTTCGATTGTGCGGCCCGGGTCTGAGAGGAAGGCGGCAACGCCGGCGAGTGTCTTGTCAGCTTCGGCATAAAGGACGTGGAGGATTGCTCCGACCAGCAAGGCGTGACTGGTTTTCTCCCAGTGATTGCGTTTTTCCAGACTGCCTTCCGGATCGACGAGGACATCTGCGACATTCTGGACATCGCGCACTTCCCAGATTCCGCGGCGCACCGCGAGCAGGGGATTGTAGGCGGCAGATTTGAGATTGGTCGGGTCAAACAGCAGAACGCGGCTGAAGCCTGAGCGGAAGCCAGCGGTCAGCTCCCAGTTTTCGCCCTTGATATCATGGACAATCACCGAACCCGGCCAGGTGAGCAGGGTCGGAATGACGAGGCCGACGCCCTTGCCCGAACGGGTCGGCGCGAAGCACAGCACATGTTCGGGGCCGTCGTGGCGCAGGTAGTTGTTGTGGAATTTGCCAAGCACCACACCCTTTTCGGCGAAGAGCCCCGCCTTGGAAATGTCACTGCGGGTTGCCCAATGAGCCGAACCAAAGGTGTTGGAACCCCGGGTCTCCCGGCCGCGCCAGACCGACATGGCAATGGCCACTACGATTGCAACGAACCCGCCCGACGTGGCGATCATCCCAGCTTTGTCGAAAATTTTCGGTGCATAAGCATCGTAGGAGAACCACCACCAGAACAGGTCATAGGGCCGATAGATGCGGTGGCCGAACAGAGAGAACCACGGTGCACCGAGTTCGCTTTGGAAGCCGAGCGCCGAGGCCGTCCACTGCGTTGCGGCCCAGACACTAGCGAGGATGATGAAAGCTACGGCCAGCACTTGGCCCCAAAGGATTTTCGCAGCGGACATGGCTATGCTCCTTCCGGTTTTGGAAGGCATGTCTGCGAGTCACAATTGGTGCAGCAAGCCTCAACAAGCTGCAGGCGCAGCCTGGCGAATGATCGGAAGGGATGGCGGAAACAGCACGGCAGGATCCCATGTTGGCTCACCGCCAGTGAATCATGACATACTGACAGGGGATTTCAGTAAAGGCCGTGCCAGACCCCGCAGGTTATCGCAACGTACGCGGCATCGTGGAGCCATTCGACAGCGGTGTCGAAATTGACGGCCATGGACCGGCGCTCGTTGTCTACTCGCGATCCGACTAGATGGTTTCGATCGGCAGGAGGAATTGCCCGTCGGCGTCGGCATGAAGACTGGCCCGGATACTGATTGGGCCGAGGTTCCTCATCGCGCTTAAGGTTTCCTCGCGAGCTATGCGTTTGCTGAGCCAGCGGCGACGCCAGGCGGCGGCGATATCAACACTCGACGCGGCGAAATGCCCCCCCCCCCCGAGGCCAAGGAGGGCCGTCCGCGACCCAGGGCTGAGTTCGCAGCCGTAAAAGATGCGCGGGGTCGCATGGTGCAAAATGGTATCGCTTTTCAGACCCAGTGCATCGAGCCCCTCACGGATCTGGCGGAGGCGCGGGCTGGTGCCTTCTCCGAAGCGGTTGTTGACGCGGCGTGCGTCATGTCGCGCGAAGGCCATGCTGCGCAAGGCGTGTGCGGTCTCGGCGCCGAGGTGAAGTGTGCCGAAGCCACCTGTCAGGCTCTTGCCAATCGTGCCCCATTTCAGATCGAAAGGCAGCCCGGGATGCTCTTTGGCTCGGAGCGTCAGGCGATTATATTGGCTGGAACCCACGCCGTAGAGGCTCGTGGTCGTGACGATCCGCAGGTTCGCCGATTTGACGATCGGACGGCCGGCCATTTGGGAGGCAATGACGCTGATCTGGCCGCCATAGCGACGTTCATAGGCATCGCGAACTTCCTGCGACGCCAGCAAAAGCGCGACCAGCTTTCCGGACAGCAATTCGTTATACGGTTGGACCGCACCGCAAATACTCACGTCAGCCACTTCGCTTGAAAGCCCCGCTTTGCGAAACTCGGTCAGGACAATGTCGAGGGCGCGGCGCCCATCTCGCGAAGCGAACAGCAATGGCAGCGCGGTGGCGGGCGACCGCCGGAGCCGCGCTGTGCGAAAGACTTGCTTGGCAAACAGCAGCTTCGCCATGCCCTCGGCGCGCTTGCGAACGAAGAGAAGGTCTTCCGAGGCGGCTTGCCAATCCGTCTCGGCATTGGCGGTTTTAAACGTGCCGCGATGGGGGCGCATATCGTCGCCTTCTTCGCGGTAGGTCTCGAAATGGGCGCGAAGCTCAACCTCGCGGGCGAAGGCGGCGCCTGCGGCGCGTTGCTCAAGCCGCATCACGACAGCTTCGGTCGGATTGAGGATTTCCGTGGGGGTGACCAAATCATCCCAGCGAATGTCAGCGATTGACGCCTCAATGCGCTGCCAGATCGCCTTGCAAAAGACCTTGGGGCACCATTCACCCGATACAATGCGTTCCTCGGCTGATTCACGCAGCCAGCCAATCCAGTTATCGCGGGTCGCGAGGCGCATCACCGGGCTCGCGAGCATGCCGATACCCATGATGGGGCGGTTGGGTCGCGCGGCATTGCGGATGAGCACCATCATCTGCCGTCCGGGGATCGAGCGATACTCGTGCGCCCACGTGTGGCGGAAGTAACGCCAGACATCGATCAGCGGAAGGCCGGTGTCGGTGCAGCGAAGGCCAGCCTCGCAAACTTCAATGACCGGATCCACGACGCCTGCCAGAGCTGCGTCGCGCTCGGTAACTGGCAGCGCGTTGATGCGCGCGAGATCGGCGGCAAGTTGGCTGCCATCATCGATCAGATCGACGATGGAGGACGGGCGCCCATTTACCCGGACACGGCGGCGCTCGCATCGTTCGAAGAATTTGCGCACTGACGGCTCGGCAAGTTGGCGACGCCGCGCGGCTTGAAGCGCCTGGCGGACGCGCGACTTGATGTCATCGACTGATTCGGTGTCAGCACGGACTAGCCCGGGCGGGGCAAAAGAGATGTTGCCGCCCTTGGTGGTAACTTGCCAACCCTGCTCGAACAGGTCGGCGACCAACAGGCAGATTGCCCGCAACTTAAGGCTATCGCCATCATCAACGTAACGACGGGCGAGCGAGCGCAATTCTTCGGCAAATCCAGGAACTGGTTGGCTCTCGAACCCGATAAACTCTTGCAATCTCTTGTGTTCGTCTGGCGCCAGAAAAGGCGAAAACGCGCGCGATCGATCGGCATCAACTGGATTTACGTTCGCGGACACCCTGCCTCCAGATCGATTAGGTCGCTTTGCGCCCCTCGACCCCTATCGCAAAACTGGCGCGCTTCCGCTAGCCGCCATCGCTCGAATCATCGGGCTCGGGATCGATTTCGTCGCCGGCCGCGAGATGCGAGGCCATCATGCCCAGTGCTTGCTCGAGCCGGCGGGACCACTTGAAAATCTGGCGTTGCTGATCCGCAGCGCTGCGTTCATCGTCGTTGAGCAAGACATCGCCAAAACTGAACAGCATTAGTTCGAGCGCAGCGCGGGTCTCGGCAGATGAATTTGTGCCGGCATAGATGTCCTCATAAAAGGCATGGGCGGAATTGATGTGAAGTGTTCGCGCGCCTTCCTGCAGGTCGACGCGGAAGAAGGGTGCGCCGGGCAGATGCTCGAAACGGAGGCGATACGGTGATAGCCGCAATTCGAGCGCCAGTTGGCGATCGCCGTGATCGGGTAGTGCCAGCCCTGCGCTGCCGCTCATTGCACGCTCGGAAAGAAGGCGCTCACCGGTCCTGGGCGTAAAGGCAGCGATCCGCCGGGCGAGCTTGGCTTCCTTGACCTTGATTCGCAGTTGCTCGATTGCTTTCGGAAGCCCAGCTTCGCGCAACTTGTCCCAAACAAACTGCGATATGGTGACCTGCTGCTTGGATGTGGTGACGCCGAAGGGCTCATCGAGCGTGGCGGCGAATTCAACCTCGACCTTGATGTAGCGATCGTTGTTGATGAAGTTGGTCCAGGGCGTGCGCGTCTGGACGTCGATCAGTCGCCCATTCCGGCTAAACAAGATGCCGTGATAATCCTTGAGGATTGCGAACCGCGGATTGGCGTTGAGCCCAACCGCGTCGCGGCCCTTGTCGACGGAGCCGAAGCTGGGCGGAAGCCAGGCATAGCGCAGCGTCATGGCGCCCTTGTAAGTGCCGGTTTCGGGATCGCGAACCTCGATCCGTACCGGATCGAGGGGACGTGCGCGATCGTCGTCGAGGTCGTAAAGGTGAAATTCGGGGGTCAGGAACAGTGGGTCGATCGGCTCGACATATTCATTGTCGACGAATAGCGCGGCCTCGCCGCGCAGCTTATGATAAGTAACCCCGAACTGGCGGCACAGGTTTTCACGCAATCCCTGCGTGGTCGCCCATTCGAGCCGGTCGAGCTTCTCGATGAGAATGACCGTACCCGAGATCCAGCCGTGCGGATGGGCCGCTGCGATCTGTTCGGCTACGAAGGCCGGCAGCGTTGCTTCAATGGGCTCCGGGACGATGATATCGCCGATACGGTCGGTATAGGCACCGGCAGACAAGGCATCGAGATCGAGCGAGACGGCGTGAACCGCGCCATCGGCGACTTTCGACAGGACCGTGAAGCGGCGGCCAAGGCTAACGGAAGCGCAGGGAAGGCCATAGCCGTAGCGGCCAAGTCCGCTCCGGTCGTTTTCGCGGTGTGTGCCGCCCCACATCACGGCCATGCGGATCATCGCCGGCTCCATTCCGTGACCGTTATCGATTACAGCGAGTTGGAGGGGCTTTTTGAGCGAGGTTGTGCCGTCATAGCCGAAGGCGACATCAATGCGATCGGCGAAGGCCTGGAGCGCATTGTCGATTAGTTCAGCGATGGCATCGCCGTTGCTGCGATAGCCCAAGTCGCGGATGCCCCGAACGAAGGCTTCGGGCACGACTAGCCCAAACTTCGCCCGTTCGCCGCGATCCTCGGCATAGGCGCGTTGCGCGGCGAGGACCGACCCGATCCCCGCCCCGCGTAGTGTGTCTGGTCCCGAGGCCATGTGACTAGGCGGCGGCCAGGGCCGCCGAGAGCGCGGCCACTTCCCGGTAGAGCTTGAAGCGATCGAGCCCGACCGCCTGCGCCGCCGTGTCGACGCGGACGCCGTCGAGGCAGATCAGGCGCAGCGCCGAGGCGACGTTCAGCGGGGCGCGGCGGAGTGCCCAGTCTCCGTCGATGCGATCTTCGACCTGCTTCATCGCTACTGCGGCGGCCGGGCTCTGGAACTGGTCGAAGTCGATATAGGGCGTGTTATCGGTGCCGATGACGGTGGCGCGCTGCAGGTGGTCGCCCTCGGCGATCCAGCCGATATCCTCGGCGGCAACGCGCTCGGGCGGCGCGCCGTCACGCGCCTTACGGGTGCGGCGGCCGGGGGGCGCGTAATCGGCACGCACGACGCGGATCGCAACAAAGATGGCGCGGCGGAACAGTGCCAGGCCGCTGAGGCGCTCAAGGGCACCCGCGCCGATACGGAAGAGTTCGACGAAAGCCTGCTGGAAGATGTCGTCGTGCAGATCCTCGGGCAGATCGCTGCAGAGCTTGCCGGAGATGACGCCGCAATAACGCCTGGCCTGGAGGCCGAGGCGCTGGTGATTATAGGGCTGTTCAGTGACAGCGGCTTCGATAAGTGTGTTCAATGAGACACCGCGCATGACGGAGTCCTCCTTTCGCTGCTAGGGCCTTCAAAAAATCAGCTTGAAGGCCGTTGCAGCGTCCCGGGGACATGACGGCTCATGGCCGCACCTACACTGGTCTCGAACTGATACTTACACATACGCCACGATGTCGGCCCGATGTGCGCGGGCCTTAACAAAATGGGCGGGAGTGCAGGTGCACCCCCGCCCGAACATTCATTCTGCTGCCTCCAATTCCGCGATGTCGCCATCGATCTGCTGCTCGGCCTCGGCGGTCTCCTCGTCGAGAGGGGCCAACTTCTGCTGTAGTGAGCGATACGCGTCGGTGAGAAATTCACTCCACTTGCGCTCACGCTGGGTGAGGTAGAAGTTGGCGGTCTCTTCGTTCTCGACCGCGAGTTCGGCGCGCGCGAGCGCGATCAGCAGCACGTCGAGCGCTTGCTTGGCCTGCCCGCCCGCCGGGAGATTGAGAAGCGGGCTGTAGAGCGTCTGGAAAAACGGATGCTCGCGATTGATGATGACGCCGATCTGCGAACCGTTGAGCCATTCGGGCTTGAAGAACGGACCGCGCGGCTCGTCGTAGAAGTCGATGACGTATGGCCGCTTGCTGGCCTCGGCCTCGAGCGCAACGCGCGCGGCATCGACCGATGACGCATCGACCTTGGCGCGCTCGGCGACCTTCACTTCGAACTTTTCGCGAACCTCGGCCTTCACACGCTCGGTGACACGCGGCTTGTGGCCGGTCATCGTGTCGGCGGCGGCAGCCGCACTCTCGGCGGCGGTCGGCTCGGGCGACCGCTGGGCTTTGGCCTGGCGCAGCTTTTCGCGAGCGGCCTTGCGGATGTTGCGCTGTTCGGATTGCTCGCGGCCAAGTTGCTCATCGATTTTCTCGGATGCGAACAACCGCCAGAGATCCTCAATGGGCCGCACCGTCTGCTTGTCGTTGGTGATGCCGAACACTTCGTCGAGATCGGGATCGAACTTGACCTCGACGCCCCAGTGATAGGCATAGGACTGGAGCAGTGGCCAGTTGCCGAGCCCCTTGGCCTGATCCTTCACCGACTTCGGAAAGACGTCGACTGTCTCGATCTCGCGGCCAGCGCGGACAAAGGACATGCCGCGACGGGTCTTGCGGATTTCGAACCGGCGATTGGCGTCGCTCGCCGCCTTCTGCCCCTTCGGTGCGGCTTCGGCGAAGCCATATGGGAAGCGCGAAACTCGGACATAAATCGCGCCTGCGGCCTCCAGGCCGGGATCAGCTCGATCGATCTCCGAGAGATCCTCTATCTTGGTTAGGGCCATCTGCCCGGTATCGGGGTCGCGCGCATATTTGACCGCGATGCTGTAGTCGGCGCTCTGCTTGGCGCCGCCCTTGGTTTCGTCGAGAAAATAGCGGGCGTGGTCGGTCAGAAACAGCGGATCGACCGCAGCAACCCGGGTCTTGTCGATATGCAGTTCGACCTTGTCGAGAAGGTAACGATAGGTGACGCCGAAATCATCGAGCAAGTGCTCTTTCATCAGTGCGGGCGTGCGGTATGTCAGGCGGTCCGGATCGACCCACACGACGACAGTGCCGTGCTCGAAGGCTAGGCCAGCTTTGTCGAGGTAGGTCTGTACGAAATCAGGCAGGGCGGCATCAACCGGCTCCTCGATCGAATGAAGGCCGTGAGTTTTAACCTTGCGGGCATCGAGTGTCGCCTTGGTGATGGTCGGCGAATCCGCGGTCTTGGTATAGACCTCGACCAGACGGGTCTGGTTGATCGATGCGTTGGGCAAACCAAACCCGAACTTCCCAATGAACCCAGGATCGTCGAAGTGGGTGCCCGATCCCCAAGAGAGCGCATAGCGAGCCATCTTGGGCAACATACCTGAGCCATTGTCGATGAACGCCATCGCGAAGATGGTGTCGGCACGCTGGTGCGCCTTCAACTGCTTGGGTCGCTCGAAACAGATGTCGATACGCGTCGCTTTGGCCTCGATCGCGTTGTCGACGATCTCCCTGGCAGCTGCGGCGGTGTTGCGATAACCGCTGCGACGTTGGGATTCGAGCGCCTGAGCGGCGTTGAAGAGTGGAAACTGATAATCGTCGGGCAGCCGTGCAAGATACTTCTGCTGGCGCTCAACCTCGGTGAGCAAGCGATCGCTTGCGGTGTCGTCGATAGACATGATGTCCTCCGTTGTTCACGGCGCATGGCCGCTGGTGGCATCCCTACTATGGCCAAGCACTATGCCTGATGTGCGCCGAACCGCAATTAATTTGTCATCGCAATCTGGACCAAAGCTAAGGGTTTGCGAGATGTCCTAGAAAATCGCATCGCAGACCGGCTCTTGAGTCTCGGTGATCGGGTGCGGTGCGAAATCGAATTGTCGTTGAAAAGCCGCGTAATCTTCATGAGACGACAATGTCTCTGCTCGACAGCGCGTGATCGCGCGCGGATCATAACACTGGGGGGAAGCATCTCTATGATGGTCGACTGGGTATGTTGAGTTTAGGCGAGATCGATGCCCTTGAGCGCGGGCTCAAGGCGTCCATTGTTGCGCTGAATAAGAAACGGACAGCCGCTGTTACGTTGATTGAAGCAGTTGACCACGTAATGTTGTGGCCTGAGCCCTTTGATGACATGGCGCCGATAGTTTCGACGCATAGCCTTGATAATCTCATTTCACGCGCACCGCTGCTGATTTGCGCCGTTGCTGCAGAAATCGGCTTCCGCTTCGAAGGGGTTGGGACGGTGTTCTGGGCGAAGTTCAGCGACGCGCTTGGGCTTAGCGTAACCATGGCGCATCGCCAGCGCATTGCCGAAATCTTCGAGACGCAGGCCAAGCGCTACGATTTGTCGCGGCCGAGCGATAGTGCGTTCAGCAGCCATTTCTCGATCATTGCCTGGCCGATCGCTAATGCACTGCTACCGGTCGATCTCGTCGGCGCAGTCAGCCGGCTTATGGCGCGCGCGCCGGTCGCTGCGCTGCCCGGACCGGGACGGACGAGCAATTTTCCGAGCTTGCGTGCTTGGGCGAGCGCCGCCGAGGGAGCCCGGCTCACCGACTGGCTGCGCTTCGAGGGGCCGAGCGGGCGCGTCCTGAGCGCGCTTCTCACGGAGAATCGCGGGACTTTGCTGTCGTCAGCGACATACACCCGTTTGCGCGACGCTGTCGCTACCGATCCTGAAGCCTTTTTTGCAGCGCGAGCAGCTCGCCTGCGCGGGCGAACCGCAAAGCCGCCAACTGCCACCCAACAGACATTGGGACGCCTCGCACTGCTCGCTGACGCCAGTGGCGTGCATCTTTTCGTGAGTTGGCCCACACTGTCTCCGGCGCTGTATGACGAGGCGCGCGGCATTGCCCGTTCCGCTGGGTGGAAGCCGCGCCTGTGGAACGCGGGCAGCTTTCTTCACCCGGACACGGCGCTGGGAACCGGTCCATTTGCAATCACGCTTGGCTCCGCACCGGGCGAAGAGGATGCCGCCTATCCTGACGCTGCGAGCGTCTTTGGCGCGGGCACGGACATCGCAGCGATGCTTGCCAGCAGGACCATCGACTGGACGGCGACACTCCTGTTCGATGTCAACGCCGACCGCAGTCAGGCGGAACAGCGTTTTGGTGTCTTGAACGATGTGTCAGGCTATGCTTGGCTTGGACGAAGGCTCGACACGGCGCCACTCGTCGGGCTCAAGCAACTCGGCGCAGCCGGCGGCTATCGCTTCTACGAGGCCAATCTCGCCGAAGGGGCCGACCGGGCGATCCTGATCAAAGAAGACCTGCTCGCCAACCAGCGTCGGGCATTGCTTGCCCGCCATCCAATCGATGCGATTAGTGCTCCGCAGGGCGTCGTCCGACCCGATCGACCATTTCTGATCTACAGCGACAGCACAGACACCGAGTGCGACGCAATGCCGCAGCGTCTACCCGCCAATGGTCGCATCACTGCGGTTTCCGGGCTCGCCGGCCGGCCCGGGCTTCGCGCCGAAGCTGCACCGAGTGCTGAGGACGGCGTTGCCGACATCATTGTGTTTGAACGCGACAGCGCCTTCGAAGCGCTGGTCGAACGCCGCTTGCAGTTGCGGGTCGAAAGCGCGGTACCACTCGTCGGTGTGAGCGTGACGGCCGATCTTGAGATCGACGGACGCCTGATCGCGCGTGGACGCGAGCGGCTCGCCACGTTGCCGACGACAATTGCCTCCAGTTCGAAACTCCTGGCGCCGCTCTATGACGATGTCGTTCGCGCCAAACTCCTCGAAACCGGCAAGGGAATGCTCCGTGTGGCGCTTGGACGTTCGCGTGCGCTCGCGATTCCGCTCGAACGGCCTCCGGCCTCGGTCGAATGGACCGAAGACGGGCCGCAATTGGTCGGCGCAGACCTCAATGCCACGTTGGTTGAGGCAAGCGCGCAGGCACCGCATCGGTTCGTGGCTTCCGACACCATCGCCCCGCCAAGTCGCGGGGCCAAAGCATATGGGTTGTTGCTGTCGGATGGCCGTATTGCCGACCCGTTGCAGATTCTCAGTTCCAACATATTCGATTATGGCGATTTCACCGCACAATTTGGCTCCGACGTCGGTTCGCGGCGGATGTTCGACCATGGCAAGGGCGTCGGTGATATCGCGCGTGCCCGTATTGCCTGGGCGCGGGCGCGATGCACGTCGCTGCCGGCGATCGGCGCCAAGGGGCGCATCGTTCGCCACTTTGAAGACCCATTGGTCATCGATCTATGCGGTCGCGCCTGGTCCCGTGCCGAGCAGGACAGCAAGGACAGCCCGACCGATCCGCATGCTTCGCTGTGGGACATCGCCGTCTCGCGCCGCATGGTCACTGTTCCGGCCCAAGCAGGCCCGGATGAGGCCGCGCTGTTCGCGCGGGCGTTTGTGCAGCAGGCTCGTTCGCTTGACCCCGACTGGCCCATCGCCAGCACGGTGCCCGCAGACGGCGCGATGGACGACGCACTGAACGCGGCATTTTCGGAAGTGATCGTCGAACTGCATGCCGCAGGGGCGCTTCTCGACGTCGAGGATGATTTTGATTTTGGTGCGCCGCCCGATGATTGGGAGAGCGCAGCCAAGGAGGCGTTGCGTGCGATTCGTCGCCCCGCGCTGGTCCGACAATTGGCACCGACCGAAGGCGGTCGGCTACTCGCCAAGCGCAGCTATGCCGACCTCAGCATCGCCGAACTGGCAGAGGATCTCGCAGCCTGGACCCGCAATTACGCCTTGCCGCGCGGCCAACTCTCGCCCGAAACGGCCGCGGGTGCGCTGCAGCTCTGGTTGTCGCCCGCTGCTTGCGACGACGTCGATGCCGCCGTCCATATTCTCGCCAATGATCCTTTCGTGTCGCGCGCAACGCGCTACGCTGCGCTCCGATTGGGTCCTAGCGTCGCGGGGGTGCCGGCATGAGCGACTTCCACCGGGTGCTGCTTGGTATCCACGCTGCGGCGCGGCGCCTCGACCGCGATCAGGCGCTGCTCGGCGCGCTGGGTGTCGGCGCATTTGCCTATACCCACCAAATTGACAGCGTGCATCGCATGGTGACCGGAACCGCTTGTCGTTGGCTTCTCGCCGACGAGGTCGGCCTCGGGAAGACCATTCAGGCGATAATGGTCATGCGCGCGCTCGCCGCGCAAAGCCCGCGCCCGCTGACGGCGGCGCTCGTCGTGCCTGATGATCTGGTGTCGCAATGGGAAGAGGAGTTGCTGTGCCGCGGCCACGTCCTCGCACTTGAGAGCGGGGACGAAGGAGGCGTCCATGGCAATCTGGTGATGCGGCTGGTTCGGCCGAGCCGATTGCTCGTCGGTGGCCGCATTGTCGCCGATCGCATCGACCTACTGCTGGTAGACGAATTCACCAAGTTGCAGGTCCAGGTCCGCGAAGACCTGATCCTTGCGGCGCGGACCATCCCCAATGTCATCGCTCTGACTGCGACTCCAGCGCTTCACCAAGCGCGCACGCGTCGCGAACTCATGGCCCTGCTAGAGCCAGAGGCCGATCGCATTGCCCGCGCCGAAGACCGCGACATCCTCCAGATCCTGGCCGAGCGCGAGGCGCACGCACGCGACGAATGGGGCGGCGAGCTTCAAGACGCCGGCAGGCGCCGCGCGGTCGAAGAGGCGTTCGGTCTATACCGGCGGCTCATCCGCACGGCGCGCACTGACTATCCCGATGCCCTCCCCAAGCGAAATTACCAGCCGATCAAGCTTGCTCCGACCGACGGCGATGTCGATCGCGCGCGCGCGACGCGATCCTATCTCGACGCTGCACGTAGTTCGAATTTGGATATCCGCCGCGAAGCGCTGCTCCAGGTCGCAGGACGCAGTCCGCAATCGCTACGCGAACGCCTTAGCACGCTGCGGCGCACGACTCCCGACCTCCAGGTAGCGTGGCGGCAGATCGACACGTGCCTGCGTGACGAGCCGGGCGATGCCAAGCTTGACGCCCTGATTGATCATCTGCGAATTTTCCACGCCAAGAATCCGGGTGGTCGCGCCGTTGTCGTTGCTGAGGACAATCCCACTACCGATTATCTGCGCGACGCGATTGAGAAACTGACCGACATGCAGGTAGCGCGGAAGCGCCGAACGGTCGGTGCCGCCGAAGAACTCGAAGTGCAAGTCGCGCTGCTCAAGGAAGCGCTCGACGATTTCATCAGCGGCGAAGCCAAGATCCTCGTCGCCGCCGACGCCGCACGCGAAGGCCACAACTTACAGTTCGCCGACGAGATCATCTTTTTTGCGCTGCCCTGGTCTCCGCCCGATATCCAGCAATGGATCGGTCGCATCGACCGGCTCGGCATCAAGGGGCTACCGGCCAATCGCCGGATCGCCATCACCCCGATCGTCGTTGAAAATTCGATCGAGAGTAGCATCCTTACCGTCCTCGAGGGAACAGGCGTCTTCCTGCGCAGCGAGGTGTTCGACGAATCCGAGTGGAAGGCGATCAGCGACGCGATCGCCAGCGCAGCCAACGGCGTAACCGGCGCGACGTGGGGCGACGCTGCCAAGCAGGCGCGGACGCTCGGCGAAGCCTATGACGCGTGGCTTGAAGCCACCACCTTGCCGCCGACGCCGCGCACCGCGTTGGCGACGCGTTGCGAGAACAGGTTCCGCAGTCGGCAATACGCAGGACCGCTCGAACCGGTCGAAGGCTTTGACTGGAACTGGTATCTCATGCGCGAGCGCGCCGCCGAAATGATGATCAAGCTCGCGCGGGAAGATTATCTTGACGTTCGCAACGGGCAGGATGGCGACCAGCGCTTCAAGACGATGTGGTACAAGTCCAAACCCGACGTCAACGATCTGATCATCCCCGACATCGATATCCGCAGCAGTTGGTATCGTCAGGCATTCATCGTTCGCCGCGCCGCGATCGAGTGCCCGCCGCGTACTAATGTCGTCCAAAATGACGATACCAAGCGTCGCCTCAACTTCTTCGACCACGGCTGCGGCATGCATGACGGCGCAGTCGCCGCCTTCGAAAAGCAGGCACCTTCAGTGGACCTCAGCACTGAATTTATCGTCGAATATCCTGAAGATCATCCGATGCTGCGTTGGGTCAATCGCCGACTGCTGATCGCGGTTAGCGAAGTGGACCTGCGGGACGCGCTGGCCTTTGATCCCAATGCGATGTTGGGATCTGGCGATGCTCCGGCCTCGAAAGCCGAACAGGATGCACGCGCCGCCATGGCGCGGATCGCGCTCGCGCAATTCCAGGCCGATCGTCGCTGGATGATCGACCTGAGTCCGCCCGAGTTGCTGTTTGCGACCATGGTCGAAGATGGCGATGAATTAGCGGTGGCCGAGGCCGAGGCCGCAGCGTTCGACGGCATTGGTGCGCGCCAACTCGCGCGTCGCCGCACGATGTTGTCCGAGGCCCACCAGCGTGCGGCGCGGACCGCAGCGATGCGACGCTTGACGGCCGTAGGGGGTGAATATCTCGCCCGCGCGCAGCTTTCGATCCGTCGCGCAGTACCGGCTCGGTTGTTTGCCGCCCAAGTGGATGCCGACAATCTCATTGCAGCTGCCCGGGCCGAGATCAAGGTGACGACAGCGCTCGATTCCAAGCTTGAGTTCAATCGGGCAATCGTCCGCGGCGCGGAACTGATGCTGGCATTGTCCGAGCAGTCATGGCAGGCTAGGCTGGCCAGGCTGGAAGGGCTCGAGGCGGCGCTTGGCGAGGTTGCCAAACTGAAACCGCCACGGTTCTTCTGGCTTATTCCGAAAGCCTCTGGCGGGGACACCCCATGAGCGCGGCAATGACGGCATAGGCGTTGGTGTCGAGCCTCCAGGACCAGGGCTTGAGTTGCTCGCCCGTGATCAATGCCGCGCGCTCTGCCTGGCGCGGTGGTGGCGTCAGGAAGTCAAGAACCCCGCTCGCCTGATCGTAGCGCAGCACCGGGTCGCCCTGCGTCAGCGTCTGGCCAACGACAATCCATCGCCAGATGTCGCGCGACGGCGGTTGCCACAGCGTCGTCTGCTTGCCGGCAACGTGAATTACGACGTTCTTGAGTGTATATCCCGTCCGAATTGCAGCCGGATAGAAACCTTCCGCTTCAACCCGGCCCCAGCGTCCCGATGGTGCGGGGTCCGCGCGCCCGAAAAACTCTGAGCGACCACTGACAACTGCAACGGCGTTCGGCTCGTCGAGCGAATAGCGTTCCCCGCTTGCTGCTAGCGCCTGCGAGAATGCGAATAACGTGCGGGCATCGCTGCCGGGCGCATCGGCACCGCCGAGTTCAACCAGCGCGTTGCGCCATTCAGGGCGGCCGAGTTCATCGTCTAGCGCGATCGTGACGCCATCGTCCGGCGGAGTTTCAGCGGCAAACTGGCGGACCGTACCTGTCCCCATACCGCTTGAACCTAACAAGGTGACGCGGTCGCCGGCCCAATCGATTAGTCTGGGCGGCGTTCCGGCATAGCCGCGGCCCGCACTGGTCGCATATTCTTCAAGGTCGCCACTCAGCAACATCAGATCGATCGCCGCGTCGGTCTTCTCGCGGATCACGGCCTCGTCCAGATCGAACGGACGATACGCTTCCTTCAGGCCACTGGTGATCCGGCCGCGACTGACAAACCCCGCCTCGAAGATGGCGCTGCGGATGTGCTCGACGATCGAGGGAAGCAATGGCGAGTCTGTGTCGTCCGCCGTGTATCCAATCGCCGCGCTCCAGGCGTCCATCATCGTCATTCGTCGGCACCCGTCGCGATCGCAGCCGCAAGTGCGACATCGAGGGTCTCCTTGGCCGCCCGATCATGCGCGACGATGACGAGATGTGACCGCGCACGCGTCAGCGCGACATAGAGATCGCTGACGGTGAACAGACTGCCCAGGCCGGAAAAATCGCACAGGATCACTACGTCCGCCTCGAGCCCCTTGAAACTGCGCGCAGTGCTGAACAAAATCCCCTTGCCGTCGCGCCACTGCGACGCGTCGTCGATGAGCGGTACACGGTTGATCGCGCTGACGGTGGCCAATGGTCCCTTCGCTTTGCTTGCCGGGCCGAGGATCGCGATCTGACGCGGTTCGAGCCGATGGTCTTTGAGCAGCGATCGCACTTCTTGCTGCAGAAGGCCGCTGATCGCGATCGGCGTCTGGGGTACGATCAGCTTGGGCGGTCTTCCGAGCGGCGCCAGTTCGAACGGCTCGCTGGCGACGTCGGTCGCGGCATTGGCGCAGGCGACGATCCGCCGCGTATTGCGGCAATTGATATCGAGCGCGAGGCGGAACGCGCCATCGAGCGGCGGATCGACGGGATCGCGGCGCAGGCTCTGCGCCTTGTCGAGGAAAGCCCAGACTGCGCTCTTGCGGTTGCACAGATATTCGAGCGCGTCCCACCAGGACGGGGAGAAGTCCTGCGCTTCGTCAACGACCATCGCGTCGAATGGCGGCTCGCCACCATACAGGTCGAGGGCGGCTTCGGCGAGCAGGTCGGGCGCCTTTTCATCCCACCAGCGCGCGGAGTCCTGCTGGTTGACGGTGAAGTCGACTTCCGCCGTTTTGCATAGGTCCGATGCCAGCCGGTGGAAGTTCTGCACCGTGATTTTGCCGCCATTCTCGGCAAGATCAGCGGCCATTTCCTCACGTATCCATTTGGCCAGTTCGGCGTTGAAGCAGGTGAACAGGACTGCATTGTGCGTCGTGGCCAACGAGCGCGCGCGCTGCATTGCGAGCAGCGTCTTGCCCGAACCAGCAACCCCCTCGATGATCGCCCGAGGATTGGCGTCGAAGCCTCGAAGCACCTGCAGTTGTTGACGTGTCAGCCGGGCGAGCGTCTCGCCAGCGGCATCGACACTAACGCGCAGCGGCTCATAGACGCGAAACTCGGGCGCAAGCGCGCGTCGCACCGCATCGAATTGCTCGACCGATAGTTCGCGCTTGCCGCCACCGCCAGCCTTGTAGGCGCGCAAAATTGCCGCCTCTACCTGTGCGAGATCGTCCATCGTCATAATCGCATCGGCCGGCAGGTCGGCCGGCGGATTATCCTTGAACAGGCAATGCGGGAAGGCGACCGCCACCGAGATGATTGTCTGATCGGCAACCGCCTTGCCGCAGACAAGTTCGATGCGCTTCTTCAACGCCCACAAACTGCGCCGTGCCTGGCGAACTGGGTCCTTGATTTCTTTGAGGCCGGCCTTGACGTGGCGATACCAAGTCCGCCCTTTGAGCGTGATCTCGCCGCCCTTCACTTCGATGATGAGCAGCCCAAATTGGCGGTGCAGTACCAGGAAGTCCGCCTCGCCCTCGCGGGACGGCGCGTCGATGTCGTCGCGCGCGGGGAAGACCCAGGGCAGTGAATGCATCACCAGAAACCCTTCCCCCAATTGCAGTTGCATCGCTCGCGCAAAGTCGGCTTCGGAGCCGAACTCCATCGTTTCTGGATCAATCGAGGGAATGAACTGCGCCATCAATGGACCGCCTTGATGAATTGGGCGACGGCAATCAGCGCGCTGGAAGGCTGCACCAATTGGCTCGAACATTCCATGTGATGCGACGCCGCCCGGTAACGGACGCGCGTCTGGTCCTTGTCGAGCGCCTGGAGCATGCCGACCGTCCAACTCGCACGCGTTGCGCCAAATGCCTCGCCATCGGTGCGCCGGATCAAATAGATGTCAGTCTTAGTTGGCTCGCCAGCAAAAGGCCGAAACAGGCATATCGTGCCCTTGGCGACGTCCGATTTACCCGACAATGTATTGGCGTCCAGTCTGAACAGGAAATCGCCGGCCTCAGCCTCGCTGACAGTATAGCAGGGTGCTTGCGCGTCGGCCGTAGTCTCGCCAGCCACGATCTGCGCGGCGGTCAACTCCGGAACCCCATTGGGATCAGGCTTAAGGCCGGCGTTTAAATCCACATTCGGGACTGACAACGCCTCGCTCGATGCAATCGGAAGCGCGCGCAGGACGAGTAGGATATCGATCGCCACCGCGTCCTTGTCTTCAATCAGTGCGCTCGCCCGTGGCGAGCAGGGCCGATTTTCGACAAATGGATGTGCGAGGCAGATGACCTTTCCCTGTGCGTCGATAAGGCAGCCATCGAGCCGCTGGGTCGCGGCACCGCTCTCCTCCAGGTCGGCTGCCAGCCGATCGAGCGCATAATCCTCCCGATCAGGTTGAATTGCCAACTGCGCGCCCTTGAAGCAGGCGCGCAGCAGGTCAGCGCCGATCCGCCGGTCAAACAGCGCGTGATCGTAACGGTTCTTGTACGAGCGCAGGCACTGGTAGCAGCTGTCGTCGCAGTCGCAGCCGTCGAGCAACGCCAGCGCCGTATCGACGAGTTTGTGCGGATCGCGCGCGGCTGCCTTCACAAAGCCGGCGCCGCCGGCCGCCTGGTCATAGAGATACAGATCGATGAACTGATGATCGGCGCTTCTCGGAGCGAAGCGGAAATCTCCGTCGATATCGTTCGGCTCGAGATCTTCCATCGCGCAGGCCGCCCGGCGCAATGCCTCGACCGCCGAGCGTGCCGCGATTGTGGTTGCGGCGCGATCGGGGTCGAGCGACCAGTCGCGCGGCAAGCCCAGCCGTAACACTACGACGTCAGTGTCGAATTCGTTGCCCAGCACGATTTTGGTGAAGGTTCCGTCGCATTCCTCTTGCTCCTTCGGTCGGTTGGGCCGGGGCCTTGGATGGGTCTGGCCGGAACGCAACCGGCGCATCGCCGGATCGAAGTCACCCGGTTCGATGCGCCCGCACTTGCCGCAATAGTTGAAGGCATAGTTGGTCGCGTCGAGCGAACCGCGGTTGGTGACGACCAGCGTCTTGGTGTCGCCCCAGCCCT
This sequence comes from Novosphingobium kunmingense, assembly GCF_002813245.1. Classification (GTDB taxonomy): domain Bacteria; phylum Pseudomonadota; class Alphaproteobacteria; order Sphingomonadales; family Sphingomonadaceae; genus Novosphingobium; species Novosphingobium kunmingense. The sequence continues at coordinate 381,276 of NZ_PHUF01000005.1, forward strand.
CCCAGCGCGTGCCGATCGGCCAGCTTTCGCCGCCAATGCGCGCGTCGTCGGGAAATTGCAGCGAATCGAGCGTGGCGCGGGTCGGGCGCGTGCGCGTGCCCGCGTCGAAATCTGGCGGCAGCGCTGTGATCGTCGGCGGATGCGAGAAGCCGGTGGGCCGGACCCAGCGACGCGCGGGGCCCAGGGTCGCGCGGCCATTGCATGCCGGGCAGTCGCGGGTTTGTTCGGGATAGCCGTCCTTCAGATCCTTGAGGTCCGCATAGTTGCAGAGTTGGCACTGATAATAGAGCCGCCGTGCCTTGTAGGCACCGATCCGCTCCTCATCACGCTCGGAATAGAGACCAAGCGAGAGGTAGCGTTTGCCATCCACCCAGACTTCGTGTCCGGGCGCATATTGGCTCAGTGCCGCGTTGAGCCCCTGCTGCGGAGAATAGCGGCGCTTGGGGTTCCAAGGGTCGGTCGTCTCCTCGAAGACACTGAACGTCGCGACGTCAGTCGGAAAGGCATATTTGGGAAGCAGGCCGGCGTCGAACAGCCGGTCGAGCAGTTTGCCGTTGTCGGCAACTGCATGGTCGTCGTCGGCGCTATCCTCCATCTCCTCGTCTTCGATATCGTCGTCATCGAGATCGTCCGCCTTGGCGGGCGGCGCTGGCGGTGGTGCGCTTTCGCTGGGCACGATCAGATGCGTCGCGAGGACGGACGGCATGGAATCGAGCAGGTCGTCCGCATTGAGCGCCGGGCAGGATTCGGTGAACAGTCGCTCGAGGTCGAAGTGAAGATCTTCGCGATTGTCCGTGATCCACTGCGTCAGACCTTTGAGCGAGAAGACATCGTCGGCGCCGCTCAGGAAGTCGGCCACACTGCCGAGCGATGAGAAGACGTCCGCGGAGCCGCCCACGGTATCGATCCGGTCCTGCTGGAACCGGCCAATCAGGTAGGCGAACGCCTGGCGCCGCGCGATCACCGGATTATCGAGATTGAGGATCGGATCTGGCGCGGGACCGGCGACGATGGGTGCTGGATCGCGAAAGAAGCTCTGGTCGTGGCTATCTGCCCCGCAGAACATCACCACTGTCGACAGGCCGGCGCCGCGGCGGCCGGCGCGCCCCGCACGCTGCTGATAATTGGCGCGTCCCGGCGGCACGTTGCGAAGCGCGACAGCCGTCAGGCCGCCGATATCAATGCCAACTTCCATCGTCGTCGTGCAACTTAGGATGTCGATCGGCGAGCCGATCTGGCCGTCCTGCTCGATCGGCACGTCCTGGAAGCGCAATTCATAGGCTTCGTTGCGCGACATCGCATTGGCCAGACCGCTGTCGTTGAGCGCCGCCGAATGCTCCTCGGCGATAAGTTGGTGCGGCGCATAGGCATCGTCGGGATCGCTGAGCCGCTCCCACAGACGCCGGTAGAAGCTCTTGCGGCTACGAAACACCGCGTCCTGCGCGGGATCGATCATCTTAGCAGTACCGCCGCAATAGCCGCAGTGATCTCCAAGTAGCGCGTTGCGCGGAGACACGCTGGTGCACCGCTCGCACCGGAGCCACTCGGATGTCTCGCCGGGATCAAGCGCGACCTTGCTTGCCAGCAGAAAATAATCGCCCGGCTCGCCATCGGAGAATACGGACCGCAGCGCGGGCTCGCAGACGCTGGCATAGTCACCCTTGATCCAAGCCTTGAGCCCGCGATCGCCCAGTTGCTTGGCAATGACCTGACTGAACCGGCCGTTCCATCGCCGGATCCCCGAGGAGCCCTTGGCGCCCTCGATGTTCTGGAAGCTGCTTTGCAACTTGATCGCGTGTTTGCGCATTGCCTGCCACAACCACAGTTCGACGAGGGCGGTGCGCGCAGCGTCGTCATCGAGACCCGATATGGCGGGCGGGACGAGTGCTTCCTTGAGTTGCTTTTCCTCGGTCTTGGTGATTTTGGGACGCAGCATCGCCAGAGCGAGCGGAAACAGCCCGGTATGGTCGTCCTGCAGTACCGCGTAGATGCTCTGGAAAACCGAAAGCGGTGTCCGATCGGAGGTCTGCGCGGTCAGCGAGCGGAAATCCTCCGCCTCGGCATCCGGGTTTGCGACGAGATTGTTCGCACGCCTGCCGGCATGATCCATTGCACCTTCATCGTCGCCCGACGGCCGCAGCCGTACCCCGAACTTTGCCGCGCCCAGTGAAATCGCCAGCGGCGCGTCGTTCAGCGATGGCATGAACACCGGCGAGCGCAGTGCCTGCATGCCCGTCAGCAGCAAAGGGCGAAGGCTGTCCCGGAACGAGAAGGTCTTCATTTCCCCAGCGAGACGCGACGCGGTCTGCCGGCCATCGGAAAAGACCAAGGCCTTGCGGCCCTGTAGCGGCGCGGTGCTTTCGGGGCGAGGCGGCTGCTCAAGCACTTGGACCGAAATCAATTCCTTAAACGGCTGCTCGCCTTTCGTCTGCAGGTCGGAAATTCCTCCTGGCGAGGTATCGGCACACGATGCTTCGCAACGCGGACATTTTTCAAACAATTTGGTGCCCATCAACGGCGGTAGCCAAACCTCCCGGCTCAAGCCGCCGCCACCGCCGATCCGCCCGGACTTGAGATCGAGGAAGGCCGGACGGATCATATTGGGCTTTTGCGGTAGCGGATCCTCGAGACAGACGTGAATTGGCTCGATGACGCCGGTATCGCCGGCATAGGCACGACCATTGTCCTGCCAAAGGTGCTCGACCCCGGTCGGCGCACCGACGTTGGCGCGTGCGACCGACAGTCCGCAGTCGCGGCAACTGTGCAGTTCATAGACCTGAGCGCCGCAATCGCAGTTCTGGCGGGCCTCGGCGTAGAGTGCGCCGGTTGGCCCCCCGCGTTCGTCTTCGGCGATCCTGCTGCAGTCCGGATTCGCGCAGGCCCACAGGCCGGGAAGCCCGCGGAAAAGCATATGGACGCGCGCCGGAAGCAGTGGTGGTGCGCCTGGATTTGGTCGGGCGAGCGAGGCGAGTTCGAGCAGTGCATCGACCCCCGCCGCGCCGGATTCGGGATCGGCGTTGGGGAAAAGAGCGGCCGGAAGCGCGGTTAGCGCCCAGGCTGCGCCGGGTGAGACGACCGGGTCGTTTTGCGACTGCGCACCGGAGGTGACGTTGCGCAGCCGGCCAAGCACCGGCAAGTCGCCCAGCAATTCGGCGAGCGCGGCCGGCAGGTCGTCTTCCTTCCAGTCGCAGGCTTCCGCCGTCGCGGTCCCGAGTTCATAGCGCCGGGCAAACGATACCCCGCCTTCCGAACACCGCACATCATTGACGACCAGGAAGACTTGCTCGGTCTCAGCGATCCCGCCTGCAGCCAGCAGCACCTCTTCCTCGATCGCCTCCCCGCGACCGTCGAGACCATGGACGGTGGCGACGATATCCTGGCTCGCGCCATCGGTGCGTTTGAGCATGACCGGCGCGCCGATCTGCGTTTGAGCAAATTTTGCGAGCGGTATCAGGACTGCGGAACGGTCGCGTGGCGACGAGGATTGCAGCATGTTGAGCGGCACTGCGGCCAGCGTACTGGCCAAGTCGGAAGGACCTTCCGCCGACGGCTCAAACGCACGCTTATCGCCGGTCAGCGTGGTGATCGCGTCGGGCTCTAGGCCCGTAAGCCGCGCGACAAACTTGGCTGCTGCGCTGCTATTCGAGAAAGAGGCACTGGTAGCGATGAAGGTCACGCGCGAAACGGGAAGGCCGAGCCTGTCGAGGAGCCGACGGATCAGATAGGCGACTTCGGTGCCGTTCGCACCCCGGTACAGATGCGCCTCATCGAGGATCAGGAAGAAGTTCTCTTGCGGGTTCGCCTCAAAATAGGCGCGGGTATCGGCGAAGATGTCGCGTTCGATAGGGCGCAACAGCATATACTCGAGCATTGAATAGTTGGTGATGAGTAGGTCTGGACACGCTGCCTGGATCTCGTGGCGGGTGAGCAATTCGGGATCTTCGATTCGCTCGATCGCACGCAGGGGATCACCATTCGGGTCCACCCAATGCGCGCCGGGCTTCCCGTACCAATTACGCAGGCCATCAAAGGCACCAAGGAAGCTGTCCGGCTTGCCGGGCCAGCGACCCTTCTCCCGCAAGATATGTAAGAGCGCCTGATCTTTGACGTTACCGGCCCGCGCGCCGTCTTCGATTTTGAGATAATATTCGAGCGTCTTCAGTCGTTTCTGATCGCGGTCACCGTCGCGAATGCCCGGATAGAGCGTGCGACCAGTATAACGGCCGAACTTGGCGGGTCGGTTAGCTGCAGAGGTGAACCATTTGCGCACCGCGCTCGCGCCAAACAGTGTGCGCAACCGGCCTAGCTGGTCGTTGACCAGCGCATTCATCGGATAAAGCAGCAGTGCCCGTACCGCGCGCGTCGAGAAATGCTCTGGTCTGTGCGTGGCTTCATCCGCTAGACGCGCAAGCACAGGCAGGAGAAAACTTTCCGTTTTGCCCGACCCTGTGCCAGTCGTGACGACTATGCCCGTTCCGCCCGCATCGGCCTTCGCGGCGAGTTCGAGTGCTCGCGCCTGATGTTCATAGGGCGGATCGAACAGGAGTTGCTCGGCCTCCCGCGACGCCATACTGCTCAGGAAGGTGCGCACCGAGGGATCGATCGCTAGCGTCGCAAACTTGCGGTCGCCGACGTACGCAGGCGTGCTCTCGATAAACGGTGTTTGGGCAACGCCGCCTTGGGTCAGGAGATTGCGCCTAAGTTTTACGACCTTGGGATTTGAAAGATGGTAGGTCGCTTCGATATAGGAGGCGAGCGCTTCCCGCATATGTTCAATTTCGGTGCGCACGCTACCCCCTAAAAAACGAATACGTTGATTGATATCGGCGCCAACAGAGCCACCATTGCCCCGGAGCAACGATAGTCAGTTCTTCACTTCGTTCAACCGCCGGAACTTGGGCGCGGGTCGCACTGCGAAGTTTTTCGGGCGCGAAAGTATTGATTGTCGACTCGTGGGTGCAGTCTTGCCGTTTCAGCTCGTTCCAAATTACGAAGGAGGTGATCCGAATTCCTGTCGGTCATCGGGTACGATCAGGGCTTGCGGATACTGGGGAAGATCGCGGCGGCACCCGCCAATGCACCGAGGGCAATTACCGCGGCGACCGCACCCGCGTTCAACTTGCCTGCAGCGTTGATGGCGATCATGCTGGGTCCGGCAGTCGCGATGCCGATCAGGCTCGCCCGAACGACTGCCCAGAAGATTGATCCGCGGAAGATGAGCGGCAGGGTGATGTCCTGTTGATAGTCGGTCGAACTTTCGGCCAGGCCTTCGGTCAGGAAGAGCCGGATCCCGCTGACGCGCCGAATAACGTTTGGCTCGGCCTCGAACAGAAAGCGCTTCACGTCGTACCGAGAGTCAATGATGCTCCGCTTGGCGGAGCCGAACTGAACCCAGTTGTCATTGGCCTCGGCACCCAGCGACGGCTTGGGAGATGTGCTTACGATGGTTGTGAAAACAAACCCAGCGCTTGGCTTGATCTGAACCGCCTTGGCCGGCTCGTAAAGCCTCAGGCAGTAAACCTCGCATTCGTAGCGCTTTCCGGCCTTCAGATCGAAGGCGCCCTGATCGACCTTGAGAGGCTGCGGCCAAGTGCCGAACCAACTACGGGCGCGAACTTCGCTGATACGGACCACGGTGAAAAACGCCGACCTGGCTGTGTTGAAGGTGGTGTGAACGGCGAGGCGATCGGCGGTGGCTTCGAACGTGTCGAGCGATAGCGATTTGTGGCCCTGCCACGCCTGCGTGCCGCTGAAAGCAAAGATCTCGCCGGCAGTGGGCGAGGTGCCGGGAGGCGCAGGCAGCCGCTGCTGGTCGGTGGGACACGCACTTGCCCGTATGTCCACATCTGTGAGGCCTGTCACAAAAGCGTCGGCTGCGACCGTAAAGATGTACGAGGTTCCCACCTTTTCGGCGCGAATGATCGTCACAAAGCGAACAGGGACCAAGGCAAAAGGCATTGGCGCGCTCGCATCCGCGACAAAGCAGACGAGTGCGGCTTCTCCGGCCAGTTGTTCGCGGGGCACACATCCTTGAATGTCGCCGGCAAGAAGCGGGGCACCATAGCGCAGTTGCAGTTGTGCGCCTCGGGGCAGTGCCAGGATTCGGATGATGTCGTCGGAATAGCGTGGTCGGATGTCGGAGGAGATAAGAACGATCATCGGGCGTTGGTCACGGGTCGCTTTCGGACAGGCCAGTTTAGCGGCTCAGCGAACGAAATTTGGCTGACCGGGCTTTGCCTCCCAGGACAGATGGAGCCAGCCGCCGGGAATGTAGTGTGACCGGTTTTGAGCATCGAAAATGCGGTGGCCGCCGCTGTCGCTGACGTTAAGCTTGAGGGGGTTATCGATTCGGACGGTCGATCCATCGGCAAAGCGATACTCGCGCCAAGCTTCGCTCGAGATGTCGGTAAACTCGAGGTCGCTCCCATTATTGAATTCTGGGGCAATTGCGGCAGCCTGGTTCATGATGTCGATCCGATCTCACTCTGTTCCATATCTATACCGTGAGTGCGGCTGCGATGCAGCCATTTCTTTCAAGTCGAACAAACCAGCGCAATTCTCCAGGTCCGGTACCAGCGGGATCGGCGTGTCGAACAGGTCGGCAAGCATCGACGTCATAGGACTCAGCGCCCGCCTTCCACGCCGCCAACTGCGCGCAGCACGACGCCCAAAGGCGTCCAACGTCACCAGACGCTTGATGCCGCGCTCGCGGAAACGGATGAACGGGAAGACTGAAGGCTAGATCCCGATCCCGCGCGAGCGCCCGATGGTCCAGTCGATTCCGCCACCCGACTTGATCGTTCCGGTGACATGCTGGCCGAGATGCTTGTCGATTTGGGGGCGCCAGGGAACCAGTTCAAATCCCATCCCATCGTCGATCATTGCAAATCTGCCAGACGCCAGTTGCAGGCGCTGGCGATACGTGCCCGACACGGCATCGCCCTCGGTACTGGGTCGGTGCGGCAGTCCCGTTCGCGCGGCGATTGCCGCACCCACTTCTGCCAGCTCTAGGGAACGTAGCTTCGTCAGGACATTCCGATCCATGACGATCCGTCCGCTGCGGCGATTGGCGAAACCCTCCGTCACTAGATGCTCGGCGCGATCGAGCTTTGCCTGATCGATACAGGCGCCAAAGCCGCCGCCGGATTGAACAGGGTCGGATGACAAAAGCTGCCGGTCGAGCCAGGTGCTGCCCCGTGCGGTGATCTGCTCGGCGATCGCCAGGTCCGACTGGACCCAAAGTGAGTGGCCCTGCCGTCCCCGCCGGTCGGTCCATGTCCTGAGTTCGACGATCGCGCCAGGCGCAGCATCGCCGGTCTGATCAAGGTCGGTGAAGCGGAGATGATGCACCCGGCCATCGGCGCCATCGACGACGGCATAGGCTTCGCCGTTCAACTCGTCGTGGAGCCCACGTTCGACCAATCTGCCGATGACGGGATCATCGGCCGCGCCGGCGTGCATCGCGAACCGCGCAGTATCAGACGCGGCATCGATGCCGGTCATGGCTCGGTGCATGGTCTTGATGATGTCGCCGCGAACGCCGAGCTGGCGCAATGTGGGCTCGAGATCGGGTTTGAGTGTCCAGCAGGCCGGCGCGATATTGATTGCCAGTCCCAGACGCTCAAGCTGGGCTGCGCGGCCTATCAGGTGACGATCCATCGACGTTTGGACGCGCTGCGGATCGGGCCGGAGATCGATCACGCCGCCCAACTCGTCGGCCTTGCGCTGCAGCCGTCGGTCCAGACTGGTCCAGCGGTCGGCATCGACCTCACGTGCCAAGGCACGATCCATCTCGCGCTCGGAGCGCGGGCCAAGTTCGATGGTCACCCGCTCTTCGGCGCGGCCGCGCATGCCCTCGCGGATATAGTCCTTGTCGATGACAAGATCGCGGCCGTCGTCGGCCTTGCCGCGCATCAGGATGTGGATGTGAGGATTGTCCGTGTTCCAGTGGTCGACCGCAACCCAGTCGAGGCGGGTGCCAAGATCCTTCTCCATGTCGGTGAGCAACTCGCGGGTGAAGACCCGGACATCGGCCAGTTCACCCGCATCCTCGGGTGAGACGATGAAACGGAAGTGATGCCGGTCATCGCCGCAGCGCTTGGCGAAGGCAACGCCATCGGTCGTACCGTCTCCATTGCCAAACAGTTCGGCATCTTTCCCGTCCCGGGTCACCCCTTCGCGCTTCAAATATGTGATGTGCCGCGAAAGTGGTGCTGCCGAAAAGCGTGTACCGACATGCCGGACCACTCGCGCCTTGACCATCACGCGGCGTTGGCCTTGGCGCGACCGCATAGAAAGGGAGGCGCTCCGACCGCGGGCATTGCGTCCAGTGCCGCGACTGCCTCGTCCAGTGATGCCGATACGGCCCGCCTTGTTCGAAAGCGCACGAACCTGTGCGACCAGTGTCTTGGGCTTCGCTGAACGGCTGCCGCGATCCCGGACTCGTCCCGGCTTGATCTCGAAGTCGTCGTCGCTCACGAAGTTTTGGGGTGCCGGGAGGGCGACGGCGCTGGAAATGGCAGAATTGCGCCATTTCTATCGAAAGTTGCCAGCCGAGGTACTGAACGGCTGGCGCTGAAAGTCCAGCAATTCCAACTATTTCCACCCCACCCGACGGCGCCGCTTTTATCTTGCCATCCTCCTGAACCTGCCCCTCCTGCTGCTGCCGTCCCGCACTTCCTCGCGCCACTCCACGCCATGACGCGCCAGAGAAGCAAAGGGACGATCACTGCGGACGCCTCCCCGAAACGGGCGCGAAGAGGCCGTTCAGCGGGGCAGGCGAAGCGGGCATGGAAGTCGGTGGCGCGGCGGCGGCGAAGCCACCGAAAGCGTCCGCCGCTGCATCTCCGCGCACCGCGAAAAGCTGGCCATGTGTCCAGGATTGGCGAACCGGCTGCACTGGCGATGCGCTGGCAACGACCGTTGCCGCGCTTCCGCCAAGCAGCATCGGTGCGATCTTGGCGACATAGGCGCGGGTCTCGGCGGGGAGCGGGCGACCGCGATCCCGCCAATCCTCGTAGCGACCCGGTCCCGCATTGTAGGCAGCAAGGTAGCCAGGGGCACCGTAGCTGTCGTACAGTTCGCGAAGGTAGGATGTGCCCGCCATGATGTTGTCACGCGCGTTGAACGGATCGGCACCCAGTCCGAACCGGGCGCGCTGGCGCGACCAGGTACCGGGCATCAGCTGCATCAAGCCCATCGCTCCCGCCGACGAAACCGCGCCGATCCGGCCCGCACTTTCGGTGCGCATCACGGCGTAGATCCAGTTCTCTGGGATACCGAAGCGCAGCGACGCCTCGGCGACGTGCGAAGCAATGTCGATGGCGCGCGGCTGCGCATGTTCGGCAGCGGCCTGCCCGAAGGCGGGCGCGTTGCCGAACAGGGCAACTGCGAGGAACGCGGCAAGGCCCGAGCGATTCCAGCGCATTGGCTCAGTCCGCCTTGTCGTGCCGGGACGGGCGCGACCAGACCAGTACGTGGCCGGTGCCGTCGTCGCGGAACAGGTTGGCCCGCAGTGGCTGGACGAATGCGGGGTCGTCGATCTGGAATGCGACATATTCACCAGCTTTCTCGCCGGTGCGCTTCCAACCCGCACCGATCTCGCGCGCCTCGTCGCCGTCGCCGGCAATCACTCGGTAATCGGGCGCGTTCTCGTTGTCGGATGGTTCGGTGGGGAGCAGCACCACACCAATGTCGAGCGTCAGCGTCGTGAGGTGTCCGGAAAAGCCATCCTCCGCGGTCACAAAATATCCAATCTTCATCGTTCAGTCTCCTTCGGTTGTTGAACTAGTGGGTTGGTTCGAACGGGGATCGGCGAACCATTGATGGTCGCCATTCCCCGCCTCGTCGGTCCAGACCGGCGTCGCGCGGCCGATGACATCGGCCAGGCGCAGCACGCCGAAATAGCGGCCGTCGAAGCTGTCGGGCGCAGCCGGGTTCATCACGAACAACTCGCCGGTGCGCAGCACTCGGCAGCCCGCCCAGACGGGCAGCGGGCGGCCCAGTCGGTCGCGGGCAAGCGCCGCGCCGATGTACGCGCCGTCGATCGTTATGCCATCGGCAATGCGGCAGACGCGCTGGCCGCTGACAGCGGCGATGCGCTTGAGCAGCGGGACGCCGGTCGGGAGGTAGTTCCGCGCGGCGAGCAACTGGCGGAGTGCAGGCGGCGGCAGAATCGCAATGCGCTCGCCGACGTGCAGGCTCGCCCTGCCGCGGATGGCGTAGAGCCCGGTCGGGACCGAGGCGGTCGCATTCCACACGGCGTAACGCGAGACCGGAATGGTCAGCGTCGCGAGGGTGGCGGCGACAACGACGCTAGCGAGAACGAACAAATGCCGCGTCATGGCAGCAGCGCCTTGCGCAGAAGCCAGGCGCGATGACGCGCAGGCGAATAGCCGCGCGGACGCTCGCGCCCCGCCAGGCGGTTGTGGATGTGCTGCCAATGATCGGGCGCGACCTCGCAGGGATCAATGTCCGACGCCTCGATCGCATCGATCAGGCGGAAGACTTGCGCGACCTTGGGCCAACCCCGGACGGAGAGCAGGAGCTCGCCGCCGGGATCGACCTGCGCGATCGGGATGCAGGGCTCGCCCACGCCGACAGCGCGGACGATCTCGAGCGTAGAGCGGACGGTGCCGTAGTCGTTGGATGCCCAGCGCACCAAGCCGAACACCTGGCCTGCCGCATAGCTCTCGATGCGCTGCCTGCGATCGATAATCCGCTCTGCAACCGGCCTGCCAAATTTGAGCCAGTCTTCGCGCTCGCCTTCGCGCCAGATGAGCGTGACATGGGTCAGGTGCGGGCTATCGCACACCCCCGTTTCGGCAGCCCTGCGCGGTGGTGGAGCGCGGTCTGTCCACAAGCGATCTGACGTTAGCAAGAATCCGAAGGATTCTTTGTTAGCTAAGTTAAGGGCGAATTTCGGCGCAGATTTCTGCGGGTTTGAAGGCCATTGCGGTTCCCGATAGTCCGAACTTTCGGTTCCAGATCGTCCGAGTCCGGCGGTTCCTGATAGTCCGTGTTGCATCACGACATATCCACAGGGCGCAGGCCGACGCGCCGCATGGCCGCGTCGAACGGATCGGCAGGGATCGCAACAAAGCTCAGCCGCTCACGGCCCAGCGCGTGCTCGATGGTGAGTTGGTATCCGGGCAGCGCCTGACGACGCACGATGTCGCGCAGCTCGAACGCGAAGCGTTTAGGCGGCGAGAGCGCGCCGGACTTCATGTGCAGGTGCTGGAAGTCGAAGCTCCAGCCACCCTTCTGCTTGCCGCCGTGCTTGCGCACGAGGCGGTAGAGCCAGCGCTCCAGCCCGCCGGTCAGCGCGAAATAGTCGGAGTCGATGGTCAGCACGAGCGCCTGGTCGATCACGCCTTCGTAGAACCAGTCGGGAATAATCATCTCGATCCCGAGCGCGCGGCCCGAGCCGTCGAGGCGCTCCTTCCATTCATTGATCCACGAGAAGCGGTGCCGCCGCCGCGCATCGCGCTGGCGGATCGAGGTTGCGATCGTGGTCGATTGCAAACGGTCGAGAGCGGCCTTCAACCGCTCATAGCTCGCCTTGCCGGTGCCGCGCCGGGTGAAGGCGAGGATTTCGTGAGGGGTGGCCGCAATCAGCCGCGAGGTCGGACGACCCATGTCGCGCGCTTCGACGATCTGGCTCGCGACCCAGATGAGGACGTCAGCGTCCCAGATGGTCGCCATGCCGTGCTCGGCGGTCGCCTCGACCAGGATCGAGATATCACCCATCCGGAAGTCGATCGGGCGCACACGCTTGGACTTGGCGAGGTTGAAGAACGGCCAGGCCATCAGATCCTGCGCGTCGCGGGCGGCGATGTCGCCGCCGACGCTGACGAGCAGGTCAAGCTGCGAGGGGTTTGCAGGAAAGGTCGACAGGCGGCGCATGGGCTGGCCTTCAGCGCCGCACCGGCGGGGTATAACCGTCGAGCCGCTTGGCAGGGTGGACCACGCCATTGCCCGGATCGCTGGTCGAACGGCGCAGGCCCTGTTCGGCCCAGGCATCGAGATCGGCGATCGCGTAGACAATCCGTCCACCAAGTTTGCTGTAGACCGGCCCGGTACCGAAGCAGCGATGCTTCTCGAGCGTGCGGGCAGACAGGCCCACATGCACAGCGGCATCGGGTGTCCGCAAATAGCGGGCGGTCACTGGGGTCGGTCTGGCGTCCATGGCAAAGCTCCGGCGAAGGGTGGCAACGGCAGCGGGCTGTCGCTGGGGTTCGGGAGCTTTGGCGTTGGTGCGGTTGTTCGGGGGAGCGACAAAATGCGTGTCGGCATTTTGTCGCCCCTGGCGCGCCGTTTGAAGCGCTATTCTGGTCTGGTCAGGCAAGCAGGACGCCGAGGGTGTACATGCCGAAGCCCCGCCCGGCAGGTGCCGGGCGGGGCTGGCTTGGCGATCAGTCGCCGTTGGTGCGGCGCGCGCGCGACCAAATCAGGTTGTAGCTTTTGCCGTCTTCGTCGTCGAAGAGGTTGGCGAAGATCGGGGCGGTGAAGCTCGGATCGTCGAGCTTGACCGAGAGATAGTCGCGGCCTTCGTTCGAGGTCTTGGTCCAGGCGGCCCCGATTTCCGCGCGGCCGACGAAGACCCGGTGCGACGGTGCGTTTTCGTTGTCGCTGGCTTCGGGGACGATGCGAACGTTCTTCTGCTGCACCGACATGGTGACGATCTCGCCCTTGTATTCGTTGCCGGTCTTGGTGAAAGTTCCGATGTTGGCCATGATGCATTCCTTCAAGTTGGTCGAACCCGCGCCCATCGCGACCTCGATGGCTGGTTGAAGGCAGGGGCTTGCGCCCGCTGCACCGGGACGGCCGGAACGCAGTGGAGGACGGCGGCCAGCCGACTTTCTTGTCTCGCGAGGAATGGGCGGTACGACCAGGGGAAGAAAGTCGGTGCAGACGCCGTTGCAGGAAGGGTCCAAGCGGCGAAGCCATCCCCTGCCAACCAGAGCCATTGAAGAGGCCGTAACGGGCTCGGGTCGGACTTGAACCTGGAGTCATGGCCCTGCCCGGACGAGCCAGACATAGCGACATCAAGGTGATCTCATACCGTCGCGATTCTGCGGAAAGTAACCGCTTCCCGCAGTCTCAGTGACTTCGCTGCACGCGCCTCGGGTCAGATCGCGATCCCGCGTTCGGTCCGTCACCGATCAAATCCAGAGAGGCCGCACGCCCTCGGCCTGTCGACGCCGCAACCGCCACAAACTCCCACCTCAAGCGAAAACGGCACGCCATCCCTGGCCCAGCCGCTTGCCCCGTAACGGCCGAATTTACCGTGCCCGGCCACCCGGCAACTGCCGGGCGGGGCTTGGCGGGAGCCCGAGCTAGCGGGTCGCGCGGCTCCATTGCGTCCAGGAAGCGGTCGCAATCACGACCGCGCCGATCAGCGAGATGACCAGTTGCCATGTGCCTTGCGGCATGGTGGCAGCCGCGATGCCGTGGACGGCATGATAGCCGGCGACCGCTGCCGGCGCGGCGAAGGCAAGGCCGATTGCTGCTCGCGTCAGGTCGGACCTGGCAAACGCCAGTGCAAGCCGTGCAGCGGCGAGCAGCGCGATCGCGGCAAGGGAGGCCGCAGCGAGCGCGGCAACGATGCCATTGTCGCTGCGATAGGTTGCCGAACCTGCGAGGAAAGCCATGACTAGCGGGAGCGCAAAGATCGAGAGGCGGAAAAGCAGCGCGCAACACAGGAACACTGCGACGATTATCAGGGCAAGGCCGATCAACATGGCGTCCTCCTTGAAGCCAAGGGCAAGGGACGCGCTCTCCACCACCACCGCAGCGCAATGTGCAGGAAATCCTTAGCAGAAATGCGCCATGACTGGAATACCCAAGGGGCATCCAGCCAGTCGGCGCAACGCGATTTGGCGCGGTCAGGGATTGAACGGATCATATTCGCGAACGATGCTGTGGGCATCGCCATCGAACTCGGAGGTGGGAACGGCACCATAGCCGTTTCCAGCACGGAACAGGGTGACGCAGACCATCAGGGTGCGGGCGAGGCTCCAGGCGTGACGCTGTGCGATGGTGAGTGACATGTTCGAGCTCCTGTCTCGGAGCAGGAACCATCCCCGCTCGACAGGCCCCGGACAGACGGCACAAAGCCGCAATCACCACGAAGGCGCAGCCGCAGTGGCCGCACGCGCAGCGTAGCGGACCCTTCACGGGTTGATTGAGGAAGGCTTTGAGGCGGCCAACGGAATGGCCTCAAAGGGCGGGGTGGTTGCCAGAACAAAGCATGGCTCGATTTGGCTCACTTGCTGCTTGATCTTCTTTGAGCACCAATAACCAAGAAGCCGCTACTTTCGCATTTAGCCAAATATAGACAGGTATCGCTGACATAGCCGACCTTCGTTCGTCCATTCCGGCGTCATGTCCGCCGCCCTTCATTCATCGTTGTTGCACAGTCCGAGTCCACAGCGAGAAGCTTTGCCTTCGCTTAAAAAATACCCAGACAACCGGCGCTGCACTGTTAATCCAGTGAGAAATACGCACTTTAAATCAACATGGATTTGTCAGATATTTTGGTTCTCGCCAGGTTCGGCACCGCCATAGTGGTGAAGGAGACCAAGATGACGGCCTATGACCCCAATCTGATGAAAGCAGCGGCGCAGATGAGTGAGGTGAGCGAGCTTAGCAAGCACGTTAGCACGCGTCTTGTGAAGCCAGAGGTCGAATGGGCCATTGCGCTTGCCGCAATAGATGCGGCCAAATCCGCCCTTGCGAGGTGCTGAGACCGCTGACACGGCAGACGGTTCCAGACCTTGATCGATCCGTGGGAACTGCCGTTCATTCGTGCGCCGTCAATGGCTGTAGTTACCCATTGGTCACTGGCGACATCGAAGCGGCTGGAATCGGCACTTGGCCAAACTTCAGGAGCCAACGGTTGGCGAAAACGTCTCCAAGATGCGGCACTCCGCCACGGTCCCGCCTTCGCAACTGGCAACAGCATCTGCCAGCTCGCGCCTGAGTGCGGTGAGATCGGCGATCTTGCGGTCGACTTCAGCCAAATGTTCGATGACCATTGCATCGATAGTGCCGCAATCGCGCTCGCGTTGGTCCGACAAGCCAAGCAGCGCGCGCACCTGTTCTAGTGTGAACCCTAGATCACGGGTGCGCTTGACGAACCGCAATCGCGTAATGTCGGCCTCTCCATAGGTCCGATAGTTGCCATCCGTCCGCGCAGGCGGAGCGATCAAGCCCGCGCGCTCATAGTAGCGGATTGTCTCGATATTGACGCCGGTTGCGGTCGCCAACTTGCCGATGGTGAACTGCGTTTTCATGCTTGACCCTGTAGCAGCTACAGGGTGCAGAGGGCTAGTCACACCGCTTGTTCGAGAGTGATATTATGGCTTGCAGTAGTTGCCCTTCGGAATCGGAAGGAACGTATCGGGACCCCCGCTGGCTCCGTATCCTGTGGATCGCGCTTGCCATTAATGCGGGGATGTTCGCGGTGGAGATTACTGCCGGGCTGGTCGGCGGCTCCAGAGCCTTGCAAGCTGACGCGCTCGATTTTCTAGGCGACGCCGCCAACTACGCGATCAGCCTTGGCGTCGCGGGCATGGTGCTGGCGTGGCGGGCACGCGCCGCGCTCGTAAAGGGCGCGACGATCATCGCCTTCGGGATTTACGTGCTGGTCTCGACGCTGTTGGCGATGCGTGGCGGGGGCGTGCCTCAAGCTCCTGTCATGGGCGCGGTCGGCGTTGCCGCTCTGCTCGCCAACGTCGGCGTTGCGGCCTTGCTTTACCGTTACCGAGACGGCGACGCGAACATGCGCTCGGTTTGGATTTGCTCGCGCAATGACGCCATCGGCAATATTGCAGTGCTGGCTGCCGCTGCTGGGGTGTTCGGCACTGGGCAGGCATGGCCTGATCTTGTCGTGGCAGCCATTATGGCCGGTCTGGCGCTTTGGGGCGGTGGTCAGGTCTTGCGGCAGGCACTCGGCGAACTGCGCTCCGGCAATGTCACCGGATCGCGCTCTGCACCTTCGAGCGGCCAATCGGCATGAAATACGCAATTGCGATGGTTGCAGCCACCTGCGCGTTCCCGGCGGTGGCACAGGAAGCCGATACCGAGGAAGGCAGCGACGAGATTGTCGTCGAAGCAACCCGTTCGGGGAAGCGCGTGCAGGATGAGGCTATCCGGGTCGAGGTGATCGATCAGGATGAGGTCGAAGAAAAGCTGATGATGACGCCGGGCAATATCGCGATGCTCGTCGCGGAAACCGGCGGGCTGCGAGTGCAGGTGACATCGCCCGCGCTCGGTTCATCGAATGTCCGCGTGCGCGGTCTCGAAGGCCGCTACACGCAACTGCTCGCCGATGGCTTGCCGCTCTATGGCAGCACTGGCGGGATCGGCATGCTCCAGATTGCCCCGACTGACTTGGGCCAGGTCGAAGTGATCAAGGGTGCAGCGTCTGCGTTCTACGGCCCATCTGCGCTTGGCGGGGTGATCAACCTCGTTTCGCGCAAACCGGGGGATGCTCCGCAAGCCGAACTGTTGCTCAACGCCACCAGCCGTAGCGGGCAAGACGCGACCGCCTATGCCGCCATGCCGCTCGGCGGTGGGTTCTCCGCCTCGCTGACGGGCGGATTGCATCGCCAAACCAGCAACGATCTCGACGGCGACGGCTGGATCGATATGCCGGGCTATCATCGCGCTACGCTGCGCCCGAGGCTCTATTGGGAAGGCGACAGTGGGGCCAAGGCTTTCCTCACAGTTGGTGGAATGACCGAGGATCGGCGTGGCGGCACTTTACCGGGTCGCACCGTGCCCGATGGAACGGCATTCCCGCAGGATCAGGATAGCCGCCGCCTTGATGCGGGGCTGGTGGCGGAACTTCCGGTTGAAGGGTTGGGCAAGGTCCACCTGCGCGCATCGGGCGTGACGCAGGACCATCGCCACCGCTTCGGCAGCGTAATCGAGAACGACCGGCACGATACATTGTTCGGCGAAGTGTCGGTCAGCGGCGGTTCGGACAGAACGACTTGGCTGGCGGGAGCAGCGATCCAGCGCGACGCCTTCCGGTCCGAGACCTTTGCGGCCTTCGACTACACCTATTCCGATCCCGGCCTGTTCGCGCAGGTCGAGCATGACGTGAGCGGCGATCTGACCCTTGCGGGCAGTGCACGGGTCGATTTCCACAGCGACTATGGCACCCGTTTCAGCCCGCGCCTGTCGCTGCTCTACAAGCCCGACCGCTGGACCGTTCGCCTCTCGGCTGGTCGCGGATTCTTCGCGCCGACGCCGTTTGTCGATGAGATCGAAGCGGCTGGCCTTTCCCGGCTCGAACCCTTGCGCGGATTGAAGGCGGAGGTGGCGGACACTGCCTCGCTCGACATCGGCTACAAGATTGGCAGAACCGAACTCAATGCGTCGCTGTTCGGCTCCACCGCCGCCAACGCCCTGCGACTGGAGACGCTGCCGAGCGGGGATAGGGTGCGGCTGGTCAATGTGAGCGGCGCGACCCGAACCTACGGCGTGGAACTGCTGCTGCGCCAGCGCTGGGACAATTTCTCGATCACCGGCAGTTACGTCTACGTCGATGCTACCGAGCCAGCCGATACCGGAGCCGAACGGCAGACCGTCGCCCGCACCCCGCGCCATACCGGCGGCGTGGTCGCGATGTGGGAGCAGGAGGGCAAGGGGCGTCTGGGCTTCGAGGCTTACTACACCGGCGGGCAGCGACTCGACGAAAACCCCTACCGCACCTGCAGTCGGCCCTACGTCGAACTTGGGATGCTGGGCGAGATCGTCGTGGGCAAGGTCCGTCTATTCGTGAATGCCGAAAACCTGCTCGACATCCGCCAGACTAATTACGACCGGCTGCTCTTGCCGTCCCGCGCTGCCGATGGCCGGTGGACGGTGGATGCGTGGGGACCGACCGATGGGTTCACGGTGAATGGCGGGATTCGGATTTCGATTGGTGGCAGCTAGGATCAGCCTGAAACTGCCCTGCTCGCCTGCAAATCGGATGCGCTACCTTGTCGGCGACGCGGTCGCGCGCAGTTGGGCGCGCACGGATCACCGATTGGCCTGCGGCGATTCCGAGGCGCGTCCCAGACCGCTGCCGAGCCGCACCACCGCTTCGAACAAATCGCAGACATACTCTTCCTCGACCAGCAGCGACAGCGTGTCGCGCACGATCAAGACCTCACCGCCGCCTGCATCGCTGACGAGCTGAAGCAGGATTGCTTCGTGTTCCGAGACGTGATTGCAGGCCAGGCGGCAAAACTCGAGATTCTCAAGTCCTCCGCGGTTGAGTCCCGCCATCATGCGCAGGAATGGCTGGAGACCCGCAATCATGTTCTGCCTGGCAAAAGCCGCCCCGATGACAAGGCCGGGGCATTGCCTGCGCCCGACTGCCTGGACCCAGCTGCGCATCGCCCAGACGAGCAACCGGCTGGCGGGATCGAGCTCGGCAACCGGACGGTCGACAATTGCATACATTCTGCGGGTCTCCAGCAGGCCGGTATCAGAGATCGAAACGCACGGTCGCGATCACCGTGCGCGGTGCGCCGGGGAGGTTGAGCAGCGGAGAGGTGCCGTGACCGGATATGAAGTAGCGCTTGTCGAAGAGGTTGTAGGCATTGAGCTGGAGACGCGCCGGACCCAGCCTGACCCAGGCCAGTGCATCGACGGTCACGTAGGCCGGTAGCGTCACGGTGTTGCCGGGGTTGGCAAAGCGGTCACCGACATAGTTGCCGCCGAGACCGAACCCGAAGCGGCCGGCAAAGTCCCTGCTCACGAACAAGTTGGCGCTGTGCCGGGGCGTAATCGTGGCGCGCTTGCCTTCGACCGGTTGTCCGCTCTCGACCGCGAGCGAACGGATGATCCGCGCGTCGAGGTAGGAATAGCCCGCGATCGCCCGCCACCCCGTGGCGAGGTCGAGGTTAGCCGACAGCTCGATGCCGCGCGTGCGCTGGGTGCCGATCGGGATCAGCACGGTCGAGCCGGGCGCGGCCGACTTGATCCCGGTCCGCTCGAGTTCGAACAGCGACACCGTCGCGTTGAGCCGCCCGCCGAGCAGGGTGTACTTGGCGCCGACCTCCTTGTTGGTCGTCTCTTCCGGTTCGATCCCGGCATTGTTCGCGGCAAGCGCGAAGCCTTCGCCCGAGGGCTGGAACGAGCGGCTCCACGATGCATAGTAGCTCTGCGCGTCGTCGGGCTGGAAGACCAGACCGACACGCGGGCTCCATTCCGCATCCTTGCGATAGAGGTTGGGCAAGGCAAGCCGCTGGATCGTGCGCTGCTCGAACCAGTCGCGGCGCAGGCCGACCAGCGCCTTGAATCCCGAGCCGAAATCGACGAGATCCTGGACGTAGATTCCCTCGTTGCGGAACCGTCCCTCGTTGTAGGTCGCGGGTGTGCCGCCAAGGTCGATCGGCACGATCGGCAGGACCGGGTTGAACAGATCGACCGTTGTGAAGCCGTTGGACGAATAGAGCTGCTGGAGCTTGGTCTGGCGGGCGATCTCGAAACCGTAGAGCACCGTGTGGCGCGTCCCCGCGAATTCGAAGATGTGAGTGAGCTCGAGCTGGTTGGACCAACCGTGCTCGTCGCGGAAAAAGTTCGAGCGGTTGAGCGAAACCAGCGGGCGCGGCCGCGTTGCCGTCACCGGCAGCACCGCCCCTGACAGCGTGTTGCGCCGGTCGAGGTCGTAGTCGTAGCGGCGGAACCCGTCGCGCAGGCTCAGGCTGTCCGAGAAGCGGTGCGTTAGGCTGATCGTCTGCGAGGTAACCTGCGAACGGCTGACATCGGCGTCGCGGGCATTTGCCGCGCCGTAGTAGGTTTCCGGGGCCACATCGACCGGGCGGCCCTGATAGGCCGGGATGCCGAAGTCGGTAATCCGCGCGTCGCGCAGGTAATCCGCCTGGAGCAGCAGTTCGGTATCCGGCCCCGGTCGCAGCAGCAGCGACGGAGCGATCGCTTCGCGGTCGAGGAACTGGAACTGCCGGAAGCTGCCGCTGCGCTCGAGCGCGCCGGTAACGCGAAACGCAACAACACCGTCGGTGGCAACCCGGCCGAGATCGAACTCGCCGCGCTTGATGTCCCAGCTTCCCGCCGACAGGGTGAACGAGGCGACATTTTCGCTGGGCTTGCGCGTCACGCGGTTGATCAGGCCGCCGGACGATCCGCGCCCGTAAAGCACCGCCGCCGGGCCTTTGACGACCTCGATCCGTTCGACGT
>NZ_PHUF01000006.1 GCF_002813245.1 Novosphingobium kunmingense
ACATCGCCGACCGGCTCCCGAGCGGGGAACGCGCCGAAGCCATCATCCATGATCACGGCAATAGCGTCGCCGAAATGGAATACGGTATTGCGGCGCGAGAGGCGTTTGCCAGGGAGGACGGCTCGGTCAGGGTTGCTTGCGTCGTATTCCGGCTCCGCGAAGGGTTCGATTCACCGGGGCTGCGTCTGGGTTTCGATTGTTCGTGGTCGCCGCGCAATTTGCGCGCAACGGTTCAGAAGATCGGTCGGCTAACGCGCAAGGCCCCAGGCAAGCCGCGCAGTCAGTATTACTATGCGGTCGACGTTAAGACAGTCGCCGGGGCCCGAGCGAGCCAGTTATCCGAGGCCTTTCTCGGGGGGGTACAGGCCGCGCTTCGTGCGGACATACCCAGTGCGCAGTTCACAGCTGAGGCAATTATCGAGGCAGGCGCGATTGCCAACGCGATGAGCGGCAGCGTCGGCGGCGGGCCGCGCAGCTTCTGGTCGCAGGGCTCCTGGACGGGCGAAGCAATCACCCGCGCCCATGTGCCGCTTTTCGAGTTCGACCAGGTTGCCGGATATGCCGAAGTCAGCCGAGCAACGCTCGATGCCGCTTTCATCAAGCCGGACGAACAACTGGACGAGTCTGTTGTAGCCGAACTCGCGGAGCGTTTCCTGGAAGGGCTTGAGCAGGGCCAGCGCGCAGAAGACTATCCGCCTGCCGTGGTCAACGCTCTGCGGCGCTGCTGCACCAAACTGGATTCTCTCCATGATTTGATGTTTCATCGCCGTCTCAACCGGGCCACGCCTGCTCTTGCGACCAGGTGGGGCTGTGTTCTGTCGGATGTTGTACTCGACCGGATGGACCGGGACGATGCCATAGTCGCAGCGATCGAGGCAGGCAAACCGCGTCCGTCGCAAAGGACCTTTGAAGGGCAGCAGTTTTCTCGCGCTTTGATCGCAACTGGCCCCTACTTTCGGCCTGATCTCGCGGCACGCTTGGCCGTCTTGGGACAATATGAGCCGCAGCAGGACAGGCGCTTGCGGCTGAAGCATGAAACCGACTTGAACATCGAGCGGATAGTCGGACTAATCGAACGCGGCGAAGAGCCACCTGCGCAAGGCACGGCCGACCGAAATCGGCTGAGTGGCTGGCTCTCGCCTTTTGGTTCAAAGACCCGTCCCGATGTGCGCGAGCGGATCGAGCGGGTCCGTCCCGACCTGATTCCGAAGGGGATTTCCTATGTCGAACGGGACGCCTCGCGCCGACAACGGCAGCTAGAGATGATTGCATGGGTGACACAACACAAGGCCCTTCCCCCTGCAAGCAGCGGCCTCGGCAAGATTTTGAAGGCCTGGGTCCAGAGGAATCCCTCATTCCTTGCCGCATTTCTGAAGGAACTAAAAAATGCTGCGCGCCCGGGAAAGATCGACGTCAAACTCAAGCCTCGGACAAACCGAAAGCGCAAGGCTAGGAAGCCCTTGGCCAGGAGCGGGACACGCTCGGCAATATCGCCTGTCGCCCAGCATTCGGCCGCGATGCCGCGATGACGCACATGCAACGCTGGAATTTGTCCGGCCGTTTGCTATGGACACCGACGTGTCCGCACAAGTGCTCCGGCACGCAATCTACCCAATTCGAACCCGATCCAGCACATGCACCTCCCTGCCCGCCGCACGGCCAACACCATAACCGGAACGATCGAGGCGGGACCGCGCGGACCGATCCTGCGCGATGCCGACGGCCTTGCCTGGCGGCTGCATTTTGGCGAGGAATCGGTGCCAGAAGGACTGGAGGGACAGGTCAGCGTGCGCGGCAAGATCGTACAGCCCGACCGGATCGACGTCGAGTTCTGCGCCGCGATTGATTGAATTCTCGGCTCGGCGCGCACGTGCAAACTGTACTCTACAGGTATCCATCGTCATGACGGGCCGGGAGCGGAATTAGCAGCCGATGTGATCTCGAGTAGTCGAAGCGCTGCGTGATAAGGGTGCCTACCTAACTTGCACCATTTCAGAGACATTATTCGGCAAATTTAACTTGGTGCAATATTGACAGATTCCCAAGTTTCAACAATCGTTTGCTTGGATTTGGGCTCGGGGGCGGCTTGATGCGAATGCAGCGACTGCTGATCGATCGAAGCACGCTTGACCTGATCACCTCAGATGCCCGGGACTTCCTCAACGTCCTCGATGCCGCAGGTCTTCTCCAGGCCTCGGCGCTGATGCAGGGCGTCCTTGAGCAGCTCGCAATCGACCGCTCGCACCTGCCCGACGACACCAGTGAGGCAGGTCCGAACTAGGCCTATTTGCGGTTGGCGGCCGGAACTCCGAACGGGATCGTCCGGCCATCGACGCCCGGCTCGCGGGTCCCCTGGCCGTAGTGCCTGCCCTCGAACTCAAAGGTCGGCGCGAACCGGACAATCGTCGCAGCCGCGCTCGCTTCGCGTCCAGCCAGGTCCGCGATCGTAGCCAGCACCGCCTCGCGCGAGGAGTAGATGTCCTCGCGCATCAACAGCCTTGCCATCGATCCCGACCGCTCGGCGATGGCGGACGCAATCTTCTGGTGCATGCGGAACGACTGTTCGGCATCTTCGGCGCGCTGCGACCAGGCGATCCGGCGATGCAGCGCATTGGGGAGCACCATGCGCGCCATGTCCGGGATCTGCGGGATGCGCGACATGCGCATGACCTCGACGTGGAACCTGAGGTTTTCGATGACCACCCGCTCAAGTGAATCCGGATCCTCAGACGCTGCTTCCCTCGCCTCGGCAGCGAGCGAAGCAAGCAGCGAGATCTCGGCATCGCTGGCCCGCTCAGCCGCGCGAAACGCAGCGAGGCCTTCGAAATTGGCGCGCATCTCGAACAGGTCTTCGACCTCTTCGCGGCCCCAAGCGCGCACGGCAAATTCGCTCCGGCCCTTGCGGGTGAGGTAGCCTTCATGGGTGAGCGCACTCAGCACTTCGGCGACCCCGGAGGCACGGCAATCGTAGACTTCGCCGACCTCGGCCTTGCTGATCGACTGCCCCGGAAGGTAGCGCGCAGACAGCACCCCGAACCTGATTTCGAGGAACATGAGTTCAGAAAGGGACTGTGCTCTGGTCAATCGACCTCCCTCATGGGTGAGTTCTGGCTCACCGCATTGTTTGGTACTTCCTAGCACAATATCGTTTTGATTTCCGAATCCGGGAGCTTCGCATTATCCCCATTTGGTCGTCGTTCGGGTTTTTGGGGCAGCAGTGGCCAAAGCAAAATTGCCAGTCATGACAACGATTGCCTGCCCGGCGCAGATGATCTTTGCCGTGCTGCGCGAGCCCAGCAAGCGGCGGCGCTATGACAGCGCGGCCGATATTCCCGGCCTTCAGGGCCTCGATGCCCCCGACGCGGAACGCCTCGCGCTCGAACTCATCGAACTTGGTCTCATTGCGCGTGACCATGGCCGCTACACCATCATCGACTGGAGCGTTGACCGGATCACCGAGCACCTGGCGCTCGCCGGTGCGATCCAGGCCTTGGCGGCAGCCGAGGTAGCCGCTTGTCACGGAAAGACGGATTTCAGCCATCTCGAGGCGCTGAATTCGGCGCTCAAGACCTTCGACGACATGGATGCGGCAAACCTCCTCCAGGGCGCCTACATCGACTACCAGTGGCACCTTGAACTGGTCCGTCTGAGCGGCAATCGGGCGGCGCTTGCCGCTTATGCAAAGACGGTTCCGCCGGCGGTGTGGATCGCAGGCGCAAACTACTTCCAGCTCGACGAAGCGCGCAGTTCCTTGGTCGAGCACGACCGTTTGGTCGCCTACATGAGGGCGGGCGACACCCTGCGCGCGCGCGATGCGGTCTCGTTCCATGTCGAAGAGGCGGCTGCTCAAATCCGCCGCGCCGGCGCGGCAAGGATCGAGAGCTATCCGGGCAAAGGCACCTGACTTCCAGCGCCGCGGCGCTGCGAGGAGAGGGGGTTCTAGGCTTGTGCGGAGGGCTCGACCTGCTCCTGGCACATGATTGAAAATCCAGTCCGTTTGGGGTAATCATGGCCAAGGCGAGGAGACCCTCGATGGACCATGATCGTTACGGGCTTGATGGGATGCCGATTTATCCGCGACCGGGTCATTTTGACCATGTCACGGGTGTCAGGCTCCCGACGTTTCGCGGTAAATCCAGGACCATGGGCCGCTGGCCAACGCTTCTGCTCATAGCCCTGATGGCGATCGCTGGGATTGCGTTGGCTTCGGCCTCTCATCTGTTCGGTTGAAAGTCAGGTTCGTCTCTTGGCAACATGCAGGTGATCACGCTCGGGTTTGTCAGGGAAGCGCTCGAACTGAACAGCATATCCGTCACCAAGCCGTGACCGAACCTGCGAAGCCCAGCGTTCGCCCTGCTCGTCTGAAATGTTGTTACCCCTGAAGTCCAGGGCGCGATCGTCATAGTGGGCTGACCCGGCCATGTGCTGGGTGCTGTCATTTCCCGAGGTCACCACCGGGGTTGGCAGACCGAGCGATCGGGCTTCCTCAGCCACCGCTCCCATCGCGGGAACAAGGTCCCCATCCATATGCCCAAGCCTTGCCCCCGGCTTGACCTTGATGCCAAGGTCGCGTGCTAGCGCGGCGCCATCGACCGGACCATCGGGCACCGCGAGCAGCGTTCCGCCTTCGAGCGGCGAAGGCACCAGCCCCTCTGCGCCGGGGGATGGAAGCGAAGGGGTTTGCGGCATGCCGAGATCGGTATTGATCCCCAGCGATCCATTGCCTGCGATCCCGGCGACGTCGCTGAGCTCGTTGATCCGGTGAGCGCGCAAGTCGCCCATCAGGTCGTCCATGATATAGGAGATGGCCTGGTCGCGCCGCGTCACATCCCGATAGTCGAGCCGCGGATTGGAAAGATCGGGCAAGTGCCACTCGGGGTGTTCGCGCTGCAGGGCCTCATAGCGGTCCTGGATCAGGTTCGACATATCGCTCGAAATCTGGAAGCCGTGGCTTTCGGCGTAGCTCGCCTCGGACATCATTCGGCTGCCAATCTCGCGATAGCGGGCAGCAGCAGCGCGCCGTTCCTCGGCCTCAGCGACACGCCAATCACTTCCATCGGTGCTGGTGTGCGAACGGCTATGGTCAGTGTAGTCCGAGCTCTGGCTGTAGGTGCCCGAAGACTGGATATCGCCGATCGACCCGCTGACCACCATGCGATCGCTTGTCTCGTCGGATTTATCGGTGCCGCGCGTGGTCTGGTTGGTTGCTGAACGCTCGCTTCCAGCATTGGCGCTATCGCCGCTTTCACGGCGTCCGGACAGCGAGCCTGAAAGAGAGGCAGACACGCCGCTTCCGACTTCCGATTCCAGAGGTGTTCCGACCGTTCCGGTACCAGTCAGCGACAGGCCTGAACCAAATGTCCGACTGCTGAAATCACTTGATGAGCGGCTATTGCCCTCGCGAAGAATAAGATCGTTATTGGTGACCTCGCGCGTCGAGCTGCCCTTGGCCTGTTCGACGACGACGTTGCCGCCGACATTGTGAGTGTCCGATGCTCGCGCTCCGCTTTCGCGCCTGGCCCCTGTCACATCGCTGGTCGCGGTGACTGCACTGCCGAACTGGCCCTTCGAGCTGGTCCAGCTGCTTGAGGTGCCGTTCTCGATCTTGTCGGCCTCATTGAGATACCATTGGCCCTGGGATCTGAGGTCGGTCGCATAGCCCCGCGTCATGGTCGGCTTGAACGGCAACTGGGACATCGCCGCATTGGTGTCGATCACCGAATGGCCCGAGCCATATTCGTTGAACATGCGCCCGTCCGCTTCGCGGAAGCCCGAGTGCCCGGCACCTGCGAGGAGGTTCGGCGCCTGATTCCACTGCGACACCTGCCGGTTTTCGGCGTTGAGATTTCCGTAGCTGACATCGCCATAAGCGTAGTTGCCGGTGGTCCGCTCAAGCGCAGCGGCATCCGAACCCGCCTGGACCGGGGCGAGCATCGAGCCGAGATTGTTCGCGACCGACATGGTTCCGCGCATGACCATTAGCGCCAGCATCGGCACCGACAGCATCAGGAAGCCCGCCATGGTGGCGACGTCCTGGTTGACCGCATCGATTCCCGCCCAATTGGCGAGGTTCACGCTGCCGGCCGAAACCGCCGCGGTCTGGGAAGCGAGGCGGTCCATAATGAACGAGTGGATGAGGACGTAGATCGGCCCCCAGGCCGAGAGGTAGAAGAAGCCCGAGAAATAGCCCTTCAGGGTCGCGATGCCGGTGCGCGCGAATAGCAGCAGAGGGAAGACGATCGGGAACAGGGCGTAGAACACCACGGTCAGGACCACCCCCAGCACCGGAATCCAGATCAGGCCCTGCTCGGCCGCAGTTGTCATCGCGTTGCGGGTCTGGGTGTCGGCGCGCTGCAGCGCGAAGGAATCGGCGTCGGCATTGCCGAAATCGAGCTGGGCCGCCTCGAAGGCGTCGACCATGCTCTTCTGCTTGAAGAACTGGTTACGGGTCATCGCCGTCCCGGTCAGCAGCTGCGAAACCACCGGCACATCGGCGGCAAGCTTGGCGCCGGCTGCAGCCTCGGTCAGCTTGGGATACATCGAATGCGCAAACGGCAGCGCATAGGCGTTGATTTGGGTGTCCCACTGGTTGTTGATGAGAGTCCAGGCCTCGGCGCAGGTCTTGCCCTCGATATCGACGGTGCCGGTGCCCGTATCGGTCAGATACTTCATGCCGCGGTTGGTCGCGGCGTTGACCCCGAGTTCGGCCCAGAGATCGGGCGCTTCGCTTAAGAGCTTGAGGCTCTTGGTGCCGAGGAGGATGTCATAATAGGCGCATTGCTTGAGGTAGCCGTCGACATTGGCCTTGAACACCGGATCGCGGATCTCGAACCCGCGCGCCTTGTCCCACATTCGCGCGCCGTAGACGAAACCGCCGTTCGAGTAGTTCAGCGCCGCCGGCATGACGAAAACTGTCTCGGCGGTGCGGGTCAGGTAATCGCTGACCTGGCTGGTGAACGAGGCCATGGCGGCGAGCCCGATCGGCACATTGGCCACCGTAGAGGGCGCGAGCCCTGCATTCATCCGGTCGGTGACCTTCACCGTCACGGTCGGGACCATCAGCACGAGGTAGATCAGCGTCGACTGGATGAACCAGCGAAACCATGCACGCCAATCGAGGTCCATCGCGGTGATGAGCAGCGCGTAGATCAGCCCCATCACCATGACGACGCGGATCAGCGACTTGAACCCGCCCGAGCCGGTCCAGGCAGCAATCGCGTTGAAGGTGTTGACGAGGTAGTCGCCGCCCCCGACCGTGAAGACCTCGAGCATGGACGATGCCCCCTACTGGACCTGGCTGCCGAGCGTGCGCGAGAAGCGCAGCGCGGCCGACATCTGAGGGGAGAGCTGAGTGCGCAGGGTCTTTTCGAGCATCTGCGTGCGCTGGATCAGCGCAAAGGTCTGGTCGAAGCGCTGCGAGGTGCGCGCCGCGATCTCGAGGAAATTGCGCCGGGTCTCGTAGAGCCCTTCGCGCCATTCGCGTAAGGAGTCCGCATCGGCCCCGTTGAAGTCGGAGCGCGCATTCACCGCCATGTCGATGAAACGCATGGTCATGGTGGTGACGAGGTCGACCGCGACGATTTCCGAAAGATCGTTGATCTCCTGGGCGGAGATGCCGAACTCGGCCGCCGCGCTCACGGTGATGATCTTGTAGACCGGCACGCTCGCCATGCCGAGGAGTTGGATTTCGGCCGGGGTCAGCGAGGCGCCAGGATCGCGCACCTTCAGGGCCATGCTCTCGATCAGCGTGCGCACCCGCGCCTTGATCGCCGCATTGGGCCCGATCACCATGTCGATCTCGCTGGGCGCCATGCACTTGGCGCTATCGCCGCCGCAGCTCCAGTACTTGTGCGGGGTGGACGAGGTGCCGTCGAGCATGGCGCTGATCAGCGCCGGGTCGGCCGGGCCGATGAATTGGACCCTGGGCTTGCCGCCGTTGCCGGCCGGATCGTAGATCACGGTCCCGACCAGCGTCATCAGGAACTCGCGGAACTGGGTGTCGAACCCGCCGTATTTCTTGCCCAAGGCCTCCCAGGTGTAATTGTTGGGCATCCCGGCCTGCTCCTTCATGTCCGGGTCGGAATTGGCGCTCTTCAAGGCCTCGCGCTGGCCGCCATTGTTGCACTGCTGGCGCGCGCGGGCCCAGTCGGAGACTGCGCCCTGGCTGTTGGCGATCGCCTCGCAGATGACCGAGCTCGCCGTATCGCTCTTGGGCCAGAGGCCGCCGACCAGCGCCTGCGCGGTCTCGCAGGACGAGATGTTCATCTGGTTCATCTGCTGAACCTTCTGCGCCAGCTCATCCATGACCTTGCCGATCTCGGGCGAGATCGTGTCGATCGCGAGCTTGAAGGCAAAGCCGAGCGCGTTGTTCGCTGTCGCCTTGAGCATGGCGACGAGTTCGGCGGTGTTGATGAACGAGAAGGACCCGGCGAAAAGGTCGATGCCCCCGCACCCGGCGCGCGCGTGGGGCAACTGGAGGTTGAAGGGCTGGATGTTCTTCTGCGGGAAGCGCGACCAGACCGAACCCATCGAGTAGTAGCCCGCCGACTGACCCTGGTAGGCGCTGGGGCCGGTGACGTTGGCCTGGACCCCCATGTCGGACATGAAGCTCTGCATCTCGCCTTCGACCCCTGCCATTGCTGGACTGGGCGAGGCGAGCAGGACTGCGGCACCGAGGACTGTCCCAAGGGCGCGGCGCGAGACCTCATGAAGGCGGCGAGCGAGGAGACGCGCACGCATCAGTAGTCGCTCCCCACCTTGACCTGTGTCAGCTGGAAAACGCGGTCCATGATCTCGTCCTGGCTGAGGATACCGTAGCCGATCGGCATCGGCTGCTTGGTGACGGAATCGAACAGGACCAGCGCGGGCACCTGGCGGTCGGTGCCGAGCCCGAGCTTCTCGTATTGCCCGCTGTCGACCATGTAGCCGGGAAAGCTCGCCGAGGGGCCGCCATCCATCGAGACCGCGAGCACCGCGAGGCCGTACTTGTCGCTCACGGACTTCAGGATCGGCGAGAAGATGTCGCAGGCTCCGCAGCTCGAGGCGAAGAAATAGAACACCCCGTAGCGCTGCGAGAGACTGGCCATCACCCGGTCACGGTCGGACTTGCGCTCGTCGATCCAGGCCCGCTTGCCGAGCGTCGAGACCGGGCGCTGCAGCGTGTAATCGAGCCCCGGGTCCTGCCACAGCGCACGCTGCCAGACATCGGCGAACATCGAGGAGCGGTCGAGCTGCTCGCGCTGGAAACGGACATAGGCCGTGACGTTCTCCGGGCTCGGCTCGAGGATCGCGCGCGCCTTCAGTTCTTCAAGCTGGGTCCCGATCGCGGCCAGGCGCTCGCGCGCCGGGGGCTGCGCGGCAGTAGCCTTGCGCGGCTCCTCCTTGGGCTTTTCGCAGTAGAACCAGGTGCCGAGCTTGCGCTCCTTGCAGTAGAGCGCGTCTTCGGACTGACGCACCTCGACCCCGTCGCCGTCGGACGCACGCAGCGGCACGGTTGCGGTAAGCGCGAGGCTGGAGGCGGCAAGCAGGGCAATGCATTGGCGGTGGTTCATGATCCGCTCCTCTCGAATTCCTTGATCAGTGACATGAAGACGCCGAGGTCGAGCAGCCGGCGGCCGCCATCGAGCAGGCGGACAAGCGCGCAGTAGAAGCCGGACAGCGCCTCGCTCCCGGCGTCGGCAATCGTGTAGGTTCCCGACTCGAGCCGGGCCCATCCGCGCCGCACAATGGCATCGAGCTGCGCGCTGAGGCTGCGCGCGCGTACCGGATGGTCGAACCAGGCCGAGATCTCGGCGGCGATCCCGCGCGCGGTCAGCGGGCCTTTCCTTGCGAGCGCCATGCCGACGCAGAACTCGAGCACAGTGAGATCTGGCGCGGCGTCGTAGGCACCGAACGCGACGACGCGCGCACCAAGTTCGGGCACGGGGTTCCTGTCGGGGTCAGGGCTTGTGCGCGGCATAATAGGCCTCGATCTTTGCCTGGATTTCGATGAGCGTGGCGGCCTCATCGGGGAGCTTCGCCGCATCGACGAACTCCGCGTAGATCTCCGAGAAATCCATCACCGAGAGGTCGAGCTGCTGGAACTCGAAGATGGTGAAGCCGTCGCAGACGGGCTTCTTGGGCGTCCCCCATGTCTTGCCGAGCTGCGGGCGACCCTGCTCCTGAAGGATGCGGCTGATCTTCGAGAGGAAGCAGCAATAGACGTCGCGCTTGGAAAGGCAGATGCCGAGGAAGCTCGACGAGCAATAGGTGCCGATCTTGTGGCAGAGCCCGGCATCGTCCTTCTGGTCGAGCAGGACCTCCGAGGGGCTGCACAGCAGCGGCGTCAGCAAGGGCACGCCCTTCCCCGAGCAGCAATTGGCAAGACCGAACACCTTGTGGGCGCAGCTCTCGGCGGTGCCCTTGAACAGGGTCAGGGTGGATTCGTCGAACTCGGAATTGGCCTGGCCCAGCGCATTGAGCGCCACGACCGCGTCCTTGAATTCGTCCGAGGCCTCGCGAACAATCGGTTCGCAGTCGCCATTGATGCAATAGACGTCGTTTCCGCAGATGTACTGCGCGGGCGGCGTAGTCGATCCGGGGATCGGGCACTTGTAGACGCGCTCGGCGACCTTGCAGGAACCATCGCCGCTCGGCGGATCGTCGAGACAGGTCTCGTGGTCGAATGCGCAGCCGGGGGTTGCATCGAGCTTGCCGCAGTCGTTGCCGCCGCCGACCACGGTCTGGCACTGGTAGGTCTTCGTCGTCTCCCAGCAGGCCCGGGTGACCGGCACACCGTCGATCAGGCGGGTTTCGTTGGGGGCAGTGCAGGTTTCGGACGCGAGCGTGCAGGTGCCGAGATCGACCGAACATGCATTGTCGGTCCAGACCTGCGTGAACCACTTCGATACCGAGCTTTCCGGCACGATGCCGGCGATATTGGCGCTGCATGAATAGACCTCTTCGGGCGCGGCAGGCTCGAGGCAATAGAGGTAGCCCCCTCCCCCGAACGGATCGCCGATGAAGTCCCAGGTCTTGCAGAGCTGACGGTCGGTGAGGCCTGCCGCGGCCGCCGTGGTATGGGTGCAGGTCGCTTCCGATGCGAGGCTTCCGCATTGCTGGAGGCCGCTCACGTACTGCACCGGGAAACCCGTCACGGGATCGAAGGTCAGCGCATCGGTGATCCCTTCGTTGTTGCAGCGATAGACGTTGCTGACGACCTGGAAGGCGTCAGCCGGCGGCGGTTTCGCCACGGTGCCCATGAGGTAGACGTTGGGATCGCTGACAGCCGCGTCGCAGTCGTAGTAGTCGACCGTGAGGTTGTAATCGGGAACCGGGAAGGTCCCGGTCTTGCGGCACAGGGCATTGCCTTCAAGCGCCGCGCAGCCCGGAAATCCCGGCGTTGTGACGCAGAGGTACTGGTAGAGCGTCTCGTTCCACGCCGCGACAGTGAGGCTGCGGGTGCAGGTCTTGGGCTGCTCGACTACAGTCGAACCCACATTGCAGGTCCACTCTGCCGTGTTGCTCGTCCCCGGGCTCGGCGGCAGCGGCACGCAGTTGCCGCTCGAGCCGTCCGCGCTCATGCCCTGGAGGTAGGCATTGGGATCGTCGGTGACGGTGTTAGCGCGGGACAGGTCGGCGCGGGTGACATCGACGGTCGGCCGCGTCGTCGAATTGGCGGTACGGTAGGCGTCGCTGTTGTACCCCGCTGCGGCACCATCGGCGTACATGTTGCCGGGATTGTTGTAATACTGGGTGAGCCCGGGATATTCCGCCTGATACCCCGGTATCTGCCCGGCCGCACCCGGGGCATCGGTGATTCCCTGGTAGGCGCCGCGCACGCTCGATCCGGTTGAGCGCGCCTCGGCCTTGGCTTCATCCACGCTCATGGTGGCAGGCGCGGAAGGAGGTGGCGGGGCTGGTGCGGGCACGCCGGGATCGATCGCGGGCGGCAGCGGTGGTTGCGGCTCGACGAGATCGTCGGGCGGGGGGAAATAGACTTGGGCCTGCGCGCCGGTCGCCGCGATCAGCCCCAAGGCGGCAAGCGCCAAACCTGCAAAGCGCCGCCCACCCACCTCAAGGAGCCTTCGCCAGCTGGGACAGCGCAACGCGTGCGATGCCGGCGCCCGGACCCTTGCCGCCGGCAAAGCTCTCGAGGGCATATTCCACGGTGACATTGCCGGTGAGCCGGTCGTGGTCCGGGGTGACACTGGTGCAGTCGAGCCCGTCGCAGAGCTCGTACTCGCGCCCCGCAGCAACGAAGGTCGGCGCGGCCTCGACCTTGAAGGCGCGGAACAGGCGGGGGTCGATGGCGATATGGGCTTCCTGACCCTCGTCGGTCACCACCCGCTTTAGTCCTTCCGCAAAGGCCTTGGTGCTACCGCCCGGGAAGCCGCGGAAAACCACCACGCCGCCCGCCTTGGTCGTGTCGGCGATCAGCTGCGCGAGCGAGCCTTGCGGCATCGACAGGCTGGCAAAGACCATGAACATCGGCCCCTCGCCCATCGGCGCGCGGGTGTTGGCGGCGGCGCCGGACAGCAGCTCGTCGAAGTCAACCGCGCCATCCGGACCCTTGGGGAGGCTGGCGGGATCGATCGCGGCGACGGCGGCGAGGCCCTTCTCCCGCAGATCTTCAGCTTCGCCGCGGTGCGCCTCGCCCTTGCCGGCAACCGCATCGACAAGGGTCTGGGCATCGGCGGTGGCTTCGGTGGCCCGGTCCTTGATGGCCTTGGGATCGATGCCGTCTAGCGTTTGCGCGAGCGCTGCCGAAACCGCAGTGAGCGCGAGGAATCCCGCGATTCCTGCGAGGTGGGGTTTAAGCAAGGTGCGCGCGAAGGTCATGGGCGTCCTCACAGCATGCAGCAGTTGCGCTTGCGCCAGACGAGGTAGCCAAAGTCCTCGCCCTTGACGGGGTAGCCCTTGCCGGTCTGGGGAATGATGGTGGTCGCCCCGACCGGCGCGCAGGCGTAGCGGCCCTTCACCGTCGAGATCGGATTGGTCATCTGCAGCCGGTATTGCTGCTTCCTCATCACCGGCATCAGGTATTTGTGGCATAGCGCCTTCGAACCCATCGTCCCCCAGGCGAGCGCCTCGCGGTGCATCTTGTAGAGCATACGTTCGGCGACGAGCCGCGAGGCCTGGATAGGGGTGACATGCGCGGCGACATGGCCGTTCAGCGGATACATCCCGCCATTGCAGCCTGCGCACCAGAACATCTGGTCGATCGGCAACTTGGCGGTCGCGGCCACGCAGTCGGCCGCGCATGCCGCGGTCGCGATCGGGTTCGAGAACAGCGCGACTTCAGGGTTGATGATCGAGGTGAGCGCAGAATCCTGCCACAGCGGATCGATCTCGGTGACATAGGCGACGTCGAAGGTGGTCTGCTCGAAGCACAGGAAATCGGTCAGGATCTCCATCCAGTAGAGGAGCGGATAGACGTAATAGTGCGACTGCCACTGCGACGAGTTCTGCGCCTTGCCGCCGATCTGGCTGCGCCCCTGGACATGACCATTGCCGATGGCGAAGCCGGGGTTGAGGCGGATGCCGCCAAGGTTGGGAAAGCACCACGCCTTGTTGGTGACGTCGACGAGCCGCACCGGTTCCCAAAAGCCCACCGAGATACCAATGCGCGGGATCGGCGAGCCGCAGGCGCACAGGGGAAACGAGGGGTTCTTGGGATCTGGACGCGAGCCCTTCCAGATCGAGAGCCCGCCGATCGACAGAGGGAACAGGCATGACCAGCACACGTCGGTGATCGGATTGATGACCTTGCCGTGGCACGAGACCGTATCGGCGCGTGCGGGCGCAGTGCCGGCAAAAGCGAGCGCCAGCGCGGTGAGCATTGCGGCGAACTTCCGGCCGAGGTGCGTCATGACCGTGCTCCTTGGGCATAGGCCTCATCGGCCCGCAGTTTGGCGCGGAAGTAGGTGACCCCGTGGAGCGGCGCGGCGAGCGCGAGGATCAGCGCGGGAGCGGCGCCCCACAGCCCGAACAGTGCTTTGAGGAGCGGAAGCAGCAGGACGGTGAGCGCCAGGGACCAGCAACAAGCCATCCACCAGCGCCGCATGTGGCGCAGGCGCGCCGTCTCGGGAGCGGCCATCGGCGTCTTGAGGAAGTCGATGAGCGGGTGGGTCATGACACCTTGCCTCCGCCAGAGGATGCGGGTGCGCGTGCGGATGCGGCCGCCGTGGGCGGTAGCGGCAATTCGCTGATCTTGAGGTTTTCGCCCGCAGCCGAGACCACGGCGGGGGTGTGGCGGATGCCGAACTTGGCGGTGAGCGTGCCGCCCTGGTCGAAGTAGAACCGCCGATGCCAAGGCTTCATCGCATCGAACGGCGAGCCGGATACGAAGATGATCTTGGCGCGCGCGTCACTCCAGGTCCTGACCGCCCAAGCGAGCTCGGCCGCGTTGTCACCGTCGACGAAGACCAGCACCTGGGTGAGTTGCACCATGTCGAGCGGATTGACCCGGGTCCCGCGCGCAGCGATCAGATTGCCCTTGGCATCGACGATATCATCCTCGGTGACGATCGAGGGATCGAACAGCCATTCACGCTTGGTAGGCGCAGGGGTCATGCCATCGACCGCCTTGGGGCGGCGCACGCTGGCGACCGCTTGCTCCTGCATCTGGCGCTGCATACGCTCGATCCCGCCATTGGCCTCGAGCGTCTTCAGCCGCGTCTCGATCGTGGTGAGGAGATCGGTCTCGATGATCGGGAAGGTCTGACCCATCTGCCCATAGTCGGCGGCCCGCAGGCTCGAGATCACCGGCCAACCCACCAGCAGGGCAATGCCGCTTGCGGCGATCAGGGCGGCGAAGGGCCTCACAGCAGCGAGTCCCCGGTGCCGATGATCGTGCCAGCACAGACAAAGCCAATATCGGCATAGCGGCTGTCGAGCCCATCCTTGTGCGCGGTGCCAAGATAGTAGCAGTGTTCGGGGATCCGCCCGGTCGGGCCCGGTTCGAGCTTTTCGCCGCGCGAGCTCGCCGGCTTGAGGCGCGCAACCTCGGCGCCATTGATCCGCACGACGGCGCCCTCGCGGCTCACCACATCGCCCGGCATGCCATAGACGCGCTTGGCAAAGGGCGGGGCCACTTTTCCGAAGTGCGCGGTGATCAGCGGGGTCTGCGGGGCCTTGAAGACCGCGAAGTCGCCGCGCTGGGGCACGCGGTGCTTGTCGATCCAGAAGGCCCAGTTGGGGAGCGACTGGGTGGTGTTGATCAGGATCGCGTGTTCATCGCGCCAACTCGCGAGCGAGGAACTCGCCGCGAGGCACGCTGCAAGCGCGCCAATCGCAAGCCAGCGCTTCGCATGGCTGGTGCGCGCCGCCGGGGGCTCAAGGTGTGCTTCAGTTTGCGGGGGCATTGCCCTGGCCTCCGAGCGCCCCGGCCTGCGGCGCCGGTCCCGGCCCCGAACCCGACATAGCGGCACGCATCGCGCCCATGACGTCGGTGCCGCTGGCGGCCGCCTGTTGCGGCATCCGCACGCGGGCATAGACTTCGCGGCGCACATCGGCGGTAATGTCGGGGACATTGCCGGCGACGACCGCTTCGCCGACAAGCACGATCTGACCTGCCGCGCCGCGCCGTTCGAGATTGCGCTGGATCTCGCTCATGAAGGCGCGGGTCTCGGTGGTGACCTGCTCGGGCGGGGTCGCCGAGCGCGCCTGCGCCTGGACATATTCGCCGACGATTCCGGAGAGCTGGACCTTGGCGATCGCGGGCCGATCATGGCTGCCAAGCACGCTCTTGGTCACCCATGCGCCCCACAGGCCGGCAGCGACGAGAGCCGCCACGAGCGCGACCGGGGCTGCGCCGAGCCGCGCGCGCTGCGGCGGGCTCGCGGGCGCCGCTGCCACATCGGCCTCGAACAGCGGACCGGGCGCTGCGTTCTCGCCGCCTGTTGCGGCTGCGCGGGGCTTACCTGCCATGATCTTTCTCCTTGCAAATGGGATTTGCCGCCGGGCTCAGGCCGCGAAGCGAATGGCGGCGGAAGAAGGCGAGCACGGCGAAGAGCGCGGCGCTCGCCAGCCAGAAGAACAGGCGGAAGCGGTCCTGCCGCGCGGTGTCGGCCGCGACGTAGCGCGAGGCGAAATTGTCGAGCTGGAGCACGGTCCCGGAAAAGCCGAAGTTCCCGAGCGCGACGAAGAGCAGCAGCCACAGAGCGGCGACGCAGCCGAGCGTTACCGCGAGCCAGCCTGTCAGCCGCAGCGCGAGGTAGCAGGCGTCCGCTACGCGGGATGACGCGCGCGATGGCGCGGCCGGGACAACGGCGGGCGTCATTCGGCCGCCTCCGCGAGCTCGCCCTCGGCAAAGTCGGGCGCGCCCGGCTCGGGCGGCACGAAATCGGGAAAGGCGACCCGCTCGATCGCATCGGGGAGCGCGAGGCCGCCCCGCACCTTTTCCTCGATCTCGGAAAAGACCCGCGGGCTCGAGGAATAGAGCGTCGCCGAGTAGGGATCGAGCACGAGGCGCCCCACCGCGAGGGTTTCTGGTCCCTTGATCAGCACGTCGGAATACTCGGTGCCATTGCGCTTCAGCGAACGCAGCAGGCTTTCGGTATAGTGGTCCATCTCGAAGCGCTGGTGCTTGGCGAGATCGTTGATCGTCTCTTCCTTCTGCTGGAGGACGATCGACCAGTCCGAGTTCTCAAGCGCAGCGAGCGAGCCTTCGGACTTGTAGAAGTCATTCAACGACTGGGTCGCTGTGATCAGCGAGCCGCCATATTTGCGGCAGGTGCGGGCATAGGTCTCGATCGCTTGACCCATCTGCCCGCCACCGAGGAGTTGCCAGGCCTCGTCGATCATCGTCAGCTTGGGCACCGAGCGGTCGAGATCGCGCATCACCCGAAGTGTCAGGAACATGAGCGCGGTCAGCGCGACCGAGCGCAGTTCTGGCTTCGAGGAGAGGTCGGAGAGCTCGAACACGGTGAGCCCGGCCGAAAGATCGATCGAGCAGGCGCCTTCGAAGAAGCGGCCATAGGTGCCGCCCTTGAGGAACGGCGACATCGCATCGGCAAGATCGCCGGCATAGGGCGAAGGCAGCGCGCGCAGCGCCGCGGCAACGTCGTCAATCGTCCCATGGCGCTGCTTGTCGCGCCAGACCGTGCTCACCGCAGAATCGATCAGCCCGCGCTCGGTGTCGGACAAGCGGTCCTGCTGGCGCGCCATCTGGCCGACGATCGATTTGAGCATGGCGAGGCATTCGACCTCATAGTCCTCACCGTCCTCGTCGCTCGCCAGCGCCTCGCCATCGATCATGTCGAAGGGATTGAGCGAGAAGCCAGAGGATAGCTTGAACTCGACGAAAGCGCCGCCGAAGGCTTTGACCATGTGCTCGAACGAGCGGCCGTCATCGATCACGATGACCTTGGCCCCCGCGCCGGACATCGCGGCACAGACGTCCTGCAGGAATACCGACTTGCCCGAGCCCGACTTGCCGAAAACGGCGACGTTGTGATTGCCCGCCGCGTTCTGGAACGGCGACCAGAAGAAGGGCTGCCCGCGCCGGCCGATGAGCAGAACGTGCGGGATGTGCCCGCCGGTGTGCTCGCCCTGGAGCGGCGCGATCGAGGCGGCGGTCGTAGTGAGCATGGTCTTGAAGCGCTTCATGCGCTTCAGGTCAGCCGAGAGCCCATTGGGGAGCGACAGCGGCATCGCCGCAAGCAAGCCCATCACCTGAAGGTAGCGCTCATCGATGAGGTCCCACCCGCAGGCCTTGTAGACCGACTTGACCATGCGCTCGTTGACGTCGCCCTTGCCCAGGGGCGAGAGCGCGCCGACGCCGTAGTAGACCTGCGCAAGCTTGCGGCCCTGGCGGATCTCGGCCTGAACGTATTGCCACTCATCGCGCTGCTCGGAGAGCTGGGGCAGAAAGCGCGCCGAGCGGCTGTCGGCAAGGCTGGTGGTGCGCATGACCTTGAGGCCCGCGCGCGAGGCGACCGCTTCCTCGTCCTGGTAGACGAGGCCGAGCACGGTCATGACGTTGCAGCCGAAGCGCAGCTTGTCGTTGATGACATCGCCGATGATCTTCTGGACGTCCCAAGGCGCCCATTGCTTGGGGAGGTTGCGAACCGAGAAGAAGCGCCAGTCGAATTTGTCGGGCACGACCTCGCCGATCACCGGTGCGCCGTCCTGGCGCTCGCCTGTCGGGCGGAAGCGCTCGGTCTGGAGAATAATCCGGTCGGGGGTGACCTGAGTTTCCAGATCGCGCCGCACGCACTGGACGTTGATCGGATCGAGCTCGGAATAGTGCTCGGGCTTGTCGGCGTTATCGACCGCGGGGCAGAGGAAATCGTCGAGGAAGGCGATCAGCTCGACCGGTCCCATGTCGCGGGCCGGGATCGAGAGAGCCTGAAGCGTGCCGCCCAGGCTCTCGCGCACTGACACGAGGGTGTCGGCCCCGATCGGACCACTGAGCCGGGCGCCGACCGAGAGGATTACGCGGGTATTGCGCAGGTAGAATGGCGCATCGCGCGAGATCGACATCCAGGCGGCGCGGCGCAGCCAGCGCGCGCGGTGCATCGCCGCGCGGCCATAGACGCCCTTGGCGACCACGCGTGGCATGACCCAATCAGCGATGCGCTCGCCAACCGAGGGGCTCTGCCAATGGATCAGCTGGATCTCGCAGCCGGAGGGGACGGCGTCCGACAGGAACTGGGTGAGCAACTCGCCGCTGCGCTCGTCGGCCCCCATCATCGGGGCAAGTTCGAGAATGAACCCGAGAGAGTCCGTGTTGATGAACAGGCCGTGCTTCTTGTCGTAGCTGCGATAGGGCAGCCAGTTTGACAGCATCGGCGCGCCGAGCACCGGACGCTCCGCTTCAGGATGCGCGCTTTCGCCGAACAGCATATCGAGGAACCGGTCCCAGAACCCGAGCGAGGCCATCGTCGTCTACTCCTCGACCTTGGCAGGGAAGGCAGCGGGGCCATTGGTTGGCTTGGTCGCCGCCGGAGCGGCGCTGACCGCCAAGGCGGAAGCCGGAGCTGGACCTGGAACCGCACCAGTGGGCGTCGCGGCTGCGGCTGCAGCCGGGGTGTGCGCTTTCGCGGTGGGCGCGAGACGCGCCTGCACCTGGGCCTGGATCGCCTCGATCGCATTGCCCGACTGAAGCGCGGCGCCCTTGGCGCGGGCTGCGGCAATGGCCTCAGGGCGCGGCGGCCCGGCAGGCGCGGCATCAACTTCTTTGGGAGTGGGTGACCCAGCGTCTTGAACAACTGGGGCCGCGGCCACCGGGCTCGGAACGAATGCCGCGCTCGCGAGGCTCACCGCCCGACCCTCGACCTGTTCGCCGATATTGGGCTCGCCCGAGGACAGCTCCATCCAGGCGCCATCGTCGACCACCGCGTGGATGATCCGCGGTTCGTGGAGATTGCCGCCGCCATCGACGAAAGACGGGAACACCACCTTGAGCACGCGTCGCTCGCGGTGGACCAAGCCGCCGCCGGCCGAGGTTAGCCGGCCCGAACCCGACGGCGTGTAGGCCGCGGTAACCGGCTTCGCCGCCGCAGGTTGCCGGATGTACGGGCCCGCCGGGGTCATCGGGCGCGCATTCTGGATCACCGACAGCGCCTGGTCGTCGATCACGGTCGAGGGCGCACAGGTCCCGCCGGGCGCGCTACAGGCGAAGCTGCCCTTGATGTTGCCGCCGAAGAGCGAAGTGCAGGCGGCAAGCTGGGTGGCCACCAGACCAATGGCGGCAATGCTTGCCGCCCGGGTGACGGGGTTTGGCGATCTCCGCGCCGTAACATCCCCAAGCCGGATCGCGAGCCGCCAGAGGGCGAGGCCCGATTGGCGCGACAGCGCAGCCTCCCCGAGCGCCACGTGGCCCGCCGAGCGCGCCCAGGCGCGCTTGCCGAGCAGTGCCTGTTCGCGGAAGGTTAGCAGCAAGCCTTGCGGAGCCGCAGTGGTAAGGACGAGATCCCGCCACAGCTCGATCGCCTCGGCGCGGCTGAGCTCCACCCGTGGAAGTGAGATCAAACCTCGCGATCGCCGCGCCACCGCGCGCACCAGACCAGCGTGTTGCTTCGGGCTGAGCGCGGTCACGACTTGGCGCCCTTCAACCACTGCTCGAGCACTTCGCGCGGACGGAAGCCCTCGATCACCGCGCCGTCCGAGCGGACGATGACCGGGGTTCCGGCAAGGCCCTGCTGGCGGGCGAAGGCCTCGTTTGCGTCGAGCGGCGAGGTATCGCAGGCGCGGGTGTCGGTGATCGGCGCCCCGGCATAGGCGGCTTTGACCGCCTTGCGGCGATCGCGCGCGCAGAACACCTGGTTGGCAAGATCGCGGCTGCCGAGCACCGAGATCGGCCGCTCGATCACCCGCACGTTCATGTTTTCGAGGACGCCCGAGAGCGCCCGGCAGTAGCCGCAGCGAAAGTCGCTGAACACGGTCACGGTCGGCCCCGAGCTTGCTCCCCAGACAATGCCGCCCGCCTCGGGCAGTGCGGCGAGCGACATCATCCGGGGGGCACCGCTCGCCGTCGGCGTGCTGACGCCGCGGCGGGGGGTCTCGACTTCCTGGGCTTCCTGCTTGCTGCCAGCAGCGCCGCCGACGAGGAGGTCGGGGTTGACCTCGAGCAGCCGGACCGCAGTCAGGTCCTGGCGGGTCTGCATGTCGTAGACCCGCCCGATCAGGAGGTAGCGCGCGGTCTTGTCGACGTAGAACAGCTGCGAGCCTGCGGTCACTTCGCAGACCCCGTCGACCACCTGGCAATTGACGCGGGAGACCTGGGTGCGCGGCAGGCGCTGCTTCAGGAGTGCGGTTACCGCCTGGTCCGCCTCGCTTGGCACGTGTTGAGCGGTCGCGGCATCGCCGGCACCGGCGTTCGCCCAAACCAGTGAGCCGCCACTGCCGAGCGCAATTGCGGCGAGCGGCATCAGGACTTGGCCAAGGCGGGGCCGCGCCAGTTTGAAAGATTTCAGGGACGTCAGTTTCATTGCACCCTCCTCACCCGTTGATGAAAACGCCTTCGAGAAACACGATTTCGACATCGATCCCGGTCGGCATCTCGATCACAGGCTGGTACTGTTCGGCCCGCTCGATCAGGTACTTGCTCACCATGTCGCCCGAGGTGGCGATGCCTTCGCCGAGCCCGCCTTCAAGGATGTCTCCGGTGCCAAGCTTCTGGCGCTGGCCATTGACGTTGACGTTGGTCCCGGTGAGCGTCGAATTGGTGTTGGCGGCAAATCCGCGACCAAACCCTCCGGCGAGACCGGCAAGGAAGGCCTGGCCGATCAGCGAACCCTCGCGGCTCACCACCCTGCCCCTGACCCCGGTCTTGCCGCCGAAGGCGATGAAGCCCTTGACGTCCGAGACCGCGTAGCGGCCATTGGGCTGCGGGCAGGTCATGCGCTGCAGTTTGACGTAGACCTTCTCGCTTGAGAGGTCGCCGCGCGCCGCGCCGTTGACCAGGCAGCCGGCGATGTTTGTCGTGAGCAGCCGCCCGTTGTCGTAGACCGAGCGCGCAGGGCCGGTGATGCGCAGCACGACCGGCAGGGGATCGGTCTGGCTCTGGACTCCGGCGGCCGCATCGACTCCGACAATGACTTTGGCGACCGCGATCGAGTTGGGCGGCAGGTAATTGGCGCTGTCGGTAAAGACGGTGTTGCCCTTGGGGACCGGGCTTCCGGTTCCGCTCGTGCCCTCGTTGAACGAGACCAGGCTGACCTCGCTTCCCCGCCCTGCCGGATGGCCCGCCGCCGCCATCGCGGCTTGCCCCGCAGGCGTGCTCGACGCGGTCTGGTAGCTTGGCGGGCTGGTTCGCCCGTACATCGCGCTCGGTCCGACCGGCGCCGCGCCGGCACCCATGACCGGCGACTGACGTGCGGCTGCGAGCGCCGCCTTCAGCTGCTCGTTCTCATTCTGGTAGGCGGAAAGCACCCGTTCGGTGTCCGGGGATATGCCGCCGCCAGACGTACTTTCCGCGGCCTGACCCTGAGCCAGCTGCGCTTCCAGCTGGTCGGCCCGCTGCGCACGGGCCGCGAGCGCGCGCATGTTGGTGTCCATCGACATCATCTGCGCCTCGGACTGGGCGCGCCACTCCTTCTCGGCCATGTTCTTGTTGACCATCTCGTCGACCGAGACGTCGGCGACCTGGCGCTTGACGCTGGCATCGCTGCTCTTGTGATCCCCGGCGAAGATCCACGAAGAGCCGATGACGAGCGCGGCAAGACCGCCTGCGCCGAGCAGCAGCATCTGCTTCTTCTTGACCGCCTCATTGGCGACGATCGCATCGCCGAGCGGCGAGGCTTCGCCATGCCCCGTCTCGGTAGCGGGACCGTCGAGCGCCTTGGGGCCTTTGCGGAACGGGTTCTTCCAGTCCATCACTGGCCTCCATTCGATTGGATGAGGTAGACAGCGGCCGCCTGGCCGGGCGCGAGCTCGCTCACCGGGGTCATGAAGGCGACGCTGCCGCGCGCGGCGAGCAGGTTCTCATCGAGGGTGAGTGGCTTTGCGCCGGTGTTGCGGACCTTGAGAATCAGCCCCTTGAGGTCGGCGCCGCGGTATTCCCCGACCTGCTGGACCTCGAGCTTGCCGACCGCTACCGGCTCGAGCACGCTTTGCCGGATTTCAAAGCCTTCGATGGTCTCGCTGCGGTACATCGCTTGCGCGAGGCGCACCGCGGTGTCCTCGGGCGAGGAGCGCACTTCCCAATCGCGTGCAGATTCGGTCTTGATCGCGGTGTTGATGACGAAGACCTGCTCGGCGTCGTTCCCGCGAACCTGGCAGAGGAACTTGTAGACGTAGCCCTTGCGGGTCGTGCCGAAGAACGAGAGGTTCGGCTTGGTGAACCCGTCGGGCACCGAAATGTAGATGTCGCCGCGCACCGGCTCGTTGACGATCTTGAAGTCTTCGGCGGGGTTGCCCGTGCTGATCTTCGAGACCGAGGCGAACTGGTCGCCGGCGAGGCTGATCCGGGTCAGGTCCTTCGCCGAGGCGACGCAGGTAACGGTGCCGTTGTCAGCCGCGGGGATGCTCTGGTCAGCCAATGCGGGTGCCGCAAGGCAAAGGGCGCCGAAGCAGATGAGCGCGGCGCCAACCGGGCGGCCCGTGATTGCATA
The DNA here is from genome assembly GCF_002813245.1 of Novosphingobium kunmingense. Classification (GTDB taxonomy): domain Bacteria; phylum Pseudomonadota; class Alphaproteobacteria; order Sphingomonadales; family Sphingomonadaceae; genus Novosphingobium; species Novosphingobium kunmingense. The sequence continues at coordinate 23,040 of NZ_PHUF01000006.1, forward strand.
GGGCCGTCCGGCGAGCACGCTGCCAACCCCGATCGCGCCCCAACCCAGTTCGGCCATCACGCCTCTCCCCCATCGCTATTGCTTGATTGCGCGCTGCCCGCGCCCTTGGCGTCGATGACCTTGCCCGAAGGATCCTTGGTCACGCGTCCGAACCCGGCGAGCTTGAGGCTGACGCCCGAGTAGCTCCACACGTAGCGGAAGGTCCGGGCTTCGGAGGTGACCTCCTTCGAGCCGACCACCGTGTGCAGCACGCCGTTGACCTCGCTGGTCAGCGCGTCGGGATCAACGGTAAGGTTCTCGATGGTGAAGAACTGCGAGACGTTCGAGCCGTTCTGCTCGTTGAAGATCTTCATCAACTCGGCCTTCATCCGGCCGTGGGTCCTGGGATCGGTGATCTCGAGGATCGAATCCATCCAGTACTGCAGGTTGGACGGCGAGCGGTTGAGCGTCAGCAGAGCGGCATCGCGCGTGACGAGCTCAAGGTAGTCCTTGTCGATGTGGCTCGAGGACAACGTCAGCGGCTTGGCCAGCACCGGCTGCAGCACCACTTCGCGGTCGCGGTGCGCGGCGGTGAGAGTCAGCACGATGCTGAGGGCGAACAGGCCGGTCGCGGTGATCGCCAGGAGGTTGCGCTGCTTTAAGAGCCGCTGCGCCTGGCCGTGAGAAATCGAGAGGTCCATAGGGGTGCCGTCCTCAGCCCGCCATCAGGCGAAGATGGGAGGGCGGCGTCGCTCTCAGCCCCATGAAGGCACCCGGCAGGTACCAGTAGGCCGAATGAATGATCCACGAGACGGCTCGTCCCGCCTTCAACTTGCGCAATCCCCACCAGGCCAGCACGCTTGAACATAGACCGATGAAAATATGTTGAGACAGGATGCCCCACGCGAAGGGCACGATCATCGCGAGAAACTCATCGAGTGTCCAAAACCCGATCAGTTCCGGATCATCGAGATGCGCGGGAACCGTGTAGCGATTCATGAACGACACCGCCCTCTTGTCTGCCCACACAAAGCCCTGCGGCCATGCGGGGACGACTGGTTTGATCAGATCGTCGCGGTGACCGCGGCGGTGACGATGGGCACGCCCGTGCCGGCTCCGACGCCGACCCCCACGGGGATCGCGACCTGGCCGAGGCTGAACCGGCCCGAGGCGAGGCCGACGATGCCGCCGGCCAGGCTCAGCACGGTGATGATCTTGCCGCCCGAGCCTTCGAGGAATCCGGTGAAGCTGGTGAGCGCGGTGTTGAACGTGGTGTCAGCGCCCGCCATCGCCACTTCGCTGCCAAACAAGCCAGCGACCGCGACCACCGCGGCTGCCTGGAGGAGGCTTGCCCCCTTCCCTTTCATCGTGAGTTTCATACTGCCATGTCCTTTTCCAAACGCCGTGATCTTCACGGCCTTCAGAATGAACAGAGGGGCACCGCCTGGAGCAATTAAAGGCCTGTTACAGCGCGCGAGCGAATCGGATCATTTCCCAGAACCGGATTCAAAGGCGCCTTATGTTTCCGAATTAGGGAACCGGAATTGCCGGATCGGGAACTGCGGTTTCCGCTTTTCGCAATCCGGTTTGCTGCATCGGGAATTCTGATTGCCGAACAAGGAATTGGACTTCTCGAATCACTAGCGGGCTCGCGGATTCGCCAAATTTACAATTTCGAGCCATTGTGCCCGTCGACACATGCACCGGATTATTCACCCATGGCCGCAGGAACGCGAAACGTCCGCATCTTCTTGAGCGAGCAGTGTTTCGACCTGCTGGTCGATGCTATGGCGGCCTATTCCAAGGAATCCCGCCGGTTTCAGACGATGCGGATGACTGTCCAGGCAGCGTGCTCTCGCCTCAAATCCCACAGGATTTCGAAACAGGAGCTCGAAGATTTCCTCGCGGAGTACGCCATCGGGGGGGACATCCGCATCTTTCTCGAGGTCGGCCCGGAATGGTCTGGAGATTACGATGCAGTCCGCGCCAAGGTGAGAGAAATCAGCGAAAAGCCGGGCTTGGACAAGATCCTTGTGCCTTTCGCCGTATACCTCGCCGTGAAACACAACCTGCTCTAGGTATTCTCCACGCGAAGCCCGCGCGCTTCTTAAGACTCTTGACAGGTTATGCCATCCCATAGACCTTTTGCCTTGGGAGGGATGGATAATGCCTCACAGGAACTTGACGCCCGAGACGGTCTTCAAGCCGAGCAGTCCACCGGGCAGTGAACCCGTCTTCGCTTTTGCCAGTCCTGGACCACGCGAAGGCGAGCAGGAACAATACAAGCAACTCATAAACGACGAGCTGGTACGACAAGGAATTCTGCCGGCTCACCTTGCTGACCGGATGCAGATTTCGCGGCCGAAGCTGCACAAGATCCTCAAGCAAACCAACCCGCTCTCCGACGACTTGCGAGATCGCATCTTCAGCGAGCTTGGGATGGATCATGTTCGCGCGAAATTCTGCGTGGCACTGCTTCACGATCCGCGGGCCTACATCGAGCAATCGGTCTTTCTGGCGACCGAGAGCCTCAAGAGCTTCTATCTCGAGGTCCTGACCTGTCGGCGCGGCTCGATCGAGGTCGATCTGCGCCCGGCCGTGATCCACGAAGCGGCGCGGCGAGCCTACGATCTGCTGCTCTCGCATCAGGAGCGGGTCATGCAGAACAACCAGACGCTACAGGCTTGATCGGCCCTCCATGCGGCCCGACACCATCGCCGCGTGGACCCAGCTCTATGCGGCCGTCGGCCTCTTGGCCGGGATTTGCTCAGGCTGCGCTCTGCTGAAAACGATCTTCGATATCCGCGCGGGCACGATCGCGCCGCCGTCCGGTTCGGGGCTGCGGTGGTGGCTGTGGTTCCCGAAGGTATGGCTGCATTTTCAGCTCAGCTACCTCTGCGGATTTCCGTGCATTCTGGCCATTGCGATCCTCTATGCGCACTATATCGGGTTTGCGGAATTCGTCCCGTCGTAGGTGACCAATGAAACCTCGCGGTAGCCTGATGCCCAGACGGCTGTGCTGGCTGCTGTCGCTCGCGCAAGAGAGCTGGAATCTGGACGATTGAGCTGGGTAAGGCGGAGCCAGTTGGTTGTGATGGTTCGCACGTAATTGCGGGTTTCGGGGATCGCTGGGATATAGCCCAGCGTGAGGGAGCGGCGCTCTGGTCCGGCATTGTAGGCGGCCAGGGCGAGATCGACGCGTTCAAAACGATCAAGTTGCTGGCGAAGATATCGCGCGCCCGCGCGCATGTTCGCCAAGGCGTCCCAAGGGTTCCATAGCCCCATATGCCTGGCGGTTCCGGGCATAACCTGCATCATTCCCATTGCGCCGGCCCTGCTGATTGCCCAAGCCTTGTATCCTGACTCTTGGGCAACAACTGCATCCAGCAAGCTGGCGGGCAGGCCATTCTCGCAGGCGATTTGCGACATCGCTTCAAAGTACGTTGCTCGGCGTTTCTCCACCTCGGCCGGCAACCACCATGTCTGGAGGTAACCATTCCCAGGACAAGACAGCGGGTTCTGGCTTGCGCTGGCTCCTTTGCCAATTTTATCAATTATATAGACAGGTTGGCTGATACCTTGCAAATGAGCGCGTAGCGCAACCTCGACAGGACCATCTCCGCCACTGGCCGCAATGGCAGAAGGAGCGAAGCGAGACAAATCCACTTCCCTTGCCTTCGCAGGGGCAACGAAGACCATCGCAGCGACTGCGACTATTTTTGCGTAAGTCAAAATCACGACACGCCTTTCCGGGTGGCGTGCAGTCTAGTTGGGAATGCGCACGTGGATTCAACCTAATCGCTGCATTCTTGTCAATTGATGATCTGGAAGCGCCCCCGTTGCCTATAACCTGGTGTCATTCGCGCTAATGGGTGCCTTATCGCATCCCATAGGCCAGATGCCGTTTTCGAGAACGGTTCATGCGCAGGTCCTACCCATACCGGTTTGCAAACTATGATAGCCAAATGCCTTACGTGCCTCTTCCAGGCGCTTTCCGCTATCCACGGCAGCCAATATTGCTTTCTCGGCGACCTCTATTTGCTCTGCGATTGCAAGAACCTCCTCTAGATGGGGGGCAGGGATGGCAACCACGCCATCTGAATCTCCTACCAGCCAGTCACCGGGTTCGACACGCACTCCTGCCAGCTGGATTGGATCGTTGTTGGCAACCGCGGTGGCGCGATCCTTGGCGGTGCGCATTGTCACGCAGCGCGAGAAAACGGGATAGTTAAGCGCGACGCAGCGGTCGCTGTCGCGGCATGCGCCGTCGATCACGGTCGCCGCAATACCTTTGGTATGAGCCACATAGGTCAGAATGTCGCCCCAGACGGTCTGGTTCAAGATGCCGCCATTGTCGATGGCGACCACCGCGCCAGGTGGCACTTCGTCGATATAGTCGCCGACGCTCCCACCGGTAAGGCCGACCGGCAACATCCGGATCGTAAAAGCCCGTCCCGAAAATTTCATGCCGCGAGCAACCGGAGCAAGGCCGATCAACTGGCCTGCAATTTCCAGCCTGTCCAGCGCGTCGGAGAGCGCCGTGACCCCGACGGTGTTCAGACGTTCCACAACCTTCGCTTCATCCATGATTGCTCTCCGCACCGTTCAGCAAGTCTTCGTAATTAGCCCCAAGGACTTGATCGAGTGGCGAACCCGCTTCGATCGCCAGCGCCATCGCCGCTTCGCGTGCGCTGATCCTCTCAGCCTCCCGCAGGACGTCATTCAGACGGTTCGGATCGACGAAAACCACTCCGCTGCCATCCGCGACAACCCAGTCACCCGGTTTGACGACCACGGTCCCGATCGTGACCGGGCAATCCCAGGCGTGCTCCGCAATCCGGCCTCGTGCAGTTACCGGAACCGCATTGCGCCCGAAAATGGGCAGCCCCAGTTCCCTGCTCTCGTCGACGTCGCGGCAGGCACCATCGATTATCACCCCGGCCAGGCCGTACTTGATCGCGCCTCTGCTGAGCAGTCCGCCCCATCCGGAAACATCGGCCCGGCCACGGTGTTCTATTACGATGACTTCGCCATTGCGGGCCGACATCACGGCGGCCGCGCACAGGTGGCGTTTGGGCAATCCGGCAAGCGGCGGCCCGAGCTTGACGGTTACGGCCTCTCCGGCAATCCGACGACCAGGGATGGTGAGCGGAGCCAGACCGATTACGGCGCCCGTTAGCCCAAGAGTATCGAGTGCATCGGATATCGTGCAAGTGTCGAACGAACCGAGGCGATCCGCAATCGACTGATCGTCGGTTGGTGCATCGTCTTCACTCATGGCTGGAAACAAACGCCAGTGCATCGCACTGGATCACGATATCTCCAGGCAATGAATTGTACATCAGTGTGTGTCTGGCTGGCCTTGATTGCTCGTCCGTGAATTCCATCAGCCAGTATTTGTTGATCAGGGGCTTGAGATCGGCCGAGGCAACATAGAAGGTCATCTTCGCGACATCGTCGAAGCTGCCGCCCGCCTTTTCCAGAATGCGGCCCAATTGCCAGAATGTAAGCCGTACCTGGTCCTCCGCGGTCTCCGCAACGATCCCTGTTTCGGGATCCAGCCCATAAACGCCTCCGGTGGCGACGAGGCTGCCGACCCGACTTGCGGCCGGGATCGGATTACCGGAATGGTGGAAGCCATCTACTTGAATGCTGTGTCGCACTGTTCGTCACTCCTTCGTGAACCAGGTTGGGCCATCGCGATGGCCGATCGGACCGGTCCGCGCCGGTTCGCCCGGGATTAAACATCGAGACGTGTGAACAGCTTCCGGGCATTGTGTTCAAAAATGCATGCCCGCGCTTCGTCGTCGAGTGAAGTGAGACCTTCGATCACCGGCTTGAGATCGTCGTAGTGCCGCCTGGTGAGAGGGTCGATTCCGTCGCCCGAGCCAGGCCTTTCGGTGCCGAAACAGCAACGGTCATATCCCACTGTTTTCACCAACAGATCGAGCGAATCGGGATTGTGCAAGACGGTGTCGAACCAGAATTTTCGTAGAATTTCGTCAAACGACGGGGCATCCGCAGCAATCCGTCCCTGCGCCCGTGCCATCTCGCGATGCGAACGCCAGCGTCCGATCTGGTAGGGGATCGGGCCGCCACCATGGCTTATCATGAGTTTCAGATCGGGGAAGCGATCAAACACGTTAGCCCGGTAGACCGAGGTAATCGCAAGCCCCTCCTCGGCGATGAAGTGCTCATCGTAGGATTCCCGACCGTTGCAACATTGCCCGGAATGGATGTGGGCCGGGAGATCCAGTTCGCACAGACGCCGGTAGAGCGGATACCAATAGGGATCGCCCAGCGGGGGCGATCCGTTCATGCCTTCGCTCGGATCAGGGTTGAGCAAAATCCCGACGAAGCCCAAGTCATCAACAACCCGCTCGATTTCGTCAAACAGGGATTCGACGGGTCGGCCCGCCTGTTGGGGCAGGGCTCCCACCCCCCGAAAACGATTGGGAAACATTTTCACGGTGCGGGCGATCATGTCGTTGGTGTCGCAAGTCCAATCGACGATATCTTCCCACCGGGCGGTGCCGTTCAGAGTGAGGAAAGGCCGAGGCGAGAGCAGCTGGACGTCGGTACCCACGGCATCCATGATCTTGACGTTCTGTTCGGCGCTTTCCTGCAAATCGCCGTCGCTTACTTTCGCTCTATAGTTCTTTCCGTACTGCCCCCCGGAAACAATCAGATTGCTTCTGTGTGCGTATAACGATGACGGAGCTACCAGGTGTGCGTGCGCGTCGATTATCATGTCTTCTTACCTTTTTTGGCTCCAGCGCACGGTCGAATCCGAAGCCCGACATGCGAAGCTCAGATCGGGTACACCAGATAACGCGGCAGAACCGAAGTATCGAGTTCGGCGCGGCGGGACAGCAACTTGGCGCCACCATCGTCTGACAGTCGCATTGTATCGAGATAGCGGCCGGCGGCTAGGACTTGGGTGACGCCGGCATCCATCGGCGTCATGAACACCGAGAAATTCGAAACCACTTCCACCGTTCGGGCATCGACCTGGCGATGGCTGACGCGCTGGACGAAATGACGGGTGCGGTAGTCCTGAAAGGTGCCGGCCCAGATCTCGTTCACATAGGTGACGCGATCTTCGAGCCGTGCCCGGCAATCGTCGAACATGAATCCGAGCTCGAGGTTGTGCTCGGTATTTTCAGCCGCGCGGCAATAATAGGATGCTTGGTCTTCCTCGGCATAGTTTGCGAGCCAGCCCGGCATGTCCTTGCTGTCAAGCGCGTTGGCATCGGCCAGCAGCAATCGGTCGATCGCTGTTTCCAACTCGGGAATGGTGGCCGTCATGCTTCTGCCCTCTCGAAACCCATCGCCGAGCGGTAATATTCCCAGCGGGGCAGATTGCCGCTTTCATCGTTCTGCAGAAACTCCGATTCCAGCTTGCCCGGATCGCGCACGCCTTTCTGGAAGATAGCGTTGCCTGGCGTGTGACTGCCGATGTGGATCCGGTGGAAGATCGAGGCGTCTTCCATGCTGATCAGCCCGCAAGGCCCCAGCAGGTTAGAACTTTGCCGCAAGCGGTGGCGAACCATTTCCGCATCGTCGTCCTGGTGGGCGAAATAGGCATAGTGAACTTCTGTAGTCTCTGCATCGACCGGGGTGGCGAAGCGCAGATTGATGACATCGAGGTGCTTAGTCGAGACGAAGGTGGGGAACAGCTGGACGATCCGCGACCCCACCGAAGGGTCCTGCCCCTTGAACGCGATCAGTTCCTTGTCCTTGAGAACACTGGGGCCACTGGCCACCGAGAGCGCCGATTCGAAGCACACGTGCCCACGCTTAGTGCAGGTGTATTGCCGCCCTTTGCCGCCCTGCCAGTTGAGCATCTTGAACGCCGCGTGCAGCAACGGGGCATGATAGCCGTCGTTGTCGTTGTAGCCCTTCCAGTTGCTGTCGTAGCGAACCTTCTGATAGCCGAGCAGCTTCAGCCGTCCGTCGCCGGCCATCAGTTCGCGCAGGGTTTCACCGGCTTCACCGAGGAACTCGTCAAGTGGCTCAGTCTCGGCCGAAAACGTGACGAAGATCAGGCCATAGAAGAGCTCGAAACGCGGCTGCCCCAAGGGGTAATCGGCCTTGTCGAAGCCGGGCAGGAATTCGCGCGGGTTGGGGCAGCCGACCAGGTCGCCCTTGGCGTTGAACAGCCAGCGGTGATAGGGGCACTCAAACTCGGTTTTGTTGCCCATTACCGCGGTTTCGAGCTGATTGCTGCGGTGCGAGCAGGCGTTGTAAAACACCCGCACCACGCCTGCCTCGTCGCGTGAGATCAAAAGCGGGATTCCGGCCATCCGCATCGTCTTGAAATCACCGGGATTGGGCAATTCGCTCTCATGCGCGATCGGGTGCCATTCCGGGCCGTGAAAAATCCGCTTGATCTCGTCAGCGTAGAGATCCGACCGGGTAAATGCCGCCTTGGGAACTTCGTTATAGTTCTTCGGCCAGGTCAGGGTCACGTCAGCCATCCTCTTGCTCCCGATTTTCCTGTGGTCGCCTGCCGGCCTGCCTTTAACGCTCTGCCTCGAGCGCCTTGCCCAGTTCAGCCCACATCCTGCCTGAATTGCGCGCGCCTTCGAGATAGTTTTCGGGACACAGGTGATAGGGCGGACGGCAAGGCCCGGCATTCATCCAGCCGCCGGCGGTCATCCGCGCCTTTTCCAGGGGGATGTTGTAGGTCGAGAATTCCTTGAAGCTGCCGTTCGGGAAAAGCGTCGCCGCAGTCGGCGCGAGCCGGCCCATGAAAGCCTTGGCAGCGCTCCAGTCGCCGCTCGCGCGCGCTGCGGCGACCACATCGCGCAGGGTCGTGCTGACCAGCGGGTGGCAGACCGCGCCGCTGGTCCAGAAGGCGTCGATCGAATCGTCCATCCGCGCCGCGCCGTAGTAATCGAAGTCGATCGGCAGCAGCTTGATCCGCCCCTTGATCGCCGCGAGATCGGGCAGCAGTGTGCCGACGCCGATGTACTTGGCGGTGACAACCTGCGGAATTTCGGCGACCTGGCCCCAGAACGTGCGCGGGAAATCGAACTTGAAGGCTTCGGGGTTGGCATAGATCGCGATGTTGATGTCGGGCACCGCCTCGGCAACGTCGCGATAGAACTGTACCGCGACGTCGACACTGGGGGCGCACCACATCGGTACGCCCAACATCGTCCCGGTCGCGCCGATATCGACTGCCTTGCGGGTTAGCGCAATGGTGTCGCGGGTGTTGATGCAGGTTGTCCCGACAAACACCGGCACCCGGCCCGCGGCGGTATCGACGATAGTCTTCATAAAGACGAGCTTTTCGTCAAGTGTCATGGTCGCGGCCTCGCCCAGCGTCCCCATACTGAGAATGCCGTCGACCCCGGCCTCGATCAGGCCGTCGACCATGCGGGCCGCTTCGTCGACATTAACAGTATCAGCGGCGCGCCAGTCGGAGGCACCTTCCTTGGCCGGCGTCGGCACGATCGCCCATGCACCCTTCACATCGGCAGCAGTCAGCAGTTCACGCGCCACAAAACATCTCCCAAAGACTCTTCAATCATTAGCCAATGTGTAACGCATTGCCTATTGACTTGGCAAGGGTTGAATGCGGTTTTATGAGGCCGAATGCCACTAGGATTGCACGCGTCCGGCCGGATGCGGTGTGGGTTGGGAGAAATCAGGGATGACAGACGCGAACGGCAGATTTGCAGGCAAGATCGCAGTTGTCACAGGAGCAGCCCAGGGGATCGGCTTTGCTACCGCCCAGCGTCTAGGGCGAGAAGGGGCCACAGTCGTGGTTGCCGATCGTGCAGAACAGGCGACACTGGATGCGGTTGCGCGACTTATGGCCGAATCTGTCGACGCGCACCCCGCCATCCACGACCTTGAGCAACAGGCTGGAGCCGCTGCCCTGTATAACGCTGTAAGCGATAAATTCGGGCGGATCGACGTGGCCGTCCATAATGTAGGTGGTACGATATGGGCCAAGCCCTATTGGGAATACACCACCGAAGAAATCGTCGCCGAGATTAATCGATCGCTGTGGCCGACGCTGTGGTGCTGCCATGCAGTGCTGCCCCACATGCGCGCGGCAGGTCGCGGCGCGATTGTCAACATCGGCTCGGTGGCAACGCGCGGGGTCAATCGCGTGCCCTACGCGGCTGCGAAAGGCGGCGTGGCGGCGCTGACCGCTGCGTTGTCTCTGGAATTGGAGGATTGTGGCATCAGGGTGAATTGCGTGGCTCCCGGCGGGGTCAACGTGACCCGTGTCACCCCGCGCAACACCGCTCCGCATTCCGACACGGACCGCAAGGGCTTTGGCGAAGTGATGGAACAGACCCTGCGCGATACGCCTCTGGGCCGTTTCGGTGAGCCTGAGGAACTCGCCGCCGCGATCTGTTTCCTTGCCGCTGACGAGGCATCGTACATTACCGGCCAGACGATCTTTGTCGCCGGTGGCGGTATCGGCTGATCCCGTCTGGCCGGCGGGCCTAACCTGCCTGCTTGAGGATATCGCGCAGCGACACGTCGGCATCGGCCAACTGCGCGGCCTGGGCCTTGGCCCGGCGCTCGACCAGCCGCTTGCCGATGCCCATGTCCGGTGCGCGGTTGACTGTCAGCACACCCTCGATCGTCTCGCCCGACTGGAAGAAGGCGGCAAACTGATTGCTGGCCAGGTCGCCGCGCAGGGTTACCTCGGCCTGCACCGGGATATGGCCGCAGAACTGGATGTTGAGATCGAACTGGTCGCTCCAATACCACACCGGCTTGCAGTAATCGACTTCTTGCCCAAGCATGGCGAGCGCTGCGGCCTGGGCCTGGTCGGCCGCGTTCTGGTAGGTTTCCTGACGGATATGGCCGCCAAAGAAGCTGTCCTGTTCGGCCACGTCGCCGGCCGCAAAGACATTGGCGTTGCCGGTGCGGCACTGGCGATCGACGATGATGCCGTTGTTGGTGACAATGCCTGCGTCACGGGCCAGGCTGATTTCCGGCACGATCCCGACGCCCACCACCACGGCATCGCAATCGATCAGCGAGCCGTCATCGAGTTCGACCTGCGTCACCCGCCCGCCAGTCACCTTCATCGCGTTCACGCCGCGCCCGAAGCGGGTATCGACCCCGCGCCGGCGATGCTCCTCGCCCAGCCATTGCCCGAATTGCGGGCCAAGCGCGCGGATCATCGGCGCCGCAAGCGGCTCGATCGCCGTCACCCGGCAGCCCAGCTTGACAGCGCTCGCCGCCACTTCCGCCCCGATCACGCCCATGCCGACGATCAGGATCCGCGCCCCGTCTTTGAGGTCCGCCGCCATCCGGGTGGCATCGTCGCGGGTGCGCAGATAGTGCACGTTGGCGGCATCGGCGCCTTCCATGTTGAGCTTGCGAGCAGAACCGCCGGTCGCCAGCAGGATACGGTCAGCCTGGATCAGTTCGCCCCCGGTCAGGCGGACACCGCTTGCTGCCAGATCGAGCGCTTCGGCGCGAACGCCCAGCCGCATGTCGATGCGGTTGTCAGCGTACCACGCTTCGTCATGAAGGAAGAAGTTGTCTGGAACGTTGGCCGGATCCCACAACACCTCCTTGGACAGAGGGGGGCGTTCGTAGGGGCGCCAAGGTTCCTCGCCTATCAAGGTAATGCGGCCATCGAAGCCGGCCTGGCGCAAGGCCTCGACCGCGCGGCCACCCGCAAGATTTGCTCCGATCACAGCAACCGATTTCATGTGCTTCTCCCAACTTTGCAGGCCTTCCGAGCGGGCCGGAGGCAAGGTTGCCACTCACTAATCAATCTTTGCACAATATGCAATGCGTTGTCACTAGTGGTGTTGTGGTGCTTGCCCAGGCGGCTCCATCTTCTCCAGCCGAAGGGCCAGCTGGCGCCGGGTCATGCCCAATGTTCGCGCGGCGCGCGCGACGTTTCCGCCACATGCGCCCAGCGCCGCGCGAATAACAAGCCCCTCCATTTCCAGAAGCGTTCCGCCACCCGTAACGATCTGGTCCAGCACCTGGCGCACCAACCCTTCGGGGTCGTCGGCATTGTCAACGGCACCGATCCTGCCATCGCTGGTCACCCCCAACGCCGGATTCAGTTCGAGATTGTCGGTTTCGAGGAACAGGTGCCGGAGGTCGATTGCCCGCCCGTTGTCGGCCAGCAGCACCGCCCGCTCCACCATTCGTTCCAGTTCGCGAACGTTGCCGGGAAAATCGTAGACCAACAGGGCGTTGATCGCCCGCGCGGTGAACCCCGAAACCGTTCGGTTGTGGCGCTGCACGTAGCGTAGCCGGAAGTGTTCGAGCAGAACGGGGATATCCTCGCGCCGCTGGCGCAAAGGCGGCACCCGAACCGGCAGGGTCGAGATCCGGTAGAACAGGTCGGCGCGAAAATTGCCCGCCCGCACCGCGCCGTTCAGCTCGACATTCGATGCCGCGATCAGCCGGACATCGACCCTGGTCGTCCGGGTGTCGCCGACCCGCTCGAACTCACCTTCCTGAATCGCGCGCAGGATCTTGGATTGCGCGAGGGGAGACAGAGTCGCGATCTCGTCAAGGAATAGCGTTCCGCCATTGGCCATCTCAAACCGGCCGGGCCGGGCCGCAACGGCGCCCGTATAGGCTCCCTTCGCCACGCCGAACATTTCGGATTCGATCAGTCCCTCGGGGATCGCCGCGCAATTGAGGGCGACGAACGGCTTTGTGCTGCGGCCGCTCAGGCGATGGGCAAGCTTGGCGAGGACCTCCTTGCCGACGCCGGTCTCACCCATGAACAACAGGGTGGCATCACTTGCTGCCGTGCGTTCAATCATGGTCTTGGCGGCAAGGAACCCGGCGGAAACCCCGATCACCGCTTCGCCTGCGCCAGTTCCCTGTCCGGTCAGGACCAGCGGCGTTGCGGCCATTTCCAGATCGTCCAGTTGATCCCATTCGGACGACGGTTTAGCGTGGAGCACACAGGCCACATCGCCCCGACCGGCGCATTCCAGTTCGCGCATGATGATCGGCTGGCCCGCGAAAGTCGTGGCAAAGCCGCTGGCAAAGCCGGTTTGCATCCAGCACACCGGATCGGTGCTGCGTCCGATCGCGCTGAGATGGATCGCCGCTTCGATCGAATCGTGGACCTTGAAGCGACCTTCGAAATGCCCGCAGGTGGGATCGTTTTCCAGGCTTTCGATCTGGGTCCAGCCGAACCCGGTCAGGGCATGGGCCTGTGGCCCGACCGCGAAGGCTTCGAGGTAATCGCCATTCGGGCGCAATTGCTTGGCGCCGATCGCGCACCGCGCGCCTTCGGCAAAACCGATCCCCCAGAAGAACTTGCTGGCCGCTTCGTGCCCCATTTCGGAAACCAGTCGGCTGCGCCAGCTGGCCAGAGCTGAGTGGCTGAGCAGCACGCAGCGTTCACCATCGTGCCAGATCCGGCCCATTTCCGGCGAGAACTGGAGCTTGCTGGCAAGGTCGGCAAAGCCGGGAAGCGTTTTCATCCTGCCTTGTTATCAGATTCGTAACTTTTCGACTAGCGCCAAGCCTCGTCATTTACTTTTACGTCGATCTGCGGGCTGGCTGACGTCGCATCGACGTGCCCGGACCAGAGCAAATCTGCCCGAAATAGGCGTTGGCACGGTTCGTGCTTTGACGCTGATGGACCGTTGACGGACCGAACAATGGAGGGCGCTCTCGAATGCGCCACCGGGAGAGGATGGGATGAACGCCAATATTGCCGATCTGGTCGATTCGCGCACCGGGCGCCAATCGCGCGCTATCTATTCAGACGAGGCGATCTACCGGCAGGAGTTGGAGCGGATCTTCGGGCGCTGCTGGCTGTTCCTGGTCCACACCAGCCAGATCCCCGGTCCCGGCGACTATTTCCGCACCTTTATGGGCGAGGACGATATCATCGTGATCCGCCAGAAGGACGGTTCGATCAAGGCCTTCCTCAACAGCTGCACCCACCGCGGCAATCGTATCTGCCGCGCCGATCGCGGCAATGCCCGCGCCTTCACCTGCAACTATCACGGTTGGTCGTTTTCCCCCGACGGCGCGCTGGCCGGGGTGCCGCTGGAAAACGAGGCCTATTTCGGCGAGCTCGACCGCAGCAAGTTCGGCCTGGTTCCGGTGACCAAAGTCGCCGAATACAAGGGCCTCATCTTCGGCTGCTGGGATGCCAATTCGCCCAGCCTCGAAGACTATCTCGGCGATGCCAAGTTCTTTCTCGATGTCTGGCTGGATGCCATGCCCGGCGGATCGGCACTGCTGGGCGAAACCCAGAAGATGGTGCTGGGCACCAACTGGAAGCTGCCGGTCGAGAATGTCTGCGGCGATGGCTATCATCTGGGCTGGGCCCATGCCGGGGCGATGTCGGCGGTCCAGACCATGGACCTCACCGGGCTCAGCGTCGGCAATTCGGGCGTCGATCTCGATGGCGGGCTGTCGGTCGCGGGAATGAACGGGCACATGGTGCTGAGCGCGCTCGACGGCGTTTCCGGCTATGCCTTCTATCCCGATCCCAAACCGATCCTGGAATACCTTGAGGCCAACCGTCAGACGGTGATCGACCGGCTTGGCGAAGTGCGCGGCAAGCAGGTCTGGGGGGCGCAGGTCAACATCACCATTTTCCCCAACCTGCAGCTGCTGCCCGGGCTCAATTGGTTCCGAGTCTATCACCCCAAGGGCCATGGCCAAATCGAGCAGTGGACCTGGGCCATGGCCGAAAACGACATGCCCGAGGCGGTGAAGGCGCAGATCCTAGAAAACCAGTGCCTGACCTTCGGCCTGGCGGGGCTGTTCGACAACGACGACGGCGACAACCTGACCGCCTGCACCGAACAATCGCGCGGCTGGCGCACGGCGCAGATGGATGTCTATACCAACATGGCGCTGGGCCGCTCCGGCAAGCGCGAGGGCTTTCCCGGCGATATCGCCGCCGGCCTGGTGAGCGAACACAACCAGCGCTATTTCTACCGCCGCTGGCAAGAACACATGATGGCGCAGAACTGGGCCGAGGTGCCCACCTACAACATCAACTCGCTGGCCGATCAGGAGGCCGAACATGCTTGACCGGCCCCTGTCCCCGCCCCCGGTCGAGGTGATCGTTGCGGTCACCCAGGCGCTCCACCGCGAGGCGCGGCTGCTCGACAATGAAGACTTCGAAGGCTGGCTGGCCATGCTCGGCGAGGATATCGGCTATCTCCTGGAACTGAAAAGTCGCCGGTTCCGCGCCGATCGCTCCAAGCCGTTGCCGCTGGGTCCGGGCGTGATCTTCAACGAGGATCTCGGGAGGCTAAGACTGCGGATCGATCGTTTGAAGTCCGGCTATGTCTGGGCCGAGGATCCGCCCAATTTCATCCGCCGCGCAGTCTCCAACGTCGAGGTGCTGGCCACGCGGGCGGAGAACGAGGTGCAGGTCCATTCGGTGCTCGTCATGCATCGCAACCGGATCGATGGCACCACCCGCCTGCTGACTGCCGGGCGCACCGACCTGTGGCGCAGCGAAGGCAGCGCCTGGCTGCTCGCCGCGCGCGAGATCGTGCTGGACCATGCGGTCCTGCCCGACAGCAATCTCAACGCCTTTTTCTGAACAAACCGACGGGAGAGAACACTCATGCGCTTCGAACGGATCGGCCGCGAGCCGGATTATTCGCGTTACATGGACCTCAAGGAAGGCTGGCTCGACCGTCGGATCTTCTCCGATGCCGATATCTATGAGGAAGAACTCTACCGGATCTTCGCGCGGTCTTGGCTGTTTGTCGCTCACGAAAGCCAGATCCCCAACAGCGGGGACTTCCTGACCACCCATATGGGCGAGGACGCGGTGATTGTTGCGCGCCAGCCCGACGGGTCGATCCGGGTCATGCTCAATTCCTGCCCGCATCGCGGCAACAAGGTTTGCTTCGCCGATGCCGGCAATACCCGCCGCTTCGTCTGCAACTACCACGGCTGGGGCTTCGACACGGCCGGCGAGCTGAAGGGCATGCACGAGGAATATTGCTACGACGCGGGCGATATCGATTACAAGAACCACGGCCTGAAGAACGTTGCCAAGGTCGGCAGCTACAAGGGCCTGGTCTTTGCCACCTTCAACGGCGATGCGCCGAGCCTGGAAGCCTGGCTGGGCGATTTCCGCTGGTATCTCGACATGATCCTCGACAACGAGGAAGGCGGCACCGAATTCATCGGCGGCTGCATCAAGTCGGTGATGAGCGCAAACTGGAAGTTCGGCGTCGAAAACTTCATCGGCGATGCCTATCACGCCGGCTGGACGCACGATTCGGGCTGTCGCTCGATGAACGACGGCATGCCCTTCCCGCCGATCGACATGCAAAACTCATATCACGCCAGCGTGAACGGCCATGGCTGGGAATTCGGCACCGAAGGCGTGGGCGATCTTGTCCTGCTCGGTCGCCCCAAGGTCATGGAATACTACAACAAGATCCGCCCAAAGATGGCCGAACGCCTGGGCGAAATGCGTTCCAAGATCTTCGGCTCGGTTGCTTCCGCCTCGATCTTCCCCAACGTCTCCTTCCTGCCGGGCATTTCCACTTTCCGCCAGTGGCAGCCCAAGGGGCCGATGCAGTTCGAACTCAAGACCTGGGTGATCGTCAACAAGAACATGCCCGACGATATCAAGGACGAAGTGACCAAGGGCGTGATGCAGACCTTCGGGCCCGGCGGCACTTTCGAGATGGACGACGGAGAAAACTGGGAAAACTGCACCACCGTCAACCGCGGCGTGGTTACGCGGCACGAACGCCTGCACTATCGCTGCGGCATCGGACGCCAGATCGAGCACGATACCCTGCCGGGCATCGTCTATCGCGGTCAGTACAACGATGCCAACCAGCGCGGCTTCTATCAGCGCTGGCTCGACATGATGACCCATGACGAATTCGGCAAGATGCCGGCCCGCCCCGAACCGCAACTTGGCAACGTGGCCGAAACCCGCGACCTGCCCGGCCTGTTCGCGCTCTGAAAGGGACCAAAACCATGACCGACACTGCTACGCTTGAACGGCCCGCCGTGGCCGCAGCGGCCTCGCTCGAACTGACCCATGCGCTGACCCAGACGCTCTATCGCGAAGCGCGCATGCTTGACGACGAGAACTACAAGGCCTGGACCGAGATGCTGGCCGAAGACCTGCATTACCACATGCCGGGGATCGAAACCCGCTATCGCCGCGACAAGACCGATCAGGTCACCGACCTGACCCGGATGGCCTATTACAACGACAGCAAGCCGGAAATCCTCAAGCGCCTGTCGCGCCTGGATACCGGCACCGCCTGGTCGGAGGATCCGGCCACGCGCTACACTCACATCGTTACCAACATCGAAGTGGAGCACACGGAGAAGACGGACGAGTTCCGGGTCTTTTCGAACTTCTATGCCTACCGCAACCGTAACGAACGCGACGAGGATTCGCTGATCGGCAACCGCATCGACATCTGGCGCCAGACCGGCGAGGGTTTTCAGCTGGTCAAACGCCGGGCTATCCTCAAGCATAATGTAATGCTGAGCAAAAACCTCAATATCTACATTTAATGCCCATCAATCTCGCGCTCTCTCGTAATTGGCGAGGATACGCGAGTTGTACCAAGATCTACACCGCAATTGAGCGGCAATAGATAAAAAAGTGAATATTTCTTAGGATTACTACGTTAACAAAGGGAGAATTAAACATGAGGAAGATTGCGCTTTGCGCCAGCACGTCGGCCATCATAGGCCTGGCCTGTCTGGCACCCGTTGCGGCACAGGCCCAAGACGCGGCTTCTGGCGCTGCTCAGGCCGAGGAGCAGAATAACGGCGGTCTTGAAGAGATCACCGTCACCGCGCGCAAGCGGTCCGAGAACCTGCAGGAAACGCCTGTCGCGATCACCGCGATGAACGCGGAAATGCTTGAATCGCGGCAGATCAACAACGTTGCCCAGGTGGCCAAGTTCGCGCCCAACGTGAACATCCAGCCGGTGGCCAACATCTCGGGCTCGAGCGCGTCGCTCACCGCCTTCATCCGCGGCGTCGGCCAGACCGATTTCAACATCACCGTCGATCCCGGCGTGGGCGTCTATGTCGATGGCGTCTATGTCGCGCGCTCGGTTGGCGCGCTGCTCGACATGTCGGACATTGCCGACGTGCAGATCTTGCGCGGGCCGCAGGGCACGCTGTTCGGCAAGAACACCATCGGCGGCGCGATCGTCGTCAATTCGGTGCAGCCGCAACACGAATTCGACATGAAGCTCGAAGCGGCGACCGGCCGGTTCAACCGCGCCGATTTCAAGGGCATGATCAACGTGCCGCTCAGCGACAATCTCGCGATGCGCGCCGTTGCCTCGTATGAAACCCGCGACGGCTACCAGAAGCGTCTGTTCGACGGCGGCCGCCAGGGCAACAAGGACAGCTTCGGCGCCCGGCTTGCGTTCAAGTGGGAACCGACCGACAAGCTGACCGTCAACCTGAGCGGCGATGTGAACATCCGTCGCGAGGAACAAACCGCGATCTCGCTGATCGAACTGCAGGACCAGGCCGAGCCGCTGCGCTTCGTCGAAGTTCCGAACAGCGCCCCTCCGGGTGGTTCCAACCGGGTGATCGCCGCGCCAAGCTCGATGTATTTCTGGAATAAGATCTCTGCCAACGGGGCCGGCACCGGCGCCTGCGGAGCAGCCTGGGGCGGGTTCGGTGTTCCTGGAACCCTCGCGCCGACCAGCAATCCCGACTGCGCCAGCACCCGCTGGATCACCGGCGATCCCGACACCACCTGGGCCGGCGGCAACAACCGTTCGGACTTCGACCTGTGGGGGGTCAACCTGACGCTCGATTATGACTTTGGCGACATCAGCCTCAAGTCGATCAGTTCTTACCGCGATCAGAAGTCGGTGTTCGAATACGATTTCGACGGCACGCCGCACGATATCCTGCAGCTCACCAACAACATCGATCTCTGGCAGGCCTCGCAGGAACTGCAGCTGACCGGCAGCATCCTGAACGATCGGGTGAAGTTTGTCCTTGGCGGCTACTACCTGAAGGAAAAGGGCCAGGACAAGGAACCGCTGGAATTCGGCTTCGCCCAGTTCTATTCGGGCGGGGTTATCGACAACGACAGCTATGCGTCGTACCTGCAGGCCACCATCAAGGTGACCGACCGGTTCTCGATCACGCCGGGTATCCGCTATACCAATGAAACCAAGCGGTTCGATCCGTCGTTCCAGACAATCTTCACTGACCGCTCGCAGCTCGATCCGGTGCTGGCATCGGTTTATCCGCAAGGCGCGTTCATTGCGTTCAGCCAGTGCCTGGTCGGACAGGCCAATCCGGCGGCCAACCTGTTCCCGGCAGGTCCGCTGGCCGGCTTCCCGCTGCCGAACTGCACGCCTTCGGCGACTAACCCGGGCGGCAACCATACCATGCCCGCCGTCCAGGTTCAGGCCAAGGCCAAGGAATGGACCCCGGCAATCTCGGCGGACTACAAGATCACCGACAATACGCTGATCTATGCGTCCTATTCGAAGGGCTTCAAGAACGGCGGATTCAGCCAGCGCATCTTCCCGGCTGAAGTCGCAACCCCCTCGTTCACGCCGGAATTCGTCGAATCCTACGAAATCGGCCTCAAGAACGAGCTGTTCGACCGGCGCCTGCGCGTCAACATCGCGGCATTCCTCTCCGATTACAGCGATATGCAGATCGTTGTGAACGAAGGGATTGCCCCGAAGGTGCGCAATGCCGGTGCCGGCCGGATCAAGGGCTTCGAGGTCGAAGGCGAAGCTGCCCCGATCGATCAGGTCCGCCTGACCTTTGGCGTTGGCTACCTGGATGCCTACTACACCGATATCGATCTGGCCGCCGCGCCCGTCACCAAGGCCTCGAAATTCGCCTTCGTGCCGGAATGGACCGCTTCGGCCGCGATCAATGCCGACGTCTATGAAGGCAGCATGGGCAAGCTGACCCTGCGCGGCGACTGGTCCTACCAGAGCAGCACGTTCAAGGATGCGGTGAACAGCCCGCAGCTGTTCCAGCCGGCCTACAGCGTGTTCGGCGCCAGCGCCTCGTTCACCGACAGGAGCGAGCACTTCACGCTGACCGGTGGCGTCACCAACCTGACCGACAAGCGCTATCTGCAGGGCGGCTATGTCGATCTGGATATCGCTGGCGCCGCAACGGCCAGCTATTCGCGCCCGCGCGAATGGTTCCTGAAGCTCGCCTACAAATACTGATACAAGACCTGAGGGCGGCGGTTCGCCGCCGCCCTCACCCTTGCCCGGGCAGGTGCGGCCTGAACGGGGCAACTAGGGAGACGTTCGATGGACGGACTGCGCTATTTCCTCATTCCCGTCATGACCCTGGCGGGCGCCATCGGGTTCATGCTCGGCGGCACTTATGTCTGGCTGGGCGCGGCAACCTTTCCGGTGCTGATGGCGCTGGATATCCTGCTGCCCGCAGACCACAAGATGCGCGCGCAGGGCACCGCGCTGGCGGGCGATCTTGCGATGTACCTGCAACTTCCCTGCATGATCCTGCTGGTCTGGGCCTTTGCCCGATCGGTCGCAACCGGGATCAACCCGATCATCGGTGCCGATAGTTCGGCCTGGCAACTGGCCGGTTCGCTCATCAGCCTGGGCTGGCTTTCGGCGGTGCCGACGCTGCCGGTCGCTCACGAGTTGATGCACCGCCGCCACTGGTTTCCGCGCTATGTCGCCAAGTGCCTGAGCGCCTTCTATGGCGATCCCAATCGCGACATCGCCCACATCGTCACCCACCATGTCCATCTCGACACCGCCAAGGACAGCGACACCCCGCGGCGCGGGCAGACCATCTACAGCTTCGTGTTCCAGGCAAGCTGGGGTTCCTACAAGGATACCTGGGAAAAGTCGGCCGAAATCCTGAGCAAGCTGGGCCACGCCCCGCTGGGGTGGCGCAATCCGGTGTGGCTGCTGCCGCTGCTTTCAGGGGGCATCATCGCCTTCGTGGGGCTGACGGCCGGACTGGCCGCCGCGCTTACCGCCATCGGCGCGATGATCATGGCCAAGATGTTCGTCGAAGGGTTCAACTATTTTCAGCACTATGGCCTGATCCGGGTCGAAGGCGAACCGATCGAGGTCCATCATGCCTGGAACCACCTTGGCGCGATCGTCCGGCCGATCGGTGCGGAAATCACCAACCACATCAACCATCACCTCGATGGGCACATTCCCTTCTACGCGCTGAAGCCCGAACCGCAGGCGCCGCAGATGCCCTCGCTGTTCCTGTGCTTTGCGACCGGCCTGATCCCGCCAGTGTGGTTCCGCTATATCGCGCAGCCACGCCTCAAGGACTGGGACGAGCGCTTCGCCACCCCCGGCGAACGCAAGCTGGCAGACGAGGCCAATGCGCAAGCCGGCTGGCCGCGCTGGCTGGCCAGCGCCTGATCGCGTAAACAAACTTCAAACCCCAGGCGGGCGGCATCCGGCAACGGGCGCCGCCCGCCCCATCTGGACCAACCCGCCGATGTTTTCCTTCCTGCGCAAATCCAAAGTAAACACCGTGTCCGTGGAGGGAACGCCAACCACGATCGAGGTTGCCGCTGGCAAGACGCTGCTCGAAGCGATGCTGGGCCAGGGACTGGCCATGCCGCACGATTGCAAGGTCGGTTCGTGCGGGACCTGCAAGTTCAAGCTGGTCTCCGGAAAGATTGGCGAATTGAGCCCGTCTGCGCTGGCGCTCGAGGGGGAGGAAGTGCGCGGCGGCTATCGCCTGGCCTGCCAGGCCATTCCCCGTTCCGACCTGACCATCGCGGTTGATACGCCGCTCATGCAAGGCAGAGCTGCCGAGGACTATCGCGGCACCATCGTCGCCGCGCCGCGGCTGTGCAAGGATATCATCGGGCTCACCATCGAACTCGACCGGCCGCTCGCTTTCACGCCGGGGCAATATGCCGATCTGACCGTGCCCTGGATCGAAGGCGCGCGCAGCTATTCCTTTGCCTGCGCGGCGCTGGGCGGGCCGGTGCAGCAGCTTCACTTCCACATCCGCCATGTGCCCGGCGGCGCATTCACCGACTGGCTTTTTGGCGCCGATCGCACCGGCACCGAGCTGATGGTTGCCGCGCCCTTCGGCCAGTTCGCCCTCAAGGACGGCCAGGCACCGATGCTGTGCATCGCCGGCGGCAGCGGGCTCGCTCCGATCGTCTCGATCCTGCAACAGGCGCTGGCAGCTGGCGGCACCCGCCCGGTACACCTGCTCTATGGTGCGCGCCGACAGGACAATCTCTATGCCCTCGACGAAATCGAGTCCTTGCGCAAGCGCTGGCACGCCCCATTCACGTTCACGCCCGCATTGTCGGACGAAGCTGCTGGCAGCGACTGGGAGGGAGCGCGCGGGCTGATCACCGAGCTGATCGACGGCGTTGCCGACCTGCCCGCCCACGAGGCCTATCTGTGTGGCCCCCCGGCGATGATCGATCTCGCCGAAGCACAATTGCTCGCCGGAGGCGTGGATCGTGCCGCCATTTCGGCAGACCGCTTTCTCGATCGCGGCAGCGGGCGGTGAAGCCGGGCACCGAATTTCGCTCCCCCTTGGGCGTCGATTACCGCAGCCCGCCCTCGCGCGCGAAGAAGACGCCAAGCAGATGATCGAGCTGCGCCTTGCGGAAGTGTTCGACGTTCTGCGATCGCGGACCGAAGAGCGCCAGCCGATCGGTCGAGCGGTCGTAGCGCGGCCAGTCGGCGACGAGCGCGCAGCCCGGCCTCCCGGTCTTCACGAACGCCGCCCAGCACGCTGAAATCCCCGTGCCGAACGCGCGGTCCTCGGTGCTGACTGGCCCCGCCAGCGAGGCGAAATAGTCGAGCGTGCCGAACACGAACGGAATTTCCGAGCCATGCGCCGCGCCGGGGGCTTTCCCGCGGCGCGAATTCGGCACGTAATCGAAGTGGTAAAGCCAGGACGGCGCGCCCCCGGAAGCCTGCCCGGCAATCCAGCGCGACGGCGCCACGAACCAGGCATCCCCAAGTACCTGGCGGGCCAGCTCGGCATCGTTCAGGTTCGCGCCATAGGCGGCGCGAACGGCGTCCGGCGAGGGACCGAGATAGCTCGCGGCTGAGCCCGGCGGCACACCCATCGCCAGGATCACGCTGGCTTCATTGCTGTTCGCGCCGATCAGCAGAGGCACGTCGATCGCCCCGCCGCGCGCAAAGGCCCGCCAGGGAGCCTCGCGGAGCAGCTTGCCGTCGATCATCGGTCCCACCAGCAAGCCGCCGGACTTGCCGTCGCTGGCCCGGATCAGGGCATCTCCGGGCAGTGCGCGCAGCTCGGCAGCCGTGGCTGCCGAACCCGCACCGGCCCGCTGTGCGAGTTCGCTTCCGCGACGCTCTTCCGCCGCCAAGGCGAACGGATCGGCGAGGCCGACCCCCGACTGGACGATCGCCCGGGCAAAGAGTCCGCGCGCTTCGCGAAGCGAAAGCAACGTCAGCACGTCGATCGCACCGGCCGATTCGCCGGCGACGGTCACGGCCCCGGGATCGCCCCCGAACGCGTCGATATTCCGGCGGACCCAGCGCAGCGCCGCCAGCTGGTCCATCAAGCCGTAGTTGCCCAACGGCTCCCCGCAGGGCGCATCCGCCGAGAGCGCCGGATGGGCGAAATAGCCGAGTGCACCGAGCCGGAAATTCACCGTGACCACGATGATCCCCTGCGCGGCGAGGGCGCTGCCGTCGAAGGCGGGAAACGTTCCGGACCCGATCACGTGCGCGCCGCCGTGGAACCAGACCATCACCGGTAGTCGCCGTGCGCCCGCGGGTCGCCAGACATTGAGTTGGAGGCAATCTTCGGACTGGACGTCGGCGAGTCCGCCAGCGACGAGGGCGGGCCTGACCGGTTGCGGGCACGCCGGCCCCATCCGCGTGGCGTCGCGCACGCCGTGCCAGGAAGCCGCCGACCGCGGCGGCCGCCAGCGCAGATCGCCGGTCGGCGCGGCGGCATACGGTATGTTGAGAAAGCGCTCGATCCCGCCTTCCGCGGCGCCCGCCACCCGGCCCGTCCGAAGCCTGACTTCGGGGGCGGTGGTTGCCGAGGCGGGCGGCACCGCCGCCGACAGCGCGGCGATACACGCCGCCCACCCTAGCCAGGAGCGCGCCTTTCGCGCCGGCCCGGCCGATCGGGCCGGGGCGGGCGGGCGAACCCCCTGCGTCAGAATCGGACGCGTCCTTCGACGCCGATCACCCGCGGCTGGCTGTAACGATTGATCGTGGGGGCCTGCGCGACGAAGTAGACCTTGTCGAACACGTTGTTGGCGAACGCGGCGATGCTGAAATTGCCGAACTCCAGGCCGGCGCGCAGGTTGACGAGGATGTAGTCGTCGAGATCGACCGAGGTCGCGGTCAGTTCCTGCTTGCCGCCCCATTGCCCGCTCACCAGAACGTTGCCGGTGAGAAGGACATCGTCGGCGACGGGCTGGCGGAGGTTGAGGTTCGCCGAGGCAAGCCAATCGGGCACTTGGGCCAGGTCGAGTCCGTCGTAACGCCCGCTGGTGACTTCGCCGCCCTGGCGCGACCCGCTCAGCGTCAGGCGCCCCGTACCCGCCCCGATGTCGAACGACTGGCTGAACTCGGCCTCGATGCCCCAGCTTTTCGCGTTCCCCGCGTTCGTCAGATAGGATACCGCCGCGACCGGGCACGCCGCATTGGTCAGCGCGCAGCCGTCGTCGACCTGCGCGATCAGGTCCTTGAGCCGGGTGTAATAGCCGGCAATCGCGAAATAGCCCCGTCGCATCGGGTTGCCCTTGATCCCCACTTCGTACGAGGTGCTGTTTTCGTTGCCGAACAGAACCTCGACCGGTCGGGGTGCGCGCGGATCCGACAGCCGCGTGTTGAAGCCGCCGGCGCGGTAGCTGCTGCCGACCTTGGCATAGGCCAGCACATTTGGCACCAGCTTGTATGCTAGGGTAGCGTTGTACGAAAGGTTGTCGGCTTCGATCCTGCCGTCGATGATCCGCGCCGCGCCGCCGATCGGCAGACCCGTGGCGAGATCGTACTGTCGGGCCGAAATGCTGCGCGTGTCGTGCGTGTAGCGCAGTTCTCCGGTCAGATTGAGGCTCTCGGTGATGTCGTAACCCAGCGAGCCGTATGCGGCATAGCTTTCGAAATTGAGTCGAGCCGGAGCGATGTTTCCAGGCGACGGATTGGCCAGCGTGGGCGTACGGGTGGTGGTCACCGAGAAATCGCTGTCCAGCAGCAGAATTTCGGCGCCGATGAGCCAGGTGAACCGGTTGCCCGTGCCCGCGACATGGATGTCTTGCGAGAAGTTGTCGGTGATATCGACAACGTAGGAAGCGGCACTCGGATCGATGGGGGTGGTCGCGCCGATCTGCCCGGCGGCACGGGCGCGAGCCAGCTCCGTCGGGTTCACGGCATCGTTGTCGAGGTCATACTCGCTCCGGCGCTTGCGGAACGAGCTGGTCGAGGTCAGTTCGGCACTGCCGAGGTCGACGCGGAAGATCGCCTGCAGGCCATCGACATCCTGGGTCGCACGGGGAGGCGTGTTCCACGGATAGCTGAACTGGTCCTGGATGTAGCCCCCGGGAAAGCCCGGTGTTCCGGCGGGGATGTAGATCTGGTAATGGATGCTCGGCGTGGTCAGCCGCTGCGTTTCCGCCGTTATCACGGCATCGACCGGACCGCGCTTGAGCCGTGCCTGTGTACGCAGGGCGTGGCCCTTCTGACGGTCGAAGTAGACGTCGTTTACAGGATTATAGAAGAAACCCTTGTCCTGCTCGATCAGATCGCCGCTCAGGCGAATTGCCGCGCCTTCGCCCAGCGGGACGTTGACCGCAGTCTGGAGCTGAAGACTGTCGTTCTCGAATCCATAGAGGACGCTGCCCCAGCCCGAGGCAGCGAATTCGGGCTGGGCGGAGATGATGTTGATCGCACCGCCAACCGCGTTTCGCCCATAGAGCGCGCCCTGCGTCCCGCGCAGCACCTCGACCCGCCCGATGTCGAGGAAGTCGAGGCGGGTGAAGTTGCGTCCGCCGACCGGGCCGCCCGCGATATAGGCGCCATTCCGATAGAGGCCGACGCTGGGATCGCCATTGGTGGCGCGCGCGGTTGCCGAGGCGCGGATCGAAATTTCGGAGGTGATCGAGGAATTGAGGTTGTTGAAGCGGACGCTCGGCTGATCGGCGAGAAGTTCGCCGCTGGCAGTTGCCCCACCGCGATCGGCAAGCGCGCTTGCGGAGATGACCGAAGCGGCGGTCGGCACGTCGGCGAGGCGCTCCTCGCGGCGCCGCGCGGTCACGACAATTGCGCCAGCTTCGCCGCCATTGCCGAGGGTGTCCCCTGTGCCGGCGGAGCCGTCCTGGGCCAACGCCGGATTCGCGGCGGTCATCCAGAGCGCCGTCGTGCAGAACAGAAGCTGTCCGAGCCGAACCATTATCCTCTCCCTCCTTTACATTTATTATCGATAATTTCGGACATAGGGCGCAGCGAGTCAACCCACAAACTGCCGCAGTGTCGTGAAACGATCAGAGCGCCGCGAGGGATCCCCGACGCACCAGCTCGCGACAGGAGATCGCTGTGATCGCGAGCGGCTCGGCCACGATCGTCGAAAGAACGTCGGTGGCGGCGTGATGATGGCGGTGCGCGCCAAAGATTCCCGCATGACGCGGATACCCGGCCCTGACGATTTCCGTGAGCTCCCCCGCCGCACCGTTGTCGGATGGATAGGCCGCTTCGATCCCGGGCTGGCCCTTGAAGATTTCGCGCGCCGCGCTGACCAGTCCGGGCGAAGTCATCAGGAAGCGGTTGGGATCGACGCTTGGCAATGGCAGCAGGCCGCCGGGGATCTCCTGATAGTCGCGCGTGGCAACATTGGCGCCGAGATGGAGCCAGAAATCGGTGTCGACCGGCGGTGGCGCAAACGCGTCGTGGAAGCGTCCGGCCCCCAGATTTTCGTATTCGTGACCGCTGGTGGCAACGAACAGCAAATTGTGCCGCGCAAGCGCGTGCGGTGCCCAGGCTGCCAGCGCCAACCAGATGGCGATCCCCGGCCCGCGCTCACCGACGCAATCGGTCCACCCGGAGCGCGGCGTCGATACAACCACCCAGCGCCGCCCCGGACGGTCCCGCCGGCCGACAACGTTCTCGGCCGGGCGCATCCCCCGTTCACCCGTCAGGACGAAGCGGGCCTGCAGTCCGTTACGGGCCGCTTCCAGCACCTTTCCCGCCAGCCGCGGCGCGAGCAGAGCGAGCGGCAAGGTCCCATTCATGGCCATCGGCACATTGAGGCGCAGCGCCTCTCCGCTAGGTCCGGTGGTAACCACTATGACTGCGGCAGCGCCGCGTCGAGCCGTGTCCTCCAGGACCGACCGCACCCGGTTGTCGAGCAGGCTCGACCAGCGCCAATGCGGCAGGCGAACGATGGCGATCGCGCCGTCGAGGCGACCGGGCACCTCGGCAAGGACGAGCGCGCCGGTGATCCCTTCAGGGGGGGTGAAAACAACGGGCGGTTGGACGACCAGCTCAGTCTCGCGGCTGTCGAAGGTCAGTGCGCAATGCGCTGTTTGAAAGCAGGGAACGTCGAACCGTTGCCGCTCGACCTCAAGGCCGAACTCGGTCAGGCGCTGTGCCAGCCAGTCCGCAGTCAGGCCGTCACCCGGCCCGCCGGCTTGCTTGTTCCCCGCCTGCGCGAACAGCCGCAGGTCGGCCATGAGCCGTTCGGCCGTGAACGCCGCCGCCACCGGCGCTGCCGCCCCGGCCCTCGCGGATCCGGCGAGCGGCGCGGCCAGCGCGGCTTTCAGCACCGTGCGCCGGTCGGATCGGCCAGGCTTCATGGCGTCCGGTTCCGTCGGCGCCCGGCCTTGGCCTTCGTGCGCTGGGCCTTGTATTCCTCGAACGCTGCAGCGAAGCGGTCTTGGGTCACGGCGATCAGCGCCCGCGCCGCTGCATCGGCGGCATCGGCTTCGCGGGCAACGATATGGCGACACAGCCGTTCGTAGAGCATTGCCGATTCGCGGCCTGCGTCATGGCCATGAGCCTCGATGAAGCTGTCGGTATAGACATTGTGCTGCCAGCGGGCGAGCAGCGCCACCCGATCGAGCAGCTCGAGCGCAAGCGGCGAATTGCTGCGCTTGGCGATGAACCGCCCGATCCGGTTCGAGACGGCGATATGTTCGAAAGTGTTTTCTGTCCGCCGGGTTACGTCCTTGTATTCGACCAGCCGATGCATCAGCTCGCGGCCCTCGCGGTCGCTCATCTCGAGGGCGGCAAGGCGGCAAGTCACCCCGAACAGCGCCTTCCACAGTTCATAGACTTCGGTTGCGGCATGCTCGTCGATATCGATGACGTGCGTGCCGCGCCAGGGCACGACCTTGACCAGCCCCAGCCGCGCCAGCTGCCGGAAGGCATCGCGCACGGGGGCGTGACTAACGCCGAATCGCGCGGCGATTTCACGCTCGCGTAGCCATGTCCCCGGTGGTATCCGCCATTCGACGATATCGTCGGTCAGCAGGCGCGCGATGACGCGATCCTGCGTGGGGGACTTGTGCTCCTCCTCAACCGTGGCGGGCATGGCTTTCCTTCAAGTGAAACAGTGTGTTTCGGGTAGCTCTCACCATTACCGACAATGCGCAATTGCATAATGTTGATATTATCGATAATAATGCTGCTGGCAAGTCGGTCGTTCTGGAGCGGATTTCGATGATGCGCGTTTTTACGATTCTGGCGGGTGCCGCTGCGTTGGCCACTCCCCATGCCGCGATCGGCGAGACCCTGCCCGGTTGTTCCGTCGCGCTGGCCTACTCCCAGGCTCACCAGGGCCTGGCCGTGCTGGTGCTGCGCGATGGGGAGGTCGTTTGCAGTTCGGCCAAGGTGGATGAACCGCATGAAGTCTGGTCGGGCACCAAAAGTCTGGTCGGCTTGATGGCCGCTGCGGCAGTTCAAGACGGAATGCTGAGGCTCGACGAAACCGCGGCCAATACGCTCACAGAATGGCGCTCAGACCCACAGAAATCCACCGTCACCCTGCGCCAGCTCTTGAGCATGACAGCAGGTCAGCCCTCGGCAGTCGGACGGCCCCAGGGTTATGCGGATTCGCTCAAGATCGCGCTTGTCGCCGCGCCCGGGACCCGGTTCCAGTATGGCCCCGCGCCGATGCAGATCATTGGCGAGGTGATGCGGCGCAAGCTGATCGCGGCAGGCCAGGATCCAAATCCCCGCTCCTACATCGAGCGCAGGCTGCTCGCCCCGATCGGGGTTCGCGTTGCTGAATGGCGCAACGGGCCCGACGGCAATCCGCTGATGGCCCAGGGCTTGGTCCTGTCGGCCAGGGAATGGGTCAAGATCGGCGAATTCGTCCGTGCCGGCGGGACCGTGGGCGGCAGGGCGTTGGTCGACAAGCACGCATTCGCAGAGCTCTTCCAAGGAACCGAGGCGAACGCGGCCTACGGGTTGACGTGGTGGCTTCCGCGCCAATCGGCGTCGCGCGATCCCGTGACTCGAACAGCCGATTTCGCCATGTCGCCCACTGGCCTGCCGAGAGACATGGTGGTCGCTGCCGGGGCCGGCGATCAGCGGCTCTATGTCATTCCTTCTCAGCGGCTGACCATCGTGCGCCAGGCCAGGCTGGATCTTGCGGCGTTGCTGATGCGCAGTGGTGGCGCCGACTGGTCCGATAGGCAGTTCCTCACCCTGCTGCTTGGCAAGTGATCGTGGCGGGCTGCGGCGGTCGCAGCTGCTGGCCGATCCAATCCGGGAGAATTACCCTTGCGGGCCGCGATCGGGCAATGCGATGACAGCGCGGAAGTCGGGCCCGATCTGGTCGAACCGCAGGGCCCCGCCAAGCGCCCGCACTGCCTGGTCGGCAATGGCCAGGCCCAGCCCCGTGCCGTCCTTGCCGCGGGCTGCCTCTCCCTGTGAAAACGGGCGCAGGAGGCTTGCAAGGGCGCCCGGGTCGATGCCTGGACCGTGATCGGTGACGCTGATCTCGATCCCGCCGCTGCGGCGCCTGGCCCCCAGGCGGACCGGCGCACTGCCATGCTTCAGCGCATTTTCCACCAGGTTGGCAACCGCACGTTCCAGCGCCTTGGGGCGCACCGTGGCCGCTAGCGGTGCCTGCACGTCAAGGCTTACCTGGCCATCCCACCCCATGTCGGCCGCCAGGTTGCGCACCAGGCCCGCAACCTCGACCGGCGCAGACGCCTCGGCCTCGAAGCCGCGCGCGAAATCGAGGAACTGCCCGAGCATCGCCTCCATCCGCTCGGTCTGCCTGACCGCCGTTGCCAGCAATTCCGGATCGGCATCCTGCATCAGTTCGATGGACAGACGCAACCGGGTAAGGGGCGTGCGCAGATCGTGGCTGACCCCGGCCAGCATGACCGCGCGGTCCGCTTCCTGCTGGCGCAGGCGATCGGCCATCCGCAGAAACGCGGCTGCAACCGCCTGCACCTCGCGCGGGCCCTCGATTGCCACGGCCTCAGCGCCGGAATGGCCATCGTAGCGATCGACCGCGTATGCAAGGCGGCGAAGCGGCCGGTCGATCCAGCCCTGCACCACCAGCCCGACGGCCAGCGCCACCACCGAGGCGACGAAGAACGCCAGCAGCAAGCTGGTCATCGCGCTGCGCTGCCGGGGCGGCGTCAAGCTTACCCAATAGTCGCGCCCGCCCAGATCAAGCCGGACCCACAGGCGATCGCTACTGTCAGTAATCCAGTCAAGACTGCCGTCGCGGCCAAGCCGTTTGGCCAGCACCTGCATGAAGCTGATTTCAAGGAACGAAGGAAAGCGCTGTCCATCGGCGGGTGGAGAGGACAGCGGCCGCAGGAGCAGCCGGCCTTGCGCGTTCAGGCGTTCGATCAGCGCGTCCTGGGCAGTCACCGGCAGGCCGGCCATCGTCATCGACAGCGCGCCAACCGTATCGGCCGTGACATTGGCGATCCGATCGGCCTGCGGCCTGATCACCATCCGGTGGACCAGCATGCCAGCGCAAACTTGCCCGGCCAGGATGACCCCGACCAGCAAGGCCATGTTGCGGCTGAACAGCCGTTCAAGCATCGCCATTTGCCGCCAGGACATAGCCGACACCCCAAACCGTGCGGATGATCGTGGGATCGGCTGCATCATCGCCCAGCGCCTTGCGCAGCCGGGCGATCTGGACGTCGATCACCCGATCGGTCACTTCCGCATCCCGCCCCAGCGCGCGATCGATCAGCTGCGCGCGGCTGAGAACCCGCCCGGGGCTGCGGGCAAGGGCCGCCAGCAGGGCGAATTCCCGTGACGACAATGGTATCGGGCGACCTTCGCGCTTCACGCTCATCGCCGCAAGGTTCACCTCCAGACCGCCAACAACCAGCAGATCATCCTTCGACGGTGCCCGATCACTGGTGATCCGGCGCAATTGCACACTGATCCGTGCTACCAGTTCGCGAGGGTGAAACGGCTTGGCAACATAATCGTCCGCACCCAGTTCCAGCCCCAGCACCCGGTCCACCGGATCGCCGCGCGCGGTCAGCATGATGACCGGCAGGCTTTCCCCGCCGCCGCGCAGCCGCCGCAGGATCGCCAGGCCGTCCTCGCCCGGCATCATCAGATCGAGGACGATCAGATCGGCACCGTCGCGCTGCATCGCCTGGTCCATGGCCTGGCCATCGGCTGCGCTGCGCACCTGGAAGCCGTGTTCTTCCAGATAGCGGTGCATCAGCGATCGAAGCTCGGGATCGTCGTCGACAACAAGGATTCTGGGGCGTTTCGCGGTCATGGGCGGAACCTTGTCAGTCAGGCCGGGTGCGCACCAGAGGCGATTTCGTGACAAAGTGCGACACCGGCCCTTCCTCGACACACTTTGACACACTTTCGCTCGTTCGCGACATCACCGCGCAATACCTTCGGGCGACAAGGACGGCACAGAAAGTTGTCAACCAAGGAGTAAGTCTCATGACCAAGCGTTCTCATCTGATTGTCGCCTTCGCCGCAACTGCGGCACTCGCCTGCGCAAGCGTTGCCGAAGCGCGGCAAGGTTCGGTGCGTGTTCGCGGAGCGAATGGAGCCGCCGCTGCCGCAATCGGGCCGAAAGGCGCTGCTGCGCGCGGTCACAAGACAACGACAAGCGCAGACGGAACTACCACGCGGACTGCTGCTGGCGGGTTCAGGGGAACGAACGGATCGTCCGGTACCTCGACCGCTTCGACAACGTGGTCGCCCGATGGCTCGGTCAGCCGCACGACGAGCGCCTCCGCCGAAGGCCCTCGTGGCAGCGCCAGCACCCAGTCCGATTTCCAGCGTAGCGCCTCTGGGACCTGGTCGGGCGGGCGTTCGACCACCGCGACCAGCAGCGCAACCGGCAATACCTACACCGGCTCGACCACGATCGATCCTGCAACCGGCAAGCCGGTCCACACCGGAACCTGCACCGACGCTGCGGGCGCCGTCATTCCCTGCCGCTGATCCAATCCAAAGCCCCCCCGCGGGGAGGAGCGGCACTCCGTCGTTCCTCCCCTAATCCGAAAATGAGGGAGGTCCCCGTGCCTAATCGAACCACAGCTCGCGGCAAGTCAACAGCAAGCTTGGCCGCGCTCTTTGCCGCAATCAGTCTATCCGCGAGTGCGCCAGCCCTCGCCCAACCGGATCAAGCGTCGGCGTTGCGGCAGTTGCAGGAACGCTTCGGCGATGCCGACGGAAATCGAGATGGGGCGGTGAGTCGCGCCGAATTCGTCGCGTACCGCGCTGCGCAATGGTCGCGGCTTGATCGCAACGACGACGGCTTCTTGAGTCCTGCCGACCTTCCCGGGTTCCTGCAATCGCGGTGGAATGGTGAACGCGCCAGTGAATTGCGCCGCAACTACGATAGGGATCAAGACGGCCGGGTCTCAAGGCAGGAATTTCTCACTGGCCCAACACCGGCATTCAATCGAGCCGACACCAACGGCAACGATCTCGTCAGTCGGGCCGAACTGGATGCCGCCGTCGCGCAAGACCTCAAACGGTGAACCCGGAACTGGCCCAGCGCCACCCCTTTCTTTTGCTGGTCATACTGAGTGCGGTGCTGGCGGAGTTTCTCTGGCGTCGCCGAAGCGGTTCGTACGACTTGCGCGCCGCTTCGGCCAGCTTCGGTGTTGCGGTTGGCCAGGCGCTGATCCGGCCGGTTTCGGCCCTGCTCATGGTGCCGCTGTTCCAGGCGGCCTATGCGCTTTCGCCGTTCGCCATGCCAGTCCAAGACTGGCGCACCTGGGCCGCCGGATTCGTGGCGGTCGAGTTCGCCTATTACTGGTTTCACCGTGCCAGCCACACCATCCGCTGGATGTGGGCGACACATGCCGTACACCACAGCGCCGCCGAGCTGGTGTTGCCCGCCGCGATCCGCCTGGGCTGGACCGAGCTGTTCTCGCTGGGATGGGCCTTCTTCGCGGCATTGATGCTGATCGGCTTCCCCCCGATCGTGGTTGTCACGCTGCTCGGGCTCAACCTGCTGTATCAGTTCCCGCTGCACACCGAGGCGATTGACCGGCTCGGGCCGCTCGAGTGGGTGCTGAACACTCCGTCGCATCACCGCGCCCACCACAGCAACAATCCGGGCTGGCTCGATTGCAATTTCGGCGGGGTCGTTATTGTGTTCGACCGCATGTTCGGAACGTTCCGCGCCGAACCGGTCGAGCGCGGCTTGACCTATGGCCTCGTTCATTCCCACGCCTCCCATAATCCGCTGCGGATTGCCCTGCATGAGTGGCGACGACTGTTTGCCGACATCGAGGCCGCGAATGGGCTGCTTGGCAAGCTGCGGGTTGCGGCCGGCCGGCCTTGATTGCGATACAGCCCGAAACTGGTTCTAACGGGGCCGCGCTCGATCCATGCCATCACCGTAAAAAAAAAGCGGGCGCCTGCCGAAGCGAGCGCCCGCCAAGGGTGGAGAGAGGTATGTGCTTCAGCCTTCGGGGCGCTTGCCGATGCCGATGCCACCATCGCTGAGCAGCACAGTGCCGGTCATGTAGGCCGAGTCCCGGCGCGAGGCGAGCAGGGCATAGAGTCCCGAATGATCATCCGCTTCAGCGATCCGTGCGAGCGGTGTCATTCCGGCAATCATCGCATCGAGGCCTTCCATATCTTCCATGTGGACATCAGCCGTACCGCCGGCCTTGGTGCCGCCCAGCGGTGTGCGGGTGCCGCCAGGGGCGACACCGTTGACGCGGATGTCCGGGGTCAGTTCCCAAGCTAGCTGGCGGATCAGACCCAGCACCGCGTGCTTCGACGCCACATAGGGCGTGCCGCCGCCGCCTGTGTAGAAGCTCGAAGTCGAGGCCGTGAAGATAATGCTGCCTTTGGTTTTCCTGAGTTCCGGAATGGCGGCCCGGGCACCGAGAAAATAGCCTTTGACGTTGACGCCAAAGATTTCATCCAGCGTTTCCGAAATTTTCTCGGGCTCCATGTCCGCCAAAGGTGTCATGTAGTCCCATATCCCGGCATTGCCGACAAACACGTCAAGCTTGCCGAAAGCGGCTACGGTTGCGGCGACCGCCGCTTCGTTGTCGGCATAGTTGCGGACATCGCCTTCAACCACGACCACCGCGTCGCCGTACCGCGAGCGCACCATGGCGACCTGGTCGGCGTCCCTGACCAGGACGCCGACCCTTGCACCTTCTTCGATAAAGCGGGCGACAACCGCCGCGCCGATTCCGGTGGCACCGCCGGTCAGCAGTGCCACCTGTCCTTCGAGTCTTGCAGTCACATCGTGTCTCCCAATGATCGCTGTTTGCCGATCACTGATCGAACATTCCGGTGCGACCTTCCTGCAGGTTCACCACCACCGACTTGGTCTGGGTGTAGTGGTTCAGCACTTCATGGCTGAATTCACGCCCGAAGCCGCTTTGCTTGTAACCGCCCAGCGGCATGTTGGCCTTCAGGTTGTAGTAGCGATTGATCCAGACCGTGCCAGTTTCGAGCTTGCGCGCAATCCGGTGGGCTCGGGCGATGTCCTTGGTCCAGACGCCGCCAGCGAGGCCGTAAGTTGTATTGTTGGCCTGCTTCATCATGTCGTCTTCGTCGCTCCAGGTGATGACGCTGGTAACCGGTCCGAAGATCTCTTCCTGCGCGATCCGCATGGAGTTGTTGACGTTGGTGAACACGGTCGGCTTGATAAAATTGCCATCGGCCAGATCTGCGGCATCCGAGCGGCTGCCGCCGGTCAGGACCTCGGCCCCTTCCTCGGTGGCCAGGCGCAGGTAGCTTTGCACCTTGTCAAACTGCATCTTCGATGCCTGGGCGCCAAGCTGGGTCGCCATGTCGAGCGGGTCGCCCTGGCGGATGCCTTCAAGCGCGGTCTTGAACTTGGCCAGGAACTCGTCCTGGATCGACTGGTGCAGGAACAGGCGCGAACCGGCCAGACAGACTTCGCCCTTGTTGAGGACGGTCGACATGGTCGCGCTTTCCACCGCCGCGTCGATGTCGGCATCGCCGCACACGATGTGCGCCGACTTGCCGCCGAGCTCGAGCGTCTGGGGGATGATGTTGGCCGAGGCATACTGGATGATCCGGCGCGCGGTGGCGATCGAACCGGTGAAGGCCACCTTGGCGACATCGGGGCTGGTGACCAGCGCCTCGCCCACGTCCGCGCCATAGCCGGTGACGACGTTGATCACACCCGGCGGCAACAGATCAGCCATTTCCACGAAGAATTCAATCACCGAAAGGCAGACCGTTTCGGCCGGCTTCAGAACGACAGTGTTGCCCGAGGCCAGCGCGGGCGCGATCTTGCACGCCATCATCAACATCGGCACGTTCCACGGAATGATCTGCGCGCAGACGCCGAGCGGTTCGCGGTGAACGATGCCGATCGCGTCGGGATAATCAAGCGTCTGGCCGTGCAGGCCATAGGCAGCACCGGCGAACAGTTCGAACTGCCCGATCGTCTGTGGCATATCGAAATACATCGATTCGCGCATCGGCTTGCCGTTGTTCAGCGTCTCGAGCGTGGCGTAGTGCGAATGGCGCGCCTTGAGGCGGCGCGCGACCTCGATCAGGATTTCTTGGCGCTCGCCGGGCAGGCTCTGCGACCACTTGGGAAACGCCGCCTTGGCGGCGGCAATCGCGCGTTCGATATCCTTGGCGTTGCCGGCCTGAATCTTGGTCAGCACCTTGCCGGTCGAGGGATTGAGCAGATCGATGGTCTTGCCGCTGTCCCCGGCGATCCACTCGCCGCCGATATAGTGGCCGTACTCGGACTTGATCCCGTATTCGTTTTCTGCACTTCTCAACTGCGTAGCCATCACAATTCTCCCTTAGTTTTCATCCAATTTCGATGACCAGGTCATTCAAAGGATAGAGCCGACAGGCCAGGACGTATCCCTTTGCCTGATCGGCGACAGAAACCTTGGCCGTGCTCATTTTGCCGGTCCGGTATTCGCCCTCGACGACTCGAACCACGCAAAACCCGCAACCACCGCCGCGGCAGCCCACTCCGATATCGTTGCCACCACTCCGCTCCATCGCGATCAGCACGCGTTCACCCTCGGGGCACGCGAACTGCCCCCCTCCGACGATTCGGATCTGGTGGGTCTCAGTTCTCATTCGACCAATCTTCTTCGACCCGGGGTTGCGCGGCGGCGGCGGCGGCGGCCTTCGCAGCAAAACTTAGCCCCCCTACCGCGAAATGCGCCGGGGCCATCTCGCGAAGGATGACGCGAACCGACTCACGCGGGGCCCCGATCGCATCGATGGCAGCATCGGTCAGAGCCTTGATCAGCCGCTCTTTGGCTTCTGGCGGGCGCCCTTCGAGCAGGTTGACCTCGATGATCGGCATATCAGGCCTCCACCTGGAACATGACCGCGCCAAGGTTCTGCACGGTCGTCCGCACGGTCTGGCCGGGAGCCAGGTTGGGCGCGGCGGTGATGCCGCCAGCCATGACGATGTCACCGGCGTTGATCTGTTCGCCCGCTTCGGCAACCAGCCGGGCCGCAGCAACCAGCGAACGGATGGGGTGGCCAAGGATCGCCGCGGTCGACCCGACCTGTACCACTTCGCCATCGATTTCGAGGATCACGCCCAGATTCGAAAAATCGATCCGGGGATCGCACCAGGATCCGATCACCAGCCCCGACGAGGAAGTGTTGTCGGCGATCACGTCCTCGAGCGCGAACTTGAAGTTCTCGTAACGGCTGTCGATGATCTCCATCGCCGGGGCGATCGCTTCGACTGCTGCCAGCGCAGCGGCGGCAGTCACCTTACCGACCAGCGGCGCCTTCATCAGAAAGGCGACTTCCGGTTCGACCCGGGGGTGGACGTAGCGCGCGCGCGAAAGGGCGGATCCTTCCTCGACCAGCATCGCATCGGTCAGCCTGCCCCATGCCACTTCGTCGACGCCGACCTGCAACATCTTGGCCCGGCTGGTCAGCCCCATCTTGACGCCGATGCGCCGTTCGCCGCGCGACAGGCGCCGATCGACCGAGAGCTTCTGCACCTGATAGGCCTCTTCCACCGTGAAAGCGGTGTCCACAGGGGTGATTTGCGGGGTAGCTGTTGCTTCACGCTGTGCAGAGTCGAGCGTTTCCGCGTATTTCGCCAGCCTGTCCATCTCAGTTCGCCTTGGCTTTGATCAGATCAAGCGCAACGTCGATGATCATGTCTTCCTGTCCTCCGACCATCCGGCGGTTGCCCAATTCGACGAGGATCTCGCGGGTATCGATGCCGTACTGTTCCGCTGCCTTTTCCGCATGGCGCAGGAAGCTTGAATAGACGCCTGCATAGCCCAGGCTGAGCGTCTCGCGATCTACCCTCACCGGACGGTCCTGAAGCGGGCGTATGATGTCGTCCGCCGCGTCCATCAGCGCCATCACGTCGCAGCCGTGCTTCCAGCCCTTGCGGTTGGCGGCGGCGATGAACACCTCGAGCGGGGCGTTCCCCGCGCCCGCCCCCATGCCCGCGAGACTGGCGTCGATCCGCACCGCCCCTGCCTGCGCCGCAACGATCGAATTGGCCACGCCGAGCGACAGATTGTGGTGCGCGTGGATACCGCGCTGGGTTTCAGGTTTGAGCACACGGTCATAGGCTTGGAGACGTGCAATCACGCCATCCATGTCGAGCGCCCCGCCGCTGTCGGTGACATAGACGCAATGCGCGCCATAGCTTTCCATCAGCAGCGCCTGCTGGGCGAGCGCCTCGGGCTCGATCATGTGGCTCATCATCAGGAAGCCCGATACGTCCATGCCCAGATCGCGCGCGATGCCGATGTGCTGCTTTCCGACGTCGGCCTCGGTGCAGTGGGTCGCGACCCTGACCGAGCGCACTCCCATCGAATAGGCCCGCTTGAGTTCTTCGGCGGTGCCGATACCGGGCACCAGAAGCGTGGTCAGCACCGCGTTCTTGATTACGTCGGCGGCAGCCTCGATCCAGTCCCAGTCGGTATGGGCGCCAAATCCGTAATTGAAGGTCGAACCGTTCAGGCCATCGCCGTGCGAAACCTCGATCGCATCCACCCCTGCATCGTCAAGCGCCTTAGCGATCGTGCGGACGCTGTCGGTGCCATACATATGCAGGATGGCGTGCATCCCGTCGCGCAAGGTCACGTCCTGGATGTAGAGCCGGTCGGATTCGGGATCAAAGGTCATGCTGCGGTCTTTTCCATATGAGTCTTGGCCAGGCTCTCGCCTGCCGCCTTGGCGGCAGCGGTCATGATGTCGAGGTTGCCGGAATAGTTGGGCAGATAATCGCCCGCGCCCTCGACCTCGAGGAACACGCTGGTCTTGAGTCCTTCGAATTCACCGTAGCCGGGGATCTTGAGCGGCCGGTTCGAGCCAAAGCGTTCGAACTGTACTTCCTGCTTGAGCCGGTAGCCCGGCACGTACGACTGCACCCTTGCAATCATAGCCAGGACCGAATCGCGCACCTTGTCCTCATCGACCATTTCCGACAGCGTGAAGATCGTATCACGCATGATCATCGGCGGTTCGGCGGGATTAAGGATGATCACAGCCCGGCCCTTGGCCGCGCCGCCGACAGTTTCGATCGCCCGCGCCGTTGTGCGGGTGAACTCATCAATGTTGGCACGGGTGCCGGGACCGGCGGAGCGCGACGAAACCGACGCGACGATTTCGGCGTAGTGCACCTTGGCGACCTGCGAGACCGCCGCGACGATCGGGATCGTCGCCTGCCCGCCACAGGTCACCATGTTGATGTTGCGCACCGCGGCATCGACCGCCGGGTTGACCGGGGGAATGGTCGCCGGGCCGATCGCGGCCGGGGTAAGGTCGACCATCAGCTTGCCGTCACGGGCGAGGATTTCGTCGTGCGCCTTGTGCGCATAGGCCGAGGTCGCATCGAAGGCGATGCCGATATCGGCATATTGCGGCATCCGGCGCAGGCCCTCGATTCCTTCGTGGGTCGTCGGGACGCCGCGTTCGCTGGCCATCGCCAGGCCTTCCGAGGCCGGATCGATCCCGACTACCGCCGCCAGCTCCAGAGTGTCCGAGCCCTTGAGCAGTTTGATCATCAGATCAGTGCCGATATTGCCGGAACCGATAATCGCGCATTTCATCCTGGCCATTTGACCAACCTCCACTTCCAATTCAGTCAGCAGCAAATGTAGCTCGGACAGTGCCAAGCCCATTGATCCGCGCTTCGACGACATCGCCGCGAGAAACCCCGGCCATCGGGCCGAGCGCGCCCGAAAGGATCACGTCGCCTTCCAGCAGGGGCCGCCCGGCATTCGCCATGACCCGCGCCAGCCACAGGGAAGAGGTGATTGGGCTACCAAGACAGGCGATTCCGGCGCCGACCGAAATCGGTTCGCCTTTTACCTCCATAACCATGCCGCACGTGCGCAAATCCAGCCTATCTAGCTTGCGCGGCACCGCGCCGAGCACGAACAGTCCGCTCGACGCGTTGTCGGCGATCGTGTCCCAGATCTTGATGTCCCAGTTGGCGACGCGGCTGTCGACGATCTCGATTGCCGGAACGACATATTCGACCGCGCGGATCATCTCGGCGGTGGTCATGTCGGGGTGGGGCAAATCCCGCCCAACGACGATCGCAATCTCGGCCTCGACCTTGGGCTGGATGACTTGATCAAGCGACACCGGGATACCTTCCGGCACGTCCATGTCTGCGAACAGCATCCCGTAATCGGGCTGGTCCACCCCCAACTGGCGCTGGACTGCAAGCGAAGTCAGGCCGATCTTGCGCCCTACGAGCCGCCGCCCGCTAGCCAGGTAGTGCCGGGTGTTGGATTCCTGCACAGCATAGGCGGCCTCAACGCCACCGGCGGCAATCAGGTCTCGGATCGGACTGACCGGCTTCCCCGTTTCGGCCGCGCCGCGCAGCGCCAGAGCCGCTTGTTCGATGGTTTTAGGGTCGATAGTCATCGTCTTAAAGCTTTACGCAGATGTTGGTGATCTCGGTGTAGAATTCGAGGCTGTGCACCCCGCCTTCCCGGCCTATGCCGGAATGGCCGGACCCGCCGAAAGCCGTGCGCAGATCGCGCAGGAACCAGGAATTGACCCAGCACACCCCCACGTCCATCGCCGCCGCCACGCGGTGTCCGCGGGACATGTTTTCGGTCCAGATCGAGGCGCACAGGCCGTAAACCGTATCGTTTGCAAGTGCGATCACCTCGTCCTCGCTGTCGAACGGCACGATACCGCAGCACGGTCCGAAGATTTCCTCGCGCATCACGGTATCGCCGTGGGCGACGTCGATCCACAGCGTCGGTTCCACGAAGAAGCCACCGGCTTCCGCACCCGAGATTTCGGGAACGCCGCCGCCGGTGACCACGGTGGCCCCGTCCTCGACCGCACGGCGATAGTAACCCAGCACTTTCTCGCGGTGCTCGGCGCTGATCAGCGGGCCGAGATAGGCGCGATCACCGGTCACGCCCGGCTTGAAGCCCTGCGCCGCCGCCGCCATCCGCGCCACGAAGGCGTTGAAGATCGGTCGTTCGACATAGACCCGCTCGGTTCCGAGGCAGACCTGCCCGGTGTTCAGGAAGACCGAGCGCGACAGACCCTCGACCGCCTTGTCGAGGTCGGCATCGGCGAACACAATCGCCGGGTTCTTGCCACCGAGTTCGAACGAAATGTCGCGAACGCCGATCGCGGCCTTCTGCATGATCGCCTGTCCGGTGCCGGTCTCGCCGGTGAAGGTGATGGCATCGACATCGGGGTTGGACGTGAGGAATTCGCCGGCCGAACCCGGACCGAATCCGTGGACGACGTTGTAGACACCCTTGGGCATGCCCACCGCGTTCATTACTTCGCCCAGCAGGGCAGCGGTCCGAGGCGTTTCCTCGGACGGCTTGACCACCACGGTATTGCCGCAGGCCAGCGCCGGGCCAACCTTCCAGGTCATCAGCAGCAGCGGGAAGTTCCACGGGCAGACCACCGCGACCACACCCTTGGGCTTGCGCACGGTATAGTTGAGCGCCTGGCCGCCATCGGGGGTCGATGTGTTGAAGCTTTCGCCCGGCATCGTCGAGACGACATCCGCGAACATGCGGAAGTTGGCGGCCCCGCGCGGAATGTCGATATGGGACGCGACATGGCGCGGCTTGCCGGTGTCGGCCACTTCGGCAGCCAGGAAATCATCCGCTCGGCGTTCGATCTCGGTCGCCACGGCGGCGATCAGCTTGACCCGTTCGGCCGTGGTCATCTTGCCCCACGGCCCCTTGAGCGCGGCCTTGGCCGCCGCAACAGCGTCGGCGACGTCGGCTTCGCTCGCTTCGTGAACAAGTCCGATCTGCAATCCGGTGGCCGGATCGATATTGGGAAACGACTTGCCATCGCTTCCCTGGCGATAGGAACCATCAATGAAGTTCAGGATGGTTTCCGTGACAGAAGGCGAGGCAGGTGAGGTCATTGGTGCAGGATTACCTAAGTTGGCCAGAGGGCCATGTTGGATCAAAATTTCTTTGCGCCGACTGCGGCCAGACCGGCGTTGGCGAATTCGACGTCCATCGCTTCGCTTCCGCCGGAAACACCGATCGCACCGACGAATTCACCGGCGATTTCGATCGGCAAACCCCCGCCGAACATCGCGATGCCCGGCTGCGCGACGATCCCGTCGCGCAAGGCGGGATTGCCCGCGACCATTGCATAGAGCTCCGGCGTCGGGACGCGGAAGCTGGCGGCGCTGTACGCCTTGTCCTGCGCGATCTTCGCGGACGGTGAAGGGGAGCCGCTGGCGCGCAGAAACGCAACCAGATCCCCCCCGGCACCGACCACGGCGGCGACGACCGGACAGCCCACAGTGGCACCCTTGGCAACGGCCGCAGCCGCTGCCTTGAGCGCCAGTTCGTGACCGACTGTCCGGATCGTAACCACCCCGTCCATGATCAGGTGTTCACCGTCATGAAGCGGTCGTTGAGCGCCTTCTCGTAGTAGAAGATCGCCTTGCCGGCGCTCTCCGCCTGCCACATCCGCTGCGGATTGTCCGGGTAGTAGATGTAACCGCCGCTGAAAGTCTCGTTGCGGTTGCCCGACGGATCGAAGAAATAGATCGTCTGGCCGCGGGTGATCCCGTGACGCGTCGGTCCGATATCGAGCGAGATGTCGTAACGGCTGATGATATCGGCAGCATGGCCGACATCATGCCAGGATTCGAGATTGAACGAGGTGTGGTGGATCTTGCCGTCTTCGGGATAGCCGAGGAAGGCAACATCATGCGCCTTGTTGCTGCAGCTCAGGAAGATGCCGAGGCGGGTGCCGCTGCCTTCATCGACCAGCTCCTCGGTAACCGCAAAGTCGAGCGCATCGACGAAAATCTTTGCGGATGCGGAGATGTCCACGCCATTCAGTGCGCAGTGATCGAAGCGGGTGGCACGCATGCCGCGCGGTTCGACCACCCAGACATCGGGGTTCTTGACCGCCGGGCCGGTGGCCGACAGTTCCATTTCGGCGTAGAGTTCGAAAACGTGCTGGGTCGGCGTGCTGAAGCGGATCTTGCGACCCACACCGGGGTCCGATCCGGCCGGGATCACATCGACATGCACGCCAATATCGAGCAGGCGCTCGGCGAAATGATCGAGATCAGCGTCCTTGGCGACCTTGAAGCCCATCACATCCATGCCGGCCTGATCGGCCTCGCGCAGGATGATGCTGTGACGATCGAATTCGTCGAACGCCTGGAAGAAGGCGCGGTCGCTGTCGCGATTGACGAAGTTCAGGCCAATCCGGTCGCGATAATGGGTAATGGCCTCATCAAGGTCGAGGACCCTGAGTTGCACGTAACCAGGACGAATTACACCAGTTAGAGCCATGACGATTCTCCTCTCCGATCAAGCCTTGAGGCCATTCTTAAAGAACTCGGCAACCATGCGATTGAAGCTTGCCATCCGTTCGATCTGCACCCAGTGCCCGCATTCGGCGAAGACGTGCAGATCTGCCCGCTTCATCAAACCGGCAAGTTTCACGGTTGAATCCAACGGGATGACCTGATCGGCGACGCCATGCAGGATCAGCGTCTCGTGTTCGAGTGCGGCGATGTCTTCCTCGCGGCTGGCGAGCATCGCCACATTGCGCTGGCGGTCGGCACCGCCGAAGGTGGCATGATATGGCTCATGCGCTTCGGGCCGGGCGCTGGCGACATAGCGCGACTGGATCAGATCCTCGGTCAGGCGGCTGTGATCCCAGGCCAGGTACTTGAGCGAATCGCGCATCGCCTCGACCGAGGGCTCATAGCCCCAGACCTTGTCGAGCGCCGGGGTGATTGGAAAGTTGAGCCCGGCCGGGCCCATCAGCACGGCGCGCTCAACCCGGTCGGGATGGGCAATCATGAACGCCAGGGTGATGCCGCCACCGAACGAATTGCCGACCATCGAAACCTTGTCGATGCCCAGCCCGTCGAGAAAACCGGCCAGCTGATCGACCCAGATCTGCTTGTCCTCGATCCGGCCCTTGCTGTCCGAATAGCCGAAGCCGAACATGTCGGGCGCGATGACCCGGAAATCCTCGGCGAGAACCGGCATATTCAGCCGCCAGTTGGCCCAGGCAGTCACGCCCGGGCCCGAACCATGGACCAGCAGCACCGGGTCGCCTTCGCCGACGTCGTGGTAATTGGTCGAGCTTCCGCCGACAACCAGCGACCTACCGATTTCCGGACGTGCCGTGTCCAAAGTCGAGCTTGCCATGGTAGCCATCCGATCCTTTCCCGCCTCGATGATTTTGTATTCGGCTGAACCTGGACGCCGAATCGCCGTCTCTGTCGCCAGAGGCGTCATTCATTGCACTATTTGAAACGCATTTGCAAATGAAGAACGACGTGGGCGACGGCGATCGCCGCCGCCCCGCGCCCTTCGATCAGATGAGACCTTCGGCCTGCAAGGCCGCCCCAACCGCAGGCCGCTGCGCAATCCGGCCGCAATAGGCGCCCAGCGCGGGATAGGCGCTCATGTCGATCCCGACATGGGCAGGCCAGCCCAGCATCACGAACAGATAGATGTCGGCCACGCTAAAATCGGCGCCCACATAGTGCTCTTTGCCGGCGAGATCCTTATCGACCGCGG
Organism: Novosphingobium kunmingense; assembly: GCF_002813245.1. Taxonomy (GTDB): domain Bacteria; phylum Pseudomonadota; class Alphaproteobacteria; order Sphingomonadales; family Sphingomonadaceae; genus Novosphingobium; species Novosphingobium kunmingense. The sequence goes on from NZ_PHUF01000006.1 coordinate 67,405, forward strand.
TCAAGTGATTCTTGACTGCGGTCGTAGCGGCTGCCTTGGCTTCATCGCTGGTGCCGGGCGTAAACAGGGGCACGAAGGCCTTGTGAAACTCCGAACCCAGGAAGCTCAGCCGGCTGAGCAGGCGGTACCGGTCCATGGTGCCGTCGCGCGGCGCCAGGCCGGCTTCCGGCTTCTGGTCGGCGATGTAAAGCAGGATCGCGGGATTTTCGGTCAGGGTTTCGCCGCTGTCGAGGGTCAGCGCCGGAACCTTGCCCGACGGGTTGACCGTCAGGAAATCGTCTCCGGTCTCGACCTTGCGGGTCGCCAGATCGACCTTCACCGCATCGAAAGTGGCGCCGGTTTCGCGCAGGGCGATATGCGGAGCGAGCGAACAGGCACCAGGGCTAATGAACAGCTTCATGGATAGTCTCCTTCTGGGAAAACAGGAAATTGGGGATTGGCTCAGATCGGGGTCGCCAACAGCGTGGCGATGCGCAGCGTGTCATAGATGCAGGTCCGGCTTTTCAGTCGAACGGTTCCACCGCTAAGATCAAACCGATCGACATATTTGCCGGCATTGTAGATGCGCGTTTCACCATCGTTACGGGTCTGGAAGACGACATAGCTGGCTTCAGCAGAAACCTGGTCGCCTTCCACGCCGGTGATCACCGCACGCCCGATCAGGTGCCGGTTGAAATGTTCGGGGAAGACGTTTGCCTTGCGCAGCGCGACAACCCGATCCGCCAGCATCCCTTTGCTGTCGCAATACATCACAGCTGCGGGCAAGCCGTTATCGACATTCTCGCGCGCGATCACCTGGTACAGGCAATCGTCAACGAACAGCGTGGGCCATTGCTCGAGCCGGTCATCATCAAGGCAAAGCCCGTAAGCCGCGTTGAAATCGTCGATCGCACTTTGCGCGACTTGCGCTACTTCGGCTGCAACGCTCATGCCCGGCCCTCCGCTGCGAGATCGGCCAAGGCATTGCCCATCAGCCCGAGATAGCCCTTCCAGAACCCGCGCACGGAATTTTCATCCATACCCATCGGGGCGTATGACGGTCGGACATCGTCCCCGCCCATCTCGACGAAGCTGCGCTTGCCTTCGGCACCGATCGTGCCCTGCTGGCACAGTTCGACCGCTTCGCCGTCTTCCATCGAAATCAACCCAGACGGTCCAACCAGGTTGAGGTTGCGAAGGCGGTGGCGAGTCGTTTCATCGTCATCGTCGGCATAGCCGAAATAGGTCCAGACCAGCTCGGTCTTGTCGGTCCCGTGGGGCACGATCTGCCTGGTGGCGAGGGTGTTCTGGATCTGCTGGACAACGACAGACGGGAAGATCGACTGGATGTGCAGTCCGACATCATCAGCGATCTCCGGGCGGAATGCCAGCAGGCGCTCGTCCTGCAACTTGGCCTCACCCTGCATCTCGCGGTTGGCCTCGTCACCGAACGAGCCGTAGTCGACATTGCCCTTGGGCTTAGACACGGTAAAGACGGTGTGGTAGCCCTCGTCCGAAACCAGACCCGCGCTTTCCTGGCTCTGGCGGTAGATGCCGAAAGTCGGATAGAACAGGTGCAACAGACCGCCGTGGTAGCTGTCACGACTGTTTTCCGAATAGAGCTTCCAGTTGCCGGCCATGAACTGCCGCGCATAGCCCAGAACCTTGACCGGGCGCTGGAAGACGCGCTGAATGTATTTGCGCATCACTGGACCCAGAAAGTCGTCGAGCGGGGCGATGGTCGAGTTGAAGGTGCCGAACACGAGGCCGCCGAATGTCTCGACCCGCAACCGCTCCAGCGAATGCTCGGCCATATTGAATTCCTTCGAATAGCCGCCCACGCCTTTCAGCCCCCGCCGGAACGGCACGCCGACAAGCGCACCGGTCGCGTCGTAGGCCCACTGGTGATAGACGCAGACGAACGCCCCGTCGGCCTGGTTGCCACGCAGCGAGCGGCACACGGTTGCGCCCTTGTGGGCGCAGCGATTTACCCAGGCATGGATGGTGCCATCGGTTGCCCGCGTCACCACCACCGGAGTATTGCCGACATGGGTCGAACGGAAATCGCCGCTGTTGGCCAGCTCGGCTTCGAGGCCGAGGTAGCACCAGGTCTGTCCGCGAAAGATGTTTTCCTGTTCGGCAGTGAAGATCGCTTGGCTGTGATAGACTGCGTAATCGACCGCAGTCGGCTCCGACCCCGCGGCGACGGGCATGGTTTCGGCGTTCATGGTCTTCTCCCTAAGCTTGTTCGAAACCGCGGCCCGAAGCGAGTCGTCCGCAAGTGCGCATCGCGCTCAGCATCATCGCGGCATCGGCCTTGCCGGTACCGACGATGTCGTAGGCGGTGCCATGGGCCACCGACATGTGCAGGTACGGCGGCCCCATGATGATCACGCTGTTGCCCGAAAAACCCCAGGTCTTGACGGCGATGTGGCCCTGATCGTGGAACATCGCCAGGACCATGTCGTAGCGGCCCTCGATGCAGTGGCGGAAGACCGAATCGGGCGCGATCGGCCCTTCGACATCGATGCCCCTTGCCCGCGCCGCTTCAATCCCAGGCGCAATTTCAAGGCGATCCTCGTCGCCCATGGCATGTGGGTTGAGACCGGCAACCGCGATCCGCGGTTGGGCGATGCCCCACGATTGCATGGCCTCGTGCAGTTGCCCCACCGCCGTGGCGACGAGGTCTGCCGAAATGACGTCGATCACTTGCCGCAGCGACATGTGGTCGGTGAGATGCGCAACCCTGAGCGGCCCGGTCAGCAGCACCAGATAGCTTTCGCCCGGGGTCGGGCTGATGACCCTGTCGAGCTTCTTGGCCAGTTTAAGCGAACCGGTGCTGATCGGCCCCATGATCGTGGCCGCGAAAGAACCGTCGCGGGCAAGCGCGTCGAGCTCGTCCAGCCATTGCGCGGTGGCGTGCCCGGCGGCCTCGGTGTCCTCGCCCAGGGGCAGAACGCCATCGGGCAGCGCGCCGGTATCGATGACGTCGATAATCGCGGGATCGTCGCTGGGCTTTTCGAAGCAGCGCATGACCCGCAGCCGGGCCTTGGTGCCGGTGAAATCGAGCGCGCGTTCCACCGCAGCCGCCGATCCGAGCAGCACGGGGATCGAATCCGTGTGTACGGCACCGTCGGCCAGCGCCCTGACAGCCACTTCGGGTCCGATCCCGGCGGGATCACCGATCATCGTCCCCACGACGGGGCGCACCCGCTCAGAGGCTGTAGACATCGGCTACTTCTTGGAACAGATCGGTGACGACAATCGTCTTCTTGCGGCGGATCACGAACGAATCATCCCGAGGTTCGAGATCATAGAAGGCCCACCCGCTGAGAGTGGCGACTTTGCCTTCCAGCACCGAAACCGTGGTCCAAGACGTCCGCGCATGCACCTGGCCATCGCTCTCCTCAGCAGACAGCAGGGAGAACTGGTGAACCGTGCGTGGCTGCGGCGTGCTCGCCGCCGAGCGCCGGGTCCTGATCCGGAACACCCGATCCTCAAGCCCGCCCCGGTTGGGATAGTAGATCAGCGAGACTTCGTTCTGCGGATCCGCAGTCGGCCGTTCGTGATCGTCCCAGGCTGGAACCCAGTATTCCGCCTCTTCGTGATAGAGCGCCAGCCAGGCATCCCAGTCCTTGTCGTCAAGCGCCATGGCTTCCTGACCGATGAAGCGGGAAACCGCCAGCCAGCGCGAATGGAATGCGGTCATCATGCCTTCTCCAGCGAACGCTCAAGGAAGGCGGCAAGCTCGCTGCACTCGCTGTCGATGGCCTTTTCCATGAGCGTGAGCCACTCGTCATGGATCGCCACATAGAGGCCTTCGTCGGCAACCGCCGGGCTGCTCAGCACCACATTGAAATCGAGCGGCTCGCCGAACTTGCCCGGGCCGGTGTCCCAGCGCGTCGAACCGCGCGACATCTCGTTGTAGCGGCCTTCGCCGGCGCCATAGCCGGTCTGGCAGTTGTTGAATTCGGTCAGGTCGTCCGGGGTCGCCATGCCGGTCGAATTGAAGAAATCCTCATACTGACGCAGCCGCAGGGCACGCGCCTCGGCGCTTTCGCCGACCGGGGCGATGCACACCGTGCTGACTTCGGTCTCATCCACCGCCAGCGGCTGGATGATGCGGATCTGAGTGCTGGTCTGGTCCATCAGGAAGACGTTGGGAAACAGCTGCAGGTTGCGGATGCGCTTGTTCATCCACTTGGCCTTTTCGGCGCCGTAGGACTCTTCGAGCCAGTCGATGATCTCGAAATTGGGGCGATCCATGAAGTTGGCATAGTCGGCCCACAACACCGTGTGTCCGTTGTGGAACGAGAACGACCCGCCATCGCGCGCGGTGAAGCCATTGAAGCTAATCGCCTTGGTTTCGTTCTTCGAAATGCCTTCGACGCGGCGCTGAACCGTCATGAAGTAGTTGGCGTGCGTGGTCATAACGTGATAGCCGTCGAGCCCGTTCTCGACCTGCATCTTCCAGTTGCCGTGATAGCGGTAGCGGTTGGTTCCGGGCAAAACTTCCATTGCGCCGGACTTCGACTGGTCCACCAGGATATCGATGAAATCCCGCGCGCCGGCGAGGTGATCGACCAGCGGGACGACATCGGCGGAGAGGCTGGCAAAAATGAAGCCGCGGTAGCTTTCCACCCGGGCGACCGGTTGAAGCCCGAAATCAGCGCGATTGAATGCCTCCGGATAGCCCCCGATGCTCTCATCGGTGACGTCCAGCAGGTCGCCCCCGGACGAGAACGTCCAACCATGGAACGGGCACATGTGGTTGCGCTTGTTGCCGGCCCGCTCGCGGCACAGGCGCGCGCCACGGTGCGAACAGGCATTCACGAAGGCGCCGACATCGCCGGACTTGTCGCGGGTGACTAGGATGGGGACGCGGCCGATTTTCGTAGTGATGAAATCGTTAGGCTTGGGAATCTGGCTCTCGTGCGCGAGGTAGACCCAGTTCCGCTCGAAGATGTACTTCATCTCGAGCTCAAACAGCGCAGCTTCGGTGAAAGCGGCGCGGTCCAGCTGGAAGATCCCGCGTTCATGATCCTTCTTGAGCCAAGCGCGCATGCGCCCTTTCAAGCCCTGCAAGTCGGCAATCCTGCCGCCGATTTTCTCAGCGAGTTCCATCGATCCTCTCCCGTTCTGTGCGTCGGGCACCCAATGCCTCCGCGAATCAACCGCAGATCGCATACGGTGATTACCTCATCCCATCATTTCGTGCAACGTATTGCACAATGAAAAACGTTCTGATAGGTGATGGGGCAGAAATGGCTGAAACCGACGGCTCGAATCCGAAGCAAGGCGGCCAGCAAATCGCAAAATGACCCCGCTTCGGGGTGAATTGGGAGAGTTTGAACTATGTCGGTCGTCACCGAACTCGGCTATCTTGGCCTTTCCGTTTCCGATCTCGCTGCCTGGCGCGCTTACGCCGCCGAAGTCGCCGGCATGGAAGTCGTCGATGAAGGCGAAGGGGATCGGCTCTATCTGCGGATGGACCTTTGGCATCACCGCATCGTTCTGCACGCTGATGCAAGCGATGACCTGGCCTACATGGGCTGGCGCGTGGCCGGGCCGCAGGAATTCGCCGCGATGCAGGAAAAGCTGAGCGCGGCGGGCATCCCCTTCACCGTAGGCAGCGAGACCGAGGCGCGCGAACGCCGGGTTCTCGGGCTGCTCAAGCTGGCCGATCCGGGCGGCAACCCGACCGAGATCTTCTTCGGCCCCCAGGTCGATACGCACAAGCCGTTTCATCCTGGCCGTCCGATGTTCGGCAAGTTCCTGACCGGCTCGCAAGGGATCGGGCACTGCATCCTGCGCCAGGACGATGTCGAGGCAGCGGCCCGGTTCTATGAACTGCTCGGCCTTCGCGGGTCGGTCGAATACCATCTCCACCTGCCCAACGGAATGGTCGCCCAGCCCTATTTCATGCATTGCAATGACCGTCAGCACTCGGTCGCCTTCGGCCTTGGGCCGATGGAAAAGCGCATCAACCACCTGATGTTCGAATACACCGATCTCGACGATCTCGGTATGGCGCACGACATTGTGCGCGGGAAGAAGATTGATGTAGCGCTGCAGCTTGGCAAGCACGCCAACGATCAGGCTCTGACCTTCTATTGCGCCAATCCGTCGGGTTGGTTGTGGGAGTTCGGCTGGGGCGCCCGCCACTCGACCGGCCAGCAGGAATACTACACCCGCGACATCTTCGGCCATGGCAACGAGGCGGCTGGCTACGGGATGGACATTCCGCTGCTCTGACAATCGTCCATTTAGCTCGATTCTTGACAGGAAAACAGGTTGATCATGTCAAACAAGTTGCGACTTTGTGAAGCTGCCAGCGTGAAGGACGGCGAGCCGGTTGCGGCATTCGCCGAGGGAATGCCCGCGCTGGCCGTCTATAATGTCGATGGCGAGATTTTCGTTACCGACAATCTTTGCACCCACGGCAATGCCATGCTGACCGACGGATATCAGGATGGCGACATCATCGAGTGTCCGTTCCACGGCGGCTCGTTCGACATCAAGACTGGCGCAGCCAAGGCTTTCCCCTGCCAGGTGGCGATCGTCTCCTATCCGGTCGAGATCGATGATGGCTGGGTGTGCATCACGAAACCGGAAGGAGCAGCCTGATGGGGCTTCCCTCCCTCGAACAGATGCAACTCCAGCACGTTGCGGCGCAGCTCAATGCGCTGCACGCCGAGCTGATCGACGATGACCGCCTTGAGGAATGGCCCGATCTGTTCGAGGAAAAGTGCCGTTACAGCGTGATCTCGGCGGAGAACCACAATCGTTCTCTCAACCTTGCCGCCGTGTTCTGCGACAGCCGAGGGATGCTGGTTGACCGCATCGTTTCACTGCGCCGCGCCAACATTTTCCCGGCCCACGCCTATCGGCACATTCTTGGTCCGACCCGCGTGGTTTCGTCGAACGAGCAAATCGTCTCCGCGCAGACGAACTACGTCGTCCTGATGACGCGCAATGATGGCCAGACCTCGATCTACAATTCCGGAAAATACATCGATGCAATCGACTTTTCCGGTGATGCGCCGCGCTTCGTTTCCAAGACCGCGATATTCGACACGCACCTCATCGATACGATGATGGTCCGGCCGATCTAACAAAAAAATTGAAAGCATCGAACGATGGCCACTGCCCAGCAAACAGACAATGTGAAGCAAGATACGTCGGCTGCCGGATGCCGGGTGCCGTACCGGGTTTTCACCGATCGCCAATACTACGAACGCGAGCAGGAAAACATCTTCAAGGGCGAATGCTGGTCGTTCGTTGGGCTTGAGGCCGAAGTTCCGCAGGCAGGCGACTTCAAGTCGACATTTGTGGGCGAAACGCCGGTCATCCTGACGCGCGACAGCGATGGTGGGGTCCATGTCGTGGTCAATCGCTGCGCCCATCGCGGCGCCCTGGTCTGCCGCGAAGTGCGCGGCAACCGCGCAAGCCTGGAATGCGTCTACCACCAATGGGCCTACGATCTGAAGGGGAACCTGATCGGGGTTCCCTTCCGCCGCGGCCTCAAGGGGCAAGGAGGGATGCCGGGCGATTTCGACATGTCCCAGCACAATCTTCGCCAGCTGCGCACCGAATCCGTTGGCGGTCTGGTGTTTGCCTCGTTCTCCGAAACTGTGGAATCCTGCCGCGATTTCCTCGGCCCGATCGTGGTCGAGCAGATCGGGCGGATCATGTGCAAGCCGATCACCGTGCTGGGCGACCAGCGCCAGCGGATCCACGGCAATTGGAAGCTCTATGCCGAAAACACCCGCGATCCCTATCACGCGAGCCTGCTGCACCTGTTCCACAACACATTCGGTCTTTACCGCTCGACCCAAACCGGCAAGGCGCTGATGGATTCGAGCAAGCGCCATTCGCTGCTCTATTCGATCGCCGCCAGCAACGACGATGCCGCCGACAAGCAGGCCTACGGCGATTCGCGCACCTTCGACACCGAGTTCAAACTCCAGGACATGTCACTGCTGAAGGGCCGCCAGGAATTCGATGACAATATCACGCTGGTCATCCTGGCGGTCTACCCCAACCTGGTCCTTCAGCAGATCCAGAACACTCTCGCGGTGCGCCAGACGGTGACCTACGGGCCGGATGAATTCGAACTCGTCTGGACCCATTTCGGCTACCAGGATGACGACGAGGAGATGCAGGCGATCCGCCTCAAGCAGGCCAACCTGATCGGACCCGCCGGGCTGATCTCGATGGAAGACGGCGAAGCGGTGGAAATCGTCCAGAACGCCATCGTCGGCGAAGAGCGCGCCACCTCCTACATTGCGATGGGCGGGGGCCGCGCCGAGGATGCCGACCACCTCGTCACCGAAGGCGCGATCATTGGCTTCTGGGACAATTATCGCGAAATGGTCGGCTTCGACCTGGAGCCGGCATGACCCGCACGATCGACTTCTACTTCGATTTCATCAGCCCGTTCAGCTACCTCGCGCAGCTGAAACTGCCGGATATCGCCCGCAAGGCGGGTTGCGAAGTCGCCTATTGGCCGATCGACATCCCCGAGGCCAAGATTGCCGCCGGCAACTATGGACCTTCGAACCGCGAAGTGTTGCCCAAGATCAAGGTCATGAAGGCTGACCTCGAGCGCTGGGCCGAACGCTATGGCGTCCCCCTCACGTTCCCCGCCAGCTTCGACTGCGCGGACTGGAACTGTGCGGTGCTGTTCGCCAGCCAGCATGGCAAGGCAGAGCCCTTCGTGACCGACGCCTACCGCCGGATCTGGGGCCTTGGTATCGATCCACGTGATCGCAACGAACTTGCAGCCTGCGCCACGGCAGCGGGCCTCGATGCCGACGCACTCATCACTTTTGTCGAATCCCCGGTCGGCCAGACCGAATATCGCAAAGCGCGAACCCAGGCGATCCAGCGCGGCGTGTTCGGTGCACCGCTGATGTTTGTCGACGACAAGATTTTCTGGGGAAATGATAGGTTAGATTTTCTCGCCGAATATTTGAACAAATAATAATGAATAAAAATAATATATAATAACTTGGGAGATTGAAATGAATTACGGGAAATCTTACGCGGTCGCTTTGTCCGCAGCAACCGCGCTGACGCCGCACCTGGCCCTGGCGCAGAATGCCGACACCCCTGAAGCGCAAGAAGCAAAGGCCGAAGATCAAACCGGTCTGGGCGACATCGTCGTCACCGCCACCCGGCGCGAAGCCAAGCTGCAGGATGTGCCGGTCGCGGTCACCGCGGTTACCGGCGACGCTTTGGCCTCGGCCGACGTTTCCACTGTGCGGTCGCTCACCCAGGTGGTTCCGGGCTTCATCGGCAGCCGCAACATGGGGGTGTTCCAGCCGGTGGTCCGCGGCGTCGGTTCGACCGGCATTTCGGTCGGTGACGAGCCTAATATCGCAACCTATGTTGACGGCGTCTATCAGCCGGAATCCGCCGCCAACTGGATCGATCTGGTCGAGGTCGAGCGGGTCGAGGTGCTGCGCGGGCCGCAGGGCACCACGTTCGGCCGCAACGCCACGGGCGGACTGATCAACGTCATTACCCCCGATCCCAGCTTCGACTTCCGCGGCAAGGCTTCGCTGCGCGTGGGGCGGATGCGGCGCGATGCCGGTGATTACGATGCCCGGCTCTATTTCTCCGGCCCGATGGGCGACAAGGTCGCGGCGGACTTTGCCGCGCTGTTCCGCAAGAACGATGGCTATATCGACGATCTGGTCCGCGGCGGCACACTTGGCAACCAGCGCGTCATCGACCTGCGCAGCAAGTTGCTGTTCAAGCCGACCGACAATTTCAAGGTGGTCCTGACCGGCGAATACTTCAACCAGGAAAGCACGACCAATTCGCCGCAACCGCTGGACGGCAACACTGCGGGCCGCAACTGGCCGGGCGTGATCATTCCGACCGATGCCTGGCAGGCGTCGTTGACCGAGGTGCCGCTGCTCAATCTCACACGGTGGAGCTTTGCGCTCCACACCCGGCTCGATCTGGGCAGTGTGCTGCTTGAGACCACCTCTGGGTTCCTCAATCTGCGCTGGCAGCAGACCACCGATGGCGATGCCTCGAACATCAAGCTTTCGAACTTCCCGGCAGTGTTCGAAGCGGAATCGGGCAGCCAGGAAATCAAGCTGAGCTCGGCCAACCCCGGTCCCTTCCAGTGGCTGGTCGGCGGCTATTTCTACCAGTTCGGCGGCGGCGCGCCGGTGCTTCAGCCTTGGAGCACGACCAACCCCGCTTTGCCTTTGGCCGGACCGTCTTTGACACCCAAGCTCGATGGGCGCTCGTTCGCAGGCTTCGCCGAAGGCACCTATGAGGTTCAGCCGAACCTGTTCATCACGCTGGGCGGGCGCTATACTACCGAAACGCGGTGGTTCAGCCAAAGCAACAATGGCGTGTTGCTGGTCAATCACGTTTCAAAGACGTTCAACAAGTTCAACTACAAGGTCGGCATCCGGTATGAGGTGACCGACAAGACCAACGTCTATGCCACCTACAGCACCGCGTTCAAGAGCGGGGTGTATAACATGGCGGGAACCGGCGGCACCCCGGTCAATCCGGAAAATATCAAAGCGGCAGAATTCGGGATCAAGTCCGATCCGCTTGACTGGCTGCGCACCAACCTTGCCGTCTATTACTATGATTACAAGGGCCTGCAGTTGCAGTCGAAGGCCCCGACCGGCCCCGGATACATCCTGCAGAACGCCGCCAATGCCGAAATCTATGGTGGCGAATTAGAAACCATCATCAGCCCGGTCCGCGACCTCCGGCTGCGCGCGGCGGTTGCCTATACCCATGCCCGCTACAAGGATTTCCCGAACGCCCAGGGCTTTGCGCCGATCGTCAACGGCAATGGCGACTATGCCGGCAATGTCGCGGCGCCGTTCGATGCCTCGGGCAAGGTCATGACCCGCGCGCCGGAATGGTCGGGCAATGTCGGGTTCGATTGGGGCCATGATGTCGGCAACGGCCGCGTCACCCTGGCCGGAAACCTGCTGTGGAGTTCCAGGGTCTATTACGACTTCGCCAACAGATTCTCGCAGCGGCCCTACACCCTCACCAACCTTTCGGTGAATTGGCAGCCCGGAAGCGAAGCCTTCAAGATCGGCCTGTGGGTAACCAACCTGACCAACGCGAAAGTGCTGCAGACCGTTCGGCCCAGCACGCTGGCCGTCGACGGGTTCTACGAACAACCCCGCAAGATCGGGGTCACGATCGAAACAAAATTCTAATTCAAACACAATCATAGGGAGAATGGTAATGATGGCGAGCAACCTGAGCATACGCAGACTTGCGCTTCGGACAAGCGCTTCGGCCATAATCGGGCTAGCCTGCCTTGCCCCGGTTTCGGCCTATGCCCAACAGGCGGCCGCAAGTGAGCAGCAGGCCGAGGAACAGAATTCCGGCGGCCTTGAAGAGATCACTGTCACCGCGCGCAAGCGGTCCGAGAACCTGCAGGAAACGCCGGTCGCGATCACCGCGATGACCGGGGCGATGCTCGAAGAGAAGCAGATCGTCAACGTCGCGGAAGTTGCCAAGTTCGCACCGAATGTCAGCATTTCACCGGTGGCGAACATCTCGGGTTCGAGCGCCTCGATCACCGCCTTCATCCGCGGCGTGGGCCAAACCGACTTCAACATCACTGTCGATCCCGGCGTGGGTGTCTATGTCGATGGCGTCTATGTTGCCCGTTCGGTTGGCGCGCTGCTCGACATGGCCGATGTTTCGAGCGTCCAGGTCCTGCGCGGTCCGCAAGGCACGCTCTTCGGCAAGAACACCATCGGCGGCGCGATCGTGGTCAATTCGGTGGAGCCGCAGAAGGACTTCGACATGAAGCTCGAAGCGGCGACCGGCCGGTTCAACCGTGCCGATTTCAAGGGCATGATCAACGTGCCGCTTGGCGAAAATCTGGCGATGCGGGCCGTTGCCTCGTACGAAACCCGTGACGGCTATCAGAAGCGCCTGTTCGACGGTGGTCGCCAGGGCAACAAGGACAGCTTCGGTGGCCGCGTTGCGTTCAAGTGGGAACCGACCGACAAGTTCACTGTCAACCTCAGCGCGGATATCAACATCCGCCGCGAGGAAATGGCTGCTTCGACGCTGGTCAACCTTTTCGAATCGCCCAACCTGCTGCAGGTTGTCGACTTGAATGGCCGAACCGTGGTTTTCCCCAGTTCGACTTATGCTTGGAACAAGTTGCAGGGCGGCGCAGGTTTCTGCGGTGCGGACGGGCAACTGGCACCGGTCAACGACCCGCGCTGCGCCACCACGCAGTGGATCACCGGCGATATCGATTCAACCTGGTCCGGTGCCAAGAACCAGTCGGATTTCGACCTGTGGGGCACGAACCTGACGCTGGATTATGATTTTGGTGACATCAACCTGAAGTCGATCAGCTCCTATCGCGATCAGAAGGCCACGATCCAGTTCGACTTCGACGGAACGCCACATCCCTACCTCAACCTGACAAACAATATCGATCTGTGGCAGGCTTCGCAGGAATTCCAGTTGACCGGCAGTGTCCTGAATGATCGGGTGAAGTTCGTTCTGGGCGGCTATTACCTGAAGGAAAAGGGCCAGGACAAGAACAACCTGCTGTTCGGCTTCGCTGACTTCTTCAGCGGCGGCAAGATCGACAACGACAGCTATGCTGCCTATCTGCAGGCAACGATCAAGGTGACCGATCGTCTTTCGATCACGCCGGGCATCCGCTATACCGACGAGACCAAGCGGTTCGATCCTTCGTTCCAGACCATCAATGTTGATTACACTGCTCCGCTTGGGCAGGCCGGCATCATCCCTTACCCCCAGGGCGTGTTCATCGCCTTCAGCCAGTGCGTGACCGGCCAGCCAGTGCCCTTGCTGGTGACCGATCCGGCGAGCCCGCTGTTCGGCTTCCCGCTGCCTGGAGGCTGCGCACCAGCCGCCACTAACCCTGGTGGAAACCACACGATGCCGGCGGTCCAGGTTGCCGCCAAGGCCAAGGAATGGACGCCGGCAATTTCGGCTGACTACAAGATCACCGACGATATCCTGGTCTATGCCTCCTATTCCAAGGGTTTCAAGAACGGCGGCTTCACGCAGCGAATCTTCCCGGCTGAACAGGTTGCGCCGTCGTTCAGGCCCGAATTCGTGGAATCATACGAACTCGGCCTCAAGACCGAGCTGCTGGATCGCCGTCTGCGCCTGAACCTCGCCGCGTTCATGTCAAACTACGATGACATCCAGGTCGTCGTCAGCGAAGGCATCGCCCCCCGGGCACGAAACGCCGGTTCCGGCCGGATCAAAGGCTTCGAAGTCGAAGGCGAGGCGGCTCCGACCGATTGGCTGCGCCTGACCTTCGGCGTTGGCTATCTTGATGCCTATTACCGCTCCATTGATCCGTTCGCGTTCCCCGTGAACCTGAACTCGAAGTTCGCCTTCGTGCCGGAATGGACCGGATCGGCCTCGTTCAACGCCGACGTCTATGAAGGTGACATGGGCAAGCTGACGCTGCGCGGAGACTGGTCGTACCAGAGCGAAACCTTCAAGGATGCGATCAACAGCCCGCAACTGCGCCAGCCTGGCTACAGCGTCTTCGGCGCTAGTGCTTCGTTCACCGAGAAGAGCGAGCACTTCACCGTGACCGCTGGTGTGACCAACCTGACCGACGAACGCTATATCCAGGGCGGTTACGTCGATCCGTTCGTCGCCGGGACAGCGCTGGCAACCTACTCGCGCCCGCGCGAATGGTTCCTCAAGCTCGCCTACAAGTACTAAGACCCAATACCCGAGGGCGGCGGCACGCCGCCGCCCTCACCCCTGTTGTGGCACCGTCCACGAGCCTGCCAGACACCTCGCCGCCCAATTTGGTATTGGCAACTTGTCTTGCGGCCAAAGGAGCAATGTCTTGGGCGTTACGATCCCCCCGCTCGAGCGCAGCGATTTCCTGACCGGCCAACCACTTGTCGACGGCACCGAGATCTGTGCCGGCTCTACCTACGCGGTCACTAACCCGGCAACCGGCAAAACGCTGGCGAATGTCGTCAAGCTGGGCGCTGCCCAGACGCGTCGGGCAATTGAAAGCAATTCCCGCGCCTTGATCGATTGGCGCAAGCGGCCCGCTCAGGAACGCGCGCGCCTGCTGCATGACTGGCTGGCGCTGGTCCGGCTCCATCGCCACGATCTTGGTTTGCTGATGACCGCCGAACAGGGCAAGCCGCTGGCCGAGGCGCTGGGCGAGGTCGATTACGCCGCCAGCTTCATCCAGTGGTTCGCCGAGGAGGCGCGCCGCGTCTATGGCGAGGTTATTCCAGGCAGCGCTGACCGGCGGATCATCGTGATCCGCCAGCCGGTTGGGGTAGCGGGGGCGATCACGCCGTGGAACTTTCCCGCCGCGATGATCACCCGCAAGGTCGCGCCAGCGCTGGCGGCGGGCTGCACCGTCACCCTCAAGCCGTCCGAACTCACCCCGCTGACCGCTTTCGCCCTCGCGAAGCTCGCGCTCGAAGCCGGCATCCCGCCCGGCGTGTTCAACGTGGTCTGCGGCGATGCTCCGGCCATTGGATCGGTCCTGACCAGCCATCCCGATGTCACCAAGTTCACCTTCACCGGTTCAACCGCGGTGGGCAAGCTGCTGACTGCGCAATGCGCCACCACCCTGAAACGGGTTTCGATGGAACTGGGCGGCAATGCCCCGCTGCTGGTTTTCGACGACGCCGATCTCGATCAGGCGGTCGAGGGGACGATCGCCTCGAAATTCCGCAACACCGGGCAGACCTGCGTCTGCGCCAACCGCATCCTGGTTCAGGGCGGGATCCACGACCGTTTCGTCGAGGCGCTGGCCGCCAGGGTCAGCGCGTTCACGGTCGGCAACGGGCTTGAGGGCGCAACCGATCAAGGGCCGCTGATCACCCGGGCCGCCTTCGACAAGGTCCAGGGCCATGTCGCCGATGCAATAGCGCAAGGCGGCGGCATCGTCACCGGGGGCAAGCGGCACGGGGCGGGGGAACTGTTCTTCCAGCCGACCGTGCTGACCGGCGCGAACCCCGCCATGCGCCTCGCGGACGAGGAGACCTTTGGCCCGGTCGCGCCCGTGTTCCGCTTCGATACCGAGGCCGAGGCGCTGGCCCTGGCCAACGCCACCCGTTCCGGGCTGGCTGCCTATGCCTTTACCCGAGATATCGACCGGGCCTGGCGGGTCGCGGAGGGCCTCGAAACCGGCATGGTCGGGATGAACAACGGCATCGTCTCGACCGAAACTGCCCCGTTTGGCGGCATCAAGGAATCGGGTCTGGGCCGCGAAGGTTCCCGCCACGGCATCGATGAATTTCTCGAGATGAAGACGATCAATCTGGGCGTCCGGTCGTGAGTCGCACCACGCTTATGGAAATACGAAAAGCGTTGCGCAATGCGGAACGCGTTGTATAGTGTTGGCAAAGATCGGGAGACGGATTACAGCATGCCCAGCAAGGACCGGCCTTGCGCGACCTTGATCGCGATGCGCTCGCAGGCGGGATTTCTGCGGTGAAACGCATGGTCGTCGGCATCACCGGTGCGACCGGATCGGTCTATGGCCTGCGGTTGCTTGAGCTGCTGCGCGAAGCTGGCGGCTGGGAAACCCATCTCGTGTTGTCTCCGGCCGCCCTGCTCAACATTCGCGAGGAATTGCCCGATGGCAAGGCCAGGCTCGAAGCGCTGGCCGATGTCGTGCATAACGTCCGCAATGTCGGCGCCTCGATCGCCAGCGGTTCGTTCGTGTGCGAAGGCATGGTGATTGCACCCTGTTCGATGCGCACGCTGGGCGCGGTCGCCCACGCGCTGTCCGATAATCTGATCACTCGCGCCGCCGACGTGATGCTGAAGGAGCGCCGTCGCCTGGTGATGATCACCCGCGAAACGCCGCTCAACCTGGCGCACCTGCGCAACATGACGGCCTGCACCGAAATGGGTGCGGTGATCTTCCCGCCGGTGCCGGCCTTTTATTCGCGGCCTACCTCGCTGGCCGAGGTGGTCGATCACAGCTGTATGCGGGTGCTGGATCTGTTTGGGCTTCACGCGAAGTCGGAGAAACGCTGGCAAGGCCTGAGCAAAGAGGCGGCAAACCTCGTTCCGGCCTTGGCGCAAGAAGAAGGGAACTAGAGAATGGCGTGGGATGTCAGCCGTCGCACCGTCATGAGCGGGGGTGCCGTGGGAGCGGCAGTGGCCGGTCTGGGGATCGGTCGCAGCGCCTTGGCGAAGCGACCACTGAAGATCATTGTCATTGAGGAAGCAGAAGTCCCCGAAAGTCGGCTCTTTGCCGAAACCTTCGTCAATTCGGGACGTGCGGCAAAGGTGATCCGGATCGACCGGACGCTCAATGGCCTGCTCCATGAACTCGCAATTGGCGAAGGTGTGCTCGTCGGCCTGACTTCCGACCCGGCAGCCATGATTGCCGAACAGGTTCTGCTAGCCGACGGCGCGCGCCCGTTGCTGAAATGGGCGCATCATTACCGCAAAATGCGGTGGGAACACCGGACCGACGGCGCTCCGGCGCTGCTCGCGCGGGCCAGCACCGGCTGGCCGACCGTTCTGGCCAACCACATGCAGGATGCGCTTGGCGGGAGCCGACAGGCTCCCGATCTGCGGTGCGAATCGGGCCATTGCGGGCTCGATGGAAAGAGCCCCGGCATGCTGGTTTCGTGGGCATTCGAAGTAGGAGTACAACAGTCGTGAGCACGCGCATGCCCCATGGCGTCGACGCCGCAACCTTTCGCAAGGCGCTGGACGAACTGGCCGCGATCGTCGGCAAGGAATGGGTCTTTGTCGACGAACTGCCGCTGTCGGCCTATCGCGATGCCTATTCGCCGCTGGCCGATGGCGAAATGCTGCCTTCGGCTGCCGTCGCACCGGCAAACATGGAACAGATCCAGCAGGCGTTGAAGGTCTTCAACGCCTACAAGCTGCCGATCTGGACCTTCGGCAACGGCCGCAATTTCGCCTATGGCGGCCCCGCCCCGCGCCAGTCGGGCTATGTCATGTTCGATCTCAAGCGGATGAACCGCATCCTCGAGGTCAATGAAAAGTACGGCTACGCGCTGGTCGAACCCGGGGTCTCCTATTTCCAGCTCTACCGGCATCTGCGCCAGATCGGCAGCAAGCTGTGGATCGATCCGGCGGCACCGGGCTGGGGCGGCGTGATGGGCAATGCGCTTGAACACGGTGCGGGCTACACGCCTTACGGCGATCACTTCGTGATGCAGTGCGGCATGGAAGTGGTCCTCGCCGACGGTCAGGTGGTCCGGACCGGTCAGGGCGCGATCGAGGGTTCGCAGCACTGGCAATCGACCAAGCACGCCGCCGGCCCGCATTTCGACGGCATGTTCACCCAGTCCAACTTTGGCGTGGTGACCAAGATGGGCATCTGGCTGATGCCCGAGCCGCCCGGCTACAAGCCGTTCATGATCACTTACGAGCGTGAGGAAGACCTCGCCGCGATCTTCGACGCGGTCAAACCACTCAAGGTCAACCAGGTGATCCCCAACGCGGCGGTGGCGGTCGATCTCTTGTGGGAAGTGTCCGCCAAAACCACGCGCCGCCATTACTTCGACGGCAAGGGCCCTGTCCCGGATTCGATCCGCAAGAAGATCGCTTCGGATCATGGCCTGGGCATGTGGAACTTCTACGCCGCGCTCTATGGTCCGCCGCCGATCATCGAGAACAACTGGAAGCTCGTCGAGGAAGCGATGATGAGCATCCCGGGCGCCAAGCTGCACCTTAACCGCGAAAACGATCCCGCCTGGGACTATCGCGTGCGGCTGATGCGCGGCGAGCCGAACATGACCGAATTCAGCATCATGAACTGGATCGGCGGCGGCGGGCATATCAACTTCTCGCCAATCTCTGCACCCGACGGCAAGGAAGCGCTGAGCCAGTACAACCTGATCAAGCAGCGCTGCCACGATTTCGGGTTCGACTATATCGGCGAGTTTCTGGTCGGATGGCGCGACATGCACCACATCCTGATGATCATGTACGATCGCGCCGACGAGGCCATGCGCAAGAGCGCATACGACCTGTTCGGCAAGCTGGTCGACGAGGCAGCGGATGCCGGCTTCGGCGAATACCGCACCCACCTCGCCTTCATGGACCAGATCGCCAAGACCTATAAGCATAACGACGGGGCGCTGTGGGATCTGCACCACCGGCTCAAGGACGTGCTCGACCCCAACGGCATCCTCTCGCCCGGCAAGCAGGGTATTTGGCCTCAGGCGATGCGCAGCCAGGCATAGTCGCCCGGTCGACCGCACAATGCATTCAAGGATTGAAAGACCATGACGCAACTTGAGCACTGGATTGGCGGCGGCGCCGTCGCCGCAACTGGCGGGACCTATTTTGACGATCTCAACCCGGTCGACGATTCGGTCTATTCCCGCGTGCCCGCCGGCACTGCGGAAGACGTGAACCGCGCGGTCGAGAACGCGCATCAGGCATTCTTGCAGCATCGTGATCTTACCGCAGCGGTGCGCGAAGGGTGGATCGCGAGAGCTGCCGAGATCATGGAACGCGATACCGCCAAGTTCGCCGACGTGCTGGTCGACGAGATCGGCTCGCCGATTGCCAAGGCCGGGTTCGAAACCCGCTTCGCGGTCAGCTTCCTGCGCGCGGCGATCGGTGTGCCGCGCCGGATTCGCGGGGAAACGATCCCATCGGACACGCCGGGCCGGTTCAGCATGAGCCTGCGCCAGCCGGTGGGCGTCGTTGCCGGGATCACCCCGTTCAACGTGCCGCTGATCAAGGGGATCAAGCAATCGGCCATGGCCCTGGCCACAGGCAACGCCTTCGTGCTGCTGCCCTCGGAAGCCGCGCCAATGATCGCCGATCTGCTCGCTAAATTGTGGAAGGAGGCCGGCGTTCCCGACGGCTTGTTCAACGTGGTCTACGGCAATGGCGCGGAGATAGGTGACGTGCTGACCGGCCATCCCAAGGTCGCATCGATCACCTTCACCGGGTCCTCGCGCGTCGGCAAGCACATCGCCGAAATTGCGGCGCGCAACCTCAAGAAGTATACGCTGGAGCTGGGCGGCAAGAGCCCTCTGGTGATCTGCGCCGATGCCGATCTGGACAAGGCGGTTAACGCCGCGCTGTTCAGCATCTTCATGTACCAGGGCCAGGTCTGCATGGGGGCCTCGCGGATCTATGTCGAACGGCCGATCTTCGACCAGTTCGCCAAGGCCTTCGCCGCCGCGACCAGCCGGGCGAAGAGCGGCGACCTGCGCGAGCCGACCACCATGCTCGGCCCGATAATTTCGGAGCGCCAGCGCGACCGGGTCCGCCGCCATATCGATGATGCCCGAACCAAAGGTGCCGAGGTTCTCGCGGGCGACGAATGGACTGGGAACTGCTGTTCGGCCACAGTCTTGCGCGGCGTCACCGCTGAAATGACCGTGTTCGAAGAAGAAACCTTCGGCCCGGTGACCTCGCTCTATCCGTTCGACACGCTCGAAGAAGCGCTCGAACTTGCCAACAACACCGAATATGGCCTTAGCGCCTCGATCTTCACCAGCGACATCGACAAGGCCCTGGCTTTCGCCCAGCGGGCGGAAGCGGGCATGGTCCATATCAATGCCCCGACCCTGCACGACGAACCACACGTTCCGTTCGGCGGCACCAAGGCATCGGGTTTTGGCCGCGAAGGGACCGAAGCCGATCTCGAAATCATGACCGAATGGAAATGGGTCACGATCCAATCGGCAACTGCTGGCACTGGCGGACACTGATCGGCGGGATGCAACGGCAATGAACGATCTTCCCAACCGCGCCCGCTCGATCTCCTCGCTGCGCGATTTCCTCGAACTGCTTGAGGATTCGGGCCAAGCGATCACCTGGAGCGATCCGGTGATGCCCGAGCCGGGCGTGCGCAACATTGCCGTTGCCGCCTCGCGCGATGCCAACGGCGCACCGGCGATCGTGTTCGACAACATCACCGGCTATCCCGGCAAGCGCCTGGCGGTTGGTGTCCATGGTTCGTGGGACAACATCGCCCTGCTGCTGGGTCGGCCCAAGGGCACGACCATCCGCGAACTGTTCTTCGAGATCGCCGGGCGCTGGGGCGATCAGGAAGCGCAGATCAGTTATGTCCCCGAAGCCCAGGCCCCGGTTCACGAATGCCGGCTCGAGCAGGACATCAACCTCTATGATATCCTGCCCGTCTACCGGATCAACGAATACGATGGCGGGTTCTACATCGGCAAGGCTTCGGTTGCCTCGCGCGATCCGCTCGATCCGGACAATTTCGGCAAGCAGAATGTCGGGATCTACCGCCTACAGATCCAGGGACCGGACAGCTTTACCCTGATGACGATTCCGGCGCATGACATGGGCCGCCAGATCCTCGCCGCCGAGCGTGAGAAAGTGCCACTCAAGATCGCGGTGATGCTGGGCAACCATCCTGGGCTGGCGGTTTTCGCCGCCACCCCGATCGGTTACGAGGAATCGGAATATTCCTATGCCTCGGCAATGATGGGCGCGCCGATCCGGCTGACCAAATCGGGCAACGGGATCGACATCCTGGCCGACAGCGAAATCGTGATCGAGGCCGAACTGCAACTGGGCGAACGCGAGCTGGAAGGGCCGTTCGGCGAATTCCCCGGTTCCTACAGCGGCGTGCGCAAGGCGCCGATCTTCAAGGTCACGGCGGTGTCGCACCGGCGCGATCCGATCTTCGAGAACATCTACATCGGGCGCGGCTGGACCGAGCACGATACCCTGATCGGCCTGCACACCTCCGCCCCGATCTATGCCCAGCTGCGCCAGAGCTTCCCCGAAGTCACCGCGGTCAACGCGCTTTACCAGCACGGGCTGACCGGGATCATCTCGGTCAAGAACCGCATGGCCGGCTTTGCCAAGACGGTCGCGCTGCGCGCGCTGAGCACGCCGCACGGCGTGATGTACCTCAAGAACCTGATCATGGTCGACGCCGATGTCGATCCGTTCGATCTCAACCAGGTGATGTGGGCGCTTTCGACCCGCACCCGCGCGGATGACGTTATCGTGCTGCCCAACATGCCCGCCGTGCCGATCGATCCATCGGCAGTCGTTCCGGGCAAGGGCCACCGCCTGATCATCGACGCGACCAGCTATCTCCCGCCCGATCCGGTGGGTGAAGCGCACCTTGTCACCCCGCCGACGGGGGACGAGATCGACGCCCTGAGCAAACGAATCCGCGAAATGCAGCTGGGAGCCCTGTCATGACCACCACCGTCTGCGGGCGCTGCAAATCGAGCGGCGCTGTCACCGATTACCAGGGCAGGCAGGACGGCGCGGTCGTGTGGACAATCCTGCGCTGCCCAACCTGCAACTTTTCCTGGCGCGACAGCGAACCGGCCCGCGCGATCGACCCGGCTGCGCGCTCGGCCGATTTCGCCGTCGATGCCGGCGATCTCCAGCGTTATCCCAAGATTCTCCAGCAATAAGGCTCCAGACGCCATGATCGATCAAGCCCGCCAGACGGCCACGCTCGGTACCCTCGCCCAGGCACTGGGCAAGGCCGCCGTCGATACCAGCCCGCAAACCCT
Source organism: Novosphingobium kunmingense (assembly GCF_002813245.1). Taxonomy (GTDB): domain Bacteria; phylum Pseudomonadota; class Alphaproteobacteria; order Sphingomonadales; family Sphingomonadaceae; genus Novosphingobium; species Novosphingobium kunmingense. The sequence goes on from NZ_PHUF01000006.1 coordinate 88,899, forward strand.
GGCCCGCTATGCCGTTCCGGGGATGGCCCCGGCAGGCGTGGTGCTTCCGACCGATGAAGCCCAGCTCGCCAAGGTGCTCGAAGCGGCGCGCACCAGCGGCGGCGTGGTCCAGACGGTCTGCAACGGCGCACATGGGCTGGAAAAGGCGGTGCAGGACAAGGTGATCGTCCTCGACCTCCAGAAGATGAACAAGGTGATCGAAGTAAACGAGCAGCTGGCCACCTGCCTGGTCGAACCGGGCGTCACCTTCCGCCAGCTCGATGCCCATATTAAGGAAAAGGGCATCAAGCTGTGGGTGGACTTCCCCGGCAATCCCGATGAAAGCGTGGCCGCCAGTTTCATCAACCGCCGCCCCGGCTACACCCCCTATTCCGATCACTTCCTGATGCAGTGCGGGCTCGAGGTCATGCTGGCTGATGGCAAGATGGTGCGAACCGGCATGGGCGCCATGCCCAAGAGCACCTGCTGGCAGCTGTTCAAGTTCGGCTATGGCCCGTGGGTCGATGGTCTGTTCACCCAATCCGATTTCGGGGTGGTGACCAAGGTGGGCATGTGGATGATGCCGCAGCCCCCGGCGCATCAGACCTTCATGGTCTCGGTCCCCCAGGAGGACGATCTGGGCGCGTTGCTGGACGTGCTCGGGCCGCTCAAGCTTAACATGGTGGTGGCCAATGGCGTCGCAGTGGGCAATGCGCTCCACGAAGCGGCCCTGCTCGGCAAGCGCCGCGCCGACTTCGAAGGCCAGGGGCCGATGGCGGCAAGCGCGGTCAAGGCGGCCGGCGAAGCGCTCGGCCTTGGCTACTGGAACCTTTACGGCTCGCTCTATGGCTTGCCCGGCAACGTCGCGATCCTGTGGGACACGGTCAAGGGTGCGTTCTCGTCGATCAGCGGCGCACGGGTGATTACCGATGGCAAGGGCATCGATCCCAAGTTGTGGGCCTGGCGGATGGGCACGATGACCGGCGTGGTGGCCGATCCCCCGGCCCGAACCTCGGGCTGGGGCGGCGACACGGCGTTGACGGTCAATCCGGTCAGCCCTGTGGATGGCGAAGAAGCGGTCAAGCTTTATGAACTGTCGCGCGACATCTGCGCCAAGAACGGCTTCGATTTCGTCGGCGAAACCACCGCGATCTGGCGTTCGGCGAACCATCGCCAGGTGCTGTCCCATGCCGCCGGGAAGGCCGAGGACGCGGCACGGGCGAAGGCCTGCGCCGAAGCCCTGATCGCCGCGCAGGCAGAGGCCGGCTTCGGCCAGATCCTGACCGACCCCGGGCTGGGAGCGGCGGTTGCCAAGACCTATGAAAAGGGTGGCCGCTCGGCCCTGCATGCGCGGGTCAAGCAGGCGCTCGATCCCAACTCGATCTTTGCCTCGGTCTGAGCCGATGCGTCGCCATGCCTGCGGAGGTACAATGAACAAGCTCCTCGTCCTTTCGCTCCTCGCCACTCTTGGCGCCTGTTCGTCCAAGCAAGGCGAAGTGGTCGCGGATGGTGCGGAGAACTATGAGCGCTACTGCGCCGGTTGCCATAACCCCGGCCCCGGACACGGAGCGACCATGCTGCTGGCGGAAAAGGGCCGTCCGGTTCCGGCGCTGATCGGCCGCAAGGATCTGGACTACGATTACCTCCATTCGGTGGTTCGTCAGGGCCTGATCGAAATGCCGCCATTCCGCGCCACCGAGCTGAGCGACCCCCAGATCAAGGAGGTCTACGAATACATCAAGACCGCAGAGCCGCCGAAGCAGGAACCCGCGCTGCCCAAATCCTAGAACGGATCGCGTTCGAGCGCCCGATCGGCAAGCTCGCCAAGGCGTTTGACCGCATCGGGATTTGCCTTGTGCGCTTCTGCATAGGCCGTGAAACTGGCTCGGGCGGCTGAGACCGGCGATGCCATCGAGCTGCGCAAAACACCGTCTCGATATCGCACAACCAAGGCGCGCTGGACCAGGCGTTCGCACTTGAGTTCGACGGATTTAAGGGCATCGTATTCGGGCTTGATCGACAATCCCTCGCGCGCTGTCTCGCCATACGACTTCAACCAGCGGCGAGCTGACCGGACGGGTGAAACCAACTCGTTGTTGAGTTCGCCTGCCGCAAGGGCCAAATCGCCGACGCCGGACGATTCAAGCGCGATGCCCTGCGAATCCGCCAGCCATAGGCAGAACAGCATCAGGTTCACGTCGCATCCGTGATCGTCCTGCAGCGCGAGTGACAGGGCCTGCACGCCAGGCTTGGCGTAGGTTTCCAGTGAGAACCGCCAGAAGTCCTCCGTTAGAGCTTCAAGGTCCGCCATTGGGCCGATCATAGCTCAAACAGCGACAGGCGACAGCACAAAGCTGCCGCCTGCCAATCCGGGCGCTGCCCCAGCGGGCCGCGCAGCAGTCGTTTTGCTCAGAACGAGCGGGCGCCGAAGTGGATTTCCATCATCGGGCGCATCACGTCCCAGCGCTCCAGCTGCGACCAGTGGCCCGAACGGTCGAGCACGTAGAGTTCGGCATGCTTGAGATGCTGGATCAGGTAGAGGCTGGTGTCGAGCGGAACCACCCGGTCCTGGCGGCCGTGGAATATCAGCACTTCATGCGGCATCTTGCCCAGCAGCTCGGGCGGCATGTTGAGCGTGTCGATCCCGTTCTTCATCGAATCGATCATCTTGACCGCGGTCTTCATGATCCCCGGATCGGTGGCGATCTTGTAGCGGTTCTGGACGATTTCTTCCATGCCTTCGAACTTGTCGGCATCGTAGGCGAAGCTATGCATCACCTGTCGATAGCGGGCATAGCGCGGATCGGAATAGAATGAGAGCAGGCGGATCAGTTCCGGGGTGCGCGGGCCGGGAGCGCCGATCGAGCCCATCAGCACCACCTTGTCGATCGTGTCGGGTTCCTCGCTCATCATCTGCAGGGTCAGCGCACCGCCCATCGAATTGCCGACGACGTGGGCCTTCTTCACGCCCAGCGCCTCAAGCAGGCCAAAGCACTGATCGACCCGGGTGCCGATCCAGCCCATCACGCTGTCGGGCCAGGGATCGGGGATCACCGACTGGCCGAAGCCGATCAGATCGGGCGCGATCACGAAGAAGTTTTCCGCCAGGTCCGGCATCAGGTGATACCAGTTGGAGGCGGCATGCGCGCCCGGACCCGCACCGTGAAGGAGCAGGATCGCCGGCTTGGACGGATCGCCCGCCAGCAAGGTGTGCGAGGTCAGGCCCCGTCCCGTGATCTTTTCTTCCCTGATAACGCCGTCAGCAGCCATGACCTTCTCCCATGTGGTCTTGTGAAAGTGCCCGCGCGACTCTTCGCCGGAGTGCGCGATGAATTGGGCGGGAGCCTAAGATATCGTTTGACAATGTGCAACGAGTTTTCCCAAGTGTTACGCATTGGGAGCAGGACACATGACAGGCGAGACATTCGACGTTCGACAGGTCGCGCAATTGGCGCAGGAACTCGACCATGCCGAGCAGACCCGCGAACGGATCCGGCCCTTCTCCGTGCGCTATCCCGGCATGCGGATCGAGGATGCCTACCGCATCAACCAGGCCTGGGTCGATCTCAAGCTGGCCCGAGGCCGCACCGTCTATGGCCACAAGATCGGCCTGACCTCGCGCGCGATGCAGCAGGCAGCCGGAATCACCGAACCCGATTATGGCACCTTGCTGGATGACATGGTGTTCGAACAGGGCAGCGACGTGCCGACCGCCCGGTTCATCACGCCCAAGGTCGAGGTCGAGCTGGCCTTTGTCCTCGGGCGCCGCCTGGAAGGAGCACAGACGACGATTTTCGATGTCCTGAGCGCCACCGATTATGTGGTTCCGGCAATCGAAATCATAGACACCCGGGTGCATCCCAAGGATCCCGAAACCGGGGTGGCGCGCAAGGTCCTGGACACGATCAGCGACAATGCCGCCAATGCCGGGATCATCGTCGGCGGTCTGCCGGCGAAACCCGACGGGCTCGATCTGCGCCGCATCGGCGCGCTGCTCAGCCGCAACGGGGTGATCGAGGAAACCGGCCTTGCCGCCGGTGTGCTCAACCATCCCGCCAATGGCGTGGCCTGGCTGGCGCGGCGGCTCGCTCCCTGGGGCCAGGCGCTCGAAGCGGGAGAGGTGGTGCTGGGTGGCTCGTTTACGCGCCCGGTCGAAGGCGCGCCGGGCGATGTCTTCAATGCCGATTTCGGCGCCCTGGGGTCAATCGGCTTCCGGTTCGTCTAAGGGAAGGGGCTGAAATGCAGACACCGATCAACCGCTTCAAGCAGGCCTTGCGCGAAGGTCCGGTCCAGCTTGGCTTCTGGTTGGCCCTGGCCGATCCCGATATCGCCGAAATCTGCGCGGGCCAGGGCTATGACTGGCTGCTGATCGATGGCGAACATGGCCCGCAGACCCTGCCCGGCATCGTCGGGCAGCTGCGGGCGGTCGAGGCGACGCCGCCGTGCTCCGCGATCGTGCGGATAGCCGGCCACGATCCGGTAACGATCAAGCAGGTTCTCGATCTTGGAGCGCAGACTCTGATGGTTCCGATGGTCGAGACCGCCGAACAGGCCCAGGCCATCGTAATTGCGTCCCGCTATCCGCCTGCAGGCGAACGCGGCCTCGGCGGTACCCGCGCAGCGCGCTGGGGCGGCTATCCTGCCTATGTCGCCGAGGCCAACGCGCAGGTCTGCATCATCGCCCAGATCGAGACCGCGACCGCCGTCGACAACATTGAGGCGATCGCTGCGGTGGACGGGATCGACGCGCTGTTTCTTGGACCTGCGGACCTGGCCGCGACCGAAGGGTTGCTGGGCGCAAGCAACTTCGATGCCCTGTTCAAGCTGACCGGCGAAGCACTGGCGCGGATGGTAGCGACCGGAAAACCGGCAGGCATCCTTTCGCGCGACGAGCGGCTCGTCCAGCAGTTCCTCGATGGCGGTGCCCGCTTCATCGCCAACGGCATCGACAGCTTCACCTTGGCAAAAGGCGCAGGCGACGGGCTTCGCCGCTGGCGCGAACGCATCGCCGCGCTGGGCGGAGTCTGACCATGGCGAAACCGGCCTGGCAGGACTCGGCAACCGGCGATCCGGCCAAACCGCTCGATGGCGTACGGGTGCTCGAACTGGCCCGCATTCTGGCCGGCCCCTGGTGCGGGCAATTGCTGGCGGACCTGGGCGCCGAAGTGATCAAGATCGAGCGGCCCGGTGCGGGCGACGATACGCGGCATTGGGGGCCGCCCTTCGTGACCGCAGAAGACGGCACCAGTCTGGGCGCGGCCTATTTCCATTCGACCAATCGCGGCAAGTGCTCCTTCGCGATCGACATCGCCAGCACGGAAGGCCAGGCCATCATCCGCGAGCTGGCGAGCGGGGCCGATATCGTGATCGAGAACTACAAGGTCGGCGGGCTGGCGAAGTACGGGCTTGACCATGCGGCGCTGTCCGAACTGAACCCGCGCCTGATCACGTGTTCGATCACCGGGTTCGGGCAGACCGGGCCTTATGCCCACCGCGCGGGCTACGATTTCATCGCCCAGGCCATGGGCGGCATGATGTCGATGACCGGCGAACCCGATCGCGAGCCGCAGAAGGCGGGCATCGCGGTGGCCGACCTGTTCACGGGCATGTACAGCACGGTGGCGATTCTCGCCGCGCTCAACCGCCGGGACCGCACCGGCAGCGGCGCCCATATCGACATGGCGCTGCTCGACACCCAGGTGGCGGTCATGGCCAATCAGGCGATGAACTGGATGACATCGGGCAAGGTCCCGCGCCGGTTCGGCAACGGCCATGCCAATCTGGCGCCCTATCAGGCCTTCCCCACGCTGGACGGACCCTTGGTGATCGCGGCCGGCAATGACGGCCAGTTCGCCAGCCTGTGCCGCATCTTGCGGTGTTCACTGCATGAAGACCCGCGTTTCGCTACCAATCCTGCCCGTCTCGCGAACCGGGCGGAACTGGTCGCGACGGTCGAGGCACTCACGGCGCAGTGGAACCGGCAAGCGCTATTCAATGCGCTGGAAGAGGCTGGTGTGCCGGCTGGGCCGATCAATGAACTCGACGAAGTCTTCGCCGATCCGCAGGTCGTCGCCCGCGGCCTCGCCGTTATGGCCGGTGGGCGCAAAGGCGTCGCCAGCCCGATCGTGATCGACGGGGTGCGGATGGTTTCGGATCGAGCCGCGCCGGGAAATCCCGAGCCGGTTGACGACGAATAGCAAACCCGCCCAGCTTAAGCCTGGGTTGGGGCCGGCGCTCCGAACAGCCTGCCGCCTTCGCTGAACAGCACCAGCAGGATCGTCACCGTTGCCACACCAACCAGTGAAAAGGCCAAAGGCAACGGCGACCCGTCATACGCCTGGCCGATCAGGGCGCCCAGCCCGGCACCCAGCACCAGCCGGAAAAAGGTCTGAACCGAGGCGGCGGCCCCGGCCAGCTTGCCGAACGGCTGCAGGGCGATCGCGGTGAAGTTGATGAACACGGTGATCAGCAGGCACATGTTCGCAGCCATCAGCACTGCAAACTGAAGCAGGGTCTCGCCGGGGCGCGAGGCCAGATAGACCTGGCAGACCGAAACCAGGAAATGGCACAGGATCGCGGCATGCCCGATCCCGCGGATGCCGAAGCGGTGGACGATGGCCGAATTCACTACACTTGCCAACATCATCGAGCCGGCCATCACGCCGAATATCAGCGAATAGGCTGCGCCAGCCCCGAAATGTTCGCCAATCAGCTGTTGCGAGCTGTTGATAAAGCCGAAGTGCGCTCCGAAAATCAGCGCCATGCCAATCACGTAACCGATCGAACGGCGATTTGTCAGCACGATGCGAACATTACCCAGCAGTTCACCGAAGCTATGAGCCTGGCGTTTCGTTGACGGCAGCGTCTCTTCCATGCGCAAAAAATACCATGTCGAAACGCCCAGCGACAGCAACCCGATCACGATGAAAATGGCGCGCCATCCGACCGCCGTCATGACCAGGTAACCCAGGCTGGGTGCCAAGGTCGGTACGGCCATGAACAGCATCGCGACAAAGGCCTGCAACTTGGCCATGCCTTCGCCCTGGTAGCGGTCGCGAATGATTGCCAGCGGAAGCACGGTCAGGGCGGACGAGGCACAGCCCAGCAGCGCGCGCGCCACCAGCAGAACGGCAAAATTTGTCACGAAGGCGCAAAGCAGATTGATGAGGGCGAAGGCGCCCATGCAGGCAAGCAGCACCGGCCTTCGCCCCAATCGGTCTGAAATCGTGCCAGGTACCAGCGAAAACAGGCCGGAACTGATCAGGAATGCGCCGATCACCCATTGCCGGTGGTTCGCCCCGGTTTCGCCCAGATCGGACGCGATAACCCCAAGGGCTGGAAGCAGTGTTGTGAAACCTAGCGATTGCAGTGCCTGAATCATCGCCATCATCGCGATAAATTCGCCCCTACCGATGGACCGTGCGGGCGAGGGCGACAGAATGCCGCCCAGGTTTGGGGATTGAGTTTCGGTCACAATGGTATCGGGAACCCGTCAGAAACTGTCCAAGTATGACTAGGCTATCCGGACCAGCCGATTGCACGGCTCGCCTCGATCGCCGCCGCGCGAATCCGCTCGATTCTGGGCTTCGTGTAGAAATTCTTGTCCTGAACGCGCGAGAGTATGCTCATCGTCGCGACCAGCTTGTTATCGGGATCGAATACCGGCACGCTCACCGCCGACAGTCCGGGAACAACCGTACCCAGCGTGCTCGCGTAACCCATTTCGCGCGCCTTCACTGTCTGTACTTCCAGTTCCTTGTCGTCAATCACCAGTCCCCCTGCCCGCTCTGAATCAATGATCGGCTGGGTCAGCACTCGCTGACAATGGGTCAGAAAAAGGATTCCGGTAGAAGAAGCCTGAACCGGCAACACCGAACCAACATGCAAGCTGGTGAACAGGGGGATCCCGCCGTCGATCCAGCGGATGACGGTTGGCCCATAATTGCCCCAGACCGAGAGCAGGCCGGTCGTCTGCAGCTCCTCCAAGACCGAAGCGAGATGGTTCCCGGCAATTTGCACCGGATCGACCCGCGCCAGCGCGGCCACGCCGAGGCGAACCGCAAAGGCACCCAGCGCATAGCGGCTGCTCTGGGCATTCTGCTCGACGACGCCGGTATTGACGAACGCCAGCAGGTAGCGATGCGTCTGGCTGCGTGACAGGCCCGATTTCTCGGCAACCTCGCGAAGATGGGCGCCGTCCTTGCCGCAATCCATCAACGCCTTGAGGACGCGAACACCGATTTCGACGGACTGGATGGCCTTGCGCGGCTGCTCATTCGACGAACCGTTGTTGGGAGTTCCCGATGCCGGGTCCTCTTGGTCATCGTCTTCGCCCCGGGAGATGCCTTGATTGTCAACAACTGTGTTCACGGATTAACCCCTCTCGCGCAATCATGCAAGATTCATGTTCGACTTGCACTATGGGAAAGATGTTGCACATTGTCCAATGTATCGTGTATGCGCGTTCCAATTGACCGCGTGGCTCAGCATACTGTGCCCGTTAGGCCGGACGTCACCCTGTCGTGACACAGAGATGCCGGAGAGGAAGGACGTTTGACAATGGCGGCAACGACGTTTCCCACATCGACCGACGAGCATTTCGAACGGTTGCGGCAGGCGCCCGTCCTGGCGCTGCCGACGGCGCTGTTGTTCGTTGTTTCCATGGCGGGAATCGCCACGACCTGGTATCTTGCGCTGAACGCGATGATCCCGCTGTGGGTGGGTGCGATCGCCAACGGCGTCATCACCTATCTGCTGTTCAGCGTCATCCACGATGCTTCGCACAAGTCGTTGTCGAGCGTGGGCTGGATCAACGAATCGATCGGCGCGATCGGCCTGTTCTTCCTCTTCCCCTATGCCCCGATGGTGCTGCTGCGCTGGGTCCACAACAAGCACCACACCCATACCAACGGCCCCAAGGATCCCGACCGGTTCGAACACGAATCGCCGCTTTGGCAAGTGCCGTTCCGCTGGACGTTCTTTGACGGCGCCTACATCTGGTATTTCGTCAAGTACGGCCAGAACGTGCGCAAGAAGCATGGCACCGAACTGGTTGTGTTCTATTCGTTCCTGATGCTTCTGTTCGTCGCCGCGCTCTACTTCGGGTTCGGGTGGCAACTGTTCATGCTGTGGTTCGTGCCGTCGCGGATCACGCTGTTCATCATCGCGATCGTCTTCGTGATCCTGCCGCACCATCCCGCGATCATCGCGCAGGAAGAAGATCCCTACATGGCGACTACCATGCGGTTCGGCTGGGAATGGCTGCTGAACCCGCTGCTGGTCTATCAGAACTACCACCTGATCCATCATCTCTGGCCGGAAATCCCGTTCTACCGGATGCACAAGGCCTATTACCTCAAATACGACGAAATCAACCAGCAGCGCATCCCGCGCCAGAAGGCGTTTGGCTTGAAGCCCGAGAACTATGACGAACACTTCGCGGTTCGGCGGGAACTCGACCAGGCCCAGGGCAAGGCTTTGCCTGCTTGAAGAAGCTCCAGCCGGGCCATCCAAACGGCCCGGCTGAGTCGCAAGATCGGGGTGCCGATGGCCAAACAACTCCACCTTGGCGCGTTCATGCGCCCGGTCAGCATCCACACCGGGGCCTGGCGCTATCCAGGTGCGATCCGCGACGCGAATTTCAGCCTAGCCGCGATCCAGCGCTTCATCCGCAGCCTTGAAGCCGCCAAGTTCGATTACTTCTTCATGGCCGATCACCTTGGTGTGCTGAACCTGCCGCGCCATGCCTTGATGCGCAGCCATACTGTGACCTCGTTCGAACCGTTCACGCTGCTATCCGCGCTGGCCGGGGTGACTTCGCGGATCGGCCTCGTCGCGACCGCCTCGACCACCTACGACGAGCCGTTCCACGTCGCGCGTCGGTTCGCCTCGCTCGATCACATCAGCGGTGGGCGCGCGGGGTGGAACGTGGTGACGACATCCAACCCGGACAGCAGCCGCAATTTCGGACTCGACACACAGCCCGACCACGCCGCGCGCTATCATCGCGCGCGGGAGTTTTACGATGTGGTGAGCGGGTTGTGGGACAGCTTTGCCGACGACGCCTTCGGGATGGACCCGGACTCGGGCATCTATTTCGATCCCGACCGGATGCACACGCTGAACCACAAGGGTGAGCATTTCTCGGTCAGCGGCCCGCTCAACATTGCCCGTCCCGTGCAGGGCTGTCCGGTGATTTTCCAGGCCGGCGCCTCGGACCCGGGCCGCCAGTTGGCCGCCGAAACCGCCGAGGCGGTCTTTGCGGCGGAATCGACCCTGGAGGGCAGCAAAGCCTATTATGCCGACGTCAAGGCGCGCGCGACAGCGGTCGGGCGCAATCCCGACCACATCAAGATCATGCCGGCCGTCTTCCTGGTGGTTGGGGATACCGTCGAGGAAGCCCGCGCAAAGCGGGCGAAGCTCGACAGCCTGGTCCACTACGACAGCGGCATCCATTCGCTGTCGGGCATGCTCGGCCACGACGTATCGGGCTTCGATCCCGATGGGCCCTTGCCGGAAATCCCCGAATCCAATGCCAGCAAGAGCTCGCGCCGGTTCATGATCGAACTTGCCCGGGCGGAGAACCTGACAATCCGCCAACTTGCCGCCAAGGCCGGCAGCTATGGCGGGCTGGCCTTTGTCGGCACCGCCAGGACCATCACCGACGAGATGCAGCACTGGCTCGAACAGGGCGCCTGCGACGGCTTCACCACGATGTTCCCCTATGTGCCCGAAGGCCTGGAAGACTTCACCAGCAAGGTCGTACCCGAATTGCAGGCCCGCGGTCTGTTCCGCTCCGAATACGAAGGCGAAACGCTGCGCGATCATCTGGGCCTGCCGCGCCCGGACAACCGCTTCTTCGCCTGACGGGATGAGCCGGCTCGCCATCGTCGGTGCCGGGGCGATCGGCAGCTTTCTGGGCGCGCGACTGCACGAGGCTGGGCATGAAGTCTTGCTGATCGCAAGGGGCACGCGGCTCGAGGCTTTGGGAGGCGCGGGTGTGCTGCTCTCCGAAGGCGGCACCGAGCGGCAAGTGCGTGTGCCGGTTTCCGCCGCTTGCGATCCTGCCGTTCCGCCGGATCACGTCATCCTGGCGACCAAGACGTTCCAGCTAGAATCGGCGCTCGCCCTGCTCGAACCGCTCCGCGAAAACCGTTTCACGCTGCTGACGGTGCAGAACGGGGTCGAAGCGCCCGGCATCGCCCAGGCCGCCCTGCCCCGCGCCGTTGTCCTGGGCGCACGGATGCACGGCTTCTTCGAACTTGACGGGGGGATCGTGCGCCACACCGGCGTTCCCGCCACGCTGCTGGCCGGCCCGGTCGCCGATCGCCCGACCGACCCGGCTGCCGAACAGGCTGCGGCAAGCCTTGCGGCCGACCTTGAGGGCGCTGGGGTCCCGACCACGCTGGTGGACGACGTGCGCCCGGCGCTGTGGGACAAGTTCCTGATGGCCGCAACGATCGGCGGGGTGGCCCCGGCGTTCGGCCTGAAGGTCGGTCAGATGCTGGGCCACCCCCAGGCCAGCGCAATGCTGCGCGTGGCGATGGAAGAGGTAGCCGGGATCGCAGCGGTACTGGGCATCGCGCTGCCGCCCGGCTGCATCGCCGAAAAGCTGGACTTCATCGGTCGCTTTCCGCCCGATGTCACCAGTTCGCTGCAACGCGATCTCGAAGCTGCGCGCCCGTCTGAATATGCCCAGCTTACCGGCGCAATCCCCCGGTTCGGTCAGCGGGCAGGCCTGCCCACCCCGGCAACGGATGCCATAATCGCGATGCTGCACGCACGGGGATTGATGCTGTCCTGATCAGACGGCGGCGGCAGCTTCCCTGTTCACCGCGCGCGAAGCCAGCCAGGCACCGCCAAAGATCGCGAAATGCCCAGCCAGAGTTGTCAGGCCGACCCACAAGGCCTCGCCGTGCCAGCCAACGCTGTAGATATCCCATACCGCTCCGACCGCTTCGGTCAGGACGATCACCGGTATCAGCGCCCGGTAGCGCAGTGGATTGCGCGCGCCCCACAGCGCGACTGCGCCGATCGCCGCAAGCTGGATGCCGACGATCAGCCAGGCATCGAGCAGCAGGCCGAACACCGGCCTCCCCTGCCCCAGCCCGATGCCGGGGTAGATCAGCGGCAGGGCCCCGGCATAGACCGGCGGCCAGAGCAGCACGAGATTGCAGAGATACCAGAGCCCCACGGCTAACAGGAATGTGCGCAGCGTCTTCATGGTAGTCGCTCAGGCAATCGCGAAGATGTCCGAGGTGGTGCTGGCGATGCGCGCATCCTTGTGCGGCGCGTAATCGGGATCGTTCATGAAGGCGTCGATCGCCTCCATCGAAGGGAACTCGATCACGACGACATAGTCCGGCTCGGTTCCTTCGCCCTCGTAACGAACAAACTGGTTCGAGCGGCAGATCATTGTCCCGCCGTGCCGTCCGACCAGCGCCGGAACCGCGGCCATGTAGCCGGCCACCCAGGCTTCGTCGTGCGACTTGATCAATCCGATGAAATAGGCAGCCATCACCCTGTTTCCTTTTGTCAGGCCGGGATCGCCAGCGTTCCGGTTAGAGCCCCAGCAAAGTGGTGCGGACAGCATCCGCAAACTCGACGGTGGTCCCGTTGCCGCCAAGATCGGGAGTCTTGGCAATATCGGGAGCAGTGAGCGCCGTTTCGAGCGCGCGCATCACCAGCGCCGCGGCTTCGGTCTCACCCAAGTGTTCCAGCATCATCGCGCCTGACCAGATTTGGCCGATCGGATTGGCGATGCCCTGTCCGGCGATGTCCGGGGCAGACCCGTGGACCGGCTCGAACATCGAGGGAAACCGCCGTTCCGGGTTGAGGTTGGCGGAAGGTGCCACGGCGATGGTGCCGGTGATGCCCGGGCCGAGATCGGAGAGAATATCGCCGAACAGGTTAGAACCAACCACCACATCGAAGCGTTCAGGCGACATGACGAAGCGCGCCGCGAGGATATCGACGTGATACTGATCGGCGGCAACATCGGGATATTCCGCGCCAATCGCGGCGAAACGTTCGTCCCAGAACGGCATCGAATGATAGAGGCCGTTCGACTTGGTGGCGGATGTCACATGCTTGCGGCCAAGTCGACGCGCGAAATCGAAGGCATAGCGCAGGATCCGGTCGGTGCCGCGGCGGGTGAAGATCGCCTGCTGGACCACGATTTCATCCTCGCCGGTCCCGGTCCGGCCGCCGACCTGCGAATATTCGCCTTCGGAGTTCTCGCGCACCACCCAGAAATCGATGTCGCCGGGGGCTTTGTCGCGCAGGGGCGAAGCGATCCCCGGTAGCAGCCGCACCGGACGCAGATTAACATATTGCTCGAACTCACGCCGGATCGGCAGCAACAGACCCCAAAGCGAAATATGGTCCGGAACGCCCGGATAACCGACCGCCCCCAGAAACACCGCCTCATGATCCCGCAACTGGTCAAGGCCGTCATCGGGCATCATCTTGCCGGTCTCGAGGTAAGTCTGGCAGCTCCAGTCGAAATGCCGGAAATCGAGCGCGAAACCGCATTTGTCAGCCACGGCGGCAAGGACGCCGATCGCCGCCGGCACCACCTCGCGACCGATCCCGTCGCCCGGGATGCTGGCGATCGAATAGCGCTTCACGCCAAGGCCCCGGTCACAGGTAGGTGTTCAGGGTCTTGAGCACGCGATAGGCACCCAGAAAGGTCGGCGCGGAAACCTGAAGCCGTTCCGCTGCGGCGGCGAGCGGGCCGAGGACCTCGTCGACTTCCATCCGTCGGCCCGCCACCAGGTCGTCATGCATCGAAGTGCGGACCGGGCGGTTTTCCGGTTTGAACCGGGTGCCCATGGCCATAACCCCCGCAACGGCTTCCTCAAAGCCTTCACGTTCGATCTCGACCAACCGGGATACCGGCGCGAAGTAATTTTGCGGTTGGTAGCCAAGCGCCTTGTAGATCGCCAGCAGATCCTTGACGACATGGACGTAGTGTTCGGCGCCTTCGCGAACCGCCACGCCATCCACGAAATCCAGCTTTGGAATCGCACCCAATGTGCTCGCGCTCCACGAGGAGGCGCTGCCGACCTGGACCACTTTTTCCCAATGGACATGAACGATGTCGAAGGTCGAGCGCGAACCCATGCCCGCCTTGTCGAGCGCTTCGGCCATGATCCGCGTACGCTCGCTCTCCCCGCCTTCCAGCTCGCCGAAATAGGCGGTGACCGGAACCGCCATGTGATTGAGCGCCTTGCCCGGCTCGAGCAGGGTCGCTCCGTCCATGATCGAGCCGCCGATCACCTTGTCCTTGCCGAACGCAGCCTGGAGCTTGTCTTCCTTGCCCACGCCGTTCTGCAAGGTCAGCGCGCAAGCGGTGCGATCGACCAGCACCTGCGCATCGGCCAGCGCCTGATCGGTGCCTTTGGCCTTGGTCAGCAGGATGTAATAGTCGATGTCGCCTTCAACCTCTTCGGGTGTCTCCACCGCGAAGAGGTTGTCGCGCTGCACGAACTGGGCGCGCACCCCGGAAATCTGCAGGCCATCCTGGCGGATCGCCTCGACATGGGGCTTGCGCGCGATCAGCGTTACCTTGTGGCCGCCGCGCGCCAGGAATCCGCCGATGACCGAGCCCAGCCCGCCGGCGCCGTGGAAACAGAAATGCAATTGCTTGGACATGCTCTGGGATTCCCGTTCGTTCGGTTCAGGCAATGCCCAGTTCGACCAGCTTGGCCCTGATCTGCTCTTTCTTTTCCGGGGTCACATCGGCCACCGGCGGCAGGATCGGACCAGCCTTGAGGCCGATCGCCTCGTACCAGGCCTTCACATTGGCAAGTGCGCTGGCATAGGTCGCGGTGCGGGCAATATCCCACAGGAAGTTGTCGTGATAGAATTCGCGGACTTCGCTGAGTTGATCGGAGGCGGCACGTGCTTCCTCCCATTTTCCTTCGTGCGCCAGACGGATGTATTCCTTGGCGAAGTGCCGCTTCTTGCCGTAAAGCATGTAGGACAACTCGCCCCAGCAGACCGTGCCGCCCAGACGAAGATCGTCGAGGAAGAAGTATTCGAACGGCTCCATCGTGTTGAAGCCTTCGGGCATCAGCTGGCGGATCTTGATGGTCTCCGCGCGGCTCATCGCGCCCTGCTTGACCCCGATCACGGTATCGATATCGGCCAGGCGGCGCATCAGGTCCCAGCTCAGCACCGTGCCCGAAACCGGGGTGCGGTAGAGGCAGACCGCCAGATCGGTGTGGTCGGTCAGGTACTTGAACCAGGCGTAGATTTCATCGTCGCGCTTGAGCTGGACCACCGGGTTGATCACCTCGGCCCCGTTGTAGCCCAGCTTCTCGACGAACTGCATCTTCTCGATCGCGGTATAGACGCTGGGATCGAGCACGATGGTCCACAGGTCGAGCCGCCCGGCGTTCGCTTCCGCAACGATCTCGTGATAGCGAAACCAGTCGGAGGGGGAGACGTTCCAGCATTCGGCGATGAACCCGCCCACGGCCAGGCCATCGACGCCCATTTCAACATATTTGTCGATGTTGTAACGGATGCCGTCCACGTCGAACTTGTAATCGGCGGTCATCGGCGTGATCGGACACTGATAGAAACCTTTGACCGTCTTGGTAGCCCACGCCTTGGCTTCGTTGCGAGTGTAGTCCATGTCCAGCTTTCCCTTGTCTTGGTGATGTTCGGGTACAGCGTTGTTTGCCGTGCAGGTCTAGGCAGCCGTGAGCGCCGCTTGGGCGGCAGCCAGTCGGGCGATCGGCACGCGGAACGGCGAGGCGCTGACATAGTCCAGCCCGATTTCCTCGCAGAAGGCAATCGATGCCGGATCGCCGCCATGCTCGCCGCAGATCCCCAGTTTCAGATCGGGGCGGGTTTCCCGACCCTTGCGCGAGGCCATCTCGATCAGCCTCCCGACACCGTCGATGTCGAGGCTGACAAACGGATCCTTGGCGATGATGCCCTTGTCGACATAGGCCCCAAGGAAGCGCGCCGCATCATCGCGGCTGATCCCCAGCGTGGTCTGGGTAAGATCGTTGGTCCCGAACGAGAAGAATTCGCCGCTGACGGCTATTTCGTCGGCGACCAGTGCTGCCCGCGGCAACTCGATCATCGTGCCCACGCTGAAGCCGATCCGCCTGCCCTGCTCCGTGAACACGATCTCGGCGACCTTGTGCAGCGCGTCCTTCAGCGTCTCCAGTTCGCGCGGCATACCCACCAGTGGGATCATGATCTCGGGAAAGACCGCCTTGCCTGCCTCAGCGGTGACAGCCAGCGCGGCTTCGAAAATCGCTCGAGCCTGCATCTCGTAGATTTCGGGGTAGACCACACCCAGCCGACAGCCGCGATGACCCAGCATGGGATTGGCCTCGGCCAGTTCGGTCGCGCGATGGCGCACCCGCTCGACCCCGATCCCCATGGCGCGAGAAAGCTCGGCGAACTCGCTGTCGGTGTGGGGCAGGAATTCATGCAGCGGTGGATCGAGCAGGCGGATGGTTACCGGCAAACCTTCCATGATCTCGAAGATTTGCCGGAAGTCCGCGCGCTGTTCGGGCAAGAGCTTGTCGAGCGCAGTCCGCCGTTCCTCCTCGCTGTCAGCCAGGATCATCTGGCGCATGGCGAGGATCCGGTTCTCGTCGAAGAACATGTGCTCGGTCCGGCACAGGCCCACCCCTTCCGCTCCGAACCGGCGCGCCATTGCGCAATCGACCGGAGTTTCCGCGTTGGTCCGGATCTTGAGGCGGCGGTGCTGATCGGCCCAGGCCATCACGGTCGCAAAGTCGCCCGATAGTTCGGGCAGGATCGTGGGCAGCTCTCCGAGAAACACTTCGCCGGTCGAACCGTCGATCGTGATGAACGCACCTTCTTCGAGCCGCTGCCCGCCCACTTCGGCAACCCGCGCGACCGGATCGATCTTGAGGGTGGAAGTCCCCGCGACACAAGGCCGGCCCATGCCCCGTGCGACAACGGCAGCGTGGCTGGTCATTCCGCCCCGCGCGGTCAGAATACCCTGGGCCACATGCATGCCGTGAATGTCGTCGGGCGAGGTCTCGTGCCGGACAAGAATCACCTTTTCACCCAGCTCCGCCCGGCGTGCTGCGGTTTCGGCATCGAACACCACTCCGCCCGAGGCCGCGCCAGGAGAAGCCGGCAGGCCCTTGCCGAGCACGACGCGCTCCGCATCCGGATCGAGGGAGGGGTGGAGCAACTGGTCGAGCGAAGCGGGATCCAGACGGCGTAGTGCCGCTGTTCGGTCGATCAGGCCTTCCTCGACCATGTCGACGGCGATCTTTAACGCGGCCTTCGCGGTGCGTTTGCCCGAACGGGTCTGCAAGAGATAGAGCTTGCCGCGCTCGACCGTAAATTCGATGTCCTGCATGTCGCGATAGTGCCGCTCGAGCAGTTCGAACACCTCCGCGAGTTCACCATAGGCCTGCGGCATCGCTTCCTGCATCGATGGCAGCCGTGCACCGGCCGCCTCACGGGCGGCCTTGGTCAGATATTGCGGGGTTCGAATCCCGGCGACGACATCCTCGCCCTGGGCATTGGCCAGCCATTCGCCATAATAGGCCCTGTCGCCGGTCGCGGGATTGCGGGTGAAGGCAACCCCGGTGGCGCTGGTATCGCCGAGGTTGCCGAATACCATCGCCTGTACATTGACTGCCGTGCCCCAGTCGGCCGGGATATCGTTCAAACGCCGGTAAACCTTGGCCCGCGGCGAATCCCACGACCGGAACACGGCTTCGATCGCCGACCAGAGCTGTTCCTGCACGTCCTGTGGAAACGGGCTGCCGTGATGGGCCAGTACGAGACCTTGAAACGTCTGGATCAGTTCACGCAGATCGTCGGCCTGCAGATCGACATCCTCGGCAACGCCGCGGTCTTCCTTGATCCGGTCGAGCGCGTCCTCGAACAGTGCATGTTCGATTTCGAGCACCACGCTGGCGTACATCTGGATGAAGCGGCGATAGCTGTCGAGCGCGAAGCGTTCGTCACCCGACGACTGGCTCAGCCCCGCGACGGTCGCATTGTTGAGCCCGAGGTTGAGGATCGTGTCCATCATCCCCGGCATCGACACCCGCGCGCCCGAACGCACCGAGACCAGC
Source organism: Novosphingobium kunmingense (assembly GCF_002813245.1). Classification (GTDB taxonomy): domain Bacteria; phylum Pseudomonadota; class Alphaproteobacteria; order Sphingomonadales; family Sphingomonadaceae; genus Novosphingobium; species Novosphingobium kunmingense. The sequence continues at coordinate 106,970 of NZ_PHUF01000006.1, forward strand.
AACGGGTCGGATGCGTCGCCGAAGGCTTTCCCCGTCGCGCGCTCGATCTGCCCGAGGGCTGACGCCACCGCATCGCGAATTCTGTCAAACGATGACCTTCCACCCTCCAGGTAGGCAAGGCATTCTTGGGTGGCAATGGTGAAACCGGGCGGGACCGGCAGACCGATCCGCGCCATCTCCGCGAGGTTGGCACCTTTCCCGCCCAAGACTTGCTTGTCCAAGCCGGTCTGCCCCTCGGGCACATCACTCGAGCCGAAGGAGAACACGCTCGTCATGGGGAATTCCTGAGAACCAAGTCGGGGGCGGCGCGACAAGTGGACAGCGCCGCCCCGGATATGATTTTACATCTTGAGGATGGCCTTGATCGCCGTGCCGGTCTTTTCGGTATCCTCGACGGCCTGGTTGATCTGATCGAAATCGTAGTAGGTGCACAGCTTCTCGAACGGGAACAGCCCGGCCTTCTGCATTGCGATCAGCTGCGGGATGAACACCTGCGGGGTGCTCGACCCTTCGACCACCCCGCGTAGCTTGCGGCCGAACAGCATGTTGTTCATGTCGAGCGCAAACTCGGTGCCAAGCTTGGCCCCGCCGACAACTGCGGTTTCACCCATGTTGTGGGTGCTGTCCACCGCCGAGCGCAGCACTGCCGGGATGGCGGTGGTATCCATGGCATAATCCGCGCCGCCGCCGGTCATGGCGACAATCGCTTCCTGGGCGTTGACGGTGTTCGCGTCGATCACGTCGGTCGCACCCAGTTCGCGGGCGAGTTCGAGCCGGCCCGGGTTGCGGTCGACTGCGATGATCTTGAGGCAGCCCGAAGCCTTGGCGGCCATGACCGCGCTGAGCCCGACCGAACCGACCCCGAAGATCGCGATGGACGAGCCCGGTTCGGGGCAAAGGGCATTGAGAATCGTGCCGGCGCCGGTCTGGATGCCGCAGCCCAGCGGACCGAGCAGCTCGATCGGCGCATCGTCCGCGACCTTGACGCAGTTGTTTTCGGACGCGATCGAATAGGTCGCGAACGACGACTGCCCGAAGAAGCAGGCATTGACCTCTTCGCCCTTGCGGGTGATCGGGGTCGAACCGTCAAGGCGCCGCCCCATGAAATTGAGCGGGAACAGGCTGGGGCAATAGGCCTGATGGCCCTTGAGGCACGAAGGGCAGGTGCCGCAGTAGCTGAACGAAAGCACCACCTTGTCGCCCGGCTTGACCGTGGTCACGCCGCGGCCGACTTTTTCCACCACACCCGAGCCTTCATGGCCCAGCACGGCGGGGAGCGGCGTCGGGTAGTACTGATCGCGAACCGTCAGGTCGGTATGACACATGCCAGCTGCGGCAACCTTGACCAGCACTTCGCCGTCGCGCGGATCCTCGATGGAGACGTTATCCAGAACGAATTCGCCACCCTGACGCTCGATAATTGCCGCGTATGCGTCCATTTTTGCTCTCCCGTTTCCTGATTTCCAGTTGATTGAATTTGCTTATACAAAGAAATAGAGATTCTTGTCCTGCACGACGCGCGCGTCGATATTCAGCTTTCTGCTGAATACCTTGAAGCCGCTGTCTGTTTTCCGCAGCTTGTCTTCGCGTCCCAGCGTGTGCACGTAAACTTCGCTCTGTCGGCGATTGCGGTGCACCAGAACATTAGAGAAGACCTCGAATTCAAACGGTGCAATTTCGAATGCTTCGACATTGGTGACGAAATAGCGGATACGTGATGGCGGATCTTCCATCCATACCTGACCTGTCAGCAACCGGTCGACCCGCTGCTGCAGCTCGGCATAGTCATCGTTGTAGATTGCGGCATCCCCCGGGGTTGGATCCGGGCGGCGGTCACGTGCGAACCGCTGTTCGTAAACTGGCATCCAGTAATGGATATCTTCGGCGATTACAGTATCGAACCATTCGCGATATTGCTGGTTTTGCAACATCCGCACCTCGGCGGAATAGTGACTGACGATGGCATGATGCAGTTCCATGCCTACGGGCTTGCGTGTTTCGGTCATCTTGCGGTCCAGATTGCTGTCGGGATCAGTCTTGCGGCTCGGCTTGCTTCGCCGACAGACGTTCAGGCCAGAAATTACGGTTGGTCCACATTGCATCCCAGGTATCGTCATTGGCCCGGATGGCGGCCCAATCTGGCGCATCGAGCATTTCTTGCCAGAAACGATAAAAGCCTCGATACGAGGTTTCGCCGATGAAGCTGACCCCGACAATTCCTGGATAGACGGGGTGCGGCCCTTCGCGGTCCTTGCCCATGCTCGAATTCATCCGCCCCTTGCGGGTGATGATACCGTTGTTGTTGTAGGTGGCCGACGACATGTTTTCGCCATCGTCGCTTTCGAGCGTTCCCGCCGTACCAAATGAACGGATCGCTTCGCGCTGGATCGACCGCTTAGTTTCGGTGTCGGCATTCTTCGGTACCATGGTATAGGTCCAGACCTCGATTTCATGCGGCCCGCGCGGATGCCAGATCTTGAAGGTGTTGGTTCCGTAGAGGAACGAACAGTTTGGGAAGATCGACGTATTCCAGTGACCGACGTAGAGCCGTTCGCGCTCCGGCCCGAATTTTTCGCGAATTCCGCCCCGCGTCTCCTCGAGATATTTGACGTACCCGTCGCGCTTGACGTGGATCGCAGTCGCCGCGTTATCGATCAGGCCAAACCCGTGGCCATGCCGCATGGTGAATTGCAGACCAAGGTCGTCAAACGGCATGTCGGCGCGATTGCCCGACAGGCCAGCCAGCTCGCCCCCGATCATCTGGAGAGCGGCGGCATGCGTCCAGCCCACGTGATACCCATCGCCGACGAAGTTCTCGGTCGGGACTTTCCAATTGCAGGCGAGGGTGCTCTTCAACGGCGGCCCGAGCAGTTCCAGACCACCGTCCGGACCGTCCCAGATCGTATCGAGGTACCAGCAGAAGTCCCCCAAATAGTCCTCAAGCGAGGGCGCTTCGGGATCATGGCAGCCGAAGATGAAGCCCTTGTAAGTTTCGACCCGGATCGGCGCGAGCCCCAGCTTGGATTTGTCGAGATCGCTGTGATAGCACCGCTCTTCCATCGGAACATCGACGAGCGAACCATCCTGACCGAAAACCCAACCATGATAATTGCACACGAACGCCTTGGCGCTGCCGCTGTCGGCATGACAGATCTGGTTGCCGCGGTGAGTGCAGGAATTGATGAACGCCTTCAGCGAACCGTCCGGCTGCCGCGACAAGATGACACGGTCTTCTGCCATGTACGTCGTAATGAAGTCGCCCGGTTTGGGAACTAGCGAATCATGTCCGAGCATGAGCCAGCATCGCGAGAATATCCGCTCCAGCTCCAACTGATAGACGTCCTGATCCCAGAACACCCGGCGAGACTGGCTCGCGTTGGCATTATCGACGAGTGCCGCCGATCCATTCATCGCATCGCTCCCATGCATTTTGGTCCAGATGCCGTATAGTCGAATCGTGCTATACATGCAACGCGATGCACCATATGCAAAACTCGATAGCGACGCAAGAACGATTCCCATTCCGGAACTCAGGGGAGTATGCCAGGTTGCAAGGGTCCGACCAGAATACCTCCGTTATCCAGGGTCTCGGGTCCAAGCTCTGGCAGGCTCCAGCCCTTTTGCTGTGTCTGGCTTCGTTTTTCTGGGCTTTGAACCCCATAGTTGGGCGCGCGGCGAAAGACATGCTCTCGCCGGTAACGCTGGCCTTCTGGCGGTGGGTTGTCGCGCTGGTTTTCGTGATTCCCTTCGCCTGGCGACACGCCCGGGCCGATTGGCCCGTCATTGCGGGCGCCTGGCGCTTTCTCGGACTGCTCGGGGCTTTCGGCGTGGGGCTCTTTTCCTTTCTTGTCTATCAGAGCCTGCAATTCACCACCGCGACGAACAACCTGCTGTTGCAGTCGACCATGCCGGTCATGACCCTGCTCATGCCGGTAGTCCTGTTCCGCGAAAGGGTGCGTCCGATCTTCCTGGCTTGCGCCCTTCTCTCGATCGCCGGTGTCGTCTGGATCATGACAGCAGGCCAGCCAAACGATCTGCGCTGGGATGCGCTCAACAGCGGAGACCTGCTGTCCGTTTCCGCAGTGTTTCTGTATTCGGCTTATGCAACGTTTCTGCGCCGTGCGCCGGCGATGCATCACCTCAGCTTGCTGGTCGTCCTGTTCGGGGTCGGAATTGCGACATTGTGCGGGCCCTATTCCCTTCACCTGCTGCGTTCCGGATTGACCGTGCCTTCGCCCGCTGCCGTCTGCTCGTTGCTCTATGTCGGGATCTTTCCCTCATTGGTGTCCTATGCGCTGTTCAACCGCGCAGTCGCATTGATCGGTTCGGGCCGGGCCGGACTCTACATGAACTTGCCGTCGGTGTTTGGCTTACTGATGGCCGTCCCCTTGCTTGGGGAACGGTTCGAGCCGTATCATCTGATTGGGGCGTTCATGGTGGTCGGTTCGATCCTGCTTTCGAGGCAGGTCCGGACATGACGGCGGCGGTCATTTCATCGGCACGGGACACAAGCAGGGCATCCTGATTTGACCGCTGTCGGGATTTTCGTCAGCGCCAGATCGATGCGCATGGAAGCAGCCGCACCTGCTCCGCGACGGAGGTCGCCGCACGCGGCGTCAATGCCCCATCGACATGCCACCCGATTTCTTCGGACGCGGGGCGAGCCAGATAAGCACAGCGGCAAACAGCGTGATGGAAGAGGTTACCCAGAACGTGTGGATGAGCGCGAGGGTTGTGGCCTCGAGCTCAGCCATGTTGCCAAGCACCTGCAGGGTCTGATCCGGCGAGAAGCCAAGCCCCGAGAGATTTGCCTGAGCAGCCTCGGGCTGCATGGTTCCAACGATGTCGTTGCGCGCCAACCTTTGGGTATCGCCCCAATAGGAAAGCGTTACCGATGTCGCCACGGCCGTCGCGATGGTCCGCACAAAGCTTTGCAACCCGGCGGCCGACGCGACCTCGTCGTCATCCACTGTATTGAGGTTCATGGCGGTCAGCGGCAGCATCATGAGGGGAACTCCAAGGCCCTGTACGAACTGCGGCAGGCTGAGCGTCCAGAAATCGGAGTCGGTTGTCCAGTTCGTGCGGATCAGCGTTGTCAGACCCACCCACGTAAGTCCGCAGAACACCAGCAGACGCGGGTCGAACCGGTCGAGCAAAAATGCGACCAGCCCCACGGTAATCAAACCGGCGAAGGCGACAAAGGATGAGGACAGGCCGGAATCTGTTGCCGGGAAACCAAGCCACGCTTGTTGCCATTGCGGAATGACCACGAAACTGGCGAAATAGGCGCCAAAGGCCAGGGACAGGACGGTCAGGCTCACGCTGAAGCCGCGATGCCGCAACACCCGCAGATCGACGATAGGATGGTCTTCGCCCAGTTCCCAAACGACGAAGACAACAAAGCCGATCAGCGACGCAATCGCCAGCGCCACGATCATCGGGTCGGCGAACCAGTCATGGTTGCGGCCGAGGTCGAGTACAAGTTGCAGGCAACCGACCCACAGCACCAGCAAGAGCAGGCCAATGAAGTCGATCGGCAGAACCTCTCTGTCCGTCTCGATCGGCCTCAGCAAAGCCATGGCCAGGACAGTGCAAAGCACCGCCACAGGAATATTGATGAGGAATATCCAGTTCCAGCTGAAGTTATCCGTCAGCCAGCCGCCGATGATCGGTCCCAAGGCCGGCCCCATCAGCAGGGTGGAGGCCCACAATCCCATGGCCATGTTGGCTTTCTCCGGCGGAAAGACCTTGACCAGAAGCGTCTGGGACATCGGCATCAGGAAGGCGCCGAATATGCCTTGGCCGATGCGGCAGGCAATCAGCATTCCGATCGTCCCGGAAATTCCACACAGCAATGAAAAGATGCCAAAGCCGACCATGCTCAAAACAAAAGTCCGTACCGATCCGAACCGGGCCGCGACCCACCCGGTCAACGGCACACAGATCGCTTCCGCCACGGCGTAAGAGGTGATGATCCACGCCCCTTGTTCGAGCGTAATGCCCAGACTTCCGGCAATGTGCGGGATCGAGACATTGGCGATGGTCAGGTCTAGAATGACCATGAAATTGCCGAGTGCCAGCACAAAGCCCGCGAGAATCTGCCGGGATGGCGCGATCCCGCCACTGACCGACACGGCGGCACTCATAACGCGTCACTCACTTGAAACATCGATCTCGACGTCCATCGACAGACCGACGCGCAACGGATGTTCCCTGAGCTCGGCGGGATCGAGTTCGATCCGCACCGGCAGGCGCTGGACGGTCTTGATCCAGTTGCCGGTGGCGTTCTGCGCGGGGATCACCGCCATCGACGATCCGGTTCCGCCGGCAATCCCGGTGACCTTGCCGTGATAGACGACATCGCCGCCGTAAAGGTCCGAGGTGAGCGTTACTGCCATGCCGGGTCGCACCCGACCGAGCTGGCCTTCCTTGAAGTTCGCATCGACATAGAGCTTTTCGAGCGGAACGATGGTCATGATCGTCTGGCCGGGGTTGAGGCGCTGGCCGACCTGCACCTGCAACCGGCTGACCACTCCGGCGACCGGCGCGCGGATTTCGGTGCGTTCAAGATCGAGTAAGGCCGCACCGAGCCGCGCCTGCGCGGCGCGCACGGCGGGATCGGTTTCGACGCTCGAACCGCGCACCAGCGCGTCGTTCGCCGCCAACTGGCCTTGGGCGACACGGCGGGCCGAGGCGACCTCGGAGATGCCGCCGCGCGCTGCGTCGAGCGCGGCGCTGGCCGCCGCATAGGCCCTGCGCGCCTGGGTCACTTCATCGCCCGAAACCGCGCCGCTGCCCGCGACGGCTTCGCGGCGGCGCAGGTCGACCCGCGCCTTGTCGAAATCGGCCTCAGCCATGCGCAGCCGCGCTTGCGCCTGGACAAGACCGGCGCTCGACGTATCGATCTGCGCCGACAGCGCACTGTTGGTTGCGACGACTTGTCCGAACTTGCGCCGCGCGGCGGCAAGATCGGCCTCTGCCTGTGCGACCGCGATGCTGGCATTGGCCTGATCGAGCCGGACCAGCACATCGCCCGCCTTCACCTGCTGCGTATCCTTGACCAGCACTTCGACCGCAGAACCGGCAACCAAGGGCGTCACCTGCGCCATCTGCGCGTTCACATAGGCATTGTCGGTGCTGACATGGTGGCGCGCGACCAGCAGATACCAGGCACCCCAGGCCAGCCCCGCCAGAACCAGCACGATCGCCAGCCGCTTCAGCCATTTGGCACGTCCGGCCTTGCGCGCGGCGGAGACCTGCGGATCGACTTCGGGAACTTGGGCTTCGGCTTCGCTCATTGGTTGGTCTGTCCTGCTTGTCGGGCTTTGCTTGCATCGAACCCGCCGCCCAGCGCGCGGATCATCGCCAGCGTTGCGCCGCGTTCGTATGTCTCGAGCCCGATCACCGCGAGCCGCAAGTCCTGCACCCCGCGCTCGCTGGCGAGGACATCAAGGTAGCTGGCCAGCCCGGCTTCGTAGCGCTTGCGCACCAGGCCGAGCGCATCTTCGCTTGCGGTCAATGCCATACGGGCCGCACCCAGCCGCTTGTCCGCCGCATCGCGCTGGGTCACCGCGTCGGCAGCCTGCTGATAGGCGGTGACGACGGTCTGGTTGTAGTTTGCGACGGCCTCGTCATAGGCCGCCCAGGCGCCGCCATATTGCGCCTTGATCGCACCGCCCTGGAAGATCGGCAGACTGATCGCCGGGCCAACGCTGCCGAACAGCGACCCCGAATCGACCAGATTGCCAAGGCCGAGCGATTGGAACCCGATCAGCGCCCTGAGGTTGATCGACGGGAAAAACCCGGCGCGGGCGACCTTGACCCGGCTTTCCGCAGCCTCGACCCGATCGCGCGCCGCGACGATGTCGGGGCGCCGACCGAGCAGGTCGGTGTTCACACCTTCGGGCACCCAGGCGGGCGTCGAGGGTGTAAGCGGCGGGCGGGTGATCGACCGGCCCCGATCCGGTCCTGCCCCAACCAGAGCCGCGAGCTGGTTGCGGCGCAGGCCGATGTTTTCCTCGACCGCCGCGAGATCCTGCTCAGCCAAGGCCACTTCGGCATCGGCGCGGCGCAGGCTGGCGAGGTTGTCGAGTCCGTTGCGCTGGCGCTGCGCCACCAGATCGCGGGTTGTCTGGCGGTTGCCGAGCATGGCCGCCGCGTTGTCGCGCTCGCGGTAATGGCGTCCGAGTTCGGCATAGGCTGCGCTGATCGCCACAGACAGCACCAGACGCGCCTGCGCGGCATCGACCACCGCCGCTCTGGTCTCCGACGTCGCGGCAGCATAGGCCGCGCGGTTGCGACCCCACAGGTCGAGATCGAAGCCGAAGCTCAGCGAGGTTTGGCCATAGTCTTTCCAGCCATCGGGCAGGAACTGCGCGGGGATGCCGTTGTTGCCGCTCTGGCGGCGCATACCGCCTTCGGCCTCGGCACCGATCGTTGGCAGCCGCGCGGCCCCGGCGCGCTGGGCTTCGGCTTCGGCGCGCCTGACCCGCGCCATCGCCACCGCGACTTGCGGCGAGTTCGCCAATCCTTCCTCGATCAGCGCGTTCAGTTGCGGATCGCCTGCCAGCCGCCACCATTGATCGGGCGGCCAGGTGGCGTTGCCGCGCTCGGCGAGGGTCTGCCCGGCCTCGATTGAAGCGGCGGTTTCCATTGCCGGATGAACGCCGGCATCGGGGACCGCAACGCAGCCTGCGAGTGCCAGTGACAAGGCGGTGCCGGCCACGCGCACGGTGTGGTTCGTCCGGTTCGTGGGTCTTGGCTGCTGGACTGATCGGGACACAGCGCGCCGATAGCAGGTCGTAAGATGTATTACAATCTACCGTACAAAAATATTGCTTCAAACGAACAGACAGATGTCCTATCGCATGTCACATGATTGACGCGGCACAGCACGAACGGTTCGTGACCGAGGCGGATGAGTTGATCTTCCTCATCGAGGAGGTTCCCCGCCGACTCAGGCGCATGTTTACGGTCTCGATGGCCGCGTTCGACATGACCACTCCGCAATGGCGGGCGCTGTCGTATATCATGCGCACGCCCGGTTTGAACCAGACCATGCTCGCGCGACAACTGGATCTCGAACGGGCTTCAGTGGGCCATATCGTCGATCAGCTCGAAGCGGCAGGCCTTGCTGAACGTCGCGCGGCCGGGGGAGACCGGCGGGTTTGGACCTTGCACCCCTTGCCGAAAGCGATCGAAATCCTCCCCTCGGTGCGGAAGGTCGCCGATCGACTCTATCTGGATTTGCTCCGCAACGTCCCCCTTGAGGACATCAACCAAATGCGCTCCACGCTCTCCAGGATGGTAGCCAACATCAGTGGTCTCGACCCCGACTGAAGTCGGTTTGGGTTGGCAAGAATGCCCGTTACATGTTGTAGGCCCCGCGACCGCTGGCGACCAGCGTCCCGGCCTCATCGTGAATGCGCACGTCGGCAACGCTTAGCGATTTCCCGGCCTTGATCAGGCGCCCTTCGGCATGAAGCGTCTGGCGGCTCGCTGCCCGATGGTAATCGACCCTCAGGTCGGCTGTGGATTTGCACATGTTGCCTGAGGCCAGGACTGCATAGAATCCCGTCAGATCGATCAACGAGGCCAGAATTCCGCCGTGCATCGACGGGAGCGCGGGATTGGAGATCATCTCATCCCGCCACGGCATTTCGATCAGGATGTGCTCTGCGCCAGCTTCGACCATCCGCAAGTTCAGCCAGCGGTGAAACGGCGCGACCAGCAGGGCGCGGTTGAGCTCTTCCAGCGTCATGCAATCGTCTCCGGTTCGGACTGGCTCTCGAGGAATTCGATGATAGCACGACTGAATACGTGGTTGTCGTCGCCGACAACCATGTGTCCAGCGCCCGAGACGTCGGTGAAATGCGCGCCAGGTACCATCTCGACAAATCGCTGCGCGGCCTCAAGTGAAATCAGGTCGCTCGACCCGCCCCGCACGAGGTGGACCGGCAGCTTGAGAGTGCCTGCAGCAGCCTTGGTCTGCGCATAGTCCTTCTCCCTGCGTCCGGTCATCCCGCTTAGAAAGCCGGGATCCCAATGCCAACGATAGCGCTGGTCCGGGTCGAGACGGAGATAGCTCTTCAGGCCTTCGCTTGCGCCTCGCTTCTCGCGGTTCGGCATATAGTCTGCGATCGCCTCTGCGGCTTCGTCGTATGACGCGAAGCCGTGCTCCACATGGGCGTTCATGAAGCCGACAATCCTCGAAACTCCGTCGGGATCCATCTCAGGAGTGACATCGACCAGCGTCAAGGAAGCGAAGCTGCCCGGACGCAGCGCGCCTTCCGCCACCAATGCAGCCAATCCGCCAAGCGATGCGCCGATCACATGCGGCCGGTGGTCCAGCCTGTCGCAGACCGCGAGGATATCCTTGCCGAAATCGGCAAAGCCGTACTGGTCGGGGGCAGCCCAGTCGCTTTCGCCATGGCCGCGCATGTCGATTGCCACCGAGCGATAACCGTGCTGCGCCAATTGCTGCATCGTCCTGCGCCAGGTGCGCCGGGTTTGCCCTCCGCCATGCGCCAGTAATACCGGCGGCCGACCATGACCATCGCCGGCAAGGCTTGCCGCGATGGAGATGCCCCCGCTTCCATCAAACGTCATGTGCATGGCGTCTTGCTTAGTGCTGAAGCTCGGGCAGATGCAGCACCAAGCCATCGAGTTCGGGGACCATCGGAATCTGGCAGGCGAGCCGGCTGGTTTCGGTCGTTCCCTCGGCGAACTGGATCAGATCGCTCTCCATGCCGCCTTCTTCCGGTGGCCCGACCCGATCCATCCAGGCCTGATCGACATGGACATGGCACGTGGCGCAGGCACAGACCCCGCCGCAATCGCCGTCGATCCCCGGCACACTGTTGAACAGGGCGGCCTCACGGGCGCTGAGGCCCTCGTCTATTTCAACCGACCGACGTGTGCCGTCGGCGGAAACAAAAGTTACGTTGATCATCTGGAAGTTCCGTATTTGTAACGAGCCAAGCCTTCAGTGGGCGTGAAGTTTCACCGGCAGCCGGGTGATGCCGCGAACCAGATTGGACAGCAGCCGCTCCGGCTCGCCGACAACTTCGACGAAGCGAAAGCGCTTGAGGATCTCTTCCCAGATGATGCGCAGTTGCAATTCAGCCAGACGGTTGCCCATGCAGCGGTGGATGCCGAACCCGAAGGAAAGGTGGTGGCGCGGATTTTCGCGGTCGATGATGAACTTGTCGGCCCGGTCGATCACGGTTTCGTCACGGTTGCCCGAGAGATACCACATCACCACCTTGTCACCCTTCTTGATCTGCTTTCCGCCGATTTCGGCGTCCTCCAGCGCGGTACGGCGCATGTGGGTCAGCGGTGTCTGCCAGCGGATGATTTCGGGAATCATGCTGGAAACGAGCGCCGGATTGTCCCGCAACTTCTGATATTCGCCGGGGTTCTGGTTCAGCGCCAGGACCCCGCCACTGATCGAATTGCGGGTAGTGTCGTTGCCGCCCACGATCAGCAACAGCAGATTGCCGAGAAATTCGAGAAACGGCATGTCGCGGGTCGCGGGCGAATGCGCCATCATCGAGATCAGGTCGTTGCCGCCGGGCTGGTCGATCCGCTGGTCCCACAGGCCCTTGAAGTACATCGCACACTGGATGAGTTCCTCGCGGCGTTGTTCGAACGATTCGACGATGCCGGTCTCTGGCGACGCGGTGGTAATGTCCGACCAGCGGGTCAGCTTGGCGCGCTCGTCCCAGGGGAAATCGAAGATCGTCGCAAGCGTCATGGTGGTGAGTTCGACCGACACCAGCTTGACCCAGTCGATCTCCTCGCCGACCGGCAGTGAATCGAGGATCGCGCCCGCGCGTTCGCGGATGATCGGCTCAAGCAGCAGCAGGTTCGAAGGCGCGACCACCGGGCTTACCGCCTTGCGCTGCTGGTCGTGCTTGGGCTGATCCATCGCGATGAACATTTCGAGCTCGAGCGCACCTTCGATGCCGTGCATGTCCTGAACAGCGATCCCGCCCAGCTTGGCTTCCGACGAGAAAACCTTGTGGTTGGTGTCGACCGCCATGATGTCGTTGAACTTGGTCACCGACCAATAGGGTCCGAACCGGCTTTCGGCGCAGTAATGGACCGGATCCTCGCGGCGGAGCCGGGTGAAATATTCCCCCACGGTGTCATTCTGGAAGAGGTAGGGATTCGCCACGTTAATCTCGCCCAGCGGGATCGCATCGACGGAGTCGTAGTGGACTTTTTCCTGAGTTGCCGAAGTCGCCATGGAACAGACCTTTCACAATGGCGTCACCTAGGGCTGAAAGGGTCATTCTGTCAATAAAGATTATCAGCTTTAATCCGCCATTTCGGGGAGGCGCCTGGTCGGCCTCGCCTGCAATTACCGAAATGCCGCGTTTTCTGCGGGCCCCATAGCGCCGACGTTCTTCTACAGGAGATGCTAGACACGGTGATCGATTAATGCTTATACGTTTTTATGGCTTCTGTTCCCCATCGATCTCCGGACGACAACGCTGTGCCCGCAAACAAGGCGAAACGCGCCTTGCAGGTCGCGCAGGCCATCGTGTCCGATATCCAACTCAACGCCCGTGAGGCCGGAGACCGCCTCCCGCAAGAGGAGGATATGCTGGCGCGTTACGAAGTGGCGCGCGCAACCTTGCGCGAGGCGCTTCGATTTCTTGAGCTGCAGGGGGTGATCCAGCTGCAACTGGGCCGCGGTGGCGGACCGGTTGTGTCGCGGCCGCAGACGCGCGATTTTGCCAGCTCGCTGTCGCTCATCCTGCAATTCATGGATACCGATCTGCGGGCTCTGCTCGAACTGCGCGAAGCGATCGCGCCCGATATGGCGGCAAGGGCGGCGGTGCGGGCAACCAACGCCGATCTCGCCGCACTGGACGATTGCTACGCCCAGCTCGAGCGTGACCGCGAAACCGCCGCCTTCGAGGAAACCAACCGCCGCTTTCACGATTTGCTGGGCTGGGCCAGCGGCAATCCGACGTTCGGATTGCTCACATCGGCACTGCATTTGCTGACTCGCGATCTCGCCGTGGAATTGGGTTATTCCGCGCAGGAACGGGCCAACCAGCTGCGTTGCCTGGCGCGCGTGCTCAACGCGGTGCGCCTGCGCGATGCCGATGGTGCCCGCCGTCACATGGAGCGGCTGGTCAAGGGATCGTCGGAATATCTGGCTGCCCGCAGTCCGGAACTCGTTTCCCAAAAGGTCAGATGGGGAGACCCAGGCTAAACCAGCACTTCTGGAGAGGACAATGGCACTGAACAGTCGAATTTGCGGAATGCTCAAGATCGAGCATCCGATCCTGCTGGCCGGCATGGGCGGTGCCAGCGTGCCGAGACTGGCTGCGGCGGTTTCCAACGCCGGCGGGCTGGGAGTGCTGGGCGCGGCAGCGTGCTCGCCCGAACGCCTGCGCAGCTGGATTCGCGAGACCCGCGCGCTAACCGACAAGCCGTTCGGCGTCGATACCTTGCTGCCCGCTTCTGTCCGCCGGGGCAAGGCACCGGAAACCGGGGTAGCCCCTGCCGATCCTATGGCGGTTTTTGGCGAATACCAACAGTTCGCCCGCGATTTCATGGCCCGTGAAGGACTGGGCGAAGTCGATTCCGCCGCAGCGATGCGCGCCGCTGCCGGGGCGGAAAGCGAAGGTGGTCCCCCGATGTTCTCGAAGGAGTTCTTTGAAGCGCAGATGGAGGTGGTTATCGAGGAAAAGGTGCCCGTCTATGCAGCGGGACTGGGCAATCCCGGTCCGTGGATGGACCGCCTGCACGCTAATGGCACGATCGTGATGGCAGTGGTGGGCAAGGTCAAACACGCCTTGCAGGTGGTCGAGTCCGGGATCGACATGATCGTCGCCCAGGGCCACGATGGCGGCGGCCACAATTCGCCGATCGGGACGATTTCACTGATCCCGCAGGTGGTCGACGCCGTTGGCGATCGGGTCCCTGTGCTGGGTGCCGGCGGCATCAGCGACGGGCGCGGAGTGGCGGCGGCCTTCATGCTCGGCGCCGAGGGTGCGTGGGTGGGAACGGCCTTCCTTGCGACCGAAGAAGCCGGAATCGAGGATTTCCAGAAGCAGGCCATTGCCGAGGGCGGTGACGGCGACACGGTGGTCAGTCGCTCGATCACCGGCAAGCCAGCCCGGATGATCGCCAACAAATGGGCCAATGCCTGGATCGAAGCGGGCAAGGAACCGCTCCCCATGCCCTACCAGTCGATGATTGCCGGCCCGGTCATGGCGGCGGCGATCCGCGACAAGCGGATGGATGTGCTCCCCGGTTTTGCCGGACAGGGCATCGGTTTGATCAAGTCGGTTCGCCCCGCAGCCGCGGTGATGCGCGATCTGGTCGCCGACGCCGAAAAGGCCTTGGCCGGAGCCAAGCGATTTGGGTGAGGAGGCCGCATCGTAATGGCACGCGAGGCGAAGATGAAGGGACAGGAGCTGAAGCGCCGCATCCGCCCAGGAGAAGCGCTTTCGGCGATAAAGATTCTACTCCGCGACAAGGAAGATACCGCACAGGTATTCAGGATTGTCGAGGCCTTGGCTGGAAACAGCTATTATCGTCATTTCAGGCGGTTTGCGGGATCCGAAGGCGGGAGGCGCATCCTGACCAGACGTAGCAATCTGCTCGATCACCTGCGCGACCGCGAACGGCTGGCACGGTGTCCGAAGGGAAGCCTGGGACAGCAATATCTGGCCTTTGTCTATGGCGAAGGCCTGAGCGCTGACGGCCTGGTTGAGGCGAGCGAAGAGGGTGGTGTCCGGACCTTTGTCGATCCCGATGTCGCCCTGTTCCGCAACCGGATGAGGGATTCGCACGATCTCTATCACGTTGTCACCGGTTACGGGCGTGATGGGCTGGGCGAAATTTGTGTGCTGACCTTGGGCAACGCCCAGTTCCACAACCACGGCATCTCCTTCCTGTTGCTGCTCGGACTGTTCAAATCAAGACGTGAGCATCCCGGACTACCGGTACTGGGCCCGATGATCGAGGCTTGGCGGCGCGGGCGTGCGGCCAAGAACTTTCCCGAGATCCAGTGGGAAGAATTGCTTGATCGTCCGCTCGAAGAGGTTCGCGCGTCGCTCAATTTGGCTCCCGCGCCGCGATACCGATGGGCCGAACCCGAGGCCAAGCGGATCGAGGTCGAATTCCAGATCCGCCGCGAACTCGCCATGCAACGACAAAGAGACCTGGAACCCGCATGACCTTTTCCGATAAGACAGCCATCACCGGGGTTGGCGAGACTGATTTCGTCAAGGGAACCGAACGCACCGCCGTCGACATGATGCTCGAAGCGTCGCGCAAGGCGATTGCCGATGCCGGGCTCAAGCCTTCGGACATCGACGGCATGGTGCCGCCGCCGATCTATACCACGAGCGAGGAACTGGCCGCCAATCTCGGGATCGACGTGCTGCGCTATGCGGCGACGGTGCACATGGGCGGCGCCAGCCCGACCACCGCGCTGCAGAATGCGGCGATGGCGATATCTGCGGGGCTGTGCGACCACGTGCTGGTCACGCTGGGGTGGAACGGCTTTTCGGCGCTGCGGCCCAAACCGGGCGCGCCCCCGACCCGGTCGATGAACATGAACACCCTGACCAATACCATCCAGGGCTATTACATTCCCTACGGCGTGTTCCTGCCGGTGCAGATGTACGCCTGGCTGGCGATGCGGCATTCGCAGCTTTACGGGGTGGGGCCGGAAGCCACCGCGGCCATTGCCCTGGCCTGCCGCAAGCACGCCCAGCTCAACCCCAAGGCGTTCACCTATGGCAAGCCGCTGGACCGGGAGACCTATCATGCGGCGCGGTGGATTTCGGAACCGTTCCGGCTTTACGATTGCTGTCTCGAAACCGACGGGGCCTGTGCGGTGGTGGTCTCGCGGCTCGATCGCGCGCGCGACCTGCGGCACGTTCCGGTGACGATTGCGGGCGCTGCCGAAGGGCATCCCTATCCCGCCGATGATATTCCGTCCCGGCCCGAACCGTTCAAGATCGGCCTGTCCTATGCCGCGCCCAAGGCTTTCGAGATGGCCGGAGTGTCGCGTAGCGACATGGATTTCCTCCAGGTCTACGATTGCTTTACCTACGTGGTGCTGCTCCAGCTTGAGGCGATGGGCTATTGCGAGCCGGGCGGCGCGCTCGAATTCGTCAAAGATGGCCAGATCGAGCTGGGCGGGAACTTTCCGCTCAACACGCACGGCGGCCTGCTCAGCGAAGCCCACGTCTGGGGGCTCAACCACGTGGTCGAAGCGGTGCGCCAGCTGCGGCACGATTGCGGCGAGCGGCAGGTCGAAGGGGCGCAGACCGGGCTGGTCACCGGCTGGGGCGATCTGGGTGACGGCAGTATTGCCATCCTGCGGAGGTTTGGCTGATGGACGAAGATATTTCTCCCAAGGCGCGCGCCGCCGCCGCTGCGCCGGCCAAGCCGCAGCCCCGCCCGCAGGACCCGGTCGAGCAGGAATTCTGGAAGCGATGCCAGGATGGGCACCTTTACTTCCAGAAATGCGGGGGTTGCGGTTCGTGGCGGCACTTGCCGCGTTACATGTGCGCGCGTTGCGGCTCGCCTGACTTTGCGTGGGAACAAAGCTCGGGCAAGGGCAAGGTGTTTTCCTGGACCGTGGTGCATCAGGCGCTGCACACCGCCTTCGCGGCGGACATTCCCTATGTCGCCGCAGTGGTCGAGCTCGACGAGGGAGTCCGCATGGCCACCCGTTTAATCGATTGCCCGATCGACGCTGTCCGGCTCGACCTGCCGGTGACGGTCGCGTTCGAAACCATCGGCGATGACTTCCGCCTGCCCGTCTTCCGACCGGCCTGAAAGGACGCTGTGCAATGGACCTGAGTTATGGCCCCGAGTATGAGACGTTCCGCGAAGAGGTGCGCGGCTTCATCGCCGTCAATCGCCATCTCGCGCCAAAGAATGCCGGTCGTGCGGCCCGCCCCTCCAAGGAAGGCGTGGCCTGGCAGAAGCTGCTGATCGAGCACGGCTACACCGCGCGCACCATTCCGCGCGAATACGGCGGGTTCGGGGCCGAGCCCGACATTCTCAAGTCCCGGATCATCGCCGAGGAGTTTGCGCGCGCCGGTGTGCCGGGGGGCCTTGCCAACCAGGGCATTTCGATGCTGGTGCCGACCTTGCTCGAACTTGGCACCGAAGAGCAGAAGCGGCGCTGGATCGAACCGACTTTGGCCGGCGATGTGGTGTGGTGCCAGGGCTATTCCGAACCCGGATCGGGATCGGACCTCGCCAGTCTCAAGACCAGCGCCCGGGTTGAAGGCGGCGACTTCGTCATCAACGGCCAGAAGATCTGGACCAGCACCGCCAAGGAAGCGGACATGATCTTCTGCCTGGTGCGGACCGAAGGGGACGCAGCCAAGCACCAGGGGATCAGCTATCTGATCTTCCCGATGACCACGCCGGGGATCGAAGTCCGCCCGCTCAGAACCATGACCGGCCATGCCGAATTCAACGAAACCTTCTTCACCGATGTGCGCGTGCCGGTCGATCAGATCGTCGGACAGCGCGGGCAAGGCTGGTTCGTCGCCAACGCCACCCTGGGGCACGAACGCGGGATGCTGGGCGATCCCGACGCGCTGGAGAACCGGCTGCTCGCGCTGATCGAACTGATGACGGTGGAACAGGTCGGCGGTGCACGGGTGATCGACCTTCCGGCCCTTCGCGACCGGTTGGTGGCGCTCCAGGCCGAAGTCGCGGCGATGAAGTACAACGGGATGCGGATCCTATCGAACCAGATCAAGGGCGAGCCGGGCGGCATGGCCAAGCTGATCGTCAAGCTCCAGGCCTGCGAGTTGGCCCACCAGATTTCCGCTTTGGCGATCGACGCGCTGGGCGAATTGGGAATCCTGTACAACGGCAGCGCCCATGAGCGCGAAAACGGAAGCTGGCAATGGAACTACATGTTCCAGCTTGGCCTGATCATCGGCGGCGGAACCGCCCAGATCCAGAAGAACATCATTTCGGAGCGCGGCCTCAACATGCCGCGCGAGCCGCGCCTGGACCTGCCCAAAGGCCCGTCCGCGCAAGGAGGGCAGTGATGGATTTCGGACTTTCGCAGGAACAGCAGATGCTGGCGGAAAGCGTTACGCGGCTGCTGCGCGAACTCTCTCCGCTCGATCATGTCAGGCAAGTGGCCGAAGGCGGCAGCGCGGTTAGCGCGCAAAGCCAGGCCGCGCTGGCCGAATTGGGGCTACCCGGGCTGGTGGTGCCGGAGGCCCATGGCGGCCTTGGCATGGGACTGCTCGATGCGACGATCGTTGCCACGGCGCTGGGGGAAGCGGTGGCGCCGGTGCCGTTCACCGCTCGCAACGTGATGGCGCCGCTCGCGCTGATCGCGGCCGGATCCGAGGCGCAGCAGGCCCAATGGTTGCCGCGCATTGCAGCTGGCGAGGTGCGTTTCGGCGTCGGGGTGCATGAGCAGGTCTCCCGCCGCGATGGTTCGGGCGTGCGTTGCAGCGGCGGCGCGCTGACTGGCACGGCGCTGTTCGTGCTCGATTGCGAGGAGGCCGATCACTTCATGATCGCCGACGAAGCGGGACGGCTGCACATCGTTTCGGCACAGGCAGACGGGTTGGAGCTGATTGCCCTGAAGACGATCGACGCGACGCGCTCGGTCGGCGAACTGCGGCTTGCTTCGACCCCGGCGGAAGCCTTGGCCGACGACGGCGGTGCGGCGGCGCGGCGACTGATTGCCGCAGGCCGCATCCTGCTCGCGGCGGACAGCCTGGGTGCGGCGGATGCGATGATCGCCCAGGCGGTTGCCTATGCCGGGCAGCGCGAACAGTTCGGGCGGGTGATCGGCAGCTTCCAGGCGGTCAAGCACATGTGCGCTGAAATGGCCGCGAAGAACGA
Organism: Novosphingobium kunmingense; assembly: GCF_002813245.1. Lineage (GTDB taxonomy): Bacteria > Pseudomonadota > Alphaproteobacteria > Sphingomonadales > Sphingomonadaceae > Novosphingobium > Novosphingobium kunmingense. The sequence continues at coordinate 125,840 of NZ_PHUF01000006.1, forward strand.
GCCGTGCCGGTCGCTGGTGTGGTATGCGGCCCATGCGTTTGACGCGGTCCCAGCCGAAGCGGAACTGGTCGCCTGTCATGCCAAGTCGCACACCGGCGAAGTAGGCCGGTTTGTCGCCCGCACCGCGACCGAGGTGCACGGCGGCATGGGCTTTACCGACCTGTTAGGGCTGCATTACTGGTTCAAGCGGATCGGTTTCGACCGGCAGGTACTGGGCGGACCCGAAACGGTCCGGGAAGAGGCGGCGAGGCTGCAGGGCTGGATCGCAGTTGCGGCCTGACAAAGCGAGAGGATGGTTCGAATGACGCAGTGGAATCTCGGGGACATCCTCGATGCAATCGAGCCAGCGCTTCCGCCCGATACGCCGGCGCTGATCCACGGCAAGCGCGTCATCACCTGGGCGGAGATGGGTGCGCGTTCGAACAACATTGCCCGCGCCCTGGCCGCGCACGGCATTTCGTCAGGGGCCAAGGTGGCGTTCTACATGCGCAACCGCCCTGAATACGGCGAACTGATGGCGGCTTGCTTCAAGGGTCGGTTCACCCATGTGAACATCAACTATCGCTATCGCCCCGAGGAAGTGTTCTACATCTTCGACGATTCCGACAGCGAGGCCATTTTCTACAGCGCCGAATTCCGCGATTGCATAGTCGAACTGAAGGACAGGCTGACCAAGGCCAAGGTCTTCGTCGAAATCGGCGACCGCGCGGCCAAGGCACCCTTCGCGCTTGCGTACGAGGACCTGGCAACAGCGGGTGATGGTTCGCCATTGGGGATCGAACGGTCACCGCACGACGAGCTGTTCATCTACACCGGCGGGACCACCGGCATGCCCAAGGGTGTGGTCTGGCACCACACCGATATGCGCGAAGCCCAGCTCGATGCGCAGCGCCTGCTCGCCCCTGTGCCGGACAGCCTCGACAAAGCCGTCGCCATGATCCGCGCTGAAGGCCCGGGTCGGATGACCCTGCCTGCCTGCCCGATGATGCACGGGACCGGGTTCATCACCGCGATCGGCACCCTTGCATCTGGCGGCTGCCTCGTCACGCTGGACAATCCCTCGCTCGATGCGGTCGAGTTGTGGGAAGCGGTCGAACGCAACAAGGTGCAGTCGATCGCGATCGTCGGCGATGCCTTCGCCAAACCGATGCTCAAAGCCCTCGATGATGCCCCTGGCGGTTTCGATACTTCCAGCCTGATTACCATCGTCTCGTCGGGGGTGATGTGGAGCAAGGAGGTTAAGCAGGGCTTGATCGGGCATATTCCGCAAGTGGCCCTGATGGACAGCTTCGGCGCTTCGGAAGGACTTGGTTTCGGCCGCTCGGTGACCACGGCTGCGGGGACTACGGAAACCGCCAAGTTCACCATCGGCAGCATGTGCGACGTGTTCGACGAGAACGACCAGCTGGTGCTTCCGGGCAGCGGCACACCTGGATTCATCGCGCTCAAGGGACCGATCCCGCTCGCCTATTACAAGGATCCTGAAAAATCGGCGCGAACCTTCAAGACCATCGGCGGGGTCCGCTATTCGATTCCCGGAGACTGGTGCACGGTCGAGGCCGATGGCAGCCTGACCCTGCTCGGACGGGGCAGCGTCTGCATCAACACCGCAGGCGAAAAGGTCTATCCCGAAGAGGTCGAGGAAGTGCTCAAGACCCATCCGGCCATCGAGGATGCGCTGGTTGTCGGGGTGGCCGACGAGAAATGGGGGCAGGCGGTGACCGCAGTGGTTCACCTCGCAGCGGGCGAAACGCTCGATGAACCGGCCGTCAAGGAGCATGTCCGCAGCAAATTGGCGGGCTACAAGACCCCCAAGACCGTGTTCGCTACCGCGATGGCGTTGCGTGCGCCCAACGGCAAGGCCGACTACAAGGGCGCGGCAGACCTTGCCGCCAAGCTGAGCGCCGCCCAATGAGCGCACTCGATCCAGACTGCGACGCACTGATCATCGGTGCGGGATTCAGCGGAATCTATCTGCTCCACCGGCTGCGTCAGGCCGGGTTTCGCACAAGGTTGATCGACGCCGCCGCCGAACCCGGCGGCATCTGGTACTGGAACTGTTATCCTGGCGCGCGGGTCGATTCGCACGTCCCGATCTACGAATTCTCGCTGCCCGAGTTGTGGCAGGACTGGACCTGGAGCGAACGCTTCCCTGGCGGCGGAGAGCTGCGACGATATTTCCGCTACGTGTGCGACAAGCTGGAGCTCTGGCCCGACATGGCCATGGGGACGCGGGTGTCCTGTGCCCGCTTCGATGCCGAAAGCGATGTCTGGCGTGTCGATACGGCGCAAGGCGAGCAGATCAGCGCCCGCTTCCTGCTGCCTTGTGCCGGTTTTGCCGCCAAATCCTATACTCCGGACATTGCCGGCCTGGAGACGTTTGCGGGTGAACGGCACCACACCGCGCATTGGCCTCAGGGCGGCCTTCCGTTTGCCGGGAAGCGGGTGGCGATCATCGGCACCGGGGCGAGCGGCGTGCAGGTGGCGCAGGAAGCCGCGCGCGACGCCGCGGAGCTGACCCTGTTCCAGCGCACCCCGATCCTGGCTCTGCCGATGCATCAGCAGCCGCTGAGCCTTGAGCAGCAAGCGCAGGAAAAGCCCGGCTACCCCGCCAAGTTCGCGGCGCGGCAGACCTCGAACGGCGGCTTCGACGCCGATCGAATGGAAATCAGCGCACACGATGTCGATGCATCAGAGCGCACCGCAACCTTTGAACGTCTATGGCGAGCCGGCGGTCTGCGGTTCTGGTACAACAATTTCTCCGACCTGCTGACCGACGAACGGGCCAACCGCTTCGCCTACGATTTCTGGCGCGAGAAGGTCCGCGCGCGGATTGCCGATCCCTCGCTTCACGAGGCATTGGCGCCGATGGAACCGCCGCATCCCTTCGGCACGAAACGACCCTCGCTCGAACAGAACTATTACGAGATATTCGCACAGGACAATGTGTCGCTGGTCGATCTCAAGCGCGATCCGATCGAGCGTGTGGTCCCCAGCGGTATCGAGACCGCAAGCGGCCTGATCGAATGCGACATCATCGTATTCGCCACGGGGTTCGATGCCGGCAGCGGGGGGCTGATCGACATGAATCTGCGCGGTACCGAAGGCTTTAACCTGGGTGAGGCGTGGAAGGACGGGGTCCACGCCTATCTGGGCAATTCCGTTTCCGGGTTCCCCAATATGCTGTTCCACTACGGCCCGCTGAGCCCATCCGGCTTTTCCAATGGTCCGACCGCCGCCGAACTGCAGGGCGACTGGACGACGGATTTCCTGGTTCACTTGAGGAGTGAGGGGATCACACGGTTCGAGCCCGATCCGGCAGCGGAGCGCGAATGGACCGGCATGGTCGAACAAATCGGCGCGATGACGCTCTTTCCCAAAGCCAGGTCCTGGTACATGGGCGACAATATTCCGGGCAAGAAGCGCCAGCTGATCAACTTCCCGAGCGTATCAACCTATGCCCAGATCTGTGCCGACGTTGCCGCGAATGGCTATCGCGGCTTCAGGCTGGCTTCCTGAACTTTCTGATCGGAAAATACCTTGTCGAGTGACATAACGAACGGTCTTGGCGATATCGACCCGGAATGGGCACCGAACCCTGAAGAACTGCCCCGCTGGTTTGTCGATGCGCTTGCCGTTCCGCGCGAGGAAGGCTTCGTTGAGGTTGATGGCACGGGGATCCACTATTTCCGGTGGGGACAGCGCGGGAAGCCACCCGTGCTGATGACGCATGGCTTTCTCGCCCACGCCCGCTGCTTTGCCTTCATCGCGCCATTCCTTGCGAACGATTACGATGTTGTGGCCTACGATCTGTCTGCGATGGGCGACAGCGCGGTGCGCGAGGATTGCGACATGGCCGCGCGCGGCCGGGAAATGATCGGGGTGGCGCGGGCGCTGGGCCTGTTCGATGCTGACCGGAAACCGGCGATTGTCGCGCACAGCTTCGGTGCCAGCGTCGCGCTGGAAGCGCTTGAGCAGTTGCCCGGCGGCTTTGCCGGTGCAGCCATCTGCGACATGATGACCCTGCGCCCCGCCATGCTCGAAGCATTCTGGGCAAGCGGCCACACCAGTCCGGGTTCAGGGAATCCGGACAAGCCCCAGCGCATCTACCCGGACTTTGCGACTGCCCGCAGCCGCTACAAGCTCTCGCCACCGCAGCAAGTCGGGGAGCCTTTCCTGATGGACTATATGGCCTATCATTCCATGCGCCGGGTCGAAGGAGGTTGGAGCTGGAAGTTCTCGCCTGCGGTGTTCAATCGCGACAATGCGCGCACCGACTGGCTCACGATCGGACCGAAACTGGTTTCGGCACCGGGGCGAAAGGCGATCGTCCACGGCAAGGAAAGTCTGCTGTTCACGCGTGACTCCCAGGATTTTGTTCGGGAGTTAGGGGGATTGGATATCCCGATCATCGCGATACCCGACGCACGGCACCATTTGATGCTGGATCAGCCCTTGGCATTTGTCGCCGCGATCCGGTCGGTGCTTGGATGCTGGCTTTGGCCGCCCGGTTGATCGGCAGATAGAAATCAACGTGAGTTCAAGATTCTAAAAAAATGAGGAGGATTATATGTTGAGATCTAATGGTTTTCGTTTGATCGCGTTGTCGGGATCATGCAGTCTATTGGCGATAGCGGGTCCCGCTCTGGCCCAGCAAACCGCGGATGGGGCAAATGAGACCGAGCAGGTAGACCAGCAAGCGGCAGGTGGAGAAATCGTGGTCACCGCAACCCGCCGTTCGGAAACCCTCTCCAAGGTTCCGCTGGCTGTTACCGCCGTTAATGCTCAATCGCTGCAGAATTCCGGCGCAAGCGATATTCGGCAACTTGGCCAGCTCGCACCTTCCTTGATGGTCTCTTCGACAGGAACCGAAGCTAACGGCTCGGCGCGCGTTCGCGGCGTGGGGACAGTCGGGGACAATCCGGGCCTTGAAAGTTCGGTCGCGGTATTCATTGATGGCGTATACCGGTCTCGGTCCGGCGTGGCCTTGTCGGAACTTGGCGAGGTCGAGCGGATCGAAGTGCTGCGCGGACCGCAGGGCACACTGTTTGGCCGGAATGCGTCGGCTGGCTTGATTCATGTGATCAGCAAGAAGCCATCCTTCACCTTCGGAGCGAACGCCGAGGCCAGCTATGGCAATTATGATTATTGGCGCCTGGCTGGTTCGATAACCGGCCCTTTGACCGATACACTCGCGGCAAAGATTGAGGGCGTATACGCCAAGCGCGACGGCTTTTATGACGATGTGAACACAGGAACGACAGTTAACAACCGTGATCGCTATTTTGTGCGCGGGCAATTTCTGTTCGAACCGACGGATGCAACCAGCGTCAGGTTGATCGGCGATTACACGCACCGCGAAGAAGCATGTTGCGGCGCAGCATATATCGATGCGGCCTTCAATCCGCTGATCGGGGGCCTCAACGATCCTACACAGAACAACATCGTCAAGGTTCTGCTCGATCTCGGCCAACAGTCCCAGGCATTCGGCGATCCGTTCAGCCGAAAGATCTGGACATCCCCCGCCCATCCGATGGGCGGGACCATCAACGATGGTGGCGTTTCGCTTGAGGTCAATCACGATTTCGGCGGAGCAAAACTCACCTCCGTCACGGGCTATCGCGAGTTCAAGAGCGAACAGGAAGGTGATAGCGATTTTTCCACGGTTGATCTGCTTTACAGGGCGCCTGGCTCTTTCCGGCAGTTCAAGACCTTCACCCAGGAATTGCGCCTTCAGGGTTCTGCATTCAACGATAAGCTGGATTGGCTGGTTGGGGGTTATTTCGCGGACGAAAAGCTGAATGTCGACGATGCGCTGCGCTTTGGCAGCCAATACGGACGCTTCGCCGCCTGCCGGATCGTTTCGGGCGGAGGCCTCGCGGGCTTCTACGATCCTGCAAGCACCGGTTGCCTCAGTGCAACCGGCCGGACTGTCGTGGGAAGTTTCGGCGCCGACATTATCAATGGCTTTGATCGCCTCGATTCGATCAGCAACGTCGGTACGACAATGGATTCGTACCACCAGCATTCCAAGAATTATGCGATGTTCACGCACAACATCATCACACTTGCCGATGGATTGAAGTTGACGCTTGGCGCGCGTTACACGTGGGAAGACAAGAGCCTCGACGCCACCTTTGGCAACAACAACACGATTTGTCCGGCACTGCAGGGAACCTTGATCGATGATCTTTCCAGCGCCAACGCCACGGTTCGCACGCTAGCCGGATCGCTCCTCAGCCTGGGCTGCCAGGGGAACTCGACATCCGAGGTGAACGGGGTCTCGATCAACGGCAAGCGCAGTGAAAGTGAATTCACCTATACGGTGGGCCTCTCCTATCAGGTCCGCCCAGAGATAATGATCTATGCCAACTATTCAAAGGGATACAAGGCGGGTGGATTCAATCTCGATCGATCTGCCCTTAAGTCGCCAATCATGCCATTTGCGGCAGGTGGCGGTGCGCAGGCCTATGTTCACAACCTGATGTTCGATCCGGAATATGTCAAAGCCTATGAAGTGGGCCTGAAGTACAGCTCACGGGAATTGAGCTTGTCCGTGACAGGATTTCGGCAGGAGTTCAGCAACTTCCAGTTGAACACCTTCGCCGGCGCGGTATACATCGTGCAAACGGTCAACGGTTGCAAATCGAGCTTGGGCGGTGCGGACAGGGACGCTGATCCAGCTACTGGCTCCTGTGCTTCCGGCGATGTTGGCTATGGTGTCCTCAGCCAGGGCGTGGAGATCGAGGGATCCCTCCGCCCTGCGCGGAATCTGACCGTTAACCTTGGTGTCACTTACGCCAGCACAAAATACCGCGACAACCTGGTCGGAAACAGCCAAGGTGCTCCGCTTGACCCGGCATTGCGCATGCTGCCCGGCAAGCAGATCTCGAATTCCGCACCGTGGGTGGTCACCAGTTCGGCCTCCTGGACACCCAAAATCGGCAATTCGGGATTGCATGCGCTGTTTTACGTCGATGCCCGGCTCAGCTCCGACTACAATACGGGTTCAGACCTCTATCCGCAAAAACGGCAAGACAGCTTCTTGGTCGTCAACGGACGCGTCGGGTTGCGCGGGCCGGACGATCATTGGGGAGTGGAATTCTGGGTCCAGAATCTGTTCAACCAGGATTACACGCAAGTCACTTTTAACACGCCCTATCAGGCGGGCGGAAGCTCTGCCAGCTATGTCTACCCGCAGTTCCCAGGCGGAAAGCAGCTCTTCTCGTCATTCCTCGCCGAGCCACGCACCTACGGTGTCACTTTGCGCGGCAAGTTCTGATTAGCCCTCAGCTTCCGGGATGCTTAATTGCGTCCCGGAAGCTTCCTTGTTCTTCGCGCTATTAGAGCGTGATCTTGTTTGAGTGAATCGATTGGGGATCCACTCAAACAAGATCACGCTTGTCTTATGACATTTCCATCCGTTTGGGTCATGCTGGATTGCCCGGACCGGGGTGGCCACCCCGGTCCGGGCGGAAGGGGACGGATCGCGAAATCGCCGGTCGTTCAGGGACCGGGTTAGAGTAAGATCGCCCCCTTTCTTTTCCATCAGGCCCGAACGGATACCGGGGTTTTGGACCCGGACGACAAGCATGGGACAGCGGAAAAGATGAGCGACAATCTACCACAGACCATCGGCATCGACATCTCCAAAGCGAGCCTCGACTGCCATGTTCATCCGATTGGTGCCGAGCGGCAGCTCGCCAATACCGCCAAAGGGCACAAGGCGCTGATCGGCTGGTTGTGACGTGATGGCGTGGACGGCCCCTGCACCAGCGTAGCTGTGTCATGATGCGGCCGTTGTAGGTCCACGTCTAGGAGTCGGCAAATGAAGCAGGAGGTTGTTACCGTCGGATTGGATCTGGCGAAGAACGTTTTCCAAGTTCACGCGATTGGGGATGATGGCACCGTTCTGGTCCGCCGCAAGCTTCGACGCGCAGAGGTAGTCGGCTTCTTCAGCGATCTTCCCGCCAGCCTCGTCGGCATGGAGGCATGCGCATCGGCGCATTATTGGGCTCGGGAGCTGATCGCGTTGGGGCATGAGGTTCGGCTGATGCCACCTGCCTACGTGAAGCCCTATGTGAAGCGCGGGAAGACCGACGCAGCAGACGCAGAGGCGATCTGCGAGGCGGTGACGCGTCCGACAATGCGGTTCGTCGCGGTGAAGACCGTCGAACAGCAGGCAGTGTTGATGCTCCACAAGAGCCGCGACCTGATGGTGCGCCAGCGGACCATGCTCATCAATGCCTTGCGCGGGCATCTGACTGAGTACGGTATCGTAACCGGCGTCGGCACCGGCGGCGTAACCGCGATGCTCAAGGCGCTGCATGAGCGACAGGAAGAGCTGCCCGTTCATGCACGGTCCGCGCTGCACGGCCTTGCCGCCCAACTGAGGGCGCTTGCCAGCGAGATCGACCGGTTAGAGGGTCAGATACTCGCATGGCACCGAGCCGACGAGACGAGCCGCCGGCTTGCCACGATCCCGGGCATCGGCCCCATCACTGCGTCGGCCATATCCGCAGCGGTGCCCGATGCGTCTCTATTCCGATCCGGTCGGCAGTTCGCAGCTTGGCTCGGGCTTACCCCTCGAGCGAACAGCTCCGGTGGCAAGGAGCGGCTGGGCGGCATCACCAAGCAGGGCGATGGCTACCTTCGACGGCTGCTTGTGGTCGGCGCGACCGCGGTGATGCGTATGACGCGCAAAAATGCCGATCGGCAGCCGTGGATGGCGAATCTCTTGGAGCGCAAGCCTGCGAAGATCGCGACAGTCGCGCTCGCCAACAAAACAGCGCGCATCGCTTGGGCGGTGATGTCGCGCAAAGAAGTCTACGCGGCGCAGGTCGCGTAACCGTCGTCCGCGCCGCCGGGTAACGCAGGTGGGAGGATGGCGCAGGAGTAGCTGAGTAGTGATGACGAACCGGTCAGACCGGGGGTCGGCGAAACCCAGGGGGTCACAGCGCTTCGAGCGCGATGACGTGATTAGGGAGCCGGCCTGCGGACTTCATCAGGGCCAGCAGCCATACGGTGCTGCGCGAACAGGCCGAACACATGGATGCACCCGACCAGTGCTCATCGCTAAACAAAAGCTCTTGCGTCGCAGGGGTCGTCCACACATGGACCTACAACGGCCGCATCATGACACAGCTACGCTGGTGCAGGGGCCGTCCACGCCATCACGTCACAGTGTCCGACGATCCTGACATCGAATGGCTGGCGATCGACGCCACCGTGATCCGCGCCCAGGCCCAGGCAGCAGGGGCCAGGGTAAAAAGGGGGGCGTTCAAGCCCAGGCTCTCAGCCGCTCCCGTGGCGGGTTCGGAACCAAGATCCATGCCGTAGTCGATGCGCTCGGCCTGCCGGTGCGCTTCGAACTCGGCCCCGGCCAGCCGACATGGCCCCCGCCTGCGGCCTGATCGAAGGATTGCGCGCCGGACAAGTCCTGGCCGACCGGGCCTACGACGCCGATGCCTTGTGCAACCTTATCCGCGCGCAGGGCGGCGAACCGGTCATCCCGCCGCGCCGCCACCGCAAGGTCGCGCGACCCTACGACACCATCGCTTACAAGCAGCGCTGGGGTATCGAGGGCTTCTTCGCCAAGCTCAAGCAATGGCGCCGCATCGCCACACGCTACGACAAACTCGCCGCCAACTTCCTCGGTTCATCAAGCTCGCCAGCATCATGCTATGGCTCAAGTGATTAAAATGTCACTACAGCCTAGCTTTTCAGCGGTTATAAATGATCGCTATCCGACAACCTCAACTACAGGACCATAACCGGCATTGTCTGGAATAACAAGGACACGTTTACCATCGCGTTCTTCCACCTTGGGAAGGACGGTAACAAGGATTCGCTCTTCCGCGCGTCTGATGCAGTCCGCTGCGTTGTTGGCTTCGGCCAGCAGTTGCAGGTTCATCCGGGTCGGGAAAATGACCGTTCGCCGTCCGCTTTCAGCCAGACGCAAGACATCGCTTGGAGAAATCCATTCGGCATCGACGGTCTCGTGTCCATCGCAAGCCGCGATCTGGTTGGCCGGGGCGCGGACGGCGTAGAAGTAGGTATCGAACCGCTTTGGCATGATCGGCGGCGTTATCCAGCGTGCAAAGATAATCAGCGCATCGAGCCGCAATTGTACGCCCAGTTCGCGCACCACGTCGATGAATGCTAGGTCACCGCGATCCACCGCGACACGTACATCTGGATCAGAAGCTGCCTCGAACAGTTCGCCGCTCGGATAGTGCGCCAGCAGGATGCCGGCCTCCTCGTAGACTTCACGGATTGCAGCGACGCGAAGTGTACGCTGAACAACGTCGAACTGATCCCATCCAGCGCAATGCTCCACCCAGGCCGGGTCCGAATCGCCTCGATGTAACTTTCCGCCGGGAAAAACGAGCGCACCGGAGGCAAAATCGATTTGCTGGTGCCGCTTGACCATCAGCACCTGGAATTCCGGATCATCGCGCAGCAACATGATCGTTGCTGCCGGTTTGGGCTCAGGTGCTCCTTTGTCATGGTGCATCTTGTCTTTCCTTTTGCTATCTAGCCAATAAGTTCAATCATGCCCTTTGCGCCATGCGAACGCCAGCTTAAGATCCTTGCCGACTTAGACACCTCGACCAATTTCGTACAGCGGCCCCGAAGTGCCGGAAGATGGAAATCGACCAATATATCGGCGCTCGCGCTCGCCGAACCGCGCAGCGCGTTGATCGTGTAGAGGCCGGTCAGGTCGATCAGCGCGGAAAGGATGCTGCCATGAGTCGATCCGATCATCGGTTTCGAGGCGATCTCCTCTCGCCGCGGGATTTCGAGGATCAGTGTCTCGTCGGTGAGTCCGGTAAAATCCAGCACCAGCCGTTAATGAAACGACGCAATGAGCAACATGGCGCGGGAGTTGGACACCTCGCAGTACCGGCTGTTTGCGGGCTGACGAGGCGACGGCACGGCTTTGCGGGTGCGGAAGTCGCACTCTGCCGGTGATGATTGTGTGATTTTGCGGGTGGATCCGGCGCTCTTGGCTGTTTTCGGCGTCATGCAGGCGCAGTAGGTCCTTTTAGCCTAGCGAGTCGCTGGAATTTATATGCGAGGTTGGCCATACCGATTTTGATGCGGGCCCGGTCGATGCCGATGTGGTTCTTGTAGCCGAACATCGGGATGGCGAGGCCGACCGGCTTGAACGCCTTGGTATACTTGACGCTCCAGCGCGCATCGCGATCTTTCTGGCGCAGCCGTGCGGGCTTCGCCTGTGACGTCTCGGGCACTCGGCCTTCGTTGATCGCCGCCTTTTCGGCTTCGGTGTTCCTCTGCTTGGGTGCCGGAACGACCGTGGCGTCGATGATCTGCCCGCCCATGGCGAGATAGCCCCGGTCGGCCAGCGCGGCATCAAAGCAGGCGAACAGCCGGTGGATCGCCTTCGCCTTGACCAGCCTCTCGCGGAAGAGCCAGACCGTCGTCGCGTCGGGCACCGTGCCATCGAGCCCGAGGCCCAGGAACCGCTGGAACGACAGGCGATCCTTGATCTGGAACTCGGTGGCCTCGTCCGAGAGCGAATACAGCGCCTGCAGCACCAAGATCTTGAACATAAGAACCGGGCCGAACAGCGGGGGGCCGCCCTTGCCACGAAAGCTGCGTCGCAGCGCTGCCACCAACGGACCGCGGAAAACCTCGAATTTCACAACTGCGGTCAGCCGCTCGAGCGGATCACCCCCCGCGCTCAGCACCTCGTACCGGTCCGAAAGATCAAAGAAACCCGGCTGCATTGCCATCATCGCCTCTGCTGCAACGCAAAGGCAGTGAATCACACGGCCTCATCAAACACCATGAGTCTTTCGAGGTATCGAATTTTATTCTCGTTCAACTGACCTAAGGAAAATTCTCCGCACAAAAAAGGGTCGTGCTCGCGCACGACCCAAGTTTTGAGAGTGGGCTGATGAGGCCCGCTTTTCCTTACCTCAAAACAAACATAAAATAAAGAACTAAATTTGGTCGTTCTGCTATGTTTCAGAAATACGAAGCACTTCTGGCATCTATATGAGACGCAGATTCGCTATCATCATCAATACGTATTGAATATTATTCAAATATATTAATGCCAAAATGCGTCTACATTGCCCGACGTTTTGAATCAGAACTTAAACCCAGCGGAAATTCCGTAAGTTCGTGGATCGAGCGTATAGATATTGGTAAACAGGCCCGATGAAGGATCAGTGATATACTTGCCGGTAATCGCCTGCGAATTGAACACGTTTGACACGAATGCCCGCGCGAAAAAGCGATCTTCCGGAGCGGTCAGCGTCACCTGAGCATTAACGATTTCGTAAGCAGGAATCTTGTCACGGATCGTGTTGAAATTGCTGCCCCAGGATTCTCCTGTGAAGTGCACGTCTACCCGGGGTGAAATGGTCCATCCCCCCGCAAGCTCGGCGTCATACTGTGCGCCGACGGAGAATTTCCAATTTGGTGAGTTTGCAAGTTCATTGCCCTTAAGGTTCCGCTCCACGCCGCCAGGGAGGAAGAAGCCGCCGCCAGCGCCGACATCGAAGAGGTACGTGCCAGTGGGTGTGTTAGCGCGAATGAACGACCCCAGTGCGCCGCATAGTGAGAAGGCGCCATAGGAGTTCGTCCCTGGAACCTGGACCGCTGGGCGGATCAAGCCTCCGCCCGCAGCAGCATTGAATCCGTTAACCAGTGCAAGCGTGTTGGCAATCGGCACGCTACCTTCCACGCTAGGTGCGACCACGCAGTTTGCAGCGCTCTGCAAGTCCTTGATGATCACGACGTCAGACCGACCGTTCGAGGGATTGCGGGTGTCAACAGTCCTGAAATCGGATATCTCGGTGTTGAGATAGGACATGCTCGCGTTGACTGTGAAGTTTCGGGCAGGCCTGACGATCGCCTCCATTTCCACCCCGTAGATCTTTGCGTCCGTATTGTCGTTAAATGATGTACGATTGATGATCCGGCTAACCTGAAAATCCTTGTATTTATAGTAAAATGCCGTCGCGTTTAGCTGAAGCTCGCCGCCCAGAAATGTGTTCTTCGTGCCAATTTCGAAGGCATCGATTGTTTCGCCCTTGAAGGTCAATGGAATCGGAGGGAACAGGTTGGGATCATAAGGTGGATTGAAGCCACCCGGCTTGTTGCCACGAGTGTAGCTGGCATAGACCAACGTATCTCGCGTGAAGCTAAGATCAGGTTTCCAGTCGAGAACGACGCGACCTGTGACCGCGTCAAACGTCCCACTTTGCTCAGCAAATGTCTGCTGACCAGGCCTTGAACTGTCGCCATCGAAATTCAAAAGAAGTGCATTAACATCGCTTGTTCCAAATGGAGTCATGACATTCAGGAATGGCTGCCGGGCCCTGATATACTTCTTATCGTTCGAATAGCGCAGGCCGCCCGTAAGCTTGAGGTTGTCGGAAAACTTGAAATAGGCTTCACCAAAAAGGCCGTACGTCTTTAGTTCTGAGCGATCTGTATCACTGTGAAAGAACGGCGGTCCCATACCGAAATTCAACGAGGGTGAGCCCGCGCCAAACGCCGTTACTGTACCGAGAAACGCCGACATGTAGTCGAACCCCGAAGCCATCACCGCATAGTCAATGTCTCGCCCCGTGGCATTCAGATAAAGACCGCCCAACAGGAAGTTGAACGGTCCGTCGAAGTCGGACGCAATGCGTGCTTCCACCGACCATTGTTCGTTGTGGCCCCCTGAGTAGTCATTCTCATTGGTATTGTCGCCGCACTGGGAAATTCGCCCTGCCAGGTATCCGGCGTGTAGCGGATCGAATTGCGATGAGCAGATCTGGTTACCGCGAAACACACCTGAGTTGAGAATTGCGTTGGCGATCGGATTGCCGCCTGCACCAGCAGCGCGCAGGGCAACCAGACCCGGGTTGTTCAGGATGCTACGGGTTGTGGTCAGATTGTAATCGAGCGTAGAGCTATAGTCACTGCGCGAATACCCGCCATTGATCGTAGCCGTGAAACTGCCGAACTTCTGTTGCAGTTCCGCCTGCGCGGTAAATTGCTCGGATTTCCAGGTCGGCTCATAGTCGATGGCAACCTTGCGGACATCCGGAGGATTGATTGAGGTATCATAAGCGTTCCCATCGTCCGCGTAGACACTGCCAAGTGCGAAAGCTGCAAGCGGGCCAAATCCTGCAATGGTCAGGAACTCGCGGCTCGCCAATGTGCCCACCGCAGTCGCATCGCCATTGATCGCTCCGAAAGCCTCCTGATCCGGCCGACAACCGAGAATCGCGGTTGGATCGGTCGCGCAAAGTTGCTTCTGCCCCCTCGAGCGGTTGCTATCCTCCTTGAAGTATTGCGCCGATACGGTGAAGCGCGTGCTGTCGCTGGGCTCGATCTTGAAAGACCCGCGCAGCGAGTAATAGTCACGACCATCGATCTTGTGGCCGGTGTTGAGATTTGTCGTGTAACCATCGCGCTTCAGATACATGCCGGCCAGGCGCACGCCAGCAATATCGCCGATCGGCAAATTGACCATGCCCTTGGCCCGGATTGCATTGTAGTTGCCGTAAGAGGCTTCACCAGACGCCTTGAAACCGGAAAGATCCGGCTTCGCAGTGATGATGTTGAACACGCCGGCCGTGGCGTTTCGCCCGAACAGGGTGCCTTGCGGTCCGCGCAGCACCTCGAGTCGTTCAATATCGTAGAATTCCGAATCAAAGATGCGACTGGCGATCAGCGGCATGTCATTGAAATGGATCGCGACGCCGGCATCGCCAGATGCGGCCACCACCGGGGAACCGATGCCACGGATAGTGATATTGGTCCCAGAGAAATTGCCATAGGTCAGCGTGGTGCTGGGCAAGGCAAGCTGCAGTTCTAACGGATTATCTATCTGTTGCCGCTCAAGGGAATCGTTCGAAAACGCGGAGACTGCCACAGGAACATCCTGAAGTCGCTCGCTGGTACGTTGGGCCGTGACGATAATTTCATTGGGATCAGCCGGATCAGGCACCTCCTGCGCATGCGCTGGCAACGCGATCGCCGCGCTGCAAACCGAAATCAACCAAGTCATCTTGCGACACATGATCTCGCCCTCCTCTCCTAGGCCTTTTTGATTTTGACATCCCCTCACCTCAACCGGCGGAGATGCATAAGGCATTGGTATATCACTGTATTAAAGTCTTTGCGCTTTGGAAAAGAACCCCCATTCGCAACCAATGCACGCACACCTTATCTTATGATCTCTTATCGTCAAGTATCATCCGTTTCAGCTTTTGCTGTTCAACCTACGCAACCCAAGCTAAACCTCTGACCCTATGCATGATCAGATTTCCCCTCTCGGCTTTGTCAGTGAACTCGACGAATTGGTCTTCCTCGTCGAGGAAGTCCCTCGCAAACTTCGCCGGGTATTCGACGCCTCGAACGCCCGGCTCAGGTTAAACCGGTCGCAATGGCGTACACTTGCCTATATCTTCAGGACACCAGGCCTGACCCAGACCGAGCTAGCCAAATGTCTCGAACTGGAACGTGCGAGCGTCGGTCATGTGATAGACCAGTTGGAAAAGGCGGATTTCGTCGAGCGCCGCGCTGTGGAAGGGAATCGCAGGGTGTGGACGTTGCACCTGCGCCCCAAAGCCATCGGTATCTTGCCTACCCTTAGGGTAGAGGCCGATTTGGTCTACAAACGGTTGCTCCAGGGAATATCGGTCGACGAGGTTGTCATTTGCAAGCGGCTATTGGCAGCGATGTCTGCAAATCTGTAGAGTCTCACCTGGAGGTGACGATAAGCGGTGACGTGCTCCCCTTTTCTCCTCCACTCATAAGTAGAGTCCGGGGTGGGCATGGTGCCCCTGCACTGCTACCCAACCTTGGACCGCACCGGTCTAGAGTTTTCCGCCTTGCCCGGGACCGGTGGGCTGGTGTCACCGGTCGGGTTTGCCAGCATGATCGGGGGGATATTCCCGATTGCGCTGTGCGGTCGCTCTTCGTTGTAGTGTCTACGCCAGCGGTCCAGCTTTTCGCAAGCATCTTCGAGCGACAGGAACCAGTGGGTGTTCACGCATTCGCTGCGCAGCTTGCTGTTGAACGCCTCGATGAACGCGTTGTCGGTCGGCTTGCCAGGCCGTGAGCAGTCGAGCGTGACGCCCCTCTGGTAAGCCCGTAGATCCATGTCCCGAGAGACGACCTCGCTGCCATTGTCGACCCGGATGGTCCGGGGATATCCAACCATCCGGCATGTCCGATCGAGCGTCGCCACCACGTCCTCCCCGCGGTAGCTTAACCGCGCATCGATCACCGGCGAGAACCGGCTGAACGTGTCGACCACGGTCAGGATGCGCAGCTTGCGACCCGTCGCGAGCTGATCATGGACGAAGTCCATTGCCCACACATCGTTGTGCCGGACCGCCGGTGCACGATCCTCGCGCAGCTTCGCCTTGACTCGCCGCTTGGGCGTCTTGTGGCGCAGCTGCAGGCCCGACTCCCTGTAAAGCCGGTAGACCTTCTCCGCGTTCACCACCCAGCCTTCCCGGCGAAGAATGTGATAAACACGACGATCGCCGTAGCGGACATGCGTCTCACAGATGGTCTTGATGCGTTTTTTGAGTACGGTCGGATCGGTGCGGCGGGACTGGTAGTGGTAGCTCGACGTGTCGAACGGCAGGACCTTGCAAGCCCTTCGGATCGACACGCCCCAGTCCGTCAGCATCCCGCCGACCAGCTCGCGCTTCTGATCCGGCCTCAAAGCTTTCGGCGGACGATATCCTGTAGCATCTCGCGGTCGAGCGTCAGGTCGGCGACGATCCTCTTCAGGCGACCGTTCTCCTCTTCCAGCTCACGCAGACGCCGCATCTCCGTTGGCAACAACCCTGCGTACTTCGTAAGCGGGGCCACGACCCCACCTTGCGTGCCTGAAGCGCAGCGCCGAGTCTTCGCGCCCTGATCGGGCGGGAGTGCGCTGCTACTATGATAATCTCGGGTGATGATACTGTGAGCAAGGGTGCGCAGCGGTTCGAGATGTTCACGGGCGCGGGCAAGCGGCGCGAGTGGCCGCCAGAGGTGAAGGCGTCGATTGTCGCCGAGCGCTATTCGGGCCGTGAAGGTGTCAGTGCCGTTGCTCGCCGGCATGGGCTCGATCCTTCGCAGGTTTCCGCATGGCGGAGGGAGCTGCGGAACCAACTCGAGGCGGCGGGCGTGGTTCTGCCGACGACGGAGCCGGAAGCGCCGTCATTTGTGCCTGCCATAGTCGAAGTGGCTCCTGCTGCTGAGCTTGTCCCGACAGTACGTCGTTCGAAGAAGCGACGGCGTTCGAAGGCAAGTGCGGTCGAGTTGGAGATTGACGGCGTGGCGGTAAAGATCAGCCGTGGCGCCGATGCGGGCGTGATTGTCGCGGTGATCGAAGCGCTCAAGGCGACACGATGATCGGACCCGGCGCTGGCGCGCGCGTGATGGTCGCAACGCGCCCGGTAGATTTCCGCAAGGGGCCTGACGCCTTGGCCGCTCTGGTCGGCGCCGAGTACGGCGGCGATCCTTATTCCGGCGTGATCTATGTCTTCCGGGCCAAGCGCAGCGACCGGATCAAGCTCGTCTGGTGGGACGGCACCGGGCTGCGCCTGATGGCCAAGAAGTTGGAGTCCGGCGGGTTCAAGTGGCCGGCGATCCAGGATGGTGTGATGCGGCTGACGGCAGCCCAACTGGATGCATTGCTCGAAGGTCTGGACTGGCGCCGGGTGCATCGCGGACGCCGCCCGATCGCCCCGCAGATTGCCGGTTGACGGGGCCTCGCGCTGCTGATTCATTGCTACCATGCTCATGGAAGCGGACCTTCCCAACGATGTCGAAGCGCTCCGCGCGCTCGTCCTTGAGCAGTCCCGCACACTGGCAACAGAACGCGCGGCAAGGGCCGATCTTGCGCTCACCAAGGACGAGGCCGATGCAGAGATCGAGCGGCTGCAGTCGATCATCGATGCCTTCAAGCGCCACCGTTTCGGGCGCAAGTCCGAGCAGCTTCAGCTTGGCCTTGAGGATATCGAGACGGCACTGGGCCAAGCCCGCGCCGCACGCGAGGCGGTGACGGCGAAGGCCGGAGGTGACCGCCCGCGCAAGGCCAACCGCGGCGCTCTGCCGGCGCATCTTGAGCGGATCGAGCAGATTGTCGACGTGGATGATCGGGCTTGCCCCTGCTGTGGCGGCGCACTCCACCAGATCGGCGAGGACGTGGCCGAGCGCCTCGATGTCGTGCCCACCACCTTCCGCGTGCTGGTCACGCGCCGCCCGCGTTATGGCTGCCGCTCTTGCGAGAGTGCGATCGTCCAGGCACCGGTGCCCGCGAGGATCGTCGAGGGTGGCATTCCGACCGAGGCGCTGATCGCGCAGGTGCTGGTCGCCAAGTACGCCGACCATGTTCCGCTTTACCGCCAAGCTCAGATTTACGCCCGTCAGGATATCCAGCTCGACCGCTCAACCCTTGCCGATTGGGTTGGCCGGGCGGCATGGTACCTGCGCCCTTTGCGTGATCGCATCCTCGAAGAGTTGCGACGATCCCAGCGGTTGTTCGCTGACGAGACGACCGCCCCGGTGCTCGATCCCGGGCGGGGTCGGACCAAGACCGGCCAGCTTTGGGCCTATGCCCGCGACGATCGACCATGGGGCGGCGATGATCCACCGCTGGTGGCCTACGTTTATGCTCCCGATCGCAAGAGTGAGCGCGCCGAAGCGCGCCTGGGAAGCTATTCCGGCATCCTGCAGGTCGACGGCTACAGCGGCTATGCCGCGCTCGCCAGGCGTAGTCAGCAGTTCAGCCTCGCCTTCTGCTGGTCGCATGTTCGGCGCAAGTTCTACGAACTGGCCGATAGCTCGCCGGTCGCGACCGACGTCCTACGCAGGATCGCCAGTAGCCATCCGGTGAAGGCCGCAAGGTAGTTTGATCAGGCGGCGATAGCGGTGCGTCGTGACTGCCAGTTCCATGGCATCAGTTCGTTGAGCCGATTGATGGGATGGTCGGCGATACGAGCGAGGATATCGGCCAGCCAGGCCTGCGGATCGACGTCGTTGAGGCGGGCGGTCTGGATCAGGGAGTAGAGGACGGCCGCGCGCTGGCCCCCGCGATCGGATCCGCAGAACAGCCAGGCCTTCCGGCCAAGGGGCACGCAGCAAACTGGGCGGCGATCGCCTCGCTGGTCGAAACCTGCAAGATGCTGGACGTCGAGCCCTACGCCTACCTCTCCGACGTGCTCGCCCGGATCATCACCCGCTCCGACACTGATCCGATCGACGGCCTGCTTCCATACAACTGGGTCGATACAAACGCCGGGCAAATCGTGTTCGAAATGAGCAACATCGCCACCGCTGCGTAATCGCCGAAATTAAATCGACAAAACCCGCCACTGCGGCTCCGACGTCTCGTGGGGGATTTTTACCGCTTACTCCCTGATCCACGTACCACGTGAATCAAGAAAATCGCCCGGAATCAATATGCTCGTTGAGTTTTGACCCTAATAAATCATGAAATTCCCGGAATCATGTACAACTTTTCAACTCCGAAATCATTTAACTCGTTCATTAACAACATGGCTTCACTTTTTTGCCAGCCCTTGTTAATAGAGATTGTAATTACAAGAAATATTTTTACAAATTCATTCAGATAAGAATAGTCAGATAGTCCCCCACTCGACCAATAAAAAATTAATCCATATTCTACATTTGCAAAGTGCCAGGCGATATATTCTACCTCAACCCAGTCCTCAAGCAATTTTTCATCTCTCAACTTATTGAGCCATATTGAAGTATTTCCGATAGCCATATCCTGCAATGTTTTCCGCAATTCAGAAGAAGCCGGCGTTGAAAAATAGATAGAAGAAATAGATTTTTCATAATTTTTTGATTTAATATTACCTTTATTGATCTGCCCCCTTCTGAGTGGCCCAATTTCTATTTTAGAATTGGCCACGAAGGAGGAATGGAATGGCGAGGAAGCACAAGCCGGAGGAGATCATCGGCAAGCTGCGTGAGGCGGAGATCGTGCTGGCGCAGGGCGGAACGGTTGCCGATGCGTGTCGCCGGATCGGCGTCACCGAGCAGAGCTACTACCGCTGGCGCAAGGAGTATGGTGGCCTGAAGATGGATCAGGCCCGGCGGATGAAAGAGCTGGAGAAGGAGAACGCCCGGCTGCGTCGGGCGGTATCGGACCTGACGCTGGACAAGCTGATCCTGCAGGAGGCTGCGCGGGGAAACTTCTGAGCCCCGCGCGCCGACGGCGCTGTATCGATCATATCCGGGGCATGATGCCGGTGTCCGAGCGGCGGGTCTGCCGCGTGCTCGGACAGCATCGATCGACACAGCGCAAGACGCCGCGAGGGGCAGATGACGAGGCTGCACTGACCGAGGACATCATCGCGCTTGCCAGGCAATACGGTCGCTACGGCTATCGCCGGGTAACGGCCATGCTGCGCGATGCCGGCTGGCATGTGAACCGCAAGCGGGTGGAACGCATCTGGCGACGTGAGGGGCTCAAGGTGCCGCAAAAGCAACCGAAGCGAGGAAGGCTTTGGCTCAACGACGGATCATGCATCCGACTGCGGCCCGAGTATCCGGGGCACGTGTGGTCCTACGACTTCGTCGAAGGGCGCACACACGACGGTCGCAAGTTCCGCATCTTGTCGATCATCGATGAAGCCAGCAGGGAATGCCTTGCGCTGCCGGTTGCGCGGCGACTTCGCAGCGAGGATGTGCTCGCGGCACTGGCCGAGCTGTTCGTCACCCGTGGGCCGCCAGCGCACATACGGTCAGACAACGTCCTAGGTTGGGAAGCAGCGGCGGGAAAAGGCCAGCAGGTCTCGTTGCGCCGATAGCTGTCGGCGCAGATGGTGTTGTGATCCAGATGGCTTCCATCGTCAAGGAATGCGCTCTCGGCCATAGCAAACACAGGATCCAGCGGCCGTGCCGGTCGTGGTCCTCACCGTCCTTAAAATGAGATGCGGATGCCAGATGGAAGGCCCGAACATTATCTACAGGGTCGCTATTGCGCCCTCACGGCACAGCAGAGAGGGGTCCTTCCATCTGGTGTCCGCCCGCTCAAGGAACGGGCGGTACTCGGTTCCCGTCTTGATGACAGCGTGTGCAACGCGCGCCATCTTGGCGGTCAGAGCGGTCATCGCTTTGCGGCGGCGATCAGGGTCGTTGGGATGTCCTTCCATGTAGCGACCGAGCTTGTCGCGGAAGCTGTTGTCGCGCTGGCGCGCAGCAACCTGTGCAGCCATCCAAAAGGTACGACGCAGCCGGGCGTTGCCATACTTCGAGAGCTTGGTTCGCCCGCGGAAGGTGCCCGACTGGCAGGTCGCGAGATCAAGCCCGCAGAACTTGAGGAACTGGCGGTGGTGGGCGAACCGGCGAAGATCGCCAGCCTCGGCGAGGATGGTCAGCGCGTTGATCGGCCCGATCCCGGGTATCATGCGCAAGAGTTGATAATCGCGGTTCTCGCTCAGCAGGTCATGGGCGGTCCGCTCGATCTCGTCGCGTTGCCGGATCAGGCTGCGTGCTTGAGCTATGACCATACGGAACATGGTGATCGCGACGGAGTCCTCGGCGACTGGCAGCGCTACCGAGGCGCAGGCCGTCTCGTAGATGTCGTTGATTAGCCTGGCTTTGGAGACCTTGCGGCCCACTAATGACCATGCCTCGCGAGTGAATGCCTCCTGGCCAATCACCGTCATGCTGGCTGGCGTGGGGAAGCGCTCGAGCAAGGCCAGGAACCAGTCGGATCGGCTGTTGCCAGCGAAGCGCTCGATCTCCGGAAAGTACAGCGGCAGGTAGTGCGTCAATATCCTGTGCCAGGTCTGAGTCTTGGCCTTCGAGATCGCTTCGTGGGTCTTCGACATCTCCTGCAGATCGTTGATGCCGGCGGCGAGCGGATCGACGTAGCGCTGGGTGGCGCCGATGCGCAGCATGTGCAGGATCACCTGGGCGTCCTTGGAGTCATTCTTGTCCCAGCCATTGTGCAACGCCTCGCGGGTGCGAGCCAGGGCAACCGATGAGATCAGGCGCAGCTCTAAACCCGCAGTCAGCAGTCGGTGCGCCAAGGTACGATGGTAATTACCAGTGGCTTCGAAGCCGACGATGATCGGACGCCCGATATCTCCGAGATCGGTGGCGAGGCGATCGTAATCCGCCTTGGTCGCCATCACCGTCATGCGACGTCGACGTCCGCTTTCCGGACGTTCGATCAGCACCTCCTGACGGTGCTTGGACATATCAATGGCTACCAGCACGGCGTCGGCGGGAGTAGAGCTACGCTTGGTCATGGTCGGTCAGTCTCCAAAGTGTTGAGTCGACAACTTCACTTTAGAGACCTGCTGGCCGATCATGGCCGCCTTGATGAAGCCTGCGGGCGCTACGCGCCCTTGTCTTCATCAAGGCATCGCGGCCCTTCAGGGGGCCGCTTCCCAATGTGCTACGGCCCCGAGTTCATCGCCAACGCCGTTCAGGAATGGCTGGCGAAGATCGGCGTGAAGACGCTTTACATCACACCCGGCAGTCCGTGGGAGAATGGCTACTGCGAGTCCTTCAACGGCTCGATGCGTGATGAACTGCTGAACGGGGAGATCTTCTACACTCTGGCTGAGGCCCGGATCCTGATCGAAGCCTGGCGAAGGCATTACAACACCGTTAGGCCGCATAGCTCGTTGGGATATCGTCCACCGGCCCCGGAAACGGCGACGCCGCCATGGCTGCCCTCCGGTTCCGCTTTGCTCCACCTGCGGCCAGCCATGGCGCCGGAGGCAGTTTTACACTAACAATCCACACGGACCACTCAGTGGGGGCCCGTCAAGAGGTCGTGACGTCGGCCTGTGAACTGAGCTTGCCGCAGGCCCAGGATTGCGGCCGATCCCGCATGCTGTCGAAGACCCAATGATCGAGCGCAATCGCCGCAGAAATCCGCGGATCAGCAGTGCTCCAGGTTTAGGGAGTCCGGTGGTATTCCTGCAGAATCCGGCCGTAGTCTATCATTCGGCAGCCCGGAATCGCGGAAAGGTGGGAGAGTCCGGTCGTATTCTTTCACCGACAGAACAACCTCCTTTCTACCGTAAAACCTACTGTCCGTGAAGGGCCGTTATCGGACCGTGATAGGTACCCTAAAGGGCCGTCAAAGCTGAGTATACTTTTTCGGCCATTTCTATATTATTGGCAGCGATGGTGCTCTCCCCTCCCCCGTGGCAATTGGCCCTCGCGCGGATCGAGGGGGCGCTGCCGTTTCTGGGCTCGGAGGTCGCCGACGGGTTGGCGCTGGCTTCGCTGCGGCGGTTGTGGCGCGTCCATGTCCGCGACTTTCCTCAGGAAAACCAAGGTCCTGAGCACAATCCCGGGATCGAGGCGGCCGAGCTGACCCGCTCGTGGTACACGGCCGAACGCCGCGATTTTCTGTCATGGATCGCCCGGCGCGGCTCCCCTCCCCTTGCCCGCGCGGCCAGGCTCGCGCTCGCCGCCAAGGGCGCGACCGAGAGCTTCGCCAGCGTGTTCGAACCGGCCGATCGGGCGCTCGATCGGCTCGATGCGCTGCTACCGGCGCGCGACCCGGTGGCAACGCTGAGTGAATGGCTCGAGCAGCTACGTGAAGATGAGATCGAGTTTCGTGAACTCGGCAGCGAGGAGGTCGTGATCGAAGGCAAGGTGTTCCAGCGCTTCGCCGCACGCGGAAGCGCCTGGGCGGCCTCGCTCGCTGTGGCCATGCGCCCACATGTGTTCAGTCTCGGCGCCGCGCCGCTGGCCCTGGCTGGGCTCGCCCCGCGCAGCCTATTCCGTGCCGAACCTGAGAGCCCCTTCCCCGCCCTCCTAGGCCAAGCGATCACCGCGGCTGCGGCCGACGTTGCCACTGACCTGGCCGCTGTGCGCACGGCTCTCGCGCTGGGCGATCAACGTCTGGCCCGTCTCTATGCCTCGTCGCAGGCCCCGGCGGTGTGGCAGCTGATTGCGGGTCTGGGGCCCCTCACCCGCGCCGAATTGGCCCGGGCGCTCGGTGTGACCCGTCGCACCGCCTCGCAGGCCGCCACAGCGCTCGAGAAGGCCGATTTGGCCGTCCTGCGCCCTGGTGACCACGCCCTGGCCCCCAAAACGGCCCCCAGGGCCTCCTGAGGCGCCCTACGGCGTCAATGCGACCTCGCGGTAGGGCACGCCAATGCGCTTGGGGGCGCTGGCCCTGCGGCGCAGCAATTGGCTGGCAAAGCGCGAAGCTTCGTCTTCGCTGGTAAACGAGACCACCCTCCCCTGCCCCCGGGTCCCGATCCGGCCCCAGGCGAACTCGACGATAGAGGCCCCGAACAGGTCGCGGCTAAGCGCGACGGTATAGCGCCGGGCGACATTGCGCTCTGCGCAGACGGCTTCGAGCCAAATGAAGCTTCCGTGGGTCGGGGTGTCCATGCGCGCATAAATGCCGCAGGCGGATTCACGCGATCCAACGGGAATTTTGAATCACAGGAGTCGGACTGATTCACGCAGGCGATTTGTTCCGGCCTCCCGCGCGAAGGCCTGAGTCTTCAGGTCCAGTACTGGTCCAAAACCGCGCGAACTGCTTCTTCCGCCTCTTGGCGCGTCGCTCCGCCCTTGCTCAGGAGAGTGAGGCGAATGCCCTTACGATCCGCGCCTTCAATCCGAAGCACCGGCTTACCGCTCCCATTCGCGACCGTTTCGGCCTTTCCTGACTTTTTGGGGGATCCTGACTTCTTGGGGGGGTCTGCAGCCAGTGAGAGTGCCTTGATCACATCGATCACGGGCATCGACTTTCCGGTTGCCTCACGCTCGTCGGCCAAGCGTGCGGCCTCTTGGAAGGCGCGTGCCTTGCGCTCGTCTGGTTTCAGAAGGGCCTTGAGAGCGATTGCGTTTCGAATGCCGAGTTCTTGCGGGTCGCCAAAAGCCCGGGTCAGTTCGTCGGGAAGACGAGCGAGATCGAGATATCGCGTGAGCCAGCTTTCAGAGACTTTCAGCCGCTCGGCCATCGTCCTCTGACGGCCATCATAGTACGCTGTCAGTGCGCGCAGATAGTCCCTGGCCCTCTCAAGATCCGTAAGATCATCCCTGGCTCGGTTTTCGATGTCAGCGAGCCTGAATGCCTCTTCGTCGCCGATCTCCCGGACGTCGACCAAGAACTTGAAGTCTGGATAATTGTGAGACCGCAACCAGCTAATCGACCAATGTCGCCGCGCGCCGCAGATTACCTCAAAATCGAAATCCTCATCACCGGAAAGGCGGCGCACAATTGCGGGGATTTCCTGCCGCCCTTGCGCCTTGATGCTCTCAATGAGATCCGAACACCGTTCTTCGTTTAGCAAGGCATAATCGCGGTTATGGCCTGCCCACATCCGGCATCTGGCAGGATCCACCAACTCATGGGTCCGATTGACAATTGCCCCGGATGCCAGGTCGGCAAGACGGTTTGAACGACCGGTTAGAACGTTCGATGCAATGCTCGATCGACGAGGCGCTGTGCCTGCGTCCGTCAGGTCAATTCCGGCCGCCAAATCGGCCGCAAAACCGCTGTTTTTCTTACTCATGCGACCCTCCCGTCAGCCGAATTGCACGCGTGCAATTTTCCAAGAATGCGAGCCTCTCACCCCGAATTGCACGCGTGCAATTTCCGGTTTTCATGCCAAGGCCTCCTGGCGCAACCGCTTGTGATGACTGGGCCACATCGAACGAATATCGACCTCAATCTCAGCGTTGACGCCATCAAGATAGTTCAGGCACCGATTGCGCACAGCTGAACTGGTGGCGGGGCCATCGAGCTCATAGACCGTCATCAAACGCGCAGTTGCATTATCGATCTCGGCGGAGTCCTTCAGGGGTGTACGGACCATTGTGTGGCCGAACAGCGTCCGCATGAGCTGTATCAGCTCCTTCTGCATCGACTTATTTTCGTCGACCTTCGACGCAACGAAGCGAAGAAAATTGAGCTCCGGCGCAAGCCCGCGGTCAGCAAGCTGCTCGATCGTCTCATCCAACATGGACAGGAACGCTGCAGTCGACGAAAAATCCATGACGGTTGGCGGCACCGGCACCACCAGCGAATTCGCCGCGCGCAGCACAGAGAGCGAGATCGCGCCGAGCGCCGGTGGAGGATCCATCACGATAACGTCAAACCGATCCGAGATGCTCTCAATGCCCTCCTTCAATCGGTCGAGAAGTGACGCATTGCCTTGGGCCATTCGGGCAGCGAGCTCGTACTCGGAGTTGAACAGGCGAAGGTTTGCCGGGATCAATTCCAAACCATCGAAATGGGTCTTGCGGAGTGCATAATCGAGGGACGATCGTTCGCCTTCGCGAAGGAACGGGTAGAGTGTGTCATCCTCGTTGAGATCGAGATCGGGGACGTAGCCAAAAAGCGTTGTTGCCGATGCCTGGCTATCGCAGTCCACCAAAGCCACGCGGTATCCTCGAATGGCAAGATACTGCGCCAAATGGACAGCCACCGTCGACTTGCCAACGCCGCCCTTGAAGTTCTGGACCGCTACGACGCAGCACGGGTCGCTCTCAGCTCGGTACGGCCTCGTGCCGAAGACGCCCCGCATATCGTTGAGCTGCGCCAGCGTGTATCGCTCACGCCTGTTGTTATCAGTTCTGGCAGGCTCTGGAAGCCGACCGTCCTTCTCCGCATCGCGTATCGCAGCTGGGGTCCTACCCACGAGTTCGGCAGCTTTACCGATCGTGAAAGTGGGCTCACGGCGGTCATCCGACCGGGCGCTTCTGGCGGAATCCCGCAGCTTCTCGAGCACCGACGAGGTCCGACTGGCCAGCGTTGCCACCGACACCAAGCGCTCCGCTTCCTCGATTTGAAGTCCGTTCGACACATACCCACCTTTCGCAACTGAGCGTGTGCTACACTCACTTGCGCTTTTGGGTCAAGAAATTCGCAAATTTCGAAAGTTGAAGCATCAAAACGGGGTCTAAATACCCCTAGCTCGGCCCAACCTGACTCGGTGGGGGATGCTGAAATTGCACGCGTGCAATGTCCACTCATTGAGGCCGGCCGCGACGATTGACCCAGCCCTCGCAAAACCCCTTCCACGCTGCGATCAACTTAGCACCACGGAGCTTTTCCAATCGCTCGCCCATGTGCCCGCGAAAACCATCGGCGATCATATCCACATCCCAACCGCCGCCATACTGTCGGCCGATCGAACGAAACTCGGCCTCGTCATCGCCATAGCGCAGCGACCCTCGCGGAAAGCCGGCTTCTGTCGGCTTGCGGCCAGCGACTGCCTTACGCGGTGCCGGTATAGCCCCCTGCCCCACGGAAACGTTTTCAACCGTCCCTTCCCGGCGCGCTTGGCGGCCAGCTGAATGCCTATCCAGTTCGTCGACTGTCTCGATTACCTCGGGCGCACCCTTTGGCTCAAACCGGAACTCAAGCTCAGTAACGGTTCTGCCCTGCCGGATCTCACGCCACTCGACACGGAAGTGAGCCAACTGATCGATCTCAGACTTGGCCTTTTCAAGAACTTTGCGGCGAAGCTGGGCAAAGTCCGTGTAGACATCGGGCGGGATACCAAGGGCAGCTCGGAGCGCCTGCATATCACCTCGCCATGTGGCCTGACGACGATGCAACCGAAGCGCCCCTAGTTCATACAACTTGAGCGCGTAATTCGAGCGGAAACCCAGAACAGCCTGACGGTTGAGAACGGCATAGGTTTCGGAGGCTTGAATCAGTTTGCGCGCATCTGGCGTGAACTCCCACTCGATCCAGCCTGCTTCGCCGCCCTCTTCCTCTGTCTCCTCACGCGACCGGGAGATCAATGAAAACAGCAGCGTTGCCTTCTTCCCACGCCAGGATTTGTCATCAACGGCAAAGAGCGTTCGGTGCAACTCCTGAAGCATGTCGGTGATCCGCTCATTGCCCTTATGGCCGCGGCGGATGTCTGCTTTGCGGATCCGGTGTGGCCGATCCTCCCAAGCATCTCCTCCAGCAGTTAGGATCATCAAAGCCAGCAGCCGAGACGCCGTGAGACTGAGCGATTCACCTTTGACGAACTTAATTTCGATGATGCTGCCAGGCTTGGCGAATTCGTCTCCGCCCTTCGCCTTCAGAGCAGCAGCAACGCGCATGGCACGGCCGGGAGTTACTTCCTCCAGGTCCTCTTCAACAGCTTCGGCTATTTGGCCAGCTTCACTTTCCATGCCATATTTCGATCAGAACGTGATTCTCGGGACTGGATTGCTGCCTGACCTGACCTCTTTCGTCAAGTCAGGTCAGGATAGTGACGTGGCCGCACCCCCCAAGCGGTCAGGATAGAATTGCCGCCCGTTGCAACGGGAAGCCGCGAAAACAGGCGAGTCGGTGGACCCTGGGTGAAAATAGGAAACTGCCCTTGATTTCGACCGGTTCGCGTTTCAGAAGTTAGCTACGGGAGGGCAGGGGACGCTCGATCGGATGAGACCCCCAAGGAGTCAGGAAGACCCCAATGGGTCAGGTAAGTGCCCCCGTTGGGTCAGGCTGTAGCCCCCATGAGGTCAGGGAAACTCCCCCATCCGGTCAGCTTTGTGGCTGTAAACGTATGGATTTACGTCACTTTTAGCCTGCTGAATCTGAATCTCTAGAATCATGAATGCTTCCGCTGCAAGCAGCGGCGTCTGTAAATTGATTTTTTGAGAAACAGATACCGATTCGTGTGCGGCACATGGGCTGCCCATTCGGTAAGCAGGGCGCACAAGTCACGCTACGGGGGAGGGGAGTAGGGCTGAGCTGGGCAGTCATGCCCCTCGTCAGCAATCACCCTACATCAGATCTCCGCGCCCTCGTCGCACGCCTTGGGGGCAAATGGTCAGGCAACACCGCGATGTGCCGTTGCCCGTCCCATGCAGACCGAACGCCGTCACTGGCGATCAGGCAAGGCGATCGCGGCATCCTCGTGACCTGCCATGCCGGTTGTGATGCTACCGATGTTCTCCGTGCACTGCGCAGGATTTCGAACCTGCCAAGCATTGGCCCCGCTGAGCTTGATGGCCGACAAGCTCAGCGGCCCACAGCCTTCCTCGCCATCTGGCACGCCGGTCGTCAGATCGAGGGCACCCTGGCTGAGAGATACGTCCGCGAAGTCCGCAACATCTGGTCACCACTTGAAGACCTGCGCTATCATCCCGGCTGTCCAAGAGGGCAGGGGAGGCTCGTTCAGTTTGAGCCGGCCTTGCTCGTCGCGATGCGCAAGGCTGGCGAGATCGTCGCAATCCAGCGGATTTTCCTCGATCCAGCGACTGCCCACTACACCGATAAGCTGGTGCTCGGGCAGGCCATTGGCGCTGCCTGGACCAACGGGTCGCCGGGTAAGACGATCGGCGTCTGCGAAGGGTTCGAAACTGCCGCGGCATACACTTCGCTCACCGGTATCCAGACATGGGCCACCATGGGCGCGAAGCGCTTCCACCAGGTCGAGATCCCGGCCAGCGTCGAGCGGGTGATCCTGCTTGCCGACAACGATCCCGAAGGACGCCGCGCCGAAGCCCGTGCGCGCGAAGCATTGGCCCGCCCGGGCCTGGCGATCGACACCGAGTGGCCACCGGGACGCATGAATGACTGGGCGCAGCTCCTGAAGCGATGAGGGGAGGGGGGCTGCGGGGGATGTGCCGCCGGTCGGCAGCAGACCTTACAATTCTCCCGGAGACCTCCATGACCGCTACGATCTCACGCAGCAGCGCCATTCTCGGCGCTGCGCGAACGCTTGCTGCCAAGCTCCTGCTGGCCATTCCCATCGACCGGGGGGCGCTCACCCAAGCCATGACCGAAAGCGCAGGTGCCATCGATGCGGAAGGCGCATGGACCCAGCGCGAGAGCTTCGAGGCGCTTGAGGTAGCGCTCGCCATGGCAATCCCGGAATTTGTTGGCCGAATGGATGCCGGTGCTGGCATCGGCACGCTCGAGGCACTGGCAAAGGAGCTACCCACCCACACGGTGCGCAGTGAAGACCAGATTGCTTTCCAGCAGTTCTCGACACCGCCGGCGCTCGCGTGCCTTGCCGTCCATCTCGCGCGCCTCGGCTCCGAGGATATCTTCCTCGAACCGAGCGCGGGCACCGGGATCATCGCATCGCTTGCCAAGGGCACCGTGAAGCAGTGCCTGCTCAACGAACTCGAAGAGACCCGCGCGGACCTGCTCGAAGGTCTGTTCCCGGGCGCGGCCGTCTATCGACATGACGGGGCCAAGATCGCCGCGTTGCTCGCCGGAACAGGGCGACCGAGCGTTATCGTGATGAACCCGCCGTTCTCGGTGTCGCAGTCTCGCGGTGAGGATCCGAACACGGCAGCCCGGCATCTGCGCTCCGCGCTCGATCACCTGTTGCCCGACGGCCGGGTCGTGGCGATCATGCCGGACTGGTTTGCTGACACCACGCGGGGCGGGGAGATCTATCGCCGAACGCTGGAGGGCGCGCGGGTCGTCATGTCGCTGCGGCTTGAAAAGGGCTGCTACGCCAAGCACGGCACCGGCATCGCGGTGCGGTTGCTGGTCATCGACAAGGTTCCGGGCGACACCTCGGTTTCGACGATCAACCGAGCGTCCGTGAGCGAGCTGTTCGCGGCGCTAGGACCTATTCCTCCACGCGCGGCGTTGCGCGAGGCCAGCCCGGTTGCCGTCGTCCGCCCCAAGCTCAGCCTGTTCCGATCGGTGAAGAGCGGCCCGGCGCGGCCGGTAATCGTCCGGGCACCGCAGGCCAATGAAGTCAGGCCCGTCGTCTACCAGGTGCTCGAGGAGGCCGCAGCCATGGGCGAACAGCGCGGGGTCTATGCCGATTATCGCCCCTCGCGCGTGGTCATCCCCGACGCAGGCGAGCATCCGACCCACCTCGTTGAATCCGCTGCCATGGCGTCAATCGCCGCGCCGAAGCCGGGCTACGTGCCGTGCTTACCTGAGCGCACGGTAACCGCGAGGCTGCTGTCCGATGCCCAGCTTGAGACCGTGATCTATGCGGGCGAAGCTTGGAGCCGCGACCTCCACGGCCGGTTCAGCCAGACCCCCGGCGAAGTGGCGCTCAAGGAAGATCCCGAGGGCCAACTCTACCGCACCGGCTTCTTCCTCGGCGACGGCACCGGGGCTGGGAAGGGGAGGCAGGCTGCCGCCTGCATTCTCGACCAGTGGCTCAAGGGCAATCGCCGCCACATCTGGATCTCCAAGAATGCGCCATTGCTCGAAGATGCACAGCGCGACTGGACCGCGATCGGCGGACTGCCGTCCGATATCATCGACCTCGCGCGCTGGAAGATCGGCGAAGATATCACCGCGCCCGAAGGCATTCTGTTCGTCCCCTATGGAACCCTTCGCTCTGCCCGTGTCGAGGATACCCGGCTCGACCAGATTGTGCGCTGGGCCGGTCCCGCATTCGAAGGCGTGATCGTGTTCGACGAATCCCATGAAATGGGCGGTGTCGCGGGCGGGGAGGGGGCTCTCGGTCAGAAACAGGGATCGCTCCAGGGGATCGCCGGCGTCCTGCTGCAAAACACCCTGCCGCGGGCCCGGGTGCTTTATGCGTCCGCCACCGGTGCCTCCGACGTCAACAACCTCGCCTATGCGGTGCGGCTTGGCCTGTGGGGACCGGGAACCGCCTTTGCGAACCGCGAGCAGTTCATCTCCGAGATCCGCGACGGCGGCATTACCGCGATGGAACTGGTCGCGCGCGACCTCAAGGCCTCGGGGCTCTATCTCGCCCGCGCGCTCAGCTTTGCCGGGATCGAGTACGACATCCTGCGCCACGACCTCAGCCACGACCAGATCGCGATCTACGACACCTATTGCGAGGCCTGGACGATCATCCACCAGAACCTCGAAGTGGCGCTCGAACTCACCGGCGTCGTCGATGGCCTTGAAAACCGCACGCTCAACAGCGGCGCCAAGGCTGCCGCGCGTAGCCGGTTCGAGGGCACCAAGCAGCGCTTCTTCGCGCAGGTTTTGCTCTCGCTGAAGCTGCCTTCGATCTTCCCGGCGATCGACGAACATCTGGCGCAAGACGAAAGCGTGGTCGTCCAACTCGTCAGCACTGCGGAATCGATCCTCAATCGGCGCCTCAACGAGCTCGATCCCGAGGAGCGCGAGGCGCTGGATTTGGACCTGTCGCCGAGGGAGGCGATTGTCGACTACCTCACTCGCGCATTCCCGACCCGCCAGATGGAGGAATACGTCGACGAGCTTGGCGATGTCCGCTCGCGGCCGATGTGGGACCAAGCTGGCAACCCGGTCCACAACCCCCAGGCTGAGGCCGCGCGCGAACAACTGATCGAACATATCTGCGCGATGCCGCCGATCCCGACCGCGCTCGATGCGCTGCTCGATCATTACGGGGTGAGCGCCGTGGCCGAAGTGACGGGGCGGTCCAAGCGCCTGGTCCGCGACGGCAGCGGCCAGCAGCGCCTAGAAAGCCGCTCGCCGCGCACCAACCTCGCCGAAACCACCGCGTTCATGACCGGCGCAAAACGCCTCCTGGTGTTCTCCGATGCTGGCGGGACGGGCCGGAGCTACCACGCGAGCCTCGATGCCAAGAACCAGCAGCGCCGGGTGCATTTCCTGCTCGAGCCTGGTTGGCGCGCCGACCGCGCGATCCAGGGACTGGGGCGAACGCACCGCACCCACCAGGCCTGTCCGCCGCTGTTCCGCCCGGTGACGACCGACTGCAAAGGCGAGGCCCGGTTCACCAGCACGATCGCCAGGCGGCTCGATGCGCTTGGAGCCTTGACCCGCGGGCAGCGTCAGACGGGCGGGCAGGGGATGTTCGATGCTTCGGACAACCTCGAAAGCGCCTATGCCAAGCATGCGTTGCACGATTGGTACGGGCTGCTGGCGACCGGCAAGCTCAAGAGCACCACGCTGGGCCAGTTTCAGACCATGAGCGGGCTTGAGCTCACCGACCAGGACGGGGTGCTCCGCGAGGACCTGCCGCCGATCCAGCGCTGGCTCAATCGCATCCTGGCAATGAAGATCGCGGTGCAGAATGCCATCTTCGACGAGTTCCTGACCCTTGTCGAAACCCGCGTCTCCGCCGCCAAGGAAGCCGGCACCTTCGATATCGGCGTCGAAACCGTCGCGGCCGAGACCTGCGAAGTTCTCTCGGATACGGTGATCCGCACCGATCCCGTGACGGGGGCGACCTCGCATCTCCTCGAACTGTCGCTGACCCAGCGGCGCAAGCTGCTCACGCTCGACCGCGTCCTGAAAATGGCCAGCTACGAAGACAAGCCGCTGTTCCTGCGCAACGGCAAATCGGGCAAGGTCGCGCTCGTGATCCCTGCGCCCTCGCACATGGACGAGGAAGGCGAACTGATCCGCCGGTTCGAGCTCGTGCGGCCGCTTCGCAATGAATACATCCTCGCTGGCCGGCTTGAGGAGTCTGCCTGGGAGCACGTGCCCAAGGTCGAGTTCAGCGCGCTGTGGGAGGCAGAATACGCCGCCGACGAGAACCAGCTGGTGACCGAGACGGTGTTTCTTGCGACCGGGCTATTGCTGCCGATCTGGGGTGCGCTGCCCAAGGAAGACCTCACGGTTAACCGCATCGTCGACAAGTCCGGGGCATCATGGCTCGGCCGTCATGTCCACGATCTCTACGTCGATGCAACGCTCGAAAAGCTTGGGGTCTCGCGCAAGGCGCAGACCGACCCGGCAAAGATCGCCCAGGCTATTCTGGGTGGCGGCACGTGGAAGGCGCCGCATCCGCTGAAGTTCACCGTCCGCACGTCCCGTGTAAACGGGGCGCGGCGGATCGAGATCGTCGGTGCTGAAGCTGCCCGCATCCCCGAACTCAAGGCCCTTGGCTGCTTCACCGAGATCATCGCCTACAAAACCCGGGTGTTTGTCCCGGGTGACAAGGCCGAGCTCGTTTTGACCAGATTGATCGCCTAGCTAGCGGCCGGAGCGGGATTGGGATCTCCAGTCGGCCCGAGGATCAGGTGGTAACGGGTGGCCTTGAGCGTTCCCGTTTGCCCCATCGCGCCGAGCGCGACCAGTTCCTGAAGATCGCGGGTTGCCGTGGCTCGCGAGGTGTCGGCGATCGAGATGAAGTTGGCTGCACTGAGACCGCCCTTGAAGCCGCCCGTCCCCTCCCGGAACATGCGCGCGATCACTTTCTCCTGCCGCGCGTTGAGCTTCCCCCTGTACCGGTCGTGGAACCGGGTCTTCTCCAGCAGGAAGTCGATCAGCGCCAGGCTGTGGGTCTGCGCCTCGAGGACAGTCTCGGCCCAATAGGCGAGCCAGTTGGAGATCTCGTTGAACTTGTTCGCCGCTTCGAGTGCGTCGTAATAGGCCGAGCGCCGCCGCTGGATGGTCTGCGAGAGCGCGATCAGGCTCGGCTGCCCGATTGCCTGCGAAAGCACTTTCTCCGCGATCGCGCGCCCAATCCGGCCATTGCCGTCTTCGAACGGGTGAACGGTCACGAAGTAGTGGTGGGCAAGGCCGGACCGGGTCAAGCCCGGTAGCGGTGTAGCGCCGCCCGGACCGGTGGCGGCAAACCATTCGAGGAACCTCGACATTTCCGCTGCCATCTCGCGCGACGGCGGCGCCTCGAAATGGACAGTTGGCTTGTGCAACGTGCCCGAGACGACCTGCATCGCGTCCTCGTGCTCGCGGTAACGGCCAACGACGTCGATGTCGCTGCGTCCACTCAAAACCAGTCGATGCCAGTCGCCCAAGACCGCTTCGGTCAGCGGTGCGGCGAAATCCCGGTAAAGCGCCATCATCATTTCCGCGATGCCGCGTTCGGCGGGCGGAATCCGGCGGGCTTCGGTTTCGAGACCGAACTCGCGGCGCAGCGAAGACTGGACGCTATCGCGATTGAGTAGCTCGCCCTCGATCTGCGAGGTTTTCATCGCTTCGTCGGTCATGACGTCGAGCACGACGCTGGTACGGTCCTCATCGCCGAGGTGCTTCACCACCCCGATCATGATCCCGGATTGCTGCAGGAAACGGGCCTCGTGCACGGCCAGGGCTTCGCTGTTCCAGCGAAAATTGGGCCAGTCCGGCTGCTGCCAATTCCACTTCATGAGGCATTCGTTCTCGCTTTATAACTCACCCGATAGCCCATTATGAGGCATAAAGCCATAATTTATGCCTCACGGGGTGCTGGCTCTCGTTGCCCAAAACTCAGGGCCATCAGCGGCGCTCTGCGTCCTGAATGGGTTTAACATCGGCGATGTTAAATAGGGCTGCGCTGTTATACCGTCCTACCTCACGTCAGCGATCGGGACGCGAATGGACCTCAAATGGATTCGATGTGGTTGTTGAGTAGTGAGGCGGTGACGAACAGACCATGCGCCTCTAGCGACCTCAGGTAGCCTTCGGCCGACATTTCCGGTCGCGTGAGGCGTGTGCGCAATGTTCGGATTGCGGCAACCGCCTTGCCTTCATCAAGAGCAATGGTGTCGGCGATGAACTCATCTGCAGTTCGTGCTTCGATGTTGAGCGGCGCCAGGACTGCCTCGGGGAAATCCGCGATATTTTCGGTGACCACCGCTTGGGCCTGTGTCTGGACGGCGGCAGCCAGTACATGTTCGTCATTCGCATCCGGAAGCCCGAAGGTCATCGACGCAAGCGAGGTGTGAGCCATTACCAAGGCTTCCGGGAAGGCGCGGTGCATGGCCTCGACTGAGCGCGCCGCGCGTGAGGTCGAATCTTCGATGCCGCGCTCGGCGAAAATCCTGCCCAGTGCGCCTTGCGTTTCATCGAGGATCCGCTGCGACCATCGCACCCGGAAGAATTCCGCTTCGGCCAGCGTGAGTAGCAGGTCCCGCCTAGGGGCGCTGACCAGTGTGCATGCATCTACTAGAGCTGTGTAACGATTGGCGAACATGGCGGCCGGCGATCAATAAAGGTCCGCGTCGCCCGAAAGCAGATCGTCCATCGCCTTGGCGCGTGTCTCATCACGCTTTGCCTTGTAGGCGAACACGTCCTCAGCCTTGAGACGACGATGCCGCCCGACCATGCTGTGCGGGATATCGCCCTTTTCGATCAACTTGATGAGGTAGGGCCGCGAAATATTGAGCAGGTCCGCCGCTTGCTGTGTGGTCAGCATCTGCTGAATCGGAACGAGCGTAACCGCATCGCCGCTGCCAATGTGGCGCAGCAATTCCAGGAAAAGGTCCGACATCGCCGGCGTAAGGGCGATTTCGACGGGCTTCCTCGTCTTCGGATCTGGCACGCGCAGCTTCGCCTCGCCCGCCTTCTGTGCGGCAAGAATTCGGCGAAGCTGGTTGGCGATCTGCCGGTCATCGGCCGAGGGCAGCCTGTTGCCAAAGGGCAAGGCGTTGGCTGGCAGGGTCATAGGCTCTCTCCGTGATGGCCATATGGGCTATCAGTTATTCGCAATAAACGCAACCAATTTCTCCGCTTCAGGTTCCGCGACTCCGTCATATCGCCGTAATCCATTGGTCTGAATTTCAATGCCCGTTCCTGAAATGTCGAGAGGAGGGGGGCTGGAAGGGGTGAGCCGAAGGGCTCGGTCAATCCAGCTTTCAGGAGCACCCCCAATGAACGACATCGAGATGATCCCGCTTGGCAAGCTGCGCTTGTCCGAGGCCAATGTGCGCAAGAACGACAGTAACCTCTTCATCGAGGAACTCGCCGCCAACATCGAGGCCAAGGGCCTCCTCCAGAACCTGATCGTCGCCCCGGCCAAGAAGCGGGGTATGTTCGACGTGACCGCCGGCGGTCGCCGCCTGCGCGCACTCAATTTCCTCCTCGAGGCGGGCAAGCTCGCCAAGGATCATCCCGTCGCCTGCCGCGTGCTCGACATCGATGCCGCCGAGCAGTCCGAGCTGTCGCTGATCGAGAACGTCATCCGGCTCGACATGACCCCGACCGACGAGATCCGCGCCTACAAGCACTTCGTCAATGAGGGCAGCGACCTCGACGCGATCGCCAAGCGGTTCGGCCGCACCCGCCGGTTCATCGAAGGCCGCCTCCGCCTCGCCGACCTTGCCGATCCGATCTTCGCCGCGCTCGAAGAGGGCAAGATCACCCTCGATGTCGCGAAGGCTTACGCCACCACGCCCAATCACGAGCGCCAGATGCTGGTGTGGAACGAGCTCTCGAACAGCTGGCAGGGCAACCAGGCCGATTCCATCCGCCGCATGATCACCCACAGCGCGATCCGCTCGTCCTCGCCGATGGCGAAGCTCGCAAGCGAAGCAGATTACCTCGCCGCCGGCGGCAAGATCGAGCGCGACCTCTTCACCGAGGATGGCGGCGAGACCTGGATCGATGCCGAGATTGCCCAGCGCATCGCGGGCGAGAAGCTGCAGGCCTTCGCGACCCAGAT
Source organism: Novosphingobium kunmingense (assembly GCF_002813245.1). Taxonomy (GTDB): domain Bacteria; phylum Pseudomonadota; class Alphaproteobacteria; order Sphingomonadales; family Sphingomonadaceae; genus Novosphingobium; species Novosphingobium kunmingense. The sequence goes on from NZ_PHUF01000006.1 coordinate 163,075, forward strand.
CGCCGAAACCTCGGGTTACGCCTGGGTGCGGCCGATCCTCGAGACCCGCGTGACCTATGGCGCAACCGAAGACCTCTACCAGGTCCACCTCGAACCCGCACCGCTTTCTGACGAGGAACAGGCCGAAGCCGACCGCCTCATGGAGACGATCTCCGCGCTGGAAGCGGAAAGCGACGGCGTCGACGAGGACGATGAAGCGGCTGCCGCCGAATTCCAGGCCCGCTGGGACGCCGCAACCAATGCCTACGATGCGCTCCACGACAAACCGCCGGTGATCCCCGAGGAGATGAAGGCCAATGTCGGCTGCTTCGTCATCATCGGCGCCGACGGCGAACCGACCGTGGCCAGCGGCCTCTACAGCGACAAGCCGCTTGAGAAGCGCAAGGCGCGCGGCGGTGCAGATACGCAGGGCGGCGCAGACAGCGGGGCAGGGGAGGGCGCAGGCGCCGCCTCGGCACCCAAGCCGTTGTCGCAGAAGCTGGTCGAGGAACTCGCCGTCCAGCGCCGCGACATCCTCGCGATCAACCTCGCCTCCAACCCGGCGATCGCGCTCGACTACCTGATCTTCGCGATCGCGGATTCTCGCGCACTCTACAGCGCCCAGGCTCTCGGTACGACACTGCGCGCGCCGTCACCCTCGCTTTACCTCGCCAACTATCCCGAAAGCCCGGCGCATACGCTGATGGCCGACATGCGCGAGACGCTCGATATGTCCTGGACCGAGCACCGCCACACGGTCGACCGGTTCGCCGCGTTCAGCGCGCTCGACGACGATGCCAAGGCTAGCTGGCTTGCCTGGTGCATGGCCAAGACGCTCGAAGCGAGCATGGGAATCGACAAGAAGGCCGGCCAGTCGGGTCCCGAGCCGATCGACCTTCACGATCACCTTGCCACCCTGATGGGGATCACCGTCGCCAGCCACTGGCGGCCGACCTCGGCCAACTACTTCGACCGCGTGAGCAAGCAGACGCTGCTCGCCCATGTCAGTGAAGTCGGCGGGCCGACTATGGCGGCGAGCTTCATGGGCTCGAAGAAGGGCGACCTGTCGGCGTCGTGCGAGAAGCTGTTCGCGGGCGAAACGATCGTCGCGCCCGAGGTCAAGGAAGCGGCGCTTGCCTGGGTGCCCGAGGCGATGCGGTTCCGCGCCACCGCCGCCAGCGAGAGCGAAGACGAGCAGGTGCCGATCGAAGCTGGGGGCGAACCCGCGCCGGAGGGTGAGGGCGATGAACTGGAGGCCAGCGAAGATCAGGACGCCGAAGCGGCCGAGCCTGTCGACGCCTGATCCATCCCCAGCGAAGCAGCCGTGGGCCCACCGGCCTGCGGCTGCACGTCTCCCGCATACAGGACATGTCCCATGACCACGCTGACCAAATTGCGCGCCCGGGTTTCACCGCAAGCAATCTCCAAAGTGACCCGCATCTTCAACGGGACCCTCGACGACATCTTCGCCGAACTCTTCCAGAACGCGCGGCGCGCCGGCGCCACACGCGTCGCGGTCACGGCCGAGCACCTGGACGATGCCTGCCTGATCACCGTCGATGACGATGGTGCAGGCATTACCGATCCCATCGATCTCGTCTCGCTCGGCCAATCCGATTGGTCCGGTGAATGCCGGACACGAGAGGATCCCGCCGGCATGGGCTTCTTCAGCCTCGCTGGACTCGACACGGTGGTTAGTTCCACCAGTGCTGTTGGCTCGTTCTCTTTGGGAATCGCAGGCGATGCCTGGACCGGGGAGGCCGACATAGAGGTGCTCCCCTGGGATGGCCCGCGCGGCACGACAATCGCCTTTCACTTTCCGCCCGGACCCGATGGCAAGCTCGAGCGGACCGTTGAGGCGGCGGCGCGGTTCTTCCCCCTGCCGGTCACTTACAACGGCAAGGATCTCGCCCGCACCGACTTCCTCGCCGATGCCTACAAGATCATCGAGCGCGACGGATTTCGCATCGGGGTGTTCCGCGACCAGCATTCGCCGCACGTCGCGACACTCAATTTCCACGGGGTGACGCTCAAGCACGCGTTCCCGGTGATCAAGGAAGTTCACCACACCCAGTGGAGCGTCCAGGTCGAGATCGTCGATGCCCCGGACCTCGTGCTTGTTCTGCCCGCCCGCAAGGAGATCTACCGCAATGCCGTACTCGACCATCTCGTCGAGCTCTGCCGCCGGGCCATCTTCTCGGTCATCTACGCCGAACCGCTCCATCGGCTGAGTTTCGAGGACTGGCTCGAGGCGCGGTCCTACTGTCCGGATTTTTCGCAAGCCGCGCGGCAACTGCCGCTTTGGTGGCCGACGCTGGCGCGCGACGACTACCGCGAGGTACCGCGCTTTGCCGATCTCGAAACTGGTGCGGCGATCTACGACGACACGGACTCGTTTGACGCCGTATCCTTTGGCCGCGCGCTGCGTCGCTCCGCGGGCGATGAGCCGCACAAGCTGGCCGGGCCGGAGCCGCTGGCGTTCTACGAGCCGATCACCAATATCATCGGCTACCCCTGGTATGACGGGATCCGGTGTTTCGTGCGCACCGGCGAATGCTTCACGCACGACGGTGGCGCGCCTGCGGAGGGCGATGAAACACTGACCCTACGGCCCGACGCCATCCGGCTCGAACTCACCGACCAGCATGGTCGCCGCCTCGACATCGAGACTGACTTTGTCATCCAGGAAAGCGACGATAGCTGGGGCGATCCCGATTGCGCGCGGATCGCGTTGACCCAGAGCTCGGAGCTGAGCCCGGACGATCTCACCGACCTCATCATCGATGCCGTATTCTCGCCCTCGGACGACTCCGACGCAGACAGCTACGACACGCAAGAAACTCGCTTCCGGCATGACGCTGCGGTGCGGGCCCACGCTATCCTAGAGGGCGAGGACGCCGCGATTATCGCTGGCATCCGGATGGCATTCGCCGACCGGATCGCCTGGCGCATTCCGCATGGGCGGACGCTGAACCTCACCTGGTCGCGGGGAGGCTCGCATCTCCAGCTTGCCGATGCAGGGGAGGGCTCCGACCAATGACCCGCCATCCCAAGCCCGACGTCGCCCAGGTCATCACCGACCTCATCCTCGAGAAGATCGCCGCCGGCACCGCCCCGTGGCTCAAACCTTGGTCGGCGACCAGCACCCGTCCGCTGCGCCACAACGGACTTTCCTACACGGGGATCAACACCTTCTTCCTTTGGGCCGTCGCCGAGAGCCGCGGCTTCACCAGCCCTTATTGGATGACGTTCAGACAGGCGATCGAACTCGGGGGCCATGTCCGCAAGGGCGAGAGCGGCTCGTTCAGCGTGTTCTATTCCTCGGCGCGCAAGACCGACACCGACCGCCTGACCGGGGAGGCGACCGAAAAGACCATCCGGTTCATGAAGTGGAACCACGTGTTCAACGCGTCGCAGATCGACGGCCTGCCGGGGCACTACTATCCCGAGCCGCCAAGCCCGGCGGCAATCGGCGAATTGTCCGCTGGCGTGCGGGACTTCCTCGACGCGATCCCGATCCGCGTCGTCCATGGCGGCGATAGCGCGCATTATTCGCCGGGGACCGATACGGTAACCTTGCCGCACCCGCAGGCGTTCCATTCAATTGAGTCTTACTTTTCAACGAGATGCCATGAACTTGGACACGCCACGGGGTCACCCAAGCGGCTCAACCGGCAGTTCGGCAAACGCTTCGGTGACGACGCTTACGCTTTCGAAGAAATCGTCGCGAGCCTGACCCAAGCCACCTTGTGCGCCGAATACGGCCTGCCCAACGAGCTCCACGACAGCCATGCCTCCTACATCCATCACTGGATGAAGATCCTGCGCGGAGACAAGACAGCAATCCTCCACGCGGCAGCCAAGGCCGAGCAGGCGGTCAAATGGCTGCGCCAGTTCGATCCGGCCCTGGCGGGCGAACTCAAGGAGGCGGCTTGACGGGAGCCTTCGACCCGCTCGCAGCGCGAGCGGGAAGGGGAGGGGGTGAGGACCCGGCGCGCCATGAGGCGCGAAGGAGACCCCTCGCGATGAACTACGATCTCGACTTTCGCTATCGCCGCGCACTTCAGCCTGACGGCCTTGCGACCATCCCGACCGCAACCCAGGCAGTGGTCGATGCGATGCAGGACGCGCGCAATGCCGGCATAGACCCGGCCCGCGATCCCGCGACCATCCTGCTGGCCCGGCACCTCGGCCGCATTGCGCTCGGCCATGCGCCCGACGAGACCTTCACCGAAGACACGCCGCTGCGCCGGCAGTGCATCGCCAAGATCGATGAACTGAAGTCCAAGCCGGCGTTGGTCGCGCTCGCTCGCCGCGGCATCGGCTATGACCCCGAAGCCAAGCGTGCTTTCCACCGCGAAGCCCGCTCGGCGCTCAGAGTCGCAGCGCGCCATCTGGGGCTCGGTCCCGACCAGTACGACCTGCGCAGCAATTTTGCAGGGCCCGCTGTCTCGGGCGAGATCACCCTTCATGGCGACGAGATCTACGTCCAGGTCTCGATCCCCTGCATCCGGCCCGGGCGCGAGGTCATGTTCCGCCGCTGCAAGGGCCGCCAGGACTACCTCGGGGACCGCAATCACTTCTGCGACATCGCCGTGCTCGCCTCGCCGCACAGCTTCCGCTCGCTGGTGGTTCGCGAGACCGGCCTTTCCATCAACCCGCGCGAGCAATCGCTGCTCTAGGAGAAAACCCCATGGGTTGGCTGTTCATGTCCCGCGGCGGAATGTCGCCGTTCGCCACGCCGAAGGCCTATCTCGACAACCAATGCACTTATCCGCCCGATCCCGAGAAGGGACGGGAGACGGGCCTCAGAGTGCTCAAGTCTACGGTCCGTTCGGGCGCCTACTACGCTGCCTGCCAGAGCTATGACGCGGAAGGCCCCAAGGAGACCTTTGCCATCATCTGCCTGGTGAAGTGGAGCCCCGGTGCCCGCAGCGGTGAGGAGTTTGGCTACAAGGACATGACCGAAACGATGGGGCCGTACCACTACGATTGCCCGGCCTCGATCCTCGACATGCTCGGGCCTCCCGGCAACGAATACGCCGCGAACTGGCGTGAGGCCTGCCGGGCGCGGCTTGCCCTGACCTCGCGCCGCAAGCCCAGGCCCGGCGATATGCTGGTGCTCGCCGAACCTCTCACGTTCACCGACGGGCAGAGCGAGCGCAGTTTCCGTGTGGTTCAGTCCGGCAAGAAGACCGTGCTGCGCCGGGTCAGCGATGGGATGGGCGTCAAGATCAGCAAACTGATGAGCCGCGCCTGGACGATTGTCCCACCCCCCGCTGCGCCGTCGGCATCGTGAACGAGCAGAAGGCCAGTGCCGCCATGTCCGAAGTGCCCGCCCCCAATCGCTCACCCAAACGCGGGCGTCTGTGCAGCATCGAGAACGCCAACCGCGTGGCGACCCGCGTTGCCGAGCATATTGCGACCGACACCGCCGTGGTGAAGACCGGAAACCCGCTGCAGCCGTTCCGGGTGGTGTTGGCGAGCAAGGCCACGCCGGGGCGCACCGTCTCACGCGTCGTCACCTGCAACGATGACGATCCCGAGGTTCAATAAGGCTCAGGTCCGCGCTCGACGAACCACGACTGGCCAAGCTCGAAATCGGCACTCGCCGAGACCAGCGGGCCGTCGGGGCCTTCTGCCACATAGGGCGAGACCAGGTCCTTGCGGCGCACCCGCGAGCGGCTAAGCCAGGCCGCTGTCCGGCCGCGCGCCTTCAGCATGCCGAGCAGCCAGTCCATCGCTTCGGCCATCTCGACCACGCCGCGCCCGGCGAGGCTGTAGTAGATCGCCCGCTGGAAATCGTCGCACGAGGTGCTGAGGATCGATGCGAGCTTCGCCCGCCCGCCGGGCGCATTTTCATGCACCAACGACACCGCTTCGCGCAGTTCGCGGACCGAGAAGTAGGCATCATCGACCCCGACCCCGATGCACAGTGCCGCAATCGCGCGCCGCGCCGGCAGCACGTTGAGGTCGCACGAGGCATCGCGCAGCGCGATGTCGAGATCGAAATGGTCGGTGTGGGCGCCGATGGGCATGGGGGATTTCCTTTCGAGCAAGAACGTAGCGTGAACGCTCAAGCGCCGTCAACCGGCGGGCGGAGGGGAGGGGGGCGTCGGGAGATCACCGCAAAGGAGAGTTTGATGACCCAGCTTGCCCAAGTCGCCCCTGCCGACACCGACCGCAGCGCCGAGATCGCCGCGCTCAACGATGCCGCCCGCGCGGGATCGCTTGTCACTTCAAAGACCGTATTCACGCGGGCGCTAGCGGATATTCTGGCCGGAGAGGATCCCGATCCCGGCACTCGCCAGTTCAACCTGATGATGGGACAGCGCGCACTGCGGCGGCTAATCAACGAAACGCCGATCGATCCTGGCAACGACCCGCACGGCGAGCGCGACTTCGGTGTGGTCGAGCACCTGGGCCACAAAATATTCTGGAAGGTTGATGTCTACGCCAACGACGGAACGTTCGCTTGGGGATCGGAGGTGCCCTGGAACGCTCAGCAGAGCTTCCGCGTCGTGACCGTCATGCTGGCGAGCGACTGGTGACGCGATGAGCCGGTATTCTTTGAAGCCGTTGTCTCATCGTGCGGATTTGTTCGAGGTCGCGGTCGGATGGGACGCAGGCCTTAGCACCTACTTCGCCATCGTGTTTGGCGCGCCGGAGATTGCATGCGAGCCCGAAGTGTTGCTTTGGCGTGGACGGACTTTTAGTGAGATCTGCGCAGTTGGGGAATTGATCGACATTGTGGTTGGGATTGCTGAAGTGACCCCTGAACTGCGATTTCGATTGGATGCCGACCGCAGTGCCGAGCCATCAAGCTTAGGCACCAAGCTGAGTTAGGCCCGCTCGCCAATGTTTCGTCACAAAAACGAGTGTTAGGATCCCGCAAAAACCGGATAAAGGGATTCGCCCGATGGTGCCAACACTTGCTCAGATCTATGTTCCGATGATCGCGACGCTGGGAGCGTCGGCGGTCGCCGTTGTCGGAAGTTTCTACGTCGGGCGCGGCATGCGCTCCCAGGAGTGGAAGCTTAGCCTAGTTCGCGAAAGGCTTCTGGAACGACAGCGCCTATATGCCAGGTTCATTGCCGAGGCGGATCGCAATCTCCTGCTCTTGCTGAGCGGCAAGGAGGCCCATGTTGACAACGTAATGCCGGTGCTCGCGCTCTACGCCGAAATTTCGTTACTCTCTACCGAGGCCGTCCTCCAAGGTGCGAAGCGAGTTTGCGATCTCGCGATATCGGCCAACGGCCAAGAACCCGATCCCCAAAGCGATCACTATGGGGTGAGGTCGGCCTTCGTCGAGGCCGCGCGCAGCGAGCTCGCTGCACTTGAAACCGATGCGCTCCTCTTCCGCTGACGTCGGGGTTGCACGACACGACCGTGCGGCCCCGACATCGCTCTGGCCTCAATGCAGGCTTCGCCGTCCCGTCTTTGTTCTGGCGAGGGATGCCTGCAGCCGGGCCTCCTCCCTAACTCGGTGCCGGGTGGTCATCTTTACCGCTGTATCGATTCGGCCGGTCAGCCTGCGCAGAGGCGCACAGTCCGGATAGGCCCCGGTGAGCATTGCCCGCAGCTTGGAGAGCATGGCGATGACGCCGTCGCTGCTCTCGGCTTCCACTACCAGCGGATCTTCCTTGTCGAATGCGCCGTAGTAGGCGTCGAGGAACTCGCGCCTGGACATGTCCTCTTCGCGGGTTTCCATGGCCAGCCAACTCTCGAGCGTGCAGCGTAGCGTCTCGAAGCGGGCGTTGACCGCATAGGGTTTCGACGCCGAGTAGAGCAGCGCCCTGATCATCCGCCCGGCTTCGACATGCGTATCGAGGCCGAAAGTGCCGACGGGCTTGCGCAGCGCATTCCACCGCGCGCTTGAGGGCACCGTCGTCTTCGAAGACATCTGGTAAACGGTGCCTCTGGCCCGAGAGCGCCGCTTATCTTGCGGCGTGATCGCCATTGGGCTGTGAAAAGTTTCGTGGCCCGGCACTGAGACACCGGGCCAGGCGTCGGCGGTGACCGGGGGAGAAAGACCATCGATTTTCGCCATGAGCGAGGCGAAGTCAAGATCGCCGTCGGCCTTCGCTGCGACGAAGAGCGCGCAAGCGTAAGGGCTGTAGATGCCGGGCCACGAGGAGGCCTGCAGATGCCACCCATTGCGCGCTGCCCAAGCCCCACGTTCGGGACTGACGACTGCGGCGCTATAGGGCTCGTCGAGCAGGATGACATGGCCGGTGCGCGGATCGTACCACTCGGTACCGTGATCCTTGCCCGGCAGTTCGTCCTCCCGGTCCGGCATGGCCGCCCGCGCGCGTCGCCACGAGCACGGCTCTAGACCCGTCGCCTCCATGAAGCGCAGACTGCGAACGAGTTTGCACAGTTCGCCGCGGGCATAGTCCTGCGACTGGGCAAGGAAGTCGTGGACGAGGTGATCGGGCGTGACGAGCCGCATCCCGGCGGTAACGCGCCCTTCGCGAAGGCCATCCTTACTGCAGATTTCGGATAGCGGTCGCGAGAGCCGGATTTCGATGGTCTCGCGGCCGGCGCGATAGGGTTTCCGGTCGTACCAGTAGTAGGTCAGGAACAGGCTATGACCGTCGCCGGTTACATTGTCGTTGCTCCCGAGCATACGGCGCGCATGGTCGAAGCTCTGATAGCCTGCTTTGCGTGAGGCGAAATCGAGTGCCTCGCGATGCGATATGCCGGCGGTCTTCTTGTGCTGGGTGGCCAGTCGCTTGATGCCGACAATCGTGGTCGGACGAATTGCTTCCTTCAACATGGTCGTTCTCCTGGCCTGCTGGGAAGTGTCACCCGCCGAACACCTCGCAAGCCCGGACAACGTGGTTGAACGAACAGCGAAAGGACAAGGTAGTGCTGTCGAACAGCTTGGGGAAGGCGGGTGCCGAGCTCCTACCGAGAGCTGAATTCAAGCTACGGCCAACCGTATCCAAGTGCAAGACCCCTATTCCATCTGGTTGCCGCAGCTCTCTGACGCGGGGCTAGGCAGGCAGCAGGAAATAGCCGCTGGCGGCAGCAACCACCAAGGCGATCACCACGCGCGCCGTCCATTTGCCGATCTCTTCTACGAACGCGCCGGTGAACCGGTCGATGAGGCGGGGCTCGGTCGCCATCAATTGCACCCTGTGAAATAGTCGGCGAGCATCTGCCGCTCATCGACCCTGGCGTCTGCCCACAGCGTCGGGATCGTCCCCGCGGCGGGATTCGAGCGGCGCGAACGCACCGCCAGAAGCGCGATCATGATCGGCTCACCCCCGTGACTCGATTTGGCCTCGTAGGTACCGGTGAGAATTGCCGCAGCATGCGTGCGCTCGATCCGCTCGGCACAAGCAAGGACATCGCGCCACAGCGGCCGTACGCGGAAGTCGCGCTCGGGCTTGCGCCCGATTAGCCCGTGGCGTTCGGCCTGGACAAAAGACGCGAGCTCCAGCCATTCGCGCAGTTCGGCGAGGTCCTCGGCGGCGTCAGGCCCGAGATCGGAATCAAAAAGCAGGCTATGGGTGGCGAGCATCGCCTTGAGCTGCGACTCGCCGCGGAATGGCGCCACGGCCACCGGCACGCGTCCCTCGGTCCAGGCGAACATCTCGACGAAATTGGCAGCGGCGTCTTCGGCTGTCGGGCGCACGCGCAAGCGAAGGAATTCATCCTCGGGCTGTCGCAGTGCGACGGCGATTTTGCGGAGCTGCGCTGGGCGCACCCGTACGCCGCGCTCGACGCGCTGCACTGTCGCAAGCGAGACACGGGCTTCGCTTGCCAACGTCGCCTGCTTCCAGCGGAAGAACAGTCGCTGCAATTTTACGAAATTGGCGATGGCAGCACCATCGAGGACAAAAGTCGCTGAGGGATCGATCGTGGTCATGGCCGTTAGTATGATGCAGTTTGCCGGTAAATTAGAGAGCGATATGCACGTCAGTTTGGTCACCCAACACCCGTCCGAAAAGCAATGCGGGAGCCACCCCGTGCCGGTGAACGGATCGATAAGGACGTCACGATGGCGGTGAACCGTCACGTCATCGATACCAACTATCTCGGCCACGATGCCTTGGCCGCATTTCTTTGCCGCTCGACCGAAAATCACGCGGTGATCGCGGAGATGACATTGGTCGAAGTGCACAAGAAAGCGGCGGCGTTTCAGGCGCGCCAACTCCTCAAAATCCTATGTCGGCACCCGCGCCAGGTTATCATTCTACGCAGCACGTTCGATCTCTATCGCGATCGGGGTGACAGCAAGGGGCTGGTCAATCGCCTCATCGAGCCGAAACAGACCGGGTCATTCGGCGAATATTGCCGCACGGTGATTGACGTTGCCGATGACGAGCATGTCGATGCGCACTTCGCGCTGATGGAGGAGCAGTCGCGCGCAGGTCGCCGACCTGCAAGCATCGGTTGGCAACATCCTCAACCTATTCCAGCGCTGTGCGACGATCTTCGACCGTGGTGAGCTCGACAGGTTGCGTAAGCGGATCCCCTATTCGGAAGCGTTGCAACGCAAGCTCATCCACCTCAGCATGGACATCCACAAAGTGTTGCTGCGGTCACTCAACATCGAGCAGCGCTTCCATCCCAAGACGATGCCATGCGCGCTCAACACGTTTGTGTTCCGCTACGCACTTTGCGTGGTGATCTTTCTGACACGCTGGATCCGTCACGGCGAGGCCAAAGAGATTCGGCAAGAGCGGCTCGTCAACCACGTGATGGATTTGAAGACGGCGGCGGTCGCGACGTTCTTTGACGGGCTTAAGACGCATGACGAAATGCCCAAGGATGTCCATGCCGAGGCGAAATATGTGCTATCAGCGATCGGCGCCTATACCAATTGCGGCAAAGGCGGATGGCGATGACGTACGGCGCGTCGATCTCTAATGCGGCCCTCACGCGTTGGCGGGCTAAGGCGAGCCTGCCCATTCTGAACTTGGATGGACCGAGGCCCGAGCATTGGGGGCTTCTGCGCGCCGACATTGTGCGTTTGGCGACCTCGGCAAACTAAACCCTCAACCATCTCCATCTAGATCATCTGGGTCGGTGAAGCTGGCGACGAGATCGGCATGCCGGATTCGCTCCAGAGTGTCATCGAAGCCCTCGTTGGAATTGCCCGGCTGAATATGCTGGCGGATGGCATCATAATGTTTGCGGGCGGCAACGCGCGAGACTGATCGTGTCAAATGGAGGCGCACGGCTAGACTGTCAGGGCTGTCGCAGCCTTCGCGGACGATACCGCTTAGCGTGGCCAAAACCAAAGGGACGGGCGTCTCGTCTTCCGCGGCGCGCAGCCGCGCCGCAAGCAGGCGTCCGGGAAGGCCTGTTAGGAACGCAAGATCGGGCACGAGCCGCGACGCGAAATTGCGAGCATTTTTGCACTGCTTGAGATTGGTCGTGCCCCCGAGAAATACCTTCTCGAGTTCGCACAGCGGCACCCCGGACATCCATATCGGCCATAGCTTGCGCAGCCAGAACAACGCATGCTTTCCGCGCGCCTCGTTATCGGCCAGGCTTTTGTAAGGTGTACCGAACATCTCCTCCAGGCTTTCGGGCCGAATCAGGCTGAGCAACAGGCTCGGATGCGCGTCGAGCCAGTCGAGCAACGCCACCACGACCTCGAGAGCTGTACCTGAAAAGGCGCCAGCGTCGAGCCGGTCAACGATCTGCTGCAGCAAGGCTACGGAGAGTCCTGTTGCGCCAGACACCTGCTCGATCCAGCGGTCAGGTTCGGGGAGATCAAGAGTAGCTCGCGCGGCGAGCGCCGAGGCGACCCTCGTGCTCAGCCAGTCGGCGTCGGCGGCGACAATCGCGCGGTAGGCGCTGAAGCTCCTGTTCAGCAACGCCGCAGCCGGATCGGATTCGGCACCCGCGACGGCCAACGGCAGCTTGCTCAGGAGATAGGCCGAGGCGCCCGTTTGAGTGATGCCGTCGTGAATGCGGTCGAGCACCGCTTTTAATGGGTCCTCGATCACGAGGCATTGGTCGGCCTGCTCGAAGATCGCTTGCAGGTCCATCCAATGGCCGTTGATCTGGTTGTTCTGGTCGTCGAAGTCGATGACCTTGCTCGGCACTAGCAAGACGAAACCTTGTGCGCCTTCGCCGGCACGTCCGGCTCGCCCTGCGGCGTTCAGCAGCTCGTGCGCTTCGAGCTTCTGCATCTTATCGGCCTGAGGGTCGAAGCGGCTATCGCCGGAGATAATGACGACTTCGCTGGGCAGGTTCATACCTTGTGCAAGCGTCGAGGTTGCGAATAGCGTTTTGACCCCGTCCGGACGGCGAAACAGGCTTTCGTGCAGCTCGCGTTCCTCGCGCAGCAGCAGTGCATGATGGCTGGCGGCCCCTGTCCGCAATGTCCCGTCCGAAGCAAGCTTCATGTAGCAGTAGCCAGCGCCGCCCATTTCCTCCTCGGCGAGTTTCCGCCATTTCTGCTCATCCTCGTTGAGCGCGATTTGGGTAGCGGAAACGCGCGCAGGATAGCCTTTGACGCAGCTTTCGCAAAAGACAGTAGTCTGCACGAATACCAATGTCTTCATACCTGCGCTGGCCGCGGCGGCAGCGATTGCGGCGCTAGTCTCGTTGCCGTTGGGGGTTAGATACCAATTGCCTCCCCAAGCCCTGCCGCTCGACAGCAGCTTGCCATCAGCGAGCAATTGCAGCAGCGCATAGTCGCTGCGGTCGGTCGTCGACCATGTTTGAAGCAGGCTGAACAGACCGAAGGGCTGTGCGAGCAGCGCGTTCTTTATCCCGACCGGCGGCAAGTCATGATCCGGATAGTCGATGCGCGCTTGGGCAAGGGTGGTTTTGAGCGCAGTGATTTGCTCAGCAGGGTAGACGACGCAGCCACGCACCTGCCTTGTCGGTTTCCAGCTCAAGTCAAGTGTCAGGCATTGGCGTCCGGTCAGGAAGGCGACCCATCCGGCGATCTCCTGTGTGTTCTTCATCATGGCCGAGAGGAGCAACAGATCGGCCGCAGGCGCCACACGGGTCAGGTTGAGGATGGAGAGCATCGCATCGAGGCCGCGTCGGCTGCGGTCGTCCTCGCGGGGGTGAAGCAAATGGCATTCGTCGAAGACGATAAGGCCCAGATCGGCGAAGGCGTCTGGATCGACCGACAGCAACATCAGGCAACGCTCGGGTGTCATGACCGTGACTTCGCCGAGCATGACGACATCGCCGATACCGACATCCTCGTCGACATCCGCGAGAATGCTGTAGTCTTGGAAAGTGCCCTTGAGTGCACGTTGAGTCTGTCCAACCAAGGCATGGGTGGGTGCGAGAAAGATGACACGCTCGCCACGAAGCAGCGCGGTTGCGATCTTGAGCTCGGCAAGCGTCGACTTGCCGCCTCCGGTCGGAAAGCTAATCGCAGACGACACGCCTTGCTCGAGATAGCCCTTTCCGATCGCTTCGCGGTGATTGCGCCAGAGATAAGGGCGCTGACGAGCCATGCGGCGTAGCGTCTGCCACCAACCGTTTTCGTCAACCCCACTTGGCGTCGGGATACGGCCGAGCGCCGTACTAAGAAGGTCACCCTCAAGCCCGAGCAGCAAATTGGCGAGATGCAATGGACCGGGATAGAGGCTTAGCAGCGTCTCCCCCGCCACACCGGCACCATCAATAGGTTCGCTCGCCAATCCTCGCACTTGCGCGAAAAGCTCGCTCGCGGGCACAACACCGCCGGCCTCCGGGGCGAGATCGACGCGCAGACGCAACTGCCGGGCGAGGTTGGTTACCCCGCGCAAAAGCAGCAATCGGAGCGCATCGAGCGCCCGCAAGCCAAGATCGTCGCCGTCGGTATCGATTTCCGGTTCATCGGCGGCGACAATCTCGCCGAGCCGCCCTTGCGCCAAGCTACGAATCGCTAGGAGTAGCGCTCGTTCGATCGGACCGGCATCGGCTGCAGGCACGATCCGCTTGGCGGCTTCGGAGGCGTCTGCATGGGCTTCCGCCAGAAGAAACAGTAAGGTTGCGCAGACGTCGGAGCTTACCGCCGCCATGCCAACATTGCTTGTCGTTTGCGCGCTGCGGAAAGCCAGCGAGACACCCTGATGTGCCGAGGCTGCGACGAAGGCGGCTGCAGCGCGGTTCTCCCGGTCGGGCAGCAAGGCAGCATAGGTCTCATGCGCCGCAGCGATCCGGCGCAGCTCTGTAACGGTTGAGACAATCGCTTCGTCCTCGGCGTCCGCTGGCGCGCCGCGCAACCGAATGCGTGCCGAGACGATATCGGCAAAGGCTTCGGTTAGCTTCTTTGGAAGATTGTCGAGGTCGAGCCCTTCGAGCGGCGGCGCCGCTCGGATCAGCGCTGCGGTGGTCGGATCAAACATGGGCGATCACCTTGATCTTACTAATCACCCGTGCAGAGAAATCGGCCATCCAATCGCGAAGCGCCGGTAGATGGATGGTATCTGCGCGACGACGCGCGACTGCACCCGGTGCGCTTTCATCAAATCCCTTGAACAGCTTGGCACGCGCTGAAGCATCATTGTGTGTGTCGCCGATCGTAATGCTTACGCGGTAGCGCCGGGCATCGTGCCAGAGAGTGTTGGCGATGGCGGAATCGAGGTCGAATTCAGGGTCGGCGGCGGCGCGCGCGTCGAGCATGCCGCTCACTTCCTGGCTGAGTTCATTCAGCCGTTCGCCTTTTTCCAAGGCGATGATGCCTGGCCAGACATCGTCGCGGATCGTGTCACGTGCGTTGTCGGTAGCCTTGTCCTCAAAGACGACGACCGCAGTGATCGCGGTACCGGCTTCGTTGAGTTCCAGTTGCATCCCGTCAAAGCCCTTATCGGCCTTGCGGATGTGCGGCATGCGCGTGAGCGAGGCCGACGGCTGCTGATGGGCCGCAATCCACGAGATCGCCTGGAACAGCCAACCGTCCCGGTGCCAAGGATCAACCCCCTCCGCGAGCGTCAGCTGCTTGACAGCAGCATTGGCCTGCTCGGCATTAGCGACCGGTCCTGGTACGCCTGCGCCGCTCAAGATCTTCGTGACATGACGATATTGGCCGAGCACGATGCGTGCAACGCGCTCGGCGAGCACTTCCTCATCTTCTATAGTCCATGCCCAGCCATAGCAGAGCTCGCCGTGATCAATCGGAACAAGCGTCAGGGTCATGAGCGAGATCCCAACAATGCGCAATCCTTCAGGAGTTCAGACGATTCGATGGCAGCGCTCACGCGATGCTCCACGAATACAGCACCGAGACAGCAAGCACGTATTTTTTTCGCCTTATGCGAGCAAGAAATAGATTGCTTCTATGCAGCTTCGCGGTTGCCACTCGCCCCCCCGCCCGGTTGGTCGACCCTATCACGCAAGCAAGAAGGGAGCGACAATCGATCGCGAAGACACAGCTGCGAGCGGTTCGGACGCCCCCTGCGGGCAGAGCCCGCAGCTTCGGCCTGACGGCCGGGAGGGAAGGGGGTGGGAAGAGAGTGACCGGACAAGGGGTTCGGTCGCAATCAATCCTACCAGGAGACAGTCCATGAACATCGGTGAAATCCGCAAGAACGCCAACGGCCAGCTGATCGGCTCCGTCGAAACGCTCACCATCACCCGCACCATCGGCCTCCGGCCCGTGACCTCCAGCAACCCGCGCGCGCCCAAGTACGAGATCGTCGCGCTCAACGACCAGCGCCGCTGGGTGATCGTCGGCGCGCTGTTCGAACTGTCCTCGAACTCCACCGGCGAGAGCTTCTACCAGGGCAAGATCGACGATCCGTCGATGGCGCAGCCGCTCTACATCGCCGCTTTCCCGCGTGAGGACGGCACGATGGCGGTGGCCTGGCAGCGTCCGCGCCGTCGCAGCAGCCAGCTCGGCTCGGCCGAATACGGCGAGAACGACATGTTCGGTGCTGACGACGTGGCCGGCAACGACCGCGGCGGCGAGCACGCCGGCGAAGCTCGCCACGACGATGGCCTCGGCGACAGCACCGCGACACCTCCGGGCAAGCGCGGCCGCGCGCAGGCCAAGGACGGCGCGGAACACGAAGGCGCGCTGCCGCCCCTCGTCGACGCCTGATCGTCCAACCACTCCACCGACGGGGACCCACTCGCGGGTCCCCGTCCCCGTGCAAGGCCGCGCAATCGCCCCCCGCGCGGCCTGAGGCGGAACGCCGGCCTGCCCCCCGCCCGGCGTTCCGCCACTTTATTTGCCTGGGGCACTCTGGAGATCCCGACATGTTGACCGACAGCGACCGTTTCGCCTTCGAGACGCGGCGCCATCACGCCTTCGCGAGCACCGGAAATGCCTATGACGCCTCGCAGTGCGACGAAGCGATTAGGACCGGTGACACCCTGATCGTACTGACCGAGCAGGTAGTGGCGATCGCCATGACCTGGCCTTTCGCGGTGACCGAGACCTGCGGCAAACTTCATGCCCTGGCGCCGCCGAAACCCGGCGAAGACCTCGCCGCGCTTGCGAGATCGCTTCACGTGCGCGCCGCCGACTTCCGACACGCCGCTGACCTTGCCCGCCGTCTGGGATTTCCGCTCGATCCGCAGCTCATCCCGCTGCTGGACATGCCTGCCGAGTGACGCAGTCCTGCTGGCCTCAGAGTGGCAGCGACGCCTGTGCCTCGGCCTTCTGGCGGGCAGGTGCGGTCACGGCATCGGCAATGACCCGGGCAAGTTCCAGTGCGGCGTCTTCGCGCAGGCATGAACTCGGAGCGGTGATCCCGACCCGTGCCCAACCGGGGGCGTCGAGGATCGCATGCGCGACAGCAGACGTATCGATTCGTTCCATCCGAGCAATGGAACATAGAGAGAACATATTTGCAAGGGGCGAGCCCTGGCGATTGACACGACGGGCCGTCCAACCGAGCATCGGGCCATGTGCAACCTGTACCGTATGACCAAGGCGCAAGCAGAGATCGCCCGGCTATTCGGCGCGCGGGCAGGGGAGGGCGCCAACTTCGCGGCCGAGGTCTATCCCGGCTATCCGGGTCTGGTCGTCGCAGAGGGCGAGGCCCGGGTGATGACATGGGGATTCCCGCTCGTGCTCAAGGGCAAGAGCGGTCAGCCGCTGAAGCCCAAGCCGGTCAACAACGCGCGTGAGGACAAGCTCGGGACCGCGTTCTGGCGGGCCAGCTTCGAGCGCCGCCGCTGCCTGATCCCGGTCAGTGCCTGGGCCGAGGCTGAAGGCGCCAAGGGCGAGATGACCCGCACCTGGTACTCGCTATCGGGCGAAGAAGTCTTCGCCGTCGCCGGGCTCTGGCGTCCGACCGAGGAATGGGGCCAGGCCTATTCGATGGTGATGGTCGATGGCTGCCCGCAAATGTCCGACGTCCACGACCGCATGCCGGTCGTGCTAGCGCGGAGGGACTGGGAGCAATGGCTGGCAGGCACCCCTGCCGAGGCCTTTGCGCTGTGCCAGACATGCTCAAGCGAGCTTGAGGTCGACCGCACTCCCGAGCGCTGGGCCGCCCGCCGCGGCTGACATTAAGGGGAGGGGGGCTTTTTCGGGGTCGGATCAACGACCCACGAGAAAGGACCTGGCCCATGGGCGACCGCGCTCCCGTTCACATCACCATCGGCGGCACATGCCCGCGCGAGCACCTTGAAACCTTCGCCGCACACGCGGGCAACTACGACCTGCGCGTCGAATGGGACGGTGAACCGTTCGATCCCGCCGCGCTCGTCGCGGACGAGCCGCTCGAACTCTACGGCACCGAGCTCAACGGCGGGCAGATCCCCGAGATCGACGCCTTCTGCGTCGCGCACGGTCTGCCGTTCCGCCGCTGGTCGGGCGGATGCCTCGGTGCATACCTCCCCGAAATCATCCTGTTCGACGGCAGCGGACCCTTGCGTGACTACACGGCGAGCGAGGACGAATGGGTCCTCTTTCCCCCGGCGTGGATCAAGGGCTTCACCCGGCTGCGCGATCTCAAGCGCGAGCTGGCCCGGGCTGAACTGACCATCCCGCCGTTCCAGATCGTCTGAGGGGGAGACCATGAGCAGCGATTCCGATCCGGCGCGCGCCGCCGCGCTCGCTCGGTTTCCGCTCTCGCGGGTGAGCGAGGCGTTCCACGACGAGATGCTCGGCGTGCTCCCGCCGGTCCATTGCCGCGGCGCTGCCGGGTTCTTCGTCAGCGAAGCCGTCACCGGCGATGTCCATGCCCAGTTCGTGGCCTGCAATGGCCGCTTCTACGGGGCCTATGTCGCGCTGCGCGATCCCGCGACCTGGATCACCCACGCCGCGATTGCCGCGTTCGACGCGGTCCATTCCAACCCGCCGGTGCTGGACTGGTATCCGGCGGAAGCCGTCGATCGGTAAGGGGAGGGGGCTTGGGTCCGGTGTTCCTATGGGGAGACCGACCATGCTTCGCACCTACACCGGCATCGGCGCGCGCGCGACGCCGCCCGAGGTTCTTGGGGTAATGACCCGCGCCGCCTTCGCGCTCATGAAGCGCGGCTACGTCCTGCGCTCGGGCCACGCGATCGGCGCCGACAGTGCCTTCGAACGCGGCGCGGGCAGCGCGGCGCAGATCTTCCTGCCGGTCCCGGACTGGCGCGGCTCGGCGAGCACCTTTCATGTTGGAACGCTTGGACCGGAGCTGTGGGGCAGGGCGCGCGAGATTGCCGCCGCGCACCATACCGCCTTCGCCGGGCTCTCGCGCTTCGTCCAGGACCTCCACACCCGCAATGTCTTCCAGGTGCTGGGCCCCGCGCTCAATAGCCCTGCGGAATTCGTGCTGGGCTGGACCGCCGACGGCGAAGCCTCGGGCGGCACCGGCCAGGCGCTGCGCATTGCCGCCACACACGGCGTTCCCGTCTACAATCTGCAGCGAGCACGCGAGCGCGCGCATGTCGAGCGCCACCTCGTCCTCTGACCCTTCACCTGCGCGCATCTGCGCCGTTCTTCTGTCTGTCCCGGCGGGTGCTCCGTCCGGGCACGGCACCTTCGCGCGCACCAGCAAAAGCCCCCGAGCCATGCCCTCCCACACCTTGTCCTGCGAACTTTCCTGCACCCGCGAGGAGGCCGCGCGCTTTGCCGCGGTCGAACTGTTCCTTGCCGATCTCGCGCATGACCCGGCCGCGCAGCCGCCGGGCGAACTCCATGCGGTATTCGGCGCCAACGCCAAGCCGACCATCCTCGGGCTTGTCGGCCATCCCGAGCCGCTCGGCATCACCTGCCGCTACGACCGGGACACGGGCGTGATGACGCTGCTGGCGATCGATGGCCGCCCCAATCTCGCCGCGCTCCCCGTCCTGCTGCTGTGGCTCTACCCCGAGAAGCTGCCGATCGCCTATTCGGTCCACGTCACCGAGCGGCCCCAACTTGCGGTCTGGACGATCGTCTCGCTCCAGCGGATCGAGATCACCCAGCACGCGGATGAGGTTCCCGCCCTTCTCGAAGCCCTGCGCGCAACGTCCCCGGGCCCGCGCCGGATCGATCCCCTGCCGACCCGGCCGCTGCCGCGCGCCGACGACTGAGTACGCTCAGGCGGCTTGCGCTTCCCACGTTCGCCGGGCGCGCGAAACGCGGGCCGGCAGCGGCTCGCCTTCCTTCCAGAACCGGTGCACGACGCCTTGCCCGGCGAGCAGGGCCTCGAGCGGTTCGGCCACTTCGTTGTCGCGGTCATGGATATGGACCGCACACGCTTCTTCGCCGGTGTCCTTCAGCACCAGGCTCGCGATCGGCGTGTCAACGTCGAGGTTGACCCGCAGACCTTTCACGAACCGGCGCTTCTCGGCGACCGCCTTGGCGAGGAGGTAGCGCTCGTCGCTGGTCTCGTAGGGAAGCCACTCCGGTGTGACCGGCATCAGCGCCACCTCGATCAGGTCAAAGGTGCCTTCGCGCCTTCTGGCGAACGAGCCCGCGAGCACCAGGTGATCCTGCTCGCCCTTGGCGCCGTGCTGCGCCTGCCACAGCGCGAGTTCGCCCGCGAAGCGCTTGTGAAACCGGCGCGCCATGTCCTGGTCCATCACGAACGGCATGTCGCCGACATGGCGCAGGACGATACGCTCCGCGCCGTGCGCCGAGACTATCTCCTTGATCTCGCCCACCACAACCATCATCTCGTCGCGCGAGCGATAGACCCGCTCGAGCGCAGCGCGGCGACGGGCGCGGATGTCCTCCTTGTCCTCGAGCCTGAAGCTTTCCGGCACGAACAGCACATGGGGCAGGGCTTCCTGTTTCGCCCGGCATGACGCGGCTGCCTCGAGCAGCGCGCGGCGCACGACAAACCAGCTGCGCTTGCCCGCCATCTTGGGATGCCAATGCGTGAGCTCGGCCCGGTCCCACAGGACGTGGAGCAGCCCGCGCATCGACAGCTTCTGTCCGGACGATTTCACTGTCGGCTTGTCGTTGGTCAGCGCTGCCGGGGCGAGCCGGGCGCTGCCGCGCGAGAGCGGGAAGCCGAGCTTGAGGCTGGTCTCGCCGCTGGCCTCATCGTCGATGATCGCCGCGCCGCGGACCTGACCCATGCCGGTCAGGTAATCGGGCGCCTCGTAGTGATCGCAGGCAGTCGCGTGGCGCGCACCCGAGCCGGGCCAGCGCGCCAGCACGTAGCGGTCATTCCTGTGCGAAATGTAGAGCGGCAGGTCGAACCCCTTGCGGCATTCGCACAGGACCTGGACCTTTTGCGCGTAGGCCTTTGCCAGAAGCGGCTGAAGTTCTTCGCCTTCGGCCACGCTGCGGCCGAGCACACGGTATCGCTGGATCATTGGGTTCTGCTCCAATTTCTCGCGATCGACGCTGCCCGTTCGACCTCTCGCGCATCTCCTTCGGTTGAACGCGGCCCCGGATGGGCACGCTGGGGTCAGTCTATGCCGCGCATTGCGCTGCGGCAAGACGTCCGGTGACCGGGTTTGGTCCGCTCCGGCTCAGCCGTGGAGGGTTTCGCGGCGCGCGAGCATGGCCACGAACTTGGCGATCTTGCGCGCCCGGGTTTCCGGCCTTTTCACCGCGCCGATCCGGTAGAGCACCGCGTAGCGGTTGGCTCCGGTCAACCCTTCGAAGAAGGACTTGGCCTCGGGGTTTGCCCCAAGCGCCGCAGCGAGGTCCTCGGGAACTTTGGCTGTGCTCGCCGGGGCATAGGCCGCTTCCCAGCGTCCGTCGGCCTTGGCCCGCTCGACCTCGGCGATGCCGCGGCGCTGCATCTGCCCTGAAACGATGAGCTCGATTGCCCGCTTGCGGTTGACCTCGGACCATTTGCTGCGAGGCTTTCGCGGCGTGAAGCGGATCAGCCAGCTTGCCCCGTCGTACTTGTCGAGCTGGCCGTCGATCCACCCATGGCAGAGCGCGGCATCGATCGCTTCCGCCTTGGTGAGGCTGGTGACGCTCGCGCCCTTCTTGGCAAAGCGTAGCCAGGCGCCGGGGGCGTCATCGCCCTGCTTAGCAAGCCACTCGCCAAACGCGGCCTGGCTCGCAAACAGCAGGATCGGCAAATTCCCACGCATTTCCGTCATCGCGCGCGAGCCTAGCGGCACCGGCCAACGGCGGCTAGGGCAGGGGCATGGACGACCTGTTTTCTCCTCGCGGCCTTTCGGGGCGGACGCTGACGCGGTCCGACCTTTCTCCGCTCGGTGGCGGCCCGCCGCAGGTCCTGATTGAGTGTGATCTCGAAGAGGCGGACCTCTCCGGGCTCGACCTCACGGGCTGGCGGTTCGAACGCTGCAATCTGCGGAAAGCCGATTGCAGCGGGACCAAGCTTGAAGGCTCGGTCTGGCAGGGTTGCCGGGCTCCATTCGTGAGCTTCGTCGGTGCCAATCTCAGCGAGGCTGCGTTCTCGGGCGGCGACTTCAACAATTCGGTGTGGCGGCGCGCGACGCTGACCTCGGCGAAGTTCGTTGGCACCAAGCTCACTGGTGCGGATTTCACCGAAGCACGCGCCATGCACGTCCAGTTCGAGGAAGTCCTGCTGGTCAGCGCCAAGCTGCCCGGATTTTCGTTCCGCAAGGAAACTCTGCGCCGGGTCGACCTTTCAGGTGCCGACGTGCGCAAGGGCGATTTCCGGATGACGGTTTTCGAGGACTGCAGCCTGCGCGAGGCGATGGTTGCGGGTTCGCGTTTCGAAGGCTCGGATTTGCGCGGTGCCGACCTTGGCGGACTGCGTCTGGTTGATGCGGGATTGTTCCGCGGTGCGACGATCTCGCGCGAACAGGCCGGGCAATTGCTTGGGGAACTCGGGCTCAACGTGCGTTAGGTCAGGGGCAGGGGGCTCAGCCCGCTTTGCCCTCGCTTTGTTCGAGGTTCTCGACGACGCCGTCGGCCAGCCCAAGACACAGCGCAGCTTCCTCACGAGTCAGCACGATCTCGCCTGCCGCCTGATCGGCAAGCTTCCTGCCCAGCACCGCCGACACTGCGCGGGCGACCTGCAGTGCGCTCGGCATTACATTGTCGTTACTCATCTCGGCGTTCCTGGTCCGATGTTCAAAAGCGCGCAGATGCTAGCAGATCAAGCGCGTCGGGCCTATCCGGCCTGTGGCAATCTGAAATGAAACTCGTCCTTCGGTCGTTTGACTGCCTGGCTTTGCCAGGCGGGAACCTCGACTTCGCCTGACGACCAGAGGCCGCGGGCGATCTCGCCCAGAGCGCCGTAGGTCACGACGCAAGCGTCCAGCACAGCGGGCCACAGCGTCTTCCACTCGAGGCCGTCGGCGCTGTCGGCAATTCGCTGCAAGAGCAAAGCTCGCGCCTGCGTCTCTCCCTCGCTGATTGCCCGGGCGCTGCGCTCGCCGGGCTCCATGACCGTAGTCTGCGCAAACAGGTCGTCCATCCCGGTCGCATTCTTCCGGACCTCGGCTTTCTTTGCCGTCCGGTACTCCGACTGGGTCTCGAGCGCCTTTCGATGGGCGTCGCGAAAAACTTTGATCCCGGCCGGGTGCCGCGTGAGATAGATCAGCTTGTAGAGTGTGCGATCGACGTCGGTTTCATCAACGGTGAGCGCTGGGGCGAAAGCGTAGGTGCCCATCCGCTTCAGCACCTGGCGAGCACGCTCCGAAATCGCGGCTTCGCGCTCTGCGCCGCGCAGCTCGACGAATTCCGACCGCCATTCCGCTTCGCCCTGGAGGTCGCCGAGCCAGCCCTCGAGCGTCGGCATGCGGTCCTGCGACCCGGCAAAGCGGTTCGCGAACTGGAACATGAAGTTGAGGAGGACTTCGGTTCGGTCCGGTTCGATCAGGCACTGGAATTTCCGAATGTCAGGGACGCCCTTTGGATCGATCACAACGAAGCGGAAGGCGCGCACCGGCAAGGCTGCAGCGATGGTGGCCGCGTGCTGTTCGGCCAGACCCTGGTAGCAATGCACTTCGACTTGGGGAAAGCGCTTCACCGCCTCGACGAGCTCGGCAAAGTTCTTCGGATCCTTCTCGACGAGATGCGCCACCATGTGCACTGATCGACCCAGTTCCGCCTGCTTCGCCTTCGCTTCGCACATGCGCTGGAGCGCAATCCCGAAACTGGTGTCCGAGTAATCGCCGCTTCGCGACTGCCAGGGCCCGGCGAACAGGTCGACATAACAGAACGTGTCGGCCCAGCTGACGATCTTGGGTATTTGCGCGGGCATATACGTGTCGAGGAAGGTGTGCTTGACGAGCGCCTGTTCGCGGCCTTCGTACCAACGGGACTCCAACACTCAGCCGACCATCCGTTTAGCGGTGGGCCATTCGCTCCATTCCCGGCCATCGAGTTCGCGCCCGCCCGACTTCGGCCGAAAGCCGCCCCACTGCTTGAAGAAGAACGGCACCCCCTGCACGCGGCAGGCATCGCGAATTTCCCGCGCCCATTCGATTTGCATGACACGTGCGCTGGGACCGCTTTCACCACCCGCGATTACCCAGTGTATGTCCGTCAAATCGACTGGTCCGACAGGACCGATCAGTGGCTCGACCGACAAGAACCTCACGGCCGAGCGCGCTTGGCGAAGGTGCTCGATCCGCGCCGCGCCCTTCCGGTCCTCGACCGACACCCCGGTCCAGATGTGTGCCGGGGGAACCCGGTCCGCATAACGCTTGGACATGTAGTCGCGCAGCCGGGGACTGCGTTTCGTCAGGACCTGATAGGTGTGCCAGTCGGCACTCTCCATTGTATCGAACACCGCGTCGATGAATGCCTTGGGGACTTCCTTGTGGAAGAGGTCGCTCATCGAGTTCACGAAGATCATCCGTCCTCGCCGCCAGCGCAACGGCTGATCGAGCCGTTCGTGTCGAAGGGTGAGATCGAACCCGTTTTCGAACGGATGCCCTGGAACGCCCCGGAACCGCTCCGAAAAGCGGTGGGCATAACAATTGTCGCAACCAGCTGTGATCTTCGTGCAGCCCGTTACCGGGTTCCACGTTGCATCAGTCCACTCGATTGCACTCTGTTCCGCCATTCAGGTCACCGATCTGTACAATTAACAGCCTCCATGGACCGCAATCAGCAAAGCCATTGAATCATAGATCAGCCTAGATTGGAATCCATCATCGATGTGGAGGTTCAATTAGGTAGAATATCCAGTCCAGTCTCCAAGCCTGCTGACGCATCGGCCTCGAACTGCCCGGTGATCACTCGACTGCATTCTTTGTCCGCGATGATAGGACAATCGTTCGAGATGGGGGCACCCCTGCGCCCACGCCCCACGCGGGCTGGGGGCGACCCGCTCTACTCGCTAGGGTGCGCGTCGGCGCTGGCGCACCGCCGCCCACCCAAGCTCGCCGGCATGGATGCCGGCCCTGCGGGTGACGATCGGGGCCATTGGCGTTGACGGGACGGGTTGCTAGGGTTCCGACCATGCCTGTCGTTCTCGCTGCCGCCGTCCTGTGCCTTTCACCCTCGGTTCACGACGGCGACACGATCCGCTGCGGCCGCGAGCGGGTGCGGATTTCCAACATCGACGCGCCGGAGCTACCCGACAGCCCCAAATGTCAGGACCGACGCCGGTCCTATGCCTGGTGTGACTTTGCCGCAGGCGAAGCCTCGCGCGTGGCGCTCGTCCGGCTGCTGTCGCGCGGCCGAGTCATGATCGAACGGCTCGGGACCGATCCCTATGGGCGGACGCTGGCCACCGTCTCGGTGAATGGCGTTGATGCCGGTGACTACTTCATCTCGCAGGGTCTCGCACGGCCCTGGCGTTGAGGAACCACTTCGAGGGGCGCGCTGTTCGGACCTCGGATCGAGCTGACTTGCGCGGCTGCGGTGCCAAGCGCCGAGGCGGCGCTGATGGATCGAGCAAGCATCGGAGCGCCTCGTTCTGACGATGCCTCCCGGCAGGGCGGCAGTGCCGGTTCGGGTAAGGCGCGCATGCACTGCGGCGCAGATCCGGGGCGGGCTGACAAACGATCAGGTCTGACGGCTCCAGGGTCTTGCTGATTTCCGGCATGAATTGACGAAACCGCCCTTCGTTTGCCGATGAACCCTGCGGCGCCAGTCCCCGGCCGCAACCCAAAAGCAGCGGACCGTGAAGCCCTGGCGGGCTTGCCGCACCACTCCTCGCTTTTGGGTTTCCCTCGCGTGCCGCTCGGTGCGGGCCCGGGCCTAACGGCGCCGCCTGTCTGGGTCATCGGCGGGCGGTTCCGCCGAATTCAAGACCGGAGACAACCCATGAAGAACCTCGTCATCCTGATCGGCCGCATCGCGTCCGCCCCCGAAACCCGCCACGCCGGCGAAACCGCGATCACCTCGTTCACCCTCGTCACCGACCGGCCCAAGCTGGTCGACGGCAAGACGGTCAAGAACGAGGCCGGCTACACCGAGACGATCCCCGAGTTCCACCGCATCACCGCCTTCAACGGCCTCGGCACTTCGGTCGCCAAGCACAAGAAGAAGGGCGATCTGGTCGAGGTCCAGGGCCGCCTCCACTACTCGAAGTGGACCGACCGGGAAGGCGTCGAGCGCTACGCGGTCGAGATCGTCTCCGAGGAAGTCCTCTTCCTCTGAACCGAGCCGGGGAGGCGGCACTGCCGCCTCCCTTCGGGCATCTCGGACGAAGCTCGATGCGAAAAATTCAACGGCGTCGGCTCTTTTCGCACTTGCAGCATAGGTGGCCGCGACCCATATCAGCCTTGCCTTTCAGGCATCCTCTCCCAAGACTTTCACGGGGCCGGCAGCAATGCTGGCCCCATTTTTTTGTTCATGGGCCTCCTGAATTCGCGGCCTTGAACTGGCAATTCCTCGCTTGGACCCATAGGGTCCAGCATCGCCACTTCGAGGAAGCGCAAAGATCATGGCCGACGAAACCCTGCTGGACCATGTTGCCGACATCGTCTCCGCCCACGTCAGCAACAATTCGGTCTCGGCCAACGAGCTGCCGGGGCTGATCCAGTCGGTCTATGCTTCGCTTGCTGCGCTCGGCCAGGCACCCGAACCGGTCGAGGAAAAGCTCACCCCGGCAGTTTCGGTCCGCGCGTCGGTCAAGCCCGACGCCGTGACCTGTCTCGACTGCGGGGCGAAAATGAAGATGCTGAAGCGTCACCTTGGCACCGATCACGGCATGACCCCGGCCGAGTACCGCGCGCGCTGGAACCTGCCGGCCGACTATCCGATGGTCGCGCCTGACTATGCCGCGAAGCGCAAGGAACTCGCGGTCCGGATCGGCCTTGGCCGCAAGCCGAAGGCCGCTGTGCCTGAGGCACCGGCAAAGGCACCGGCAAAGGCACCCAAAGCCGCCAAGCCGCGCAAGAAGCTGGGTGTGGCGTTCGGATCGGCGGACGCCGCCTGATCCGATTGCCAATAAGCCATTGATTTAACATAAGAAAGATTATCAATCTAGACGATCGTGCCATAAAACGGCGGGCGTGACACATTTTTGTTTTTATGGCATAAGCTTTAATTCATGCCCCAACATGGATCTCGCAGTAGATCCATTCTGGCGACCTGGAGCACTGCCATGACGGTTCAAGTGACGATCACGCCTAACGGCCGAATGAGCCTGCCGGCCGATATCCGCAAGCGGCTCGGCCTGGCCGGTGGCGGCGCCTTGCTGGTGGAGGAAACCGAGGATGGCGTCATCCTGCGCACGGTCGCCCAGTCGATCGCTCACGCGCAGGCGCTCGCGAAAAAGTACACCGGCGGGAAGCCCGAGGCCTCGGTCGATGCCTTCCTTGCCCGGCGCCGCGAGGAATCGGGCGAATGAGCGAAGTGGTGCTCGATGCCTCGGCACTCCTTGCCTTGCTCCGGGACGAGCCCGGCACCGACAAGGTGGCCGACGCCATCGCGGATGCCCGCATGTCCAGCGTCAACTTTGCCGAAGTCGTCAGTCACTTTATCCACGCTGGGATGCCCGCGGGCGAAGTCGATGCGATGCTGAAGCCATTGCCGATGGCCATCGTCGATGCGGACCAGGGCCTTGCCACGATCGCCGGGCGTTTGCGCGCTGCGACGGCCGAAGCCGGCCTGTCGCTCGGCGACCGGTTCTGTCTTGCGCTGGCCCGCCGCGATGGCCTCCCGGCCCTGACCGCGGACAAGCAGTGGCGGACCGTGGCCGATGCCGCCGGGGTCAGCGTCGCAGTCATTCGCTGAGGGAAGGCAATTGAGATGACGTCCAAGCAATCCGGCTCCGACCTCGAACGCTTCCCGGATTGCGATGGACTGCGCAAGCTTTCCAGCTGCGGCGGCGGCGGCGGCAGTTCCGACGATATCAACGAAGCGCAGCAGTTTGCCTATGACGCTTGGGACGAGCCTGACCGGACGCGTCGCAATTTGCTGGCCCGCAAAGCCCTCGCCCGGTCGCCGCTTTGCGCTGATGCCTGGCTGCAACTCTCCGAGCTTCGCAATCTCTCGGACTCGCAGCGCCGCGAATATCTTTTGCGTGCGGTTTGCGCCGGTGAACTCGCGGTCGGCGAACGACGATTTGCCGAGGCCAAGGGCGATTTCTGGCTGGTTCTCGATACCCGCCCTTATATGCGCGCGCGTTTCGCGCTGGCTCAGGATCTCTGGTATTCTTGTGACAAGGGTGAGCGGATCGCCGCAATCGCCCACTTGCACGAGATGCTCGACCTCAATCCGAACGACAATCAAGGTCTGCGCTACGTCCTTCTGATATGGCTAATCCGGTCGGATGCCTATCAGGCAGCGGAAAACTTGCTCGACAAGCACCGTGATGAAATCTCGGCATTCATGGAATTCACCCGCGTGCTGCTTGCCTACCGTACGCAAGGCGACTGCGAGAAAACGCATGACATGGCGGCAAAAGCTTACCTCACCAATCGCCACATCCCACACTATCTCGCCAACTCAGAGCTTTGGCACGAGGAATCCGGCACCTATTCGCCCGGACGCGAAAGCGAAGCCGCATGGTATGCTCAGGAACTCGGGATCGACTGGTTCTGCACCCATGGTGCCATAGAATGGCTTGCTCACTGCACGGACAGGGAACCCGTGCGCAACCGCGATGGCGAAACGCTCCATTGAACGCCTGACATGTGTGGAGCAGCGCCTTAGTGCGCGCCGCGTGCGTCCTCATTCGCCTGGTCCAGCAGGTCCATGAACGTGCGCGCCGCATCGCGATCACGCTCGTCCTTGAAGGCGACGTCGAGGTCCGGTGCCTTACCAAGCATATAGAGCAGCGACCACATCGCGAACCGGCGACCTTTGTCGGTCTCGAGCCCGAACTCGACCTGCATCCTTTCGACGCCGCTGGCCATTGCTGCGGGTGAAACCGCTCCGAGATCATCGGTCCCGAAGAAGCGCCGCATCTGGTCGTCGAATTCCATTTAAGCCTCGCGTGGCGCCACGACCTCGAGCCATTCCGCGATTGCGGGCGGCACGCTGGCAGGACCTGATCGCAGGTCGTAGAGTTCGCTCTCGCCGAGCTGGACACGGCAAACGGTGAAGGCCTGCTTGAGATCCCGGCTGTTGTCCGTGAAGATCGCGGCATCGGCGACCTTGGACGCCGCTGCGATTGCGCGCTGGGTCTTGGGGAACCGCTTCAGCAACCGTTCCATCGGTACGTCATGCCCGTGTTCGGCAACCCGCGTCTGGACGCGCAGGATCGAAAGTTCGGCATTTGTCAGCCCGACAAAGAACAACAGAACGAAATAGCCCGCGCGCTGCATGTCCTCGATCAGGTCGATCTTCGAAAGCACGGTCCCGTCGGGCTGCTCCTCCCAGTACGAAAACACGGTCTCCATTGCGAAAGGGACCTTGGCCCCCATCGCATGGCCGACGAACGCTAGGACGCCGTCCTGCGCCACGCGCATCCAGCTTTCATCTGTATCGCGCAACGTCTGCGCCCACTCGTCGAGCGCACCATCGCTTCCTGGCTCCGGAAGGATCGAAAGCATCATGCGGTCCGCATTGATCAGCGGGATCTGCAACTGCCCGGAGAGCCGCTTGCGCCACATCGTCGACTTGCCAGAGCCGTTATGGCCCGCGAGAACGATCGCCAATGGCTTCTTGGTCTTCTGCTGTGCCGCGAGAATCTGTTCGACGGCCTCCGAAAGACCGGTCAATCGATGACCTCGAACGCACCGTTGACCAGACGCCCCCGATTGATGCGCCCGTTAAGCCGGCGAATAAACACGCCAGGCTCACCATCGGCCACCGAGAACTGCGGCACATCCTTCTTCGCGCGGATATCGACGCCCGGACGCTCGAGGCGCTTCACGACGCGCTCAAGCGCTGCCGTGCTGCGTTCGATGTTCTTCTTGACCAAACCGGCCGATGGCTTGTTGCCGCTGATGGTCACGCTGCCGAACTTCACCTTCGAGCCACGCGCGCCCTTGGTGCGAACGACGACATACTGGCCGTTAGTTCCGGTACGGGAATTGGTGCCTTGCTTCGCCATGATCTCAAGATAACCCTTCGGGTGAATTCTTGCCACCCCTGATTGCGTCGATGGCGCTGCGACGATGCGCGTTCAATCGAAGAACGACATCCCCCATCCAACCTGGCATCACTGGTCTGCCTTTGAGCAGCGCCTGCATATCCTTGTTATCGAGCCGGTCGGAGAGATGGGCAATGGCGTCGGCATCGACCTTATTCCGTCCGAGACTGGCCAGAAGCTGGACCACGCCGTTCGCCGTCTCCGATGCGTTACCCAGCACCGGTGCACGGCTGTGCTTAAGCGCGACACTACGGCCTGCAGCCATGCGCACGCGCGTTCGCCCCGTCGTCGCACAGCTCGGCTTCGCCGGTATCTGCGCCGAGAGGCCAAGCCCGTTCGCTGCGGTAGCAGCAGAGGGCGCGAGCTGGTCGCCGCTTTGCGCCGACACAGCGAGCGCGATCATCTCGGCGTCCGGTGTCAACGCGCCCAGCTTGTGGTGCAGCTTCGGATAATCATAGAGGCCGCGACCAACCCTGCGGACCTCGCCCGCTTGCGCGAGACGCGACAATGCCATGTCGACTGAGCCGCGAGTGCCGAAGTCGATGAAGTGCTTGGGCGTGAAGACCCACCCTCGCCCTTTCGCGCGAACGCGCCTCATGATCTTGTCGGCCACGGCGGACATGCTTTGATTGCTCCTTTCGTTAGAAACTAGCACAGGTTTTTCTAACGAACCATTGCTCCACGCACATCCCGAACTCGAGCATAATGAGCGGCCCCGTCAAGAGTGTCGCACTCGGTCCCGCGCGCCCTAGCGGGCTGCGCTCCTGCGGGTGCGGGGCTTCTTTCATTGGGCCGCCGGCACTCTCGCCTCCGCCTCCGTCGCCGTCCCGAGCCCGTGCTATGCACCGGGCCACGGGCCGACTGACTGTCTGCGGCGAGGGGTCCGGTTTTCGTGCTGGCCGCGCCGGGGCGGCGCAGCCAGGGCGCCCCGCTTTCAGCCTGAGTTCTGTCTAATCGAGTGTGCAAAGACGGGGCGCAGAGGACATGGCATTTTGCGGTTAACCCCGAACGCCCTGAAGGGGTTCGGGGGCAAAACCGTAATCTCTCTCTCATCTCGGTGGCTGAGCGAAATCAGCATCGCCATAGCATGACGCCTGGGTGATTGGCGGCCGTCAAGGATCGCGGGTGCCCCCCGATTTTGTCGCCCCTGCGGCTACGCCTTGGTTCAAAAAATCGGCTCCCCCCGCGCCCGCTCTTCGCGGCGGCAGCGCGGAGGCGCTGCCGTCCCTGACTGCCTGACTCCGGCGTCCTTCCGATGGGCATCTTTCATCAGTCCGATGAGAGACAATTCCTTTTGGAGGTTATCATGACGGACCGTTTCTCGAACTTCGCCGACCTTGCCGAACACTATGCGCGTGAAGTCGCCACGCCCGACTACGCCCGGGCATTCATGGAGCAGACCGAGTTTGCCAAGCTTTCGATCGAGCACGAACCGAGCAGCAGCGAAATGCCCGATCCCGAGGTGGCGCAGGCCGCGATCGAGATGATGCTGGCAACGGTCTTCGACCTGTTCCGCGACACCCGGATGGAAGACTTCGCCAGCGAAGTCGCCTGGGGGATCGCCAACAGCTTCCATGTGGTGGCGAAGCGGCTTGATGACCGCGAAGATGCCATGGCCAACAGGCTGCAGGAAAAGCTGCGCGAATACGATCCGAGCGAGGTCTATGCGACCGACCTTGAGGATCTCACCATGCAGGCCCGCAGCCTCGCCGAATGCCGCGACGCGATGGAATGCATGCGCGACCATGCCGCCCGGATCTACCTCGTCGAAACCGGCCGCCCCTTCTCACCGGTGCGCGGCTCGCGGGTCTCCTCGAAGACAAATGCCTCGATGATCGAAGCGCGCGATTATCTCGCGGCGCAGAAGGCACAGCGGCGCGAACAGTTCGCCCCGTCGGGCCCGGTCGTGGTGTTCTCGGGCGGGCAGCAGTTCACCGATATCGCGCTCGTAGAAGAATACCTCGATGCGATCCACGCGCGGGTGCCGTCGATGGCACTGGCGACGACGGCCCAGAACAAGGGCGCGGACGTGATCGCGGCAGCCTGGGCGTCGCGCCACAATGTCCCGGTGATCCTGTGCAAGCCCGATACCTCGCGGGGACCTTCGGCGCCTTATCAGCGCAATGTGCGGATGCTCGCATTCAAGCCGGTCGAGGCCGTGGTGTGCAGCGGCGGCGGCATCCAGGCGAACCTTGCCGACCGGCTGCGCGAGGCCTGCATCCCCTTGCATATCGTGCGCGACGCTTCGGCCCAGAATGAGGCTCCGGCGCAGCGCGCCAAGACCCCGGCGCATGCTGAGCGTCCGGCGATGAAGCGGGTGGCCAATGGAGACGATCTCCCGCCGTTCTGAGCAGGCGCGCAACCGTCCCAATCAACCAGAAGGGTGTCCGGTCTCACCGCCGGATGCCCTTCATTTTTGTCGCTCGGGACGCATACCTGGACGGCCCGGCTCGCTCGCTTCTTGGCCTCGCCAGTTACGGCCTGACGGCCTGCTGGCAGGGCCGCGAAGCCTTCGCATCGGCCGGGCGGGCGAGACCCGGGCCGGGGGCACCCGAGGTGCTGACCAACAGGGTTAAATACTCTCGCAGAATTCCAAGTTTGATGGCCGCCATTGGCCCGCGTCAAGAAGGGCGGTTCCCCCAATTTTTTCGCCTGAAGAAGACGAAAAAATCGGCTCCCCCACCCCCGCTGCGCGGCGGTCCGCGCAGCGGCCCGTTCCTGACCCGGACCAAGCTCGGCCATCCTTGAGGAGACCTCTTCAATTCCTTTGACAGGAGGCTCACATGAACGCTCTTACCAAGACCCTCGAAATCCCGGCTTTCGACCCGATCAGCTATGACGCGGCAGTACGCGCCGCTACTATCCGGGCCCAGCACAGCTTCTTCGACCAGCACGTCATCGAGGACGAGTTCGGTTGCTTCCTCGCCATCGACGAAGGCGACTACAACGCCTTGCCGCAGGACCTGATCGACCGGATCGTCCATTCCGTCCCCGGCATGATGGCCGACGACTTCGACGAGGCGAACATCGCCCGTGCCGCAAGCTTCATGAGCGTGGTGATGGATCCCGAATGGGATGCGGACTGCCCGTTCTGAAATGACCATCGGCCGCAGCGCCGGAGGGCTCCGACGAGGGGCTCTCCGGCCCCCTTTTTTGCGCGTCCGGATAAAGCACAGCCGGGGCATCGAACCCCGACTGCGCTGGCCTTTTGCAAGGCCGGTTTCAGCTTGCCCGAAGGCGTTTCTCGGCTTCGTCGAGACCGAGCTTAGCGAGAGCGGCGAAGAAGCCTTCGACCCTCTCGAACGGCGCCTTGCCGAGAACCGATTTCTGCATCAGTTCAACGCTTGCCGCCCGCTCGCTGTCACGCAGTTTCGCCTCGCGCGCTTCCAGCGCTTGACGCTCCTTTGCGATCGATGCTCGTTCCGCTTCGAGACTTCCTTTCCTGGCCATGATGATACCTCGTGGGTTGGTGCTGAAACCTCCCGCGCGCGAGGATCGTCATCCTGGCCAGCTTGGCAAGCCCCCTGCCCCAATCGCCGCGTCTGAGCTTACGAAAGTCGAGCGATCCGGCGGCCTCAGTTGCCGCCGAGGGGGCGTAGAAAGCCCCCACAGGATTCGGGCAAAACCACCAAAACCCGCGAGCCATCAAATCTACGGGATCAAGGGGAAGAGGTGCACACCCTACACGGAGGTCCGTTTAGAAGAATGGCGGAATTCCGTTAGTGTACAGGTGATGCGGAATGATGCGCTTCGTAATACAGCGAGGTGCACTCGTCCGAACCGCCTGAATTTCCGCGATTTGATCGGTATTACAATGTAATACGCGAGCCTTGAGTCAGGCCCTTGCTTGCCAAGGGTTCGATGATCGCCTAGAACTGTCTTCGCGCAATTCCCGCCGGGCCCTTTTCGAAGGGTTTGGCGATGTCAGAAACAGTCCTGATTACGGTCCGGCTTCCGCAAGGCTTGGCCGATGCTGCGCAGACAGCGGCCACTGCAAAACAGGTCTCCCGTTCCAACCTGCTGCGAATCGCCCTGGAGCATTTCCTGGGCACAGTGTCGGGCAGTTCCGAACAGGAGCGGCGCAGGCAGTTTTCGGCCGAGTATCTCTTCCTCGTCGCCGACCTCATCGTCCAGCGCCAATACCCCGATGCCCATGACGCGCTGATCACTGAAGCAGAGGCGCGGATGGAGGCAGTCTGTGCCGCGTCCTGACACCTGGTCGGACCGGGCGCGCCCGGGCAAACTCCAGCACCATTCGGCGCGCGGCAACATGCCCCGCAATGCCGGCGATTTCACCCGCGGCTCGCAGCTCATCACGCACGAATTCATGATGTGGTTCGCCTCGGCGAAGATGCCGCTGCTGGTGTGGTTCTTCACCTTCTTCGTGTCGCTCTCGATCGTCCTCGCCCTGCTCCTCCACGAGCATGAAGTGCAGATGATCCTGATGCGGATCTATGCCGCCGGATGGAGCTTCATGGAGTTCAATCCGCGCAAGATCCTCAACCTCACCCTGCCCTCGGGCGAAGTGGTGCGCGCGCCTGTCGCGATGGTCGCCACGCACCCGGATGTCGTGATCGCGTGGAACAAGCTCATGCGGGCAATCTGGGGTTCGCTGTTCATCTCGCTGTTCGTCGCCGTGCCTATTTCGGTATGGTTCGTCGACTTCTCGAAGCGGCGCGGCAAGTCGATCCTCGAAGAGCGCCACCAGCGCGGGGCGATGCTCGTCGATGGGCCGGAGCTTGCCGCGGTCATCAACGCCCACAACCGCGACATGCTTGGCGCGGAAGTCGCCCAGCAGCTGCCCGGCAAGACGCTCCAGCAAGTCATCGCCATGCCGCTTGTCGAGCGCAAGGCTGCGGGAATCCACCACGCCTATTCGATGGCCGATGTGCCCTTCCCCTGGCGCACCGAACAGGCCCACACGATCATGATCGGCTCGACCGGGACCGGTAAGACCACCCAGATGCGCGCGCTCATTGCGCAGATGCGCGCACGGCGCGACCGGGCGGTCGTATTCGACCTCACCGGTGCCTACGTCGAAGCCTTCTACAACCCCGACACCGACACGATCCTCAATCCGATGGACGAGCGCTGTCCAAGCTGGTCGGTATTCGCCGAAGCCAAGAACCACGCCGACTTCACGGGGATTGCAGCCGCCCTTCTCCCGGCCGATGGCGGCGGCGCCGAACCCTTCTGGATGCTCGCGGCGCGCACGCTGTTCGTCGAGACTTGCATCAAGCTGATCAAGCTCGGCGAGGCGACCAACCAGGCATTGGCGAGCCGGCTGATGATGGCGGACCTGAAAGAGGTCCATAAGCTTCTCGAACACACCGTTGCCGATCCGCTGACCGCGCCTGAAGCGGCCAAGATGGCGGAATCGATCCGCGCGGTCTTCAACACCAATGCCCAGGCCTTGCGCTTTCTTCCCGAGGGCAAGGAGCCCTTCTCGATCAGCGACTGGATCCGCGCCGAGGACAAGCCCGGCGCAATCCTGTTCATCACCTCTTCGCACAACGAACTGGTGCTCAACCGGGCGCTCTTGTCGCTGTGGATGAACCTTGCGGTCCATACGCTGATGCGCCTGCCGCGCACGCGCGATCTTCGCACCTGGTACTTCTTTGACGAGGTCCATGCGCTGCACCGCCTGCCGGCAATCGAGGATGGCCTGCAGACCGCGCGCGGCTTCGGCGGCGCCTTCGTGCTCGGCATTCATTCATTCGCCAAGCTTGCCGAGACCTATGGCAAGGAGGGCGCGCAGAACCTCGCCTCGCTGGCGCGCACCAAGCTGATCCTCGCGGCCGCCGATCGCGACACCGCCGAGCACTGCTCGGACTACATCGGTCACCGCGAAGTGCGGATGATGGATGAGGCCTACAGCTACGGCTATTCCAACATCCGCGACGCCGCCACGATCACCCCGCGCTCGGAAGTGCAACCGCTCGTCCTGCCCGATGACATCATGAAGCTACCTTCCTTGCGGGGCTTTCTCGTGTTCCCCGAAGGCTTCGATGCGGCGCGGATCAAGCTCACTTACAAGGACTATCCCAAGGTCGCCGAAGGCTATGTCCTGCGGCAAAACGTTGAGCCCATTGAGTTCATGCGCGAGGCGCAAGGTGACGAGGCCGAAGAGGCAGGCGGCCGCGAGACCAAGGACGAGCTTGAACTGGCCCGAGATAGGGCCCCGGAGGAGGCAGCGGCACGAAGCAAAAAGGCCCCGCCAACGCAGGAAGAATTGAACTTCGCTGCGGCGCAGCCAGTCGGCCCGGTCGAACTCCCGGTGTCGAGTTTGGGACGCTCGATGATCGTCAGCCAGCAGATCGCGGGCGGCCCCTCCCAGCCCCACGCCCGCGATCCCGAGGCTGGACCCAAGTCGGTCCAGCAAGCGGCCAAGCCTGCGCCCCAAAGGCAAGCGCAAGCCAACCGCGAACTCAACGAAGCCATCGACGAACGTGGCGCTGGCAGCCGCGGCAGGGAAGGCGCGAAGGAGGCCGAAATCGAGAGCCCTGCGCCCGACGACGGCGGGTTGGAGATGTAGGCCATGCACTCGATCGCATCCGTCAGGTCGTCGAGCGGCGCTGCCGACTACTTCGCCAACGACAACTACTACTCGGCCGATGAACACGCGGAAGCAGGGGTCTGGGGCGGCGAAGGAGCGCGCGCACTTGGGCTCGAGGGGCAAGTCGAGCGGGATGCGTTCGAGGGCATCCTCAATGGGAAGCTGCCCGATGGCGAGATGGTCGGGCAGGTCGAAGGCCGGCGCCTGGGTCTCGATCTCACCTTTTCGATGCCCAAGTCTGCCTCGATCCTGGCGCTGGTCAGCGGCGACCGGCGGATTCTCGATGCGCACCTGGCGGCGGTCAAATCGACCATGTCGCAGCTGGTCGAAAAGCAGTTCGCCGAGAGCCGCAACTATGAGCGCAGCCGCAGCGGCGAACCCCAGAAGACCGGTAATCTCGTCTATGCCCTGTTCGCCCACGACACGAGCCGCGCGCTCGATCCGCAAGGCCATATCCACGCCGTCGTCGCCAACCTGACCTGCGACCCCAAAGGCACCTGGAAGGCGCTGTGGAACGGCGAGATCTGGAAGAACAACACCACGATCGGTCAGTTCTATCACGCTGCATTCCGCGCGCAGTTGCAAAAGCTCGGCTACGAGACCGAAGCTTCAGGCAAGCACGGTTCGTTCGAGATCAAGGGCGTGCCTGCTGAGGTCATCAAGGAGTTCAGCCAGCGCCGCGAAGACATTCTGACCAAGGTAGAAGAATTGGGCATATCATCGCCCAAGGGACAGGACCGGGTCACCGTCACCACGCGCGATCCCAAGCTCGCGGTCGAGGACCGGGCAGGCCTCATACAATCGTGGCAAGATCGTTCGGCCCAGCTTGGCTTCGACGGCAAGGCGCTCATTGCCGAGGCCAAAGCGCGTGCCGACATCGAGGCAAAACCAACCTTCCGCGAGACGGCAACGGCTGCGATCGGCGAAGTCGCGACCCGGATCAATGCCGCGCTGCGCACCCCAAGTCCGCTTGCTGTGAGCGGGGCCGCAGCATTGTTTCTGTCGGCCGACACCATCAAGGCACAGCACGCCACCGCTTCGGCCATTCGTCATCTCTCAGAGCGCGAAGCGGCATTTTCGCCGCAGGCAATCCTGGCGAGCGCGCTGGGGTTCCAGATCAAGGGCCTCGAGGGCGGCGCCGTCGTTGCGCGGATCGGCGAGCTCATCCGTGACGGGCACCTCATCCCCGGCAAGTCCGACCGGCTCGACGGGCACTCCGATCTCGTCACTACGCCGGCCGCGCTGGCGATGGAGCAGAAGATCCTCGACACCATCGACCGTGGGCATGGCGAGGGCCGTGCCTTCATGCCGCCCGAGGCGGCGATGGAGCGACTGCAGGAGGCCGCGCGCGAACTGGGGCGCGAGCGCGCCGGGGTGGATAGCTGGCAGCTCAACGAAGGCCAGCTCGCGGCGGGCGTGGCGATACTCTCAGGGAGAGATCGCTTCCTCAACGTCCAGGGCGTCGCCGGTGCCGGCAAATCCACCTTGCTTGGCGCGCTCGACAAGGTGCTGGACGCGCAAGGGGTCAAGCTCGTCGGGCTCGCCTTCCAGAACAAGATGGTCGCTGATCTTCGCGGTGTTGGCAGCGGTGGCGGCGGCCAGGGCATGTCGACCGACCAGATGCGCGAGGCAGGGATCGAGGCCTACACGATCGCCCGTTTCCTCAATACCTACGGTTCGGCGGCGGCTGCAGGTAGCGGCGAGCGCTACGAGGCGGCCAAGGCGGCGCTCGCCAACACCGTCATCATTACCGATGAAAGCTCGATGGTTTCCTCGCGCGACATGCTGCGCCTGGTGACGCTCGCCGAGCAACTCGACCTCGCCAAGGCGCCGTTCATGGGCGACCGCCAGCAATTGTCAGCGATCGAGCAGGGCAAGATGTTCGCGGTCTCGCAGGCCTCTGGGCAGGCGACCGTGCGGATGGACGAGAACATCCGCCAGAAGAATTCGCCGCTCCTCCTCGCTGTCGCGGGGCTCTCGAACGAGGGCCATGCCGGTCTCGCACTCGACCTGCTTGCCGCGCACGGCCGCGTGATCGAGGCGGGCCCAGAACATGTCGCCCGCGCCGCAGAACTGTGGCTGTCCCTCGACCCCGACAAGCGCGGGGCGACCGCGATCTTCACCGCGGGGCGTGACGATCGCGCCGAGATCAACGCGCGGGTTCAGGCGGGCCTGCTCAAGGAAGGGACCCTCAGCGGCGCGGGCGTGCCGCTCGCCACCCTGCAAAGCGTCAACGCCACCCGCGAGGAGCTGCGGTTCGCCTCGACCTACCGGGCCGGTCAGGTGCTCGAGGCGCGGATGGAGGTGCGCGAGATCGGCCTCAAGGCCGGCGAATACCGGGTGAGCGAGGTGCGCAAGGACGGCAAGGTCGTGCTCGAGCGCGATGGCCAGCGCAAGGTCATCGATCCTGACCAGATCAATCCCGACCACCGCTTCGACCGGCTCGGGCTCCATGAAGCGAAGCAGATCCGCCTCCACGATGGCGAGACCGTATTCTGGCGCGAAATGGACGCAGCCCGGGACATCGCCAAGTCGACCTATGCCACCGTGCTCGAGGCGCGGCCGGAAGGTATCCGGGTCGAACTTGCCAACAAGCGGCAGCTGGTGCTGACCCCCGGCGATCCGATGCTCCGCCGGCTCGACCTTGGCTATGCGCTCAACGCTCACATGGCGCAGGGCATGACCAAGCCGCAGGCGATCGAGGTCATCTCCTCGACCCAGCGCAACCTTGCCACCCAGCGCACGCAGAACGTTCTCAACACCCGCGCCACCGACGACATGACCGTCGTCACCAACAACCTCGAAGGCCTGAAACAGCAGCTCGACCGCACGCCGGGCAACAAAACCTCCGCGCTCGAAGTGACCGGCAAGGTCGAGGTCGAGCCGCGCCACCACAATCCGATCGACACCAGGCAGGTGCCGGATCTCAAGATGAGCCCCGAACTCAAGGCCAAGCTCGATGCCGTGCTGGGAACCGCCCCGGAGCCGCAGGTGCGCCAGCTCCCGGTTCCGGAAAAGACGCTGGGGCTCGACCTTTGAAGGCGTGGCTCGCCTTTTCTCCCGACGCCGCGAGCCGCGTGTTCGACCGCGCGCAGGCGACTCTGGTCTGGCTGGCGGTGCTGGTTTTCTTGTCTTCCGAGCCGGCGGTGCGCGGCCTGGCGATCGCCGCGATGCTCGCCGTCGCACTGGCGGCAACGGTGGTCGCGCTCCTCGCCGAGGCCGCCCCATCCCTTCCTCAATCGCCGGCCCCTCCCCCGGCTGCCCATTCTGGAGAATGACCATGGCCTACGAGCATGACGAAATCGGCGACTTTGCCAGCGAGCGCGACGCGCAGGACTGGGCCGAGCGCAACAACATCGATCCATCAGATCTCCACTTCCGCGCCCGCGGCAAGCGGGGTGTCACCCTGAGCGTGCGCCGGTCGGCGCTTGGGGATTCATCGCAAGCCGACCTCTCGTTTGGTCGGCGGACCGGCTTTTTCTGAAAAACCAAGGAGACCGAAGATGAAGCGTTACCTCTATCTCGCCCTGCCGTTGCTTGCGGTGACGGCCACCCCTGCCCTCGCAGCGGATGCGAGCCCACAGGCCGCGGCTGTGACAGCTATGTCGGCCGCGGTCGCCCAGCGGGCAACCGACAGGGAGGCTATGACCGAGCAGGTCCGCCAGAAGCTCGCGCGGCTGCGCGACGCGCTCGAAGCCCGCAAAGGGGATGCCAAGGACAGTTCGCCGCGCGCCCAGCATGAGGCGCAGGGCCTTTGTTCGGATTGCCCGGACGAGGACACGCACGCCCATCATCATTCCGTCAGCGAAGGGAGCAAAGTCGACTGCATCGAGTGTGTCGACCGCGCAGTCTACGCCTGATCGGGAAGGTGCGGTCCGGGTCACCTCCCACCGGGCCGCGCCCACCCGCTCATTCATTGTCGACCGGTTGGGCGCTGCAGTCGCCACGCACAAACCAGGAGAGATCCAATGCTCGCTACTGCCGATGCCCCGCCCACCTCCGTCGCTCGCAATAGGCGGCGCAAGGCGTTATGGCAGCCACGCGCTGACCAGACGCGCCTTGCAGCACGGGTCGCCGAGATCCTCAGGACCTCGAGCCATGCCTATCTTGAGGCCCCCACCGGATCGGGCAAGACCCTTACTATGGCGCTTATCGGCGAGCTCCGCGCAGAGAAGACCAAGGTCTACCTTGCGCATAGCGTTGATATCGTTGACCAGACTTCCGGTCAGTTTGATGCATTCGCTGCCGCTGGCGTGATCTCCAACCGCGCGTCATGGCGTTGCACAACGTGGCAATCCTATCGCGAAGCAGTCCGGCGAGGCCGGCTCCAGGAACTCGTGGGCACGGCTTCGCCCGATCTGGTTTTTGTCGATGAATGCCATATCGGCGGCGGCGATGGGCCGGACAGCAATGTCTCCTTTCAGGCAATCCGCGCGACAGCAAGGAAAGTCGTCTGGGTTTCGGCAACTCCCTGGGACGTCAACGAGGCGGTACTTGGAGTTCGGGAGGGTTGCTCTGCGGTCCTGCGAATGCAGGAGGCGTTCAATCTCGAACTGCTCAATGCGACGGACATTGTCCGGATCGACTGCGGTCTCAGATTGCGAGCCGCGGTCGCACAGTTGGAAAGGAGCTCGGGGACCGCCTTTTCGTCGCTTGCGAGGCAAAGCTTCGTAGTTGAGCAAGATTGTGCCGAGCTCGCCTATGATGACCTTTCTGGTCAGGTCGAAAAGTTGCTCGACCGCTCGCTGCGTCCATCTGACGTTTCGACCATTGTGCGCCATCGCATCCGCCTTCTCGCCGACGTCTATCTGCAGCGACATATGTCCGAACGCGCGATGTTCTGGCTGCCCAATCAGACCTATGCTCGTGAATGTGCGCAATACATCGCCGACCGGCTCCCGAGCGGGGAACGCGCCGAAGCCATCATCCATGATCACGGCAATAGCGTCGCCGAAATGGAATACGGTATTGCGGCG
>NZ_PHUF01000007.1 GCF_002813245.1 Novosphingobium kunmingense
GTGTCGGGCGGCCAGGGCGATGCCGAAAGCAAGATCGCGGCGATGGAACAAGCGGGCATCCGCGTCTCCTCCTCGCCCAGCCTGCTCGGCGAAACACTCGCCGAAGCGCTCAAGGGCTGAATCCGGACACCCGGGCGGGAACTTTGGAGTTCCGCCCGGCCTTCCCTCCCCAGGACAGGCACGATGGGCAACGAAGCACACGATTTCCTCCCCGACGATCCCCAGCCGGGTCCGAGCTGGGGCCGCCCGGACTGGCGCGGCGTCGCAGACGACCTGACGGCCGCGCTCGATCCGACGCAGATGCAGGTCGCGGTCAAGGCTGCGGCCGGCAAGGCCGGCGCGCCGTCCGATCCCAAGGCGATCGAGGAAGCGGCCGCGGATTCGATCCGCGCGATGATGCTGGTGCGCACTTATCGCGTGCGCGGTCACCTTGGGGCCGATCTCGACCCGCTCGGTCTGAGTCACCAGAACCTGCCGGCCGACCTTGACCCGGCCTACCACGGCTTCACCGGCGCGGCGCTCGATCGCAAGGTCTACATGGGCGGCACGCTCGGTCTCGAGTGGGCCACGGTGCGCGAACTGGTCGACGTCCTGAAGCGCAATTACTGCGGCAAGGTCGGCTACGAATACATGCACATCGCCGACGTGGAGGAGCGTCGCTTCATCCAGGACCGGATCGAAGGCGGCGACAAGTCGATCGACTTCACCCCCGAAGGCAAGAAAGCCATTCTCGGCGCGGTCATTCGCGGCGAACAGTACGAGAAGTTCCTCGGCAAGAAGTACGTCGGCACCAAGCGCTTCGGCCTCGACGGCGGGGAATCGATGATCCCGGCGCTCGAAGCCGTGATCAAGTACGGCGGCCAGCTAGGCGTCAAGGAGATCGTCTACGGCATGGCCCACCGGGGCCGCCTCAACGTTCTCGCCAACGTGCTGGCCAAGCCCTACCGGGTGATCTTCCACGAGTTTTCGGGCGGCACCGCCAATCCAGAGGATGTCGGCGGATCGGGCGACGTCAAGTACCACCTCGGCACCAGCACCGACCGCGAGTTCGACGGGATCAAGGTTCACATGAGCCTGCAGCCCAACCCGAGTCACCTCGAAACTGTCGACCCGATCGTGCTGGGCAAGACCCGCGCGCAGCAGGCGTTCCGCGACGACATCGGCCAGGGCAAGCACAAGCAGGTCCTGCCCGTTCTGATCCACGGCGACGCGGCCTTTGCCGGCCAGGGCATCGTCTGGGAATGCTTCGGCTTCTCGGGCGTCAAGGGTTACAACACCGGCGGCTGCATCCACTTCGTCATCAACAACCAGATCGGCTTTACCACCAGCCCGCAGTTCAGCCGCGGATCACCCTACCCTTCGGACGTCGCCAAGGGCGTCCAGGCACCGATCCTGCACGTCAACGGCGACGATCCCGAAGCCGTGACCTTCGCCTGCAAGCTGGCGATCGATTACCGCCAGACCTTCGGCCGCGACATCGTGGTCGACATGTGGTGCTACCGCCGCTTCGGCCACAACGAGGGCGACGAACCGTCGTTCACCCAGCCGCTGATGTACGCCCAGATCAAGAAGCATCCCGCAGTCAGCGCGCTCTATGCCCAGCGCCTGATCCAGCAGGGCGTGATCGACAAGGATTATGGCGCCGAAGTCGAGATGCGCTTCACCCAGACGCTCGAACAGGAATTCGATGCGTCCAAGGGCTACAAGGCCAACGAAGCCGACTGGTTCGCCGGACGGTGGAGCGGGCTGCACGCCCCGGCTGATCCGGAAACGGCGCGCCGCAACATCCACACGGGGATCGAACAGAAGCTGTTCGACAGCCTGGGCCGCACGCTGACCACGGTTCCGGACAGCGTCC
Source organism: Novosphingobium kunmingense (assembly GCF_002813245.1). Classification (GTDB taxonomy): domain Bacteria; phylum Pseudomonadota; class Alphaproteobacteria; order Sphingomonadales; family Sphingomonadaceae; genus Novosphingobium; species Novosphingobium kunmingense. The sequence continues at coordinate 1,859 of NZ_PHUF01000007.1, forward strand.
AGATCCACAAGACCCTGACCCGCGTGCTCGACGCCAAGCGCGAGATGTTCACCTCGGGCCAGGGCTTCGACTGGGCGACCGCGGAGGCTCTTGCCTTCGGTTCACTTCTTTCCGAAGGCTTTGGGGTGCGCCTGTCGGGCCAGGATTCGGGCCGCGGCACCTTCAGCCAGCGCCACGCCGTCTGGGTCGACCAGACCGACGAGCACAAGTACGTGCCGCTGTCGACCGTGCCGCACGGCAAGTTCGAAGTGCATGACAGCCCGCTCAGCGAATACGGCGTGCTCGGCTTCGAATACGGCTATGCCAGCGCCGATCCCAAGAGCCTCGTGCTGTGGGAAGCGCAGTTCGGCGATTTTGCCAACGGCGCGCAGATCGTGATCGACCAGTACATCGCAAGTTCGGAATCGAAGTGGCTGCGCGCCAACGGGCTCGTCCTGCTGCTGCCGCACGGTTACGAAGGCCAGGGACCGGAACACAGTTCTGCCCGGCTCGAACGCTACCTGCAGCTCTGCGCGCAAGACAACATGCAGGTGTGCAACATCACCAGCCCGGCCAACTACTTCCACGTGCTGCGCCGGCAGATGCACCGTCCGTTCCGCAAGCCGCTGATCATCATGACGCCCAAGTCGTTGCTGCGCCACCCGATGGCCAAGAGCGAGGCGAGCGAATTCGTCGGCGAGGCGCACTTCAAGCGCATCCTGTCGGACCGGAACGGGTCGCCGGACGAGGCGACCAAGCGCGTCATCCTGTGTTCGGGCAAGGTCGCCTACGACCTGATGGAAGCCCGCGACGCCGCCGAGATCACCGACACCCAGATCGTCCGGCTCGAACAGCTTTACCCCTTCCCGGGCGAGCCGCTGGCCCTGCGCTTCTCGAAGATGCCGAACCTGGAAGAGGTCGTCTGGTGCCAGGAAGAGCCGCGCAACAACGGCTCGTGGTTCTTCGTCGAACCGTTCATCGAGGAAGCCCTGATCGCAGCCAAGCGGAATGTCACCCGCCCGCGCTATGCTGGCCGCGTTGGCAGCGCTTCGCCGGCAACGGGCCTCGCCAAGCGGCACGAAGCCGAACAGGGCGCGCTGCTCGGCAATGCCCTGGGCCTTTCGGTCCGCTCCGAAATCCGCCGCCGCAAGAAGGCCTGAGGAAAAGCCATGTCCACCGAAGTCAAAGTTCCCACCCTGGGCGAATCCGTTGCCGAAGCAACGATCGGCGAATGGCTCAAGAAGCCGGGCGAAGCGGTCGCGCTGGATGAACCGATCGCCAGCCTGGAGACCGACAAGGTTGCCATCGAGGTTCCCGCGCCGGTCGCAGGCGTGATGGGCAACTATGTCGCAAAGGTCGGTGACAACGTCGCCGTCGGCGCGGTGATCGCAACGATCGAGGATGGCTCGCCGTCCGCCGGCGCCGAACCGGTTGCCGAACGCAAGGAAGCGCCGGTCGCTCCCGCCTCGGACACGGTTGCTCCGCCCGCGGCGCCCGCCAGTGCCGATGCCGCAGCCGCGCTGTCGCCGGCTGTGCGCCGCGCCGTGCTCGAACACGGGATCGACCCCGCCTCGGTCAAGGGCACCGGCAAGGACGGCCGCCTGACCAAGGAGGACGTGCTTGCCGCCGCCCAGGCGAAAACCGCGGCACCGGCGCCTGCGGCCGCCGCTCCGGCCGCGCCCGCACCCGCCACTCCGGCGGGCGACCGCGGCGAGGAACGGGTCAAGATGACCCGCCTGCGGCAGACCGTCGCCCGGCGGCTCAAGGAAGCGCAGGACACCGCCGCCCTGCTCACCACCTTCAACGACTGCGACATGTCGGCCGTCATGGCCGCGCGCGAGAGGTTCAAGGACAGCTTCGAGAAGAAGCACGGCGTGAAGCTTGGCTTCATGAGCTTCTTCGCCAAGGCGGCCTGCCTTGCACTGAAGGACTTTCCCGGCGTCAACGCCCAGATCCAGGGCGAGGAGATCGTCTACTTCCCCTACGTCGACCTGTCGGTCGCGGTGTCGGCTCCGAACGGTCTGGTCGTGCCGGTGGTCCGCAACGTCGACAAGATGGGCTTTGCCGATATCGAAAAGGCGATCGGTGACCTTGGCAAGCGCGCCAAGGAGGGCACGCTGACCATGGCGGACATGCAGGGCGGCACCTTCACCATTTCCAACGGCGGGATCTTCGGCGGGCTGATGTCCACGCCGATCATCAATCCCCCGCAGTCGGCGGTGCTGGGCCTGCACCGGATCGAGGACCGCCCGGTTGTCCGGGGCGGCGAGATCGTTATCCGCCCGATGATGTACCTGGCACTGTCCTACGACCACCGCCTGATCGACGGACGCGAGGCAGTGACCGCGCTGAAGACGATCAAGGAAGCGATCGAGGATCCGACCCGTCTACTGATCGATCTCTGAGGATAGACCAATGGCTGATTACGATTACGACGTCCTCATCATCGGCGCGGGCCCCGGCGGATATGTCGCGGCGATCCGTGCGGCGCAGCTTGGCCTCAAGACCGCCTGCGTCGAAGGGCGCGACACGCTTGGCGGCACCTGCCTCAACGTCGGCTGCATCCCGTCGAAGGCGATGCTCCACGCAAGCGAATACTTCGATGCCGCCGCCAACGGCTCGATGGCGAAGATGGGCGTCCTGGTCGAGCCCAAGCTCGACCTTGAAGCCATGCACGCCCAGCGCCGCGACGCGGTCAAGCAGCTGACCGGCGGGATCGAATTCCTGTTCAAGAAGAACAAGGTCGACTGGCTGAAGGGCTATGCCCAGTTCACCACCGCCGACACCGTCGAGGTCGCGGGCAAGAGCTATCGCGCGAAGAACATCGTCATCGCTACCGGCTCAAACGTGACCCCGCTGCCGGGCGTAACGATCGACCAGAAGGTCGTGGTGGACAGCACCGGCGCGCTCGAACTGCCCAAGGTGCCGAAGAAGATGGTCGTCATCGGCGGCGGCGTGATCGGACTGGAACTCGGTTCGGTCTGGCGCCGTCTGGGCGCAGAGGTGATCGTCGTCGAATTCCTCGATGCGCTGCTGCCCGGCATGGACATGGACGTGCGCAAGGAAGCGGCCAAGATTTTCAAGAAGCAGGGCATGACGCTCAAGCTCGGGACCAAGGTGACGGGCGTTGCGGTCAAGGGCAACACGGCCACGCTGACGCTCGAACCCGCTGCCGGCGGCGCGACCGAAACGCTGGAAGCCGACTGCGTGCTGGTGTCGATCGGGCGCCGTCCGAACACTGACGGCCTCGCGCTCGACAAGGCGGGGCTGGATGTCAACGCTCGCGGCCAGATCGAGATCGACCACGATTTCCGCACCAAGGTCGCAGGCATCTGGGGCATCGGCGACGTCGTGCCGGGGCCGATGCTGGCCCACAAGGCCGAGGACGAGGGCATCGCCGTGGCCGAGAACATCGCCGGGCAGACTGGCATCGTCAACCACGCGGTGATCCCGTCGGTGGTCTACACCTGGCCTGAAATCGCCGGGGTCGGCCTGACCGAGGACCAGGCGAAGGAACAGGGCGAGATCAAGGTCGGCAAGTTCCCGATGCTGGCCAACAGCCGCGCCAAGACCAATCACGAACCCGATGGCTTCGTGAAGGTCATCGCCGATGCGAAGACCGACCGGGTCGTGGGCGTGTGGTGCATCGCCAGCGTTGCCGGCACGATGATCGCCCAGGCCGCACAGGCGATGGAATTCGGCGCGACGAGCGAGGACATCGCCTACACCTGCCACGCCCACCCCACGCACAGCGAGGCAATCAAGGAAGCGGCCATGGCCGTGACCGGCAAGCCGATCCACATGTAAGGAACTGATCTTCCGCCCCTTCGTTTGCGTTTCACCGGCGCAGACAGGGGGCGCGAATGACGACGTTCAAGAAGGTTGCCGGCGCCGCGCTGGCCATTGCCGCCGTGGGCGGACTTTCCGCGTGCAATCGCAGCGCCGGTGATGGCGCGCCGCCGCGCGCGACTGACGCAATCACATCTCCCCCGCAAAGTTCGATCATCGCCGTCCCGATCGAGGCCGATATCGGCGCCCTGCGCGCCGCGCTGGAACGCGAGGTGCCGCGTCAGCTGTGGACCATCGACAAGCCGGACCAGGTCTGCGTGCCGTCCAAGAAGGTCAAGGTGCTGGTCGTCAAGATCAAGACCCCGACATTGAAGTGCCGCCTGGTCGGCCAGGTGACACGCGGCGCGCTCTCGATCGGCGGTTCGGGACGCGACCTGATCGTCACCATGCCGGTCAGCGCCGTGATTCGCGCACAGGACATCGGCGGGATCCTGAAACAGGAAACCGCCACCGCCCGCGCTCAGGTCCGCATCGCGGTCCGCATGGACCTGGCCAGCGACTGGAACCCGCGCAGCAAGGTCGACATCAACTATGCCTGGACCAAGCAGCCGGGGGTCGAGTTCCTGGGCCAGACCATCGACCTCACCCATACGGCGAACGACAAGCTTGCCGGCGTTGTCGCCAGTCTCGAACGCACCGTGCCTGTGGAAATCAACAAGCTGGGCTTCCGTCAGCAGGTGGAAAAGGCGTGGGGCGAGGCGTTTACCTCGGTCCCTCTCAACCGCGACAACCCGCCGGTTTGGATGCGCATCACTCCCCAGGAACTGCAGTATGGGGGATACAACCTGACGGGCACGAAGCTGACCCTCAGGCTCGGCATGAAGGCCCAGACCGAAACCTTCGTCGGCGATCGTCCGGCCGACCCGCCAAGCAGCCCCCTGCCCCCTGTGCGTCCGCTCGATGCGAATACCGGCAGCCTGCAATTCTTCATCCCGGTGATCGCCGACTATGCCGAGCTCGAGCCGGTTATTTCCGAAGCGCTGGTCAAGCGGTCGGACCGCCCCTTCGACATTCCGGGGTACGGGCCGGTGAACGCCAGCTTCGGCAAGGTCACCGCCTATGGCACAACCGACGGGCGGATTGCCGTGGGACTGCAGTTCGCCGCCGCCGACGCGGCCAGCGGGAAGGAAGCCGCCAAGGGCACCGTATGGCTCACCGGACTGCCGATCAACCCGCCCAACACGCAGAAGGTCATGTTCACCGACGTCAAGGTCAGCGGCGCCACCGACAGCACCGGTACCAACCTGTTGCTCAAGCTGGCCAATTCGCCGGCGCTTTCGCAAACCATTGCCGAAGCGCTGGCCCAGAACTTCACCAGGGATTACAACGAACTGCTCGGCAAGATCAGCCGCGCGATCGATGACAAGCGCGAAGGCAAGCTGGCCATCCAGGCGCGGATCGACAACGTGCGAACCGGATCGCTCAAAGCGGCGGGGAACGGGCTTTACCTGCCGGTCTGGGGCACGGGAACGGCGGCGATCCGCGTGCTGCACTGACGCGCTTTCCCCGGCATTTCGTCGCCTTTCCCCTTTCCCGGCGGGCGCTGGACACTATGAAGGGCGCCAAACCCGAATTGCCGACAAAGGAAGCGCCCCGTGGCCGATACGCACACCATCAAACTGTCCAGCGACGAGATCGAGATTCTTGTCGACGCCCTCGAAGCCGACATGGAAGGCTATGTCGAAGCCGCCAAGGAAGCGCGCGGCAACAACCGCCGCGAGGAAGTGGCCACCTTCACCGAAGCGGCCCAGCGCATCCTGGCGGTCAAGACCAGGCTCGAAGAGTTGATCGAAGACTGACCCGCCTGCCGGTACTGTCGATGGAACCCGCCGCCTTGCCAAGCTTGCCGCCGGTCCTCGACCTTGCGGGAACGGCGATCTTCGCGCTGAGCGGAGCGCTGTTGGCTGCCCGCCTCAGGCAGACGTTCGTCACCATGGCCTTCTTCGCGCTGGTCACCGGGGTCGGCGGCGGGACGGTTCGCGACCTGCTGATCGGGGCGCCGGTGTTCTGGGTGCGCGATCCTTACGTGGCCGCAGTTTGCCTGGGCGTAGCCCTGGTCGCCTGGTTTACCCCGCACCGCTGGTGGGAGGGCCAACTGCTGGAATGGGCCGACGCCGCAGGGCTGGCCGCCTATGCGGTGCTCGGAACAGCCAAGGCGCTGGCCTTTGGCGTTGCTCCGGTCCCGGCGATGATGATGGGGGTGATCACCGGCTGCGTCGGCGGGGTGATCCGCGACGTGCTCGCCGCGCGGCCGTCGATCATCATCCGTCCCGAGATCTACATCACCGCCGCTGCGCTGACATCGGCGATCGTCGTGGCTGGCAATCTCGCCGACCTGCCGCGTCCGCCGGTGTGGATCGTGGCCGCGCTGGCCGGCTTTGCCCTGCGCGGCCTCGCCATCGCGCGGGGACTGGCGCTGCCGAGCTACAACCGCGACGGGAATTAGAGCCGGTCGAGTTCCTTCAGAGGGCGGCTCGCATCGGCGAGGTCCGCGGGCGCGATCGACGCCCCTTCTTCGACAAGCTTGCGCGCCTGAACGTAGTCCTTGATCGCGTTGACCGCGTCGACCGCGATGATCCGGCCCTGCTTCAGGTAGATCACCGAAAAGCTGCGGCTGGCCACGTCGCCCCGCACGATCTCGGTGTCGTAGCCGGTCGACAGACCGACCGTCTGCAGCTTCAGGTCGTACTGGTTCGACCAGAACCACGGCGTCGCCTTGTAGGGTTCGCTCCCGCCAAGCAGCGCCTTGACCGCAGTCACGGCCTGGTCGTTGGCATTCTGGACGCTTTCCAGCCGCATCACCGCGCCATCGGCAAAGCGGTTGGCGTGGGCGGCGCAGTCGCCGATCGCGAAGACGTCGGGCAGGCTGGTGCGGCACAGTTCGTCCACATCGACGCCATTGCCCCCGGCCGCGCCCGCCGTCAGCAGCGGGCCCACCGCTGGAACGATGCCGATACCGACGATGACCATCTGGCAGGCAATCTCGCTGCCATCGGCCAGCCGCACGCCCGTGACGCGACCTTCGCCGAGGATCGCGTCGATCCCGGTTTCGGTGCGCAGATCGACACCGTGGGCGCGGTGTTCGGCCTCGTAGAACGCCGACAGTTCCGGTCCGGCGACCCGCGCCAGCACGCGCGGCAGGACTTCGAGCAAGGTCACCGCCTTGCCCAGCTTGCGCAGGACTGCGGCGGCTTCCAGCCCGATGTATCCGCCGCCCACGACGACCACGCGTTCCACCCCGCCAAGCGCGGAGAGGATCGCATCGGCATCCTCCCTTGTGCGCACGCCGTGGACGCCCGCCAGTTCCGCACCGGGAATCATCAGCCGGCGTGGATCGCCGCCGGTTGCCCAGATCACATGGCCGTAGGTTACGGTTTCGCCGCTCGACAGGGTCAACTCATGCGCCCGGGGATCGAGCGCGGTGACTTCGGTCGACAGGATCAGGTGGATGTCCTTGCCCGGCCAGAACTCGGGCGGACGAACATAGAGCCGTTCGAAGGTCTTATCCCCGAGGAGGTATTCCTTCGACAGCGGCGGGCGTTCATAGGGCGGTTCGCTTTCGCGTCCGATCATGGCGACGCTGCCGGCAAAGCCCTGCTGGCGCAACTGGATCGCGGCGGCCGCACCACCCTGCCCCGCACCCACGATCACGACGTCAAACTTCATGGCCTGCCGATCCTCCATCCATTCACCGGGCCATAAAGCGCAAACCCCGCACTGCAAGGGGGAAGCGGAACGGGCTTCGGTCGATCAGCGACCGGTAAAGGCAGCTGGCCGCTTTTCGAGGAACGACGTCACACCTTCCTTGAAGTCGTCGCTGGCGAACAGCGGTAATAGTTGCAGGTAAACGTGCTGCACGTGGGTATCGAAGGTTTCGTCCATGCCCATGCGCATCATGCGCTTGGCCGCGCGCACGGCCATCGGCGCGTTGGCGGCGATCTCGCGGGCCATGGCCAGCGCCGCACCCGCCACCTGGTCGGTCGGGACGACGGAATTGACCAGCCCTTCGGCCAGGCATTGCTCGGCCGTCAGCGTGCGGCCGGTAAAGATGATCTCGGCCGCCTTGGCCCAGCCGAGCATCCGCGGCAGGAACCAGGTTCCGCCGCTTTCGGGCAGCACGCCGCGCTTGACGAAGGCCGCGGCCAACTTCGCGTCGGCGGCCATGATGCGAATGTCGCAGCCCAGCGCGAGGTCCATGCCGTACCCCGCAGCCGATCCGTTGAGCGCACAGATCACCGGCTTGTCCATCGCGAACAGCACGGTAGGCGGCGTGTTTCGGAGATCGAGCGTCGGCGGCGCCTTGCGCTGCCCGCCACCGATCCCTTCGCCGGCAGACGCCTCGTTGAGGTCGAGCCCGGCGCAGAACGCCCGGCCCGCACCGGTGAGGATCACCACGCGCACGTCGTCATCCTCGTTGGCGCGGACCAGGGTCTGCGTCAGTTCGTCGAGCATCGCGGACGAAATGGTGTTCATCCGCTCGGGCCGGTTGAGCGTGATGGTCGCGATGTGATCGGCGACGGCGTAGGTCATGGCGCTCATGTCAGGCCCTCCTGCAGGCCCTTGTCAGGCTTCGATGCGCTCGATGATGATCGCCGGGGCCATGCCGCCCGCCGCGCACATCGTGACGAGGCCGTAGCGGCCGCCCGTGCGTTCCAGTTCATCCAGCGCGGTGCCGATCAGGATCGAACCGGTCGCCCCGATCGGATGGCCCAGCGCCATGGCGCCGCCGTTGGGGTTGACCTTGGTGCGGTCAAGCTCGAGGTCGCGGATGAACTTTTCGGCGACCACGGCGAAAGCCTCGTTGATTTCCCAGACGTCGATATCGTCCTTCTTGAGGCCAGCCTTTTCCAGCACCTTCTTCGCCGCCGGAACCGGGGCGTTGAGCATCAGCGTCGGATCATCGCCCTGGTTGGCATAGGCAACGATCCGCGCGCGCGGCTTGAGCCCGTGCTTTTCGGCATAGGCCGGGCTGGCAATGAGCAGCGCCGCGGCGCCATCGACCACGCCCGACGAGTTGCCGGCGTGATGCACGCCCTTCCATTCCAGTTCGGGATAGCGGCGAGTGATCTGCTTGCGGAAGGTGGTCCCGCCGCCCAGGTCGAAATCGGCGATCCCGTCAAAGCTGGCCTTGAGGCTCGACAGGCCTTCCATCGTGGTTTCGGGGCGCGGAAACTCCTCGCGGTCCAGCGCGACGGTGCCGTCGGGGTTGTAGACGGTGACCACCGACTTGTCGAAACGGCCTTCGCGGATTGCCCGGTCGGCACGTTCCTGGCTGACCAGCGCCAGCGCGTCGAGCGCGTGGCGGTCGATCCCTTCGCGCGCGGCAATCGCATCGCCGCACACGCCCTGGTGGCTCTGCGGGTGCAGCGCATCGAGCTCGGGGTTGCCCGCGCCCATGCCCAGCGGCTTGATCCCGGCGTTGGCCAGTTCGGCGCCATAGGCCGAAGTGAAGCTCATCATCTCGGTTCCGCCGGCAATGACGCAGTCTTCCATGCCCGACATGACCGTTGCCGCGGCCAGGTTCACCGAAGTGATCCCGCCGCCGCAGAAGCGGTCAAGCGTGGTGCCGCTGGCGGAAATGTCATAGCCTGCAGCCAGCGCCGACATCCGGCCCAGGTCGCCGCCCTGCTTGCCGTTCTGGCTGCTGGTCGACCAGATAATGTCGTCGACCGTCGTCGTGTCGAGGTTGTTGCGCTCCTTGATCGCCTTGAGCACGGTCGCCGCGAGGTGCTGCGGGTGCAGGTGCGACAGCGCGCCCTTGCCGGGCTTGCCGATCCCGCGCGGGGTGCGGACGGCGTCGATGATATAGGCTTCGGACATGGGAGGGTCTCCTTCGAAAATGGGGGTCAGACCAGCATGCCGGTCAGGCGCTGGCGGATGATGGCTTCGGCATCGGCGACGATCCGGGTGACCAGGTCGTGACAGGTCGGAATATCATGGATCAGGCCCTGGATCATCCCGGCCGACCAGATCCCATGGTTGGTGTCGCCGGTCTGGAGGCCCTCGCGGCCGCGCACGCCCTTGACCAGGTAGGCAACCTCCTCGAACGGCTTGCCCTCGCGTTCGGCTGCTACGACCTGCTGGCTGATCTCGTTCTTGGCGACGCGTGCAGTGTTGCGATAGGTTCGGAAGATCAGGTCGGTCGAGCGTTCGTCGTTGGCGACCATCAGGTCCTTGAAGGCCTGGGCGATCGGCGCTTCGACCGTGGCGGTGAAGCGGGTGCCCATATTGATGCCGTCGGCGCCCAGCGCCAGCGCCGCGGCAAGGCCGCGCCCGTCACCGAAGCCGCCGCTCGCAAGCAAGGGAATCTTGACCTTGTCGGCTGCGGCGGGGATCAGGATGAGGCCGGGAATATCGTCCTCGCCCGGGTGGCCGGCGCATTCGAAGCCGTCGATGCTGATCACATCGACCCCGGCTTTCTCAGCCGAGAGCGCATGCCGCACGGCGGTGCACTTGTGCAGAATCTTGATGCCGTGGGGCTTCATCATTTCCCACAGTTCGCGCACCGCAGGGGTGCCGGCCGTCTCCACGATCTTCACCCCGGAATCGATGATCGCTTGGGTATAGGCCTTGTAATCGGGCGGATTGATCGTCGGAAACACGGTCATGTTCACGCCGAACGGCTTGTCGGTCATGCTCTTGCAGCGCTCGATCTCGGCGGCAAGCGCCTTGGCGTCGGGCTGGGTCAGGCCGGTCAGGATGCCGAGGCCACCCGCATTCGACACGGCGCTGGCCATTTCGGCCACGCCCACCCATTGCATCCCGCCCTGGACGACCGGATGCTCGATCTCCAGCATGTCGGTAATGCGCGTCCTGATTGCCATGATTCCTCTCCACACCTGTTTGGAGAGACATTTAACCGCTCAATTAAACTTGGCAACAGCTATGACGCCCCGGGACCGAAATGAGCGACCAGTTCGTAGCTGTCGCCGCGGAAAACCTGGCGCACGAAAGTGATCGGATCGCGGCCGCGCCATGTCCTGCGCTCGACGCACAGGCAGGGATCGCCTGGCGACAGGCCCAGGAGCGACGCTTCCTGCGGGGCCGCGCCCACGGCGGTGATGCGGGTGTCGGCCTCGGTCCAGGGCACGTGACGCAGCAGCCAGGTTCCGGGCGCTTCGCGCGCCAGGTCGGCACGGGCGATATCGGGCACCGCCGCCAGGCTGACCAGGCGGTCCTCCACTGCTATGCCCTGTCTATCGGCGAAGTGGACCCCGACCAGGTGCCGCGCGGGCCGGCCGGCGAGGTGCCCTTCGCGCACGGCCAATTCCTCGCTTCGGTCCAGGCGGAAGGCATAGGTCTGCCCGCGCGCCGCAATGAGCGGCGCAAGGTCAGGCACCTCGAGCACCATCGAATGAACGCGCGGCCGCGCGACGAAGGTGCCGGCCCGCTTGCGCCGCTCGATCAGCCCGGCGGTCGCCAGGGCGGACAGCGCCTTGCTGACGGTCATGCGCGAGCAGCCGAACCGCGCCATGATCTCCTGTTCGGTCGGCAGTCGCGCGCCGGGAGGCAGGTCACCGGACAGGATCTGGCGTTCGAATTGCACACGAATCCTGTCGCCGAGCGGACGGGTCATACCACCAGCCGCGCCAGTGTCGCGGCATAGCGCGCCGCGATTTCCGCACGCGCATGATGGCGCCCTTCGCTGACCATCTTGCGGCCGCGCCGCCAGACGCCGTCGATCGCCTCACGCCCGGCGACGAAGACTGCAGCATCGACGCGCAGGGCCTCGGGCATTGCAGCAAAAGCGCCGTGGCGGGAATCGAGGCTGACGAAGTCCGCCGAGTGTCCCGGCGCCAGGCCGAACGACGCGCCCAGTGCCCGGGCCCCGCCCTGCCCGGCCTGGTCGAACAGCGCAGCCCCGGTCGACTGCCCTTCTCCGGATGCGACGACATTGCGCTTACGCAGCGCAAGACGCTGGCCGTACTCGAACCAGCGCAGCTCCTCGAACATGTCGATCCGCACGTTGCTGTCGCTTCCGACACCCCACGCGCCGCCCGCGCCGAGGTAGGCGGATGCAGGAAACAATCCGTCGCCAAGGTTCGCTTCGGTTATCGGGCACAGCCCCGCCACTGCTCCGCTCGAGGCAAGACGGGCGGTTTCGTCCGGCGTCATGTGGGTCGCGTGGACCAGGCACCAGTTCGACCCGACCTCCGCATGATCGAGCAGCCAGTCGACTGGGCGTTGGCCGCTCCACGCCAGGCTGTCCTCGACTTCGCCCACCTGTTCGGCGATGTGGATGTGGATCGGGGCTTCACCCGCCAGCGCCGTTAGCGCGGCTAGCTCGTCCGGGGCGACCGCTCGCAGGCTGTGCGGTGCGACGCCGAGTTGGGCATCGGGCAAGGCAGACAGCGCCGCGCCGCAGGCCTCGTGCAGCCGCGCGAAGCTATCCAGCGTGTTCACGAACCGCGCCTGCCCGGCCTGTGGCGGCTGGGCGCCAAAGCCGGAGTGAGCGTAGAATACCGGCAGAAGCGTAAGCGCGAGGCCGGTCTCGTCCGCCGCCGCGACAAGCGCCGCGGCCATTGTCGCCGGATCGGCATAGCATGCGCCGTCCGGGGCGTTGTGGAGATAGTGGAACTCGCCAACCCGGGTGAAGCCGCCTTCGAGCATTTCGGCATAGGCCATGGCGGCGATCGCCTGCATCGCCTCGGGGTCGAGCCTCTCGACGAAGCGGTACATCGCCTGCCGCCACGACCAGAAACTGTCCTCGCCGCGCCCGCGCATCTCGCCCCGGCCGGCGATGGCGCGCTGGAAGGCGTGGCTGTGGAGGTTCGGCATGCCCGGGATCAGCCAGTCGGCCCGCTCGTCATCGGGTTCGGCCGCGACGCCGCACGCGATCCGCCCAATCAGACCACCCTCAACCTCGATCCGGACGTTGTCGACCCAGCCCCGGGGCAACAGAGCCGAAGCGGCATGGACGGCGTGGGTCATGGCTGCGATCCTCTCGAATTCAATTATGTCTATACATTAAATGGTACCTCTGCAATAGTCGGCAGCGAGAGGAGTCGCAGCCCATGATCAACCATGTCTGGACCAACGCCCGCCTCGCCACGATGACCGGCGACGGCCTTGGCGTGGTCGAAGATGGCGCGATTGCCAGCGCGGACGGAACGATCGCCTATGCCGGGCCGCGCGATGCGTTGCCGCCGACACCGGGCGCGGAATTCATCGACTGCGAGGGACGCTGGATCACCCCGGGGCTGATCGATTGCCACACCCATCTGATCCATGCCGGCAACCGCGCGCGCGAGTTCGAGTTGCGGCTTGCCGGCGCCAGCTACGAGGAAATCGCACGCGCCGGCGGCGGGATCGTCTCGACCATGAAAGCGACCCGCGCTGCAAGCGAGGACGAACTGGTTGCACACAGTCTGCCCCGGCTCGACGCCCTGATCGCCGAAGGGGTCACCACCATCGAGATCAAGTCGGGCTACGGGCTCGACGCGGCAAGCGAGATCGCCATGCTCCGCGCGGCGCGGCGCATGGCGAAGGATCGCCGTGTGACCGTTTGCACGACATTCCTTGGCGCCCACGCCTTGCCGCCGGAATATACTAACAATGCCGATGGTTACATTGCCATGCTCTGCAATGACCTGATCCCGCGCATCGCCGCAGATGGCCTGGCCGACGCGGTTGACGGGTTCTGCGAGGGGATCGGCTTCACGCCGCCGCAAATCGAGCGCGTCTTCGCTGCTGCCCGCGCCGCGAACCTTCCGGTCAAGCTTCACGCCGAGCAGCTTTCCAACCTTGGCGGGGCAGCCCTCGCCGCGCGGTTCGGGGCGCTGTCGGCCGACCACCTGGAGCATCTGGACCAGGCGGGGGTCAAGGCCATGGCCAACGCCGGAACCGTAGCCGTCCTGCTGCCCGGCGCCTACTATTTCTGCCGTGAAACCAAACTTCCGCCGGTTGACGCCCTGCGCGACGCCGGCGTGCCGATCGCGCTGGCCACCGACTGCAATCCGGGCACTTCGCCGCTGACTTCATTGCTGCTGGCGATGAACATGGGCGCCACCCTGTTCCGCCTGACGGTCGAGGAATGCCTGCGCGCCGTGACGGTCCAGGCCGCGCGCGCGCTCGGCCTTTCCGAGTGCCTTGGCACGCTTGCAGCCGGCAAGCGCTGCGACCTTGCCATCTGGAACGTCGAGATGCCCGCCGAACTGGTTTACCGCATGGGCTTCAACCCGCTCCATGCCCGTGTGTGGAGTGGACAATGACTATGATCGTGATGACACCCGGCCAGGTGTCGCTGGCCGACTGGCGGGCGATCTATCACGGAGCTCAGGCCACCCTCGATCCGGGATCGGCCGGGGCGATCGCGAAAAGCGCCGCAACCGTCGAGGCGATCCTGGCGCGCGGCGACGCCGTCTATGGGATTAACACCGGCTTCGGAAAGCTCGCCTCGGTGCGGATCGCGGCCGCCGATCTCGCCGCGCTCCAGCGCAATATCGTGCTGAGCCATGCCGCCGGCACCGGCGATCCCAGCCCCGCCCCCGTGGTGCGCCTGATGATGACGCTGAAGCTCGCCAGCCTCGCCCAGGGGGCATCGGGCATGCGGCCCGAGACCATCGCTCTGCTGGAGGCGATGCTGGCCCATGACGTCATCCCGGTGGTGCCCTGTCAGGGTTCGGTCGGCGCCAGCGGCGACCTTGCTCCGCTGGCCCACATGACCGCGCCGCTGATCGGAGTCGGCGAGGTGTGGCTGAAGGGCGAGCGCATGGCCGTGGCCGAGGCCTTTGCCCGCATTGGCCTCAAGCCGCTCGAGCTTGGCCCCAAGGAGGGTCTCGCCCTCCTCAACGGCACGCAGTTCTCGACCGCCAACGCGTTGGCCGGCCTTTTCGCGGCGGAACGCGCGCTGCAATCGGCGCTGGTCACTGGCGCACTTTCGACCGAGGCCGCCAAGGGCAGCGACACTCCCTTTGACCCGCGCATCCACGCGTTGCGCCGGCACGTTGGCCAGATCGAGACGGCGGCGGCGCTGCGCTGCCTGATGACGGCCTCCGCGATCCGCGCGAGCCACCTCGAGGACGATCTGCGCGTGCAGGATCCCTATTGCCTGCGCTGCCAGCCGCAGGTGATGGGCGCCTGCCTCGACCTGCTGCGCCAGGCTGCCGCGACGCTCGAGGCCGAGGCCAACGGCGTCAGCGACAACCCGCTGATCTTCACCGACACCGGCGAAGCGCTGTCGGGCGGAAACTTCCACGCCGAGCCGGTCGCCTTTGCCGCCGACATGATCGCGATCGCCCTGTGCGAGATCGGCTCGATCAGCGAGCGGCGTCTTGCCATGCTGGTCGATCCGGCGCTGTCGGGCCTGCCCGCTTTCCTCACCCCCCACCCCGGCCTCAATTCGGGCTTCATGATCCCGCAGGTGACTGCCGCCGCCCTGGTCAGCGAGAACAAGGGCCTCGCGCACCCGGCCAGCGTCGATTCGATCCCGACCAGCGCCAATCAGGAGGACCACGTCTCGATGGCCGCTCACGGCGCGCGACGGCTGCACGCGATGGCCGCCAATGTGGAGGCCGTCATCGCGCTTGAATGGCTTGCCGCGGCGCAGGGGATCGAATTCCACCGCCCGCTGCGCTCAAGCGATACGCTCGAGGCGGCCCACGCACTGCTCCGCGGCGCCGTACCCGCGCTCGACGAGGACCGCCATTTCGCCCCCGACATCGAAGCCGCCTGTGCCCTGGTGCGCAGCGGCGCGCTGGTCGCGGCGGTCGCCAGCCTGCCGGGTGTGGCGTGAGCGACTGGCTGACGGTCCAGCGCGGCGAGGCACCGCTGGTCATCGCCTTTCCACATGGCGGGACCGAACTGGGCGGCATCGAGGACCGCTTCGTCTCGCCCTGGTTGGCCCGCCGCGACGCCGACTGGTGGATCGCGGAACTTTATGCCTTCGCCCGCGAAATGGACGCAACCACGGTGGCAACCGCCGTCAGCCGCAGCGTGATCGACGTCAACCGCGATCCCTCGGGTGCCTCGCTTTACCCCGGCATGGCGACGACCGAACTGTGCCCGACCACCACCTTCGACGGCGAGCCGCTCTACCGCGCCTACGATCCCGAGGAGGACGAGATCGCCTGGCGCCGCCGCACCTTCTTCGACCCCTATCATGCCGCACTTGCCGGCGAACTCGAACGATTGCGTGCAAGTCACGGAAAAGTGGTGCTTTATGACGCCCATTCTATCCGCAGTCGCATCCCGCGCCTGTTCGATGGCGAACTGCCGCAGTTCAACATCGGGACCAATTCCGGGGCAAGCTGTTCGCCGAAACTGGCCGAGACCGTCGCCGCCTGCTGCGGTCAGGACAGCGTCGTCGACGGACGCTTCAAGGGCGGCTGGACGACCCGCCATTACGGCCAGCCTGACCGGGGCGTCCACGCCATCCAGATGGAATTGGCCATGCGCGGCTACATGGCCGAACCCGCCACGGTGAAGCCGGACAACTGGCCGGCCCCGCTGCTCGACCTGCCTCCGGCACTCCCCACCCTTCGCGCGGTGCTGACCGCGTGCCTCGATTTCGCGAAAGGCTCCGCATGACCCGACTCGACAACAGCCGCGTGATCCGGCCCGCCATCGGCACCGAGCGTACCGCCAGAAGCTGGCTGACCGAGGCTGCGTTGCGGATGCTGATGAACAACCTGCACCCCGACGTGGCCGAACGGCCCGAGGAACTGGTCGTCTATGGCGGGATCGGCCGCGCCGCGCGCGACTGGGAAAGTTTCGACCGGATCGTCGACACCCTGCGCCGCCTCGGCGATGACGAAACCCTGCTGGTCCAGTCGGGCAAGCCGGTCGGCGTGTTCCGCACCCACGCCGATGCCCCGCGCGTGCTGATCGCCAATTCCAACCTCGTCCCGCACTGGGCGACCTGGGAGCACTTCAACGAGCTCGATAGGAAGGGCCTGGCCATGTACGGCCAGATGACCGCCGGTTCATGGATCTATATCGGCACGCAAGGGATCGTGCAGGGCACCTACGAGACCTTCGTCGAAATGGGCCGCCAGCATTACGGCGGCGACCTTGCTGGCAAGTGGCTGCTGACCGCCGGGCTTGGCGGCATGGGCGGCGCGCAGCCGCTGGCGGCGGTGATGGCGGGCGCCTCGTGCCTGGCGATCGAATGCCAGCCGAGCCGGATCGAGATGCGCCTGCGCACTGGCTACCTCGACAAGGCAGCGACCTCGATCGACGATGCGCTGGACCTGATCGCGGAAAGCTGCGCGGCGAAGACGCCGATCTCGGTCGGCCTGCTCGGCAACGCGGCCGAGGTGCTGCCCGAGCTGTACCGCCGCGGCATTCGCCCGGACCTGCTGACCGACCAGACCAGCGCCCACGATCCGGTCAACGGCTACCTGCCGATCGGCTGGAGCGTCGACCAGTGGATCGCGGCGCGCGAAAGCGATCCGGCTTCTGTGGCCAAAGCGGCCAAGGCCAGCATGGCGGTCCATGTCCGCTCGATGCTCGATTTCCAGCGGGCGGGCGTTCCGACCACCGACTACGGCAACAACATCCGGCAGGTCGCCTTCGACGAGGGCGTGGCCGATGCCTTTGCCTTCCCCGGCTTTGTTCCCGCCTATATCCGCCCGCTGTTCTGCCGCGGGATCGGCCCGTTCCGCTGGGCCGCGCTGTCGGGCGATCCCGAAGACATCTACAAGACCGACGCCAAGGTGAAGGAAATGCTGCCCGATGACGCGCACCTCCACCACTGGTTCGACATGGCGCGCGAGAAAATCAAGTTCCAGGGCCTGCCGGCGCGGATCTGCTGGGTCGGCCTTGGCGACCGCCACCGGCTCGGCCTTGCCTTCAACGAGATGGTCGCGAAGGGCGAGTTGAAAGCGCCGGTGGTGATCGGGCGCGATCACCTCGATTCCGGCTCGGTCGCCAGCCCCAACCGCGAGACCGAAGCGATGATGGACGGCAGCGATGCGGTGAGCGACTGGCCACTCCTGAACGCGCTGCTCAACACCGCAAGCGGCGCGACCTGGGTGTCGCTCCATCACGGCGGCGGAGTCGGCATGGGCTTCTCGCAGCACGCAGGTATGGTCATCGTCGCGGATGGCACCCGCGAGGCGGCCCGGAGGCTCGAACGGGTGCTATGGAACGATCCCGCCACCGGCGTCATGCGCCACGCCGATGCCGGCTACGACATCGCCAGGGATTGCGCGCGCGACAAGGGCCTGGACCTGCCGGGGATTCTCGGCTGACGGCTCAGGCCCCGTCGGAGCGGTGGCTTTCGTCGGCGGCGTTGAATCGCGTCGCTCGGGTCTGGGACGGAACCTTTGCGCCGCGTTCAAGCAGCGCCACGGCTTCGGCCGCCAAGGGCAAAAGTGCCTTTCGGTCAGCAGCATAGAGCCCAGCCTTCATACGCGGTTCCCAGAACATGGTGATGTGATCGGCCACCGCCGCGACCGCGTCCTCGTGCCGCTGGGCGGCAAAGTTGCGGGCGATGTCGTTCGCCATGCGGACAAGCTTGGTCTCGTCCATTATTCGGCCGGCTCGGCCACGATGCGGCGGCTCTTCTCGGACCAGCTGGCATAGCTTTCCTGCCAGTCGCTAGGCCCGTTGCTGGGCAGGACCTGGACGGCGGTGACCTTGTATTCCGGGCAGTTGGTGGCCCAGTCGGAATAGTCTGTGGTCACCACGTTGGCCTGCGTCGCGGGATGGTGGAACGTGGTGTAGACCACGCCCGGCGCGACCCGCTCGGTGACCGTGACGCGCAGCGTCGTCTCGCCGGTGCGGCTGGCGAGGCGCGCCCAGTCGCCCGTTTTGAGGCCGCGGTTCTCGGCATCGGCCGGATGCATTTCGAGCAGGTCCTCCTCATGCCAGACGATATTGTCGGTGCGCCGGGTCTGCGCGCCGACGTTGTACTGGCTGAGGATGCGGCCGGTTGTCAGCAGCAGCGGATAGCGCGGGCCGGTCTTCTCGTCGGTCGGCACATATTCGGTGACGACGAACTTGCCCTTGCCGCGCACGAAGCCATCGACATGCATCACCGGCGCGCCATCCGGGAAGGCTGCGTTGACCGGCCATTGGAGCGATCCGACGCGGTCGAGCCGTTCCCAGGACACGCCTGCAAAACTGGGTGTAAGCCGCGCGACTTCCTCGAGAATCTCCGCCGGATGCGTGTAAGCCCAGCCAAGGCCCAGCGCGTTGGCCAGCGCCTGGGTCACTTCCCAGTCGGCCATGCCGTTGGCCGGCTCCATCACCTTGCGCACCGGCTGGATCCGGCGTTCGGCGTTGGTGAAGGTGCCGTCCTTTTCGAGGAAGGTGCTGCCGGGCAGGAAAACGTGGGCGTAGTTGGCGGTTTCGTTCAGGAACAGGTCGTGGACGATCACGCAATCCATCGCCGCTAGGCCCGCCGCGACATGGCGGGTGTTGGGATCGGACTGCAGGATATCCTCGCCCTGCACGTAGAGCGCACGGAACGAGCCATCGAGCGCCGCGTCGAGCATGTTGGGGATGCGCAGCCCGGGATCGGGATCGAGCGTGACGCCCCAGTCCCTCTCGAACAGCGCTCGGGTTTCGGCATCAGAGATGTGGCGATAGCCCGGCAGTTCGTGCGGGAAGCTGCCCATGTCGCAGGCGCCCTGGACGTTGTTCTGACCCCGCAGCGGGTTCACGCCGACGCCCGGCCGGCCGATGTTGCCGGTGACCATGGCAAGGTTGGCGATGGCCATCACGGTCGAGCTGCCCTGGCTGTGCTCTGTGACGCCCAGCCCGTAATATATCGCTCCGTTTCCACCGGTGGCGAAAAGCCGCGCCGCCGCGCGCAGGTCGGCCGCCGGCACGCGGGTGACCGGCTCCAGAGCCTCGGGCGAATGCCGAACCTCGCTGACGAAGGCCGCCCAGTCGCCGTATTCGTCGGCATCGCAGCGCGCCGCGATGAACGCTTCGTCGGCCAGTCCCTCGGTCACGATGACGTGGGCCATGGCAGTCAGCACCGCGACGTTGGTGCCGGGTTGCAACGGCAGGTGATACGCCGCTTCGACATGCGGGCTCTTGACCAGGTCGATCCGCCGCGGGTCGATAACGATCAGCCTGGCCCCCTGGCGCAGGCGCCGCTTCATCCGGCTGGCGAAGACCGGGTGCGCGTCGGTGGGGTTGGCGCCGATCACCAGGATGACATCGGCCGCCATCACGCTGTCGAAGTCCTGCGTCCCGGCGCTGGTTCCGAAGGTGGTCTTGAGGCCGTAACCGGTCGGCGAATGGCACACCCGCGCGCAGGTATCGACGTTGTTCGATCCGAACCCGGCGCGAACCAGCTTCTGGACGAGGTAGGTCTCCTCGTTGGTGCAACGGCTGGAGGTGATCCCGCCGAGCGCCCCTGGTCCGAACTGCGCCTTGATCGCCTTGAGCCGTTCCGCAGCAAAGCCCAGCGCCTCGTCCCAGCTTACCTCGCGCCACGGCTGGTCGATGCTGTCGCGCACCATCGGCGTGGTGATGCGGTCGCGGTGGTTGGCATAGCCCCAGGCAAAGCGCCCCTTGACGCAGGAGTGTCCGCGGTTGGCCTTGCCGTCCTTCCACGGCACCATCCGCACCAGTTGCTCGCCGCGCATTTCCGCGCGGAAGGTGCAACCCACCCCGCAGTAGGCGCAGGTGGTGACCACGCTGCGCTCGGGCTTGCCGATCGCGGCCATGGCCTTTTCGTTGAGCGTCGCGGTCGGGCAGGCCTGGACGCAGGCGCCGCAGCTTACGCAGTCGCTTGCCATGAAATCGTCGCCGGCCTGGCCCGCGCTGATCGTCGAGGCAAAGCCGCGCCCGTCCATCGTCAGCGCGAAGGTGCCCTGCACCTCGTCACAGGCGCGAATGCAGCGCGAGCAGGCAATGCACTTCGACGGGTCGAAGTCAAAATAGGGGTTCGAGGTATCCGTGGCGAGCCCGAGGTGGTTCGCCCCTTCATAGCCATAGCGCACGTCGCGCAGGCCGACCTGCGCGGCGGCATCCTGCAATTCGCAGTCGTTGTTGGCCGAACAGGTCAGGCAATCGAGCGGGTGGTCGGAGATGTAGAGTTCCATCACCCCCTTGCGCAACTTGTCGAGCCGCGGGGTCTGGGTGTGCACCACCATGCCGTCGGCCACCGGCGTGGTGCAGCTGGCGGGCGTGCCGCGCTGCCCCTCGATCTCGACCAGGCACAGCCGGCACGATCCGAACGCCTTGACGCTGTCGGTGGCGCAGAGCCGGGGAATCGAGCCCCCGCATTCGCTTGCCGCACGCATCACGCTGGTGCCGGCGGGTACGGTCACCGCGCGCCCGTCGATCATCAGGGTGACCGGTGTGCCCGCCGCTTCGGGCGTGCCGAAATCAGCCTGCGATTCATAGCCCATCGCCAAAATCCTCTGGCCAGTGCTTCAGCGCGCTGCGCACCGGATAGGGCGTAAACCCGCCCAGCGCACAAAGGCTGGCGCTTTGCATGGTGTCGCACAGATCCTCGAGCAGACCAAGTTGCTCTGCCCGTGTCCGCCCGGCCTTGGGCGCGTTGTGCATTTGGGGGGCGCGCTCGACCGCATCGGGTCCACGCGGACTGCCGCTGCGGATCGCATCGATCAGTTCGGCGCCGCGCACCGCGCCGATCCGGCAGGGGGTGCACTTGCCGCAGCTTTCCGCCGCGCAGAACTGGAAGGCGAAGCGCGCCATGGCGCCCATGTCGGCGCTGTCGTCGAACACCACGATCCCGCCGTGGCCGACAAGTGCATCGGCTGCGGCATAGGTCTCGTAGTCGAACGGCAAGCCGAACTGGTCGGGATGGAGATAGGCGCCGAGCGGCCCGCCGACCTGAACCGCCTTGACCGGTCGTCCCGATGCCGTGCCGCCGGCAATGTCGTTGACCAGCTCGCCCAGCGTGATCCCGAAGGCGGTTTCGAACAGGCCGCCCCGTTTGACGTTCCCGGCGATCTGGATCGGCATGGTGCCCTTTGAGCGGGCAACGCCGAGGCTGTCGTAAAGCGAAGCACCGCCCTCGTGCAGGATATGTGGCACGGCGGCCAGCGTCAGCACGTTGTTGACGACGGTGGGACAGCCGAACAGCCCTTCCAGCGCCGGCAGCGGGGGCTTGGCCCGCACCTCGCCGCGCTTGCCCTCGATCGAGTTGAGCAGACTGGTTTCCTCGCCGCAGACATAGGCGCCCGCGCCGACGCGCACCTCGACGACGAAGGGCGCCAAGCGCGCGGCGGCAAGCCCGATCGCCGCGTTCAGCTTGGCTATGGCATGGGGGTATTCGCTGCGCACGTAGATGTAGCCGCGGCTAGCCCCCACGGCATGGGCGCAGATCGCCATGCCTTCCAGCAAGGCGAAGGGATCGCCCTCCATCAGCATCCGGTCGGCAAAGGTGCCGCTGTCGCCCTCGTCGGCGTTGCAGACCACGTACTTCCGGGCACCGGGCGCCTCGGCGACGGTCCGCCACTTGATCCCCGCAGGGAAGCCCGCCCCGCCTCGGCCGCGCAGGCCTGACCCCATTATCTCTGCCACGACATCGGCCGCAGGCATTCGGCGCGCCCGATCCAGCCCCGCCCAGCCGCCGGTCGCGGCGTAGTCGTCGAGGCTGAGCGGCCTGGTCCGCCCCGCCCGCGCGAAGGTCAGCCGCTGCTGCCTGGCAATGAAGGGATGATCGGCAATCGGCCCGATCGCCTTGGCGCTGCTGCCGGCAAGGATCGCCGCAACGTCGACAGGCGTCGCCGGGCCGAAGCCCAGCCCGTCCACCTCGACCAGCGGTTCGAGCCAGTGCATCCCCCACGACGAGACCCGCTCCACCGTGCACCCGGCCTTGGCAAAGGCCTCGGCCACGGCATCGGCCCCGCAGGCAAGCGCCAGCGCGTCGTCGCTGATCCGCACCACTGTCATGCGCCGCGCACCAGCGCGACCAGCGCCGCTTCGTCCAGGCGCGCATGGAGCGTATCGCCCACTCGCGCGCTGGGCCCGACGCTGCACAGGCCCAGGCAATAGACCGTTTTCAACCGCACCCGCGATCCCGCCGCCGCCTCGGCGGCCAGGACCAGAGCCTCGACTCCGCGCGCCTGGCAGGCCTCGGCCCGGCAGATCTGCACCTCGGGGCGCGGATCGGGCGACGGCGTGAAATCGTGATAGAAGCTGACCACGCCGTGGACCTCGGCCCTGCTGAGGTTCAGCGCCTTGGCGACCTCGGCCTCCGCCCCCGCATCGACGCAGCCGAATGCCGCCTGCACGTCATGCAGGATCGGCAGCAAGGCGCCGTCGCGCCCCGCGTGCGCGGCCAAAATCTCGTCCAGTCGCGGTCCGGTAGTCACCGTGTCATCTTCTTCCTTGCCCTGACGCAATAGAAGTGCGGCCTGCCCAAATCTATGGAAAACCCGCCTGGCGCGCTTGGACGGATGGGCCTGCCACCGGTAATCCCGGCCGCGTGAGCGCACTGATCCAAATCGGCACCGACGAACGCGGCAAGCCGGTCACCATCGACATCGAGGAATTGCTGGCCACCCGCCTGCTGGTGCAGGGCAACAGCGGTTCGGGCAAGTCGCATCTCCTGCGCCGGATTCTCGAGGAAAGCGCCGGGATCGTGCAGCAGGTCGTGATCGACCCCGAAGGCGATTTCGCGTCGCTCTCCGACGTGTTCGGCCACATCGTGGTCGACGGCGCGGCCTATTCGGCAGACGAGCTGACCCGGCTGGCCCGGCGAGTGCGCGAGCACCGCGCCTCGGTCGTGCTGGTGCTCGACAGTCTCGAGATCGAAGCGCAGATGCGCTGCGCGGCGCAATTCCTCTCCGCGCTGTTCGATGCCCCCCGCGAGCAGTGGTTTCCTGCCCTCGTGGTCGTCGATGAAGCGCAGATGTTTGCCCCCGCCGTGGCCGGCGAGGTGAGCGACGAAGCGCGCCGCCTCAGTCTCTCGGCCATGACCAACCTGATGTGCCGTGGGCGCAAGCGCGGATTGGCCGGGATCGTCGCCACCCAACGCCTTGCCAAGCTGGCCAAGAACGTGGCGGCCGAAGCGTCGAACTTCCTGATGGGGCGCACCTTCCTCGACATCGACATGGCCCGCGCCGCCGACCTTCTCGGCATGGAACGCCGCCAGGCCGAACAGATCCGCGACCTGGCCCGGGGCGAGTTCCTGGGCCTGGGTCCGGCGATCAGCCGCCGCCCGGTGGCGGTCAGGATCGGCACGGTGCGCACCGGGGTGAAGACCGCCGCGCCCAAGCTGGGCCCGCCGCCGACCGCCTCGGCCGACGATCTTCACGCGCTGCTCCATACAGGGCTACATCTGGACGAGGACGTTCCCGAACCTTCGCCGCCGTCGCCCCAGCCCGCAGCGGACGAACTGATCGATCGAATGGCGAGCGCGCACGATGTGGAAGAGGAAGAGGTCGAGCAGCCCGTCCTGTTCGGTCCCTCGAAAACCGAAATCGATGCTGCCGTCGACCGTATCCTGGCCGACATGGCCGCGGAAGAAGGTTGCACCTTTCAGCCCGCCGCCACGCTGTTTCAGGATTTTGCGGTGCGCTGCCGGATGCAGCGACTGACCGCGGGACAGGTCGACATGGCACAGTTCCGCCGCCGCTTCGCCATGGCCGTGGCCGGCGTAAGCGATCCGCACAAGGCGCCGTGGAGCGACATCCTGCGCGTCGGCAAGGCGCTGGCCGACGATCTCCTTGCCCCGTTCCTGGCCATCGCCGGCGCGGCGCAGCAGGGCCTCCCCTGCCCTGACGACGAAGAACTGGCGCGGATTTATGGCACAAGCTCGCCCGGCCGCATCCGCCGCCTGCTCGATCACTACGAGAAGGCGGGGCTGATCGTGGTCCGCACCGACTTCAGCGGCCGTCGCTCGGTCACCATCCCCGAACTCGGGCTTGCCACCGAACCGCTCGAGGCGTGAAACCAGGCGCGGCGGGTGCCCTGCTCACGTGCCGGTGAAATTGGCCTCGCGGCGTTCGAACACCGAAGCGACGCCTTCGGCATAGTCGGCCGTCGCCTTGAGAATGGTCTGTTCGTGGTGTTCGTGGGCCAGGGTCCTGCGCAGATCCTCGATCAGGCCGGCCTGCAGTGTCTGGCGCACCGAGACAAGCGCGA
This sequence comes from Novosphingobium kunmingense, assembly GCF_002813245.1. GTDB lineage: Bacteria > Pseudomonadota > Alphaproteobacteria > Sphingomonadales > Sphingomonadaceae > Novosphingobium > Novosphingobium kunmingense. The sequence goes on from NZ_PHUF01000007.1 coordinate 26,708, forward strand.
GCGGCGCGTTGTCCGCGATCTCGCCGGCAAAGCCACGCGAAACCTCCATAAGGTCGGCGTCGCCCGACAAGCGATCGACCAGACCCCAGGCCAGGGCATCGTCGGGCTTGGCCCGGGTGGCAGACAGCATCAGCCAGGCCGCGCGCTGCTGGCCGAGCGCGCGGGGCAGCGTGTGGGTAAGGCCGAAGCCGGGGTGGAAGCCCAGCCGGACGAAGTTGGCGGAAAGGCGCGCGGCCGGTGCGGCAACGCGGAAATCGGCGCTCATCGCAAGGCCGAGGCCGGCCCCAATCGCGGCACCCTGGATCGCGGCAACCATCGGCTTCCTGCGCGCGAAGATGCGCAGCGCCTGGCTGTAGAGATCCGAGATCGAATCCATCCCGTTGGCCGCAGTAATGCTCTCGTCGCCGGCAAGGTCGGCCCCGGCGCAGAAGCTCTTGCCCTCGGACGAGAGCAGCAGGCAGCGCACGTCGGGATCGGCGTCGAAGGCGTCGATCCGGTCGGCGATCTGGCGCAGCAGTTCGGGGCAGGCATAGTTGAACGGCGGCTTTGCAAAGCGGATTTCGCCGATATGGCCGGTTCTGGTGGCGGTTACTTCGATGGTCATGGAATGTATCCTGCTCCACTCTGCCTGTTGTCGCCACCGCCCTAGTGCGGCTTGCCCTGGCGTTCCAGTCGCCAATCGCAAAAGAGGGGTGCTATCCGGCGTTCAGTGCATAGCCCAGGCGCGGCACATGCACCGCGATCCGGCCCAGTTGCGGATCATCGCGCAGGACCGTCATGCTGTAGGCGGTCGATCCGGCGAAAACGCCGGCAATAGGATCGCGGCCATAATCGGTTGCCGAAAGGGTGACTGGGATGCCCACCAGCCCCCTGTCACCTTCAACGACGCCGAGCGCTTCAGGTTCGCAGGTGCGAGCAACCTCCAGCGCCTCGTCCCGGCTCATGGCGGAACGCTGGCCATGGCCGATCGCCGACACCCGGTCGTACCACGCATCGATCTGCGGCAAAGCCGGGAAGCTGTCGGCCACGCCCGGGCTGAACGATCGGATGAACCAGAAATTGTAGAAGGCCGCCGCATCGGCCAGGCTGGGCACTTCGCCTGCAAGGAAGGGACGGTCATCGTCCAGTTGCCGGGCCAGCAGCGCTGCATGGGCGTGGATCTGGGACAGGGCATGAGGCACCATGGCTTTCATCGCCGCAACGTTGAAAGGCTGTCCGCTCAAGGCTTCGCGGTCCTTGATGAAGGCTGGATCGACCGCGTCGCCAAGTGCGCCGAAAATGGCGATGACCGCCGCCTGGAACAGGCCCTTGTCGGCCCAGAACTCGACCGTTCCGGTGAAGCCTTCGCATCCCTTTGGGTAAAGTGGCGGCCCTGCGAAGCGGCGGTCGATTTCGCGCACGATGAGGGCGCTGTCGCAATAGACGTCGGCACCGATCTGCAGCACCGGGATGCGCCGATAACCACCGGTCAGCGGGACCAGATCGGGCTTGGGCATGACGACCGGCTGATCGACCGCGCGCCAGGCCAGCCCCTTGATCCCGAGGCACAGCCGGACCTTCTCCGAAAACGGCGACGTATCGTATTGATGCAGGATGATTTCGGCCACGCAGATCCACTCCCTGTCGCGTCATTTGCGCCATGATCGGGAGGCGCGGCCGATTGATCAAGCCCGATTCGGTGTCGTTCAGGCGTCCTGCCAGTCAAAGACCAGTTCGCCCTCGCGGAAGGCGAAGCGATCTAGATGCCGCTCGACCGCGCCCTTGAGCCCGTCGAGCTGTCCCGGGGCCGAGGCCGCGATCCGGCAGGTCAAGGCGCCGTCGCCAGCGTCCATCGTGAACCGTGCGTCGCCGGGCCAGTCGGCCCCACGAGCATTCCCGGGGAAAATCACTTCGCCGTGGGTTTCGTCGAAAGTCACGGCAAGGTTGTGGGCCCAGTGCTTGCACAACTGCTGCAGATAGCGGCTGGCCTTATCGGTCGGCACGATAGCGGTGCTGCTTGTTGCCATGCTCACAGCCGTTCGATCTTCCGCGCCGCCTCGTCCAGGATCTCGGCAATGGAAAAGGCCGTTTCGGCATCGGCACTGCCCGTCGTCATCCGTTGGACCGCTGCGGTGCGCAGGTTCATCATTGCCCGCCGCACCGGCGCCGGGTCGGCCCGTCCCGCCTGGTCGGCCATCGCTGCGAGGCGAGCAAAGGCGGTGTCGATTTCAGCCTGCTTTTCGGCGACTTCCGCTTTGCCCGCGGCGGTCAGCGCATAGGCGCGACGAGCGCTGCCTTCGTCGGTCTGTTCGGCGATAAGGTCCATGTCGGCCAGCAAGGTGAGCAGCGGATAGAGCACGCCCGGACTGGGGCTGTAGGCATCGCCGCTTCGCTCAGCAAAGCTGCGGATCAGCTGATAGCCGTGCTGCGGCGCGTCCTGCGCGAGCAGTCCCAGCACCAACAGTCGCAGTTCATCGCCCGAAAAGCGCTTGCCGCGCCGGCCACCACCTTCGCCGAAGGGCCCGCCGAAGCCGCCATGCCTGCCGCGACTGCGGCCCTCGAAGCCGCCGCCGGCGGCAAAAGCCGCAGCAAGGGCTGCGATACGGGCCGGATTGCGGCCCCGGTGACATCCACGCATCGTGGTTTTCTCCTGTCTGATTGTCATGAAGGTGAAATAGAGAGAAACATAGACCGTTTCAAGATATATCTTGTAACAGTGCGATACAAACGCTCGTCCCCCTTGGCCGCCAAGCGTTAACCGGATTTGCCGGAGCCGTCCCGCTACGGGATGAGCAGAAATCGGCGCTCGCGCCGGCATCGGCCTGGGTGTAATGGTGTTCCTGCGACCCGAAGACAGTTGAGTCTTCTACCTTTCCCGCCACGCCGACCATCCGGTCCGGCGTGGTATTTTTTTGGCTCGGCCTATCCTGCGGCGGCCAGCAGGCGACGCTGTTCGCGTTCGCTGCGATAGAGGAAGTCGGCCGGCAGCCCCAGCCGCACGGCGGCCTGACTGGGTGCGCCATTGGGGTCGCGGTGCCGATCGGCCGCAAGGCCCGCCAGCCGCAGCATCCTGTTGTCGAGCCAGGTCAGGTCGTATTCGCGGCCCAGCTCGAGCCGCCGACGCACCGATGGCGGCAACAGCGACACCGCGGCGCGGGCTACGGCGCGATGGAGAAAGCGCGGAATGCTTGGTGCGGCCTCGCCCGACTGGATGATGGCCAGGAATTCGAAGATGATCGGATGAGGTTCGAAGCGCGGCTCGAGCTCTTCGAGCATTGCCATGAACTCTGCGATCGAGGCGGGTGTGCGGCGCGCACCGAATTCGCGGCCGATCGCCTCGCTGTCACGCATGAAGCGGTCCTTGTCGGCATCCGACAAGGGGGCGACGAACCGGTCGTAGGCAGAGAGGAAGCCATAGGATGCCGTCGCCGCCACCCAGTCGAGGAGGGCCGGGTCAAGCGCGCGATATCTTTCGCCCGAAGGCGTCTCGCCCTTCACCTTGCCGTGCATCCGGTTGACCATCCCGATCACCTGTTTCGCCGCGCTGGCCGGGCCATAGCAGGCCAGCAGTGCGACGGTGCCGGTGCGGCGGGATCGGCCGATCGGATCGGCCTTGTAGGTCGAATGATCCCACACCCCCGAACGGATGCGCGCGTCTGCAAACTCCAGCAGGACGGCGGCGATGCCGCCGATGCCCAGCGCGATCTGGTTCTTGTAGATCCGCCACTGGACGGAATCGGGGGCAAGCAGGGCCGGTTCGCCCAAGGGTCCGGAAAAATCGATCCGGGTGCCTAGATAGGTGTCCTGCATCGCCTGCCCATGTGTTCAAGTGTCGAACCCGTCCCTCACGCCAAAGGTACGTAGCGGATTGGGGAAACGTATCACGACTTTTGCGCTGCTGACCAGAACGGACCACGACGACAATCTGGCTTTGACAGCGGCGTTCGAGGATGCACAAGTCGCCCAGACCTGCGCCGCGGCGCAAACGACTTCGAGGAGACGCTCTTGCAGCCGACGCGCTATCTGATCACCCCGCTGATGGAGGGGTTCGAATGGTTCGACGACGGCTTGCAGAGCAGTTTGAAGGCAGCCGGATGGGCCCCGGTGACGCGTTCGGAATCGATGGTCATCATGCACGTCCTGACCGGGACCAACCGCCCGGCCGACATCGCCCGCGCGCTGCGGCTGTCACGCCAGGCGGTGCATTCGACCATCGACGGGCTGGTCGAGGCCGGGTTTTTTGCAAGGGTCGATGATCCCGAGGACGGACGGATCAAGATTCTCGTCCTCGCCGAACGGGGCATGGCGATGCACAACGACGCCAACGCGATCGTCGACGGGCTTGTCGCCGAACTGGAGGCGCGGATCGGCAAGCGCCGCGTACGCGCACTGCGCGAAGCTTTCGAGATGGACTGGGGAAGCCCGCCGGTGGTGCCGGTCAAGCGTTGACCGGCAGCGCCGGCCGTCAGCCAGCGTCGAGCGTCGCCGGCTCGTGCCGTACGTCTTCGGGTCCAAGCACCTTGGTGTTGGCGGCGAACTCCATCATGATCCCGTTGGGATCGGTGAAATAGACCGAACGGATGAACACCCCGTCGTGCATTTCCGCCGAGACCGTACGCTCGCTGTCGTCGTGGTTGACGACCACCGGGATGACCTCGACCCCGTGCTCCTTCAGCCGGGCGATCGAAGCTTCGAGTTCGTCTTCCGCCATGTGAAACGCCATGTGGTTCATCGATCCCACCGCCGTCTTGTCATCGCTCGGGAACTTCCTGACCGAAGCGATGCCCGGAGCGGCCGGCGGCGCATCCTTCCACCAGAAGAAGGCGATCGCCGAACCGCCGCCACAATCGAAAAAGAAATGCTGCCCGCCGCCCGGCAGTTCCACCGTCTTGGTCAGCGGCATCTGTAGCACTTCGGTATAGAAACGGACCGTTTCCTTCATATCGCGCGCAACCAGCGCGACGTGGTTGATGCCGATTGTCTTCATCGCACCGAACTCCCTGTCATGCGAAATTGGGGGCCTGCGACCATTCTATCACGGCCGCGTTGTCGAAATATTCCTCAAGCCGGGTGATGCGCCCGTCCGCGACTTCGCAGACCAGTGCCGCCGGCAGCTCCAGCACGGCGCCACCGTTGCTGGTAGCGATAAGCAGGTGCTGCTGCACGAAGCCGCCCGGAAAGAACCGCAGCTTGCGGTCGGTATAGCGGCGATCACCGGTCAGGGCGATGAACTGGGTCAGCGTGTCGACATTGGTTTCCCGGTCCTGCTGCTGGCGGGTGTGGCCGTGCCAGATCACCACGTCGGGTGCATAGCTGTCGCGCACCGTCGCCGCGTCTCCTGCCTCGACCGCGGCAAAGAACCGTTCGGCCACGGCCAGGACCGTGCTCTCCTCGCTCATGCCGCGCTCTCCTTCATATGTGCCAGTTCCGTCGACAGGCTGCCTGCCGCGCGGAGGAAGGCAAGCCCTGCGACCACATAGAACGCGCAGACCGAGATCAGTGCCAGGCGCAGGCCGTGCGACGAGGCCACCTTGCACGCGGCTTCAAGGGCAGTCCCCATGCCGGGACAGGCCGAGGCATAATCACCGGCAAAGGCGCCGGCGGCAAAGGCATCGCTCAGCAGGCCCGTCGCGATGGGACCCAGCGTCATGCCGACGATCGACATGGTCAGCGCGAGGATCGCGGTGGCCGAAGCCCGCATTCGCGGCCCGACCAGGTTGTGGGTGATGGCGAAGGTAGGCGCATAGAACATGCCCGAAAACAGACCTGGCGGGGTCAGGAGGACGATGGTCGCAAGCCAGGTCGTCTGCGAAAAACCGACGACATAGGTCACCGCCGCCAGCATCATGCAGACGGCCGGCAGCCAGCCGTACCAGCGCACGTCACGCTTGCCGAGGCGGTCGGTCAACGCGCCACCGAGGTAATAGCCGCCGGCGAGCGACACGCTGTTGATCAGGGCGAAGGCCACCGCCGCTTCGGTATAGCCCACGGGAAAGGTGCGCACGAAGAACGGATGGGCAAAGCTCATCCCCGAAAAGCCGACGAAGTTGACCACCGTCCCCGCCACGAGAATGCAGCGGAACGCGCGGCTCGCGGCCAGCGTGCGCACGACCTCGCGGAGCGGCGGCGCTTCCTCGGCGGCCAGCTTGCCGTCCGACAGGCCGCGCGCCGGCTCCTTCAGCGTCAGCCAGACCAGCGCCGACAGCGCGAGGCCAGGCAAGCCGACGATCAGGAACGCTGCACGCCAGCCGAACGCTTCGGCCACAATTGCTCCGCCGATCGCGCCGATGATGATGCCGAGCGGCGTTGCCAGCCCGAGAATCCCGAAAGCTGTGGCACGGCGGTTGGGCGGAAAATAGTCGGCCAGGAGCGACTGCGAGGGCGCCCCCGCCCCGGCTTCCCCGATGCCGACGCCGATGCGCGCGGCAAGCAGGCCGGCAAAGCCGCTGGCCACGCCGCACAGCGCGGTCATGCCCGACCACAGGCCGACCACAACGGCGATGATCTTCGCGCGGCTCTTGCGTTCCGCCAGGCGGGCCACGGGAATGCCGAGCAGGCCGTGCAGCAGGGCGAAGGCCGCCCCGCCGAGGATGCCGAGTTGAAGATCGGTCAGCTGCAGGTCGCGCTTCACCGCTTCTCCGACGGTGTTGAGGATCGTGCGGTCGATGAAGGCCACCGTCGCCACGGCGAGCAGCAGGGCAAGCGCCCAGCGCCGCTCGCGCGGCGACGGTGGAGTCAGCGCGGATCCGGTATGGGAGTTACCGGATCCGCGCGTGGTCGGAATCGCGTTCAAAACTTGAACCCGACGTCGACACCGAAGGTGCGCGGCGGCGCGTAAATGCGCAGGAAGCCGAGCGGACCGAGACCGAAGGTGTTGTTGATCACCGTCTTGTCGAGCAGGTTCTTGACCCACCCGCCGATGTGGATGCCCGCGGCTAGGTCGATCCCCAGCGCCGCATCGACCAGCACGTTTGCTGGGCGCATCTGGACGTTGGAGGTCCGGTTGGCCGCGCCGCCCGAAGTGTACTGGTCATCCTGATAGACCGCGTTGACCGACCCGTTGACCTTGCCGAACCCGGTTTCGTGATCCCACATCAGCCCGACCGCACCCGACCATTTGGGGGCATAGGCGATCGGGAAATCGCTGTTGTCGGTGGGGTTGTCGACCCCGTCGCTGGTGAGGTCGGTCATGTTCTCGAGAAACCGCGCGTTAAGCCAGGCGGCGTTCGCGTTGATGCGGAAGCCGGCGCCAAGCACGATCTGGGTTTCGGCTTCGACCCCGTCGATCCGCGCCTTGCCGGCATTGGTCACGATGGATTCGTAGACCCCGCCCGAGGTCAGCCCCTGCGAACCGACCTGCATGTCGCTGTAGGTGGCGCGGAAGGCCGCCATATTGAAGCGCACGCGGCGATCGAGCAGGTCCGACTTGAAGCCGGCCTCGAGGCTCGACACGGTTTCCGACGCGTAGGGACCTGCCGAAGTGTAGCTGGCCGCGCGGCCATTGAACCCGCCGCTGCGGAACCCTTTCGACCAGCTGGAATAGACCATCACGTCGGGCGAAACCTTGTAGCTGACGCCCAGCTTCGGCGAAAAATTGTCCCAGTTGGCCTTGTAGGTTCGCGCCACTGGGAAGAACAGGGGACGGTTGGTGAAGGTCTTGTTCTCGTAGCTGTAGCGCCCGCCCGCGGTCAGGGTCAGCGCCTCGACAGGGTGAACGTCGATCTGGCCGAACGCAGCATAGGCGTTGTTGGCCTGGCTGGCGATCTGAGGGACGACCGCCCCGCCATAGATTATGCCCGTCTGCGTGTTGGTGATCGCGTAGCTCTGGTTGAGGAAATAGACCCCGGCCACATAGTCGATCATGTTGGCGCCGTCCGACGCGATGCGCACTTCCTGGCTGAACTGGTTGTGATCCTGTTCGCGATAGGCGGAAAAGAAGTTGAGCGCGCTGGCGTCGTAGTCGCTCTGAACCTTGTCGTAGAACTCGCGGTAGCCGGTAACCGCGGTCACCGTCGCTCCGCCCAGGTGCCAGTCCGCGTTGAAGGCCAGGCCCCAGGTGTCGAGCTTGGCGAACAGCGGCGTGTTCGAATAGATCGTGTAGGGGTCGGTAGGATCCGAGTTGCCTGCCGGAACCACCGGGGTCGGCGTGCCGGTGTCGGGGCTGAAGTGGTAATAGACGTTGCCGGGAAGCGACGCGTTGCGGAACGCCGCGCCCGATCCGCGTTCGCGGTCGTAGTCGATGACCAGCGCGGCTTCGAAATCGGGGCTCGGCTCGGCAACGAAGGTCACCCGGCCGGAAAACACCTCATTGTCGCCCACCCGCTTTTGGGTCGTCGCGTTGTAGTTGTAACCGTCGTAGTTCTTGTAGAGTCCCGAGACGCGCACGCCGAAGGTATCGCCCACCGGCGTTTCGAGGGCAGCGCGCAGTTCGCGGCGGCCGTGATCGCCGACCGTCGCCATAATCTGCCCACCGGCGTCCTTACCCGGGCGCTTGGTCCGCACCGACACCACCCCGCCGATCGTATTGCGGCCATAGAGCGTACCCTGCGGGCCGCGCAGGATTTCGACCGACTCGATGTCGAAGAAGTCCTGCAGCGCGCCCGAATTGCGGGCGAGGTAAATGCCGTTCATTTCGACCCCGACAGCCGGTTCGAAGGTCGATTCAACGTCGGCGAAACCCAGCCCGCGAATGAAGAAGGCGCTGGCATAGGGATAGGCGCCGACAGGCGCGAGCACCACGTTGGGCGTCTTGGCGTTGAGGTCAGTCAGGTTCTGGACGGCCTGGGATTCCAAGGCGCCCGAATCGAACGCCGTGACCGAAACCGGGACGTCCTGCAGCCGCTGCTCCCGCCGCTGGGCCGTAACGATGATGTCGGCGACCTGATCGGAATCGTCGGCAGCCGGGTCGGCCCGGGCGGCATCCTGGGCCGCGGCGGACACGGCCGTCGACGCGAACAGGGCGGTGGCGATGGCCAGGGTCGTGACCGAGGCGTGCGGCAACATCGGCTTGCGCATAGTATCCTCTCCTCCAGCGGCCCTCATTTGATCGAAGGGTCCGCTTGCTTCCGGCTTCAGCCGTACAAAGAACATCAATTAGATTGACGTAGTTTGTCAACTTATTTGACCACAATTTGCGGTGGAATGCAGAATTTGAAACCGATCCGCAAATCTGCGCCAACAAGCGCGCCTGTTCAGGTTGCCTGATGTTCGAGCCGCAGACCGGGACGCGGCCACCGCATCCGATAAAGCCGGCCAGAGGTCGAGGCCGTGGCCCAGACGGTGCGCAGATCGCCGCCGCCGAAGGCCAGGTTGGTCACCGCCACTTCGGGCAAGGCGACGAAGTCCCAGTCTCCGCCCGGCCAGATCACCGCGATACCGCCCTGGACCAGCGAACCGACGCAAACCGCCCCGCCCTGTTCGATCTTCAGGCTGTCGAACAGACGGTAGTCGGGCATCGCGAAGACCAGTTCGCCGGGCATCAGCGGGTTGTCGGGCGGCGCGAGCTTGCCGGGTGCCGTCAGCCGCCGCGACCATACGCGGCTGGTCGGCGTTTCGGCCCAATAAAGCGTGGTCCCGTCGAGCGAGAGACCGATGCCGTTGGGTCCGTGGAGATGATCGATCGCCAGTTCGATCGCCGAACCATCTGCCCTGGCATAGCAGATCGCACCGTGTTCCGAATGATCCGCGCGCGGCTTGCCATGGTCGGTGAACCAGAAGCCGCCATGGGCATCGAACACCAGATCGTTGGGCCCGCGCAACGGCCGCCCGTCGACCTTGTCATACAGCACGCTGGCTGCGCCAGTGGTGAGATCGACCCGCTGGATCGACCCGGTCACGTATTCGTCCGGGGTGCCGTTGGGGATCAGCGCTCCGGCGATTTCGGTCCAGGTGAAGCCGCCGTTGTTGCAGACATAGACCGCGCCGTCCGGCCCCAGCGCCGCTCCGTTCGGCCCGCCGCCGAGATCGGCCACGACGGTTACCTTCCCATCGGGATCCACGCGGCTCAGCGTGCCGCGCTGGATCTCGACCAGGAGGACGCTGCCGTCGGCCATGGCGATCGGACCTTCCGGAAAGAGAAGCCCTTCGGCCACGACTTCCATGTCGAGCGTCACGTCGCCCATCGGCATTTCTCCCGTTCCGTCCTGATTGGGGATCAGTCTGGTCATGGCCGCCGCCTTGTCAACCAAATTGACGAACGGCACGTCTCTGCGCTCGAAACCACTTGCGCAGAATACTTAGCCTTCTAATGAATCGCACCAGGAGTGAGAGAGGCTCCACTGGAGTGGGTTGGTTGCGATGAGCCTGACGGCATTTTGGATACCGGCCTCGCTGCTCGCCGGGATATTCCAGGCGCTGCGCAGTTCGATCCAGGTCGGCTTACGCCAATCGCTGACCATCAACGGGGCCGGACTGATCCGCTATGTCTATGCGCTGCCCTTTGCCATGGCGATGGCAACGATGTGGTTCCTGACGACCGGCACACCGCTGCCCCGGCCGGACATGGCTTTCTGGGGCTACGCGGCGCTTGGCGGCCTCGCCCAGATCTTCGGAACGCAGATGCTCATCGCTGCATCGCACCGGCGCGGCTTCGTGTTCGGGACGGCACTGTCCAAGCTCGAGGCACTGATCGCCGCGATCGCCTCGGCCATTCTGCTCCACGAACGTCTGCCGGCGCTGGCCTGGCTGGGCATCGTCGTGGGCGTCACCGGCATCCTGATGATGGCGTTGAGCCTGCGCGATAAGGCATCGGGTCCGCTGACGCTGGCCCTGCTGTCCGAACCGGCCGCCCGCCTTGGCGTTGGAGCTGCCACGGCCTTTGCGCTGACCGCCGTTCTGGTCAAAGCGGCGACCGTCGCGTGCGGGATTGCCGACCCGCTGGGCGCCGCGTTGTACACCCTGACGGTGGTTCTGGCGCTTCAGGCCGTCATGCAGGGGAGCTGGATCGCCAGGCGCGAGCCGGCAACGCTGATCGCCGTCGTCGGGGCCTGGCGCAAATCGAGCGTCGTGGGATTTCTCTCGGCGGTCGGTTCGGCCTGCTGGTTCACCGGCTTCGCGCTGGCCCCGGTCGCGCTGGTCCGGCTGCTCGGCCAGATCGAGCTGGTCTTTACCGTGGTCCTGTCACACCTCATGCTGGGCGAACGACCGCTGCGCGCCGAAGTGATCGGCCTGTTCCTGATCGCGGGCGGTTCGCTTCTCGCGTTGCTGGCAACGACGCTCTAGGCGCCGCCGCCTCGCGATCATTCGGCGGTGATCGCATCCTTGAGGATCACCCCGACAGCCTTGGTCCCGTCGGCCCGAACCGGGTCATGAGCAATGTCCTTGGGCCCCAGCGCGTGGGTCCAGGCCGCAAATTCGAGGCAGACCCCGTCAGGATCGAAGAAATAGATCGAGCGCACGAACACGTCGTCGGTCACATCGGGCGAGGCCTGCCGTTCCGAATTGTCGTGGTTGAATACGTCGGTCACATCGACCCCGCGCTCCCTCAGGCGAGCGGCATATTCGTCGAACTTCTCCACCGGAACGTCGAACGCGATGTGGTTCATCGAACCGTGCGCACTGGCGATATTGCCGCGCGTCGGCAGCGCAGAAGGGGCCGCCACGCCCGGTGCGGCTTCGGGCGCATCGGGGAACCAGAAGAAGGCAAGGCTGTCGCCATTGCCGATGTCGAAAAAGAAGTGCTGGCCCTTGCCGTTCGGCAGGTCGATCGTCTTGGTGAGCGGCATGCCGAGCACGTCGCGGTAGAACTCCACCGTCCGGGCCATGTCCTTGCAGACCAGGGCAAGATGGTTGACTCCGCGGATTTCGAAGACTTCGTTGCGATTGGCACTCATGGCAAATCTCCTCTCTTGACCGCGCTTATACTGTCAATTTGATTGACGATCAAGCGTCGCGTGCACTGGCCAGCATGTTTTCGCCGAAGAGATTGGACCATTGCTGCTCGTTCAGCTGCGGCCGCAGGCTGGACAGATTGGGCGCGTTGGTGATCGAAGTCCCGCGCTGAACGCCCGGTCGCTGGCCGATCGCGTCGAACCAGCGCCGGACATTGGCGAAGGGTTCGAGGCTAAGCTCGATCGCGCGGGTGGCGCGAACCCAGGGCCAGGTTGCCATGTCGGCGATCGAATAGTCCCCGGCAAGGTATTCGGCCTCGCCCAGCCGTCGGTCGAGCACGTGCAACAGGCGCTCCGCCTCGTTGCGGTATCTGGCTACGCCGTAGTCCTGCCCCAAAGGGGCATAGCGGATGAAGTGGTGCGCCTGGCCGTGGCTGGGCCCGAAGCCGGAGATCTGCCAGGCCAGCCACTGCTGGCACAGGCTGCGGCCGCGCAGGTCCGTCGGAATGAATTGCCCGGTCTTTTCGGCAAGGTATTCGAGAATTGCGCCGGTTTCGAACACTGCGAAGGGTTCGCCCCCATCAGCAGGCGCCAGATCGACGATGGCCGGAAGGCGCGCGTTGGGATTGATCGCGCGGTACTCTGGCTTCAGGTGATCGCCCGCCAGCATGTCGTAAGCCTTGACCGTGTAGGGCAGTCCCACTTCCTCCATCATGATCGAGATCTTGTGGCCGTTGGGCGTGGGCACGAAATGCAGGTCGATCATGCGGTAACTCCGGAATTGCGTGCGCGGGCAGCGGCAAAGGCGCGGTCGAAGGCGACGCGTCCGCCGGGAAAGCCCGCCGCCCGAATCGTGCAGGCGGCGATCTGCCACCTGTCCTTAGCGGCGCGAACCAGTTCGTGACGATAGGTGCCGGCAAGCTGCCCGACCAGCTCGACCCTGCCAATCGTGATGAAATGCAGCGCATCGACATAGCTGTCGACGACCGCGGTATCGCCGGCCCGGGTAACCCGCATGTTGGTGATGCGGTGCAGGGTGGCGTCGAACCCCTCGAGCGCGCGGCACCGCTGGGTCCACAGATCGGCGGCGATCGGCCCGACAACCGAACCGATCGCCCCGTAATCGAGCCGCACCCTCTCGCCGAACAGCGAACGGAAGGCGGCCCAGTCGCGCTGGTCGAGCGCGCAGGCGTAGCCGACGACCAGAGCCTCCGGCCCGCCCGTGACAAGCGGCAAGGTCAGAACTTGAACCCGGCCTCGACCGCGATGCTGCGCGGCGGTTCGAGGTACTTGATCGCGCGCGGCACGCTGGTGATCGGCGACGGCAGGCGGAAGGCGCTGCCGATCGTCTTCTCGTTGGTCACGTTCTTGCCGACCACGGCCAAGTGCCACTTGCCGTCCTCCGGCCCGATCTGCGCGCGGAGATCGATCTTAACGTAGCCCGGCTGGTAACCGAAGATCGGGTCCTGGTTGTCCGACGCGTTGTAGGACGAGCGCCCCGCCGCGACGCCGGTCAGGTCGAGCCGCATCGTGTCGGAAAGGTCGAGCTGACCGTGCACGGTCGCCGAACCCGTCCATTTCGAGGTGTAGGGCGGGCGGTATCCAGCGAGGTTGTTGAAGCGCGGATGATTAGGTTGCGTCGTATCGGTCTGGCCCGGGTTGCAGACCGAAACCGGCTGCGTCGCAAGGCACGATGCACCCGGATAATCGTCGTACTTGATATCCTGATAGGCCCCGGTCAGCGTGAAGTCGAAGTGGCGCGACGGCCGGAACGACAGCGCCCCTTCCACGCCCTTCGAGGTCGCGCTGGCCGCGTTGCCGGTGACATAGGTCGAGATCGTCGGGTTGTAGACCGACACCTGCAGGTTCTTGAACTGCGTGTTGTAGGCCGAGATGTTGCCGACGAGCTGGCGGTCGAGCAGCGTGAACTTCACCCCCGCCTCATAGTTGCGCGACCGTTCGGGCAGGTAGCGGAATGTCGCGTTGGTGGTGCCGTAGGTATTCGACACGAAACCACCCGACTTCGACCCCCGGCCATAGGTGGCATAGAGCATTACGCCCTCGGCCGCATCGACCTGCAGGGTAATGGACGGGTCGGTGTTGCTTTCGGTGAACTCGTCAACCGCGACCGTGTTGACCGGGCGCAGCGCATAGGGCCCATATTCCAGCTTGCCGCGGAAGTCGCCTTCCTTGTGCGTGGAAGTGTAGCGCAGCGAACCGATCACCCGCACGCGCTCGACCGGTCGGACGGTGACCTGGCCGAACACGGAGCCGCTGTGCGCCTTCTGCTTGTAGGTCGTGTGGAGAAGGCCGAAGTAGCTCAGCGACGCGATGTTGAACCCGCCAAGCTGGTCGAGCTGGTACTTGCTGTTGTCGTAATAAGCACCGACGATGTATTCGATCATCTTGCCCGCTGGCGAAAGCAGGCGCAATTCCTGCGAGAACTGCCGGAAGTTCTCCGGATAGCTGTTGTAGACCGAGTTAGCGACCGTGGTCGTGGTGCCCGGCACAAGCTGGTCGAAGTTGTTGACCACGGCACCGTCATACCACGAATAGCCGGTAACGCTGGTCAGCGTGTGTTCGCCGAAATAGACGTTGGCAGTGTTCGACGCGATGACCGAACGGTTGGTGATCCCTTCGGGGCCGATCGGGTTCTGCGTGCTGTAGCGGGTGTAGCGCGGCTCTTCGCGCGCGGTCACCGATCCCGATGAGTTGTAACCGCCGGTGCGTTCGAGATTGGCATATTCGAACTTTGCGGTCGTGTCGAAGCGCTCGCTCGGCTCCCACTTGAGCGTACCGCGCATCATGAACATCTCGCTGTGCGGCTCGTCCTTTTCGTTGAACAGGTTCTTGATGTAGCCGTCCTGGTCCTGGAAACGCACGGCGAAGCGAGCCGACAGCGTGTCGCTGATCGGGCCGGAAACGTAACTGGTAACGTCGAAGCCGGGTTCATCGAAATTGTAGAGCGCGGTCACGCCGCCCTCCAGTTCCTTGGTCGGTCCGGCCGACACGATGCTGATGGCCCCGGCAGCCGTGTTCTTGCCGAACAGCGCGCCCTGCGGCCCGCGCAGCACCTCAACGCGGCCGACGTCGAAGAACGGAGCCTGCGCCTGGCGGATCTTGCCCGCATAGATGCCGTCCATGTACATTGACACCGACTGGTCGAAAGAGAAGTTCGACGGCGGCGAGCCGAAGCCGCGGATGTAGACGACGTCGTTGCCCGCAGTCTGCTGGACAAAAACGTTCGGCACCGAATTCATGATCGACTTGACGTCGGTCGCCTGGAAGTCGGCAAGCTGCTTGCCGCTGACCACCGACATCGAGATCGGAACGTTCTGCACGCTCTCTTCGCGCTTGGTGGCGGTGACCACGATTTCGGCGCCGGTGGCAGTATCGGCGTCGCCGGCATCCTGCGCCATCGCCGGCACGCTCGCCACCATCAGCGAGGCCAGAACAGTCCCTCCAAGCAATCCTGCACGTGTGTCGCGCATTGCATCCTCCCATCTGTTGTTGGGCAAGTTTGCACACAATCGAATTCTCTGTCAACTGGATTGACGATTTGTCCGCGAGGATATCGACTCAATCCGAGGCCACCATAATATACTGAAAATGCGCTACTTTCTGCGGATTGATGACCAACTCGACTATGCAATCCCGCAATTTCCCTGGCCGGACCAAAAAAACCGTCACTTTGCCATATCTGCATACAATCAAGGCGAATCACGCGATTGCTGGCGCGCGGTTGCCAATCTTGTCAGTCTTAGTTGACGTTCTGCCGGGTCGCGCGCAGGTCGCGCTTGAGGATCTTGCCCGCTCCCGAACGCGGCAGGGGCTCGCGCACCACTTCGACCGAACGGGGGCGCTTGTATCCGGCAAGCCTGTCACGGCAGTAGACGTCAAAGGCGGCCGCATCGAAATCGGCATCGGGAGCCAGCCCGAGGATGGCGTGGACGCGCTCCCCCCAGCGCTCGTCGGGCAGGCCGATCACGGCACATTCGAGCACGCCGGGATACCGCGACACGACATTCTCGACCTCAATCGTCCAGACATTTTCGCCGCCCGTGACGATCATGTCCTTGAACCGGTCGGTTATCGTGACGTTGCCCTGTTCGTCCATGAAGCCTGCGTCGCCAGTGAACATCCACCCGTCGTGGAGTACCGCTGCGCTTTCGTCGGGTTTGTTCCAATACCCCATCATAACGTTGTCGCCGCGACCGGCGATCTCGCCGAATTCACCCGGTGGAAGCGTCCGCCCCTCGGCATCGCAGATCCGCACTTCGTAGAGATAACCCGCCTGCCCCGCCGACCGCAGCCGCGGCGAATCCGACGGATCGCGGTGCGCCTCCATGTCGAGAAACGTGTGCGCAGGCATCTCGGTCATGCCAAAGCCCTGGCAGAACTCGATCTGCGGCAGTGTCGCGCGGGCGTGTTCATAGGTCCCGCGCGGCATCGGCGCGCCGCCGTAGCCCAGCACCTGCAGCGAAGAAATGTCGAATTCGGTCAATCGCGGATGGCGGGCGATCCGGTCGATCATAAGCGGAACCGTGAAGCTGTGCGTCACCCGGGCGTCGGCGATGGCCTTGAGCATCGTCTCGTCATCGAAGCGCGGGATGACAACGTGCGTGCCGGCGACCATCGTCGCCACGAAGATCGCGAAATCGGCGAGGTGAAACATCGGCGCCGAATGCAGCACCACGGACCGGCAATCGACCTTGAGGTGCATGATCAGGTTGCTCGCCATCGCGACCAGGTTGCGGTGGCTGAGCATCACGCCCTTGGGCAGCCCGGTAGTGCCGCCGGTGTAGTAGATGCCGGCCAGCCGATCATCCCCCATGACGAAGGCGGTCCGGGGTTCGCTCGAGGCAATCAGGTTCTCGATCGTGGCGTCGAGCTGCTGGTCTTCCAGCCCGATCAGCGTCCGCAGCGTTGTGCAGCGCAGCGCCTGCGCCATATCGCCGAAGCCTGCCCCGGCCAACAGCATGATCGCACCCGCATCGTCCAGCTGGTAGGCAAGCTCGGCCCGCGTCAGCCGGGTGTTGAGCGGAACCGCTACGGCGCCCAACTGGAACAGCGCAAACAGGGCCTCCCAGTAGTGGACGCAATTGCCGGCGAGGATCGCCACCCGGTCGCCCTCGCTCACGCCTTGCGCGGCAAGGCCGGCGGCAAGCCGCGCGACCCGGTCACCCTCCTCAGCCCAGGTTCGGCGGTTCCCGCCTTCGATCGTGGCGATGCCGCATCCGTTGACCTGCACCGCCCGGCGCAGCATCTGGCTGAGTTCCATCGACCGCGCTCCGCTTCAGGTCTTGGCGGGTCGCGGCGCGCTGAGGAAGTCTGCGGCAACGAAGCCTTCGGGCGCCGCGACCTCGACGATCGGTTCGTCGCGGTCATCGAACTCCATGCGCAGCGCGCGGGTGATCACCGCGTGCATGTCGTAAAGCGTGGTAATGTAGGTGAACTCGAAGATCTGCTGATCGTCCCAGAAGGTGCGCAGCTTGTCGAACACTTCGATCGGCGTGCGACCGTTCGCCTGGGTCAGGCAATCAGCATAGGCGAGAACCGCGCGTTCCTGGTCGTCATAGCAATCGGCCACGGCCCAGTGGGCAACGGCGGCGATCTTATCCTCGCTTACCCCAAGGCCGCGCAGCGACTTGCAGTGCTGCGAAAAGACGAACTGGCTGCCCTTGTTCCAACCAGCGCGGGTCTGGCCCAGCTCGCGCAGCACCGGGTCGATCCGCCGCGAGGGGCTGCGGTAGAGCGCGAACCCGTCGACCGCGTGGCGGAAAATATCGGGGCACAGCGCGAACACGCTCCACCAGTCGCCCGGCGTGCCGGTTGCGGTGCCGGGCTCCTTGATAGGATCCTTGTCGCCGAACAGCCGCTGGAAATAGGCCTTGATGACGTCGTCGGTGATTTCGGAGCGGGGAACCTGGCGCAAAACGGGCATGGGCAATCCTTTCAGGCGGACGCGAACTTGCGGAAGGTCGCGACGTGGGCGGAATCGAAGTATTCGTCGAGGCGGGTGATCAGGTTGCCGTTCACCTGGCAGACGATGCAACAGGGCAGGCGCACCTTCTCGCCATCGTGAACCCGCACGCCTTCGAGTGCGTGCTGCTGGACGAAACCGCCCGGAAAGACCTGCAGCCGGCGTTCGGCATAGCTACGCTCGCGGATCCGTTCGACCATCCCGGCCAGTGTGGCCTTGGTCTGCTCGACCGTGACGGTCAGTTCGTCGGTGTTGTGCCAGATCTCGGCACCGAGCGCGAAGCAGGCGCCCATGGTGGCGATATCGCCTTGCTCGATCGCGTCGAAGAATCGCTTGGCCATCGCACGGATGGCATCGTCGTCCTGGGTCATGGTCATCCTCTTGCAGCCTGGGCGCCGAACATCCGGCCGCCATTGGCCGCAATCAACGCATCGATATCATCGCCCCGATAGTCGGGATCGGCGCTCGCGCCGAAGCCCGCCAGCATGTCGGCGGTCACCAATTCGGCCATCCGCTTCCATTCGGGGTGGGTGAAGATCCAGAACCGGTCGTCGCGGATTGCCTCGACGACCATCGCCGCGCTCTTTTCAGGCGGCATCCCGCCGGCCAGCACGCCCTGCATCGCCTGCGAGGTCGCGGCCGCGCCGCCCTGCTCGCTTTCGCCCGGGCGCAGGTTGCGGGTCGTCTCGACGATCCGCGTCGCAGTCATCCCCGGCATCAGCACCGACAGGCCGACGCAGGTTTCCGCCAGTTCGTTGCGCAGCGCCATGGCGATCCCGAGGGTCGCGTACTTGGAACTGATGTACGCGACCGAGATCGGCGGTGGCACGATTGCCACCATCGACGAAGTCAGCAGCAGGTGCGAGGCTTCGCCGCTCGCCTTCATCTCGCCGAGGAACGTGCGGCAGGCGTAAAGATGCGCGTGGGCGTTGACCGCATAGTTCCAGCGCCACACCTCGGTGTCATAGGTCTCGAACGATCCCGCGCCGCCGCCCACCCCGGCGTTGCTGACCAGCAGCCGCACCGGACCGAAGGCCCGCGCCTCCTCGCCCGCCCGTGCCCAGGCCGCCTCGTCGGTCACGTCAAGTTCCAGGCCGATCGCATCAACGCCGGCGTTCCGCAGTGCTGCCGCTGCGCGTTCCGCGCCGGCCCGGTCGCAGTCCGCAAGGATCACGCGCGCGCCTTCCTTCGCCAGTGCCGTGGCCATGGCGAGGCCGAGGCCGCTTGCCCCGCCGGTCACGAATGCCGTCTTGTCGTGGATCTGCGTCATGACCCGTTTCTCTCCCGTCCTTCATTCGACACCGGCTTGCGGATCAGCCGAAGTGAGCTACATATTTGCATGCAATCATGCAAGCGGTTCGTCTGGGCGACCGTTCTATTCGGCCCGCACCGCGCGCACCTCGCCGATGAAGCTGTCGTCCTGCCAAGCCTCCAGGACAGCGTCGGCGATCGCCCCGGGCGCAAGCGCGACATTGTTGGCCAGGATCGGCGTCATCCATTCCGCCCGCCGATCACCGCCGGTGGTATCGAGGATGGGCGTATCGACAAGTCCGGGGCTGATGCCGCAGACCCGCACACCCGTTGGCTCGAGGAACTGGGCGCAGGCCCGCGTGAACTGGTACACCGCGGCCTTCGACGTCGTGTAGAGGACATCGCGAAATCCGGCGTTGTCGTGCGATGTCGACACCGTGTTGATCACCACGCCGCCACGCCCGCTCATATGCTGGATCGCCAGCTGGGTGCCCAGCACCACGCCTGTTACGTTGATGGCGAAAACCTGCGCGATTCGCTGCGTTGTGGCGGCCGGAAACAACGGTGCGCCGGTAACGACGCCCGCGTTGTTGAAGACCATGTCGATGGGGGCGCTGGCTGCGGCTTCGTCGAACGCGGCCGTCAGGGCTGCCACGTCGGATACGTCGCAGGAAAGTGAAGCCACCTGCGGTCCGGCCGCAGCGACGAGACGAGCCACTTCGTCGATCCCGGCCCGATCCCTGTCGAGCAAGGTCAACCGCCCCACCCCTGCCGCGGCAAGGCGGAGCGCGGTGGCCCGCCCGATCCCGCTTGCCGCTCCGGTAATCAGGGCATGCTTGCCAACCGGCGTCATGCAGCAATTCCTTCCGTGGTCCTCGTACCCGGCACGATCATGTCAGCATTTTACTTAGTGTGCTAGGCTTTTTGCATACGATTTGGCATTTGCCGATTGCCAATCGTCTGGCTCCGACCTATCCGGGCAGACAAGATACATCGGGGAGACCGAACGATGCCTGCCTATGCCGTTTTCATCCGCAACAGCATCAAGGACCAGGACGGGTTCGACGCCTATGGTGCCGCAGCCCGCGCGGCACGCGGCGATCACAAGCTTGAACCGATCGTGTTCTACAATCCCAGCGAGACGGTCGAGGGCGAACCGGCCGATGCCGTCGCGATCATCAAGTTCGAAAGCATGGATGCCGCAAGGGCCTGGTACCACTCGCCCGCCTACCAGGAGGCGGCCAAGCTGCGCCAGGGATCGGCAGATTATCGGGTAATCCTGACCGAGGGACTTTGACCCGCTGCGGCCCGGCCCATAGAACGACTGGCACAGCAGCAGCAGGATGAGCCGGGACATGAGCAAGTCGGTCGACAACGCCTATCGCACGATCCGTGACGGCATTGTCAGCGGGCAGTTTCCGCAGGGCTCGCATCTTACCGCGCAGCAACTCGCGGAATCGAGCGGACTCAGCCGCACCCCTGTGCGCGAGGCCATGCGCCGGTTGGACGCCGAGGGGCTGATCCGTCTGATTCCCAATCGCGGTGCCTTCGTGTCGCGCTGGACCCGGGCGGAGATCGAGCAGATCTACGAGGTTCGCATCCTGCTCGAAGCTTTTGCGGCCCAGACCGCAGCCGACCGTGCCAGCGATGACCAGATTGCCGAGCTACGCACGCTCGCACGCGAAATGGCCGAGGCGGTGGACAAGGACCAACTCGATCACGGCCAGATCGCCGAGATCAACAGTCGCTTCCACCGCGCCGTGCTCGAAGCCTGCGGCAACAGCCGCCTGCGCGAGCTGATCGGATCGCTGACCGAGATGCCCCTGGTTCTCGTTACCTTCCGCAATTACTCGCGCGACGAACTGCGCCGCAGCGCGATCCAGCACAGCGAACTGGTCGATGCGATCGAGGCCCGCGACGGCGGCTGGGCCAATGCGGTGATGACCGCCCACATTCGCTCCGCGCGCCAGACCCTGATGCGCGGCACATCCGACTGAACGCCCCTGCGGGCAAGGAAAGGCCTTCTGATGATCGATCTTCATTTCAGCGCCACGCCAAACGGCCAGAAGATATCGATCGCGCTGGAGGAAATGGGTCTCGACTACCGGCTGATCTCCTACGACATCTTCGAGGGCGATCACCTCACCCCGGAATTCGACCGGATCAATCCCAACCACAAGCTGCCAGCCATCGTCGATCACGATCCGCCGTTCGGCGGCGAGCCGCACGCCGTGTTCGAATCCGGTGCGATCCTGCAGTACTTGGCCGATAAGACCGGCATGCTGCTGCCCGACGACCCCCGCGCCCGTTCGGTGGCGCTGCAGTGGCTGACCTGGCAGGTCGCCGGGCTCGGCCCGATGGGCGGGCAGGCCTCGCATTTCCGCCGCTATGCGCCCGAGCCTATTCCTTATGCGATCGAACGCTATTCGCGCGAACTCGACCGGTTGATGCAGGTGCTCGAAAACCGGCTGGGCCAGGCAGAGTACCTCGCCGGGGCGGAGTTCTCGATTGCCGACATCGCGATCTGGCCGGGCCGGTCGGCTGCCGGGGTCGTCGGGATCGACCTGGCGCGATTTCCCAACACCCACCGCTGGTACCAGGCGATCGCCGCGCGCCCTGCCGTCCAGCGCGGTCGCAGCGCCGACAAGGCCTTCCCCGACAAGTACATGCAGCTGAACGCAAGGCTCAGCTCCGCGCAATGGTCCAACATGTTCGGCGACAGGATGCACTCGGCGGTGCCGGGCCGCCCCTGACAGCCAGCGTCAGCCGGGGGCATGGTCCTTGATCGCCTGCTGCATCGCCGCGACGAAACCGGTGTAAGTGGTCCCGCTGCGCTCGCGGCACCAGTCCATCGACGCCTGCATGGGCGCGGTCGCGCCACTGAAATGCGGCATGACGTAGCGGGCGAACAGTTCGTAGCTGCGCCGCGTCGCCGCCTGGTCGGCAAAGTTCTGCCCCATGAACAGAACGGTGCCGAACCCGCCGGCCTTGTCGCGCAGGCGCTCGATATGCGCGATGGCGTCGTCAGGGGTGCCTGCCATGGCAATGCCGAACACGCCGAGGCCTTCAGTGGTCATCAGCCTGACCGCGTCCTTGGCGGTTTCGATCCGGGACAGCACATTGCCGTCGCCCGGAGAAAGGCCGCGCAGCGCGCGGGTGTAGGCGACGTTGTCCATGATCCCCCATTCGAGATCGGCCAATGCCTGCTCGCGCGTGTCGGCAAGGTGCATGTTGACGACGACCCGCCAGCTGTCGCGCGACACCGCATGGCCCGCCTTGTGCGCCGCTTCCTCGTAGACGCCCCAGTGGTCGCCCAGCGCGGAGAAACCGATCGGAGTCGACACGGCCAGCGACAGCATGCCGAGCCCCAGCCGGCCGGCGGTCACCGGACCTGACGGCGTCACCGCGCAGGCCACGACCATCTCCATCCGCGGACGCTTGAACGGCAGCAGCTGCAGCCGCGCGTCGCGCAGCGTGAACCAGTCGGTCTGGCGGTCGACGCTCCGCCCTTCGAACAGGTCGATCAGGCATTCGAGCGCTTCGTTCATCATCCGCCTCTGATTGGCCGGTTCGATCCCCAGCATGTAGGCGTCGGTCGGCAATTGCCCCGGCCCTGCCCCGAAGATCACCCGGCCTCGCGTCTGGTGATCGAGCTGGACGATGCGGTCGGCCAGGATCAGCGGATGGTGATAGCAAAGCGAATTGACCCCGGTACCGAAGCGGATCCGCCGCGTGCGCGGCGCGACCCCGGCGATGAACAGTTCGGGCGAGGATATGATTTCCGATCCGCCGGAATGGTGCTCGCCAATCCAGGCCTCATCGTATCCGAGCCGGTCGAGATGCTCGATCAGCTCCATGTCGCGTTCGAGCGCCAGCGTCGGATTTTCGCGATGCGAGTGATAGGGGGCGAGGAACGTGCCGAACCGCAGCGCCATGGCAAAATCTCCCTTGTCGTTGCGAATTAGTAAGTCTACCTGACAATATCTGTCAACCGCACTGACGCTGGGAGCACAATGACCGACCAGGGCGAAACAATCCTGATCCCGCTGTTCTGGGCCTTTGCCTGGTTCGACGAAGGCCTTCAGACGCTCCTCCGCGAGGCCGGATGGGATGCCGTATCCCGCCCGCAAACCATGGTGCTGATCGCTGTCGGCCAGGGGATCGCGCGCCCTGCCGAAATTGCCCGTACGCTGGCCATCACCCGCCAGTCAGCCGGCGCGACGATTGCCGAAATGGTCGCGGCGGGCCTCATCGAACTGACCACCGACCCCGACGACCGGCGCGCCAAGATCGTCCGGATCAGTGCTGAAGGCGAACGCCGCCGCGCCGATTCGCGCGCGGCGATGACCCGGCTCGTGGACGAACTGGAACAGCGGATCGGCAAGGACTCCGTTGCCGGTCTGAGCGCTGCGCTGCGCCGCGATTGGGGTCCGCCGCTCACCGTGCGAAACAAGATCAGGGAGAAGCAGACATGATCCAGCTTTATGGCGGGCCGACGCCCAACGCCCGTAAGATCGCCATCGCGCTCGAGGAGATGGACCTCGCCTGGGAACTCGTGCCGATCGACATACTGGCCGGCGATCAGCTGACGCCCGAGTTCCTTGCCCTCAACCCCAACAACAAGACCCCGGTGATCGTCGACAGCGACGGGCCGGGTGGCCGCTTCGTTCTGTGGGAAACAGGCGCGATCCTGCTCTACCTTTCCGAAAAGTCCGGCCACTTCATGCCAGCGGATCCGGCCCGGCGCGCGGTTGCCTGGCAGTGGCTGATGTTCCAGGTATCGGGCATCGGCCCGATGTTCGGGCAGGAGGTGCACTTCACCCATTATGCCGCCGAAAAGCACCCCTACGCGATCGAGCGCTACTCGCGCGAGGTCTCGCGGCTGCTGCGCGTCCTCGACCAGCGGCTATCCGAAGCCGAATGGCTGGCCGGGGACAGCTATACGATTGCCGACATGGCCACCCTGCCCTATCTGCGCCGCAAGCTGATCGAGGAGACGGGCCGTTATCCCGGGATCGAGCGCTGGGCCGCCGCGATGCTGGAGCGACCGGCCGTACGGACGGGCATGGCAGCGGGCGTGGCCCGTGCCGAAACGGTCGAAGGGGGGCTGACCGGCTTCACCGATGAGCATCGCTCGATCCTGTGGGGGGACCGTCAACACGCGCCACATTAGCCGTCTGTGGATGCAATTATGGCATTTTGAGCTTGCCAACCGCACCAGTTCGCGCAAATTGCATTCAATAGATGCAGGACGGGGTGGATGGCGATGGGTGATGGGACGAACGCGGGCGCAGGGCGCCAGGGTGCGCTCGCCGGAATTCGCGTCGTCGAACTGGGTCAGTTGATCGCGGGTCCCTTCTGCGGGCAACTGCTCGGCGATATGGGCGCCGAGGTGGTCAAGATCGAAGCCCCCGGCACCGGCGATCCTATGCGCGACTGGGGCCAGGGAAAGACGCCGACCTGGTGGCGCGTGATCGCCCGCAACAAATACTCGGTCGAAGCCGACATGCGATCTGCCGAAGGGCAGGACCGTGTGCGCCGGCTGATCGCCAAGGCCGACATCCTGATCGAGAACTTCCGCCCCGGAACGCTTGAGCGCTGGAACCTCGATCCTGCCGAACTGTGCCGCCAGAACCCGCGGCTGATCGTTGTTCGCGTCTCGGGCTACGGCCAGACCGGACCCTATGCCGGGCGCGCCGGCTTCGGCGGGATCGGCGAGGCGATGGGCGGATGGCGCGGCATCGTCGGCGATCCCGACCGCCCACCATCGCGCATGGGCGTGTCGATCGGCGATACCCTGGCCGCGACCTATGGCTGCATGGGCGCGCTGGCCGCGCTCAACGAACGCCAGCACAGCGGCAAGGGCCAGATTATCGACGCGACGCTTTACGAGAGCGTGTTGCAGGTCATGGAGAGCATGGTCCCCGAATGGGCCATCAACGGCCACAAGCGCCGTCGCAGCGGGTCCAAACTGGACGGTATCGCCCCCTCGAACGTCTATCCCTGTTCGGACGGTGAATACCTGATCGGCGCCAACCAGGACGCAGTGTTCGGTCGGCTGTGCGATGCCATGGGCAGGCCTGAAATGGCCAAGGACCCGCGCTATGCCGACCATCTGTCGCGCGGACGCAACCAGGACGAACTCGATACGTTGATCGGCAAATGGACCAGGGGACTGACGGTGGCCGAACTGGAAGCGCTGATGATCGAACACGCCGTGCCGGCCGGCCGGATCTTCGATGCGGAAACGATGCTGGCGGATCCCCATTTTGCCGCGCGCCAGTCGATCGTGACGGTCGACGACCCGGTGCTGGGACCGGTGCCGATGCAGGCTCCGGTGCCGCGCCTGTCGCGCACGCCATCGGCGATCCGCCGTCCCGCCCCGGCGAGGATCGGCCAGGATACTGACGAGGTGCTGCGCCGCTGGCTGGGCGACGCCGCCGACTGACCAGATCAGCCGACAGCAGCAGCCCGGCGCGCAAAGACCGTCGGCAGTCGCCGTGCCAGAACCAGATGCGCGACGACCGCCAACAGCGCGGGGACCAGCAGAGCGCCAAGCGCATAGCGCAGGCTGTCATTGCCGTGGACCGGAGCCAGCGCGTCGCTGACCACGCCCACGAACAGCGGTCCGCAACCCAGCCCGACGATGTTGTACATCAGCAGCAGGATCGCGGTGACCGTGGCGCGCGCCCCGGCGTGGCCAAGCTCCTGCGCAAGGGCGAGCGAGGCCGGCGTGAACATCGTGCAGCATACCATGGGCACCAGCATCAGCGTCAGCGACAGCGCCCAGCCCTCGACCAGCAGGGCCGCGCCGAACATCGGTATCAACACCGCCGTGGCAAGGCCGGGGATCAGTGCGTAGGCCGCCGCGCTGCGGCGAATGAAGCGGTTGACCAGCCAGCCGCCCGTCACCATGCCGATGCCCATGGTTATGCCCGCGGCGGGTGCGAACCAGGTCGCCAGCGCCGAAATGGGCATGGCCTCGACCCGCATCAGGTAGGCCGGAATCCAGTTGAGCATCCCGTAGCTGAGGAACGAGGACAGCCCGCTGGCAATGCCCAGCAGCCGCAACGAGGGATCGCGCACGAAATGGGCAAAGGTCTTGCCCAGCGGCTCGACCTTGACCGGACCGCCGGCGTCGAAGGTTCCGCGCGCCGGTTCGCGCACCACCACCAGCAGCAATGGCGCCAGAACCAGCCCGAGAACGCCGAGCACGACAAAGGCGTTGCGCCAGCCGATCGCTTCGACCGCCCAACCGCCAAAGGCCGCCCCGGCGAAGACCCCGATCGGACCACTGAGGGTAAATAGCCCAATCACCAATGGGCGGCGCTGCGGCGGATAGCAGTCGGCCAGCAGAAAGAGCGAAGGCGCGGTGCCGCCCGCCTCGCCCACCCCGACCCCGAACCGCGCGGCCGCCATCTCGCCGAACGAGCGCACGCTGCCGGTCAGCGCGGTGAACAGGCTCCACACCGCGCAGGCAGCTGCGATCAGGCGGATGCGGCTCCAGCGGTCCGCCAGCATCGCTGCGGGAAGTCCGAACAGCGCGTAGAACAGCGAAAAGGCCAATCCCGTCAGCAGCCCGAACTGCGCATCGGAGAAATGCAGTTCGGCCCGGATCGGCTCGATCAGCACCGCGACAATCTGCCGGTCGACGAAGTTCAAGGCGCCGGTCAGCACCAGCAGGAACAGGGCCACGTGTACCCGCGCCTCCACAGGACGATCGACGGCGGCGGTCATTGCGGCAACACCCTTTCCCTTGTATCCTTCGTATACTAACTATTGCCGGGACGGGCAGTTGTCCATCCCCTGCCGATGGGGCAGACGCGCGGGACAGACCCGCCTTGCACGAACGGGAGACCGAAAAGCCCATGACGACACGCCACCCGCCCGAGCATTACGCCAGGCCGGAAAACAGCATCGGCTACCTGAGCCGGATCGTCTTCCGCACTTTTTCGCGCGTGCTCGAGAGGCGGACGATGGAACACGGCGTCTCGGCCGGCCAGTGGCGCTTCCTGCGCCAGTTGTGGGTCGAGGACGGACTGACCCAGCGCGAGTTGAGCGACAAGGTCGGAATGCGCGAACCGACCACCGTGGTCGCCCTGCGCAGCCTTGAAGCCGCCGGCCTGATCCGCCGCGAACGCAGTGTGGACGACCGGCGAAAGACGCACATCTTCCTGACCGACCACGCCCGGGCGCTCGAAACCCTACTCAATCCGCATAATGCCGAGGTCCATGACATCGCCACCGCGGGCCTGTCCGACGCCGAGGTCGAAACGCTTAAGAACCTTCTGCGCCGGGTCCACGCCAACCTGGTCGATGAAGAGCGCAAGCTGCCCGATCTCAACGACGTCTCGGCCTGATCATCCGTCAAAGGGGTTGACGAATCCGTTAGTGATACGCTTAGTATACTAAGCAATTCGGGAGAGAGCGGTGGCGACCACGATCGGAATTATAGCCGGAAGCGCGCGCGAAGGCTCGCTCAACGTCCGTCTTGCCGAGCTCATCGCGGAACGACTTGCCCAAGGCGGCAAAGCGGTTTGGCAGGCGTCGCATGCCGACCTCGACCTGCCTATCTTTCACGGTGATCTTGAACGCACCGTCTTCCCCGCGGCGGCGCTGGCGCTAAAGCAGCGTATCGCCGCCTGCGATGCGCTTGTGCTGGTATCTCCCGAATACAATTCATCGGTCGCGCCGCTGCTCAAGAACGCGCTCGACTGGGCCTCGCGCTCGACCGGGGACGAAATGGCGCTGGCGGTCAGTGCCTTTCGCGGCAAGCCGGTGCTTCTGGCCAGCGCCACGCCGGGCCCTGGCGCCGGCATCCGCGTGCTGGGCCACTTGCGCCAGATCGTGCAGGCCCTGCAGATGCTGGCGCTGCCGATCGAACTGCGCGTCGGCAATGCCCTTGCGGTGTTCGGCGGTGACGTGCCCGATGCGCTTACCGGACAGATCGCGCTTGCCTGCGACAGCCTCGTCGATCTTGCCGAAAGGCTCCGACCGTGAATCCTGCCGTCCTAGTCGTTGGGGCCCCAGTCCGCGTTCAGCGCGTCGGTCAGCGCGGCGAGGCGGCCTTCGCCGATCCGCGCTTCCAACGTGGCCAGCATCCCGGTCATCGCATTCTGTGCGGCATGGCGCATCTCTTCGCCAAAGGCAGTCAGCTGCACCAGCTTGTTCCGGCCGTTGGCGGGATCGGCAACAAGGGTGAGGATGCCCAGTTCGCTCATCTGGCCGATCGTGACATGAACGGCCTGGCGCGACACGCCGAGGCTGCGCGCGATGTCGGCGGGACGAACATTACCGCTGGTGACGTTGAGCATGACCATCGACTGGGCGCGGCTGACATCGGGCCAGCCGGCGTCGTGCAACCGCTTCTGCAGCCCCTCGTCCAGCCAGACGAGGCGCTGGAAGATCCGCGGCATCAGTTCGAGCGCAGCAGGCGTCATTCCGTCGGTCTGCAGGAAGGTGCAATCATTGCCCGCTCGTGGGGTGCGAGGCGCGCGAAAGCAAGTCCCGGACGCAATGTTTCCAGCGCTTTTGGAGGACGGGGATGCTTGGACTGATGCAGGACTGGCCGCTGACGGTCGACAAACTGATCGATCACGCAGCGCGCTGGCACGGCGATACCGAAGTGGTTTCGCGTGACTTCGAAGGACGCACAACGCGATCGACCTATGCCGCGGTTCACGCCGATGCGAAGCGGGTAACCAATGCGCTGCGCCGCATGGGCGTTCAGCCCGGTGACCGGGTGGCGACGATGGGCTGGAACGGCGCGCGCCACTTGGCGGCCTGGTACGGAATCCAGTCGATGGGTGCGGTCTGCCACACGCTCAACCCGCGGCTGTTCCTCGAACAGATTGCCTACATCGCCAACCACGCCGGCGACAGGATGCTGATCGCCGATCCATCAGTCGCGGATCTCGTCGACCAGCTTCTCCCGCTGGCCCCCTCGATTTGCGACGTGATCTGGTTCTGCGCTGCAGAAGAATTGCCGGCGGGCACCGCCCAGGGGATCGCCTTCGACGACTGGATCGCTGGCGAGGCGAGTGAAGCAGCATGGGGCGAGTTCGACGAGAACACCGCCTGCGGGCTGTGCTACACCAGCGGAACCACCGGCAATCCCAAGGGCGTGCTGTATTCGCACCGCTCGAACTACCTGCACGCGCTGATGACGCTGCAGCGCGATGCGCTGGCGCTGAACGCGCGCGACAGCATCCTGCTGGTCGTGCCGATGTACCACGCCAACGCCTGGGGCATCGTCTATTCGGCGCCGGCCGTCGGCGCCAAGCTGGTCCTCCCAGGACAGAAGCTCGACGGGCCGTCTTTGCAGGAACAGATCGTTGCCGAAGGCTGCACCTATTCGACCGCGGTGCCGACCATTTGGCAATCGCTGCTTACCCATCTCGACGAAACTGGCCTCGGCCTCGGCCAGCTCGAACGGGTGGTCGTCGGTGGATCGGCCCTGCCCGAAGCGATCGTGACCGCGTTCCGCGATCGCTACGGTGTCGACGTGATCCAGGGATGGGGCATGACCGAAACCAGTCCGCTGGCCACGGTCTCGATCCCCAACGCGGCGGTCGCCGCGCTCGATCAGCAGGGCCAGCTTGCCTACAAGCTCAAGCAGGGGCGGCTGCTTTCCGGGCTCGATCTCAAGATCGTCGATGACGAGGGAGCGCGCCTGCCACACGACGGCCGCACACCCGGGCGACTGATGATCAAGGGCCCGACGATCTGCTCTGCCTACTTCGGCAACGAGGCCGGATCGGCGCTCGACGGCGAAGGGTTCTTCGACACCGGGGACATCGCCTCGCTCGACCAACAAGGCTACATGCAGATCACCGACCGCGCCAAGGACGTGATCAAGTCGGGCGGCGAATGGATCAGTTCGATCGACGTCGAAAATATCGTTGCCGGCCATCCCAAGGTCGCGCTGGCTGCGGTGATAGGCGTTACCCACCCCAAGTGGGACGAGCGCCCTATCCTTCTGGTCCAGCTGCGCGACGGGGTCAGTGCCCGACCGGACGAGTTCCGCGAATGGCTTGGCGACAAGATCGCGCGGTGGTGGATGCCCGACGACGTGCTGATCGTGCCGTCGATCCCGCTCGGCCCGACCGGCAAGATCGACAAGAAGGAAATCCGCGCCGGCCTGACCGGCTACACGCTGCCGTTCGACGTGGCCGGGCAGCCGGACAAGGGAGATGCCAGAAATGCATGACGACGACAGGATAGACGGCCTCGACGCCCAGTTCATCGGCCGCACATCTGCCACCGCGCCGCGCATCATGGCCGGCGGCCATCCGTGCCAGGGCATCTATTGGACCGAACGCGGATCGCGGCCGAAGGTCGCCGTCATCGCGACACACTACAACGTCGATTTTTCGGAACATTACCTGGCCCCCTACTTCGCCCGGCGAGGGATCGGCTTCCTCGGCTGGAACACGCGGTATCGCGGTTTCGAGGACCAGTTCCTGCTCGAACACGCGCTGATCGACATCTCGGTCGGCATGAAGTGGCTGCGCGAGGAAGCCGGAGTCGAGCAGGTGGTGATCCTCGGCAATTCTGGCGGCGGCTCGCTGATGGGCGCCTATCAGGGTGAGGCGACGGCCCCCACGCTGTCCGCCGGGGTAAAGGGTGCCGGAGGCGAGGTGCTTGCCAGCCTGCCGGGCGCGGATCTCTACATCTCGCTGAACGCGCACCAGGGACGGCCCGAAGTGCTGACCGACTGGATGGACCCCTCGGTGATCGACGAGACCGATCCCGTCGCCACCGATCCCGAACTCGATCCCTTCAATCCCGACAACGGGCCGCCCTATTCCGCTGCCTTCATCGCGAAGTACCGCGCGGCGCAGCGGGCGCGGAACGCGCGCATCACCGCCTTTGCCAAGGCGGAGCTGGAACGGCTCAACAGCCACGGCGTGCCCGACCGGCTGTTCCCGCTGTTCCGCTGCTGGGCGGACCTGCGCATGATCGATCCCGCGATCGATCCGTCGGACCGCAAGCCCAACCTTTGCTACCGCGGCGAGCCGCGCGTCGCCAATCGCACCCCATCGATCGGTCGGGTCAACTTCTGCAAGACGTGGCTTTCGATGTGGAGCCTCGAAACTTCGAAATGTCAGGGCAAGCCGCACCTCGAAAAGTTCCGCATCCCCTCGCTGGTGATCCAGGGCCTGGGCGATACAGGTGTGTTCCCCGCCGATGCCCACGCCATCCACGCCTTCATCGGATCGAACGAAAAGGCGCTCGAACTGATCCCGGGCGAACACTATTTCGAGGACGGCCCTGCCGTGCGCAACCGCGCCGCCGACCTGATGGCGGACTGGATCAAGTCGCGCGCGTGATGAAGATCGCCGTCGTTGGAGCGGGCGCCATGGGATCGGTCTTCGCGGTCCATTTCGCGGAAGCCGGTCACGCGGTGCTGCTGATCCAGCGCGAAGGCGCGCATCTCGACGCGATCCGCGCGCACGGCTTGAACCTGGCAGGGCCCGATGGCGAGCGCAGGCATCGTTTGCGCGCGGAAGCCGTGCCTCCCGCCGAAGTGCATGACATGGTGGTGATCGCAACCAAGGCCACACAGGTCGCAGCCGCGGCGCGCGCATTGCGTCCCCTGATCGGCCCAGAGACGGTCATCGTCGCGATGCAAAACGGCATCGGCGCGGCCGACCTGATTGCGCTGTCGCTGCCGGCAAACCAGCTCGTCATCGGCATCGCGGCGGCGTTTGGCGCGCAGCTGACCGGTCCGGGCCGAGGCGAACACAAGGCGATGCAAGCGATCAGGCTGGGCGCCTATGGCGACCTTCCCAAGGTTCTGCTGCTGCGCGCGGTCGAGGCGTGGCAGGAGGCCGGCTTTGCCGCCGGAGCGGCCGACGACATCCTCACGATGCAGTGGGAAAAGCTGATCTGCAACGCCAGCTTCAGCGCTCCCTGCGGCCTCAGCGGGCTGACCGTGGGCGCGGCGCTGGCCGACAAGGACCTTGGCGCGGTCTGCCTTGCCGCGGGGCGCGAGGCGTGGACGGTCGCCAGGCGCCTTGGCGTGGCGATCGCCATCGAGGACCCCGAGGCACACATCCGCGCCTTTGCCGAACGGGTCGCCGGGGCCAAGCCGTCATTGCTCCAGGATATCGAGGCCGGACGGCCCAGCGAGATCGACTTCATCAACGGAGCGGTTGCCCGCGAAGCGGAGAGGGCCGGGCTTGCCGCACCGGTCAATCGCACCCTCGCGGCCCTGGTGCGCCAGCACGAAGCGGCGCAGCGCTGATGCTTCAGGCCAGCAGCTGGGCGATGTGCGGTGCAAGACCCGGTTTGCGCTCAAGCCCGAAGCCGGGATGCTGCGGCAGGCCAATCCGTCCGTCCTCAACCGGCAAGTCGGGCAGATAGCCGCCGAACGGTTGAAACACGCCGGGATAGGCCTCGCATCCGCCCAGCCCCAGCCCAGCCACGATATGCAGGTTTATGAGGTGCCCGCCATGCGGCAGAGCCTGCTCGCGCCGGTGTCCGGCCGCCTCGAGCGCGGCAATCATCGCGGCATATTCGGTGAGGCCGTAGCTTAGCCCCGCGTCCATCTGGAACACGTCCAGACGGGCCCGCATCCCGC
Source organism: Novosphingobium kunmingense (assembly GCF_002813245.1). GTDB lineage: Bacteria > Pseudomonadota > Alphaproteobacteria > Sphingomonadales > Sphingomonadaceae > Novosphingobium > Novosphingobium kunmingense. Next base: position 59,334 of record NZ_PHUF01000007.1, read on the forward strand.
CATGGCGCAGGAGGTTGACCACGTCCTGGCGCGAGAGCAGGTTTTCGCCGGTCGCCAGCGGGCCGCCATAGCGCCCAGCGAGATCGGCCATCAACGCATAGTCGAGCGGATCGCCCGGCTCTTCGTACCAGCGCAAACCATAAGGCTCGATCTTGCTGCCCACCGCTATGGCCTGATCGCGCGCGAAACGACCGTTGGCATCGACCGCCAGGTTTGCACCGGAGCCCAGTTCGGCAATCGCGGCCTCGATCCGTGCCGCGTCGCTGGCCCAATCGGTGCCGCCGATCTTGATCTTGGCGTGGGTGAAGCCGGCCTGGCGATAGCCGGCCAGTTCGGAGCACAACCGGCCAAGCCCGTCTTCAGGATGGTAATAGCCGCCGGCAGCATAGACATGCACGTCGCGCAGTGGTTCGCATCCGAAAGCCTGCGCTATCGCATGCCACGCCGGTTCCCCGGCCAGACGTGCCCTGAGATCCCACGCGGCGAGTTCGAGCGCGCCCACGGCCGCCGCCCGGTCGCCGTGGCCACCGGGCTTTTCGTCCCGCATGGCCACCGCCGCAACCCGCGCGGGATCGATCCGACCCTGGCCGTCGCCATAGTCTTCGGCATCGGCGGCCAGCAGGCGCGGGATCATGCGTTCGCGCAGCAGGCCCGACTGGGCAAAGCGGCCGATCGAATTGAAAGCCACCCCGGCGACCGCCTGGCCGTTGCGCACTTGGTCGGTGATCAGCGCGACCAGCGAGACGGTGTGGCGCGAAAAATCGACCACGGCATTGGCAATGGCGCGGTCGAACCGGACCGCGATTTCGCGCACTTCGACGATACGGACCATCGATTTACCCCCTGCCCTGCCCGCCTGTCTGGACCACTGTGTTTGCGGAGCTGTCGTCCGATGCGTTCAGCAGTGCGTTCTAGGGATCGGCAGGTTCATGTCAAAGAGATTGACGATAGTCGGCGGGTGAATTTGCGCAGTGATGGCTCGAAATCAGCCCGCTTCGGGTCCGTTCGAGCCGCCCAGTTCGGCCCGCTGGCGGCGCAGGCGCCGGGCCATGCGTTCGTGCTTGATCGCCGCCTCGCGCAGGCGGCGCGCCAGATCGGCATCGGTGCTGCCGTCCGCCTTGGCGCGGGCCGCGCGAGCCAGAGCCTCGTGCACGCTGACGTCGCGGACGATGTTTTCGGTGGTCATCGCGATTCGAATAGCAGAAACAGGCGGCTTCGTCAGGTCCCCATGCCGCACTGCAGCGAAGGCTGGTCGCAGATTGCAGGCACTTTGGCAGCATGACGGACACAGGACCTTCACCGTTGTGCCGCGCCGCGGTCAAGAAACAGACCCGAGGCAGTCACGATCGCTCCCTAGGCCTCCGACGCAACGTCACACGCCAACAGGGAATTGTTCATGTCTGTTTCACGCGACCACTCGGCCAGCTTCCGCTCGCTTCGTGCCATGCTGCTCTGCGGCATCGGCGCCACCTTGCCTTTCGCCGCCGAAGCTGCGGAGGTCGAAGCGGTTGAGGACGAACAGACCCGATCGGCAAGCGAGATCGTCGTCCAGGCCGAGATCGGCTATGGCAACCGCGACGAGGACGCGGTCGAACCCGTGCTGGTCTATGACGAGACCTATTTCCAGCGCTTCGAACCGCTGACCGCCGGCGACGCGCTGAAGCGCGTGCCCTCGGTCACCTTCCTGTCGGACGTCATCGAAAGCGACGGGGCCCGGCTGCGGGGGCTTGAGCCCGGCTACACCCAGATCCTCATCAACGGCGACAAGGTGCCCGGATCGCAGGCCGATCGCTCCTTCTTCCTCGACCGCATTCCGGCCGAACTGATCAAGCAGGTGGAGATCGTGCGCTCGTCCTCGGCGCGGCGCACCGGCGACGCTGTCGCAGGTTCGCTCAACATCGTGCTGCGCGATGCCTTTGCCATGGATGGGGGCTATGTGAAGGCTGGCGCGCTGTTCTTCGACGACGGCAAGACGAAGCCCAACGGCGGATTCTATTACGGCGGCCCGCTTGGTCCCGGCCGCGTGCTGGGGGGCGTCAACGTCCAGGGTCGCTACAATCCCAAGGTGAAAAAGAGCCTGCGCTATGCCGCGCCGAACGGCGCCTTCGTCAACCGCGAGGACCAGTCCGACGTACGCAACGGCACCGACTATGCCGGCAACCTCAGCTACGCGATCGAGGGCGAGACCACCAGGTTCGAGATTGCCGGGAACTACGTCAAGACCGAGCGGGTCGAGGACGAACGCTCGCAGGAATACAACAGCCTGACCGCGGTCAACGGCCCGGTCCGCGCGACCGTGCCGGGCAATCTCCTGACCGACAACCACAACGTCAACGCCATCGACCAGGAAAGCTGGTCGGTTTCCGGCAAGCTGTCGAAGGAATGGAGCCTGGGCGAAACGAAGCTCAAGGCCGGCTTCGCGCGCTTCGACGAGGCCCAGGATGAATTCGAGAACGAGATCGACTTCGACCGGTCGACCGCGCGCCTGACGGCCGACACCTTCGATCGCCGCTTCCGCGACGAGGAGCTTTCGCTCGAACTGTCGCACGAGGTGCCGCTGTCGGACGGACTGAGCCTGGCATTCGGCGGCTTTGCCCAGAACAAGGATCGCGACACGGACCTGCGCAGCAACGACAACCCGTCATACCCGCGCAATCGCGTCTCGATCAGCAACACCATCCGCAACGCCTATTCGGTCGCCAACAACGTGCCCGACGACTACGTGACAAGCGCAGGCACCTCGGTTGCGATTCCGGGCGGGCTGAACCGCATTGCCGAGGATCGCCGCGATCTCTTCGCCCTGGTCGAAGGCGGCACCGGCGCGCTGCTGTTCGAGGCTGGCTTGCGCTGGGAAAACACCGACGTCTCGATCACTGACCTGGCGGCGCCCGCGACGATCGACACCGACTACAATTACCTCCTGCCCTCCGCCTCGCTCAAGCTGCAGCTTGGCGATGGACGGATCACCGCTTCGGCGGCGCGCACGGTGCGCCGTCCGCGCCTCGACTACCTCGTTCCGGCAACGCTGGAAGAGGAGTACGGCGACAACGACTTCCTAGGAAATCCTGCGCTCAAGCCCGAATCTGCCTGGGGCGGCGACCTCGGCTACGAATACCGCCTCGGCCGTACCGGCGTTATCGGGGTCAACCTGTTCTATCGCCGGGTCGAAAACCTCATCGAACTGGCGACCGTGCTCGACGCGAGCGGCAATCCGGTACCGGGATCGGCCAACAGCGATCCGGCCGACGTCGACACTTTCGTCCTCCAGCCGCGGAACGCCGGCACCGGCGAGGTATGGGGCGTCGAGTTCGACCTCTCGGCCAGCCTCGGCGCCTTCGGCCTCAGGAACACGGGCGTGTTCGGCAACCTCAGCCTGATCGACAGCAAGGTCGCCGACGTGTTCGGATCGCGGCGCTTCAACGGCCAATCGTCCTACGTCTACAACTTCGGTGTGATCCAGAATCTCCCCTCGGTTGGTGCCAGCTTCGGTGCGACCTACCGCAAACAGGGCCCGGCCTATGATCGCATCGTCGGCGAAGAGATCCGCACCACCTATGGCGCCGATCTTGAAGTGTTCATCGAAAAGCGCTTCGGCAAGAGCTTCACGATCCGCGGCGTCGGATCGAACCTGCTCAACGCCAGCAAGGACGAGGCCTTCAACAAATTCACCACCATCCCCAGCCAGATCGCCCGCGATTTCGACGAATACGAGCTCGAAACCGAAACCGCCGGCCCGGTCTTCCAGGTCGTAGCGCGGTTCGCGTTCTGATGCGCCGAGCGGCCATCATGGCGGCGGCCCTGCTGGCGGGATGCGCCAGTGTCCCGTCGCCGATCCGGCCGCCTGCCAGCACGGTGACGGCAGCCGCCGAAACCGCTCCGGTGGGCACCGACAAGGCCGACGCTGCCGACGATCCGGCGATCTGGCGCAATTCGGCGGATCCGGCGCGCAGCCTTATCGTCGCAACCGACAAGAAGGCGGGCCTCTATGTCTACGGGCTCGACGGCGCGGTGCGCTCGTTCGAAGCGGCGGGCCGACTGAACAACGTCGACCTTATCGATCTGGGGCAGCAAGGCGTGATCGTCGTCGCGAGCGATCGCAATGATCCGGTCGAAGCGCGCCTGCGGCTCTACCGGCTCGACACCGGGACCGGCAGGCTGGCCTCGCTCGGCACGGTGAGCGGCGGGGCGGGTGAAGGCTATGGTGTGTGCCTGATGCACGGTGACGGCGGATTCTACGCCTTTTCCGTGCTCAAGGCCGGGGACGTCCACCAGATCGCCATCAACCTCACGGGCACCGCGCCAACCGGCACGATCGTGCGCAGCCTCAAGCTCGCCACACAGACCGAAGGCTGCGTGGCCGACGTGCGCAGCGGCACGCTTTTCGTGGGCGAAGAAGATCGCGGCATCTGGGCCTTCGACGCAAGGCGGCAAGGATCGGCCGATGGCAGGCTGGTTGCCGCGGTCGACGGCCGGCAACTGGTCGCCGACGTCGAAGGTCTCGCCCTGGCACCGGAAGGCTCTGACGGCGGCTGGCTGATCGCCTCGAGCCAGGGCGACAACGCCTACGCGCTGTTCCGTCTTCCGGGTCTGGAACCGGCCGGACGCTTTCGCATTGCGCCCGGCAGTGTAGGCGCAGCTGAGGAGACCGACGGAATCGACCTGGCACTCGGCAATTTCGGCCCTTTCTATCCCGAAGGTTTGTTCGTTGCACAGGATGGGCACAACCAGCCCGCCGCGCAGAACTTCAAGCTCGTATCCTGGCGCGAGATTCGCGAGGCTGTGGCCCGCTAGCCCGCGCCAGGCCCTGCCGCGTCAGTCCGGGCCGGAAAGCGGCAGGGTGACGCGGAAGGTGCTGCCCTTGCCGGGCGCGCTGGCCGCCAGTTCGATCGTGCCGCCGTGCAGTTCGACCAGTTGCCGCACCAGGGCAAGGCCGATCCCCAGCCCGTCGCGCGAATTGCCGCTGGCGGCCGGGCCTTGCGCGAACAGCGTGAAGATCGCGTCCTGCTGGTCGGCGGGAATGCCCACCCCGCTGTCGCTCACCTCAATCGTCACCGCATCGCCCTCTTGCCGCGCCGACAACGCGATCGTGCCCGGACTATCGGTATAGCGGGCCGCGTTGTTCAGCAGGTTGATCAGCACCTGCGCGAGGCGGGCGTGGTCGCCGGTCAGCTCGACCGGGTCATGCGGCAGGTCGACCGTCAGCCGGTGGCGGCGCGCCTCGATCGCCGGCGAAGCAGCCGAAACCGAAAAGTCGACCAGTTCGGCAAGAAGGATCGTGCCAAGGCGCAGGGAAATCTTGCCCTGGTCGATCCGCGCGATGTCGAGCAGATCGTCGACCAGCCGCGACAGATGATCGACGCTGCGTCGCATCTGGACGCGGATTTCTCGCGCGTCACCGGTACCTTCGCGCTTCTCGAGGAGGTTGAGCCCGGCCCCCAGGGCGGTTGCCGGGTTGCGCAATTCGTGGCCTAGAACCGCAAGGAAACGGTTCTTGTTGGCGTCGGCTTCCTTCAGCGCGCCGGTCAAACGGTCGAGCTCGTCGCGCTGGGCGACGATGCGGCGACGCTGTTCGAACATGTCGAAGAAAACGGCAGCCTTCGAGCGCAGGATATCGGCTTCAATCGGCTTCTGCAGGAAATCGACCGCGCCGGCCTCGTAGCCGCGAAAGCGGCGCTGGCGGTCGGCGCTGCCAGCAGTCAGGAAGATTATCGGCACGTGGCGCGTGCGATCGCTGCCGCGCATGAATTCGGCGAGCTGGAAGCCATCCATTTCGGGCATCTGCACATCGAGCAAGGCCAGCGCGACATCGTGAACGAGGAGGAGTTCGAGCGCCTCTTCTCCCGACCGTGCCTTGAGACAGACGAGGCCCTCGCGTTGCAGGAGCGCCTCGAGCGCGAGCAGGTTCTCCTCAAGGTCGTCGACCAGCAGGAAATGGATCGGACCCTGCGCGATCATGCCGCCCCTCCCGCGGCACGCAGGGCCGCGACAATGCCATCCATGTCGGCAATTTGCGCCGAGGGACAGGCGCGCAGCGCGGCTTGGGGCATGGTCGCCGCCATCGCGCTGGCAGGATCCTGGACAAGCGCCGTTCCCCCGGCTTGGCAGACTGCCAGCAACCCTTCCGCGCCGTCCTCGTTGGCGCCCGTCAGGACGATGGCCAGAAGGTCGGGGCCGAAGGCGTGGGCGGCGCTTTCGAACAGGACGTCGATTGCCGGACGGCTGTAGTTGACAAGCTCGTCCGACGAGAGCGCGAGAGTCCCTTCGGTTTCGACCAGCAGGTGATAATCGGCCGGTGCGAAATAGACCGTACCAGGCTCTGCCAGCTCCTTGTCTTCGGCCTCTTTGACCCTCACCCGGCAGCGCGGATCCATCAGCGCTACCAGCGCATGATCCCGATCCGGGGGCACATGAACGACAACCAAGACCGGCGCAGGATAGCCATCGGGCAGCTGCGGCAGGATCGTCAGCAACGCCTCGACCGCCCCCGCCGAGGCGCCGACGACCACCGCGCGGATCGGCCCCGGGATCATGCGCCCTGCCTCAGATAGATCTTCTCGTCGCGAACGAACTCCGTGAAAGCGGCAGAGTGGGCCGAAAAGCGCAGGCTCTCCTTCGATCCCAGCCCGAGAAAACCATGCCGGACTAGCGAATCCCGGAACAGACCCACGGCGCGGTCCTGCAGGTCGCGATCGAAATAGATCAGTACGTTGCGGCAGGAAATAAGGTGCATTTCCGAAAAGACGGCATCGGTAACCAGGCTGTGATCGGAAAACACCACGCGTTCGCGCAGGGTCCGGTCGAAGACAGCGCGGCCATGATCGGCGCGGTAGTAGTCGGACAGCGAGGATCGCCCACCCGACTTCTGGTGGTTCTCGGTAAAGCGGCGGATCAGGTCGAGCGAATAGATCCCGGTTTCCGCCGCAACCAAGGCGTTGGGGTTGATGTCCGTGGCATAAAACAGGGTGCGATCGTAAAGTCCTTCTTCGCGCAGCAGGATCGCCAGCGAATAGAGCTCCTCGCCATTGCTGCAGCCCGCCACCCAGACCTTGAGCGACGGATAGGTCTTGAGGTGGGGCACCACCTGTTCGCGCAGCGCCCGGAAATAACCGGGATCGCGAAACATTTCGCTGACCTGCACGGTCAGGTAATTGAGCAGCCGCGGCAACAGGGCCGCATCGTGGAGCAGCGCCTCCTGCATGGCCGACAGGCTGGCAAAGCCCAGCTGAATCCGCGCCTGGGTGAGCCGCCTCCGGATCGACGCACGCGCGTAGTGCCTGAAATCGTAGTGATAGCGCTGGTTCAAGGCCTCGAGCAGCAGCTCGATCTCGATATCCTCGACGGGTGCGGAGATGGTCATGGCCCTAACGCGGCATCCAGACGCGAACCAGTGACAACAACTTGTCGACATCGATCGGCTTGGCCATGTAATCGTTGGCACCGGCATCGAGGCACTTTTCCTGGTCGTCGGGCATGGCCTTGGCGGTCAGCATGACGATCGGCAGGTCGCGCCAGCGGGCGTCCTTGCGGATCGCGCGAGTAGCGGCAAGGCCGTCCATGATCGGCATCATCACGTCCATCAGCACCAGGTCGATGGCCTTGCCCGGATCGTTCGCCGAAGCGGCAAGCGCTTCGATCGCCTCTTGACCGTTGCGGGCGATGGCGATGGCGGCACCGCGCGGCTCGAGAACACTGGTCAGCGAATACACGTTGCGCACGTCGTCTTCGACGATGAGGATGCGCCGGCCTTCGAGCACCGCGTCGCGGAAGCGTGCCTTCTGGATCATCTGTCGCTGTTCAGGCGGCAGATCGGCCACCACGCGGTGGAGGAACAGGGTCACTTCGTCGAGCAGACGTTCGGGCGATTTGGCACCCTTGATGATGATCGAGCTGGAATAGCGGCGCAGGCGCTGCTCGTCGTCGGGGCCAAGGTCATGGCCGGTGTAGACGATGACCGGCGGAAAACTCCGATCCTCGCGGCTGCTCAGCGTCTCGAGCAAGTCGAATCCCGAAGCATCGGGCAGGTTCAGGTCGAGCACCATGCAGTCGAATGTCTGCTGACCGAGCTGGTCGAGGCATTCCGCGGCAGTCCCCACGGCGACGGTCTCGACTTCGTCCGAACCGAGCAGCTCGCGCACGGCTTCGCGCTGGACCTCGTTGTCCTCGACGATCAGCACACGCCGCATCGTGGTCGAAAGCTGGTCCTGCAAATTGCCCAGCACCTGGGCCAGGTCGTCGTGCCGGATCGGCTTGATGTGATAACCGATCGCGCCGAGCGACAGCGCGGTCTGGCTGTAATCGCTTCCGGAAATGACGTGGACCGGAATGTGGCGAGTGGCTTCGTCATGCTTGAGCCGGTCGAGCACGGTCAGGCCGGATTGATCGGGCAGACCGAGATCGAGGACGATTGCGCTCGGCCGATGCTCACCGGCCAGCCGAACCGCTTCTTCGGCAGTGCTGGCGACGATGCACTGGAAACCCATCTGCTGCGACAGGTCGGCAACGATCGACGCGAAGTCCGCGTCGTCCTCGATCACCAGCAGAATGCGGCGCGAGGGGTCGAGCGTGTTGCGATCGTCGCGAACGACCTTGCGCGGCTGGCGCGTGGTGGAAAGGTTTGCCGCGGCGGGCGGCCCCGCCGGAATGGCGACCGGCGCCACGGGCACGGCAGTACGGGCAGCCACCTTCGACGGATCGTAGTTGACCGGCACGGTAAGGGTGAAGGTGCTGCCTTTGCCCGGCGTGCTATCCAGCGTTATCGCACCGCCGAGGAGACGCGCCAGCTCGCGCGAAATCGACAGGCCCAGCCCGGTTCCGCCGAAGCGTCGGCTGATCGTCCCGTCGGCCTGCTGGAACGCCTCGAAAATGGACTGCTGCTGCTCGCGCGAGATGCCGATGCCAGTGTCCTCCACCGCAAAGGCCAGCCTGCCCTCGTCCACCGTCGCAATCCGCAGTTTCACGCTGCCCTGCTCGGTGAACTTGAACGCGTTCGACAACAGGTTGCGCAGGATCTGCTCCAGCCGCAGACGGTCGGTCTCGACCGCGTCGGACAATCCGCCTTGCAGCTCGACGGCAAACGCGACGCCGCGCTGGTCGGCCACCGGGGCGAAGACCTGTTCGAGATCTGCGGTCAGCCGCTGCAACGACACCACTTCGGGCTGGATCTGGACATGGCCGGCCTCGATCTTCGAGAGGTCGAGGATGTCGTTGATGAGGGTGAGGAGATCGTTGCCCGAGGATTCGATCGTCCGTGCGAACCTGACCTGGTCGTCGGACAGGTTGCCCTCGCCGTTGTCGCCCAGGAGCTTCGAGAGGATCAGCAGCGAATTGAGCGGGGTGCGCAATTCGTGGCTCATGTTGGCAAGGAAATCGCTCTTGTACTGGCTCGCCTGTTCGAGTTCGCGCGCCTTGACGGCCAGGGCTCCTGCCCCCTTCTCCAGCTGGTCGCGCTGCGTTTCGAGAAGCTGGGCCTGCTCTTCGAGTTCGCTGTTGGTCTGTTCCAGTTCGGCCTGCTGCTGCTCGAGCCGCGCCTGCGATTCCTTGAGCGCGCGACCCTGCTCCTCGAGCTCCTCGTTCGAAACGCGGAGCTCCTCGCTCTGCGCCTGGAGCTCGGCCGCCTGGCGCTGCGTTTCCTCAAGTGCATCCTGCAACCGTGCGCGAAACCGCGCCGAACGAAGCGCGATGCCAAGGCTGTCCGACGCCTGTTCGAGCAAGGCCAGCGTGTCCTCCGGAACCGGCCTGAAAAAGCCAAGTTCGATCACCGCGTTGACCGTCCCGTCGGCGGTTGCGGGGGCGATGACGATATGGCGCGGCTGCGCGCTGCCGAAGGCGGAGCCGACCGAAAGATAAGTCTCGGGCACATCGCTCAGCACGACGGCCCGGTTGCTTTCGGCGACCTTGCCGAGCAGCCCGTCGCCGTATCCGAAGGCGTCGGGCATGACGACGCTGGCCGGCACGCCCAAGGTGGCAATGCGGCGGAAGGTCCCGCCCTCGCCCTTGAACACGGCGCCGCCCTCGAACCCAAGATACTGTGCCAGGTAGACCAGGACGTCATGGCCGATCTGTTCGATCGTCTTGTCGCCGCGTGTCGCCGTGACAAGGCCGACTAGGCCCGCACTGAGCCAGTCCTGCCGCCGCCGCTGGCCCATGGCGCGACGCACCAGGAGGAAGATCGCGATCGTCAGCGCCGCACCGATCAGCGCCATGACCACGCTGCTGGTCAGCGCGCTGCGCGACGCGACGGACATCTCGGCGATGCGAAGCTGGCGCTGCCGCAGCTCCTCGCGACTCATGATGCTGATCTGGTTGCGGATCGCGTCCATTTCGATCTTGCCACGGTCGCCCAAGGCCAGGTTCTGATCGAGGCCGGACGCCTCGTCCTGACGGACATCCAGCCCTTTCCGTAGCAGCTCCAACTTGGCCGCGATGCGCGGCTTGAGGTCGGTGAGGTTCGCGGTCTGGAAGGCATCGTCCGCAACCAGTTGCTCAACTTTCGCAAGCCGCGTCGGGACCAGCGCTGCGGCTGTCGTATAGGGTTCGAGGTAAGCCTCTCGCTTGGTCAGCAGATAGCCGCGCTGGCCGGTTTCCGCGTCCTTCAAGGTCGAGATCAGGCTGTCGAGGGCGATCAGCACCTCGTGCGTTTCGCGAACCTCCCGATCGGCGTTGCGAAGAAGCTGGATATTCGTCCACGACAGGGCACCGCTGACCAGAAAGAACGCCAGTCCGGTAACGAGACCCACGACCGTCCAGAAACGGCCCCCCAACTCTTGACGCAATTGACTTTCCCCACTCACCCGAACCGGGCCGACCAAACGCTCGAACGGGCGAGATCTGCCCGCTTTTGCAGCGACGGAAATCCCGATACGGATTACCGCTTATCGTGCAGATACGCAGGAGCAGGCAAAAGGTTCCTCGGACAGGACGATTTTCGGACTGGTCCGAATGCGACGGTCTGCCATCGCCACGCCGGTCGATTTCATGCCGCCGGAACGCAACAGTATTTACATGAGCGTCGTCCGCATGTTCAGTGTGGTTCCGATGTTGATCCAGAACCACACCACGCTGCATGTCCAAACCCATCCTTGTCGCATGAAGCCATGAGCAAGGACGAGCGCGTAGACGTCGAAGCAGAAAGCGGACCGGTCCGCACGATCACCGACCTTGCCCGGCTGGCGGGGGTTTCGGCGGGAACCGTGTCGCGGGCGCTGGCCGGCAATTCGCTGGTCAACGTGAAGACCCGCGAACGCATCCAGCACCTCGCCCGGTCACATGGCTTCCAGCTGAACCAGGTAGCCAGCAACCTGCGCCGCCAGCGCACCGGCGTCATCGGTGTCGCCATTCCGCTGGGCCACGACCGTCGCCAGCAGATCTCCGACGTCTTCTTCATGACCCTGCTCGGCTATCTGGCCGACGAGCTGACCGAGCGCGGCTACGACCTGATGTTGCGACGCGTGCTGCCTGACCGGGACGTGGACTGGCTCGACCGCTTCATCGGTTCGGGCATGATCGACGGGGTCATCGTGATCGGACAGTCCGACCAGTTCGAGCGCATCGAGGACGTGGCCGACGGTTATCGCCCGATGGTCGTCTGGGGCAACCATAGCGAAGGTCAGCGCCATTGCGTGGTCGGCTCGGACAACAGGCTGGGCGGAAAGCTCGCCGCCGAGCGCCTGATCGCGGGTGGGGCGAAGCGTCTAGCCTTCTTCGGCGCGACCGAGCCGATCGAGTTTGCGGCTCGCTTTGCCGGGGCGAGCGACGTCGCGCGGCGAATGGGCGTGTCGATCAAAGCCTATCCCACGCACCTGTCCGCCGATCGCACGGCAGAGGAAATTGCAGCGCATCTCGATCACCATCTGGGTGAATTCGACGCGATCTTCGCCGCCACCGACTCGCTTGCCGTGGCCTGCCTCAAGGGACTGCACGAGCGGGGCGTGCGGGTTCCCGAACAGGTACGCCTGGTCGGCTTCGACGACCTGCCGATCGCCGCCGAGACCATGCCGCCGCTGACCACGATCCGCCAGGACATCGCCGGCGGGGCCCGCGGCCTGGTCGACCTTCTGCTGCGCCGCCTGCAGGGCGAGGACACCGAAAGCCTGGTCCTACCGCCTCAGTTGATCGTCAGGGCCACCGCCTGAACGATTGCGCGCGCGGGCCGGGCCATCATCCCGGCCAGCGCGATGGTTCAATCGGCCGGCGCTTCGCCTGCCCCCGTCTCCTCGGCCATCGCCGCGTCGGACTGCGCGGCATCCAGTTCGGCATCGATGGCGGCGGCCTTGCTCGCTAGATCGGCCTCGTTGGCCTTGAAAGCCTCGTCGAACGTGGGCTCGCGCTGGCAGCCGCTGAGGGCGATGAGCGCGCCAAGGATGGCGTAGCGCAGCATCAGTAGCGCTTCCGATAGCGCAGGTTGAAGTTGTTGGCGCCCGATCCGCCGGCCTGGCTGAGGATCGACAACGTGCGGCTGAGGCTGATGTCGAGCTGGGTCGCGGTAAACCCGCGCGCGTCGGTGATCAGTTCCACGTAGATGTTGTTGGTGATGTAGCGCCCGGCCGCGACGGCCGTACCGCGCCCGGTCGCTTCGTCAGGGGCCAGGATGCGCAGCCGCGCAACGCCGGTCGCGGCCCGCAGCTTGCCCAGCGGGTTGAGCCCGCCGCCCGTCGCGCTGAGCGAATTGAGCGAAGCGGCGAGCTGCACCGCCTGTAGCGGCGACAATTGGCCGACCGAATTGCCGAACAGGATGCGCGAGAGTACTTCGTCTGAGGGCAGGCTGGGGTTCGCGGTAAAGGCAATCTGCGGGTTCAGCGCGCGGCCGCTGGCCGTCACCGTCACTGCGACGTCGTCTATGTCCTCGGTCGCGCTCAGCTGGATCTGCGGGTCGGCGTTCGCCCCGCCGGTGAACAGAACGCGCCCTTCCTGCAATTCGAAGCGTCGACCGGCAAAGCCCAGCGAACCGCGCACCAGGTCGACCGCGCCGCTCAGCCGTGGATCGCGGCTGGTGCCGCCAACGCGCAGGTCCGCGCTCCATTCGCTGTCGAGGCCCATGCCGCCGACATAGAGCCGGTTGGGCGCGGTCAGCGCGATGTCGAGGCGCAGCGCATCGATCAAGCCGCCGCTGGGCACCGCCGGTTCGTTTCCGGTGATGCGCGGGCGACCTCGCGGCGGCTTGAATCGCACGCCGGTCAATTCGGGCAGTTCGGCGCTGCCCTGGCGGACCAGTTCGTAGCGCGCTTCAGGCAAGCGCAGGGCGCCGGACAGTACGGCGTCGGCCCCCGCCGCCTTGCTCAGCCGCAATTGCCCGGTCGCCGAGGCGGACAGCGCATCGCTGCGCGCCAGCCGCGCGTCGTCGAGCGCGAAGGTCATGTCCATGGGATAGCCCGCGGCGCTCGACAGGCTGATGAAGCCCTGTCCGTCGATCTTGCCGGCACCGGCGGTCGCGGCCAGCCGCTCGACCTGGAGGCGATCCCCGGCGAAACGGCCCGAAAGCGTCATGCCGGTCAGCCGGGTGCCATAGGTCTGGTTGTCATAGGCGAGGCCTTCGCCGCGCACGATACCGCGCAGTTGCGGGTTCTGCAGCCGGCCTGAAAAGTCGGCGCCGACCGCGATCGGACCGGACAGGGTCTGTGTCGTCTGACCGACGAACGACCACAGCGTCTCGGCCGGGCCGTTGTAGCGGATCCCGCCACCCAGCGGCGCGGCGCTGATCCGTTGCACCCACGATCCCGCACCCGGCCCCAATGGCTGGAGCGTGGCGACGAGCCGCCCGATTACCGCACCGCGACGGCGGATCACAGCGCGCGCATCGCCTCCGGTTGCAAAGAGCCGGCCGACCAGGTTCACGTCGACCGGCTGGCTGAGAGTGGCCGCCGTGGTGCGGGTGAAATCGTTGATCGAGAGACTGGCCTTGGCGGTCGGGAAGGCATTTGCGCTGGCCTGCGCGAAATCGAGACTGCCGGTCGCCCGCCCGCCGATGCCGTAGCCCGGGAGGAACGTGTTGACGATCGCCATGTCCATCCGGTCGAGCCGGCTCTGCACCGTCAAGCCCTCTCCATATTTGCCCGCCAGCCGCACGTTGCCCTGGCCGAAATCGAAGCGCGTGGGCAGCAGTTCGTAACCGTCCTGGCCCGGTACGATCCGCGCCGGACTGGCGGTCCTGAAGGCAATCCCGCGTACCCGTCCATCGAGCGCGGCGCGCCACAAGGTCGGCGTAAGCTGCGCGTTGCCGGCCACGCGGAAGGGCACGCCCGAAATGCCTTCGACAAGGAACTGCGCCGCACCGCGCCCGTCGCGGTAGTCGACCCTGGCGCGCCCGGCGGTCAGGTTGAAATTCCGCAGCCTGGTCTGCGCCAGTTGCACGTCGGCGACGATCCAGGGCCGCTCGTACAGCACGACGCGCGCATCGACGATGGCGCTGCCGATGGCGAGCCTTGCCGGGCCTGGCAGGATGGTGTCGCTGGCGCGAAGGTTGACCAGCGCTTCCTGATATCGCCCGGCGCCATTGAGCCGCACGACGCCGGCAAGGCCCTGCCCCTCGGCATCGAGGCGCCCTGTGAACGGCCCGGCGGCAGACCGCTGCAACCGCCCCCTGAAGCCGATCCCGGCAAGGTCGCCGCGATTGACCTGCAAGGTCATTCCCCGTCCCTGTACAAGCGTGACATCGGCGCTGAGCGGCCCGTAGTCGGTGTCGCCCTTCGCATCGAAGCGGTAGGAGCCCTGCGAACCGATGATCGTCGCACGCAGGTTGGCAAGGCCGATGCCGAAGCCCGGGTTCTTCGCCACCAGCACCGCGCGCGGCGCTTCCAGCGTTCCGTTCAATTCGACCGCCAGGGCGCCGTACCTGGTCGAGCGGGCATTGGCGGTGATCGCGATCGCCCCGCCCGGCACATAGCTGCCGCGCCCGTCGGTCACGGTCAGCAGCGGCGCGGCAAGGCGCAGGTTCGAAAAGCGGATCACCCCGTCCGTGAAATAGGCGATCACGCTCGACGCGGTGGCATTGCCGCCGAGGAAATCGCGCACCCCCGCATTGTCGAGCCGGAGCGAGCGGCCGCGGATCGTGCCGGTCAGGGCAAAACCGCTTCCCGATTGCCTGAGATCGGCCGTGGTGGTGAAGGCAAAGGTGCCGACGCCGTCGATGCGATAATTGTCCACCCGGCCTTCGAGCGCGCCGGTGTAGGAACCCCTGGCCGTATCGGCGAGAAGCACCGCCTTGGCATCGATCCGGTCGGACCGGATGCGCAGGTTGTCCGACAGGATGCGCGCCCCCGATACCGCAAGATCGCCGTCGAGCCGCACATTGACCAGCGACCCGCCGGCCACCGTGTCGAGCCCGCCGATCCGCGCGACGCTGGCCTCGACCGGAATGACCAGGCGGTCGGGATCGACCCGCACCGCGCCGCGCGCGCGCAGGCCTTCAAGCACGGTGTCGTCCAGTGCCAGCATGGCGGCGGTCAGCACGTAGTCGACCCGGGGCGCGGCAAAGGCGCCATCGAGCGTCAGGTCGGCCCGCAGCGTCCGGCCCGAAACGTTGGCCGCGATCGCACCGGGTCGGGTCAGGACCACGGCCAGCTTCAGATCGTCGAAGCGGTTGGCGGCCAGATCGACCGTGCCGTCGGGCATCACCGCCAGCGCATCCGAACGCAGCGCCCCGCTAAGCCTCGCGCGGCGGCCCGAAAGCACGGCGGTCATGTCGAGCAGGGTCGTCGCATCGAACAGCTGCGCGGGAACCCCGCGCAGCACGCGGCCCAGTTCGGCCGGTCCCCTGAGGCCGATCGTGCCATTGCGCGCGGTGACCGCAAGCGCGGCTAGTCGCTGACCGGCAAGGCGGGCATCGATCCGCCCGTTCCAGGCCGCCCAGTCCCCTTTGCCCACGACCGACAGGCGCAGGGCGTCGGGCAGGCCGGCCAGTGCCGTGATCACGCCGCTCTTGGGTGCATCGACCTGAAGGTCAAGCGCCAGCCGGTTCTTGTCCGGCACGGCGTCGAGAACAAGGTCGAGCCGGTCGCCGCCCTGCCCGCCCGGCGCAGCGATCGTATCCACCCGCGCGGTCACTTGCGCGCGGCGGTCGGCAATGTGAGCCTTGCCGTCGACGCGTAGCACGCGCCGCTCGCCGCTCACCGCGGGCTCGGAAACCAGCCGGTCGATGGTCAGCCTTCCGACGTCGATGTCGAGATCGGGGAGCAGCGGCCCCTGATCCATGCTGGGCTTGAAAGCGGGCACGCGCTCCAGCGTCACCAGCGGAGCGGCGGCGCTGCGAAGGTCGATGTGGTTCCGGAAATAGGCCAGCGGCCGCCAGTCGACCCGCACTTCCGGGGCAACGAGGAAGCGCCCCTGGGTGTCGAACGCCTCCACCCCGACCAGCCTGGCCTTGCCATAGAGCGAGCCCTCGATCCGCGCGACCTTGATGCGCAGCCCGTTGGCGAAGGTCGTGTCGGACAACTGCCGGCCGAGGAAATCGCGACCCGGACCGCTGTTGAAGCCGATCACAAGGGCGACAAGCAGCGCCACCAGGCCCAGCAGCGTCAGCGCCGTCCACTTCGCCACGCGCGGCCACAAGCGCCGGCGCACGGGCAGCACGGCGGCCTCGGGCTCCTCGCCGGCCATCAGAACGCCTGCCCGATCGAAACATAGATGTTGAAGCGGCTCTCGCCCGGGCGGCGCCCAAGGGGGGTCGCGACGTCGAGCCGCATCGGTCCGAAGTTGGTATAGATCCGTGCGCCCAGCCCAACCCCGACGCGGAGGTCCGAAAGGCGCGGCACGTCGCTGCCATAGGACTGGCCAACATCGGCAAAGGCCACGACGCCGTACTCGCCGAACCGGTAGCGCGCCTCGAACGAGGCTTCGTTCAAGCTGCGCCCACCGGTCGGATCGCCGGCGGGATCGAGCGGTCCGAGTTTCTGATAGGCAAAGCCGCGGACCGACCCGCCGCCACCGGCATAGAGCCGGCGCGAAGGAGCCAGATCGTCAAGCGGCACGCCCTGGATCGTCCCCGCCCGCGCGCGCGCCGCCAGGACCAGACTCCTGCCCACCGGATAGTAGGCCGATCCGTCGATCCGGGCGCGGACATAGGGGGCAAAGCCCCGCCGCAGCGATCCTTCCGGCTCGATCAGCGCGGTAATGCGAAACCCGCTGGCCGGATCGAGCAGGTCTTCGGTCGTGTCGAAGCC
This sequence comes from Novosphingobium kunmingense, assembly GCF_002813245.1. Taxonomy (GTDB): domain Bacteria; phylum Pseudomonadota; class Alphaproteobacteria; order Sphingomonadales; family Sphingomonadaceae; genus Novosphingobium; species Novosphingobium kunmingense. The sequence goes on from NZ_PHUF01000007.1 coordinate 76,487, forward strand.
GATCTGTCCGGTCAGACCGCCGATCGCATAGGTTCGCCGCTCGCGCGCAAGCGTAGCGAAGTTGAACACGCTTTCGTTGGTGCCGATGAACTGCGCGCCATAGGCATAGGTCAGCCGCTTCTGCCAGATCGGCGTCGAATCGTAGCTGACCCGTCCGGCGAGACGCCCGGTGTAGGCGGAGAACGCATCGTAAGTGGAATGGAACGCTTCGGCGGCCAGTTCGAAGGTGCGATCGCGCTTGCCCGCGTTGGAGCGGCGGAACACCACGCTGGCGCCTTGTTCCTGGGTGCCGGCAACCCCGCTGACGATCAGCGCGCCCTCGGGGGGAAATAGGTTGCGATGGGTCCAGCTCGCCTCGGCACGGAAACCCTCGCCCGTGCCATAGCCGCCGGTTGCCGCAAGAATGCGCGGCGGACCTGCATCCTGCTGGACCGCCAGGATCACCTTTTCCGTTCCGTCGGGCCCTGCTTCTCCGCTGCGCCGAGGTTCCACGCCGACCGCCTTGAACAGGCCGGTCGCGATCAGCGCCTGGCGCAGATCGTCGACCTTGCGACTGTCGTAAGGCTCGCCTTCCTTGAAACGGGTAAGCTTGCCGACGTGGTCTGCGCCGAAGGCTTCGTGACCGTCGCTGACGATCGGGCCAAACGTGCCGCGCGGCCCGGTCTTGACGGGCAGGGTATAGTCCGCCGCGCCGCTGTCCTGATCGAGCAGCACGTCGCGCTGGCCGATTTCGGCAAAGGGGTAGCCGTTCTCGGGCAACGCCAGCGCAACCTTGGCCTCGGCCCCCAGGACGTCGGCGGCGATCACCGGATCACCCAGCGTCAGCGCCAGGTTGTCGCGGATCAGATCTTGCGGCACCGTCTCATCAGCGGCGATGGCAATCGCCGCAAAGGTGAAGCGCTTGCCCGGCGTCACGTCGATCACGGCGGTAAGCGGCGCGGCGCCTTCGGCCGTGCCACGGTCGATCCGGGTGACGACCCGCGCATCGAACCAGCCTTCGGCAGCGAGAAGCTTCTTGATGAGGACGGTGTCCTCATTCACCCGGCTGGTCAACTGCGCGACGTTGGCCACCTTGCCCTTGCCCTGGCGCAGCGCAGACCTGTCCTCGTACTGGTCGAGCAGATCGGCAGGCGTAGCCTCGTCCGCCGGGGCCAGCCCGTTCAGCGAAATGGCATAGGCAACTTCGGTCGGTGCCTCGTCCTGCGCGTCCTCGGCAAAGGTTACCGGCATCACCTCGAAGCTTTCGAGAGGCGGCAACGGGGCGGCGATCTGCGCGTCGGTCGCCGGCATCGTGGTCAAGGCAGGCGGAACGCTGGAAACGCCGGCTGCCGAGGGAGCGACTGGCGCGGGTGCGGCACTGGCCACCTTGTCAGCGGCGAGACGCTGTTCGAACGCTTCGACCGTTTCGAGCGGAGCGGCCAGTTCGGGGTCATCTTCCGGCGCGATCGGCGGAATGGCGGCGTCGAACTCCTTGTCGGGAACGATCGGCTCGACCGCTGGCAGCACGGCATCGGCCGGAGGAGAAGGGACGGTCGGCGCCGACGTGGCCGATATCGCTGGCTGGCCTGTCCCCGCCTGCGAAGCGACGGCGACGGAAGGGACCAGGGACGCGCTGGCCAGTGACAGGACATGCAGCGCGATGCGCCCCCAGCCCTGCCCTGTCGCGCTTGCAGACTTCACGGCCGACCCCTGCGCTTATCGCTGGCAGGTCGTCGCTATGGCGACCTCAAGCCCTTGCAGAATAGCCATAAGCAAGGTCGCATCGCTTGCCAAGAGCGGTGCGGCGAGGTGCGGACGCTCGAACGGCGCCGTTCGATCAGGGATCGATCCGCCAACGAGACGAGAGCGCGAAGGATCTCCCTCGCGCTCTCGCGATCGTCAGAACGAGCCGCGCAGCGTCACCCCGTAAGTGCGCGGGGCGCCCAGATAGGCGTTGATGTCACCGGTCTGCAGCGGGGTGTTGAAGTGCGACGTGACGTAGGTGGTGTTGAACAGGTTCTTCACGAAGCCTTCGATGCGCCAATCGGCGTCGAGCGACTTTATCCCGATGTTCGCATCGACCAGCGCCAGCGGGCGCTCCTGGTGATCGGTCACCGGGTTGGTGTAGACCCGGCCGGTATACTGCATCGCGACGCGCGCCGTTACCGCCAGCTTGTCGGTGATCGGCGTCTCGCCGGTCAGCGCGACGTTGCCGGCCAGTTCCGGTGCGGTCGAGAAGCGGCGCCCGGCAAGGTTGCCGATGATCGCATCGTCGCCATAGTTCGCGGTCGGCAACCAGGTCAGTCCACCGTTCAAGGTGACGCCATCCGCCAGCTTGAAGGTCTGTTCGAGCTCCACGCCATAGACCTCGGCGCTCGGCGCATTGACGATGGCAAAGCGCAGGCCGAGGAACTGGGCGACCTGCAGGTCCTTGATGCTGTTGTAGAACACCGCGACGTTGGTGCGGGCACGACGGTCGAGCCAGTCGAGCTTGAGCCCCGCCTCGATGCTGTTGATCGTCTCGGGCTTGTAGATCGCGGTCGCATCGGCGCCGACATTGCCGAGAACGCCGAACGCGTTGACGTCAAGGTTGACGCCGCCCGCCTTGAAGCCGCGGTTGAAGGTGGCATAGATCATCGCACCGTCGGCCGGGCGGAACTGGACGCCTGCGGTCCCGCTCAGCGCCTCGTTGGTCGTGACCTGGCTGTAGGGCGCACCGGGCATCACGCCCAGCAGCGCCAGCGGATCGGCGGGGTTCATCGCGTGGAACACGGCCGTCCCGGTCTTGCGTTCGTTGGTGTAACGCGCGCCAAGGATGACGTTGAAGGAATCGCCAAGCGCGAAGTCCCAGTGGGTGAAGGCGGCAAGCGAGCGGGCTGTCCCGTTGAAGCGTTCCGATCCGAAGAAGCCGTTCCCGTCGAAGCCGCTGGCGTCAGGATCGCCCAGCACGTCGCGCAGCAGGACCGCCGGGGTCGTGCCGCTGGCGGGGACGACCACCGTATCGAACACCAGGTCCCAATAGGACTGCGCCTGCGACCCATGCCACAAGTCGCGGTCCATGCTCAGCTTTTCGTCCGAATAGAATCCGCCGAGCACATACTTGGCGCTGAGCCCGCCTTCGAATTCGCCCGAATAGGTCAATTCCTGCGAGAAGAACTTGGAATTGAACGTTTCCAGGTTGTTCATGATAGTCGCGCCAGAGAAGTCGGCGTCCTGTTCGTTCGACACATTGTAGCGACGCAGCGCGGTGACCGAGCGCAGCGTTCCGTTGCCGATGTCGAGATCGGCGTGGAGCGTGCCGCCATAGTCCTTGATCAGGTTGGCGGTGTACGGATTGACCACCGCTTCGCGACGCGAAATGTCGCGCGACGGCGGGGTCAGGCCGTTCTGCAGCGACAGGAAGTCGATGTAGCCCTGCGTCGGCGCTTCGTTGGCGTTGTAATCGACCGTGCCATAGCAGCAGTCGCCGGTCGACTTGGCATAGTCGGCGATGAGGCGCAGCGAGAAGGTGTCGGTCGGCTCGAGCAGCAACTGTCCCTTCACCCCCCAGTCATCGTTGGCATTGGTCCAGCCGCTGTTGGGGTTCCGGATGTTGCCCTTGGTACCCGAACCGACGGCCGCGATGCGCAGCGCAGCCTTGTCCGACAGCGGCGTGTTGAAGGCGCCGCGCACCAGGTAGGTGCCATAGTTGCCGTAGGACGCCTCGAAGTTGACGCGGGTTTCGTCGATGTCGGGCTTGACGCTGGTGACCAGCACCGCGCCGGCGGCGGTGTTCTTGCCAAACAGCGTACCCTGCGGCCCGCGCAGGATCTGCAGGCTGTCGACATCGAGAAAGTTCGACAGCGCCTGGCCCGAACGCGTCCGGTAGACGCCGTCGATGAACACTCCGACCGCGCCCTCGAAAGTGCGCGCGTTGCCCGTAGTCCCGATCCCGCGAATCTGGATGTTCGACGTGCTCGACGCCATGTTTGTGGCGCGGAACGAGATGCTCGGCGACAGCGCGTTGAGGTTGGTGACATTGTTGACGCCCGCTGCAGCCAGGCTCTCGGCGTTGGCGACGGTGATCGCCACCGGCACGTCCTGCATGTTCTCTTCGCGGCGCTGCGCGGTGACGACGATGTCCTCGATCCCGCCGGACTGGTCGGCCTGCTCGTCCTGCGTTTGCGCCGCCACCGGAACGGCGGTCAGGGCGCCGAACGACATGGCCAGCATGGACGTCGCATATCGCATTGTTTCGAAACGCATTTTCTTCTCCCACGGTTATTTTTAGTCAATTATGACTAGTTATTCTTGCCTATCATGTCAACAGGGGCGGCGATGGCGCAAGCAAACAGACCGGGAGGTGCAACGATGCTGACTGTTGACGCGGACGAAGTTCCTGACGATGCAAGGCGCATGTCGGTCGCCCTGTCACCGCCGCCCCGGCTTCGACCGCGCAAGCTGACCCAGCGCGGGGCCAACGCGCGCGAACGGATCGTCACCGCGATGATCGCCTGTATCGTGCGGTCCGGCTTTGCGGCGACGACGGTCGAGCACGTGATGGCCGAAGCCGGCCTCAGCCGCGGGTCGGTGCTGCATCAGTTCCCGACCCGGCTGGAGCTTGTCGTCGCCAGCGCCGAACATGCCATGCGCCGGATGATGGACGCCGGCCGCGCCTTTGCCGCGGCGATCGACGATCCTTACGATCGCCTCGCCTGCTATGCCGACAACCTCTGGGCCAATCACAGCCATCCGCACGGCCTGGCGGTTACCGACATCCTGCTGGCCACCCGGTGGGATGCCGATCTTGCCCAGGCCCTGCTGCCGGTCACCAGCGAGATCGAGTTGCAGATCCAGGACGAGTTCCTGAAGCTCGCCCGTGAAGCCGGGGTCGCCGATCCCCAGGCGTTCGTTCCCTATGGCTGGCTTCTTCTGGCCAGCGTGCGCGGACTCATCATCGAACACAAGCTCAACCCGGAACGCCCCATGATTCTCGAGGCGATCGAGGTGATGAAGGCGCAGCACCGGCAGGTTTGCGAGGATCTCTGCAAAAAGTAGTCAAGCTTGATTAGTTTTTCTTGACCTTCGCTGCGAAGTCTGTCCTGATAGGCTGACAACGACCCGGCCAAGTCGGGCGGCAACGGATGGGACGAGAACGCGCAAGGCGCCTTGTCCGGCAATCCTCGGGAGAGTGGACAATGGCGCAAAACGCGCGTTTCGAAGGAAAAGTCGGCATCGTGACGGGCGGGGCGTCGGGCATCGGCGCCGCCTTCGTGCGCCGCATCCATGGCGAAGGCGCCAGCGTGATGATCGCCGACCTCGACGCGCACAAGGGTGAGTCGCTGGCGGCGGAACTTGGCGAACGGGTCGCGTTCCGCGTTGTCGACGTCTCGGACGCAGCCCAGGTCAGCGCACTTGTCGAGGCCTGCGTGGAGCGCTTCGGCGGGCTCGACATTCTGTTCAACAACGCCGGGATCGGCTGTTTCGGACTGACCCCCGATCTTTCGATCGAAGAGTGGCACCGGGTCATCGCGGTCAACCTCGACGCCGTGTTCTATGGCTGCCGCGCCGCGATCCCCCATATGCGCAAGCGAGGTGGCGGCGCGATCGTCAGCACGGCGTCGGCATCGGGCATGGCCGGCGACTTCGGCTTCACCGCCTACAACGCGAGCAAGGCCGCCGTGATCAACTACACCCGCAGCCTTGCCATCGATCACGCCCAGGACAACATCCGCGCCAACGCGGTCTGCCCCGGCCCCGTCGAGACGCCGATACTGATGGACGGCGTAAGCGCGATCCCCGGCCTCAAGCAGGAATGGGAAGCGATCGTTCCGGCCAAGCGCTTTGCCCGCCCCGAAGAGATCGCCGCCGTCGCCGCCTTCCTCTGTTCGGACGACGCCAGTTACGTCACCGGTGTTTCCGTTCCCGTCGATGGCGGCCTGACCGCCCACACCGGCCAGCCCGACCTTCGTTCCCGCCTCGCCGCCGCTACCGCCTGACCAAGGAGAAGAGATCATGGCCACGTCTGCTGAAACGACTGCAACTCCGCCCAAGTTCGCGATCTATCGCGCGGCCGAGGCGCCCGACATCGACGAGCTCAACTGCATGGAAGCCGTTGGCGTCAGCGACATCATCGCCGAGGGGATCGAGCGGGCGACCGCAGCCGGCGCCAACGAGGGCAACCTCGTCAAGGTACTGTTCTCGATGCCGGGGATGAGCCTGACCTACGCCTGGTTCAAGAGCGGGTTCCCCCTGCCCCTCCATAGCCACAACGCCGACTGCCTCTATTACATCGTGGCCGGCTCGCTGAAGATCGGCACCGAGGAGCTTGGCGCGGGCGACGGCTTCTTTGTCGGCAGCGATGTGCCCTATTTCTACACGCCCGGACCGCAAGGGGTCGAAGTGCTGGAATTCCGCACCGCCGACACGTTCGACATCCGCTTCCTCGGAAAGACCAAGGCGTTCTGGGACAAGACCGTCAAGTCGCTGGAAGACGTCCGGCCGAACTGGGCCGACGAACGTCGCCCGTTCGAGATGCCTCGGTAAAGGTCGGCAGACGATGAAGGCAGTTGTCAGGCGCGGCCCCCGGCTACACGTGGCCGATGTTCCCGAAGCCGTGCCACAGGCGGGACAGGTCGTGGCGAAGACCCTTGCCTGCGGGATCTGCGGGTCGGACCTGCATGCCGTCCACCATCTCGAACACAGCATCGAGATGGGCCTGCGCTCGGGCGCGGCCAATACCCTGGATCCGGCACGGGACCTGGTCCTTGGGCACGAGTTCTGCGCCGAGATCCTCGATTACGGGCCGGAAACCGACAAGCGCCTCAAGCCCGGCACCCAGGTCGTCTCGACGCCCTTTGCCTTCGGACCGCTTGGCCCCGAACTGATCGGCTTTTCGACCCGGTACCGCGGCGCCTTTGCCGAACGCCTGGTGCTGACCGAAGCGCTGCTCCTCCCGGTCCCGAACGGCCTTGCTCCGGAAGCCGCCGCGCTGACCGAGCCGCTGGCCGTCGGCACGCACGCGGTTTCAGTCGGCGATCCCGGGCCTCGCTCGGTTGCCCTGGTGATCGGCTGCGGGCCGATCGGCCTTGCCGTGATCGTCGCGCTCAAACGCCGCGGCGTCGGGCCGATCATCGCCGCTGATTTTTCGCCCACGCGGCGCGCCAGGGCCGAACGGCTTGGTGCGGATATCGTGGTCGATCCCGCCGAAACGTCGCCCCACGCGGCCTGGTCGTCGTTCGACGTCCCGGCTACGCTCGCCGAAATGGGCCTCGCCCAGATGGCCGGACGTACGCTGCGCGATGCCATCATCTTCGAATGCGTCGGCGTGCCCGGCATGCTGCAATCGCTGATGGAAGGCGCGCCTCCGGGCGCGCACGTGGTGGTCGTCGGCGCCTGTGCGGAAGATGATACGATCCTGCCGGTCCTCGCCATCAACAAGCAACTGCGCTTCAGTTTCGTTTTCGCCTATTCGCCAGACGAGTTCGCGGAAACCCTCCACGCACTGGGTGAAGGCGAAATCGACCCCGAAGTCTTCCTGACCGGCAAGGTAAGCCTCGATGAGACCGCGGCGGCCTTCGAACGGCTGGCCTCGCCTGGCAACGACGTCAAGATCGTGGTCCAGCCCTGGCGCTGACGCCAGTCGATTGCGAAGCCTGACCCGTCCGAGCGCGAGCCTGCGTGAGGTGTCCCATAATTGGCCCCTCCGGTCAGGCCCTGGGGAACATCCCTTTACGCCGTAACACAGAGATGGTATCGCCAGGGTTCGGGAAGCCCATAAGCGGTTTTCGCGCGCGCCCTCTCGATTTCCGCGCCGCGCCGAAACGAAAAGCCAGACAATCCAATCGTCCATGACACAGGCGTCAGCCACTGTGGTCATGCGCGCAATTTCGACGCGCAGTTTCGACATGGCGAGGCAGAAAACACATATCGAGGAGGACGTCCGATGATGATCTCGAAATTCGGCAGCATATTGAATTCGTTCAATTCTTCGAAGGGCACGAGCAGCTCGGACAGTCGCCAGCGACGTAAGAGTTCGATCAGGTGGAGCAGCGGATCCTTGGCGATCGCGCTTTTCGCCGCCGTGACGTTCGCTCCGGGCCAGGCCGATGCCAACGAGAACGAAGCGGTGCGCCTCTGGAACGCAAGGGCGGTCGAAACCCTCACCAATGGCCCTGCCGCGGCAACGCCTGGCACCCAATTTTCCCCTCCGGTTGCGTTCATTAATCTCGCGATAGTCCAGGGCGCCGTCTATGACGCCGTCAACGCCATCAAGGGAGGGCATGACCCGTATCTTAAGGGGCTAAAGGCAGCGACCAGTGCATCCAAAGGCGCTGCTGCTGCGACGGCGGCGCATCATGTCCTGATCGCGCTCGTCGATCAGGCACCGGTGACGGCTACTCTCACCACCACCGTCAAGTCGGCCATCAAGGGCCGCCTCGATACGCAGTATGATGCCTCGCTAGCGGAAATTGCGTCAGGCCAGGCAAAGGCCAAGGGGATCGCGGTCGGCGCCGCCGCGGCAGCCGCGATGCTGGCCAATCGCCAGGGCGACGGGCGCTTCGGCGCGCCGGGCTTTCCGGTCCCCGCCGTGCCCGGGCCGGGAGAATGGCGCCCCGCCCCTGTCAATGATCCCAATGGATGGGTCCGCAGCGTGCGGCCCTTCACTCTGCCCAGCTCGGAATATTTCCACACGTCGGGACCGGCAGCCCTGACAAGCGCCCAGTACACGGCCGAGTTCAACGAAGTGAAGTCGCTGGGCGCGGCAAGCGGATCCACGCGAACGTCAGCTCAGACCGAACTGGCCTATTGGGCGGCTGCCCATCCGGTTCCGATGACCTACACGGCACTGCGGCAGGTCGCGGCTTCAAAGGGACTGACGATCTCTGAAGAGGCACGCTTCTATGCCATGACCACCATGACCGCGGCGGACAGCCTGATCAATTGCTTCGCGGAAAAGGCCCATTGGAACTTCTGGCGACCGACGACGGCAATCCAGCTCGCCGGCACCGATGGCAACCCGGCTACCGAACCCGATCCGACCTGGTCCGCCCTCATCGGCGTGCCGCCGTACCCTGACGAACCCTCTGGGGCGAACTGCGTCTTCAGCGGACTGATGCACAGCGCAAAGGCGTTCTTCGGCAGCGACCAGGCGTCGTTCTCGATAACGAGCCCGGGCACCGGTCCCGGGACGGGCTCGACCCGGTACTACAGCCGATTCACCGATGTGATCGACGACATGATCGAGGCGCGGATTCTGGGCGGCCTGCACTTCCGCAGGGCCGACGTAAACGGGGCCTTGCTTGGTCAATCGGTGGCGAACTACGTCGACAGGAACTTCTTCAACTGCGGCCCGCCCGGCCAATGCCGGCAGGAAGGTCGCGAGTAGGCGCACTTCGTTCGAGCTGCAGGCTCTGTCACTCGGCCAGGGCGGCTGAGCGGCAGAGCGGCGCTCTGTGAATGCGCTTGCCGAAGAATTGACGCCGTTGAGCAGAAAGCAGGAGAATGACCATGTGGCACGCGCGACGAGCGCCTTTTCGCCGGTTCCTTCGGGCAGGGAGCATGGCGTTTGGCCTCATTGTTCTTGGCGCCGCCCCGGTTGCGTTTGCCCAAGTGACGAAAAGTGCGGGTCCCGCCTCCCCGACCGGCACTGCGATCGAGACGGGGCAAGGTCAGACAGATCCGGCGCGGCCGGATCGACCGAGATCGGATGCACTGGATACACCGCGCATCACTATTGCCGTGCCCGTAGGCCATGTCCGTGTGGGTCCCGAATTCGTGGAAGGCGAGCAGGGCTATATGCGGCGGACGGCTGCGCGCGATGGCATGACGGTCCTCGAATTTTCTACGACACCATTCGTGCCCATGCTGCAGTTGGCAGGGCAATCGACCGGCCTTGGCGGATCGGGCGGACGCCCCGAAGAACTGCCTGCCTCCTGGTAGCCTCGAGACATGACCTGCCTGGAGACGCGCGGATAAGCCGTGTCAGGCGCTGCTGCCGGGCACGCCAGTCGCCGGAGTCCCCGTCCGCGACAGCATCCTGACAGGTCGGAAGGCCATGGGCAGGCGATCAGCCCGCTGGGTCGATGGCCCCCGGATCGAAAAGGTCAGTTCATGAGCGATGCTTCTTCCCCTCGGCTGGCCCGCACTATCGGCAGATCGGTCTTTGGCGCAGACGCACAGGGCTACGAGGCCGGCCGCATCGGCTATCCTCCCGAACTTTACGAGGCCATCAAAGGCAGTATCCGGTTTCCGCTCGGGACGGCGCTCGAGATCGGACCCGGAACCGGCCTTGCGACACGCGAGATCCTGGCAACCCTGGCGCCCCAGCGCTTGATCCTTGTCGAAGCGGATGCCGCGCTTGCCCGGCATCTCGAGGTTACGATCGCGGATCCGCGCGTGACGGTAACCTGTGGCGACTTCGTCAACGCGCCGGTCGATACGCAAGTGGAACTGGCGTGTTCGGCCGCATCGTTCCACTGGTTGGAGCCCAGCGCCGCCTTCGCTCGCCTGCGCACTTTGCTTGTCCCGAACGGAACGCTCGCATTGTGGTGGAACGCCTATCGCGTAACGGGAATCGGGGATCTGTTCTCCGATGCCGTCACGCCGCTCCTGGCCGGGATCGAGCTGCCGCCGTCCGAAGGCGTGGACCAGCATTATTCGCTCGATGTGGATCACCATCGGCAAGCGATCGAGAGTGCCGGGTTCGAAAGGTTCGAACCGTTTCTCTTCCGCCGCGAGCGTGTTCTCACCACGGACCAGATTCACGCACTCTACGCCAGCTATTCGTACATTCGCGCGCTGCCGCCAGCGCGCCGCCAAGCGCTGATGGACCAAATTGTCCGCATCGCCGAGCGCGATTTCGGCGGAAACGTGCCCAACGTAACGCTATCCGCGCTCTACCTGGCCAAGGCTCCGGCGAAACCTGCACCCTAGGGCACGGCTTCGAGGGCTGTCAGCTTGGCAAGTTCCTGCGCAGCTTCCCCAGCCGTGAGGGGGAAATATCCCGAATAGCGAACGCGTTCCTGGCCTTCGCGGCTAAGCACATAGCGCAGGAACTGAAGGGTCGCGGCCGATGGCTTGCCGTTGGCCAGCCTGATGTACATGAAGCGCGTCAGGGGATACCGGCCACTTGCCGCATTGTCCGCGTTCATCGCCACCGGAGGCTGAGCGCCATCCCTGGCGACGTCCAGCGCGCGCAGACCGGGAAGGCCTTCCTCAAGGCCGCCGAAGGCGATCGCGCCCGGGTCGCCCAGCACGGCTTGTGCGGTGGGCTGGATCGGTGCTTCCCGGGCAGCGGCGTTCCATCCGGCCATGCCCAGCAGCATCTGGAACGACACCGCATTGGGTGCGACCCGGGGCGGCATGCGCACGACGATCGGCCGTTCTGCCCAATCTCCCGTCAGGCCGAGCTGTCCCCAGCGCGTGATAGTCGGGTTTGCCCCGAAAACCCCGCGAAGCTGAGCAAGAGTGACCGCCCGGAGCGGGTTGTCGGGGTGGACGAAGATTGCCTGCGCCGTGGTGCGTTGCGGCGTGTTGAATCCGCCGCGCGCGACCCTGATTTCGACGGGCGATGGCGAGGCGAAGACCGACCGCCAGGCTGCGGCCTCTTGCGGCCACAATTCGCGGCCCATTGGGGCCAGGTCGGCCTCCTCCGCCAGCATGGCATGGAAACCGTTCAAGGTTCCGAAGTGCTCCCACCGTTCGCCCTTGGAGACGCCGGGCTGAAGCACCGCAAAGCGGCATTCCCACCCATCGACAAGATCTTTCATTCCGTCGCTGCCGACGCTGCGGATCACGCCGCTCAGCCCCGCTACCGGACGGTAGGCCGGCAGCCCGGGATCCAGCGGAGCGACGAACCCTTGGAGCTTGGCGCGCTCGGCAAGGCGTTCGCTGGCGCCTAGAAGCTTGAGGCCAGGCAGGCCCGCCAGTGCGTCCTGACCCTTGTCCGACAAGGCGAAATCGAGGAACTTCCGGACACGCTCGGGCAGCGGCGCGTCGGGCCGCTTGTTTACGGCAATCGTTGCGGACCGATCCGCCAGGCGACCGATCGTGACTACAAACGGCGCCTTCATCATGTCGCCGCGGTACTGGTGGTCGTAGGGCGCCAGTTCGGCGGGACTGAACGCGCGGGTAATTGGCCCCATGTCGGCCTTTGCGAACATCAGGCTGGGCATGGCGCTGTCCGCGCTCTTGTGCGTCCATACGTCCGGCCGGCGCAGCTTGGGATTGGCCTTGGCGTAGGCGGACAGAAGGCGGTCCATGGCTGGGCCCATCGCGGGATCGCCGATGCTCGACGGAACGCGGCTTTCCAGCCAGTCGGTTGCGCAAGTGGAAGCCTGGGCGGCGGCCGGTGCCAAAAGCAGGGCGAAGGAAATGGCTTTGGAGATCATGGTATGGCTCTGGCGCATCGAGGCTCCCCTCGCCAATCGGTCGGATGACGCAGTGGGGCGCTACGGCGTGTGACGGCCCGGTCCATTGCGCCTTCCCGCCTCGAGTTCAGACTTCCACTGGCGCGTGGAATGATCCCGGCTGAGCACCTTGAGGTATTTTGCCCGGAATTGGGCGGGCAGCTCACCGACCTGGGCGCGGTCCGTCGACGACCATATCCCGCAACGCGACCCTTAGCACGATTGAGCCTTTTCATCGCAAGCCCAACCCGATCCGGCACGACAGCAAAGTGACAGCTAGGCCCGCTAGTCGTGCTGAAATTCCCGGTACCAGTGTCCGGGGGGAGGATGGAAGACTTCGGTGGCCGCAGCGGCGAGCAGGTCGTGGCTGTCGGTTCGGTCAGGAACACGCATTAGGATCCTTGGGGCGCAAGATCGGCGAAGCCAGCGTCGTGAACAAGAAGGATCCGATGGATTGGGAGTAGGACTATGTTGTCAGTGCTAGCGTTCGCCATGGTCGCGACATTCATGACGCTCATTATGATGAAGCGGCTATCCGCGATCGTCGCGCTGATCCTCGTGCCGATCATCTTTGCGGTCGTTGCCGCGGCGCTTGTTGGCGGCTTCGGCATCGGGGACCTCGGTTCGATGATGATGGACGGCGTCAAGGAACTGGCACCGACCGGGGTCATGCTCGTCTTCGCGATTCTCTACTTCGGCCTGATGATCGACGTCGGTCTGTTCGATCCGATGATCGGCAGCATCGTGCGCCTGGTTCATGGTGACCCGGTGCGCGTTCTCGTCGGCACCGCGGTCCTTGCACTTATCGTCTCGCTCGACGGTGACGGCGCCACAACCTACATGATCACGACAGCTGCGATGCTACCGCTCTATCGCCATCTCAAGATGGACGTTCGCATGCTGGCCTGTGTGGTCATCATGGCCGGCGCCGTGATGAATATCCTGCCCTGGGGCGGTCCGACGGCGCGCGTGATGAGCGCCCTCAAGCTCGAAGCGGGCGAAGTTTTCGTACCGCTGATCCCGGCCATGGGCGCGACGGCGCTCTGGGTTCTGTTCGTCGCCTATCGCTTTGGCCTCAAGGAACGCGCGCGGCTTGCCAGGCTACCCGCCGAAGCGATCGACGAGGACGCGAGCGCAGACGAGATCATCGCCGAAGACAGCCACAGTCACGTCGAAGCACGCCGCCCCGGCCTCTTCTGGTTCAACTTTGCCCTGACCGCCGGCCTGCTCATGGCGCTGATCCTCGGTGCCATGCCTCTCGCGGTGCTGTTCATGATTAGCTTCGCCATTGCCATTACCGTGAATTATCCGAACCTCAGCCAGCAGCGCGACCGGCTTGCCGCCCATGCCGGCAATGCCCTTGCCGTCGCCGGGCTGGTCTTCGCCGCGGGCATCTTCACCGGCATCCTGTCGGGTACCAAGATGGTCGACGCGATGTCGGCGTCGGTGATCGCGGCCATTCCGGCCTCGTGGGGTCCGTACATGGCGCCGATCACGGCGGTGATCAGCGCACCCTTCACGTTCTTCATTTCGAACGATGCGTTTTATTTCGGAATGCTGCCGATCCTGGCAGAGGCCGGCGCGCACTATGGCGTCACCGCGGCGGAAATCGGCCGTGCGTCGCTGGTTGGCCAGCAAGTGCACCTGCTCAGCCCGCTAGTCGCCTCGACCTACCTTCTGGTCGGTTTCGTCGGGATCGAATTCGGTGAGCACCAGAAGTTCACGCTCAAGTGGGCTATCGGCTCGTTTGTCGTTTTCTTCCTGGTCTGCCTCGCGACGGCGGTATTCCCATTCGTCGCCTAACGGGACCCGACGACAGCTTGTTGTCAGGTTCATTTCGTAACCTTCAGGAATTGCGAAAGACGCTCAGAAGGAGCGCAAACCGCAGGGAGAGAGTCATGTCGTACTTTGCGAGAGGCCTCGCCATTTCCAGCCGATTGCAGCGCGCCTTGGCCGCACTGGTCTTGGCGTGGTCGCTTCTGGCCTCCCCGGCCCACGCCGGTGCCCCCCAGGAACGCCTGACTCTGGTGGTCCCGGGAGCCGTCGGCGGAGGTTGGGATCTGACCGCCAAGGCCATGAAGGACTCGCTCGAGCGCGAAGGCATCGTACGCTCGGTCGAAATCGTCCGTTATCCGGGAACGGGCGGGCTTGTCGGCCTCGCCCAGTTCGTCGCGCATCACCGCGGTCAGGACGATGTCCTTCTGGTGGGCGGTCTCACCATGCTGGGCGCGGCCCTGACCGATAGCGCAGCAATCTCCCTTCGCGACGTGACGCCGGTCGCGCGGCTGGCAGGCGACTGGGGCCTGATCGCGGTGCCCGCGAACTCCCCCATCAAGGACATCGAAGATCTCAAGCGCACGATGCGATCGGGACCGGGCGGTCTGCGCTGGTCGGGCGGCGCGCTGGGCAGCTCGGACCAGGCGCTGGTCTGGAGCATGGCCAGTCAGCTTGGCGTGCCGCTCGACAACGTACTCTATTATGGCAAGGTCGGCGGGCGGAACGCTGCGGAAATGCTCATGTCGAACCGGGCCGATGTCGCGGTGAGCGGGTTTGCGGAATTTGCCCCCCATCTCAAAAGCGGCCGGCTTCGCGCAATCGCCATCGACGCCCCAAGGCGTTTTGCCGAAGTGGATGTGCCCACGCTGCGTGAAAGCGGGATCGACGTTTCGATGATGAACTGGCGCGGCGTCTTCGGCGCGCCGGGCCTCACTATCGCGCAGCAGGACCGGCTGTCAGCCCTGATCGTTGCAATGGAACGGTCATCGACCTGGCGTGCGCGGATTGCCCAGTCGCACTGGACTCCGGCCTATCTCGATCCCGCCGCGTTCTCGCGGTTTATCGACCGCGAATCGTCGCGGTGGCCGGCCCTGGTCAATCCGCCGATGCGGACCGGGAACGAAGTCTTCGTCGCTGAGGCGCAGCTGCCGCAAGGCCTGCTGTGGTCACTCGCCGGGTTGGCGATGGCCCTGGCGACCGCCGCCGGCAAGCTGCTGATCCGACTGCGCGAACGCCAGCGGATCGAGCAGGACCTCAAGTTGCGCTGCGGCGAATTGTCGAGCAAGCTCGAAGAGGCCAAATCGGCGCGCTCGGCGGTGGTCCTCGAAGGCATCAAGGACGATTTCGGCGAGTGGAACCTTTCGTTCGCCGAGCGCGACGTGGCCTGGTTCATGCTGCGCGGCCTGCCGCTCAAGCAGATCGCCACGCTTCGCGGCACCAGCGAGCGGACCGTTCGCCAGCAGGCGCAGGCCATCTACCGTAAGGCCGGGCTCGAAAGCCGGTCCGACCTTGCCGGCCGCGTGCTCGAGCGCTTCATCTGAGGGCTGCATGAGCCATCCGACGCATGGACCGGACCGCCATTCGCACCTCACAAGGGGGCATGGCCGGTCCGTGGTCCCTCCCTGTACAGCGCAATGCTGCAGCCCGCGCGCTCAACACCGTGCTGGCAGTGGCCATCCATGTCTTCCTGAGCGGTGGCCCGACGCCGACGCAACAGACCGGCGATCTCCGCATCGTCGGTTCGCGGGCGATGACGGCTGCGATCGGAAACTGGACGGCGCTGTTCCACAAGAAGCATCCACATGTTCACGTGCGACAGGTCCTGATTGGGGACGGCGCAGCAGCGAGCGCGCTTGCCAGCCGGCGGGCCGATCTTGCGCCGCTGTCCCGGCCCCTTGCGCCGCAGGAACGTTCGCTGATCGGACCAGCGGCGCAGCCCGTGGGCATTCCCGTCGGAGCAACGATCAGCAGGCGAGGCGGCGGCAACTGGGTCTATCTCTATGTCGCCTCGCCCGGCGACGGGCCCGCCCGGTCGCTGGCCCTGGACTTCGTTCGCACGGCGCTCAGCCCGGCCGGACAGGCCCGCATGACCGGCTCTTTCGCGCCGCTTCCGGATGGGCAACGCAGCGCCTCACTTTCGCAGCTGGCAACGCTCAACCGCACGGCAATGCCGCACCCCTAACCGCCACTGGAGTAAATTGATGCGGAACATATTCCTCCTTGGTGCTTGCCTCTCACTGACCGTTTCCGGCGCGAGCCTCGCGTCCGATGGCCCTTCGAAGCCGGCCCCGCCGGTGCGGCCGGGCCAAACGACCTGGCTCGAGCCGACCCCTGGCGAGGTCTTCGCTCCGTCCGATGAACAGAAAGCCGCGGCACAGCAGTCCGGCCGTCCGCTGCCGACGCCCGAGCTTCTTCGGCCGTCGCTTGATCCTGCCCTGCCTCACTACACGCCGACGCCGGGCTTGACGGTCAGGGCCACGTTCCGTGCAGGCTCGTCCGACATCCTGCCCACGCTCGTCACGGCCTGGGTGAAGGCGTTCCGGGCATATCATCCCGGATTCCAGCTGGAGATCGATCGGCCCATGGCCGGAAGTCTCGGCGCACTCGAGCTGATCAAGGGCAACCTCGATCTCGTCTTCGTCTCGCGCGAACTCAAGCCGACCGACATTTCGGGCTTTCGCGACAAGTTCGGCTACGACCCGTTTTCCGTGCCGGTCTCGGGTGGAAGCTGGCGCCACTTCGGCTTTCTCGATGCCCTTGGGATCATGGTTCATCCCAGCAACCCGGCAAAGCAACTGACCTTCGCCCAGCTGGACGCGGCATTCTCTTCAACGCGCCATCGCGGCGGAAAGGAAGTGAAGACTTGGGGAGACCTCGGTCTGGGCGGCAAATGGGCCAAGAGACCGGTCCACTTGTACGGGATCGCGCCGTGGAACGGTTTCGAAGAGTTCGTTCGCCAGCGCGTCATGTCGACCAAGGGCAAACGCGGCGAGTGGAGCAAGCACGTCACCTTCGACCCGACGTTCTTCAACGTCGCGCGCCGTGTTGCCAACGATCCAAACGCGCTGGGCTACACCGGACTTTCGGCGATCGATTCCGAGGTCAAGATCGTGCCGGTGAAGGTTTCGGACACGGCGCCTGCGCTTTCGCCGACCTACGAGAACGTCGCGAGCGCGGCCTATCCGCTGAGCCGTGTGATCTACCTCAACACCAACCCCCGCTCCCCCGCGGCGGCCAATCCGGCGATGAGCGAACTGATCAAGTTCATCCTCAGCGCCGAAGGCCAGGCCGTCGTGCAGCAGCACGGCATCTATCTGCCGTTGCGGGGATCCCAGGTCGAGGAAAGCCGCGATCTCGCTCTCTCGCTGACCGGTCATTGAGCCTAAAGACCATATAAAATAACAATAAAAATAGAGACTTAGTTGCATGTAGCCCCTTCCGTCATTTGGCCGATGGACCAGCCAAGGCCAGAGGCGGAAGACACCAACGATCAAGAACGGAGCGACTCGCCTGTGCGGGTTCGGGAAACATGAGGAGGGAAGACGATGTCATTTGAAAAGCCCAACCTGACGGGATTGCGCACGGGAGCATCGACAACCGCGCTCGCCCTGCTCCTGCTGGCCACGCCGGGAATGAGCTGGGCGCAATCGGCCGATCAGGCGTCCGAGGAGGAAGCGCCGGCAGAGAGCGAGATCGTCGTGACCGGCCAGCTGCTCGACACGGGCGCATCGTCCGCCACCAAGCTAGACCTGCCGGTTCTCGACACGCCGTTCAGCGTGGCGAGCTACAACAACAATTTTCTCAAGGCGATCGAGACCTCGAGCGTTTCGGACCTCTATCGCTACATGACCGGAATCCAGCGGGCCGGAAACACCGGCTACGACATCACCTTCCGCGGGTTCAAGACATCCGGGAACGATCGCAACGCGATCCTGACCGATGGCCTCCCCGGCCTTTCGGTCCGCTTCGGGTCGCCGCCGACCGTCGGCGTCGATCACATCGAACTGGTCAAGGGTCCGACCTCGGTCCTGTACGGACAGGCCCAGCCCGGCGGCTTCATCAACATCATTACCAAGAAGCCGAGCGAGCGCTCAGGCTTCGAGATAACGCTCAAGGGCAACCATGGCGCCGGAACGTTCGATCGCGCGCAAGGCGGCCTGATCCAGCTCGACTTCACCGGGCCGGTCACCGAGGACGGTGCGCTGTCCGCGCGCTTTGTCGGCGAAGGCGGGTACAATCAGGGCTTCCGCGATTTCTCCTACGAGAAGCCGATCTACGCGGCACCCAGCCTGACCTGGCGCGTGGGTCCGGACACCAGCCTGACCGTGCAGGGCGAATACCGCTGGATCAAGACGCATGTCGATACCTATCTGGTCGCGCCGAACCGCGACGCCACCCGCGTGGCGGCGATCAACACCACCTATCAGGAAGAAGGCGACTATCTGGTCGAGCGCGGCACGATCGGTAACGTATATCTGAGCCACAGCTTCAGCCCAGACCTCAAGCTCAACCTGGGCTACCGCTACGTCGATCACATCGACACCCAGCGCAACTTCGACGTAGTCGGCTTCCGCGATACCGCCAACACGATCATCACGCGCCGGGCCCGCGGCCAGGAGAACAAGCGAACCTACAGCTTCGGCGACGCGAACCTCACCGCAAAGTTCGACACTTTCGGGTTCGCGCACACGCTGCTCGTCGGCGTGGCCGGTGGCCGGGAGACGGCGAGCCTCAATCGCCTGCAGTTCTACAACTGCACGGGCAGCGGGGCGACGGGATGCAACCGGCTCGACATTGCGCTCAACAACCCGGTGCATGGCACCTATCCCGGGCCGCAGACGTTTCCTCTGTTCAACCCGGGCCAGGCCTCGAACCTCAACTGGCGCTACACCACCCAGGAATCGCTCGGTGTCTACGGATCCGACTTCATCGAGTTCTCGGACATGTTCAAGGCCATGTTCGGCTTGCGCTACTCGAAGGAACGGCAGACGCTAGCCGATCTGCGTCTGACGACATTCGTGCCGTCGACCAAGAAGGACAGCAAGGTGCTGCCTTTCGGCGGCCTGCTGTTCCAGCCGATGCGGAACGTGTCGTTCTACACGAGCTACTCGACCTCGTTCGTGCCGGTCCCGGCCGCGCAGCAGGACGTGTTCGGCCTGAATCCGTTCACGC
Source organism: Novosphingobium kunmingense (assembly GCF_002813245.1). Lineage (GTDB taxonomy): Bacteria > Pseudomonadota > Alphaproteobacteria > Sphingomonadales > Sphingomonadaceae > Novosphingobium > Novosphingobium kunmingense. Next base: position 95,803 of record NZ_PHUF01000007.1, read on the forward strand.
CGACCAAGGCGAGCTCGATCGAAGGCGGGATCAAGGCCGAGCTGTTCGACAGGCGGCTCAATCTCACCGCCGCCTATTTCGACATCAAAAAGAAGGACACGATCAACACTTTCAGCTGTCCACTTACCCTGGCGGCGCTCAACGCGTTCATCACGGCCAACAACATCACGGTGCCCGCCAACGCGCCCCGCGATGCGGCCGGCAACCTGATACCAGGCAGCGGCACCTGCTCGAACCAGCTCGGGGGCGAACGCTCCAAGGGCTTTGAAATCGAAGGTAGCGCCTCGCCGCTGCCGAACTGGCAGATCACCGCCGGCTATTCGCACATCGACGCCCGGGTGACCGCGTCGAATGTGCCGGGACAGACGGGCGCACGCTTGACCAACGCACCGGGCGATGCCTTCAACCTGTGGACCCGCTACGATGTCGAGGAAGGCGGCCTCAAGGGTCTCGGCCTCGGCTTCGGCGTCTCGTATATCGGCAAGCGCGCCGGCCTTCTGCCGACGGCTGCAGTCGATGCGCGTCCCAAAGGCGGCACGCTTCCGCTCGACGCCTACACCACTGTCGACCTCGCGATGTACTACCAGGCATCCGAGAACATCAACGTGACGCTGAAGGCGACCAACCTTCTCGACGAGCGCTATATCGAAAGCGCCGGCTTTACCGGCGATATCCAGCTGGTTCCGGGCGCTCCCCGCCTGCTCACGCTGACGGTTCGCGCCAAGTACTGAGTTCGGCACTCCCTGCTGAGCCTTTAAGGGCGCCGCGCGGCGGCGCCCTTCTTTTTTTCAGGGGTTTGCCGCGCCGAACGAGCCACACCCTCGCCGCCGCCGGGGTGGCGCCGGAATAGATCCTTCATCATTTCACGGACAATGAGATGGCTGAGGACTGCTCAGGGGCGTGCCTGTGGATGCTGTCGCAAAGCGGCATGTTGACTAGTGCGAGTTACGCGAGACCCGATGGCATGGCCCTCGCCAGGATACCTGTCAGACGTGACGAGTGCCCTCACCCTCCGACGCCTCTCGCTTGGACAATCCCTTGCGCACCTCGGCAAGGATCGACGACGGGAAGGCCAGTCCTCGGTCCTTGCCCGACCCATCGGATCGCCTGCGCGGTCGCGAGCGCGCCGGTGATCGGCAAAAGAAATGGGCGCGACGCACAATGGCGCCGCGCCCGAGGTGGGTGGGATCCGGATCGGACGCTTACATCGTTGCCAGCTTGGCGAGCTCTTCCTGCACCACGTGCGGCTGAAGCGGGAGATAGACGCCGTCCGACGCGGCAGCTTCCTGACCCTCGCGGCTGAGGATCGCGCGGAGGAACTCCTTGGTCTTCGGCTCCAGCTTCGTGCCGGGCTTGTGGTTCACATAGACATAGACGTAGCGGCTAAGCGGGTAGGTGTGGTCATAGACCGACTGGGTCGTCGGCAGGACGCACTTGCCGCCGGGCTTTTCGCTCAGCGCGAGCACCTTGGTGTTGGGCTGCAGGTTGGCGAGCAGAGCGTAGGTCAGCCCGCCGGGCTTCTTCGCCATGTCATCGGCGGCCACGTTGAACGCGTGACTGAAGCCGATGCCCTTCACGAACTGGATGTCGTTCTTGTACGCGCCCATCTCCATGACCTTGATCTTGAAGTACCATTCGATGCCGTTGGGCGAACGCAGGCCGTACTTGTGGATCGGGCGGTTGGCCCATTCGCCGGTCGCGCCGACCTGACCCCAGGTAGTGATGTCCGGGCCGCCGCGGTTGCGGGTCGTCGAGTACATCGAGTCGAGCTGCTGCAGGCTGAGGCAGCTCACCGGGTTGGCCTTGTCGACCATGATGATCGACGCCGCCGTCTTGCCCAGCGAACCGACGCTGCCGGTCGCCACGCGGAACGGCGTGGCATCATAGCCGAACTTGTTGCGGAATGCCTCGGCCTCGGCCGGCAGCAATTCGCGGCCGACCGGCGCGGCGTGGGCGATGCCATTGGTCAGGGCCGGACCGCCGGAACCGGACGCGCGGGCTTCCATGGTGACGCTGAGGCGCGGGTAGGCCTTGCGCATGAGCTTGACCCAGCCCAGCGTCATCTCGTCCATGACATCGGCGCCCACGACGTTGAACTCTTCCTCGGGTTCGGTAACGAGTGCGCCCGGCACCCACATCGGGATACGCTTGTCGGCATGGATGTTGTGCTCGCGCTTTGCGTATTTGAGCGCCGACGCCGGCACGCTCGCAAGCCCCCCGATGACGCCGACGATGGCGGCACTGGCGAGGATCGTCCGGACTTTTCTGGTCTTCCGTTTGTGGGTCATGCTTCCTCTCCGTGTGTTTGCAAAGGCAATCTTTGTTGCGCCGCCACACCGGCGGTACGGGCAGACAGTAGATCGACAGCGGGGCGAGGCGCTATGCGCCGAATGCTCGGGGGCATAGGTCATATGACTCAAAACCCCCTTGCGGACAGATGACGAATTGTTGCGGGGGCCGCTTCAGTGCCAGACGGCGCCCATGGACCGCACCAAGCTGCATCAAGCCATGGGGACGTCGATCAGGGCGGCAGTCTTTGCGCTTTCCGCGCTGGCGGCGGAAACGGGCGCGCAACCCGCCGTGAATGAGGCCGTGACGGGCAGTGCTCCAACCATCATGAGCGGACTGGCTCCAGCATGGGCCGACGCCTTCGCCCGGCAGGGTGGAGATGTCCGGATCGCCGCCCCGTTCGGACCACCGCAGGGAGCACTGGACCTCAACTTCGGCGCGTTCCTCGACGGCCGGCTTGCCTTCGCCTTCCTGACCCGCGAGATCGCCGAGGCCGACCTCGCGCGCTATCGGGCCGGACACGACGGCCGCGAACCCTGCATCGTTCCCGTAGCGGGCGGCAACTGGAAGCGCTTTGGCTATGCCGACGCCGTGGCATTCATCGTAAACCGACAGAATCCCCTGCGTCGGCTGTCCTTTCGGCAGATCGATTCGATCTACGCATCGCCCCCGCTGCATGGCGGCCCCAATGCGCGAACCTGGGGCGAACTCGGGCTTGGCGGCAGCTGGCGACATCGCCCGATCCGCATCAAAGGCGGCGATGCATGGTCAAAGGAGGAATCCGCAAGGGCCCTCACCGTCCGGCGCCAGGTCCTGTCGCGCGAAGGTCGCACCGGGCTCTGGACCTTGGCGCCCGGTACAGGGGACGATCAGGATGTGGTGGCCCGCGTGGCGGCCGATCCCGAGGCGATCGGCTTCACCGGACTGGGCCACGTCGAAGGGGCCGTAAGGGTCGTCGCGATCAACCGCGACGGGGAGCCCGCGATCCTGCCGACGGCCGATACTGCGCGCAGCGGTCGCTATCCGCTGCTGCGTACCATCGACATGCTGGTCGATCCCCATGCAACGGCATCCGCGTTTCCGTTTGCGCATTTCCTTCTGTCGAGAAGGGGGCAGTCCGTCATCGCGCAACAGGGCGATTTCATGAAGTTGCCGCCCGGAACGCTCCAGAAAGCGCTGCGCCGCCTTGATTGCCTGAAGCAACGCCGGCGCAGCGGTTCGAGCACTCCGGAAAGGTTGCAGGAATGATCTGGACATATTCGCATCCGAAGGCGCAGGAACAGCCATGGCCCGTCTCCGTCTGATCGAAGACAATCCGTCGCTGGCGCGCGGTGTGGCGGCGCTCCTGAGCAACGCCGGGTAAAGTGTCGATATCGCTGAAGATGGTGAAAGCAGGTTGATGATGGCCGAGCTTGAACCGTTCGCGCTGATCATTCTAGATCTGGTCCTGCCCGACATCTCCGGCTTTGAGGTCTTGCGCCGCCTGCGGCGAAGAGGTGCCCGGACCCCAGTTCTCGTGCTGACCGCGCGCGACGCTCTCGAGGACCGGGTTGTCGGCCTCGACGAAGGCGCCGACGACTATCTGCTCAAGCCATTCGAACACATCGAGCTTGAGGCGCGTATCCGCGCGCTGTTGCGCCGCGCTTCCGGTGAGGCCTCGCCGGTTATCGAAATCGGTTCGATGCGGATGGATCCGGCGCACGGAACTGTGACCGTCAACGGCCGGCCGATCGATTTGCGACGGCGGGAGCGGGCCGTTCTAGTACGAACTCAAGATCGTTTCGCCAGAAGCCGAACAAAGCCGATTGGAGGGCATATGACCGCCGCCAAAACCACCCAACTCGACAAGTTCAAGCAAGCCGCCGGCGAGCACGAAGCGGACGCGGACGAGGTGCGCTGGGATGAGCGGTTGAAGAAGATCGCGAAGGCCAAGCCAGCGCCGGAGAAGCCGGAGTAAGGAAATGTCACGTCGCAGACTGGAAATGATCCGCTGGGCGACGACCGCCGGTGCCCTTGCTTGCGTGTTGGTTGGGCTGCTGAGACCCGGCTACAGGGAAGGTGGTTGGGGCGTGCTCCTATTTTTCGCGTTCACCATTCTTGGTTTACCAGCCGCGATGCTCTCATTGCACCTGCACCCGCCGAAATGGCTAGGCGGCAAACCGCGCGCCAACTAGCGTGTTTGCAATCTATACAATCGCCAAAGAGAAAGGCGCGCACCTTGCAGCGCACGCCCGCGCAGTGTCACGCCAAAGGAGCGCGGTTCTCCCGGCGGCCAGCCCGGCCCGAACCAGCCCGAGCATCGAATGGATCTGCGTCACGTGCTGCACGTATTGGGGTGTCACGCCTGCTTCATCGAACAGGCGCAGCAGAATGTGGTAGAAATATCCCGCGCCCTGCCGCGAATACATGATCAGCGGCTGGCCGTCGAAGTCGCGCGGCTCCAGCGCCGACTACGGCATCGACACCCGCTCGATACTCGTGGAACTGGGCCGCAGAAAGATGGTCGGCGGCCAGGAGGACATGATTGTCGACGTCGCACTGGACATGCAGCCAATCCGTTCCCCAAGTTCCGTTGCTCACCACGAGCCGAGTGACCGCGGATGAAGAGTTGAGCCTGACGAATGGGCCCGGCGGCTTGGCTTGGATTTTCAGGGGGCATCCGGTGCCGGTGTCCCCTGCCCCGCTTTTCCTATAGTTACCTTCGGGCAACTACGCGTCTCATCAACGCCTTTGCCGGGGCAATCCCAGTAAAAGGTCGGAACGGAATTTTGCCGGACGTGCTCGGTGCCCTTTGCCTTGTTAAGCTGTCATTTCGCGACGGCGCGTCGCGGCAATGATGGACAAGGCGGTCTCTCCGTCGACGACTTCAGCGTATTTGGCCTGCATGTCGAACAGGTTGGCCCTGTGCGGTTCTTCGTGCCGGTCGCCGCACGCGTCGGACACGACGAATGGCAGGAAGCCGTTCTGACAGGCATCGACTGTGGTCGCTCGCACGCAGCCGGAGGTCGAGAAGCCGCCGATGAGAAGTCCGTCGATGCCCATGGCGTTCAAGTTGGCCGCGAGTTGCGTGCCGAAGAACGCCGATGCGTATTGCTTCGTAATGACCAACTCCCCTTCTTTCGGAAGCAGGCTGGGAGGAAAGGCGCCCAGTGGCGAACCGCGGTCAAACACCCTGAGCACGGGAATCTTGCGGTAGAACACGCCGCCATCCAAGCCACCGGGTTCGTACTCGACATTGGTGAAAATCACCGGCACCCCTGCCTCGCGCGCGGCGGCAACGAGCCGCTTGCAGCTGGACAGCGCGCCCTCGACACCGGCGTATAGCGGAGAAGCGGGATCGAGATAGGCCATCGCAACGTCGATGATCAGCAGAGCGGGGCGCTTGGGAGCCGGCAGGTGCGCGTTGAACACCCGGTAATTTTCGGTAAGGTCGGACCGATCCCCGGCCATCAGATGGTCCCGCTGGCCGCAAGCCGCTCCAGCTCGGCCGCATCAAGGCCAAGCAGTTCGCCATACACTTCGGCGTTGTGTTGGCCCGGGATCGCCGGAGCCGGGCGCCGCACCGAACCGGGCGTGACCGACAGCTTGGGAAAAGCTCCCTGCATCTTGAGCGGACCGAACCGCTGAGTCTCTACCTCGATGATCGCCTCGCGCGCCTTGAAGTGCGGATCGGCCAACATCTCGGGCGCACGATAGACGCGCCCCCCGGGGATAGAATGCTCGGTCATCAAGGCATCGACATCGTCGACCGTCAGTGTTGCGGTCCAAGCGCTGATCAGCGCGTCCAATTCCGATTGATTTGCCCCGCGCGCCAGATGCGTTGCATAGCGCGGATCGTCGGCCAGTTCTGGTCGGCCCATGGCGCTCGACAGACGCTTCCACAGCGAGTCCTTGTTAGCCCCGATCATGTATTCGCCGTCCTTGCAGATGTAGACGTTGGACGGCGCAATCCCCGGCAGGATCGAACCAGACCGCTCGCGAATGAAGTCGTTATGGTCGTATTCGGGGACGAGCCCTTCCATGACCTGTAGCACGCTTTCGTAGAGCGCAGCGTCGATTACCTGGCCCTGGCCGGTGCGGTCGCGGTGGTGTAGCGCAGCCAGCACGCCCGTGCAGCCGAAGGTCGCGGTCAAGGTATCTCCGATCGACACGCCCATGCGGCTGGGCGCACGGTCCGGTTCGCCCACGATGTAGCGCCAGCCGCCCATCGCCTCACCGATTCCGCCAAAGCCGGGCCGCTGTGAATAAGGCCCCGTCTGGCCATAGCCGCTCATCCGCGCAATGATCAGGCCAGGTTGCTCTTCCAGTAGCCGGGCGGGATCAAGGCCCCACTTCTCCATCGTGCCGGGCTTGAAGTTCTCGATCAATACGTCAGCATGTCGGATCAGTTGGCGCACCAGCGCCTGGCCTTCGGGTACGCGCATGTTGGCCGAAACCGAGCGCTTGTTGCGCGCGACGACCTCCCACTGCACCTTGACCTCGCCTTGACCCCATTCGCGCATTGGATCGCCCGCACCCGGCGGCTCGACCTTGATGACGTCGGCGCCCATGTCGCCCAGCAACTGACCGCAGAACGGACCGGCCAGCAGCTGACCCAGTTCGATCACGCGGATGTCGGCCAGGGGTCCCCTGTTCTCCACGCCGCCTACTCCGCTGCTTGGGCCCAAGCCCAGACCGGCTGGATCGGGGCAGGCAGACCGGTCTCGGACGTGCTGCGGACGCGCAGGTCATCGATCGATGGCCCATAGTCGAACAGCTTGAGCTCGCCCCGGCCGGCGCGCATCTCGGCGCGTAGCGTCTCGGTTGCGTCCGCGTCGATCACACCGCGTTCGTCCGCCACGACGCCATAGGCGCGCGCGCCCGCTGGTGTGACGAGGCCATGGGTGATTTCCTTGCCGACGAGCGCCGGATCGCGAGCCAGAGGGTCGCCCCAGCCGCCGCCGCCCCAGGTGATGAAGTGCAACTGATCGCCGATCTCCACCGCGACATCCTCGACCTTGTTGCCGACGATGTGCTGCGTTCCATCGGGCTTTTCCAGCACCTTTCGGGCGCGCTGGCCGGGCAGGCCGCCGTTGACCCCCCACGGCGGCACAAACCAGCGATCGTCGTGGATCGAGATCGTGCCGGGAGCGAGAAAGCGGTATGTCATGTGTATGCCGTTGCCGCCGCGGTGCAGCCCCGCGCCGCCGCTGTCGGGCTCGGTCTCGTAGCGCTCGATCAGCATCGGGAAATAACGTTCGAGGAACTCGTTCGGCACATTGGTGAAGCCTGGCCACAGCGAATGGCCGTCGGGACCGTCACCCAGCGGCCGCCCGGGAATGCCGCCGAAGCCGATCTGGAACAGCTGGAACCATTCCCCGTTCTTGCCCGGCCGCGTGTCGTTGCCCGAATAGAACAGGTGCGGTGAGGAACTGAAGCCTGCTGCGTTGAGAAACTCGGGCGTCTTCTGGCCCAGCAGGCCGCCGAGGATGTCGAAAATCCGACCCAGCGCATGAGTGCGGCCCGAAAGCGCCGCGGGAAATTTCGGCTTGAGCAGCGACCCTTCGGGGATCCGCACATCGATCAGGTCGTAGAACCCGTCATTGAACAGGATTTGCGGGTCGAAGACCATGATCATGTAGATGCCGAAGAACATCTTGAACATGTTCTCATTGAGATAGAAGTTGATCGAGGCAGCGCTCTGCGGATCGGTCCCGGCGAAATCGAGCACGACTTTCTCGCCTTCGCGCCACATCGTGCAGCGGATCTTGTAAGGGCCGTAACCGACCCCATCGTCGCAGATGTAATCTTCGAAACTGACGGGTTCCTCGGCTATGGCCAGGCCAATCAGCGCAGCCATGGCGCGGTGGTTGCGGGCCAGCAGCTCCTGCGTTGCCGAAACGTAGACGTCGTCGCCGAAACGCTCGGCCATCTCGATCACCCGTCGCGCCGCGACCCGGCACGAAGCGATCAGCGCGTTGAGGTCGGCCTGGCACCAGTCGGGCTTGCGCGTCTGGTGCATGACCAGCTTGATCAGGTCCGCGTTGTATTCGCCCTTCTTCCAGATCTTGACCGGCGGGATCCTCACCCCTTCCTCGAAGATCGAACGCGCGTTGATCGGCATCGATCCGACGACCTTGCCGCCAATGTCGCTCTGGTGGCCGAACATGGCGGTAAAGGCCAAAAGTCGCCCGTCCTTGAACACCGGGAGCAGCACCAGCCAGTCGTTCGAATGGCTGATCGCGCCTTCGCAGGAATAGGGATCCGACAGAAAAATCATGTCGCCGTCTTCCAGCGTCCCGTCGAAGCTTTGCAGAAAGCCGCCAATAAAGCTGCCGAACTGGCCGACGATCATTTTGCCCGTGTGATCGGCGATCAGCGGAAAGGCATCGCCCTGTTCCCGAATGCCAGGCGACATGGCGGTGCGCACGAGAGTGGCGTCCATTTCGATCCGTGCGTTGCGTAGCGCGTTCTCGATGATGTCGAGGGTGACCGGATCAATCGCGATCTTCGCGAAGGGAGCGGGTCTGGTTTCGACGATGGTAGCAGGCATGTCTCTCGTCTCCGCTTCAGGCCAGGTTGATGAGGATGTTGCCGACGGCGTCGACCGTGGCGACGCAGCCGCTTTCGATCAGCGTGGTAGAATCCATTTCGACGACGATCGCGGGGCCGCGGATGACATCACCCTGGCGCAGCTTGGTACGGTCGTAGATCGTCGCCGCCTGTTCGCGCCCGTCCATCCACAACGTATGGTCGCGCATCTTGGCTGCGATGGGGTTGCCATCGCCTCTGGGCAGTTCGGCGGCCGGCAAGTCGAGCGAGCGACCCAGCGCCACCGCGCGGAGGTTCACGATTTCGTGGGGGGTATCCATGTTGAAGGTGAAGAGCCGGTGGTGCTCCTCGTCGAAGCGCTTCAGGATGCCCTCCACACCGTCGGCGCGCAGCTGGTCTGCGGTGATCGTCAGGGGCACTTCGAAGGCTTGTCCGGAGTAGCGCACGTCCACTTCGAATTCGCTGGATATATCGCCGTCCGGCACGCCGTCGGACAACAGTTCGGCGCGCGTCTGGGCAGCCATCTCATCGAGAATGACGAGCAGTTCCCCGGCTTCGGTTGTCGAGGCAAGTCGCGAGAAACTGCGCGCGGTTTCGGTCCGCATCCGCGTAGTCGCATCGCCCAGCGCACAGAGTACGCCGGGGCTGACCGGGGAGATCGCCGGCCAGGATCCCATCAGCCGCGCGACCGCGTTGACGTGCAGCGGCCCCGCCCCGCCGAACCCCATCAACGCGAAGTGCCGCGGATCGTAGCCCTGCTGGACCGAGATCATGCGCAGCGCGCCGAACATGTTTTCGTTGACGATGTCGATGATCCCGCGCGCCGCCGCCATCAGGTCGATTCCAAGCGCATCGGCGATCGTCTGCACGGCCTTCCTCGCACCCTTGCGATCGAGCCGGAAGCTGCCGCCAAGGAGGTTCTCGGGCAGATAGCCAAGCACCACGTTGGCGTCGGTCACCGTCGGCGCCTCGCCGCCCTTGCCGTAGGCCACGGGGCCGGGCACCGCGCCCGCGGACTGTGGTCCGACTCGCAGCGCCTTGGTCAGGTCCGGCACATAGGCGATCGAGCCGCCACCCGCGCCGACCGTCTTGACGTCCAGTGCCGACGCGCGAACCGACAGGTGGCCGACTTCGGTGGTGCGCTGGCGCCGCGGCTCGAGGTTCTCGATCAGGGCCACATCGGTGCTGGTGCCACCCACGTCGAGGGTCAGGATGTTGCGGATGCCCGCGTTGCGGCCGACCCAAAGCGCGCCGGTGACCCCACCAGCCGGGCCCGACATCAGGATGTTGACCGGGTGCTCTTCGGCCTTGAGCGCACTCATCAGCCCGCCGTCGGAGCGAAGCAGCGACAGTTTGCCCGCCATGCCGGCGTCGGCTAGCTTGGCGCGCAAGTTCGACACGTACTTTCCCACCACCGGGCGTACGGCGGCGTTGGCCACGGTGGTCAGGGTCCGTTCGTATTCCTGCATTTCGGGCAGGACCTCGTGGCTAAGCGACACCGGAATGCCAGGCAGCACATCGGCGGCAATCTGGCCCACGCGCGCCTCGTGCGTGCCGCTCGCATAGGCATTTATGAGACTGACGGTCACCGCCTCGACGCCCTGGGCCTTGAGAACGCCGAGTTGGGTGCGCACGTCGTTTTCGTCTAGCGGGCGCACTTCCTCGCCTTTGGCATTCATCCGGCCCTTGATCGTGACGGTATCTTCCAGCGCAGCGAGCGGCGTCGGCTTCGGCCAGATGATCCAGGCCGCCAGACCGCCAGGCACGAAGCTGCGTGCGATCTGCATGATGTGGCGGTAGCCTTCGGTCGTGACCAGGCCCACTCGCGCGCCCTTGCCCTCCAGAACGGCATTCGTGGCAACGGTCGTGCCATGCAGGAACGTGTCGATCGCGTTTGGCGCAATGCCCGCCTCGGCGCAGATCGCCGTGACTCCGTTCAGGATCCCTTCGGAACTGTCGTGCGGCGTCGAAGGCGTCTTATGCCGCCAAAACGCGCTGCTGTCGGTGTCGAACAGCAGGAGGTCGGTGAAGGTCCCGCCAACGTCGACGCCAAGGCGATATCGCATGTCTAAAGTCTCCTAAGCGCTGGCGGGAAAGGCGGGGGTGTGGGCAACCATGGCCGGAAGGCGCCGATCCATCACGCCGGCCAGCCAGTGGTTGGTCTCAACTAGTCGCGAAAGATCAAGGCCGGTTGCGATCCCCGCCCGCTCGAGCATGTAGGTGACGTCCTCGGTCGCGACATTTCCGGCGGCTCCCGGAGCGAAGGGACAGCCGCCGAGCCCGCCGATCGCGGCATCAACGATGGTCGCACCGGCTCCCAGCGCCGCCCAGACGTTGGCTAGACCAGTTCCGCGGGTGTTGTGGAAATGAACCCGCACCGGCAGCGGCGCGACGGCATCGCGCACCTGCGCGACCAGCCGCGCGACATGGGCGGGATTGGCCACGCCGATGGTGTCGGCAAGGCCGATCTCGACCGGCCCTGCCGCGGCGATCGCGCTGGCCATGGCCACCACGCGAGCCTCATCCACCTCGCCCTCGAAGGGGCAGCCGAAGCTCGCGGCGATGGTAACCTGGCCGGTGCGGCCCGCTTTGCGCGCGGCTGTGATGATCGCCTTTGCTGCTTCGACCGATCCGTCGCTGGTCTGGCCCTGGTTCGCCATGGCGAAGGTGTCGGTCGCGACCGCCACGGCGCCCAGTTGGTCGATCCGTCCGGTCGCCAGCGCGCGGTCGGCGCCGCGCTGGTTCATGACGAGACCGATATAGGTCACTTCGTTCCGTTCGGGCAGGCCGGCGCAGACCGCTTCGGCATCGGCCATCTGCGGCACCGCGCGCGGATTGACGAAGCTGGTCACCTCGATACGCCGCGATCCCGCCGCAATGGCGCGGCCGATCAGTTCGAGCTTGTCAGCGGTCGCGATCTCGCGCTTCTCGTTCTGCAATCCGTCGCGCGGCGAGACCTCGACCATTTCCACTTTGGATGTATACAAATCAGTCATGAACCACTTCCCGCGTCGATGGCGGCCAGACCCTGATGGGCGTCGGCGTAAGCGTGAAAGGCACGGCGAATGTGCGAAGTCATCACGGACTGCGCCCAATCCCCGTCGTGGCGGGCAAACGCGGCCAGCAACTCTTCATGCTCCCCGTGCGACCGGCGCAAGGCTTCCCGACCGTACTGCTGAGCGGTGCGCCACACCACCGGCTGCTCGATCAGCGCCCCGAGCATAGCCGCCAGCCGGGGCGACTTTGCGGCTTCGAGGATGACCGCGTGAAACTCGCGGTTGCCATCCAGAAAACCGGTAACGTCGGGCGGGTTGGTCTGAATGGCCGCGAGGATCTCGATATTGCAGCGCCGGAGTCGCTGTAGCGTCTCATCGTCGATCCGCTCGGCAGCGCGGCGTGCGGCGTGACCTTCAAGCATGGCGCGAAGCTCGAACCCATCGGCAATATCGTCCAGCGACCAGTCCGCAACGAAGCTGCGCTGCGCCTCGTTCCGCTTTACCAGCAGCTCGCTTTCCAGGCGGCGCAGGGCATCGCGCACAGGCGTGCGGGACACGCCGCAACGTTCGGCCAGCGCCTCTTCCCCGATCTGCGATCCGGCGGGCAGTTCGCCCGACAGGATCATGCTGCGGATTCCGGAGTAGGCACGATCACTCGCGCGTGACATGGGCGCTCCCAAACTGCTTGACCTGAACCATTTGTATACAATAAGGTGGGCACCTAGCAAGCCGCGAAGGTTGTGAGGGCATATTTTTTTCGCGGCCCTGCACTCAACAGGGAGTCACCAGAATGCGCGCCACGTACTGGATGGTATCAGCCTCGATCGCCGGCCTTGTCATAGCGACTCCCGCCCTGGCGCAGGACGGAACGAGCGGCGCCGCGACCCCCACCGATGGCGATGAAGGGGCAATCATCGTCACGGCGCGCCGCCAGAACGAGCGTTTGCAGGACGTTCCCGCTTCGGTGGCGGTGTTGACCTCGGCGGCGCTCGAACGGACCGGGGCAACGCGCGCAGAAGATTTCGTCCAGCTTACCCCCGGGGTAACCATCGTGACCGGCACGGCGGAAGCCGGCGACACGCAGATCAACATCCGTGGCATGAACGGGGCGCGCGATGCAGAAAGCTCGGTCGCGCTGGTGGTCGACGGTATTCTCAAGACCAATACCGCGCAGTTGAACCAGGATCAGGGCACTTTGCGCCAGGTCGAAATCTTGAAAGGACCGCAAGGCGCGATCTATGGCCGCAACGCCGCGGCCGGCGCAATTGTTGTCCAGACGCTCAAACCCACGGATATGCTGTCGGGCGGGGTCAAGGCGTCCTATGGCGAACACGACACCTGGGGCGGGTCGGCCTATCTTGCCGGGCCGCTGATGCCCGGATCGGGCTTCGTCCTGTCGGGCAGCTATGATCGCAGCGACGGTTTCTACAAGAACGCGTTCCTCGATGACGCCAGCGTGGTCGACGACTACCGGCGCTGGTCGGTCGATGGCCGGGTCATTCTTGGCATGAACAGCGACACAATGCTCGACCTCAAGGCACGCTATGGCGAACACCACGGCGCCTCGCTGCCGTTCAACGCGGCCTTCGCGCTGCCGCTGTTCGCGGGCGTCAACCCAGCCTTCTACGAGGACGTCAACCGCCATCCGTTCAACTTCTACAGCAACGTCCGCCCTACCAACGACCAGACGAGCTTCGACGTATCGGCCAAGCTTGAGCATGACTTCGGGGGGATGAAGCTGACCGCCTGGGCGCTCTTTTCCGATATCAAGCAGGACCTTGTGGCTGACGGCACCTCGGCCGATTTCGCGCGCTACATCAGCGCGGCGAATCCGGCGGCGCAATCGTCGGTCGACGCCTGCTTCGCCTCCACCGCTGCGCTCACCGGATATCCGGTCAACCAGCCGGGCTTCATCGGCGCGATCCCCGTGCCCTTCATCTTTGCGCCAGCGAGCGGCTCGACCTTCGGACCCTACAGCCCTACGACCTGCGACGGCATCCAGTACCAACTCCGCAACCAGAAGGACATCAGCGGCGAAGTGCGCCTGGCGTCCAGCGGCAACGGCCCGTTCAACTGGCAGCTTGGTGCGTACTACCTTCACATCGACCGCACGGTCGGCGTCAGCCTGGGCGCGGACGAGGGTCAGGGCGTGATCAAGCAGCTCTACAATGCTCCCGATACCGTCAACCCGACCTCGCTGCTGCTGGCCGACGATTTCAACACCAACGTCTATGCCGCCTTCGGTTCGGTCGACTGGAAGCCGGTCGAACAGTTCAGCGTCGGGCTCGCCCTGCGCTACGACAGCGAGCATCGCACATCGAGTTCGCTCGTGCCGACGGCAAGCGATCCGTTTACCGGCGGACCGATCAATCCGGGCCAGGCCTTCGGGCCGCTGGTCCCGCAGTCGGGCACCTATGACCAACTCCAACCCAAGGTATCGTTGAGCTGGCGTCCGTCCAACACCTTCAACCTCTATGCCGCCTGGGGCATCGGGTTCAAATCGGGCGGGTTCAACAACCAGGGCTCGGCCGCGCTGATCAATCAGAACTTCAACGACGGGGTCACCCTGGGCACTATCAATGCGGGCGTGTCCGTCCAGGATCAGTACCGCAAGGAGAAATCGAGCGCGTTCGAGGTGGGCATGAAGGGCAGCGTGTTTGAAGACCGACTGACTTTCGATCTCGCCGGGTACTACACCCGCGTTACCGACATGCAGTTCTTCGAATTCTTCGTCGGTGGTTTCGGTCTGCTGCGCGTGGTCTCCAACATCGACCAGGTCGATATCAAGGGCGCCGAGCTCAACCTTGGCCTCAAGGTGATCGACGGCTGGCGGTTCTTCGCCTCGGGCAACCTGACCGACAGCGAGATCAAGAAAAATGCCTCGCGCCCCTACACCATCGGCAACAAGTCGCCTTATACCGCCGACTACACCATCAACCTGGGAACCGAGATCACCGCACCGCTCAGCGAAGCGACGAAGCTTCTGGTGCGGGCCGATTACCGCGTCACCGGACCGACGTGGTTCAGCACGGTGCAGTGCCAGACAAGGCCCTCGCTCTTTTCGGGCCTCCTGCCGATCTCGGCACTGGCGCTGCCCGGCTTCGTGGGCGATGCCAACTACTGCCAGTCGCGGCGCGAAGCCTTCGGCGTACTCAATCTGCGCGCCGGGATTCAGACCGACCGGTTCTCGATCGCGGCATTCGCCAACAACATGATGGATCGCAAGTATCTGGCCGAAGTGATCCCGGCGATCGAGTTCGGCGGATCGTTCATTTCTCCTGGCGCTCGCCGACTGTTCGGTGTCGAGGCTTCGGCGAAGTTCTAAGCGCCTAGCGCTCGCGGTCATCGCAGGAATCCATGCCGCGTTCGACTGGAGCGCGTCGGCATCGTGCAGGCGCGGCAAACTGTTCGCCTGGAGTCGCAGCACCGACGCGGCGTTTCGACTAAATACGTGTGCAAAGGATTGCATTCCTGAGCAACGCTGTGCAATCGGGTCGAGAAGATTGGGCGAGGTAAGACGGTGGCACAGCTGATCGGAGCGATCGAGGCAGGCGGGACCAAGTTCGTCCTGGCACTTGCGCGCACGGACGGAGCGGTCCTGGCCGAGGCGCGGATCGCGACGCGCACTCCTGCCGAATGCTTTCCCGATATCGTCGCATTCTTCGAACAGGCGAGCGCGTACCATGGAGCGATCGACGCGTTCGGCGTGGCGAGCTTCGGACCGATCGACATCGACCCGGCCTCCAAGCACTACGGCACGTTCACCACCACGCCGAAGCCCGGCTGGTCGGGCGCCCGGTATCACGATGTCCTCGGCCGGTTCGGCGCGCCGATCGTGGTCGATACCGACGTCAACGGCGCGGCGCTAGGCGAATGGCAACAGGGCGCAGGACAGGATTGCCGCACCCTTGCCTATACCACTATCGGAACGGGGATCGGCTCGGGCGTGCTGCACGACGGCCGTTCGCTCGCGGGCTTTTCGCATTTCGAGAGCGGCCACATTCCGGTTCCGCACGATCTTGCACGCGATCCCTTCCAGGGCTCGTGCCCGTTTCATGGCGACTGTCTGGAAGGGCTGGCATCGGGCCCGGCCATCGAGCGACGTTGGGGGCAAAGTCTGTCGGAGCTTGCCGACGGCGCAGACAGGGTCGATCTGATCGCAGGCTATCTCGCGCAGCTCGCGACGAGCCTCGTGCTGCTCCACATGCCCGATCGACTGATTTTCGGTGGTGGCGTCATCAAGACGCCGGGCCTGATCCCGGCCCTGCGCAAGGCAACCGAATCCAGGCTTGCCGGCTATGTTCAATCACCCAGGCTGGATCCAGGCCTTGAACAGTACATCGTTCCGCCCGGACTGGGGGACGGATCGGGCCTGATCGGTGCCATTGCCCTGGGGCGAAGTGCGCTGACGTAGTTTACCGGGCTTCTGACGTCCCGCGGCCGTTTTCGAAGTGGGCGGCCGATCGGCACATCTCTTCCAGTCCGAACGCCGCGCGCCATCCCAGCTCGTTTTCGGCCTTTGCCACGCTGGCATAGCAGGATGCGACGTCGCCAGGGCGCCTGCCCACGATCCTATAAGGCACCTGGACACCGTTCACGCGCTCGAACGTGCTGATCAATCCAAGCACGGAGAAACCCCGGCCTGTCCCCAGGTTCCAGGTCGACACGCCACCAGCCCTCTGATCGATGGTTTCGAGTGCCGCGAGGTGGCCGGCAGCTAGGTCCATAACGTGGATGTAGTCGCGCACGCCAGTTCCATCGGCCGTGTCGTAGTCGCCGCCGAAAACCGATAGCTCGCCAAGCCGGCCGGCCGCGACCCGCGTGATGTAGGGCAGCAGGTTGTTGGGCGTGCCGCTGGGATCCTCCCCGATCAGGCCGCTGTCATGCGCGCCTGCCGGATTGAAATAGCGCAGGAGCGCGACGCGCCAGGTCGGATCGGCCGCCGCGATATCCGACAGCATGTCCTCGATCATCAGCTTCGTCCGACCATAGGGATTGCTTGCCGCCCGAGGATGCTGTTCATCGAGCGGGAGGTATTGCGGCTGTCCATAAACCGTTGCGCTCGACGAAAAGACTAGCCTCTTCACCGAACACGCCTCCATCGCTTCAACCAGGGTCAGGGTGCCCCCGAAATTGTTGTCGTAATAGACCCGCGGATGGGCCGCCGATTCACCAACGGCCTTGAGCCCGGCGAAATGGATCACGGCATCCGGGAGGTGCTCTGTCAGCGCGGAATGCAGGTCGGCCCGGTTTCGTATGTCGCCAATGACAAGCGGGACTGGCCGACCGGTGATGGCCTCAAGCCGCGTGGCGACTTCGGCCCGGCTGTTGGACAGATTGTCGAAGCACACGACCTCATGCCCGGCAGCGACCAGCGCGACCGCCGTATGGCTGCCGATGAACCCGGTTCCTCCAGTCAACAGGATGCGCATCTTGGCCTTGATCCTCCCGTTCGGCCAGCGAGCCCGCCTTCTCGCCTGAACGTCGCGGGAAGCCACACTGGTCGAGGTAAGGCGTAACTCATGAAATCGCGCATTGCAATCGATTGTAAATCGATATAGCCTTGGCACTGGAGAGGCAAAACATGACCGGAAACAGAAAGCCGCACCTGACGCTTCGGCAAATTTTCAGCATGAATCTCGGTTTCCTGGGCCTGCAGTTCAGCTTCGGCCTGCAGCAAGGCAACATGGGGCCGATCTACTCGTTCCTCGGCGCCGAGGAGAGCCAGTTGCCGTTGCTGCAACTGGCCGGGCCGATAACGGGACTGGTCATCCAGCCCATCGTCGGCGCGTTGAGCGATCGAACGCTGTCGCGCTTCGGACGGCGAACGCCCTATTTCCTTGTGGGCGCGATTATGTGCGCTGTCGGCTTGCTGTTCATGCCACTTTCCGCGTCGATCACCGCCGCCGTTGCCTGGCTCTGGATCCTCGACGCCGGCAACAACACGACGATGGAACCCTATCGCGCCTATGTCGCCGACCGCCTCAATCCCGAGCAGAGACAGACTGGCTTCCTGACGCAGAGCGCGTTCACGGGACTGGCCCAGATGCTCGCCTTCCTGACCCCGTCGGTACTGGTGCTGATGGGGATGGACCGCGACTGGGTCGACGAGAACAACATACCATACACCGTGCGCACGGTATTCTGGGTCGGCGCGGCCTTGTCGCTCGCCACCATCGTTTGGTCCGTGCTGCGGGTCCCCGAGCTGCCGCTCAGCGCGAAGGAGCGCGAGTGGATCCAGGGTCAGCCAAAGGGCGCTGGCGCGACGTTTCGCGAAATCGGATCGGCGATCCGGGAAATGCCGGCGCCAATGCGCAAGCTGGGAATCATGATGATGTTCCAGTGGTTCGCGATGTCCGGCTACTGGGGCTACGTCATCTACGCTATCGGTCGAAGCGTCTATGCGACGTCGGACCCGACCAGCGCGGGCTTTCGTCAAGCCGTCCTGACAAATGGCGAAATGGCAGCGTTCTACAACGGCATCGCCTTTGTTGCGGCCTTTGCGATGGTGCCGATTGCCAAACGGATCGGCGCCGGGCCGCTCCATGCAATTGCCTTGGTGGCGGGGGGTATCAGCATGCTGATACTTCCGTCCATCACCGACAAGGCGACGCTGTTCGTTGCCGTGATCGGCATTGGAATCGCATGGGGCAGCATCATGGGCAATCCCTACGTTATCCTTTCCAACGCCATCCCGCCCGAACGGGTGGGGGTCTACATGGGCATCTTCAACATGATGATCGTGATCCCCATGCTGGTGTTTGCCTTCATCATGAGTTCCATCAACTTCGGCTTCGTCCACGTCGGCCTTGGCTCCTACAACGAAGTGCTCGGCGGCGATCCGCGGAACGTGTTGCGTGTTTCGGGAGTGTGCATGTTCCTTGCTGCCGGAGCTGTTCTCTGGGTTCGCGAGGGCTGGAAGACGAGCGACGCCTTGCGGCAGGAGCCGGTAAGCGCATGATCTGCGCAATCGCGCGGGCGGGAAGCGCTCTGGGACCGCCGCACGACTGTCCAATCGTCGCGTAACGCCTGATTTCCCGTGCCTTGGCGCCTGGGTATAGACGGTTTCGAGGCATCGACTGTGAAAATTGCAAACGATTGTTGTCAGGTCCCTCGGGTTGTGGCATGGACGGTCAAGACAAGGCTGACGACCTGTTGGGAGATGTCGATGGCGTCTTGTGAGCTCCTCTCGCTTTCTTGCAGGCGGCAGACGAATCTGGGTGTTTGGGCGCCTGAGGCGTTTGTTTGCCTGCGCCGGGCCACTGTCTTCCGGATGCGGGCTTTCGGCACAGCAATGACGATGAAATTGGCCTGATCATGCCGCGCGTCGTGTCCCTGCACAGCGAAGAGGCAAGCCTCGTTCTCGAGTTGCGCGAGCATGGTGCCCCGTTCATTCGGCACCTGGGCGCCCGGGTCGATCCGCATGCTCTCACAACGCTCGATATGGCGCGAACGGCGGCGAGCTTTTCGCTCGACGAGGATCATCCACTGTGCACGGCTCCAGTCGCCGGGCTTGGATGGTTTGGACCAGCCGCCTTTATGGTGCGCCGCGACGGCAGGGCGCTGATTGTCGAATTCGGCCGGGCCGACGTGACAGTGGACGACTGCGCGATAAGGATCCGGCTGGCCGACGATGAGTCGGGCGTGATGCTCGAGCAGAGCTTCGTCCGCGATCCCGGCGGGGCCTTTCTGATCGACGCCCGGCTGACGAACACCGGCTCCCAACCTCTCGCGGTGGACTGGCTGGCGAGCGCGCTCCTCCCTCTGGCTGACAATTCTGCCGCGCTCGTTTCATGGCGCGGGCGCCATAACGCCGAACTTGTCGAATGCATCGAGGCCTTGCCGGACCATGCATGGCGGCGCGAAGGCCGGCGGGGCATTTCCGGACACGGCGGCCCGCCCGGGGTGGTCGTCCTGAGCGAGGGTGCCTCACGCCATCGTGGCTTGGCGCTCTCGCTGCAACTGGCCTGGTCGGGCGACAGCCGCCTCGCAGTGGAACGCGATGACGAGGGGTACTGGTTGCTGAGCGCGGGCGCCGTGCTGCAGGCCGGCGAAGTGGTGCTCGAAGAGGGCCAGTCACATGGGGCGCCGCAGGCCGTTCTCGCCGTGTCAACGCAGGGCCGCAACGGCGCGGCGGCGCAGCATCACGCCGCTGTCCGCGCCAGTCTTGGCTGGCACGGCGGAACAATGCGCCCGCGGCCGGTCCATCTGAACAGCTGGGAAGCTTGCTATTTCGACCATGACGAAGCGCGGATCGCCGAGTTGGCCGAGGCGGCCGCTGCGATCGGGATCGAACGGTTCGTGCTGGACGACGGTTGGTTCAAGGGCCGGAGCGATGACACCCGCGCGCTGGGCGATTGGACCTGCGACCCGATCAAATACCCTCACGGCCTCCGTCCGCTCGCCGACAAGATCCGCGCAATGGGCATGGAGTTCGGACTGTGGGTCGAACCGGAAATGGTCAACCCCGACAGCGATCTGTGCCGCGCCCATCCGGACTGGCCCCTCCACGCACCCGGCCGGAGCCGGCCCACGGCGCGCAACCAGCTCGTCCTCAACATGGCGCTTCCGGAGGTGCGCGACCACCTGTTCGCAGCGATCGACGCGCTGCTGCTCGAGGTGCCGATTTCATATCTCAAATGGGATCACAACCGTGACCTCGCACCGGCCGGCGGGGCGGCACAAGTCGCCGGAACCTATGAGCTTCTCTCGCGGCTGCGAGCGGCGCATCCGGCCGTCGAGATCGAGGGCTGCGCAGGCGGCGGCGGGCGCAGCGACGCTGGAATGGCCAGGTTCGTCCATCGGTTCTGGACCAGCGACAACATCGATGCTGCCAGCCGGGTGCCGATGCAACGCAGCTTCCTGGCTTTCCTGCCCCCCGAGGTGATGGGTTCGCACATCGGGGCAAGCCCGGCCCATGCCACGGGACGCACACAATCGCTGGGCTTTCGCGCTGGCGTCGCGATCGCCGGCCACCTCGGCGTCGAACTCGATCCGCGTACGCTGGAAGAGGACGAGAGGGCCGAACTGGCAGACTGGATCGCGTTCTACAAACAATGGCGTCACGTGCTGCACGGCGGACAGACCTGGCTGGGTGAAGCGGCCGATGGCCTTGTCTGGCAGGCCGCAGGCAGCACGGCCGAATTCTTGTTGATCGCCGCCCGCGTTGCCCCGCCGATGAATCGCCGTCCCCAGCCCCTCCGCCTTCCATTCCTGGCCGAAAATGACGCGGTAACGTTGCAGTTACTGCGCATGGGCGGCGGCGCAGGCGGGCACGCCATGGCCCATGCGCCGCTCTTCGATGCCATGCGGACCATCCCCCAGGCGTTCACCGGATCCTGGCTGGCGCACGCAGGACTGCCCCTGCCGCCGCTGAAAGCTGAAACCGTCGCCGTGTTTCACGGAGTTGCGCGATGAGCCAGTCCGATCTGCCGCACCGGCGCCGCAACCTGTTGACGGGACAATGGCTGCTCGTTTCACCGCACCGCGCCAAGCGGCCGTGGCAAGGCGAAGCTGCACCGCCGCCCGCACCGCCGGCGCCTGCGCACGATCCGGACTGCCACCTGTGTGCGGGGAACATCCGGGCTAACGGAACGCAGAATCCCGATTACGCGGGCACTTTCGTCTTTGCGAACGATTTCGCTGCACTGCTTGGCGAAGGCGGTTCGGGCGACGACGATCCACTCTTCGAGAGTGCGCCGGCCTGCGGAGAAGCGCGTGTTATCTGCTTCAGTCCCGATCACGGGGCGACCCTCGCTCGTCTTTCGGCACCGGAATTGGGCGCGGTGATCGATTGCTGGTGCGACCAGTCGGCAGAGCTTGGAGCCCGCTGGGCGCATGTCCAGCTGTTCGAAAACAAGGGCGCGATGATGGGTGCGTCCAGCCCTCATCCGCATGGGCAGGTCTGGGCAAGCGACTTCGTGCCCCAGGTGGTCAGCCGCGAGGATGGCGCCCAGCGCGCGTTCTACGACCGGACCGCGACTGTCCTGCTGGATGCCGTGGCCAGGGCAGAACTGGAAGCAGGCACGCGCGTTGTCGAAGAAAGCGCCAGCTGGCTTGCAGTGGTGCCGCACTGGGCAGCTTGGCCGTTCGAGGTCCTTCTGATTGCCCGTGAACCCGTTGTGCGGCTCGAGGATCTGTCGGCCGCCATGCGCAGTGATCTCAGCCTGATCCTGTCGCGTCTGCTACGCCGGTATGACGGGCTGTTCGGCTGCGATTTCCCTTATTCCATGGGCTGGCACGGCGCGCCGCATGCGCTGGACGGCGACACAGCGCATTGGCGGCTCCATGCCCATTTCCTGCCGCCGCTGCTTCGCTCGGCCAGCGTACGCAAGCACATGGTCGGGTTCGAGTTGCTCGGCGAAACGCAGCGCGACCTGACCCCGGAAGCGGCCGCGCAGCGGCTGCGCGAGGTGACGATCGACTGATGTCCTTGATCGAACGCACCCGCACCGGTTTTTCCAAAGCCTACGGCCATTCGCCGAGCGGCGTGGCTTTTGCGCCCGGCCGGGTCAACCTGATCGGCGAACATGTCGACTACAACGACGGCCTGGTCCTGCCCATGCCGATCGCTGCAGGGACGGCGGTTGCGTGGAGCTTGACGGACGACGCAGACGTCGAGGCTCTTGCCCTGGACTACGGCCTGGCACGCGACCGGTTCGATCCCAAGACCGCCGAAAAGCCCGCGCTGCCCGGTTGGCAATCCTACGTTCGCGGCATGGCCCAGTTGTCAGGCCACGCCGGGGTCAAGCTGGCGATCGCAGGATCGATCCCACGCGGATCGGGCTTGTCATCTTCCGCATCGCTGTGCGTCGCGGTGGGGCAGGCGCTAGCCGCCGCGCGAGGTCCGTCCGCCTGTGATCCCTTGCAAATCGCGCGCGCGGCGCAACACGTCGAGCATCGCTGGGCTGGCGTCAACTGCGGCATCATGGACCAGATGGCTATCGCAGCGGGTCAGCCCGGCGCTGCCCTTCTTCTGGACTGCCGATCGCTGGAAACCCGCCGGATCGACCTGCCCGAGGACTGGGACGTGATGATCGTCCAATCCGGAGTGGTACGCGGCCTAGTCGAAGGTCACTACAACGCGCGCCGACGCGATTGCGAAGCCGCAGCCGCTGCTCTGGGCGTTGCATCGTTGCGCGATGCCGATGCGGCCATGGTCGGAGCCGCCGATCTGGACCCTGTGGTTCGCCGCCGCGCCATCCACGTGGTTGAAGAAATCGCCCGCGTGCGAACCGCAGTCGACGCGATCGAGGCACGCGACCTGACCGGTCTTGGCGCCACGCTGCGCGCCAGCCACGCATCGCTCAGGGATCTTTTCGCGGTAAGCGTGCCGGCGGTCGATACACTGGTCGATCAGCTCAACAAGGCGATCGGACAGGACGGCGGCGCACGGATGACGGGCGGCGGATTTGGCGGGGCGGTCGTCGCCATCCTTCCTTCCGACGCCGCGGTCCGAGTGCGCGCTCAGCTCGAACGAGACTATCGCTCGCCAGATGGTGCCGCGATCCAGATCATGATTGAAAGGGCAGGAACCCTGCCTGCGGGAACGATGCGATGAACAAGCCAGACCTCCGCCGCACGGGCGCGGCACCCTCCGCCACCAGCCGCTGGCAACCGGCTGCGCTTTCGGGCGCAAGCATCGCCTTGATCGGCGCCGATCACGTCACGCCGATCTTGCCCGGCCTGGACCTATGGGACAGCTGGCCCCTTGCGCATGAAGATGGGCGGACGGTTGAGGTTGAGGGACGCCAATATTGGTTCTTCCTCAGCGCGGCGTGTTTTGACGATCCCGGCGACCGTCACAACGCCGCGAAAATACGACTGGCATCGCTCGGCGCGGATGGCTGGCAGGACCATGGCAATTGCCTGCCCGATGCCCTCAGCCCCGGATCGCGCGAATGGGCCGGCAGCGCCGTGCTGCATGACGATGGCAATTCGGCAACCCTGTTCTTCACCGCCGCCGGACGTCGCGGCGAAGCGCACAGTTTCGAACAGCGGCTTTTTGCCGCACGCGGAGTCATGAGCGCAACGGGCCCGTCGAATTGGTCAAGCTGCGAAGAATTGCTGCGTCCGGACGGCCACCGTTACTTTGTCGCCAACGAAGGCGCAGGAACGCCCGGCATGATCAAGGCTTTCCGCGATCCGGCCTGGCTGCGCGATCCGGCGACCGGCCAGGCGCATCTGCTTTTCACCGGCAGCGCAGGATGGGATGACGCCGCGTTCAACGGGGTGATCGGCCTTGCCACCCTGTCGGCGGGGGGGAACTGGAAGCTGGAAGACCCCCTGGTCGAAGCGGTCGGCGTCAACAACGAGCTGGAACGTCCCCACGTGCTCGTGCGCGATGGCCGATATTACCTGTTCTGGTCGACCCAGCGCCGCACCTTCGATCCCGCCAGCGTCAATGGCCCCAACGGGCTGTACGCGATGGTCGCAGACCGACTTGCCGGCCCCTATCGGCCGGTCAACGGCAACGGGCTGGTCGCCGGAAACCCCGAGAGCGAACCGACCCAGGGGTACAGTTGGTGGGTCACAGGCGAGGGCAACGTTTGGAGCTTCATCGACCATTGGGGAATGCGCGGCCGGAGCTTTTCCGAGCACCCCGACTTGCTGCGCAGCCACTTCGGCGGGACGCCTGCGCCGATATTTCGGCTGGCGTTTGCCGGCGACCTTGTGACCATCGCCTGACTGGAAGACATTCGTGCGACCGCAATACCATTATGCTGCCGCAGCCAACTGGCTGAGCGATCCCAATGGCCTTGTGTTCCACAAAGGCGAATGGCACCTGTTCTACCAATATAATCCTTACGGCGAAGACTGGGGGCATATGTCCTGGGGCCACGCCGTCAGCACCGACCTTGTCCAGTGGACCGAATTGCCGGTCGCAATAGCCGAAACATCCACTGACCTGATATTCTCGGGCTCTGCGGTCAGCGACCCGGAAAACGCCGCCGGTTTTGGCGGTGACGCGCTGATCGCGCTCTACACGGCGTCGGCGGCAAGCGGCCCTCCCCGGCAAACCCAGGCCATGGCCTTCAGCACCGACGATGGTCGGACCTGGCTGCAATTCGCCGGCAATCCGGTCATCGATTGCGATTTGGCCGATTTCCGCGATCCCAACGTCTTCTGGCACGAGCCGACCCGCCGCTGGATCATGGCCGTCGCGCTGTCCGCCGAAAATCGCGCTTTGCTCTACGCGTCGCGAGACCTGAAGGAATGGACGGAACTGTCGGTGATCGACGGCGTCGATGCGCCGGGTCGTGTCTGGGAGTGCCCCCTGCTTATCGAGTTGCCCGTCGACGGATCCAGCGAAACCCGTTGGCTTTTCAAGGTTGACGCGCTGCACGATGGCCCCGGTTCGGGCGCGATCTACCAGACCGGCACCTTCGATGGGCACTGCTTCAAGCCGGATGAATCGCCTTCAGCCGACAGGTGGCAAGTTGCCGATCACGGCAGCGACTTCTACGCCGCGATTGCCTGGCACGAGCCGCGCGATGCAGCCGGTCGCCCGGCCTGGATCGGGTGGATGGGCAATCACGCCTACCAAGGCCGCCTTCCCCGCATCGGCTGGCGCGGCGCCATGAGCCTGCCGCGGCGGCTTTCCTTCAAGCGAACCGGAACGAGCTATTGCTTGCGCCAGGAAATCGAGCCCGCCGCACGCGCAGCCGTTCCGGCAGGAGTCTTGCAGTCCGCTGCCATTTCCCAGGCCGCGGCCCTCGAACTGGACCTGGCGACGGATTTTGCTTTGACCATCAGCGATGGCGATGGCCGGTACTTGCGGATCGAGCGCAAGGCCGGTTTCTTGTCTGTTGTCCGCCGCGATCCTTCAGCGCCATTTCTGGACGCCGATCGGACCGCGACCCTGCCAGCCGATGGGTTGCTGCTTCTTCTGCTCGATTTCGGAAGCCTCGAATTGCTGACGGGCGACGGTTGTACCGCCTTGACCTTGCAGCACCGCCTCATCGGCGACCCCCTGGCAATGCAATTCGAGCAACTGGCGACGACTACTGTCTAGACAGTATCCCTTCTGACGAGAAAAGGCTGCATCTCGACCGATTGCGCTTCACGGCCGGCGATACGATCGCAAAGCAGGTTGACCATCGTGCGCGCTCCGGTCGTAATGCTTTGGCTGATGGTGGTCAGCCGCGGCACCGTCTGCTCGGCAAGGGGAACGTCGTCGAAGCCGATGACTGAAACGTCGCGTGGAACGACCAGTCTTCGATCGGCCAGTGCCGCAACGCAATGCATGGCGATCAAATCCGACCCGGCGGCAATGCCATCGACCTGCTCTCTGACCCGATCGATATGCGCGGCCACTTCGTCAGCCATCCCGTCGATCGCAAGATGGGCACCCAATTCCAGCGGAGCGGCAAGTCCGGCCGCTTGCGCGGCTTCGCATAGTCCGAGAAAGCGTTCGCGCAATTCCGGAGCGGACGAGTCGCCCATGAATGCCAACCGCTTGCGTCCCGCTGCGATCAGGCATTCGCCCGCCAGCCGTCCGCCCATGCGATTGTCAACGCCAACCGAACAATGACGTTGCAAGGGTGTATGAGCACCCCAGACCACCAACGGCCGATACCCGGCGGCGACTCTCTCGATCGTGTCGAACTGGTTCGACTGGCCGATGATCAGAACGCCATCAAGCATGCCAGAACCGATGATCCGATCCAACCAGTCCTCGTCGTCGGGGATCACGCGGCTGAGCATGACATCGTACCCTTTCTCCGACAGGGCACCCGCCAGACAACCGACGATTGTCATGAAGAACGGGTCGGACAGATACTGCCGTTCTTCGTGCCCCAACGGCACGACGATGCCGATAACGCCTGTCTCCTGAACGCGCAGGCGCCGCGCCATCAGATTGGGACGATAGCCGTGGTCGCGCGCCAGCCCCTGAATTCGCTCTCGCGTTTCCCTTTTCACCAAGGGACTGTCGGCAAGCGCACGCGAGACGGTGCCGGGGTTCACCCCGGCAAGGGCCGCAAGCTGCGTAAGGTTGCGCACGCGTTTCATCGACTGGGCCGCCGTCTGACTGATCGGGACGGACTTGCGGGCATTGGATGACTCCCTGAGAATCGGCGTCGGATACGGACTGCGCTGGGTGTTGGATGGTCACCGCTCGGCTCCGCTATAAGCCATGTTCCCGAACACAAACAAACGATTGCGAAAAATTGATTGCAAACGTTTGTTATGCGTGTCAATGAGACGCTCGACTTGCCTCAGGTGAGCACGATCCTGAACGAAGGGGAGAGGGTATGAAGAAATCCATTCTGCGCGCTTGCGCGTCTGCCGTAGCACTGGCGGCCGCAGCATCGATCGCCGCGCCGACTTTCGCACAAGACGCGGCGGCGCCGGCTGACAGTGAGGAAACCGGTCTCGACGAGATCGTCGTCACCGCATCGGGACGCGACAAGAGCCGGCTCGACAGCTCCGTTTCCGTAACCAGCGTCGATGCTGAACTGGTCGACGCGTTCAAGCCGAGCTCCGAAGCCGAAGTGTTCCGCATGATTCCCGGCATCCAGGTGCCCGGTACGTCCGGTCCGGGCGGCAACTCGAACATCGCGGTGCGCGGCCTCCCCGTCGCAACCGGGGGCTCGCCGTTCGTCCAGATCCAGGAGGACGGGCTGCCGGTCGTGCTGTTCGGCGATATCCAGTTCGGCAACAACGACTACTGGACGCGCTTCGACGCCAGCGTCGAGCGGGTTGAATCGGTTCGCGGCGGCGGCTCGACGACCTTCGCCTCGCAGGCTCCGGGTGCCGTCATCAACTACATCAGCCATACCGGAAAGAAGGAAGGGGGCTTTGTCTCGCTTTCCAAGGGCGTGAACTACGATGAAACGAAGGTCGATTTCCGCTACGGCGGTCCGATCAACGACACGTTGCGCTTCCACCTCGGCGGTCAGTTCAAGACCGGTCGCGGTCCCCTTGGCGCCGATTTCAACGTCTCCGATTCGATCCAGGTCAAGGGCAACGTGACCCAGGACATCGCCGACGGCAATGGCTACTTCCGCCTGCTGTTCAAGGTCGCCGACACGCAGGAGCCGAACTACACCGGAGCACCGGCGCTCGCGACCCTTAGCGGCAACAAGATCAGCAATGTCCAGCCCTTCCCCGGCTTCGATGGTCGAAACAGCTCGAACTATTCGATCTACAACCGGGACTTCCTGATCTACAATCGGACCGGGCAGCTTGAGCGCGTCGAGATGAGCGGGATCAGCACCAAGCAGACCCAGCTCGGCGGCCAGCTTCATTACGAGTTCGACGGCGGCGTCACGGTCGACAACAATTTCCGCTGGTCGAAGCTCAGCGGCAGCTTCGCATCCCCCTTCCTCAACGTGCGTCGCGCAGCCGGAATCGTCGGTTCGACCGTCAACGGCCAGGTGGTCGGCTCCATCCGCTATGCCAGCGGGCCCAACGCGGGCCAGGTTTTCACCGGGACCTATGTCGACGACAACGTCAACGTGCGCACCAATATCCGCGACCTTGGCAGCCTTGCCAACGACCTGACGATCGCCGGCAAGTTCGCACTGGGTGCGTTCGACCTGACGGCGCGTGGCGGCTTCTTCTACATGAACCAGGACATCGCGATGGATTGGCACGTGAACAAGTCCTTGCGCGAGGTCAGCGGCAACAATCCCTCGCAACTCGACCTGTACAACACCGCTGGCGCGCGGATGACGGTCGAAGGCATCTCGGGCTACAACAACAACTGGGGCAACTGCTGCGCCCGCGACTATGACCTGTCCTACACCAACACCGCGCCTTACGCGGCGCTCGAACTGGATTCGGACGATTTCGCGATTGACGGTTCGGTCCGCTTCGAGAACATCAAGGCATCGGGTGGCGGCCGTACCGGCGGGGCGGAATTCAACGTCAACTCGAACGGCGTGCTGATCCCGACCATGACGGCGAACGGCGCAAGCGAAGTGCTCGATTACAGCCGCAACTACGTCAGCTGGACGGCTGGCGCGCTGTGGAAGGCCAATTCGAATACGAGCCTCTTCGTCCGAGCATCGCGCGGCGGGCGCTTTAACGGGGACCGTCAGACCTTCGGCGGAAAGATCGCCAGCAACGGCGCGCTCTGCACCGGGGCGATGGCGGCGGCCGGCACGATGGGCTGTTCGGCCGATGGGGTCACGCCGTCGGTCGACTTCGTCAAGCAGTACGAGCTTGGCCTGAAGAACCGCGGCGATCTTGCTGGCGGGCGCTACACCGTCGAAATCACCGCTCTGAAGGGCAACTTCAAGCAATCGACCTTCGAACTTTCGGCAACCCGCTGCCCCGGCGGATCGGGTGGCTGCGTGATCGACGCGCGGTACAAGTCGTATGGCGCCGAATTCTACGGCACCTACAACAATGGCGGATTTACGCTGGTCGGCAACGCCACCTGGACCAAGGCGACCCGTTCGGGCGTCGGCTCCGGCGGTACTCCGACGCCGTTCACCCGCGCGCCCTACATGCCTGATCTGGTCTACACGGTGCAGGCCAATTACGACATTCTCGATGCCGCGACACTGGGTCTCAATGTCACCGGCCAGACGAGCATCATCGACGATGCCGGCCGGCAATACCCCGGCGGCGCAGTGGTCGGCGTGAACCTGCGCGTCATGCCGCTGAGCAACATCGAACTGGGCATCCAAGGCTACAACGTGTTCAACCGCTACGACCTGCGCGGAAGCGGAAACATCGCGGACGGATCGACCAGTCCGATCGTGTTGGGCACTGGCCCGGCGCTTGGTCGCACGTGGACCGCATCGGTCAAGTACAGCTTCTGATCGGGTCGCAATGCTCCGTCGAAGGGCATGCGCAAGGAAGGAGAGGCAGCCGTTGGCTGCCTCTCCGCACTTGTCCGGAAGGGAGCGTAACGACTAGAATCAGATATGTCCGCGAGCCGTTCCCTCGATGGTGCCAGCCTCCGCGCGAGCGCTTTCGCTCTGCGCGAGGGCCAGGACTACGTCGCGGCAGAGAGACTGTTTGCCGCTGGGTCCGCTGCCTTGCCCAACGACGCCGCGCTGGCCTTCGGCTTGGCGCAGACCCGGTACGAACTGGGCCATGACGCCGCGGATCTGTTTGCGCGGGCCGAAAGCCTCGTGCCGAACCACCCCGACATCGTGCGCAACCACGCGCTGGCGCTGATCTCGGAAGGCCGCCAGGCCGAAGCAAGGGACCTGCTGGAATCCCGGCTGGCCCGCCATCCCGACTGGCTCGACGGTCACAAGGCGCTTGCCACGTTGAACTGGACCAGCGGTGACAAGACCGGCTTCACCGACCATCTGGCCGCAGCGTGCCGCGCCATGCCGCACGCGCAACCGCTGTGGATGGCCTGGTTCGGCAATCTTGCCCAGGCCCGTGCCTGGCTGGCCGCCGAACAGGTGCTGGACGAGGCCGAGCGGCACCTTGGTGCCTTGCCAGCAATCGAAGTCTCTCGGTTGTTCGTAGCAGTGGAAAGCGAAGCCGCCGATGCCCAGGCGCGAATTGATTCAACGGCGCAGTACCGCGGCGACATTGCCAGCCTGTGCCGCATCCGCCACGCCCTGCGCCGCGGCGAGCCACACCGTGCCGAGGCCGAAGCGCTGCCGCTGACCAGCGGTGCGTCGGCAGCGCTCTACTGGCCGTACCTGTCGCTGGCCTGGCGGTTGCTGAACGATCCCCGTGCGCAGTGGCTTGACCGGCCGGACGAACTGATCCGCACGTTCGACTGCGGGTGGAGCACCGAAGAACTCGAGAATCTCGCCCGGACCTTGCGCGCATTGCACACGGCGCAGGAACCCTACATCGAGCAATCAGTACGCGGCGGAACCCAGACCGATCGATCTGTACTGCTGCGACACGAACCGGCGCTCCAGGATATCAAGGCACGGCTGCTCGACCTGATGCGCGATTATATCGGCAGCCTTCCGCCACACGATCCCGGCCACCCCTTGCTGAGCGCGCCTCGAGCTGGACGCCTGCCGATCACGGGAAGCTGGTCGGTGCGCCTCGCCAGCCAGGGCTACAACGTCCCGCACACCCATGCGATGGGCTGGTTGTCGACCGCCTTCTACGTTGCCCTGCCCGATCCCGAAAGGATGGGGCAACCGCCGGCAGGCCATATCGCGTTCGGCGCTCCCCCTGTCGAATTGGGCCTTGACCTGGAACCCTATCGAACGATCGCCCCGCTGGCTGGACGGCTTGCCGTCTTTCCCTCCACCATGTGGCATGGAACGGTGCCATTCGACGAGGGCGAGCGCCTTGTCATTGCATTCGATATCGGAAAGCCCACAAAACCATGACGCGAAAGGATAATTCGATCAGGTCAATCGTCATCGTGGGCGGCGGCACTGCCGGCTGGATGGCGGCGGCCGCGCTTGCCAACGCCATTCGCACCGGTTGCACGATCACTCTGGTCGAAAGCGACGAGATCGGCACTGTCGGCGTTGGCGAGGCAACAATTCCTCCGATCCGGACGTTCAACGAAGCGCTGGGCATCGACGAGAACGAGTTTGTCGCCGCGACCCAGGGCTCCTTCAAGCTGGGGATCCAGTTCGTCAATTGGGGCAAGCTCGATCACAGCTACTTCCACCCCTTCGGCACCTATGGCCGCAATTTCGACTTTCTCCCGCTCC
Source organism: Novosphingobium kunmingense (assembly GCF_002813245.1). Taxonomy (GTDB): domain Bacteria; phylum Pseudomonadota; class Alphaproteobacteria; order Sphingomonadales; family Sphingomonadaceae; genus Novosphingobium; species Novosphingobium kunmingense. The sequence continues at coordinate 127,223 of NZ_PHUF01000007.1, forward strand.
ACCAGTACTGGCTGGCTGCCCGAGCAAGCGGCGACGCACCCGGGCTGGACGATCTGTGCATGGCCTGGGCGGCGGCGCAGCGCGGGAAGTTCTGCCAGCCTTCGCACGACCAGCGCAGCGTCCTTTCCACGTTCGACTATGCCTATCATTTCGATGCCGGGCTCTATGCCCGCTACCTGCGCGGCTATGCCGAGGCGCGAGGCGTCACGCGGCTCGAGGGCAAGGTCGGCGATGTCACGCTCGATGGTGGAAGCGGCCATGTAAGCTGTGTGACCATGCAGGACGGGCGCCGGGTAGAAGGCGACCTGTTCATCGACTGTTCGGGCTTTCGCGGGCTGTTGATCGAAGGTGCATTGAAAACGGGCTACCAGGACTGGCGGCACTGGCTGCCCTGTGACAGCGCCATGGCCGTGCCGTGCGAACGGTCCGGAGAATTCACGCCCTACACCCGCTCGATCGCACGCGATGCCGGGTGGCAATGGCGCATTCCGCTGCAGCACCGGATCGGCAATGGCCACGTCTATTGCAGCAGCTTTATCCAGGATCAAGCCGCCGCCGATGTGTTGATGGCCAACCTCGACGGAAAGGCCCTTGCGGATCCGCGCAAGCTGTCGTTCGTAACCGGGCGGCGCAACCTGTTCTGGAACCGGAATGTCGTTGCGGTCGGCTTGTCCGGGGGGTTCATGGAGCCGCTGGAATCGACGTCGATCCATCTCATCCAGGCTGCAATTTCGAAACTCATCGCCTTCTTCCCCGACCGATCGTTTGATCCACTGGTGATCGAGGAATACAATCGCATCGCCATCAACGAATTCGAGCGGATCCGCGATTTCATCATCCTCCATTACAAGCTGACAAGTCGCACCGACAGCGAGCTGTGGCGCTATTGCAGCGCAATGGAGGTCCCTGACACGGTGACCTGGAAGATCGAGCATTTCCGGCGCAGCGGGCGATTGATGCAGCGCGACGCCGACCTGTTCGGTCCGCCGAGCTGGCTGGCTGTCCACATCGGCCAAGGCAACCAGCCCGAAAGTGCCGATCCCCTTCTGGCCCTGCGCGGGATCGATCACGCAGACCATCTGCGCAAGTTGGAAGGCGCACTGGCTCGCGCGGCCGAAACCATGCCGAGCCACGCCGACTACATCGCCCAGAATTGCTCCGCTTCATAACGGACCCTGCCGGTTTCACTGTCCCAGCTTGCGTATCGAGGCATCAAACAGTCCCCTGCGCCTGGCTGAGCCGCTTCCAGGTGAAAAGTTTCCGGCGAAACCGTCAGGTGCCCTTGTCGGCCCAGTAAAGCCGCGCCGGATTTTCGACAAGCATCCGCCGTTGTAGGTCTGCAGTCGGTGCTATGCGCGGGATCATGTCGACGAGGTGACCATCGTCCGGGATGGCATCCTGCATGTTGGGATGCGGCCAGTCCGTGCCCCACAAGCAGCGGTCGGGGTAGTCGGCGACCAGCGGCGCGACCGACCTTGCGAAATCGTTCCACGGATCGCCTGAGGAATCGAGCCGATCGGGGCAGGTCGCCTTGAACCATATATCGTCGCGCGTCTCGAGCAGAGCGCGGAAGGCCCTCATGTCGCGGCCATCGGTGCCTTGCGACACATCAGGGCGCCCCATGTGATCGATCACCAACGGAACGGGAATCGCGGTCATGAAAGGACGAAGCTCTTCAAGAATATCGGCCTCGAAATAGATCACGACGTGCCACCCCTGCGGAAGATGCCTGGCAACCTCGAGAAACTTGTCCTTGGGCGCGTCATCGACAAGGCGCTTCAAGAAGTTGAACCGGATACCGCGGATGCCGCCATCGTGCAGTTTCTGCAATTCGGCCTTTCCGATCGCCGGATCGACCACTGCCACGCCGCGAGCCTTGCCGTTCGACCTGGCAATCGCGTCAAGCGTGGCGGCGTTGTCGGTGCCGTGGCAGCTTGCCTGGACGATAACGTTGCGATCGAAGCCAAGATGGTCGCGCAGCGCGAACAGCTGCTCGGGTCCGGCGTCTTCGGGAAGGTACTTGGCCTTGCCGCTGAACGGGAACTGCGCCATCGGCCCGAACACGTGGCAATGCGCATCGACGGCCCCCGCAGGCGGCGTGTAGCGCGGCTTCGACGGCGCCGCGTGCCAGCTTGTGATCCGGTCGCTCATGCGAACACCACTCCATCCATCAGTTTGCGCGCCGTGCGCAGCAAGGCGGCGCTTGCAACAGCCCCCCTCTCGTCCGTCTCGAGAACGCAGGTCATCTCGCCAGTGGGATGTTCGACCGAAAGCGACTTGCGCTGCCCTTCAGGGACAACGGCCACGTCGGCGGCAGGCGACCCTTCGATCAGGCAGGCGGTCGCAACGCTGACGGCGCCCAGCACGCCGATCGTGGCGTGGGCGCGGTGGGGAATGAAGCTGCGGACAGTCACCGCCCCGCCGCCGCGAGGCGGCGCCACGAGCATCATCTTGGGCACCGACTTTTCGCGGACATCGCCCAGGTTCATCCGCTCGCCTACGGCCAGGCGGATCGTTTCGATCCGTGCCTTCAGTTCGGAATTGCCGTCTAGCCAGTCACGATCCTCGTAACCGGTGATACCAACATCCGCCGCCTTCATGACGACGCAGGGCATGCCGTTGTCGATCAGGGTAACCGGCACGCCTTCGACCACATCGACCGCGTTTCCGGTCGGCAGGAGGGCGCCGCAGGACGAACCGGCCGTGTCGCGAAATTCGGTCGGAACCGGGGCGTGAGATCCCGGCACGCCATCAATCGCGGCATCGCCGGCGTAGGTCACGGTTCCGCCAGGGGTCTGCACGGTCGCGACTGCGACCTGTCTGGTGTTCTCCATATAGATGGTCACGGGGGTTTGGTCCCCGCGTGCCGCTACCAGCCCGCGTTCGATCGCGAAGGGGCCGACCCCAGCCAGGATATTGCCGCAGTTCTGCGCGTCGGTGACGATTGCCTGGTCCACGAACACCTGGAGGAACAGGTAGTCCACGTCGATGCCGTCGCGCTCCGATCGGCTGACCACGGCGACCTTGCTGGTCAGCGGGTCAGCCCCGCCCATCCCGTCGATCTGGCGCGGATCTGGACTGCCCATGATGGCGAGCAGAAGTGCGTCTCGCGCGGCCGGATCGCCGGGCAGGTCGTCCTTCAGGAAATAGCCTCCCTTCGACGTGCCCCCCCGCATCCACATGCAGCGTACGCCGCCGTCAGACATATTTGAGGCCTTCCTTTTCGAGACGTTCGCGCATCTTGTACATGTCGAGCCCGAGTACGCCGGACGCGAGCTTTTCGCGCTTTTGGCCTTCGTTCGCCTCGCGCGCCTGTGCTGCGGCAAGGACTTCGGCTGCCCTGGCGCGCGGCACCACGCAAACACCGTCGTCGTCGGCCACGATTACGTCCCCGGGGTTGACCAGGGCATTGGCGCAGACGACCGGGACATTGACCGATCCCAGCGTGTTCTTGACGGTACCTTGCGCGCAGATCGCCTTCGACCAGACCGGAAACTGCATCTCAGTCAGGTCGCGCACGTCCCGCACGCCTGCATCGATGATCAGGCCGCGGCATCCCCGCGCCTGCGCCGAGGTTGCCAGCAGATCGCCGAAGTATCCGTCCTCGCACGGAGAAGTCGGTGCAAGGAGCAGCACATCACCCGCCTTGAGCTGTTCGATCGCGACATGAACCATCCAGTTGTCCCCGGGAGGCGCGCTGATCGTCACCGCGCTGCCGGAAATGCGCGCGCCGGAGTAAATCGGGCGCATGTAACTGGCGAGCAGGCCGGTGCGCCCCTGGGCTTCGTGGACCGTCGCCACGCCGCAGCGTGCGAGACCGTCGACCACCTCGGGCGCGGCACGCTCGATTTTCTGCACCACAACACCCATCGCCCGCTCTCCTGTCAGCAATTCGAAGATTGGTGATGCCCGAGGCGCCGTGGATAGGGAAAGAGAATGTGTGACCCGGCAATTAGTTTTCGCTAAGATTGGTTGATGCAAGTCTGGGACCTAAACCTCCGTCACTTGAGCGCAACCGCGCAGATCGCGCGACTAGGCACCATCAATGCGGCGGCGCAGGCTGTCGCTCTGACCCAGCCCGCCATAACGCAGGCCTTAGCACGGCTGGAGCGGGAGATCGGCTTGCCGCTGTTCGAACGGCGCTTCGACGGCATGACGGCGACCCGGGCCGCCGATGCCCTGATCCCACGTATCGAAGCGGCGATGGGCCATATTGCCAGCCCGCATGTCACGATGGCCCGGTTGCGTGCCTTGCTCGCCCTCGCCGACGCGGGAAGCTACGCCGGGGCAAGCGCGCTCACCGGTCTTTCCCTGCCTTCGCTGCACCGGGCCGTGAACGATCTTTCCCTGGCGATGCGCAGAACACTGGTGCAACGCCGCGGCAAGGGCGTGGCGCTTACCGATGCCGGCGCATCGCTGGCCCGGTCGTTCCGGCTGGCGCGGGTCGAACTGGAAACCGGACTCGCCGAGCTTGAAGCGCTCAAGGGCCGCGAGACGCGCCGCATCGCGATCGGCGCCATGCCGTTGTCGCGGGCGCGCATATTGCCCGCGGCGGTCACGCGCTTCCTGCGCCGTTTCCCGCAAGTGCGGATCGCGATTGCCGAAGGATCGCGCGCCGAACTGGTCGAGCCGCTGCGCAATGGCGCGCTCGACCTCATGGTCGGCGCCCTGCGCGAGCCGCTGCTCGAAGCCGATCTGGTGCAGAAACCGCTGTTCACCGATCTGCCGGCTGTCATCGGCCGCAAGGGCCACCCCCTCGCCGCCGGTCCGGCGGGCGTGTCAGACCTTGCGGCATATCCGTGGACTGTGCCCAGCAAGGGAGCGCCGCTGCGCGACAGCTTCGACCGCTTTTTCGCGGTCGCCGGTGTCGAACCGCCCAGCGTGCCGATCGAGTCCGGATCGGTCATGATGATCCGCCAGATCCTGGTCGACAGCGATTTCCTGACGATGCTGTCGCCTGACCAGCTCGCGGTCGAACTGGAAGCGGGCTGGCTGACAAGGATCGCCGACCTTCCTCCCGAGCTTGGCCGCACCATAGGGGTGACGACGCGTGCATCGTGGCGACTTACCGAGGTCCAGCGTGAGTTCATGGCCGATCTCGACGCTGTCGCGGCCGAAATGGGCTGAGCGGTCAGGCCGGTTCGAGCAGCATCGTTGCCCCCGCGGTGTTCGAGATCGGGATATGGTAGTTGCGGTGAATTTCCCGGGCGCTGGGCCCCAGAGCGCCACGGGCCGCGATCCAGTTGAGCACCTCGACGCCCTGGGTGCCGGCCTGGCGGACGATTTCGTGGATCGAATCGCGGGTCAGGGCGTCGGGTTCTGCAGCAAGCTTGTCCATGCAGAATGTATCGTATTCGCGGTTCATGAACCCGGCCCGTTCGCCATCGAGCTGGTGCGACAGGCCCCCGGTCCCGATGATCACGATCCGTTCGGCGCCTTGCCAGGATTGGAGCGCGCGGTGGACAGATCGGCCAAGGGCCAGGCACCGCCGGGCCGAAGGCAATGGGTGCTGGACGGTGTTGATCCCGATTGGCACGACCCGCACCGGCCACTGGTCGGCGCCCGGCCAAGCCAGTTCGAACGGGATCGACAGGGCATGGTCGACCAGCATTTCCTGGCAGGTCACGGGATCGAACTCGTCCGCGACCAGCTGCTCTATGACGTGCCAGCTGAGCGCAGGGTGGCCCTTCATCGACGTATACACCGGCAGACCCCAGCCTTCGTCGGCATTGTGGTATTCCTCGGCCGCGCCGACCGCAAAGGTGGGCATCTTGTCGAGGAAGAAATTGAGCCCGTGATCATTCGAGAACGTCACGGCCACGTCGGGCTTCATTTCGGCGAGCCATTCGTGAACGCGCGGAAAACCGTCGAAGAACGGCTTCCAGTAGGGATCGTCCTGCGCCCCCCGGTGGATCGCTCCACCGATCGAGGGGACGTGACTGGTGAAATAGGCGCCGACGACTTCCGCCATGGCTTGTCTCCTTCGTTCGGTTCTTCAGGCCTGATCGAGCAACATCTGCTTGAACGCCGCAACGCTCATTCCGGTTTGCATTGCGCCGACGTCCTGCACGTTCAGGCCGAAGATCCCGGCAAGCTTCGCAAGGTAATAGATGTTGCCACCCGCTGCGATCATCCCCAGCACGTCGCGTTCGGCGACGGCCCGCCTCTGCCCGGGAGTCAGGCGGTACCTGGCACAGTAGCCCTCTTCATCCGCGAGGAAGGCTTGCCGGTTCGCTGCTTCGTTGAATGAATAGCACATTGCGTTCAGCGCGTAGCCCTTCCGTGCGGCCTCGCCGTCGAACAGCGTGGTACCGGGGATCGGCTTGCCGGGCTTCCCGATCATCGCAGCAATCGTCATCGCAGGTCTCCTTCGCGCAAAGGATTTCCGGCAAAGCAGCGCTGCCGCGTTGATCTCGATCAAATTGCCCGCACGGCTCGTTCCCCGGCTCTGTCTTTGAAACACAATTAGCATCATATTATATCTTTGGGCACCTTTCGATTTGTTGATCGATGCCGAACGGGTCAGGGAGAACGCGTGCATACGGACGTCACTCTCATCGGCTTTGGCGAGGCCGCGTCGACCTTCTCACGCGCGGCGCGATGGGCCGGTCGCGCTCGGTCGTTCGATATCCTTCCGGCCCGCGCCCGCGCGATGGCTGATCTGGGCGTGCAGCACGACGATTGTGTCGAACGCGCCGTTTCTGAGGCAGACCTTGTCCTTTCGCTGGTTACCGCTGACCAGGCGCTTGTTGCGGCACAAGCTGCAGCACCGCATCTCCCTGCCAATGCGATATGGTGCGACATGAACTCCGTAGCGCCGGAGACGAAGCGGAGCGCGGCCGACGCGATCCAGGCGGCGGGCGGTCGCTACGTCGATGTCGCCGTGCTGGCCCCGGTCGAACCCGCACGCCTGACCGTCCCGATGCTTCTTTCCGGGGCCGATGCCGATGAGACGAAAAGTCGCCTTGCCGCGCTGGGCTTCACGAATATCCGGGTGGTCGGAACCGAGATCGGCAGGGCCAGCGCGATAAAGATGATCCGCTCCGTCATGGTCAAGGGGGTCGAGGCATTGACCGATGAAATGATGGCAGCCGCCCGCGCGGCCAAAGTCGAGGACGAAGTGCTCGCCTCGCTCGACGCCAGCGAGAAGGCGCAGCCCTGGCCGGTACGAGCCGCCTACAATATCGAGCGCATGACCACCCATGGCGCGCGCCGCGCCGCCGAAATGGAGGAAAGCGCCAGGACGCTCCTCGCGCTCGGCGTACAGCCCGTGATGACCCAGGGCACCATCAAGCGTCAGCGCGACGCGGCAGGAAAGACACCCGCATGATCATCGATTGCCACGGCCACTATACCGTCCTGCCCAAGGCCCACGACGCCTGGCGCGAGGAACAGAAGGCAGCGTTCAAGGCGGGAGTCGATGCCCCGCCCTACCCCGCGATATCGGACGACGAGATCCGCGAGACGATCGAGGCCAACCAGCTTCGCCTGATCCGGGAACGCGGCGCTGACATGACGATCTTCTCGCCCCGCGCCAGCGCCATGGCACCGCACGTCGGCGACCAGTCGGTCGCGGTGAAATGGGCCCAGGTCTGCAACGATCTGATCGGTCGCGTAGTCGGCCTCTATCCCGAGGTGTTCGCCGGAGTTTGCATGCTGCCGCAATCGCCCGAGGCGGACATGACCAGTTCGATTGCCGAGCTGCGGCGCTGCGTCGAGCAGATGGGATTCATCGGCTGCAACCTCAACCCCGATCCCGGCGGGGGTCACTTCAGGCATCCGCCTCTTACCGACCCGTACTGGTTCCCATTCTACGAGACGATGTGCGAGCTTGACGTGCCGGCGATGATTCATGTCTCCGGAAGCTGCAATCCGGCGATGCACGCGACTGGCGCCTATTACATCGCAGCCGACACGATCGCCTTCATGCAATTGCTGGAAGGCGACCTGTTCGGCCGCTTTCCGAACTTGCGCTTCATCATTCCGCACGGGGGCGGCGCCGTGCCCTATCACTGGGGGCGCTATCGGGGCCTGGCCGACATGCTCAAGAAGCCCGATCTGTCGAGCCACCTGATGCACAACGTGTTTTTCGATACCTGTGTCTACCACCAGCCGGGGATCGACTTGCTGGCTGACGTCATCGAAAACAAGAACATCCTGTTTGGCAGCGAGATGGTTGGCGCGGTGCGGGGGATCGATCCGATGACCGGCTTCTATTTCGACGACACCAAGCGCTATGTGGACGCGCTCGACATTTCCGATGCGGAACGGCACGCGATCTTCGAAGGCAACGCCCGCCGGGTGTTCCCGCGGCTCGACGCCCAGCTCAAGGCAAGAGGATCATGAAACAGGACATCCACGAATATCTCGCCGAGTTCGAGGACATTCCGGGCACCCGCATCTACACCGCCGCGCGAGCGCGCAAGGGTTACCACCTCAACCAGTTCGCGATGAGCCTGATGAAGGAGGAAAACCGCGAGCGGTGGAGGGCGGACGAGCGCGCCTATCTCGAACAATGGAAACTCAGCGACGAGCAGAAGGACGCCGTGCTTTCCCGCGATTACAACCGGATGCTCGATCTGGGCGGGAACATCTATTTCATGTCCAAGATCTTTTCGACCGACGGCATTTCCTTTGCCGAAGCCTGTTCGACGATGACCGACATGACCTTCGAACAATATCGCCAGATGATGCTCGAAGGCGGGCGGCTACCGGGCGGCAACCGCTCGATCAAGGGGGGTTACTGACATGGCGCGCATCACCGCCGGGGTCGGCTCGAGCCATGTCCCGTTGCTGGGCGTAGCGGTCGATCAGGGCAAGACCCGCGACGACTACTTTGGCCCGATCTTCGCCGGTTACGACTGGACCCGCGAATGGGAAAAGGCGACGAAACCGGACGTCGTGATCCTGGTCTACAACGATCACGCCTCTGCCTTCGATGCCAACATCATCCCCACCTTCGCGATCGGTTGCGGCGAACTTTACAAACCAGCCGACGAAGGCTGGGGACCGCGCCCTGTGCCCGATGTCGTCGGCCATGCCGACATGGCCTGGCATATCGCGCAGTGCCTGATCCTCGACGACTTCGACATGACCATCATCAACGAGATGGATGTCGATCATGGCCTGACCGTTCCTCTGTCCATGATGTTCGGCACGCCGGACGCGTGGCCGGTCAAGGTGATACCGCTGGCGGTCAACGTCGTTACCTATCCCGTACCCTCGGGCAACCGCTGCTGGGCACTGGGCGAAGCGATCGCGCGTGCAGTTGAAAGCTACCCGGAAGACCTCAACGTCCAGATCTGGGGCACGGGCGGCATGAGCCACCAGCTTCAGGGACCACGGGCGGGCCTGCTCAACCGCGAGTGGGACAACCGGTTCATGGACCTGCTGATCGGCGACAGCCAGGAAGCGCGCGGCATCCCGCATATCGAATACCTGCGCGAAACCGGCAGCGAAGGCATCGAAATGGTCATGTGGCTGATCATGCGCGGCGCGCTCGGCCGCAAGACGCGTCTGCTCCACCGACACTACCACATCCCTTGCAGCAACACGGCCATCGGCCACATCGTACTGGAACCCGAAGCATGAGAATCGCGCTTGCCGGCGCCGGAGCCTTTGGCGAAAAGCACCTCGACGGCCTGACGAACATCGCCGGTGCCGAAGTCGTCTCGATCATCAGCGGATCGGCCGATCAGGCCGCCGCGGTTGCGGCAAAGTACGGCGTCGGTCATTCGACCACCGACCTGTCCGAGGCCTTGGCGCGCGACGATATCGACGCGGTCATCCTGTGTACCCCGACCCAGATGCACGCCGCCCAGGCGATAGCCTGCATGGACGCGGGCAAGCACGTGCAGGTGGAAATCCCGCTGGCCGACAGCCTGGCCGATGCCAAGGCGGTAGTCGCCAAGGCGAAGGAAACGGGCCTGACTTGCATGGTCGGCCACACCCGGCGCTTCAATCCATCGCATCAGTACGTCCACAACCGGATCGTCGCGGGCGAATTCGCCGTCCAGCAGATGGACGTCCAGACCTACTTCTTCCGCCGCAAGAACCTCAACGCCAAGGGCGAGCCGCGGTCATGGACCGATCACCTGCTGTGGCATCATGCGGCGCACACGATCGACCTGTTCGCCTATCAGGCCGGGCGAATCGTCCAGGCCCATGCGATGCAAGGGCCCAAACACCCTGAACTTGGCATCGCGATGGACATGTCGATCCAGCTGAAGAGCGAAAGCGGCGCGATCTGCACGCTGTCGCTGTCGTTCAACAACGACGGGCCGCTCGGCACGTTCTTCCGCTACATCGGCGATACAGCGACCTACATCGCGCGCTACGACGACCTGGTGAACGGCAAGGAAGAGCCGATCGACCTTGCCGGCGTCACCGTCTCCACCAACGGGATCGAGCTTCAGGATCGCGAGTTCATCGCCGCGATCCGGGAAGGCCGTCAGCCCAATTCCTCAGTCGAACAGGTGTTCGATTGTTATCGCGTGATCGGGCAGCTGGCCGCCGATCTCGACCGGCAGGACGGCTGGTCCTGAAATGCCGTGGCGGCGGCGCCGGGCGCCGCCGCCTGTGCGCCGCAATCAGTTGGCGCGGTGAAGCCTGCCGACGGCCAGCGCGCCCATTGCCGCGATGGCCAGCGGCACCACGAAGATCCCGAACACGGCCACCAGCGGCCAGTTCTGCGACAGCGCCCAGCCGCCCACGATCGGCCCGGTAAAGGCGCCGATCCGCCCGATCCCGAAGGCCCAGCCGATCCCCGTGGCGCGCACCGCATCGGGGTAAACCTGCGCCGCAATCGGATAGACGAGGTTGAACCCGCCCTGCAGGGTGATGCCCATCAGGAAGGCGGTGATCAGCACACCGATCAGCGGCATCGCAACGCCGCCAAACACCAGGAAGACGATCGCGGCCGCACCCAGCAAGGCGCCGCAGAGGCGATGAACGCTCATGCGCGTTGCAGCGACGCTACCGACGAAGGTGCCGGCAAAGGCCCCGAAATTGTAGATCGAGCTGGCTATAAGGGCGTTGCGCTCGGGCAGGCCGGCCTCGATCGCCAGCTTGGTGATCCAGCTGGTGATGAAATAAAGCGCCATGAACCCGCAGATCGTGGTCATCCACAGCAGCAGCGAGGCCTTGCGGCGATGACCGGCGACGGTTTCCGCCAGTGTGTGCTTGGCGCCTTCGGGCGCGGCGGTGACCGAATGGGGCAGGACGAAATAGACGATCGGCACGAAGATCGCCGATACGACCGCGGTAGCGACCAGCATGGCTTCCCAGCCATAGATCGGCAGGGCCCAGGCCGCGACGAACCCGGTGATCATCGCCCCGATCGGATAACCACCCTGCAGCACGCCGACGGCGAAGTTGCGGTGCTTGAGAGGCGCAACGCGCGCCGCGATCGCCGCGATGCAGGCGAGCACCGTGCCAATCCCGATCCCCACGAAGAAACGGATCCCCGCCAATTGCGACACCGAAGTCGCGTGGCTGCTGATGTACATCGCGATCGCCATCAGACCGATCGCCACCATGATCATCCGCTTGCGCCCGAACCGGTCCGCCATCGGTGCCAGGCCTAGTCCACCCAGTGCCATGCCGGCCAGCCCGGCACTGAACACGATCGACAGTTCGGCGGGCGAAACGCCCCACGATTTCTGCAGCCCCGGCGCGATGTACGAGACGATAAGCACATCCATCCCGTCAACCATGTTGAGGATGAAGCACAGGATCACGATCATGGCCGTCTCGCGCGTCCACTCCCCTTGCTGGGTGTCATCGGCAGAAACGGTAGGAGCGATTGCCATCGTATGGATCCTGTCAAAGTCCCGCCGGTTCGCGGTGTTGTGATTGGGCGTTGAGGCGGATGGTGGCGTTGGTCGCGCCGTATGCATCGTAGCCGCGGCGTTCGACCACTTCGAAGAACACGCGCTTGGCCACCGCCCGGCTGTAGAACTGGAAGTATTCGCCGTCCTTATCGCGGTCGTAGAGGATGTTAAGCCGGGCCATGCGTTCGACCAATGCGGGGTCGAGCGCGAAGCGCGCCTCGATATCGGCGTAGTAGTTGGGGCCGATCTCCAGCATCGGCAGGCCGGCCTCGGCGGCACGTTCGGCTGCGCCGAACACATCGCTGCTGGCAAAGGCGATATGCTGCACACCGGCGCCGAAATAATTGTGAATGAAGCGGCTCGACAGAGCGTTCGCCGCCATCGATCCGTTCAGCGTGAAGCGAACCCCGCGCGACGGCGTTTCGACCGCCTGGCTGTAGACGATGCCCATGGGGTCGGCGATCTCCAGCTGCGGGGTCTTGGTCATGTCGAACAGCGCGGTGTAGTAAAGCAGCCAGCTGAGGAATTCCTCATACTGCATCGTCTGCGCGATGTGATCGACCCTGGTGAGGTCGGACCGCGGCTGGCTTGCGCTGACGGGTTCCGGAAACTCGCTATTCCACATCGCCTCGCGCGATGATCCGTCGACGAGATACAACAGGCTGCCGCCGATGCCGCGCACGGCCGGGATGGCCCATTCATCGGGCGCGACGGGCTGTTCGAAGCGTTGCACGTCGAGGGCGCCAGCTCGCTCCAGCACGGCCTGCTGGTCGTTCACCGCAAGACCGATGGCGCAAACCGACCCCCCGTGGACGATGTCGAAGGAGTGGGCGAGGCCTTCGGGTTCGGAATTGATCACAAGATTGATGTCGCCCTGGCGCCAACGGACGACCGACTTCGACCGGTGCCGTCCGACCTCGACAAACCCCAGCGCGGCAAAATAGCGCGAAAACTCCTGCGCTTCGGCATGGCTGGCCGCAAATTCGATGAACTCGACATGCTGCGGTTCGACCGGCGCCGTAAGGCTGGGCGGCAGCCCGGCCAGGCGCTTGGACTGGTCTTCGAGCACGCGCAGACCGCGCAGGCCATCGCGGGCAACCTGTCCAGCGGAACCGGCGCGGAAGCGATCATTGAAGATCTCGAGACTCCAGTACCCTTCATAACCGATACGGCGGATCGCGGCGGCAAACTCAGCCAGGGGGAAATCGCCCTGCCCCGGCATGCAGCGGAAATGCCGGCTCCAGTTAAGCAGGTCCATGTCGAGCCGCGGAGCATCGGCCAGTTGAACGATGAACAATTTCTCGCCGCGAATATCGCCTATGCTCGACGATGGGATCTGGCGCGATAGCGAATGGAAGCTGTCGAGGCACAGCCCGAGCGAGGGATGATCCACGTCGCGGACCAACGACCAGGCATCGCGGTGATCGCTTGTATGCGGCGCCCAGGCCAGCGCCTCGTAGGCGATGCGCTTGCCATGCTTGCCCGCCAGATCCGCGATGCGCCCAAGGTCGTCGACCAACCGGTTGCGTTCGCCGCTCGCCTCTGGCGAACAGTTCGAACAGAGCAGGACAAGGTCGGTGCCGAGATCGTCCATCACCGCGAACTTGCGGCGCATCCGTTCAAGAGCGCGTTCGGACAGCTCCGGTGGCAGCCCTTCGAAGTCCCGGAAAGGCTGGAAGATCGTGCATGCCAGGCCAAGATCCACCATGACGCGGCCAATCTCCGCCGACGATTGCGGCGCCGACAGCAGGTCGTTCTCGAAGATCTCCGCACCGTCGAAGCCGCGATCGGCGATGCTGGCCAGCTTCTCCACAAGTGTTCCGCTGAGCGAAACGGTCGCGATGGAAGTCTTCATGTCCTTGCTCCTGGATGCTGTTCGGCGTCAAGAACGCCGAGCATCCGGGCTAACATGTGTTCGCGGTCGGGCGTTAGTCCGGTGAAGTGCCGGAAGGCTTCGGCCGCCTGGCCGATAACCATCGACACCCCGTTGGCAACCCTTTGCCCGTTCGCCTTCGCGGCCGAAAGCAACTGGGTCTGCAACGGGAAATAGATGATATCGGCGAGCCATTGGTCCCCGTGCATCAAGGCAGGATCGAACGGCACTCCCGGCAGGCTGGCCATGCCGATGGGGGTTGCGTTGACGACGCCCGCCGCCCCTGCGATTGCCTCGGCCGCGTCATCGGCAACTGTCAGGCGGCACTCCGGAAACGCCGTGGAGATCCGATTGGCAAGTTCGGCCGACCGGTTGCTGTCCGGATCGAACAGCCTCAGTTCCTTTACGCCTTTGTGAGCCAGGGCATAGGCCGTCGCAGATCCGGCACCGCCCGCTCCGACCTGGGCCACCATCGCGCCTCGGACGTCCCCTATTTCGCGTTCGATCATCCACGAGAAACCGACCCAGTCGGTATTCTCGCCGCGGACCGTTCCGTCGCGGAACACCAAGGTGTTTACCGCACCCAGGGTGGCAGCATCAGAGCTCAGGCTGTCGCACAGCGCCAAGGCCGCTTGCTTGAAGGGAAAGGTCACATTGCAGCCGGAAAAGCCGATGCCGCGCAGCAACGATACGATCCGGGGCAACTCCTCGTCACCCAGCCCAAGGGCGGCGAAATCCACGAGCCGATAGGCGAGCGGGATCTGCAGCCCGCGGCCTGCATCCTCGTGGATGCGCGGCGACCGGCTCGCAGCGATCCCGCGCCCGATCAGTCCCACCACATGGCTGCCAATATCGCTCATCGCCGTGACTGCACCATTCAGGAAAAGAGCGGGAGAGTCGCGAGCGGCTCTCCCGCAGTCAGTGTGGAACCTTACCGAAAGTCTCGGCCTCGCCGGTCGTTCGTTTGACCCACAACGCCATCGGGACCGTGTAGAACAGGTGCGAAAGAAACCCGCCGATCACGACCACCGGATCGAGATAGTCGGGGTGATCGTCACCGACCACGGCAATCGCCACGTGCATTACGATCCACAGCAGCGGCGCCATCAGCAGAGCGGCAAAGGTCGCTTCCCAGCCGCGGCGGCGCAATCCGGGCCAGGCCAGCGCGAACAAGGCCCCCCATACGGCTGCGAAACCGAAATGGATCGCGGTCCCAAGACCATAGCTGATCGCTCCGAGTTGGTCCTGGACGGCCTTGCCAAACACCAATCCCACGGCGTTGCGCGGGATGCCGGCAAGCGGAAGGAGGTGCTGGATCCCGACCCATACCATGGCCTCGTAGATCCAGATCACCACCCCTCCGAGGAGGCCGCCAAGGATGCCCGCGCGAAGCAGTTCACGCTTGTTCCGGGTCATGGCGAACCTCCTCAGCCTGCCGCTCAGAACTTGACCGAAACGGTGCCCCCGACATAGCGGTCGAAGTCCCGAGGCAGGGCCTGCGCCACGGCACCACCGCCCCCGACCGAGCCGGAAATGCGGCGCAAGCTGGCAACATAGTGTTCGTCGAACAGGTTCTTCACGTAGAGGCCGACCTTGATGTTTTCGCCGGGGAGCGTGACGTTGAGGGCGGCGTTTGCGACACCGAACGGATGGCGGATCCAGATCGAATTCGGGTTGGTAGCATCGGCCAGGTTCGTGAACAGGGTCGATCCGGTATGGGTGTAGTTGGCGTTCAGGTTGATCCCGAAATCACCCATCATCCAATCGTAGCTGCCGACGATCGTCCACTTCGACTCCGGCGCGTTCAGCGGGTTTCCGCCCTTGATGTTGTTGGTCGCGCTGAGGAACAGGTCGCCGAACTTGTTGTCGGAAAACAGGAAGTTGCCCGACAGTCGCAGCCCATCGATCGGACGGACGACGATTTCGCCTTCGATGCCCTTGGTGAACAGCTTGCCGGCCGAGCGCAGGACCGGCGGGCCCGAGCCGTCAGTGCCCTGCGACGAGGTCTGGTAACCCGAAAAGGTCGTGCTGTAGCCGGTGAGGTTCACCGTGACGCGGCGGTCGAGGAACTGCGACTTGACGCCGATTTCCCAGGCCTTCGACGTTTCCGGAGCGACCGGCGTATTGTCGAAACCGGCCTGGGTCACGAAGATGTCGGCATCGACCGCCGGCCCCTTGTAGCCGTGGGCCCACGACACA
Organism: Novosphingobium kunmingense; assembly: GCF_002813245.1. Classification (GTDB taxonomy): domain Bacteria; phylum Pseudomonadota; class Alphaproteobacteria; order Sphingomonadales; family Sphingomonadaceae; genus Novosphingobium; species Novosphingobium kunmingense. Next base: position 143,126 of record NZ_PHUF01000007.1, read on the forward strand.
TAGGCCATGACGTCGGGCGTGAACTCGTACTTGGCGGTTACGCGGCCAAGCACGTGATCGTTGCCATAGCTGCGGAACGCGTTGAACTGCGGGGTGCCGGCATTTGCACCCGGCGCCACCTGGCCGGCCGGATTCACCCCGGTGGGCGAACCGATGTGGTCGCCGTTGGGGCCGGTAACCTTGTGCAGATCGAATTCGATCTCGTCACGCACGTATCGAATGCCGCCGGTGAGGGTCAGCTGATCGGTCGGGTGGACATTGACGTTGGCGAAGGCGGCGTAGTTGATGTTGCGAACCCGCGCCTGCATGTCGGCCAGAACGTAGGCCGTGTCGCGGCTGACCACCACGGTCGTCGGCGTCGGGAAGGTCACGTTGCCCGCGATGTTCGAGCGCACCCCGGCAATGGTCAGGTCGCGGCCGGTCAGGGCGTTGTAGTAGAATAGCCCGGCGACGTAGTCGATCAGACCACCGGTCGGAGAGGTCAGGCGGACTTCCTGCGTGAAGGTCTTGTTGAACTCGTAGCTCTGGCTTTCGCCGCAGACCGGCTCGGTCGTGCTGCGCGTGGTCGTGCGGCACGAGAAGCTGAGCGGGTTGATCAGCAGGTTGTCCATCAGGGTCAGCGCCGCCGCCGGCGTGATTCCGGGATTGGTGGCGCGGAACAGTTCCGTCGGGGTGACGCCCGCGAAAGGCGCGTTGGTGCCGTCACGGTCGCGGATCGCGAAGTCGTTGTAGACGCGATAGGCGGTGATCGTCGTCAGCGAATGGTCGCCGATGCCGAAGTCCCCGGTCAGCGAGACGCCGCGGTTCTTCTGATAGCCTTCCTGCAGGGTATCGAAGTTGACGAAGGTGTTGTCCGGGCCGACCGGCGTGCCGGTAAAGGCGGCCGTGACGTTGCCCGATGCCGCGGCAATACGGATCGGTTCGCCGCAGCAGTCAGCGGTCCGTTTGCTCCAGTCGCCCGCCAGGGTGATGGTCGAACCGTCGATCGGCTCCCACAGCAGCTTGGCGCGCACGCCATAGGATTCGGAGTTGTTGATCGTCTTGTTGGTCTTGATGTCGCGGACGACGCCGTCTTCGGTGTGGTAGTAACCGAAGACGCGGAACGCGAGCTGATCGGTAATCGGACCGGTCAGCATCAGGTTGCCAAGGTATTCGCCATGCTCGGCGATGCCCGCTTCGGCCTTTCCGGCGAAGCGATCGCGGTTGGGCGCCGCGGTGGTGATCACGACCGCACCGGCCGACGCATTCTTGCCTTGAAGCGTGCCTTGCGGCCCGTTGAGGACTTCGACCCGTTCCAGATCGCCCAGCCCGTCGAAAACCGAGCCGACGCGGGTGTAGACGACGCCGTCGACGATCGTCGAGACCGACGGTTCGACGCCGACCGAGAAGCTTTCGGTGCCGATGCCGCGGATCGAGAAGTTGAAAAGGCGCGCCTCGTCGGCAGCCTGGAAGTTGAGCGTCGGAGAGATCTGGCCAAAGTCCTTGGGCGTGGTGATCGCCCGGTTGGCCAGGGTCTCGCCATCGACTGCCTGCACCGAAACTGCCACGTCCTGAAGCCGTTCGTTGCGCTTGTTCGCCGTCACGATGATCTCGCCGGGGGCAAGTTCGTCTGTCGGCGCTTCAACCGCCGAATCCCCTGCAGGAGCCGTCTGCGCCCACGATGGCGTAGCCACCGAGGCCAGCGCAACGCTGAGCGAAATCATGGAAATGCGCGAATAATCGGCCATCTGGCTATCCCCTCAAAACGTGCCGGTCAGGCGCCGGCATCACCGCGCTCCTAATAAACTGACCGTTTGGTATGTCAACAACAAACATTCTGGTTGGAATGTTATTGAAAGGTTCCGCCGCATTGGATAAAGCGCCTGCAACATGGGAGTAGAGGCATCTATCGGGCGAGCGCCGCGGCGCAGGCGCAACAAGGTTCGCGACGCAGACGCTACGCGTGACGAAATCCTTCTGGCAGCGACCGAGGAGTTTGCGGAAAAAGGGCTGTTCGGCGCCAGGGTTGAGGAAATCGCCGCCCGCACCGCCACCAGCAAGCACATGATCTACTACTACTTCGGCAGCAAGGACGGTCTCTATTCGGCCGTTCTCGAACGCGCCTACGAAGGGTTTCGATCGGCCGAGAACGCAGTGGATTACGATCTGCTCGAACCTGTGGAGGCGCTGCGCCTGCTGGTCGGCAACACCTTCGACGTGCACCTTGCCAATCCCGACACGATCCGGATCCTGATGTCGGAAAATCTCGACAACGCGCGTCATGCCAAGGCGATGGACCATTCCGGCCAGCGTCACCTGGTCCTGACCAAAACCAAGCGGATTCTGGATCGCGGGGTCGCCGAGGGTTTGTTTCGCAGCGACATCGACGCGCTGACCTTCCACCTGCTGATTAGTGCGTTCAGTTTCTTCTTCGTCGGTAACCGGCACACCTTCGGGACCGTTTTCGCGATCGACATGACCGACAAGGACTTCGTGGAAAGGCAGCGCGAAGAGCTGATCACCACGATGCTGTGCCGTTGCCGTGCCTGACTTTGCAGAACGGGCGATTTCGCTTGCGGCGTTGACCGTTCTCGAAGCGGGTCCGTTTGAACAGGTCCGGATCGCTCGGCGCTGCGGTTACTCCCACGTCGGCCTGCGTCCGGTGGCCGCGACGCCGGTCGAACCGCACACTGCCATTCTGTCCGATCGGCACCTGCGATCAGAATTGCGCGCCCTGCTGGATGGCGAGGGCATCGGCGTGCTTGACTGCGAGATCGTGCGCCTGACCGATGCGATCGACTGGGACGCGATGCAGGCGGTCATTGATTTCACGCAAGAATTCGGTTGCCGACTGCTGCTCGTCGCGGACAACGATCCCGATCCGGTCCGCAGCAGCGCCAGTCTCGCCAAGCTGGCCGAGCTTTCCCGCCCTGCCGGCGTCACGCCGTGTCTGGAGTTCATGCCCTGGACCTGCAGCCCGAACCTTGCCGCCGCCCGGGCGCGGATAGAGGATGTCCGCGGGGCCGCCCTGCTCATCGATGCCTTCCACCTTGCTCGTTCCGGCAGTTCGCCTTCCGATCTTGCCGACCGCGATCCTGACGTCGCGTACCTGCAGCTTTGCGACATTGCGGGCCCAGTGCCCGATCTTGATGCAATTCTCGACGAGGCGCGATCGAACCGTCTGTTCCCGGGCGAAGGCGATATTGATCTGCCGACCCTCCTGGCACGTTTTCCAGGTCTGCCGATAAGCCTGGAAGTGCCGGCCGACCGGCTCCGCGACGCCGGCGTGACGGCGCAGGAGCGGGCCCGGATGGCGTTCGACGCAGCGCGCACGTTACTGCACGCCGATGCCTGAAGCCCTGGAATGCGATCTGCTGGTCATCGGGTCGGGTGCCGCGGGACTGTGCGCAGCCGTGACCGGCGCGATCAAGGGCTTGGACGTGATCGTTGCCGAACGGGCAGCGGTGCTGGGCGGAACGACCGCATGGTCGGGTGGCTGGATGTGGTTGCCGCGCAACGCACTTGCTCGTGCCGCCGGGATCGACGAACCGCTCAACGCGCCCCGTTCCTATCTTGCCGACGTTCTCGGCAATCGCTTCGACCCGGAGCGGATCGATGCGTTTCTTTCCGCCGCACCGGACATGGTCGATTTCCTGACAGAGCACGGGTTCGTGTTCGAAGCGGGTAACCGGATCTGCGACATCTACGGGGATCGGCCCGGCGCGGGTACAGGCGGGCGTTCGCTCATCGCGGCACGGTTCGACGCCCGCCGGCTCGGCAAGCGCATCGCCCTGTTACGGGAAACCAAGCGCGAAACCGCCTTTGCCGGCATGCCGATCCAGGCCGGACCCGATCTGGCGGCCTTCCTGACCGCGACGCGCAAGGCAGGCTCTGCGTTTCACGCCGCGAAGCGCGTCGCGCTGCACCTGCGCGACTTGCTGACCACAGGACGCGCCATGCACCTCGTGAACGGCGTGGCGCTCATTGCCCGGCTGTTCGAACTGGGCGACCGGCATGCAGTGCGCTGGTTGACCGGCACTTCGGCGGTCGACTTGATCGCGCGGAATGGCCGGGTCGTGGGGGCTCGCCTGGCATCGGCCGAGGGTCGCCCGACGGTCATCGCGCGCAAAGGCGTGGTCCTCGCGACCGGCGGCTTTTCCTCTTCTGCGGACTGGCGTTCGCGATTGTTTCCGCACCCGGCCCTGCACGAAACGCTAACCGTGCCCGAAGCGGACGGCAGCGGCGCCGCCCTCGCCCAGGCCATCGGCGGCACGCTTTCGACCGAGGTGGCGGCAACCGGCGCCTGGTGCCCGGTATCGCGCGTGACGTGGCCGGACGGAACCTGCGGCGTCTTCCCGCACATTGTCGAACGCGGGAAACCGGGCGTGATCGCAGTCCTCCAGAACGGCCGCCGCTTCGTGAACGAAGCCAACGGCTATCACGATTTTATCGACGCCCTGTTTTCCGCAACGGCCGAAGGCGACGCGCCTCGCGCCTGGCTCGTCTGCGACGACCGTTTTCTACGCCGCTGGGGCCTGGGCATCGTGAAGCCCGATCCGGTGCCAGCCAGCCACTGGCGCAGAACCGGATACCTGAAATCGGCCCGATCTGTCGAAGCGTTGGCACGGCTCTGCGGAATCGAGCGCGCTTTGCTCGATACCGTCGATGCCTACAACCGCGGTGCGCGCGAGGGACTGGATCCCGAATTCGGCCGCGGAGGAACACCCTACAACCGCTATCAGGGCGATCCGGACCGCAGCCCCAACCCCAACGTCGCTCCTATCGAGCACGGCCCCTTTCACGCGGTTGAGGTGATCCCGGGCAGCTTCGGCAGTTTCGCAGGCCTGCGCACCAACGGCGCCGCGCAGGTCCTCGACCAGACTGGCACTGAAATCGCCGGACTTTATGCCGCCGGAGCCGACGCCGCCAGTCTGATGGGCGGGCATTATCCGGCAGGGGGAATCAACCTCGGCCCGGCAATGTGCTTCGGCTACATCGCTGCCCTGCACGCAGCAGGCGCGCAGGTAGCATCAGTCTAAGGCGAACTGGTTTCCACTTGGCGGAGTTCGGACGTTAAAGCGGTCAGCCCAGCGCGCAGAGATCTGCCACGGAATGAAGTCCTCGATGTCCCGGTCGGTTGCATGTCACCGCCATCGCTCCTCAGCCATTGCTGACGCCTAGGAGTAGGTTGCGCTGTTTTTTGGGGCAGATGGAACTGCGAAGCGGAACTTAATCCGTGCGAACTGGTTTTCCAATCGGGGTCGCGCGCTTGCCAAAATCGCGTTGGGATTCGTTCGCAATGAATTCTCGCCGGTTGGTGCGGACGAACACTCCAGGGAGATGGGGAAGTGGCGTCATCGCAGGAAGTCGAAAATTGCGCGCAGCTGCGCGAAAGCCTCATCGCGGCTTTGACACGTTTGCGAGAAGGCGATTTCACCGTCCGCCTCGCGCTGGATACCACCGATCCGCGCGATGAAGAAATCGCTGTCCTGTTCAATCAGGTTGTCGGACTTAACGAGACGATCACCGACGAGTTCAATCGCGTCGCCAAGGTGGTGGGCAAGGAGGGCGAGATCACCCAGCGCGCCAATGTGAAAGGTGCGGCTGGCGGTTGGCAGATGAAGCTCAACGCCGTTAATGAACTTGTCGACGACATGGTTCAGCCCATTACCGAGGTCGCCCGCGTCATAGGCGCGGTCGCCGAAGGCGACCTGTCGCAGCGCATGTCGGTCGAGATCGATGGCCGCGGCCTCAAGGGCGAATTCCTGCGAATTGGCAAGGTCGTCAATACGATGGTCGACCAGCTCGGCTCTTTCGCCTCGGAAGTGACGCGCGTGGCGCGCGAGGTGGGTACTGAAGGCAAGCTCGGTGGGCAGGCACGGGTGAAGGGCGTGGCCGGTACCTGGCGCGACCTGACCGAGAATGTAAACCTTATGGCCGAGAACCTTACAGGCCAGGTTCGCAACATCGCCGAAGTGACGACCGCGGTGGCCCGCGGCGATCTTTCGAAAAAGATAACCGTCGACGTGAAGGGCGAAATCCTCGAGTTGAAGGTGACCGTCAACACGATGGTCGACCAGCTCAACGCCTTTGCCAGCGAAGTGACCCGCGTGGCGCGCGAAGTGGGTACCGAGGGAAAGCTGGGGGGCCAAGCAGAAGTGCCCGGCGTTGCTGGCACTTGGGCAGATCTGACCGACAACGTGAATCTGATGGCGGCCAACCTGACCGGCCAGGTGCGCAACATCGCAGAAGTAACGACCGCCGTGGCCCGCGGCGATCTGTCCAAGAAAATCACGGTGGAAGTGCGCGGAGAGATCGCGGAGCTTAAGAACACGATCAACACGATGGTCGACCAGCTCAACTCCTTCGCCTCCGAAGTGACGCGCGTCGCGCGCGAGGTCGGCACCGAAGGCCGCCTCGGCGGTCAGGCGCGGGTGGAAGGTGTCGGCGGTACGTGGAAGGACTTGACCGATAACGTGAATGAACTGGCCGCAAACTTGACGGGCCAGGTGCGCAACATCGCCGAAGTGACCACCGCGGTCGCGCTGGGGGATCTCTCCAAGAAGATCACCGTCGATGTGAAGGGCGAGATCGCAGAGCTCAAAAACACGATCAACACGATGGTCGATCAGCTTAACTCCTTCGCCTCTGAAGTGACCCGCGTCGCGCGCGAGGTCGGCTCGGAAGGCAAGCTTGGTGGACAGGCCGAAGTGCCCGGAGTCGCAGGTACCTGGGCCAATCTCACGAACAATGTGAACGAACTCGCCGCGAACTTGACCGGCCAGGTGAGGAACATCGCCGAAGTGACCACCGCAGTTGCGCGCGGTGACCTATCCAAGAAAATTACGGTCGATGTGAAGGGCGAGATTCTCGAGCTCAAGGGCACCATCAACACGATGGTCGACCAGCTCAATTCTTTCGCATCCGAAGTGACGCGCGTGGCGCGCGAGGTTGGCACCGAGGGCAAGCTTGGCGGCCAGGCGACCGTGCCGGGCGTTGGTGGCACATGGAAAGACCTCACCGAGAACGTTAATCTCATGGCCGACAACCTCACCGGCCAGGTGCGCAACATCGCCGAAGTGACTACCGCCGTGGCGCGCGGAGACCTTTCCAAGAAGATCACCGTCGACGTTAAGGGCGAAATCCTTGAGCTCAAGAACACTGTCAACGTGATGGTGGATCAGCTCAACTCGTTCGCATCCGAAGTGACCCGCGTGGCGCGCGAGGTCGGGACCGAGGGCAAGCTGGGCGGTCAGGCCGAAGTGCCGGGCGTGGGCGGCACGTGGAAGGATCTGACCGACAATGTGAACCTGATGGCGACCAACTTGACCAATCAGGTGCGCGGTATCGCCGACGTTGTGACCGCGGTCGCGCAGGGAGATCTCAAACGTAAGTTGACCGTGGACGCGAAGGGCGAAATCGCCGCCCTCGCCGAAACCATCAACGGCATGATCGAAACTCTGTCCACCTTCGGCGACCAGGTGACCAACATGGCGCGCGAGGTGGGTGTCGAGGGACGACTTGGCGGACAGGCGCGCGTGCCCGGTGCCGCCGGGCTTTGGCGCGACCTCACCGACAACGTGAACCAGTTGGCGGCGAACCTCACCAATCAGGTGCGCTCGATCGCCGAGGTCGCGACCGCGGTGACCAAGGGCGACCTTACCCGGTCCATTTCGGTGGAGGCGTCGGGGGAAATGGCCTCGCTCAAGGACACGATCAACGAGATGATCGTGAACCTCAAAGACCAGACGCTCAAGAACGCCGAGCAGGACTGGCTCAAGACCAACCTCGCCCGTTTCAGCCGCATGCTGCAGGGCGAGCGCGATCTCGCAACGATCTCCAACCTTATCATGAGCGAGCTCGCGCCGCTTGTGAACGCGCAGTACGGCGTGTTCTACGTCGCCAACGATACAGATGGTCCAAGTGGATCACTCGATCTCGTTGCCAGCTATGGCGCAGGCCATGCGGACGAGATGAAGTCGCGCTTTTCGTTTCGCGAAGGCCTGATCGGCCAGGCGGCAGCTGACAAGCGGCCGATGCGCCTCGATAATGTCCCAGGCGATTACATCCGTATCGGCTCTGGCCTCGTTGAAGGCCGCCCGGCTCACGTCAATATCCTTCCAGCCCTGTTTGAGGACGAGGTCAAGGCGGTCATCGAACTCGCGTCCTTCGAAGAGTTCAACGAGACCCACCACAGCTTCCTGACCCAGCTCATGGAAACAGTCGGCATCGTACTCAACACGATCGCCGCGACCATGCGAACCGAGGAACTGCTTAAGGAATCGCAGCTCCTCACCCAGGAACTGCAGACACGTCAATCCGAGCTGACGATCAAACAGGAAGAGCTGCACAATACCAACGAGGAACTGCAGGAAAAGGCGCAGTTGCTCGAAAACGAGAAGAAGCAGGTCGAGGCGAAGAACTTCGAGATTGAGATGGCCCGTCGCGCGGTCGAGGAAAAGGCCGAGCAGCTTGCTCTGACTTCGAAATACAAGAGCGAATTCCTCGCAAACATGAGCCACGAACTGCGTACGCCGCTCAATTCGCTACTAATCCTGTCGAAGCTGCTGGCCGATAACCAGGGCGGAAACCTCAACGAGAAACAGACCGAATTCGCGCGAACTATCCACGGCGCGGGAAGCGACCTACTGAACCTTATCAACGATATCCTGGATCTGTCGAAGATCGAATCTGGCACGGTGTCGATCGAACTCGGTGACATGCCGCTCGCTGCGCTCCAGCAACACATGGAGCGCACGTTCCGCCAGCTAGCTTCGGAAAAAGGGCTCGATTTCGAAGTGCATTTCTCACCAGAATTGCCCGGTTCGATTCACACGGACGAGAAGCGACTGCAGCAGGTCGTGCTCAATCTTCTCTCGAATGCGTTCAAGTTCACCGCGCACGGAAAGGTCGAACTCGATGTCAGGATCGCAGCGTCGGGATGGAACACAACTCATCCAGTCCTGCGAGATGTGACCGAAGCGCTGGCGATCTCCGTGAGCGACACCGGGATCGGCATTCCATCCGACAAACAACGGCTGATCTTTGAGGCCTTCCAGCAGGCCGACGGAACCACCAGCCGCAAGTATGGCGGCACCGGACTCGGCCTTTCAATCAGCCGCGAGATTGCCGGTCTCCTCGGTGGCGAGCTTCAGGTTCAATCCAGGTCAGGCGAGGGGTCCACGTTCACACTGTTCCTGCCCCTTCGCGCAGCCAGCGCGCCAGCGTTGTCGCATCCGGTGGCTGGCATCGCTCCGGCGCCCCTCCCCGTCGCAGAACCGACGGACGACCGCAGCAACCTCGGCAAGGATGCCGTCGTCCTCATCGTGGAGGACGACCCCGCCTTCGCGTCGATCCTGCTCGACATGGTCCATGAGGAAGGACTCAAGGGAGTGATCTCGCCGACCGGCAGCGGCGCGACCGCGCTCGCCCGCAAGATCAAACCTGCCGCCATCACGCTTGACCTGGGTCTTAGCGACATGGACGGTTTCGTCCTGCTCGATCTGCTCCGCGGCGATTCTGAGACCGCAGCGATCCCGATCTACGTCATTTCCGGTGGGGACCGTGCCGAGGACGCTCGCAGCTTGGGTGCGACCGACGTTATCGAAAAGCCTGTCGAGCGCGAGCGTCTGACAGAACTCTTCAGGGGCGTGGCACAACGCAAACCGCGTAAGCAAGGCTCAGCGAAAGCCCGCAAGAAGGTCGCCTTCCCGGCCAACGAATTGGCCGGCAAGAAAATCCTCATCGTCGATGACGACATCCGCAACATCTATTCGCTAACCAGCGTGCTCGAAGCGCGCGGTGCCGCCGTCATGCACGCGGAGCGCGGTCAGGAGGCGATCGATCTGCTTGAAAGCCATCCCGACATCAATGCCGCACTGATCGACATCATGATGCCCGAAATGGACGGCTACGAAACGATTAAGCGTATCAGGTCCAAGCCGCGCATCGCCGACATTCCGCTGGTCGCGGTAACTGCCAAGGCCATGGTCGGAGATCGCCAGAAATGCCTCGAAGCCGGAGCCGACGACTATGTCGCCAAGCCGGTCGACGTCGACGTTCTGATGGCGCTTTTACGGGTGACGTTCGAAAGGGCCGCGCTTAAGCAACCCAATGGTCGCCGCACCAAGAGGGTTGCTGCGTGAGCCAAGCCGGCATCAGTGAAAGCCCTGCGAAAATCCTGATCGTCGACGATGACGACCGCAACCTGCTCGCCTTGTCGGAAGTCCTTGCGCCGATTGCCGAAGTCGTCTGCGCCATCTCTGGCCGCGACGCCCTGCGACAGTTGCTGCGCGAGGAATTCGCCGTCATCCTTCTCGACGTGTTCATGCCTGATCTTGATGGATACGAGACCGCCGCGCTTATCCGCCAGCGTGAGCAGACCGCGCGGACACCGATCATCTTCTTGTCTGCCGTGAACAAGGAAACCGAGCACCTGATGCGCGGTTACGAGATGGGCGCGGTCGATTACGTATTTAAGCCGGTCGATCCGGTGGTCATCAAATCAAAGGTCGCCGTGTTCGTCGATTTGTTTCGCACTCGGCGCCAGCTTGAAACCAGCGAAAAGCGGCAGACATCGATTCTGCGCGCACTGCCGATGGCGATCTACGAGATTACCGAGCGCAATGGCGAGATGGTTCGCCGGTTCCGCGGCGGCGATCTTGTTCATTTTCTCGGCGACGAGGCGGAGTCGGTGCTCACCGGAGAACGCGAATGGCAGGAATGGGTCCACCCGGACGACCGTCTGCGCCTATCACAAGATGCCGACCCTGGTAACGAGAGCGTCGTGGTCGAATACCGATGGATCGGACCTCGCGGATCACGCCACCATATTCTCGACCAGCGGGTGCGAACCGGCAGCGGTAATGCCCATGGCTGGGCCGGGTCGCTGCTCGATATTACCGAGCGTAAAGAACTCGAGGCCCGGTTGGTCCATGCCGGAAAGCTCGACGCATTGGGCCAGCTCACGGGAGGCGTCGCGCACGATTTCAACAATCTCCTCGCGGCCATGCTGGGCGGGATCAGCATCCTCGAGCGCAGGCTGGAATTGGGCGAGCGCGAGCAGCTTGTAGTCGATCAGATGCGCCACGCTGCAACGCAGGGGACCGAACTGGTGAGGCGCATGATGGCATTTGCCCGCCAGCAGGATCTGACCCCGACCAGTATCGACCCGGCAAGCCTGTGCGAATCGGTGGCCGGGCTTGTCAGCAACACCCTCGGCGGCAAGATCGAAGTCGTCTGGAATTGCCCCGACGCGGTCCACAACCTGTTCGTCGATCGTGGCCAACTGGAACTAGCAGTAATGAACCTCATCATCAACGCCCGCGATGCAATGCCGGATGGCGGCACAATTCAGGTCTCGATTTCCGAAGGAAAGACAGCCGACCCCGACAAGCCGATGCTGAGCATCGTCGTCGCGGACACCGGGACGGGCATACCCGATGACATCCTCACCAAGGTCATCGAACCGTTCTTCACCACCAAGGAAGCTGGCAAGGGCACCGGCCTCGGCCTGTCGATGGTATCTGGCTTCGCCCACCAGTCTGGCGGGGAAATCCGCATCGACAGCAAGGTCGGCAAGGGTACACGCATCGAACTTATCCTGCCGGCGACCAGATCCGCTGTGAACGAAGGCGTTCCGGCTCACGGCTCGGGCGAAAACCTCGACTGGATCAAGGGCAAGGCATTCGTTTTGATCGACGACGACGATGCAGTCCGTGTTGTTCTCGGCGAACAGCTACGCGATGCCGGTGGAACTGTGCGCGATTTTGCCAGCGGCAATGCCGCGATAGCGGACATCGAGCGCGATAGGGAGGCTGTTGATTTCGTACTTAGTGACTTCGCAATGCCGGGCCTCGACGGGATCAAGACCCTGCAAAAGATCGGCGAACTGCTCCCGGAGGCTCGGCGAGCGCTGATGACAGGAAACGCCGACGATCCACGCCTGACAATCACCGAGGACATTCCGGTCCTCCGCAAGCCGCTGAGCCTCCAGCAGTTATCGGAAGTCATGATTGCGTAGAGAGCAGGGCTTCATGCAACCGTGGCAACTGGCCAAAAGGCAGCGATCATATTGCCGCCGGCGTGACGTGACCCCCTGATTTCCACCAGCACGGATTAGAGCCCGGCCTGATGGAAGGACGGACAGATGAAGCGACTGAGGTTCACGGATGGGCAGATCATTGGCGTGTTGAAGGAAGCTGAGGCGGGTGCGGAGATCGGCGATCTTGCTCGTCGGCACGGCGTGTCGGAAGCGACGATCTACAACTGGAAGGCCAAGTATGGCGGGCTCGAGGTGTCGGACGCGAAGCGGCTAAGGGCGCTCGAGGACGTGAACGCCAAGCTGAAGCGGCTGCTGAACGAAGCCATGCTGGACAATGCCGGCCTGAAGGACCTTCTCGCAAAAAAAGTTGGTGACGCCCGCTGCGAAGCGAGAGGCGGTCGCTCGTCTCCAGATGGCTCTGGGGATGAGCGAGCGGCGGGCGTGCCGTGTTATCGGCGCTGACCGCAAGAGCATGCGCTACCGGTCGCAACGGGATGATGATGCCGATCTTCGGTCGAAGCTGCGCGAGCTTGCGCAGCAGCGCCGCCGGTTCGGCTATCGCCGGCTGCACATCTTGTTGCGGCGGAAGGGCGTGGAGGATCAACCGCAAGAAGACGCAGCGGCTCTACTTTGACTACACCTGCCCGCCCATCACGCGAGCATCCGTACCGTTGGCTCCCGGGCCCAGTGGCGTTTGGTACCGACGCTGACAAACTCTTCGGGTAGGCAAACCCCTTCGCCTGGCTCGACGTTCGCCTTGGGGAACAGATGCTTCTGCGTCCCCGGGCAGCCGGCCACCGTCTTGCAGTGGACATAGGCGTCGGCAAACCATTGCACCGCTCCAGCGTCCTTCGACAGCTTTTCGGCGGCATCCATCGGCATGGTCGCAACGACCGCGTCGAACAAGACCGAAGGCGAACCGGCAAGCTGCCCGTCGGCCTTCATCGTGCCGCCCTTTAGCCTGATCTCGCCAACCTTCGGCGCGACAGTGAAGACAGTGGCACCCTTTGCCTCGATGTCCTTCTTCAGCTTTTCGATCATCGCCTTGTCGGAGCCCTCGGCATAGAGCAGCCCGACCTTGCGCCCTTCCATGGTGTCCATGGATTGCTGCTGGATCGACAGCGCAGGGCTGGCGTCCATGTCGATCGGCTTGACCGCAGGCTTTGCAGCGGCCGGAAGTTCCGTTGCCAGACCCGCGGCAACGCGTTTGGCCAGATCCTCGTCGATGTTGCGCAGGCGCGACAGGACACGGGTTCGCACGTGCTCGAGCGTCACCTTGCTCAATTCGAAGACGAGCGCGCTGGCGATGTGGGCCTGCTCGTTCTCGGTCTGCGAGCGGTAGAACAGGCGCGCCTGGCTGTAATGGTCGGCAAAGGTTTCGCTGCGCAGCCGCAGCTTGCCGTCTTCCGCATAACTGTCATCGCGCGCCTGGAAGCTGGTAAAGCCCGTTTCGGGGCATTCGCGCGGGCCGCCATCCTCACCCGCCTCGGCAAGACTGTTGGGCTCGTAATTGGCGCGGCCCTTGGGGACGAGCGTTTGCATCAGCCCGTCACGCTGCATGTTGTGGAACGGGCATTTGGGGGCGTTGATCGGAATCTGGTGAAAGTTGGTCGTGCCCAGACGCGACTTCTGCGTGTCCATGTAGGAGAACAGCCGTCCCTGCAGCAGCGGATCGTTCGAAAAGTCTATGCCAGGGACGACGTTGGTCGGAAGGAACGCGACCTGCTCCGTCTCGGCGAAGAAGTTGTCGACATTGCGATTGAGAGTCATCCGGCCAACGACGCGGACCGGGAGAACTTCCTCTGGAATCAGCTTGGTCGCGTCGAGCACATCGTATGGCTGCTGCCCGGCCCACTCCTCGTCAAACACCTGCACACCCAGATCCCAGGCCGGAAAATTTCCGGAATCGATGGCCTCGAACAGGTCGCGGCGGTGGAAATCCGGATCGGCACCGGCAATCTTCACCGCCTCGTCCCAGGTGGTCGATTCAAGGCCGAGCACCGGCTTCCAGTGGAACTTCACGAACTGCGACTGGCCCTTGTCATTCACCAGCCGAAACGTGTGGACGCCGAAGCCTTCGATATTGCGCAGGGTGCGCGGTATGCCGCGGTCCGACATGGCCCACATGATCATGTGCATCGCTTCAGGCATCAGGCCGATGAAGTCCCAGAACGTATCATGCGCGCTGCCTGCCTGCGGATAGCCACGATCGGCCTCCATCTTCACCGAATGGACCAAGTCGGGGAACTTGATCGCGTCCTGGATGAAAAAGACCGGGATGTTGTTGCCCACCAGATCCCAGTTGCCCTGCTCGGTGTAGAACTTGACTGCGAAGCCGCGCACGTCGCGCGGCGTATCGATACTGCCCGCACCGCCCGCGACGGTCGAGAAGCGGACGAAGACCGGACAGGTTGCCCCTTTTTCCGAAAGGATCGCGGCGCTGGTCAGCTCGGCAATGGGATCTGTGCATTCGAACACGCCGTGCGCGCCGGAACCGCGTGCGTGGACAATACGCTCGGGAATGCGTTCGTGGTCGAAGTGAAAGATCTTTTCGCGCAGCACGAAGTCTTCAAGCAGCGTCGGCCCGCGCCTGCCGGCCTTCAGGCTGTTCTGGTTATCCGAAATCCGCACCCCGTGATTGGTGGTCAGGTGCGCGGGCGCGTCGGCATGGTCGCTGTCATGCGCGATGTGCTGATGGGTTTCACCGCCATTGCCGGTGGCCACCGTGCCTTCGTGCCTGCCGGAGCCGGGCGCATGCTCGCGAAGGGTGTTGACGGTGGCGGGTGATGGCTGCGGCCTCTTGGCCATGAGAATCTCCGGTTCAGTCTGATGAGTTACCTTGAGAAATCTCCCGGTCGGCGCTCGGTTCCCTCTGCTGCTGAATATGCTGCCGGCAAGAGCTGTCAGTCCGGGTCGAACTGCTCCTTGATTAGCCCCTAGCTTGCGTAACGAGACCCCTACTCACCCTCTGAAAGAGGCCAGGAACTTTAGGTCGGTCTAGTAGTTGGAACGCTCGGTTCACATTTCTAACGGCGCTCAGCAGCATGAAAGTTCACACGGTAGAAAGGTGATATTTCAGTACGTTGCAGTATACCGACTTGATCGCGCCATGTCGGTTCTGCATGTTGCCAAGGGGCCGAGGGACTATGAACGGTGGTTTGATTGAAGGACACAACGCGGAAACGGGGATTGCCGGTCTTGATGACGTATTGTCGGGTGGGCTTGATCGAGGACGGGTCTACCTACTCGAAGGAAGTCCGGGAACCGGCAAGACAACAATCGCGATGCAGTATCTTCTCGATGGGGCCGCCAAGGGCGAACGCACGCTTTTTATAACCTTATCAGAGACTGAAAGTGAATTACGGGGGAGTGCGACTTCTCATGGGTGGTCACTCGATAACATAGATATTTTTGAACTTGTGCCCCCTGAAAGCTTGCTCGACGACGAACAACAGCAGAGCCTTCTCTATTCTTCTGACCTCGAACTTGGCGAAACCACGAAACGAATTTTTGAGGCGTTTGAGCGTGCACAGCCCGACCGCGTCGTTTTGGACAGTTTGTCGGAAATTCGTCTGCTCGCGCAAGGCTCCCTGCGATATCGCCGTCAAATCCTCGCCCTAAAACATTATTTTGCAAAGCAAAATGCAACCGTTCTCATGCTGGATGACATGACAACCGAGCAGAATGATCGGACGGTTCATAGCGTAGCCCATGGCGTGGTTAAGCTGGAAGAATTGTCTCGCGATTATGGGGCTGAACGGAGAAGGCTACGCGTTGTCAAATACCGCGGAAGGCGTTTCCGTAGCGGGTACCACGATTTCGCCATCAAGACTGGTGGCGTTGAAGTCTACCCCAGACTTGTATCGTTAGAGCATCACGGGAACTTTTCCCGTGACACTATTGCTACTGACAGCAATCAACTCAACGCCTTGCTAGGCGGAGGCGTAGACCGAGGCTCCAGTGTCCTGATCCTGGGACCGGCAGGGACAGGAAAATCTCTTCTTGGTCTGACCTTTGTGAACGCCACGGTGGCTCGCGGCGAGACTGCTGCCATATTTATTTTCGATGAGGAGCTTGGCCAGCTCAAACAAAGGGCGCTTGGTCTTGGCATCGATCTTCAAAGGCTGATCGACTGCGGGCAGCTCATAATTGAACAGATAGACGCCGCAGAAATGACACCTGGAGAGTTCTCGCAGCGGGTTCGAGAATGCGTTGAATTGAAAGGTGCCCAGACTGTTGTAATCGATAGCCTTAACGGCTTTCAGGCAGCAATGCCTGAGGAAAACGCGTTAGTCCTGCACATGCACGAGTTGCTTCAGTATCTTAATAGAAAAGGCGTTTCCACCTTTCTTACGGTTGCGCAGCACGGGCTGGTTGGGGACATGAAGGCACCCGTGGATGTGACGTACTTGGCAGACACAGTAATCCTGCTCCGATACTTCGAAGCCCTTGGCCGCGTACGTCGCGCAATATCCATTGTTAAGAAGCGAACGGGTTCGCACGAAGACACGATACGCGAGTTCCGGATCAATGCGAATGGATTGACGCTGGGCGAGCCTCTCACCCAATTTCAGGGGGTACTCCGCGGTGTACCGACACTCATTGACCCGGCAGGAATGCTACTAGCCGATCCCTCTGCATGATCCCCGAGTTTTCAGAACGAGCCTTGATCCTTGCCCCAACGGGGCGGGATGCCGATCTTGCTGCTCAGATGCTCAGCGAGAAGGGTATCCGCACAACCGTCTGTTCAAGCCTTGGTGAATTAGTTGCAGGCCTTGAAGAAGGCGCCGGATTTTCAGTAATTGCGGAGGAAGCGCTATTCGGCAAGGATTTGAGGGATCTCGACAACTGGATACGCGCGCAACCGGAATGGTCTGATTTACCGACGATCTTGCTGACTGTTCGGGGGGGAGGCCTAGAGCGAAACCCATCAGCTGGCCGATATCTCGAAACCCTTGGAAGCGTCACCTTCGTTGAGCGGCCGTTCCATCCAACAACGCTGATTAGCCTCGCCCAATCGGCAATTCGAGCCCGCCGAAAGCAGTACGACGCACGTGCGCGGCTCGTGGAATTGCACGAAAGTGAGACACGCTATCATACTCTTTTCGATACAATGGACGAAGGTTTCTGCGTCATTCGCTTCCTTGACGGCGCGGACGGACCTTTAAGCGACTATGTCCATGTGGAAGCCAATCCCGCCTATGAACGGCATGCAGGAATTCCAAATGTCGTCGGCCAGAAAGTTCGGGAGATGGTTCCAGATGAAGCCGCTTCCTGGGTTGCCACGTATCGGGAGGTCCTTCTCACGGGGGTTCCGATTCGTTTTCAGCAGGAACTGGTCGCGACGGGCCGACATCTAGAACTCTCTGCCTTTCGTATCGAGCCTCCCAGCCGCCGCGAAGTGGCTGTGCTCTTCCAGGATGTAACCGAACGAGCGATCGCGGAAAATCAACTTAGGGTACTGAATGCGACTTTGGAGCGAAGGGTCGACGAGGCTGTCGCACAACGAGAGAGCGCTACAGTTCAACTGCGTGAGGCTCAGAAACTCGAAACCCTCGGGCAGCTGACAGGCGGCCTTGCACACGACATGAACAACTTGCTTGCGCCAATCATCAGCGCACTGGATCTGCTTCAGCGCAGGCACGGCAAGGAAGATCGATCAGGGCGCGCGCTCGACCGGGCTCTGCAGTCGGCTGAACGTGCGAAGACGCTTGTCAGTCGAATGCTTGGCTTTGCTCGTAAACAGGCCTTGGTCACGACCGCAGTCGACGTGCATGACCTCCTTCACGGCATGGCCGACCTGATCGCCAGCTCGGTCGGTTCAACAGTGGGCGTGTCGATCGAAGTCAGCGACGGCTTGCCGGCAATTCTTGTTGACGCAAATCAGCTGGAACTCGCGATTCTAAACCTTTGCATCAATGCCAAGGATGCGATGACCGGTGGGGGACAACTGAAAATCGTGGCCACGAAATTTGCTGGTTCGGCGACCCGACTGCCCTCCAACGATCAGGGTTTTGTTTCAATTGCAATCATAGACACCGGGATCGGCATGGATGCCGAAACCTTGGCCAAGGCTATCGAGCCCTTCTTTTCAACGAAGGAAGTTGGAAAGGGGACCGGCCTGGGTCTCAGCATGGTTCATGGCTTCGCAGCGCAGACTGGAGGCGCATTCAATCTGACAAGCTCAGCTGGTCAGGGGACAACGGCAGAACTGATCCTTCCCGCCACATCAAAACAAATCGAAAACGCAGGTAACGAAATGGAATCTCATCTGAACGCGCAGTCGTCACTTTTCCTCCTCGTTGATGATGAGCCGCTGGTGCGCATGGGCACAGCAGATATGCTGGAAGAACTGGGCCACGAGGTTCTTGAAGCAAATAGCGGGGCCGAGGCGCTGACGCTTCTTGCAAGCCGGACAGGCATCAAAGCAGTGATCACGGATTACACCATGCCTGGCATGACCGGCGCGGAATTGATCCAGCGGATCCGGGAATCGGGAAGTCAGGTGCCGATCCTGCTCGTCACAGGATACGCGGCCAGGGACATCGACCTCGATGTGCCGCAACTTACAAAGCCATTCCGATTGGCGGAACTGGAGCAGGCCTTGGAAGCGCTGTGAACGCTGGCAAAGGGGCTTTCCCGGGTAGCTTCCGACGGTGCTGTCAGTCTAATGCGAACTGGTCTCCACTTGGCGCAGTTTGCCCTACCCACCGACAACCTAGGCGAACAGGTTTTGCCACTCGGCCAGGGCGGCCGAGCGTCTCTGCTTGTAGGTCTGTCGATCGACGAGGTGCCGTTCCTGGTTGAAGTGGTTGGTGAAGGAGGCGTGGACCGCGGTGAACTTCTGCAGGGTCTTCATCCTTCGGAACCGGAGCATGGCTCGCTCTCGCCTTCGAACAGGCAGGTGACTGCATTCTGCGCGGTTATTCGCCCACCTCCCCAGCTCCTGCTTATTCGTGTTCCCGAGTAGCTTCATCGCCGCTTTGTACGACCCGAGGCCATCAGTGGTGATCGCCTCGGGCGAGCCGTGCCGCTTCAGCGTCTTCTTCATGAACCGCAGAGCCGCGGCCTTGTCGCGGGTCTTGGTGATGTAGCTCTCGAGGACCTCGCCCTCGTGGTCAACAGCCCGCCACAGGTAAACCATCTCGCCGTTCACTTTGACGTACATCTCATCGAGATGCCACTTCCAGTGCCGGTAGCCCCGCATCCGGCTGACCCGCTGGCGCCGGATGTCCGCAGCGAACAGCGGCCCGAACCGATTCCACCAGAACCGCACCGTCTCGTGGCAGATGTCGATACCGCGTTCGAATAGCAGGTCCTCGACGTTGCGAAGTGATAACGGGAACCGCACGTACATCAGAACCACCAAGCGGATAACCTCAGGCGAGGAGTTGAACCGGCGAAACGGGCTAGGCGGCAACGCTCGAGATTTGCGGGGCATCAGCCGCCGCTAGCAGGTGCCTCCTTGGTCAGACAGAGCCATCTTCCGCTAGCAGGTGCCTCATTGGTCTGACAAAGCCCCGGAACGGCAGGTCTTAGGGCGCAGTTTGCGTATAGCTGCCCTTCGTCGCGGCCATGTCCGATGGCAGCCACGCGCCCCATGTCGGACGTTCAGGCTCTCCCAAACGATGCCTGAAAGCGGACAGGCAGCTTTGCCCTGGTTATGCGCACCGCCAATGTCCGATTATGGTTGGTTTGCCGACATTCTTGTCGATCGAATAATGACGAGGCATTGCGTTGATCCTGGCACAACCGGCGCTATTTATCCGTGATGAGACAAACGTTGACGAAGCCAATGTCAAATTCGCGTCCGTGGATAGTGGTTTTGATCATAATGAACGCCCTGCTTCTAGCTGCAACAGCATCGTTACTCTTCAGCCAATTGGGTCCGGTGGCCGAGCCACGCATGGTCACTCCGCGCGGAGACCTTGGCGCAGATGAACGCGCCACTATCGACCTGTTCCGCAATGCCCGAGAGTCCGTTGTCTTCATATCGACACGGCAGCGAGTTGCCGATTTCTGGACACGTAATGTCTACAGCGTGCCGCGCGGATCTGGCTCCGGTCTCGTATGGGATGGAGCCGGCCATATTGTGACCAATTTCCATGTCATCGAGGGTGCATCCGAAGCACAAATACAGCTTGCCGACGGGCGCCAGTTTTCCGCCACTCTGGTCGGTGTGAGCCCACAACACGATCTTGCTGTCCTAAAAATTGGCGGTGCAGGCTTCACTGCGCCTGCCCGGGTGCCCATAGGCACGAGCAGCGACCTGCAGGTCGGACAGAATGTCTTCGCGATCGGAAATCCGTTCGGCCTGGACTGGACCTTGACCAAGGGCATTGTCTCGGCACTGGATCGTTCGCTGCCGAACGAAAACGGCCCCGACATTCGGCACCTGATCCAGACCGATGCCGCAATCAATCCGGGAAATTCGGGTGGCCCGCTACTCGACTCCGCTGGCCGACTAATCGGGATCAATACCGCGATATACAGTCCCTCCGGGGCATCGGCAGGAATCGGCTTTGCTGTGCCGGTCGACACGGTGATGCGCGTTGTGCCGCAGCTCATTTCCGAGGGGCGCTATACGCGGCCCAGCCTTGGCCTCGAAAGCGACGACGATATCAACGACCGGCTCAAGCGCGCTTCAGGGATCGAGGGTGTTTTTGTCCTGCGGGTCGATCCCGGGTCGGTAGCCGAGCGCGCCGGTCTGGTCGCAGCGCAGCGCACAAGGCGCGGCGTGGCTCCCGGGGACATCGTTACCGCTATGAACGGCAAACCTGTTTCGCGGGTCGGCGACCTGCTCGCCCGCCTTGACGACTTTCGGGTCGGGCAAAGCGTTGAACTGACGTTGATGCGCGGCGGCGAGGTGCGAACGGTCAGGCTCGAACTCGAACCGGGAAGTTGATGCACAAAGAAGGGCCGGTCCCATGGGCAGGACCGGCCCTCTTGGCTGCCATTAACTGGCGTTGATCGGGATCGTCTTGCGGCCTTTTGCCGCTTCTGAGGTACGCGGAATTCTAACGGTCAGAACGCCGTTGCGGAAAGCGGCCTCGACCTTGTCTTCGTCAATCTGCGAGGGAAGACCGATGCGGCGCTCGAAGCGGCCGTAGCTGCGTTCGGAATAGCCGCGTTCCTCGTCGCTGGTCTCGGACTTCTTCTCACCCCGGATCACCAGTTGATGATCGTCTAGGCTGATTTCGATGTCTTTTTCCTCCATGCCCGGCAGTTCGGCCATGACACGGATTTCCTTGTCGTTCTCCGACAACTCCACACGCGGCCAGCCAATGCTGCGTCCGATGGACGGCAGCGAGGGCATGGAAAACCCGCGAAACATATCGTCGAACAAGCGATTGATATCCCGGTGAAGCGACATCACCGGATGATCGACCCGCTCCTCCTGCCGGGGAACGATGTCCTGGCCCTGGATCTTCCAGGGAATGAGATCGCGAATAGCCATCTCGACATTCCTTCTTTCATCCGACTGGTTGGGGCACAGCCCATCAAGCGAGGCAGGTGCGCACACTCACCCCGCCGAGCATTATTGCGGCTTAGGCCGCCTTGTCTTCGGTCAGCTGCGGCGTGTCGTCGTTGACATGCTCGCGGCTTCCGATGGAGATCTTGCGCGGCTTGAGCGATTCCGGGACGATCCGCTGGAGCGAGATCGTCAACATGCCGTGTTCATAGCTGGCCTCGCGCACCTCGACATAATCGGCTAGCTGGAACCGGCGCTCGAACGCGCGGGCCGCGATACCGCGATGCACGAACTCGACACCTTCCTCGTCCTTTTCGGTCTTCTGACCAGTGATAACGAGCTGGTTTTGCTGTGCGGTGATGTCGATCTCGTCCGGACGGAATCCGGCCACCGCAAGGGTGATCCGGTAGCTGTCTTCGCCGGTGCGAACGATGTCGAACGGCGGATAGCTGTCCTGCGTCTCGGCGCGGAAGCTGTTTTCGAGCGCATCGAACAGGCGATCAAAGCCGACGGTCGAGCGGCGATAGGGGGTCAAATCAAATGCAGTTCTCATTTCCAAATCCTCCTTGTTGAGCAATCTGGGCATGAGAGACGCCGGGAACCAAGAGCCGACGCCCTCTGTCCAGCCGGACCCATTATGGCATCCGGCACTGATAGAATTAGAAGCCGCTCAATCGGTTTCAAGATTTCCCGAAAAAAGGTTTTTCAATCGTTCTTTCAGTATCTTGCAAACAAGGACCAGGCGCACCGACACAGGCACGCCTGGTCCTCTTCCAGGAGAAAAAATGAGTAAGCCCAGCCCCTTTTTACGCGGTCTGCCGATCGGGACTCGGGCGAGTGCCAGCCCAGGATTGCATCTGGTCCTTGAGCGCCAGTTTCAACTTCTTAAGGCGGGCAATCAAAACTTCGTCAGGCCGGGGTCGTTTGCTTTCCTGCCGGATTTTATCCTCCAGCCGTGCATGTTCGCGTGAAAGATACTCCAGATACCTGTCGGCCATAGACTCCTCCTCTCTCATTCGACCGATTGATCCGTTAAGCCCCGTTCAGAACCTGCCCGGTGTCAGGCCGCGTGAGCAGGTGCCGAACTGGCATTGCTAACTGCCTGGTGTTCGCGGATTGGAGAGCGCGGTACGATACCGCGCTCTCCTCTCGCGATTAGAAGTCCATCGCCGGCATCGGGGCAGGCGCGTTGTCCTTAGGCAGTTCCGCCACCAATGCCTCGGTGGTGATCAGCAGCGAGGCGACTGAAGCTGCATCCTGCAGCGCCGTGCGAACGACCTTCGCCGGATCGATTACGCCCGACTTCACAAGGTCTTCGTATTCGCCGGTCGCGGCGTTGAAGCCGTGGTTGTAATCGTCACCTTCGAGCAGCTTGCCAACGATATAGGCACCGTCCTCGCCCGCATTTTCGGCGATCTGGCGAGCCGGTGCGCGCAGCGCGCGGCGCACGATGTCGATACCCGACTGCTGGTCGTCATTGGCGGCCTTGAGCCCTTCGAGCGACTTGAGCGCACGCAGCAGGGCGATACCGCCACCCGGCAGGATGCCTTCCTCGACAGCGGCACGGGTCGCGTGCAGCGCATCGTCGACGCGGTCCTTGCGCTCCTTGACCTCGACCTCGGTGGCACCACCGACACGGATGACGGCGACGCCGCCAGCCAGCTTCGCCACGCGTTCCTGCAGCTTTTCGCGGTCGTAGTCGCTGGTCGTGGTCTCGATCTGGGCACGGATCTGGCTGACCCGGGCGTCGATGTCGGCCTTGTTGCCGGCACCATCGACGATGGTAGTGTTGTCCTTGTCGATGATGACCTTCTTGGCCCGGCCGAGCATGCCGATCGTGACGTTCTCGAGCTTTGTACCAAGTTCCTCGCTGACCACATTGCCGGCGGTAAGGATGGCAATATCCTCCAGCATGGCTTTGCGGCGATCGCCGAAGCCGGGTGCCTTGACGGCCGCGACCTTCAGGCCACCGCGCAACTTGTTGACCACAAGGGTAGCAAGGGCTTCGCCTTCGACGTCCTCCGCGATGATCAGCAACGGCTTGCCCGACTGCACGACCTGTTCGAGCAGCGGGATCAGCGCCTGCAGGTTCGACAGCTTCTTCTCGTGAATGAGGATGTACGGATCCTCGAGTTCCACCTTCAGCTTTTCGGCATTGGTCACGAAATAGGGCGAGAGGTAGCCGCGGTCGAACTGCATGCCCTCGACCGTTTCGAGCTCGGTATCAAGGCTCTTGGCTTCCTCGACCGTGATCACGCCTTCATTGCCGACCTTCTCCATCGCTTCGGCAAGGATGCGGCCGACGGTTTCGTCGCCATTGGCGGAAATGGTTGCGACCTGCGCGATCTCGCTGTTGGCCGACACCTTCTTAGCATGGCTTTCGAGGTCCTTGACCACGGTGCCGACGGCGAGGTCGATACCGCGCTTCAGGTCCATCGGGTTCATGCCGGCAGCAACCGCCTTGGCACCTTCGCGCACGATGGCTTGGGCCAGAACGGTGGCGGTGGTCGTGCCGTCACCCGCCTTGTCGTTCTGCTTGCTGGCGACTTCGCGCAGCATCTGCGCGCCCATGTTTTCGAACTTGTCCTTGAGTTCGATTTCCTTGGCAACGGTGACGCCATCCTTGGTGATGCGGGGAGCGCCGAAGCTCTTCTCGATCACCACGTTGCGCCCCTTGGGGCCGAGAGTTACCTTGACCGCATTTGCAAGCGTATCCACGCCGCGCAGCATGCGATCACGCGCGTCAGACGCAAACTTTACTTCCTTCGCAGCCATTTTGGCCTGCTCCTTTCTCTTCTTTCGATTGAACTGAAGATTGGGTAGATTGCTTACGCCGCCTTCTTGAATTCGGCGGTGGTTTCGATGATGCCGAGAATGTCGCTCTCCTTCATGATGAGCAGGTCCTCGCCATCAATCCGCACTTCGGTGCCGGACCACTTGCCGAACAGGACGCGGTCGCCTGCCTTGACGGCGGGTTCCACCAGCTTCCCGGAATCGTCACGCGCACCAGGGCCCACGGCGACGACTTCGCCTTCCATCGGCTTTTCCTTGGCGGTGTCGGGGATGATAATGCCGCCGGCCGTCTTTTCTTCGGCCTCGATGCGGCGAACCAGCACGCGATCGTGCAAAGGTCGGAAATGCATGCATAACCTCCATTACAAAGCGAAATGAGTTACAGCGCCTCCCCCGGATGATCGGCAGGAGGCAGTGCGCGATCTAGTTTTGCTGAAAACGGCTTCAAGAGGTCCAAACCAAATTTTTTGGCACTCGCCGATTGCGACTGCCAATGGGCACTTTCCGTACGCCTTATCAGGGTCTTGACGGTCTGAAATGGACTCACAAAATATGGTGAGCGGAGCAATCCGCAGTGAGTGATCAGCGGCAAGGCAGAAAGGAGGATGTTCCTATGTCGCAACCATTCGCGCGCTACCTGCATCCGTTCGATGTAGCGCATCATCCCTCGCTTGAGCCCGAAGTGAAGCGAGCCATCCTGGCTTCCTGGGCGTCCGATCGGCATGCCGTCGAAAATCATCCTGCAATGCGCCAGCCTCCCGAACTCAAAGCTCCGGTTTCCGTTGACGATGTATTCGCGGCACTGCGCTCGCTCGACGGCCCAGACAGCCAGCCCACACTGCAATGACCGACCGCGCTTTCCTGGTTCAGCTGGAAGGATACGGGCTGACCACGGCAGAAATCTGCTATTTCATGCCGGATTACCCCTCGCTCCTGCAGATTTATGCCTGGCAGGAATACGATGCAGCACCGGATTTTCCGGTGCTGTTCGATTTCCTCGCGCATTGGCGGCGCGAGATCGAGGCGGAGATAAGGTCAGTCCGAATCGCCCATGAGAAAATGATCCGGCCAGCGAGCTGGCGTTCGGCGGACGGCGTGATCTCGTGGGAGTAGCAGAGCCGGGTGATGGAGCTTGCAGGCCCGTATTCATGCTAATGGAAACGAACTGCTGACTAGTAAATTCTAGAAACCTTCGCCCACTTGAGAGGCTGCTTTCCCATTTTCTCGCACTGAAAGCTGCCAGTCGGTTTCCGGCCCAGGAGCCGTCAAATCGTGCCGCTCGGAATGATGTCCGGTTTCGAGCTCGGACTGAAGCGACATGAACGTCGGCTATGTCAGCGACTGCCGACATACCCAACTGCCGTCACGACGGTTTGACGACTAACGTCTCCGTTCCGAACGATGGCAACTTCGAAATTACAGACCTTTTCCTTAGCTGCGCCACCGGCACGGTGGCTGCAGCTATCGGGATTCGCGGGTATCAGTCGCCGCCTGCAAGTGCCCGGTTAGTTTCGCAGAGCCCGAAGTATCCTATCTCCAAACTTTGCGGTTCAGTCTTAGTGTGACCGGTTTTCCAAGATCCTCCGCATTCGCACCCAGAGCAAAGCTGTATTTGCCCTTACTGATCACCCAGTTACCAGATTCAAACTCGCCGACTGTCCTGGGTTCAATCATCATCGAGATCCTGCGTGTTTCGCCCGCTGACAATCCGACCCGCTCAAACGCAACCAGCCTCTGCCTCTGTCCGACTGGCGTGTCTGTGAGGTAAAGTTGAGCCACAGATGTCCCATCGCGATTTCCGGTGTTCCGCAACGTGAACGAAGCGGTCATGCCATCCATCTTGAGGTCGCTGGTTTCAAAGGTCGTGTAGCTCAAGCCAAAACCGAACGGGAAAAGGGCCTTATGTCCCTGCCGTGCGTTCCACCTGTAACCCAGGTCCGATCCCTCTATGTCGTAATCCACTGGCAACGGACCTGCGCCGACAGGCTTGCGCCCGATAAAGTCGGGCTCAAGCCAAGCGAAGCCGTCAAGCTTCGGACGGGGCAAATGCGCTTCACTGCTGGGAAAGGTTATCGGCAAACGCCCGGAAGGATTTGTTTCTCCGAACAAGACTGAGGCGATCGCCTCTCCGCCACGAATACCCGGAAACCAAGCTTCGACCACCGCTGCCGTCTTTTCGAGCCAGGGCATAAGTACAGGGCCACCAGTCTGCAGAACGACGATCGTGTTTCGGTTGGCGTCAGCAACTGCGGAGATCAGGCTATCCTGCCCGTCAGGCAGCGACAGGTCCGCCTGGTCAAATCCTTCCCCCGACCACTGGTTGGCAAAAACGATTACGACGTCCGCCGCCTTCGCGGCCGCGGCGGCTTCGGAGAGGGACCGCCCGTTGCGGAAACGGACGGTTGCATCCGGGGCCTTCGCTTGGATCGCCGCGAAAGGTGATGAACGATGATAGACAATGTTCATGAAGCCGGCGAACGGACCCGTACCGCCTACCGGGATCGATGCGGCGGGGCCGCCGTCACCGATGACCTGGCTTGAGCCGGCACCCGAAAGCACACCGGTGGTGGCAAGGCCGCCGATGACCAGAATGTTTCGGGCAGTCTTCCCCAAAGGGAGCGCGTTGCCACGGTTTTGCAGCAGGACGATCCCTTGCCGCGCAACCTCTTCGGCAATCTTGGCGTTGGCGGCATAGTCGATCACCCCGCCCGGCATGGCCGGATTGCTGTCGAGTTCGCTGGCGTAGATCGAGGTCAGGATCCGCTTGTTCATATCATCTAGGCGGCGTGACCACGTGGCACTCCCACTGGCAGCTTGAGCGAGCTTGTCACCGAAGAAAACCGCAGTATCCAGTTGCTCTCCCGATTGCTGATCGAGACCCTTGAGTGCTGCCTCGATGTTTGGGACGGCACCCCAATCCGACATCACGAAGCCCTTGAAGCCCCAATCCTGCTTGAGAACACGGTTCAGAAGCCAATCGCTCGAACAGGCCTGTTCACCGTTTACGCGGTTATAGGCGCACATAACCGAACCGGGCGCGCCGATCTCCAACCCAAGCTCGAAGGCCAACAGATCGCTTTCGCGGGCGTTATCCTCGCTGATCCTGACGTCAGCGAAGTGTCGACCGGTTTCCTGGCCGTTGAGAGCCAAGTGTTTGATGGTCGCTATTATCTTGTTGGATTGGATCCCACGAATGGCATGGCCGACCAACGTGCCGGCAAGCAATGGATCCTCACCGAGATATTCGAAATTGCGGCCGTTTCGGGGGTCGCGCATCAGGTTGACGCCGCCGGCGAGCATCACGTTATAGCCTTTTGAGCGGGCTTCAGCCCCGATCATCCGGCCACCTTGTTCGACAAGGGCGGGATTCCAAGATGATGCCATCGCCAGTCCCGACGGTAGCGCCGTCGCGTTATCCTTGCGCAGGCCGCCAGCGTAGGCAACGCCCAAGCTGGCGTCGGTTTCTCGCAAAGCCGGCACGCCAAGCCGAGGAATGCCAGGAATGTAACCCGCGCCCGGAACGGCGTCGGCGGGGATTGGCGGCGAATTGGCGGTCAACGGCAGGGCCATGATTCCGTGGGTCATCACCGTCTTTTCGGCTGCCGTCATCGCGCGCACAGTCGCTTCTGCGCGCCTTTCCGCTGCGGCCACATCCGCCTGTGTCTGTGCCGCGACTGGAGCGGCAAAAAAAAGGATTAGGGCGGATGCTGCCGTGCCGCCGGCCCATCGGTCTGTAATTATCATGACCCGTCCGATCTTGTTTGCGCGGCCGTCAACACAGAATTGACGGCCTGCAGATACGCTGTCGATTAGAACTTCGCTTGGATCCGCGCATAAATCTGGCGGCCAAAAGGATCGGCTATGCTGGGCAGGTAGCCATTGAAACGGGCGAACCCGGGAGCCGTATCGAAGGCGTTGATCATGCCCACAGCCAGTTCGTACTTGTCGTCCTGACCAAGCTTGACCGAATATTGGACGTCGAACACTGAAAACGCTTTGATCTTGCTGGTAGCGGTGGCGGGGATGATCGATCCGGTGCCTGAAGTGTTCAGGCTAAGCCCCTGGTCATCGACCACCCCGGACGTGTAGCGCCACGTCGTAGAAAGGCTGTGCCGTCCGTAGCCAAAATCAATGCCCGACACGGCGCGCCAGCGCGGCGCGGCCGACGAAGACAGGGGAGACTGCACGAACTGGTTACGAAAGCCGACGCCGTTGTAGACGATCGACGCTGCCCCCGGCGTGGTCGAACCGATGTCGATGTCGTATTTGAGCAGGTAGGTCAGGTTGCTGCGCAGGCCGATCTCCAGTTCGCCCATATCGAACGAATAGGCCGCGGCAAAATCGATGCCCGACGTCTGCGTCCCGCTGGGTGCGTTGAACGACGTCACCTGTACTGCCTGGATGTTGCCGCTGGAATCGCGGATCACGGCGGGGCCGTTGGGGGAAGCGTTGACGACTGCCTGAGCGCTCTGCAACTGGATCTGGTTCTTGTATTTGTAGCTCCAGTAATCGACCGACAGGCGCGCCCGCGGCACCGGCAGCACGGTCGCCCCAATGTTATAGACGTCCGCGGTCTGCGGCTGCAGGCCCGGGTTTCCGAAGGTCTGAATTGTCCGGAAGGTCGTGTCAGGCGGTGACTTGGTCGGATCGGTAACGTTGCCGACTCCGGTTGATATCAGGCTGTTGCTACCATTGGAAATAGTCGGCGCCTGGAACGCCCGGCTAGCTGATCCGCGAACGCTGATTTCGGGAATGATCCGCCAGTTGATGGCAAGCTTGGGCGCGGTCGTGTTGAAGCCGCCGTAATCTTCGTACCGCGCGGCGGCATTTACGTTGAGCCCATCGATGACTTCGTAGTTCGCTTCGATGAAGCCGCTTTTTACGTTGCGCCGGAAACTCGTGTTAAGCCGCTTGCCAAGGAACCCGCCGAAGCCGCTTAACAGCAGATCGGAATACTGCGCTGTCGAGTTTTCGCGGCGGTATTGTCCGCCAATGGCGACGTCCAGATTATGGCCGCCTATCGTCGCCAGCGTTCCGTTCACGACCGCTTCGGCCAGATAATATTCGCGCTTGAAATCGAAATAGACGTCGGTCTGAAGATTGTGGATCAGCGTCGGATCCATTTGTTGGAGGTTGCCCTGCAAAGGGCTGTAATAAAGGCAGTTGCCCGCGCCCGCAACGGCTCCGCCGCCTGCTCCGTTGAACAGGTAATTGCAGTTTGGCCCACCAAATCCGTTCAGCGCGGCTTGAAACAGATTCATGTCGGTATCTTTGTCGCGCGCGATCGTGTGCGAACCGGAGTAAGACACGTTGGCCGTGTATTTCCATCCCGCGAACAGGTCGCCGCGCGCGCCAAGCACGTAATGCTGATTGTCCACCGTGTCGCGCATGACGCGGTAATCGTACCCGCCCGGGAAGCCCTGCGCTCCGATGGCGCGGCCCAGGAAAATGACCGGAACCCGGAAAACGTTGTAAGGGTTGGCCGCCGGCATCGTCGCATTTCCGGCGTTCTGCGCGTAGGAAGGCACGCCGAAACGCTTCGATTCCTGGTGATAATACGCCAGTTCAACGAAGACTTCCTGGTTGTCGGCCACTTCGATCGTCGTGTCGTTGTGGATGTTGATGCTTTGTGAGCGCGGCCGGATCGGGTTCTTGGGCTGGAAATTGTAAGCACAGTTTCCAAGGCCGAACGTCGCGCCGGTAGCGGGAATGTACTGGCTTTCCGTCCCCGCCGCGCCGCAATTGGGATCGACGACTGTCAAGCGGCCGTTGACGGCTCTGGCATCGTAAAGCGCGGTATAATCGTTTCCGCCAATCACCAGGTTCCCGCCCGACGCGTTGGTCGGCCGGGCAAGCAGCGTGTAGCGACCTGGAAAACCCGCGCCCGAAGGATTGAAGAAATTGGTGATCGCCCGGTCCGAATTCTGCAGGTTATCGACGAAGCGGTAGGACGCGGAGGTTACGGAGCGGATCGTGTCGTTCCCGAGACCGATCATGCCCTGGACGTTCCACGAGCTGGATTTGTCGATCCCGGTATACTGCGCCGACAGCTTCACGCCTTCGAAGCGCGTGTTGGTGATGACGTTGAACACACCGGCCACCGCATCCGCGCCGTAGGTCGAGGAGGCCCCATCAAGAACCGTCTCCACCCGGCCGATCGCGATATCCGGAGTGAGGGCATTCAAATTGACGAAATCGTCGCCGCCCTGCGGGGTAACCCGGCGCCCGTTGAGGAGCACCAGCGTCGAGCCAGCTCCCAAGCCGCGCAAATTGACCGACCGGGTATCGCGCGTGTCAGCGCCGCCCTTGGCAAGATCCTGCATCCCTCCGGCGCTGCCGACATTCTGCGGAATAAAGCGGGTAAGGTCACCAAGCGAGCTTACGCCCGTCCGGTCGAGAGCCTCGGCGTCGACAGTCAGAACGGGAGAAGCTCGGTCTTCCTGACGAACGCCACCAAGATAGGTGCCGGTTACCACGATCTGCTGCGTATCGTCTGCCGGTTCGCTCTCCGTGGTCGTCTGGCCGAACGCGGTTCCCGCTGTGATGCCAAGCCAAGATACGGCAGCCAAACCTGCCGCGATGCGAGCCGAACGCGGCCGAATTGAACGACGTTCCATTATAGTCCCCTCCCGTAGTATTTCGCGATGTCGGTCACCGTGTCTGGACGGAGGCCGCAGTGGCCCGCATCATCGACACGATGACGGCATTCACTAAGTTCATTGTCAGAATTGACAGAAACCAGCGATCAGCAGAAATACAAACTTCTGATCAATCAATTCACTTCAGTTATCGATCTGAGACGAGGACATCGCTTGCTTTGGCCTGTTCAACCAGCTTTTCAGCG
Organism: Novosphingobium kunmingense; assembly: GCF_002813245.1. Lineage (GTDB taxonomy): Bacteria > Pseudomonadota > Alphaproteobacteria > Sphingomonadales > Sphingomonadaceae > Novosphingobium > Novosphingobium kunmingense. The sequence goes on from NZ_PHUF01000007.1 coordinate 174,257, forward strand.
TCTTGCGTCGTAATCCAGCCAGCTGCTTGCTGGCGCGCGGCGGCGTCGCGGACCCGTGCGACGAAACCATCGTGCGTGCCGTAGCGTTCTTCCAACGAAGGGCGGGGATCTCCAACAGAAAGCCGCGCGGTCCGTGTTGCGACGAACGGAATAAAGCCGCCGGCAAAGCCGCAACCAGAGCCCGCGTCGAAACCACGCGCCACGACGTTCCAACCCAGGTACGTTCCCAACGGAACTATCAGCTGAACGGACCTTACGCCTGCCATTTCGTTCCCGTCGGAATCGACCCGAGGCACGCGCTGCGGAATTTCGCCCCGCAATTTTGGCGGGAGCTTCAACAGCACCCCGCTAAGGTCTTTGTAGCGTAAGCCATTTCCGAAGTCCTGGTTCTGCAGCTTGTTCAGCTTGCCATCGGGCTGCGGTGCGCCGGGAATAGCTGGCCACCCCAATGCAGACGATTCCGCCTTGACCAGATCGCCTGCCGCCAGGGTAGGATATTTGCTTGGCGGCGGCGCGCGACCATCGCGCACCCATTCGACCAAGCGTTGCCGCAAACCAAGGAACTCTGGCAACATCGGATTGGGATTGCCTGCCAATGTGCACCCTTCCGGTACGGCTTCGCCGCCCATCGGAAAACCTCCAACATAGGATCCGCCATGGGTCACCGAAGGAAAGTAATAACGGCGCACATTCGAAGGCAAAGGTATGTCTCGATCGGCACGCGTGCCAATCAGTCCTGGCGCCATTCGCAGGCCCCAGAACTCAGCCGATCCAAAGGTCTCGATAACCTTGGGGCAGGTGCTGGTAGCCTGGCAGCGATCAAGCAGAGACGAAGTGCCGCGTCTTCGAGCGGTGTCATGGTATGACGACCACCAAAGCGAACCCTCGCTGCCCGGTTCGCCCGGACGCGCCGCGCCGCCTGGGACTGCAAATCGTATATTCAGCGGCACTTGTCGCGCTGCAATATTCGGGTTGATCCCGTCAAAGACAATCCGCCCGTTTTCGTCCGCATTGAAACCGAGATTGACAAAACTTTTCAGGAAGTTGCCCGATTGCGACGTTCCAGACGCAACCGCCCAACTGATCAATCCGGCGGGATTGACGACTCCCGAGGCGCCTGACGTCGGCGCATGACGCAGAAAGGCGATCAGATCGCGCGTCGCGGCCAAGCCCAGGCCGAGAACCTTAGGGTCTTTGGCCGTGTAAACCAGCGAATAGGCAGCCGCTTGAGCGAAACCGCCTCGGACGCACAATTTGGCCGGGTCCGGTTCACCAGGGAACGGTTTGCGGGAACAGTCGGCAAAAGCCCAGTCGCGCGCTTTGACCGCGCGACGCGGACCAGATTGCCCCATTTGAACGGTAAGCTGCGCCCGACGCGTATCCAGACTGACGGGTAGCGGCATGGCGGTTGGCCGACCGATGCTGCCGACGATGGCGGCCGACGCCGTCCCGGGTGGCATATCGACGAAGCGGACCAGGACCGGTCCTGTCAACGGCTGTCCGTCCGATCGCCGAGCTGCCGGCGCGCGGAGCGTCTGCAACCCCAGCCCTTCGGCGATGTCGCCTTGCCAGCCGCTCATCACCTGGACGTGGCCATAAGGATTGGCTGAAACAAAACCGTTCCCGCGATTGGGCACGTCGTAAAAGAGAACCCCGCTACGCTTGTCAGGGGCGACCGGGCGCGCAAGCGTGAATGTTGCGGAGTATTCGACCAGACCCCGGGAATTGCGCGGAGCAAATGCAATATCGGTTATGATGGCGTTGCCGGGCGCTTTCGGATCCACTTCGCCGTAAAAGCGGCCCGAGACGATCTCGTAATCAGGAGCCCCGGCCAGGCGTGGTGCGGGCAAGACGCTGTCGATCTCGACGCGCTCGACCTTGGCCCCTGCGTTGACTGGCCAGAGTGCGGCGATCGCGAGACCAAATACAGCAAGTGGGGCAATTCTGCTTCTTGTCATGGCAGGTCATCCGGAATGTCAAGTGACAGCAATTGCATCGCCAAGGTTTTGCCATGCGCATCAAGCGCCAGTGTCCGCGTGACGCCGCCTGGCATCGCTCCCTCAAGAACAAAATTCAGCGCACCGATGCCAGGCAACTCAAACCGCGATACGCGCCGGCAAGCCAGCCCCGGAAAATGGGCTGCGACGCGGTCGGCCGTCACCCATTCGGCGAGTAGAGGGTAGTCGCCGAGCCGGTAGGCGATGACGGAGATCTGCGACGTATCGCCCTTATCCCCTGACCGCACATGGGCAAGTTCAGATAATAGCATGTCAAGCCACCAGCATTTCGACACTGACCTCAACACTGTCGCGCGGGATCAGCGTCGAGGCGATTGCCAAGATCTTGCGGGTCGCGCTGGACGCTCCGCCACCGCCGGCCGGTCCGTTGGTATACAGAGCCTCAACCTCAGCACCGATGCGCTCTGCCGAACTGCGATCATGCGCTCGACCGGAAATGCGGGCCAGAACTTCGCGTGGCTCCAACGCCTCGATCGGAGCGGTGCGTGCGACCGAGTTTACGCCAATCAGGTCAAGTGTCAGATCGTTCACCACAACGCCCGTCAGCGAGAGACGCTCTCGCACGATCTCGAACGCAAGCTCAGCGCGCGCACACGCACCTGGACCGGCGTAGGAAATCTGCCCCTGACCCACCCAGCCATCATCATAGCTTATCGACACTTTGAGAGTATCGGGCCGCCGGTGACCCTTGGCACCTGCAATTGCCACAACGTCGTCTCCGACAGGATCGATGGTGACTTCGGAAAAGTCGGCGATCACATCGGCCTGAAGGTAAGCCCTAGGATCCAGGACTTCATAAAGGAGCTGCTCTTTGCACGTAGCGACTGTCAGCGATCCCCCAGACCCTGCCACCTTGGAGAAAATTGCCGAACCGTCCTGGTCGATGTCGGCAAAAGGAAAGCCCAAGCGGGCGAGTCCGACCACGTCCTTTCGCCCGGGATCGGCAAAATAGCCTCCCGTTAACTGCCCTGCGCATTCGAGGAGATGCCCAACCAACGTTCCCCGGCCAAGCCGCGTCCAATCGTCCATTTTCCAGCTAAATTCGTGTATCAAGGGCGCCAAAAAAAGCGCAGGATCGCAGACACGCCCCGTAATCACGACGTCCGCCCCCTGTTGCAGAGCTGCTACAATGCCTTCGGCGCCCAGGTATGCGTTTGCCGACACCATCGAAGGCACAAGCGAACGGCTTGATCCCTCGCAATCTAGCAAGGGAAAATCGCCATGACGGATTATTTCCGTCACATCGTCACCCAGGACGGCGGCGACTTTCAAACTGTCGAGCTTCATCTCGCGCGCGATGGCGATGACGGCATTTGCCGCACCGAGCGGGTTGGCCGCTCCCATGTTTGTGATAATGGGCACACTGCGTTGCTTGGCAGCGGCAAGCACGGTCCGCATGCGCCGCTCCAGAAGAGGGTCGAAGCCGAGCCGACCATTGCTTTGCCGGCTTGCGTGCGCGATACCGATCGTGCGTTCGGCGAGACATTCGAAGGCCAGATAATCCAGATCACCCCGTTCGACCAGTTCGAGCGCAGGTTCGATGCGGTCCCCCGAGAATCCGGCACCGGATCCGATGCGCACAAGCCGGCTCAACTGATGCTCTCGAAAATGCCGACATAGCGCGCTTCGAGTGGCCGCTTGCCGAACGCAACTCGATAGACACTTTTACTGAGGAAAGACATGTTTGGACGTCCTGGCAATCCCGCTCCGGCACTGCTTATAAACAGGCAAGGACCAATCCAGCAATTCGACTTAATTTATCAATCAATCAGTTTTCAGCATTGATAGCCATGGCTTCAACCGCCTCTATGAAGTTTTGCGCCGCCGGGGAAAGCGATCGTGCCGACAATGTGCAAATGCCGATTTGACGAGCTTCATGCGGCTTAGCCATTGCGCGCCACGCGATAGGTCCCCCGACAGCCAACAGTGGTAGGGTTGAGCGAGGCATTAGTGCAATTCCAAGACCGGCAGAGATGAATCCACCCGCCGTCGCCAGCAACGTGCATTCGTACTGGCGATTGGCGACCACGCCTGCTCGGGCAAATGCTGCGTCGGTCAAGATCCGCACGCTGCTCCGCGCTTCCATGCTGATCGAATGCCGTTTCGCGAAGATCGACCATGGGGCGGGATCAGGAATATCATCCAGGTCTTTTGGGCGGCATACAAGGATGTAGTCGTCTTTGATCAAGGGGGTAAACTGGATACCGCTTAAATCAGCGGGAGGCGTCGTGATGGCAAAGTCGATCATGCGTTCGTGAAGACTTTGCAAAAGCCCTTCTGACAGATTCTCGCGAATGATGACTTCAACCAATGGCCTCGTCTTGCGGAACTCAGCAATGACCTTCGGCAAAAGATTGGCAGACATCGAAGGCAGCGCGCCGACTAAAACCCGCCCTTTCAGACCCTGGAAGGTCTGAGTCAGCTCGCGGAACGCCTGATCAAAATCCGTGCTCAAGCGCTCGACAGTCGGAAGCAGCGCCGCGCCCGCCGGTGTCAATGTCACGTTGCGTGAATTGCGATCGAATAATCTTACACCAAGATCCTCTTCCAGAAGGCGGATCGTGCGGCTGAGCGCAGGCTGCGACAAATTCGCTTGCCGCGCCGTCTCACTGAAGCTGAGGGAGTGAGCGACCTGGATGAAAAGTCGCAGACTGTGGAGGCTGGGGTTGCGTTGCATCCATGTGACTTTTGATCAACAATCCTGATTGATCAATCTGCAAGTTTGAATTTTCTTCTATTACAAGGCGAGCTAACGCTTGGCCACAAGGGAGTGGTCATGAGCACGCTGGCGCTTTTGGGTTTCGTCACGATCGGCCTGTTCTTGGGCCTGACTTTGGTTACCCGACTGCCGGTCATTTCGGCGCTTATCCTTGTACCCGCTGCAACGGCGGTGGCTGGCGGATTTTCCGAGCAACTGGGCACCTTCGCGCTTGACGGGCTGAAAACAGTCACGCCGATCGCCGCGATGATCTTTTTCGCCGTGCTCTATTTCGGACTCATGCTTGATAAGGGCCTGTTCGAGCCGATGATCGGCACGATCCTCCGGCTGGTGCGCGACGATCCGCTCCGTCTCTGTGTCGCGACAGTCGTCTTGCCGATGCTTGTGGCGCTCGATGGAGACGGTACTACCACGTTCCTGATATCGGTGACCGCGCTACTTCCTGTCCATCGTCGACTTGAGATAAATCCATTGATTCTGCCTTGCCTGGTTGGCCTCGCCGCTGGGGTGATGAACATGCTCCCATGGGGCGGCCCGACCGCACGAGCGATGGCTGTGCTGAAGTCCGACATTTCTGGCATTTTCACCCCTGTTGCGCCTGCCATGATGGCCGGCATGACATGGGTTGTCTTCGTGGCGATCGTGATGGGGCTGCGCGAACGCAAACGGCTTGCCGGCTTTAAGGCTGAAGCTTTGAACAATCGCGCCGAGTTGAACAATGGAGAGATGAGCTGGCGGTTCTGGTTTAACCTGGTTCTGACCTTACTTGTCGTCGCGGCACTCTTCCGGGATCTATATTCGGGTACTGTCCCACTGCCGCCAATCCCAAGCGCACTGGTCTTCATGCTGGCTTTCGCCGTTGCCTTGCCGGTCAATTGCCTTTCAGTCGATGAACAGGCAAACCAACTAGCAACGCATGCGCCTTCGGTCGTTAACGTCACAGCCATGATCTTGGCCGCTGGCATTTTTACAGGTGTTCTGAACGGCTCTGGCATGACCAAAGCCATGGCCGAGATGCTGGCGGGAAACGTCCCGCAATCGCTGGCGCCTTGGCTCGGAACGATGGTGGCCCTTACTAGCATGCCCTTAAGTTTTGTGCTGCCTCCCGACGCCTATTATTTTGGCGTGCTGCCGGTATTTGCCAACACAGCAGTCGCGATGGGTCAGGACCCGTTGGTAATCGGCCGCGGCGCAATACTTGGCCAGATGACGACTGGCTTCCCTTTGAGCCCTCTTACTGCTGCAACCTTCGTGCTGGTTGGGCTGAGCGGCGTTTCGCTGAGAGCACATCAGCGCTTCACATTCAAATGGGCCCTCGGCACGACGATCATTATGACGCTTGTTAGTTTCGCCCTAGGTGTGATCTGATTTCAGTCGTTCCAACGGAAGGTCGCCACTAACGCCTAACAGTGGCCATCGACGAGATGCTGAATGAATGGCAGCTAACGATAAGCGAACACGAAGCCTGCAACGACGGATTTGTTGGCGCCCCCCGCCATCGATCAGATCCATGCGCCTGCAAACCAATTACTTTTCCCTATACCGGAACTCAGTTTCTGACCCATTGGAACCCTTGATCGAGCTTTGGTCCGGCGTCAGCTCTCGGGTTGAGACACCCTAACACCAGTTCGTGCTTCGAGCGGTAGAACGCGCCCATCCCGCCGTTATCCTTGTTCCACACGATCAGATTCTTGAGCTCGTCGTAGACCGCATGGCCGGCGGCAAGCAGTTCACGCATATGACGCCAGTCCATGCATACGAAGTGGATCGAACCGTCCACGCTGCTGGCCGCAAGGTTGGAGAGCACCTGGCGCAGGAAGTCCTCGAACTCGCCTTCGCTCATTTCTCCCGACGCCATCGCGAACTCGGCGTGTTTCACCTTGCCAAGTCCGCAGACGTGACCATCGACAGGCACGTTGTACGGCGGATCGGTGATCACCATCTGCGCGAGTTCACCGTCCATCAGCCTTTCGAGGACGGCGGGATCACGCGCATCGCCGCAAAGCAGCCGGTGCTTGCCGAGAACCCACAGGTCTCCCGTCCGCGTCACGACGTTGGTGCGGTCAACCTCGGGAGCTTCCGGTTCGCCGCGGCTGTCATCAGCGGCGTTGAGCAGCGCTTCCAGTTCCGCACCGGCAAAGCCGGTCAGATCGAGATCGAAGTCGGGCTCAAGCTCGAGTATCCCGCCAAGCTCGACCCGCAGCAGGTCATCATCCCAGCCGGCCAGTTCGGCAAGGCGGTTGTCGGCGATGATGTAGGCGCGCCGTTCGGCCTCGCTCATTCCCGAGATCGACAGGACAGGAACGCTTTCGAGGCCGAGCGACCGCGCCGCACTGACGCGGCCATGGCCGGCAATGATCCGGTTCTCGCTGTCGATCAGCACCGGGTTCAGGAAACCGAAGCGCGAGATGCTCGCCTCGATCTGCTTCAGCTGCCTTGCGCTGTGCGTACGCGGATTGTTGGGATGGGCCCTGAGCGCCGAGACAGCCCGGTGTTCGAGATTGCTGGTACGCGACTTCAGTTCAGATTTCATAGTTACCTCCTTGGTTTAAAGGAGGCTCCACATGTCAGCCGGCGGCGGCTGAATCATTCACTTCAATCATACGCCTTTCTCATGATCGAGATCCTGTTGAGGAACGAAGGCGGCGAGCAGTGGAGACTGAACGTCGCGATTACCTCCTCGGCGACCTGGATCGACGGTTCCCTTTCGTAGGGCTCCCGCTTCCTGCGCCCTTCAGCGCGGTCACGCTGGAATGCTGCGAGGCGCTCATCATACTCGCGCATGGCGGCCTGGAACCGGAGCAGCCTCTCCATCGTATCGGGTTTGCGTCCGCGGTTCGGTTTGAGTTCGCCCTTCAGGGCAGGCAGGAGATAGTCCTGCAGCAGCGGATCGTCGGCGTTGTCGGGGTCTGCCTCGAGAAGAGCAATGATGTCTTCCTTCAGGATCTCCTCGCCCTTCTGGTGACGCCGATGGAGTGAGCCGATGCTCCGGCGATCGAATTCGTAATACGGCGATGACTTGTGCATGGGACGGTCCTGCTTGGTTGGATGTGCATCTCGTTACACCGCCTTCGACAGATAAGATCTGTATCGCCGGAAATATTCCCATCTCGGCAAGACCGGTTCCCATTTATGGTCGCAGGCCTCCCCATTTCCGAGGCGGATAAATTCCCATTTCCTGTGGGCCTTTTTGAGCCAGTTTGGCTACAAAGTGGCGCAAATCCGCCGGAATGTTCGCGTTCACGTGATCGCCGAAACAGGAATATTCCCAGTTTCGCCGGTTTAATGGGAATTGGTCGTCGAACTTCCCAAACCGTACTGCGCCAGTGAGCCGCGGAGAACAGACCTGCATTCTGGCGCTTTATGACCTCGAGAGAGGCTCTCCGCGGTACCGGTTGTCTGGCTGAGGGGCGCAGCAGTGCGGCATTCGCGGGCGCTTGAAAATCGGAGCGGGCAGATTTGCAAACTGCGTGGCGGTGCTGTCAGTCTAATGCGAACTGGTCTCCACTTCACCTAGTTTCCCCTTACCCACCGAAAGCCTAGGCAAGCAGGTTTTGCCACTCGGCCAAGGCGGCCGAGGGTGCTGTCAGTCCGATGCGAACTGGTCTCCACTTGGCATGCTCTCCCCCTCCCAAGCAGCGAATTAGGCGACGAGGTTCTGCCACTCGGCCAGTGCTGCCGAGCGGCGAAGTTTATAGGTCTGGCGATCGACGAGATGGCGTTCCTGTGAAAAGTGGTTGTGGATCGATGCGTGAACCGAGGCGAACTTCTGTAGAGATCGCATTTGCCGAAACCGCTGCATCGCCCGCTCTCGTCGCCGGAACGGCAAGTGCGAGTTTGGTGCTGTCAGTCTAATGCGAACTGGTCTCCACTTCGCGCAGTTTCCCCTTCCCCGCCCGCAGCCTAGGCAAACAGGTTTTGCCACTCGGCCAAGGCGGCCGAGCGTCGCTCCTTGTAGGTCTGCCTGTCGACGAGATGGCGTTCCTGGTTGAAGTGGTTGTTGAAGGAAGCGTGGACCGCGGTGAACTTCTGCAGGGTCTTCATTCTTCGGAATCGGAGCATGGCTCGCTCTCGTCGCCTGACGGGCAAGTGACTGCATTCGGCGCGGTTGTTCGCCCACCTCCCCATTTCCTGCTTTTTCTGACAGCCGAGGTCGCGCATTGCTGCCTCGTACGAACGAAGCCCGTCGGTGGTGATCGCCTCGGGCGAGCCGTGCCGCTTCAGCGTCTTCTTCATGAACCGCAATGCTGCGGCCTTGTCGCGGGATCTGGTGATGTAGCTCTCGAGGACTTCGCCCTCGTGGTCGACCGCACGCCACAGGTAGACCATCTCGCCGTTCACTTTCACGTACATCTCATCGAGATGCCATTTCCAGTGCCGGTAACCGCGCATCCGGCTCATCCGCTGCCGCCGGATGTCGGCAGCAAACAGCGGCCCGAAGCGGTTCCACCAGAACCGCACCGTCTCGTGGCAGATGTCGATACCGCGTTCGAACAGCAGGTCCTCGACGTTCCGCAGCGACAGGGGAAACCGCACGTACATCAGCACCACCAGGCGGATGACCTCGGGCGAGGAGTTGAACCGACGAAATGGGCTGGGCGGCAACGCTCGGGACTTGCGGGACATCAGCCGCCGCTAGCAGGCGCCTCGTTGGTCTGACAGAGCCCTCTCGAGGACTTCACCCTCGTGGTCGACCGCACGCCACAGGTAGACCATCTCGCCGTTCACTTTGACGTACATCTCGTCGAGATGCCATTTCCAGTGCCGGTAGCCGCGCATCCGGCTCACCCGCTGGCGCCGGATGTCCGCAGCGAACAGCGGCCCGAAGCGGTTCCACCAAAATCGCACCGTCTCATGGCAGATATCGATACCGCGTTCGAACAGCAGATCCTCGACGTTGCGCAGCGACAGCGGGAACCGCACGTACATCAACACCACCAGGCGGATCACCTCTGGTGAAGAATTGAACCGGCGGAACGGGCTAGGCGGCAGTGCTCGGGATTTGCGGGGCATCAAGCCCGCTAGCAGGTGCCTCGTTGGTCTGACAGTGCCGGCTTGAGCCTCTGCACAGTTTGAAAGCGGAAGTGGCGGACACCGCCTCGCTCGATGTCGGCTACAAGATCGGCAGGACCGAACTCAATGCGTCGCTGTTCGGTTCCACCGCTGCCAACGCTCTACGGCTCGAAACGCTGCCAAGCGGAGATCGGGTGCGGCTGGTCAATGTGAGCGGCGCGACTCGCACTTACGGGGTGGAACTGCTGCTGCGCCAGCGCTGGGGCAATTTCTCGATCACCGGCAGTTACGTCTACGTCGATGCCACCGAGCCAGCCGAGACCGGAGCCGAACGGCAGACCGTCGCCCGCACCCCGCGCCACACCGGTGGCGTAGTTGCTATGTGGGAGCAGGAGGGCAAGGGGCGGCTCGGCTTCGAGGCTTACTACACCGGAGGGCAACGGCTCGACGATAACCCGTTCCGCACCCGCAGTCGGCCCTATGTCGAACTCGGAGTGCTTGGGGAGATCGTGGTGGGCAAGGTCCGCCTGTTCGTGAATGCCGAAAACCTGCTGGATATCCGCCAGACCAAGTATGACCGGCTGCTCTTGCCAGTCCGCGCTTCCGATGGCCGCTGGACCGTTGACGCCTGGGGACCGATCGACGGGTTTACGGTGAATGGTGGCATCCGGATTTCGTTCGGGGGCAGCTAGAATCGGCCTGAAACTGCCGCAACCGCCAACAAATCGGTCGATCTCGAATTGCCTGATGTCTTCGATATCGGCTGCCCGATCAACCGGCACCCTGCGGGACCCTCACGATGCAAACGGGGAGCGCTACCTTGTTGGCGACGCGCTCGCCCAGTTGGGCGCGCACGGATCACCGATTAACCTAAGGCGATCCCGAGGCACGTCCCAGCCCGTCGCCGAGCCGCACCACCGCTTCGAACAGGTCGCCGACATAGTCCTCTTCGACCAGTATCGACAGCGTGTCACGAACGCTCACGACCTCTTGGCTGCGGGCATCGCTGACGAGCTGAAGCAGGATTGCTTCGTGTTCCGAGACATGATTGCAGGCGAGACGGCAGAACTCGAGATTCTCGAGGCCTCCACGGTTGAGTCCCGCCATCATGCGCAGAAAGGGCTGAATACCCGCAATCATGTTGTGCCTGGCAAAGGCAGTCCCGATGACAAAGCCAGGGCATTGCCTGCGACCGACTGCCTCGACCCAGCTGCGCATCGCCCAGACGAGCAGCCGGCTGGCGGCATCGAGCTGGGCAAGGGGCCGGTCGACAAAGGCATACATTCTGCGGGCCTCCAGAAGGCGGTTGTCAGAAATCGAAACGCACGGTGGCGATCAACGTGCGCGGCGCGCCGGGAAGGTTGAGCAGCGGAGAGGTGCCGTGACCGGAGATGAAGTAGCGCTCGTCGAAAAGGTTGTAGGCATTGATCTGCAGACGTGCCCGTCCCAGCCTGACCCAGGCCAGCGCATCGACGGTGACATAGGCTGGTAGCGTCACGGTGTTCCCGGGATTGGCAAACCGATCGCCGACATAATTGCCGCCGAGACCGAATCCGAAGCGGCCGGCAAAGTCCTTGCTCACGAACAGGTTGGCGCTGTGCCGGGGCGTGAGCGTCGCGCGCTTGCCCTCGACCAGCTGCCCGCTCTCGACCGCGAGCGAGCGGATGATGCGCGCGTCGAGGTAGGAATAGCCGGCAATCGCCCGCCATCCCGAGGCGAGGTCGAGGTTGGCCGACAGCTCGATGCCGCGCGTGCGCTGGGTTCCGATCGGGATCAGCACCGTCGAGCCGGGCGCGGCCGATTTGATCCCGGTCCGCTCGAGTTCGAACAGCGACACTGTAGCGTTCAGTCGTCCGCCGAGCAGGGTGTACTTGGCACCGACCTCCTTGTTGGTCGTCTCCTCCGGTTCGATCACGGCATTGTTCGCGGCAAGCGCGAAGCCTTCGCCCGAAGGCTGGAACGAACGGCTCCAGGATGCATAGTAGCTCTGCGCGTCGTCGGGCTGGAAGACCAAGCCGACCCGCGGACTCCACTCGGCGTCCTTGCGATAGAGGTTGGGCAAGGCGAGACGCTGGATCGTGCGCTGCTCGAACCAATCACGGCGCAGACCGACCAGCGCCTTGAACCCCGAGCCGAAGTCGACGAGATCCTGGACGTACAGCCCCTCGTTGCGGAACCGCCCCTCGTTGTAGGTCGCTGGCGTGCCGCCGAGGTCGATCGGGACGATCGGCAGGACCGGGTTGAACAAATCGACCGTCGTGAAGCCATTGGATGAATAGAGCTGCTGAAGCTTGGTCTGGCGGGCAATCTCGAAGCCGTAGAGTAGCGTGTGGCGCGTGCCCGCAATTTCGAAGGTGTGAGTGAGCTCCAGCTGGTTCGACCAACCACTTTCGTGGCGGAAGAAGTTCGAGCGGTTGAGCGAAACCAGCGGACGGGGGCGCGTTGCCGTCACCGGCAGCACTGCGCCCGAGAGCGTGTTGCGCCGGTCGAGATCGTAGTCGTAGTGGCGGAACCCGTCGCGCAGGCTCAGGTTGTCCGAGAAGCGATGCGTCAGGCTGATCGTCTGCGACATCACCCGCGAGCGGCTGACATCGGCGTCGCGGGCATTCGCCGCGCCATAATACGTCCCGGGTGCCACATCGACCGGGCGGCCCTGATAGGCCGGGATGCCGAAATCGGTGATGCGCGCATCGCGCAGGTAATCCGCCTGGAGCAGCAGCTCGGTGCCCGGCCCCGGTCGCAGCAGCAGCGACGGAGCGATCGCTTCGCGGTCGAGAAACTGGAACTGCCGGAAGCTGCCGCTACGCTCGAGCGCGCCGGTAACGCGAAACGCAACAACACCGTCGGTGGCAACCCGGCCGAGATCGAATTCGCCGCGCTTGATGTCCCAGCTTCCCGCCGACAGCGTGAACGAGGTGACGTTCTCGCCGGGCTTGCGCGTCACGCGGTTGATCAGGCCGCCGGACGATCCGCGCCCGTAAAGCACCGCCGCCGGGCCTTTGACGACCTCGATCCGTTCGACGT
>NZ_PHUF01000008.1 GCF_002813245.1 Novosphingobium kunmingense
CGGAAATCGCGGCACGCGATCCGCAAGAGGCGAGGGCTCTACTGGGAGCACTATGCGATTGCGGCAATTTTCGTCGCGTCGTGGGTCGGCTTTGTTTGGGTCGTGTTCGGCCCGCTGATCATCGGCGGCCCGCCGGCGCAACCCTGAGCGGCAATTCGGCGCTGGCCGAATCGTTCGCGCTCTGTTCTTGGGCGCGGATGGGAAGCAAGCGGCTCGATCTGATCAGCGACTATGCCCGGCACGGGTTCAACCTGCGGGTCGATTGCCGGGCCTGCCGGCACACGGCCGTGCTCAACGCGCGCGAGCTGACCGACACCTGCTCGAAACGGGGCTGGTCGCGGGTGATGGCGGCGGTCGAAGCGCGGCTGAAGTGCCGCAAATGCGGATCGCGCGACGTGCGCTGCGGGCCAAGCTTCGGCTAATCGAGCAGCAGCCGGCCGGCCACCACGAAGAACAGCAGCGCCGCCAGCACCGCGAACTCGATCCGGATGGCGCGATCCTCTTTCACCGGCGGCGCACCGCGGGCCCGGTGAAGGGCAAGCGCTCGCCCTGTGCGCGCAGTTCGAAGGCGAGGGCAACCAGGCGGTCGCGCGTGAAGGCGTCGGCGGCGATCAGCGCGCGGCGGGCGATGCGTTCGGACAGCGGTTCCATGCGGCGCGGCGATAGCGTGCCGGGCGGGCTGTAGGAAAGCGGAGAAGCCGGGTCGCGGCGAAACGCGACCCGGCCACCCGATCAGCAATCGGGCAGGTAAAGCAGATTGTTCGGCTTGAACCCGTCCGGTGAGGTGGTCAGGTACTTGTGACCAAACACGGTCTTGCGCACCAGGACGGTTACGCGCTGGCCGAGTACAAGCACGAAGAAGCTGTGTACCCCGCTTTCGATCCAGTTGATCACCGTGTTGAGCGGATAAACGTACCCGTCGAAACCGATCGCATCGATGCGGCGATCGGCATCAGGGCCGTCCTTGCGGCTATGGGTTACCAGGTATGCACTCATCGTATTTTACTCCGTTCGCCCGGAGCAATCAGCTTGACGAGACCGACCGCCAGAGTAGTCTGGAGGCTCCTACCGGGACGTCAGAGCGGATTGCTCAGATGCTTCCAACTTCGCCGGCGTCACCCTCTTGGTGGCGCCGGTGTTGTATTAACCGGCCCGCGGATCGAGAGGCGAGGAAAACCTTTCCCCAATCTATCCCCAGGCCGTGCTCCGCCGCTTGCAACATGCGAAACGGATGCGGACCACCATCCATAGTGCCGCTGCAAGACTCGTGCGCAAGAGGGTGAATCAAGCGATAACGCTAGACTTGTGGGCTTCGGCGAGGTTCGGCCGTTCGATGGGTGCAGCGACGCGCGGGAATTGCGTCACTTGGCGGCGCTGCAAGAGTCAAAGTGAATCTGTGAAAAAATTATGTCCGGGGACTGTGATAGCAGCGTGTCGCTTAATTCCTTATCGCCACGGCCGCGCTAGTCCCTTGCCAACTAGCCAATCGCCGGCGTCCATTCCGCCGACGTAGACTCGCGCCAGCGTGCGGCCATAGGCATCGACGCCCTGCCGCTCGATCATGACGCGCCGCCCGGCGACCAGGCTGCGCAGCGCATCGCGCGAGGCCGCGCCCGCTTCGAAATCGCACCAGGCCCACGGCGGCACCCGCCCCTTGCACTTGGACGATCCCGGCAACTCGGGCGCATCGATGTTGGCGATTCGCACCCGTTCGGCCCCGCAGCGGATCGTGTCGCCGTCATGGACGGAAGGCGAAGCGCAGAGCGCGGCGGCGGCGAGGATCAGGGACATGGTCAAATCCTGACAACCGGACGCGCCGCCGTCAACGCGGTGTGACCGGGATTGTGACCGCGCTGTGCCGCAATGTGCCCCACGTTTCCGCTCCGTTCCGTTTCGCCATTGACGCCGCCAGCCCCGAAACCTACGGAAACCCGAGAAATCCGGGTGCGCGCCCGTAGCTCAGCTGGATAGAGCGCGAGACTTCTAATCTTGAGGCCGCAGGTTCGACCCCTGCCGGGCGCGCCAAATCGGCACCTTTGCACGGCCATGGCCATGCCGCTGTCTTGTGCGGCGCGGCGGTGCTGCTAGTCCCCTCTGCAGTTGACGCGCAAACCCGCAAGGGGCGCACCGTTGCGTGCAGAGGACAGGCCAGCCTTTCGATGACCTTCGACCGTGACAGGAGATCCGCCCGCTTGCTCGATCCGCGGCGCACAAAGCCAAATCCCGTGCCGGTTGCAGCCCGGTCGACGTCCCTGATGGCCGTCTACGCGCTGATGATCGCGGCCTGGATGATCGACTTTCGCGTTTCCGCAGACAGCGCTGTTTCCGGGCTGCAGGTCATCTTCCTGATCATATTCCTTGTCATGGCCTTTGCCTTCGTCGTGCTAGACAGGGATCCCAGGTTTCATGCCCCGGGCATGCTGTGGACCGTGGCCGCTGCGACTTTGTTCATGATCGCGGGGTTCCTGTCGGGGATGCTTCGCAACCAAAGTTACGATGCGATGATCCGCAATGTCATTCCGACCTTCGTCTACGTGACCACGTTTTATGCAACGGTGCGTGTTGTGATGTCTCAGGACCTGCGGCGCCTGCGCAAGCTGCTGGCCATCATGTGCCTGGGATACGTAGTTTCCGGAGTGCTGGTCTATTGGGCGATCGAAGGGCGGCTGGACCTTTCGAACGTTCGCTTCCAGATCCTGAGCGGCGCGACGATCGCCGCCTTGAGTTATGTGGAGTGTCTGGTGCTGTTCGGGCTGACGATGACGGAGTGGGGCGCGTTGGTCAGCGGTCTTGCGGCGGTCTTCCTGTCCGTTACGCGCACCTTCCTTGTCACCGCGCTGTTTCAGTTCGTCAGCCTGGTCCCCGGCGCGTTCAGGCTGTTCAGCCGCCGCGTGATCGTGCTGTCGGGTGCCGCGCTGATCCTTGTGGCTGCCGCCGCGACCGTTGGCGCTTTCGGTGTCGCGCGATGGACGGATCGCCTTGCGACGCCGGGTTCGGAACGATCGACCGATGCAACACTGTTCACCAGGCAGAGCGAAACCAGGTACATGCTGGACGCCTTCACTGCGAACGCCCAGTCGGTGCTGATCGGCAATGGCCTGGCGGCCGAGACGACGTATTATCTGCCGAACGAGATCGGCGGTGGGGCGGCCCATTCGGTCGGGTTCGGGCACAACCAGCACGTCAGCATCCTGTTCATCGCCGGCCTTCTCGGCGGCGGAATGCTGCTGTTCGTGCACCTTGTTCAGATGGTGCAGTCGTTCCGGTTCATGGCCGCGCTCAGCCGGCTCGCCGATCGGCATTCCGACCTGCTTTTCCTTTGTGCCTGGGGCGCCCTGATGATCATCGGCGCGATGGCGACCAACTCGTTCTCGTCGATCCTCGGGAACCGGTCCGCATCGGTCTGGTACGGGCTGGGAACCGGCCTCTTCATCGGAGGGCGGGCGCGCTATTTCCGGGAGTGTGCGATCGGCGCAGAGGGGCTGGCGTGGCAGAGGCTGGCGATGCCGGTACGCTAGGCCGGATCGGTCTGATCAGGGAAAATACACAAATTTCGCAAGGTGTGATGGCCGTCACGGTCGAATCGGTCGCGAGCCGCCTAGGAGGGCTGTGCGACCCGACCGGTGGGCCCTTCCTACCGGCCAACTACAAGCCCTCGTGCACCTCGGTGTACGAGGGCCTTTTTTTTCAACCGCGGCTGGCGCTGTCGAGCGGCTCGCCGGTGACCGGGTATCCGGCATCGTCCGGGATGACGAGCCAGGGGGCGCCGTCGCGCTCTTCCATGAAGGGCGTGATCATGCGGCTGGGGAAACGCGAAACGTGCTGGGCCGCATCGGCAAAGGTGCCGAACTGGGCCAGGCGTTCAAGATTACGGCGCGTGGGAAAGATGACCTTGATCTTCTCGCTGTCGGCAAGGGCAAGCGCCTCTGCCGCGCTGGCCCAGAATAGGTGGGTGTTTTCGCTCTGGTCGACCAGCAGGTCGACCGCGCCGGTGCCAAGATCGGCAAGGTAGAAGCGCGTGTCGTAGACGCGCAAATGCCTGTGTTTCGGGCGCCAGCGGGCAAACGGCAGCAGGCTGTCGAATCGCAGGGACCAGCCCATTTCGGTCAATACCGGCGCCAGCTCCTTGCGCTCGAGCAGCATCGCGCGGGCCTCCAACGCGTGTTCGAGCGACGGACGCTGGTCGATTCCCACGACAAGGCCGGTTTCCTCGAGCGTTTCGCGCACCGCGGCGATGCGGGCAGCCCATTCGTCGCGCTGATCCTCTCCCGCTGCGCCCAGCGCGGAGGCGAAATCTCGGTCGGCCTCATCGACGCGCCCGCCGGGAAATACCGCGGCGCCGCCGGCAAAGGTCATCGACGAGGACCGTTCAACCATCAGGATTTCAGGAGGCCCGCCGCTGCGGGCGTTGCGAAAGATGACGAGAGTGGCCGCCGCGATCGCGGGGGGCGGTTCGTCGTGTTCTTGGTATTCGTCGGTCCGGTCCATGGCCACACGGTGCCGACGCGAGCGCGCTTTGCCAAGAGGCTTCGTGCAAGGGCGAAAGCTGTCGGCCCGCTTTACAATGAGGCGGTGCTGCCAAAAAGTTCTGAATAGAGGAATGGCGGTTTTCCGGCGATCACGCCAATTTGGCACGCCTCATGCAATGATGGCCGTACCCCCAAGCAGTCTCTGGTGAGAGGCGGGGCCGCACCCCCTGGTCTCCCGCGGTCCCGCCTCCCCGCCTCTTCCGACACCATAGTTAATGCGGTTGGCCGGCCCAAGCCCCTGAGCTTGTGCCGCAAAATACGCGAAAGTGCGGATCGTAAGGGTCAATATTCGTTAAACCGAGCGCTAACAATTCCTTGTAGCGCGGCGTGCATAATGCGGCGGAATCGAAACCGCAGCCAAGAGGCCAACCCCGCACGTGACTTGGGCCAAGCTCCTGCCAGCCTCTGTCGATAGCCGCAAAGCGCGGCTGTTCGGGCCCATCGTCGTGATGACGCTGGCCGCGCTGCTGCTGCTGGCCTGTCTCGCGGTATTCCTGGTCAAGCGCTTCGATACGGTTGCGGCCGACCGCGAGCAGAGCATGGTCCACAACGGGTTCGACCGGCAGCTGCGCGAAATCGACGAGATGATCAATCCGCAGGTTGCCTGGGACGAGGCGGTCGCCGCGCTGGACCACAAGCGCGACCTGCGCTGGGCGGACATGAACCTCGGCAGCTACCTCTACACCTTCAACGGTTTCACGCGCGCCTTCGTTGTCGATGCCGCCGACAAGCCGTTTTACGCCTCGGTCCATGGCAACCGCGCCACGATCGACAGCTTCGCGCCGTTCGCGCAAGTGTCGGCGCAGATCCTGCCGTTGATCCGGGCCGCAGAAGGCAAGCGTGATCCGGTCCGTCGGCGCGCGAATGCGGACGCGGCGCAGGTCACACCGGTCCAGGTCAACACGCTGGCCTGGGCGGAGGGCACGCTGTACATCGTCGTCGCCACACTGGTGCAGCCCGATGTGGGCAAGATCCAGCCAAAGGGCCGGCGCGGGCCGGTTTCCATCATGGCCATGCCAATGGACGACCGGATGCTGCGCGCCTTTGCCGGCCGTTACCTGGTCGACGACCTGCGTCTCATGCCGGCCAACGCGGCGGCCGATCATTCCGCGGCCGTCGGCTTGCGCAGCGCCGATGGAAAGCTGGTCGGGCGGCTTTCGTGGACACCCCGCCGGCCGGGCGCGGAATTGCTGCGCCAGCTGTGGGTGCCGGCGTTTGCCGCCATGGCCGCGCTGGCGATGATTGCGCTGATCGTGATCCGCAGCGGCGCGGCGATCTTCGGCGAGCTCATCGCAAGCGAAGCGCGTTCGCGCCATCTGGCGTTCCACGATACCCTGACGAGACTGCCCAACCGCGCGGCGCTGTTCGCCCGGCTCAATCCGGTCTTGGCCGGCATTACCCCGGGTCTTGGCCGGGTGGCGATCCTTGCGGTCGACCTTGACCGGTTCAAGGACGTCAACGACACGCTGGGCCACCATGCCGGGGATGCCTTGATCCAGGCCGTGGCCAACCGCCTGCGCGAGGTTTGCGCGCAGGAGGCGCTGATCGCGCGGCTGGGCGGTGACGAGTTCGTCGTGATGATCGAGGACGCCAACGCCGTGGCCGTGGCAGCACTTGCCGAACGGATCGTCGCGATCGTCCGGGCACCGCTCGACACCGAATATGGCCGGCTCGAGGTCGGCTGCTCGGTAGGCGTTGCGATGATCGAAAGCCCGCGGGTCGAACCCTCCGAGGCGTTGCGCTGGGCGGACCTCGCGATGTACCAGTCGAAGGAGCACGGGCGCAACCGCGTCACCTTCTTCGAGCCCGAAATGGACACTGCGCTGCGCAACCGCCGCCTGCTCGAGACGGACCTGCGCGAAGCCCTGCGCCATGGCGATCTCGAAATGGTCTACCAGCCACAGGTCAATCGCCATGGTGGTGTGGTCGCCGTTGAGGCGCTGGTTCGCTGGATGCACCCGCAGCGCGGGGCTGTGCCGCCGTCGATCTTCGTGCCGCTGGCCGAAGAATGCGGCCTGATCCTGGCCCTGGGCGAACACGTGCTGCGCAAGGTTTTCGCCGAAACCGGGCATTGGACCAACGTGCGCGTTGCGATCAACGTATCGGCGATCCAGCTGCGCTCACCGGGCTTTGCGGCTCTGGTTACCCGCCTGGTCGCCCAGGCCGGGGTCGCGCCAGGACGGTACGAGATCGAACTGACCGAAACCGCGCTTCTGGGCGACGATCCGGTCACTGCTGGCAATGTCGAGGCCTTGAAGCGGCTGGGCTTCTCCATCGCGCTGGACGATTTCGGCACCGGCTATTCCAGCCTCAGCGTGTTGCAGCGCTATGCAGTCGACAAGATCAAGATCGACCGTTCGTTCGTGGCGGCGCTGGGCGGGGCGGACGAATCCGAAGCCCTGGTCGACGCCATGGTCAAGCTCGCGCGGGCGCTGGACCTCGACGTGATTGCCGAGGGCGTCGAAACCGAGCGGCAGAAGGAGCGGCTGGAAAAGTGTGGCTGCCGCGAGTTCCAGGGCCACCTCATCGGCATGCCGATGCAAGGTGAACTCTTGGCGGGGCTGATCGGCGAGGCGCCGCTCGCAGCCCCCGCCGGCGACGGGATCAGGCGGCTGGCCTGACTCCGCTGTCGGCCATAAGCTGTTTCAGTTCGCCCGCTTCGTACATTTCCATCATGATGTCGCTACCGCCGACGAACTCGCCCTTGACGTAAAGCTGGGGGATGGTCGGCCATTCCGAAAAGCTCTTGATGCCCTGCCGGATCTCCATGTCCTGCAGCACATCGACGCTGTCGTAGGCGACGCCAAGGTGCTCGAGGATGGCGACGGCGCGGCTGGAAAAGCCGCATTGCGGGAACAGCGGCGTGCCCTTCATGAACAGGACGACGTCGTGCGAGTTGACGATTTCCGCGATGCGGGCGTTGGTATCGGACATGGGTTGTGTGGCTCCTCGTTCCCTCAGGTGGGAACGGCGGTTGTCAGTTGCAAGGCGTGCAGTTCGCCCCCCATCCGGCCGCCCAGCGCGGCGTAGACCAGCTTGTGCTGGGCCACGCGGGACTTGCCTGCAAAGGCGGCCGAGGTGACGTGGGCGGCCCAGTGATCATTGTCGCCGGCAAGGTCGGTCATGGTCACCACCGCGTCGGGCAGCGCGGCCTTTATCATCGCCTCGATCTCGGCAGCTGGCATGGCCACGGGCTCAGCCCTCGCCCATGATGGCCCGGCGCGCTTCGACCGCTTTGCTTTCGAGGGCGAGGCGGACATCGCTTTCGCTGACGTCGTGCCCGGCGGACACAAGATCGCCCAGGACCTTGCGGATCACGTCCTCGTCGCTGCCGTCCTCGAAGTCGGTCTGGACGACCGACTTGGCATAGGCCTCGGCCTCGGCGCTCGACAGGCCCATCGTCTGTGCGGCCCATTCGCCCAGCAGGCGGTTCCGGCGCGCGTGGATCCGGAAGTGCATTTCCTCGTCGCGGGCAAACTTGGCCTCTTCGGCGCGTTCGCGGTCGTTGAAGTCGGTCATGTCAGCTCCTGCTAGCGGGTTCGCGCCGGGTCAGCCGGGCTTGGCGGCCGGCGGCGGCACCTGGTAAGAATCGTGGCAGCCCTTGCACGCCGCGCCGGTGCTGGCAAGAGCCGCGGCGAAGGCGACCTTGTCGTCGGCCTTGGCGGCCGCCGCCAGCGCCCGGGTCGCATCGGCGAAGGCGGCGGTGCGGGCAGCAAATCCGGGCTTGTCGGTCCACACCTCGGGCTTGGCGCGGCTGGTGACGGTGCGGGTCGACGGGTGGAACAGCGCCGGCATCGAAGCGCCCCACTTGGCCAGTGCCCCGGCGGCAAAGGCCAGGTCCTTCATTGGCGTTCCCGCAGCGTTGGCGGTGCGAATGGTGGTAAAGGTGGCTGCGCTCATGGCCATGCCTGCCTGCCGGGCGGCCACGATCTCAGCCGGCGTCGGGGATGCCGGAGCGGCGACCGGCTTGGCCAGCGCGGCCCACCCGGTCAGGGCCAAGCCCGTTGCGATCAGGAATGTTGCGGTTCTCATCGTCGCCTCCTTCGTCGCGCCGGGCCAGGCTTTGACCTAGGGCATGGTCACCACGACCTTGCCGATGGCCTTGCGGTTCGCCAGCATGGTGATCGCTTCCGCGCCGCGATCAAGCGGAAAGGTGGCCGAGACGCGCGGATTGATCTTGCCCTGCTGCAGCAGGTCGAACAGCGTGGCGATGTGTGCGCCGTTGCCCTTGGGATCGCGCGCGGCATAGGCCCCCCAGAACACGCCGCAGACGTCGCAACTTTTCAGCAGCGTGAGGTTAAGCGGCAGCTTGGCGATGCCGGCGGGGAAGCCGACCACGC
The DNA here is from genome assembly GCF_002813245.1 of Novosphingobium kunmingense. GTDB lineage: Bacteria > Pseudomonadota > Alphaproteobacteria > Sphingomonadales > Sphingomonadaceae > Novosphingobium > Novosphingobium kunmingense. The sequence continues at coordinate 8,870 of NZ_PHUF01000008.1, forward strand.
AGAACCGGCCCTCCCACGCGATCGCGCGGACCGCCGGTTCGGAATAGTCGCCGCCGACGATGTCGTAGACCACGTTGGCGCCGTCGGGGCCGCAGGCGGCCTTGAAGGCTTCGGACAGGGCCTTCTGCTGGTCCCGGTCGAGCGGCGCGACAGGATAGATCACGACCTCGTCCGCGCCGTGTTCGCGGGCAACGGCGGCCTTTTCCTCGCTCGACACCGCAGCGACGACGCGGGCGCCGTAGGCCTTGCCCAGTTCGACGGCCGACAGGCCGACACCACCCGCCGCGCCCAGTACCAGCAGGGTGTCGCCGGCCTTGAGGTGCCCGCGGTCGAGCAGGCCGTGCATGTTGGTGCCATAGGTCATCAACAGCGAGGCTCCGGTTTCGAAGCCGACGCCGTCGGGCAGGGGGAACAGCTTGTCGGCCGGTGCCAGCACTTCGGTGGCAAGACCGCCGTTGCCCATCATGGCGATGACGCGGTCTCCGGCCTTCCACTGGGTAACGCCTTCACCGACCGCGTCGATCACGCCCGAAAGTTCGCCGCCGGGCGAGAATGGCCGCGGCGGCTTGAATTGGTACAAGTCGCGAATCATGAGAACGTCGGGATAGTTGATCGCACAGGCCTTGACCGCGATGCGCACCTGACCGGGGCCGGGCTGGGGGCTGTCGAGGTCGTCCAGAGTCAGGGTTTCCGGTCCTCCGACCGCGTGGCTGCGCAAGGCTTTCATGGCTTTGTCTCTCTCCCGTTCGTTCGATTTTTCAGGCGGTGTGCGCCAGCCAGGGCGTGTTTTCACGCGCCTGACGTTCGTAGTCCGAAATCTGCGCGCCGCGCGCCATGGTCAGCCCCACTTCGTCGAGCCCGTTGAGCAGGCAGTGCTTGCGGAACGGATCGATGGCGAAGGTGAAGCGATCCTGGAACGGGGTGGTCACCGTCTGGTGTTCGAGGTCGATCGCCAGGGGATCGGTCTGCGCGACCTCCATCAGGCGGTCGATCGCGTCCTGCGGGAGGACGACCGTCAGGATGCCGTTCTTGAAGGCGTTGCCCGAAAAGATGTCGGAAAAGCTGGGGGCGATCACCGCCTTGATGCCAAGGTCGAGCAGGGCCCAGGCGGCGTGTTCGCGGCTCGACCCGCAGCCGAAGTTGTCGCCCGCTATCAGGATCGGCGATCCGGAGAATTCGGGCGAATCGAACAGGTTGTCCGGATCGGTGCGCAGGCTTTCGAAGGCGCCCTTGCCCAGGCCTTCGCGGGTGATGGTCTTGAGCCATTTGGCCGGGATGATCACGTCGGTATCGACGTTCTTGCGGCCGAATGGAATGGCCCGTCCGCTCACCTCGCGCAGGGGGTCCATCAATCGGTTTCCGGCGCCGGGGCGGCCTTGGCCTTCTTGGCGGCCCGTTCGGCGCGCTCCTTGCGGCGCGAGGCGTAGAGGAGGGCTGCAGCAATCGCGGCAGACCCGATAGCGGCCCCGGCCATCGCCGCAGCGCTGGTCCAGCTGGCCTTGTCGGACGTGTCGGTTTCGTCGGTCATGCTTTTCCCTATGTCCATCGCGGCCAGCCGGTTCAAGGCCCCATTCCTGATTTTTGAATCTCAGCGAAGGAAGCGTTGGAGAACAAGCCACGCTGCCTGCTTGTCGGCCAGGCTGAGCGCCGCATGCGCCGGGCTTGAAGACGGCAGGTCGACCAGCGGCAGGGACGTGCCCTCAAGAATCGCGCGACCAGTCCGCGAGGCGGCCTTGCCGTTGAAGGCCACAGCGCGCAGGTCCGGCAGGGACGCCGCGAGATCGGCCAGCGCCGCTGCCTCGCCGTCGCGGATCGCGCTGTCGAGCGACCCCGGCCGGAAGGCGGAGGCGTAGACATCCCACAACCCTATTCCAGCCTCTGCAAGGGCGGCAAGACGGTCGCCATAAGGGCGACCGGGCAAGGCTGGCTGGCTGATGACTTCGCCGATCAGTGGCCAGAACTGGTTACGGGGATGGGCATAATACTGTCCCGCTCCCAGGGAAGCCCGACCGGGCAAACTGCCCAGCACGAGGACCCGCGTGCCTGCACTGGCAAATGGCGCGAAGGCATGGCTGCGGTTCAGAACGCCTTTCCATCGCCGATGACGCCAGAACCGGTCGTGACGAAGTCGTCGTCTTCGGTCATCACGGCGCGGCCGTCCTGGTAAGTGACCGGAATGCCGTCCAACGCATCCTGCGCGAACAGCCGCGTGTTTACGCCAAGCCGATCCGACGGGTGCGCCGGAGTCGCATCGTAATGGGTGGTCGATCCGCAGCGCGGGCAGAAATTGATGGTCAACCAGGGATCGTCCAGGTCGCTGCGAACGAACTGCGCTGTCGGTCCTGTGACCGTAACTTCGGACCTGTCGAAATAGCCCCAGGCCGCGCCCGTCGCGCGGCACAGGCGGCAATTGCACATGTTGATGCAGTCGGGCCGGCGGGAAATCGCGACGGCAACCTGGCCGCACAGGCACTGCCCGCCGATCACCGGTCAGATCGCGCGCACGTCGGCAAGGCGACCGGCCACGGCCGAAGCGGCTGCGGTCGCCGGCGAGACGAGGTGGGTGCGCGCGCCAGGGCCCTGGCGGCCGACGAAGTTGCGGTTGCTGGTCGATGCGCAGCGTTCGCCCGGCGGGACCTTGTCGGGGTTCATGCCAAGGCAGGCCGAACAGCCCGGCTCGCGCCATTCGAAGCCGGCGTCGGTGAAGATCCGGTCGAGGCCTTCCTGTTCGGCCTGGCGCTTGACCAGGCCTGAACCCGGGACGACGATCGCCCACTTGACGTTCCGCGCCTTGGTCTTGCCCTTGAGCACGGCGGCGGCGGCGCGCAGATCCTCGATCCGGCTGTTGGTGCAGGACCCGATGAAGACGTTCTGGATCTCCACCTCGGTCAGCTTCTGCCCGGCGGTGAGTCCCATGTATTCGAGCGACTTGCGCGCCGCATCCTGCTTGGACGGGTCCGCGAAGCTTTCGGGCGCCGGGACGGTGCCGGTGATCGGTACCACGTCTTCGGGACTGGTGCCCCAGGTAACCGAGGGCACGATATCTCCCGCATCGATAACGACGACCTTGTCGTATCTTGCGCCCGGATCGGTCGCGAGGCTGCGCCACCAGGCGACTGCCTTGTCCCATTCCTCGCCCTTGGGGGCATAGGGGCGGCCCTTCACATAGGCGAAGGTCTTGTCGTCCGGCGCGATCAGGCCGGCGCGGGCGCCGTGTTCGATCGCCATGTTGCTGACGGTCAGGCGGCCTTCGATGGTGAGGTCGCGGATCGCCGAGCCGGTATATTCGACGACATAGCCGGTGCCGCCCGAGGCGCGCAGCACCCCGCCGATGTGCAGGACCACGTCCTTGGCTGTGACGCCGGGGCCAAGCTGGCCCTCGACGCGCACTTCCATGGTCTTCGACTGCGCCAGCAGCAGGGTTTGCGTCGCGAGCACATGCTCGACCTCGCTGGTGCCGATGCCGAAGGCCAGCGCACCAAGGCCGCCGTGGCAGGCGGTGTGGCTGTCGCCGCAGACGATCGTCGCGCCGGGCAGCGAGAAGCCCTGCTCGGGTCCGACGACGTGGACGATACCCTGTTCGACGTCGGTATCCCCGATCAGGCGGATGCCGAATTCCGGTGCGTTGCGCTCGAGCGCCTGAAGCTGCTGCGCGCTTTCCGCGTCGGCAATCGGCACACGGTGCCCGGCCGCGTCGCGCCGCGGCGTGGTCGGCACGTTGTGGTCTGGGACGGCGAGGGTCAGGTCGGGACGGCGGACCGTGCGGCCGGCAAGGCGCAGCGCCTCGAACGCCTGGGGGCTGGTCACTTCGTGGACGAGATGGCGGTCGATGTAGATCAGGCAGGTGCCATCGTCGCGGCGTTCGACGACGTGAGCATCCCAGATCTTTTCGTACAATGTTCGGGGTCTGCTGGCCATGATTGTTACGCGCCTATAAAGGCCGACCGAGTCTGGCAAGGTCCAATCCTATTCGGCGCGGGTCCAGATCCACGTGCCGGCACCCGCCAGCACGGCCAGCGAGGCCAGCACCCACGGCCATCCGACGGTGAACCAGGTGAAAACCGCGCCTGCCGCCATGGCGATCAGCGCCGAAATCTTTGCCCGGCGCGGGATCGCGCGGCGGTCGCGCCATTGGATCATGGCGGGGCCATAGCTGGGATGGGCATAGAGCCGTTCGGCCAGTTCGGGATGGCTTCTGGTAAAGAAGTAGGCCGCCAGCAGCAGGAACGGGACTGTCGGCAGGATCGGCAGGAACACGCCAACGATCCCGAAGCACAGCGCGGTGTAGCCCGCCAGCCTGAGCATGAACAGGCGCACGCCGGGGGCGATCAGCCTGCCGCCAGACGGGCGGCGGTCTCGCGGATCAGGGCGATCATGTTGGGCACGCCCTGGGTGCGGTTGGAGGACAACTGGTTCCTGAGATCGAACGGTTCGAGCGCGGCGGCCAAGTCCGTCGCCGCGACCTCGGCGGCGGGGCGGTCCTGCACCGCGGCGATGACCAGGGCGACGATCCCCTTGGTGATCGCGGCGTTGCTGTCGGCGAGGAAATGCAGGGTGCCGTCGTCGCGTTGCATCGGATAGACCCAGACGCTGGCGGAGCAGCCGCGCACCAGCGTGGCGTCGGTCTTCAGCGCGTCGGGCATGGGATCAAGCGAGCGGCCCAGTTCGATCAGCAGGCGGTAGCGTTCGTCGCCGTCGAGAAAATCGTATTCGTCATGAATATCGGAAAGGCTGCGCATCGGCGCGGCACTAGCGGGGCGGGGGTCAGAGGTCCACCCCGGCGGCGATCGCCTCGAGCTTGCGGATGCGTTCCTTGAGGTCGGCAATCTCGATCCGCGCCATGCCCTGGCCCACGCCGCCTTCGATTTCCGGGCGGTGGTGGGTTTCCAGTTCACGGGTCTTGAGCGTCAGCCAGCCCTGCCAGCCGCGCAGCGCCGCAGCCGCGATGACGATCAGGCCGAGCAGGGCCGTCAAGGCAATCAGGAGGTATTCGCCGGTCATTGCGGTGCTCCCAGACTTGGCGCGCGTCAGTTGTCGCGCAGACGATCGATTTCTTCGGCCAGCGCCTGCGGGCGGCGGCCGTCGGTAGCGATGCGTTCGAGGACGTGGATCCGTTCGCGCAGGTCCTCGACCTCGCGCTGCAGTTCCTGTTCGCGCGGGCTGGGCAGGGCAGGCTGCCCGGCCTGGGCGCGGCGCACACGGCGCGTGGCGCGATCATCGCCGACCCAGATCCGTACCAGGCGGACGATCATGCTGGTCACGATGGCGACGATGATAATGGCAACGACTCCTCCGCTCATCATCTGGTCTCCTTCAATTGCTGACCTGGTCGCGCAGCGCTTCGATCTGGTGGGTCAGGGCATAGCCGCTGTCGGTGACGATCCGTTCGACGTTGGCCATGCGGTCCTTGATGCTGCCAAGTTCGGCGCGGAGCTGGGCGTTTTCCTGGCTGAGCAGCCTGATGCGCTCGACCGCTTCTTCATTCTTCCGGGGATAGACCGCCTGGCCCCAGGCACCGTCCAGCGGGTACCCGTTCTTGATCCGCATCCACGTCGTCAGAACCCATCCGCCGACTGCAGCCACCCCGATCAGACTGATGGTGGGGATCAGCATTCGCAGAAGCATTACCTTATCAGGATCCATTTCACACAACCTCGTTCTGGCGCGCGTTGCGCAAATCTTCGATCTGGGCAGCAAGGTCCGGGCCCTTGTCGGTGGCAATCCGTTCGAGCACGCGCAGACGCTGTTCGATGCGCGGATCGGGCGAAGAGGAAGTCCCCGCTTGGCCGCTGGCGTGCAGGATCTGCAGTTCCAGTTCCCGTTCGCGGACCTTCAGCTTGCTCTTGTAGGCTCCGGTCAGGATGCCGACGATCGACACCGTGCCGATAACGACAGCAGCCAGGCCCATGAATTCCCCGAACTCCATCAGCGCAGGTCCTTCTCGCGGGAGTCGAGCAAGGCTTCGACGTGGCGGGCATCGCGCAAGGCTTCGATCTGCGTCGCGACATCGTAGCCCTTGTCGGTAACGATGCGTTCCAGAACGCGGACGCGCTGTTCGAGTTCGCTGTTGCTTGCCGCGTATTGAGCGGCCTTTTCGGCGGTCGCCTGGATTTCCATCTGGGCGATCTTCTGCTTGTGCTTGGTCCAGATCGCGACGATCGGAATGCACAAGGCAAAGATCGGGATCAGGGCGCCAATTGCTCCGGCATCCATTGCTCTAATTCCCCCTGCAGTGTTGGTTTCAGCGCAGCCGCTCGATTTCGGCGGACAGGCGCGGGTTGCTGGTCACGTAGTACGTTTCGATATCGGCCAGGCGGCGGTCGATCTCGCGCAGCTTGCCGCGCACTTCGCGGGCCGAACGGGTCGGCGACTGACGCACCCCCTGCCAGAACTTCTGCTCGTCTCGGTCGCCGTAGAGCGCGCTGGGCTTCTTGTCGGCGATCATGCCGAGCGCGAAGTAGGCAATGATCGGCCAGCCCATCATCAGGGTGAAGGCGATGAAGCCCAGACGGATCCACAACACGTCGATCCCGGTGTAGTCGGCGATGCCGGCGCAGACGCCCAGTACCTTGCCGTCCTGCTTGTCGCGGTAGAAGCGGGTGCGGGGTGTCGTGTTCACTTTGCAGTCCTCCGGCTGAGCAGGCGGTCGAGTTCGTCGAGCTTGGGGTCCACCGCTTCGTCGCGGGCGGCGATACGGCGGGGGGTGAATTCGGGATTATCGGCGGCCACCAGGCGTTCGACCGTTTCGATCCGGTCATCGAGGCGGCGCGCCAGCTGGTAGAGTTCCTCGAGCAGCGCCTCGTCGTCGTTGGTCAGCGTCGGCGCGGTCTTCCACTTGGTGATGTAGTGCAGGATCAGCCACGGCAGGCCCACGAATATGGCCACGATTGCAAACACTTCTTCCATCGATCAATCCTCTTCGCTGCGGCTCGGGAGAGCGTTCTGCTGACCCAGCGCACGCTTCATTTCCTCAAGCTCCTCGTCGATCTTGTCCTGCCCGGCGAGCGCCGCGATCTCGTCGGCGAGGCTGGGCTGCTTGGTCCCGTCGGCCAGGCTCAGCGCATCGGCGCGGCCTTCGGCATAGTCGACCCGGCGCTCGAGCTGGTCGAACCGGGCCATTGCCTCGTCGACCCGCTCGCTGGCGAGCAGCGTGCGCAGCTTGACGCGGTTCTCGGCGCTTTCGAGACGCGCGGCGATCGCGGTCTGGCGGCTGCGGGCTTCGCGCATGCGGGTCTGCAGCTTCTCGATGTCGATCTCGTAGGCGCGCAGCGCGTCGTCCAGCACGGCGATCTCGGTCTTGAGCTGGTCGGACATGTCGCCGGCCTTCTTCTTTTCGACGAGGGCGGCGCGGGCGAGGTCCTCGCGATCCTTCGACAGGGCGAGCTGGGCCTTGTCGGCCCAGTCGGCCTGAAGCTGGTCAAGCTTGATTGTGTGGCGGTGCATTTCCTTCTGATCGGCAATCGTGCGTGCCGCGCTGGCCCGGACCTCGACCAGGGTTTCCTCCATTTCAAGGATGATCATGCGGATCATCTTGGCCGGGTCGTCGGCCTTGTCGAGCAGGTCGTTGAAGTTGGCGGCGATGATGTCACGGGTACGGCTGAAAATGCCCATCAAGGGTGCTCCGAGGCTGGGGGTCGGGGAACGGCGCAGGCGGTCGACTTCCGCGTCGAGACGCGACTGGCGACGGGTCTGGCCGTAGGAGGGTTCGGTATGGGCCGGAACGCGGGTCAGGCGAGGGGACTGGGGGTCGCCTGCGGGGGGGGGGTCGCGTTCCGGCCCAAGGGGGTTGTCCCTGTCAACGGGGTCATTGATCACGGCTGCGTCCTTCAGGCCTGCGCGGTCGCGGCGGCGACCGGGGTGGCGGCCAGCGCGGGCGCGGCCTGCTGCTGGGTCAGGACGAAGAGGTTGAACGACAGCATCGCCCCGACCGAAAGGACGATCGCCTTGTCGAGCTTGGTGGCGGTGGAGAAGGTCTTGGTGAACATGATATCCTCGCGGAAAGAGTGCTTGTTCACGTAAGAGCAAGGCGCGTGCCAATTCGGGAGCACGACGGATTTGCGCCATTTGGCCACTAGATCGACCAACGACATGTGGTGATCCTTGCGCCGTGTTGGGGATTTTTGCTACATATTGGGCATGGAGCGGGACGTTCAATTTCTCGGTCAGTCCGAGGCCTTCCTCGACGCGGTCGATCGCACCAGCCGTGCCGCTCCGATGCGGCGTCCGGTCCTGGTGATCGGCGAGCGCGGGACGGGCAAAGAGCTGGTGGCCGAACGCCTTCACCGCCTGTCGCGGCGCTGGGACGAGCCGCTGGTCACGCTGAACTGCGCGGCTTTGCCGGAAACGCTGATCGAGGCGGAATTGTTCGGTCATGAGCAGGGTGCCTTCACCGGTGCTACCAGAGCGCGGGCCGGCCGGTTCGAGGAAGCCGACAAAGGGACGCTTTTTCTCGACGAACTGGCGACGCTGTCGATGGGCGCGCAGGAACGCCTGCTGCGCGCCGTCGAATACGGCGAGGTCACGCGGATCGGATCGTCGCGGCCGAACAAGGTCGACGTGCGCATTGTTGCCGCCACCAACGAGAATCTGCCGCGCCTGGCGCAACAAGGTCGGTTCCGCGCCGACCTGCTCGACCGGTTGAGCTTCGATGTCATCACCCTGCCGCCGCTTCGCGCGCGCGAGGGCGATATCCCGGTGCTTTCCGACCATTTCGGCCGGCGCATGGCGACGGAGCTGCACTGGGAGCAATGGCCGGGCTTCTCGCCGGCCGCGATGCGCGCGCTCGAAGACTATGCCTGGCCCGGCAACGTGCGCGAGCTGCGCAACGTGGTGGAACGCGCAGTCTATCGCTGGGACGACTGGGACCGCCCGGTTGGCCATGTCCAATTCGACCCTTTCGAGAGCCCGTGGTCGCCGCAGGCAAGCCCGCGCCCGCCTGCTTCGGCGGATGAGCCGACGCCGAACGCCCCGGCCAGCGGTCATGCGTCGTTCGACACCGTGTCGGACCTGCGCTCCGCCGTCGATGCGTACGAACGTGCGATCCTCGAGCATGCCCTGGGGCGCAACCGCTACAACCAGCGGCAGACCGCCAAGGCGCTCGGTCTGACCTACGACCAGCTGCGCCACTGCATGAAGAAGCATGGCCTTAACGAAGCATTCGGTGGCTAGTGGCGCCTGATGGACGCCTAATGGCCGCAGGGTAAAGGGTGGAGTCGGCCCGCCCGCGCCGGCGTCGCGCCTCCGCACGGCGGCGCAAAGAGGATTGAGCCGATGGAGAATGCCAAAGGTTGTTTCAGGTCGGCCGGACTGATTTGGCTCGCGCTGGTCGTCCTGGTCGGTTTGGCCGGGGCATGGATGACCCGTAACGTCGACACGGTGGCCGAAGCAGCAGCGGAAGCCTCGGGTCTCAAGGACGCCGTCGCTCGTGACCAAGCGGCGCGCTGCGAACGGGCCAAACGCGAGGCGCAGCGGGTCTGGGACGCGGCCGTCGAGAGTGGGCGGTTCGACGAGAGCCGGGACCGGATCGACGAAACCGAGGCTGAAGCCAAGTTACTGTGCGCAGGCACCTAAGCGGTACGGTGAAAACCGGGTTAAAGAGTTGGCAAGGGCGCTGCTGTAGGGTGAACGTCTGAAATCAGGCCGGCAAGGAACCCTGGCATGAACGCTTTCGCTTCCGTACCGCCCTATGGGCGCAATCGGGCCAGTGCCCGCGGATACCAGGTGCTGTTCCATGCCGACAGCGTCAACCGCTGCCCTGGCTGTCACGGCACCAATTGGCTCGTAGGCCGGATCACCGCCGAATGCGCGCGCTGCGGAACGGCGCTGCCGCTGGCCGAGGCGGCGACGATGGGGCTTGATCCCTTCGGGCACCAGCAGGTCGCACTGCACATGGTGACCGGCGGCAAACCGTGGCGCGAACGCCGTGCCGAGGAACGCAAATCCGCCTCGGGCCGCGTGCTCACCCTGCACATCGACGGGGCGCCGCGAGCCTTCGCCATCGAGGACATCTCGTCCGGCGGGGTCAAGGGCGAGGCGATCGAGGACGTGTTCAACAGCAAACAGCTTATGGTCGAGTTGGAAGACGGCACCACGCTGGCGGCCGAGGTGCGCTGGCGCAGCGGCGGGTTCATCGGCCTGGCCTTCGTCGATCCGGCAAAGGGCTGACCTGCCAGACATTTGCGACGCTCCGGCGGAGCCTTGCGCACTTTCGCGCGTTGATCGGGCGAAGGCCGCATGGGCGGCCATAACGCCTGGGATTTGCGATGCGTCTGATACCGGTTCTAGCCACTCTGCCCGTCATGCTGGCGATCGCGGCCTGCGATCTGCTCAACCGGGACGATCGCCAGGCCCCCGCTGACGTGGCGGCGCAGGGCGCGCCGGCCCCGGCTCCCGATCCGATGGCCGCGCACGATCTGCAGCCGGGCACCGCCCTGCCGGCCGACCTTGCCGACGACCAGCCGCGCCCGGTCATGCAGGCGCAGGTCGTACTAGACCGGCTGGGCTTCACGCCCGGCGTCGTCGACGGCAAGGAAGGCCTTTCGACCAGGAACGCGTTGCTCGGATTCCAGGAAGCCAACGGTTTCGATCAGACCGGCAAGCTGGACGATGCGACGAAGGCCGGACTTGCCCGGTTCGACAATATTCCGGCGACGCGCGTGGTCACGATCCCCGCCGATTTTGCGGCGGGGCCGTTTCTGCCGATCCCCGACAAGGCTGCCGACCAGGCGAAGCTGCTAGCGATGGGCTATACCTCGCTGGACGAAAAGCTGGCCGAACGGTTCCACACAACCATCGACACCCTGAAGGCCTTGAACCCGGGCGGTGTGCCGGCGGGCGCTCCGAGGGCGGCCTCGCCAACGCCATCGGCCACGCCATCGCCGATGCAGGACGCGAAAGAGAACGGCGCTTCGCAGCCCACCCTGTTCCGCGCCGGACAGCAGATCCGTGTGCCCAATGTCGGGGCCGACGCGATGGACGCCAGGCAGGTGAGCGACGCCAAGTGGCGCGATACGCTGGCGATGCTCGGCGTCGGGACCACCCAGCCCAAGGCGGCGCGGATCGTCGTCAGCAAGAGCAAGGGAACGCTCAAGGTCTATGATGCGAACGACAAGCTGGTCGGCATGTTCACCGCGACCATGGGATCGCAGCACGACCCGCTTCCGCTCGGCAACTGGAAGATCCTTGGCGTCGCGCGCAATCCGCCGTTCCACTACAACCCCGAACTGTTCTGGGACGTCGACGACGGCGAGAGCAAGGAACTGCTGCCACCCGGGCCGAACGGGCCGGTGGGTGTCGCCTGGATCGATCTCAGCAAAGAGCATTACGGCATCCACGGCACGCCCGAGCCGCAGACCATCGGCCGCGCGCAAAGCCACGGCTGCGTCCGCCTGACCAACTGGGACGTCGCGCGCCTGGCGCAGATGGTCTCGGGATCCACCAAGGTCCTGTTCGAGGCCTGAGCCATGGCGCAATTCGGCTGGTCCACCCTGATCAAGACGGCGGCGATCACCGCGATCGTCACCTCGGGCCTGTGGCTCGCAGCCGGGCTGGTATGGTATTCGCGCCTCGCCCCGGGCGCCGGAGCAGGCGACCAAGGTGTGCCGGGCGAACCGGCCGCTGCGAACCTGTCGCAAGGCGGGCCGCCAGTGGCACCCGCCGGAGCCGCCGCGCAAGGCGCCTCGCTGGTCAGGGCCAGCCTCGAGACCGCTCCCGCGCCGCCCAACACGCCCGGCGCCCTGGTGATGCCGGTGGTCGGCGTCCTGCCGCACAGCCTGGTCGACACATTCACCCAAAGCCGCTCTGATGGCCGTGTACACGACGCGATCGACATCATGGCAGCGCGCGGCACGCCGGTTGTGGCGGCCGCGTCAGGCACGATCGAAAAGCTGTTCTGGTCGAACCTTGGCGGAAACACCGCCTATGTTCGGTCACCCGATCGGAGGCTGATCTATTATTATGCCCACCTAGACGCCTATGCGCCGGGACTTGCCGAGAACCGGCCCATCCGGGCAGGCGCGCCGATCGGAACGGTCGGTTCCACGGGCAACGCAAGCCCGTCAGGGCCGCACCTTCACTTCGCGATAATGGCAACCTCGCCCGACCGAAAGTGGTACCAACCCGCAACCGCGATAAATCCGTATCCGATGCTGGGACGGGGCGCGCGGTGAGCGGCGCTACTTGGTGGCATATTGCCCGGCTTTGGCCTGGAAATTGTCGCGCGCCCATGTCTTTGCGGCGGCAGCGGTTTTGAACAGTTCGTCCTGCAGAGTTCCGGTGACGATCGGATAGCCCTGACTGTTGTAGCGAATGTCGCGAACAGTCAGGCGGTAGTTGCCTTCGGCGTCCTGGTTGATGAGGAACGGAAGAGTTGCTTCATTCGACATTGTGGGTCTCCCTGGCGGCGCGATCTTGTTCGGCCTGGTTGAGGCGTTCGGCGCGTGACGCCTGAATGCCAAGTTCGCGCGCTGCCAGTGCAAGCCAGGCGGCCTGTGATCGCAGCAGCGTGGCGCGCTGATTGTCCAGTTCGGTCGCCGCCGCGGCGCGTTCGCAGGCCTCCGCCTGTTGCAGATAGTAGCTTGCAGATTGCGCCATGACGATGAACCTTGCCAGTTGGAGGGTCGGGGCACCGCCGGGCGGCGCCCCTCGAATAGTCAGCCGATCACTTCGGCAACCGCCCGCCGCAATTCGTCGCGGCTCAGTACGCCGAAGCGGCTGGCGCCAGGCAGGAAGGGCCGGTTGCGGCTTTGAAAGGTGTGGCCGCAGGCGGCCGGAACGGCCCTGCGGGCCGCGGCGGTTATCAGATCATACATAATGGTATTCCTCGGCGCCACGTAGGCGCCGTAATCGTTGTCAGGTGTTTCGAACCTAACGCCGCACCCCACGGCGCGGTCCACCACCGGGTCCTCCGCCGGGACCTTTTTCCCGGAAGACGATGCGGCCCTTGGACAGGTCGTAGGGGGTCATTTCGACCTTGACCCGGTCGCCCACCACCGAGCGAATGCGAAACTTGCGCATCTTCCCGGCGGTGTAAGCGATGATCCGGTGGTCGTTTTCCAGCATGACGCCAAAGCGCCCATCCGGAAGGATTTCGTCGATCTGGCCATCAAGGGTCAGAAGATCCTCTTTGGCCATGATCTTACGCGGACTCGAGGTTGACGGCCGAAGCCTTACCGCGATTGTCCGTTTCCACGTCGAACTTCACGCGCTGATCCTTGTCGAGGCTGCGCATGCCGGCCTTTTCGACGGCACTGATGTGGACGAAGCTGTCAGCCCCGCCGCCATCGGGCGCGATAAAGCCATAACCCTTGTCTGCGTTGAAGAATTTTACGGTGCCTACTGGCATGGGGTGTTCCTTTCACGAAACGAGTGACCCCGCGTGCCCGAGTGGCCCGCAGGAGCATTAGTGGCGAGAAAAGGAACGAAGGGGCCGGTTAAAAGACCGAAAGGTTCCGTCGCAGGCGACGTTAGCGGATCCCTATATAGACAGACTTGCGGGAAATGCAATCACGGTGATCCCGGCGCACCGTCGATCGCCTGTCTTTAACCCCGGATTCGCCCTTGCTTTTAGCTGCCTTCGCGCCTATCTGGCGCTCAATCCCGACATTGTGACGCAACGAAGGGGCTGGCGCCGCAAGGGGCCGGCACGAAACCCTGTTGTCACAGCGCCGGTTTATCGGAGTTTTCATGGCGGATATCGCGCGCATCACCGAAGTTGTCGAGCCGGAGGCCAGGGCCCTTGGATTCGATCTCGTGCGCGTGCGTTATTTCAAGGGCGGCGAGATCGGCCCGCTCTCCGACGCCGAGGAATACACCCTGCAGATCATGGCCGAGCGCCCCGAGACCGGCCAGCTGGTGATCGAGGACTGTGCCGCGCTTTCGCACCGCGTGTCCGATGTGATCGACGCGCTGGAAGAAAAGGGCGAAGTGCTGATCGCAGATGCCTACCGGCTCGAAGTCAGCTCGCCCGGGATCGACCGGCCGCTGACCCGCCCGCAGGACTATGCCAACTGGGCCGGGCACGAGGCGCGCATCAATCTGGTCAACGCGATCGAGGGCAACCGCAAGGCGCTCCATGGCGACCTTGTCAGTATCGACGGCGATACCGTGACGCTTGACGACAAGAAGAGCGGGCGCGTGTCGTTTCCGCTGTCCGATATCCAATCCGCCAAGCTTGTCCTGACCGACAGGCTGATAGCCGCAACCCGCCCGCTGGACGCCACAGGGGCCGACGATATTCTCGAAGAACAGGAAGACTGAAAATGGCCAGTCCGATTTCCGCCAACCGCGCCGAACTGCTCGCGATCGCCAACTCGGTCGCGACCGAGAAGATGATCGACAAGTCGATCGTCATCGAGGCGATGGAAGAAGCGATCCAGAAGTCTGCGCGCAACCGCTATGGCGCCGAAAACGACATTCGCGCCAAGCTCGATCCGCGAACCGGCGACCTGCGCCTGTGGCGCGTCGTCGAGGTGGTCGGGGAAGTGGACGACTACTTCAAGCAGATCGACCTCAAGGCCGCGCAGAAGCTCGACAAGGATGCCAAGCTGGGCGACTTCATCGTCGATCCGCTGCCGCCTGTCGATCTTGGCCGCATCGACGCGCAGTCGGCCAAGCAGGTGATTTTCCAGAAGGTCCGCGATGCCGAGCGTGACCGCCAGTACGAAGAGTTCAAGGACCGCGCCGGCGAAGTCGTGACGGGCGTGATCAAGTCGGTCGAATTCGGCCACGTGATCGTCAACCTCGGCCGCGCCGAAGGCGTGATTCGCCGCGACCAGCAGATCCCGCGTGAAGTCGCCCGCGTGGGCGAACGCGTGCGCGCCTATATCAGCAAGGTGGAGCGCCAGAACCGCGGCCCGCAGATCTTCCTCAGCCGCTCGCACCCCGATTTCATGAAGAAGCTGTTCGCGCAGGAAGTGCCCGAAATCTACGACGGCATCATCGAGATCAAGGCTGCTGCCCGCGATCCGGGCAGCCGTGCCAAGATCGGCGTGATCAGCCGTGA
The DNA here is from genome assembly GCF_002813245.1 of Novosphingobium kunmingense. Lineage (GTDB taxonomy): Bacteria > Pseudomonadota > Alphaproteobacteria > Sphingomonadales > Sphingomonadaceae > Novosphingobium > Novosphingobium kunmingense. Next base: position 23,871 of record NZ_PHUF01000008.1, read on the forward strand.
TTCGAGCATCGACCCCGTCGGCGCCTGCGTCGGCATGAAGGGCAGCCGCGTCCAGGCCGTCGTGCAGGAACTGCAGGGCGAAAAGATCGACATCATCCCCTGGTCGGAAGACACCGCGACCTTCGTCGTCAACGCGCTGCAGCCCGCGACGGTCAGCCGCGTCGTGATCGACGAAGAAGAAAGCCGCATCGAAGTCGTCGTGCCCGATGACCAGCTGTCGCTTGCCATCGGCCGCCGCGGTCAGAACGTGCGTCTCGCCAGCCAGCTAACCGGCAGCCAGATCGACATCATGACCGAAGCGGAATCGAGCGAGAAGCGCCAGAAGGAGTTCGCCGAGCGCTCGAAGATGTTCGAGGAAGAACTCGACGTCGACGAAACCCTGTCGCAGCTGCTGGTCGCCGAAGGCTTCAGCGAGCTCGAAGAAGTCGCCTATATCGAGATCAGCGAACTCGCCACGATCGAAGGCTTCGACGAAGAACTCGCCGAGGAACTGCAGAGCCGTGCCAGCGAGGCGCTCGAACGCCGCGAAGCCGCGCACCGCGAACAGCGTACCGCTCTTGGCGTCGAGGATGCCCTGGCCGAGCTGCCGCACCTGACCGAGGCCATGCTGGTCACGCTGGGCAAGGCCGGGATCAAGACGCTCGACGACCTGGCCGATCTCGCGACCGACGAGTTGATCGCTAAGAAACGCACTGAACAGCGCCGCCGCGACAATTCGCCGGCCGGGCCGAAGCCGGCTCCGCGCCGCAGCGAACGCCAGGAAGACAAGGGCGGCGTGCTGGGCGAATACGGCTTGTCCGAAGAGCAGGGCAACGAGATCATCATGGCGGCCCGCGCGCACTGGTTCGAAGACGAGGAGGCCGCCGATGCGGATTCCTCACAATGAGCGCGTAAGCTCCGACATCGCTGACGCCGGACCGGAAAGAACCTGTATCCTTTCCGGTGCCGCAGAGCCGCGCGACGCGCTGGTCCGCCTGGCGATCTCGCCCGATGGACTGGTGCTGCCCGACGCGCTGGCCCGCGCGCCCGGGCGCGGCGCCTGGATCGGCATTTCGCGAGAGGCCCTTGAAAAAGCGGTCGCCAAGGGCAAGCTTAAGGGAGCATTGGCGCGCGCGTTCAAAGGCGCTGCGCTGACCATCCCCGACGACCTGGCGCAGCGCACCGAAGCGGCGCTGATCCGCGCTTTCACCGACCGCCTCGGCCTCGAACTCAAGAGCGGGCGGCTGCTGACCGGGTCGGACCGCATCGCCGAACACGCCCGGATGGGCAAGGTCGCTTGGCTGGCCCACGCGGCCGATGCGGGCGAGGATGGATCGCGCAAGCTCGACCAGGCCTGGCGCGTGGGCGAGGACGCGGAAGGAACCGGCATGGCAGGCGTAACCTTGCCACTGGACCGCACGGCGCTGTCTGTGGCATTGGGCCGCGACAACGTCGTCCACCTGGCGCTGACCGATTCCCAGGCCGCGCAAAGGCTGGCCGTTCCCCTGCAGCGCCTGCTGCGTTTTCTGGGGCAGGGCGAGAAGACCGGACAGAACAACGGCAAAGGATCGGCTGACCGGGCCGGCCCTGCGCTCGACGACGATATGATTGAAGGACGTGACGGGTAATGAGCGATACCGATAACAAATCGACGCTGGGCCGGAAGCCCCTGGGGCTGAAGCGCTCGGTCGAAGCGGGCGAGGTCAAGCAGACCTTCAGCCACGGCCGCACCAACAAGGTGGTGGTCGAGGTGAAGCGCCGCAAGCTGATCGGCAAGCCCGGCGCGGCCGAGGTTGCCGCTCCGCCGCCCCCGCCTGCGCCCGCGCCCGCACCGGTCGTTGCCGCGCCCAGGCCCGCCGCGCCGCGTCCGCCCGTCTCGAACGAAACGCCGCAGGAGCGCGTTGCCCGCCTCCAGCGCGAAGCTGAAGAGGCGCGCCTCGCGGTCCTGGCCGAGCAGACCGAGCGCGAGACCGAAGAGCGTGCTCGCGCGATCGAGGACGAACGCCGCCGCGCGGAGGAAAATCGCAAGGCCGAAGCCGAAGCCGCTGCCGCGCCTGCTCCGGCGCCCGAACCGGTTGCTGCCGAGGAAGCGGCTCCCGCCGAAGCCGAGACGGAACAGGACGAACGCACCGCCGCCCCCGCGCCGCGCCGCTTCACCCCGGTCGCCGCGCCCAAACGTCCCGAACCGGCCGCGCCGGCCGCGAAGAAGCCTGCTCATCCGCGCGACAAGAGCGGCGGCGACCAGCGTCGCCACGCCGGCAAGCTTACCGTCACCCGCGCGCTCAACGAGGACGAAGGCGCCCGCGCACGTTCGCTCGCCGCCCTGAAGCGCGCGCGTGAAAAGGAACGCCGCGCGCACTTTGCCGGGCAGAGCCAGCCGCGCGAAAAGCAGTCGCGCGAGGTTATCGTGCCCGAGGCGATCACCGTCCAGGAACTGGCCAACCGCATGGCCGAGAAGGGCGCCGACCTGGTGAAGGCGCTGTTCAAGATGGGCATGATGGTCACCGTCAACCAGACGATCGACCAGGACACCGCCGAACTGCTGGTCGAGGAATTCGGCCACACCATCAACCGCGTCAGCGAAAGCGATGTCGACATCGACACCGCCGTGGACGTCGATGCGCCCGAAACGCTGAAGGCGCGCCCGCCGGTCGTGACCATCATGGGCCACGTCGACCACGGCAAGACCAGCCTGCTCGACGCGCTGCGCGGAACCGACGTGGTGCGCGGCGAAGCCGGCGGCATCACGCAGCACATTGGCGCCTACCAGATCAAGACCAAGGGCGGCGACCTCGTCACCTTCCTCGATACCCCGGGCCACGAAGCCTTCACCGAAATGCGCATGCGCGGGGCCAACGTCACCGACATCGTCATCCTGGTGGTGGCCGGCGACGACGGGCTGATGCCGCAGACGATCGAGGCGATCAACCACACCAAGGCAGCCGGCGTGCCGATGATCGTGGCGATCACCAAGGCCGACAAGCCGGAATACAATCCGCAGAAGATCCGCGAACGCCTGCTCGAACACGAGATCGTGGTCGAAGCGATGTCGGGCGACGTGCAGGACGTGGAAGTTTCGGCCAAGAGCAAGGCCGGTCTTGACGAACTGATCGAGAAAATCCTGCTGCAGGCCGAACTGCTCGAACTGAAAGCCAACCCGGACCGCGCGGCAGAAGCCACCGTGATCGAAGCCAAGCTCGACAAGGGCAAGGGCCCGCTGGCGACGGTTTTGGTCAACCGCGGCACATTGAAGGTTGGCGACATCCTCGTGGTCGGCACCCATTCGGGCCGTGTCCGCGCGATGCTCGACGACAAGGGCCGCCAGGTGAAGACCGCTCTGCCGTCCGCTCCGGTCGAGGTGCTGGGCATCGGCGGCGTGCCGATGGCCGGTGATACGCTGGCCGTGGTCGAGAGCGAAACCCGTGCCCGCGAAGTCGCCGCCTATCGTCAGGAAAAGGCGACCGCCAAGCGCACCACCACGGCGCCCGCCAGCCTGGAAAACATGTTCTCCGCGCTGTCGGCCAAGCAGGCGGTCATCGAATACCCGGTCGTCGTTAAGAGCGACGTGCAGGGTTCGACCGAGGCGATCGTCAACGCACTGAACAAGCTGTCGAACGACGAGATCAAGGTGAAGATCCTGTCCTCGGGCGTCGGCGCGATCACCGAAAGCGACGTGAGCCTTGCGGCCGCTTCCGGCGCGCCGATCATCGGCTTCCACGTCCGTCCCAACGCCAAGGCGCGCGAGATGATCGAGCGCAACAAGGTGCGGATGAAGTACTTCGACGTGATCTATCACCTGACCGATGAAGTCGCCAAGGAAATGGCCGGCATCTGGGGGCCGGAACGGATCGAACACGTCGTCGGCCGGGCCGAGGTCAAGGAAGTGTTCCCGGCCGGCAAGCGCGACAAGGCCGCCGGTCTGCTGGTTGTCGAAGGCTTCCTCAGGAAGGGCCTCAACGCCCGCCTTACGCGTCAGGATGTCATCGTTTCGAAGACCACGATCGCTTCGCTGCGCCGCTTCAAGGATGACGTTCCGGAAGTCCGCGCGGGTCTGGAATGCGGCGTGGTTCTGGCCGACACCAACGACATCAAGCCGGGCGACATGCTCGAAGTCTTCGAGGTCGAGGAACGCGAACGCACGCTGTAATGGCCGACGCCGCCCTGCTGCCGAACTACAATGACCTGATGGGGTCGGAGGTCCTGTCCTTCGACCCCGCCAGCGAAACGATCACCATGCGCTTTGTCGCGCCGCAGTGCTTCATCACCGGACGCGGCGGGGTGCAGGGCGGGCTGGTGGCAGGCTTCCTCGACGAGGTAATGGGCCGAGCCCATGTCGAGGCGACGAAGGGCGCAGAGGCACCGCTGAATCTGGAAATCGCCATGACCTTGATGAAGCTGATCCCGGAAGGTCCGTTGCTCGCAAAGGGGCGCGTCATCCGTCGTGGGCGTCGGGCGATTTTCCTCGAGGGCGAACTGTTCGACGCGGCCGGTACGACACTTTACGCGCGCGCGACGTCCACCGCGATCCCCACCCCCGTGCCGAGGGCCGTCTGATGGGAAACAAGCCGGCCACGCCCGAAACCCGCTCGGTCCGTCTCCTGAAGGTGGGCGAACAGGTCCGCCATGTGATCAGCGAATTGCTGACGCGGCAGATGGTGCATGATGACGTGCTGACGGCCCATGCGGTGAGCGTAACCGAAGTGCGCATGAGCCCGGACCTGCGCCACGCGACGGTCTTTGTGAAGCCCCTGCTGGGCGAGGACGAGGACGCAGTGCTCAAGGCGCTGCGCACCAACACCGCCTTTTTCCAGAAGGAAGTGGCCGGCAAGCTGCGCCTCAAATACGCCGCGAAGATTAAGTTCCTGCCCGACGAGACCTTCGACGAGGCTGACCGGATCGAACGGTTGCTGCGCGATCCCAAGGTGGCCCGCGACCTCGACGATGACCAGGGCGACGGCGAATAGCGTTCGCTCTGGTCTTTGCCGGCAAAGCCCCTATCTGATCGAGCAATGGCCAAGCTCTACTTCTACTACGCCAGCATGAACGCGGGGAAATCGACCACGCTGCTGCAGGCCGATTTCAACTACCGCGAGCGCGGCATGGCGACCATGCTGTGGACCGCGGCGCTCGACGACCGGAGCGATCACCAGGCGATCGAGAGCCGCATCGGCCTTGGCGCCGATGCCCAGCGCTACGCGCCGGACACCGACCTGTGGGGGCGCATCAGTGCCGCTCACCGGGTCGAACCGCTGGCCTGCGTGCTGGTCGACGAGGCGCAGTTCCTGACCGAAGCCCAGGTCTGGCAACTGGCGCGGGTCGCCGATCATGCCAATATCCCCGTGCTGTGCTATGGCTTGCGCACCGATTTCCAGGGCGAACTGTTCCACGGGTCGAAGGTCCTGCTCGGCATCGCCGACAGCCTGATCGAACTCAAGGCCGTGTGCCACTGCGGGCGCAAGTCGACCATGAACCTGCGCGTCGATGCGAGCGGCGCTGCCGTGCAGCAAGGCGCCCAGACCGAGATCGGCGGCAACGACCGCTATGTTGCGTTGTGCCGCCGCCATTTCGTCGAGGCACTGGGGCGATGAAGGACGATCCGCTCGGACTGCTGGCTGTGCTGGAGGAAGGCGTGCTGCGGCTCGAGCCACTCGAGGAGCGGCACCGCGAAGCGCTGCGGGCGGCCTGCGCGGAAGATGTCACGATCTGGGAGATGTATGGCATTTCCTACGATCCGGAGCACTTCGACGCGAGCTTTTCGGCTCTTCTCGCCAACTCCGAGAGGCTGCCCTTCGCGATCATGGTCGCAGGCAATCTGGCGGGCATGACGGCCTGGATCGGCACTCACGTTGCGTGGAAGACCTCTGAGATCGGCAACACCTATCTGCGACCGCGCCACCGCGGCGGGCAGATCAATGGCCCGCTCAAGCGAATGATGCTGGCCCACGGTTTTGCTTGTGGGCTGAAGCGGATGTTCTTCTCGGTCGATACCCGCAACGAGCGAAGTCAGGCCGCCTGCCGCAAGATTGGGGCAACCTTCGAAGGCGTCCTGCGCAATCACATGATTACCTGGACCGGATACCTGCGCGACAGCGCCATATTCTCGGTCGTCGAACGCGACCGGGAGCGATTGGGACTATGACCGAAACCATCTTCAACGCCGCGGCGATCATCCTGCCGCTGATCTTCGCGATCGTCTTTCACGAGGTGGCCCACGGCTGGGTCGCCCGCGCGCTGGGCGATCCGACCGCCTCGCAATTGAACCGGCTGAGCCTCAACCCGCTGCGCCATGTCGATCCGGTCGGCACGATCCTGGTGCCGGGAGCGCTCAAGCTGATGGGCCTGCCGGTGTTCGGTTGGGCCAAGCCGGTGCCGGTCGATTTCCGGCGGCTCAACAACCCGCGCCGCGACATGATCCTGGTTGCTGCGGCCGGGCCGGGGATGAACCTGCTGATGGCGCTGGTGGGCGCCTTGCTGCTCGGCCTCGTCATCAAGTTTACCGGCGAGCCAAGCCCGCAGAGTCTCGAACACTTCGTCGGCCTCAACCTGCTCAACTTCATCCTGATCAATATCTTCCTGGCGCTGTTCAACCTGCTGCCGATCCCGCCGTTCGACGGATCGCACATTCTGGAAGGGCTGCTGCCGGAGCGTGCTGCGGCGGCCTATCGCAGCCTCCGCAAATTCGGCTTGCTGCTGGTCATCGGCCTTATCGTCGTGCTGCCGCAACTGATTCCGGGGTTCAATCCGGTGGGCGACCTGATCGGCGCACCGGTCGACTGGCTGTCGCAGCGTTATCTCGAAATTGCGCAGGGCATTTCCGGGCGTTGATTTTTATCCGGGTATATATTGACAATATGCCCGGATAAAAATATGCGGCGCTGGAGGAGGCCCAGATGACTGTCACCATTTTTCATGACGACGCCGTGCTGGCGCGCGGCACCTGCGGTTCGTTTGGCGATGCCGTGTGCAAGGCTGCCCGGCAGGCGCCGACCGGTCAGGTCCTGGCTTTCGACGATGACAGTGGAAAGCAAGTCGACCTTGAAATCGCGTTGGCAGCCGAAGCGCGCAAGCGGGGGCGCCCGGCGATGGGAGTCGAGGCCAAGGAGGTTACCTTGCTGCCGCGCCATTGGGCCTGGCTTGCCGCGCAGCCCGGCGGCGCTTCGGTCACCTTGCGCAAGCTGGTCGAGGCCGCCTGCAAGGCCGAACCCAACCAGCGCGACCGGCTGGATGCTGCCTATCGCTTCTTGACCGTGATGGCCGGCAACCGACCGGGCTATGAGGAAGCGATCCGCGCGCTGTATGCCGGTGATCGCGATCGCTTTGCCACGCTGGCCGCAGGCTGGCCGGTTGCGGTGACCGAACATGCGCGCGACCTTGCCTGGCCTGCGACGGCTGCGTGATGCCCGACGGGTGGATCATCCTCGACAAACCGGTCGGGCTGGGTTCGACCCAGGCCGTCGGCGCGGTCAAGCGCATCTGCCGCGAGGCCGGGCTGGGCAAGGTCAAGGTCGGCCACGGCGGAACGCTCGATCCGCTGGCCAGCGGCGTCCTGCCGATCGCGCTGGGCGAAGCGACCAAGCTGTGCGGGCGGATGCTCGATGCCAGCAAGGAATACGCTTTCACCATCCGCTTCGGGGCGGAGACCGACACGCTCGACCTCGAGGGCAAGGTTATTGCAGAAAGCGAAGTCCAGCCGACACGCGGCCAGATCGAGGCGGTCCTGCCGCGCTTCACCGGTAGGATCGAGCAGGTCCCGCCGGTCTATTCGGCGCTCAAGGTCGACGGCGAGCGCGCCTATGACCGGGCGCGCAAGGGCGAGGCGGTTGAGCTGGCAGCGCGCCGGGTCACGGTTCATTCGCTGACGATCGATTCGGTGGAACAGGGCGCTGTCACTTTGGTCGCCCGCGTATCCAAGGGCACCTATATCCGCAGCCTCGCGCGCGATATCGCCCGTGCTCTCGGCACGGTCGGACATGTCACCATGCTGCACCGCCTGGCTGCCGGTCCGTTCGCCGCAAATCAGGCGATTTCGCTGGACAAATTGAACGAAGTGGGTAAGGGCGCCCCCCTTGAGAACGTACTCTTGCCGCTGGAGGCAGGGCTGGTCGACATCCCGGCTCTCAACCTCGGTCCGGAACAGGCAAGCATGGTCCGCCAGGGCCGGGTTCTGACCGGACTGCCCCACACCGACGGGCTGTACTGGGCGCGAAAGGGAAGCACTCCCGTCGCGCTGGTCCAGCTTTCGGGCGGCAACGCCACGGTGGTGCGGGGGTTCAATCTTCCCGATGTCGCGGAGTAGATGATATGTCGGTTACCGCCGAAAAGAAGCAGGAAATCATTCAGGACAACGCCCGTGCCAAGGGTGACACCGGTTCGCCGGAAGTCCAGGTCGCGATCCTGACCAGCCGCATCAACACGCTGCAGGGTCACTTCAAGGACCACCACAAGGACAACCATTCGCGCCGCGGCCTCCTGATGATGGTCAACAAGCGCCGTTCGCTGCTCGACTACCTCAAGAAGAAGGACGTCGATCGGTACAACGCGCTGATCCAGAAGCTCGGTCTTCGCAAGTAATCCAGCGGAGCGGCCCCTAGCGGGCCGCTTTTGCTTTGGGGCATTCCCGCAATCCGGCGGGGCGCCTTGGGGCCCAAATCAGCCCCACACCGGACCGGGACGGAACCCCCGGCAGCAAAACCCGCCGGCAATAGGGCCTTGCGGGCTGAAGGAAACAAAATGTTCGACGTCAAAACCGTATCGATGGAGTGGGGCGGAAAGACCCTCACCCTGGAAACCGGCCGCGTTGCCCGTCAGGCTGACGGCGCGGTCATCGCCACCTATGGCGAAACAGTCGTGCTCTGCGCCGTCACGGCCGCCAAGAGCGTCAAGGAAGGGCAGGACTTCTTCCCGCTGACCGTCCACTATCAGGAAAAGTATTTCGCCGCCGGGCGCATCCCGGGCGGTTTCTTCAAGCGCGAACGCGGCGCAACGGAAAAGGAAACGCTGGTTTCCCGCCTGATCGACCGTCCGGTCCGCCCGCTGTTCCCCGAAGGCTTCTACAACGAGATCAACGTGATCGCGCAGGTGCTGTCCTATGACGGCGAGTGCGAGCCCGATATCGTTGCGATGATTGCCGCTTCGGCCGCCCTGACCATCTCGGGCGTGCCCTTCATGGGTCCGATCGGCGCCGTGCGCGTCGGGTACGAGGACGGCCAGTACCTCCTCAACCCCAAGCAGGACGCCGCTGCCGCCGGCGCGCTCGACCTGGTCGTCGCCGCTACGGGCAACGCCGTGATGATGGTCGAAAGCCAGGCCCGCGAGCTGTCGGAAGACATCATGCTCGGCGCCGTCATGTTCGCGCATGACGAGTGCAAGAAGGTTGCGGGCCTGATCATCGACCTCGCTGAAAAGGCTGCCAAGGATCCGTGGGACGTCGCCGTCAGCGACAACTCGGCGATCAAGGCCAAGCTCAAGGACCTGATCGGTGCGGACATCGCCGCCGCCTACAAGCTGACCGACAAGTCGGCCCGTTCGAACGCGCTCAACGCAGCGCGCGACAAGGCCAAGGAAGCCTTCGCCAGCGAAGACGCCCAGACCCAGATGGTCGCGATCAAGACCGTCAAGAAGGTCGAAGCCGACATCGTGCGCGGCGCGATCCTGAAGGACGGCACCCGCATCGACGGCCGCAAGGTCAACCAGGTCCGTCCGATCGAATCGATGGTCGGCTTCCTGCCCCGCACCCACGGTTCGGCGCTGTTCACCCGCGGTGAAACGCAGGCGATCTGCACCACCACGCTGGGCACCAAGGACGCCGAGCAGATGATCGACGGCCTCGAAGGCCTGAGCTACTCGAGCTTTATGCTGCACTACAACTTCCCGCCGTACTCGGTCGGTGAAGTGGGCCGCTTCGGCGCCCCGTCGCGCCGCGACACTGGCCACGGCAAGCTGGCCTGGCGCGCCCTGCAGGCCGTCCTGCCCAGCAAGGAAGACTTCCCCTACACGATCCGCGTTGTCTCGGACATCACCGAGTCCAACGGTTCGTCCTCGATGGCCACCGTCTGCGGCGGCGCGCTGTCGATGATGGACGCGGGCGTGCCGATCACGCGCCCGGTTTCGGGCATCGCGATGGGCCTGATCCTGGAAGGCGACGATTTCACCGTGCTGTCCGACATTCTGGGTGACGAAGACCACCTGGGCGACATGGACTTCAAGGTGGCCGGGACCTCCGAAGGCATCACCACGATGCAGATGGACATCAAGGTGGCCGGCATCACGAAGGAAATCTTCTCGGCCGCGCTCAACCAGGCCAAGGAAGGCCGCGCGCACATCCTGGGCGAAATGACCAAGGCGCTGGGCACCGCCCGCACCGAACTGTCGGCCCATGCTCCGCGCATCGAGACGATCCAGATCGACAAGTCGAAGATCCGCGAAGTCATCGGTACCGGCGGCAAGGTGATACGCGAGATCGTTGCCGAAACCGGCGCCAAGGTGGACATCGACGACGAAGGCCTGATCAAGATCTCGTCTTCGGACCTGTCGCAGATCGAAGCCGCCAAGAACTGGATCCTCGGCATCGTCGAGGAAGCGGAAGTCGGCAAGATCTACGACGGCAAGGTCGTGACGATCGTCGACTTCGGCGCTTTCGTTAACTTCATGGGCGGCAAGGACGGTCTCGTCCACGTGTCGGAAATGCGCAACGAGCGCGTTGAAAAGCCGACCGACGTCGTGTCGGAAGGCATGCCGGTGAAGGTCAAGGTCCTCGAGATCGACCCGCGCGGCAAGGTCCGCCTGTCGATGCGCGTCGTCGACCAGGAAACCGGTGCCGAATTGGAAGACACCCGTCCGCCGCGCGAACCGCGCGGTGACCGTCCGGGCGGCGACCGCGGCGACCGCCGTGGTCCGCGCAGCGGCGGCGACCGTGGTGGTCGTGATCGCGATCGCGGTCCGCGCCGTGACGGCGGCGACCGTGGCCCGCGCCGCGAACGCAGCGACCGCGACGACGGTCCGGCTCCCGATCACATTCCGGCCTTCCTGAAGTCCGACGATTGATCGACTGACAAGTCGTGATAAAGACGGGGCCGCGCCGCGTGCGTGGCCCCGTTTTTCATGCAGGGAACGTAGGTGGACCAATTCAAGGACAGCTGGCTGATGCGCTTGCCGCTGGGGCGCCGCTATCCGCTGCTGGGTTTGTTCGCGGCCTCTGCCATTACCGTGTTGGCACTGGTGGTGCGCCTGTCGCTTGACGACGTGCTGCCGCCGGGCCTGCCCTATGTCACCTTCTTCCCGGCGGTCGTTTTGTCCGCGTTCCTGTTCGGGACCCGTCCGGGCATCCTGTCGGCCGGGCTGGGGCTGCTGTTCAGTTGGTACTTCTTCATTCCTCCGGCCGGCTTCGCGCTCAACTTCGGAGCGCTGCTGGCAATCGTTCTTTATCTCTTCGTGGTCGCAGTCGACATCGTCCTGATCCACTGGATGCAGCGGGCGCAGAACCGCCTGCTGGAACAACGGCGTATCAGCCGCGACCTGGCCGATACCCGCGCGATGCTGTTCCAGGAATTGCAGCACCGGGTCGGCAACAATCTGCAGATGGTCGGATCGATGCTCGCGCTGCAACGGCGCGGTCTGTCGGGCGATGCGGCCCAGGCCATCGGTGAGGCCGCCCAACGCATCGCCCTGATCGGTTCGATGCAGCGCGATCTTTACTCTGCCGATGGTGCGCCGGTGGGCCTGCGCGACCTTGTCGCGAAGGTCTGCGCCGAAACGGTTCGCGCCCATGGCCGCGACGATGTAACCGTGACGGTGACGGGCGAAAGCGCCTTCGGCCTGTCGCCCAGCCGGGCGATCCCGGCCTCGGTCGTGTTGGCCGAGACCGTCGCCAACGCGCTCGAACACGGCATGCCCGGTCGGCGCGGAAATCTGGCCGCCCACATCGTCGATGACAAGGACACCATCGTCATCACAATCAGTGACGACGGGGTTGGCCTGCCGCCGGGCTTTTCGCCCGAAGAAAGCGGTAGCCTGGGTCTGCGCCTGGCCACGGCGCTGGCGCGCCAGGTTTCGGGATCCTATGCGCTGGCCCGCGAAGGCGATCGCACCGTGGCTCGTCTTAGGATCGGTCCGGACAGCACGGCGCAAGTCTAGGCGTTGACCGCGCCTGCGCCGTGGCGCAAATCCTCTTTCAGGCGAAAGGGGGCGAATGGTCGGGGCGACCGGTACTCTATGGGATGCGATCGTGGTTGGTGCCGGGCAGGCCGGTGCCGCCGCCGCCTATGATCTTGCCGCGCGCGGACGCGGTGTCCTGGTGGTCGAGCGTCAGCCGTTTCCACGGGTCAAACCCTGCGCCGGCGGCGTGACTGTAAAGGCACTGCAGCGGCTGCGCTTTTCGATCCATCCGGTCGTTCGCTGCGTGGTGCGCGACCTGGCACTGAGCGCCGACGGTGGCCCGCCGCGCAAGGTTTCGGGGCGCGACCCGGTGATGGTCACCACCGTGCGAGCAGAACTCGACACCTTCTGCCTGGACCAAGCCCGCGCAAGGGGGGCGGCGTTCCTCGATTGCGTTGGGGACCGGCTGGTTGCCGTGGAGCAGTACGTTGACCGGGCTGTCCTGCGCTATGCCAGCGGCCAAACGATCGCCGCGCGCTTCGTCGTGGCGGCGGACGGCGCCAACAGCACGATCCGCCGGCTGCTGGGCCTTGCGACCACGGCGCGAGCCTTTGCCCTTGAAGGGCACGTCCCTGTGCCCGACGCAAACCGTCGGGCGACCGCCTTCGATTTCGGAGCGGTCGCCGGCGGCTATGGCTGGGTCTTTCCCAAGGGAGACCACGTCAATATCGGCCTCTACACCCAGAGCCCCGCAACGGCGCTGTCGCGCGATGCCTTGCGCGCTTACGCCCGGGCGGCAATCGGCAGCGACGCGCTGGAGGCCGTGGTCGGCCACCCGATGGGCGTCGATGGCCACGGGTCGATCCGCCGCATTGGCCGGATCCTGCTGGCAGGCGATGCGGCGGGAACGTGCGAGCGGCTGCTGGGGGAAGGAATCCACAACGCGATAGCCAGCGGCCAGGCCGCCGCCAGTGCCATCCTGTCCGCGCATGACGATCCCTGCGCCGCGGGCCGCGTGCTACAGGCGGAGATGGCCATGATCGACGGCGATCTGTTGGCCTGTTCGCGGGCGGCTGAACGCTTCTATGCCGGGCGCCGGCGCCGTGGGGCTGCCTTGGCAGTGCGGCCCGTCACCAGTGCGTTCCGTTCAGGGTTTGCGGCGGGGATGACCGTGCGCGCGATTGCGGGCGCTGCGGCGCTCTACCCCTTCTTTCCGATCCGTCCGGTCCCGACCGTGGTCGCCCATGAGGCGGCATCGGCCAGACCGTAAGCGATCAGCGGACGCGCGGTCCGCCGAACGGCAGCGGCGGCGGCGGACGGCGATGGCCGCGCGGCAATTGCGCCTGATAGGCGCGGCCGCAATGCTCGACGCAATAGGGGAAGCCGGGGTTCACCGCTTCGCCGCAGAAATGGAAATCGGGCTCGCCCGGGTGGCCCATCGGCCAGCGGCAGATCCGGTCGTTCAGATCGAGCAGGCTGGTCTTCTCGGCGATATCGGGGCTGGGCTTGGCCGGCACCAGGCGGCGCGGCGGCGCGGGCGGGATCGGAGCCTGCTGGTCGCCGGGGCCCTGGCGCAGGAAGCCGCCGGGGCCAACCGAGACGATGCGCGGCTGGGGTGCGCCGCTCGGCGCGGCGGTGCTGGTGGTCGGCGCTGCGGGGGCGGCCGTTGCTGCCGGGCGCGGCGCGGCAGGGGCGGGAGCCGGACGCGGCGGGGCCGCAGCGCGCGGCGCCGCCTCTGCCTTGGCCGGCTTGGCCGCCGGCGCGGCCGGAGCGCTGTCCTTGTCGTTTGGCTTGACCGGGCTGGGCCGCGCCTTCAGGCCAAGGCGGTGCGCCTTGCCGATGACGGCGTTGCGGCTGACCCCGCCCAGTTCGTCGGCGATCTGGCTGGCGGTTGCGCCGCCTTCCCACATCTTGGTCAGCTTTTCGATCCGTTCGTCGGTCCAGCTCATCGGGTCTACAGTTCCTTTGTCGCCCTGTGCAGGGTCATGCGCCGTGTCCGCGAACTTGCCTTGTGCGCGGCGTGCGGATAGTCGCCGAGGCATGGCCGATCAACCTATTCCTGCTCGCGCAAATGCTCAAGCCGCCTTGCCCGCAACGGGCGCGGCGCGAAACGTATTCCCGGCCAGGGGAGTGCCCACGATCCACCGCGTGAACCGGATGGGCCTGTGGACACTCTATATGAAGGAAGTCCGCCGATTTTTCAAGGTCCAGACCCAGACCATCTGGGCTCCGGCCATCACCACGCTGCTCTACCTGATGATCTTCACCGTCGCGATGGGGCAGGGTGGCCGCCAGGTGCTTGGCGTGCCCTTCGCGACGTTCCTCGCACCGGGGCTGATCGTCATGGGCATGATCAACAACGCCTTCGCCAACACCAGTTTCAATTTCCTGGCCGGCAAGATCCAGGGGACGATTGTCGACTACCTGATGCCGCCGCTGTCGGAAATGGAACTCATGATCGGCCTGATCGGCGCGGCGGTCACCCGCGCCGTGCTGGTCGGCCTTGCGATCACGCTTGCCATGCTGTTCTGGCCCGGCGTCACGCTGCAGGCCCAGCACCCCTGGGCGATCGTCTGGTTCGGCCTGATGGGATCGATCCTGCTTTCGGTGATCGGTCTCGTCACATCGCTGTGGGCGGAAAAGTTCGACCACGCCTCGCTGATCACCAATTTCGTGATCACGCCGCTGACCATGCTGTCGGGCACGTTCTACGTCATCAGCAACCTGCACCCCGTGTTCCAGGCGATCAGCCGGGCCAACCCGTTTTTCTATGTGATCAGCGGCTTCCGCTTTGGCTTCCTCGGGCAAAGCGACATAGGCAGCACCAACGCGGCCGTGTTCAACGGGGCGCTGTACCTCGGCTTGCTGAACGCGGTGCTGTGCCTCGGGCTCTACGCCCTGCTGCGCAGCGGCTGGAAGCTGAAAAGCTGACCGATCAGTGGGTCATCGAACGGCGCAGGCGATAGCGGCCGTTCTTGAAATCCTCGAACAGTTCGTCGAGCGAAGGATGATCGACCGGACCGCTCTCGCCGTCCGACAGCAGGTTCTGCTGGCTGACGTAGGCGACGTAGCTGTTCTCCCCATTCTCGGCGAGGAGGTGATAGAACGGCTGTTCGCGGTGGGGCCGCACTTCGGCCGGGATGGATTCGTACCACTCCTCGCTGTTGGCGAAGACAGGGTCGATATCGAACACGACACCGCGGAAATCGAAGATCTTGTGGCGCACGACGTCGCCGATGCCGAAACGGGCGCGCATCTTCAGCGGCGCATCGATTGTGCGACCGGCTTGCGGAGAAAAGAAGGAAGCGCGATCCATGAAGGGCAATATAGGTGTTGTGCGCTTGCGAAACAACGGCCCGGCCCCGGCCATCCCCGAAAAAGCCCAATCGGGGGCTTGGCAAGCTCTGCGCCATCGGCTAACCGCCCGCTTCTTCGACCGAACGGGCCCCGCGCCCGCTTTGAGCGCGATCTCGCGGAGAGGTGGCAGAGAGGTCGAATGCGCCGCACTCGAAATGCGGTGTACGGGCAACCGTACCGTGGGTTCGAATCCCACCCTCTCCGCCACGCAGTCTGCAAATCTGCCCGCTCTGGTTTCCTAGCGCTCCCAAATGCCGCACTTCTGCGCCCTTCAGCGAGGCAACCGGTACCGCGGAGAGCCTCTCTCGAGGCCATAACGCGCCAGAATACAGGTCAATTCTCCGCGGCTCACCGGGGCAGTACGGTTTGGGCTGTTCGACGACCAATTCCCATTAAACCGGCGAAACTGGGAATATTCGTGTTCTGGCGATCCGGCGAACGCGAACATTCCGGCGGATGTGCGCCGCTTTGCTGCGAAATTCGCCAAAAAAGACCTCGAGTAAATGGGAATTTACGCGCCCCGGAAATTGGAAAGCGTGCGACCATAAATGGGAAGCGGTTTGGCCGAAATGGGAATATTCCCCGCGATACAGAACTTATCTATCGAAGGCGGTGTAACGAGATGCACATCCAACCAGGCAGGACCGTCCCATGCACAAGTCATCGCCGTATTACGAATTCGATCGCCGGAGCATCGGCTCACTCCACCGGCGTCATAAGAAGGGCGAGGAGATCCTGAAGGAAGACATCATTGCTCTTCTCGAGGAAGACCCCGACAACGCCAACGATCCTCTGCTGCAGGATTACCTCCTGCCTGCCCTGAAGGGCGAGCTCAAACCCAGGCGCGGACGCAAACCCGATACAATGGAGAGACTGCTCTGCTTCGAGGCTGCCATGCATGTCTATGATGAGCGCCTCGCGGCATTCCAGCGTGACCGCGCTGAAGGGCGGAGGAAGCGGGAGCCCTACGAAAAGGAACCGTCGATCCAGGTCGCCGAGGAGGTCATCGCGGCCTTCAGACTGCACTGCTCGCCACCTTCGTTCCTCAACAGGATCTCGATCATGAAAAAGGCCCGTAATTGCAGTGAATGATTACGCCGGCGCCGGCTGACATGTGGAGCCTCCTTTCAGCCAAGGAGGTCAATATGACATCTGATCTTAAGTCCCGTACCAGCAATCTCGAGCACCGGGCCGTCTCGGCGCTCAGGGCCCATCCCAACAATCCGCGTACCCACAGCGCAAGGCAGCTGAAGCAGATCGAGGCGAGCATCTCGCGCTTCGGTTTCCTGAACCCGGTCCTGATCGACAGCGAGAACCGCATCATTGCCGGCCATGGCCGCGTCAGTGCGGCCAGGTCGCTTGGCCTCGAGAGCGTTCCTGTCCTGTCGATCTCGGGAATGAGCGAGGCTGAACGGCGCGCCTACATCATCGCCGACAACCGCCTTGCCGAACTGGCCGGTTGGGATGACGACCTGCTGCGGGTCGAGCTTGGCGGGATACTCGAGCTCGAGCCCGACTTCGATCTCGATCTGACCGGCTTTGCCGGTGCGGAACTGGAAGCGCTGCTCAACGCGGTCGATGTCAACGTTGCCGAACCCGAGGCTCCGGAGGTTGACCGCGCGAACGTCGTGACGCGGATCGGGGACCTGTGGGTCCTCGGCAAGCACCGGCTGCTTTGCGGCGATGCGCGTGATCCCGCTGTCCTCGAACGGCTGATGGACGGTGAGCGCGCGCAGATGGTGATCACCGATCCTCCGTACAATGTGCCGGTCGATGGTCACGTCTGCGGTCTTGGCAAGGTGAAGCACGCCGAGTTCGCCATGGCGTCGGGAGAAATGAGCGAAGGCGAGTTCGAGGACTTCCTGCGCCAGGTGCTCTCGAACCTTGCGGCCAGCAGCGTGGACGGATCGATTCACTTCGTGTGCATGGACTGGCGCCATATGCGTGAACTGCTTGCTGCCGGCCACGCGGTCTACGATGAGCTCAAGAACCTGATCGTGTGGAACAAGGACAACGGGGGGATGGGCGCGTTCTACCGCTCGAAGCACGAACTGGTGTTTGCGTTCAAGAAGGGCACCGCGCCGCACATCAACAACTTCGAGCTCGGTCAGCACGGCCGGTACCGGACCAATGTCTGGGACTACGCCGGAATCAACTCGCTGCGGGCGGGCCGCGACGAGGAACTGGCCATGCACCCCACGGTCAAGCCGGTTGCGATGATCGCCGACGCGATCCTGGATTGCTCGCGGCGCGGAGGCATTGTCCTTGATGCCTTTTCCGGATCGGGGACGACGATAATGGCGGCCGAGCGGACGGCGCGCCGGGGGTACGCTGTCGAGATCGATCCGGCCTATGTCGATGTTGCGGTTCGCCGGTGGGAAAAGGAAACCGGGCAGAAGGCCAGGCTGGGCCGGAGCGGAGCGACCTTTGCCGAAGTGGAATCGATGTTCGACTGACCGGGGTGAGGGCGGCCGGCGGCCGCCCTCATTCCATTTCCGGATGTTTTTGGTGAATGCCGGCAGGCGCCAATGGGAGGCACAGCTGCTCCTCCAATGAGGAGTACTGTCAATGAATGACGATGAAGATGAAGTCGGCTACCGCAAGCCCCCCAGATCGGGCCGGATAAAGCCCGGAGAGGTCCGCAACCCCAATGGCCGCCGCGGCAAGAAGGGCAAGGCGAAGGACGCGAAGCCGAAAGACAACTCGCTGGCAGCGATCATCGACCGGATCGACAATGAGGAGGTCGAGATAAACAACCAGAAGATGACCAAACGCGAACTCGAGCTTCGTGTGCTGCATGGCAAGGCGCTGAAGGGCGACACGCGCGCCTCCGCTCACCTTGAAAAGCTGCGCAGTGCCGCAGCGGTGGCTGATGGAAAGAAATCCGGCGGCGGAGTGCTGCTGCTGCCGGCCGATGTGCCGCTGCATGAGTGGACTGCTTCGGTCGCGATCCAGCAGGCGCCTTATCGCGGAGCCCACCCCTCGTATATCCTCGATGGCCTACCCGGGTATGAGGGCAAGGAAGAAGAGGAAGAAGATGATGAGGAGTGAAAGTCCGCCTACCGGAGCGAGCAGCGCAGGTCCCTGACAAGCGCGTCGAGCACCGCTTTCTGCTCTCCTTCAGGTTCGTACGGGCTGGCCATGCGCCAGCGCCGGTGCTCGATGAACAGGGCGATCCACAGCTCGACCGGTCCCCCGCTCCAGCGGCCGGTGCGCTGCGCGGCGTCGTTCATGGACCGCGACCAGCTGTCGGCATCCTCGATGCGGCGCATTCCAAGCAGACCGTAGCCATCGATCAGATGGGCAAGCCCGCACGATCCGTCCCAGTCGAGGTCTTCCGGAATGGCGGCAAGGTTGCCGCGGGCCACCTCACCCAGCCAGCCATCGGCGGACATGGTTGCATGGTCAGCGATGTGGCGCCGCAGAGCTTCAGGCTCGTCGGCAAAGCCGAACAGCCGGTCGGTGAGCTCGCCGATCGTCGGCACGGTCACGAACTGCCCTGACGACAGGATGCGGTGGCGTGCGCGTTCCGCCTTGATACCGAGCGAGTTGGCCCGGGTGTGGCGGGCGACCCTGTCACCCGTATCCGGCATCGGGTGCCCCGGGAGGCCGCCGAACCAGCGGAAGGTCCTGAAGTCGAGGGTTGCAGGATCATAGGTCATCCATACCACGCACGGAGACGGCTTGGCCGCGAGCGCGACATTGACCGGGATACGGGAGCGCTTCCCTCCCGCGGCAAGCCCCTTCAACTGGATATGACGCAGGACGCCCTTCGCCTCGACAACAAGATCGTGTCCGCCGCAATCGACGTCGCTGCGCAGCACCTCGAAGTCCCATCCGCGGGTCACCAGTTCGGTCGTCAGCGCCGCCAGGAAGCGGTATTCGATGACCTTCTCGACGAGGCTCGAGCGGTGCGTGAGGTCGTCGTTCGCCAGTATCGCTGCGCTGTCCCCCTGGTCTTCAGTCGGCCCTGCCATATGGTGTCTCCTGTCGATTATCAGTGACACCGCAAAGGCTTGCGCGCGCGGGGAAGTCAACGCCGATTGTGACTGATCGTCTGTAGATCGATCGGCGACACGGGTCTTTCTGGGCAATCGTGGAGATACGCGAGCGCCTTGCCCGGAACCTGCGCCGCCGGCGCGAGGCAAATAACTGGAGCCAGGAGGAGTTCGCCGACCGGGCGGGGATTCACCGGACCTATGTATCGGACCTCGAGCGCGGCCGGCGCAACCCGACGATCACCGTAGTTGAAAAGCTGGCAAAGCCTTTTGGAGTAACCGCGAGTGAAATGCTCGCCTGACTGCTTCCGACCAAACACGGTCGTTCTGATCAGCCGCCGCGAGCGTCTGCTCCTGACAGAAGCTGCCAATCGAATGCTTCGAAGCGGAATGGCGGGAAGGCGCCGCAATCTCGGCCGTTCACCTTGATCCCAAAACCTACCGTTCTCCGATCCAATTGTGAGCAGCACCCGCAAGGACCTACATTGGGACACTGCTGCCGGTCGGGTCTCAGGCTCAGAACGGCTGAAGCATACTGTCGCAACGCGAACGGAGGCAGAATATCACAGCGTTGAGCGCATCTCAGCGCTGTTGCCGTATCTGCCGCACACGGGCAATATGGCCGTGTGCAACTCAACCGGACTGATCTTGCTGACTTCAGCTACTTCCTTGCGATCGCGCGGCATCGCAGCTTTCGCCGCGCGGGGCTTGAAGTCGGTGTCAGCGCCTCGGCGCTGAGTCATTCGCTAAAAGGCCTGGAAGCCCGTCTCGGGGTGCGCCTGCTCAATCGCACCAGCCGCAGCGTTACGCTGACCGCGGCCGGAGAGGAGCTTCGCGCGGCGATCTCCGCGCACTTCGATGCAATCGGCACGGCGGTGGACGTGCTGAACCGCTACCGTGACGACCCGGCCGGTCGTATCCGGGTGAATGTGCTGGAACATGCGTCCAAGATGTTGCTCGCGCCGGCACTGCCGAGCTTTATCGTGCGCTACCCTCAAATCGAGCTCGACGTGGTCGTCAGCAACCAAATGGTCGATGTGGTGGAGGCAGGTGCCGACGCCGGGATCCGCTATGGCGGTACTGTGCCCGAAGATATGGTGGCGCAGCGACTGTCTCCGGACATGCGTTGGGTCGCGACGAGCGCGCCTTCCTATTTTGAGCGATACGGAACCCCACTTCATCCAAATGACCTCCTGTCGCACAACTGCCTCCGATTTCGCTTAGGAGATGACAGCCGCTACGCTTGGGAATTCGATCGGCACGACGAGAACGTAGCCGTCGACGTGCCCGGCGCGATCACCATTGACAACAGCGCGCTGGCACTGGATCTCGCCCGTCGCGGGGCCGCAATCGCTTATGTGCCGGAGCCGCTGGCATTGCCCTATGTGGAACGCGGTGACCTGCGGATCGTGCTTGAGGACTGGGCTTCGGACGGCCCGGGTTTTCACATCTATTATCCCGGGCGGCGACAGTTGCCGACGGCGCTTCGCCTGCTAATCGATCACATCCGGGCCGCCAACTGGCATTGATCGATCGTTGAGCTTCGCTCAACGGTTCATCAACGCAGCGACGTCTAATTTGTCGCATCGACACGCACCATAATCCTTCTTGTTCCGCAATATCCCGGGACGACTGGATGAAGGTGGACTGAAATGGCGACCGGCGCCGATCTCAAAATCACAGTCACGCAGTCGGCGACGCGTGCGGGCAGCGGCGGCTGGGGAGCCGTGGTGGCCCTTACTCTATGCGTGGCGACGCTGATCGCCTCGGAATTCATGCCGGTGAGTATCCTCACGCCGATCGCCACAGACCTGCGACTCACCGAAGGAGCAGCCGGTCAGGCGATTTCGGTGTCAGGCCTGTTCGCGGTCCTGACGAGCCTGACGATCACGCCGCTGACCCGTGGCCTTGATCGCCGCACGCTTCTCCTTGGTCTGGCTGGGCTGATGCTCGGCTCGGGCGCGATGGTCGCGTTCGCGCCGACCTACGCTGTGCTGATGGCTGGCCGCGCGCTGCTTGGAGTCGTCATTGGCGGCTTCTGGTCGATGTCGGCGGCGACGGTCATGCGCCTGCTGCCCGAGGACCAGGTGCCTCGTGGACTGGCGATGCTGAACGGCGGCAATGCGCTGGCGACTACGGTCGCGGCGCCGCTGGGTAGCTTCCTTGGACAGTATATCGGCTGGCGCGGCGCGTTCTTCATCGTCGTCCCGCTAGCCGCGATCACCTTTGTTTGGCTGTGGCGTAAGCTGCCGCAGTTGCCCTCGCCGCGTGGCGCGCGTGCCGCCAATGCGCTGGCCGTGCTGTGGCGGCGCGAGGCGCGCGTGGGCATGGGTGCTGTCGCGTTGCTATTTATGGGTCAGTTCGGGCTCTTCACCTATTTGCGGCCGTTCCTTGAAGGGGTGACGCAGCTCAGCGTGTCTCTGCTGTCGCTGGTGCTGCTGGCCATGGGCGGCGCGGGCCTCATCGGCACCTGGCTGATCGGGCGCGCCCTGGCGCGGAGCCTGTCCGCCACCTTGATTGTCGCGCCGCTGGTGATGGCGGCCATCGCCATCGGTCTGATCGCGTTCGGCACGATGCCGCTGCCGACTGCCGCGCTGCTCGCCGGCTGGGGTCTGATCGGGACCGCGCTTCCGGTCGCCTGGTGGACGTGGCTCAGCCGCGCCCTTCCCGACCATGCCGAAGCGGGCGGAGGACTGATGGTCGCCGTTATCCAGCTGGCGATCACGCTGGGCGCGGCGGGGGGCGGATTGCTGTTCGACGCAGCCGGCCACCGCGCGACCTTCCTTGCGAGCGCAATCCTGCTGAGCGGCTCGGCTCTGCTGGGGGTGCTCGGCAGCAGCAAAGCCGCACAACAACAGTCCATCAAACATGGAGAAGACAAATGAACATCGAACCGCGAAATGACAGCTTAGCCGAATTGAGCCGGCGCGGCATTCTGCAGCTTAGCGGAGCGGCAGTTGCTGCGACAAGCCTGATGGCAATGCCCGCAACTTCGGCCCATGCCGCGCAAGACAGCGCCAACTGGGACAAGGTGTTCCCTAAGAGCAACCGCGTAGATCACCGCAAGGTGAGCTTCAAAAATCGCTATGGCATCACGCTGTCCGGCGATCTCTATCTGCCCAAAGGCCGCGGAGCCGACAGGTTGCCTGCTCTGGCGATCAGCGGTCCCTTCGGCGCGGTGAAGGAACAGTCGTCGGGTCTCTATGCTCAGACTATGGCGGAGCGCGGTTTCGCGGCGATCGCTTTCGACCCCTCTTACACTGGCGAGAGCGGCGGCGAGCCGCGCAACGTCGCTTCGCCCGACATCAACACCGAGGATTTCAGCGCCGCGGTCGATTTTCTCGGCCTTCAGCCCTTCGTCGATCGCGAGCGCATCGGCGTGATCGGCATCTGCGGCTGGGGCGGGATGGCGCTGAACGCCGTCGCCGTGGACAAGCGCGTTAAGGCGGTCGTCGCGGTTACGATGTACGACATGACCCGCGTGATGTCGAAAGGCTATAACGACAGCGTCACCCTGGCCGAGCGTACCAAGACGCTGGAGCAGCTGAGCCGGCAGCGCTGGCTGGATGCCGAGCGTGGTGCACCCGCTTATGGGCCACCGATGAACGAGCTGAAGGGCGGCGAGGCGCAATTCCTGGTCGACTATCATGGCTATTACAAGACGCCGCGCGGTTTCCACCCGCGATCGGTGAACTCGAACGCCTCGTGGACGATCACCAACCCGCTGTCGTTCATGAACATGCCGCTGCTCATCTACATCAAGGAGATCGCGCCGCGGCCGATGCTGCTGATTCACGGCGAGAAGGCGCACTCGCGCTACTTCAGCGAAACCGCATTCGCTGCTGCCGCCGAACCCAAGGAACTCGTGATCATCCCGGGCGCTAACCATGTCGATCTCTATGATCGCGCGGACAAGATCCCGTTCGACCGGATCACCGCCTTCTTCAGCAGGAGCCTTTGACCGTGAACCTCAAAGTCATTCTGGCCGCTGCGGCGCTGTCGAGCGTTGTGTTGTCGAGTGCGGCCGACGCGCAGGCGCAGCGGACTTCATCACGAAAAGGAGCACCAAGCATGCAGATCGATCGCAAATCGGACATGAAGCCTGCCGATGGCCCGGCGGAGAATTTTACCGGCAAGGCCACCATAACCGGCCAGTTCCAGCGGCCCGAACCGTCCCGCGTGGGTGGGGCGATCGTGCATTTCGAACCCGGAGCGCGCACCGCCTGGCATACGCACCCGGCGGGACAAACGCTGATCGTCACGGAGGGCGTCGGCTGGACGCAGATCGAGGGCGGAGCGAAGCTGGAATTTCACGCAGGCGACATCCTTTGGTGCCCGGCAGAGCACAAGCATTGGCATGGCGCCACACCGCACGAGGCCATGACCCACATCGCCATCCAGGAATCGGTGAACGGCACGCCCGTCACCTGGCTAGAGAAAGTGACCGACGAGCAATATCTCGCCCCGCTTGGTGAGCCGAAGGAGTGAACGCATGATCCTCGAAGAGACCTTCACGCTGGCCAATGGCGTCGCCATTCCCAAGCTTGGCCTCGGCACTTGGCGGATCGACGATGACGCGGTCGGGCAGGTCGTGCGAAACGCGATCGGCATCGGCTATCGCCACATCGATACTGCCCAGGCCTATGGCAACGAGCGCGGCGTCGGTGAGGCAGTGCGAGCCAGCGGAGTCGCACGCGATGCGCTGTTCGTCACCACCAAGCTCGCCGCCGAATGCAAGAGCTTCGTCGAGGCGCGCGAGCGGATCGACGGATCGTTGAAGACACTCGGGCTCGACCATATCGACCTCATGCTGATTCACAGCCCGCAGCCCTGGGCCGAGTTTCGCGAGGGCGAGCACTTTTTCGAGGGCAATCTCGAGGCGTGGCGCGCGCTCGAGGATGCCCATCAGGCAGGCAAGCTCCGCGCGATCGGCGTCTCAAATTTCGAGGCGGCGGATATCGACAATCTGATCGAGCACGGCAGCATCGCACCGGTGGTCAACCAGATCCTAGCCCATGTCGGTAACACGCCGTTCGACCTCATCGACTATAGCCGCAGCAAGGGCATACTGGTCGAGGCATACTCACCGGTCGCCCACGGCGCTGCGTTAAAGAACGGCATGCTGATCGCGCTTGCCGACAAATACGGCGTCGGTATCGCGCAGCTCTGCATTCGCTACTGCCTGCAGCTTGGCCTGCTGCCGTTGCCCAAGTCGAGCAGCGCCGAACATATCCGCGAAAACGCCGCGATCGACTTCGCCATTTCCGATGAGGACATGGCCGCGCTGCGAGAAGCCCATGATCGCACCGATTATGGCGACGCGGGGGCATTCCCGGTATTTTGCAAGAAGCGGCAGGTTGTCGGGGCGGACAACTGACGATGATACTGCGTCTCGCCCGGTTCGCGTCAGCTGCCCTGTTGTTGAGCACGGCAGCATGCAGTCATGCCGAGCCGGGCGAGACCAGGGCGTCCAATGAGCGTTCGACCGCCGTCGGATCGGCGGAGAGGGTACCAAATGTGACCAGCATCGACATTGTCTCGGGCTCGCGCCGATGGACCGCGAACATCGAGGATAGCCCTTCCGCGCGCGACTTCCTCGTCCAGCTTCCCTTGACGCTGACTCTCAACGATTACGCCGGGAACGAGAAAATCGCGGACCTTCCGCGTCCCTTGTCGCGGGAGGGTGCGCCGGATGCGATTACACCCCGGGCCGGCGATCTGGCGTTCTATGCGCCATGGGGCAATCTCGCCGTCTTCTATCGCGACGGACATCACTCGCCGGGACTGATCCGCCTTGGCCGGCTACAGGGCGATGTGGCGGAATTCGGCGGCAAAGAGCCGTTTCCCGTCACCATCCGTCAAGCCGAACGCTCTGAATGAATGCTGCTTGGGCGCGCGCTAACGCGGTATACGCTCGGCAGCTATCAGTCGACTGTGATTGATGCAGGAACTGAAGAGTTTGGTCGATACTGGCCATGAGAGACCTGCCGGATCGAACGGCAGCTGTCTCGCTTTGGGTGCCCAGAAGCCGCCAGTCTGCACTCGACCCCCATCTTTGTCTTTCCTCGGTTGATGTCCGACGCTTCACGAATGGCCGGTTTAATCCGAAACTGGTCATTTACCGCCGCGGTCGCGAACGGCGGCAAAGTCTGACACAGCGGACATCAGTGCACCAGGAACAGCGCTTCCTGCTGGTCCCAGTCTGCCGGCATCTCGACACTTGAGCGCACCGTCGCCGGGCTGAGCCGGCTGTGTTGCCGGCCCGCGAGCACCGTCTCGATCAGTTTCGGCGAGAGGAACGCGAGGCGCACGACGCGCGTGACGTAGGATGAGCTGTAGCCGACCTCAGCGGCCAATGCGGTGATATCGGTCTCGCCCCGGGCGAGTTGCTCCCACCACTGCCGCGCGAGGATGATCAGCCGCACCAGCGCGGTGTCGGGCGCGGCGCTGATCCGCGCCCCGTCGCCCTGGACCAGCCGCAGCGTGTTGCCCGACCGTGTCAGGCGGTACGGCGCCCAGAGAACTAGGGCGGCATCGCCGGTCTCGGTTTCGCTGGCACCAATGAGCCGGGCAAGGGCACTCCGGCTGAGCGCAATTTCGAGCCGGTCGCCGTGGACCCGCACTTCGCGCAGCAGCGCGCGCAGCGGGCTGGCGCTGCGCGCGCGGATCTGCTGCGCAAGCTCGGCGCATGTGCCGTCGAGCTGCCGGATCAGTTCCGGGGATGGCGGTATGCCGAGCTCGGCCACTAGTGCCCACGGATCGGCGAACAGCTGCGCTGTGGTCTCCCTGACCAGCGCCTCGATCTCTCGGCCCGGAACCCGCGTGCCATCCTTTGTTCGGGCGTGGTGCAGCTCCTTGCTGACATAGTAGCGGTAGCGCACCGTGCCCCTGGTCGAGTGGGCTGCTATCATGGGCTGCCCGGCGGCATCGACGATCAGGCCGGCCAGCAGCGCTGAGCTCGTCCCGCGTGCCCCTGACCGGCTGCCCTGCCGGTTGGCCCTGAGCCGGTCCTGTACCCGCTCCCAGGTCTCGCGGTCGATGATTGCTATGTGCTGTCCGAGATAGACCATGTCCTTGTGCGGGATGTCCCCGGCATAGACCGGGTTCTTGAGGATGAAATAGAGCTGCCCGCGCGACAGCACGCCGCCGCCGTAGGCGTTTCCTTTTGTCGTGGTGCGCTGCGGCGCGCGGATGCCGCCCTCCTCAAGCTCCTCGGCGAGCCGGCGCACGCAGCCAAGCTCGAGGTAGCGCGCATGGATGTGCCGGATGAGCGCCGCATGCTCGTCGACGATGGCGAGGCTGCGCCCGTCGGGCCGGTAGCCGAGCGGGGGAATACCGCCCATCCACATGCCGCGCGCCTTGGAGGCGGCGATCTTGTCGCGGATCCGCTCGGCGGTGACCTCGCGCTCGAACTGGGCAAAGGACAGCAGCATGTTGAGGGTCAGCCGCCCCATGCTGGTGGTGGTGTTGAACGACTGGGTGATCGAGACAAAGCTGACACCGTGACGGTCGAAGGTCTCGACGAGCCTGGAGAAGTCGAGCAGCGAGCGGGTCAGGCGGTCGACCTTGTAGACCACCACGGTGTCGATCAGTCCCGCGGCGATGTCGGCAAGCAGGCGCTGGAGCGCCGGGCGCTCGAGCGTCCCGCCCGACAGGCCGCCATCGTCGTAGTCCTCAGGCAGCAAGGTCCAGCCCTCGCTGGCCTGGCTCTTCACATAGGCGGCGCAGGCCTCGCGCTGGGCCTGGAGCGAGTTGAAATCCTGCTCGAGACCTTCCTCGCTCGACTTGCGGGTGTAGATCGCGCAGCGCACCCGCGGGCTGGTCCGTGCGGTCATGCGGCGCGGCCCGTCTTTGCCTTCAATCCGAAGAAGGCCGGACCCGACCAGCGGGTGCCGGTGATCGTGCGGGCCACCTCGCTCAGGCTCTTCCATGCCCTGTCGTTCCATTGGATTACCCCGTCCTCCGAGATCGTGACGACATGGACCTTGCCCTGCCACTCGCGCACCAGCCGCATGCCGGGCTGGACCTCGCGGGTGCTGGTCTTCGCCGATGCGATCTGCGCGAGCTTCTGGCTCACCCGCCGCGGCAGGCCGCCGCGGGACCGCGCCTGGAGCTCCCAGGCGAGGGCCAGGCGCAGCAGGCCCGGGCTGACGCGGGGCAGGGGGCGCCTTGTCACCTCCAGCCACTGCTCGCGCAGCTGCGCCGGTGAGGCATCCGCCAGCACAGCCAGCTCGGCCTCGAGGGACGCGCGGCTCATTCCGCGACTTCCATGATGCGGTAGCAGGTGACATCACCGCGCTTGCTCTTCTCGAGCACCGCGCCCTTCTTCTTGAGCCCGGTCAGCGCGGCGCGGGCGGTGTGGGGCAGCCAGCCGGTGGCTTCGACAAGCTCGGCTAGAGTGGCGCCCTCATTACGTCCGAACAGGGTCCGGACCAGCGCGATCTTCGTGTTCTTCTCCGGACGCGCCGAAAGGGCCGTCGTGTCAGCGGCATGTTCGGCTTGGTTCGCAGCGGCTTTGGGTTCGCGGGCCATCTTGCGGGGCATGGGTGTTCTCCTTGGATCAGGAGCAGCGACCATCGCTGCTTCCACTGCCCAAGGCCCCGCCGAGCGGGTCGGTCAGGGTGGCGGCCCCTGATGCAGGGCGCGCTTGTTGACTCACACTAATGCCTGCGTTGGCGGGGAAGTCGAGTGGTTTCTAGTATACCGGACAATACTGCCGGTTCGACCACCGCCAGCGGCGCATGTTGCGGCCGAGCGGGTTACCACCGACGGACTGCACAAGGCGGTTTGTAATCGGGTCGTGGGGAGCAGCCTAGACGCCCTTCCTATTTCGTTGTCCGGGTAATCTGGTCAATATCAGCGCTCAGGCATGCGCGCCAAAGGGCATCATACCGCACCACCCCTTCTCGACCCACAACATACGGATTTGGCTCGCCGTCTCTGCGCAAGGCCAGCTTTGCAACGCGTGACAGTCCATCGTCTCCGACCGTATGATTGGAAAGGACCACATCGGCCTGCATCCGATCAGTGTAGTCTGCGAAGTGGTTGAGAGATTGGCGGAACGTCATCAATGATTGTAGGTCGTTTGGCGATCCTTGCCCGCCAAACAGCGATGCCATGTACGGCTTGCCCTTATCCGTAACCGGGAAAAGAAGCGATGCCGTGCCGGGTGTATGACCGGGCGTAAGGACTACGGTTACGGAACGGTCGCCCAAAGTGATGATCTGCCCATCGGTCAGGAAAAAGTCGTTCGGCCCCTTTAAGGGCAAATTCCCGCGCGTAACCTGGGCTTCCCAGTCCGCTTGCGCCATGCCGATACGCGCATTCGATAACGACTTGAGGTAAGCCGCGCCGCCGAAATGATCGAGGTGATTGTGCGTAATCAGAATGTAGCGAATGCGTTTCGGATCAAGGCCCATGCGAACCATGTTGGCGATTATGGTGCCGCGGGCGTCCGCTTCGCTGCTCAACGTGTCGATCAATATGATGCCGTCGGCCGTGTCGATCGCCCAGATGTTGTTGGCATCGTCCCCTATCGAATAAACGCCATCGAACACCTCGATAGGCTGCGGAGCTTTCGCATGAATTGCGGTGCCGCCTGGCGTGTTCTTGCACCGATAATACAGGGTGACAGGCCACATCCCGGCACTGGCCTCAGCCGCGAGACTGGCATAAGCCTGCGCGCCTGGTGCCGTGTAGCCGGCCAGGCGTTTCATATCGTCGGCGGTGCGAATCTCCGGGCGACCGCCGTTGGGCGTGTGTGAACGGGATGCATCGATCTGGCCCTGTCTATCAGCAGGAACCGGCGCGCGCGTCTCTTGCTGCGCACTTGTACCAACCGCAACCATCGCCAAACAGCTGATCGCACCAGCCTTGGCCAATTTAATCCATACGGACATATCGCTCTCCCTTATCATACCTCGTAAATCGCGTGAGCCTAAATTGCAACAGCGTGCCAAAAAATGAGATTAATCGGTCGATCAGGGCCGATAAGTGCGATCTGAGAATTCGATATTGCAACGGTGTTGCGTTATGCTAATGGCGTCGATGGTCAGGCCGAATAAATCGGCAGGGAGAGGGCTATGAGTGCGACGTCCCCGTCGAGCGTCGAATACGAAACCTTGCGCAAAGTGCGGTGGCGACTGCTGCCCTTCCTGACCGTTTGCTATCTGTTCGCTCTCATCGACCGTACCAACGTCGGAATGGCTTCGCTTCAAATGACCGAGGATCTCGGCATTACGAAGGCCCAGTTCGGCTTTGGCGCGAGCCTGTTCTTCGTGGCCTATTTCCTCGTGGAGATTCCCAGCAATCTCGCCTTGGAGAAATACGGGGCCCGTCGCTGGATTGCGCGTATCATGATAACCTGGGGCTTGGTGTCGGCCGCTATGGCTTTTGTACAGGGCGCCACCAGTTTTTATATCATGCGCTTCGTGCTGGGGGCTGCCGAAGCCGGCTTCTTTCCGGGGATCATTTTTTATCTGACATTATGGATGCCCGCACGCCAGCGCGGCAAGGCGATGGCGCTGTTCGCTCTGGGTATTCCGCTGGCCAGCTTCGTTTCGTCGCCAATTTCCGGCGCTCTGCTGACGCTTGACGGCACGCTCGGGTTGCATGGCTGGCAATGGTTGTTCCTTGTCGAGGGCCTGCCTGCTTCTCTCCTCGGTATCGCATGCCTTTTCTGGCTAAGCGACCGTC
The DNA here is from genome assembly GCF_002813245.1 of Novosphingobium kunmingense. GTDB lineage: Bacteria > Pseudomonadota > Alphaproteobacteria > Sphingomonadales > Sphingomonadaceae > Novosphingobium > Novosphingobium kunmingense. The sequence continues at coordinate 53,993 of NZ_PHUF01000008.1, forward strand.
CGCGCGATGCCCGCTGGCTGACGCCCGAACAGCGCGAATGGCTAGAGCAAGCGGCCCGGCCTGCGACAAATGTGGGTGTGGCCGCCGGAGCAGTTTCAAAGTGGGCTGTATTCCGCTCGTGGCAATTCTGGGGCTTCGTCCTTGCGTGCTGCGGTGCGTCTGCTTCGGGCTCGGTTCTGGCTGTATGGCAACCCCAGTTCCTGAAGTCCTTCGGGTTGAGCGATTTTGAGACTGGCTTGGTCAACGCGATCCCTTATGGCGTAGCGACAGTCGCCATGGTGATCTGGGGCTACAGCTCGGATCGCCTGAACGAGCGCCGCTGGCACACGGCAATTCCGCTTCTGCTCATCGGTCTAAGCACCGTCTTGGTTTCGTTCTCGAACGAGCTCGCGCTCGTCGTGCTGCTGCTGACCTGCTGTCTGGTGGGTGCCTACAGTTTCAAGGGTCCGTTCTGGAGCATGGCTTCGGCCTGGCTGAGCCCGGCCAGCGCGGCTGTCGGTATCGCCGCCATAAACGCAACCGCCAACCTGATTGGCGGCGGGCTGATGGTCAATGTTTACGGATGGGTTTTTGAAAGCACCGGCAGCTATGCCGCCGCTCTAGCCCCGCTGTCGCTGCTGGCTCTGGCTAGCGCGATGTCGATCCTAGTGATGGCGCGGGGCGCGGGAGATTCCCCGTCACAGCAACAAGCCGCGATCGCGTCTGACCAGACCTGATCTCGAGACACTACCTTTCAGGGAGAAAAAAAATGATCCAAACTCAGCCTTTACGCGCCCGGTACATTGGCGTCTCGCTCATCTCACTGGCGTTGGCGGCGTTCGCGTCGCCGGCCCTCGCTGCAGGACAAAGCAGCACGCCGGCACAGGACGACCGCACGGCTGCCGAGGCCCAGCCCGCTGCGGTCGAGCCTGGCGAAGCCACCACCAATGCCGACGGAACGGATGCCGGCTCGGGTGAAATCGTGGTCACCGGTTCGCGCGTGCCGCGTGCAGGCTTTACTGCCCCGACGCCGATCACGATCGTGGGAACGGAGCAACTGGCCAAAGCCGCGCCTTCGACGCTGGCAGAATCGCTGCGTCAGTTGCCCGCACTGACTAACACGGCGGGTCCGCAGCGCAACGCAGGGTCTCAGCGCGTTGGTCAAAGTTTTCTCGACCTTCGCTCGCTTGGTCCGAACAGGACTTTGACCCTGCTCGACGGACGCCGCGTGGTTTCGACCAGTCTGACCGGTTCCGTGGATGCCAACATACTGCCTTCCGGTGTTGTCCAGCGGGTCGAGGTTGTCACTGGCGGCGCATCGGCGGCTTACGGCTCGGACGCAGTAGCGGGCGTTGTGAACTTCATCCTCGATTCTGAGTTTAGCGGACTTAAGGGCGAAGTCAGCAAGGGTATCAGCCAATACGGCGATAACGCTGAAACTCGCGCAACCCTCTCGGGCGGAACGGGTTTTGCCGGGGGCCAAGGCCATGTCCTGGTCAGCGCGGAATACTTCAAAAATGACGGTGTCAAGCCCGGTGCGCGCCCATGGGCTCGCACCGGCGTCAACTTCATCAACAATCCCGGCGGAACACCGGCGTTGTTCCTGCAATCCGACATCCGCGCCGTTGGCACACTGGGCGGGCTGATCATCGGAGGTAACGGCGGGACCGCAGCGAACAACGCATTGTTCAACGGCATTCAGTTCCTGCCTGGCGGTGTCGCAGCACCGTACAGCTACGGAACCCTGACGACAGCAACCCAGCAGGTTGGTGGCGACGGTGTCAGCACCGAACTGATCCAGGAGCTCAACCGTCCGCTCGAACGCGGATCCTTGTATGCGCACGTCAGCTTCGATGTTAGCGACAACTTCACCTTGTTCGCGGACGGCATGTACGGACGATCGACATCGACGGTCAACAACACCTATAACCGCCGTCAGCCATCCAATCCGTTCACCATCCAGCGCGACAACGCGTACCTGGCAACTTTCGCCCCACAAATTCGCGACCGTATGCTTGCGACCGGGGTTACCTCCCTGACCATGCTTCGCTTCTCTTCGGAACGCGGGTTCATCGTTACGAAGGGCGACAGCGAAACCCTGCAAGGCACGTTAGGAGCCAAGGGCAAGATCGGCGACCTGAAATGGAACGCTTACTACACTCATGGAGAGACCAAGCAATCCAACGATGTCCTGAACAACGAGATTACGGCCAACTTCAATCGCGCCATTGATGCGGTATTCGTGACCGCGGCCAATGTTGGCACGTCTGGTCTCGCTGTCGGGTCGATCGCTTGCCGCGTCAATGTCGATACAAACCCCAACAACAACGACCCTTCGTGCGCGCCGTTCAACGTGTTCGGGGTAGGCTCGCCTTCCGATGCCGCACTTAATTATACACGCGGGACTAGCGCTTCCGATGCCCTGATCAAGGCCGATCTGGCAGCGGTCAGCCTGGCTGGCCCGTTGTTCGAAGGCTGGGCCGGACCGATCGATTTCGCGATTGGCGGCGAATACCGTAAGGAAAGCATCAACTTCACAACCGACGCCTTGTCGCCTACTGGTGCCTATCTGCTCGGCAACCCCACACCTTGGTCGGGAAGTTACAACGTCAAGGAAGCGTTCGCAGAACTGGTCGTGCCGCTGCTGAAGGACGTCCCGTTCTTCCGCCAGCTCGAGCTAAATGCCGCCGGTCGCATCACCGATTACAGCACAAGCGGGAAGGTGGAGACCTGGAAGCTGGGGCTCAGCTGGAAACCGGTCGAAGACCTTCGCCTTCGTGCGACACGGTCACGCGATATTCGCGCGCCGAACCTATCCGAACTTTTCCAGGCTGGACGGCAAAGCATTGCTGCGGTCAACGATCCGTTCAAGAACAACGTACGCGTGACGGGCATCTTGCAGATCAATTCGGGCAATCCGAACCTGACACCCGAATTCGCCGATACCTTTACCGCAGGGGCGATCTACAGCCCGTCATGGCTTCCCGGCTTGAACCTGTCGGTCGATTACTACGATATCAGTATAAAGAATGCGATCAGCCCGATCCCGGCGCAAACCGCGGTCGATCAGTGCTTCCTGAACGTTCAGTCGGCGTGCGATCTCTTCACTCGCGATGCCAACGGTAACATCACGCGTTTTGCCGCGCTGCCGATCAATCTTGCCTCGGCCAAGACACGCGGGGTTGATTTCGAGGCGGGCTACAGCATTCCCCGCGGCTTTGCCGGCCTTGATGGCCAGTTCTCCGTGCGTGTTCTGGCCTCGTACCTGGCTAAGCAAGAAACCACCCAGCCAGGCGGTGCCCCGGTTGATCGTGCGGGCGAGGCGGGTGTCAATCCGTTTCCGCGCTGGCGTGGTCTGGCGCAGATCAACTACGATGGCGAACATACCGGTGCCTTTCTTCAGGCACGATTTATCGGGAGCGGGGATTACGACAAGACCCGCGGACCGGCCTTGATCGACCTGCAACACGTGCCGGCTGCCGCCTATCTGGATGGACAGATCAGCAAGAAGATCGCGGCCGGCTCGGGCGAGGTGGAACTGTTCCTCAACGTGCGCAACATCCTGAACAGTGCACCTCCGCTAGCGCCCGAGAATGCAACGCTTCCGGTCGCTTATAACGCCTTGTTACACGATGTGCTCGGCCGCGTCTTCCGCGTCGGCGCAAAATTCAAGTACTGACCTAGCGCTTAAGGAAACCATCATGGTTGGATTTCAGGTCTTACAGCGGCAAGCCTTTGCCAGCAGTGCCGATGTGGAGCGTTTTCGTTCGCTTCCCGTGGCCAACATCAGTGACGCGATGAACCGCTTGTCCGGCGGCGGTGCGGGGCTTCGGCCCCTGCACCGGCAAGGACTTCTGATCGGGCCGGCGCTGACGGTTCGCACGCGTCCCGGTGATAACCTTATGGTCCACAAGGCGTTCGAAATGGTCGTCCCGGGTGATGTTGTTGTGATCGACGCCGGGAGTGATCTGACCAATGCGCTGATCGGTGAAATGATGATCGATTATGTGCGGCGCAAGGGCGCTGCGGGCGTTGTCGTGAATGGCGCGGTTCGTGACCTTGCGGCTATCTCTGCCGGGGAATTCCCGGTCTTTGCTGCAGGCGTGACGCATCGCGGGCCTTACAAGGACGGTCCTGGTGAAGTAAACGTTCCGGTGTCCATCGGCGGCATGCTGGTAAACCCTGGCGATCTGGTAATCGGCGATGATGATGGCCTGATAACGGTAGCCTTGGCCGATATCGACGTGGTCCATGCTGCGGCCAGCGCAAAATTTGCCGCCGAGCAGGCGCAGATGGAGAAAATCGCCGCTGGTACCATCGACAAGAGCTGGATCGATGCCCAGCTAATCGCGATGGGTTGCCCCGGAGTGGAAAAGCGAACCGATGCTGCCTGAATTGCGCCCCCGTATCGCAATTTTCGGGCGCGCGCTGGCGCCCGCAGCGATGGCCTTGGCCGAAGAGGCGGGAGCCATCGTCGTGACCACGGATGGCTACCTGCGCGGCGACGAACTGATTGCCTTCATGCAGGAGAATAACCCGCACGGCATCATTTTGAGGCTCGGGGAAGTTGGCGCTGACGCGATGGCAGCAGCCCCCGCACTGCGCATCATCGCCAAACATGGCGTCGGCTATGATACTATCGACGTAGCCGCTGCGACCGAGCGGGACATCCTTGTCTCGATCGCGACCGGCGCCAACGCGATCTCGGTGGCAGAACAGGCTCTCGGGCTAATGCTGGCGGCTGGTCGAGGAATTGCGTATCTCGATAGCAGGATCCGGAGCGGTCATTGGGACAAAGCGACATTTCTGGGTACGGAATTGTGCGGCAAGCGCCTTGGCATAGTCGGCATGGGGGCGATCGGACGCCATCTCATCACGATTTGCCGCGGCTTGGGCATGTCCGTGGCCGTGTTCGACCCGGGTCTTGATGCTTCCGACTTGCGGGCGATGGGACTCGAGCCCGCACTCTCGCTCGAAACCATCCTGCGCGAGAGCGACGTGGTCAGCTTGCACTGCCCGCTTACAGCCGCGACGCGAAACCTGATCGCAAAGCCCCAGCTTGAATTGATGAAACCGCGTTCGATCCTTATCAACACGGCTCGCGGCGGATTGATCGATCTTAAAGATCTCGGTCAGGCACTGGCCGAAGGGAAAATCGGCGGCGCCGGCCTGGATACCTTTCCGGTTGAGCCGCTCGATCTGCCTGAAACCTTGCGAGGACTCCCCAATCTCGTTGTTAGCCCGCATGTCGGGGCGAGCACGGTCGAGGCGGGAGAACGCGTCGGATTGACTGCCATGGCGCAGGTTATCGATCACCTCGCAGGGCGGGCAGTGGACGACAAGTTCGCCGTCAATCGACCAGGCGTAAACGCCTGACAGGTTTCGACCTAGAATTGCCGGGGAGGCTGCAGCGCTCGCAGGAACGCGGCCTCCCCGCCCAGCTGTCTGCTAAGGTTCAGGGCGGCAGATCGCATTTGATCGCTGTAAAGTTCCGCCTGACCGGGCGTCAGACGATTGCAGGGGCCGGCCAGTACCAGGGCGCCTAGCATGATGCCTTCATTCTGGAATACCGGTATGGCCATCGACGCCGCAAACGGATCAGAGGCCCCTTGGGTATAGACCGGCAGCGCGATCAGCGACTGGTGCTCACCGTGATCCGAAAAACTGCGCAGGACAATTGCCGACGAAGCCTCGTCCATCGCGCGTGTCTCACCCGGCTGTTTGTGGACGCCAAGCTGATGCGGGGAATTTACCCGGTACTGGCACAGCCGATAACTGCCATGGCGGATATAGATCGAGGCCGTTTCTCCCGTGGCGTCGACCAGAGACTGCAACACCGGCAACACGTAATTCTCGATCCGCATGGATTCATGGTAGATCAGGTTCAAACGGGCAATTTCCGGCCCCAGGCGATAATCGCCGTGGTTGTCGCGCACGAGAAAGCTCGTTTCCACCAACGGATGGGCAATTCGCAACGCGGTGCTTTTGATCAAGCCGGTCCGGCGGGCAATTTCCGAAAGCGAAAGTGAATCATCGCCGCGCTGGAAGCATGAAAGGATGGAAAGCAGACGCTCGGCACTGGCGCGCCCAGGTACGGAAGCAGGAGGCACATCATCCATACCCTCGCCTAAGAAACATAAGTCGGTTTGTCGAGATAAAGCCGGGCGAGAGGGCACTGTCAGACCAACGAGGGCTCTGTCAGGCCAACGAGGCATCTGCTGCCGGCGGCTGATGCCTCGCAAGTCCCGCGCGCTGCCGCCTAGCCCGTTCCGCCGGTTCAACTCCTCTCCCGAGGTGATCCGCCTGGTGGTGCTGATGTACGTTCGGTTTCCGCTGTCGCTGCGCAACGTCGAGGACCTGCTGTTCGAACGCGGTATCGACATCTGCCACGAGACGGTTCGGTTCTGGTGGAACCGGTTCGGGCCTTTGTTCGCTGCCGACATCCGGCGCCAGCGTGTCAGCCGGATGCGCGGCTACCGGCATTGGAAATGGCATCTCGACGAGATGTACGTCAAAGTGAACGGCGAGATGGTCTACCTGTGGCGGGCTGTTGATCACGAGGGCGAGGTTCTCGAGAGCTACATCACCAGATCCCGCGATAAGGCCGCGGCCCTGCGATTCATGAAGAAGACGCTGAAGCGGCACGGCTCACCCGAGGCGATCACCACAGATGGCCTGGGGTCATACAAGGCGGCGATGAAACTACTCGGAAACCCGAACAAACAGGAGGTGGGGAGGTGGGCGAACAACCGCGCCGAATGCAGTCACCTGCCGGTTCGGCGACGAGAGCGAGCCATGCTCCGGTTCCGACGGATGAAAACACTGCAGAAGTTCACTGCGGTCCATGCCTCCTTCAACAACCACTTTAACCAGGAACGCCACCTCGTCGATCGCCAGACCTACAAGCTACGCCGCTCGGCCGCATTGGCCGAGTGGCAAAACCTGTTCGCCTAGGCTGCCGGTGGGGAAGGGGGAACTGCGCCAAGTGGAGACCAGTTCGCATTAGACTGACAGCACCGAATATGGAACCCACTCGATGCGCCGGACAAAGGCGTCGATGATTTACAAAGCCACTGGCAACTTGCGTGCTGTGCAAATTCTGCTCGGTCATACCAACATCGAAAACACCGTTAGATATCTTGGCGTAGATATCGATGATGCCCTGACATTGTCAGAGCGCACGGAAATCTGAGGACCAGCCAGCCTTGGACTTTGTCCAGGGCTGGCATTCGCCTCATGATTGAAGAGACGCCTTCAACTATTCGGGTAGCAGCAGCGTTAGCAAAGTCACCGATCCTTGCCTTATCCGAAGAGGAAGTCGCTTGCGCCGAGCGTGCTGTATTGCAGGCTGTGGAAGATGATCATGTTGCCGCCGGGCAGGTCGAGCGCGCAGTCGCTGCC
>NZ_PHUF01000009.1 GCF_002813245.1 Novosphingobium kunmingense
CTACTGTTAATGCGAACGCGTCGCAATAGCATTTATTCGACAAGAGGAATCAAGCGCGTGAATCGGCCTCGGCGAGCCAGCCCGCACATCAAGCGCCTGATCGCAGTCTGGCACCTCTGGCTCGGGGTGAGCCTCGGCGGCCTCTGGGCCTTGCAGGGGCTCACTGGAGCGATGCTTGTCTTCCATCGCGACCTCGACCGTGCGGGGCTCGCGGCCGTGTCCGGGCCGCCGCGCCCGCTCGATGAACTCGTTGCAGTGGCCGCGCGCGCGATGGACGGCGAACCCGAGTCAATCGGCCACTACTACCCCGACGGATCAATCCTCGGGGTCACCTTCGGCGATGCCGCGACGGACAGGCGAACGGTGCTGATTGAGGCCGCCTCGGGCCGGATCCTCGGACTTCGCGAGCGCTCGCCGGTCAGCCCGGCCGGCGGGAACTTCTGGCGCTGGGTCTACCATGTCCACCACTCGCTTCTGCTCGGAGAGCGCGGCGAGTGGCTGCTGGGCCTGTCGGGCCTGCTGCTGCTGACAATGGCAGGCAGCGGCGCTTGGCTGGGCTGGCCGCGCCGCGGTCAGTGGCGCGCGGCCTATTCTGCCGGGCGCTGGCGCACACGAGTGCAGAAGCTGTTCGGCTGGCATCGCGCCATCGGTCTAGCAGCAGCATTGGCACTCATGCTCCTGGCCGCGAGCGGGGCAATGATGGATTTCGGCAAACCGCTGCGCGCCTGGGCGGAACGTCACGCCGGTTATCAGCCACCCTATCGCCCCAGGCCGGGAGCATTGCCGGAACGGACGATCGGCGCGGACCGGGCGCTTGCACTGGCGTTGACCGCGCTTCCCGATGCGGCGCTTACCTCGATCGGCTTGCCTACTCCAAAATCTCCGGTCTATCTGGTGCGCCTGCGCCGTCCCGCCGAACGGCGGACCTGGTCCGGCACCAGCCTTGTCGTGGTCGACGCAGGCAGCGGCAGAATCCTCGCCGCATACGATGCGGCAAGCGGTCCCCTCGCCAACCGTATTCTCGACAGCGCCTTTCCGGTTCACAGTGGAGAGGTCGCATCACTTCCAGGGCGGATCCTCGTATTCCTGACCGGCCTGTCGCTGCCAGTACTATACCTTACCGGCCTCTGGGCTTGGCTTCGCCGGCGGCATGGACTTCGCGACCAGCTTGCGCCAGGTTCGCAGGATTGTCAGAGCGCCTACAAACCAACTCCGCGAACAAAGGGCAATTTTGTAACTTAGGCTCATTTAACCGGACTGACCGGATCGTCCGCAATAGCTGACCTGGCCGTCAGTCAATTTGCCTTTCGACAGGTCATGATCACCGCCCGCGGTACGGCTCACACCCGACGCCGTCGTCATCCCGGTCAAGGTGTGGTCCATACCCAGGATCGCCGCGCCTGACGGGTGCCGCACCGGCTGCACGGGCCTCTGAGCAATTTCTGAATGCGCCGCCAGATCGCGCCTCGAACAACGATTGCCTCAGCGGCGGCGCTGATTGCGGCTTTCCGCGGTGGCAGTGGTAATCGCCGGTCTTGCGGTTGTTGTGACAGCCTTCACCGTTGAGCCCGCCGGGAGGCTCTGTCAGACCAACGAGGCACCTGCTAGCGGCGATTGATGCCCCGCAAATCCCGCGCGCTGCCGCCAAGCCCGTTCCGCCGGTTCAACTCCTCGCCAGAGGTTATCCGCCTGGTGGTGCTGATGTACGTGCGGTTCCCCCTGTCGCTCCGGAACGTCGAGGACCTGCTGTTCGAACGCGGTATCGACATCTGCCACGAGACGGTGCGGTTTTGGTGGAATCGCTTCGGGCCGCTGTTCGCCGCGGATATCCGTCGCCAGCGTGTCAGCCGGATGCGCGGTTACCGCCACTGGAAATGGCATCTCGACGAGATGTACGTGAAAGTGAACGGCGAGATGGTCTACCTGTGGCGTGCGGTCGACCACGAGGGTGAAGTCCTCGAGAGTTATATCACAAGAACCCGCGACAAGGCCGCGGCTCTGCGGTTCATGAAGAAGACGCTGAAGCGGCACGGCTCGCCCGAGGCGATCACCACCGACGGGCTTCGTTCGTACGAGGCAGCAATGCGCGACCTCGGCTGTCAGAAAAAGCAGGAAATGGGGAGGTGGGCGAACAACCGCGCCGAATGCAGTCACTTGCCCGTCAGGCGACGAGAGCGAGCCATGCTCCGATTCCGAAGAATGAAGACCCTGCAGAAGTTCACCGCGGTCCACGCTTCCTTCAACAACCACTTTAATCAGGAACGCCATCTCGTCGATCGACAGACCTACAAGCAGCGACGCTCGGCCGCCTTGGCAGAGTGGCAAAACCTGTTCGCCTAGGCTGTCGGTGGGGAAGGGGGAATTGCGCGAAGTGGAGACCAGTTCGCATTAGACTGACAGCACCATGCCGAGCTGGTCCGCCGGCTTCAGAATGGGTTCCCATCTTGGGGGGATGTACTCGGCGCGCGCGTCCGCCTTCGGCGCTTCGACCCGCGTTGACTTCTTGTTTGACCAGGGTTGAGTTCGGCTCGACACACAGGTCCCCTGACATGGGATGGAGCCGACCGAGTGGCAGGCGGACCATCATCGGGCATGGATGTACACTTCTGCACATTGCCCGAGCGCTGAGGTACAGGCCTAATTTGGAGTTACGCGCGCATCAACTGCGCCGCTCGTCTGGGTGTGGTGACGGACCGAAAGTCGCAATCGCTGACAAACGCGACCTTCATTCACCGGAACCAGCGTCCAATAGCTCTCGTTGGTTCATCCGTTTTTAAACCTTCTGATTGTCCGTCTTGCTTCAGAAACAGTTCTTCTTGGTCGACTTCGTTTTGCACCTAGTTGTGAAGGTTGGCTGCTCCTGGATTATCAGATATGGGATTGAGCAGATGTGCGAAATTCCCGCGCCTCGCCAGCACATCGGCGAGAGAATAGCCGTCGAGGATGTTGAGGAAAGCCTGAAGGGCTTCGTCGAGCACGCTGGTCAGCCCGCAGGCTGGCGCGATCAAGCATGAGCCGCATTCGACGAGATCGAAATCGACTTCCGTATGCCGAATGAGAGCGCCGACGTTGATCTCTTCTTCAGGGCGGGCAAGCCGGATGCCGCCATTGCGACCGCGCACGCTTTCCAGATAGCCGGCGTTCACCAGGTCGTTGACGATCTTCATCAGGTGATTTTGCGAAATACCATACGCCTGGGCGATCTCGGCGATCGAGCACAGCCGGTCAGGCTGCCGCCCGAGATAGAGCAGCACACGCATAGCATAGTCGGTGTAGCGCGTCAGGCGCATCCAGCGGCCTCCGAATGATGTATCTTTGTTGCATGTTTTTGCGCGTTAGTATAGATGCATTGATAATACATGATTTGGAGTCGGGCGATGACCAGGTTGAAGCTGGACGATGCGGGGTTGGAGACGCTGGTAGAAGCTTTCTACGCGCGGCTTCGAGCGGACGCCGAACTCGGTCCGATCTTCAATGACGCCATTGATGACTGGCCCCACCATCTCGAAAAGCTCACCGCCTTCTGGTCGTCGGTCATGCTGACGAGCGGGCGCTACAAGGGTCAGCCGGTCCCCGCACATATGAAGCACAGGGACAGGATCACGCCCGAATTGTTCGACCGCTGGCTTGGCCTGTGGGAGCAGACCACCGACGAGCTGATGGAACCGGACGCGGCTAGCGCCCTGCAGGCCAAGGCTGCTCGCATCGCGGAAAGCCTGCAACTCGCCTTGTTCTTTCGCTTGGATCGCAAGGTCGCATGACGATGGACGACATTCGCCCCTATCGGTCGACGCCAGTTTTCGACCAGGACACGCTTCCCGCTGCGCTGCGCGCCCGCCACGACACCAAAGCAGAGGTGTGGGGACTGGTCCGGGTTATAGAGGGCGAGCTTCAGCTTACCTATCTCGATCCGCCCTCGGAAATCGTGCTGACGCCCGACAAGCCGGGCCTCATCCTTCCGCAACAGCCGCATTTCGTGACCCCGCTCGGCCCGATGAAGATGCGGGTCGATTTCTACGATCAGCCGCCGCCTGCCGGCTGAAGCGCGGTCCCGCTTCCCATTCCTATTCAATCACAGGAGATTTCGATGTCGCAGCCTCTCAGCGATCACACCATTGCGCTCGTCAAGGCGACCGTTCCGGCCCTCGAAGCCCACGGCCTCGACATTGTGCACGAGATGTATTCGCGCATGTTCCAGAAGCCGGAAATCCGCGACCTCTTCAACCAGTCGCATCATGGCGATGCCGGCTCGCAGCCGCGCGCGCTGACGGGTGCGATTCTCGCTTATGCCAGCAATATCGACAATCTCGGCGCACTGGCGCCTGCGGTCGAGCGGATCGCGCAGAAGCATGTCGGTTTGCAGATTCTGCCCGATCACTATCCCTATGTCGGCGAAGCCCTGCTCGGTGCGATCAAGGCCGTGCTGGGTGATGCCGCGACAGATGAGATTCTGGAAGCCTGGGGCGAGGCCTATTGGTTCCTCGCCAACATCCTCATCGCCCACGAAGGCCGCATTTATTCCGAACAGAAGGAAACGGTCGGTGGCTGGAACGGTTGGCGTGACTTCCGGGTGGAAGAGGTCACGCGCGAAAGCAGCGTCATCAGTTCCTTCACCCTGCGCCCCGCCGATGGTGGGCCGGTGATGGACCACAAGCCAGGGCAATATCTAACCTTCTGGTTTGAGATTCCGGGCCATCCTCCGGTCAAACGCAACTATTCGATCTCCTCCGCGCCGAATGGCGAGAGCTATCGCATTTCGGTCAAGCGCGAACCACAGGGGCTCGCGTCGGGATGGCTGCATGACGAGGTGAAGGCCGGAACCATCCTGAAAGTGGCCGCGCCTGCCGGTGAGTTCTTCCTGGGTGAACATGCCGAACGCCCGCTGGTGCTGCTGTCGGGCGGTGTCGGCCTCACGCCACTGGTGGCGATGCTGGAAGCGCTGGTCAAAGCCGATGCGGATGTTCCGGTGCAATACATCCACGGGACGCACGATCGGGAAACGCACGCCATGCGCGGTCACATTCGCGCGCTGGCGGAACGCGGCAAGGCGGTGCAAATCGTGGACTTTCACCAGACGCCGCTGGCCGATGAGGTCAAGGGTCTGGACTACGATGAAGCCGGGATCATTACCGACGAATGGCTTGTCGCCAACACGCCTGTTGCCCAGGCCGACTATTACATTTGCGGACCGCGGCCGTTCCTGCGCCATGCGGCTTCCACCCTGTCGCTCGCGGGCGTCCCTTCCGATCGCATCCAATATGAGTTCTTCGGTCCCGCCGACGAGCTGCTGGCCGCCTGAGGTAGAGGCAGATGGACGACATCATCATAGCGCGCGCGATCCACCTCCTTTCAATCCTCTTCTGGATCGGAGGCGTTGCGTTCGTCACGCTTGGGTTGATGCCGCCCATTCGCGGCTCAACTGCCCCGGATGACAGGCTTGCCGCATTCCACCGGATCGAAGGGCGCTTTGCGCCGCAAGCCCGGATCTGGGTCCTGCTCGCCGGCGCCAGCGGCTTCTGGATGATCCATCGCGCGCAAATGTGGGATCGTTTCACCTATCCGCAGTTCTGGTGGATGCACGCGATGGTCGCGCTATGGGCGATATTCTTCGCCATGCTGTTCCTGATCGAACCGTTCTTTCTTCACCGGCGTATGCAGGACTCGCCCGATCCCGAAAGGGATTTCAGGCGCATGGAGCGAATGCACCGCATTCTGCTGCTGATCGCTGTGGTTACGGTACTTGGTGCCGCTGCGGGCAGCCACGGCCTGTTCTGAACCCACAGACGGATCGGCGCGCACCGCACGGCCAATGCGCCCTTCGCAATCACAATCAGCCTATCTTTCTCCCTGCGGGGGCGGAGGCGATGAAGTTTGGACCAATCGAACGTGAAATTTTTCAAGCCCATACTGGCGGGCGCACATCGCAAAGATCGCATTATCGCCTGCATCGGTGCAGGGCTGGGCATTATTGTGACCGTGATCGTCTGTGCGAGCATTCCGCATGAGATCGCAGACCTTCCGATTATCGTCGCGCCGCTTGGCGCATCGGCCGTTCTGGCATTCGCCGTGCCGTCCAGCCCTCTGGCGCAGCCATGGCCTGTAATAGGCGGCAACATCATCTCCACGCTGATTGGTGTGGCCGTCTTCCAGGCCATCCCGGTCCTGACGATCGCCGCCGGTGTTGCGGTTGGGGCTGCGATATTGGCGATGTCGATGCTGCGTTGTCTCCACCCGCCCGGTGGAGCTGCCGCGCTGACAGCGGTGATCGGAAGTCAGAGCATTCACATGGCCGGCTATGCGTTCGCCTTCGTGCCTATGGGCATAAATTCGATCACCCTAGTCGTGGCGGCGATGCTGTTTCACCGGATGTCCGGCCACAGCTATCCACACCAGCTCATCGCCCCGTTTCCATTACCTACAACCGGCGTACAGCTGCAGGACATCGATGCCGCGCTCGAAGACATGCACGAGAGCTTCGACATTGCGAGGGAGGATCTCGAAGCTCTGCTTTCGCTCGCCGAGCATCACGCGGCTCAGCGACAGGGTTCGGCCTAAGCCAGAGCACCTTAGGGTATTGCGTGGGGAGTCTGAAGCCGCTGACAAAGCTGCCGTTAATGACGGCCCTTCGATTGCCGGAGAATTGACGTTTGTTCAGGAAGGATCGGCGCCGGTTCAGAACGCTTTTGCCTCAAGGCGCGGGCGACTGGCAATCCGTTCAATAGTAGGCTGTCAAAATGCAGAGCTAAGGTGTCTCGTAATGAAGCCGCAAGCGCGTCCAATCGCATCGCGGCCTTCGGGAATCATCGGGAAGTGCCAGGGCCAAACGTGAATCATGTGCGCGCGGATTTCGAGGTCGACGTCCACATCGGCATCGGCCAAGGTCTTGGCGAGGTTGATTGCATCATCCATCAAAACTTCCGCAGTCCCTACCTGGATATATGTAGGTGGTGCGCCTCGAAAATTCGCAGAAACCGGTGATACGAGTGGATCTGCAAAGTCTAGATCGCCGGCGTAGGCCGAAGCCATCTTGTCGAGCAAAGCCGAACTGGCGAGCGGATCGACAGAGGCCTTTAGTGTTCTTGAAGTAGCGCGATCGGTCAAATCGACCCAGGGCGACATGCAATAGACGCAGGCCGGGACTGGGTGCCCGTTGGATAGAATTCGCGCGAGTAGCGCCATTGCAAGCCCTGCACCGGCACTGTCACCTGCCAGCGCGATCGGACCATTTTCTGCCGCACGCGAAAGTTCGAGGTATGCAGCCAGCGCATCGTTCAATCCCGCCGGATAAGGGTGCTCCGGAGCAAGCCGGTAATCGAGAAGCGCAACTCTGGCACCAGTTTGCAGCGCCATTTCGGCAGCCTGGTGACGGTGTGAGCCGGGCCCGCCGATGCAGTAGCCACCGCCATGGAGCATCAGGATCGTGCCTCTGCCAGGCGCGGCTGAACTGACCCATTCGCAAGGACAACCGCCGAGCTGAATCTTCTCGACCGTTACACCCGCGGGAAGCGGAAGCATATCACCCATGGCGAGATAGGCTTCCCGCATTTCAGGGAATTCGGGCGGAAATGGGGAAGCGAACAATTGATCGACGAGGGCTGTGAACTCTGGCGATGGCATGGCAGCTACTCCTCGGTGGTCAGGCGACGGACAACTCGCGGCTCATCTTGTAGCCCCGATAGTCGTTCTCGATAACGTCCCTGCAGAACTGCAGGTAATACTGCTGCCCCAGGGTATAGAGCAGCATTTTGCGCTTCGTGCGCCCTTCGAGGTTGTGATTGATCCCGGTAAACCAGGAGTTCGTCTGACCTGCAAGCAACTGGTCCGCCATGTCCAGAACAGCAGAGGTCCAGTCGTCTTCGGCCTCTGCTGTCGCCTCGCAGACGTCGATGCCGTTTTCTTCCATGTATTTGATCAGCGGGGTCACAAACTCGACGGCCTGTTCCAGACAGCGCGGAACATTGCAGAAGGTCGCTCCACTGTGCGGCCCACCCAACATGAACATGTTGGGAAAGCCGTGGGACTGAAGTCCCATGAAGGTGAGCGGACCATCGCTCCACTTGTCGAGCAAGGTCTGTCCAGCGCGCCCACGAATATCGATGTGATCGAATGCACCACGGATGGCCTCGAACCCGGTCGCGTAGATTATCACATCGACCGGGATTGTCCGGTCCGCAAACCGCAGCCCTTCCGGAACGATTTCAACCAACGGGTCTTCGTTGACGTCAATCAGTTCAACATTGGATTGGTTATAGACTTCAAAATACCCGGTTTCCATGGGCACCCGCCGCGTTCCAAAGACATGATCCTTGGGTACGAGTTTTTCGGCGACGGCTGGATCCTTTACCCTTGAACGGATCTTGCGGGCGAGAAAGTCGCCAACCAGCTCGGCCGCCCGCTTGTCTATCGGAAGGTCAGAGAAGTTGCTGAGCCACATCGCAAAGCCTGGCTGAGCATACAGTTCCTCGTAGAAGGCTTCCCGTTCTTCATCGGTCACGTCAAACGTCGTCCGCGGATCCCAGTTGTGGAGGAATGCTGCGTCTGACGCCTTGCACTGGGCAAAGATCTCTTTGTAGCGGGCTTTGATGCTCGCCATCTCTTCGGCCGAAATTGCGCTGTTATGAAGGGGTTTGCACCAGTTGGGCTCCTTCTGAACGACAGTCAGCTGGCCTGCGATCTTGGCCACTTCCTGTATCACCTGGACACCGGTTGCACCCGTCCCGATGACAGCAACACGCTTGCCCGTCAGGTCGAACTTATCGCGTGGCCAGTCGGATGTATGGAACTGTCGCCCTGCAAAGGTGTCCATCCCCTTGAATTTCGGCATGGACGGAGCTGACAGCACTCCGATCCCGGTAATCAGGTATCGGGCATCCACTTCAAATCCGTCTTCGCAGGTCAGATGCCATTTGCCTTTTGAATCTGACCAGTGCGCCGACTTGACGCGCGAACTGAACCGAATGTCTCGCCGCAGGTCGAGCTTGTCCGCCACATACTTCAGATAGGCGAAGGTTTCGGTCTGGGGCGCGAAGTGCTCGGTCCAGTTCCACTCTTGCAGGATTTCGTCGTCAAACGAGAAGCAGTAGCTGTAGCTTTCGGAATCGAACCTGCACCCTGGATAGCGGTTCCAATACCAGGTGCCGCCAACTTCCGTTCCAGCTTCGAGCAAAACAGCCTTTAGGCCAAGCTTCCGCAGCGAGTGCAGTTGATACATGCCGGACATTCCGGCCCCAATGATTACAGCGTCGACTTCGGACATTGCGGTTGCTCCGGGCTGCTAAGGGTGTGGCTGCCCGCCGACCATGGCGGCGGGCAGAAATCAGACGTCAGAATCGGAAAGTTAGGTCCACGCCGTAGGTTCGGGGTTCACCAGGAACAGCGAGGTTGTAACCGCCAGCAGTACCAAGCCCGATGCCCCCGACGTAGTATTCCTTGTCGAAGATATTCTTCGCAAAGAACGCGGCGGACAGTCCGCTGCCGCCGATATTGTCGACACCGATCCGGGCATTGACGAGCTCGTATGCCGGCAACTTGGTCCCGGGAGCGCCGCTCTCGCCGTAGTTCGAAAAGTACAATGAGGACTGCGCATATACGTCAAACCTCATGCGCAGATCGCCGGCGTTGCCTGGCAAGGGCGTTACTACGTCGAAATAGCCACTTCCCGAGTACTTGGTGACGTCGGCGAACGTGGAGAACTCAAGGAAAGTGCCGAACAGCGTCTGCTGGCGGTTCCCGGTATATTTCGGGTCGGCATAGTTGAACGCCCCACCGATCTTCACGCCCGGAGCGACGCTGACCTCGGCGTCAAACTCAATACCCTGGAACGTCGCGCCATCAGCGTTGAGAGTGGCACCCCCCGGTCCGACATCGGGGAACGTGATGTACGCCACCCGCTGGATCTTTTTGACCCAACTCTTGTAGGCGGCGAGATTGAGGCGAGCGGGGACCATTCCAATGTCGCCAAGGAACTTGGCGCCAAGCTCGACATCCTGGATAGTCTCCGGATCAAACCTGTTGCCACCGTCGGGAGCCGATGCGCTGACAGGCGGCGCATTGTAGTTGAAGCCGCCCCCGCGCCAGCTGCCGCGGTAGGTGGCGTAGAGGAACAATGACCGAGTGGCCTGGTATTCCAGTCCCAGTGTCCAACTGGGCTTCGTATCGCTGCGTCGTTCCTTGATACCTGCGGGATAGAACGGCGCAAATCCGGAAATCTCGGTGAACGCGTTCGTTTCCTTGGTTATCCGTACGCCAGTCGTTGCGCTCAACTTGTCGGTCAGCTGAAAGGATGTCTGAACGAATGCACCGATGCTTGAGACATCGAAATCGCCTTCCAGGTGATTGGCCAAGGGCAAAGACGGTGCGCCGAACATCGGAGCCACCACCGGGTTGGCTACCGGTCCCAGATCAAAGTACCGGAAGTCCTGGCCGCTACGACGGCTTTCCTTGGAGTAATATACCCCCACGATGTAGGACAGGCGGCTATCCAGAGCCTTGCCCGAAAGCTGAAGCTCTTCTGAGAATGATTTGATCCGATTGAGTGTCTGAACATAGCCATAGAAGGGCAGCGGACTGCCGTCCTGATCGAAAAGTGAGACGTTGCGATTGTTTGAATAGCCGATGATATTTTTGATCTGGGCATCGTCGGAGATGTCAGCTGTCGTCGTGTTGAGGACATACCAGCTGCGGGCCGCGAGCCCGGTGTCGGCATCGAGATAGGTCGCCCGTGTGCCTAGTGCGCGCTGCACATCGACAAAAGCACCATAGCCGCCGTCCGGGCTTCCCGGGTAGGCCGCCTGCAGCGCCGCGTAGGCCCCGGCTCCGGCAATCGAATCAAGGATCGGGCTGTAAAATGTTGTCAGGGTCGCTGGCAGTGCCTGACCGTTCGGACCGAGCGAACCTGGAGCATTCGCCGAAAACAACAGGAGCGGATCACCATTCCCCTTCGATTCTCCGTACTCGCCAACAAACGTGCTCTCGATCGCGTCCCCCAGCTTGAAGCGTAGCGATCCCCGGGTCGACCACCGGTCGACATTGTTGAGCTGTTTTCCGTTGACCAGGTTTTTGACGAAGCCCTTTCGCTGATCGACCATCCCCGCCAGACGGAGTGCAACTCCCTCTCCAACCGGCGCATTAATCATGCCTTCAAGCTGCCAGGCACCCAGATTGCCGGCACGTCCTCGCACCATTCCGGCAAGGTCATCAAACTCAGGCCGCGCGGTCGAGAAAAGGACAGCTCCACCAGTCGTGTTGCGCCCAAACAGTGTTCCCTGCGGACCCTTCAACACCTGCACGGAGCCTAGGTCGTAAAGCGAGCCTGCGCTCAGCGCGTTTGTCTGGAACTCGTTGATGTATGTCAGGACACCCGGCTGCGAGACACTGAATGCGTCAATCGACTGGCCGCGGATTGCGTAGTTGAACTGACTGCTGCCCTGCGTCGATCGCACGATCAGGCCGGGGGTGGCAGTTTGGAGGTCGGACTCAGAGTTGATGCTTCTTGAACTCAGGGCCTCGGCCGTCAGCACCGAGACAGCTACTGGCACACGCGATAGGCTCTCTTCACGGCGTCGCGCCGTAACGACGATGACACCTTCCTGCGATGCTTCGCTTGCCTGAGCATCGTCCTTTTCAGGTGCATCCTCGGCACGTGCAGCATGTCCGCCCATGAGCGCGCCAAGGGCAAGAATGCTGCTAGCCGTAACCAAGCGGACTCGTTTGAACGACGCGAATGCCATCGCCTTCTCCTCTCCCCAATGACCCCCGCGTTTGCGGATGATCGAAACTACGAATCGACTTTTTGCCTATCGACTGTCGCAGCAAACATGAGCCATTATGCGTACCTGTCAATCCATATATGGTACGCAAATCATCTTTTTATGTGCTCTCTTATGGTGAAGAGGTTGAATCGGCGGCCAGCCGCAGGTAAGCGATGCCGTCGACAATGACAAAATTTCAGTCGGATTTAAGTCGGATCTAAACAAGAGGTGGACGGCGTGGCTGCACGGCGGATCAAGGATCAGGTAGATCGGCAGTTGATCGCCGAACTGGCGGGAGATCCGCAGATTTCAAACCGGAGTCTGGCGGTGAAGCTCGGTGTATCGGAAAGCACGGTCTCACTTAGGATTGAAAGCCTTATCAGCAGCCGGCTCATCCGCCCGACTGTACAGCAAAACATTGTTAATTCAGGTTTTAACACATTCGGCTGGCTTGAGGTCCGGTGCGCCTATGTGGATGTTGACAGGATCGCCGCTACGTTGACCGAACATCCAAATGTATTCTCGATCTCCAAGTTTATCGAGGATCCATTCCTCCAGGTTATGGTGTTCGCCAGCGACATGTGCGAGTTCAAATCCATCTTCGACGATGCGGCGGCCATCGACGGGGTGGAAGCAATTGAGGCAGATGTTGCCATTGGCGATGTCTGCATCAAATCGGGGATCGCAGCTTTGTGAGTGCAACCCGGAATCTGGATCCCATCGACGCTCGGATCCTCGAGATACTCCAGGACAACGGTCGTACGAGCAATCGCGCAATCGCCAAAGCCATTGGTGTCACAGAAGCGGCCATAAGGAAGAGAATGCGGCGACTGCTTGATGGCGGGGCGATCAGCCACGGACTGGTTATAGACATCAGCGCTACGCAGATGAACGTGTTTGGATGGGTCTATCTCGAGGTACAGCCACGCAAGCTGCAGCATGCCTTCGACGCGGTGATCGCGATGGAACGTTGCTCAGGCTGCGCATGCAAGACTGGTACGTTCAACTTGATCGCCCACATGTACGCCCGGGACATGAAGTCGATGGGCACAACCATCGCCGATTTCTATAAGATCGATGGCGTACGAAAGGTCCACTTCCGCCAGGTGGAATCTTACCCAATCCATCGGCATCAGTATGTCATCAATACCATCCGATCGGATTTCTCGACCTGGAACGTAGGGCTCGTGCGATCGCCATAATTTGGCAGCCCGTTGTCGCTGACCAAGCTGCCATCCGGTGCCCCAATCCCAGTCATCGGAATCGGCCATTCATTCAGCAAGGTTACACGATCCGCGAACGACCAATTCCGGGGCGTCTCGAACTCATTCGAAGCACTTGCACCGCTGAGGGCATTTCACGAACCTGAAGATCGAAGAAATGTACTACGGCTAGCGAATTCAGCCTCAACTGCAAACTTGGCCAATCGCGCCGATTGCGGACCTAAGAATTTTCGCGAAGGATCCCAACTTTGGCAGGGGGCGGTGACGTTCATGTCATCTCTAGGCATCCGAGGTTGCCAATTGGGCGGTCGGCAGAGGAAGCCGACCACCCATCACTCCACTTCTGTCGGCCATCAAAGCCGATAGCGGACCTTGACGGATACGCTTTCGAGCCGGTCCTTGACGTTCCAGTGGCACAGGCCGTCAGGACTTCGTGCCCAGGTGCAATTGCTGGGGGTCCCGTTGGATTCCTGAAGGATGTGATGCACTGCGCCGAAATCGGCGTGGCTCGCCGCCAGACCGATCGACGCGCGCGGACTGATGGCGTAGTCGAAGCCAAGGCCGAGAATCCATCCCGTGCGGTCGCCCTTGCCGCTGAAGTTCTGCCCGGTGCCGTCCGTTTCGAAATAGCGCTGGCGAGCGTCGGAAATGGCCAGACCGCCGGTCAGATAACCGGCCATGCGGCCCGAGGTGACCCCCAGTTTGGCGCGCGCCGTTGCAAGCTTGGTGATCCGGGAACCAATTTCGTAGCTCACGAGCGAAGGCACGACTTCGCGCGTGCTGTCGGCCGTCCCGAAAAGCACATCACCTTCCACGCCGACGAGCAGGTTGCCGGAAATGACGTCGTAGCCGGCACTGAATCCGCCCATCACGGCGTCGTCTTCCAGACGAGCACCATCGAGTGCAAAGTACCAGTTCTGAAAATCGGTCTGAGAGGTGCTGAGGCGGGAGGCCGAGGCGACAACGCCAACGGTCGCGCCGCCAAAGTATGGGCTTTCCTCAGCGAATGCCGGTGTTGCCGCGGTCAGTGCGGTAACAAGGCTTAGCGTCGCTAGCTTCATGGTTTCATTAGCCTTTCGTCGAGATCGGTGAATTAACGATCTAACGCTGCGTGGCTAACATCCACTTTTCGGTAACTTAGGGGATTAACCGGATAGCGGTCTTCGCGGTGGGTTCTGCTTGAAAGGTGCACGGCACGGCCGGGCGTCGATCGCGTAGTTACAGGAATCTCTTTCGCGGACCGGCAGGCCGTGCGGCAAAGGGTCTTGGCTCGTAACCCAAAGGGCGGCGCACGGACGCCGGGTCGATCCCAAGTTCAAAGCTCAGTCCGAAGCGGGGCGGAGCGCTCCACGCGACAGTTGCAGTGACGCGTACGGTATCGCCCAGCCTGAGCGAAACCCTATCTCCGATGGTCAGGGCCGGTTCCATCTCCCCCATGAGGCCCGTGGCCGAAACATTTCGAACCTTGAAGCAATGGGTAATGCCACCTTCGGTTTGAAGCTCTCCGGTGAGCAAGAGGCTGCTTCGTTGGGTCCCACGGTTCTCTGGTTCGTTCATCGCGCAGCGCGTGAGCCTTTCCTTGATCGATCGTTCGACCGGCGGTTTCTTGAAGGGAAAGTAAGCATTCCAACCGATTTCTTGGCAATAAGAGCAAATACCTAGAAGCCCGCGCTGTTTGATGTTGATCTCGGGTAAGGCGTTCGGCACAAGCCCGCGCGTTAGTGGAGCCTTCGATGATCAAGCGTGCGAATCCAGTCGATCAAGCCCAGCCAGGGCAACGCCTCGAAGAG
>NZ_PHUF01000010.1 GCF_002813245.1 Novosphingobium kunmingense
CGGAAATCGCGGCACGCGATCCGCAAGAGGCGAGGGCTCTACTGGGAGCACTATGCGATTGCGGCAATTTTCGTCGCGTCGTGGGTCGGCTTTGTCTGGGTCGTGTTCGGTAATTTGGTCACAGGGGATCTTGCAGTACTGCCGTAGACGGAATTAGCTGGATGGCCCTAGGTGCGTTCCAAGAAACCGAATTGCTGCCTAGAAGGCTCTGTCAGACCAACGAGGCACCTGCTAGCGGCACCTGATCCAGCGCCAAATCGGTTCGGCTGACGCTGTGTCACCGTCTTGGCAGCGTGGACGGCCATCCAACATAATATGTCGTTTCAAGGTGACTTGTCGTGTCGCTGTCAAACCGGACCCATTCTCAACCAATTCGGCCGCTCTTTGACGGCCTTACTTAAGAGACCTGCGCCTGCTATCTGTGATGAGTCGAAGGAGCGGGGGCGTTGGTTATGACCGATCCGACAGCGGGTATCTTGGGCCTCGCATCAGTCAGCAATCTTCGGATCGCGTTGGCGCAGTTTTGGCATAACTTCGCCTGGTGGTACTCGCTCCCGATCACCATCACCGACACGTCCGGAAACGATGCGATCTCAGGAACCGACGGCGCCGATCATATCAGCGGAAATTCTGGTGACGATGAGATTGCTGGCCTTGGCGGAGACGATTACCTCGAAGGTGGCAATGAGATCGACACACTCTACGGGGGCGCGGGCAACGACATGCTCGATCCCGGAAGGGACCAAGATACGGTCTATGGCGGGCCGGACGACGATTATTATCTGATTTACGGCGCCGAAGCTGCTGCGCAAGACACCCTGATCGAAGCTGCCAATGAAGGCTTCGACTGGATCCGATCCAGTCAGGATGGCTATGGATTGCCCTTCAATTTCGAGGGACTCTTCCTGCATATCGATGGAGGTGGCGGTTTAGCGTACGACGGATCCGGCAACGAGCTTGATAACGTCATCGTCGGACAAGGCCTCGCCAATCATATTTTTGGTCTTGGCGGCAACGATCTTCTCCTGGGTGAAGGCGGAAACGACTGGCTCGATGGTGGTAGCGGTAGCGACTGGCTTGAAGGAGGGCTGGGCAGCGATTGGTTCGTGGGCAGTACCGGAAACGATGTCATGCTCGGCGACGGCGGGTCCGACACATTTGATCTAAGGGCCGTCACGTTCGTTGCCGGACAGTCCGTCCTGATCGATGGTGCGGGATCGACCGGAGACCCAGCGTCTCCCGACGTCGACACGCTCGTCCTTACCGGAAGGGCGACTGACTGGACCTTCACGACAACGTTCGAGGACGGCGTGCAACCAACGCGCACGGTGCTCACTAACAACCTTACGGGAACGCTTCTTTACACCCAGCACCTCGAGGCACTCTCGTTCACTGCTCCCGTCAACAACCTCGTCAATCTCTACCAAGGCAACCTCGTGCTAGAGCTGATCCGGTTGGCCGGCGAATCCTATGGCGCACTGGAAACGCTCGACCATTTGGCTGAACCACTCGCCAGCACAGGTACCTTCGCTGCTTGGGCGGCCGCGGGAGTTGCAGCGGAAGCCACGCAATTGCGACACTGGCACGCTTTGTCGGCGCTGGAACTGGGTATCCCGGCCGCATACACCCATCCGCAAACCGGGCTGCAATATTCGCTTACCAACGGCCACTACCAGGCGATTTATCCGTCTCCAGTTGGGATTGTAGATACATCCGAAGCGAACGCACTGGTGCTCATCGGCGTTGTAAATGGCGTGACCACTCTGGCGCTCGCATTTCGCGGGACTGACCAATTCGCCGACTTTGCCGATTATCCCGATTTCACGCTCGACCATTACGCCAAGTTCAAGCCGTTGATCGACGCCATCGACGCCTATGTCGCCGACCCGGCCAACGGCATCCAGCAGGTGCTCGTGTCCGGTCACAGCCTAGGCGCCGGCATGGTCCAGGAGTTCATGTCCGACCACGCCGGATCGCTCTACCAGGCGGTGACGATCGGCTCGCCGGGCAGCGACAACAACGATGGCATCGAAGATGACCCGCGCATCGTCAACTTCGCCCACACGAGCGACGCGGTGGCGATGATTGCGCCGGCGCTGAGCCAGGCGGCGCCGATCCTGTCGGCGTGGCTGCTGCTCCAGGGCCAGGTCACGCTCGCTGCCATCATCGGCAAGATCCAGCCCAAGGATCGCGACGGCTCCGATGTCTATGTCAACAGCGACATCGCCACTTTCCCCGGGATCACCGAGCACGCCTGGACGAACTATCTCGCCAGCGTCACGACGATCCTGGAGCGCGCGGTTACAGGCCCGTTCTCGCTCCATCCCTTCGCCGCTGCGCTTCGCGCGGAACTGGTTTATTCAGGCGATGATGTCCAGATCGCGATCGGCCAGCCCGGATCATCGAAGATCACCTCGTGGACCGGCGATAACTTCGTTCTCGGCAGCAGCGCCGCCGACAGCATCGAGTGGTCCGGTGTCACACCACTCGGCGAATACCGGGTCATCGATGCGGGGCTGGGGTCCGATGAACTGATTCTGCCAGGCCTCAAGGCCTCCTGGGGCTGGGATAATCTCGGCGGTCATTACGCACTCAGCTTCCTCGGCCTGGACGTCGGCGAGTTGTGGAATGTCGAGAAGCTTGTCTTCACGTTCTTCTCGGATGAAGAGCTGCAACAGGCCAAGACCGCCTTTGCCGCCGCCGAGCCCGCCCCGGTGATCCCGGTCGTCTACCTCAATGGTCAGGCCGCGAGCGTTCAGCAGGCGGTTCCAGGCGCGAGCGTGCTCAATGTCGACCCGGATGTCGACTACGTCGAGACCGGCAACTCCACGCTGATGGTCAACGGATCAGCCGATAACGACATCATCATGCTCGGAGGCGGCAACCAGACCATCGATGGCGGGGCCGGCAACGATGTCGTCAACGCAGTCAATGCCGCGAGTGGTGGTGTCTTTGCGGTCACCGGCGGCGGCGGCGATGACCTGGTGATTGGCAGCGGCGGTGCCAGGATGAAGGCCGTGTTCTCCGGGAACGCCGCGGACTACGGCGCGGACGAACGTGGCGACGGCGGTATCATCCTGACCGACCTGCGACCCGGTTCGCCCGACGGCGAAGACACCCTGCTCCAGGTTGTGACCCTGCGTTTTGCAGATGGCGATATCACCGCAGCGCAATTCCTCGCCGAACGGGTGCCGGTGCTGCTCCAGGGAACCGACGATGACGACGCATTGATACCGGCGCGCGACGGGACCGTGATTGCGATAGGCCTTGCTGGCGATGACAGCCTCGAAGGCGGCGCGCGGGCCGACCTGCTCGACGGGGGCACCGGAGCCGATCATCTATATGGTCACGCCGGCGATGACATGTATCTGGTCAACCAGCTCGCCGACACCGTGTTCGAAGGTGACGGCGAGGGCACCGACACGGTGACCGCGAGCGGCAACTTCTACCTCTACGCCAATATCGAGAACCTGGTGCAGGCCGCCGGTGCG
>NZ_PHUF01000001.1 GCF_002813245.1 Novosphingobium kunmingense
GGCGTTCGGCACAAGCCCGCGCGTTAGTGGAGCCTTCGATGATCAAGCGTGCGAATCCAGTCGATCAAGCCCAGCCAGGGCAACGCCTCGAAGAGCTGATCGGACTGGTCGAGCGCGCACTCGCGCTCGCGGGCGATATGCAGATGCACCGCACAGCGGCCGCGCTCGAAGATGCGCTGGTCCAAGCCGAGCGTGCGGCGAACACCTCGAAATGACCTGTTGAACCCTTCGTCGATCTGTTAGTTTATACCTTACGGAACTTCACCGGGGTGCGACGATGTCCGACAACATCCTGAACGAACGGCAGATCGAGATTATCGAAGGTTTGCAGCGACATCACTCGATCAAAGAGATCGCGCGCCTGATCGGAATGTCGCCATCCAACGTCAACAAGCACATCAGCAAGATCAAGTCGGTGCTTGGTGCGCAAACCCATCGCGAGATCATACTCAACTATGAGAATCTTGCAGGTCCGGTTGGCGGCACAAAAACTGCCGGAACATTTTCACACCTTCCCAACGATATGCCACCGGAGGCAAAGCCCGGTCCGAACGAAGCGGGTCTGCTTCACTTTGCCGATGCCGGCGCCTTTTCCGGTCAAGCTTGGGCAAATGTGTTCGAACCCCGCATCGTTCCGAGGTGGCTCGATGGGGACCATTATGTCCTGGCCAGGCTTGGCGCGATCGTCGGCCTGTTGCTCCTGATGCTGGTCTTGCCGGTGCTGGGGGTGGCGGCGCTCGACAGTATCGCCGCGATCCTGAACCAGGGCCCCAGCCTCGCACGATAATCCGACTGCTTGGTCGAGCCCAAGCTTCCGAAGGGATGCGCCATGACCAACACCACCCAGGCAAGCAAAATCGACGACCTTGCGCAGCTGCGCGTACTTCGCTCGGCCGGCTCGATCCGCCAGCAGATCCGGTCAACCGAAGCGAGCGGCGACAAGATGCTCGAAGACAGCGCCGACCTGATGAAGGCCATGGTCGCGGCCCGCCGCGAAGCTGCGGTCGCGCCGCACACCGGCCAGCGCGCCATCATGCGCCTGGCCAAGGC